>NZ_CM178745.1:0-3919781 GCF_058683495.1 Fusibacter sp. QWL-12
ATACATCCCAAAGATTGGACCATCCTGATTTAAAAGTCTGACGATGTTGAATGAGCATTTCTCCTTTGGGATTAAACAAACAGACGTGAACCACCATATGATAACAATCTCTTTCCAGTTTGTGACCGCGCTCTGCAGTTTTGTGAAGTGGTCGTCTGTCCCTATTGTACAAATCCCATAATTCTTTCATATTACAACTCCCTGTTAAAATAATTAAATACCGACTCCCTGTTAAAAATAATTAAATGCTTTTCAAGACTGCTAAATGGCAATTTCACCTTACTCTTGACTAATTTATCTTACTCTTCACTATTTATCTCACTCTTGACTATTTGATCTCACTCTTGATTAATTGATCTCACTCTTGTTTTCTGATTCTCTGCTAACCACTACTAATGTGTTCTTTTGAAAAAAAGCGAGCTGCCATACTAAAAATGGCATCATAGAAATGAGCAAGCCAATGCATTTTAACCAAAGGCTCTCCGACTGAGGGATAATCCGGTTAAGCGCCAGCATCAGTGATAACTGATAGCCATTGAAGAGCAGAAAAGATTGTTCTAAAATGTTGTTCATTATGATGTTGCTGGTTTCTGAGCTGAACCAAAGGACCCATAAAACTGTACTGATAAAAAGGGGTAAGGCAACAGAAATTTTATTCCATATAGGGTCGATCATTTTTAAAAATGCTTTGCCTGAAAAATAAAAAATCACCAAATAACCAATCAACAAAATAGCAGAAGGGATCGCTTGCCACATATAGTGTTTTGTCTCCGCTTCCTTCGTTACCCAATCTGAGATACTTGCATCATAAAAAATTCTAAATACGACCAGTGACAGGATGCCCATCAAAAGATGAATCCAAAGACTGGTAATGATATTATCTAGAATTAAGGTGCTTTTAGTTTTATCTGACAACAAACTCCCCCCAGTTAAATGCTTACTTCAACTCTTTCCCACACGATGGACAGAATTGATAGCCTTTTTCTAATTTTTCACCACAATACGGACAGAATCGATAAACTCTATCAGATTCTTCTACGTATCTTGAATCCGCTTCATATCTTAAATCGTTATCATTTCTTGAAACATCTTTATATTTTGAATTGTCCGCATATCGGTTAGCTTGGAACAATTCATTCAAAGGATCACTTTCTTCCCCGTCGTCTGTAATGTCATATAATGACATACGATTTGATCCAGTTGTATTTTTAAAATTATAAACGAAATTGATGACACCTATCAAGATAAAAATTAAGCCAAAGAAAACCATTACACCTGGTGCCCCCATACCCGCAACTGAAATGGTCCAAAAGATTCCAAAAATAATCGATACGACTGAACCAGCAGCTCCCATTGCCGATGGTCCTCTTCCAGGTTTAACACTCCTCATAGATTCCTCCATTATTTTGTAATTTTTTACTTAATTCAAACACCATCAATGGCTTCAGTAACATCAATTACTTTATTTCATTTACTTACTAATAGCCATATGCCCCTTCAATAATTAGTAGTTCAATTCTCGTCTCATCAAATTGCCCTTGAATCGTGGTCAGGTAATTGCAGATTTTATCTGCCGATTTACAATCAATACAGTACCCCAGCTTGGTACAAGGTGTATTCTTACCAAGACGTACAGCATCTAATGGCGCTGCAACTTTTTTGATTCGCTGTATGGCTTCTTGCTCGTTCTTCACTATTTTGTTGGTTCCCGCAATGAGAAAAACCTTTTTAGGTCCATAAATGATAGGTGCCACACGACTGCCATTACCATCTTGATTGATGATTTTTCCATCTTCTGTTATGGCATTGACACCGCTGATAAACGTATCTGCAGAGAAATTATCAATATAGAGCTTCTTCTTTTCGCTCTTAATAAGCTGTTGATTGTATTTATCTAAGAAGTTAACGTCTTTCTCTCTTAACAAGTGATAGACCTCGAGCACCTCTAAAGTCATCGAATCCCCTACACCAACCGTTGTTCCTTCGATAATATTCTGATCTAAATATCTAAGCAGTTCTGATTTTGTCTTAAACAGCTCAACTTTGATTCGGTTCATTCTGAAGGCTTTAATTAATGCTTCGTACATTTAATTCTCCTAATGGTTTAATAAGTAATCGATTTCAGGGTCAATCCCCATAATATAATCTTCAATAGAATGAGATATCCAAACATCGGGTGAAAGCGTCTTGCTGATAGACTCTTGAGTTAAATCTAACTTTGATAATTCCGAATCGGATAAAAGTTCAAAATAATCGGATGAACAACTGAGCCACCAGCCTAAGTTTGGTAACTGATAGTTTTTAGGAGCACCAAAATGATTTGGAGCATTTCCAGTATCCTGTCCAACCGTTGTGGCATCAAGAAGTGTCATTGCACGAGTGACATTGATAACGCCTGACGAGAAGGTCGCATTTCCCACGAGAACATAGAACTCACTTGAAAGTGCTGATTTGTATCGGCTAAGCTCTGCGATTAGTTTATATGAAATGGCATCATTGCCCCCTTTGCAATATCTATAATCTAAAATAATCTTCTTAAAATTCT
Source organism: Fusibacter sp. QWL-12 (assembly GCF_058683495.1). Classification (NCBI taxonomy): domain Bacteria; kingdom Bacillati; phylum Bacillota; class Clostridia; order Eubacteriales; family Fusibacteraceae; genus Fusibacter; species Fusibacter sp. QWL-12. Next base: position 2,546 of record NZ_CM178745.1, read on the forward strand.
GAGTCTTGATCATTTCTATGATTTCGCTATTAAAAAGAGTCGTAGGTTGAGTGGTATCCTCAGCCAAAAAATTATATTGAATAACCAAATTGTTATCGATATTGAGCCAACGATAATAACCTGAAGGATCGGTTTCTGGCGTTGCTTCACGTGGCAATTGCTTTAACAAAACAGTTGAAAAGCCTTCCTTTGTTACCCGATCAAGCGCTAGAGTCGCCTCTTCCCCCTCGTCGTTCATTACCGTTAGAAAAATAGAATCCATTGGATCTAAAACACCTGTAAAAGCCAATGCATCGTAATTATATAGCCAATTGGTAAAATTGGTTTTTATCCATGCTTCGTTCTCATGTGGAATGATTTCTGATAAAGCATTAAAAACTGACTCAATATCGGATTGATTGATCTCGATAAGCTGCCATCCCAAATAATCAGCTTCAGCTTCTGGTAATACAGTCAAATACCATTTGTCATCAAATGCATCCACCTTAAATGGATAATAGCTAAACTCAGACATCAGTTGACTGTCAGCCATAATCGTCGTATGCGCATCCCCTAGATCGGTCAATATCTTTTGTAACTCAAAATAAAGCGTCTGTGTTGATAGTTGATCTGCCTTTTCATAGAGTTGTCTTTTTAAAGCGACATAATCAGATTGAGACAAATTACGATATAAATCTGGGTGTTTCTCTTCAAGCGTTTTAAAGAAGAAGCTCAGATCCTCAGCATATTTTCCATTGTAGTTTATTAGCTCTTGAGATGTTGTGTTTTCATCCGTAGAAGTGTCATCAGAGGTTGTTACAGGGCTAGTTTCATTGTTATATTCAGTTGTTTGAGTTTCAATTTCATTTGAATTCTTTGTAGTACATCCAGTAAAAGTAACTGAAAAAAGCGCCACGAAAGAGATTAAAACGAAACGAAGTAGACGATGCATGCTGCCTCCTGTTTTAGTTTCCTTAGCTCAAAATTTCAAACGTCTTTGTGCCTCTTATCTTTTGATTGATATATCGATTCCGATTAAGTGCACTTATCTTATCCACTTCCTTTTGGCAATCGTTAATAACCTGTTCCTTAAGTCCTGTTAGCGATATGATTACCGAAGGATTCATCCCCTCTAAAATCATATTGATAATGGCGAATTTTTGAAGTCCCGTTAAAGTAAATGGATTTTTACCCGTCACTTTTTCACCGGTTTCTTCCTCAAAAGCGCACTTGACCTCAGTCAGGAACTCATGTGCCAAGTCATGTCTCACAGGCTTACCAGATGTTTTTACAAATAGTAATTCTGTATCCTCAAATCGCATTTCTTCCCTGAGTTGAAGGTATTTTTCAAAATCCTCAACCAGTGAATATGGCAGTTCTAGGAAAAGCGTTCTATTCGCAACATCCTTGTAGCGAAGCTTCAAAATTCGTCTTTGGAAATCATAATCACTTACCAACATAGACGCGACACGGTCCACATTTAAACCATAAATTAACAAAAGTTTAACGACGATTTTCACACTCATGGCTTTAAAATTATTTGCGTTTAATTGTTCAAGCGCCTTCATCATAAAACTCACTTGATTTTGATCAATCGGCGGATAGGCTTCTCTATCTTTTAGAACAATGCCGTAAGTTTTGAGACGATCATCCACTTCTTGCGCTAAAGCCGAAAATGGCATCAATCTACCTAAAGCATCGTTGGGATACTTTTCTAAGATCACGCGTTCAAATAACTGATTCAACGCGATTAAAAAATCATCAATGGCTGATTTGCTACTGACGTTCTCATTGTTTTTAATGTAATATACGGCACTTTCTATGATACTCTCTCTATTAAATTGCTCTATAAAAACAGCATCAAGCGTAATGCCATTTGTCATTTTTTCTAAAACATATGGTGCGAAATAATCCCTTAACTTAGGCACATATTGGTTAAACTTATGAATGGTTAAAAGATCGCCAAAATCCTGTTCTATCAGTGATACGATGTGTTTATTCATTTTCTTGCTCCTTTAATTTGCCAAACGAATGTTTGCTATCTCTATTCTACCATAATATTTTATTCTTCTTCCAAATTAATGGTTTTTTAAGATTACATTCCTGTGACATAAAAATAACTACCCTTAAACGATCTTTCATTAATTAAACTTAGACCAAATCAAGGGTAGTTAATATTTTATTCCCAAACACTAATCGACGCAATAAAGGCTTTGAACTGCTCAAAGCTCGCACCTTGCTCCCATAGAGTCGTCTGAATCACATCCTTTAACCCCTCTGCAAGCTCAGCTTTATCAAAAGAAACCGACATCTTCTGATCATCTGTATCGCTAAACTCAAAAGTAACCGTCTCCACATTTTCCACCAGCGCAAAGGTCATTAAAGCATTGCGTTTTAGAATTTCATAATTCGGTGAATCATTGATCAATGTATCATCTACAGCGATTTCACTTGCAAGCACCACAGTAACACCATAAGGCATTTCACTGGTTGTCATCTCAAAGTGATCGTAGCTTGACCAACTCGGATAGGCAAAACCACCGATGATGCCACCGACCTTGCTCGCGTTGCCAACATAGTTGGTTCTATTGGCATATACGGTTTCAAGTGAACTATAGAAAGGTTCTTCCTCTAGTTCAAAAAACCATCTAATTGAATTATGTCTTTCAGGGGTGTCGTAACCAACCGCTAGATAAAGATCACCATTGTTCTGTTTAAAAAGCCAATATGTGGTCCCCGCTTCATCCGATAGCTTAGATACATAACGCTCATCTGCTTTGTCGATTAATTTTTTTGCATCACTTGAAGCCAGTAGGTTGAATGGATCTTGAAAATCCGTCGCAGTTAAACTTATCTTTTCAAGAGGATCGCTATCCACCCAGTTTACCTCTGACGTTTCCTTACGGCTAATCACGTTTTGATCGGTAATGGTAAAAGTGGGATAGGTCTGTTCAAAATAAGTAAACGAATAGATCGGATCTTCATATACCTTACTGACGACACGATAGGTTTTCCCAGTGAAATCGCCTTGTATCATCGGATTCGTAATAAGCGTTACTGCAAGAACGATCAAAGCTAGAGTTGCAACGATGCCCACCCAGGATTTTGTCTTTTTAAAGCGAAGCACGTTTTTAACCCGCTGCTTCGTATCCCCTTCACCAAAAGCCACTGGAGAAAATGGATATACAGGCTGTCCAACCGCTAGACGCAGCATCGAAGTCGAATAAGGTTTCTTAATGTTATGCCCATATTGCTGAATGACCGCTTCATCACAGGACATCTCCATGTCGCGCATCGCAAGGTTAAAACCAAGCCATACTAAGGGATTAAACCAATGTAGGGTTAGGGCAATACACGCAAGGCTTCTCCAAAGCGGATCAAAACGACGGACATGCACCTTTTCATGAGCAAGTATATAATAGCGTTCTTCATCAGATAGAGTCGCAGGCAGTATAATTTTCGGATTAAAAACACCGATTACAAAGGGCGAACTAAAATGTGATGATTGATAGACGCCATCACCTAGATAAACCGCTTGTTTGACCCCTTTATATAGACGATAACCCTTATAGAGATTGAATCCCAAGAGCACCACCACACCGATTAACCAGATCGTGAGCAGAACGCCTTCATAATTCAATGTTAAATTATTCTGCGCTAGGTTTGTGACGGTAAGAGTTGAGGATAAAGGTTTTACAATGCCATTTGCTATGGGACTTAAAACGGTATGGCTGGTTGTACTGATGATGCCAGCACCGAATGATGACTCAGACATACGCTTCGTAGGCGCATCAAACCATCCCACTCCGCCAAGTATGGACCATCTAGACATAACTGAGAAAGGCACCAGCAATCTAAACAAAGCAACCGACCAAAGCAGATAACTCAATTTCTTAGGTAATCTAAATGCCAAGCCTCTGAACAATAGGATGATGAGAATCGTTAGACTTCCCGTCAAGCTAAGTTCGATGATTAGATCGATTAAGGTTTTCATTCGTCTGCCTCCTGATGTGCGTCGATCATCCTTTGTATGGCTTCTATCTCATCGCGATTGAGTTTTTTCTTTCTTGAGAAAGCCGCAATAAAGTTAGGAAGCGAGTCGTTAAAATTCTCTCTGACAAACGCAGTCCCCTGTTCCGACTTAAAGGCCTCTCTTGAAAGCAAGACTGTGATCTGTCCATCCTCTTGTAAAAACAGCTCTCGATCGCAAAGTCTTTTTAACATCGTATAGGTCGTCGTCCTTTTCCAATCAAAAGCATCTGAGCAAAGTGCAATTAATGTTTTAGTCGTAAGAGGTGCATGATCCCATATGAGTTCTGCTAAGCGCTCTTCCATCTCTCCTAACTTATGCTTTTCCATTTGGTCCTCCTGTGATCAATCAAAACTGACGTTTGAAATGAAGTTGATCAATTAATTAAACTGTTCGTTCAAAACAAAACTGTCTAACGCTATTAGACATTTTTAGTCTAATGACGTTAGACAGTTTTGTCAAGTCATTATTTTCTTATATCAAACGATTTGTCTTTCATCTGTTCCCATTCACGCTTTAAAAGTCGATAACACACGCGATCATATAAGATGCCATCGATAACGCTGTGCATCACTAGGTGCGCTTCTTTAACCATTCCTAGCTTGATCATTATATTTTCTGAGGCAACATTGGCCTTATTACAGCCTGTTTCAATTTTTATAATACCGCCTTTTGTAAAAGCAAAATCTAAAACCGATTTAGCGGCTTCAGTCACATACCCTTTTCCCCAAAATGACTTTAATATAAAATAGCCCATTTCTGCAACTGCGCCTTCAGTGGCTTGCTCAGAAATCGTGTAGCCTATATCTCCAACATAGTTGCCGGTAGCCTTCTCCTCTATCGCTAAGAAAACCTTAAGGCGGTTGTCGAGTTTTGCATGTTTCATCGCTTCAAACAAATTTTCCCTTGATTCATCCATGGAATGCGTTCTTAAATCCGATATAAAATAGGTATTTTCTTCACTGGATAATAGCTGATGAAGTCCCTCTAAATCCTCGTATTCATGGTCTCTAATGATCAATCGATCTGTTTCTAATCTTATCATGGTGAAGTGCCTATGCTTTCTATGGTATAATGGTCGTTCTCAACTTTCATAATTGCAAAACCCACCTGACGATACGCATCCTTTTGATCCTCAATTGGCTTAATATTGCCAGCAAGTACAGGTTCATAATTTGACGCTAGCATAAATTCAGATTCAAAATAAAAACAATAACTTAAAGAACCATCCGCAGCACTATCCTTTATCCCCTCGAAATCTACTCTCTCTAATTCAACGGTCTCAATAAACGGACTAAAATCAAACAGATTTAGAGCACTTTCTTTCAAGTAGATTTCTGAGAACTTATCTAATAGTGACTGTACCTCTGAACGACTGTCTTCTGATATTAAATCTGATATGTATAATTCACCATCATTATTAGTTATACTAACTTTCGCAGTATAATATTGGTTATTTAATACATAGCCAACTGCATATTGGCGCGTTTCCGAAGGGTTCAGACCCTCACTAAAATGTAGATCAGATGGATAAAATGTCATCTTTATATTTGTATCCACCTCATTCTTTAAAAAAGTATCCAGATCCTCAATAGAAGGTGACACTGTTTTATTTAATATCGTTTCAGTATTTACATCAGTATCCTCAGCACTCACAGTACTCTCAGTCCTATCCTTTTCTAAGGTTGACATTTGAGCACCATCAACAGAGCTTAGATTGCTATTGACATCATTGGGTTTGCAAGAAGACGCTAGAAAAATGACTGCTATCATAATTGTGATTACAGTTACTTTTTTCATAATTAATGCCTCCATTTGGGTTGAACTTTAGGTAGTCTTAATAACTTTATGCTTACTTAAACCAAAATTCCATAATATCAAGTGGCTTCCCAGCTTGATTGGTGATGACGTATTCTTTCACAACCGTAGCGTGATAAGATTCTGGAATTTTTCGACTCGAAATATTCCTTCGGTCTACAGGGTACTTAAAGAAATCGTACACCAAATTCTCACGACCCCAACTGACCAACCCTTCTATCGCTTCTTTACCAAGTCCCAAACCATGCGCGTCTGTTTTCAACCAAATACCAAGTTCTGGATTAAGTGAGTTGATGCCATGAAGACCACAGCAGCCCAAAAAGGTATCATCGTTTTTATCTTTAATGACCATTTGCAAATCCTTTTTAGCATCTAGCTTATTGACTGCAGCTGTAACGAACTCCTTTGTATCTTCAATTTCACCAGTTGGAACTGGATACATATACGTAGAAACATTCGTCGTAAAATTGTGAAAAACATCAGAAATATCTGTTTCAGATATTGGTACCATTAATAGCCTTTTCGTTTGGATAACAACCCTTCTCAGGTTCATGACACTTTGTACCTCCTTAAATTATTGCCGAAAAATATGTATTCAAAATATTCAAACGAATTGCTTTCCAAATTATTATATCACCTTGTTCCTAAATCGAATATTAAAGTCTCATTAAAGCATAAAACTCAGCTTCCATTTTGAAAGCTGAGTTTAGGTGTATATTTAATTATGCTTTTTAAGTGACTACATTCTTATAAACATGTTTTCATGTTTTCATGTTTTGAATAGCTTCTAGTTTTGAATGGTTTCTTGCCTAGCCCTGCTCTTGTGGGAATTGAGACATGTCAGCATACATCACTTCCCATTGATGACCATCGAGATCTTGAAATCTATCATAGTACATCCAAGTGTCTGCTATCGGATCCAAATATCTAATAGCACCTAACGAAAGTGCAGTACTTAATATCTCATCTACTCTTTCTTTACTCTCTACCTGTATCGCCAATAACATTTGAGTTGATCCACCATCTGCAATTGGCTTATGTGTAAAGGTTTTAAAAAAAGGCTCTGAAAGCATCATTGCATAAATAAGGTCCTTTTTTAATTCCACACAGACTGCTTTCTCATCGCTAAATTGCTCATTGATTGGGAATCCCAAAGCTGTCCAAAATTGTCTGGTTTTCTCAACATTTTTTATCGGTAAATTTACATATATTGATCCAATTGACATAAGCATTCTCCTTTATCTAATCGTTAATGGTTCATTCATACCCTTAAATGAGACTGAATATCAAATAGATCAATCTTGTTTAATATAAAATTTTGAAATTGTTTCTATATTTAAACCATCGCTTTTATACCAAAAGCCATTTATCTGGATATAAGGAGATTGAATAAGAATATTATACGATCGACTTTTTATGGCTATTTGCCAGCCCTTACTCCTGTTAATCACAACGCGCTTATAGGTCAACTCATTTAGGTACTCTATAAGATTTTCAACTTCTAAATCTTGTGAATGATATGCCACTTCATCATAATTTGGGGAAGAACTTATTTTGACGATTTCATCTTCTTTTAAAACTAGATGAATCTTTTTTTCTTGAACATAGATCAGAACTAAAATAACCATCACCAAAAGGATAAAAATGAAATAAACAGACTTCCTTGATCTATAAAATGATATAGAAGATTTCAAACACGTACCTCCGTCTTATTATAGGAAAGTGTGTTATAGATACAGTTTATAAGATTAATTGTTATGTTCGTAACTCAATTTAAAAAGTACAACATTGTCATATGATTTTATATATTCTGAATCACTATCAAACATTTCTACGGACAACGTTCGCAAGCTCCCATCTTCACTAAAAATATAGCATCCTATGGTCGCTTCCTTTACTTCTGTCAAATCAATCGGATCGGTAATGAAATCATATGCCCAAGCTTTAATCTCACCATCGATAAACGATAGATCAAGCACTGGTAATGTCTTTATTTGACTACCTGCCACCTCTTCCTTTATATTCATTCGGAGTTGCTTTTCACTGTCAATATTATGTATATCCAACACCAAACTACTATTTTCTTCTTCCGTACCTGAATAAGATAACAGGACTTCATTATGTATGAGCTCACCATCTTCATAGATATAGGCAACCAGACTTGTACTCATATTTAGATTCTTGCTTTTCTTAACGTCAAAAATTTGAATGATGTTATCGAATTCAACTAAGTTTAAAACTTTCTCTTCTGTCTCAGTTAAAGGCAGTGGTCTTATATAATCATTGGGAAGTTGAAAGGCAATTTGCCCGACTAATACAAATGAAGCTATAAGAACTAATCCTCCAATCAAAGCTGTTACGCTCTTTTTCATATGTCCTCCTTATAAAAATTTGACCATTAAAGTCTCATCAGAGTATGCACCAAGATATTTCAGCGCATTTTTTTCAATGCCGTATGTGGTATATCCAAGACGTTCATATAACTTTATCGCATTGATGTTCGTGCTAACTACGGCGAGTCGTATTTGTTCTATTTGCCAATCTGATTTTGCAATTTCATGACAAGTCTTGAGCATCTCGTTTGCGATTCCATGCCCTCTATAAGCTTCAGAAAGATAAACGCCATAAAGATTTGCTTTATGCCTTTCTTTCATACCACTCTCTCTTATTAAGGTCATTGCTCCAATTAATTGCGCCTTGAAAAATGCACCTATCACTCTTTTATCATTATCCTCAGCAAGTCTTTGTTCAAACTTTGTGATTGGATATTCACTTTCGATTTCATAAGTCGATCCATACGCCTCAGGATTTTGTAAAAGTCCCTCGAGTCTAAGTTGTCTAAACTGATCGATATCATCAATGGTTAATAGCCTTATATCAAACTGTATTTCACTAAAATTTTGGTCTTTATCGTTCATTTTTTAGTCCTTCATCTGAATTAGGTTTGTTAAAGTGCATTCTAATAGGTACCGAAATAAAGCCTTGTTCAACGGTTCCAAAGCATTTAATCTTAGCTTTTTTTTGATAAACAAGTAGCATACCAAATGCACAAAGTAATGCGTCCATTTGATCTTCTAGCGTTTTAAAGTTCTTCTTTGTAATGGCTAAATCAACTTTATTAAATCGACTGATAAATCCTTTTAACTCATCGTTTCTTTCGCTCGCATCAAACGCATCAATTAAACGATTCATCTCATTAATGGCACGCTCAAATCCAAGCTTAGGTTTATACTTATACTTTATCGGACTATGCTCTGGAAAAATACCTGAAACACTTCCTGATGGAAATACTTCAATTATACTGCTCGAACTTACCATCGGTTCAGTAGACACGCTAATATTCGGTAGTGCTTCAAGTAGCTTTTTCACTAGAATTTCTCCTCTTATAGAACCATATGTTTTTTCTAGATAGCTTCTACTACAATTGAATACCGAATGATGTATGCCATTAATTTTCTCTTTCATAAAAAGTCGCTCTGCGGATCTAGAGCCCTGCTCATTATTGACTATCAGAGGTGCATCTATCGCTATGATCATTGGTTCATCTTTATACATCAGTAATTTTTCAACAATTGCTTCATCTGTATAAACTTCTGCTGAGAGTTCAATGATTGTTCGATCATCACTGATGATACATAGCCCAGTTTCTTTCTTATAGGTCCAAGCCAAATCAATACCAACAAAAAGGATAGTATCACCTCCCTAATCATTTCTTAATTGAATAACAATAAGACTTATATAAATATTAACCTGCTAAAAGTAAATATAGACCATTAATTAGGATTACTAGCACTAAAGCTACTATAGCAACCATTAGCAAATAGCTTCTAATTTGCTCCCTTTTAATCTGAAAATAATCTAATGAAGTTTTATAATTTAAAAATACGATAATTACAATTGATAACAGTATCCTTATGGCATATTGTGAAATAATCAATTGATTGTTAAGATATTGAATTGCAATAACAGTAGCAATATCATTAAAAATGTTATACACCAAGTAAAAATTTGCTAGGACATAGCCTCTTACATGACCAGATAGCAAATCAATACCAGCAAAAAGTGTTACAAAGCTAATGACTGTCGATGTTCCAAAAACAAGTATTGCTGCCAAGGTACCGCTTTCTGTATTAATCGAACCAGAAACAAGATTTGAAGCAAGTGTTAGCAATCCCATCCCTGCCCCTAAAATGTATAGTGCTGCTAAAACCGTAATACCAATCGGTCTGTTTTTAACCTTTTCTTTCATAGTGCCACCCTTCATAAATTAATCATTATAGTTTTCTTTATTGTATCATAAACATCCTTTAAAAAGTGACGTTTGACTCAAAACTAAGACGAAATGCTTTGATACTTTTTCAATTTTGTCACTCACAAAACAACCCATCGAACATTTTGTTTCGATGTGCATCAAATTAAATTTGACAAGTTTCACATTCTTTGTTAACATCTATTTAGATTGTCATCAAATCAAATTTCAAATTACTGATTTACAGGAGGCAAAATGAATATACTAACACTTAAAACACTCTCTCAAATAGCGACACAAATTGATCTGCCTCAGACAAATTCTTTGGTGATTCAATTTTGGGCAACACATAAAGAACCATTGCTCTACGAACACCTAGAAAAAGCTTTTACTTCAAGAGGCATCTCAACTTGCTTCATTGACTTTTCACTAGAATCTATCAATTCCAAAACACAATATGGTACATTCGATTTATCTGATGCTGAAAAGACTTTTATAGCTTCTTCTGAAACCATTTTAGACGTTATGGCTGTAACGCCACAGCAAGTAATGCAACTTCTATCAGAAGTACAACAAGCCGCATTTAGGCCTTTTATCCGATCACACTTTAGTGAAATAATGCGTTCTCAAAAACCACTTTTACAATTACGACTTCCCACAGAGTCGTTTGCAGAAATGGCTGAAATGTCACTTGAAGCATATGAAACGCTATGGCATGAGCTTTCTAATATCGATTACGAGCTTTTAAAAAATGAGTGTATGAGTGAAATCAAGAGATTATCACAAACACAATCCGTCATCATTAAGAGCGGCAAAGAAGGTTCTCTTTCACTTTCCTATCAAGGGCGTGAATGGCATTCTGACCATGGAAATGGTGATTTCCCTGCTGGTGAAGTTTACATTGCTGTTTTGGAAGATAGCGCAAACGGTGACTTTATTACCGGTAAAATTAAATGGGACGGCACTTGGTATGATCAGGCACTTTTATCATTTTGTAATGGTAGATTAATTCACTCAGAACCCAAAGCAATCTATGAGCAATTGAAAGCCATTGATCCCTCTGCACTTGTGATTGCTGAGTTTGGCATTGGTCTCAATCCAAAAGCAACCAGTTATACTGGGTATGCACTTTTTGATGAAAAGCAAGCGGGAACCTGCCATATCGCCCTCGGTATGAATCAATACTTTGGTGGTGCAAATGACGCTCCAGTTCATTTTGATTTTATTACGACACCAAGTGCGTTAAACTACAAATAAAAATTGTAAAAAAACGATAACCTTGCAGAAAGCTGTAAAAAAGGAGAAAATAATGGAAAGTAAAATAGAATATTATATATCATATCTTAAGGTCTTAATAGACGATAAAAAAAATGAGATTATGTCTTTAACCCAGGAACAAAGATTTGATGAAGCCAATCATGCTAAAATACAACTAAATGTCTTAGAGATTTTTGAAAAAATGTTTTCGATTAGTTATCAGAAAGCAAAACCTTTGATACAATCTGATGAAGAAAAGGCAATGGAAGTACTTTCAAGTACTTATCTCAATTACTTCGACAAAATCCCTCAAAACTGGCTGATCAACTTGGAAAAGAGCATTCAATATCATGATATAGAAACAGAGCATATAGAAAAACTTAAGATCAGCCAAGCCAATACCATTAAAAAGCACTTTATTGAAGTCATGCAAAAGGAGGCGTAATGAACGAACTTTCCCCTGAACAATTGGTTAAGCTCTTTAAAGCTTTAGCAGATCAATCTCGCGTGAAGATTTTGGCAACATTACTCGAAGAACCAAAGTACGTCGAGCTGATAGCCGAACGTTTAGCTTTAACGCCTTCTACTGTTTCCTTTCACTTAAAGAAGCTGGAAGAGGTCGGACTTGTGGAAAAGAAAAAAGATCAATATTACATCGTTTACTCCATCCGACTCGACCTGTTAGAATTACCACTCATCGAGCTACTTGAAGCATCACAGCCGATGATTGATTCTGATGAACAGCGAGAACAAGCTTATCGTTCAAACGTTCTAAAGCAGTTTATAAAATACGATCAGCTGATTTCTATTCCCGTTCAAAGAAAAAAACGCAGAATCATCTTAGAACACATCGTCCAATCCTTTATGCCTAATACTGAGTACCCAGAGAAAGAAGTGAATCGAATGCTTTCTCTCTATCATGAGGATTTCGCTTTACTTCGTCGTTCTCTAATTGAAGAACAACTCATGGAGCGCAAGGATGGTATTTATCAAAGAGTAAAAAACCACACATAATCAAAACTACTTTTTAAGATTGATTGCTTTTTTCTAAAGTTGTACAATAGATAAGGAATGAATACACAAGGAGAATGATTATGCTAAATATGTTCATTAAGTCTATGCAATTAGATGAAGAAAAAAGAATTGTTGTGGTCATACAAGATGCCATCGCTGAGTACTTTTTAAAAGACGAGTCAAAAAAAATGTTGAAGGACATGGCTCAAAAATCTTTAGGTGATGCTTTTATTAAACTTGAGGTTGCAAAAACCAGCTTCAGAGTAACAGTAACTGAAGGCACAGAAGAAGAAAGCATGAAAATTATCGAAGCGGAAATTATGAAAGCGATTGAAATGGCAATGTCTTTCATGTCTCAAATGAATCCAGACAAACAATAATAGCCTAAAACAAAAGGTGCATTCTGTTACAAACAGAGGCACCTTATTTTTTTAGCTTTATTTTTTAAACAGTTAATACGATATCAAATTCAAATGGAAAGCATTCGGCTACTTTTCTTACATAATCCACTTTATAGCCTTGCCCGTCTTTATAAAAAAATCCCTGATCCAATTCAACCTTCACATAGCACATATTCGGATCTGATTCGTTGTTATGTTTAAAATACCAAGGCTCAAAAGCCTCAATCAACTTTTCTCTAATGTCCAAATTTTTGGGGTCAAGCGGATGACCTATATTAGAGGCGATACCAGAAAAACTATAATTCATAAAAGTTAATGCTACATTTGGATTTCCTTCAATTTCATGTACTTTTCTCGATTTACCATATGTAACAATGTAAAAGCAGCCTTCATCATAGAAAGTATCAACAAATCGGACTGAAGGGATGTTATTTGCCGCCGTTGCCAGTGCAAATTGATAATCTTTAGCAAACAATTGCTGCATCACCTCTTGTGCCATTTTATAAGTATCACTATTTATCATCTTATACCTCCTGCTTGTATTCATGGAAAATGCGTTTCGGTGCTTTTACAATTAAGTAGCCATCTTCTGACTGATGCGTTTTAATCAAAATCTCTCGTCTTGCCATTAATTTTATAAATGAAATATCGTACTCAGCATAGTTGGTATCATCCGTTATTAGTTTCGCTCGAAACTTTACTAAGGTTTTTAGCCATGCATCAGAAGTCAGCTCTGCTCGTGTCATAACCTGTGTCTCAACTGCATTCCATAAAGTTAGGTTGAGTGAAAAAACAAGTGATAATACAACAATTTCAAACCAATCACTATTTAACTCATATATGTAATCTATAGATCCTGATACAACAACTCGGATAATGCTATATAATAGGGCAATCACAATAAAATTACTTATGTATGACTTGATTTTCTCAAACATTTTTCACTCCTTTTTTGAAGCTATGACATTAGATGACTAACTCGGACTTTCTTACTATCTTAAGTCTAGCACAATTTCCAAAATATGAGATTAAAATTCCATTAATTCTGAGTGATTCAAATAAACAAAGCCTTTGCGTGAAATAATATATTCACGCAAGGGCTTCTACCAATCACGAATATTTAATTTTCAAAATCTTATATTGAATGATACCTTGAGGCGTTTCTACCTCTACTGGCTCATTTTTTGCTTTTAGCAAAAGCGCTTTTCCTATTGGAGATAAATAAGAGGCAGCTTCTAAGTCACCTAGCGCAACTTCATCGCTAGGTGATACGATCTTGAAGTCCATGCGTTCTCCATCTTCTATTGATTCTACTGTAACCGTTGAACGAATCAATACAACTGGTAGGTTTGATAAATCATCCAACTGATGACGATGTTTCTTCACCTGCTCCGAATAAGCGCGCATCTTCTCTTCATAGGCACTCTTTTCCATTTGATTCTTTCTAAAAAATTTTTCACTCACTTCTAGCAAATCCTGCTCCAACCAGCTTAAATGCTGCTGCAACAACACATGACCAGACATACTCATCCTCCTTTTAAGGGTCTATTTTTTTTATACATTTAATGGAAGTCCCATTAAAATGCAACAAGGCATCCCGCTTTCACGGAATGCCTATCATAACCATATCATGGAAAAGATGATAATACAAGTCAATAAAAATATGTATTCTAGAAACAATATGTATCCAAAATCAGTTAACCATTTTCTTGATCACTGAGTCTCTCCACTCATCATAAGTTAAATCTGATTTTTCTTCAATGGTTTTACCATCTATCGTATAAACCTGACTTCCTAATAACATAATTCCTTGATGACACACTAGGCTGTAGCCACCTAATACTTGATCCTCACATTTTACAATATAGACTCTTGTCATGTTGGGATAGATCACTTTAAACCGATAGGTTAAACCACTCTTTATCGTCTCATAAAGCCGCTTTATACTGCTGTCTAGTGGATGATTGGTTACCAAGTAACCTTCAACTGTAAGTGGCTTGTCTAATAAATTTTCATAGTTCAAATCAATTAATGCAAGTTTTTTTATGTCATTAAACGAGACCGTGCCACGATGATAGTAAATTTGACTACTACCTATGTATTCCAAAACATTATATCCCTTTTCCTCTAAAAAAACTTTAGCAATTTTGTTATTTTCATTTAACGTTTCTTGATTGCCTTCCGGAATTGCATTGAACTTGTAAAAACCTACAACTATTGCGACGCATGTAAGGCAAGTAAGCAAAAGAACAACCCCTTTTAAGCGTTTATTCTTAACTTTCAATCTGATCACCACCCTCTTGCACATAAAATTTTACATACAAAAGTCTACCCGAAACGGGTAGACTTTGAAGCTTTTATTAATTAATCCATTATATTATTTTTCAAGCTTAATAAATGTTTTTTTCCCAAACGTTGGTCCAAAATACTTAAATGTATTATGTTGTATAAAAAACAGCCTGTGCATTGAACAATTTTTCGTAGACGTTGCCATGATCTTTAATGAGTTCATCGTGATGACCGGATTGTATGATTTTACCTTCTTGAAAAACCAAAACGCGATCACAGAAACGGCAGCTTGAAAGACGATGAGAAATGTATATCGCTGTTCTGTTTTGAACCAGCTGATCGAACTTCATATAAATATCGTACTCGGCAATTGGATCGAGTGCTGCGGTTGGCTCATCCAAAATCACAATTGGCGCTGCTTTATATAACGCACGGGCAATGGTAAGCTTTTGTGACTGACCTCCCGAAAACTTCGTCGCCGACTTGTCATAGCTTTTATCTAACAGGGTATCGACTTTATTGGGTAGCACTTGCAAATCGTCCCACATCCCTACTTCTTTTAAAATACGCACCAGTTTTTCATCAGCTTCAGAGGATTCATTTTTAATCTTACTTGTCACATTTTCTTCTACAGTCAATCCTAAAAGCTTATAATCCTGGAAAACAGCTGAGATCAGCGACATATATTGCTCATATTTGATATCTTGAATATCCATACCATTTAACGTTATTTTCCCAGAAGAAGGCTTATACAATCGCGTCAGTAGTTTGACAAAAGTTGTCTTGCCTGCACCATTTAAACCAATAATCGATATTTTTTCATTAGGTTTAATTTTTACAGAAATATTCGACAAGGTATTCTCTGACGCTCTTGGATATTTGAAACTAACATCGTGAAATTCAATCGTATAGTTACCAGTTAGTTCAACATCTTGATCACCTGTCATATCTGAAGTTGGAATTTCTTCATAGGCGACGAGGAGTTGAAGCTGATGACTAATCCGATAAGCTTCCATAAAGCTACTTACAAAGTTATTTAAGCTTGCACTAAACTTTCCAACAGCACCAGCATAAAGCATGAAATTTCCCACCGTAACAAAGCCCTTTAGTGCTCTATAAACCAAAAATGCATAAATGGCTACCATCTGAATCTGTGCATTAACATTGACCAATCCATTTAGGCGACTTATTCCGCCATAAACCTTAATATAGATTTTATTGGTCTGCAAATTAACGCGATCCATTTTATCCAGTATCATTCTAAAGCTTTTATATAACCTGATATCCTTTGCGATCTCCAGATCGCCAGATTGATTGATATAGTAGACAAACTCTCGGTTCGCATTCACCGATTCAGTAGACTCCTTATAGTAAAGTGCTTGAATTTTTTTGAAGATAAAGCTATTGATCCAAACCACTACGATGACTAGCAGAAGCACCCATGGGCTAAATGTCCATATGAGTACAGATAGTGACAAAATTAAAAACGACTCGTTGACAATTTTTGAAAGTGCATTTACCATGCCAAACATCAGACCATGATTTCTAACTGCAAATAGAGCACGTTCCTTTAAATTTAAGACATCTGGATCTTCAACATTTTCAAAATCCAAATCCACTGTTTTAGAAGAAATATAACGTTCGAATGCATTGTTAAATTGATCTGTCTGTAGATCACATCGTGCTTGCAGGATTTTTTCAAAAATACCAAATATAAAATTCAAGCCTGCAATTGTAATAATCATTCCCACTAGTAGCTCAGTTCTCTGTGCGCCCATCAACTCATCGACGATGAATTTAGGACCAAAAATAAAAATAAGAGGTCTAAGCGTTTTAAATAATGATAACCCCAACAGGGTTAAACTGTATTTTGGTGCTAATTGATGCACTAATTTGGTGAAATATTTGAACACTTGTAAGGTTGTATGTTTCGTTTCACTTGGTTTCATTATGCGCTCACCTCCGACTGAGTTTGATAATACTGTGCTTGAAGGTTGAACATATGTGCATATTTTCCTTTAAGTGCCATGAGTTCAGAGTGAGAACCCGATTCGATAATCTTACCATCTTCGATAAAAATAACTTTATCACAAAATTTCGTACTTGAAAGACGATGTGAAATAAAGATCGCAGTTCTGTTGCCAATCATATCATTGAAGCTTTCATATATGTCCTTTTCAGCGATTGGGTCTAAAGCGGATGTCGGTTCGTCTAATATAACGATTGGTCCATTTTTATAGAGTGCTCTTGCAAGTGCTAACTTTTGATTTTCGCCACCTGAAAGCTCTATGCCATCGTCATAAATGACTTTTAGAAGTTCTGTATCGATAGACTTCCCTAATGTTTTAACCTTATTCTCAAGTCCAGAACGTTTTAAAGCATCCCATACCATAGCTTCATCAGGTGATTCACATGAAGCTATATTTTCTGCGATACTAGCTGCAAGAGGCTTGATTTCCTGATAGACAACTGAAAACAATTTATAATGCTCTGTAAGTGGTACTCGAGATATGTCCGTTCCAGAAATGTGAATCTCGCCTGAGTTTGGGCGATAAAGTCCCGTTAATAGTTTAATTAAGCTTGTCTTTCCGGCACCGTTTGTTCCGACAATTGCCAGTTTTTGTCCTGCAGGTATTTCTAAGGTAAGCTTATCAAACACAGCCTTCTCACTGTCAGGATATTTAAAACAAATGTCTTTAAAGCAAATATCATGACGCTCGCCTTTTGGCGCTTCAAGTGGTTCAGCCAAAACAGCATTCCCATCGATTTCCATGTAGTCTCGATAATCATCTACATATCTAGCTGCAAGTCTAAGCAAAGTCACTTGTCGCATCAGCTCTTGCATCCATACAGCAAAGCCACTTATTGTACCTGTATAGAGGATGAAGTCACCAAAGGTTAATCTCCCATTTAATGTTAAGTAAGTAATATAGCCATAGACGATCCCATCTCTTAATAAAACTAAAACCGTATCTAATAGCTCTACTTTTAAAAATTCTTTATAAATCGTTTTCTGTATTGCTTCTGTCTTACGGTTAAAATACAACATTTTCTGTAAGAGCATCTCTTTAAGCTGGTAGATTCGAATGTCTTTACCAAACTCAAAATCCGTCATAATTCTTGCTAAATATCTAAACTTTCTCTCATCCGGTCTAAGTTCATCTTCTTTTGAATGTTGGAACTTATTGGCTTTGTCCTTTCTTCTGTAAATAATAGTCACACTAAATAATAAATAAATTAAAACCAAAGGATTAAGACTAAAAATAATCCCTAAATAGCCAATGAATCCAAGTAAATAACCAACGATTGAGAAGGTGTTTTGCATGACGCCACCCATCCCAAATTGAGGGTTACTGGTCGTCCATTTCGCTCTATGTAATGCATTTTGAGTATCAACATTTTCTACGTGATGGTAGTCAAGTTGCATCGCTTTTCCATGCAATTCTAACCCGAAGAGCATTCTAGTTCTCGCCATTTTCATTCGATAGACGCCAATACATGCCTCTTTTGTAAAATAGACAATTGATGCCACGATCAAAGTAATTAGCAAAATCGTAATAATGTAGTTTGTGGATTGTTTTGTCGAAACCGCATCAATAATTAGCTTAGGAACCACCACCCATATAAATGGTGCAATTGCAACTGCTATAGAGTTTACTAAAGTTAACCACATTGATTCTGGTTGCCACTTAAACATATGCTGTAATGTAAATACGATGTTGTTCATTAAGCTGCGTTTGTCCTTATTCTCTTTATTGGACATCTGTATCCCCCTTGATTGATTTTCTAATTTACTTTTTTATATATACTATATATTTTAAAATAACTATAATGATTAATTGTTTAAATTTAATAACTTTTATTTTTAGATATATAATATATTTATATATATATTTTAAAATACTATATATTTAAATATATTATTTGTTTATTGCAATAAATATGAAGTAACAAATTAATCATAGTCAATTTAAAGTGCTCAATTATTTATCCCCATATAAATAATTGTAGGTCTTTTCTTCGAGATCATAAAAGGGTTGAAAGAATGTTAAATCTGGCGCACTCCCTCCGAGACCACTTTTTTTATAAAACTCATTTGTACTTTCATAAAAGTAACCCTTATTAAGTGATTTTAAGTTAACGAGATCCGTTTCCGTAAGCTTATTATGAGATGCAAGATTACGCATTTCACTTAAATATCGGTTTGTGAACTCCAAAGTAATGTCTATCCTATAATCAAAACTAGATAAACTCTCTATAATCGATTGCGTCTGATCAACGATGTTATATGTATGGTCTAATGTCTCATAAAGATCGGACTGATCGGTTAACGACTTTTCTCCTTTACTGTAGGCATTCGCCGAGAGAAATAATGTGTTTAACTCTTCCGTTAATATCCTACTTACACTACTATGAATTTTCGCAATGGCTCGTTCCCCTTCTTGTGAATCTATTCTGAGAAAATTATAAGCCGCAAAAGCAAATAACAAAAGGAATAGTGACATAGAAAACATAAGCCGTTTGTTTTTCATCATACTAGCCTCCTAGTTCTTCTTACCGAAAACCAACTCTTCTCCCAGCTCAGATATAGCCATCACGATTGCCCCTGCTAAGTAGATAATTGCAAATGGTATATAACTCATGATTTTTAGCATTAAATCATATTGATTTCTATAAACCAAATGGCTGCCAATTACAGTAAAAATCACACCTCCTACAATAACAGCTAATCCTTTAAATATTGATTTCATAATATACCTCACTTTTTGTTTTTTCTTCCCAATTGCAACAAGCGATAGGGCTTTTTAACATAATTATTAAAGAAATTTTTCCCCTTCTCTACCTCTCCTAAAATCTTTTGAATGACCGACATCAACTGCGTGTTCCCTTTCCAATATCGCATAAGAACAGCGGGTGGCACATCATTAAAATAAGAGTTTAGGGTTGTGGCTACAACAAACAGGTCGTCAGCATAACCCGTTGGGCCAAGTATATCCGGTATAAAATCTATCGGCAACATAAAATATAGAAGCGCATAAGCCGCCTTTTTCTTATGAACGCCGTCTAATTTTGGGTCAAAGGTCAATTGCCACATGAGATAAAATAGGTCTGGAGCAAAAAAGATAACCTCGCCCAGCCCCTTCGGTATCTTTTTATCCTTTAACCAGCTCAAGGTTTTGACTCTTAAATCCGCATAAAAGGAAGCGGAATCTTGATTGACTTCCGCTATAGCCGTCACATCTAAAGCCTCTTCATCGCCTAACGCTTTAACCTTGCTATTCACTTTTTGATGGTTTAACCATTTCATTTTCATACACACTCTCTCTTATCTGCTTTGACATCATATGATAAAACGCCTCATGCTTCATGTTTAACGCATAATTCAATATAAGTTCATCTATAAATGCCAAAATCTGAACCACTCCGTTATGCAAGTCACTTGGCCCAATACCATCCATAATCGCACTAAATTTTTCATGTTCATCATCTGAAAGATACTGAGAAAGACGTTTCATCCCTAACTTACCATTCTGCGGATCTTTGACCGCTCTTAAAATCAAGGATAAAGTACCCATCATATGACTTGCCAGCCTTGAAGCCCATATCAAATCTTTGCGATTATAAGCAGCATCAAACTCCAAAAGATTAAATGTCAACTCGTCTAAAAGCTGTTCGATGCTTTCAGTATCAATATAAAAACCTTCATTTTGATAATCTCTAAGCATTTGAGTGGGATCATAAAGCGATTTAACTTCACCAGTGCGAACAAGCGATTTTTCTGTCACCGTATAAAGATCAAAATGTAGCCCATCTTCAAATACTGCAACGATTTGTGGTGCCACAAAATTTACCTCTTCTATAAAGACCATACTTTTATACTTTTCTAAATGCATTAAACGCCTATGTAAAAAATCATGCATAAGCGTTTCAGTTACCATACAATATAAATCTACATCTGAATATTCATCATCCTGCTCTTTCGCAATAGAACCTTTTAAAAAGACCGCTATCACAGCAGGATCTTCAATCAGTGACTTTACAATTTTATCGATGCTTTCCCTTTGGCGATGTCCCGCTATCATTCTAGCTCCCTCACTAAAACTTGATTTTCTCTTCAGCATAATAATTGCTTGTATCTGGATTACCAAGTCCATTTAAAACCTCACGACATAAAGCTTCCCATGCTGTCTTTTTTTCAGATGCGTGTATCGGCGCTTCTAGAAACACTTTTAATAGGACTGCAAATTCAGGCGCTATCTGACGCATTTCAGTGTAGCCATGCTTTGCGTAGACAGGCATTTTAATGAGATATTTTACTGCAATATCACAAAGTATTTTAATTTGAGAGTTTGTAAAAAACAAGAAATCCTCATATGCGCCTGCATCAAACAAATCGATACCATCAAAGTAGACGGTTTCCACATAGAAAGCAAAATCAATTTTTTGACTATCATTTAATCTAAAATCATAGGCAGCTTTTTTTTCAATTGCTTTCTCTTGTATCCGCTTCAGTTGATGATTGGGATCTACTAATATTTTTGCATCTGAATAAATTCTAACCGACGTCATATCTTTCTCTAAACGGTCAAAGTATTTCCACTCTGGAGAAATAAAATACTCGAACTCTTGATCTTCAAAGAACATACGACCTCTTGCTGAGAAAGCATCATCAGCGCCTAACAAAAAGATATCTATGTCGGAATGTTCTTGCATTTGCTGAGTCACATATGACCCAGTTACCATAGCGCCGACAACTTGATGCTTTTCCTTCATCAGCTCTATAAATCTATCGATTTTACCACTTAATTGAGAATAATCCAATTTTGTTTACCCCTTTCTTTGGAAACAGTTGTTTCGTTCTTCTGAATTTCATCCACCTTGGCGACAGCATTCTGTTCACTCTCTTTTTTGATCTTCAAACAACTTGGCTTGATGTAATGATCTAAATCAAACATCAGCTTTAAATCGGCTGTCGACAAAGCGCTTAAATTCACTTCTTTTATAGCCACCTCGTCTATCAGTTCATCTTTCCAAATATACCAAAGTTCAATATCAGAAATTTTATTTTTATGAAACTGCTCCTGTATATACTGAACTAACTTGAGTGCTCTTTCTTCATTATACCGCCAAGAAAGCTCTGCGATATAAGGTTTACTGGTATAATAAGGTCCATAGCTATGCTGAATATCAATTTCACAATCGATTGTAATTTCATCGAAATCACTTTCATCATCCACCAAAATGACGACTTTGGCATCAGGATCAACCTCTGCGCCAATCAAAAGCTCTGGTACTTCAAGATTTTTCTCAATTAAGTCATTGATGGAATAGTAGCAAATTAGATCATTTTTCACTTCTGTCAATGGCGCATCCGATGCAAAGAAAAAGAATTGACTCATAATGCCTCCCTATAACGAACCTTTACTTATGTATATTTCCCAAAAATTCTCTTTGCTCAGTGACCACAACTTTTCTATATCAACATCAATAACGGAACCGAACACTTCATAAAAAATAGTATTTCCAAAAATATATGAAGCATAAAAATCTGGATTCATCTCTCTAAAAAATAGTCGATCATTCGGAATGACTCTAGGATCATATTGAGCCCATTCAAGTTCTGTGTTATAGCCTAGATTATAAAAATAATGTTCTATGTTGAATTGCTTAAACATCATATAATCTGAAAAATAAGTTGCGAGTCCCTCATAATAGATGTTATCTGAAAAGCGATAAGAAAGATTATCAAAATCTACTGTTTTAAGATGTGCGAACTCATGTGTCAATATTTCATATACGGCATATTCATTGTCTTTCAAAAGGTTAGGGTTAACCCAAATGATTATTGAATCATTCGACAAAGTAACCCCATAATTTGAAATACCACTCGGCAGCAACATTACATTGATCTTATCTACATCAAATTGCATACATAGATCAGTAAGATATAATACAACCTTTTCCCTAACTTTCTGATTTAATATAGACTCGTTAATGCGATCAAGACCACTATAACTAAAGGTAAACGGATCTTGCTCTAATAGCGTCTGAACCGACGATATAACTATATCGTTATCCTTACAGTGTTCATCTAAGAAGTCCAATAACGTCCTACCTACTGTTTCGTTATAGTACTCATCAACACCAAATGGATCCTTGGCTGTCTTTTCGTACAACGTCAAAATTTGATCGCTGGGATAAATCAAAGCAATAGTGGGTTGATGTGTCTCTGAAGCTGTAAATATTAAAAAAGTGCCTATAAATAGTCCGATTAGCATGAATCTCTTAAATCGTATTATACATAACGCTTTTACGTTTTTCATCATTATAGCCCCTCATAATTAAGCTACATATTATGCTTATTGAGAACTTTAGATCATCAAATAAGCCAACTATCTTTTTATAAGAGTCCCAAACGTTTCAATATGATCAGTACTGTAGACGCTTCCATCTTCATAAAAAATTCGGATAGCATCAATCCACTCACCTTGATACGCTCTTTGTAAAAAGGATTCCTGAAGTGTCGTCATCGTCATCGCACTGCCTAAAGAACCTTGAAAGTATTGATATTTCCAAGTTAATGCATCACCATACCGATCGTCTTCACCAAGCATGATCTCAGCGATTTTCATACCATCAACCTCTTGTATGCGGTCTACTGTAACGGGTAAACCAAATACATTAACGCTTAGCTCTTCAGCAATGCGATCAATTTTATCCTTTATGGTTAGGGTTTTATCTACTAAAAATGGATATCGCTCTATCGGTTCATAGGTATCACCATCAATCGTGTAAATTGATATGATCTCTTTTGTACCATCGTTTACTGATGCTTGATACAATGTAACGTTTTGAATGTTTTCAAGCTGTCTAACGGTTGAAGATACTTTAAAGGCATCGACTTCCATCTGATGTGCTACCTTATCTGTTTCTATATTATAATTATTATTCCAAAGTACTGAAGACTCTAATTGAGCAACTCGCACCTCTAAAGTCATATCTTGATCCCCATATTTAACGAGTTGATCTTCTAATGTGCTAATACTTTGAGTTAACATATCGTATCGATTTTGAATTGAGGTTTCTTGTGCTTTTAACTCTGATTTCATATGTATTGAAAATGCTATAAGAAAAATAACTAACATTATGTTGGTGATTAAAAGTATTCTACTATACTGCTCTAAAGAAAATTTTAACTTTTTCAGCATTATTACCTCCAGTAATAATTAAATTTATTTTGATTTGTATCTAACGCTTTCTTTTCCACTGAGTCACTTCCATTTAAACTTCGTTCTCAGAATCCTCTTGCTTTAGTCGCCCCATTAAAATCGCTATTAACAGATAGAGGGGAAATGTCAAAGCACCATAGATTGAAAACTGGACGGTATTCCAAACAAATAGTAAAACCACTGTTATTAGAAGTGCTGGAATACCGGTCATTTCAATATTGCCTATAATTGTTGATATTGAACCCTCATTAAACTGCTGTATCACTAAAACAACTGAGAATACGATACTGATAACAATAGCAAGGCGAATAACATAGTTAAAATAGCCTTTAAAAAGTCTTTTAACTTGAATCAATTTTATACACCCTCCTAACTTACTACTTCACTAAGGTCTTTATATCCTTAACAAGCTCACCTAGTTCAGTAATTATAGCCAACTGATCCTTTGATTCAATGACAATATGTGACAGCTTCATCACGTTCTCTGTGGGTTGATCTGCAAGACAAATGCGTTGTTTAGTGCCTGCCATAGCAGTTGGCCAACCGTTTTCCCCAACGAGAAGCCAATTCATTTTTTTCTGCAAATCAAGCGCACGATCATATATTTCTCTCATCCAATCGATGCGATTAATTTCAATTTCTGTAGGGACGGGTTGCTCTGCTAATCTATTAATATCTCTCTCGTCTGATAAAGTATCCAATAAGAGGAACACTTTTTCAAAAAAAGAGTCTGCTTGTGTGCTGATTAACGTAAAATCCTTTTTGCTACGTATCATCTTTACAAGCTCTTCTTGATAAAAAGCAATTTCATGATATCTTATGATCCATTCAGGCATCAACCACCTCCTAGTAACGGTTCATTCTATTCCATTACTATATAACATCCTAATTTATACGCATCATTACTCCGTTTCAAAAATTGAAATCCAGTTATTCACAAAAGCATTAAAGAGCTCGGGTTGATCAATTTGCAACCCATGGCCTGCCACATCTATAGCAGCAAAGGTTGAACGCTTATATTTCAAACTAAGTTCGTACTGATCTTCATATCCTACAACAGAATCCTGCTTACCTGCCAATAACGTTACTGGTCCCTCGAAAAGAGTTGCATCTCGATCAACATCATAGCTGGCTTCATAGCCTTCACTTTGGTATTTTTCCAAGTATTCATGATCCGCAATTTCAACAGCATCTAGTATTTCAGCTTTTTCTCTCACATAGTTTTCAGCACTTATAACGACATTATTCGCCATCATAGCCTCTTGTTCTTCTTTACTGAGGGATTCTAAAAATGAAGTCTCAATTTTGAGTACCTGATGCATCGGTAAACGTCTTAAGTGACTGAGTGGTTTTACTACCGGTACGAAAAGAAACATACCTAGCACTTGGTCTTTTAACTGATCCAAAACGCCTCTAGCAAGATAACCACCATAAGACATGCCCATAAGTAAAAACTTGCTATCGCCTATCAGCGACTTAATGTGCCAAACGATAGCTTCGATCATTTCATCCGCATGGTTTACCCTCTCTGATCGCTTTGTAAGCCCCATACCAGGTAAGTCAATATAGATTCTCTTAAACTTTTTTTCTACCAGCAAATGCTCTATGCTACCCTTCATAACCCGATGATCGAGAACAAATCCGTGCAGCATAACCACTGGGATGCCACTCCCATACACCTGTGTATGAAACGCTATTTCTTCGTATTTTGATAACTTATTTTCGTTATTGTTCATGAACTTCACCACCTCATTCTATTATAAACCTAGAACATTACAAACCGCTTACATATGAAAAATTCTAATTCAATTTTAATCTATGCCAATATAACTAGAACTGTTACATTTGTATTTCATCATAAGCTTTTTTAATCTTCCAAAATGTCAATGCATAAGGGACGTCTACACCTAAAAAAGCAATGGTCCAAATCCCCAAGAAAACACCTCTGCTATTTGGAACAAAAATGATGAAGAATAAAATCGCTAAGTTCAAAATACCAAGCATAATTAAATTAAACTTCGTATTAATCGGTGTTGAAAGCCTCTTTGCGCCTGCCTTTTTCACAGTGTCATAGCAAGTCTTATGGTATTTGGCAAAATATAAAAGTCCTGATTTGCAAACGATTAAATCGGCTTTATTATCGATTTGCTTTTCACAATGTTCGCATGTTAATTCCTTATGATGCATGTTTACCTCCAGTTTTCTAGTTGTATTTATTATATTCGAGTAGTGGCTTTGCCCATTCCTTGGTTAGAGGAATGACTTTAGACTCTGTACGACTCTGCCGTCTCTTCCAATAGTGGTTTCAGCATATCTCATAGAATTGATGATCGCTTCTTCAGTTGCTTCTATGGTTGCTTGAAAAACAGAATCAATTTTTGTTTCATGTAAAATTTGTGTTTGAGTGATTGCAGTCTCTGAGCTATGGAAAATACGGTGTGCTGTCGTAAAGCCAAAAAACACATCGCCACTTCCATTTCCAAAGTGAGCACCTGTTCTAGCCATTCCAGCTGATACGCGTTTTAAAACACGCTTTAACTGTCGATCACTTAGTGGTATGTCCGTTGCAACCACTGCAATCATAGAACCTT
The DNA here is from genome assembly GCF_058683495.1 of Fusibacter sp. QWL-12. Classification (NCBI taxonomy): domain Bacteria; kingdom Bacillati; phylum Bacillota; class Clostridia; order Eubacteriales; family Fusibacteraceae; genus Fusibacter; species Fusibacter sp. QWL-12. The sequence continues at coordinate 29,404 of NZ_CM178745.1, forward strand.
GTTCCGGCCGTTCTGATTGTTTTTGAATAGCGCTGCCCGTTTTCATCCCATCGATAGAAAAAGTGGCTAAAGAACCAAAATTCGATAACACGAGAACCCCTAAGGTGAATCGTTCTTGATCGAGTTCAACGATTCTAGAAGATGAGCCGATGCCTCCTTTTAGATTATAGGCAACCATCCCTGTACCTGCACCTACTGAGCCTTGTTCAAAAGAATCGTTTGCATGGTCAATCGCAACTTTTACATGCGCTTCTTCTATTGCCATTTTTCTAATCGAGTTGACATAGCCGTCGTTACACTCACCGACGACAGGATTTACAGAGCCTGCAGAAATACCAATATCGGGATTTTGTTCGAGCATATATTGGACGAGACCAGTAGCGACACGTCCCACACTAAGCGTATTGGTGAGTAAAATCGGTGTTTCTAGTGTTCCTAGTTCGTCAATTTGTACAAGTCCTATACTCTTTCCAAAGCCGTTCATAACATGCGTTGCAGCAACAACTTTTTCTTTAAATAAATTGCCCTCATGTGGCAAAATGGCTGTAATGCCTGTTTGAATATCGCCATCTTTATAAGTAAAATGTCCAACCTTTACACCAGGTACATCTGTAATCAAATTTCTATGACCTTTTTCAAGCTTGCCGATTTTAAGCGATTCAAGCTCGGTTAGCGTTGGAATATCAGGGTGTACTCTCATATTTTCCTCCATTTAGGATTAATCGGATTCTAATGATTTTAAGCTCTTATTCAATTATAATAAAAATAAGGCAAAACCACCAGTTTTCATATATAATAGTAAGTAGTTTTACGTCAAATCATTCTCAAATACACTCATTTTGGGGTCTATTTTACTATGATTCCTGAATAATCCAACATAAGAGGACTTATATGATTAAAAATATATGGGCAATATGTTTGATAATTGCAATGCTTTTTACAGGTTGCACGACTCAATTGGATACAGAAACGCCACAAGTGCTTAATTTTAATCTCGGTTCTGAACCGGGTACACTAGATCCACAGTTAAATAAAGATCTATATGGCGGAAGCGTGATCAACAACTTATACGAGGGGTTATTCAGATGCGTTGATGGCGTCATTACACCTGCAGTTGCTAAGTCATATACCATAAGTACCGACGGAATGACATATACTTTTGTTTTAAGAAAATCAAATTGGTCTGATGGCACAGAGTTAACGGCTTATGATTTTGAGTTTGCTTGGAAGCGCGCGTTAAATCCAAAGCTTGCTTCTGAATATGCCTACCAGCTTTACTATATTGATGGCGGTGAAGCGTTTCATAAAGGACTTGGTTCAATCGATGCAGTCGGTGTGAAGGCAATTGATGCAAACACCTTGGAGGTGCGTCTTAATAGACCAACCCCTTTCTTCCTAGAGCTTTTAACGACATTTACTTATATGCCTACAAAAAAAGAAATCGTAGAAAACAACTACGATGGCACTTGGTCATTGAATCCAGAAACCTCTGTTACCAATGGCCCATTTAAGCTTGAAGCCTTTACATCTGGTAGCCTTATAAAACTGGTTAAAAATCCAGAGTACTATAATATGAGTAAAGTTTCACTAGATGTGATTAACATCTATATGATCAATGAAGCGACAACAACATTGACCGCTTTTGAATCAGGACAGATGGATATCATTGACTCAGTACCAAATGTTGAAGTTCCTAGATTGCTAAACGAATCCAATCAATTAAAAATCAACCCAATGATTGCAACTGCCTTTTATGCATTTAATGTAACGAAAGTCCCACTCGATAACCTAAATGTCAGAAAGTCACTGATTCTATCAATCGATCGAAAGCTTTTAGTTGAAGAAGTAACTAAAGCTGGTGAACTTCCAGCAAACGGATTTATGCCACCTGGTCTTTTAGATGCAAATGGTAAGGACTTTAATACGGTTGCAGGTGATTATGGGTTGGGTTACAACCCTGATATGGCAAGACAGTTATTATCAGATGCAGGTTATTTAAATGGTAAAGACTTTCCTGTCATTGAACTTTTCTATAACGCTTCTGAATCCAATAATTTGATTGCTGCAACCCTTCAAGAAATGTGGAAAAACGAACTGGGTATTACCGTTAAACTTGTGAGCCAAGAGTTTGCTGTGTTCCAGACCACTAAGGCTGAAAGACAGTATCAAATCGCTAGAGGCAGTTGGTTTGGGGATTACTCTGATCCACTTGCGATGCTTGAAATTTGGACTTCAGATAATCCGATAAATTCAACAGGTTGGTCCAATGATAAATATGACGCACTCATCATGAGTGCAAAATCGAAAAATGACGCTTCAAGGTACAATGACTTGTATCAAGCAGAATCGATCTTAATGAGTGAAGCCCCTATTCTTCCTCTTTACTATTATACCGACCTATATATGGTTTCTGATGCCTTTGTAGGATATGAAAAAACCAATACGGGATTATGGTACTTTGGAAACACTAAAAAATTATAAATGGAGTCAACCATGCATACAAATCTATCAGTTATATTGAAAGCACTGAGCAATGGCATCCTTGATCCTTATGTTTTTCCCAACACAGAGTATTCTGGCATTAACCAAATGTCCTTTTTTACAGCTGTATTCCCACTTTATTTTTTAAACTCAGAAGAAAATAAAGCGATGCTTCAAGTCACAAAAAACAACTCAAGTCGATTGTCGAATCTTTTTACAAGACAAACGGATCCAAAACGTAGAGAATCCAAATTCAGAGAGCGATTTTTAGAAGCTTTTGATAAATATTTTTTTGAAGAAATGCTCTTATCCTGTAAATTTATACTAAGAAATTATAACTCTGATAAGTTTGAAAACTGGATTGAGGATCTATTAACGCTCGATACCGCTTTAAAAGAAGAAGAGAATATGTTCTTTTATCGCCAACTCTCAAATACTTATAAAAAATCACCAGAATATGCGCTTGCCCTCCTAATCTTATGGGCTTTTCATATTGGTGATTTCAAAGATATGATACACGTGATTGAGGATTTATCTCTTAGTAGCTCGAGTACGGTCATTACCCGAAGTGAGGATAATAAGGCTCTTGATAAGTTAATAGAGGACTATCACCTCAATCCAATGGATGTCTATGATTTTATTGATATTGCATATAAATACGGAATTTCAGGCTATTTAGGTGCCATTGCTATCAAAACATATGTCGATTCGCACACGCACAATAATCCATTAATCTCTTCAGAGCTTGCAGATATGTATTTCTATGGCAACAACTTCTTGGAACTTCAGAAGGATAAAGCCATGAATCTCTATACCATAAACGCAAATTCCGGATACGGTCCGGCGATGTGGTCAATAGGACAGATTAGCTCAAATGAACGCTTTGACATCAATCAAACACCAGTCAAATTTTCCATGCACTACTACGAACGCGCAATTGATCAAAATCATGCGTTGTCTTATAACAACATCGGGAAATGGTGGATTTATGCGCTTCATTATCACGTCTATAAGAGTGTTGGCGTACCCGGCTATCAAAATATCTACGTCAATCAAGGCAGACAAGCGGTTTCTGATATTTATAACATTATGATCTCAAGGGTTGATTTCAACTCATTTCTTGATCATTATGGCTTTACAAAAACCGTCGATTTTCAAAGTTTATCTCCTGAGGAGATCGAAGCGCTATTAACGCGTTTGGAGGATGCAGAAAATTATATCGTCGATCATTTTATCATGCAAGCCTATATCAAACAGAGGTACTTTTTCTCACTTGGAAGCTGTGTCACACTTTACGAGAATCAATTGAACAGAAGAAAGAGCTTCACAGAGAAGTACGGTCTTAAGCCCTGTAAAGATAAAGAAAACGCATCGTGGGAGAAATATGTCTACCATGTCAGTGAGTACTCTAAGTATCAGATTTCCTCAGCACAACTCATTTATGCTAAGTATTTAATGCAAGTCAACGCTGAACCTCAAGATATCTATGAGTATTTGTATAAAGCTGCTTACGAGCTCCCTGGTAATGAACTCAATCATGAAGCCATGCTTGAATTCTTAATCTACCATGTCGATCCTAGAGTTGTATACAAAAAGAATCAAATCAACTTTGATAAGAGCTTGATGGCGACCCTTGAAGGCTACAGACCGAACTATCAATCCAAAACCTATCATGCATTAAATGCGGTCAAGCTCATGCTCAGTCACCTTAAAGCATCTGCCCTCGTCTATGATGCATATGAGTTTATAATTGATTGTTTAAATGCTGAGGCACTTGCACATCCAGAAGAAAAAGCGCTTTACGAATCGGTAATTGATCAGTTTATAAGGCAGTTTAAGCTATAAATCCATATCGATTATTTCGCACACTTCTAAAGCCTTAAACTTCTTAATAAAAGACTCAAGTAAAGATTTTCTAATGACAAAGACGAACTTCAAATTTGTGTTTAGGATCAAATTTATTGCATTATAAAACACATCTTCAGCCAACTCAGCTTGGCCAAGTTCATCTATTATGATCGTTTTATTTTCAGATATAGCACGGATAATGGCTTCAACCGCAAGGTTGAAGCCTTCTTCTTGTAACCAAAACGCACCGATTTTTTTATAGCCACTCTCACCATAGATAAGAAAAGGTTTGACGATACCACTCTCTATATCTAATACCTCATAGCCCTGAAAAACGCTTTCAGTAAATCTTTTGGGCGTAACGATCCCCCCTACATTTGAAAGTGTTTTAAGCATTTCTATCGCTTTTTGTGTCTTCCCCGAATTTCGACTACCTGTAATTATATAGTTCATTTTGACAAATCCTTTATCTCATTAATTCCGTTTCTATATGCAATCAGTTGTGCCGCAATTGATATGGCAATTTCTTCTGTCGTCGAAGCGCCTATTCCTATACCGATTGGACTGAAAACATTACTTAGTTCGATCCCAACTTCTTTGAGTAGCTTGATCTTTATGCTATCAATTTTTTTAGTTGAAGCGAGCATCCCTAAATACATAGGCTGGCTTACTTTTTCAAGTAGCGCTTTCAATATCTCATAATCGGTATGATGTGAGTTCGTGCTAATTACGATATAGCTTTCGGCATCTATCGTTTCAATAGCTTCCTGAACGTTATCAAAATACTGATCATGCTCATATTCTGGTACTATCTCAGGATCACAGACAATAATATAAAATCCTGTATTTGCCATAATTTTCAAAAGCGCCTTTCCAACGTTTCCAATACCAAAAACATACAATCTAGGCAGTGGCGCAATATACTCATAAAATACTGACACTTTGCCTCCACAAAGCATAGGCACGTGAAAACCAACGCTTTCCGTAACATCCATATCTAAAATATAGTCTACAAAATCGTGTTTTTTCTCCATTAAAAGCTGCTCACACTTACTGATGACTACTTTTTCAAGTGCGCCACCACCGATCGTGCCATATTTTTTCCCCTCACTGTCAATAATCATTCTTGAAGCAATTGGTATAGGACCTTCACCGTCTTTTTTAACCACACAGGCAATCACAAGTGATTTTTTTTGATTTACGAGGTTCTCGACAGTATCTAGAATTCGCACCTATATCACCACCGTAACTATTATTGCTAGAATAGCCATTGATAATGCTTTAAACGCTGTTATTTTAAGCCTTAATATTGGTGAATACTTAAATATCACTGTGATCATCAGCGCATTAATTAAACCATCCAAGAAAATAAATTTAATCGTTTCTACGGTTGATTTAAATAGTCGTATCTCGTATCCTAGCACACTTAACATTAACAAATAGGATACGAACAGCAATCGCCACCCATATGAAGCAAATATTGCATTTTTAAACTCTGTCTCTTTAAGAAGCAACATTACAAATGCACCTTCAAATAAGATCATAACTGCTGGATTAATCACAACCAACCAATTGCTTACAAAGAATAAGTCTAACAGCTTAATAAAACTCGCCAAAGCTGCCACCTTTAGAACCTCACTGTTTTTGCCACTTTGTTTTGAGGCAGCCACCATCAAATATGCGCCAATTGGAAATAATACTAAGCCAGCAATCGATGGTACACCTAGATGTATCAGATAACCCAATGATGCTTCTATCAGCCCCCAAAGTCCACCATAAAAAATCCAAACACTATTCTTTTTCATAATAGTCACCTAGCCAATCTTCAAGCAAATTCATGGCTACCCTTTCTTTATATGCTTTCGTAGAGCGCTGATCGTCAGCGGAATTAAGCAACAATTTAAAATCAGATAAAACCGTTTCAATAGGGTCTCTATGAAAAATTTTCCTCTCAAGGTCTTCTGATCGTATCACCGTATCGTTAACAGCGCCTATGGCAACGCGCGCCTCCGAACTAAGTTTTAAAGCAATAAATGAAATTTTAGATAGAATGCTTGCCTTTCTTTGACCTATTTTTTTATAAAAATAAGCATTTACATCGACTTTAGGAACGATAATTTGCTTAATCAACTCATTGGTATGAATCGCTGTATGGTATTTCGAGAGTTCAAAGTCAGCGATTCCCATCAGTCGTTTCCCCCCTACACTTTCAAGTTCAACTTTCGCATTGAGGATGTACATAAGCGGTAATAGATCCGCAACGCTTGCAGCATTGCAAATATTCCCCGCTATAGTCGCAGTATTTCGAATAGAAACCGTTGCCATCTGACCAAGTACTTCTTTAAAATATTGGGGCAAAGAATGATAGTTGAGGAGCTCTTGCTGTGTAACAGCTGCACCTATATAATAGTTTTCTGAATCCTCCTTGATGGCTTTCAATTCTTTAAGATGGCTGATAAAGACAATATCTACATTGAAATTCCGAGTACTATCCTGCCAGCTTCTCCCCCTAATCATGAGGTCAGTGCCACCTCCAATAGGCTTACAAGAATGAGAATCCATAATTTCAAGTGCCTCTAGAACATTAGTTGGATAAAATGATTTCATCAATGATCACACCTTCCAATTTTTGCACCGCATCAAAAATCATTTGATACCCTGTGCATCTACATAAGTTTCCAGACAGACCTATTCTAACGTTTTCATAACTTAGTTCAACTTTTGAAAGAAGTAACCCAGCGGTTGCGATTACCATTCCAGGTGTACAAAAGCCACACTGTACTGCGCCAGCTTCAACGAAGGCTTTCTCTATCATTTGATATGCTACTGTTTGAGAAAAGGATTCAATCGTTATAATTTTCTTACCGACAGCATTGCCAATCGGGGTTAAACATGAATTGACAACTTTATCGCCTAAAAATACAAGGCATGAACCACATTCACCTTCTTGACAGCCTTCTTTCGTTCCAGTCAGCCCACGATCAACTCTGATCACATCAATTAAACGACGTGTTAAATCTAGTGGCGCTTCATAAATTTGATTATTCAACTCGTAAAATAAAGTCTTCATCGCATCACCTGCTCTATCAATTCAGGTATTAGTGGCAGCTGATTGGTGTGGATGTTAAGTGCATTTTCCACTGCCCCTGCAATAGCAGGTGCAACGCCTATAATACTCAGTTCACCTACAGATTTCGCTCCGAAAGGTCCAAATTCAAATCGATTTTCAATAATGCTCGTGTGAATTTTAGGCATATCCATTGTCGTAGGTATAGGATAACTAGAAAATGAAATTTGATTGATTTTACCTTTAGTAGAAGTCATATTTTCCATCAGTGTATAGCCTAAGCCTTGAGCGATACCACCTTGTATTTGCCCAAGAAGCAACTTCTCATCAATTGGCATACCAACGTCATAACTGCCCCAAATATCCGTACAGGTTACCTCATACGTTAATGGATCTACTTCAACTCGCGCCAATAAGGCCGACCACGAAAACGCCATATAGGCGTTCCCCTTACTCGATTTACTATCCCATATGAGTTTTTCTGGCGGTGAAAAAGTTAGTTCAACATGATTCAAATTCTCACTTTGCATTTTTATAGCAGCTTTATATAATAATTCACCAACGATCATAACCGTTCTCGATGCTACAGTTGGCCCTGAATCAGGAACGAGAAATGTATCAGGAACGATGTATTTCACTTTATCAAAGTCAATGTTTAGTGCACTTGCAACAATCTTGCACAATGCGGTTTGAGTACCTTGCCCCATTTCGACGTTTGAAACTAGAATCCTAATAATCCCCTCAGTATCCTTATCCAACCTGACTTTTGCTTTTATGAGTTTGGATTCACCATTGCCTGTAAAACCGCCACCATGGGTGACGATTGAAACCCCATAGCCTACATTTTTTAATGGGTTTTTTATCTTTTTCTCATAATCGGAGTTTATTATAAGCGTGTCTAGCAATTCCTTTAAGCACAATTTTTCTAAGAAAACACCTGATGTCGCAGATGTGTCACCATCCTTAAGAAGATGACGTATTCGAAATGCAATAGGGTCTTCATTGTACTTACGTGCGAGATGTGTCATATGCATTTCAAGCGCATAGGATACTTGTGGTCCTCCAAAACCTCTGAAAGCACCGGTAAACACATTGTTTGTTTTAACGGTCTTACCATGAACTTTAAGATGCTCGATTTTATAGCATCCAGATACCGTAAAGACTGCTCTTTGAAGTACAATGTCGGATAACCCCAAATAAGGACCCGCGTCTAATGTAATATCCGCATCTAGTCCGATAATTTGCTTTCCTTTTAGGTAAGTTTTTAACCGTATGATGGAAGGATGTCTTTTGGATGTGTATGCAATATCCTCTCTCCGATCTAATATTAACTTAATCGGTACCTTTAACTTTAAGCATGCAATAGCGATCTGACAGGCTAACAACGAAGGATAATCTTCTTTACCACCAAATCCTCCACCTGTAACCGCATGAATGACTCTTACTTGATCTGCTTTTAGTCCAGTTGCATGCGTTACCGCTTCAACCAAATAATACGGACATTGCATAGACCCCGTTATGGTTAATATGGAATCTACCATATAAGCCAACAGGCCTTGCTTCTCCATATAGAGTTGTTCTTGATAGCCGGTTTCAAAGAATTCTTCAAACACTTCATCATAGCTGATTTGACTCAGATCGCCCTTCTCAAAATTCCAATCCGTGAAAGTTTCGGAACCATCAATGTAGTTATAAACGCCTTGTTCTTCTTCATAAATGACTTGGATTTGCTTCATATAACTATTAATCAAGTCCTTGTCAGCCCCAATAATTAATGCAATCGGTTCTCCTAAGTAATTAATCTGATCTTGTGCAAAAATTGGCATATCATTTTTAATAATGATCACTTCATTAAACCGTGGTACATCTCGCGAATCTACCACATATAAACCTTTAGGTACTTCTGGGTAATTAATTGATACAATCTTTCCCTTTGAAATAGTGCTTCTCAACGTCTTCGCATAGTGCAAATTTTCAATGCTTATGTCATCTACATATTTTGCTCTTCCAGCAATTTTTTCTACAGCGTCTAATCGATGTACATTATCTGAAATTTTCAAATGATCACCTCATTTCGATACTGTTCAAAGTCTGTAAAAGTGTCAAAATCCATAAGTATACGTTTATCATCTACAGGAACATATGTTATCTCATAGTGTTTGATTAATGCTCTCAACGTTTCTACTTTTAAACACAGCTCTCCCTTTACTACTGCCTTTTCAAGAAGGATTGGATGTCCAGAGTGATTTTGAAAACTAGGAATTCTAACCGGTCCACTCTTTTCTAGTATCCGCTGAATGGTATCTTTTTTTACGAAAGGTATATCTCCCGGCAAAACCAATACTTGTGTGCCATCTATGTACTTAAAGCCTTCTAGAACTGAGGAATACATCCCCGAACGATATGAAGAATTAATAATAAATCTTACTTGATCACTTAATCTACTATGATTAGAGCTAAGAGCATTTGTGATACGGTTTGCATCATGACCTAATATCACAAAGACGTCCTCGCAAAAAGGCAAAAGGCATTCAATGCTCCACTCGAGCATATACTTACCTTCTATCTCAAATAGCATTTTATTCAAGCCCATTCGACTTGAAAACCCTGCTGCAAGTACAATGCCCTGTGTTTTCATCACAACGCCCCCTCTATATGCCTTAATTTACCCTTTCTACTTTTAAACACACAAAAAAGGTGCTGATTTTCAGCACCTTTTTTATATGGATTTTATTATGGAATGTCAAAGATAGTCTTAGTTTCTTTCGAGCTGTAATACCATCAACCTCTCAAGCTGTAGTGTTTCTGAAGCTTCAGGTGATTTTCTCTTTGCTCTGTTAAGAAAGAATTTTGCGCGACTCAAGTTATCATCTTCTAAGCTAATTAGTACGTGTCTAACCAAGCTAGAATACTCTTCACCAGTAATCATCAACACAAAATGGTTCTTAACAAATCCGATCAATTCCCCAATATTCGATTTAAACTGCCAAGTTTGGTTAGTTTGTTGAGATTCGATCATATTACCCCTCCTAAGAATTACGTTAACCTATCATCCATATCATAGTCTATATCCGTTCTTAGAATCAATGCCAACCTCTCTTAGAATGGTTCAATTTTAGTTATGAAACTGCGTTTTTTTGCATATTTCTCTCTATCATAACGCCTGTAAGTGTATTAACTGGGCAGATTGCACACCAACTTCTCGGTCGGTACATTATACCAAGGATTAATCCAACGATTATAGAAGAGAACATTATCGAAAAGACCCTATAGCTCAAATGTATAACGGCAGTTGGAAGCGTAAGTTGGATGAGCTGTGGCAGCTCAAACGGCATTTTAAATAGCATTAGAAAACGTACATAATCCATAGGTGGCGCATTTAAAACTGCAACAGCCAGCGTCGAGTAACTGATCATTACCAGATTGATACAAAAGAAGTTGAGGATAAACCGCTTGGTTTTATCAGAGTATAATCCTTCTGGTGGCTTTAATCCAAATGAGATCCTCTTAAGTAGCTTTGAGAATAAACTCGCCCTTGGGCAGTACTTCTTACACCATACCTTCTCTCTATATCGGTACGCTAAGTAAAAAGGTGTCAATGCACACACAAATCCCAATAACCCCAGTGCGATATTTATTAGACTTAGTACAAAAAATGCAATGGTTCCGATGAACAATACATCTTGCCACATCACCTTATTTTTCAACATAAAAACCTCCCTCTAAGGGCATAGTCTAACAAACCCATTAGAGAGAGGTCAAGTGATTGAATCACCCAGTACTTAGATTAATCTTTCTATGCAAGACCAATTATAACCGCTGCAATGACAAAGATTGAACCAAATCCGAACAATAACAATTGGAATTTCCATTGGAACTTAAACCACTTGTTCCAATCAAGTCTTGCAACACCAAGTACGCCCATAAGACAACCAGAAGTAGGTACGATTAAGTTAGTAAAGCCATCGCCAAGCTGGAATGCCAAAACTGCGACTTGCTTTGTTACACCAAGAAGTTCTGACAATGGTGCCATTAAAGGCATAGTAAGGGCTGCTTGTCCTGAACCTGATACAACAAAGAAGTTAAATACTGACTGCATAACATACATTAACCAACCTGTGATCATTGCTGGTAACCCTCCTAAGGTTCCTGCCATGCCATTTAAGATTGTGTTTAGGACCGATTCTGAGTTAGCTGAGCTATGTCCAAGTACTAAAACGATACCTTGTGCCATACCAACAACAAGTGCAGCACCTACAAGATCTTTAGCGCCATCTTTAAACGATTCTGCGATTGAATTGACTGTCATTTGGTTGAGTTTGAAAATGACACCAATGATCCCTGAAACAAGACCCATTGTAAAGAATACAGTAGCGATTTCTGGGATATAGTAACCATGCTTTTGAACCCCCCAAATTGTCCAAACGATTCCTAAGAGGATTGTCAATAATACTAGTACGTGACCCAATTTCATCTTATGATCATCTAACGATTTATTTGAGAACTCTTCACGATAAGCTGTGTCCGACTCATAAGCAACAGATAATTTTGGATCTTTTTTAATTTTCTTGCCATAAATCATTGTAATAGCAATACCAATTATGGTAAATACAACCCACATGAATACTCTAAAGCCAGAACCTGAGCCTACTTGAATCCCTGCAATCCCCTGAGCGATCGCAACTGAGAAAGGATTCATCCAAGAAGTAGCAAATCCTATTTGAGTTGCACCATAGGTAATGAGTATACCGACAATTGCATCATAACCTAATGAAATCATCAGAGGAACAACAATCATAGCAAATGGGATCGCTTCTTCACCCATTCCAAAAATGGCACCACCTGCTGAAAAAGCAACAAATAGCGCTGGAATTAAAATCATATCTGCTTGCTTATATTTAGAGATAATATTAATAATGCCCGCATCTACTGCGCCAGTTTTAATGATGATACCAAATGCACCACCAACAACCAGAATAAATGCAACGACACCAACTGCCGACCCCCATTTATCTCCACTTACAAGACCTTCAAACATGTAATTCAAGAAGCCCACATCGCCCCATTTTTCAAATAGCTTGATAGATTTGGTTTCGCCAGTATTGACAAAGCTTGCATACTGCTGAACAACTTTTCCACCATCAAGCTCAAGTGCTGCTGCTTTAGATTTCTTAATGCTGCCAATTTCTTCTTCTCCAATGAACACATAAGTTCGTCCTGAATCTGTAGCATCAACCGTGTAAGTCACGCCATTTAAATCAATGTCTTTAACTTCACCATCTAAAACTATTGCAACTTGCTGATCCTGTGCATCGCTTACAACATATTCCACATTGAAAAATCCAGTTGGAATAACGTAGGTTGCGATGGCCGCTAATAAAACAATAAAGAAAATAATGACATACGTGTCTGGCATTCGCCATTGTTTGTTCGACATAGTAATCCCCCTTTAAAAGATAGTCACAAACAATATACGCAATATTGATGCCAACATTTTCAATACATTTTTAGCCTATTTCAACTAAAATTAGCAACCATTAGGCATATTGAGGTTGTTCGCATTCACCTTAATTTACAGTCGTTCACCTCATTCCACCTTTATCCCCTTGATATAATAACGTCTTTTGCATTTTGTGTCAGCTTAATACCATGTCTTCCTTTGGATAAAGTAATCATTCCATGATTAGATAACTGTATTAATATCCTTCTAACTTGGTTTTCTGTTCTTTTATATGGACTTGTTTGACTGATGTGAGCTAAAACTGTTCTAGAAATGGAAACGTCATCATTTAACATTCGATCAATTAACTTCAAAAAGTAGGCTTCCTCATCAGATAGAATATCTACAAATAATCTAGAACTAAATTCTTGTGTTTCATAAGATACGGTGTTCGTATCACCAAAAATCTCATCTGGAACATCTTCAATGGTTAAATAGTTGCTATCTCTCACTGCAAGCATATAACTTACTGTATTTTTAAGCTCTCTAATGTTTCCGGGCCAATCATAACTATATAGAGCTTTCATTAAACCATCGTCTAGTTCAATCGGAGTAGTGGACATTACGTTTACTAGATGATTAACAATTAGCGGAATGTCTTCTCTCCTTTGATTCAGAGGTGGAAGGTGTAAAGTTCCCATTTTAAGTCTAAAATATAAGTCCTCTCGAAACGTCTTCTCTTCAACCATCTTTTTTAAGTTTTTATTTGTTGCTGCTATCACTCTAACGTCAATCGGTTTAATTTCCGCACTTCCAAGAGGCATGATTTCTCTCTCTTCAAGCACTCTCAGCAATCTGGATTGCACCTTTAATGAAATATCTCCAATCTCATCTAAAAATATCGTACCTCCATTCGCTTCTTCAAAGAGACCCAGTTTTCCCCCTTTTTTCGCCCCTGTAAAAGCACCTTCGACGTAGCCAAAAAGTTCACTTTCAATCAACTCATCGGATAATGCACTAAAATTAACTGCTAGGAATGGAGCATTTGCTCGAGAGGATAAATTGTGAATTGCACTTGCTAGCAACTCCTTCCCAGTTCCGCTTTCTCCAGTAATTAAAAGATTCATCTCTGTTATAGCGAGCTTAGGCAATATACCTTTAAGCTTCTTAATCGCTATCGAACTCCCTACAATATCTTCAACTGAATATTTTGCAATATAACCTTTCTTAGTAATTTCGGTTTTGTTTAAATTATTGCTTGTCGCTTTAAGAGTGATCCCAGTTAGGTGGTCATTAGAAAGCAGGAACTTTGAAACTGAATAGGTATTGGCATCCAATGTAAGTTCAATCTCTTCAAAATCATTTTTATCTTGTATAAAAGCCTGTAATTTTCTATTGTGAACTACTTTCTCTATAGTTTTACCTTCAAAGGAATGCGAACCCAGTCTCAAAACCTTTCTCATGTAATCGTTTATAAAGACAAGTTTATTTTCTGAATTAACCATTAGTAAACCAGCATTTAAGCTCTCAATAACATGACTTAGGTTTGCATTAAGTCTAGAAATTTCCGCTTTAGAGTTGGATAGGTTTCTTGCAATATTAATTATTTTTTCATGATACATCTTTGAAAAAGGCACCGATGATTCCTCAAGTAGATTTAAAGCGGTTAAAATTCTCGCTATTGTCTTAAAATCGAATACTCTAGAGCCAATATCAATCGTTCGCTTAATATGATTCGGGACTAAGCTCAATTCCCCTGGTGTTATAGCTGTTTCATATTCACTTATGTCTATCTCAAGCCCAGGATAGTAGATCTCTAAGGACATTTGATTTAACCCCAATGCGTTTAAGGCAAGTTCGACTTCCTTTGCACTTTTTTCAACATCGTTAACCAATAGAACCTTTTCTCCACTTGAGATATCAACAATTTCTTCAAGTGAATCATAATTAATCGTTCTATGCCCAATGATAATTTTGCCATTAGGTACCCCCTTAAAAGCTTTAACTTCATCAAATAAAGCTTGGCTAGAGTAAACAAATAATTCTTCGTTCGAAAATGCGTCAAACCCTTCATCTACCACATAGACATGTAAATCCACCTTATTATTAAGAAAAAAATGCAATTGCTTATAGAGCGAATCCGCTGTATCTCTTGAACCAGTAATTAAAGCAACTCTATACATCAACCATCCTCCTAGTTAAACCTCATTTTGGGTACATTTATGAAATGCAAAATGCTGTATAATTATTTCAATTATACAGCAAAATACACTTCGTTTATATTTCAAATGTGCCTTTTTTAACAATTTGCTTATCCTTCATCAACCATTGCCCCATTGCTAAAACAGAGTGGATTTCAAGTTGATGCTGATCTAAAATTAAAAGATCTGCATCAAGTTTCTCACTTATTGCTCCCTTACCAGTAAGCTTTAATAGTCTTGCTGGATTTATTGTGATGGGCATCAGTGCTTTGTCGATTGCAAGTTCATGTTCAAACACCAAATTCCTGAAAGTATCAAACAAGCTAGTTACGCGACCAACATCTAGTCCGACCAGTTTTCCTTCTTTGTCAAAGTTAGGCAAAGACCCTTGTCCATCAGATGAAAATGTAATCTGAGCTGCTTCTACACCTGCTTTGATACATTCGACGTATGCTTGTCCAGCTGGTACCTCTCCTTCTTCAATGAATTTCGGCACTGTTGATGTTGTAAAATCAATAAAGCCACCCTCTTTTGCATACGCAATCGCCTGTTGAAACAATGTACCATTGCGATTTGCATGTGTTGGTAAAAATTGCGTTTTTGGTAGTTCGGTTCTTTCTACCAGTTGAATCAGTTGTTGAAGCCCATTTTTTCCATCTCCAAGATGAAAATTCACTATGCCAGCTTTTCCGGATAAGATACCTCCGACTCTTGCATCTGAAGCAACTCTCGCAAGCTCGTCATGTGTTGGCGATGAGCTTCGATGATCTGATATAGCGACTTCCCCAACACCGATAACCTCAGGAATCATCATGATGTCCTTCTGAATACTCTCAGTCAATCCAGCAACAGGGACTCTATAAGAACCCGTATAGATAAAGGCTGTAATTCCCTCTTCAGACAAGCCTCTAGCCTTAGCGACTAACGAGGTCATCTGTCGTGTTATACCATCTGTTCCAATGCATCCGACAACGGTTGTAATCCCACCTTTAACCAGATCAGAAAACATGAGCTCAGGTGTCCTAGTTTTATAGCCACCTTCACCACCGCCACCAAGCAAATGAACATGATTGTCGATTAATCCAGGGAAAATCAACTTATCAGATGCGTCAATCACTTCTATGAAATCTGACGCTGTTAATTCAATACAATCAGCTATTTTAGCGATTCTACCATCTGCAATCAATATATCCTTTTTTCCAAAAGGTTCAGGTGCAAATAGTGTTCCATTTTTAATTAACTTAATCATTAGATCCTCCGATTTTTTCTTTTTTTATATACTGATTGAATTCATTCATTAGCTGTAGGCCTCTCTCTGTTTTTACAAAACCCAACCTTGTATCGGAGCCTTCCTTCTCAGTAACTTTGAACTGTTGTTTGAATATCATATCCCAAAGATTTAGATGATCCAATAAATAATCACCCACATCTTCGTTCGCAATTACGATATCGACGTTATCCTTTAACAATTGTTGAAAGAGGACCTCGTCTCTATTGCTATATTTCTTAGTGATTTTAATATTTTCATTAAAATCCTTAAAGTATGCATATCCTGTCACGCAACCTACATTATAAGCTTCTAATGCTTTTAAGTGATTTATAATGATGGACTTACTCTTAACACTGTAAAAGGCATACGTCGTATCATTTCGATAAGATTTACTAAAATGCAAATAAGTTGCCCTTTCCTTGTTATAACTTATTGTTGGTAGAACCGTTGAAATGCCCTCTCTAATCATTTCAATTGAAGTTCCCCAAGGCACTAACTTAAACTCTACTTGATGACCTTTAGATTCAAAAGCATTTTTAATTAGTTGGATGTCTGAACCTTTAAAAGATTGATTTTCATAAATAATATAGGGCTCATAGGGTGATGTTGCGACAATAATTTTCTCTTCGTTTGTTTGTTTTGTTTTAACCATTTCTAATCCAACAGATTCAATTTCATTGACCGCTTTAGATAGGACGCTTATCGCATCAAGTTCTTCTGAAATATAATTATTTATGGCACCTAATGAATTACCAATAAGGGTCGTATTACTGCTTAAATTCAAGCTCAAATTATCTACTTTGTCAATTTCTGTTAGGATCGAAGAATTAATGGTTGAGACATCTATCCCCATTTCACTTAGTTGATTAATAACCATTTTGATTTTAATGTTATCATCAAGTTTTAAGAGCATGCTTTTAGTACGTTGACTAATTTCATTAACTTTATTCATGGTTTCAACTTTAACTTGTGTTGACTGATGATATAAGGTTTCTAGATATTGAGTTAAAGCTTTTGTTATCTCACTCGTTTCTATCGATAACTTCCTTACTTCATCTGCAACAACTGAGAAGCCTCTGCCATAGGTACCTGCTCTTGCTGCTTCAATACTCGCATTAAGTGACAGCAAATCCGTCTGACGATTTACTTTTTTAATTCTTTCAACAAGTTCTTTAGATTTTACTGTAGACTTTTGAAATTCCTCTACCGTATTTAAGCTCTGCAACAACTCGTTATTTAGAGTTTCTAAGCTATTAATTTCGTAGGTAAATGAAAGATTGTTCTTATCAATAGTGTGCTTTGATGCTTCGAGCGCATCACGCAAATTGGTGAAAGCATGATCAAACGTCTCTCCCAAATGCGCGATTTTTACAAATGACTCAATCAATAAATTTGAAATTTGATTTTGATCATCTGAATGCAATTTTATTTGCTTAGCATATGATTCTATATCACCCAGGTCAAGCTTGAGTTTTTCTACATTAATGCCAAAAGTAGTAATAAAGCTTAATATTTTATCTGATAGGTCAATACTCATTTCACTCCTAATCAATCCTTAAAATTTGTCCAATTTGGATTAAGTTAGGATTGCTTAAATTATTATTTTTTATGATCTGTTCTATTGTGACATTATACTTTTCAGCTATTTTCCAAAGCACGTCACCGGATACTACTCTATGTGTTCTACCTACTGTTTCAGATAGTTTTTGTAGTGCTATCGGATGAATGTCTAAGACTATGTTTTCAAAAGAATATAAATCTGCCGCACCCGATTGTCCCCAATAGCCCTCTGATAACTCACCCATATTAAAATCAAATTCAAATCCAGAAAAATCTTCTCCTAGTAGATAGGTTGATATCTCATTTTTCGCTTCATTATCTACTAATTCAAAAGCGATCAAATTTTTCAAGCTGCTGTTTGGCGATAATGGACCACCCCATAGCGTTTGCTCTGTGTACATATATTCGTAACCAACCGTCGTATATTTATCTTCATCCATCATAGCAACTGAACTTGATAAATCGTATTGATCATTTCCTTCAATATAGGATACTAAAATATTCTCATAACCGTTTAAATTTGTCGCTTGGCTAACATCGACGATGACCACACCACCAGTACCTGCAACACTGATCATTTGCGTGTCCAAATCGACTACCATTGCTGTATTTTCTTCTACACCAAATGCTTTTGTCCATTTTGATTTATTATCAAAAGCGGTTACTACCAATCGACCTAGACGTGCTTTTCTGTCGAAATGCTGATCTACGATACCCAACTTAAAAAAGCCTAAGCCCTTTGTGGTAACCAATCCACCTTCGTTTTGATAATCCAATGTTGCTCTGTCAAAATCCTCAGTGTAACCATATTTTAATGCAGAATAGCTATCTCCCCCTGCAATCATCAAGTCACTCATGATCGCCGCACCTGCACTTGTACCTGCAATAACTGCTCCGTTATTCAATACCTTTCTTAATTCTGCTAGCGCAAGTGTATCTGTACCATCTTCATTAATTAGTGTATCCGTAATCCTAAGTTGATCACCGCCTAAAAACCAGATGCCAGTCAAATCCGATATCATAGCACTGATATTTGCATCATTTCCATTGTTTTTCCATTCAGACTCATCAACGCCTTCAGTTTTACTATCATCCACTATAGCGATCGGAATAATCACGACTTGAGAAGGGTCTAACCCTCTGCTAACCATATCTTGAATAAAAAGTTGACTGTATTTATTTGGGCTACCACTTGCAGCAGGAATGATCCCTATTTTTGCCTTATTAATGCCACCAGCCTTCTCTATAAACGTATCATACACATCATCTGTATCTGCTCTAAGCGCGCCTCCGACAATCATTAAAGAACCTTTTGAGATTGATGTACCATTTTCTGCATAAACCATTGATGTACTCATTAATAAAATTAGAAGCACGATTGCAATAATTTTTTTCATGAAATCCTCCCAAATAATTTTGATATAACTCTATATCGCAAGAATGATGCCATCTATTTTTTAACTTTAAGGTCAAAAAAATAAGAACAAGGTGGAATTGCACCCACCTTGTTCAACCTTGAAATTTCAAATCACCTTATTTGTTTCCAAAAAATTATCAATTACTGCCATTGCCTTGATTTCATCAAACCACCCCTCACCCTCATCAACATGAGGATAAAGTCTCATGAGTGCTTCTAGTGCTACAGGGGATAAATGTCTAATGGTTTCCACTTCATCACAGGTTCGCACTGCAATTAGCTTGTGATCCTGATCCTTTCTTATAAACACGCCAATCACTTTAATTTCTAATAAATCACCTAGCTCATATTCCTCTTCTGAAATCAAAATGACATCCAGATGTTCATCTGGTGGTGTTCCTGATTCAACCAGCCAGCCATAGGGATAAGGAAAGTTTCTAGCAAAAAACAAACTCATATCATCGGTTTCAATGAAGCGTTTAGAATCTGGGTCATACTTGACTCTATATTGATAGTTTTGTGTTTGTTCAATCATCATATGTAACACGACATCACCTCATTACTTATCTTTATTGCGCTTTTGTTGATTGCTGTCTAATGCCACTCCTATCGCAACCCCTATTGCTATACCTAAAGCCAGATTATCAAATATAATCCCATAAGCAACACCTAAAGCAATCCCTATACCAATAAAAGAGCCATTTTGATAGGCTTTCTTTTCCTTCGTATTATTGTTATCAGTTGCATTATTGTTTGTAGTTGTATTTTTTTCTGCATTTATATTTTCATTTGCAGCTGATTCTTCATTATTTTTATTGTCTTGTTCTAAACTCATTATAATTCCTTTCTCTACATATACTCGACTATTATATTCTTTATTAATAAATAGTTTAGAGTGATTTAAGTCCGCAATTACTTATTTAGGCATATACTCATAAATGTTTTGCGTTTTAATCTTATTAAAATTTGCCTTAACATAAAACTGATTGGATTTTTCTCGAGCTATGTTACATCTGACTCTGATTTTGATTCCCGTTTGTTTAGATAAGGCTAAAGTGTGGTCAACCAAAGCCTTTCCGATTCCCATTCCTTGTTTTTCTTCAGGTACTGCAAGGCCGACAATTTCATGTATGGCTTTATAATCCCCAAGAAGCGCTTTTCTAATCATTATTCACTCTCCTCACACAGCATAAGTCCTTCTACTTTTTCCTTTAGAATTAAATAGGCAGCATAGGACCATGGATGATAACACTTCATCTCATGTCTTTGGTCATACATATGTTTTTGATAAATGAATAGTGCCTCATCTAAATCAGTTGCTTCTCGCAATTTTTTAACAAGTGGCTGATCCTCTTTTTCCTTCCAACTGGTCTTATCAGATAGGTGTACCAATTTTGCGATTAATGAAGGTTCCGCTTTTAAAGTGGTATGACACTCGATGGCTTCAAGTACGGCATCATCTTTTATATCAAAAACAAACTCAGCTAAAAATCTAGAACAGATTTGGTGCATGATTCCAGGTGCATTTTTCTCACAGCTTGTGGCGATGTATCCAAAGGACTCACAAAAGTCAAACACCTCTTCCATTTGGACAACTCTACCGACATCATGAAGTAGGACACCCGTTTTGCATCGCTCATAGGTGGTGTCATCGATTGCATATCTTACCTTATGTTGTTCTAGTTCTTCAAGTACCTCAGTGGTATGTTGATAAATATCACTCTTTTCAAAGTAATTAAAAAAAAGCGATACCTTAGTTTGTAGATCTGGCGCTTCTAAAAAAGTATCCAGCTTTAGCTTGTATCGTTCCAACACCTTCATACTAAAATACCTCCTTTGGAAAATAAAACGGATTATGTAAAATATGCTTTTATAGAAACTATGAGTCTTTATAAAAATTATGATTCAATTATAACAGTTTTACTGAAAGCTGTCTGTTTGTAATACAAATTCAATATTCAGTTAACAGAATTCTAATGAAATTCTCATGATATTGAAAGCACTAAGTGCTATAGTAAAGCTATAAAAAAACCAACTCTGAACCAGTAGCTATGCTCCGTGAAACCACCCCCAAACCCCAAGGTTTCCGCATAGTTGCCGGTTTTTTGTTTTTTTGGTTAACAACCTTTCTCTATTGTTAACCTTTATTTTTTTGTAGTTGACATTTCTTTTTAGCACCTCTATACTGTTAACGTAATAACAAATTTATCAATCAGGAGCGTTTTATGAAATTAACCACAAGAGATTTAACTATGATTCCTTTGTTTACAGCACTTATGTTTGTTGGTGCTAAGGTTAGTATTCCATTTTCAGCTGTACCAATCACTTTCCAGCTCTTTTTTAGCATTTTTGCTGGTTTACTACTCGGTGCTAGAAACGGTTTTATTTCACAATTATTGTACATTGCCATGGGACTAATCGGCCTCCCGGTGTTCACATATGGCGGTGGCTTCCAATATATCTTCAACCCGACTTTTGGGTATCTAATTGGCTTTGCATTTTGTTCACTCATTTTAGGGTACCTTGCAGAACGCACTTCGAAGTTAACCCTCATTAAGCTCATCGGAATCTCGTTGATTGGCTTTGCATTTACGTACATTTTCGGAAACATCTATTTCTATATGATTAAAAATCTAT
The DNA here is from genome assembly GCF_058683495.1 of Fusibacter sp. QWL-12. NCBI lineage: Bacteria > Bacillati > Bacillota > Clostridia > Eubacteriales > Fusibacteraceae > Fusibacter > Fusibacter sp. QWL-12. The sequence continues at coordinate 51,325 of NZ_CM178745.1, forward strand.
ATGTTGGTACACCAATGGCATTATCTGCAATTTTCAAAATTATGGTGCCTTATATGATTAAAGACTTTGTACTTTTAATTGTTGCTGCTTATATCTCTTCGCTCTTAATTCCAAGACTGAAACAAGCCGGTCTCTATTCTAAAAAGGAACTTGCTTAATGATGGCAGAAAAAAATAGTATCGCAAATAGAAGTTTTATTCATACTTGTACAACACTTGTGCTCGATGGAAAAGACCTGCCTCTAACAGAACTTGTCAAGCTCTATGAAATTGGTATGTCTGATATTGCTTACTTTGATCTCATCTCTGCTGGTGCCAATCAAATTCGCGATCAATACATGGGCAATCATGTGGATCTGTGCACCATTTTAAGTGCAAAATCGGGAAAATGTTCTGAGGACTGTAAGTATTGTGCACAGTCAGCGCATTATAACACAACTTGTGATAGCTATGAGCTCCTCAACTACGAAACTATTTTAGCTAAGGCTAAGGAAGTGGAAGCGTCAGGCGCACACCGTTTTTCCCTTGTAACCAGTGGTCGTTCCATTGCCTCAGAGGGCTTTATAGATGATTTGGTTTCAATCTACAGTCGTTTAAAGCAAGATACAAATTTAAAGCTGTGTGCCTCTCATGGTTTGGCGACAAAGTCAGAGCTTGAAAAACTTAAGGCTGCAGGGGTCTCTATGTACCATCATAATGTTGAAACGGCGTCAGAAAGATACGATTTCATCTGTAGTACACACAGCTATGAAGATCGACTGGATACGATAAAGAACGTTCAAGCAGCGGGATTAGACCTTTGCTGCGGCGGTATTATCGGCATGGGTGAATCCATACAAGAAAGACTTCAAATGGCGATTGAGATCAGAACATTAGGCATCAAATCTGTACCAGTTAATGTTTTGATGCCTATAGCTGGTACGCCTATGGAAAATCAAACCGTACTTTCACCAGAAGAAATCTTGTTGACACTTGCGCTTTACCGCTATGCACTCAAAGATGTTAGTATCAGATATGCGGGTGGTAGAATGGCTTTAAAACACCTTCAACAAAAGGGCTTTGAATCTGGCGTCAATGCGGCATTGGTTGGCAACTTCTTAACGACGCTCGGTAGCGATGTTGAAAGCGATAAACAAATGATACAAAACGCAGGCTTAAACTGCGAACTAATATAATATGTAATAATTATAACATAACTAAAAACCTCAGTCCTTGATCTATGTTAGGTCTCTCATGCCATCAACTGTTTTTATAAAACGGTATTGCACATGATGAACCTCTAAATAGGTAATGACTGAGGTTTTATTTATCAAAATTTAAATAAAGCTAGCAAATAGCATAATGTTTAATACCGTTAATATAACACCGATTGCTATTAAAACTAATTTTGTAGACAATGGATTCTTATACTTCCCCATGACCTTTTCAGATGACGTCAGATAGATCTGAAGAAACACTGTGATTGGTAACTGAATGCTTAGCATCATCTGACTGTAGATAAGCCCCTTAAATGAATCTTGAATTAAAAAGATAATCAAGGTTGCAATCCCCAAGATGCCGATGACACCAAATTTTGAATGTATGTCCTCGATGTTATATGGTTCGCCAAACATTCCAGCAAATATTGAACCTCCTGCCATGCCAGCAGTGATCGTAGAGGAAATACCTGAAAATAATAATGCGATGGCAAAGACTAAAGCTGCTCCCGAGCCTGCGAGGGGCTCAAGCATGTTCTTCGCGATCGAAAGCTCTTCTACGTGAATTTTATCTGCAAAGAAAGTGGTTGCGGCAAGTATAATCATCGCACTGTTAATTGCCCAGCCTACCCCCATAGAAAAGAGCGTATCTAAAAACTCAAATGACAATTGCTTTTTGATCACACTTTCATCTTGAAGATTCCACTGACGGCTTTGAATGATTTCAGAATGTAAAAAAAGGTTATGTGGCATAACGACAGCGCCTAAAACAGACATAACGATCGGCATAGAGCCTTCTGGAATGCTAACCGATACCCATCCTGTTGCTGCCGCGCCCCAATTGACATTCACTAGGCTCAATTCATATAAAAAGGATAGTCCAATGATAGACACAAATCCAATGATCCAGTTCTCAAGCTTAAAATACGAGTTCGATAAGAGCATGTAAACGATCAGACCAAAAACCATTACTGATCCAATCTTAATTGGGACTCTAAAGAGCATGTTTAAAGCAATTGCACCTCCCAATATTTCCGCTAAAGCTGTAGAAATAGCCGCCATTATCCCCGTTGAGAGGATGATTTTAGACGCCCAAGGCTTTAAATGTCGCGTTGCTGACTCTGACAAGCACTCATTGGTGACGATTCCAAGATGCGCAACGTTGTGCTGTAATACGACCAGCATGATCGTCGATAAAGTTACCATCCACAGGAGCTTGTACCCGTAGGTCGATCCTGCAGCTATATTGGATGCCCAATTACCAGGATCGATGAAGCCGACGGTAACCAGTAATCCTGGTCCTATATATTTTAAAACTTCCTTTATACCAAATTTCTTTTCGTGTTGTTTGTTCTTTAGTTCATTGATCATAATTGCTCCTCTTGCTGATGCGTTAATCTTAGTGATGTTACTAGGAGAATTATAGCACAGTTCAGAAGCGGTAAAATAAAAAAGTTGATAGAAACATATTGTCACTACCAACTTTCTTGTTATTCAAGTTCTTTAATTAAGTTTTTCATTTCTTGGATTTCTCGTTCTTGAGCTTCGATTATTTGATCGGCTAATGCCCTTACTCTAGGGTCAGATATATTTGCGCGCTCGCTCGTCAAAATTGCAATTGAGTGATGTGGTATCATTGCCTTCATCCAAGATACATCATCGACGGTAGATTGACTTCTGACCATATATAAAGATGAGAAAAACACCACCACACTTGTGATTAATATCGCAACATTTACACGCTTGTTTTTATACATACGCCACATAAATCCAAGCATAACAAACGCCATTCCAGCCCCCATCATTAATGCCATAAAAAAACGTGTACGGCTAAAATAAACATGCGAAAATTCATACGTGTTTAAATACATCATTATGTACATAAACACAGTTGAGACTGCTATCATCAGGAAAAATCTTGAGTATTTTTTCATATCATCACCTTCTTTAACTAATCATTTATACTCTTTATAGTTATACCCAGTAGATTCCAAAATACTCAAGACATTTAATTTGAACGGATTTGAGTTGTTTGTTTATATCGAAATAAATATACACCTTGATTGATACTGATTTGTTTTCTAATCAGATCTAATACGACGTCTTACGACTTAGCCAATCTTCTCTAGCGATTTACGCTTACCTACTACTAATGCAATCATTATAAATGCAAGTGCAAATCCACCTTCTATTAGTAAAATGCTGTACAGTTCCGACAGATGTCCATTTGAGAAGTTCGTTAGATCACCGATCATGAGATTGCCTTTTACGTACCAATACGTTGGGAAGAAGCTGGCAACTTTTAAAACGCCTTCACCTAAAAATGCCTGAGGCACAAATACACCACTGATAAAGCATGCGGATAATGTAACGATTCCTGCGATCGCTGAAAGCGCTTGTTTCCCTTTTACCAAGTTCCCAATCAGGAAGCTAAGTCCTAAAATGCTTAAGCCGAAGATAAATGAATTAATCATAAAGTAGATGGTGTTAAGCTTAAAAACATTTCTAAAGTCCATCACAAAACTAACTAAAAGTAAGAGTATCCAAACGATTAATGCAAATACACCATTTGATGCGAGAAGCTGTAGACTGTTTGAATAGCCAGTTACAGGACTACAGATATTTCTCATTTTAAGGTCTTTTCTTCCAAACACCAACATGATCGTTGCAACACCCATGATGACGATGTACATATATGAGTATGCCATGTAGTTAAAGAAGAACGGCATGAGATCGCCTTCTATACCTTGCTTAGCCTGTTCAGCCATGTGCACAACTGTGTCATTTGTAGAAAGTGCTGCCACTTTAGAAGCGAGATCCACCTCAGATAGCTCAGGATAACCTAGCTTAGTTGCAGATAGTAGTCTGAGAAACTGATTGATATGGTTTTGTGCTTGAATGGTTTCTGGCGCATCTGGGATGGTCATAACATCAAGCGGTACCATTTCACCCTTTTCAGAGATTTGACCAAAATCCGAAGGAATTCTAACGATCATATAGACCGCTCTAAAATATAGGGCATCTTGTATGCTCTCTTCAGTATCTTCCAGCTCTACGATATTGGCAACCTCACTGAGGGAGTTGATGAAACTCTTCGTTAGAGGTGTCTCCGTTTCATTAAAAACTGCGACGTTGATCTTTGTATCCGAAAAGTTCTCAGGCCCGCCAGACAAGACTTCTATTCGAGTAGCAATAACAGAAACCATTATAAAAACCAACATATAGATTAAAAAGGTTGGAATATTCTTTTTCAGGATTTTCATAGATACTTTAAAGACTGGCATATTTTCGCCTCCTTATGATGAAGTACGTCGCCACACTAAATACAACGGTATAAGCAATAATACTCAATAAACTCGACCAGTAAGGCGTCATAGAATCATAATAGTAGATGCTATAAAGGGCATCTGACAAGAGATTGGCAGGGTTTAGTTTTGCAACAATTGGAGCATTTTGTGCGATATAGTACTTTGTCTCAGCGATCATCATCCCCGCTAAAAACGCACCTGTCATAGAAACCAAAAGGACGACTCCTATTTTAATGCCTTCGCTCTTCTTAAATATCGAAGAAACAAATGCACCAAATGCAACGCCTAGCATACTGCCAAATAAAATCACTAGCACAATATAGCCCAAGCTGTCACCAAACTGTATGCCGAGTCCAAATATAATGTATAAAAGAAGAATCATCAAACCTGCAAAGTGAACGGTCATCGAAGCAAAAGTCGATGCCATGAATAGCTTCATCTTGTGAATCGGTGGTAAATTCATACGCGCAGCGGTTGGCGTAAGGTTTGCTTGTATGCGATTGACTTCCTCAAGACCATATAGGCTGCCATAGAGGCACGACATGGCGATTAATCCATAAAAGTAGATTTGCATCCCACTGATGTCTTTATCGGTAATTGGTAGCTGATTAAGAAAAACTTGATCCTGATTGAGCTTTGCAATCACAGCTTCTACGTTTTCGGGATGTGTCATATAAACACCCTCTATCAGCTTGGCGCTTTGCTCGTATTGTTCTAAAAAGTTCTTAAGGATGCTCTGATTGAGTCCTGATTTAAAGACGACGAGTTCATTGGGTTCTCCAGGAATGATCGCACCTGATACGGCTTTATCATCGATGAGTTTAAGTGCACCCTCTCTGTCTGTGAAGGTTACCTCAAAGAGTGCGTCCTCTCCCTGTGAAAGTGTCTGTAGCGTTTTAATCAACGCTTCCTGTGAAGGCGTCGCCACGTCCTCCACCACCGCTACTGGAATTGCACTAAAGGAAGTCGCTTGACCGATACCACCCAGTGCTACTTTGAAGAAGGTCGCCAGTATAATCGGAAAAAGAATCGTCCAAAACACCAGTGTGCGTTCCCTCAGTAAAGTTTTAATTCGATATTTATAGAGATGTAAAAACATAATTGCCTCCTAATCTCTCAGCTCTTTGCCAGTAATTTCAAGGAAAACGTCATTGAGTGTCGGTAGCTCAGAGTAGATTTTACCGTAGCTAAGTTGCTCGCGTTTTAAGGTTTCAAGCACATTTTCAAGATTGTTTTTGCCACCAGCTGACCTTATGACGATTTGATTGCCAGAGGTTTCAACGCCGATGATGTTTGGTAAAGTTGTAATTGCTTCGATCTGGCTTGGCGTTGGATGATACGCTTCAACGGTGATCTTCTCGCCGACTGAAATCATGTTTTTAAGCTGTTCCTTCGTGCCTGTAGCCACCACTCTACCCTTATCGAGAATCATAATTCGCGTACAGATCTGCTCGACTTCTTCCATATAGTGCGAGGTATAGATAATGGTTGCGCCTCTTCTGTTGAGCTCTTGGATGCCCTCTAGGATTTTGTTTCTACTTTGTGGATCGACGGCAACCGTCGGTTCATCTAGTATGATGAGCTTTGGCTGATGTGCAATGCCGCAAGCGATGTTCAGTCGTCTCAATAGACCACCACTGAGCTTTTTCGGATAAAACTTTTTATAGTCTTCGAGTCCGACGAAATCGATGGCTTCTTCTACAAGTGTCTTACGTTTGGCTTTGTCGCTGACGTAAAGGCCACAGAAGTAATCGATGTTTTCATAAACAGTTAACTCATCAAATACAGCGACGTTTTGAAGCACGATACCGATGTTGCGTTTTAAGTCGTAGGCTTCAGGTGTCATGGATTTCCCAAACAGCTCTATTTCGCCCTTGTCGTATTTGAGTAACGATAATAAACAGTTGATGGTCGTCGTTTTGCCAGAGCCATTTGGGCCAAGCAAACCGAAGATTTCACCTTCTTTTACATCAAAGTTGAGATGGTCGATAGCGACCAAATCGCCGTAGCGTTTAACCAGTTGATTGACTTTAACGATCATATTTTCCTCCTATAGTATAATGGATCATTATTTATGAGTTGATTAGAATACCTTTACTTATAGATTTACGTTTTTCATCAGGTTCTATTATTTGCTAGAATGTTGAAAGTTGACTAGATAAAACCTTTAAATCGTTTTTTCCTAGGTTACTTTTATTATAGCGATTAAATAGCAGGCTGTTCAGTGTCACCCATCATGAATCCTGATGACATTTGTCACCTTGTCACCTTTCATTTGTTACTGTAAACTGAATCTATACTGTTTCTATAGGAGGCCACTTTTGTCGATTAGGAAACTACCTGCATTCGCTGTCATTATACTGACCGTCATCACGATACAACTGAGTTTACCCAGTCATACGACTGCGGTTTTACCCTTTATCATATGTGCCATAACGACCGGTATCATTTTATACTTTGACGCGCTTTGGATTAGTCGGATTGCGCTGGGATTTTATGTACTGCTCAGCCTCTATCAGCACGACTATCTGTTTTTTCTGCCGATTCTAGGCTACAGTCACTATCGACTGAATGCACCGTTTGACGTTGGCATCCTGTTGCTTCCATTATTTAGCTATGCACTCGATGTACAGTTTAATACGTCCAGCTTCGTCCTCATCGGATTAACGCTTATGGCAATCGTTATCAAACATCAAGCGTTAAGCTATGACCACATCAGAGAAAAGCTACATATGCAAAGCGATAATATGCGAGAGCTATCCCTATCGCTGCTTGAGCAAAATAGGCAGCTTCTAGAACATCAGGACGAGTCGGTTCATCTCGCCACTCTTGACGAGCGCAATCGAATTGCAAGGGAGATACACGACCACGTTGGACATCAGCTCACACGTGTGCTTCTGCAAATAGGCGCACAGCTCACAGTGAATAAGGAAGATCCAGCACTGCTTTCGATGAAAGCCTCGCTAGACAACGCCATGGACAGCCTTAGAAACAGCGTCCACGATCTGCACGATACTTCTCTTGATCTAGAGAGTCAATTGAAGGGCATCACCAGCGACTTTGACTTTTGTCCGATTCGATTAACGCTTCATCTATCCGATACGCCATCGGCAAAGCTCAGTTATGCCATACTCGCCATCGTCAAAGAGGGTTTATCCAACATCATCAAGCACACGAAGGCTTCTAAAGCAAGTGTATCACTCATTGAGCATCCCAGCTTTTATCAGCTGATTATATTTAACGATACCCATGAGCAGGATCAATCCTACTCAATGAACAACCAGTCGATTCTTTCTCCAGACGAACTGGTTCAGAATACTTCCGGTATCGGGCTTAAGAACATCGAACAGCGTGTCGCAGATCTAGGCGGTCGCTTTTTAATCCGTACGCAGACAGGCTATGAGCTTTTTATCACCTTTCCAAAATCCTAAAAGGAGGCACCTATGAGAATCCTACTCGTCGATGACGATCCTATCGTATGTATGTCACTTAAAACGATTATAGAAGCTGATCCAGACCTCACCATCGTCGCTACTGGTACAAATGGTATGGAGGCGATCGCACTTTATAAGCAGCACCAGCCAGATATTCTGTTAATGGACATTCGCATGCCAGAGATGACGGGGATTGAGGCGGCAGAGTCACTGTTAAGTGACGACGCTGCTGCCAAAATTCTGTTTCTTACCACCTTCTCAGATGACGAATATATCATAAAAGCGCTCCGGATCGGTGCGAAGGGCTATCTACTGAAACAGCATTTTGACAGCATCGTACCGTCTGTTAAAACGGTGTTATCGGGGCAAAATGTGTACGGGGATGAGATTATGACCAGACTGCCTGAGATGATGTCGCGCCCACAGACGGTGTCTGCCGCCACAATCGGGCTGAGTGAAAAAGAGTTACAGATCGTAGAAAAAGTATCAGAAGGGCTGTCTAATAAAGAAATTTCAGATACACTATACCTCAGCGAGGGCACTGTCAGAAACTATATCAGTACCATACTTGAAAAGCTAGAGCTAAGAGATCGGACACAGCTAGCAATCTATTATTATAAGCATCTAAGACCTTAAACACTCTGTCTAACTAAGCCTAATAACAAACAAAATCCTGCAACACGCCAAAGTATGATTTATACTCACTTGGCCAGTTGCAGGATTTTTATTATATATTTTACAATGAAGCATTTTTATATTTTTATATTTTTATATTTTTATATTTTTATGTTTTTATGTTTTTATGTTTTTATGTTTTTATGCTTTTATATTTTTAAGTTTTTAAGTTTCTATTTTAATGAAGTTTAAGTATAAAAAAGCAGTTATTATCTAGCAAAGAATAACTACTCTATAAATACAGATTCTTTTGTAAATAATACCCTATTCTTATTATTAAGTAATATCAGTAAATTCATGAATAGAATCAACCTTAATATTTTTCAGTTTATTCCTATTGGTGAGAAAAACTTCATTGAGTTTATTGTCAATAAATGTAAATTCTTTTTCATGTGTAGTAGAAGTAAATATATATTTGCCTTTATAACGAAAAGATAAATCTTCAGGAAAGTTTGGTTGAACCCAATCAAATAAACCATTAGATAAATTAATGATTGATTTCATCACTTCTGAAGTACTTTTGTAATAATATACAGTTGCAGGTATAGTATTTTCATCAATATAAAGTTCAGTATTTGCCCAGCTAAACTGTTTTCTAACATCTATTAAATATGGTGATAACTGATTCAATATGATTTCTTGATTAGCATTTTTATTAATATCCTCTCTGGATACTAAAATAAATTCATCAGAATTATCAAATAAAATCTGAAGTAGCATATTAAAATCTTTATCTGTAACATTAGTACGTGAAATGTATGCAGTACACATTCTAGACATATCAATAGTTTGCTTTTCTGTCATAATTTAAAACTCCTTTATTCCATTAGTTTTATTTTAGAATATGTAAATCAGTGGAATCTCCATTTAATTATAATAGGATTAATAACTAATATTATTTAGGTTTTAGCAAGGTACAGCAATATTTTATTCTTTTTTTTATGTTTTATTTTTTCATTTTAGATTCCAAACAGCTTTATGATCTTCAATAAATTCTTGGATACTTCTAGGAGGGCGTCCTAGAATTTCATTAGCCGTTTGTGTCACATGATTGGCCATCCCTAGCTTGGTCGTCAAGTACAGCACGGTCATTACAGTGGCATACTCTTTTTTTACACCTGACAAAATAGCATCTTTTCTAAACCTAAGCAAACTTGGATTAGCATAGGTAATCGTTCTGCCAAGTGTCGTCGATAACCGCTTAGCTACCTCGTAATAGTCGATGGCTTCACTACCAGTAATCGTATATTTTTGATTGCGATGCTTTTTATCGATGAGACATTTCCCAATGATTTCACCAATATCTCTTGTATCTATAAAGCTTATTTTCGCTTTTCCTGATGGAATATAAACTTCATCTCTTTCAATGATTTCTTTTGCATGCGGCTCTATTAGATTCTGCATGAAAAAGCTAGGTCTAATAAAGGTAAACTCTACTCCTGAATTTTCTACGATTTTCTCAATCTTATGATGTGGTGGGAATGGATTTTTTTCAACGCCTAATAAAGATAAGAAAACGATATGCTTCACCCCTTCTGAAACACAAGCAGCAATAAAGGGCTCAAAGATTACCTTTACATCCGTTAATTGAGGGGGTCTCATTAAAAAGACAGATTCGATTCCCTTTAGTGCGTCATTAAAGGTCGTGACGTCTTCAAAATTCAGAGTTCTAATTTCATTTTCTGACTTAGTCTTTAAATACTTTTGAGATGAGCGAACGCCTATGTGATAGGGTATCTTTATCTCATCCAGATAATCACCGACTGCTTTCCCAACATTTCCATTATAACCCGTTATCAATATGGACATCTAACCCTCCAGATTTGTAAGTAATTTAACCAGATACGATTCAAAAGTCGCCATCGTTTCGTTATCAAAATCGCTAAATATAACCTCTGTCACTTTATCAGCGATTTGCCTTGCTTCATCGAGTCTATCTATACCTAACTCGGTAAGTGAAAGGTATTCTGCACGACGATCTGTCTCATGAGGTGTTTTTACGATCAACGACATCTGCCCCAATCTTTTAACAATCCCTGAAATGGTTGGCTTATCAGAACCCAGTTGAACAGCCAGTTCGGATGCAAGCACTTTATTATTTGAAATCTGTATGCGGTTAAGCACTGAAAACTGTGCTGCCGTTAAGTTGATTTGACCAAGCTCAATGTCGAGTTTATTTCTCAAATGTCTAGAGGTTTTAATAATCAAATAGGGTAACATATTCGCTCCTTAGAAAAGAAATGTCCATCATTTAGTTAGCACGCTAACCACATAGTTAGTGTACTAACTATAATGAAAATTGTCAACAAAAAAAAATAAAAAACGACTGCATTCTCTTTCAAGAAATACAATCGTTTAATTGGTTAAACTAAAAAGGTAAACGCAGCACAGATGACTGCCATTACCAAATATACAATTACTTGCATCAGATTAAATGGATAGAGATGCACTGGATTTTCAGTATCATAATAGACCTTATGCTTGTCGCCTTTTTTAAAGGAAAGCGGCACTTGAATCTTATTTTCTGATACGTAGTTTCTGCCTTCTACAGTATATTTCAGTGTAGCTCGCTTAACGTTTCCTCTTCGAACGAAAGCAGGTCGAGAAGTTTCTGTTTCCAAAATCTCACCTGTTGTTGTACCAGTGTGAGAAGCCTTGCTTTTAAACCATACCACTTGGTAAAGCGCAAATACCGCTAGACCTGCAGCCAATGTCCATAAAAGCATATCTTTTGTACTCATAATTACCCCTTATAAAAAATTAATGAACGCAACAATCGTAAATACGACGCCGGATATCCCCCAGTGCGCATATCGATTGATGGTCTTTTCGTGATAAGCCTCACGATAAGCATAGGATAAATGGTGATAAACAGCATCTTCATCAGCCTTTTGATCGCCTCTTTTATGGCTTAACCAAAAGAGACAGCCATTCCCTAACATAAATGGTATAAGAAAAGTGCCAGTATGTAAATAATAATCCAATAAATAAGTTATACCAAGTCCAATCCCAATGATCACGCTTGACTTAAGCACGAACTTAAAGAAATGCAAAAGCGACCTTTTAAGCATAAAACCCCACCTTTCGACTTTATTAAATCAAACTTATCACACAGGTATTAAAAATGGATTAAATAATCCTAAAAAAATCCCAACAAGTTATTGATTGCTGGGATTTCTTAATCTTCTCTTAAGTTAAACTCATATTTTCATTTTTAGATTCTTATTTCTTTGCTATTATTAAGTACTTTATTTTTTTGCTTTTACGCTTTTATGCTTCTATGCTTTTACTCTTCACCCAATCGTCCCGCGATTCTACCAAACACCACGGCATCTAAAAGTGAGTTCCCACCAAGGCGATTGAGGCCGTGAATGCCACCAGTTGCTTCACCAGAAGCATATAGACCGATGATTGGCTGTCCGCTTTCGTCTATCACTCTAGCACGTTCATCAATTAAGATCCCGCCCATACAGTAATGCACTCCGGGCAGTACTTGTATGGCATAATATGGCCCCTCCTCTAGCTTCCGTTCTAATGATTTTCTATCGAAGTCCAGATCGACACCTTCATTCACATAACGGTTATAATCCATTATCGTTTGTTCCAAGCTTTGACGGTCGACGCGAATGCTTTCAGCAAGTCCTTCGATTGTATCAGAGGCGTCAACGATTGCCATATTGATGTAGTCATTGGTAGCAGCAAGTGATTTTTTTATGGCTTCGTTAAACACCAGATAAACTTCCTGATCAGGCTGCATTAATATGTCTTCACTGAGCAAATCCCTATTTTCTAATTCGTCTGCAAATCGCTTGCCTTTATTGTTGACTAGAATACCACCGTTTCCCCTCAATGCCTCTGTGATCAGCATGCCGTATTCATAGGACACAGTCGGGTGTGTTTGAATGTACGACATATCGACCAGCTTAACCTTTAATGGCGCAACCAAACCGATAAAATCCCCAGTTGCACTAGGGCTGTTGGTCGTTTTATAGCCCTTTAGCTTCTGATTATAATACACGTATTGCTCTGGGCTACCACCAAAACCACCGGTCGCGATAATGACGTTTTCAGTGTGTATGGTATACGATCGACCTGTACGATCAATGACTTTCACGCCTTCGACAGAACCGCCTGCATCCGTTATAATCTCAATCGCCTTGGTTTCCAGTCTCAGGTCGATGTCCAACCCATCGATGGTTTTTTTGAGTATGCTGACGATTTCACTTCCCACTGGCTCGCCACCAGATGGTCGATGCGTACGCGCAACGCTGTGTCCTGCTAATATGCCGATATCTGAAAGATCTGCTCCCATCTCGATTAGCCAATCAAGTGCACTGGCACTTTCATCTGCAAGCTTTTCAACCATAATTAGATTATTTTCTGAATGACCAGAAACCAACACATCCGATACAAACAAATCTTTTCTATCCTCAATGCCTTTGAGCTTTTGAAACGGTGAACCAACGATGTTAATCCCAGCGGTCGCCCTTGCGGTATTGCCACCCACATAGGGCATTTTCTCTAATAAAATGACACTTTTCCCTAAATTATTCGCTTCAATCGCTGCACTCATACCGCTTGCCCCTGCACCGATGACGATAACATCTGCAGTATCGGTGACAACTGCACCTTTATAAATCAAACCTAGAATAAGAACGATTAAAATTCCTATGCCTAAGATTAAACCTTTTTTCACTCGCTTTTCCCCTTCCAAACATAGTATTTATTAGGTCTACCGATTTTACCATAATTGAGCTGTTCTTCGACTTCGTCAAGGCTAACCATATATTCCAGATACCGTCTAACCGTTACTCTTGCAAGCTCTGTCTTTTCAGCAATTTCCTGAGCGGTCTGCTTTTCACCAACTTCAAGCAACGCCTCCTTAACTAAGGTATACGTCATTGGATTGATGCCCTTTTCCATAAATGCATCTCGCTCCATTGTCACTGCTTTAGGAAGAACCTGCGATGTTGATAGCATTTTATCGATGTCCTCTTGAACGATACTTTGCTTTTCTGAAAAGACAGATCGCTTCTGAGACACCTTGAAAACCGCTTCACTAAACCTTTCAAAGGAAAATGGCTTTATTAAATAATCGATTGCACCCAGTCTAAATACCGTCGCTACAGTTTCATAGCTATTATCAGCGGTAATCAGCACCACTTCGATATCCAGTGCATTCGCCCTCGCCCAAGCTAAAAGATCAGGTCCTCTGCCTTCACCAAGATAAACATCGAGCAATATCAACTGTATGTTTTCCGTCTCAAGCACTGCCTTAGCAGATTCAATAGAACTCGCCTCATAGATTTCAAAGCTGGCATCGATTTTTTTAAGATAGCCTTTATTAATGGTTCTCACCATAGGATCGTCTTCAACGATTAATACTCTCATGCGTTACTCCGTTTCATAGGAATTGTGATGACGATAACCAGTCCATGATCATTGGATAAACTGATTTGTCCGCCAAGCGCCACTGTTATTTTTCTTACGATATCTAGACCGTATCCTCTGTCCTCGCCTTTTGTACTAAAACCTCTTTCGAAGCATTTGGCCATCAGTTCTTCTGTCATCCCCGGACCACTGTCTGAAACTTCAAGGGTCAAGGTATCATCATCCTGAAAGATGCCAACCTTTATTCGCTTTTCTTCAAACGGCTGAATTGCCTCTTCTGCATTGTCGATTAGATTACCCAGTATAGAGGTTAAATCCTCTTCCTTAGCTTGCTCAGGTAAACTCTGCAGATACGATTCTTCATCTATTGTAAACGTAATTTGTTTCTCTGTTAGCCTTGAATGCTTCGTCAACAGTAAGCCGCCTATTGAAGCCACTTTGATTTTATCCTGAATCGCTTTTAACATAGCTTGTCTTGGTGCGGTAATCGCTTCAATATATGCCAGCGCATCTGTATCAGCACCCAGCTGAATTAAACCAGAGATGGCATGTAGTTTGTTCATAAACTCATGATTTTGAGCTCTTAGAGCATGCGTCAACTGTTTCATCTCAGTAAGCTCCTCAGCACGCTTTCGCACAAGACTCATATCTTCAATTTTAATCAGGTAGCCCAGTTTATCATGGAATTGAAGGAGCTTGTGAATGCCCACCACAAGGATTCTACTTTGTGGCAGACGCCATTCAAACTGAAAGGTTGTTTTATCTCGCCAAAAAGCTTCAGTAAGATAGAGCTGGAAAGGTAGCTCTGAAATCGAGTCGCCTTCTTTTATGGACATGTCTAGTAAAAGCTTTGCATTTTCATTTACCAAAATAAAATGTCCTTTATGATCGGTTGCAAGGATGCCTTCGCCGATCTGCTCGATGATGATATCCTTCTGCTTAAGCAAAAGCGCAATTTCACTTGGTTCAAGACCAGATGTATCGCGTTTGATGTTTCTCGATAAGAGATATGCACTGATAACCCCTACACCTACGGCAACACCAGCGAATAGGGTTAGCCAAATGATCTGACCCTTCATCGTCTGCAAAACTCTTCCATTAAAAATGCCGACAACGACTATGCCAGTTTTCACACCATCGGTATAGATTGGCGCATAGCCTTCCACTGTGGCATCTAGGGATAGCGCGTAATAATACGAGGGCGTACTGCTCAGCAAATCACCTTTGATTTCATCGATGCCAAGTTTAGTATTGACCCGTTCTGGTAGTGGATGCGCGTAGAATCGTCCTTCTGTGTTGATCACATAGAGATACTGGATACCCGTTTTTAGGTAGAGACTTTCTACCGCTTGATTGACTGCTAAGTAGCCATTAGGTAAGGTCATATTCTGTTGTACATCTCTGTTTTCAGCGATGATAACCGCTTGATCCATAGCATCGAGAGCAACTTGCTTTTGTATAGAATCAAACCAGGTGCTATACATAACCGCAACCAGCACCATTACCAACGTCACCACCAATGTGGTCACCAAAGCCATCATTTTATATTGTAATTTCATAATTCACCTTTTTATATAGTCGTAGATATTTTAACATATTTATGTAAATGCAAAAAGAGAAGACTTCTCTTCTCTCATGCATTGGGGTCCTGCTTTTCATTTAGGTTGGTTATGAGGAATTTCTATTGTGTCACAGACAAAGCAGCATTTTTACCTGCGATACGTCCGAAAATTGTGATGTCTGCCATAGCGTTACCACCTAAGCGGTTGTTACCATGAACGCCACCTGTAACTTCACCAGCAGCGTATAAACCGCTGATAACGATGTCGCTGTTATTTAAAACTTCACCATTTGTGTTGATTTTTAAACCACCCATTGTATGGTGGACTGCTGGCGCAACTTCTACTGCATAGTATGGGCCAACATTAACTGGTCTTGCCATATCTTGTCTCGCAAAGTCAGCATCTGTGCCTTCAGCAACATAGCCGTTGTACGTGTCTAAAGTCGCTTGAAGTGTCGCTGCATCTAAACCCAGCTCAGCTGCAATTGCTTCTACTGTTTCGCCTTCTATTAAGAAGCCTTTTTTATAGTAACCTTCAATTGCTTTTAAAGATTCTCTTACACCTTGATCAAAGAAAAGATAGCCACTTGCACCTTCTTGTGCTAATAAAGCGTCTGAAACAACTGCTCTAGTATCTAACTCATTAACAAAACGCTCTGCATTTCTATTGACTAAGATTGCACCATTTCCTCTAACCGCTTCAGTAATCATGTAGTTGTTAGATGGCATAACTGTTGGATGCGTTTGGATTTGTTCCATGTCCACATAAGCAACATCTAAGTTTTTAGCAAACTCTAAAACATCTCCTGTTGCACCTGGATGATTCGTAGTGCCGTATCCTTCTAATGCTGGATCGTATTTCACTACAAGCTCGTTGTTTGCTGAGAAACCACCTGTAGCAACGATAACTGCTTTCGAGTTAATATTGAAGTTACCATTTGCTGACTCTACTACAACGCCACTTACAGCATTGCTATCGCCAATAATTTCAACGACTTTGCTTTCTAACAAAATCTCAATACCAAGATCCTGTGCTTTTGCATATAATACGTCAACGATGTGCTGACCTACTGGTGCACCACCTGTTGGACGATGTGTTCTATCTTTACTAGCGCCACCCATTCTACCAACATCGGTTAAGTCTGCGCCTAAGCTCATTAACCAATCCACAGTACCTGCTGAGTTTTCTGCAAGGACTCTTACAAGATCAGGGTTGTTTAAATTGCCGCCACCCTTCATTGTATCTTCAATGAAGATCGCAACTGTATCATCGATGCCTTTTTCTTTTTGTACACTTGTTTCAGCAGCATTGAGTCCACCTGTTGCGTATTTTGTATTACCGCCTACCATAGGCATTTTTTCAACGACGATAACTTTGGCACCGTTTTGTGTCGCTTCTATAGCTGCGGTTAAGCCAGCACCACCTGCGCCAATGATAACGATGTCTGTTTCTCTATCTTCTAATTTAACAGCTTCTTTTTCAGACTCAGTTGTCTCGATGGCTTGATTCGCACCTTCAACATAAGCTTTTGCTAACGCGTCATTTACAGCATCTAAAACACCTTTAGACGTTAAACTCGCACCAGCTATGCCATCTACTTGGCCTGAGTTTGCTTTAAGAATTTTATCTAATAATTGATTTGCAGGATCAACTGCAAACTCTGATTCGTGAAATTCTACTAGTTCAATTTTCTCGATTTCAGTTTCAGAAACAACCACAGACACTTTTATAACGCCTGCATGTCCTTGACCTTCACCTTCATAAGTACCAGCATTAAAAATTGCTTCACTAATTGTCTCTTCTGATTTGCTACAGCCTGCTAATGCACCCACTGTAAGCATTGTAAGAATGAGTACCCAGATTAAGCTCTTTCTCATTTTATCCTCCATGTTGTCTTTAGAGTTCTATACTCTAATTCATTGATCTACAAATGGAGTATATAAATTTGATAATACTTTATCAATATTCTGGTCATATTGAATCTTTTTGTTCATTTAGTTCATGAAAAAAAGTCTAAAACAGTGATGATCATCACTTACTTTAGACTTTAGGACATGTATTTATTAATAAAGTTTGCATTAAATCTTTTACTTTAACGTTAAGAGACACATTTGACTGCCTGCCCAAGCCTTTAAATTTTGAACAAATTCAAAGAGTTCATCGATATTGTTTAGAATAATTTGGTAGACCTCCATCGATAATTTTTCTGGTGCATATGTAGCGAGCAGTTCAACTAACTCTTCTTTTCCAAGTGCACTTCTGTAAGGGCGATCCTCAGTAAGTGCTGAGAAAATATCTGCATAAGCCAATATGTCCATTTGAATATCAAACTGGTTTTCACTTAACTTTCTTGGATAACCAGAACCATCGCGTTTTTCATGATGTGATGACGCCCACTTAGTGATTCGGTTAAATCCATGAATTGAGTTCAGGATAATATTGGTATATAACGCATGAGATTTCATGGTTTTAAACTCATTGTCATCCAAATAGCCAGGCTTATCTATAATTTCAGTCGGCACAGAAACTTTACCAATATCGTGTAAATAGCCTGCTATGGTGATGTCGAAGCAGTCTTCTTCAGTCAGTGACATCATTCTACAGATCTTATTTGCCAGCATTCCAACCGTCTGAGAATGCGTCGATGTCCAATGGCTTTTTAAATCGACAATTTTGGCGAAGATCACTGCCAGTTCGTTGACATCCTCACGTGTTATTTCTTGGAACTGGTCATCGATTGATAAAAATAATAGTTCACCATAAGCTTCGCTCTCAATGTTCTCCCAAAATTCCTCACTAGAGACGAGTGCATCAAACGTCGGTTTAAGTAATGGATTGAACACCTTACCAAAGCGTTTTTCAATTTCCATTTTAATTTGATAGAGTTTGTTTTCATCTTCAGCGTATCTGAGTGACAACACATCGATGCGGTCAGATAAGTTAAGCAGATAACATTCAAAAGGCACTTCATCTGCATCTATGCTGCCATCGATCACCTCAGAATAAATAATGTGATGATGCCGAACGATCTTAGAAACGCGTTCAAAAGGCTTGAAACCCTCTAGCATCTTTGCACCGAGCTCCTCATGTGGTTTGGGATCTTCAACATCGATTTCAATCAATCGATCTCGCTCAGTGATACTCAATGCGCCAATATCATGTAAGGACGCAGCTAGAACTAAATTATCGAGTGCAGTCTTATCTAAGCCATACATATTACCCAGTTGAAATGCGATAGATGCCGTTCTTCTGTGATGGTCCTTTAATAGATAATTGTATTTATCAATGGCCTTAACCACAGCTGATACAAGATTTTTAGTCGCTAAATTTTCACTCATAGGTCACCTCCAACAGGTGATTCATCAAAGGTTGATGCAATTTATCTTTAACCTATACCCATAGTGATAATTTTATAACATGATATCAATTCTCAGTGGCACGCTTTACCATCTCAGCCTGATACTCAAGCGAAAGACACGCAATCGCACTTTGTGGCGATACGAAAACGATGGTATGGTCGTCCTCTATCGGCTCAGCCACCTTCTCACCTAACTCAACTCTATAAAAGTAACCATATAGCTCATAATAATTCATACTCTTCATTGACTGCGTCAGCTGTTTCGCTTCTCCAATTTTCTCTACGATGGTGATCTCATATCCTGTTTCTTCTATAAACTCTCTTTTAAGGCACTCAATTTCAGACTCATCCGCCTCTATACCGCCACCTGGCAGATGATAGCCATTTGGAATCTCGATGATCATCACTTCTCCAGCAGCATTCAAAGCGATGCCATAAGCGCCTGGTCTCGGTATATATTCAATGTTCTTTTCTTTTTCTCCAAATAATTTCAATGACATAAATCCTCTTTCCAAATCCTTATTTAAAACCTTATTTTATTGCTAATGATCTAGTTTACCTATCATAATCAAAATCTCTTTCACTTTTTCAGCTTTTAAGTTCGTAAATGTACAATGAAAGCTAAAACGGTATCGTTTTGACTTAGACCAAAGCTTACCTTCAGCCGCACCAAACTTACCGTGACTTATTGCGGAATCAATCTTTCCACTATCAAAGGGAAAATCCATTTCCATAATACTCTCTATACCATTGTTTTTATTAATGACCTCATCTGAGAATAAAATCTGAATTTCAACCTCAGGTTCAAGTAGGTCGATTAATGCACCTCTATCTTTCTCAAAAACAGCTGTAAGAGCTTCTTCTACTTTCTGGTTCTTCGGTGAATTTTGACAACTTCCAGTTCCTTTAATCACCATGTCGCCTCCTATAAGAATACTTAACCCAAAATTGATTCGATTCTTCCATTATTCGCCGTTCATAACTATAGCCATGATGGTCAAACCACGTTTCTAAACAAATCAACTGTATTCCCAAATCGATATAATTGTAAAATGGTCTCTTTTCTTTTGGAACGAGCATCTTTTCTTTCGGTTTTATGTGGACTGTCAGCTGATTTTTATCAGCCTTAAAGTACCACGGTTGAGAGTTGCAGGTACTTGGGGCATACTTGATATAGCTTACACAAGTCATGCCATCGATTCCATAAATGGCTTCACCCTCCCAAAGCTCTTCGTCGGATTTTCGTTTTGCCTTTTTATAATCTTTACGAAATGCCTGTGGTTCAGCTTTACCGATAGCGAGCATAATTGAAAACGGCAACCCTTCATGCCTATGCATGCTTTCGACTTTTCCCATGCCATACCAACAAGCGCCTATACCTAAACTTGCTAAATAGAAATCCAGCTGTTCTATAACATATCCCAAATTCATCAAAGCTAATCTTGATTGCTCAGAATAGATAAGAATACAGTATTCACCTCTTTTGCAGGTCGTTTGTTCTCTTTGGACGATTTTATATTGAAGTGACTGATCAGCAGAGAGAAAGCGAGTCATATGCATTAGGTAGGATTCAACACTTTCCAGTTCCTCACTCGTCAAGTTCAGCTCAGGATTAAATCGTCTAAACGATTTTCTTTTAAACATCATCTCATAATTCATAAAGCCTCCTAGGTTAGTTTCACACTATCACGGCTTAAAATTATTATCAAAGACAATTTTAAAGTTACTTTATCTATGCTTTAACTTTTTTTAAGATGAAGGTAACGAATCCACCACGCTCATCTGTAGTCACTTCTTTTTTGAGCCACTCAAACTGATCCTTTAAACCATCAAAATCTGTTATTCTAATCAAATCCTCACTGTGGATGCGTTCATCTACTCTATGATGCTCTCCAAATCCAGATACAAACAAAATCCCATCCTCAGATAAATGCTCCGCGACTTGAGATAACTTACTAGCATCCAATCGATAATGGTTGATGACGATATTATCAAACATTCCTAGCCCATCAAATGGCCACTCTGAAGACAAATCTACCAATTTCAAATTCGCTTTGAGCTTCTTTTCGTGTAGAAAACGTCCTAGCCTAACCAAAGCTTTACTGCTAAAATCAATACCTGTCAACGCATAACCCTGCTCTGCCAAGTAAATGGTATTTCTACCATCGCCACAAGCGACGTCTAAGACTGAACCAAATTGAAGTAAGTTTATATTTTCAACTAGTGACTTCTCTGGTGACATAATGCCACCACTTCTCTGCTCGAACTTTTGATCCCAAAAGCTCTGATTGCCAATGTATTGCATATTTCCTCTTTTCTTATACGCCAAGTAGCTTAACTCTGATTTTCTCTACGGTGTTTTCTTTAAGTTCAAGACTGTCCAAATAGTTCTCAACGGTGTGATATTTGTCGTAGAATAACTCAAGGCATCTCTGCATGTATTCTGGTTTCGAACCCCCACGCCATTTTTCGATATGTGGAAAAGCTTCGTGAAAAGCCTTAATTTCTTTATGAAGATAAGTGGCAGAGAGTTGATAATCGGCAATAATATCCTCTTTTGGCACATGACAGAGCATTAAAATCACTGCGGTGACAATTCCAGTACGATCCTTTCCCACAGCACAGTGATATAGCACAGGCCCTTTTGCATCCGAAATCGTTTCAAGTATGGAACGCATTGTCGCTTTTTCTTCCATCATCTCTAGATAGATTTCACTTAAATTTTCTTCAGTTTTAGGTGGCTCATGTCCTACTTTAAACTCTAAATTGTGATAACTCACACTAGGATGATTTTGAAAGTAGCTTGGCGCGGAATCAATTTCCTTTTGTAATCTAAAATCAATGACCGTCTCGATATGTAGTTTTTCAATGGCTTTAATATCCGTATCATCGAAATTCTTAGGACAATCACTTCTCAATATTCTACCGTACTGTGTGTAACCGCCTTCTAGTGTTGGATAGCCACCTAAATCTCTAAGATTCGCTAACGACGGTACTGCATACCTTTTCATAATGCCTCCTAAGGTTCTGTCTTATATAATTATGATATCATCTATTTTCTATCTCACAAATAACTTTAGGACATCTAAGAAAATTTTAAGAATAAAAAATCCTGCCTCTTAGTCGTTTTATAAACCACTTTGATAGCAGGATTTAAATTTTCAATTGATTTTGCTTAGACATTAATTTGGCTTATACATTAATTTCATTTACTAAAGTCAGCTTACCTGTATTAGAGTCAATAATTAACCCATAAATTCTAATTTCTTCAGGAACCAAAGGATGGTTGCGAATCATTTCAACTGATTTCAAGATAGACTTTTCTAGATCTTCAAATCCCCCCAACCATTGATTAAAATCGACACCATAATAACGAATCATATCGATATTTTTCGGGTCAATGCCTCTACTTGTCATTTTATCGATCATCTTAATCCTGTCGGTTCTTCTCGCCCCGCAATCCGTATGACCGATTACCAAGATCTCTTCGATCTCCAGTTCATAGATGCCAATCAAAAGGCTTCTCATTGCACTTCCAAAGGGATGTGAAATCACGCCACCAGCATTTTTAATAAACTTTGCATCTCCGTTTTTAATCCCGAGCGCTGCAGGTAGAAGTTCAGTGAGTCGCGTATCCATACAAGAAACCACTGCAATCTTCTTTTCAGGAAACTTATCTGTCTCGTACTGTTTATAGGCTTCTTGCTGTACAAACGATTCATTGTAGGCCAGTATCTCTTTTATCATCAAGTCGTTTCTCCTTACGTGATTCATCGATTTTCGATATTATAACTTAATTTTGTGCTATTGAAAAGAGTTTAAGGCTTCATCACAACTTATGAAAGGCATGTGTTGAAAATAATGTGAAATATTTATAACTTTATAGTTGACGCCATTAAGCTCGTGTGATATATTTGTAACATCAAAAGTGCGAAATATATCACATAAGGAGATACTAATATGAATAAGAGAATTACATTAAAAGAAATCGTCGGAACTAAAATTATCTATACCATTATCCTTGCTGTGTATTATTGGATGTGGTCTAGATCGGACTGGAAGGATTATTATCAAACCATTCAAGGTACTTTAAGTGTTGTGGTTATAGGATTCTTTATATTTCAACTATTTCGTATTAAGAAATATAAAAGTGAAGGTATCGACGAAATGGCTGAGCACAACCTAAAAAGATGTGATTCCATTTGCTTGAAATTGTTTTTAGGAGCGATGATTATTACTGCTTGGGCAGGTGGCGTTTTAGGACATATTGATGCGATTACAACGACACAAATGGGTTGGATCATCATTATCTCTATCTTTTTAATGTCTGTCATCCGTACGGTTCTATTTGCCATCATGGATAGTAAAGGAGTCTAATATGGCACTAATCACAAAAATTAAAGCATACAGAGAAAAAGCCGGTTACAAACAAAACGAACTTGCAGAGCTGGTCGGCGCCAGAAGAGAAACCATTGTTCACTTAGAAAATGGTCGATACAACCCCTCACTTAAGCTCGCTATGGACATAGCAAAGGTATTTGGCGTCACCGTCGAAGAATTGTTTGAGTTTACAGATGAACCTGAAAAATAATTTAATTAAAAATAAAAGAAGTCAATTGTGAATTCACAGTTGACTTCTTTATTTGCTAATTGATTAATTCCGATAAAAGTAGGTTCATTTCCTAAATTATCGACTTCTTTCGTCCTATCACACTTAAAGTATGCCAGTGTTTGGTCACAATTTCACCATTTGGTCGCATACTCGTCCCTTCATTTTCAAGTTCCTCAAGATGTATGAGATCGTATGCTTTAAAAAGCGTTTCGATTTCGGACTTTGAGTGAAATGTAAATCGTTCAGTCCATTCTGCCCAAGAGTCGTTTTTCCCAAAGAAAATCATTGCGATGGTAGCGCCGTTAGGTATTTGAGCTTCAAGTTGATGCCATCTTTGCTCAAATAATTGGGTTGGACAAAATGGCAAGCTAAAACTTGCGTAGACACAGTCAACTTGAGGCAACTTCATTTCATATAAATCCGCCTTAACTACCTCAAGTCCATTAATGTTTTTATTAGATAACTCGATTTTTAGATCCTCAAGTACAGTTGTTTCACGATCCACTGCTATCACTGTATGTCCATTTTCGATAAAGTGTTTGGCATCTACACCAGCTCCAGCGCCTAAATCTATGATTCTTGAAGGCTTTGCAAGTACTTCCATAAGCTTCTTCGCCAAAGTTCTTGGTTCTTCGTTTTTAGTTTTTTCGTGAAACTTTTTATCATAACTACTCATGTGAGATCTCCTTTGCAACGTCTAGAATAGAGTTAAATGCGTCTGGGCAATCATTCTAAATAGTACCGTATCGATCTATGTACACAACATTCATGGCACCTCCATCAAAACATATACTCATAAAGTGCACAGTTCTTAATCATTTGATTCTTGAGTATGCCTTCTTTATACGCTTCGATTTCAGTGGATTCCTCTGAAATACAGACAAATCCATTTTTTTCATAAATTTGTCTTGCCCAATCTGCTTCCTTATGTGCTAACAAAATCATATGAGTAAAACCATCTTTTTTTAATCGATGCGTTAATGTTCTTAATGCAGTTTTTCCGATACCTTTTCCTTGAACGTCCCTAAAAAGGTAAAATGCTAACAAATAGCAAATTTTCTCTGTTAATTTGATGGTACCTATTATCCCTACTGGTAAATTATTATATTCTATTATTTCACTAAAATAGGTTTTGGGTATGCCTTGGACTTCTATAAATGCAGCGTACTTTTCAAATGCACCTGGCATAATTGGATCATATAAAGGGATGTTTGATCGCATGATTTTGGCAAAAAAACCAGAGTCTTCTGGATTAGCGGATCGTATCATAACTGAATTTTCCATTGCCTACTCCCCTTCAAAATATTCACTTTTAATTCGTTCAAAAAATTTCACAAAGCCATCCTCTTGAAGATCAGGTTCACCTATACCGGTTTCAAGATCATAATAATATTGATTGCTATTAATTTCTACAGATAGCGAATCCAGTGGAAAGCCTTCATTATATCTCTCGTGTGGTTTCTCAACCACGTAGAAACGCTCTGACCACAAATCCTCACCATCATACGAGATGACCGTTGCATCATCTAAAACCAGACAAATCGCATTCTTATAGTAAGCAGTAATTTTACCACCGTAACGTTTTGCCATTTCGCTATAATAATCCAGCATTTCACGATAAGTGAAGCTTTGCCCGTCTCGTCTTCGTACCATGGTTCCCGGTTGGTCTTCTTCAGCGACACCTTCAAATACGAGTCCTGTATCACAAGAAAAAAGCGGTGCTTTTAGCTGATCGAAGTAACCAACGGCCTTAAGCGTCGCATTTTCTATCGGTGTTTCTCCTGATTCTTCGGGAGAATGAAGCGAATTTTCTATTTCATTTAATCCAATAATTTCGAGATCTAACCCTGCCACTCTTCGTTTCATACTCTCTACTTTAGCAGGGTTATATGTGCCATAAATCAATTTCATTCTCGTTTTCAATTTTTGCTCCTAACTATATATATCTGATGAATCTACTTTAATACAAATTCCATTTGAACGTCATAGGGTTCTTTTTCTGCTAAATCTCGGTTGATTTCTTCTGCTTCAACACAGCATATTTTGCGATAAAAATTCTGCGCATTCTCACAAGACGAAGCTGAGATATAAAAAGCCTCAATCCCTAAGTCATTCGCATAGCTTTTCAAGTGCTCAAACAAGACTCTGCCATATCCTAGTCCTCTCGATTCACAACTCACATGAAGTGCTGACAAGTTAACATACTCTTTCATTTGACCAAACTTTCCAGCCTCAAGTGCAGCGAATGCTAACACGCGAAGGCTACTAGGATCATGGATTGCAACGACATAACCGCCACTTATAACTGTCGATTTTAATGACTGCGATTGCTTTTTTAAGTCCTCGTTGTCCCAAAACTCATCATATCTTGCCTCGGTTAGCTTTAATCCATTCTCTGTCTTCCTATAAGCATAATAGACGGATTCCGATCTGTCAAAACCGTTTAGGAATTCATCACCTATTGATTTGGCATCATGCACTTTAATTTTTATCATTATTCTTCCTCTAAATAAAATAGTCTATGATAGCTTGAAAAATCCTTACCATCTGACTCGGCGACGATTGGCCCCTTCATTATCACCATATCGCCTTTTGCATTATCATTTGCAACACCGAGAAAATGCTTATGATACACCAATCGGTCTAAGCGTTTCATGTTCATGGGGTCATATGCCTTCGCTTTAAATTGACCTGATTTTTCAACACACATACTGCTATTCAAAACCTTATTCATCTCACTGCGAATCATTTCTTCTCTTTGTGAAATTAATACATCAATCCGCGAATCTCTAGACGCCCATTTAGACGCCATAATCGTTGAATCCACCTGAGCATCTATTCGATTACAGATAAAGGGCAAGTTCGGTTCAAGCTTATCTTTAAACTTTAAACCAAGCTCATCTGCAATCAAGTTTAAAATCATTCCTGAAAAATACGCGATTCTTCTAACCTCTAAGAAGCCTTGATCTAGTGCTTCTAGTCTGCTGAGTGCGTTGTTTACCTTCTCTTCATAAAGTGCGGGGTTAATTAGCTTTAATACCATTAGCCCAATATATTCTGCTGACCCTTCAATGGTTTCAATGCTTTTTTCATAATCCGCATAGCTACCCAATAATGTGAAACGGTATCGTCGTAATGAGAAAAAGGATTTAAGGATCTCATATTTTTTACTTAAATCTAACTCACGATAGGCTTTAGAAAGTAGCATAAAAGCCTCTTTCTTCATATTTAAAACTACGGCATCAAGAGGATACGACAAACCTTCTAAATCACTGCTAAACCTAGTTTCACCTGCTTTAAGCTGATAAGAATGAAACATTTCGTGTACAATATTTGAAGTGAGTAAATCTATGCTAGTAAGATCAGTTTCTGTCACATGCCAAATGGCAACTTGTTTTCCTTCAAAATTAATAGATGTATTTCCCATAAACTGATCTGTTTTATTAATTTTACCATCTTTCAGATAAACCCATTCTTGATCGTATAACGCAAAGTCCGTTCGCTCAAAACCTTCCCACAATTGGCCAAAATCTATGTAATCAAGCTTGTTATTTATCTGTTCATATAAAGTCCTCATTTCGCCTCCTTCTTTCAAAATCAAATCATTCATTGTATAAAAATAGAAAGGATTCCCGCTAGGATGAAATATTCAAAACTGACCACTACAATACTTAGAAATATCAATAATCCAAATCTAAACTCTGCATATAAGTCTTTGCCATATTCACCTCTAAAAAGTGAAATAATATTGGGAATAAAGAGATAGTTTAATGACTCATTAAAATCATTGTCATCTTCAAAGAAGTGATTTTTAAGAAATTTGTATATCGGAATATTGGCAATTAACAGTACAATTAATAATGCAATTTTCATATGTAAACTCTCCTTTAAGTGAATCTGTCTAGCTTTTTATTTTTCACTGACTATAAATATTTAACAATATGAATACACCTACGTAGATAAAGATAATCGAGAATAATTTTCAGTAAAATGGGTATACATAATATAATTGGAGGTGAAGAAAATGAAAGCATTTATTTTTATGCTTATTTTTGTTTTAGTCGTTTCATTGGCGACAACTTCATCTTTTTCCGAAGTAAGAAATGATCGATTCCTCATTTTGCTTTCGGAGAACAACTTTAACGAAAAAGTTCAGGAAGTCTTCACAAATCATGGTATTTCTGTAGAAAAATTTGAAAATATTAACGGATTTATCGCCACAGGGAATGCACAGTCCATTATTAGCTTATCCAAAAAATACAACGTTCGTAGCATAGAACCTGACCAGATCGTATACGTTATCGGCAAACCAATTTCAAATGGTAAACCAACCAGTTCACAGCCAACCCAAACGATAGAATGGGGCATCAATGCAGTTAAGGCGCCTAACATGTGGGCATCTTATCAAGGTGCAGGTGTTAAAGTTGCTGTAATTGATACTGGGATTGATTTATCACATCCAGATTTAAAAGTCGTTGGCGGTAAAAATTATGTTAGAAGCGCCAAAAGCTATAATGATGATAACGGCCATGGCACACATGTTGCTGGTATTATCGGTGCTTTAAACAATAATATTGGAGTTGTGGGAGTTGCGCCTCTAGTTGACTTATATGCGGTGAAAGTATTAAGTAGCAGCGGTAGCGGTTATCTTTCAGATGTTGTTAGAGGTATTGATTGGTCTATATCAAATCATATGGATGTTATTAACATGAGTTTAGGTGCAAACACCGGAAGTGCAACACTTGAACAAGCTCTAATTTCAGCTGAACAAGCGGGCATAATAACAGTTGCAGCTGCAGGAAACGATGGCACAGATGTTGACTTTCCAGGTGCATATAGTAGTACGATTGCTGTTGGTGCTATCGATTCACTTTATAACTTAGCTTATTTTTCATCAGTTGGTAATGAAGTTGATGTCGTAGGACCTGGTGTATCTGTTTTTTCAACGTATAAAGGTGGTACTTATAAAACGCTAAATGGTACTTCAATGGCAACACCACACATTGCTGGACTTGCTGCACTTTACAAAGATAAATATCCAGGTGCAGACTTGAATAGCTTCAGAAACATATTGAAGCTGATCAGCACAGATTTAGGTCCAATAGGATTTGATCCAGGGTATGGGTATGGTTTACCAAATGCAGTCTCGTTATTACAGTAAAAAAGGTTAACAGAAAAGGAATGGTTTAATGCCATTCCTTTTTTATTTTGCCACAAGCGAATCAATAGCAAAAGGATCATCACAACTGTTGGAGTTCCAGATGTATTCAATTCTATGGCTGATTTTAAGTGCGGTTGCTTCATCAACAACATCTTTAATAAATCTAAGCGTCATATCCATACCGGCTGAAATGCCCGATGAAGTATAAAAATGATCCGACTTAACCCATCTTGCATTTCGTTTCCATATCACTTTATGATTTTGATCAGTAACCCAATCAAATGCGCGTTTATTGGTTGTCGCCTCTCTTCCATCAAGCTGCTTGGTTTTTGCAAGAAGTGCAGCGCCAGTACACACGGATAGCGTATAGTTCGAGTAGTTTGAAAGTGCATCTATATATGCAATAAAATCTCGATCTGCCACTAAATCTCTCGTTCCTTGACCTCCTGGGATCAATAGTACATTTATATAATCATCCTCTTTAACATATCTTTCAGTAAGTATCTTTGTTCCTTGGGCACTTTCTACAACACCACCATTCTTTGAATAATACTTTAAAAGAAAGTGCGACGCCTCTTTTCCAAAAATCTCCGCTGGACCAAATGCATCTAATAGTTCAAATTGATCAAAAAGAATAATGCTAATTTTGAATTTCATATTTTCTCCCTTTACTAAAAAAACTTCCGATTATACAACTGCTCAAGGTCTGCCAATATATATTCTGAGACAGCCTCAGCGGTTACCGATTCTGTACTTATGACCTTTTCAAATTTTTTATTATTTGGATCAATATAACAGCGTTCGATTTGGTCAAAAACCCAAGCCTCTTCATCTTCTCCTCGTCCAAGCAAACGCTCTCTTAGGGTTTCCTTTGAAGCCCATAGAAAGTAATGGCTTACCTCGATGTTCTTCAGTCGAAGCCTTTCAATAATTTCATCATAATAGACTTGATCCACAAGAGTCATAGGCACGATGAGTGTACCACTATAATAAGTCGCAATTTCACGTAAAATGTGGTAATTCAATTTGCGCCATAACATAATATCTTGAAAGTCATTTTTGAGCATTTCTTTAGGTAAATTACTGCGCAAATAAAACCCAGTTTCTTCAGGATCAAAGATAAACGAGTTTTCAATTTTTTCATGAAGTCGAGTTGCCACGGATGTCTTACCACTCCCAAAAGAACCATTAATCCAAATAATCATAATTGGTTGATCTCCTTCATTATATTTGTGAGATTGCTTCGTTTTTATGTACTCAAACTTGATTTTATCAATTATTTTACTAAATTCACACTCAATCAAGTAATATGGTACGGCCACATCCTGACACCAATCCGTTCTACAATTGAGACTTAAGTAGTTCTACCCAATTTGCATCCATTTTCAACAGCCTATTTTTCTTGAGATTTTCTGTAATAATCCATCGAATATGCTTACATGTCTTATATGCCATGAGTCGTTCAAACTTGGATCGATCTGCATCTTTCCCACACAAAACAACACTCCAGCAATAACCCAATGCTTTTCTTAACACTTTTTCTGCCTCATTCAATTTTTGATCGTGTTTGAACTTTGAAAGTGTCATCGTGTATAAATCATCAAGAATGCGATTAGAATCAATATAGCCATTTAAAAGAGCAGGCTCTGAAACGGTTGCGATATAGGTTCTAAGTTCTAAATCACTTCCAGTTATAAGAGGTTCTAAGGTTTGGACAAACTCCTGCGAAGAAACTATTTTTATAGATTTTTGGAAGCCAATGCAAACACTCTCGCGTACACGCCAACTTTCATGATTGGCATAAGGCATAAATTCAAAAGAAAAAGAATGACATTTATCCATACTCAAGTAAATCCCTGCTGCGACACCACAGGCCAATACAAACTCATCTGGCGTATTTTGTAGATTACTTGATTTCACTTGAAGACAAGCTTCAACCTCTTCTACAGTTGCAAATTCTATAAAGTTATATAGAAGCTCTAAATTTGCTCTAGGACCAGGTAAATTAGAATGCTCACGTAAATCATCGATAGAAAAACTCATATTTCGCTCCTACTTACTATCATTTGATTCTTTCAAGTACCCACCATACTGAGTCACCATTGAATCCACATTTTCGATAGAGCCGCTCTGGGTTTGTCAAGTTATCGGCTTCACCGGATACTGTAACGAAACTCGCTTTGCTTTTTAGTCGGTTTAATAGCTCCTCAACGATATACTGTCCAGCTTTTAGCCCCCTGTAATCTGGATGCACCTGTATCCATTCCAGTGCCCCCTCAAGTACATTTGAATCAAAATCAGCGATACCAAGCGCTATTTTATTACTATTTTCATCCAATAACCAAATCCAAAGGCTAGGATCAAATACACTTTCTTTCGTCCAGCTGAATACTGTCTTTTCTGATGGTTTAATATGTTCATAGCAATTACTGATAAACTCCGAAATGATATGTATTTCGTCAGGAAACACTGCATTACAAAACCGATATCCCTCTGGTAGGATAACAGACTTAACTTGTTTTAGGTCGTGTTTTAACTTAAAAAATGGAGTTAGCTTCCTAAATGGGACGTTAATACTGTTCAGCATTCGTTCGTTGATCATCATTATGTCAAAATTGGATGCAAGTTGGTTTAAAGGAATATCAGAATAATCCATCTTTTGCCAAGCAAATTCCAAACAATCACCCTTTGCACCATATATCCATTGTAGATTATTTTCAGAAACCATGTAGTTGCTCTCTTCTGGCGAGATTCTAATGAGTGCCTTCCAATAGGCGTACGGTAATACCCCTGTAGGGTCTAATACATACTGGTCTAAAAGCTGATCGAAAAATTGCGATACCATCAAAAACCTCCATCCTAATCATAATTAGGATATTTTAATCATTTACGATATTCTAATCAGTTGCGATTTACTATCTTTCATTCCCATGTTTAAAATTTCCAGTAGCTTTAGCTAAAATAAGCTGTTGTTCAAATGCGTTAGCGCTCATCAATTTTTTAATTAAGTC
The DNA here is from genome assembly GCF_058683495.1 of Fusibacter sp. QWL-12. NCBI lineage: Bacteria > Bacillati > Bacillota > Clostridia > Eubacteriales > Fusibacteraceae > Fusibacter > Fusibacter sp. QWL-12. Next base: position 83,032 of record NZ_CM178745.1, read on the forward strand.
TTCTGCACGCTTCTCTTTAATAATCATGATCATTTTATTGTTATAACTTATGTGTAACTTATGGTCTTTCGTAACTCTATAACTAAAAGGTGTTTCGCTAAGTTTATTTCTCTTATCTATCATGATCGCCTCATTGTTTAGTTATTCTCTTATTAATATTCTACAGGTTTCAAGGTTGGATTTGTATTAAATTACAATTAAAAAAGCCTTTAGTCAAACTTATGATTATAAGCTTGACTAAAGACTAATGTTTTTAGAGCATTTGTTTTGCGCTTGTAACGGTAACTTCAAGTACTCGTGTAAGGAATGAGAACTTTTCTTTCATCATGTCGTATTTTTCACCTTCTGAAATGAATCTACCTGTTCCATTGATGATAAATCCTGTACCTTGATAATTATTGTAGCCTTCTACTGCTTTACTACCGAGTGCTATTTTCACTTGCTGATTGATATCGATGTTTTTTTCAGTTCTTCTAAACGCCCAAGCTGGCATAAGCAATCTTTGATCTTCAGTAACGACTATGAATGAGTTCCATGTATTGACGATATGAGGTTCACCTTCACCCCAAGATACGATTGATACCACGCCTTCGTTTTTTAGTACTTCATAAAATTTTTCAGATAACATTTTTTACGCTCCTTTTGAAGATATGTTTTATCGTGGATATATTTTATCCGCGATACTTTGTGTCTTTATATTACTATTTTAAATCGTGTCTGTCAATAAAATAATTCAAATTATTAAATTGTTAAAAACCTATACTTAACAAATTCCAATATCTTTGATATTATATAGACATATCTTATCCACAATTATTAAAAGGAGTGTTTATATGCAATTCTCTGTTGGGGTTGAATACAGTTTACATTGTCTGCTCTATTTGGTAGATGTTAACGAAAGATCTGTTGGGATAAAAGATTTGGCTGCCTATCAGGGGGTGTCAGAATCTTACCTCTCTAAATTTTTCGCAAAACTTAAGAAAAACGGCATTGTAGAATCGGTCCCTGGCGCTAAAGGAGGATATCGATTGGCGAGAGCTCCTGAAACTATTACCTTCTGGGATGTTGTAGAAGCCGTTGAAGGCTCAGAGCCTTTTTTTAAATGTACAGAAATTCGCCAAAACGAAATTATACTAGATCGATCCAATCTACCAGCATCACATACAAAATCACCTTGTTTGATTCACAAAGTGATGGATGAGGCAGAAGTCCAGATGAAACAATACCTCCAATCAAAATCGCTGAAGTGGCTCTCTGATGAGGTTCAAAATAAAGTGCCACCTGTTCATATTCAGGCGACAAAAGAATGGTTTGAGCGTAACTTATAAATATAAAAAAAGAACTGTTGAAAATCTATATAAGATGATCAACAGTTTTTTTATACAAATAATTTATTAACCGATTTTTTTATTGATTTGTCGATTGATTAGGAACTACTTGAATTTCGAATTATATTTTAAAGACACTAATTTGTTTATCAAGTTCAACCGATAAGCCATTTAATTTCTCAGCACTTCGTGCGACTTCTTCAACTGCTTTGCTTTGTTCCGTCATTGAGGCATTGACCTGCTCAGTAGAAGCAGCTGTTTCCTCGGACACCGCAGAAATATTTGCTGTAACTGTAACAAGTTCATCTTTGCTATGATTGAGTTCCATCAGTTCTGAAGTAATCATTTCAATCTCTTTTGTTATTTTGTCTACCGACTTAAAGATGACATCGAAAGACTCATTAACATTTACAACTGCATTGTGTTGATCTAAGGAGACTTCTTTTAACTCGCCCATAACCGCAACGGTTTCAGCACTATCGGACTGAATCGCTTTCATAATGTCGCTAATTTCTTTGGTTGCTTCACCAGAATCTTCTGCCAGTTTTCTAATTTCCTCAGCGACAACCGCAAAGCCTTTACCAGCTTCACCTGCTCTTGCAGCCTCAATGGATGCATTTAAAGCCAGCAAATTGGTTTGGTTGGCAATCGAAGCAATTGTAGAAATAATTGCAGTAATGTCCTTTACTCTTGATTCAAGGTTTTCAATTGCCTTCTCAACTTTAAGATTCGAATTTTCAGCGACTGAGGAGGTATCTTTAAGCACTTTTAATGCTTCAATACCAGCTTTATTCATTTTTATCGCATCATCAGCACTTGTTTGCATGGTCATGCTTTTTTCTTTCATCAAAGTCACTTTTTCATTTATTAGATTAGCAATTTTTGCACCTGCCTCTGACTCTTGAGCTGCACCTTGTGCACCTATTGAAATTTCATTGATGGCCAACGCGACTTGATTGGTTGCAGCATTTGTCTCTTCTGACATAGCGGCTAGATTATTGGCCTCTAGTAACATTTCTGAAGCAACAGTTCTAACTTCTGATATTAAGCATTGAACACTATTTACCATTAGATTTAAGCCATCTGCAAGTAACTTGGTTTCATCGTTGTTAGTAGTTTCTACATTAACCGTAAAATCTCCATGACTGATTTTATCAGTTGCTGCAACTACATCAATAATGGGTTTACTGATACTTCTACCGATAAAGAAAGCTACGATAACAGATACAATAATTGCAAGGACTAATACAACGATCATAATTAAGGTAATCAAGTTAATCACACTGTTGACTTCACCCACTGGTATAGTTGCAACCAATATCCATCCATTGTCTAAATGGTCGTAAGTGATAATGTTCTTTCCATCTCCTGCATTGTAATCAAAAATGCCTCTAGGTTCATTGTTCATTCTAGTGAGCATAGCTGAATAATCGCCATGATCTTTGATATTGGCAGGCGTACCATCTTCCTTCCACTCAATACTTGGATGTGTGATTAAATTTCCTTCATTGTCCATTAAATAAAGATAACCCGTGTCAAATAGCTTTATGTGATTTAATGTTTCTTGTATGTCACTCATATATAAGTCCATACCAACTAACCCGATATTCACACCGTCTTTTATAATAGGTGTGATATAACTAGAGATTGCGGTGCCTGTCTCTGAGATATAAGGAAAGGTCCAAGTGGAAACCCCATCATCTATCGGAAGATTATACCAAGCATTGTAATCACTATAGTATTCCATACCGAAAGGGTCTTGTAATTGGAAGCCATTTCCGTCTGCATTGTCAAAATACCAAATATCAATTTCTTGATTGAACATTGCGACATTATAGTAGACGTAGACACTCCTAGTAATACCAAGATCTTCGCCTAATTTTTTAATCAGTGCTCTTTTACTTGCTTGTAAATCCTTTAAATACTGTGGATCGGACTTAGCTTTTGCTACATCAGTTGCATCAGCGAACTCCACTGCAATGGATTTTACTGCTGATTCTATGGATAAAAACCCCTGCTCCACATAGTTTTTATTGGACATAATTTGACCAATAGTGTACTCATTTGATAAATTGCCAACTCTCGTATTGACGACAACACCCACTGAAACACCTAAAATCAGTAATGCGACTACATTAATGACGATGATGTTTCGAATAATTTTCCTAGAAATTTTTCCCGTTTTTTTACTTTTTTTCTCCATAATAAAACCTCCAGTGTGGAATGCTGTAAACTGTATGTAACAAGTTTACCCACTGGAGGTTTATCCAATCATAATTGTTAACAAATCATAACATTTATTCGTGAACGCGTCTAAGTTCAACCTGGCCTTGTCCAAAGCCTTGTGGATCAGGCATCTTAAGTGCCCATTTTACCGCTTCTTCATGAGACTGGACTTCTATCAAGATGAATCCAGCAAAGACCTCATCAGATGGTATAAAAGGACCTTCAGTAATTTCAGGAGATGCATCAGGTTTTTTATATGAAATTCTCATTCCAATTGAGCTTGGATAGAGCCCCTTTGCCATAACTCTAACACCTGCTTCTACAAGTTCTTTATTAAAAGCACTCATCGCTTCTCTAAGTTCTAAACTCGGAAGATTACCAGCTTCTGAATTGTCTGAGCCTTTCACGATTAACATATATAACATAAAATTGCTCCTTTCAAACTTTAAACTTCAATACCAAACATCATCAAGCCCAAATAAAAACTTCACCGTTTTTGTCGCTTTCTGCTCTCCTACGTGATATTCCACGACGTATATGCGATCTCTAAACGATAATCGAGTGACATAATCAATTTCACCACCAAGAGCTTCTATTGCTTCATGTATTCTCTTATTAATGAATTTTCTTGTAAAGATTAAATAGCCAATTAATCCACCGATTAATATCGCATAGACGATAAAACTGACAACCATAACTGCCCCCGAACGTTTAATTTTCAATGATTATAAATGAATATGATATCGCTGTGTAATTCTATAGTCCTCTGGTACTTCATTGATTAATTGACCACCATTATTGATGATTGTTTTTGCAGATCCTAAATTTTCTTTATCACAAGTCACTAACACAGGCGAAATTTGTAGCGCTTTACAAACATCAAGTGCAAGGTTAAGCATCTCAGTTGCATACCCTTGTTTTCTCTCTGATCTTTTTATACTATAACCGATATGACCACCAAAATTCTCTAGATAATCATTCAATCTATGTCGAATATCAATCATGCCAACCAGTCGATTTTCCTCTATGGTTACTGCTAAATAAGTTGAAGCAGGAACAAGACCTTCTCTTACAGTTGCATCACAACTGTTATCGACGAGCATAGTCAACCATTCATCATAATCTGATGTAAGTCTAAGGCCACCGCTACCTGCAAAGTCTTCATGATTTTCAATAAATTCCTTTTTATAGTCCAGTACTTGTTCCTTATAAGATTTGTCTGGGCTGACGAGTTTAATTCTTTGCATGTAGCCTCCTATAAATATGTCTTAGATTAATTAAACAGCTGTGATAGAGCCAAATCAACCTCTTCTTTTAAATCCTTCGAAAGGTAGATTCTTATTTTTCGTTTTACTTTAAAAACGCCCAAAAGTTTGATATATGCAAAAATATGAAGCTCAGACTCGATTTTATTATTTTGAGGCCATTCGTATTTGATTAAGTCCTCTTTTTTTATTTTGTGGAAGTTGGTTCTTATACGATCTTCGTAAATTTTGATTTTTTTCAACTCTTTTATTCCCAATACTACCAAAATAAATATTAAAAAAAATAATACACCAATAATTTCATACATATAATTTCTTGTTATTCGCGCATACGATCCTAAAAGTGACCCAAATAAAGATAAAAGTGAAACTGGTATCATCAACCACTTGTTAGTATTTTTAAATGCAATAATAGGACGAGACATATTTTCCCCTTTATTAATTAGAATTAACTAACGTGTTCCCACCCGCCAGAAGTTCGTCATCTCTTTTTTATCTTCTATGTTAAACGCAATCATTTTGTCTATTAGTTCAAAGTTCACTGGAGAAGCCCAAGGTAATTTTAAAAGCATTTTTGTTTTTGCATATCCTGCAGCCTTAATCTCATCTTCAAATAGTTCGAGTGTTTTAGTCTCTGGCGACATAGCAATGTGCATTTTCGACATACTAAAACCAACGATAAAAGTACCATGATCAGTAAACATAGGCTGATTCCACTTCACTTCTTCGATCAGGTTTGGAAAAGTGTCTTTAATATGATCTAAAATCATTATCATACGCTCTTTTTGTTCAGGGTTATCGATTTTATCTAAGTACACATCAAATGGTCTCATAATAGCTCCTTTCAATCTTAAATCTCTTCAAATTTGGATATCTTTCAAAATTACTGTAGTAATAAACTAATACCCATTAAGATGAAAGACGTACCAAATACAAATACCATAAATACCTTTAAGAAAGTTCTTCTTTGATTCATTTTTTTATTGTATTTAGCTCGATAAGCTCGCATATCTGCATCATCATCGTTTTTATGATGCAGATTCTCTTTTTTGGAATGTTGCTTTTCTTTCTTAGAAGTTGAAACTGCAGCAGTATTTGAAGACTTAGTCACTTTAGTTGCTTCATTTTTAACGGACTCAGTTAAAGATTCTTCAGAGATACCCGTTTCGTTTGCCTTCCAAAACTCATCGATTAAAGCTTTCGCTTCAGCTGCTTGTTCCTCAGAAACACAAATCGTCGTTCCAAGATAGTTCACACCACTATAGATTTGAAGATAGGAACCAATGCCCTTGCTTCTAAGTTCGGATACAATTCCATTTTCTGTTAAAAAGGTTTGAACCATCATTGCATCACTTTCTAAATTGGTTTCATAGACTTCAACCAATTGAATTTTTATTTCTTCAACCTCATTGTTGGATTTCTTTTCTTTTATGTACTCAATCTCTGATATCAATGGCTCGACACAATCTGCACAAACTTCTGCATATTCTTCATACTCCGTGTTACATTTATCGCACCATTTCATAATATCACCTCCATAATTTCTAATAATTAATTGTTACTTATTCTATAGTTGCTAATGATGTTGCTTTGACTTGTTGCTCTTTTAGATGCTTAGGATAGTAATATATTATAAATACTGAAAACATTACATACAGAGCTAATATAATTATATCAATAGTAATTTGGCCATTTAAACTACTTAAAGTAGCTACACCTGTTAAAACTGTATAAAACGTTAAGAGTTTTACTTTACCATTAATCAATTGTATTAATATGTTATAAATAATTGTCGTACTTCCCCACTTATATAGCAATTCTATAAAAGTGAATGAATTTATATCTAGAGTTTCTTTCCAAGTGTAATTTATGATTATACAGTTTAAAATCATAAAAACAAAAATACCAAATCTGTTTATTGTGAATTGATTATTCCATTTCTTTTCTGAGTCTATTATTTTTTTGCCACTAAGTTTATCGCCGACTGACATAAATTTTACGTTCTTTGATATGAAAAGTTGATAAATTATGGATGCAGCTAGCGAAATAGTAATAAGACCAAATAATAGTCCTTGATGTTCAAGAAAATTTAAATTCAACATACCAGTTACATCACTATAAAAGCTTATGATTTTTAATATAGTAGCTGAAATGCATAAAATAATCATACTAACAAAAAAGAAATCAAAATAAATCGCTAAGATTGGATGTTCATATACTTTTTCTTCATCTTTTGGAAAACTAATACCTTTTTCACTTTGTAATTTGTTATTTGTAATCATGTTTTTTCCCCCAATTACTACTGTATATTTTTCATATTATTTTATAAAAACAACCTATTCTCTTCATCTGTAGTTCATATAGTCACTTGATATTCAAGGTTATTTCATTTATATAACGCTTCAACCGATCATAGCATTTACCTCAAATAGAGCGAGTCTTCCATTTCTTGCATTTCAGTTTCTTGGGATTCTTCTTCAACCAATCTCTTAAATATATTGAGCTGATAGAGACTTACAAATGGCGTTATACCAATTGTAAATATTGCTGTCAAAAGTAATTTGATCCCTTGAGCACTTAGTTCAAATTGACTAAAATACGGAATTTTATCTATTACCCATATAGGCATAGAGAGTACAATCGGTAATAACGTCAATAATGCAACTTTTATATATTTCTGTTTTACGATTTGAAAACTTTTTTCAATAACGGACTCATCGCGTTTTCCAAGTACGGTTATGAAAGGCACAAATTGAAGTGCGACATGAAGCAAGAACGCAATTATACCACCGATCAATGCCATAATGATTCGCTCTGTTGGTCTTGGAACCCTAAAAAGATTAAAGTTATAAAGTCCTAGCATCATCAAAGGAATAAAAGTAATGATGCCCGTCAAAATACTATAACCAATATATCTCCCAGTATTGTACTTTGCTTCTTTATAGCTATGACGTATTGCCACCTGATTGCCGTTATAAGCATCATTAGCTGATGATATCAGTGTTACGGAAAGCCTTGATACAAAGTATAAGTTTATGATCCATAGGGTTAAAGTGATTACTAAGGATAAAAACAAATACGAGTTGACCCCAACGATTCTCAATGAGGTAATTGGTACGATTAGCATAAGCCCCTGGAAAACGATACTGATTGCGGTTGAGATTAACGCGATTAACATGAGAGGCTTCCAATAGTTTTTGAATGTAGCTAAAGTGTCCGTCAATATGTTATTAAAATCTAAATCTTTCATATGTATCCTCCTATTTTTATTTATTCTATATGGAAAACATTAGGAAATTCTTAAGTAAATGATAAAAATTTCTATTTTTCAAACCTTTTTGCTATAGGATGATCTTGATTGAGCTGTAACAAATCCCATAGATTCCCGTATAAGTCTTTAAATACAGCAACCATGCCATACTCCGCTTGTTTTGGTTCCCTTACAAACTCTATTCCTACTGACATCATTTGATGATAATCTCTCCAAAAATCATCCGTATTGAGAAACAGGAAGACTCTACCGCCAGCTTGATTTCCAACAAACTCCTTTTGAACTGGCTTGGATGCTTTGGCGAGTAATATGGTTGTCCCATTAGAACCTCTAGGCGCTACAACTACCCATCTTTTATCCTGCTCAGGTTGATAGGTGTCTTCTAGTAGCTCGAAGTTGAGTTTCTTTGTGTAAAATTCGATTGCTTCGTCGTAGTCGTTCACGACAAGTGCTATATGGACGATGTTTTGATGCATGATTTCCTCCTATGACCTGTACCCTAGACTGTTTTTCATTCATTTTTAATTATTCAACTACTTTATCGTAGTTTCCTGTGATCTCAATTTGGTTACCATCTGGATCCTCAATTACAAATAAATAATAAGGCATCGCTACATTAAGATACATAATAGGTGTAAGTGTTCCAATATTAGCTGCTTTTAATCTTTGATATTCAGCTTCTAAATCATCTATATAAAAATTTAGTACTACATTATTGCCATAATTTATCTGAGTTTCTTTTTGATAATTGATATAATTTTTGCTATAGATCCCTTCAAGTGAATTACCACTTTCAATAAGCTGTTTGTCGTACTCTGGGTTCCAAAGCGCAATACAGCTGTTGTGGAAATTAAACTGTGCCCACCTGGTGTAATTCTGTGACGTCACCTTCATGTCGAGTAATTTTTCGTAAAAATCAATAGATTTTTGCATGTTCTTAACGATTAGATAGGTCGATCCAAGTTTTAACATATTTCCCCCAATCCGCTTTTCTATATATACTTTTTTACATTTTCAATAAGCTGATAAAAACCTTTCCTACGATCGATACACCTATCATCATGAAAAAGCAGTAGTACCAATAATCCTTCACAAATCGACTCTTTTTATCTTGATTTCTCAGGTACAACCAAAATAAAAGCAAGATTGTTAGTAAGATCAATGTCGGCACATAGAAACCCGTGTCACCATTTAAATGAAAGTATCTAATACCAAGTTTTGAAAATATGATTTCTACGAGTGGCTTATCTGAAAACCAATTGATATTAAGCGCTAGTAACACCATCGTAGCTATGTAAATAATTATAATTTTCGTTTTTGCTCGCATTTGTTTACTCCTATTTTTAGAATATATGTTTATGACTTGTCCCATTTAATCGGTTTTGTGATAATTGAAGACAGTGAAAAATAATAAAGTATCCCAAAATTGAAACCGTACATGCCTGCATATATGTATTTTGAATCTTGAAATTTTAAAACAAAATAACTAATTAGTACAAAGCATGTAAACCCTAACGCAAATGCAACAAGCCAGTGCGTCCTTTGTATCAACTTTTTCCTTAGTTTAAATTTTCTCTCCAAAAAGACTTCAAAAAATAAGATTGAAAGCAAGCTGCCTAAAAGTAGTGCTGGTAATTCACTGATTGTATGCTTCATATTCCCTCCAAATGCTTTATGATTTTACTCTAGAAATGACCCCATGATAATGTATTTGATCTCGTCATTAATCAATACAAAAGTACAATCGAAGTCATCATCTAATACAACTGATTGCACAAATCGTTCATTGTAAAACTCCATAACAAGCCCATATTGACCAACCGCATAGGATTGATAATCGTCACTAAGTTGATAAGTGATTTCTTCATTTGATCCTTTTGCAATAATAGGGACACCTGCTTTAAGCTGCTGATAATAGTCCTTGCTTACCACTTTCCCATAGATGATTTTGACTTCCTTTTGACTAATTTCACTTTCTGTCCAAATATTTCCGATGATTTCAAGTCTCGATAGCCTCGCATTGATGTCACCCATGTCATAATTACTCATTGAAGCGAAGTCCTCTTTCAGTTGATCAAGCTCTTGTTCAAAATTAAGTGCACCACTCTGGTTGCTCGCAAGCTCTTGCTCAAATCTTTCATCAAGAAGCACATTTATGCTTTTTTCTATACTTTGGATACTTATATGCTCTTTGTCAAATTGGTCTGTTCTGATAAATAGAACGACAAATAGAGCAACGTTAACGATCAATACTACTACAAGAACGTGAATCCAATACTTCTTTAAATCAAACTGCATAAAATCACCTCTCTTAATTCAAACATCATAGCATTAGTTTAACTTTCTCAAAGGTTTCACTTCCGGTGAAATTGCTAATAATTTAGAATTGATTTGCGCAATCAAGAGATTAATAAACGTAACCAAGTCATCATGTGAAATCAAATCTTCACTTTTAAGTTTGGGATCATAGCTCGAAAGGCAAGCTTTTATTATCCTACCGTAACTCTGGTGATACTCTTCCAAAGCCTTGCTTCCACCTTCTACTTTGGAGTAGATGCCGCCATCTTTAAGGTAGTAGTAAAACCTTAAAAGATTGAGTACATAGTAAGTCATGTTGGCCTCTGAATCTAGCTTCAAGTCATTAAGATCGTAGAGGATAGCATCGATAAAATCAAGTGGCTTCACCGCTCCAAAGACCTTCTGGATGGCTTCACCATATAATCGGATGCCCCTAGCCTTAGTCACCATCACATGTGCGATTAAATCTGGATCATACCCATTTTCACAGAGATAATTTTTATCTGACAAATACCTTTCCAGATGAAAATAAGAAAAGTGCAGCTCAAAATAAAGCGGATGCTTTAAAGCTTTAGCAACTGACGCAGTTATCACAGATACTTCAAATCCCTTTTTAGGTCCAAAATAGGAAAGCTCAATCAGCTTATCAATAATCGCCCGTTTGGTTCGCTTGTTTAACGTTTCTCTTACAACGACTAATAGATCAATATCGCTCGTTATAGGATGGTAGCTATTCATCGCATAGGAACCGTGGAGATAGATTCCCACTAAGGATTCTCCTAATAGTTCCAATAAGTTATGATTCAATTGCTTTAATAAGATTTCTGGTTTCATTTATACTCCAAACTCACCTAGTAATTGCTCACTAAATACGAATCCATTTTCGGTCACATTCGCTTGATTGTAATAATCAAAAATTAACATTGGATTCTTTATAACATCAAAAATCGCATTTCTTCCCAAGTGTTTCTCAACACTATAGCACATGTGATAGCCTATGGTTTTATTGAGCGGTTCATTACCAGAGGGATCGTAGCTGTATTTAGAAAATAGCGTTTCAAGATGCTCTTCATTCATCTCATTTGATAGAATATCCGATAAATCTTGCTCAAAAAGTTTTAGCAACGCTTCTGTATCCGTCTGCCGATCATTCACTGAACGTTTAAAATTCTCGGCAATCGCTTCGCCATGTGATTCAAGTGCAAGTGGATATAAATCATCGCCACTGGTAAAATATAACGTCGCTAAGCCCTCACCTACAAGTGAACTGATAAAGTACGCCATAAAGCTCTGCGCAGACTCGAAGACACTCTCAAATTGCTTTCTTTTACTTAACCAATACTTCATGCCAATATGGTGATACTCATGTGATAAAACATCTCTGATAACGGGAAGATATTTTGCATCCGATGGCCAAAGCATTGTATTTACTAACATTACATGATCACCAACGATACTTGCGCCATTAATCCCATCAAACACAAAATAAAGATCAATTTCTAACTCTGTCTCATCAGGTAAAGTCTCATTTAATGATTCAACGATGCTCTCAAAATCAAAAGCTTTAATGAGTAAAAGCTTATTTTTAAGCTTAATCACATCTGTATTTATCAATTTTAACAGATTATAAAGCATGCTGAGACCTTCATCCTCAGGCTCTAAAGGTATGTGATTCAATGCTAAAAACAGTACCTTTTTATAGGTTTCATAGTCATATGTATGCTGATAAAAATTGAGCATTTGCTGCATGCCCTTGTTATTTGACAGTTCAAGCATAACATTATCAAAGGCCAATGGGTCTTTATATTTCTCTGACTCAATTAAGTCTACTATTGCTTCCGCTACTGTGTAATCTACTGTAATTCTCATGTGTCTCCTTTTCTAATCAATGTTCTCTCACGATTGAAAACTCTTTTAATACATTCCCTACATTCTCTTGCGCTTCAATAGGAACATACAAAAACTGCACGATAACTTCCTTTTCAGAAGCCACTCTCAACTCAAAAACCTTGCGGTTGTTATTCTCTCCCTCTTTTACAGGTAAAAACGCGTCAAAGAATGAATGTTTTTCTGATATTTCATATGAACCCAAAAGTTCATAGCAATCATTATATTCTGATGCTAATTGCCATTTATAAGCAATCGTTATGTTTTCAAGTAATGCAACCTCAATTTGATCATTATTATTTAGCGCTAATAAAATGTTATTCTCACTTAACGCTTCTAATTGATAAAGTTGCCAATTGTTTTGGTTAATACGTATGTATACATCATCTAGATTATTTGAGAAATCCGTTTTATTCAACTGAGAAATTATCCCTACTCCTGTTATCAAGGCTACTAGGGTAATTAACAGTATAAGTTTATTTCTCTGCCACATACTAGGTTTCCTTTCTTATTATTTTCAAATATCGTAATTATAAATCGCAATTTTTTGTCCATTATTATCATAAATTACAACTTGAAGATGAGATAGCATATAATCTAAATCTCGATGCATCGTGATCCCTAGACTATAGACTTGATTATCAATATACACTATATCGTTTGGTACTGGTGATGCATAAAGCTCAAGTGCGCTACTAAACTCAAGCATCGTCGAAGTTAGAGGAATCTTATTATAGTTTAGTTCGAACTCACCAATTTTAATTACACCGAAAAAATCATAACGATAACTATAATTAAAGAAACCTTCTTTAATTATTGCTGGATTCACTTTCTTAATAACATTCCCTTCAATTGTAATAACCGTTGGAATATCAATGGCATCCACCTGAAAGTCTGACATTACATGAGTCGGCGTTTGAGTGTAGGTTTCTGAAACAGCAAAGGTTTCTACCCGACTATAAAAATAATTGTCCAAAGCGACTATGCATATAAGTATAAGTATACTTATACTCATTAATATTTTGAAATTCTTAATACTAATTTTCTCAGTATCACTTTTTAGCATTAAACCTCCTTAAACTTCACTTATTTTTAAGATTAAAATACCAAACTCTAATCTCATAATAGACAATGGTTATAATGAAAAACAAAAGTGTTATAATCCCTGTCATGGTAACAATTTCAACAATTCTTCTTGAGATTTCATGATTTTGATCAACGATGGCGTACCTATAGACACTTAGAAAAATAGAAATCAAAAGAAAGGTTCTAGTTTCTCTAAAATAAAACTTGAACCGTTCCTTTCTCCCCTCTTTTGAGTTAGAAGCAGTAATGCTTTTACCAAATAAAAGTTTTATTTCGGGTGATTTTTCTTTAATTAAACTTTTATTTTTCATTGGACTCTCCTATTTAAAACAGAAATTATTGTAAAGAAATATAGCCTAAATACTCTAAAATTCCTACAATGATCAAAATCAATCCAATTACATAGTATACGATAGAAGTCGCACCATCGCCGATGAGTTTCCTTAAACGCATCGCTTTTCTACTGTCCCAATAAAATGGAAATTTACCAATTGTACACACCAAAACAAAGACCCCAATTAATAAAAAAACAATACTCATAAGCCCAACTCCTTTAAATAATCTTTTACTTCTGAAAAGCTAATAAGAAACTTCTGCGGACCAGCAGCACCATATGACAGTGCATACTTAGGGTAAATAACAACAAATCCCTCTTCAGTTAAATAGTAATTCTCAAACTTAAACTCATTTTCAATACTTAACTTACCATCATCGTAAGGTGATTCAAATGTAAATGGATTTCCTGAAGTACTGTTTTTAATTGTTAATGCAATTTGTTTTGATATAATTTCAATAAACAATGATTTTACTTCTTCACTAGAAATCATAAAGAAATCATTAAGCAGCATTGGGTCGCCTGAGAGTAAATCATAGGTTTTACCAGCGATTCCTGTCCATCCAACGCCACCAGCACCACCATCTACTTCAGCAGAAAATGAAATCAAGTGATTTTTGGCGTATGCGACCTCATAAATGGCACTTCTAAAATATCCCGAGGCGCTACCCTTTATTTTATTTTGAGTATAATCATAATCATCGGAACTCGGAAGCTCAGGTAATTCGTTATAATAAAAGGCTTCTAACGCCATTAAATCTTGATTGATCAAACCGATTGAATCACCTTCTCCATTAATCTGAGGCAATTTCAAAATGAGTTCGACGTAACTTTCCTGTTCATTGTAAAAGATTTTATCAATATCGATGTATTCTACTTTGAGTTCTGAAGCATCCATAACTTCTGACAAATGGTTCTCAGTTATCAAAATTTCTGATGTCTGTTCAGTTTCATTTTCTATATTTGATGGTTGTGCACATGCAGCTAGTAATACCGTTACTAATACAAGCGATACAATCAGCAAAATTTGTTTTCCTTTTACGAGACTTCTCTCAAACATGTCTCACCTCATTGTTACTAAAGACTTTCATACTAACTTAATATAAGTTGTTCTTACTTTAAAGATACAATTGGAATGAAAATACTAAAAATCAAAAGGAGTACGCCACTAATCTGAGTGGTTACGAGATAAAACTCTGTTGGCTCACCACCTTGGATATCTAAGATTCACCCAAACTAACTGTTTTATTGGATTGATCATGGATGAAAAGAATTATACTCCCTATTAAAAGGGTTACAAACACAAGTAGTATAAATACTTTCTTGTTGCCAATACGATTTATTTTATCTAATAAATCCATTTATATCTCCTTCACAGAGTTCACAATAAAACCAATCAATATTCCCATATAATTACTATATGTGGAAATTTTACTTATATCAACAAAATAGCTTTTATTTTAATTTGCTTTTAATAATCCTGTCCATTATTTTTTTCTCAAGATAATCAAGCCGTGTTCACTTGAGCCCAATGAAGATCTTTCCTCACAAGTTTTAAGATGAAACTGCATCCATTTTGAAAAATCATTCTCATTGAAAGCGTTCACTTTATCTTTAATAAAATACTTCATTCCATCCGTTCCAACGTGATTGAGCACTTCCACATCAAACAAACGCAACTCATCTTCAACTTGCTCTGGTGAAGCACTGAAAAACACTTTATTTTTCGAATGATAACCCAACTCATAATAAGCGTCTAGTAGTTCAAAATCATCTGTGAACATATCTAAGAACTTATAAGTGTTTGCATGACGATTCACATATGCTAATGCATAGATCCCGCCCGATTTTAAAACGCGTAAACTTTCTTCAATTGCAGCTACCCTTTGTTCTTTATCCGTCAAATGATAATAAGCCCCCATATTGAGCACCACATCAAAAGTTTCATCATCGAACTCACCTAAGTTTAAAATACTGCCCTTTTGTATATCTACAAAATCAGCATGCTGCGCCTGATTCGTTTTAATTTCTTCTATATTCTTCTCCACCAAATCTCTTACAAAAACCTCTAAACCACGATCGGCATAATAAAATGCATAGATGCCAGCACCCGCACAAGCATCTAAAAGCTTATCGCCGGCCTTTATGTAACGATTCAAAAACTCTGTTGTTGTTAAAAATTCGATTTGATTGGCATTGCTTCGTTTCAACCTTACTGACTCATCTATGGATTCATAGAAAGTTACCACTTGATCTGTTTTAAGCTCCAAAATATATTGCCTCCTCGATAATATTCTAGCTAATCAGCCTCCATCTTTAACATCTCTGATAAGGCTCGGTCAAAGCCTTTGAAATAGTCTTCTGCTCTTTCTGGTACTTTAATTTGCGGAAACAATGCTGCCATCTCTTGTGAATAATTTTTGTAATACTGAGTCGAATACATTACTTCTATGCCAAGATTAGTTAACTGAATAAACATCAACTCTCCAAAGTGATTTGGCTTTCCACCAGTTGGTTCACCGACCAATGTCACATTAAATTTCTTTTTTAGTTTAATTGCATTGAGTAATGCTGAAGAAAAAGTTGATCTACCAATTAAAACAATTACATTACTTTTGAATTTTGGTCTTTTTTTCAACGCCTTTAGAAAAGGGGAAAGAATCATAGAATTGCCACCCCCGTTAAATCTTAAATCAATTATCAATTGATCTACTTGATTTTGGTCGATCAACTCAAAAAGTTCTCTATTAAATTCTCTAAAAGTCTTATTTGGATCATTCCTGCATGCATTGTATTGAAAATACAAGGTGTTTTTATCTGTGAAATATGTAGACCAATAACAACGCTGAAGATGCTGCCTGCCAAAAGGCAACTGCATAACATATGAACTCGCAAGTTGTATTTGTGTTTTATCAATAGGATAAACTAACTTGGAGACCGTGTTTCCCTCATTGGATTCAAATGAGAATGAAGCACGATCCTCAAATATAATTGATGTCCCCATTAGAATCTCAGGGACGACGAGATATTTAACAACACCATTCTTAAGCTGTTGTTCGTTATCACAGCTAACTAATGGTTGAATTATCTCAAGGACTTCGTCTATGGCAACTGTATTGATATGTGTCAACTTCATCCCGACTAAATCAACGTATTGTTCTGTCGCTTTTGTAACAAATATCCCTTCTTCAAAATAGTAAAACTCAAAAGGATATTGCGCCGTATGATTTACCAATACTTTAGTGTGTCCATCATTCACCCTGGCAACGCATGCCATAAGCTCAACGATGAGCTTTTCTCTACTTTTAGCCGTGGCAGACGCTTTAATAAGATCCATACTTTTGAAATAGACTTGCTCGTCTAGACTATAAAATAAATTCTTATGTCTTTTGGCCAGTTCAAGTTTCAAAAATTCAATATCTGATTTCCATCCTTCGCTGACTCGCTCATTATCGCTTGGACTTTTTATAGTTCTCATCCCCAATAGACCTTTGATAAAAGTTAGCATGTTCCCCCATTTCATCTTATCTGAATGTATTTATTTCTCGTAGCATTAAAAAAGAATCTTCTCTCTCTTCATAGACCGAAAATCCAACTCTACGATAAAGCTTTAGTGCATAGTTATCTTTCGCAACAGAAAGGCTTAGCTTTGGAAAATCGTGCATCGCTGCAACCTTAAATAGTGATTCCATGAGACTTACCCCTATTCCACGTCCTTGATAGTCAGATTTTATAGCAATTACGACAATTGGAATGTCTTCATGGATAAAGCCATTGAAAGCATTTTGTTCCTCACACAGTCTTATATAGGCCGCACCAACTTTCTTTTCATCGTCATATGCGATGACCGCTATATCACCAAATCTTTCACCCAAACTATCAATAATGTTACTGAAAAATGGTAGCTGTGAAGCTTCTTCAATTGAAGGACGATTTATCTTATCTCTCCAAAAAACAGCTTCATAAGTCATTTCATTTAAAAAAGTTTGCTCATGACTTTCAATGTTTTCAAACAACTCAAAAGCTTCAAAGTCTTTAGGGCAATTATTTTTATTATCACTAGGAAGATTACATGTGAATGCTTTGAAAGTGATTGTCATAAGCCCTCCTTTTGTATTATTCAAGATAGCTATTTACACAAAGCTTAACGCTTTCTCAAAAAAACGTGATGAAATAAAGATATCCCTTTAAAAGCCTCTAATTCAGACATCTCCATCTCGAGTTTCAACACGGAGGTCATCCATTTATCTTCGTTCATTTCATCACGATTCGCTTGTAGCCCAAAGAAAATTTGAAGTCCCAATACTTGTACGATTTCAAGTGATTTTCCCCATTGAGTTAATTCATTATGATCATAAATGGTTACTTTTCCAAAAGTGTTAGCAATATGTCCGCCGTTTAAAAGATCCTTAGCACCTTCAATGTCATTTGAGACGGCTTTAAAAAGTATTCTTCCTTCATTATTATTTTTAACGATCGATAGCATACCACCTTGCTTCAAAAGTCTTTCAAACCCAGCGACAATTTTTGCTCTCTCTTTTGCAAATTCAAGTACATTATGACAAATAATCAAATCAAAGGATTCGTCTTCAAAATCATCCAATTTGTTATAATCTCCAACAATTTGTGTATATTGATGGTCTTGTTCTCTGGCTTCAACCATATCTGCATTTGGCTCAATGGCATACACTGTATTCTCTTTTGCAAAATAATTGGCAGTGGTACCAAATCCACTTCCAAAATCCAATATCCGAATGTTTTTTACTGGAGTGTATTTTTCGATTTGTTTCCATTTCAGATTATAAAGCATCTGAATCTTAGGGCTATAACGATTGTCTTTGAAATTTTGTAGGTATTCATTCAGCATATTTTACTCCTCAAATCTTTGTTTTTAGTCCATTAAGTCTAATTAAATTCAGATCGATCGCACTTAAAACGCCACTTTCATATAGTCTTAGATACTCTTTACTTACATCACTATCAAAGATTAACAAGTCGTCAGAGTTAATGGTGACATCAATCCCATTTTCAACCAATCGACCAATTGGGTGCTCTGCATAACTCTTTGTTCGACCTAATAAGATATTGCTTGTAGGCGTTAGGTTCAACCTAATATGGTTCTGCCTCAAATAGTCCATCACATCTTTAGAAGCTACCGCACTTATGCCGTGCTGCACTTCATCAAGCTCAAGTATTTCAACGGCATGACGAACATCCTCAGCACTTCCCCATTCACCAACATGCGCCTTAACCTTTAATCCCTTGAATTTCGCTTTTCTATAAATACTTTTAAAATTTTCAATCGGCTGGCTGAGCTCATCTCCATATAAATCCAGTGAATAAAACGCATCGTTATCCCAAAAGGGTTCTAAACAGCGCTCAAGATAAGGTATACTACAATGTCTCGAAAGTCCAATCTGCAACCTGAGTTCTATATCAGGCGCAAACTGTTGATGTGATTTTTTAAAGCAGTTGACCAATTCTTCAATATCGTTATCGAAGTACTCGCCTAACCCCCAAACATCTTCTCCTATTTCTAAGATTTTTACACCATCCATCTTTGCTTGATAAAAAGCAGCATCTATCATTAATTTTCTTCTCTCAGAAGTATGAAAATGATCACCAAGATTTTCAGCTACCCATTTATGCATTTCATCCATTGATTCTAATGGTTTTGTGAGTGGTATTATATTGAGATTGGTTTTTTGATTTATAAAGTCTCTATGACCACTTAAAACAAAATGATTGTGCAGATCCGATTTGGGAACTAATTTTATCGTCTCTAGATCATGGTTCTTAAGTGCTGTTATAAACTGCGCTGATAATTTGTCCATATTGCTCCTCTTGATCTCTATCTATTTTTCTGATAAACGCATAAAGTCCTCAGTAAATTGAGAAGAAATACGTTCTAGTTCTCCTAATACGCGTTTAATCCCTTTCTCTGTCTTAAACCATGTATCAAAAGTAATTGGTACATCAACTTCATAATAATCGTAAGGCACCACTAAAAATTCAGTTTCGGGAAACGCCAATTGATAAAACATCAACGCTCTTCTTGCGTGAAATGATTTACAACAAAGGATTGCTTTATCCACTTTCAGACCTATCTTTTCCACTTCTTCTTTTGCGAAAAAAGCATTCTCTCTTGTGGTTCCCGATTGGTCTTCACGTAATATTTTCAGTGGGCTAACACCATTTTTAATCAAAACATCCTTTAAAAATTCGAACTCAGTCGCATAGGGTTTGTTATAGATATCGTGTTTAGCTTTTGGACCATTAAACTTTCCAAATTTTGTACTAAACCTACCACATGGCATAACATAATCCGCGTAGCCAATATGGATTAACTCAGCCGCTTTTTCAGCAAGTTCAGGATGTGAGCCACCAGGAATGAATATGATATCCACTGATTCTGGTTCGTCTTTTACAAAGATAAATTTGCTGATATCTTCAATGCTTTTCATAATTCCACTCCCTTAATAATCTGCTATTAATTACATATACTATTTTATCTTCCTGAAGAGATAATATTCGGATTGATTTTGATATTTAGGTCCTTTCATCTGAAGTCTAATTTTATCTATATCCACCGGTCTCTCCCTTTTAAACTTAAAGTATTGGTCTAACTCTTCCGTTTTGATTTTTGCGCCATTTTGAAGTACTTCAACAACGCCTATGAATGCGTAATCACGATCATAAAAAGCCAAAGTTGCATCACCATGGCTATCGTTTACAAGTAAAATACCATTTGTTTTAAGATACGCTTTACAATGTTGCGATATAAAACCTGAATATAGTGAAATTAATAAGTCATAATAATTGATCTTCGCTTTTAAAACCGATGTAAAATCAGCTGCTTCATAAGCAATTTGAGCGTCTTCAGTATATTGCTTATTTTGATTGACGTATTCCAGTGGCTCAGATAACACCTCAAAAAAGCGATTTGCATTTTTATCTAAATCATTGTAGTACATCTCCGGGATCACCAAAGACGGCGTAATATGAACAAATGAGCCAGGGTATAATCCACTTTTAATTTGAAACTGCTCTGCAATTTTTTGAAAAACGTCCAATTCAGAGCCTCTTTTATCTATATAATCGTGATACAGTTGGATGGTATTTTTCATTTCAACCTCCCTGTAAAAACTTAATGTTCTTTGGCTATTTTTGTTAAAAAGTCTCCATAATCAAATCTAAATAAATCAACCATAATTCTTCCTTCAAAGACTGGAAAAGTTCTAATGACTTCTCCACCTAGATAACGATAGTATTTATTTGAGTCTGATGGCACATAGTTATAAACGACAACTTCATTAAATCGATCCTTTTTAAAGTGACTTAAGATCGCTTGTAAAAGCTTATAAGAAACACCTCTACCGCGATAAGCTTCATCTACAAACAAATAGTTTATCTCAATACCAGACTTTGCATCTGACTCATCAGCAATACTCGCACCGACAAATCCGACAAACGCATCTTCAAAAAAAGCGCCATATAAGACCCTTATGTCTTGATATTTTTCTGCTGAGTTCATCCAATCGATCATAAAATCAAGCTCCTCTTGCTCACTTGAGTTGTAGGGAACTTGATGCTTTACTTCTTCATCAAAACAGCTAACCTTTAAAGCAATTGCTTTTTCGTATTCAGTTTCTTTTAATAGTCTTATCTTCATAGGTATAACTCCGTTATTTTATTTGGTTTATTCAGTTGGAAAACGATCAAACTTTTTATAAGTTTCTAGCTTCTCATCCCAATTGGCTTTATCGGATATAAAAATATGTCCATCCGGTTGTTTATCCAGTTGACTGTCTAAGCTTCCTGCTGGAACAACTAATAAGCTACCGTTCATTTGTAGGTTTGGAAGAGCAGAACCACAATTACTACAAAAGCCTTTTACGTGATTTGTATCCTTTAACTGGAAGGTCCTTACGTACGCCTCCCCCTGAAGCCATTTTAGTTTTGCGCTTTTAGAAAAAAGATTGGCTGCATGCGCTGAACCTGAATCCTTACGGCAGTATTTGCAGTGGCAAAGATAAAAGTCCTCGAATTCACCTACAACTTCAAATTTTACAGTTTTACATAAACATGAACCTTTATACGTCACTTGATCTACCTCCTTAATTATTCAAATTATACTTTAAGATTTTATGATTTTGTGATTTTCAACTTATGTAAACGTTATGATGGCACGTCAAAACCATGCCATTCTTGAATCGAATGTTGAAATTTTCTACATTGCCATCAACATGCATGATCTCACTTAAATCAACTTTAAATTGTACGAAATCACTTATGCTCGCGGCTCTCATGATGAGGTTGCCATTCATCCAAATCTTCAACCAATAGACGTTTGAAAGGGACTCGTCCTTTACTAATTTGCCTCTTGAACTGGACACGTACTCTTTTAGTAGCTCAGGTACGATGCGCATCGCGTCTTCACCGGTATAGGTGAAGTTGATGTATGTATTTTGAAAGGTTAGATTATCTTTTGAGTATTGCTTTTCTAATGCCTTTATGGCTTCCTTGTCGGTCATAGAGCCATCGCTGAAATATTTAGACTTGAACGATGCGGTTAGTAAGATCTTGTGTGAGCCAATTTGAGTAATCATTTTAGATTCCTTTCTTTAAATTAATTTCACCAAATCCTTTACTACAGTTCTTATAGGCTCCCATTCGGTATAATCATTGATTGAGGTTAGATTGATCCATTCAAAGATCTCATGTTCATGTGATAAAGTAATATCAAATGGATAAGGAAGTCGCATTAAAAAACACACGTCATTCATATCCATTAGAACGCCATCTTTGGTAGTTTTATAATCGAACTCGTATGGAAGCTTAGTAAGTGATGAATTACAGGTAATACCTGTTTCCTCGTGCACTTCTCGCTTTGCAGCATCTATTGCATGCTCTCCAGGCTCAATGCCACCACAAACAGGCTGCCAATTCCCCGATCGCTCTTGTGTCCTTTTTAAAAGGAGTAATTTGTTGCTTTGGCTTTCAAGAATATAAACTTGCACATTTCTTCTCATGATTTGCTCCCAACTATCTGGTCATCTCGAGGTTTAGATACTTAACGATGGCCCCAATATCGATTTTGCTAAAATCCGAAGTGTCCACCGTTAGTGCGGTAGGATGCTCTGGTTTTATAGATTGATCAAAGGTTCTATAGTAATTTTCTTCAGTCGTCGTTTGAATCTGCGTATCAAGTGCCTGACGAGATTGTAATCTGCTTTGAATCACCTCGTAGCTTGGAACCAAGCACTCTATATACTTATAATGCACCTTTGTACCTTCGCAGAGTCTAACGCCTCGTTCTACGATTTCTTTATAAAAACAAGGGGTGTCCACAATGACACTCTTTCCACTATTTATATATTTTTTTGCGAGTTCAAATGTAATGTTATAGGAGACTTCTGCGAGGATTTTTGCCTCTAAACCAAATCCCAACATTGCATTTTTGATCACATCTCTGTCGATGACGATAGCACCTGTTTCGACAACTATCAGTTCTGCTAAACCTGTTTTACCTGAACCCGGAAATCCCGCCATTTGAAGTAGAAACGCCATTATAATTTCCTCACGATGTAATCGACAAAGCCTTGTCTGATTCTATCGCCCTCAAATATGCGCTCGATGATTCTTCTTTCCTTTAACACAAATCCCATATCTTCAAAGTACTTTTCTGCCTCATCATACTCAAAATACGAGTGAATAACCGGTTCATCATCCATTTGTTCAAACTGGTTATCCCCTAAATCAGGACCTTCTCCAAATCTAAAATCATCAACGGACAGAAAGTTGACAAACATAAGACCACCTGGCTTTAACACCCTTTTCATCTCAGAGATCGACTCTGCAATCTCTACCTTCTTCATATGAAAAATCGAATTATAGGAGTAGACAAAATCAAAGCTAGCATCCTCGAAAGGAAGCGCTCTCATATCCCCTTGTTCGATCCCTAAATTGACATCTTTAGAACTTGCATTCGCTAGCTCAACCTGATCTTGATCGTACTCAATCCCATGAGTCTCATAGCCATATGAGTGAAACAAATATAGTGGTGGCATACCTCCACCAGCGCCACAATCCAAAATCTTAGGGCTTTCACACGTTTTTTCTGCATTACAATATTCTAAAAATCGATACAGTGGGGTTTGCTTTAAAATCTGATTCATACTTGCTCCTTATCCGTTAATTATTTCATAAATTCAAAAATCCGATCGGCTAAATCACTTAGAATTGCAAGACTCTCTGTATAGCTCGAAGTGTTCATCGAGTGATCTGCATCCTGATAGGCTTTAACTGCAACGTGGCTTAAACTAGAAACAGTCGCTATGTCTTCACTTGTAAAAAACGGGTCATCCGTCCCTGTGATCACCAATGACTCAAATAATCGCATTGCCGGTAGTGCCTTTTTTACTGGTGTTAAAAATACGTGTTTGATAGTAACACCTACTAGCTCTTCAGATAATACACTTTGAACGACAGTCCCAAAGCTCTTCCCCACAAAAATAATGTTTTTGTATGGATAAAACGTCATAGCTTCATCGATAGCATGTCGACAATCGTCAATAATGAATGGCACCTCACTGGCATCATAGAACTTGCCAACCTTTTGAAAAGCATATTCAATCGCTAGAATATCATAGCCTAGTTCAAGCCCTATGCCAAAGGTATAATAGAGCATCGGCGCTTCTATACCATAAGAGTTGCCAGGAAGTAAGATGATTAAAGTGTCACTATTTTTTTGAATATAGTCGAAGGTTAGTTCAATATCCATATAGGATTGAATGGTTAATTTATTAGGCTTGATCATGGTGTTCACCAATATTAATTTTAACCTCATCTGAATCTGGAATATTAAGCCACTTTGCAAGAGCTAAAACGCTCCCAGCTATCCCCAAAACAAGTAATGTAAAAGTGGTTGAGAGGTAGAAGATCATCGCACTAAATAGCTGCTTATTTAGTAACGAGGTGTCCATAAAGCCACCATTTTTATTAATAATACTTATTTGAGTGCTATTGCTCCACGATTGGAAATACCCTAACATAATGAAGGCTATCAGTAAAAACAAAGTTGAAATAATGGCAACGGTTTTTAGCTTTTTCATAATCGACTACTCCTCTCACTTATTTATAAGACCCAATTTGAAATCTCAATATTCAGTCAAATCAATTATATCAAATTGTACAGTAAAAATTATCCAATAGCAGTTATTGTAATGTAAATATCATTAAATAAAAAATCTAATGGAAAACTAAGAATCAAAATAAAAACCCTAGATGTCAAAGTATACGCAATACTTTTTCATCTAGGGTTTACCATCCAACGCGTTGATAATATTCTAAAAATGCGTTTTGAACAGCTTTACGCCTTGATCGACTCATCTTTAATTCGTGATTGCCATACATGACGACATTCTCTGAATTGACTTTGGAGACGTGCTTTAAATTAATCAAATAGCTCTTATTGCACATAATAAAATGGTAGTCAGAAAGCTGATCATTCATCTCCTTTAAGCTACCGAGCATCTTATACTCAGCATCCTTGGTAATAATATAAAGCCAGTGATTTCTAACCTCAATGTATATGATTTCACTAATTGCAACATTTCTACTGCCTTCTTCTTGTGGTAAGAGAATACTAAACGCGTCCTTAGAGTGAATAGCAGACAATGCCAAGCTGAACTTTACAGCAAAGCTCTCATATTCAAGCGGTTTCATCATATAATCAAAAGCGCTTACCTCATAGCCTTTTACAGCATATTTTGCTGAATTGGTAATAAAAATAATCACCACATGTGGATCTGATTTCCGGATTTCTTTTGCTACTTCGATCCCATTAAGGTGGGGCATCTCAATATCTAGAAAAATAATATCGTAGATTGGTTTAAAATCTGAAACCAGCTCAAATCCATGTGAGTAGGAGGTAACCTGAATCTCTAAGTGATGTGCTTCACTGTATTGCAGGATTTTTCTATATAGTTTCTCTAGATACATAAAATCATCATCAACAATAGCAACCTTTATCATGATCTCCCTCCTTAAAAATATTCTTCACATTTATTTTAGCACAAAAGAAGGGTTCGTTCGAACCCTCCTTAAAAGTGAAATTATAATCTTTTTACTTTTCTAAATGCACTGGATCATTTTTTCGTCTTGTTCTCGAAACGATAAAGCCTATGATTAATAATGCAATAATGACGCCATCTACGACACTTCTAACAATTTTCCAAGTTGCTGTCTTGTAATAAATAGTCGATCCTGGAACGATACCATTCATTGCATTGCTGTTTGCAACTGTATAAAGTAAGCGATGTGCCGATTTTCTTAAATTTGATACCGCTGTTGCACTGGTTGTATCTTCGATTGATTTCATTGAATCAAAAGTAATGTAGTAATCCGTACCAGCAGCTATACCTTGATTTGCATACATGTAGTCATAAAGGTTAAAGTCTGAAATAACGACCCCTTCAAAGCCCCATTCATCTCTTAGAACATTTTCTTGAAGTGCTTTACTACCACCCGACCAAGTTGCACCGACTCTGTTAAATGAGCTCATTAATGCAGTTGACGCTTTCATTTCTTTTTCAATCATATTGCCATTTTCATCAGCGATATAATTGATTGTAGTGGTAGCATTTTTAACTGTTTTTTCGAAACCTTTAAGATAGATTTCTCTAATCGCTTGTTCATTTGCCCAAGTTGCGATACCGTTGTTTACTCGGTTTGTCTCTTGATCATTTAAAGCAAAGTGTTTGATAAAAGTATAAAGCCCTTTTGTAGCTGCACCTTCCACAACTGCTTGAGTAATTTTTGCACTTACGATTGGATCTTCAGAATAATACTCGAAATTTCTACCAGCAAATGCTGATCTATGAACGTTTAATGCTGGTGCATACCATCCGTTAACGCCTTTATCGAGCGCTTCATTTCCAACCATTACACCCATTTCTCTTGCTAAATCAGTGTTAAAGGTTGATGCGATTACAACTTCAGCTGGATATGCAGTTCCCTTGATTTCAGCTCCCATAAATGAGCTTAATCCTGCAGGTCCATCGATGTCTACGGTTACTGGTTTAGCAACAGATGGCATTTCTAATGTTGTATACGCACCATTCATAATCACTTTTACAATTTCAGCTGGATCAAGTTGATCGAGTAAGACATCCCAAGCTTGATCATTATAATCTTTTCCTCTTAAATCGATTAAAGATAAACCATTTGATGCTTTTGTCGTCGGCATCACTGCATTTTCATCTAAATGATCTGCAGCAACGTAAGCTTGGAAGCCTTCGATGATTGCATCGTTTGCAACTTTGTCTGCATCAGTAGGTGCTGTTGGGAAAGTACCCGCAAAGTCAGCGCGTGACATATTGAGTGCATAGCCTTCAGTTGCAGTATCTGTAAACATTGCAGATACATCGTCAAATTGATTAGTCGCTTCGATCAAATCAGAAGTACGTTTGTTGTTTTCATCGTAAACAACTGTTTTTGCAACTTCATAAGAGATTGAATCAATTCCTGGTTTCATATTGTGTGAATCCGTTTGTACTCTAATATCGTAGTTACCGCTTTCAAGCACATAAGCTTTTTCAGTTTTATAATCATATGAAGCCATATCTTCAACTGCAAAAGTTAATGTAACGACTTGAGACTCACCTGGTGCTAATAAGTTCGTTTTAGCAAAATCCCCTAAAACAACTTCTGCTTTTTCGATGCCGCCCTTAGTATAAGGTGCCGAGTAGTAAACTTGTACCACATCTTTCCCTGCAACTGCTCCGGTATTGGTTACCTCGATATCAAGTGAAATCGATTCATCGGTTTTTCCTAATTTTTGATCGACAACCTTCCAATCAAATGTTGTATAGCTTAAACCATAGCCAAAAGGATAAACAACTGCTTCGTCATAATTGATGAAGCCTTCTTTTGCAGCGGTTTCATAATATCTGTAGCCAATATAGATGCCTTCTTCATACTGAACAAACGTTGCATCGCCAATAGCATTGTCTTTATTGATATTTGAATATTGGTTGTGTCCAACATTGACGAAAGTTGGATCTTTAGTTAAATCTGCTGCGTAGATATCAACGGTATGGCCAGAAGGGTTAACTGTACCATTTAAGATTCTACCAACTGAGTTGAAACCTGTTTTTCCAGGGAAACCGATCATTAAGATTGCATCAATTTCTGGATCATTTTCAAGTACGCCTAGTTCCATTGTTGCACTTGAGTTCACAAGGACGATGACATTTTCAAAGTTCTCTTTAGCAAGTGCGATCACTTGTTTTTCATCGTAGTTTAACTCTAATTGATGTTGACCCGCTTCATAGTGTGCATCCCAATCCTTCATATCTCTTGAAAGGTCGCCACCTTCTCCGGCTGGACGGCTGATGGTGATAATAGCTGCGTCGCCGTAAGCTTTAAAGCTGTCAATGGCTTCACTTGTATAAGCATCTACCGGCATCTCGCCAATCATATAAGTTGAAGCCGCTGGATTATCCATAACGATCGTTGATTTTGGATTGTCATAAACTTTTGATGGCCCAAACATCCCTTGTTCCATCGTAAATGAAGCAAAACTGTTTAAAATATCATATACCGTACCATTAACTTCAAATCCTGCGTTTGTTAAACCCAATCTAAGGTCGATAAGGCCTTCAGATGATGACGATCCAGAACCTGAACCACCATAAACTGAATCGACGCTACCTCTACCCAACAAGGTTAACTTCGAATTTTCGCTTAATGGTAAAACGCCATTATTTTTAAGTAGAACAAAACCTTCATCAGCAATATTTGTAACCAAATCTGCTGCAGCGGTTGCTAGTGCATCAGCATCACTATAATCGCCTTTGTAATAATCGCTTTCCCAATTTTCTGAGCCTTCTGATTTCTGAATGACCATTTCGCCTGTACCTAAATACAAGTTTGCATGTCCTTCAAAAACAACAGAAGCGATATTAACGATTAAGACGAGTACAAGAAATACTGCAAGTACAATCTTTCCTACCTTTTTCTTACCTTTTTTTGCTGTGTTGTCAACCATGACATAACCTCCTGAAATTCTCTCCTACTCAAATCTAATTCTTTGTTACTCCTGGTTCTGGAATTTTTTTCATAACGACAAATTTCAGAACTGGATAAATGATAATGACTTGAACCAAAATATTAATTGCGTTGGTTAAGTTCATCCCCCAAAAGCTGCCAACAATTGCCGAGATAGGTTCAAGAACAAGTGTTGGAATATACAAACAAATCACATAGACAATCATCACCGTTAAAAGATAAATTGGAATTGCACTTCCTAGTTTGTTGTTTGAGTTAAACACCAAATTTCTTTGAACGATGAAGTTTACAGCTTGTGCACAGAAGAAACTTAGTAAGAATGCTAAGAAACCTCCTAAGCCACCACTTTCAGTTTTGTAGTTGAAAATCCAAAATGAAAACGCTGTGTCCGTTAATGATTTGAAAAGTATCGAATTGCCAATGTTTAAAACGATAAAATTTGTAATCGTTGCGATGTTGCTGAGTAAGTTAAACAGGATGAACTCATAGAGCTCATAGTGTTTCGCTTTGAAATTCTTTAACACCTGTATCATTCAGTTAGTCCTCTCTTTCTATATTTAACAAAAGACTTAACCAATCCACTGATACCTTTGAAGAAGTGTCCATTGACTATGTCCAAAATATTACGTGTCATTGCTAATGAAACCGCACCATTTGACATTTTAGCAATCGCCCTAAAAGGCATGTTTGATAAGAAAAATAGATTTAAATCCGGATTTCCTTTTTTAACCGATCTATTTCTAAGTTTTACCAAAACGCCGATTGCAAGTCTCGCCAAAATACTCTTAGCGTACACCATTTGAGCAAGTGAATCGTTTAGACCTAATGGTTCAGATGGATCCCATCTAGAAGGTGGTACGATATCTCCGTAGAGACTTTGGAACGTTTCAAAGCTAATGTCAGTTACATTTCCGTCAAAATAAACTTTTAGTGCCTCTGAATCATCTCTCTCAGGGGTAATACCTTCGATAACGATTGAGTCGGTCAACTCAATATCCGCTGATGAACCTCCCAAATAAAGTGTGTATGTGCCACCTTCAACTTCAAATCTACTTTCGTTTGCATCGTAGTATCTAAAAGTATATTCATCAAAGAGAATCTCTACCTCAGCCGATTCACCCGGTTCCAAGTACACTTTTTTAAAGCCCTTTAACTCTTTTATAGCACGGTGAATATTAACTTGCGCTTTACCGACATATAACTGTGCGATCTCTGCACCAGCTACAGTGCCTACATTTTTGAGTGTGAATTTCACACCAGCTTGTGTCACCAATAGATTCGAATACTCAAATTGCGTGTAGCTTAGGCCATAGCCAAATGGATAACGGGTTTTTACATTGGCTTTATCATAATATCTATAACCGACATAGATGCCTTCGCGATACTCACTTGTCAGTTCAGTGCCAGGATAATAGTTCTTATTGGGAACATCGGCATAACACATTGGATAAGTTTCGCTCAACTTCCCGCTGGGGTTAACTTTACCTGAGAGGACATTTAACATGGCCAATGCGCCTGCTTGACCACTTAAATAACCGTGAACAATTGCATCACAGTGATTCTCCCAAGTCATATCGATTACTGAACCGCCACTAATGACTGCAACCGTCTTTGTAACTTTAGAAAGTTCATTTAAAAGTTCTATTTGTGATTTAGAAATATTAAGGTGTGATCGATCCTGCCCTTCAACCTCGTCAATCTCATTTAAACCAATATATACGACTGCAACCTTTGCCTTTTTAGCTAAAAGAATCGCTTCATTAACCAAATTCGCATCACTCTTACCAACGCGGTGATACCCTTGTGCATATCCAATTATGTTTAAACTAGATTCATTTAACACTTTTAAAGTGCTATCCAGTTTATAAGGGTTGACCATGCTTGAGCCAGCACCTTGATAACGAGGGACATTAGCGAAGTCACCTATTATCGCGATTTCAGTCTTTTCATCTAGTGGTAAAACCGCGTCGTTTTTAAGAAGAACGATAGAAGCTTCAACTGCTTTTTGTGCCAATTTATGATGTGCCTCTAGGTTTAGGGGTTCTTTAGTATTAATTTGCGTTTCATTGACTACCTTTAAAAACTCCACTACTCTTTCGTCAAGTACAGCTTCATCAAGTAATCCAGTTCGAACTGCATCAACGATCTGATGCACACTATCATATCCAGTAGAAGGCATCTCAAGATGTGCGCCAGCGATGATGCTATCTACAGGATTGTTACTGCCACCCCAGTCCGAAACGACGATGCCGTCAAAGCCCCATTGGTCCACTAGTAGTTCTCTTAGTAAATATGGGTGTTCATGTGAATAGGTCCCATTTACTTTGTTATAGGATGACATCACCGCTTTGGGCTTGCCTTCCTTAACAGCAATTTCAAAACCAGTAAGATAAATTTCATGCAGCGTTCTCTCATCGACGACAGAGTCATTTGTCATACGTAGATATTCTTGATTATTGGCAGCAAAGTGTTTCAGACATGCGCCAACACCAATACTTTGAATCCCATTCGTAAAAGCAGCTGCGAGTTTACCCGCTTGATAGGGATCTTCACTGAAATACTCAAAATTTCTCCCACACAATGGACTACGTTTAATGTTAAGACCTGGTCCTAATAGGATATTGACATCATTTGCTGCTGCCTCTTTCCCTAAAGCTTCTCCAACTTCTCTACACAGTTCTAAATCCCAGCTGTTTGCAACAGTCGCAGAAGTTGGAAAACAGGTCGCAGGAACCCCTTTTACAAGTCCAAGATGATCCCCTTCACTCGCTTGTTTTCTTAGCCCATGAGGACCATCTGCAAGTGCAATATTGGGAACATCGAGACGTTCAATTTTTCTAGAATGCCAAAAGTCTTCACCAGAAAGCAATGATGCTTTTTCTATTAAAGTCATTTTTGAAACCACTGATTTGTAATCAGAAATCATCAGTTGTCTCCTTTCAAATATAATAATGATTTTTAGTTAAAGCCAACCTTCTGCTGAGCTTTTTTGTAGATCAATAATGTGATTTTTCTGCCAACGATACCTGGTAAGTTCATAACAGAACCTACCGTACTGAGTTTCATTTTAAAATAAACTTTTTTATTGTGTTGCCATATGGAATGCCATAACTTCCGTTTGGTTTCTAGGGCATCCTTTGTCCCGATTTTTATCAATAAGATAGAAGATATCGTCGTGATTATGGTTAAATAATGCACCATATAACTTAAACGTTTTCGATCATTTATCTTATTTATATCCATTTGTTCTATCATAAGCTGGTTGACTTTTAATTGCTGATCAATTCGACGGATCATATTTTTCTCATTTACGGATTGGTCTTCTCTTCCTATAAAATAGTGATAGACACAAACGCTCATATAATAGATTTTTTCGACATATGGCATCGGTTGATAAACAAAAATGTTGTCCACATAAAAAGTGTGCTCTGGCAAAACCAGTTCACAACGCTTTAAGAGTTCTTTATTATATATTACAGAGTGCATTAATATATATTTTCCTGTGCCAAATCGCCCCATGTCTTCCCAGGTTAGCACCTTGTCCTCTGGAACAATGCCACGATAATGCATCATCTTTTTATCTTTTTCTCCAACTTTGTCATAGACAAAGTCACAAAGAAACATATCGATGCGGACATTCATCTCTTCAAATGCTTTAAGCTTATCGACAACCCTTCTTAAAGCAGTTGGATTCACCCAATCGTCACTATCGACAACTTTTATATATTTTCCAGTGGCACTGGCAATCCCTGTATTAACAGCGCCTCCATGTCCCTTGTTAACCTGATGAATTACTCTTACAGCTGGTGCATACTGTTCAGCAAGTCGATCTGACAAAGCAGCTGTACCGTCTGACGAACCATCATTTACGATGATAACTTCTATATCATTACCGCTTTCTACTAGAGTTCCAATGCATTTAGATAAATAACATTCTGAATTATAACTTGGAACTATAACAGATAGAATACTCATAGTTTCTCCTTCAACTCATATATGTGAGCTTATAATAGCATGGAATAAATTATATAAGGTTCTGATTGCGTGAACGGTCAAAATTAGCTCAATATTTGCAAAATTATTGGATGACCCAAATATAATTTTATAGAGGTATGGATAAGAATACATATACAAAGTATGCAAGTTTTGAACCTTCAAAATTTACCACAAGCGAGATTTTTGCACAAAAAAGGAGTTGGAAATGACTCTCCAACTCAATTACGACATTATACGTTATTATTTTTAGATGAACTTGACTTAGTATCTGATAGAATCGACTTATTTTCAGATGGATTAGGAAGTGGAATTAAAATCTTCATTGTGAACCAATTGTTTTCTGTAGATATGGATAAATTGCCATTATAGCCTTCTATGGTCTTCTTAATACTCTTTATGCCATAACCGTGATAATAAGCATCTGATTTTGTCGTAACAGGTAAACCGTCCTGAAATATCAAGTCGTTTTCATAGTAATTCTCAAAACGCATCATGAGAAAATCATTCTTAGAAAAAACGGCCACGCGAATTACGCGCTTTTGTATATCAGAAATTTTTTTTACACTTTCTATACAGTTATCGATTGCATTACCAAATACAGAACAGATGTCCATCACATACATAAAATCAAGAAGCTTGCCATTGACCACACAGCTTAAGGTTATATCGTTCTCAAGACAGACTATACCTTTACCAGTCAAAATGGTATCCACAACTGTATTACCCGTTTCATAGTGATATTCATATTCTTTAATCGATCGATCGATTTCATCTAAAAATTTCTCTTTTAGAATCGGATCTTGCTCATTTCTGATTTGCGCAATTTGATGTTTGAAGTCATGGTACTTTCGATTGATTAATTCAATGTTCTCCTTAGATGCCTGATACTGATCGTAGTGTTTGTGCAAAATATCATTAATCGCATTTAATTCATGATTGAGACTCATCTCTCTTCGCTGTTCATTAGACGCATAGAGAATTAAAAGGCCACAGAAATCAACCAAAGTTCTTATATAGAGCAAATTCGCCCTAAATGTATTTTCAGTAAATGGATTATCTATAACAAAATTGATGTTATTGATTAAGAACGTTGCAATTCCAATGATAAAGGCATTGATAAACTCTTTAAGAGACACACTTACCTTTCGGTCCTTAAATACCTTTCTTGCGTCAAGTAAATAAGCTAAAAAGAAGATAACACCATAGATAGCAAGCATAACAAACGCAGCCAGTAAATCACTATGTTTGACACCAAAATAGAGAATTGCATAATAGATTTGCCATCCAATAGCTGCTGCAAACTCAGCCAAAATAAAGGCTCTAATAAATAAAAAACCCGCATCGTATTTGGTCAAATTTGCTGTTCGCCAAATGTATAAAAACATGGTCAGCATCGCCGTTAACATGCCTGGGACCCAATAAATCAATGGCAATATGCCACTGATGAGCTGAACCACGGTTAGTACTATGGGTCCTAATGCTAATAGTAAATAGAGCTGAACGCCCTTATATCTTTTCTGTAGGGGTATGATATAGATTAGACAAGCGATGGCCTCTGCTATAGAGGTGAAAATCCTAGGAATTTCAATATATTGATCGACCGTCAACTATAATCACCTCCAATATACTCAGCCAGAGCACTCATAAATGCTTTCTTTTTGGATCGACTTATGACAAGTTGATCCCCGCCTACTTTTACGATATCTTTCTCTATGCGCTCAACATGTCTTAGACTAACTAAAAAACAACTGTTACATCTTTCAAAATGATAGGATTTAACTAGTTTCTCAAGGTTAGTTAGCGTATTATAAAGCGTTATGGTCTCATCCTCTAAATGTATGCTTACCTTATGCTCAATACTTTCCATATAGCAGATTTTCGTTACATCCAGTCGTATAATTTCATTGTTCACTGTAACGAGTAAAAAAGCATTACGATTTGAGATGATTTTATTAACTGCTTTATCTAGCTGCTGAGCGAAATCAATATACACAATAGGCTTTACAATATAACTGAGTGCATCAACCTTATAGCCTTGTATTGCATAACCCGACATGTTCGTAACGAAGATGATGATGGTATTTTTATCTGTCTCTCTTATTTTTTCAGCAGCGGATAGGCCATCCAGTTTTTCCATCTGAATGTCCATGAAAATAATATCATACTGACTTTTATAATTTTTCACTAAATCTGACGCATCAGAATAGAAGTCTATTTTAAATTTTTCTTTACTTTGATTTTCAAACTCATGAATATAGCGTTCTAGTTTGCTCTGTATGGTTTGATCATCATCTACGATTGCAACCCTTATCAAATTTTCCTCCAAAGGTTAACTGTATTTAGCCTATTATATCACTGTCCTCTTAGGATAGGCAAACATACAAAAAGACTGTAATTATGAGCATTATCAAAACTACAGCCTTTACGATTGATTTCATACAAATTGGGGAGAATAGTATGAATTACGAAATAACAAATCAATTAGTGGTGTATTCATTATACAGATTGAGAAGGATAAACTCGTCTTGATTTCGTAAAATGTCGAATATTCATCCTAATTTGCACTTTATATTTTTAAAACAATGTCTCTACGTATTGAATTAAGTCTTCGCTATTTTAAAATTATTAATTAATGATCCATTTAAATGCAATTCCAAATGCAGTCATTTTAACGCCATATGACATTAAGTAAGCTTGAATAAGAAGAACAAAGAAAAAAAGTTTTCTCAGCTTTTTTGTCGTCAATTTTTTATACCAAACAATTGATAACAGTGTGATTAACACTATGGGCACTTGACGAAATACAAATGAGAGTAACGACTGGGCGAAATTACCGTCATTAAATTCGACGCTATTAAATGGAACAATATTATTGAACGGAACATAAAGTATAGACATTATCAATGTAACTACAAGCTCTATCCCTATAAAGCCAATCCAAAATAGGAGTGCTTTTCTTACTTTCCTATCACTGTCTTTTGGAACTAATATAGCCCCAACAATTAAAGGCAATAGAAATGCGACACCTAGAAAAAATGCCATTGCGATTAACATTAAAATAACGATTGAAAAACCTGCCATATTTACACCCTATTTTCATCACTTTCTCTAGATCTTATGCCCAATGCAACTTCAATATTTTCTAGTCTACGATCCATGTTTCTAAAAAACATCACTACAATGATGATAAGAAATGGGATCGCAAGTAGAAACCCAACATACAAGATGGATCCAAACCCATTAAAAATTATATCGAACAAATCTACCTCCTTTTGATAGCTAACAAATATATATCAATAGACTGATTTTA
Source organism: Fusibacter sp. QWL-12 (assembly GCF_058683495.1). NCBI lineage: Bacteria > Bacillati > Bacillota > Clostridia > Eubacteriales > Fusibacteraceae > Fusibacter > Fusibacter sp. QWL-12. The sequence continues at coordinate 119,105 of NZ_CM178745.1, forward strand.
TACAGCAAATCCTATTTTTTTCTTATCAACTGATTAAAGGACTGTTTAAATATGCCTATAATTTCCTTGCTTTTATGATAAATGATAATGGTAGCATCTGAGCCTTTCTCATTTTTTCAGTCACCTCAACCTTAGTGTTCAAGGTTTCTTCGTCCGTTTCTTCTATCATTTCTTCTATTTGAAAGCCCGCTTTCGCCAATGCATTTATGTAGGTGGATATTTTCCGATTGCAAAGAATCATCTTACTATCATGCAATGGAATTTCGAAGAACGACTCATCAAAATAGCTCTTACTTAAATAAAGGGCACTGTCATTATGCTCGATTTGTGAGGTTTCTCTTTGAACAGTAACGCAGTAATTTAGAGTGTGATGCCAGCTAAAAATAAAATAACCATTCGGCTTTAAATAGGAAGCAATTTTATTAAAGGTTCCCTGTAAATCTGTTGTCCATCCGATTCCGTAAATAGAGTAGACATAGTCAAAATATTTTTCTGGTATGTCCTTCAATTCTTCCATAGGTGAACAAATCAAATGCGCGTGATGCGCACTGTCTGTTAATAGCTCATGCGCGTTTTTCAACTGTTCACTTGAAATGTCTACACCCCAAAGCTCAGCAGCCTTTCTCTCTGCATGATATTTTAATGAGTGGCCGCTGCCACAACAGATTTCTAGTAATTTTTTATCAGAAACATCCCCAAATAGATTTAATTCATTTTCTGTAAGACATTTAACACCGTATTTCGGAAGTGCTGTCGTTCCAAACCAAAAGTCAGCATTTTGATTCCAGTAGCTACGGTTGGATTCTAAGATTTTTTCTTCGTTCATTGTCTCCGCCTTTATGTTTGATTTGATTAATGTTACTTGACTTGCTTTGATTAATGTTGCTTGATTTGCTTTACTTTAGTTTAACTAATTGAATATTAAGACCACATATTTTTAAGGAATTTAACGACTTTTTTTGCCTCAGCTTCACTCTCTTCATACGCGCCAGAAAATTCAGTGACGACAATCCCCATGACCCTTTTATCCTTCACAATTTGTTGTAGTAAGTGCTGAAGCATAGTAATCGGCATTCCGTGTGGGCTTGGCATATAGACACTTTTCAAGTCCGATTCTTGAATGACGTCTAAATCTAAGTGAATCAATACGCGTGCATCTGGTTCTAGTAATTGAAAGTAATCTTGAATCAACGCATCGATATTCACTTGAGCAAGTTCGTTTTTACTCATGCCTTTGATGCCTGTTACATCATAGTTTTCATCGAGGGTAGTCGGTTCATAACCTAGGGCGAATATTTTATCTTTTCCAAACGACTTAGGCTTAGAAAACCACTGGTTTTCTTCAGTAAGAAACCATAGTGTGTATGCTGTAGCGCCCATGCAGACCTCTGCTGATGGCTTTCTCATGTCGATATGATGATCGATTGAAATGATATGTGATTGTGTGCCGAACTGATTATAAAAGTAATTAAACACGCCTGTAAAAGTACTACAGCCACCACCTATAATTATAGAAAAAGCTTCCTCTTCGAAGGAGCCCTCCAATTGTTTTATCGTTTCCTCCCAGACAATTCTTGGCGCAGGCCAGTTTCTAACTGGTGGCATATCATGTCTTGGTAGATCTAGTGGTAATACAACATCGCCTAAGTCTAATACTTGATGCGCCTTCGCTAACTCTGTAATCAAGCCTGCATTTCGCAACAAGCTTGGTGCCTTTTCTGTTCCTAGATTCATAGCGCCAGAATTCGATGGTATGCCTTTAATTATTATTTTCATTTTATCCTCCGTAACTATCAAAATTCTATTTTGAGTGTTATAATTATACTATACCCTTTTACGCAGTAACTATCAATAAAGTTTTATGGAGGTTACAAATGACAGCGTCAATCTGTTTTAATTTGGCAAATTCTATTTGGTTTATGGAACATAAAGACAATGATGTGTTGCTTGATCTAGAGTGGATCAATGAAAATCTCAATACTACAGGTGAACCAATAACTCAAAATGTAACTTCTAACTTAGTGGCTCAACTCAAGCTGCTTAGAAATTATGTTATTCAACTTTTCGAAAAAGGTTCTCTTGATTATGAAATCAATGACTTAAATCTGTTTTTAAAGAATGATATCTCTTATCAGCAGTTAGTTAAAACCAATGAAGGGTTAACGGTTGTAAAGACCTCCCTAGCATCAGTCGAAGAACGTATTTTATCCAATATCGTACTGGGTATGATTCAGCTCATCAACGATCAATCGACGTCACGAATTCACAGATGTGATAATGCGGATTGTCAATTCTATTTTATGGATATGAGCAAAAATCAAAGTAAAAAGTATTGTTCCATTAAATGCAATAATGTTGCAAAAGTCAGAAGATATCGTGCAAAGCTATAGGTTAAATGAGGAAGACAATAACTATGAACTGACTTTTATAAACTTCAACAGACTACAGCTTCACTCATCATCATATTTCAATAAATACAATGTCTTTGCATTTAACCCAACTATGAAAACCAATGTGATTAGGCCATATGTCGATAGCCAATTAAATAGTGTCAAATCGTTAGTGAACGTATATTCCCCCCACTCTAATAAAGCTCTTAATATAAAGCCAATACAGTTGGAGATAAAAAATATGACAATGGGTTGCAACTTTTTTCCACTGTAGATTCGTTTTGAAAAATTACCTAGTAGGAAGTAAGCGTATCCCAGTGAAAAGAGCAACATAATATTTACGAAATTGTAGGTCTTCCAATAGTTGGATAGAGGAAATATAAACACACCTTCAAATATATAGAATACGATCAGCGCAATTTTTAGCTTAGAGCGATACTTTGCAATAAAATCAATTCTTTTCATTTTAATCCTTTCATATATGCAAAAATCTCATTTTCGACTAACGACTTCACCTGCACCTTTCATGATACTGTTTTCTGGTACTATGCCCCTTACAGAACACAATGGGTACACAACACTGTTTCTACCCAGTATAGTGCCTGGATTTAGAACCGCATTACACCCAACCTCAGCAAAATCACCTATTATCGCACCGAACTTTCTCAATCCTGTTTCGATTGCTTTTGAATCTGCTTTGACTTTTACCAAAGAACCATCTGATTTAAGATTTGAGGTGATTACGCCGGCACCCAAATGGGCTTTATAACCCAAAACAGAGTCACTCACATAGTTAAAATGTGGCACTTGAACTTTATTAAATAGAATCGCATTTTTTAGTTCCGTGGAGTTTCCCACGATGACGTTATTCCCAAGGATCACATTGCCTCTAATATAGGCACAGTGCCTTATCTCGCAGTTATACCCAATGATTGCTGGCCCCTTTATCAATGCACTTTTCTCGATGGTAGTCCCTTTACCCACCCACACCATTTCATCTATTTGCTCAAAATCTTCAGGTAAGGTTTTAGCATATTCCATAATAAATGCGTTGATTTTTGTAAGCACTTCCCATGGGTGGTTAACCTCACTGAATATGGCGCTTGCATCACATTCTTTTGTATCTAAAAGATTGGTTACTGAAAAGTCTAACATGTTCGTCCTCCCTGTTAGCTGTGTATGGCTTTTTTTAATTCTTAGTTTCAATTATTTATTTTTATTCAACTCTGGCAAAAGCTATTCTTTCCATGTCGGAAATGACTAGCTTTCTTTCCCTTGGCTTTAGGTATGTCTGTTGATAATAGTCAGCACCAACATCTTCAATTAATGACAACCTATATGGTCTAATGAACTCGCTTAATTTTGAAGGGTCAATTCCGAATTGCCATTTTTGCTCACCCATCTCAATAACGGTTTGAAAATTGATTGCACTGATATCATCTGTCGTTCTATTAATTATGTTTTCTAGTATATAAGTGAACACAAGTTGACTCCCTGCTGGTGTACCTGATATGAATCTTAAAGTATTTTCAACCGCTCCTTTTGTAATATATTGAGTAACGCCTTCCCAAACGAAAAATATTGGTTTTGATAAATCCAGCCCTTTTGAAGTTAACACCTCATCAATTTCTTGCGAATTAAAATCAATAGGTGTATAGATCACATTATCTGGAAGTTTGCCGATAAACTTGCTAATCGTTTTTTCTTTCTTAATTTGAATGTATGGTAGATCAAGTTCAAAGATCTTTATATGACGCTCTTTTGAAAATCTTTGTGAACGGGTATCGAAGCCCGCACCCAATATTACGATTTGCTCAATACCACTCATGATGGCATTAGCTAATTTTTCATCAATATATTTAGTCCTACACACCTGTAGACCGAAAATCCCTGGCATCGATATATCGTACATAAACTTTGAAATGCTTCTAAGCGGCTTATGCTTCAGTTGAAATAAAATGTTCTTACCAAAAAAACTGCTGACGTATGGATCATTAAATAATCGAAGCGAGTCAGGTTCATATTGTTCAAGTAACCTTGCATAGGCTGCATTATAAGCGGTTTTATAGCTTTGATTCGATTCCATTTTTTCACCTCATAGATCACTCAATTACGCTTTTGATTTTTCGATCATTTATATGCAAAATGATACAGCATCAACCTGCTTATAAATCGTGTGTAGTTCAAACTCAAATTGGTCCAACCGATCATTGGGAACTTCTTGAAAAGATGCGATAAATAGTTTCATACTATGATCTCCTATTTTCTCCTTTGGCGAAAATATAAAGCCAATTGACGAAGCACCATTGGCACTTTGGGGTGGATCTATCCTCTTATCCAAATATGCTGTTGAGAGAAAAGGCAGTCCATTCATTGCCTCATATGTCATTAATACCAAGCTAGAATTTTTTGATTTCAAAGCCTCAAAGTAAATGGCCATATCAGTTCGCATCTTCTGAAAATGTGCCTCAAAACCTGGTGGTATTTCATGTTCTTCTAAGGATTTGATGTAATCTTGATAATCATAAGTTTCAAGCTTATGTACATAGAAGGATTCTACTCGATTTTCATACGGATTAAAATAGTTTAGCTCAACAGGATGGGATAAATCAAAAGGCACTTTGTATTGATTCAACACTTCCGCATTTTTTTTATATGCTCTCAGATTCAACTTAATGTTTTAATCTATATTTTCTATATCTAGCCTATCGGTAGGCGTAGAACTCGTATGTCTAATAAGACGAATTCGCGATAGGTCTATTTGATCCATTTGTTTTAAATCAATGCCTCTCTCAAGAAAATATTGCAATTTATGTATTCCTTGATTCTGATTAAGTCGTATTGGTTCAGCACTATACCCACTGAAACCGATTTTATCATCACCAATTTCAATACTCTCAATCAGTCTAATCTCCGGTTGAACGGTTCGCTCTAATCGATCTCTATTGGTTTGACTTAGTAGATCAACCGGTATCAAGTCGTCATTAATCTCTGGGATCACATCAACCACCCATAAAGAATATGAGTCAATGTCATAAGTTAACGCAAGTAGATGGTTTTGAGCGCCATCTATTTCGAAGGTACGATTAATAATGATCGTTTGTATCGGATTAATCATGAAAAATTCCTTAAACTCTATTAAATTCACGAAATTGACCTCCCTTATTACTTTGACAGATAAACAACCATACACTCGTCATAGATGTCGTTTATAGTGTTAAAATATTCTAAAACCTTAAAACCGACGGATTCTAGCTCTTTAATATGATTTTCCCAAGTTTTTTTACAAAAACTCGTGGCGACTAGCTTAACGCTCTCATGATCAGAGTAATGCTCTCTGTCTACAAGATTATAAGCTTCTCTTTTGTCTGTACAATGTTCAGTTTTGCCATCTCCTTTATTAACCAATAATAGTTTTCCATCTTTCTTTAAACCATTGAAAAGGTTATTTAAAAACATTTTCCGATCTGCATCATCCACAAGCATATGTAGCGTCCCAATGGCGTAAATCCAGCCAAACTGATGAAAGTTGGATTGTGGCGATGTAACAAAATCTGCTTTAAAAACCTCTAGTTTTAGCTGATTATCTTTTGCGATTGTTTCACACATTTTTACGGCTTCATCTGATATGTCAGTGGCAGTTATTGCATAACCTAACTTAGCGAGATGTGTTGCATCTCTTCCTTCTCCACAGCCAACTTCAAGAATCTCACTGCCTTTTGGCGCTTTGTTAATGGATAACCACTCAAGCAACTCTGGGGTCGGCTCATTTTTAAACCATAATTGTCCACGCTCATGTATCTTTTGATATCTTTCATCATATGCTTCATAATATTTTCGCATGTTGTCCCCTACGATCGATTTACTTTTTCACTCCCATTGCCAGTAAAAACTCACCATTATCTAACATTGAATCTTTGGTATAGCTTGCGATTTCAATGTTAACAATGGTATTCAAAGCATCTGAATTTTTGCTCATTTCCTCAATATTCGCCTGATTGCCACAAGAGATACATGGACTTCCGCCTAGTTTTAGCGCACTAAAGCCATTGTTTTCAAATAATGCTCTTAATTCCTGCGCCTCAAAAAAATGTCTTGCAGGCTGATTAACCTTTTCATGCTTTGGTAAATCTCCAGTTGCAATGACTTGATCTATCATCCAATATTCAGGATCACTAAAGAAGTCGGTCATCTGCCTGCCAATTAGCATTTTTAATATGCCCCATTTATTGTTTACGCTTACAAATAATTTGCCATTAGGTTTCAACAGCCTGTGAAACTCTTTTATAACCTCGTCTCTTCTTTCTAGAATATAAGATAATGGCGCACCATAACATACGATTACATCAAAAATCGCATCATCAAAATTAAGTTTCTCATTTAAATCCGCTTGAAGAATACCTTCAATATTATGATTTACTTCAGCTTCTGCAATTTTTTCCTTTGCAATACGAAGCTGCTCGTTAGATATATCGAGTAAAGTCACTTTACATCCCATTTGAGCGAACTCAATGCTAAATCTCCCCGAACCACATCCCGCATCCAAAACATTCATACCTGGCTTTAAATATTCTTTTATAAAATGCATATGTAGTAAGTAATTGATTCTACTATAGGCATTTTCTTCTAATCGATTCCATTCCTTTATGCCATATTCATCGTAAAATGATTTAACCTCATGATCCATGTTGCCCCCTAAAGGTTGGTGTTTTAGTCTTTATTTATTGCTTAACCGAACGTTGTAACTTAAAACCTGAAGCAAATAATATAATCATTATTAGTGTCGATAATAGATAAACTGAATTGACACTTACGTTTCCAGTAAAACTAAGTAGGGTTGCAGACAGTCTTATCATAGGTAAAAATACCATCTGCATTTGAAAACCAATAACTGAAAAAATGCCATGTTCCAAAAAAACATTTGATAATAATAGTGTAAAGTAGCTGATTAAAGCAATACTATTTCCAAGCAAAGTGGCTTCAATAATAGAATGAGAATGTTTTGAAGAGTTATAACCAACATATAGCCAAAACACGCTAAATAAGACACTTAAAACAAACATTGAAAAACCATACCAGTCCAATCTCACCATTAACACATTAATAATGTTACCAAAGAGTAGTGGTGTAAACGCAAATAGAATCAATACCATTTTCTTTTTCATTAGCAGATTCACCTTCCTAAAGGAATAGTTTGTTTCTATAATTCATACAAATTCAAGCCTACAATTACTGCTCTTTTACATATAGCAGCATTTTCTTATCATCTCTAAGCACTTCTTTTTCAAGATTCATACCATTCTTTAATGACACAGATTCTGAGCCTTTGTTTTTAGGATTAATTAATGCGATTACTCTATTCAGTTTCTTGTCTTCGAAGGCATAACTAATAAGCATTTTACAAATCTCAGACGCGTAGCCTTTTCCCCAATATGGCTTGTCGATAACATAGATTACTTCAACCTCATCGCGTCCTTCAACTGACTTGGATAAAAGACCACAGTGCCCTATAGGCTGGTTTGATTCTTTTTCTGTCAAAATCCATAAATCATACTCTTCTAAATAAGGATCGTCTAATACTTCTTTTACCGCATCTAGCATTTTTCCTTTATCTCTAGGACCGCCCATAAACTCTGTCACATCTGGATTTGTCCATAAATCTATAAAAAATTCGCTATCGGTTGATTTCATGTTTCTTAATAGGAGTCTATCTGATTCCAAATGCACTTCGTATCTGTTATTCATATTACCTCCAAGGAGTGTGTACTTTTTATTCCTCTTTATACTTTAACCAAAGATAAATTCCTAACCCTGGAACCATTGAAGCTAATCCCATTAAAAAAAACCATCCAAAAAGTGCTACACCATTATCGCCACCATTCTTAGTCAGCCTATAAGCTGTTCCATAAGCCAATATGCCTTGTACCATGGCTATTAGCTGCCATAAAATATACAGAAATCCCATTGATATCTCCTTTATGTATTATTTTTATTCAGTTCATACAATTTATTGTATACTTAATAGATATTTTATCATAAATTTTATGATATCTGATACATTACATACTTAATTTACCTATTTATCAAGTAACAATAATATTTCAAAACATCATCTTCTTTTATATACTCAAAACCTAGTCTTTCCAAAACAAACTGACTTCTTGAATTTCGATGAATGGCATCCGCATAAATTTTAGTTAGATTTAGACTCTCCGATGCATAGTTAAGCATTAGTTTAATTGCAGTTGAACCAATGCCTCTATTTTTGTATGCATCAGTAGTAATTAAGATACTTAGGGTGCCATGCCCCTCATTTTCATCTATATACTTCAATTGTATTTCGCCAACGATTTTATCTTCAAATTGTATGGCAAAAAATTGTCGTGATTTATCCAAAACTTTAATTTGATAATACCGATCTACTTTTTCCTGTTCATAAGTAAATAGATCATAAGTCATCATAGGATCAGGTACATATTGCTTATAGACTTCATGGCATCGTGTTAAAGTATATGGTACCAGAGTAACTTTGTTTTGTGTCAGCATTTTAGTCCTTCTTTCGTTATGATTTACGCGAGTCCAAAATGATTAGCAAGTATGTCTAAAGTCTCTTGTTGACAATTTTCTTTTCTTTCGATTACAAACATCCCGCTATTTATAAATTGATCATACTGATTTCGATTAACTTGTGAAATTGCTGAAACGAAATTATTATATACATCATTAGAATTTTCGCAATTATTTATTTGCTCTAAAAGGAACTTCTTTTCCTTATCTTCTCTTTCAAAGAATCTCTTTGATGAGATTTCAGGATCAGTTAACATTATTGCAATCTGATGATAATTTGCAATTTCAACCAACTTCTCTATCGGTATGTTTGTGTCTACAATTACCTTTCTATCCTGTGATAGCCTAATTAACTCTAAAACCTCAAAGCCTTCAAGTTCACTATTATTTCCATTTATCCAGCTTTCATATTGATCGGGCGTACGGGTCAAATATTCTTCCCAATTTTTTTTCGTATGAAAGTAACTCAAATTTGGTTGATCAACCTGATTAATTACCTTGAAAATCACGTCAGAATTATAGTTTTCTTCACAATGTACCAAATTATATTTCTCTGCTAATAGTTTGCACATTGTCGATTTTCCAGCGTAAGCAGTTCCGTTAATAAATAATACATTTGATAAATAATGTTTAAGTACATTGCTTTTAATATTCATCTTCTCTCCTTGCACACCAATCTTAGTCGGCATTCAAAAAAATATGGTCAATCTAGTTTCATCAGGATATATTTTCATTGCGAATTTTGCTTTCAATGCTTTCTAATCTACTTTCAATTTTCCTCAATGACCTTAAAACTATAAACATAAACCAAGGAATACCAATAACGACACCTAGAAACAATAATAAGTTTAACATTTGAAATATACTAATGAACATCTTTTACCTCCTCTTAAGTTTAATTCTAGTTTATTAATTATATTTAATTATTTTGAGCAAAATAATTATCAATTTTCAATATACTCATTTGCTTTGGTCATTTTTTTTATTATAAAATGTTTGATGGGATACCATGGTGCCATTGAACGCCGGTGGTTTTATTAGATTTTGGTCGAATCGATATAAACATCGTATTTAAATCGCTTTGATTACCATAAGGAATCATATGAATATAAAATGATCTAGCATTCCTCTCGTCATCGCCCTTCTTTCCCATTAATTTAGCGCTATACGGATTAATTCCTTCTGGGAAAATAAAATCTGGATAATCATATAAATAAACTTTTTTACCATCGCTTTGTATAATTTTTTGTGATTCAACTTCATAAAATAATTTTTTCTTATTTTTCCCAGTATAATCATGATAATAAACTTTAATCGAATCAAAATTTATAGTATCTTGCTCTACGAAATCACCTGCTATAACAATTTCTAATCCCCTTGAAATCCCCCCGTAGTTTGAACAACTCAAAATAAAAGGTTTCCCACTTTGACAAATAATATCACTTGAATTCCATTTTATTTTAGTTTCACCTTCACAAATAAAGGCTGGCTCTTCAAATGCACTATGTTTAGAACTAAAATGAAACTCAATCACTGAATCTAACTTCGATAAATTGCAAGTTTCAACAATAGCGCTACTCTTAAATGCATCAGAAATTTCGTTAGACAATTTATGTAACATTTCTATTTCCATAGTCTCAAGTTTATTTGATACGATAGTCATCCAAGGGGTATCGTCAATAATCATAAAAAGACTAAATTCGGATTGCAAAGGATTTTTAACAACATGGAATCCATATTTTGAGAAAGTATCCTCAAAATATTTACTAATATAATCTGTATAATAGTTAAATCCTTTTCGCTTCACTTTGATACATGTATTAAAGACCATTTTATTCTCCTCTTATTATTTTGACATTATAGAATAAAAAAGCCCCTAGTTTTGAAATAACAGGGGCTAGATATTATGTAACCAAATTAAAGACTGACTAATTATACAACTTCCTCACTAATTCTGTCAGGTTCAATCATTACGTTAAACTTATTCTCATTGATAAAGCTACGTTGATATGCATATCTTACAGCAATTAAGTAAAATACGATACTAATAGGTTCAGTTGATTCTATAACTAACATTGGTAGCTTTGAAATATACATATTCTGCACAGCTTCAAGTATTGACATATCCCAATATTCAGCAATTAGAACGATCATAGTTAACATTTCTCCGAGGAAAATGCTAATCAACGCAATTACGCCTGCAATAATTCCGACTGATTTTTTTGTACCTCTACCCGTTCTTACAAAACCTTCTGATACTAAATACCCAACTCCAATCGCCACGATTCCAATGTTATAACCAGTCACTTTTACCACAACAGCCCATAAAATTGCTCCAATTACGCCTAACAGCAACCCCAAAATAATACCCAGTCCCGTTCTAGATTCGCTATTCAACTTCTCTACCATTTCTTCGTATTCGCTTTGCTTCAACGACACATACTTATTTTCCATTAAATTCCCCCTATAAAAAATAATTTATATTTGTTCTTTCTTGAAATTAATTATCACATCAATTACTATTTATGTCAATTGTGTTTTAAAATGGATTTTTAGTTGTTTCAACACATATAGTTCTCTTTCAACCCATGGATTATTATCAATTAGTTTAGTCACGCCTGAATTTATTTCGATAGCTTCCTCTAAACTTACCCATCTTGGTAGAAATCCCAATTCTGCTTCATATTCATCTAATGATTGAGTTGATTTTTCTTCCGAAATTGTGCACATGTAATAATATGATTTCATTTCAAAGATACAATTAAGATCATATAAATCTTTTCTTTTTTCAATAATAATTCCAGCTTGAGCCCCTACATTCAACACCCTATATCCAGTTTCTTCTTCTACTTCCCTTTTAATCGCAATAGCATGCGTCTCACCTGTTTCAACGCCACCACCGGGAAACTTAATATCACCTTTATTATTGGTAACCATTAAAAGCTTATCGTCCTTCATAATAATCGCTCTTACTGCAATTCTCATTATGGAGTCATTTTCATTCTTTGATTTCGTAAATCCGATTTGATGTTCAAATAACATTCAGTTCTCCTTTTTAAGACCTACTATCATAAATCCCACACCACATAAAGCAGTAGCTTTGCGATTAATACTTAGGAAAATCATAATTAAATGAAAATAACCTTCTATTTGACTTGGACTAATATGAATATGAGCCTTATAAGCCGTGAAAGCCCAAGAAGTTATTATGATTATTAGCGACGATTATTCCATTAAAATAGATCTTAAGGTGTAATAACCATATGATTGACATAGCTATCATTATAACTCAGTTTAATATTTAAAATTCCCTTTATTAACTATTTTTTGAAACATACTCCCTCATATAATAGATTGCTTTCATTTCAGCACTTTGACATTTTTCATAAGTTCATTAGCAATTGCCAAACCTTCAGTTTTTGTTTTGCCTGGATAAGTCAACATATTACCATCCTCATTACTCCAACCATCTTCTAATATACTCACAGAAACCTTTGACAAGTCGCTATTTAAGAACACTTGACCGTAAATCCGAGTATACCCCTCTGTGCTGGCATAACTTAATAGATTAATGTCTTCAGACTCATATCTCAAATTATATTCTTTTCCATCAATTTCAAATATTCCTTCAAACCAAAGTTGACCTTCGGTATTAACTTTCGCAATTCCAACGATCTTCAAATTTGATTCTTTCGATTCAGTATTTTTTTCTCCTAATTTATAAGAAATACCATTCAAAGCTTTTTCGACTTCAAAAGATTGCGTCTCACTAGATGCATTACTGTTTGAAGCATTGCCCTGACTTGCATCAGTAGTTGGTTCATCAACAGATGTCTTTTGAATATTTATTGCGATAACCGTTTTATCTACGTACTCGACATCTCCTAGTATAGAATAAAACAACATCGAGTTACTAGATTCTCGGTTCCATATCTCGATTTGTTGCTTGGTTTTGTTATCTTCTAGAAGGATCTGATTGATACTTGCGTCAAATACTTTCCCTGCAAGGATATTTACTGTAGTTTCATCATCTATTTTTATTCTAAAACCACCTGTTAAATAGTCACTATCGCCTTCAAACTTGTGCAACGGTTCATTTCTAACCAGTCTGAATTGAGCCTTATTTTCTAAAAGGATAGAAGTTCCCAAGGCACCTTCTCTTTCAAAAAATACAATATTCACATCTTTATAACTTACTGTTGATAGGAACTTGTCCATTTCCGTTAATCCGTTCTCGATTGCTTCTTCCTTAGTTGAAAATGTCTCATATGTATAAGTGCGATCTGCTTTTGAACAAGCTGAAAGCAACAAAGTCGTTAACATTAAAAATAAGAGAATTTTTATTTTCATCTCACACCTCGCTTTTAATTTTGATTGATCATCACCTGTTCCTAATTCTGATATAAAACCTGTTCAACCGCAAAAATCTCATTCTCATCATCATAAGCGCTTATAACAATTTCTCGGTTATCGATTTTACTTAGATCTGCACTCCAATACTGCATTTTATCTAGGTTAATCGTTTGGCTTTCGATCTTCGATACTTGGTCCGAAAATTCTATATTAGTAATGGCTGAATCTGAAACAAGTCCTACGCAATACAGTTTGTTCTTCATATACACTTTTGGCAGTTCAAAAACAACAATATTATGTTCATCGAGTACGCGTTGATAATCACCCATATAGCCACTATACAAATGCTTATAATTAATAAGTCCTTTTTTAAGGATTGTAAACTGTATGACATCATCTATTTTAGTTAAAACAATGACTCTATTGTTAATTTCCTCGATATGTATTATTTCATAATTCAAATTAGGTGACAGATTCAGCGCTTCGTCGATTGTGTTTTGCTTAGGATCAATGATAACCACAGCAAATGTAATAACAATTAATAATAATACTACTGATATTAGAATCTTCTTTTTCATATCTTCTCCTTCTAGTGATAATTTGATAAAACTCATTTAAATGATAATACAGCTGATACAAAAGAGCTTAAATTCAAATATGCTTTGAAAAGTCTTCCATTTCAATTTATAAATAATAAATAGGTAATTTTGAAGTCTGGACTACGCTACCATTTTCATAATATACTTTTGCATAAATCACAAAGGTTGGTTCATAGGATATTGAGTTTTTTGGACCTCGTATTTGCTTGTTTATGTATTCACTGATTTTGTTGTTTTTATAGATCCACCCATCTGAAGAATCGTTGTCAACATATAAAGTTTTAATCTCTTCATCAGAACTCATTCTAAACATACAAATTTCAACCTTTAAAGCATCTTCATATCCCAACAATTCAAGTTTGAAGTTTTCATCACTTATGACATACCAATCATCCCTCACTATGTAAGGCGTATGAAACTTATATGTACGATCCAGTAAATTAAAACTGTCGTTAAAGTCATCTAATCTCGCTTCTGAGGAATATCTAATCATCCATATACTTTCTTTTAAAGTTTCAATTTCAATTTTATTTTGAGCTATAATCGATTCTAATTTCACGTTTTCATTTGATTTCTCAATTAACTCTTGCTTTATTTTATTGTTTTCATTGATTATTTCTTCATACTTATTATTTAACGCTTCAATTTCTTTAGAAGTACAGCCTGTTAAAGCTATCGTTAATAAAAGAGTTATAATTATGTACTTTTTCATAGAGACTCCAATCAATTTGTTATACTATGTACTTGACCAACATCACTTAAATTTTCTTGATTCATAATCATTAAGGCACTAAGATTTTCGATATTTACTATTATTTGTTAAATAAATTTTCCATCATTACAGTAATAAGATATTCATCATTCTCTAAGTAATGAGCTCCACCTTTCAATCCCTCAATTCCAGAGCCAATCCTCCTATATAGTTTTATCGTTTTAATTACCCTTTTTAATTGCCAGTATCTTTAGAAGCTTTTTTAGAAAATTGACTCGCTTAACTTCACCTTTAATTGCATATTGATATTCTTGTTTTGATATGTACTCAGTTAAGTTTATTGAATAATTTTCATTCCGGATACCAGATTCAACATTATTTTCAATAATTTGTAGTTCTTTTTTTAGCTGCTGAAATCTTTTAATTGGAGAAGCAATTCCTTCCCTCATTTCTATTGCCTTAAGTATTTTTTCCGCTTCTTCAGTAACAGTTATTTTTTCTTTAGAAATAGAAAGATAACCAGTTAAAATTAATCTTCCGATTCCTATGTTGATTTCCTCATATTCAAAGATTGAATGCTGAATAATGTCCCCCACCTCAATTACATGCTTTAAATCAAAGGTTCCATTCTTTTTCTTAGAATATAATATGGATAATAATAACCATGCATCAATTTCTGTAAGCTTAAACTGATTTTCCAAGTTGCCCCCCTTTATTGACAGTCATTTGACAATTCAGTTATAACACATTTTAATCTGTTGAACTTTGGTTTTATTTGGATCGGATTTTAGCTAACGTGTTGTAGCGTAAATGAATGCGTACTTAAATCAAATTATTATTTATACATAGAAAATATCCATTCAGCAAACTCATCAGCTATTTTAGGTGGATTTGCTTCAACCGTCTGTTTCGCAATTACATCGTAGTATTCTAATTCATGTATAACTATTGGTATATCTTTATTAAACTTGTTTTTTATTATTCCATCAGTATGAAGTCTTTTAGATACATTTACACAAGTTTGAACAAATTTTTGGGTTATTTCTTCCCCATATTCAAAATATTTTTCGCTTTCATCCCATTCAACTTCTTCATCTGTTAAATATAAATCTTGTTCCTGTATCCATTTCTTGACTTGTTCAGATGATATTTCATCTGAACCAAATATCAATTCCTTATTATGTAACCAAAAAGCAAAATTCCACCTTGCCTCGTCTTTATCATAAGCACTTTCAATAGAATCCAAATAATTAGTTTCTGTATTATATCCTAGTGTTAGTGTAGGTCTGCGACAATCATCTTCATCATCATAAATAAAAAAAGATATAGCATAAATTTCCTTAACTAAATCACTGTTCCAGCTCCCAATCACTTTTTTTACTGATTCGAAAATAGATTCTTCAAAGTTTGTCTTACTCATAATTTCCTCCAATAAGCAATTTATAATAACAATTTCACCTGATGCACTAATAGTACTCAGAGTGTAAATTGCTTTGACTATGTGTTATGGGAAGTTCAATACAAAAACGCTTTGTATTCTTTAGCATTTCCGATCAATTCTATTTCTCCACGATTTAAAATAACTGCACTATTACGCTCTAAAGTATATACTCTTAACCCAGTATCCTTAATAAACTTTTCGATACTTTCATTTTGTGTATTTTCGCTTGAGTAATGAACTTGTACGGCAAACTCACTAATATGATTCAATCCGCTATGCCTACTATACACTTTATAATATTTATCTGGCGATATGTAATAATCTGCTGACTGCAAAGTTGCACCAGCACTCCACCCCATAATAATTCCTTGAAATGAATTAATTAAGTCAATCATGTTCAACTCAATTAACCTCTTTATAGTTTTTTCTGGAAATCCTCCATTAAAATATATAATATCCGTATTATTCAATATTTTTGAAAGTTCTTCAGATGTGTTTTCAAAATAGTTAATCAGTTTAATATTTTCTTCCTTCACCCCAAAATGAAGGAAAGGAACTACCAACTCATTGTAAAATTTACCATTATTTTTATCGTAGCAATCATACCATGCCTTCTTATCTCTGACCCATTCTTCATGGAAAGCGAAAGGAAAAATTGTAATTCTTGTAGTTTTATCTAAAAATCTTGAAAATCTTTCTTTGGCCCATTCTTCATGAAAGTTTGGACTATCTAATAAAACATTCATATATAATTCCTCTCACTTTGTAAAGTTTTGACTGAACTTTTCATAATGTTCTTTCAGTCCTCACAGCGTTTAGTTGTGAGATTTTGAGTTATTATGGAGGCTAATTCTCGCTTCCATCTTTCAAATTAAACTCACAAACTATCCAAGGTTGCCATAAAGCGTTTTCAGCATCACATTCTTCTCGAATAAATTTGCACGCTTTTAAGGTTTCCTCATAAGAATTAAACAATCCAAATTTATTTGGTTTAATATTTAACTTATCAAATATTTCTGTTTCTAGATTACTACATAATACTGAATGTAGAATTCCTAAATCATATCCTAATATCTCATATCCAATGATTTTACTTGTATCAATTAATAATTTTTTCTTTAACAATTGATATACACCTAACTCGCCTTCATTTTCTCCTATTGGTTTATTGTGTTCTAAATAATTATTTGCCTCACTTATTTCCAGACCAATCCCAATAAGTTTTATTCGGTCTATATAAGAAAAGTATTTATCATACAAATACCTTGCAGTAACAATATTAAAAATTGCATTTGGATATCCCAACTGTTTTTTATCAAATAAACTTGTTATTTCTTTACACAGCTCGTCCATTTTTTCCGGACTCATATTGTATTTATCACAAAACTCCGATCTTTCATTTGTAACATCTAAATCCCAATTTAACATCCACCATGCTGGTAATATTGTAGCTATACATTCACTGTTTGTAACTATATCATCATAAATCAGATTTACATTCATGCAATCTGCTCTAGTGAATAATTCTATTAGTGCGTATCTGCCAATATAAAAATCACTTTTCATATTCACCCTTTCATACTTGAAATTCCATTTAATATTGGACAAAGTATTTTATACCTAGTTGCATCTAAAGCTTTTTAATGCATTAAAGAAACTCCTGAACCTGTTCCAATAATTTTTTTGTGAGTACAACCTGAATTACTTAATTCATGTCGCCACTTTTATCATTTGCCTTTATGCTACCTGAATCAAACCCAAATCCTGCCATAAGTAACCTCCGCTTTATTATTTGAATACATTTTTAATTGTATTGCACACTCAAATTGAACAATATTAATGACATCGAACCGACTCGTAATATTTCAAATCAATTTCTTAACTTTTAGCTTATTTATTACGAGCAAAGCTGTCTTTTCAACAAATGAGTATAACTCATCTCTTGAAACTGCTATTGGATTACACAGATTTTCATTCGTTGCTGGTAAACGTCCCATTACGCCAATCTTTCGGACGATACTTCCGTGAGGCAAATAATCAATATAATCGGGGAATTTTTCTAAGGTTAAGATTTCAGTTAAATACCCGGATGTAGGATTATTATAGAGATATTCTAACTCCATTGAAAATATCTCATGCATTCGATCTCTTGTGGATATTAGACTTTTTACAGAAGTCCAATCCTCAGAAAAGCCTTTAGCAAGTTCCCTTAACTTTTCATTCGCTTTAATACGGATCCACACATTTTTAACTCTTTTGTCATCATGCATATAATAATTATATTCCACGTCTGTGATCAAGTGTGTATAATAACCCAGTAAAAAACTGTAATGCTCATGAGATGAAATTTCTTTCTTACGATTTAAAATATATTCTTCATAAAACGCTTCATAATCTGATTTCACACTATCTTCTTTGGTTGTCCAATGCGTAAGCTCTCTTGGTCAAATCACAATTTGATTACGCCATCAAACATCAAAGTAGATATTACTTAGTTTCCAGTCATTTTCTTGATATGAAAACGCCATGATACAAATAATTATAGAATCCACTGATTCAACAATCACTTCATATCCTGTTATAAAACTCAAATTATCCTCGGATAATTCAAAATACCTTTGTCTTAAGCTATATTTATTACTCATTTCAGAAAACGAATATAAATTACCATTTTCAAAAGTTATTTTGTCGTTATCTATTAATACGCCCATTGCTATTTCTGTTTTTAAATAATCAATATCCGATGACACTAAAGCATTGTAAATCCCCCTTGCTTTTATATCCACAAGATTACGAATTTCATATTCAATACGGTACTTATTTTTTAGTTTTTCATACTCATAATTTTGCTCATCAATTTTAATTTTGAGACTTATATTTTCGTCTCTTGTTTCTTTTAACTCATTTATTTTTATGTATGTAAAAATTGAAAGTATCACCAGCAGAATTACGAGGAGTGCGCTATTTCTTTTCAATTAGAATCACCTTCTTTATTTATTAATTGCTGTACAAAACCCGCAACTTTTTTTGTATCGTTATCTACAGCTAACCAAATATACGAGCTCTTTTCGAGTATTATTAAATGTTTTTCTGGAGAGGGTGGATTTGGAAAAAGCCTATTAAGTTATCTGACGTAATGCCACTTATGGTGTTAATATATTTAATCATTTATTTGCTCCTTTATATTAATTATTAACTTCATTTTTCTTTGTAAAATCATTAGCTAATTGAACTAAACTACCATCTACCGGACTCACTATAAAAAATATATCATTTGTTCCATTACTTAAAGCGTAATAGTAAGCTCGATTTGTAACAAGAAGTCCCTTTGGATTATCACTGACGGGAATCGTGTTAACTCCTTTGTAATTTTCACTAAAATAATATGAACTATCGAAATTATTACTACTTTCAATTATTGTTTTACCCTCTTGATATGTATATTCAGGTACTGTTGTGAGTATTGATACTGGTATAAATATAGTAATTAAAACCATACAAACTATTTTCAACTTATAATATTTTGATGTGTTATTCTTTAGCAGTACCTGATACCAAATAAAGGATTGCAATAAAATAAAAGGTACAAAAACGAACGCTTCATATATGCCTTTATAATCTACATTCAATCTGTAAATGACAATTAATTCAGCAATAGTAACAATAAATATTAATAATAATATCAATAATCTAAACTTGATTATCTTATCATTCTTCATTACAACGCCCTTCTTTTAATCAAATATCATCGTCTATACATTTATCGTTAGCATATAGTCTAGCAATCACGGCGTAATTTGCGCGAGCTGTGTATTAGATGAAGTTTACAATTCTCTTTTCCTTTCTAAATGCTCTTTTATTCTTTCCTTTTTCATCCTGAATTTATATCCTGAAAACGTCTGCAAACACTCCTCTTCCAAAATTGGACCGACTACTTCAATTGGCTTGCCACATTGATGAAGGATTTGTTTCGCTGTAAACTTTTTAATTCCACCAGACTTCTCATTTAATTTTTCTTGTCTAACACCAAAGACAACCCTCGAAATCTTTGACCAATGAATTGCTCCACTGCACATAGAACATGGCTCTGTGCTTGAGTAAAGAGTATAGCCTTCTAGGGAGATGATTTTATGTAATCTACAATATTCTGATATCAACCTTTTTTCTGCATGAAATGTAGGATCACAAAACTCTATGCAACCATCATGCGATTCAAATACTACTTCATTGTCTTTCACAAGTACCGCACCAAAGGGATCTTCACCTTTGTTTTTTGCTTTTTGTGCTAATGCATTTGCTCTTCTTATATACTTTTCATCGAAGTATTGTTGAGTCATATTTTTCTCCTTTAATTTCATATCAGGTTCCAATAGTGTAAGTTACTAGGGCTGTGTGTTTTTAATTTTCATCTTCATGTACACTTATTAGATTTTTTACCAAATTATCAATACCATGCATAATCTCATACAAATTTTGTGATCCAATAAATGCAGGTGTAGAAATAACCTTATTTATTTTATCAACTAGGCATTCGGAAGATTTTGTATTTATGAACTCTATTCTTTTATTTTCAAAGATTTTCATAAATGAATTGTTGCTTGTACTCAAATATAAACTGTTAACTTCGTTTAGCAAACTTCTACCTACAAGTAATGATGCGCCACATATAGCACCTATTGGTTTTTGACTGACATAAAATCGCTTTATTAATTGATCTACTTCTTCATCAACACTATATGAATCTTTAGCAAAAAAATAATCCGACAAATTTTTAAATACGCCTTGTCCGCCAGGTATAATAAGCGCATCAAATTCATCATATTTAATTGATTTCAAGGAGAAAATCCGTCCCCTTCCAATCCTTGCAGATTCAATCAAAATATTGCGCGTTTCATCTACATCAACAGTTTCAGATAAGTGATTATAAGTGTGAATCTGTACTCTATCTGGTGCAAAACAAACATAATCAATTTGATATTTATCTAGAGCTAAATATGTAAGTATTACTTCTTCAATTTGGCTTCCATCACCTATACCGCACCCAGAAAGTAAAATAGCAACTTTCATCCACCCTCCAATTTACTTTTATCTATTATTCTTTAGATTTGCTTTTATCCCTTTTCTCATATTAACCTCTAAAATTAGAATTCTGTATGCAGCTCAGAGATCTTTAAAATCCACTGTTCAAGAGCCTCTTTACTGAAATATTTGTTCAAACCAATTTTGAAATATGGAATTCCCTGATCATATAGCTTATCAGAGTATAATATTATCTCATTCATATCATCAGTAGATAACCCTAAATACTTTGATGCACCTTCTAAATCTAATAAATACACTTCATTTATTTCGGGTTCATTTACTTGATTCTCTGCTTTTATTGATGTTCCAATAAATATACCACTGAAAATTATTGATATTCCTAAAAAAATTATTGCGGCAACTAACCAACTGTTTGTTTTCATAAAACCTCCACATCTATAAAATTTACTTTGGACTCTTCGTTGATTGAATATGTAATTCCTGATTTACCATGCTTCTTATATATCAAGTCTGATATTACTTTATTTTCTCCTATCAGAATTTATATTTGGGGTAGTATTCTTCAGAATTAAATAATTTATCAACTATAACCTTAATCGAGAGTAGTAAAGAAATAAGTCACATCATCTTCAAATGTATTATGCGTTTTATCACCACCAGCTTTTTCATATAATGAACAAGCAGCAATGTTGTGTTTTTGTGTAAACAAGAAAAATCTACATATTCCAGTCAACTTGCATAGATTTTTAATACTGCTTAGCAATTGAAAACCAATACCTTGTTGTTGAAATTGTGGTAGTACACCCACTTCATGAATATATAACATATTTCCTTTACTATCTAGTCGATTTAACTCATAGCCATATGCGAAACCAATTATCTGTTTGTCCTGTATGCAAGCAAAAATCCAATTCTTCGGGTTAAGTAGAAATTGTCTTGCATTTTCTCTACAAATAAAGTTATCTCTAAAATCTCCCTCCATATTTATAACTAATGGTATATCTGATATCTGTAGTTTTCTATATTCTCTCATATACAACACCGTCCCCCAAAATATCTTTAACTTTTTTTCCCTTTAACATGACGCATTCTCAAATATTACTTTTTGGGCATTAATTTTATATCCAGTATAATAGTGCATCATTTAATTGCATCTTTTCAGTTGCCCTAAATCAACTGTTGCGAGAACTTGTCGTATCACAAAACCAATTTGTAACTTGAACCTTTTTCATTTACCGTTTCAGCCTCAAAGCCTAAACTCTTAAATAAATTTTGTGACTTCTTATTATAATGATAAATTTCCTTAACCCTAAGTTCTTCTATTCCAATATTTCTAGCTATTTCAATAAATTTCATTATTATTGATCTTCCAATACCTTTACCTCTGTATCGCTCATCACCAATTACTATTGGTAAACTCGATTTCGAAAATGTTGCATCACCGACTGCTAACCAATCTGATTCTAATACTTCAATAAAATACAGATGTCCAACTTTTTCTAAATACCTATACATTCTGTTGATATCATCAAATCCATAACTTTGGGCTGAAATTCCTTCAGACATTAACAATACCTCTTTATCGCTATACCATGGCAAAGCATTTATCCATTCTGATTTTTGGGGTTTTCTCAACCTTAATTTATCGTTTACTAAAATTATCTTTTCAAAGTCCATTTTCCACCTCCTTATGATATGTCTTAACGTTCTTGCACTCCTCTCAGCTTAAGTTTCGAGTACAATGTGTTATATGAATGCCAACTATTTAAATGTATTTCTTGTATATTTGCATAATATAATCAATATTTTCATCAATACTCTTAAGACCATCAATTTCGATTATCTGTAATGACACCTTTTCTAACCAATTATCTATTTTATCAGAAGTACGTTTTTGAACCATCCTATAAAACGCTTCTTCTGAATCGTACATATCCCCACCCTGCTTAACTCTATCTCTAAATCTTTCAGTTGATCTTTGTCTAATCCGCATTAAACGAACATCTTTTGGAGCTGAAATATATACTCCTAATTTTATTGATGTAATTATTTCTCTTCCTAAATCACCTGTAACTGCTGATAAGACAAATTTTTCATTTTTTCTTATTTCTGATAGTATTGAACTGGCGCACTCTTCTCTTGTACGCGGTACACTATAAGGTACTTTGGAATGCTCAAAATAATAATCTTCAATATCCATAAACTTGTAATTTAGTTTGAAAGCAAGTTCTTTTCCTAAAGTTGTTTTACCGCTTCCATTTAATCCAAAAACAAGAATACCATAAGACATTTAGCTCTCCTAAAAATTAGTGTTTTTATTCTTTTATCTTTCTATACTATTAATGTTCTTATTCTTTCAATTTAAATTGTACTTAAAATTAACTGCTTCATAGATTTACATTATTCTAACTCGAGCAATTAGTAACTAACATTGGCTTTCGTATAACGCTCTTGCAGCTTCGTAGCGTAAATTTCGTTAACTGTGTGTTAGATGAAGTAATTTGATTATAAATATAAGCGCTTATCTGGTAAGTCCATATTTTTTAGTCTTTCATTTATGATTTGTTCAATAAAATCACCAATTTCTTTTATTGTTTTTAGTTCCACATTTCCTTCAGTTGGATCCTCAAAATTAGAAAAGTTGAAATTCAAAGTGCTCCATCGCACCTCATTTTTTTCATTTTGGTACTCTGCAATTAATTCAGATACACTTATAGGATTTATGTCCACCTTTAATAATCTCGGAAAACCGGAATGTATTTGCATAAAGTTTAATTGGCTCATTTTTAAAAATATTCGATTTTTTTCTTCTGTACTCAGCTTAAACTCAAGCTCGAGGATACCTTCCACAGAATCATACTTCAAAATTTCATTATATGTATCTATACTTTCTTTTCCATTGACGCCATACTTATATGTAAAATTGAAATCATTCGGATAATTTATATCTTCTTTTTTTTCATAGTTAAACACTATAAGCAAAAATGTAAATAATACGCATATGCCTAATATTATTCTTTTTTTCATAATAAATCTCCATTTAATATTCTTTTACAAACCATGATGAAATACTATAGATAAATCCTTCATCTTCTCCCGAGATTGCTAATTCATAGTCATATACTTCTTTCTTCACTTTATATAGAACACCAACATAATCAATGCTTCCACCATCCTTGTAGATTGCAACTGGAATACAAAATATTGGTCTGTGATCAGTTTTAACTCTGACGAAATCTGTAACAAATAAAGTTATCCAGATTAATACACCGACAAATAAAATTTTAAATTGCTTCTGATTAATAATTTTACTTTTCATCTATCACCTTCATCAAATTGATCCTATTCTGAAATGGGTTATGTCATCTAACGTCCTTGCAGCCATAGTTGCGAGGACTTTGTGTTAGGCGATGCTCGTAATATTGTTAACAAACTAGATACTTAAAGTTATTTACTGTAAATTATTTTTTTTAAATCACTACCTATTGAAACTATATGATTATTCTCTTCAAATGTTTTATGAACAATACCAGTATAAGTGTATTCTAAAATTATTCTCTTGTTACGATTATTGGTATAATCAATAGTAAAATTTACAAATTCACCTTCTTTTGTTTCTTTTATACCAAGAATTTCAGTTATTTCTTTACAATCAATTAGATGTGATTTTATAAATTCAAAATTATAGCCTAAAATACTCTTATATGTAACGATGTTTTCTCTATCAACCAACAGTTCTAACTCATCTATCATCAGATTTTTTTTAAGAAAATCAAATATCTCTGATTCATTTCCATCATAAACAATTCCTAATTTACTATACGACTGATATTCTTTATAGGTTATGTATTCAGTCCTGTTTCCCTGACTTCTCTCAAGTATCATTTTTCCAGCAAAAATCAACACAATTATAAATAAACCTAAGCATAATAAAATCTTTGTCTTTTTACTTATCATTTTAATCTCCCTCCAATTGCATTGGTCTTGATATGCTTCATTATATTATTACCAATAGAATTAATTGTCATTATGGTTTATACTGTTTTGTCCGAGTTTCGCCTAACGTTCTTGCAGTCCTCGCAGCGTAAGTTGCGAGGACTGTGTGTTATGTGAAGTTATATTTATTATTTTTATCTTGGCTCTTCTAAATGGTACTCTTCTAAAAAATCATTGTAATTGTACTCTACATTGTACTTCCAATCCATATGCTCATACAATGGTGCCCTAATCATCATATAAAGACCGAACAATATTAGAATAATATTGATAAAATATTGGATATTTCCTAGAGAATTTATTGGTAATCTTGCGGTAATAAATGATGCTTTGGCGTACAATCCGAAGCATCCTATTATTATAAAAACGCCACCCCATGTTAGACCATTGGTATCACCTTCAGCTTTTTTTACAAATATTTCCTCAGCATCTTGTGAAAATATAATCCGTCCATCATTTTTGTATAGATTTATTGATTCATAATCTGGAACTGTTGAAAATTTAAAATTCATATCAGTAGACCAACTTGCATAAATAAACAGCACGATATACACAATTATATATACAATTCTCCTAATTATTAGTTTGTTTTTTAATTGTTCTAATTTGATTTCATATTGTGAATCTTTTTTTAACTGAATCTTATTTAGATATCTATCCATAATAATCAGAAACAGGATAATTGTAATTATTAAAACTATTGTCATAATGTATTCCTTGTCACTCAAATTTAAATGCTATTTCACATTTTTTACTGCAGTTTTTTTGAAATAATTTCACATAACGTTCTTGAAGTCTTCGCAGCCTTTGTTGCGAGGACTGTGTGTTATACGAAGGCTAAACATTTTAACTTTCTTCATGATCTTTCTTAAAATCTCTTTTCATATTTTTATCGAACTTTTTCCGATATACCTCAGAATACTCTTCGGAACTAACATCAAACCTATTAAGAACATCTGAATAGTACATCATAATATCACACATTTCTTCAATAAACCTTGTACGAATTTCTGTGTTTTCCATGATTTCTGATTCACCTTTTTTCTTTATTATTGATATTACTTCGCCAATCTCTTCAATCATATACAAAATATATGTTTTACCATGTTCTGGCTGCATCGACCACCATATGTCTTTATGCTTTTCCCATAGTTTTTTTGACATTAATAGAGCTTCTTCTATATCTAAATTATTAGCCATGTAGCCTCCCTGTTTATGAAATAATTACTTGTTAGCTTTCGTATAACGTTCTTGCAGTCCCTCGCAGCGTAAGTTGCGAGGACTGTGTGTTATACGAAGCACTTAACCAATTTCACTTGAATTATCTTTAATCCATATTGCTGCTTCAAAGAAATCCTCAGCAATATAATCAGTCTCTATATCTTGCCATGTGTGTCGAAATTCTTTTAAACTCCCTTCACCAACACCAGTCAAAACTAATATTTTTTTTAGTCCAATATTATGTGCGAATACCATATCAAACATTCCCATATCACCAATCATATAACTTTTCTCAATATCAATTTTCTTAATCTTATTCGCTTCATCAAATAAACCAATATTTGGTTTCCTACATGTACAGCCATCTGATTTTGAATGAGGGCAACAATAAAATTCTAAGTTATCAATCCCATTCTCTTTTGCTTCTATAAGTAATTCAGATTTTTTTGCTTCGTAATTACTTATAGTGATTATATTTTTAGATATTTTACTTTGATTTGTTACTATAACAAGTCGATAGTTTTCATCCTGAAGAAGTTTTAGACCTTTTAATACATTTGGATAGAACTCAAAGTCTGTTATGTCTCCTATAGGATCACCTCCCAGTGTTCCCTGTAAGTCCATTAGAACAGTTCTCATATCGATTCACTCCCCTCGTGTTTCGTATAACGTTCTTGCAGTCCTCGCAGCCTTAGTTGCGAGGACTGTGTGTTAGGCGAAGGCACTTTATTTTATTTATAATCCTACTTGTAAAAGCTAAATGCAATAATTTCGCTCTTATCAGTGTCATTTCTTGGTAATGAATCTGAAGGATCTAATTTGCCAACTATATGCTCAATCGTTCCTTTGCATTCAAGTTTGAAACCAACACTTTCAAAATACTGGATATATTTATCGAAATCAGCATATAATCTATTTTCTAGTCCTAGTTCTAAAGCAGTTTCACTTCCTTTTTCATAGAAGATTTCTATAACAGAAAATCTACCTCCGTTTTTTAGAGATCTATAAACTTCTGAAACTAATTGCTGATATTCCATCACATTTCCAAGATAATTTCCCATAAAATTATCAATACTACCACTCTTAAATGGTAAAGGCTTGTCTAAATCTAAATCAATATAACCAATATTGTTTTTCTCTTTGTTTGCTTCCATGTGAGCTTTTAGAATATCAGGGCTTCCATCAGTTATAATAAATAACTGATCATCTCTTAATTTCTTAATCACTGTTCCGAAATATCCCGATGGCCCGCTTGCAAGGTCA
This sequence comes from Fusibacter sp. QWL-12, assembly GCF_058683495.1. NCBI lineage: Bacteria > Bacillati > Bacillota > Clostridia > Eubacteriales > Fusibacteraceae > Fusibacter > Fusibacter sp. QWL-12. The sequence continues at coordinate 146,690 of NZ_CM178745.1, forward strand.
ATAATAATTTTCCCATTGTCTAATATTCGATCGAAAAAATTTAACGCCACTTCTCTCTTTGAATAATACTTGTCAAAAGCGTTATATTTACTATTCATTTCTAAAACGATTCCATGTTCTCTAAACATTGTCTGCATATGCATTGACCAAAAAGGTCTTTCTTCGTCATTCGCGAATAAACCAATATATGAATTTTTAAACTCAATTTCGTGACTACACGAATTGCATATAAAACTTTTATCATCAATTTCATAGTTTCCAGAACAATTACATTTCAAAATATCTTTATATGTATCAGCAATTTTCATATAGTTTCCTCTTCTTATGTTATTTTTTATATTTGTACATTTTCTTTATATGTAGATATGCTTCATTTATTGTGCTTTCGCCTAACGTTCTTGCAGTCCTCGCAGCGTAAGTTGCGAGGACTGTGTGTTATACGAAGCAATTATTTCTTTATAAATTTTTTTGTGTTTTCACGAATATATTTTATTCTCAACTCACTTAAATTCTCATCAATTGAATAAAACATACTGTCAACTTCATTCAATTTTGTAAGTTCATAAGACTCACTAAATGCTTCAATTGTTCCTATTTCCCTCATTTTTAATTGCATATCTATTTCATCATTAAAAATATCAACTGCTTGTTTGATCAAGTCTGCATGTTTTACTGCTCCAATTTCTAATAATCCTACATAAGCTTCTTCAACAAATTGATTTGATGAATTATAAAAATATTGATTGAATCCACCATTGTTAACTTCTGCTTCAAATATCCATGTTGAATAAAGCATTATCAATCCATCCGGTAACGAACTAATTATTTCTTTTTCCTTATCATAATCTGTTAGTTTCTGTTCCCAAATGTAATTCATAAGTGCATACTCAATTTTTTCATCTGGAATAGCATTCATTGATTCTTCTGTCAGGTAAGTTATTTTCTCAAAATTATTGAATTCTTTAATGCTTTCCTCGATATAATCAATGGCATTTTCATTGATACTTGATTCGGAATTTAATTTATCATTTTTAACTCTTAATGGACTTTTAATGAATATAATTACTCCAATTAAAATTAATGCGGCAATGCCTATATATTTCATAGTCCCTCCTTGTTTCGTATAACGTTCTTACAGTCCTCGCAGCCTTAGTTGCGAGGACTGTGTGTTATGTGAAGTGATAATTATATTCTCTTTAACTATAGCTCTTCTTTTAATAATTTATGAAACGATCAATATTAAACGTCAATTATTATTTACAACCCCTCTTAAATGCTAATACTCAATTGCTTCAAAATACATTAATTCGACTACATTCGTTTTGTTAATGTAAACTGATTTCTTCTATCTCTTTTAGATATAGCATTGTCAATATATTTTCCAATATCGTTTTTAAAATCATCCATACTTACTAATGAAATATAAGAATCTTCTAAGCTATCATATATGCCTTGGCATCTATTTTTTTTGTAATCTACTTTAATATTGATCATGTTTTTTCTTACAAGATTGTTAAAATAATGTAGCAGATTAACTTCTGAAGTTTCATTACATTCATTGCACTTATGGCTACTTGTAGAAAATAATAAGCTCTTTGCATTTTCTGTATAAACTGCAACAATACCACTTGTTTGGTTGTTTTCTCTATCCTCTAATGAATAACGTAGTTCATCATACATCCAGTCATCATATTTGTTTGTCGAGAAATCTTTATAATACTCAATTGCATTAGGCGTCAATATTACAATAGTTACGCTTGTCCTTTTAAGTTTTTTATAAAGATAATTTCTTATTGAATCATCTGTCATATGTGATCGGTCTTCATCTTCTGAGAAATCAATTACATCCTCACTTTCATCAAACAACTCACATAACTCTTCCTTATACTCTTTCCCGTCACTGAATCTAAACGAAATAAAAACTCTTCTAGCCATCTAATTAACCTCCTCAACGGTTTTAATATGTTCATGAATCATACTCATTATTCTTTCAACTATCAAATCATATTGAGTTTCATTTTTCAGATATTCCAAGTCCTCTGAATGATAATTATTTGCAATTAATTGATTAGCAACTTCTAAACTTCTTCCTCCAGTAATCCCAATTGGAATAATCAATGCTCCATTAGAACGAGCTAACTCAAACTCTTCTTTCATACCTTGCGAAAGTACTACTTTATCCTCATTATCTTTAGTCCCATATAATAGTATACAAACTCCCACATCACTAAGCATGAGCTGTCGATACAAAGAATATTTTTCTGATAGACCAATTGGAAACGGATACAATTTCAATTTTTCCTCAAACTTAAACTCTTCATTAACTTTAATATATTCCATTGTCTCATCAATTATCAAAGAGCCAACATTCAAACCATATCCACATATTATTTTTGACCCCTCTGATAATCCCAAAACTCGTTTAACAATCCCCCTTATTAACGATTCATCTAAAACTTCTTTTTGCGAATCTGCAATGGCCGAAGAAATAAATATATTTTCTTTATTAACTTGTATAGCAATTTGTGATAATAAAATATCTAAATCAGAATACTCATTAATTTCAATAATCTCTATACCATATCTTTTAAAATCATTAATTTGGAGCTTTCTTTTTTTCTGTGCATACTCAAACTCACTTTGTGATTGATATTCTTCTCTCTTTATAACTCGCATTATAGCAAAATGTTCCTGTTTTTCCTCACCAACTATACTTCTAATTCTAGCCAATAAGGCAATCAAATCAGGATCACTGAAACTATAGCCCATAAAAAGAAATGACTTTGTTGTCAAGTCACCTCTTAAGGCATTTATCATACTTCCATGAGTATCCTGATATAGTTCGTAATCATCTTTCGTAATAACCGCATCGCTACTTTCTGTTACATCACCATGCATTTTATAAACGACCACATCTGATCCTTTAACGGGATACATCAAATCTTTATCTCTTCTTTTTACATCAGTTCTTTTTTTGTGATTTAGAAGGGCACTTTCAATTAGATTATCGTAATTAGTTGTCCAATATGTATCTATTGGTAAACTTGCTAGAATATTATGCGTATTTGTAGGTGTTTTATTTGAACTAATGTTTTCAATAATAGCTTCAATTATATTTTTTTTACTTTGCTTGTATGTTACATAGTATTGGGCTAAGCTTATTAAATCATCTTCTTTATCTATATCAAGATCTAATTCATTTGCCACATCTCTTAACAATTCTTTCCAATTAACATAACCCGCACCACTTGACAATCCAGCTCCTATAAATGCACCACCTCTACCTAACTTAAGGTACTTTGAATATTTTTTTATGAACAAGTCATGGTTCATTAAATACACCTCCATCACAATTTGATTTATTTTACTGTTTTTAATTGTTTGCTCTTCTAACTCATTTCACATAACGTTCTTGCAGTCCTCGCAGCCTTAGTTGCGAGGACTGTGTGTTAGGTGATGTTACACATGTCTTTGTTAACTAACTGATTATAATATGTCATAATCTTGTGAAGTGCCTTAGTCTCTTGCAAAGATATATTTATTGAATCCATTTCTTTTACAAACTCGAATACGGTTGAATTGACTTCATTTTTAAATTGCTTGAATGACACTTTATATGGCCCCATTTTTAATTCCGCATTTGTAAAGTATTCACTTGAAACTTCATCAAGATTAAAGGAATTTCCGCCTTTTATCCAATCATGTTTTCTATATAATTCACTAATGGATACCGTATCTTCTTTACGATCAAATTTTATCCAAGTAAAATCATTTTCAATATTATATATATATTCAGTAGACGCGATTTCAAGAGTCTTTACAACTTTCACAAGTTGTTCCAAATGCACGTTTATCAATTCTGTTGTTAAAATTTCATCGGGAATTACACCTTCTTCAATAAATACAATATATTCATAGTTCCCAATGTTAAAAGTGAATTGTCCATATATATTCCCATACTCATGCTCTAATTCTTGTTTTGACATTTGGCTCATTTCCTGTATATATGGCTTATGCAAATAGTATTTTATTTCAAATTTCTCCATGCATTTTACTTCCTCACGTGTAATTTCACATAACGTTCTTGCAGTCCTCGCAGCCTTAGTTGCGAGGACTGTGTGTTAGATGAAGCCTATTTCATCTTGAACCTTATTTCAAGATACCTAAATTATCTTTTGTTATTTTGAGCATAAGCTAAGTATCTTTTAATATATTGCTAAACTCAAAGATAATCAAAACGTTCATCGCAATTTTCACAAAATCGCAACTCTCAATGCTAATCATATTTTTTATTTTTATACTCGCAGCCTACAAGATAATCAGCCAACCCACCTCATATTATTAACGGATTTATGATTAATTCCATCTTTCAAATATAAGAACTGATTTAATTATCCCAAAGCAAAAGCATATAGCACAAATAATTAAGAATTGTATTTTTCTGCTTGTCATTTTTTTATACAAATTGAGTAATGGAAATATTAGGAGTGCAATATAAGTCAAAATGATGATTATTCCAAGTGGTATAAATAATGCAGGCATTTCTTCACCAACATCCACACTATATCCACTTATAAACAACAATGAATAAAGTCCAACAAACAAAAGCAACATGCCAGCACCAAAACTTAGTATTGAGGATAATAATATTGAAACCCAGTCTTTTTTCATTTGTTAACTCCTTTTGCATTAAGTAGTTTATACTTTTATATTGGTTTTCGTTCTTAAAGTTTAAGTCGCTTTAATGGCAAGGACAACGTGTTAGATGATGCTTAAATAATTTTTTGGCTCTTTTGAACGTTAGCTCAATTATCTTTTCATTGAATGCTTTTGCTTTAACAAGATCAAAATGCTCATCACGCTTTTAACAAAATCAAAATTCCCAATCCTAAACATCTTTTTTTAGGTTTCATCTAACGTTCTTGCAGTCCTCGCAGCGTAAGTTGTGAGGACTGTGTGTTAGACGTAGTTAGTTTTATATTTCTTAATATCTATCTTCTTTTCATCAATAATATGTCCACTTTGATAGTATTCAACTTCAATAACTTCTTCAGACAAATTTATCTCATAATAGACACCTAGACAGTACCTACATACATGTTCAGGTAAAGTTGTTCCATCAAATGACCATACATCATCATAACTATCTTTTGTGAGAGCCATTAATCTATATCTGTCTGAATCTTTTTCAGCTTGAGGCCGATTTGATTTTTTCATTTCTATTGCTATTAGGTTGTCTTGTTGAATGTTTCTACCTCTACTGTGTACAATTAAATCGCAATTTATTCTAATTACCTCTTCCTTTAATCCTTTGATTGTTTTTAAAAGAGTTTTAACAGTTCCATTTCTATTTCTGTTATATTCTACATCAACATAATATGATGAAAATTCCGAGTTATATATTACTCTTGCTATATGTTGACTAAGTGCTCCACAAAGTGTTCTTTCAGAAACTCTGGTAACTAGTAACTCAATATCATTTGTTAAAAAATTACTGTTTGATTTCTCAAAGATTTCAATCATTCGTTCTATCATCGTTTTTCCTCACTTGTTTTTCTAATTACGTCTAACGTTCTTGCAGTCCCTCGCAGCGTAAGTTGCGAGGACTGTGTGTTAGACGAAGGAATTTTTGAATCCTATTTTCTTTTAATCAACATTACATTATATTGTGCGATTTTATGAAATAACTGTTATTTATTTTTACGATTGTCAATACTGGATCATTTTTATTAGCTCCAAACAGTTTAATAGTATTATCTTTAACTTCAACCGTTTTACATTTAAAGCTCGCTGGTCCAAAATCGCTTGTGTAATTATAGTAAGCATCTGTACTTTCAAGGTAAATTAATAGATGAAAATCACTATTTGATAGCTCATCGAGATTTATTCCTGCATATGTACTAAATAAACTTTGAACTTTATTTCGTTCAAATCTATGAATGGGAACAGGTAATTTATTCAAGTTATCCTCCCCATCAAACGGCCAATTGGGATGCTTGGATAATAATTTGATTTCTGGAAGTTCTTTTGGAACAGTACCAATAGGGGAATATCTTAGAAACTCACCTAAATCAATATCCTTAATATCATTATAATATGATGCAAAATAGCCACATAGAGGATTTACAATAAAAGAATCCTGATAATTGTACATTGGTTGAAATAGAAAATTGATATCATCTATCTGTGTTTCAGAAATGTTATCTCTACTTATATAGATATCTTCCCATATATAGTTCCAATAGTAGGTTAGATCATTTGTCATTAAATCGTACTTCAAGTTGCTAAAATTAATTTTCAATTCTTCTTCGTGCTTAACTTGCTGTTCATTCTCGTCTAATAATATTTTTTTATCTCTATTCAATGATTGAACTTCTTCACTTAATTTCTCTTGCAGTATAGCCAAATCAGATATTTCATTTTCATATTGTAAGAGTGTATCGTTAATAGATATAATTTTTTTATCGTAACTGATCTTTTGAAATACAAATGCAATTATAATTACTAAGATTATTGCTACACTAGAAATTATTTTTTTCATAGAAATCACTCCCTTCTCAGTTTATGTATTTCTTCGATGATTTATACTTTTTATTCTTTCGTCTAACGTTCTTGCAGTCCTCGCAGCCTTAGTTGCGAGGACTGTGTGTTATCTGAAGCCCCATTTTTCATTTATAATCATTTATTTATTCAGTCAAATCTAATTTCTAGAAATTTACAAAAGATTTCCAATCAACAGAGAAAAAACCGAGCGTATACAATAATATGAATATATAAAATACTAATATGACAATAATCCTAATTAAGTTAAGTATAAAAATTAAAACATCCTTTTTTGTATATTTTTCTGCATTGTTCTCATATCGATTATACTTGTATTCTTTCCAGAGCCACGTTGAAATTCTTATACAAAAAATTATAAATGCTGCAATAGCTGACAGTGTTAGAGAACTTGCTAAATTTCCTTTTGTATTTTTTTCAATAAAGAAAAAGTATATCGTTACTAAGGGAACCGTAAAAAAAGTTGGCATTAATACAAACTTATTTTTTCCCTTTTCTCTATATTTTTTCCATGTTTCTGGATAAAAAAATAAGTTACTATCTTCCTTTTTCATCTAGTTGTTCCCTTCTGATTTATACGAAATCAAACAAGTTCTATTAATACATATTTGTAAGTTTAATTTCACATATTAAAGATATTTTGGGGTTTCAGATAACGTTTAAAATTCCAGTCGTCCTGTATTTAGACTTCTCCACTTTTAATTTTAACATTGCGCCACTATAAAATAACCCCGTAACAATGCGGGATGATGACTGGAATTTGGTGTTATACGATGTTGGATTTCCTGACCGAGAAACGCAGGTAGCTAGACTTTCAAGCTTAATCACTATTTATAAGACTTCGACCTCTATCCTCGCTTTTTCAGAAGCGAGCCATGTCGGCGACTGAAATAAGACAGGTTTTTCATGCACTAAAGTCAGGCAACTTAAGTATAAAGGTTGCGACACTAATTAAACGGATTTCGACCCATACGTTTCTCGGGCATTTCCCCCTTAACTCCTAAACTACAATTTCGGAATTAACTTCGAATCGTAATACAAATACTCTATGTAACACAACCCTAGTCAATCGCATTGACTTCAATCACTTAGAAAGACACCATCTTTCCCTTACCCTAACTATCAATATCGTATAACGTTCTTGCAGTCCTCGTAGCGTAAGTTACGAGGACTGTGTGTTATATGAAGGACCTTTATTCTACTAAATTGTTTTTTATTGCATATATCAAATCGATTTCAGATTCTATTTCATATTTAAAATTAGTAACACACAATCCAACTTCACTTTTATTATGACTATCGCTACCTTTAACTTGAGTTTTATTATATGTTTCAGCTACTATTTTAGCTTTTTCATTTTGTTCTTTAGTAGCTCTTCCATTACATACTTCAATAAAATCTACTTTGGTAATTATATCTTTTAAAAGAATCGGTTCTTTAATACTCGTACCTATACAATAGAATTGCTCACGGTACATGTGAGGAATACCAATAATACCACCACGATCGTGAACAATATCAATCAAATCGATTGGATGAATACACTGCATTATTACGTCCTCAATGTCCAAGATGTTTTTTTCTATTGGTAGTATGACGAGCATATCACCAAATTTTGTCATTATTTCAACTCCCCTTAAGACCAAAAAATTATCAATTTCACATTTTCTATTAAGGTATGCTTCAAATCCCTTATAAGATTCATGATCTGTAATGACCATTCCGTCAATACCTCTATTCTTCAAAATATTTATAGTATCATGAATCGATAAATCACTACAATTCGATCCTTCACTTGAGTGTACATGCAAATCTATAAGCATTTTCATCTCCTTGTTTTTTGTATTCATTTTGGTCTTTCATATAACGTTCTTATAGTCCTCGCAGCCTTAGTTGCGAGGACTATGTGTTATAGGAAGGTCAAATATCCTCGTACGCTATAAAATTAATCCTTTTTGAAATATCGAATCGTGTCAACATTTCTTCACCTAAGAATACTCTGAGATTATATAGATAATCAGAAATCGCATCTTCATTGTGATAATAAAAATTAAAATATATTGGTGGCATTTTTGTATAATCGTTTAACGTATACTTTGTTATCCAATCTTTTACCTCTTGAAAAAAATAATGATCCGATTCCCCAAAAGAAAAACCAATAAAAAATAATTCAAGTTTTTCTCTCTGATCTTTATATATTATGGAGTTCTTTTTCATCTTTATGCTTTGTGAAATTTTGAAAATACTGTGTAATTTCTTAATATCCATTTTTCTTGAAAAAGGAATTCCCAAAATAATCTCATCATTTAATGAACCGTGGACATAATTCAACTTGCTTCCAACATACTTTTCAGGAGTATTAGTATAGTTAAAAGAAAAAATTCTTTCAGAACTTTTAATAATATCAATTTCATTACTTTCGAGTAACTTAAACTTTGAATCCATTTCATATTGAACATTTAGTAAATACTCGAATAATTTTAATTTCACTTCTCTATAATCTCTATCAACATTTTCTATTAATAATTCGTACCACATTGGATTTTTTATTTCTAAAGAAGAGTTATAGTTATCTATACTAAAAAAGGAGTAATTCATGTATTGAACTGCATTATATAAATTTATTTTACTCATTGTCTTGTTAAACTCTCTTTTATCAATTACATAACTATTTGATTTCTCTCTTATTGAAATATTATTTTTAAGGTCAGATAAGTCCTCAAGCATTATAAGCAAATCATTTTCTAAGTCTACCCAATTGAAACCATTATTTTTATTACTTAAATATGTGTATATCAGATTATTTACATTACAATTTAAAGTATAATAATTAAAAAAGTCTTTATACGTTGTTTTTAGTCCATGTCTTAAGTCAAATCCATTTCCAATTATCGTTACTTTCATTTTTCCTCCTTAATTGACTTTCCTATAACGTTCTTGCAGTCCCTCGCAGCGTAAGTTGCGAGGACTGTGTGTTATCTGATGTCCGTTTTGATCGATAACAATTTTTTCTTCAACTATCAAAGCGGAACATTCTACTTTTCTTACAACATAACCTAACAAATGCTTTGTCGCTTTTTCGAGCGTCAGCGAGTTTGTCTCTTCCGAGCGAAAGCGAGTTGTCTCTTTCGAGCGTTAGCGAGTTTGTCTCTTCCGAGCGTCAGCGAGCTTGTCCCTTCACGAGCGTCAGCGAGCTTGTCCCTTCACGAGCGTCAGCGAGCTTGTCCCTTCACGAGCGTCAGCGAGCTTATCTTTTCTCGAGCGTCAGCGAGTTTGTCTTTTCCGATCTAACATGTTGATACTTCGCCTCTTATAAGTTGAATAAAATCCTTCGATATGCACCATCACTTATTTCTTTAATTTACTTCAATTAGCTAACTGACTTAACGATGTTTGTCTTAATACAATGTCTCTTTTAATTCGTAAGTCTAATTTCGGATATCAGATAACGGTTTGCTGTTCTCGAAGTTACTGTGTTTCCTCCTCAGAGGAAACTTGGCGCGGAACTTGCCTCAATATAACTATTCTACACACTGTAATATTTTCCTTCATAACCTAAAAACTTCTCTCGCAATTTCCGTGACAAAAGCAATTTCGAGAAAAGTTTGTTAGGCGAAGTTTTTAACCATTAAGTGAGCGAAAAACTGTAGCCAGCCCACTTCATAACCTTTTAGCTAATCCCACCTTCACTTATCAAACCTAGATAGCCTTACTTAGTTTTTCGTGAATTCTAACATGAAGCTGTAAACATCACATTTTTGAGTCTTTAATTCTAATGATTCTATAAAGGGATTTAAGTATCGCAAAAATCCCAAATATGTAAATGCGAACAATCAAACTTTAGCCTAATCGATCACATCTCTTCCTTACCTAACCACTCCTAATTTCGCCTAACGTTGTTGCAGTCCCTCGCAGCGTAAGTTGCGAGGACTGTGTGTTATATGAAGTTCATTAATTATTCGATGAGAGTTCCATCAAAACTCACTCTGTATTTATTATTTTCAAAATCCACTAAATCTATCCAATTATCTTTAATTTCAAATGGATTTGAACCATTTATACTGACAAAAATATCTCGCCCTGTAAACTCCCATTCTAATGTTCCATCCATTGTAATTCCAATAATTGAGCCCTCACAATAAACTATAAATCGATTTTCTACCTTATGAACAGAAAAACATTCGTAACAATTCTCAGTAGTTAAAGACCAAATTAACGATAAACTATGTAAATTAAGAGCAACAACGTAGCATCCTATAACTATGATTATTTTGTTATTTTGTATAACTGCGCTATCTTCATGTGGTTGTAAAATTCCAGCATTATCAGCAACAATTATTGCACTATTTCTAACATTATCTTCTTGGTCGGTTACTATTACAGAGTATTTAGTTGAATACTGTTCGCCATTAATTGAATGTAATAACTTATGAATATGTTAATAATTTGTTTTGTCATCTTTAGATTTTAATGAAAATTCCTGATCTGATGAAATTTTAATGATCATGCTATCATAATTATAAATACTCATCAAAGTGTCTCCCTAATTATCTTCTACTGAATTTCATATAACGTTCTTGCAGTCCTCGCAGCGTAAGTTGCGAGGACTGTGTGTTAGACGAAGTAATTTTTAAATTATCTTGATAACGACATGTATCTGTTATACAATTGATCACACAATTCAAGACATTCAATATACTTGTTTAATATAATTGAATCCTCACTTAACTTTAAATAGCTCTCTTCTTTTAGTATTGAAATAAGTTGAAGTACATTATAGTAATGAATCGTATTATTATCTTTTTCGAATTCATTTAGTTCATTTTTTAATATTTCTAAATACGAGTTTAGAATTGAGAAATATGAACCACTAGCATTTCTATACTTACATTTTTGACCTAATTCATTGAAATGAGAAATAATGCCTGTTGAAAAATACTTACCGTGATTTTCTATGTCATTTCCATATCTTGCACCAAATGGAGTATACCAGCATACATTAGGTTCATTAATACTCCTAGTAATCATGATTCGATGCCACGTCTTAATTTCATTATATTTATTTTTCTCAAGCACTCTATATAATTGACTGTAATTTGTAAAGTTAGAATTTGAAACAAAATCGAATATTGCCCTATTTATCTCTTTGTCTACAACGCTAGAAAATGAACACCAAACCAAATAATTATTATCTAATTCACCAATTATCGCTAATTCACCTTTAGCGCTCATGTAAATACAGAAATATACTTGTTTTTGTGATAAATCATAGCTCGGTTTACTGCTATTCTCACTATTTACAAAATTTAATTTTGAAATATCTGTTGTTAATGTCATTTTTTCTCCAATCATATGTTGATATTATTATTTCGTCTAACGTTCTTGCAGTCCCTCGCAGCGTAAGTTGCGAGGACTGTGTGTTATGTGAAGTCCCTTATTCTTCATTTTTATGGCTCTAACTTTCAAACTGCATATTGAATTCTCCTATTTCTTAACATCTATTAATATCGCTATTGTCTCTTTCAGAAAATTTATATTAATGCAACCTCAATATCTACTATTGAATCTTCATTTTCATCAATTATTTCTACCGATATTTTTTTAACTACGGTCTGAAATACAGCATCATATTTCATCGACTCATTATACGCTGACTCTAATTCATCTTTAGAAGAGAAGCTGCCTAAAGTCATATGAGGTAAATAGGTTTCCTCATTTAACCACACTGGTTTATGGTCTTCCAATATCCCAGTATATAGTTTTGAACTGATTTTCTTTACCTGGTCAACTCCTTTATCCAATAAAAGAAAGAGAAATTTACCTAACTGATTGTCTATCTTAACAATTTTATACATTGATAACTCAAACTTCGCAATATCCGATAAGCTATTAATTAAGTGTGTTCTCATTTCATCTAGGTTTAAATCACTTTCAAATGTAAAAACTAATGTAATGTGTGGTTTTACATGATGTGCTAACGGATCATATTTTTCTCGAATACTATCTATTACACACATATTTTCGAACTCTGGAAAAATCATTATTGTTCTTTTCATCACTTATTCTCACTTTATATTTTATTCTATGTTTGTTATCACTATTGGGATTTCACATAACGTTCTTGCAGTCCTCGCAGCGTAAGTTGCGAGGACTGTGTGTTAGATGAAGTTCACCTTTAAACTTCTTTTAAAAAGCTTTCACTTCCAATTTCATAGCACTCATATTTACCAAATAATTTTAATAATGCAATTGGTTGACCAAAATACTTGTTCTTTTCATCTGGAAATTGACTTTTATATATTTCAATTAATTTCATCTTTGATTTTAACTCTTGTCTGTTTAATTTTATTAATTTATAACTGTCTAAATCGCTTCTACAAATTTTAGATGTAACTTTTGTTTTAACTTTTTTGGGCAACCACCAAAGTTTAGTTTTAGCAAAACTTGATGGGTATTTTGTGATTTGAATTAGTTCGGTACTTTTTAACCGGTTTTGCACTTCATGAGTTATATTTGAGATTTCTTTATGATCGGGATGACCGTTTCCGCCATACTTATCAAAACTGATTAAATGAGTTGGATTAAATGAATATGATATATTAATAATTTTTTCGACAGATTCTTCTTTATCCCATTTTAAAGATTCGCCATCAATCAAATCTAGAAAATAATATTTATGTATTTTTAAATGTTCGCAAGAACTTATAAATTCTCGTTCTCGTATTTTTGAAATTTCTTCATTGTTTAATCCAGACTGCTTATTTCGTATTCTTCCAGCTTCACCTTTAGTCGCACATATAAAAGCAACTTCATTATTTGAATTAATCAATTTTGTTATTAATCCTGAGAATGTATACTCATCGTCAGGGTGAGCAAAAATTGCTAGTATCCGATTTTTGTCCATTTCTTTAATCCTTTCATTTTGAATTTCATCTAACGTTCTTGCAGTCCTCGCAGCGTAAGTTGCGAGGACTGTGTGTTATGTGAAGTTTATTATTCTCTCATGCTTTCTATTAACGATTTTATATTTATACCAATCCCGCCAACATTAGGTTCAAGTATCACAGCGTTACATATAGCTGCCCCGAACCCCTTTTTCATTTCTTCAACAACACGAAACTCAATAATTCCCCTTTTATCGGTTATATCATTAAAAATCTTATTGATAATTGTTATTACATCACTTGTTGTTTTACAAATTTTCTTAAACGGTACAATTAGCATAACCATATCATTACTCTTTGCTTGTATTACATAATTTTGCTTTTTCTTAAATCCGTCATTATTTTCTTTAAAATATTTTGGATGTTTATTAGTTATTAATAATGCTGGCAATAACTCCTCAGCATCTCTGTTATTAATCTGGTGCCATGATAAAACTTCATTGTTAAAGTGAGATCCAACGGTCCCTTTTATAACAACAGCTTTATTGGTGGCTGCAATATCAGCCATTGTGTTAAAGTTATCTCTGAGTGCGTTACTAATCGGTTCATTCCAGCCGTAATCCAACAAGTAAATAAAGTAATCCCTGTTTGCTGTTTCAGGGATATTTTCTAGTGAGTGAATCATTAATCCCATGCTTTTTGTCCTTTCTTTTCCCTTATAAATTTCACATAACGGTTTAGCTGTTTCCGATCTTGCTGTGTTTCACTCTTCAGAGGGAAACTTGGCGCGGAATTTGCCCTCACCTTTAATATTCAAGAACTACTCTTATAATACCTTCTAGCCATTCCTTACTTTCTCGCAAATTCCGTGACAAAAGCAATTTCGGGAAAAGCGTGTTATACGATGTTGGACCATCTTGACCGAGAAACGCAGGTGGAGAGATTTTCAAACTTAACCACTCTAAAAAAGGCTTCGACCCCTTCCCTCGCTTTTTCAGAAGCGAGCCACGTCAGCGACTGAAATAAGACAGGTTTTTCATGCACAAAAGCCAGGCAGTTTAAGTATAAAGGTTGCGACTCTAATTAACCGGATTTCGACCCATACGTTTCTCGGGCATTTCCCTTTAACTTCTAAACTACGATCTCGGAATCATCTTAAACTCGTAACATTAAAAACACTATGTAACAAAATCCTTGTCAATCGCATTGACTCCAATCACTTAGAAAGACACCATCTCGCCCTTACCCTAACTCCCAATATCGTATAACGTTCTTGCAGTCCCCGCAGCGTAAGTTGCGGGGACTGTGTGTTAGGTGAAGAACTAATTAAATGTTTCAGTCTCATAAATTATATGAACTTTTTTCACTTCATCTTTTGAAATGATTATTGTTTCATAAATTATTGACTTCTGATTTTCTTTGTTTTTTGTTTTAAAAAGAATATACTCATTTTTATTTTCAAAGATTTCATCAAAAATATCAGATTGTTCATTCTTATCCTTATAAATTATTTTTATAATTCTCTTTTTTAAATAAAACTTTTCTAAAACATTTACAGCATAATAGCTAAAACTTAAAAAATGAATTGTTCCCAAAATAAAGTAACCAGTGTACCTTGATTTTTCTTCCAATCCTAAATTGTTATAGTTATTAAATACGTAAAATAATAGAATTGAATAAGGAATTGCCGTACATATCAGAACAAGATTTTGAATAAGCATTCTTTTGATCTTCCTCAAGAATATCTGAAATTTAATTCCTACTCTCGTATCTAATACTAAAACAAAAGAAACTGTAACAAAGTAGATTAATATTCCAATATTCTTCAACAAATCAATATTTTTAGGTATTATCATCAATAATACAAAAATAAAGAAGGTGAACATAATGCTTCTAAAATACTCTAAATAGTAAACTTGACGTTTATATTTTATTGCATAAGTATTAACTGATTTCATTACAAATTTACCTGTAACAATTGTAAATGCTAGTGTGATTATTAAATTCACAATATTATTGGTCATTTTTACTCCCCTATTTTATAGTTTTTCACCTAACGTTCTTGCAGTCCTCGCAGCCTTAGTTGCGAGGACTGTGTGTTAGCTGACGCCTCACAATATCATTTTAGGGAATACATCAATTGCTTTGTGCGCCAATTTAATAAAGTGTTGATAATTTCCTATCGTCATTTGCAGCTCTTCTTGGCTAATTTTATCTCCTGTTGGGTGTCCTGATTGATTTCTAACTTTTCGTATGATATCTAAAAAGTTGAAATTTAAAATTGGATTTTCAAACCCAACCTTTTGAAAAATATCAACAT
Source organism: Fusibacter sp. QWL-12 (assembly GCF_058683495.1). NCBI lineage: Bacteria > Bacillati > Bacillota > Clostridia > Eubacteriales > Fusibacteraceae > Fusibacter > Fusibacter sp. QWL-12. The sequence continues at coordinate 162,455 of NZ_CM178745.1, forward strand.
TTGAACTTACTCTTTTTAAAAATTCATCTAATCTATTATATGCACTTTTAGCATTTATGACTTTTTTCTCATAGCTCTCATACTCTGATTTTGTATAATTATTTTTCAAAAATTCATAATATGCATTACACAAATTAATAAGTAAATACTCTGCAGCACACCCCAGCATAGTAGTTGCAGCCAATATGTTATTTCTCATCGCACATTCGCAAGCTTCGTATAAATACGATTTTTCTATCAAGTCCAATTTCATGTTTGAAATTTCTTTAATGAAATTTTGATAAATCGAATCTGAAATTATTTCTCGATCAATCTCGTCAATTTCAATCTTTGTAACCTTTGAAGCTAGAACGGTTACTTCAACTTTATTAGCGTAATAGTCATCATCATCTTCATATATTTCAAAAATCATTTTTTCAATTAACTTAATATTTTCTTCAAGCATTGATTTGAATGCAATTGGTGTTTTTAGATTAATTGTTAATTGCCTTTGATTACTAACTACACCCGAAAAAGCCCATTTCCGATCATATACAATTCTCGAGTGTTTAATAACATTACTTAGTTCCTTTAGATTTTTAAGCTCTAGATATTGAATTAATGTGTATTGCAGATCTTTCTCTGGTGTCATACTGTTATTTCTCCTTTTCTTGAGGTTTCAGCTAACGTTCTTACAGTCCTCGCAGCGCTAGTTGCGAGGACTGTGTGTTATGTGAAGTCCCATATTCTTCATTTTTATGTCTCTGACTTTCAAACTACATATTGAACTCCCTAATTTCTTAATATCCATTAATATCACTTCTGTCTCTTTCAGAAAACTTATATTAATGCAACCTCAATATCTACTATTGAATCTTCATTTTCATCAATTATTTCTACCGATATTTTTTTAACTACGGTCTTAAATAAAGCATCATACGTCATCGCCTCGCTATATGCCGATTCTAATTCATCTTTAGAAGAAAAGCTGCCTAATGTCATATGAGGTAAATAGGTCTCCTCATTTAACCACACTGGTTTATGATCTTCCAATATACCCGTATATAGTTTTGAACTGATTTTCTTTACTTGGTCAACTCCTTTATCCAATAGAAGAAAGAGAAATTTTCCTAACTGATTGTCTATCTTAACAATTTTGAACATTGACAGCTCAAATATCTCTATATCCGATAAGCTATTCACTAAGTGTGTTCTCAGTTCCTCTGGGCTTAAATCACTTTCAAATGTAAAAACTAATGTAATATGTGGGTTTACATGATGAGCTAACGGATCAAATTTTTCTCTAATACTATCAATTACACTCATGTTTTCAAACTCCGGAAAAATCATTATTGTTCTTTTCATCACTTATCCTCACTTTAATTCTATTCTATGTTTATTATCACTATTGGGATTTCACATAACGTTCTTGCAGTCCCTCGCAGCGTAAGTTGCGAGGACTGTGTGTTAGACGAAGTTCACGAATGATTTTTATATGTTTAATCAAAATTAATTGGATATATTTCAATACTTGATATTGGTACCTTAAACTCAATAAAGTCATCTTTTTTTAAATTAACAGTCTCTATTTCCAACATTTCCAACCAGTTTACATCAAACCTAATCACGTATATATCATCATCTATCCACTCACATAATCCTCTAAATGAAACGTAATCATAATCCGCTGTTACTTTAGCAGACATTTCTTTTGTTTGAAAAATTCTTAAACTACCTTCTTTAATTAAAGGCAACGACAATTCCACATCGTAAAGAACGTCAAGTAATGGCTCAGATGTAGATATCCAGTAACCTTTCAAATCTCCGATTTTCGTAACACCATAGATCATTATCTTATTATTATCTATATTATAAGATTTGATTTGAACTCTCATAACTTTTCCTTCCAAAAATCTAGATTAATTTAAATAAATAAGTAAATTAATTACAAGATGACGACTCAATTTTTTTCCTTATTATTTTAATGAATTTCGTCTAACGTTCTTGCAGTCCTCGCAGCGTAAGTTGCGAGGACTGTGTGTTAGACGAAGGCGTTTGCTTCCTCAAATCGAATTTTCCGAAAACACTTTCCTCAAACACACTTTCGCATCCTAAACTAGATCCGCACTAAAACAACCTTATTCTTTTGATCTTCTATTCTCTTTTGCACTTTATTTCTTTTCGATTTTTTCTAACTAAGTAGGTCAAATAACCACCTTACTTAAATAAGTCGAGTACCGCTTCACTCTATGTAACTCAACCTAGCTTTCGTCTAACGTTCTTGCAGTCCTCGCAGCATTAGTTGCGAGGACTGTGTGTTATACGAAGCGATTAATTGATTATTGATTTTAAATCCTGATCAATTCTACACCTATCAATTAGCCACTTGTTTTTTTCTAATGAAAATTCAATGTACCCAAAGTATTCATTTTCAATTATTTCTTTATTTTCTAATTCTACTACTAATAATAATTTGTAGTCATAAACCCTTTTTGATGTAGTTTCTTCACGAATAGTTAATGTAATATTCTTTACAGTTGTTGTAAACTTATAATTTGACGCGGCTTGAATCAGCCACTCAGTATCTCTATTAGCAATTGATAAAATCATACCTTTCTCTGTGAAGTAATCCGAATATTCCTTTTTTATTCTTGCTTCATATTTTTCAATAGTATTTTCAGTTTCGATGTTTCGGTTATATTTTTCAATATCCCCAGCGCTGACGCTATAGCTTTTTAACAAAAAATATTCAGTTACATTTTCACTTGAACTTAATTCATTATTTTTAGAAAATATGTAATAAAATATACCTAACAACAAAATTACAAAAACTAATATACTCATAATTATAAATCTTTTATTTTTGATCATTTTTCACCTCTCCGCCTTAATTAAGTTTATTATTAAACCTCAAAATCAACTTACACTAGGTATGGTCTTTAAATCAAATAATAGTTTTTAGATTGTCCTTATAAGTCAAGTAGCCTGAATGACACACCTGGAATTGATGATGCTGATGTATAACTAATTGAAGTAACTTCCATAATACAGCCATTATAACTTATCGGCGAATACCAGCCCCTGCTAGCCCAATTTCCGATTGGGTAGCCCGATAATGGAGAATTCTGAGTTACATATATTGTGTAACATTTGGAACATTGCCAAGCTCCCCCAATAATAACTAGATTTCCATTCAAATAGACTTTACCAGTTCCATTTGAAACTGCATCACATATTCCATTTCCATAAGGACAAGCTGCAACCACATTTGGTGTGATAAGGGGTTCAGATAACTTCTCATGAGAATGAGTATTATCAATTGATATATAAGTCAAATCAGAATCATCAGTAAAACTTGACATCGCAATAGATGGGTTATTAATTAAGCTTATAATAAGTATCACAATAGAATACAACACAATTTTTTTCATATGTAGCCCCCTTGTAGTTTCACACCTAGTGTAAGGTATTGCATCGCAATTAATTGTTCAAAATCTAAATTATCACCCCGTTCTTTTATTGTTTCGTATAACGTTCTTGCAGTCCTCGCAGCCTTAGTTGCGAGGACTGTGTGTTAAGCGAAGTTAACCAATGTCTCCAAATTCAATGCATCTAATTGCAATATCTGCAATTGACCTATTAATGGTTATGTTTTTATATTTCAAATCACGAACCAACGCCTCTCTCTTATGGAAATTTATCTCTCCAAGGATGCTGAATAGTTTAACAACATGATCCCAATCTGAATTATATGTTTCAAACAACTTCCATAGATGACCATTTTCAATATCCCAATTTGTTTCTTTTCTAATATATTCTCTATATTTATTTGGTTCTAAAACTTTAGTTAAAATAATTATCGGTATTATGAACTCTGTTTCAGGAATACTTATAAATTTATGATTTGAAATTCGAATTATTTCATAAATTTTTTCGCACTCTCTTAATCCTATAACTGGATTCTGTTCAATCAACTTAATTAAAACACTAATATAGTCACTATTATCGTCATTAATAATATCAGTTTGAGAGAGTAAAAATCTAAAATAAACATTTGATTTTGGTGCTGGTAAATTATACGTTATATCAAAAAACTTTCTAAAGTACGAATTTACATTTATATTTCCATAAACATGTTTTATTGATTCGCCTAATTGTTTTAAGTCAACAGAAAATACAAAAACAAAGTTAGGTATTGTTAGAAAATGTTTAATTCTTTCTAAAAAATTTATTGCAAACAAAGGTTTGCATCTATCAAGCTCATCAATAAAAAAATATACTTTACCATTCTTTTCAGCATAGTCAGCAAGTTTTGTATTTATTAAATTATTTTGTTCTTCATAATTTACATAAAGAGTAGAATTTTCTCGAGTCATGTTTGAAAATGAGTTAATTATATCATCGTAGTTTATTTTTGTGACGTTTTTTAATATGTCTTTCATAATAATTAAAAATGCACTTTTTACATCACTAAAATCAGCATTTTGAAGGTCTAACAATTCATTGATAGATCCTACAATTGGAATTATGGGATCTATATAATAATCAACTTTCCATGCGTCAATATATATTGTTTTTGATCCTTTTTTATTTAGTGAATTCTCCCACTTTTTCAAAAATGTAGTCTTTCCTGAGCCCCAGTATGAATCAATAGCTATTGAAAAAGGCTGCTCTGTCTCTTCAATCATTTTAGTTAATTCTTTAGCCAAATTTTCTCTTTTGAACAAGTCGTCTTCTTTAAAAGTTTTACTCATATTTCACTCCCTTATTACTAATTTCGCTTAACGTTCTTGCAGTCCTCGCAGCGTAAGTTGCGAGGACTGTGTGTTAAGCGAAGTTATTTAAAGAATTTTATCATATCTTCTATCAATGGTTTGAGATTGTAAATCAAGTCAGTGTCATTGTCAATTGCATATTTAGCTAATTCTTCTTTTTTACTCCCATCAATTTTATAAAGATGATAATATAGAACATCTTCATTAAGTTTTCTACTTATAATTTCTTCTTTGATAAATTCAATATAACTTATAGTTCGGTTAACTGGTATCTTCTCTTTCCATAAATTTTTCTTCTCTATCAACCAACCTTTATCTTCAGCGTATCTCCATGTGCTTCCACTATAAAACTCTTCTAATGTAATTGCCGATATCATGTCGTTCTTTAGCAAATCATGTTTAAAAGCGTCTAATTTAACTACATTTACTATTCCTTTTGCCTTATAATCTTGATATCTTTTCGTTAATAATTTATCATTTGATAAACTCTTGAAATGTTCTTTACCCTCTTCATCACCATCAAAAATTCCAAAACACTTTTCGCTCTTTTCATTAAACATCCAACCCACAATTTTTCTTTTAACCCATTCAGCACCAGCACCATTAGGCTTTGTTTCAATACAAATTTTGTGTAGTAATTCTGGATCAATTTTAGCAATTGTATGTTCCAAAATTAATTTATCCGTAATTCCTTCAACAAAACATGTAGGTTTACTAATTTTTTCAAGGTCTAGTTTTTGTTTTTTTATTTCTTCTTCAAGTTGATTTTTCTCTTGAAGTGATTGTTCCCAAGTTGCTGACATTTTGACTAAGTACTCTAAATCCATTCTCGTATCTAAATTATTATTTCTTGAACTCATTTTTTCAACTATTGTACACTTTTCATTATCCTGGCTTACAAAATAAGTAGTAGCTATCTCATCATTTCGTCTAGAAAGAGAGTAAAAAATTGGTGAATGTGTTGTTAATAAAATTTGAATATACTTTTCTTGCACAGTATCATTTACAAAGTAATCTGCTAATTCTGAAGCTGAACTAATTTCAAGGTTATTCTCAGGTTCTTCAAACCCCCATATGGTATAAATCTTTGGATTCTTTCTCACCATTTCTTTACTATATTCTTGATCTGCCAAGTATTTCAATATTATTGGTATGTAGCGTGCTTTTATACCATCACCCATCTCATCTAACGATATATTGGTAATTTCATCATGAAATTTCAAATTGCTAAATACCGCCTTAAAGCTGCTTTTATAACTTAGTAAAGACTGAATTGATAAATTGCTTTTTATTGAGTTGGAAAGCTCCATAGTATTTTTACGCAAACTATCAGTAAACATTACTTCATCAAAAATATCTTTATTATTTTCTGAAAGCACAATATATAGCTCTCCCATGAGTTCATTAAAATAATTATCAGACTTCACCGCTGGTATATATCGATATCTAATTGATTGTAAAAACCGATAATATCTAACTCTATTATCAGGTTTCATTGTTTCACCTGTATTTTTATAAATTATTTTCTCTTCAACTAATCCGGACTCATTCCATACTTTTGTCCATATTATATTTCCCAAAGAACATAAATTTTCTTCTTCACTTGGAGGTTCAATTTCAACTTCAATCCGTATCTCCTTCGTGAGTTTCTTTTTATTTTTGTTTTGATAAGTAAAATCTCTATCAAATTCTAAGTTATTTCTATTACTAATGTAATTGTTGAAAAACAGATTTAACGCTTTTAAAATATTTGATTTGCCAGAATTATTTTTTCCAACAAAGGCTGTAATTTCTGTTAAGTTCAGATGAGTAACATTTCCGCGAGTTGTATTTTTTATTGATCTAAAGTTATTTATTTTCACTTCTTTTATTATCATTGTTCTTTCTCCTTATTTTATAATTTCGCTTAACGTTCTTGCAGCCCTCGCAGCGTAAGTTGCGAGGACTGTGTGTTAGACGAAGGCGTTTGCTTCCTCAAATCGAATTTTCCGAATACACTTACCTCAAACACACTTTCGCATACTAAACTAGCTCCGAAATAAAATAATCTTATTCTTTTGATCTTCTATTCTCTTTTGCACTTTATTTCTTTTCGATTTTTTCTAACTAAGTCGGTCAAATAACCAACTTACTTAAATAAGTCGAGTAACACTTCACTCTATGTAGCTCAACCTAGCTTTCGTCTAACGTTCTTGCAGTCCTCGCAGCGTAAGTTGCGAGGACTGTGTGTTAGACGAAGGCGTTTGCTTCTTCAAATCGAATTTTCCAAAAGCACTTTCCTCAAACACACTTTAGCATCCTAATCTAAATTCGCAATAAAATAACCTTATTCTTTTGATCTTCTATTCTCTTTTGCACTTTATTTCTTTTCGATTTTTTCTAACTAAGTCGGTCAAATAACCAACTTACTTAAATAAGTCGAGTATCGCTTCACTCTATGTAACTCAACCTAGCTTTCGTCTAACGTTCTTGCAGTCCCTCGCAGCGTAAGTTGCGAGGACTGTGTGTTAAGTGAAGTTCCTATTTCATTTCAATGTGTTTTTTATATTCTGAAATTTTCATAGCTGATACAGTTCCTATTGATTGTAACTCCTCAAGCAATGTTAAGAAAAAAAATAATAATCCGTTTTCTATATTGCTAATCTCAACTTTATCTTTAATAGAAAAAGCACCTTGCTCTAAGCATAGTCCTAAATCAATTATTTCCGATTCAGTATCATGTAATAACTTGTCATGCAAGATAGTTGACTTTGAAAAATCATAAGTTGAAGTTAAGGTTATAATTCCTCCTAATATTTTATGTGGAGTTTTTGGTAAATACTTACCACCAGCATGAATAATATCTGCAGAGGTTCTAGCTAATTCTCTAACACTTCTAATTTTCGCTCTAGAATAATCGATATTTTGAGAATTCAATTCTTGTTTAATTTCAAAAACTGCATATACGCTCTCCGATGGTATATATTTTACACCGTTCGAGTTAAAAACAAATGGTGAGTACAGGTTATCATAAATTACCAAGTCAATTTGGTCACTTATTTGATTGTTAGAATCAATTACAAATGCATTTCCAACACTATACCTCTTGGGCAAGTAATCACTGAGCCAATTAATCCATTCCACTTCACTTATTTGTCCTTTAGTGCCTGGATGCTTAATAAATGCTCTAGTGCCAGTTAATTTTGTATACATTTCTACTTGAAAAGATTCAAATAACTGTGTAATGGTTGGTTGATTTACCATAGTATATTTCTCCAGTCTTTCTGATTTATTGCATCAATTGCTTTAGATTTAATAGTCTTCCTTTCAGAATCGTTTAGAGTGTCTGATATTATATTATTAGTATTTGAAGGATCTATAACCTTAATGGATTCAATATTATCTATTAAAAAGTGAAATACTGACCACACATTTGCATCATAGTCACCATTTTTTTTTCCTTTCAATGCTTCAATTACTACTAACTCAAGATAAATGGATGGGAAACGAATTGAGTGGTTTTTTCTCCAAATCTTTAATGCAGATATTTCTACGGTTCGATTTGAATTTCTTACAATATTTATATGATTTGTTACATTGGTTTGTATCCAACTATCTTTTCTTCGAGTATATAGTTTGTGATAATTTGTATTTCCTTTATCATTTTTTGCTGGAACAACATCAATTTCATAATTACCAGTGACTACTCGAATAGACACATTTTGCTGTCTTACATTACTATACTTTGTAATTAAAAAGGCATAGAGAGACTCATAAATTTTTTTTAATGTAAAATCAGTATCCGATTTTAGAGAGACAAATAAATCTAAATCTGAACCTAAATTAATCGAAGTTCCTTTTGCATATGAACCAGAATATGATATTGATTGCAAATATCTATCTGCCCAATACTCTAAATTTTTTATAAGCGGATCTATATATAGCAGTTGATTAATAGGATTGATTTCTTTTGACTTATGTTTGTCAACAATTGATTTTATGTAACTCATTTTATCGCCTCCGAATTTCACTTAACGTTCTTACAGTCCTCGCAGCCTTAGTTGCGAGGACTGTGTGTTATAGGAAGTGCACTACTATAATTCTATTTTATATAATCCATTTACATTCCATGGCATTAATTCCCATTCACCGCCGTTATCTCCAGGAAGTGCAAGCTTTGAAGTTGTACTTTTATAAAGTATTCCAAACTCAAGTTCTTCTTTGTATATATGCGAAAATTTTTCCCATTGTACTTCAACTAAAATCCTCTTTAAACATATAGCTCTATCTTCAATTTCAAGGATTTCATACTTGATTAAAATTAAATCTTTAAACATCTCTTTACAAAGTTTAGGATGTAATTTCTCATTCTTCTCAAATTTATATATATTTACAAGGATTTTTGATAATTCACCATAGTTTTTTGATTTCCAATTTTTAAATAATTCTAAGAATTTCTCAACATATTCAAAACCAACATAAGAATCCATAATACCATCTCTAGGTACATCTATATCAATAACAATTTCTTTAGACTTCCACTCGCTAATTATCTGTCTATTTGCTAAATGCTTTTGATAATCTCTTATTACATCTCCTAATGGTTTGGATACAGAATCTTTTTCAAATTTTTCTTTTCTATAATCTTCAGTTTTTTTATTTTCAATCCAATCGCCAATTGCAAGTAGCAGAACAATACATTTACTTGATACATAAATATTGTCATAATTTAAGTCTCTACCATGCAAAATTCCGTTTCGATACGGCATAGTAATAGGATCGGTATTTGTCTTCTTTCTTGATACAAAATACATGTCTTTTAACTTTTGTAAACCACTATCACTTCCAACCAAGCAATCCCAACATTCATTTGACGATTCGGCAGAAAAAAATCCTTTTCTTTTAGTATAATCATTAATTATACCATCACAAATAATTAAAAATAATGGAATACTTGAATAATATTTTCCCTCTAAATGATCATTATATGCAAGCTCGATTAAATTACACCTTTTCAAGAATTCATCAGACTTGAATTTTAACCACTGAATAACCTGTTTTACATCATCTGACTTATAATAATTTATTATTTCATTTTCAGCAGGTGTGAAGCCCTGACTTTCGTAAACTTTATTCGTATTTTCGACAAAATTCATGTTAATCGAATCGTATGCAATCCAACCGAACTCACTAAATCGTTCATTGTATTTATCAATGTTACTAACCATACTTTGAAGATTTTCTTCAATATTCCTAAAATCTTTATATTGTTTTGATGCAAATAGTCTTAAAGGTAATCTTAGACCTTTCAACTCGTTCTCTAACTTCTTAATCGAAGGCATATTCCCGTATGTATTCGATTTTTTATTCATTTGATCCTCCATTTTTTTGCATTTCCTATAACGTTCTTGCAGTCCTCGCAGCGTAAGTTGCGAGGACTGTGTGTTATGCGAAGAGCAACTTATTTTTCTCAAAATAATTATTTAAAGCATCTCTTAAACCTCGCAGTTCAACTTCTTCTTTATACTTTTCTCTTAATTTATTTAATTCAATATTCGGAACGTTGTTTCCAAAATACACTTTATATAGAACAGCATATGCATCATATATAAAATAGTTATCAAAATCACTTTGTAAACTTCCAATAATTGAAACTACCATTTCAAACTTAATATTTGGAACTTCAGTTTTAAAATACGAAATAGAATCATTAAAACTTTTTTCACACCAATCATTTCCCCACTCATCCTGCATACTTCCATAATTGGATTTTATAAAATTATCTAAATATATAGCAATAATTTTAGCTCTTATAAATTCAAGGGTTTTTGATTTTCTAAAGAAATTAAACATATAATACTCCTCTTTTTTGAATTGATAAGATATATTGTAGCATTTTTAGTCCTAATTGCTTTTCGCATAACGTTCTTGCAGTCCTCGCAGCGTAAGTTGCGAGGACTGTGTGTTATAAGAAGGTGTTTGCTTCTCCAATTGAATTTCGGATATAAAACCTTCCCAATAACAAACTGAAGCATCCTAAATTTAGTTCGCGATAAAACAAACTTGTTCTTTTGATCTTTTGATCTTCAATTATCTTTTGAACTTTATTTCTTTTCGCTTTTTACCACTAGCTCAACTTAAAATCATCTTATTTTAATGAATCAAGTACCGCTTCTCTCTATGTAACTCAACCCACACTTTCTTATAACGTTCTTGCAGTCCTCGCAGCGTAAGTTGCGAGGACTGTGTGTTAACTGAAGTTGATTATTGCTGTCTTATAAACTTTTGAAAAGTAATACCCACTCCAATAATTAATAGGAACTGTCCAATTAACAACTCCGACATTACAATTATCTTAGGAATTAAACCCTTTGCTGATATATCTCCATATCCAACAGTAGTAATTGTTACTACACTAAAATATATAGAATCAACTAATTTACTAATAGCATATTCGTAAGATACTTGAAATTGATTAGCAATTTTATTACTATCCCAAATAAATATATTGTTGTAATAGTCTTTATTATTTGTACCAGTAATCTCAAGGAGGTTCTTATATCCATATTCATCAACCCAATTAACAATCTGTTTGAGATTATTATATTCTTTTCCATTACTATCAATTGTAGAGAGCCATTTTACTTCTTCAACTATTTCAAAGTAATCATAATATAAAATTACAACTGAATATAAGATAGCAAACAATAAAACAATCTCAATATAGCTTTTTATTAAGAAATTTAAAGAATTAGTAAAATCAGATGAATTTGTAAAAGTCTTTTGCGTGATTTCAAAAACCCTATAAAAAATACTAAACAATTCAACTGGAATAAAAGAGAACATAAGCAAGCCTAAATTTTGATTTGAATAGTTTCTTAATCCAAAAGGATTATTTAAAAAAATTGCAAAAACATAGATTATAATACAATATATCAAAGGATATAGTAGTAAAATAATCAAAAGTTTATACTTGATCACTTTCTCATCAAACTTATTATTAAGTCTATATATTTTTTCCATCTTTTTTTCCCTTTATCTTATCATTCTTTTTTTCAATTTCAGTTAACGTTCTTGCAGCCCTCGCAGCGTAAGTTGCGAGGACTGTGTGTTATCTGAAGTGATTAATTGTGAATTATTATATTTTTATCAAATCTTAATTTTAATAATTTTTTTCTTAGAAAACGATACCTTTCAAAGGGTTCAATAAAAAAATCACTTGTGTGAAATGTATCCAAATCAGATTTAACTATATGGACTAGAGAATTAATATCTCTGCTATATGTATTAAAAATCGTAGAAATATTAACATATAACTGTTCAACATACTTATCTAACTCAACACATATCATATTATTTAACTCACCAATAGACTTAACATATTCTCTTATAAAAGGAGTGATTTCTTCATGTGAATTGAACTCACTTCTCAATTTGTTCTTTTTATTTTCATTTATGTTAAAATCCTCAATTAAATTTTCAATGGATATCTTTGGTGACATAGTTATACTTGCTACTCCATTTTCAAGAGGTCCACATTTACTCCCATTTCTAATACCTTCAATTTTGATTCCAACTAAAGGCATCGTTTTATGTTGTGAATAATCTCTTAATATTTCACAAATAAAATAACCCGGTACAGTATCATATTGATTATTCATATATTTTATATAACTATTAGCATTTTCAATATAAGGCTTCTTCAATAAAGATTTATAATACTCGAAATATAGTTTTGTACTTGTAAATAAATTCAATATTGTTGAATTGATATTATGAATTTTAGTGGTATTGTTATCCCATGAAAATTGATTGTAAATCATGTAATCGATTGTCTCTTTATATACACCAACTTCATATTCACTATATTTATTAAGTACAAAATTGTATTTTTCCTGTAATGCTAAAATTTTAATAATTTCCTTAAGTGCACTTGATAACACTTTATATTCTTCCTCACTAATTTCATATTGTTCATCACTTATATAAGGTTGATAGAAATAGTATTTCATCTAGATATTCCTCCTAATTCATTTCAGATAACGTTTTTGCAGTCCTCGCAGCGTAAGTTGCGAGGACTGTGTGTTATAGGAAGTTATTATACTTATCTTGAACTGTAATACCTTTTTAGCCACTTGCTGATTCCGTCCAAACCAGGGTATATAGTTCTTTCATTAATATTTGCTTGATCTAATTTATCTCTAACTTCCCATTTCAATTCTTTAGGAATGATAATTCTTCTAAATATATTCGGATTATTCTTTAAAATAGACTCAATTGTTAGATTTTTATCTGAGACAATGGAAAATGCACCATATTGATTAATAATCCTTTCATCAATTGATGGCGGTTCAAATATTATTGCATAAGGACTGTTATCATTACCTCTGAAAGAATCAAACTTTACTAAATCAATATCATTTTGGAATAACATACTTGAAGTGAATACGAAAGCATCATCATTTTCTTTCAATATTTCTTTAAGCTCATCTGGTAAACTTAAGTTCAACTCAGGAATGTTTAAACACCATACAACTGCCTCATCATTTGTATCCGGTTCTTCAGTTGCAAAATGTAACGCGACAAATGGTGAAAAAGTCCAATCCAGAAGCCGAGTTGGCAATCCATGATGTTGAGCAACAGATAAGAGTTCCCATACCGAATCAATTTTATGATGAAATCTAGTATACTTTTCAAAATTTCTTAGAAGGGATTTTTCAACATCTTTTGGATTTTTCAATCTAATTAAACTAGTCTCAAGATTATAGTTTTTACAAGGAAGTCCTCTATATGCATAAGGTGATCGGTATCTATTAGGGTATGTACTATCATGTGTGTCCTGAAAAAGTAAACTTTGTAAATGTGACCAATCTGTTGCAACAATGTCAATCATGTTTCATTCTCCTTTTTGAATAATTTCCTATAACGTTCTTGCAGTCCCTCGCAGCGTCAGTTGCGAGGACTGTGTGTTAGCTGAAGTTAGTTATACGCCTTTAATTTCATTTCTTAAATTCCCACACTTTAACGATTTGATAATCACCGTTCTTAGTGTTCATAGTTATTAACGCAAGATTATCAATTATGCCTTTATTGAAGTTAATTTCTTTACTCTTTAAGTCCTCAATTGCATCATCTAAAATATTCGTTGATATGTCTTTCATTGCAATTGTAATATGAGGTATCCAATTTTCAGTATTATATAAATTAAACGTTTTCAAACCGGCTTCATTTAAAACAGTTGAAATGCATTTATGTAATTCTATTAATTCTTTTGTTTTATCAACTTTTAAAAATATTGTATTTTCAGGACTTTCAAACTTATCAATTTGTACTACTTCAACTCCAAATGTTGCAGGACTTAACCTTGAATCCAGTATAGATATTAAGCCCTCAATATCATCGCAAAAACCACCTGTGTAGCTAATGTTTGGATAAGAAAATGATTTCACTCCTTTTAAACCATATGAGCTTTCTAAGTAATTCCATAAGTTGATTACTTCAATTTTCAATTCATTGTTTAACAGAGTCATTAATCCAAAAACTACACCCATTTGTCATCCTCTCTTTTGCTACTTTTGATTTTAATTGTTTCTTTTTTCTTCCTAATTTCAGCTAACGTTCTTGCAGTCCCTCGCAGCCTTAGTTGCGAGGACTGTGTGTTATGTGAAGTTTGGTCACTATTCTATTTCTAATACTTCTCACACACTTTAAAATTTTCAATAAATATTTGCTCTTTTTAGTTTTCACTTATCAATCTTTTTATTAATTTGGTTTAACTTCAGCTCAATCTCTCTAATATGCAATTGCAATAAATCGACCTTATCTTCTACCTTCTTTATATCTTTTGGCACCTTAAATGCAACTATGTAAATCAAATAACAAAAACCTGCTACAAGAAGAAAAATCTCCGTCATGTGACTCCCCCATTTTGTTTTTTATAATAATCTCTTTTTATTTTCCCCCAAATTTCACATAACGTTCTTGCAGTCCCTCGCAGCGTAAGTTGCGTGGACTGTGTGTTATAAGAAGTCCAACTTCATCTTGAGTCTTAGCTCAAGATATTTAGATCTTCTAATCTTTTGAGCGAAGCTCACTATTTCTTTTCGAGTGATGCAAACTTTACTTCGATAAGTTCACCTAAATAATCACACTTTTTCATAAATCACTTCTCTAACTAATCAGTTTTGTTTTTTCTTTTCTCTTTTGGATTTCTTATAACGTTCTTGCAGTCCTCGCAGCCTTGGTTGCGAGGACTGTGTGTTAGGTGAAGGATTAATTATTTTTGTACAAATTATTTAAGCTGTTTTTTAATTTATCTAAGTCCATAATGGATTGTTTTTTTTTACATTCTATACATTTTTTTATTGTATCTTCTATACTACTTTCAAAAGAGTTCAAATCACTACCATCATTCAATTTAAACAATATTTGCTTTACTAAATTTTCATAGCTTATACGTGAAGACAATGAATCGTAATAGTCATTAATTGCTGGAACTATCATATTATTATCCCTATAAAAATTTCCTCTTAGTGTAAATACTGTTTCACGAGAGTTTCTGTGTCCAGAATACTTTTCAATAACATCACTATAGACCATTAATTTTTCATCAAAATTGTCAAGCTTGTTGGTTTTACTTAAAATAGCTTTTATATCTTCTTCACTTCGAAAATCTAACCGTTCTACGATATATTCTATTAAATTGTCTTTTTCATTTTCTTCATCCTCATTATATGTGTTAAAAGTGTGTCTATCATGGGCATATTTTTCATAATCCATTTTAAGTTTTTCAACGGTAAAATCAATTTTTTTTGTTATATAAACATCTTCGCTATACTTGATGTATTCAAATTTTGATGGATAAAATGATACAATATTTTCTCCATTGGATAATGTACTACTAAATATAATACCTTGAAAACCAATATCTCTAATAATCTCAGATAAAAATTGACTGATTAAATAACAATAACTGTTTTCTGTATTTACAGGTTTTAACATCAAATCTTTAATAATATTAAAAATTTCATTTTCACTATCACTTGTAAGATCAAGAAACTCAACATTTCCTAAAACTTTAAATTTTGCTACTGAGCATTTTTGATTAATTTCAGCCCTTAGCTCTGCCAAACATGTTTCAATATTATTTGATAGGTAAATATATGAATATCCAGCTCTATTAAAGCGTCCACCTTTTACACTGTATTGAGGAGCTGCACCTATAAAATCATTAAAATATGGCGTTTCAAACGTAATGTTTAAGTCATCTACTGCTGCTTTAAACTTTAAAGATCCAATTCTTGCTCGATAATAAATTTCTCCATCTTTGATAATTTTTGTTTTAAAAAATTTCTTATTATTATTGATTACTCCTAAGATGTCATCATAAATTGTATTTGGATTGTTCTTTTCTAAATACTGTTCAAGTTTTTTTAATTTTTTAAGTCCATTTCTATAATGTTCTTCTTTCATATTTCCCCCAAGCTCTTTATTTCATTCCAAATAATCTTTCACCTAACGTTCTTGCAGTCCTCGCAGCGTAAGTTGCGGGGACTGTGTGTTAGGCGAAGGCAAGTAATTTTATCTCAATATTTTTCTCATGACCGCCACACTGAAATAAGACATAAAAAAAACACCTAAAAATCCTTCAAGAACAACGAGCAGCTTACTTAAGGCATTAAATGGAGCAATATCACCATACCCAATTGTTAGAAATGTGATTCCACTTAGATATTGTCCATCAAAAAAATTCGAAATGTTTACTGCACTACCATTTAATTCAACTTTAAAAAAAGGTAGTACATAATATAAAAGCCCAAATGAAAATATAATTCCCAAAATAAACATGGCTATTCTCTTAGGTGCAGTACCATAGCCGCCAGTATAATATAAAATGTTATCAAAAACTCGTATTTTTTTATTTCTACTTGTCAAATATTTATACAATACATAAGCATCGTCTTCTTCATCATATTTCCCTAGTCTGTTAAAATTTTCTTTTAGCATTCTCAATGTTTCAATTTTATCACCTTGTAATTTATTGTTTCTTATTATATCAGTAGGTGTCTTTTTTAAAATCCAATCTAGATATAAAACACCTAATAGCTGATTACGTTCAAATCTCAATTGTTTAATTATAACCCTATGCTTTTTTGAAGATATCATATTTATAGATCCATTAATCATACAATCTTCGAAAATCAGCTCATTAACCTCTTTAAATCTAAAGTCACTATTTCCCATCAGCTTGCTATACTTAAAATTACATTTTCCAACAATTGATCTAAAAAAAATAACATCTCCACCACCAAATTTAGTATATTTGAAATCTACTTCTCCAAGTTTGCTAAAACTAAAATTAATATCGCCATCCCCAAAGACTGCATTTTTAAAGTCAATTTTTCCTAATATAATCGAATTCTGAATATTCAAGGAATCAATTTTAAATTCATCTGCGTTTATATACCCATTTGCATAAGCAATCTTTTCGATTGATATATCAGAATGTATATAGCATCTATTCAGATTAATATGAATTGGTTCACCTTTTTTGAATTTTAAATCTTGGTAAACATTAATATGTCCATATTCTTTACCTTCATCATCAATCCAAGTTCTATTTCTATTTAATACTTTATTTTGAAAGTTTGATGCATTTTCACCATTGTATTTTCTATTTTCTAATTTCATTTTTTTCCCCGAATGTTTTTTTTGCTTTCGCCTAACGTTCTTGCAGTCCTCGCAGCCTTAGTTGCGAGGACTGTGTGTTATACGAAGGCTAACTATTAACTTAAATATCCATATCTATCAAACCAAAATAATCACTTGTCTTCATTTGTAAAAAGTGAGCTTTATTTTTCACACTAATGTTTTCTAAAATCTTCTCAGATAATTTATCACCTAATGATATAGAATATGTCCCTGATTTTTCCTCACCAACTTCTAAATCATATTCATCAATAATATAAATTCTAAGATACCAATTGAAGTTTAGATCACAGAACCCCAAATTTACATAAGTATCACCAGATCTGCTAGAGTAAAAAGTCTGATCATCTTTCAAGATATCAAGTAAAAATTGTTTTGGTACGATTTTTTTTGTTGGAATATAATCGTCATGTTCAATCCAATCCCAAACAAAATATATACTTGAATCTAATAGATGATTAGAGTCAAGAAATCCTACAAATTCTAAAATAATAGACCTCAAATCAGTAATTTGAATATTTAATTTACTGTATGTTGTTCTGCCTTCAAATGGTTTTTTATTTGTTTTATATTTCAATAAAAGTTCTCTGTCCATATTTTCCTCATATTATCAAATATCTCAATATTAGCTTTCGTATAACGTTCTTGCAGTCCTCGCAGCATTAGTTGCGAGGACTGTGTGTTATACGAAGCGATTAATTGATTATTGATTTTAAATCCTGATCAATTCTACACCTATCAATTAGCCACTTGTTTTTTTCTAATGAAAATTCAATGTACCCAAAGTATTCATTTTCAATTATTTCTTTATTTTCTAATTCTACTACTAATAATAATTTGTAGTCATAAACCCTTTTTGATGTAGTTTCTTCACGAATAGTTAATGTAATATTCTTTACAGTTGTTGTAAACTTATAATTTGACGCGGCTTGAATCAGCCACTCAGTATCTCTATTAGCAATTGATAAAATCATACCTTTCTCTGTGAAGTAATCCGAATATTCCTTTTTTATTCTTGCTTCATATTTTTCAATAGTATTTTCAGTTTCGATGTTTCGGTTATATTTTTCAATATCCCCAGCGCTGACGCTATAGCTTTTTAACAAAAAATATTCAGTTACATTTTCACTTGAACTTAATTCATTATTTTTAGAAAATATGTAATAAAATATACCTAACAACAAAATTACAAAAACTAATATACTCATAATTATAAATCTTTTATTTTTGATCATTTTTCACCTCTCCGCCTTAATTAAGTTTATTATTAAACCTCAAAATCAACTTACACTAGGTATGGTCTTTAAATCAAATAATAGTTTTTAGATTGTCCTTATAAGTCAAGTAGCCTGAATGACACACCTGGAATTGATGATGCTGATGTATAACTAATTGAAGTAACTTCCATAATACAGCCATTATAACTTATCGGCGAATACCAGCCCCTGCTAGCCCAATTTCCGATTGGGTAGCCCGATAATGGAGAATTCTGAGTTACATATATTGTGTAACATTTGGAACATTGCCAAGCTCCCCCAATAATAACTAGATTTCCATTCAAATAGACTTTACCAGTTCCATTTGAAACTGCATCACATATTCCATTTCCATAAGGACAAGCTGCAACCACATTTGGTGTGATAAGGGGTTCAGATAACTTCTCATGAGAATGAGTATTATCAATTGATATATAAGTCAAATCAGAATCATCAGTAAAACTTGACATCGCAATAGATGGGTTATTAATTAAGCTTATAATAAGTATCACAATAGAATACAACACAATTTTTTTCATATGTAGCCTCTTTGTAGTTTCACACCTAGTGTAAGGTATTGCATCGCAATTAATTGTTCAAAATCTAAATTATCACCCCGTTCTTTTATTGTTTCGTATAACGTTCATGCAGTCCTCGCAGCGTAAGTTGCGAGGACTGTGTGTTAGACGATGTCGTGATTTCATCAAACTCTTTTTATCAAGTACTCAATATCATCAATATTTGAGATACCTTGATCTATAGCAAAGAAAGTGAGAAGTGTAATTGGTTTATTCTCAATACTTGCAGAAAATAATTTATGATGTCCATCTAAAATGTAATGAGCTAAGCAATAATGACTTTCTTCACTATCATAAAATTCTTTTATATCAAGTACAGACATTGCAATTACCGTAGGCTTTCCGCCTTCATTTAAACGCTTTTGATACTCTTTTATTGTCTCTGTATTTAGCCATTTCTGCGGAAACATAGGAACAATAAACTCAAATAATAACTTTGACTCTTCTAATTTTTGATCATTACCTCTATAATAGTTGATTTTTGGATGGTGTGGAAATCCCCAAAAGCCATCTTCTCCCCAACACTCTATCTGTTCGTTGCTGAAATAATCATCTTTACTTCCAATTTCGATTTGTCTTGGATTTACTTCAATTAGTAATGCATAGTAATTCCCGTTCGGGATCAGCATAGAGATTTTGTCCAACAAATCAGATTCTAAATATGATAATCCATTCTCAAGCTCACTTGTAATCTCTTTCGCTGAAACACTTCGATTTGCCCCCTCCATTCGCTCAAAAAAGAAACTGCAAGTTCCGCAGACATTTCCAATATGGTAGGCTTTCTTTCCATCAATTGTGATGTACCTATCCCACTTATCCCAGTTTCCATCTCCAGTAGTTTCAAAAGCAATTATGGACTTTGAGTTTATGATTTCAATATTTAATCTATCTATTACTCTACTCAATTTGCTCTCCTTTATTGTTTTATCGATATCGTCTAACGTTCTTGCAGTCCCTCGCAGCGTAAGTTGCGAGGACTGTGTGTTATAAGAAGGTGTTTGCTTCTCCAATTGAATTTTGGAAACGAAACCTTTCCTAATAACTAACCATTGCATCCTAAACTTAGATCGCAATAAAATAACCCTGTTCTTTTGATCTTTTGATCTTCTATTATCTTTTGAACTTATTTCTTTTCGCTTTTTACCACTAGCTTAATTTAAAATCATCTTACTTTAATGAGCCAAGTACCGCTTCACTCTATGTAACTCAGCCCACACTTTCTTATAACGTTCTTACAGTCCCTCGCAGCGTAAGTTGCGAGGACTGTGTGTTATCTGATGTCCGTTTTGATCGATAACGATTTTTTCTTCAACTATCAAAGCGGAACATTCTACTTTTCTTACAACATAACCTAACAAATGCTTTGTCGCTTTTTCGAGCGTCAGCGAGTTTGTCTCTTCCGAGCGCAAGCGAGTTGTCGCTTTCGAGCGTTAGCGAGTTTGTCTCTTCCGAGCATCAGCGAGCTTGTCCCTTCACGAGCGTCAGCGAGCTTGTCCCTTCACGAGCGTCAGCGAGCTTATCTTTTCTCGAGCGTCAGCGAGTTTGTCTTTTTCGATCTAACATGTTGATACTTCGCATCTTATAAGTTGAATAAAATCCTTCGATATGCACCATCACTTATTTCTTTAATTTACTCCAATTAGCTAACTGACTTAACGATGTTTGTCTTAATACAATGTCTCTTTTAATTCGTAAGTCTAATTTCGGATATCAGATAACGTTCTTGCAGTCCTCGCAGCCTTAGTTGCGAGGACTGTGTGTTAGACGAAGGCGTTTGCTTCCTCAAATCGAATTTTCCGAAAACACTTTCCTCAAACACACTTTCGCATACTAAACTAGATCCGCACTTATACAACCCTATTCTTTTGATCTTCTATTGTCTTTTTTGCACTTTATTTCTTTTCGATTTTTTCTAACCAAGCCTTTCAAATAACCAACTTACTTAAATAAGTCGAGTACCGCTTCACTATATGTAACTCAACCTAGCTTTCGTCTAACGTTCTTGCAGTCCTCGCAGCCTTAGTTGCGAGGACTGTGTGTTATAGGAAGGTTAAATACCTTCTTAAAATCTTTATTTAAAATACATTTCTAAAGATTGGATATCCATTATTTCGCTATATTTCCGGCACTTTGCAGTACCTAATAAGTTTGAAATCTCATCTAAGTATTCACCTAAAGTATGTATCAAATTAAAAACACTATCTATCTCAATTTTATTTTTCTCATATAATTCGCTTGGATTAATATACGCTTCTAAATCACTATGTGCTAAATGTTTATTTCTAATATCTTTTAGACTATTAATTGTTTCTAAATTTGACTCTAAACTTCTTCTTAAATCTTCATTTATGGATCTCATAGAACTTTTATCTGTTGAATCCAATGACAATGATTCGCAAACATTATCAAGATATTTTCTTAAATAAACTATTGAAGCTTTATCTTGACCTTCGAAAAATTTTACTAATTCAATTCTTGATGTTCTTTCAATGGCAATTCTTGAAATACTAAAAAACATTGGTGCTACATGATACATTTTATTTATATCTGTACTAACACTATTTATTGTTCCATATTCGAAACCAAACTTCATATAAAACCAAATATGATGGAGTGCGTTAAGCACAGCCCATCTTTTAGAATAGTTATTAAGAATTTTTCTCGTTTCATTCATTTGATTTTTTGTCATTTTTTTCTCTTTCTTTTATTAACTTTCCTATAACGTTTAAAATTCCAGACGTCGTGTATTTAGACTTCTCCACTTTTAATTTTATCATTACGCCACTATAAAATAACCCCGTAACAATACGGGATGATGACTGGAATTTGGTGTTATACGATGTTGGATTTCCTGACCGAGAAACGCAGGTGGCTAAACTTTTAAACGCAATCACTCTATATAAGGCTTCGACCTCTATTCTCGCTTTTTCAGAAGCGAGCCATGTCGGCGACTGAAATAAGACAGGTTTTTCATGCACTAAAATCGGGCAATTAAAGTATAAAGGTTACGACTCTAATTAACCGGTTTTCGACCCATACGGTTCTCGGGCATTTCCCTTTAACTCCTAAACTTCGATTTCGGAATTAACTTCGACTCGAAATACAAAAACACTATGTAACACAACCTTAGTTAATCGCATTGACTCCAATCACTTAGAAAGACACCATCTCGCCCTTACCCTAACTACCAATATCGTATAACGTTCTTGCAGTCCTCGCAGCCTTAGTTGCGAGGACTGTGTGTTATGTGAAGGTTATCAATTTTTCTTCAATTATTTCCAAAAGTATTTCCTCTAACTCATCGTAATATGAATACTCTTTTTCATTTAATAAATCTTGGAATACTTCAATAATTTGATTAGCTCCAAAATTTGTTGTTAGTAGTGAAATAATAATGAACACAATTATAATTGCTGCAAAAATTATAAAATAGAATTTGCTTGTGAAATTAAACTGTTCTTTAATAAGAATTCTTGAAATTTCATTTAAGATCAAATTATAAAAAAAAGTTATTGAAACTGAAACGAACAATATAACTAGAAAGTTTTTATTTTTTTTACTAGTTTTCTTTGATATATTCTCATATCTCACTTTATCAATTAGTAAGTAATGTATATCTAAGTCCTCAGACATCAACTCTTTCATTTGAACTTTCAAAATATCTTTCTTCAAAACAATAATATTTTCCAAATAGTAAGATTTGAATGTGATATTATACATTCTACAAAATTCGTAAACCATATGTACTTTAGTTTTTTTAATTTTATTTCTTAAGTTAAATAGATAAGGCAAAAAAAACAGAAAAAATAGTGAAATGCATATTATAATCACTAAATCAAAAGCTGTCCCTTTAAGCCCGTTTGAATTTGAATTTATTGCTAATTCTAATACAAGTAAAAAAATGAAGGTAAAGATAAGTGACCCAAATAATAACCAATTTCTAAATTTATAATATTCTTTATTTATTACATATTCACTAAGATTATCTTTATAGAATTTTATTATCTTCATTTTCTCTCCTTAACTTTCACATAACGTTCTTGCAGTCCCTCGCAGCGTCAGTTGCGAGGACTGTGTGTTAGCTGAAGTTAGTTATACGCCTTTAATTTCATTTCTTAAATTCCCACACTTTAACGATTTGATAATCACCGTTCTTAGTGTTCATAGTTATTAACGCAAGATTATCAATTATGCCTTTATTGAAGTTAATTTCTTTACTCTTTAAGTCCTCAATTGCATCATCTAAAATATTCGTTGATATGTCTTTCATTGCAATTGTAATATGAGGTATCCAATTTTCAGTATTATATAAATTAAACGTTTTCAAACCGGCTTCATTTAAAACAGTTGAAATGCATTTATGTAATTCTATTAATTCTTTTGTTTTATCAACTTTTAAAAATATTGTATTTTCAGGACTTTCAAACTTATCAATTTGTACTACTTCAACTCCAAATGTTGCAGGACTTAACCTTGAATCCAGTATAGATATTAAGCCCTCAATATCATCGCAAAAACCACCTGTGTAGCTAATGTTTGGATAAGAAAATGATTTCACTCCTTTTAAACCATATGAGCTTTCTAAGTAATTCCATAAGTTGATTACTTCAATTTTCAATTCATTGTTTAACAGAGTCATTAATCCAAAAACTACACCCATTTGTCATCCTCTCTTTTGCTACTTTTGATTTTAATTGTTTCTTTTTTCTTCCTAATTTCAGCTAACGTTCTTGCAGTCCCTCGCAGCCTTAGTTGCGAGGACTGTGTGTTATGCGTAGTTCTTAGTTGCTATATACCTTAATTTTCATTATGCTTTTATCTGATTTATATTGTCTTACCCTTACTTTTGTACACTTTTCGTCCTCTGGATTCCATTTGATTCCATTGCGATATAGAGAGACTAGTTTCCTTTCTCCAAGAATACTAAATGGTTTTTCAGAAAGCATTTCTTTTGCTTTATCATTTGTTATATCTAGTTTCCTTGATACTATGTTCAAAACACTTTCTGATACATCAATTTGAAAGTGAAAACTTGAAATAATTCCATCAATCATAGGTTTAATTAGTGAAACAATATTAGGATGTCTTTGCTTAAGTCCTAATTCTATATCAATGGAAAAATTATCGTTTATCTTATAATTATTAACTTGTTCAACATTAGCTTGATTTATCAAATGCCAATAATCAATAGGTTTACAGGATGAAGTTATATGAGGTATCAAGGTTTCTAAAGTTAAAAGTAATTTACTATTATCAAAAAGAAGTGGTGTTTCTTCAAACAATCCATAGAAATATTCATATAGATCACTTTGAGCATCGTACTTCAGTTCAAAATTTATCTCATCCACTGATAAACCATTAAATGCACCTGAACCAACATTGTAGAATAGAACATTTTCAACATCGAAAAATTCTTTTTTACTTGTTGCTAAATATGCATATAAAATTCCACAATCATCTTTATCTAGCTTTCTTAAATTTTCTCTTATTTCTTTTTTTAATTTTAATGCGTCATTTTTTGGTTCAAAAGGTAATCTGATATTTGATTTTACTATAA
The DNA here is from genome assembly GCF_058683495.1 of Fusibacter sp. QWL-12. Classification (NCBI taxonomy): domain Bacteria; kingdom Bacillati; phylum Bacillota; class Clostridia; order Eubacteriales; family Fusibacteraceae; genus Fusibacter; species Fusibacter sp. QWL-12. The sequence continues at coordinate 187,287 of NZ_CM178745.1, forward strand.
AGTTTCTCATAATTTCCCCTTTAAAAGAATTACGCATAACGTTCTTGCAGTCCCTCGCAGCGTAAGTTGCGAGGACTGTGTGTTATAAGAAGTCCAACTTCATCTTGAGCCTTAGCTCAAGATATTTAGATCTTCTAATCTTTTGAGCGAAGCTCACTATTTCTTTTCGAGTGATGCTAACTTTACTTCGATAAGTTCACCTAAATAATCACACTTTTTCATAAATCACTTCTCTAACTAATCAGTTTTGTTTTTTCTTTTCTCTTTTGGATTTCTTATAACGTTCTTACAGCCCTCGCAGCGTAAGTTGCGAGGACTGTGTGTTATGAGATGCCCTTTTCCGAGCGTAGCGAGATTGTCTTTTCTAAACGTAGCTCAATTCGATTTTGATTCTAAAGTGGCGCAGCTAACTTAGATCTTACTTGATTATTAGCTTTTATGTTCATTCTCACTCTTACCTTGGCGAAGCCAATTTTAATTTCAGTTCTTTTTCACCTTTAAATTCTTTATCATTTCCACTATTTCTATTACCTTTAAAATTGTCATTTATTTTTTTCAATCTTAATTTTGAGAAGCCAAACTTATTTTTTTTCATCTACTAATTCATTTTATTCTTATTTGTTATTTAAACTTCTTATTTCTTCCACAATTACTATCGTGCAAATTACAACTATTGAACATAAGATTGCTATAGCACTAACAATTATTCCAATATCAACTGGTCCAGATCCAATTGCTTGAGCAAAATTAATAGAAATAAAATTCGTTAGTATAAACACAATGATTCCAATTATTATGTAAGCTAAAATCTTCAAACTACACCTCCTATATTATCAATTTCTATTAGTTATAATGTTTTTGTTTTTAAACGGTTCTCAATGTTTTTTTGTTTTTAAGGGTTTCTCATAACGTTTAAAATTCCAGTCGTCCTGTATTTAGACTTCTCCACTTTTAATTTTAACATTGCGCCACTATAAAATAACCCCGTAACAATGCGGGATGATGACTGGAATTTGGTGTTATACGATGTTGGATTTCCTGACCGAGAAACGCAGGTTGCTAGACTTTCAAGCTTAATCACTATTTATAAGGTTTCGACCTCTATCCTCGCTTTTCAGAAGCGAGCCATGTCGGCGACTGAAATAAGACAGGTTTTCCATATACTAAAGTCAGGCAACTTAAGTATAAAGGCTACGACTCTAATTAACCGGATTTCGATCCATACGTTTCTCGGGCATTTCCCCTTAACTACTAAACTACAATTTCGGAATTAACTTCGACTCGAAATACAAAAACTCTATGTAACACAACCCAAGTAAATCGCATTGACTCCAATCACTTAGAAAGACACCATCTTTCCCTTACCCTAACTACCAATATCGTATAACGTTCTTGCAGTCCTCGCAGCCTTAGTTGCGAGGACTGTGTGTTAGACGAAGGCGTTTGCTTCCTCAAATCGAATTTTCCAAAACACTTTCCTCAAACACACTTTCGCGTACTAAACTAGATCCGCACTAAAACAACCTTATTCTTTTGATCTTCTATTCTCTTTTTCACTTTTTTTCTTTTCGATTTTTTCTAACTAAGTCGGTCAATTAACCAACTTACTTAAATAAGTCGAGTATCGCTTAACTCTATGTAACTCAACCTAGCTTTCGTCTAACGTTCTTGCAGTCCCTCGCAGCGTAAGTTGCGAGGACTGTGTGTTATCTGATGTCCGTTTTGAGCGTTTAGCGATTTTGTTCTTCAACTATCAAAGCGGAACATTCTACTTTTCTTTCAATATAACTTAACAATTGCTTTTATCAAAAATACAAAATCCTTGTCACTTATTCGAGCGTTAGCGAGTTGTCTCTTTCGAGCGCAAGCGAGTTGTCTCTTCCGAGCGTCAGCGAGTTTGTCTCTTCCGAGCGTCAGCGAGCTTATCCCTTCACGAGAGTCAGCGAGCTTGTCCCTTCACGAGAGTCAGCGAGCTTGTCCCTTCACGAGAGTCAGCGAGCTTATCTTTCCTCGAGCGTCAGCGAGTTTGTCTTTTTAGATCTAACATGTTGATACTTCGCCTCTTATAAGTTGAATGAAATCCTTCGATATGCACCATCACTTATTTCTTTAATTTACTTCAATTAGCTAACTGACTTAACGATGTTTGTCTTAATACAATGTCTCTTTTGATTCGTAAGTCTAATTTCGGATATCAGATAACGTTCTTGCAGTCCTCGCAGCCTTAGTTGCGAGGACTGTGTGTTATAAGAAGGTGTTTGCTTCTCCAATTGAATTTCGGAAACAAAACCTTTCCATATAACTAACCATTGCATCCTAAACTTAGATCGCAATAAAATAACCCTGTTCTTTTAATCTTTTGATCTTCTATTATCTTTTGAACTTATTTCTTTTCGCTTTTTACCACTAGCTTAATTTAAAATCAGCTTACTTTAATGAGCCAAGTACCGCTTCACTCTATGTAACTCAACCCACACTTTCTTATAACGTTCTTGCAGTCCTCGCAGCGTAAGTTGCGAGGACTGTGTGTTAGACGAAGGCGTTTGCTTCCTCAAATCGAATTTTCCGAAAACACTTTCCTCAAACACACTTTCGCATACCAAACTAGATCCGCACTTATACAACCTTATTCTTTTGATCTTCTATTGTCTTTTTTGCACTTTATTTCTTTTCGATTTTTTCTAACTAAGTCGGTCAAATAACCACCTTACTTAAATAAGTAGAGTAGCGCTTCACTCTATGTAACTCAACCTAGCTTTCGTCTAACGTTCTTGCAGTCCTCGCAGCGTAAGTTGCGAGGACTGTGTGTTAGACGAAGGCGTTTGCTTCCTCAAATCGAATTTTCCGAAAACACTTTCCTCAAACACACTTTCGCATCCTAAACTAGATCCGCACTAAAACAACCTTATTCTTTTGATCTTCTATTCTCTTTTGCACTTTATTTCTTTTCGATTTTTTCTAACTAAGTAGGTCAAATAACCACCTTACTTAAATAAGTCGAGTACCGCTTCACTCTATGTAACTCAACCTAGCTTTCGTCTAACGTTCTTGCAGTCCCTCGCAGCGTAAGTTGCGAGGACTGTGTGTTATAAGAAGGTGTTTGCTTCTCCAATTGAATTTCGGAAACGAAACCTTTCCTAATAACTAACCATTGCATCCTAAACTTAGATCGCGATAAAATAACCCTGTTCTTTTAATCTTTTGATCTTCAATTATCTTTTGAACTTATTTCTTTTCGCTTTTTACAACTAGCTTAATTTAAAATCATCTTACTTTAATGAGCCAAGTACCGCTTCACTCTATGTAACTCAACCCACACTTTCTTATAACGTTCTTACAGTCCCTCGCAGCGTAAGTTGCGAGGACTGTGTGTTATATGAAGTTCATTAATTATTCGATAAGAGTTCCATCAAAACTCACTCTGTATTTATTATTTTCAAAATCCACTAAATCTATCCAATTATCTTTGATTTCAAATGGATTTGAACCATTTATACTGACAAAAATATCTCGCCCTGTAAACTCCCATTCTAATGTTCCATCCATTGTAATTCCAATAATTGAGCCCTCACAATAAACTATAAATCGATTTTCTACCTTATGAACAGAAAAACATTCGTAACAATTCTCAGTAGTTAAAGACCAAAGTAACGATAAACTATGTAAATCAAGAGCAACAACGTAGCATCCTATAACTATGATTATTTTGTTATTTTGTATAACTGCGCTATCTTCATGTGGTTGTAAAATTCCAACATTATCAGCAACAATTATTGCACTATTTCTAACATTATCTTCTTGGTCGGTTACTATTACAGAGTATTTAGTTGAATACTGTTCGCCATTAATTGAATGTAATAACTTATGAATATGTTTATAATTTGTTTTGTCATCTTTAGATTTTAATGAAAATTCCTGATCTGATGAAATTTTAATGATCATGCTATCATAATTATAAATACTCATCAAAGTGTCTCCCAAATTATCTTCTACTGAATTTCATATAACGTTCTTGCAGTCCCTCGCAGCGTAAGTTGCGAGGACTGTGTGTTATAAGAAGTCCAACTTCATCTTGAGCCTTAGCTCAAGATATTTAGATCTTCTAATCTTTTGAGCGAAGCTCACTATTTCTTTTCGAGTGATGCTAACTTTACTTCGATAAGTTCACCTAAATAATCACACTTTTTCATAAATCACTTCTCTAACTAATCAGTTTTGTTTTTTCTTTTCTCTTTTGGATTTCTTATAACGTTCTTACAGTCCTCGCAGCGTAAGTTGCGAGGACTGTGTGTTAGACGAAGATAATCAACTTCTCTTTTTCTTGTTCTACGAGCTTTTATTTCATACTACATTATTAAATTTTCACTATTCTTTTCTATATAATGATTTTTACTCATTAATAAAGTTGTTATCAATAAACCAATAATGCAGGATATAATCCCCCCATTCATGAAAGTGTGAACAGCAACAACAGGAAGAATAGAATTGAAAAAATATCTCAAGAGTCCAAATGTGATTATTGTATTGAATAACATACTTACAAAACTCAAATGATATAAACCTAGAAATATCTGAGTATGTGCAATTGTAAAAATCAAACTACTCAATAATATTGCAATTAAGTTTTTATTTTTATCATTTTTAAATATGACTAAAATGATTAAATAAACAAAACCTCTAAAAAATAACTCTTCACCGGTTCTTGCTATTCCTTCTATGATTTTAGTAATAAATCCAATTTCAGAATTTGATTTCAATCCTGTCAATAAACTTAAAGTTATAACAATTATAATAGTTGCAATAACAGATCTCCAATTGAACTTTAAACCCAAATTTGATAATGACATCTCATTAATATTTTTGAATAATACAAGTGGAAGAAAAAGTAAGACTATTGTAATTAGCCTTACAACATTTAGAAGCAACTTATCTTCTATGTTGAAATAATACAAAAATAATGATGAACAAGTAAAAAACGCTAATACGAGAATTGAGTAAATAATCGGTTTTTTTATTGCTTTATAGTTATCATCAATTTTCATATATATGCTAGCCCTCACATTCTTTATTTTTTTAGTCTTTTTCTTCCTTATTTTCGTCTAACGTTCTTGCAGTCCTCGCAGCGTAAGTTGCGAGGACTGTGTGTTAGACGAAGGCGTTTGCTTCCTCAAATCGAATTTTCCGAAAACACTTTCCTCAAACACACTTTCGCATACCAAACTAGATCCGCACTTATACAACCTTATTCTTTTGATCTTCTATTGTCTTTTTTGCACTTTATTTCTTTTCGATTTTTTCTAACTAAGTCGGTCAAATAACCACCTTACTTAAATAAGTAGAGTAGCGCTTCACTCTATGTAACTCAACCTAGCTTTCGTCTAACGTTCTTGCAGTCCTCGCAGCGTAAGTTGCGAGGACTGTGTGTTATATGAAGTCCTTTAATTAACTATTCGCTTTTATTCTGCAAAGTTCCCTTTTTTCAATTACTTCTTTAGGAACAATACTATTAAAATCAGTATTGAGTATTGGTTTTAATTTAACGATAAGTTCTCGCTCAATATTAATTTCCTCTTCAAAATGAACATTTGCTAAGTAGGCAATCATAGTATTCAAGTTTAGCCACTGTATAATTGCCTTCTTATCTTCTTCGATAAACCAATAATTCCGCTTATTTGCATACAAATTTAATTGTCCTACTGGGGGTGTAAAATCTAGTGCTGCTCCAATAGTTCTAAAAAAGGTACCATGTTTTTTCCCCTTTAACTCTTGAGAAACTCTCCTTTTTAGATTATTAGATTTGCCGATATATAGAAAATCCGATATATTTTCATCCATGGAATTTTTCATCCAAATTGGTATATCATTTTTATTTCCAGTAAATCGAATGCAATAAAAACCTTCAACATTTTCAATTGGTAATCCATTTAATGTAATATCATTACTTGAAATATAATTTTCATAATTCGAAAAGTAATCGATAATTCCAACGACATCCATATCAGTCTCCTTTAGGATTTCATATAACGTTCTTGCAGTCCTCGCAGCCATAGTTGCGAGGACTGTGTGTTAAGCGAAGTATATTTTTATTAAACAGTCGTTATATCACCATAATAATTCGGAAATTCTTTTTTAAATCTTTTTTTATATTTGCACGGAATTATTATTCTATTTATTTCACTTAACTCAAAATTAATTTTTTTCATAGATCTCCATTCTCTTTCAAAATAATAATTTTCCTTATCATCATCACTTTTTTCACTATCAAAGAACTTTAAATAGCTCATTATATATTGCTCTAAAAAAAAATTCATTTCTAATATTTCATTTTTTTCAGCAATTGTTCTATTCTCATTCGCAAACTCCTTAGCAAAGAAATCGCAAATTTTCACACTATATTTATCATATAAATCTGCCCATGTTTCTGTTCCCATCTTTGATTTTTTATCAATATAGTGAACTGGTGTAACTCCCTGATTTATTAGAAATTTTTTTTCAAAAGAAATACCAAAGTGGCTATATTTATTCATATGTATTTTGAGCTCAGAAATCGGAATATCACAAAAACATACCATGAACATATTATAGTATTCGTTACTAGAAATCTTATTTTCCTTATCCCTTAATAACGAAGTAATAATGCTATCTGGCCAATCCTTTGTTTTAAGAACACCCGACTTTAAAATCTTAATGAACAGATTGAACTGTTCTTCAGTTTTTTCCCCTCTCCCAACAAAGTGAGTTAGTTCATTTGATATATATCTTTGAATCATTTTGTTCTCCTTAGCTTTTTTAATATTTCGCTTAACGTTCTTGCAGTCCCTCGCAGCGTAAGTTGCGAGGACTGTGTGTTATATGATGTTTGTTATTTTTTCACCTCAATGTAAAAAACATTGTCGATACTGCTTTTAGAAATTACTGAAGTAAATCCATTATTTTTTAACAACTCTACGAAAGTATCCAAACTTTGTTCTTCTTTAAGTTGAACTCCATATCCTGTATTAACTATTAAATCTTCAGACATTACTTCAATCTGGGCTATTAAAAGATCCTCTTTTACCTGATGAACTGAGGGCATTTCAATATCCCAGATTTCAAAAGAACCATTCTTCTTTAAAACTCTATGAACTTCCTTAATTGATTTAATAATCTCATCTTCATTCATATACATGAACGAGAAAAAAGCAGTTGCTCTATCAAACTGATTATCAATAAAAGTCATTACAGTTGCATCCATGATAATTTTGAGTGAATCAGTTTCACTAATTTCATCTAACTCATCTTTTCTTTTATCAATTGCAGTTACATTACTCTTATATATTCTTGATATTATTCCTTCTCCGCCACCGCCAATGTCTAATATCTTCTCATTGTCTTTAATTTCTTTTGGGATAATTGTTATAGACTTTTTTTCGGTTTCAATCAGTCTAGATTTTTCTATATTCATTAACCGCTCCTCTATTTCAAATATCATATAACGTTCTTGCAGTCCTCGCGGCCTTAGTTGCGAGGACTGTGTGTTAGATGAAGTTCAATTATTGCTTTTTACTACTAATACGTATATAATATACGTATAGAGCGTTGTTCTTGTTCTAAATTTCCTATTACTTAGGAGGATTCATGAATCATCGTTCTTATAACTCAAGGGAGCTACTTAAACTACTTAATAGTGATGGCTGGGTTGTGGTCAGAATCAAAGGTTCTCATCATCAACTAAAATACCCTACTAAAAAAGGGACTGTCACTATTCCGCATCCTAAAAAAGACTTACCTCGAAAAACCTTTGAGAGTATTCTTAAACAGGCTGGAATTGAAGGGTAAGTGCTCCCTTCGATTTCAACATTTACGAAAGAAGGTGTAACAATGTTAGCTGATCGTTATGTTTTCCCTGCAATTTTCCATTTTGCAGACGATGGTATTTCTGTCGAGTTTCCAGATTTACCTGGATGCTTCACTTATGGCGAGGACGAAATTGAAGCTTTATCTAATGCAAAAGAAGCTTTAGAACTGCATATCTTTGGTTTGGAAGATGATAAAGAAACTATCCCAGCACCCTCTCATATAAAAAATATAGTTACAAAGAAAAATGAATCTATCGTGCTTATAGATATATGGATGAAACCTGTTAGAGATTTCATGAAAAATAAGGCAATTAAAAAAACTTTAACAATCCCCAAATGGCTTAATGATGTTGCTATTGAAAATGATGTGAATTTCTCTCAATTATTACAAGTAGCAATTAAAAACTATTTAGGAATATCCACTAATGAATAACCATTCGATTTTGAATGGTTTCTTTTTTTGAATTTCATCTAACGTTCTTGCAGCCCTCGCAGCGTGAGTTGCGAGGACTGTGTGTTAGACGAAGGAATCTTAATTCTTCTCAATTAATTTTTCTACAACATCATATCCCTCATCATTTTTAGGATCAATTATAATATCAAAAATTCCTAAGTATTTTTTATCAAATAAATCAAAGTATTCAATTTTTATCTTTAGTTCCAAATAATTCTCAATATCTTTAGATATCGGAACTTCTAAACTAATACAATCATTTTGAACCATTAAATGACTAATCCCATTTTTTGATTCTTTTAATTGAATCTTATTGAGTTCATCTCGAATATCTCCAAGAATATGAGTAAACTCTTTTTCAATAACAGATAATCTTGCATAAGAATACTTATAAATTTCTTTCTTCAATTTTTTACTATATATTATAATTTTTATATTTTTTGCATAACCCTTACCATCATTATAAATAGTTAAATCTAATGTGTTACCTTTGCTTTCTTTTCTACTTTCCCAAATTTCTACTTTACCTAAAATCAAATACGGCATTAAAGCTTGATGCTTGCCTAATTGTGCAGTTTTAAGCGTCTTATATGTTATAAACACAAGAAATAAAGTAGATGATATATAAATCATTTGTAAAATCAAATTAATTTTATCTAAGTCAGTACTTGATGTAGTCTTATAAATTTTAATTGAAAAAAAGCTGATTAAAACAAGTATTGTAACTATTGTTAACATTTTTAATATACTAATAATTTTTTTCATGATCTTCCTTTCTGAATTTCTTTCGTCTAACGTCCGGCTGTTCACGATGTTGCGGGATTTCACTCCTTAGAGTGAAATCTTGGAGCGGTCTTGCCTCAATAATAGATTCTGTATCGAGGCAACTTTACCCTTTGTTTAGTTTCATACTTTTATAAAAGACCGTGACAAAGCAATATCGGGAAAAGCATGTTATGGGAAGTATCTATCAGATGAATGATTTGAAACGACTAGCGGAGGGACAACAGCGAAAAGGAGGCCACGTTATGTTTCAATCAGGATTTAAGCTTAAGTTTACTTCTGAGATCGAGCTTCCTTAGAAGCGATTACATGAGACGACTGAAATAAGAGAGAACTCGATATGTATCACGGCTGAATTTGCTCCAGGTATCGACTGAACCATCAAATTTCAGAACCCCTCTTTTCGATGGTGGATTCGTTATGTCTATCTTCACATTATCCAGCGGAACTTTGATCACAATACACCAGAAGACCTAGCCAAAGATCGCACCGGAACAACTAATCAAGTCTACATACCTACTTTCTCGACACCACACTTTAAGACCCAATTCAAGTCCATACCCTCAACTTCCATATTTCCCATAACGTTCTTGCAGTCCTCGCAGCCTTAGTTGCGAGGACTGTGTGTTAGCTGAAGTCTTTTAATTCATCATCGCTTTAATTTTACTCACAATCCTATTTATCTGGAACAAATCTAGCTTATTCATTTCATTGTTCTCTTCTTCACTCAACATACTTTTGTATTTTTTTATTTTACTTAAGAATTCGTGAAACTCATTAAAGTTACTATCCTTTAACAACATGTCTATTGACCTGATTTTAGAAATAAACGCTCTGTTTTTATACGTATAGAAACTTCTTGCCACGGTATGAAGAGCATATAACTTAAAATCGTTGTCAGTAAACTTATCTAATAATTTAAGGGTATTACTTGTATTCTGCTTAATTTCAGAGATTACTTCTTCCCATTGATAATCAAATAATTCTAAGTTTTCTCTTTTATTCATTAATGAATAACTAACTTCTTTAATCAGAGCTTTATCAAGACTTGTAAATATATCGCCTTCAAAACGCTTCCATCGTGACTCGGTTGATCCAATGTAGATTCCGTTAGATATCTTTAAATCAACTTTTGATATAACAAGATAACATCCTTCTAGTTGGGATTCCAAATTCTTATTTTGCTTAGTATTATGATGGTAAGAAATTAGATTTGAATATTCAACATCAGATACATTTTGAGTCAAAATGACAATGAAATCTATATCTCCTTTGCCATGAACAAAATCTCCACCAATAGTTGACCCATGAATAATAATGTCTTCTATTTTTTCTCCTAATATGTCTTTTAATGTAATATAAAATTTACCAATCATAAGTTCTACAGATTTGTCCATTATTACTCCTCAATTAAGATTTCAGCTAACGTTCTTACAGTCCTCGCAGCCTTAGTTGCGAGGACTGTGTGTTAGCTGAAGTCTCAAAATATGGTTTTAATTTCACTTCAATTGCTTCGATTTTACTTTTTTTGTTTAATTTGAGAAAGGAATCTATATCTAGCATTGCTCTCAGCATTATCCAAATAGTTGTAACTACTACATATCTTTGATCTGAATATTTTGGTAGTGGATTTAATCCAACTATAATATTGTCTTCCCAATCCATATAGCTAAATAATGATTTTATGTTCGTATGAACATCTTCACAAAGCTTATGATAAACATAAAAAAATACATCTTTCATCTTTGCTTTATTTGCGAGATTACGTGCAGTAAAATTATCCTTATTATAATTTAAAATAATCTTTTCCAATTCTTCAAAATCACTGTTCATTATGTAACTTTTTAAATCTTCTCCGTATTCATTAGGGTTTTTACGAATTCTTTTAATCAACTCGTAAGTCTCATAATCTCCTTTTAGTACGAACTGATCATAAAGAGATTCTTCATTAATAATTCCACTAAAAATAAAGACTGATTCTATAAAAACTCTTAGAATTGCTCTGGAATCACTCAACAAACCATAGTTGCTTAAAATAAGTGTAGAATTATAGCTTTCGATTATTTTACAATATAAAGCTAATAGTACTACTTTTTTGTTATCATCATTTGCAACATTTGTAGAGTACATAATTTCGTATGCCAGACTAACAGTATCCATTCCAATTTCAAATAGATCTTTATTTTCAATTTTATTTTGGTTTTTAATATCAAGGATTTGAGTTCCTAAATAACCATATTTTTCAAATGGCATAATATTCTCCTTAGATTTCAGCTAACGTTCTTGCAGTCCCTCGCAGCGTAAGTTGCGAGGACTGTGTGTTATAAGAAGGTGTTTGCTTCTCCAATTGAATTTCGGAAACGAAACCTTTCCTAATAACTAACCATTGCATCCTAAACTTAGATCGCGATAAAATAACCCTGTTCTTTTAATCTTTTGATCTTCAATTATCTTTTGAACTTATTTCTTTTCGCTTTTTACAACTAGCTTAATTTAAAATCATCTTACTTTAATGAGCCAAGTACCGCTTCACTCTATGTAACTCAACCCACACTTTCTTATAACTATACAAACCCTGTACTACACTCATAAATAATACATACGTTAAGAAAACCTAAGACTGTATTACAGGGTTATTCATATTCTGAGTATATAATGCACTCACTCCGATTTTATATACAATAACCCCTTCATATCTTAAAAAATCACTAACACCCAAACACTTACAAACACTATCAAATTTGATGTTCCATATTGTATATAGATCTATTAACCCCTTCTAAAACAATCTCCGATTTCACCGTCACATCAAATCCCATCGATTTCCAGAACTTCAGTGCACTCTCATTTTCTATGAGTACACCTATTTTTATTTTGTCACCACTATCTTTTTTGACCATTTTGATTATTTCATGAATTATGTACTTACCTAATCCATTTCGTCTTGCTTTTGGATCTATCAACAGAAGTCCAATATACCAAGTTCCATTTTGAGGGTAATTTCTTATAAGATCTACAAAACCAACCAGATCTTCTGCTATATTAAAGATCCCTAAATTGATTTTGTCTTCATAAGTTTTATTAGGTGGTAATGCCACTAAAAATTCTTGTGCCTCATTGCCAGTTGCAGGTTTACCTTGAGAAATCAAGAAATAATCAACACAAGAATTACATAATTCTTGAATTTTTATTTGATCATTATGTGATACATCTTTAATAATGAAGTTTTTATATTCATTGTAGTTACTTATCATAATACATTTCCAATCTTTAATTAAAATAAGAGTTCACTTTTTCATTTAGATGACATTAAATCATAACCATACACATATTCATCATAATATATGCTAGTTCCCGATTTGTTAAAAACGCCTTCCCTTTCAACTTTAAATCCCAACTTATTTAAAACAGCATTTGAACCTATGTTTTCCTTGGCTACTGATGCAGTTATTTTTTCGCCACCATTTACCGTGCAAAACTCTATTAAACTCGATATCATTTCTGACGCAAATCCTTGTTTCCAGAAATCCTTATGAATACAATAGCCTAAATCCCAAACTTTATTGTCCTCGCTTGGCACTAAACTACAGGTTCCAATATATTCACCTGAATCCTTTGAAATAGCCACCATATAATGACAGCCATCATAGATTTCGACATTCTCTTTCCATGATGAGTAGATGGCACCAGCTTTATCACGTGGCGGATCTGAAAGGTACTTTCCCATTTCTTCATCTAGCCATATATCAAGGCAAAAGTCAGCGTCCACTTTTTTTGTGCTACGGATAGTCAATCGTTCTGTATTGATTTGATTTATCATAATTATGCTCCTTTGGATGATAACTCTTATTTTGAAAAGGATCTATTGTCTGAAGCATTTGCATAACAATTACAATTACTATTTCAATATACATGTTTTTTGATATAATCCATCAAAATCGGCCTAATTGTATGACTTATGTTTTCAGGCAACTCATTTGCATCAAAAAACCTTGCAGCTCTGCCTTCCGTCTTTTCTACTATGATCTCTCCAGTGAAATCAGAACAAATGTAAGCAGCGGTTACATTATAGACTTCATTACCATCTGGATACTGATAATATAGCTCTGGTCCAGAATAGACATTTAAAAGCTCAAATTCACCACAAACTAAGTTAATTTCTTCATACACTTCTCGACGGGCAGTATCCTCAAGACTTTCCTTAAGTTCCATTGCGCCACCAGGTAATCCCCACCAATCACGATCGGTTCTATGATGTAGTAGGATTTCATTCTTATCATTTATGAGAATTACACATGCACCACACATGATTATAGGTTGTGTACCGATGTACTTTCTAAGATTTGATATATAATCCATATCGTAAAAGATCCTTCCAGTAAGATATCGTATTAAATTAATCATTCAAACCCATTAGTGTTTTTAAATAGTCTTGTACATTTATGCTTTTTCTTTTATGCTTTTTCTTTTATGCTTTTTCTTTTATGCTTCTTCTTTTACGCTTTTTCTTTTACGCTTTTTCCTTTACGCTTTTTCTTTTACGCTTTTTCTTTTAAGCTTTATCACTTTTGATCTCTTAACACAAGCGCTATCAATTCATCTAAAGTCCCAACACATTGGACGACACCCTCTAAATGATAAAATGTACTCGTCTTATCTAGATCATTTAACTCATTATTTTCAGAGTACAAATAAGTTTTAATGCCATTTCCAATTGCGATCCCCAACTCAACATGACTCCCCTTACCAGCTGGTAAAAGTACCACAACAAAATCCGAGCTCTTAACCGCTTCCAACTCTTTCATACCAACTTCTCTTAATTGATCTAAGGAGGTTAAATGTTTGTTCTGTGTCCAATCATAGGTATGAATAAAGCCTTCCTGTTTCAACCTTTCACTTACAATCTGTACATTCTCTTTATTATTTAATGTCGATGCTATATAAAACCGTTTCATAATTTTCTATTCCCTCTTCCTTTTTTTCCTTTTCCTTTTTCTTTTCCTTTTTCAGTTTTAACGCCCTAATCTCTTTTCCCTTTACCTTCCTTAACCATCAAAATTTCCGTCATACCTTCCGTATAAAATCCCTTAATTTCACAAAGACTTACATAACCAAGCCTCTCATATAGCTGCTTAGCTCTGGTATTCCACGTTCCTACTAACAGCATTATCTTTCGATAGTCAGGGACAATTTCCTCTTCTAAATATTTCATGAGCCGTTTGCCATAGCCTTTTCCACGGCTGTCAGTAGCGACAGCCAAAATGTGTATATAGGGATGAATACCAAATGCACCCTCTAGTTTATAGATTAATACTGCCACGCACTTCATATTTTGATCCTCAGCGATCACGATGCTCTCTTGAGCCAACTCTGTTCGAATCATTCTCTCAATTTTCCCTTTATCATGTTTGAAATAAAGCGATCCCAAATCAGAATCATCGATAATTGCTACCATTGCGTCTATATCATTTTCAGTTGCTTTTCTTATATACATAGTCCCTCCAAATATTTATAGATCAAAGCCCAAGCTGATCCAGCGGATTCACAATCCCCATCAGCGATTTATTGGAAACATGTGTGTATATTTCTGTCGTCTTTGAATGCGAATGCCCCAGTAGCTCTTGGATATATCTCAAATCAACACCCGACTCAAGTAGGTGCGTTGCAAATGAATGGCGAAGGCTGTGGAAGCTGACGATTTTCGTGATGCCCGCCTTCTTACAGCTGGTATTAAAGACAGCTTGAAGTGTCCTCTCGGAGATAGGTCCCGTTCCCTCTTGATTGAGAAAAAGGTACTCATACGGATGATAAACATTTATGTAAGAGCGAAGCTGCTGTGCCAATTTACCCGAAAGTGGCACCATTCGATCCTTGCGCCCCTTGCCCTGTGCGATCAAAATCATCTGACGCTCATAATCAATATCAGAAAGCTTAATCGCAGCCACCTCACTCACACGCATACCGCAGCTGTACCCCATCATGAGCTCAGTTTTATGCTTAAGATTCTCAGTTGCTTGAAAAATCAAAGAAATCTCCTGCTTGCTCAGAACCTTTGGCAGCTTTTTCTCCGTTTTCGGACGTAGGATTCCCATGATCTCCTGTTCATTGAAATTCCCAACAATCCTCAAATGATGCTTAATCGCATTGATGGCTTGATTCACATACGCATGACTACACCCCTTTTCCTCAAGTAAAAAAAGAAGGTATGCGTTCACATGCTCCGCCTCACAATTAAGCTCCATTTGATATAAAAACCGCCTCAAATGTGACAAGTAGCCATCGATGGTCTTCGGACTATAACCCTTTCTCACCAGACGCTCTGACAATTGCTTCACATGATACTCCACCTCTTCCTCAAACTCAGCCTTGTAGTAAGGCACATTTTTAGGAAGCTGCGCTTCTTTCTCTTTAGGGTTATATTGCAAAGCTTTAGCATTAGAATACTTTCGATTCGTCACATAGGAAATTCGTTCTGCATACTCCTGCTTGAACATCACAAGTGCCGTAAATTTCTCTACGGGAAACTCCCAGACTCTAAGCTCTGGTTGCCACCTACCGCCACCAATTTTCTTAAGCCCATTAATCAACACTTCATCATAAGCCAACTTAACGCGTAAAACATCATCTACATGAGTAATTTCCATACTGACCTCCAAATTTTGTAAACTGATTTGAAGTCAGTATATCATATTTTACATTTATTGGTAATTGTATTGTGTGCTAAAATTCTATCAGTTAAGACTATAACTAGACAGACGTTTCAATCCTTTAACCTATTTTTTATTAATTAACGCCACAAATAAATGACTTTTTTCACCGGGAACACGGTACATTCCAATTGCATTCAATTGATGCACACTCATTGCAACAATCTCATACGCCATTACTTCATTGCAGTTTAGTCCTTCCATTTCAAATATATCCAAACCTGTTTTTTCCTTTAAAGCCTTAATTTTTACACTCATATTTCTACATTCATTTGTTTTATGTAAACCTAGTCAGTGGAAGGCGAAGCACGTCTTCACACTAATATCATTATAACATTTTTACCAGTTGATTACAGCGTAATTTGCGGTAAGAATGACAGAATATTACAGTCGCTGCTTTATGCGTTTATCATATAAATACCAAAAAAAAAATCTTCAGGCACAGAGCCTGAAGACTTTTCTCAAGTAAGTTTGTGGCTAGATTGTGGCTAGATTGTGACGAGATACTGGCTAAATAAAACTACTTTATCGCAACAACAACCTCAATTTCCACATTTTGATTGGGATAGCCTAGGACTGTGACACCTTGGAGTGTGCTCGGCGCATCATGTTCACCCATAAATGCTTCATAGGCATGCCACGCTTCGACGAGATCGTCACGGTCTTGAGTCGCTACAAGGACTCGCGTATAGGCGATGTCTTTTAAAGTTGCGCCGATTTGAGCTAAGACAGACTGAATGTTTTCGACACAAAGTGTTGCTTGCTCGCCAATGCTTAGGTTTTCTGGCACCTTCCCATCGCGATCCAAAGGACATGCCCCTGCTAGATGATAGATTTTAGAGCCTTCTGCGATTTCACTCGCATAAGCATAGCTAACATCGGCTAAATTTGTATTTCTTAGCAGTTTTATGTTTTGGTTTATATTTTGGTTTATATTTTGGTTTATATTTTGGTTTATATTTTGGTTTTCATTATGTTTTTCATTTTGTTTTTCATTTTGTTTTTCATTTTGCTTTTCATTATGGTTTTTTTTATGGTTTAAAAGCTGATCCAAATTGTGTGACATATGTGCCTCCTCTGTTTCACCGCTATCTCTTTACCAGTTAGAATCAAGTCGCATTTGCCACTTAGGGCTTTCAACTGCGTCACATTGGTCATCGCATTTTTCCCAAATGGCGAGGTATTGATCACCGAGTCCATTGGTCATCCATGTCCCCAACTCAAAGATGCGAGTTTCATTTACAGGGAAACTATAAATCGCTGAAAGGCTTACCGAATAGCGCTCATCATCCATATAACTGTAAACCTTTTGGAGGTTTTCCCGTCCACTATAAAGCGTACCTCTATTAAAGTAATGACAATCCTCAGTATACAAGGTGCGAATCAGTTCAGCTGCGCCTTTTTCTGATGCAATATTTGCCCAAGTTTCTCTAGCCGTATCTAATTCTGTCAAGAAATCGATTGGCATATCTTTGACTGTGCATGCACTGATGACCTCAATTTCACGGCACCATGTTGTTTCAAAATACCGCCATCCCGTTAATGTCGCATACGTTTCCCCATTAGAAAATTGAAAGCGTCCGATTTCGAATATCAAGTCAGGTGTTTGATTAATCTTCACTTGCTTTAGAATCTCACGTTCTGACATTTCACCTTTTGTTTCTATTAGCGTCTGATAGGTCTTTAAAAATTCCGCAGCACCTTGCTTAACCGCTTCCCTTTCATAAAAAAGCACAACACCTTCAGCTAAGCCAATGTTTGAAAGTTCACCTTGGTTCATGAGTTTCATCCAATCCTCAAATGTCGTTAAAAGTTCTGTCTTAATCATAATCGTCTCCTTTTAAGTGGGTGTCATCATGTTAAAGATTCCAATTGATAAGGCACATCAAAATACGTGCATCTACTGATATATTACCATTTCTCCACAACGAAGCAAAGCGAATTGGAGGCTTCGTCGTAAGGGGCGCCGGCTACGTTTGAGTAGTACGCGCTTAGCTTTAGCCCTGCTGATTCGATTTCCTGTTGCAATCTTGCCACTGTGAAGCTTCTGTCCCAAACGCGAATGACATCTACCTGATCCTTTTCATCGATGATGACGTACTGATCTAAGTAGACATCATCCTCATACAAGAAATGAGAGAAAAGACAGAGATGCGGACCATCCTTATAAAACCCTGAGGCATTTTCCGCATACCAACTATGCGATTCCTTAAGTGGTTCGTATTGGTGTGGTGTGAAGACGTCGAAGATCAGTTTGCCACCTGGCTTTAGAGCACGCTTGATGTTTTCTAAAAGGGTTTGCCTCTGTTCTGGCGAAAGTACGCTATAGTCGCAGTAGATCAATATCGCCCAGTCATAAAGCGCCTCATCCTTGAGTTCAAGATAGCTCTCATTGCGATAGTTGATTTGTAGGTTATTTGAGGCAGCAACTTCTTTTGCATAATTGATTGAGTTCTCTGATATGTCGACACCAGTGACTTCATAGCCGAGCTTTGCCAATCGAGAGGTATACATCCCAGGACCACAGCCAAAGTCGATCACCTTTGGTGCTGCCTCTACAGGTGAAAGCGTTGAAAGCCATTTCACAGAACGGTCAATAAACTGATGATTTCGACTTGCAGCATCATTGTCTGGCGCTAAATGAGCCTCGAGCATGCCTTTCGCTATATGTGGATCCTCCCAAAGTTGGATGCTTCCCGTTGCATAAAGTTCTGGTTTTTGTGCGTATTGCATCAGAAGTTTAAAAACGGATGCGTTTACGTTTACGTTTCCATTTGCATTTGAGTTTGCATTTGCATTTGCATTTGAGTTTGCGTTTATGTTTGCGTTTATGTTTGCGTCTGTGTTTTCGTTTTCGTTTGCGTTTGATGTAGCTGTTTTGATAATCATGTTGCCTCCTTGTTATTTGGTAACACCCGATCTGAGGCTAGATTGGATTCTAGCTCTTCTAAGTTGCACAATATCTGGGTGATCGTTTTTCTAAGTGTTGTAAGGTCATTGCTATCGATATCTTTAAAGAGTTGTCTTGAAAATAGTTCCCCTTCAGGCTGTGTCGATTCCCAGAACTCGCTTTTCGCAGCATTCAGCTCTGCACGTGTGACACGCTTGTCTTGTGCATCTTTTTTGAGGTTTAAGAGCTCCTTTTGCTCGAGCTTAAGTGCGACCTGTTTGATATTTTGATGCGAGGTGCCCATGGCATTTGAAATTTCCTTT
The DNA here is from genome assembly GCF_058683495.1 of Fusibacter sp. QWL-12. Classification (NCBI taxonomy): domain Bacteria; kingdom Bacillati; phylum Bacillota; class Clostridia; order Eubacteriales; family Fusibacteraceae; genus Fusibacter; species Fusibacter sp. QWL-12. Next base: position 206,282 of record NZ_CM178745.1, read on the forward strand.
ATGGTAGGTGCAGTATCAAATAGTTCGATTACTGCGGCAAGTATCCACTGTTTGGAAGTGATTTCAAATGGCTTAAGCGCCTGATCCATCACTTTTTCTAGCTTATTAGCGACGACAAAAAGGTTGCCCAATATATATTGCTGATCTGGTAACTGATTTAACTTATCCATTATACCTCCCTTAATCTACGATAATAGTGATAGGTGTCACTCACCATGTTGGGCTGTATGTGACCAACTGGTTTTCTAATCTCAAACAGTTCGAACCCTGCCTTTACTGCCACTCGATGTGAAGGATGATTCGCACTGTCGATCGTTAAAATCATATATGGTTGATCTGATATCGACATACACCACTGAAAGAGTGCCTCAACCGCCTCAGCCGCATAACCGTTCCCTTTATAGGCGTCGTCTATAAAATAAGCCATTTCAACTTCATTTAAAGTATCCTCAAGCCCCATGCCTACCATCCCCACTATTTGTAGTGTTTCTTTCAGATAGACGCCATAACGCTTGTTGATCCGAATGTCTTTGCAATCCGATTTTGACCGCATATAATTGATAAAGCCATTGAAATCATCTGGCTGTTTTATTTCATCCGACCAATCCTTCATGAATTTCACAACGTCATTTTGGTAGATCATCCGAAATAAATCAAAACGATCCTTTAAATCGAAATCCTTTATGATCAACCGATTTGATACTATGTACATCTCTACCCCCTAGGTTTTTATGAATTAAAGAAAAGGTAATACATTACCTTGTTATGGTAACATATTACCTTTCTGTTAATCACTTTGTCAAGCATAAAGTCTTAATTCCCTACACCAATCTAAGATAAAACTCATATAGCCATCCAAACACGATGCCGCCGAAATAGACCGTTAGAACATAGTATAATATCGCTCTCTTTTTCAAGATTGCAGACATACCTGCGATAACGGGTACACCTGTCGCTTTTCCTGTTATTAGGAACGCTAGTAAAGCACCTTGGCTGGCACCTTCAGTTAGAAAGGATTTCATTAACGGTAATGCCGCTGAGCTTGAAACATAGAGCGGTAACCCAATCGTCGCACCCAGTGGTACAGAATAACTGTTATTTTCACCAAATAATGAGAGAATCCACTGCTGAGGGATAATGAGTTCAACGACTCTGCCTATAGCGATGAAGATGACAAAGTAAAACAGTACCTTCTTGATGCCGAGGTCATAAAAGTTTTCTGCCATCGCCTTCAGTCTGAAACGAGTGACAAGTGACTTCTCTTTAAGAGGTACCTCGCTGAACTGTACCACATTAACTAAATTTGTTTTAGGCTCAGCTTTAATCCTGAACTGATCTTTGAAAAAGTTTGTTTTAACACTCAAATAGTGCGCAATTCCGCCTGCAGTGACACCCAGTACAATTGAAGCGATTAAGACGACTACTGCAAACTCTACACCAAGAAATGTACTTTGAAAGACAAACTCCGATGGACTGGTAAGTGGCGATGAAACTAAGAAAGCCATTACTGGTCCCCAAGGCATTGATGAGATAAACATGGACAAAATCACTGCCATGGTACCACATGCACAAAGTGGTGTGAAAGCACCAAACCCTATAGCAGCTCCGATCGATACTTTTGAATGTTGATTGATATACTTCTTAAAGCTCTGATCATCGATGTAGGTCTTAATAAGAACCGCAATCATCACACCTATTAACAGAATTGACCAGTCTGCTTTAAGATATCCCACTACCGTTAATACGATATCTTTTATAAACAAATAGATTTCTGAATTCATAATATACTCCTTTTACTTAGGTTTCTTAGGTTTACTTAGGTTTCTTAGGTTTACTTAGGTTTCTTAGGTTTGTTTTTACTTATTTATGTTTACTAATTTTATTTGTATCATACAAGTATTGTATAAAAAAATTAGCAGCAATTTGGATTTGCTTTTTCAAAAGCTGCTATTAGATGTGAAACGGAACGAAAGACTTCGTCGATTTCCCCTACAGGCAAATGACTGAGGATATTGCTATAGTATGCGTCAAGGTGTTGGCTCAGTTCATTGGCACTTCCTTCACCTTTTGCGGTTAATTTTACGATAACGATACGTCGATCTTGCTGGTCTTTTTCTCTATCTATATAACCATCTCTGACCAATGTGTCTACGATACGCGTCATGGTACTTGAATTCAAGTTCATTTTAACACTTAAGTCATTCATCGGCATACCGTCTTTATTACGTAACTCTAAAAGGCAGTAGCACTGGGAAGTGGTAAAACCGTGGACTTTAATTTGATCCCGTTCAAACATCTGAAAGATTCTCACAAGCTTTTGAGTGGTCACACGTACATCGTCGATGCAGCATTCCTCACCTTGAACCTGGCACTCATCCGTATTACAGCATGCAGATGTCAACTTTTCATCCATTAAGCGGTCACTTCGATTCTCGACTTGATCGATTCCTTGGATGTTACTTTTCATATTATCTTTTGAGCTCATAATGAACCTCCTGATTTATTTGTATCATACAATTATCATCCTGTCAACTGCATTATTTGTAGGTCTTCAGTTTGGCCAGTATAGAATGAGTTACATAGACGACGACGGTTTAAACTATCAGTTCAAAGGGGATCACATCAGTGAGTATATTAACCCCGATTCTGGTGAAGGCTTTACTTTTTTCTCATTTATAAAATTCAATGTTGACAACAGCTCCATCAGTTTTTCTAGAAGAGCACATTCACTCTTTCAGCTTGACGGAATCAAATGGCTAAACTGGGTATTCTACTTAATTAGCTTTTTAGGATTTTGGGCAGGTGTTAGTACAGGAATTAAAGGCGCTGCGGTTAATAAACAGTACTGTAATTCTTGTAAAAAATTCATGAAAGACAAAGACATTTCTATCATTGATAACGTACAAATGGTTACGGTTAATGAGATTCGTCAAAAAATCGAAGGCTCTGAGTCAATTATGGATAGCATTGCCGAGCACCCAGTAACCACCGTTCCAAAATCAGACAGATACTTTATTCTCAAACGCCATCACTGTGAGGCTTGTAAATCAGGTGTCGTCGAAATGACACAGTATTGCAGAGCACAAAATGGTAAATACTCAAGTGTTGGAAAAAAAGAAGAAATTCCAGTCAATGCTGATTTTGTAACCGATTTTATTAATTAGAGAACCTTCGCTAATAACATCAAGGACACCAACCTAGTATCCCGCTGGGCGAAAGATCATTTTGCGCTTGCGATGCAGGACGGCTTCCTAATCCACTACCGCGCTGACTACCTTGACCCAAAAGTCAATCTCACGCGTGGCGTAGCTGCTAAACTCATCTACGAGTTTTACAAGCGTTGGTGGTAGGGTGAAGGCAAGTTTTGAGTGAGTTAGCGTTAGGTTAACTTATGAACGCTTTATAAAAATGAATATTTAAAATTTAAAAGAGATCTTCAAATTCGAAGGTCTCTTTATTTATGTAAAATTATTATGTTTGTCTTGGTGCACAACAACTCAATTTTTTTCATAATAGACTAATTGAAGGTAATTTTTCAAATTTTTTTGAATCTTCTCTTTTTCTTTATCAAAATCGTTCGAAAAAAAAGGGATTCCAAAGTGATGGTTAGGCGCAATCAGTACATGTATTTCGGGAAATAGTATGCATAAATTTGAAATCCCCCTAAAGGCTCCTTCGACTATCATTTCAATAATCTCGACATTACTAATCGATAATCTTACTCCTGCTTTTGAATTATTTTTTATACCGTACTCCAATAAAAATTTTTTTATTTCTCTATAAATATCATTTTCTGCATCAACAACGTCAAACTGTTTTATTCTGTGAAAAGGCGCTACTATAAACTCATTAACACCTCTATCAGCAACATATGACATTAAAAATGACAAAACTTCTCTCAAATCATTGTAAAAAGCTCTTTTCGTTCCACAGTAACCATAATCAGATTCATAACCATGATCCCAATCATGAGTATGATAAATTCCACAGACCGGCATTTTAACCAAGTCATCAACTTCGATATTTAAGCAACTATTATTCATTTCATTCAAAATTTCTGAGTAACTTATCCTCATAATATAGTTCCCCTTTACCTCACTGCCCCAACTGGATATTCATTTGCCTAAACCAATCCTTCTGCAGAAAGTTTGCTGATTTCAATTGTTTTGCATTACATGGATTTATTGTTTGATGTAATAAATTTTACATGCCTGTCACATAAATAGGGATTCACCTCAATACTTTTCATTTTCCTTTTCAATATTTGCAATTGCCAGTGTTAGTAGCTCTCTATAAAGTTTTATTAACTCTACTCTTAATTTTTGATTTTTATTGAATCCAAACTTTGTATGTAACAACTCATTCTTTTTTTTGTGAAATAGTTCTTCGCTCCAAACCTCTGTCGTAAATTCAAAAATGCTTTTGTATACGACTTTTTTATTTAACTCGCTCGGTCTACTCAACTTATGATTAACTGGAGATTCACAAATTAAAAAATTTACAGAATTATAAACCAACTTAATTTCAAAAGTAAACGAAGTTTCCATTAAGTCACAATAAAATATAATGCTAATATTATCTTTATCATATTGTACTCTTCTTGATACATATGTTTGATTTTCAATTGATAACATGTATCCTTTATCCATCAGTAAGTACATAAATTCATCTTCCAGCATATTAACAATAATTAATTCACCCCTTTCATGTATTCAATTTCCTTACTATTGCGAAAAAATCAAAATGCTCTCGAATAATAATTTGAGCTGTATATATGATTGGCTTTCTAAAACAATAATCATACACGTTCCTCGATCGAAGGATGGATTGTAGCATCCCACTCTCATGAAAATTATTAAAACGCCTCGATATCTACATGAATTAATTCATCAAAATTCATATAATAACCTGAACTATACGTTCCAAGAAATATGCGTTTGTCATCCTCCTGATGAGCAAACTCAAAACATAGAGGTGAATCAAGTTCAAATGACTTGATTTTATTTAAACTAGGACATTCATAAATACGAACAGTCTTCCCCCATGTGACTAAGATGTGATCACCCTTACTAGACCAATCTAGTCCTTTTCTTGCCACTCTTTCTCCTAACATTATGCTTTCCAAAACGTTAAACTCATAGTCATATAAAACCAAACTTTCATAATTTAATGCTGCATAACAATTCATACTGCTGTTATATTGAACAGCCCATGTGGTGCAATCTATTCTGTGCTCAACAGGTTCATTAGAATCAAATGGGTATTTCCATTCTAGTAAGATGTTATAATCATCGATAGCCGTTTCTGTAAACTTGTCTGGGCGTATTTGTGATACTAAAAAGTAAAAATTGTTAGTTCTTTCATCAAATCTCATCGATTTAATCATAGAACTTTGATATCTTTTTATTACTTCAACCTTTTCGTCTTTTATATCAATCATATGGATATTCCCATCCCAATCTGCTGAAATCAGATAAGCATCATCCGGCGTAAAATGTAGCTCGCACCCTTCGCTTCTAGAAGGAGTTATAGATTTTAATTTTAAATTTGCTTCATTATCATAAACTGAAATCTTCCCTGCTGTGTTCTTAACAGCTAATAATTTACTGTTATGACTAAAGGATATCCTGGATGGGTATTTTAAATCTTTAAAACTACAAGTCACTTTTCCAGTACTTACATCAAATAGATTTACCTTACTATTGTCTATATTCGCGATATACTTCCCATCGTTACTGATTTTTAGATTATATGATAATTTAAACTTTAAGATAGCCGCTTTATCAATCATGGATATTAACCTCCCACTATTTTTTTCATATCGAATTACTTGTTGACACTTATTGTTTTTTGATTAAATCTTAGATTACCTTTAGGTATAGTTTCGAATTGGTTATTCACTTAGGGGACCATCCATTTTCTAGCATAATCCTCACCACATTTAACACTTTAATTATGTCTACTTTTAACATTCCTTTTTATTTTTTTGATTCTAATAAATCAGCAATATCCCTTACCTTACTAAATGAATAATGAGCAAAAGATATAATTTGATTCGCATGCCACTTTAGACCTTCGGGTCTTTTTGAACTGTATGTCTCCATGTTACGTCCCAATTTTGACGATAACTTAGAATTTTGATTATTGCTTTTACTCCAAAGTAAGCCAGCGTTGCAGAGATAGCAGATTCAACACTATGTATTTTCAAAACACCATCTATAAAAATGGTGTTTTGAAATATAAAAACCAATACACTCAACTCAAATTTATGATCTTCAAGATCGTTGTAGTTACTTTACTGGCACATAAATCCCTGCTTCTGAAAACTTTGGTTCTTCATCTTTCACATTTATCACTTTTAGGCAGTATAAACCAATATTTTTTGGGTTTTCATCATCTTTAGTATATTCCAATATAGAGATTAAATACTGTTCATTATCTGTATAAACATTAAATCGGTACCTATATTTTGTTGTTGTGCGACCTTCGTCTATCGATTCATCTACAGAACCTCCAATTTTATCCCATGATAATATCTTCTCATCTATAAGCGTAAACAGGTAGTTAACCCCTCCATCAAGGTCTTCTGCTTCACTTATTGCTTGCTCAGAGAACATTTCTATGATTATGTCTTTATCTTTAATGTTAATGGCTTCTATTATTTGCTCAAGTCTATTTGTCGCTATTTTTCCTTCGTCTTCTTTGTTGATCCTGTTTATCATCCACTCTCCTAAGGTTTGCTTGGTTTCTGTGGTTTTATTTAATGAACATGAACTTAAAAACAACACACAAAAAAACAAAACTAATTTCAGTCAAAACTTACGCATAATTATTTTCTCCCTATTCTCTTCTAAAAGTAAACGTTTCACTATAATCCTTTGAATTAAAAGTCCATCTAGTTTCATCAGGGACTAAAGAAATTTTAAATGCATCTTACATACTTTTATTTCCAGAAAAATAAATTGTGAACGTCGCTATCAAATTATCTGCTTTAACACCTTGGTAATATGGATTAAACCTAGTTATCCACCATTGTTTTTCATTAGGGTCATAAGATAAAATCTTATTGCCTTGATTGTCTTCGAGGGTCACTTTCATGGCAGTGCAAGATTGGTGTCTACAATCCAGTGACAGTTGTTAAGAATCTAGTTAAATACCAATTTCAGCTCCTGCACCTAAGTTTAAATAATCGCCTTTCCATGCCCAAATAATATACTCAGTTCCGTTCATGATAAAGTCAAATTTAGCTTTATCCATACTTGTAGCATGATCAAACACAATATCATAAAAATCATTGTATCCTCCATATTGTTGTAACGCATCTTGTCTCGTATGATAAACACCACTTAAATCTCTTGCAGTACTTCTTGTCCAACTTATCGTTTCAGTAAATTGTCCAGTTAGATCTGCGAAACTGACTGGATTGCCTTTGCAGTACGACTACCTATTCTGACTAAATGGGTTGGTGAGCACACCGACATACGTGCCCTCGTAATAAACCTCATAATCTAAGCATTATAATATATCGCTCTCAGGTAGATTAAGCCCGTTTATACATCGAAGTTTTCGCAACTATATCTAAATATATTGGCTTCTGCTCCGGGTTTCGATGTGAGTAGTCCGTATCCTTCGTACTGGTAGCTTGCGACTTGGGTGCCTTGAGCATTTATCATCTTCACGACGTCGCCGTGAGCGTCTTTTACATAGCTGCGGTAGCCGTTTGGTGTGATGCGGCCCATCATGCCATAGGTCTTTAGGTTGGTGGCGGTGAGTTGACCTGCGATGGCCTCGTTAATAATGTCATCGCCATGATAATAAAAGCTTGTAGTTTGATTTTGTACGGTCTTACTTTTTCTAAGGTTATCTGCATAGTAACTGTAACTGGACATACTGCCATCTGGCGCAATGTAGGAGATGAGTTGATTGTTTTCATTGTAGCCATATTGCTTATGAGTCGTTTGGTTATTTTCAGTGGTGGACTGTTTCGTTAAGTTGCCATTTTGGTCGTAAACAAATGCATCTGTGCTTTTCGATATCACATTTGATGGATCTGAAATCCAGATGGTGCTTAGTTAAGGACTGTTTTAACTTAGGGGCCATCTTGCAACAGCCCCTATGCATCTTTTAACAAAACAGATTAAATTATACTTTTCCATCTGACTCAATATCTACATGAATTAATTCATCAAAATCCAAATAATAACTTGAACTATACGTTCCAAGAAATATGCGTTTGTCATCCTCCTGATGAACAAACTCAAAACATAGAGGCGAATCAAGTTCAAATGACTTGATTTTTTTTAAACTATGACATTCATAGATGCGAACAGTCTTCCCCCAAGTGACTAAGATGTGATCACCCTTACTAGACCAGTCTAGTCTTGCTGTTGCCGTTCTTTTTCCTACTAATATGCTTTCTAAAACGTTAAACTCATCGTCATATAAAACCAAACTTTCATAATTTAATGCTACATAACAATTCATACTGCTGTTATATTGTACAGCCCATATGGTGCAATCTATTCTGCGTTCAACAGGTTCATTAGAATCAAATGGGTATTTCCATTCTAGTAAAATGTTATAATCATCGATAGCAGTTTCTGTAAACTTGTCTGAGCGCCTTTGTGATATTAAAAAATAAAAGATGTTTGATTTCTTATCGAATTTCATTGATTCAACCATGCAACTTTGATATCTTTTTATTACTTCAACCTTTTCGTCTTTTATATCAATCATATGGATATTCCCATCCCAATCTGCTGAAATCAGATAAGCATCATCCGGCGTAAAATGTAGCTCGCACCCTTCCTTTCTAGAAGGAGTTATAGATTTTATTTTTAAATTTGCTTCATTATCATAAACTGAAATCTTCCCTGCTGTGTTCTTAGCAGCTAAGAATTTACTGTTATGACTAAAGGATATCCTGGATGGGTATTTTAAATCTTTAAAGCTACAAGTAACTTTTCCAGTACTTACATCAAATAGATTTACCTTACTATTGTCTATATTCGCGATATACTTCCCATCGTTACTGATTTTTAGATTATAAGATAATTTGAACTTTAAAATAGTAGCCTTTTCAAACATTGATTAACGACCTCCCTTAATCTAAAAACTATTAATCTATACACTTTCTAAAGTTAAATTAATAATAAACTGAATGGCCCAGTGGAAGCTAACTATTACTTAGGAGACCATCCATTTTCGAGCATAATTCTCACCTCATCTAACACTTAAATTATCTCTACTTTTGACATACCAAATTCAATTTTTGATTTTAATAAATCAGCATACTTTTGACAATGTAAAGTGAGATGATAATTAGCTTTTAACCAAACACCATTAAAATGACTATTTAAGTCTACACCCGCTTTCTCAGCGATACTTCTAACTTCATCAAATAGACGATGACCAAATGGTATAATATGATGCGCATGCCAATTAGGACCTCCAGGTCTTTTGGACCCATTGTTTTCCATATTACGCCCTAATTTTGATGATAACTTAGATTTTTGATTATCACTAAATAAAGCATCTTTAATTTTTGATATACCAGATGAAATCTCTTTGTAGTTATTCTTTACATACACTGAGCCAACATAAAGTACTGCAAGTGTGACTATTGCTTTTACACCAAAATAAGCCAGTGTTGCAGATATAGCTAACTCGCCACTCGGATCCACATAGCTCATCGGATTATTAATACAATAAGCATACATATTCGTCGATTGAACGATGGATGCCATGTCCGGCAAGTTTGAACCATCACCATAGATCATGTTTTTAGGATTCCAATATGGATCCTCCGTAATAAACCTCATGATCTCTGGATTATAGTATCTCGCTCTAAGGTAGATAAAGCCTGTTTCCTCATCGAAGTATTCGCCACTGTATCTAAATGGATTGGCTTCTGCTCCGGTTTTCGATGTGAGTAGTCCTTATCCTTCGTACTGGTAGCTTACGACTTGGGTGCCTTGTGCATTTAACATCTTCACGACGTCGCTGTGACTGTCTTTTACATAGCTGCGGTAGCCGGTTGGTGTGATGAGCCCCATCATACAATAGTTCTTTAGGTTGGTGGCGGTGAGCTGACCTATCGTCAATACTAGTTTACAAATACATTTATTCTAAGCAAATAAAATTCAAGTAATGTAAAGTTGAGAAAAGACACGGTACTCCAAATGCATGTCTTTTCACATAATAATTTTGTATACTACTCTTACCTGTCAACCATGTAATAAATACAATAGAATCAATTCTGATTTTTCAGTTTTAAATAAGCTCTCAATTCTTCGACTGCAAACTCTGGTAGGAATGGTAGTATTACTTCATAAAAAACATCATTTTCCTCGTACTCCCGTCCGTTAACATAAATGCTATCTGTTACTCCCCACATAGCCACATCGAACAACTTTTGACCTTTTTGATCTTTAAACACATAGTATATACGTGTATTCATACGAGATTTAGAATCTACTGGAATTAAAACATTATTGTTTATAAGTTTGAGCAACTCTTTATTTTCGTTTAAAGCACTATCCTTTACGTTGATTTTTGTGACACCGTCCTCATAAATTCCAACTTCTGAACTCATATTAATTAAATCCTCTGCGCTCAATGGGTACAATGTTAATGAACTCGGATTCATGTAGTATATTGTTAAGCTCATTTTATCAATATTTCCCTTAATGATTTCAGTTTCAAATTTACTCAATACATTATTTTCATTCATTTTTTTTACCACTCCACTCATTAGTACAATCATCATAATTATCAATAACAACACTTTTAAAACCGTGCTCATTGTTTGCTTCATTTTTTTAGTTCCTCCATCTGTATCACATCTAATTCCTCATGCATTTAATACCAATTAAATTAAATGCATAAGAATATTATTATATTACAAAAGCGAATAATAAAAATCTCATTTAGGGTTTCCACGAATTTTGGTCAAATAATTTTGAAGATTTAAACCAAGTCCATGGTTTATACCATACACCATAACTTTTTAAATATCCCCAGCTTGTTGAAGCTTTAACTAATACATTTTCAAATCATCAATGTAGTTCTTTCTTGTATATTTACCAAGTTCTTTTGCAATTGGAATTTCATAGCTTAACACAAGACCTGCAAACGGATACCATTTTATTGTTTTTGTGATTGGTTCATAATTATCTATAAATTTATTATTAAACTCGATTGTAAAAACTTCAGTTGAATCCATTAGTTGTTTTATAAGCGCTGCTCTTTCTTCTGTTGTCTGTAAATACAAAATCGCTCTTTTATGTTCTTCAATTTGAGTATCCATCGCTTTATCAGATAATTCAATTATGTTTCCTCATCGAAGTATTCGCCACTATATCTAAATGGATTGGCCTCTGCTCCGGTTTTCTATGTGAGTAGTCCGTATCCTTCGTACTGGTAGCTTGCGACTTGGGTGCCTTTTGTGCATTTAACATCTTCATGACGTCGCCGTGACTGTCTTTTACATAGCTGCGGTAGCCGGTTGGTGTGATGCGCCCCATCATACAATAGGTCTTTAGGTTGGTGGCGGTGAGCTGTCCATCGATGGCTTCGTTAATGATGTCATCGCCATGATAATAAAAGGTTGTAGTTTAATTATTTTCAGTGGTTTTCTACAGAAAAGTACAATACTCCATTCAAAGTGTCAAGGTAAACGTCACCTATAAACGATTGTGACTTAAAAAGCGTTTCAAATTCTTCATTATAACACCAGTTAAACTCCTTTAATGTTGTAATTTCAGGTTCAATACCTCTGGGAAATTTTACACTTACTGGTTTCCAAATATAATCACTTAAAAGTTTTAAAAAGGATTCATTTTCTAGGACAATGAAACCATTCATCCAGTAATTTGTTGGACCAAAATCTATTCTACCAATGGTGTTAGCCTTCCAATGACATGACTTAAAAGCAGGCAATGATGGGAAACGGTCAATAATTGGTTGCGTATCAGTTCTATACTCTATTTCACTTGCATCACGTTGATCTAATGAACTATTATGACGCATAATAAATACAACAAGTAAAGCAACTGCTATAATAATTAACCCCATAAGGAAAAACTTTGAGGTAATAATATCAAATACTTTTTTCATCTGCCTCCTCCTTTCTTAGTTCCTGTACTAAAACTTTTGACAAACTCCATGTGATTGTTTTGGTAAATGAACCATATGTTTTAAACTCACATGCCCATCCTAACTCACCAAATCTTCCATTTACCGCATCAGGTGTTCCAGACGCAATATCAGCCTGTCCAGGATTAAAGTTATACATATCTTCCATATAAAAAGTTACTTCCATATAGGCTGTTCCAGTACTTGGATCAATTGTTGCAGTTGCAAATCCATAAGTGTAAAATGCCCCAATTGTTTTTTGCCAGTTTTCAGAAGTTCCATTACTTACGCTTTGCAGACCTCCTATTATTTCAAAGGAGGTACCTTCACCGTTTGAGTAAGATGTCTTTACAAAATTTTGCATTATTAAAATCTCGTTATCAATTGCTGCTTTAATAACATCATCCTCTTTATACGCCCTTTCAAAATCAATCTCTACATCTGTTCCGGTATTACCTCTATAGTGCTGATACATCTTTGCAGCGTCATCTAACCAAGGAGCGAATCCAGCAAGCCAGGCCTTTCGTCCCTATGCTTTCCAATTCTTATAATCAGATTTAGTTGCAACTGCATTAGGATCATACTGATATCCGTGATCAAATTCAAATATTGGTGCATTGTCTATTCCTCCAATTCGATAAGCAGCATGTCCAGTTGGATCTGCGAAACTGACTGGATTGCCTTCGCATTACGAATACCTATTCTGACTCAATGGGTTGGTGAGCACACCGACATACGTGTCCTCCGTAATAAACCTCATGATCTTGGATTATAGTATCTCGCTCTAAGGTAGATAAAGCCCGTTTCCTCATCGAAGTATTCGCCAATGCATCTAAATGGATTTACTTCTGCTCCGGTTTTCGATGTGAGTAGTCTGTATCCTTCGTACTGGTAGCTTGCGACTTGAGTGCCTTGTGCATTTATCATCTTCACGACGTCGCCGTGAGCGTCTTTTACATAGCTGCGGTAGCCTCGTTAATAATCTCATCGCCATGATAATAAAAAGTTGTGGTTTGATTTTTACTATCTTACTTTTTCTCATGCCATCTGCATAAGAATCATACTGGAGTCCTAGTAAACTGGTGGTAATCACCTCTGTGATGACTATCAAAGAAAAAACTTTTTAATACGAATCTCTCCATATACGCCCATTTTTCTAGTAATAAAAAACGAAAATAGCCCTATTTTCTTATCAGATAAGAAAGGGCTCTAAGAAGTACATTTTTTATATTCAAGTGTTTTAAATCATATGTATGCACAGTACTCCTCCTCTCATATAAGCTCTCTGTAAAGCAATGAGGTCGTACTCACTCTGTCAAAATAACAATTATGTAATAATATTATATCCAATTTTTAACAAACTGCAATATAAAAAAAATTGTACATGTAATAAGATTTATTAAAATGAGTATTCTCAGCAGTCATGTCTAGCTAGAATTTGACTATTCATTGTTATATAACATAAAATTGTCGTTATACCATAGACTTTATGTATACTAACAAAAAAGAGTGTCTGTGAAGACACTCTTTTCTATACTTTTAATCATATCCCATTACTTCTCTACTTATATCACACTATTTTCTGCAACATTAGAATAGCTTTATTTCGATCATTGACACCAAGCTTTGAGTAGATGGTGGACATGTAGTTCTTTACAGTACCGACAGATAAATATAGGGTCTCACAAATTTCTTTATTACTAAACCCTTTCAACATCAATTCAATAATTTCTAGTTCTCTTTCAGTAAAATCATAATGTTTGGATTTGCCAGTCTCCTGAGAGGTTTTATTTTCTTTGATCGTCCTAGCTAACTTATAGGCTACTTTTCCCGTTATCAGTAAATTACCTGCAATAGCTTCTTTTATAGCATCTATTAGTTTTTCCCTACCAATATCTTTTAAAAGATATCCCGAAGCACCATAACTTAATGCGTCTATAATATAGTGATCATCATCAAATGTGGTTAAAATCAAAACACTTATATGAGAATTTAAAGCTTTGATTTGACGTGTCGCTTCAACGCCGCCTATTCCAGGCATTCGAATATCCATTAAAACTATATCAGGTGACAGAACACTTGATAATTGCACTGCTTCTTCACCTGTACTTGCTGTTCCTACCACACAGAAACCGGGTTCACTTTCAACGAGTACTTTTAATCCTTCTAAAATGATATTTTGGTCATCAACTAAGAGTATTTTTACTTGGGGCATCGTCTATCTCCATTTCTTGAACAACAGGTATACTCACTTTAATAGCAAATCCCGTTTCTTGACTACTATTAACCAATATGCTCCCGCCTAGAGCAGCAACCCTTTGTCGCATCGTATTTAATCCAAATCCAAAATTCACTTGGTCATTGCCTATACCGTCATCTTGAATATTAACTTCATAAGTTAAACTGTGCTGATGTAAATTGATGTAAACATTTCTTGCATTTGAATGTCGCATTATGTTCGTTAAAGCTTCTCTTATAACATTATAAATAACATAATCGTGTAATGAAGGGAGAGCATCTACTAATTCATACTCAAGTTTGACATTTAAATTCTCTGTTTGAGTCACTGTATCTATCAGCGCTTCAATTCTCACTTCAAGGCTTAGTCTATAATCTACACTTGTGTCCTTTAAATTTCGAACAACCTGTCTCACATCTGACAAACTATCCTTTAGTAAACGCTTTGATTTAGCTAACATCTCCTTAGCTTGTACTGGATTTTTGTCCATCAAATGCTCTACACTATCAAGTAAAACGATAGAAGCTGTTAAAGTATGCCCAACCGTATCGTGCATTTCTTCAGCGATTTTATTTCTTTCGTTGATCACTGTACTTTCTTGAATCATTTGATTTTGAACCATAATCTGATGATTTAATTGAGTGATTAGCTTATTATTATCTAATAGTTTTTTTGAGCTTGTTATCGCAATTATAACGAACATAAATGAAATCGTACGAATAAAATAGAGAGATAAATTAATCGTTGGACCACTCCAAAAAAACAAATAGGTGATATAGCCGAAAATCGTATAGGCTATTCCTAATCCATTTGGAAATAGCATGAGTATTTCATAAACAAAAATCATAAACACGATGGTTGTGTACTCTGTCTGAAACTGATAGAGGTACAGTGTTAATAAAAATAGTTCTACCCCTAGTACGATGATTTTATAGGGCATAGTAGCATAAAGTATTTTTTTATGAGAAAAATAAAAAACCAATAAAAAAGACAAACCTGAGAATACGACTATGGGAGTTATTGGGTTGAAAAGCAGTAGTCCTATTAAAGACATGTAAAAAAAAACCTTCATGATGGAAGGTATTTTTTCATTTATTATATTGTATTTATCAAGAAATTGCTTCATTCAATCACCTCATAATTACATTCCCACGCCCAATACAACTAATAGTACCATTACGAATAAAGGGATAAACTCGATACCATGCACGATTAATCCGGGATAGAACGATCGGAATTTTTTATTTAAATACGACATGAAAATCGACCCAATAATGAAAATTGGCACTTCTTCAATCTTATGGACGTGATAGGTCGCAAAAAGTATGCCATTAACTGCCCAATCCCATCGTCCAAAAACACCGTTCATTTTTGGTAATAATACCCCTCTAAAGAACAATTCCTCACCTAAAAGATAATTAAATAATGAAGATATCAAAACGATCCCCATAATATACCATGCGCCTACGAATTCAGGTGTTGCCAGATTTTGAATCAAAACAAATGAAGGTGGTTTCAACATTGGAAAAAGCTTTAAAAATCCTTCACTTAGAAAATCAAATAATCCAGACGACTCAATAAAAAATGTATAGAGTATAACGGGAATAACAAACCAGTATAGCTTTTTACTGAACTTTCCTGTTTTAGGGCTAATCGGTTGATTTAACCACAATCGTTCTTTTAATTTACCCTTAGTTAATTTACCAAGCTCCAATTTCAAAACAATCAAAGACAGGACAAATTGCCACATCATCCCTAAGATCATAAGTAACCAGAAGGCAATTCCAGGATTCATCGTTATTTTGCTTTCTAAATTTGGTAAAATGACAAATCTAGAAAGTCCCATTGGTAATGTTACTAGTAGCCAAAGAAAAAGTATTTTTTTCAAACTGTATTGCTGATCCGTCTTTTGTTCCCCAATAAATTGCGATATATTTCTTTTCATATTAAACCATCCTTTTATAATTGTGAATACAATAAATAACTTCTAATGTAATTTCACTTTATATAAAATACAGTCATATGATAAGTTACTACAGTCATAAAAATCACCTGCAAACATTCGTCTACAGGTGATTCATTCACAATCTATTGATTTAACTTATCTTTAAGCGCCGCTATATCAGAGACTAAAACCGTCGCACCATTCTCAATAAGCACCTCACGCGACCTAAATCCCCAAAGCACACTGATGCAATCGATCCCAGCGTTTTGTGCCGTCTTTAAGTCCACCTCTGAATCGCCGATGTAGACCACTTCCTCTGGTTTTAAGTCCATCTGTGCGAGGCATGCGTTCACCATATCTGGTGCTGGCTTGCGAGCGAGGCCATCGGTTACACCAAGAGCAAAGTCGATCCAGCTATGAAAATACTGACGGTTCAACTCTTTTACAGCGGTATCGAACTTATTTGATACGATGCCCAGCTTTTTACCTGACTGATGTAGGTTATCTATTAACTCTAATATGCCATCATAAGGACCTGTTTTGTGGTCGCAGTTCGCCTCGTAAAACAACATAAATTCGGAGAGAATTTCCACAAACTGTGGATGTGACTCACCACCGGGCACACATTGTTCGATGAGGTTGACCACACCGTTGCCCACATAGCTTCTCACCTGCTCCAAAGTCTTCGTTTCAAGCGAAAACTGCGCCATCGTATGATTGACCGCATCCGTCAAATCCTCAAGTGTATCTAGTAAAGTACCATCTAGATCAAAAATTATCCCTTTATACATAGCAATTCATTTCCTCTTTCTCAGTTTCAAATCTCTTTTAATTTGTTTCACCCAAACCCTATTTTACCGCATCTGTCTCATGAAGCCAACATCTTGAATAATGTCCCACTTCGAGTTCTTTTAGCTCAGGTAGCTCCAAATGACACTTGTCCATCGCATGCTGACACCGATCTGAGAATTTGCACCCCTTTGGTAGCTTCGTCAGCGCAGGCACATAGCCCTTTATAGTTTCAAGTCGTCTCTTACGGTCGTCGATCCTTGGGATACACGTCATCAGAGCCTGTGTATAAGGGTTCAGCGGTTTATCAAACAGCTTCTTATTAGAAGTAATCTCCATGACCTTCCCACAATACAGCACCACCACATCATCCGCCATTTCCGCCACAACACCAAGATCGTGCGTGTTCAAGATGATCGACATCTGATTTTTATGTCGTAGCTTCCTTAAAAGATCGAGAATCTCCGCTTGAATCGTAACATCCAGCGCAGTCGTCGGCTCGTCTGCGATGAGAATCTTTGGCTCACACGCAATCGCCATGGCGATCATCAGCCTTTGACGCATCCCACCGCTAAAACTACTGGGGAGCTGATGATACCTCATTTCAGCATCCGTAATGCCAACCTCTCGCATCAACTCTATCGCCTTGGTTTTCAGGCTCACCTTGTCGATTCTTTCATGTAGCTTTATCGCCTCTTCGATTTGCTTGCCCACCTTAATATAAGGGTTAAGGCTGTTCATCGGGTCTTGATAAATCATCGCGATTTCCTTACCGCGAATTGCCTGTAGCTGCTTTTCGCTGAGTGCTGTCAAAACCTGATCCTCATAGATGACCTCCCCTGACACCACTCGTCCAGGCGCATCCACCAGTCCCATCACCGACAGAGCCGTGACCGATTTGCCACTTCCCGACTCACCGATCACCGCAACCGTTTTCCCCTTTTCTACAGAAAAACTAACATCATCTACGGCGGGAAAGGCTTCGCCATCCAGATAGAAGTAAGTTTTAAGCGCCTTAATCGTTAACAGTGACATGACTTACCTCCTTCTTTACTCAGACTTAATTTTAGGCATTACATATGCCTTTAATAGGTTGATAACACTGAACACCACATAATAGA
The DNA here is from genome assembly GCF_058683495.1 of Fusibacter sp. QWL-12. Taxonomy (NCBI): domain Bacteria; kingdom Bacillati; phylum Bacillota; class Clostridia; order Eubacteriales; family Fusibacteraceae; genus Fusibacter; species Fusibacter sp. QWL-12. The sequence goes on from NZ_CM178745.1 coordinate 224,511, forward strand.
ACACTGCAAGGGCAATGATAAAGGCACTAAAGGCCATACTTGCCGATTCTCTCGGTACCAGTGTGGTGGTATAAAAATAGATTAAATGATAGCCTATACCTCTATAAGAGTAAAACATTTCAACGATAACCAAGCTTGAAAACAGGATGCCCATAGCTGCAGGTAACGCTGACAGCACACTAAAACCGATCGGTTTGGAAAGGTGCGTCGTTATGATCTGTCTCATAGAGCAGCCCTTTCCCCTAGCGGTTAAAACATATGGCTTCGTTAATCCCTCTTCTATGGCGCCTGCTACGACTCTTGCCAGATAAGCACCCGGTAATAACGATATCGATAAAATCGGTAACAGTACACTTTTGACACCTTCATCACCAAAGTATGGTAATACACCGATGAACGGAATTGCCGTTTCGTTTTTATAAAGTGCCATCGCCCCTAGCTGGATCAACGTTATCACCAATATATCGGGGATTGAAAGTGGAATCAATGACTGTAGCAGTTTAAACGTTCCCATATGTCCATTGCGCCTACTGTCGATCATCCCTTTAACCAGACCGATCAGCACGGCTAAAAGTGTACCAAAGATCAGTAAAATTAAGCTTCTTTTTAGCGCAAGTACGAGGATTTGCCCCACCGATTCACTTTTAATCATGGTTTTGAAGAGTTCGCCTGAGGCAAAACCTCTAAAGTTGGCTTTGATGCTCTCAAAAACCTGTTCTTTTGTAATGCTAATCATGGTCTCGCCGTTATAATAAGAGATGCCAAAATCCATCGGTATAGCGGTCACCGTAATGACCAATGCCAAGATTACTATTAAAATGAGTAGGTTACTCAATCCTTTTTTTAACAGACTAATGATTAACTTTTTATTTCTCATATTCTTATCTAAGGCTCTGTTATTTTGATTCTGCTGATTAATGTTACCGGTATTCCCTTTTAAAGTCATAACTGTACCTCCTGACGATAAAGATGACAGGCGATGGTTCTTCCTTCACCTATGGTGATGGTTTCAGGAACGACGTCACTGCAAATCGGCATAGCGTGTGTGCAACGGGTATGAAACGGACAGCCTTTTGGAATCTGCATCGCACTTGGAATTTCTCCCTTAATGGCGATACGGTTCGGTGTCTTACTGGGGTCTGGTAGTGGCGCAGCAGACATCAACGCTTTGGTATATGGGTGTAATGGCGAGTTGAACAGATCATCTACCGGTCCCATTTCCACGATTTGTCCTAAGTACATCACCGCTACTCTATGACTGACATGTCGTATCACGCTTAGATCATGGGCGATAAAGAGATAAGAAAGCCCAAACTCCTCTTGGAGATCCATAGTTAAATTCAGTATCTGCGACTGAACAGAAACGTCCAGTGCAGAGACTGGCTCATCGCATACGACAAACTTTGGACGTGTCGCAAGTGCTCTGGCGATGCCGATACGCTGTCTTTGACCACCGCTGAACTCATGTGGGAGCTTTTTAGCATCTTCAGAGGACAATCCCACGAGATTGAGAAGTCTTGCAACCTCCTTTTTATACATCAGTGGACTTACGACTTTAAAGATTTGTAATGGCTGAATCAATATGTCTTCGATCGTCATCTTATAGTCCAGTGCAGAATAAGGATTTTGAAACACGATTTGAAGGTCTTTTCTCATCCTTCTAAAATCGCGATTTTTAATCTGACTGATGTCTTGCCCTTTCAGAAGAATTTTACCCGATGTCGGCTCAAGTAACCTAAGCATGAGTCTGCCAGTGGTAGATTTTCCACTTCCAGATTCGCCAACAAGACCAAGTGTTTCCCCTTCGTTCACATGAAAATTGATGCCATTAACCGCGTGAACTTGGCCTTCTGGTACACCCAAAAGCTTACTTTTAATGGCAAAGGTTTTGGTTAAATCTCTAACTTCAATCATAGGTAATTGATTTAAACTTTTACTTGATGAATTGTCTATACTTTCTTCTTTAGATTTACTTATGTTTTCATCATTAGTTATGTTCATGCTTTCATTTTTAATATTGTTCATGTCTTCATTTTTAATATTGTTTATGCTTTCATTTCTAGGTTTGCTTATACTATCAATTGTAAAGTTGCTCATGGTGTCACCTCTTTTTCATCTGAAAGCTCTGACGCAGGCATCATAAGATACGGGTTCATGGTAAGCGTATCTACGATGAGCTGACCCATTGCAGTCATCATTTCTTCATTGATATGTGCCACAGTATCCCATTCCATATTTACTGGTGTATTGCCATAATTGCCGATGCCCATGCTGGTTAGCGCATTGAGTCTTAACATAGATAGCGCTTCCGTCATGCCGTATTCATAGTGATAGCGATGGTATTTCACCGACATTTCTTTAAGACGATCCTCCATGGCAAGACCTACCAGATAGTTTTTGCCATTGGCTCTTTGTGCGGGTAGTGTGGTAATATCCAGCGTGTCATTTTCTATATAGCCTGGATAATTGATATCGATATAGTAAAATCCATCTTCCATTGACAGCTCAATATCTCTCATAATGCCAAGATGATACCAACCGCTACCTGTATATTTCGAGCCAGTTCTTCCCTCTGCTTGGTTGTCCCAAAAGATAAACTGAACTGATTTTTCAAGCGGTTCCTCTAAATTTGCAAGTACCCTAGCAACTTCTAAAGCTATCGCCGCAGGCGTTGCATCCATAGCGTAGACCGTATCCATATCTCCACTGTATAAGCCATCGTAGCTGGAACCGATAATGATGGTTTCGCCCGGGTCTTCTATGGTCTTTCCCTTGCCAGGCAGATAAGCGATGATGTTTCTGCCATCATGCACTGGACGCTCAGGCATTTGAAGGGAAAGCGTCATCTCTAAGCTACCCGCAGCAAGTAGATCGTAAAGTTCGCCAAACGGGATAATGGTTGTGGTGTTAAACACTTGTGTGCCAAAGGACCACTGGTCACGACCAAATCCCATAAAGAATTCCACTTGATAGCGAAGGTTGAACTGGTTACTCGCTTTATAATATGAAAGTGGTTTTGCATTATAATCGTTTAGGTATGGAAACTCACTGCCGATAGGGATAATCCGTGAACTCTCGTCGATCGCTATGCCCTCCGCACTTATCTTTTCAGATGTCGTAGCAAGTCCACTATAGACAAAGGTTTGATCGACAAGGTTGTCAAATACATCACGTCCAACGGAGACCAGTCCAAAATCTTTATTCAGCTCAAATACCTTTTCACTGCCATCAGATAGTTTCGCTGTAATTTGTCCTTCACTGACAAAGACAGGTGTAAGATCCTTAGGACGTATCTTGCCGTCTTTTTCTTCCGTATACGGGATCGTAACGTCCTCAAGCTGATACCCTAAATCGATCAGTGTGGACTTAATGTACTCGCCAGCCTGATAGCCACCCTCAGTTCCCGAGACGCGCCCCATATATGCAGGGTCTAAGAGTGCGTCCAAATGATGAAGTGCGTTCTCAGTATCAAACTGGTATGCACTTGGATGCCAAGGAATGACGAAGTAGAGGACGATCATCACCACGACGAGCACCTTTGCAATAACGGGTTTATAATAGCGTCGAAACGCTTTGATTTCCGAGAGAAATAGTTTTGGAGAGAGCGTTGAGAAGAATTTGCGAATGTAACTGATGACCCTCGAATTTCGCTTTTGAAATTCAATTCTAAGGCCTTCGCCCACGAGGTTAAAGCCCACGATGGCAAGGCTGAAAAGTAGAATCGGATAAAACGTCATCCAGTACACGGTATCAAATTTGCGCATATTCACTGCGATTCGAGATAAGGTACCGCCCCATTCGGGTTCGAGTATCATACCGTAGTTGGCTTTAAAGGCAAGTGCTTTTATCTCTCGGGTCACTCCCACGAAGACGTTGAAGACAGCGAGCTGTGCCACTAAAAACATCGCCATGCCCAGTTCTTTAAAGAACAAGCTTACCGCATCGGGAATCAAATGTGGGAGCACGTTTTGAAAGGCGATGTGCCACTTGGTTTTACCGATGGCAATCTCACCCTCTATGAAATCCTCCGACATCACTCTTACGGTTGCATCTTCGATCATACCTGCGAGCTTCGCCCAGCCAAGCGCAGTCAATACCACTGCAAAGGCAAGAATGGCAAGGTCCATCTGAAGGTTTCTGAAGTAGGCGATGTTGAGGATGATATAACTAAAAATCAAGATCGGAACAGCGGTAAAGAAGGTGTTGAACACCTTGATGAGCCAAGAGATCACTTTTATGCCCATACCTGCTGCGATGCCTAGTGGAAAAGCGATGAGCATCCTAAAAAGCGCCACCATAAACACCAGTGTCATTGTATTTCTCGTCCCATAAACCAGTCGCGTGTAGACATCACGACCTGCGTCATCGGTTCCCATTATGTTATCTTTGTTAGGTGGCATTGGGTTATATCCGAATTTCTCAACCCATTGTCCATCTTCTTTCACCATTATGTACTTAGGTGTTTCTTCATAGAGTGGATCTTTGTCGGTAAATAAAGTTGGCCACAGATTCATTAACATCAAAAAAACGACGATGAGTAGCCCAAGGGTCAATGGAAAATTTATCCGCTTCATAGTTGCTCTGTCCTCCTGTTTGGTCACTTTCCTTTAACAAACATTATATTTTATTCCACATAAATTGTCATAAGATAATAAATATTCTAATGCAATTCTTAAATAACTGTCTTGTCAGATGTACTAAAATTAGTACATTATACACAAAATGGTAATTTCATTAGTAAAAAAAAAATAAACCGAGTTTATCGGTCTATTTTATTTAATAGCTCTTCAATTTTAGGTAGTTCAATTGTCACTACATTCCAAACAATTCCCATATCAATACTATCATAGTCATGTATCAAAACATCTCTAATACCTGCCATTTTTCTCCATGGTATTTCTGAATACTCATTTTTAAATGATTCAGAAATGCGTTTCGCAATTTCACCAATAATTTCAATATTTCTCATTACTGCATCTTGAATAATAGTTGTAGAGTAAAAAACGTCTCTACCTTCAGTTGTATATTCTTTTATTTTACTTATTGAATCTAATATTTGATTAACATATGTACGGTCTCTACTCATATTAACACCGCACTTCTTTTAATGCTTATTCCTATTTCATTATCTTTTAGTCCCTTTTCTGAGACAATATCTACCTTTTTATTAAATAAAGATTCTAATTCAAGTTTAATCTCCACAAGGTCGAACAAACTTGCATCTTCTGTAAAACTTATTAAAAAGTCTAAGTCACTATTTTCGGTCATATTTCCAGTAAGAATTGAACCAAACACTTTAACTTGATTGCCATTATTATTTTTCACAATTCTATAAATATCATCTTTCTTTTCTAACAAATCATTTAGAAGCATCTGCTTCACCCCTTTCTTACTATCTATTTTTTTTATTATCAATTTAATATATAATAATTATACTATACAAAAATAACTCTGTCACTTTAAGCATCAAATAACATATTAATATGAAAAGAGGTCATACTATGAGTAAAAAAGTCGTACTTTACACCACTTCTACTTGCCCTTACTGCATCAGAGCGTTAAGAAAGCTTGATGAAAAGGGCGTAAAATATGAAAATATCAATGTCAGAGAGAATCCAGAGCAATTTGATGCCATCATGGCTAAAACGGGCTGGGATACAGTGCCACAGATCTTCGTAGAGGATCAATTCATCGGTGGCTGCGACGATTTACACGCACTGGATCGCAAAGGCGAGCTTGATGCGATTTTGGGATTATAAGACATTTAAAAAGCAATCTCTCCAAATTAATTTGGGGACATTGCTTTTTTATTTTAAATACGCGCTATAGTGATTCGTTTCGATCTAAAGTGGTATGAACTACATGTTAACTATTTGTAATATTTTCAAAGGGGGTATTATGAAACTTAAAAGGTCAAAGAAGCGTATTTTAGGGTTAGTCTTAATAGTGCTACTGATTAGCCAAAGTAGTCTGGCTTTTGCAGCAAAACCAACTAAACCCACTGATCCACCAGTACCTACCAGCCAAATAGACATTACAACCTCTAATCTGAACTTGACAATCCCAGAAAATCAAAATTTATCGTTTGATGTGGCGTTAAAGAAAACAAGTGACTTAGCCATAACTTGGAGTGAAATCGGTACATCTACAGATTTGCTATCAACTCCTACGATTACAAGCTCAACCAAAACAGTCAAACGATCAACCACCTATTATGAAACTGCAACTTATAACTTTACACCGATAGATATTGAAGCAAATACCATTTACTCCTACACCATAAATGCATACAACAGTGATGTTAATCAAGATAGTATCACTGTTACAATAACGGTTACACCAGTTAATTCACCACCGCCTGTACCCGAGGAATTCGTCTATGTCGCTTTAGGTGACTCAATACCAAGTGGCGTGAGCTACGAATACAATATTTTTGGCGGCACGATAGATTCATATGCTGACAAAATGGATGATTATTTTAGTTTGAGTCACACAAACTATAGTTTCTATGATTTATCTGTATCTGGCGATAATGCAATTGACCTATATCAAGATCTCCAAACCTCATCGTTTCAAACACTTATTTCAAGAGCAGATGTGATTACACTCTGTATAGGTGCCAATGATATTATGGATGCAGCACCTGAAGTTACGCTAGGGAGAGATTTTTATAATATTCAATGGAGCGTTGCAAACTCTGGCAGAACACAATTTGAAAGCTTATGGCCTCAAATCATCGGCTTGATCGACCAATACTCAGATGCAAAATTAATGGTAATGACCATTTATAATCCTTATAATCAAAATGACTTGCACAGCTACTCTGTCGAATCGGGCATGGATCCAAATCTAACCATTCATGATCAAGTTGAATGGTATATGGAAAATACAAGTAACAACCCTGGCTTAAATACAATTATTCGGAATACAGCAAATCAGACACTTGGACTAGACTATCGTATCGTAGAAGTACACAATTATTTTGAAAATTATTATCCAAATTCTAAGCAAGATGTGACCGGATTTTATGGTCTTACCTTCTTGGGTATCCCAGTGAAAGATCCACATCCGGATAAAAATGGCCAAACCGTCATTTATGGCTTACACACTGCTGTTTATGAACTTCAATAATACCTACAAACAACTTAAATAAAGAGCGATACCCAACTTGATAGTGGGCATCGCTCTTTCTCATTCTTGAACCTCATATTCTATGGCTTCTATTGTCACCGTTTGCTTGAGTTCAAGTGTATAAAGATCATGTTCGATGGCATAAATACTTTCGACGATCTCCATACCCTCTACCATCTGACCGAAGATCGTATAAGAGCCATCAAGGCTGGGTAAGCCGCCATATGCCTTGTAATAGCTAACAACTTCATCTGGATAAAGTTCAGGTAAAGTCTTCATCGATTCCAAATATGTATCTTCTACCATCCCTTCAGTAATAATGTAAAAGCTACTTGAAGGCAACTCACCCTGATACATAGAAAGTCCAACTGCACCTGGATAGTGTCTTGTTTCAGAGTCAGTTTCTACTGTATAATCAGGTTTAAAAATCTGATGATAATAGGCTTCGTCTCTCTCTTTGACTACTTTAATTAAATTGGCTTGAAAACTCTTTTCAAGTGGTGAACCGATCAAATCCTGATCATCTATGATTTTTTTAAAGGCTTCTACCGTTTCAGGCGCAACCTCAGGAAGTAACTTAAACTTAAACTCTCCGATATTGGTTTTGACAGTAACGATTTGATCACCCGTCACTGGTGCAGCCATTTGAATGGGTTGTTCATTTGTTTGAGCTTTATCGTGATTACAACTGGTTAATATGGAACAAAGAGCAAGCAGAATAAAAACACTCCTCATTAACATTAACATTTTCTGAGTTGTATCCTCAATAATCAATCGTTTCATTTTCTCCCCCTATGTATTCGCTATAGTCAGTTACGACGCCCCATACACCTCTTTATAAATGGTTTCAATATCCATTACATCCTTTTGGATATCTACGATTTTGACATTTGAATCATGCAGCGCACGGATCATCTGATCCAGCTGTTCTTGATGATTGAACACTACTCTCAGTGAATCTGTTCCAATCTCTCTAATATTTTCAACTGGGATTTCCAGTTGTTTAATTAAAATGTCCTTTGTTCTCAGCTGATCAGAAACCTGTATAATATAGCTAAACTGTTCATTTAACGCACTCGGTGGTTCAATCATTCGCCCCTCATTGATACAGATTATACGATGTGCTAACTTTTCTACTTCACCGAGCTGATGCGACGAAAACAAGATGGCGATATCCTCATTTGCCATTAATGCTTCAAGTGTACTTCTTAGATGTATGATCCCAGTTGGATCTAAGCCATTGGTCGGTTCATCCAAAATCAAGAACTTAGGCTTACTCATAATAGCGATCCCAAGTGCAAGACGCTGCTTCATCCCCATAGAATATCCTGACACCTTTCTATCTAACGCATCTTTAAGCTCTGTAAACGCATAAATCTCCTCAACTCTTTCCTTTGAAATCTTTCTAAGGCCCGCGATTAACTTTATGTTCTCACGGCCTGTCATGTCCACATATAGCCCTGGACTCTCTATCAATGCCGCTTGTGAAGCAAGTGCCTTTTCCCTATCTTTAAATAAGTCATAGCCATTCACTTTTATAGTGCCGCTATCGGGGAATATGAGATTACAGATACACTTCATCGTCGTAGACTTACCTGCACCGTTTGGACCGATAAAGCCTACAATCTCATGCGGTTTTACATTAAATGATATGTCTTTTAATACGTGTTTCTTTCCAAAGCTTTTATTTACATTGATGACTTCTACTACATATTCGCTCATTTTTCACCCTCCAACCGTAAAAATTCTAATCGTTTGCACCTAAAAAATCCTTCTTCATATAACGTTTAAAGCTCATAACAAGTATAAGAATTAATCCACTTAAATTTAATAGCAGTCCTATTAAAAGATTGCTCCGATTTTGAACCTGAAGTACCTTTTCGATAAAAATATAAGCATAGGGATACCAGTAATTGAATACGATTTCTTTATCTAAAAAGCTATTTGCGATAAAAGCAAATAAAATAACACCAATCATTACGCCTAAAGTTTTATTTTGATTATCTAACATCAGTGAAACGAAGTAAATTAGAGCTACAGTGAAAAACCCTAAAATCATGAATAGTGCCATCCCCAACAGTACATACTGCCATACTGGTAAAATCAACAATCCAGCTTCCATTCCTGATGAAGTTAAAGTGAACAAACTACTTCTGCTCATTATTGGATAAGTAAAATCGCCAATACCTCCTTTTACAGTACATAGAGTAAAGTAAAAGCCTGTACTTAAAACAAAGATTGTAATTGCGATTAAAAAAGCAAAAAAACCTCTTGATAAAAATAATGCCTTTCGACTATAGGGTAAGGTTTGATAAAGTTTGTAGCTACCTTCCATCAACTCTTTAGCAAACAGTTCAACCATGACAAACACAACGATTATAAGTATAAAAACCATATATTTAAAGCTAAAGAACTGTTTTAACCCATTTGCACCGTCTACTTTATAGATGTTATGGATGGGTTCTATCTCATGATCGATGAGATATTGCGTATAATCAATCTCCAATTTTAACTGATTGGGTTCATATCCCCTAAGTTTTAAAGTGCTTTCATTACTGATGCCTGCTTCAAGTCCCTGAAGGATTCTTGTAAAGAGCTTATTCTTTACGATATTCAGATACGCATAATCCTTTGGTTGATCTTTTCGATAAAAGAGCGCTAGAGATTGTTCATCACGCGTCTGCTGATCATAGAAATCTCTTATTACCACCATTTCATCTAGTGTGTGGTCACCCATAAGGATTTCCTTGTCTATCATTTTACCGTAAGAAACCGTAATGCTTTGCGAGTAACTCTTATTCTTAGCATATTTGTCTGCTAATTCTCCCATATAGGTGGATTCATCTTTGACTTGTAAAACAAACAATATCGTCAAACCTAAAAACAATAGCCCAATAAAAAGCCAGTTCACTTTGTTTTTTATAAACCGTTTTATTTCAAATTCCAATAGTGTACGCATATTTCCTCCAAAGTATGATTAAATTGCCTTACGATCGAAATACTTAAGTCCTAAGACTAGTACAAGTGTCGTTGAGAGAACCAATAAAATAATGGCACTCAACACAGTAACATTTTGCGTCCCCTCTATAATCCGTCCAATTCTAAAAAAGTTTAATGGCATTATATTGTATCTTTCACCTATAGTCATAAAATGTGTCAGTCCAATACTGCCACCGATCACTACAGTTGAAACTGCTAAACTGACGATGCTGTTGTTAAATCTAGCGGAGATTAGTTGTGTAATTGCAGTTACTAAACCCACATATAACACTAGCAGCAAAAGTCCGATCAAAATGTACTGATAAATTGGGATTAAGTCGATTCCTATATGAGGTTGAATATAATCATCAACGATACCATTGCTTGGTGCCATATGAATGAAAGTATAGTTACCAAGATCTGGTTGTCTACCATCTTTAAATAACACTTCTATGTAATTCGGAATTGGCTTGATTCTAGTCCATATATTTGATAGATATGTCACTGGATAAATCATTGAGACAAACCCATTTTTCCAACCATAAAAAAAACTAGCAATAATTATTGGTGCCAAAAGTACGACGAAAGACTGTACAACACCACATAGCCACTTGGTAAGATAATACTTTTTTCTTGATATTGACTGGGTAATCAGTAGTTTTAAAGTTCCATTATTGATTTCTTTATTTATAGCTCCATATGCTATAAATATAGGGATGATTATGAAAAGTAATGGACCAACCTCGTAAAGATAATTATAAGAGAGCGTTACATTATTTGCTTCGTCTTTATACGTCGGTAGCAAGTTGTTTTTATATAGTTCATACCAAACTTTGCTTTCGAGTAAAAGTCTGTCTTCAACACCTTTCATCGCATAGATTGGTTTAAAGTCTATCGAGTCATATTCTACACCATCAGCTACACCTTCCCACATTTCATAGATATCTTTTCTAAGCTGTTCGGCTTCTAGTGGTGAATTGGAATCTCGAATATTCTTTATGAACTGTAAATCATAAAATATATTCAGTCTCATTGTCTCTCTTTCTTCCTCATTGATGACCGCTTGCTTTAAATTGTCTACAGTCAGATCATGAAACTCGAATGACTTTGCTGCCTTGGGATACTTGTTCCACAAATCCTCACCCATTAAAGCTACTTCTAGACTTGATAACTGCAGTTTAGATAATGATTTACTGTCATGTCCTACGAAGGATCGATTCTTTCTACTGGCTTCAATCTGTGTTGCGTTTAAGAATATTAAAAGCATCACAAAAATTAGCATGATCAGAACAATGGGTTTTTTGAGGTCTTTAACTAACATTTTGATAAAAAGCATATCCACCCCACTGATTTTTATTTGTTTTTTTAGTAAGTAGACTACAAAAATTCGTACTATAATAATCTGTTATCAAATCGCTTTGCGGTCAAAATACTTAAGTCCTAAGACTAGTACAAGTGCTGTTGAGAGAACCAATAAAATAATAGCACTCAATACCGTTACATTTTGCGTCCCCTCTATAATCCGTCCAATTCTAAAAAAATTTAATGGCATTATATTGTATCTTTCGCCTATAGTCATAAAATGTGTCAGTCCGATACTGCCACCAATCACTACAGCTGAAACTGATAAACTGACGATGCTATTGTTAAATCTAGCGGAGATAAATTGTGTAATTGCAGTTACTAACCCCACATATAACACTAGCAGCAAAAGTCCGATCAAAATGTACTGATAAATTGGGATTAAGTCGATTCCTGTATGAGGTTGAATATAATCATCAACGATTCCATTGCTTGGTGCCATATGAATGAAAGAATATCGTGCCATAAATGGCTGTGTGCCATCCCTAAACAGCACTTCTATGTAATTTGGTATCGGTTTGATTCTCGTCCATACGTTTGAAAGATAAGTTACTGGATAAATCATTGAGACAAACCCATTCCTTACACTGTAAAAGATACAGACAGCAGTTACTGGTGCTATAAGAACGATGAATGATTGTATCACACTACAGAGCCACTTGCTAAAGTAATACCTTTTTCTTGATAGCGACTGACTCAATAGCAGTTTTAAAGAGCCACTATTCAAATCACTAGGTATAGAATTATAAGCTATTAATAATGGTATAAGAACAAATAAAACCGGGCCAATATCATATAAAAATCGATATGCAAGTGTAACATTATTAGCCTCATCCTCATAAACTGGGGTAATGTTATGATCATAAAGTCTCATTAAATATCTGGTTTCAAGTAACAGTTGCTCAATACCACTCGATGGATATGTATCTGGTCTAATATCAACTGAGTCATAATCAATTTCTCTTGCTACTTTATTCCACATCTCATAGATATCTTTTTTTAAATTAATCTCATCAATTTCAAGTGGAGACATTCGCTTCAATTTAAGCCATATCAGATTAAAAAAAATCGTTCGGTTAAGAGTTTCATTGGTATTATCACTTAAAGCAGCTTCTACAATTTCATATCCGGTTTTATCAAATAACTCGTATGCCTGCATTACATTTTCTTTATATTCATTTTTGGATACATATTTCTTATAACTTTCAGCTGAACTCAATTGTATCGAAACATAATTGTTATTGTCATGACCGACAAAAGAACGATTTTCTTTACTGGATTCAATCTGAGTGGCGATGAAGAAAATCAATAAGCCCACCACTAAAATCATAACCAGAGTAATGGGTTTTTTAAGCTCTTTAGTTAATACTTTGATGACGAACATATACCCTCCACAGACTCTAGATTTGCTCTAACAAACTAGCATTTTCTAAATTATTACATATGTTTATTGATTTTCCAATTCTTCAACGTCAATTCTCAGAGTATTTTAATGGAATATTTTGAAATAGTCTGAATTTTTACAAAATTGTCGCATTCAAAAACGCAGGCTAAAGAAATTCTCTAACCTGCGCTTACATGTATTTATATATTAATAAATAGTTCTATACTTCATCTGCCATTCCTGCCATTTATCCATGCCAAGATTATGATACGGCAAAAACTCTAACCTTTCCCTGCTTGGATGCTCAGTCAAGGCGTTAAGAAAGATTCATGAAAGAGATTTTATGTATGATTAATCTTTAAACAAATACTTATCTACCAGCCATGCCAAGATGACAATAACCAGAATAGGCAAAAATAGGTTGATCTTACGCAAGTAAATCAAAGCTAAATTGAATAACAATAAAAATAGAACAATCCCAATTACCCTGATTTTCATCCTTCACCTCTAATTAACTATGCAATTAGCTGCATTATATTAATAACTTAATTATGTACATAATATTTTAAATTGTTTAATAACAATTGAATTACAGATAAAAAAATAAAATTAGTGTAGTAGAAATAAATAGTTTGAAAACAGATGTTAATTCACTATTGCTGTCCTTTCTATTTACAAATAATACACCATAATGTATTACTATAGAAATTGGTAAGGAATAAACTTCTAGAAAAATTACTATTAAAGCAATAAGTTCTAAATTTACGCTATCATTAAATGAAGATAAGATAAGTTTAAAAAAACAAACTAAATACATTTGTAAAATTATAATAAGTAAACTTTTTTTTTCGTTTGTCCAATATTTTACGTTCTTTAAATTCATAATTCACCACCTAATTAATTTATACTGATATTTCAATAACGAGAACACTTGTCAAATCAATTGAAAAAGTACAAAGATATGAATACTTATTGTGAATTTTATACTATTGGTTGCACATTTCAAAGTAATAATCAGTTAATCCCTTTTATATGAGACTGTGATGACATCGTTCATAGATTGACCGTTCTATTGCAAGTGTCTCTAGCAAGCCGTTTATAGAATTATTCTTATGCTCATTTCCTCAGTCAGCATGAAAGATTTTCACCCTCGATAATTCTGTCGAATTGATGTAAATAATTCATATATAAGGTTTACATTCTTGTGAAGCCCAGCACTCTTTATTATCAAAATCTCTATTCAGATTGTTTGAAATTTTGGCATCGTTACAGTTTTTCTTATAAACCTTATACTTTGCAACCATATAGGCTGAAAGCAAGCTATTTTACCGCATGATATGGCCATACGTCTTCTTGATAGAACCATTTTTTGCTATAAATTATCATTTTCCATCTCTAGATGGTTGTTGCACTTGTGAAGCTCAATCAGTTACTTTTGCTCATCTGTTAGATTATCTTTCGTTCTAAAGGAGCCTAATCTTGATGATGCATAATCCGTTTATTAAGTATTGAAAGGTGGAGATCGTACTCTTTTTGATTTGATTTATGAACACAAATGTGAAGACTCTCCGATAACACATTGAGTTAGACAATGAATTCTTCTTTTTTTTCTTATGGTATTATTTTACATAACTTTATGAAATCTGTCTAACTAATATAACCTTTTTATAAAGCACTATTTTTATTACATAGTCTTGAACAATATGATAAACTTGATTACTTAATCAAAACTACAAAAGAAAAACACCATATAGATTTAACTGAAATCTATACAGTGTTAAGAAATTATATTTAGTATTTAAGTTTAAAACTCTTTCCTATACTTCATCTGCCAATCCGACCATTTATCCATGCCAAGATTATGATACGGCAAAAACTCAAGTCTTTCCCTGCTTGGATGCTCGGTCAGAGCATCCAAAAGCCTTTGTTGTGCCTCGGTGTCATTATGTCCCTTTAAAACCACTTGCCTGATCCAGTAAGTTTTCTCTGTTTTCTTTAGATGGTTAAGAACGTGCATCGGTTTTTCCATGCTGTGTCCCGTTAGTGACTTATGAAAGTTCTCTTCTATCGCTTTAATATCCAAAATCACCAAATCAACCGCATCGATAAGCTTCATAGCAGCCTTATCGGTTATACTCCCTGACGTATCCAGCGTAATGTTAATACCCGCTTTTTTGAGTGCATGGACAAGCGGTATCAACGCCTGTGCCTGCATCAAAGCTTCGCCACCAGAAAAAGTAACGCCACCACCATTTTTATAATAGGGTTTGTACCGTAAAGCCAAGTCATATAGGCTTTGAAGCGACATGATGTCCCCATCACCCACACCCAGTCGCCATGAATCTGCATTATGGCAGTAGGCACAGCGCATAGGACACCCCTGTAAAAAGATGACGGTTCTTATGCCTGGTCCATCTAGTGCGCCTAAGGTTTCAATTTTATATACTTCTACAAACCGATCGATCAATTTAAACAAACTCATGATAGGTTCGACTGATTACTTCTAGCTGCTGTGTTCTACTGAGGCGATGGAAATTGACAGCATATCCTGATACGCGAATGGTTAGGTTGGGATAGTTTTCAGGATGCGCCATTGCGTCCATGAGCTTTTCACGACTTAGTACATTGACGTTGAGGTGGTGAGCGTTTTGAGTGAAGTATCCGTCCATGATGGTGACTAAGTTATCAATTCGTGTCGATTGATCTTTGCCAATGGTTTCTGGTCTGATAGAAAATGTACACGAAACGCCATCTCTACAGCAATCAAATGGAATCTTAGCCACAGAGTTAAGCGATGCCAATGCCCCCTTGGTTTCTCTACCATGCATTGGATTTGCTCCTGGTGCGAATGCCTCTCCCGCTTTTCTACCATCCGGTGTACTGCCTGTTTTCTTTCCGTAAACCACATTTGAAGTAATGGTGAGAATCGATAACGTGTGCTCTGCTTCTCGGTAGGTCTTATGCTTTCTGAGTTTCGTGATAAAGCGCTCTGTAAGTTCTGATGCAATCGTATCGACTCTATCGTCATCATTGCCGTACTTTGGAAAATCACCGTCTATTTGAAAATCTACCATCATTCCCACTTCATTATAAATCGGCGTCACTTTGGCGTATTTTATAGCCGATAAAGAGTCCGCGACCACGCTAAGTCCTGCCACGCCAAACGCCATGTAGCGATGGACCTCTGTATCGTGTAATGCCATTTGCGTTTTTTCATAGGCATACTTGTCATGCATATAGTGGATGATGTTCATGGTGTTCACGTACTTTTCGCAGATCCAGTCTAGCATCTTGTCAAAGGCTTGTTCTACGGTTTGATAATCCAAAGCGTCTGTGGTAAGCGAATGCACGTTTAACCCTGGAGCGATTTGCTCTCCTGTAAACTCATCCCTTCCATCGTTTAGAGCCAGTAGCAGTGTCTTCGCTAGGTTGCAGCGCGCGCCGAAGAACTGCATCTCCTTGCCAATGCGCATCGCAGAAACACAGCATGCGATCCCATAGTCATCGCCGTAGAGTGGTCGCATAAGGTCGTCGTTCTCATACTGGATGGCGTCTGATTCGATGGACATTTTCGCACAGTATTTTTTGAAGGATTCAGGTAACGCCTCTGACCAAAGTACCGTCATGTTTGGCTCAGGTGCTGGCCCCAAGTTCGTCAGTGTGTGCAGAAATCGAAAGGTCGTTTTTGTGACCAAAGTTCTGCCGTCGAGTGCCATACCTCCTAAACTCTCCGTAATCCACAGCGGATCGCCAGCGAAAAGCTCATTGTAATCCGGTGTTCTGAGTTGTCTCGCCATTCTGAGTTTAATGATAAAATCATCCACCAGCTCTTGCGCAGCAGCCTCGTTTAATTTTCCTGCTTGGATGTCTTTTTCGATGTAGATGTCGAGAAACGTACTGACTCTTCCCAATGACATGGCTGCACCATTTTGCTCTTTGATTGCACCGAGATAACCATAATAAGTCCACTGAATGGCCTCTTTGGCATCTGATGCTGGCTTGCCGATATCATGACCATAGGCAGCTGCCATTTCTTTTAATTTATATAAAAAGTCGATTTGTTTATAGAGTTCTTCGATTAGCGTGATGCTTTCAGTAAGCATGGGGCTATTTTCTCTTTGTTTCTTGTCCGCTTCCTTTTCAAGGATGAGGCGATCGATGCCGTATAATGCGATGCGTCTATAATCCCCGATGATGCGCCCTCTTCCATAGGCGTCTGGTAGTCCTGTAAGGATTCCCGCTGAACGTAGCTTTTTAATCTCGTCTGAGTACACTCTGAACACGCCGTCGTTGTGTGTGGTTTTATAAGCAAAATGCTCTTCCACTTGCTCAGATAATTTATAGCCGTAGGCTTCACAAGCTTGTCTCGCCATTCGGATACCACCGAAAGGGTTGACGCCACGCTTTAGTGGTGCATCGGTTTGAAGTCCGACGATAAATTCTTTTTCTCGATCGATATAGCCCGGCTCATATGAAAGTAAAGACGAGACACGGTCGGTATCAATATCAAGGACGCCACCTGCACGTACTTCTTCATGCATTAGATCCTGTACTTCACGCCAAATAGCGTGCGTCCTGTCTGTTGGCGTCGCTAAGAATGTGTCACCACCTTCATAGGGTGTGTAATTTTCGATGATAAATTGTCTAACATCAATGCTCTTTTCCCATAACTTTTCTTCTTGATTTGATCTTTGCACAGTTCCCTCCTAGGATAATAAGTTTATGCTAGAGGGTGCAAAAAAGCCGACACACCCCGAGCATATAATGCCCAGGCGGTCGGCTAACTGTCTTTATTATACTCAATCCCTCGTGGTAAACCCCACTGATTCCGCCAGTCTTGAGTAGACATAATTTTAACTTGTGTTTATTATAACTGAGTTGGGTTGGGATGTAAAGTGGTGATGTTTAATTTTTGCGTCAATTCGTCTCATTAATAACATCAAAAGTTACTGTTTGCATCGCACTAATCGTCGTCGAGTAAATTGGTATTGAACTTTCATCTAAGTGCTTAGAAAACTCAATATAAGTATTCTGTGCTGCTGTGATTTTCTCCCAAAGCATATTATGGGTTACACCATTCTCCTCATTAATAAATTGTTTTGACAATTCTATCGCTTCATAGCTATTAATAAATAATTGGTCTATGAGGTTAGCGCCAGTTTTCGTCTCTGGAGAGCCTTTCATCTCCAAGTAAGCTTTATGAAAACCGTCAATTTTAGTTTCTATGACTTCCACTTCTTCTATGGTATCTTTAAGCGGTAAAGTGTTCACTCTCAAAAATACATTTGCCGATAAGATCAATGATTCATTATAAAAATCATTGTCCGTCATAATCTCCTGATTCTCGTTGATTAATCTGAATGCGATAATAGCACCAACACTTAGAACTATTAATGCAACCGCTACTAGTAAATATTTATTTCTTTTCATGTATATGTACCCCTTACTATTATCATTTTATAAAATCATAATACATCAACAAACTGCAAAAACCATTTTCATCTTCGTTATCTTAAAATGCAATTTATTGCTCACAAATCTCAACAAGATAAGGTAAAATCTTTTCTTTAAATTCTGTCTTATCAACATATATCCTACCTGTATTAGGATTATATGAAATAGGTATTACTTTGATGGTACCCGCATCACGAATCACGAGTCCTTCATCATCGAACGAATAAATAAGCTCGGTGTCCGTACTGCTGTATTTGTGGTAGATGCCTGTAATTTCAACACCTTCAATTGGATTGCCACTTCCGTCAATAGCGTTTACAGATTTCGAATAAATGTAGGTTGGATTGGTTAAATTGATACCTTCTGGAAGGCCACCTCCTGGTGGAAATGACTGATGTACAGCTGGATCAATCCAGTCCACTTGTAGATTGATTTTTTCACAAAACTCTTTTAATTGTATGTACGTACGACCTTCAATTATGTAACCTTCTGTCAATTGTATCTCTTCTCCATTAAAATAGATTGGATAACTTAAGATACTTTTCTTTAATTCCATCGTGTCTGCTGACGCATTATGATATAAAGCTGAAATTATGATTATATTTAGCATGACGCTAATTACAGCAACTAACTTGTAAATGGATTTAATTTTCATTTTTATCTCCTTATTCCTAAATGGTTACTTTAGATATCAATGATGAACACTTTTGATCCAACGCAAAATTAAAAATACTTTCCAACTATTTCCTTAAGTATATCTCAATTCCCAATTGTAATATAATTACATTTATGTGAACTTTCGAAAAAAAGAACCCCGAGATCACCTCGAGGTTCTTCATCAAATAGCATCCTATTTTTTGATTAATTTTTTAGCTCTTGCAACGACATTCTCAACAGTGAAACCAAATGCACTGAAGATTTGCTCTGCTGGTGCAGACATACCGAAATCGTCGTGTCCGATTACGTCGCAAGCGTATTTGTGCCAGCCAAGTGTACTAGCAGCTTCAATAGCAAGCTTAGGTACGCCTTTAGTTAACACGTCTGCTTTGTAAGCATCGTCTTGAGCATCAAAGATTTCTACGCAAGGCATAGAAACAACTCTAGCATCAATTCCCTCTGCACGTAATGTCTTTTGCGCTTCAACTGCAAGTGAAACCTCTGAACCAGTTGCCATAAGGATCACTTCAGCTTGTTTCTCTTCTTTAGAAATCACATAACCACCTTTTAAAGCTTCTCTAGAAGAACCTTCAAGTGCAGGTAAGTTTTGTCTCGTTAAGACTAAAGCAGTTGGCGTTTCTGTAGAAGTCATCGCCAAGTACCAAGCAGCTGAAACTTCTCTTGCGTCTGCTGGACGAATAACGTTAAGGTTTGGTACTGCTCTTAACATCGGCAATTGATCGATTGGTTGGTGTGTTGGTCCATCTTCACCAACGCCGATACTGTCGTGTGTTAAGATGTAAGTTACAGGTAACTTCATAAGCGCTGCTAAACGGATCGCTGGCTTCATGTAGTCAGAGAATACGAAGAATGTTGCGCCGTAAGCTCTTAAACCGCCGTGTGCTTGGATACCGTTAACGATAGCCGTCATCGCATGCTCTCTTACACCAAAGTGAAGGTTTGCACCTTCAGCATTGACAGCAGAGAATGAAGTTCTCGTTTTCATATCTGAATTGTTTGATGGTGCAAGGTCAGCAGAACCACCAAAGAAGTTAGGGACAACTTCAGCCAATTTGTTAAGCACTTTACCTGATGAGCTTCTTGTAGCTACCGTTTCGTTGTAGTTCCAGAATTCTTCAGAGTCTAGCATTGCCATAGGTGCTTCGTTTTTAAACCAAACATCGTATTCAGCAGCAAGCTCAGGATAAGCTTTTGCATATTCAGCAAAGTTTGCTTGCCATTCAGCTTCAGCACCGCCAAGTTTTTTAACAAGTGCACTCATATGTGCAGTTACGTCAGCTGGTACTTCAAATGCAGCTCTGTCTTCCATGTTAAGGAAAGTAGCCATTTCTGCGATACCATCTTGTCCAAGTGGTGAACCGTGAACTTTATGTGAGCCTTGTTTTGAAGGGCAACCATAACCGATTACAGTTTTAACGATGATGATTGATGGTTTTTCAGTTTCTGCTTTAGCAGATTGAATTGCAGCTGCGATCGCTGCAGTGTCATTGCCATCTTCAACAGTTAATACTTGCCAGTGCATCGCTTCGAAACGACCAGCAACATTTTCAGTAAAGGCAATTCCTGTATCGCCTTCTATCGTGATTTTATTTGAATCATAAAGTAATATTAATTTGCCAAGCTTTAAAGTACCAGCAAGAGAAGCCGCTTCATAAGAAATACCTTCCATTAAGCAACCATCACCTGAAATTGCAAACGTATGGTGATCAACCACTGGGAAACCAGGTTGATTGAATTTCGCTGCAAGGTGTTTTTCTGCCATTGCGAAACCAACTGCATTTGCGATACCTTGACCTAAAGGACCTGTTGAAATTTCAACGCCTTTTGTATGACCATACTCTGGGTGACCCGGTGTTTTAGAACCGAATTGACGGAAATTTTTAATCTCATCCATAGAAAGACCATACTCAAACAAGTGAAGCAATGAGTAGATCAACATAGAGCCGTGTCCTGCTGAAAGCACAAAACGATCTCTATTGTGCCATAAAGGGTTGTGTGGATTGTGCTTCATTTCATTTGCCCATAAAGTGTAAGCCATTGGTGCAGCGCCGAGTGGTAAACCCGGATGACCAGAATTTGCAGCTTGGATCGCTTCCGCTGAAAGCATCCTGATGGTGTTAATTGTTCTAAGTTCCATTATAAACCAACCTTTCTTATATTGATCTCTGCTGCTCATCCCCTCTAACGTCAGATGATTTAACGTGATGAGTCGCGAGATAAAATGCTAAATTGTATACATAATGCTACCCACATCATTATAACGGTAATCGCTCCATTTAACAACCTAAAAAGCGCGAAAAACCCACCAAAAATATACCCAAAAAATGCAGAAAACCTCAGCTTTCACTGAGGTTTTTGTGTTTTTTAACAAAATAACATTTTTTAGTTGGATTGGTTCTCCACAATAGAACTAACCTTGGAAATTAACGGTTTTCGACGGGATAATAGTCGAAATGGCATGCTTGTAAATCATTTGTTGTTTGCCTTCACTATCGAGTACGATGGTGTAGCTGTCAAAGCCTTTTACGAGACCTCTAATTTGGTAACCACTGATTAAGAAAATAGTAATCGGTGTTTGGTCTTTACGGCATTGATTCAAAAACAGGTCTTGAAGATTGAGCGCACTTTTCACGGATTCCCCTCCTTATCTCTTTATTTTATGTTTGATGTGTTTGATTATAGATATTTTAAAATTTCGCTAATGGCGTCTCTCGTTGACAGTTCATCGAGATTGAGCCATTTTATGTTGTCATAACGCTTAAACCAAGTAAATTGTCGCTTCGCATAGTGTCTACTACCTTGCTGAATCGCATCTACCAGTTCATCGTAAGTCATTCCACCTTTATAGTAGGTAAGAACTTCCTTGTAACCTATACCCTGCATGGATTGAAAACTATCATCTAATCCTAAATTTTTTAATCCATCCACTTCTTTTAACAGACCTTGCTCAAACATGATATGAACGCGTCTATTGATGCGATCATAAAGCTGTTCACGATCTCGGGTCAGTCCAAAAAGTAGCACTTCATAGTCCTCTGTCGGCTTCGGATCCGAAGCAAAATCTGCCATCGGTCGACCTGTGATATGGTTGATCTCAAGAGCCCTAATCACCCTTTTCAGGTTATTGGGATGGACGCGCTTAGCTGCATCGGGATCGATGTCGCAGAGCCTTTGATATAAGACTTCTCCACCACTTTCTCGCGCCAGTTTTTCCATAGACTCTCGAAACTCAGGATCTGCAGCACTTTCACTGAAATCCATCTCGTAAAGCAAAGCGTTTATATAAAGACCTGTACCGCCGACGATCACTGGGATTTTCCCTTGATCATGAAGCCCTTTTATCGCCGCCTTTGCAGCCTTTGCATAATCGCTGACTGAAAAAGAATCAAATGGACTCACCACGTCTATCAGATGATGCTTAATACCAGCCATCTCCTCAAGTGTTGGTTTCGCAGAGCCAATATCCAATTTTTCATAGATCTGAACCGAATCGGCTGAAATAATTTCAGTAGACAAGGTTTTTGCCAGTTCAATTGAAAGATCCGTTTTGCCCACGGCAGTTGGACCAGCAATAATTATAATTTTATTCATACTATACCAATATATCTTTCATCATATAATTTTGACTGAAACTTTTCAACCAGAACCCAAAAAAGTAATAATATTGAAATAAAAACTCTCTCACTGGGACACAAGTTGTCAGTACCTCTATTATAGCACTTAGCGGTATATTTTGGTGTTTTTTTCTCTTAATATTCTATCCACTGTCTTCAATTATTTGCCTCTTCTGAAGGTAAAAAGATATATATTTTCAAATGAAAGTCATAGTTATTTGACTAGCTGAAACTTAAGAAAAGGAAAATCGGTCTCAAAGACAGATTTGTCTACCTGATACTGTACATTCTCATACTCCGTATGAATCGCTACTGTAACTTGATTGCCTTCGGCACGAATTCCCAAAGAAGCGATCCCACTCGTTTCAGAGTATGGATTTATCAGATATTGAATACCATCTGCCAGTTTGGATCGTCTCATTGTATTTTCTAGGAAATCACCCATGTACGCATCTGTGAACGTAAATACAACGACGTTTTTCTCCGTTTCGTCATCTTGTATGGTTGCTATATGAACGGTTGGCACATCTACATGAGCGGCATAAAACATACCCTCATCATCTTGCAGAGGTCCAAACTTGATCTCTAGTCCCTCTAAAGTAAACACAATTCCAGTGATCTCACCTTGTTTTAACCCTTGCACCGTAAGCTCATCTGCTTCCTTATAGACGATAGGTGCCCCTGGCAGTACGACGACTTCCCCCTGCTGATCGATGATCACATCGTAATCTAGCGGAAAGCTTTCATAGGCTGTATCATTGAAAATTCCTTTAGATCGAATGAGATAATGGTCTGGACTATACTGTTCTACGATGGATAGACCTTTAGATAAAATTGGAATTTCTATTTGTTCTTCTTCAATTAAATCATAGAAAAAATAAAGCGTCCCAATGCCTCTGTCCTCACCACAAAATGCAAGGGTTTCAGACAAATGTTGGTAATGAACCAGATTTTTGAGACTCGCCTTTGCTATTTCATGATTAATAACTTCAGTGTTTGAGTTCGTTTTCATGGTCGATGTAAATGAAATCGCAGGAATTTCTTGAGACCATTTTGTATATTGCTGATACGAGACGTCAAAAAGTTCAGAATGAAAATCGCCATCGATAAGGACAAATCCAGCCTCTTTATTAGGGTTTTCATATGGTATCAGTTCGCCTTTTGAGTCAAATGGATATCGTCCTACCCAGTCAAGAGATATCATAGGTAGCTCATATAATTTTGAACTTGACTTTAATAAACGTTCACTTAAATCAATCTCATCTTGATTTTCAAATTTGATGCGTTCCCATTGTGAATCTACCTCTGAGTCACCGTTCAAATTTGTATCAATCACAAAGGTCCTTATTGGATATAGATAATTGTCCGTTCTGTAGCCTATGTAAAAAAATCGATTTAAGTCAGATAGCGATTTATAAACCACTAAATCTTCAGGTAGATCTGACGTCTGCAAACTAATCTCTATGTCCTCAAACTCAAAAACGGTTCGATCGGCATGGCGCTCTGAAGGCACAAGTGCATCTGAAACCATTTCTTCAAAAAAGTGCTCAAGCTTATGTGTTTTAGTTAAGGTTTTTCCATCATTATATGTAACCGTAATGATCAGATCCATTCGATCTTGCTTGGCTAAAAAATCGTAAGTGTCGAGCGGGATATACTGTATATCACCATTTGGTACCAGTTCAATCTCATTTTCTTCTGGACTGACATTTTTATAGTTTTCAAGGTAATAGGTCACATACTTAAGTTTTGCCGATGCAACTTGCTCTGAATTGGGAATCGCATAACTCACTGCAATTTGAGTATGATCATACTTTGCGCTCATTTGTATCAGATGTTTTGGTGCCAATAACATAAAGCTTAAGATGCCGATGATAACGATAAGTCCTGTATAGGCTATGACGTTTTTCCCTTTCATAATCGCTCCTTGTCTTTGACCTATTATTTGTAATTGTCGTTGATATTTTGTATTTTCCAGTAAAGTAACTCTGAGAGCATTTGATAGTGATGGTTATCTCTCGTTAGAATCCAATTTCCCAGTGGAAAAGTATAATATGTGTCTTGATCAAGCGGTGGTCCCAATGGTGATATTATGCCTTCAAATTTGATATCAACGGAAGCAGTTGCTGGCCAATAGTCGTTTTTATCATCAGGATCGTATGCGAAGTACCCACTAGATAAGTCTAATTCGCCATAATAGATCTCAAGATTTTTGTAGTCTACGATTCTAAACGACCAATCTTCATTTTGTGTTTTGAAGCTTTCTAACATGTTTTCAAGCATCGTTTGATAGACTTCCTGAATGCTCAGTGCGCCAGTAAGATCCTCAAACAGATAGCACTCTTCAATTTCATAAAATGTCCTTTTCTTATTTATGTAGTTTTCATCCTCTTGAAAAGAATCGTCATTATAAGTATTGTGTCCGGGTTGGTCCTGTGATGAGGCTTCCCAATACAGCCCACTTTGAAGCCAATAATTACCGTTCTTCTCTGCGATGCCAATTTTAAATGTATTCTCACCGCTAACTGCTTCAGTTGCCCCATTGAATGTAAAATAAACATCATACAAGTAGGATTCGGGAAAGTTTCTGTATTCAATCGGAATAAGAGGTTCATATTTTTCTTGCAAAGCAACACTTCTAAGTTCTTCCACAGAAGGGTCATCACTATGTATGCCTCTTATTAAAACCTCAATGTCGATGTTTTCTTGATCTGCAACCGACTGCCAATATTCATCTAGACAAAGCATCGCCTCTTCTTCTGTTAACGCTGTATCGGTCATTTTATAAAACCATTGACTATACACTGTGCGCACTGATTTTTCATATCGGTAAGTGCAGTTGTACCATGCATCCATACCAAACAAAGTTTCCACATATTTTTTCTGCTTCACTATGATTTCATCAGGACTTCTCTCCATAACAATACCATTTGAAGCCTCGACTTCAGGAATTTGTCCGAGATTGTAATTATTAAATAGCCTTGGGTCCGCATAGCCACTTTGCATGGACTGGATATACCGTTGAATCGTTTCTTCCAAATTTAGTTTTTGCTTACTCAATTGAATGTCTTGATCGCTTTGGATTGGCAAAGCTTTTACAGTCTCTCTCTCATCAGCCGCATGAATTACATCACTGGTCCGATCTGGTAATAGTAAAAGTAAAAAGCTTAATAGGATCAAAAAGATTAGAATCAATGCGCCTATAATTATCTTATGCTTTGACTTCACAGATATCCCCCCAAAGTCTTTACTCGCTTAGATCAATTGCCAGTTCAAAGTTTTGTGGCCCATGTAATACGACTTTAGTAATTTCATCTTTTGAGATCAACCGACTAGAGGCGTTCATTTCAGCTACTGGCGGTGCAATCTGAAGATAGGTTCTAAAGATGCCCTTTCCAAGATAGTCATATGAGACCAATCGGCCCATATTTTTTTCGATACGTTCCCCATTACTCAGTATCACAGTTGCACTGAAAACTTGAGGATAGAGCGCTTCTAAAGCATAGACGCCACCCATATGCACATAATCTTGGTCAATAACTAGAGAAAGTATCTCATCACTTTCCTCTAAAAAAACATCGTAAATAGATAAACGAACACCATTATTATTTAATGAAATTGGCAAGCGATTCATCCCCACTTGATAGATGCCGCCGATTTGTTCAAATTCACTTATGTCCTCTTTTTCAGAGCTTTCTGCGTAAGGCGGGGTCTCTTTCATATAAACCATTAAACTCTTCGCCAAAATAACCATAGCCTCTTGAAGGGTGATCTCCTTTTTCGGTGCGATTTCACCTCTGAGGTTCGTGGACAATACATTAGCCTGATACAAGGTCGTCATCGCATCCTGCATCGATGTATCGATTGACGCGCCATCTGTGAAAATACGGGCATCCGCTTTAACGGTACTAAAACTAGGATCGATAACTTTTAGAACTTCCACCGTCAAAGCTGCCGCGAGCTCACGTGTCAAAATCTTGGTTTCATCTGTATCTTCTTTCAATACTTTTATGGATTGCGGCAGCATTCCTGTCGTATACTTTTCAGGAAGATAGTGACTCAAGGTTTGACGGATAGAGTCATAAAAATTCCCCACTGTCGCTTTTTCTGTAAAAATCAGATTTGAATCGGTTCTCACCTTGATTGCATTTAAAAGATAAAAGTAAGGTCTGGCCCATGAATCAGGTAAGTGCGCAAAATAAGTAAAGGGCAATTGTGCAATGTCCACCATTGCCATTCCATTTACATTATAGGTTTGAAGTTCGTATGTATCAATTCTAGTAGTAATATCGCTGATTTTGACCTCTAAACCTTGGTTGAGTTTAGGGACAGCTACGGGATTTAATGGCGATGCAGAATTTATAATAATCTCGCGACTTTCCGATAGCCACTTAAGCTCATAGCCTAACGTTGCCAAATCTCTAAGTAATACCAGTTGTTTAACCGCGTCATCACTGCTTTTCACATCGTAAACTCGCATAGGTGCATATTCTTGACCGTTAAAATAATAGTTTGAATCTTTGGATATACCTATCAAGGTATCTGCGAAGTTGACCTGAGAAAGTATCAAACTGAATAAGAATATCAGTGAAACATATTTAAAAATAATGTTCTTTGGGCTCATAAAACCTCCTTCAAATAATAATAATCTCTTCAGCTAATAAATGACTTTGATTAATAACCTTTAAACACGTAGTATCCTTCTTTTGATTCTGAAACCAAAGGTTGTCCCTTTCTAAAAGTATAAAAATAACCAACTGTAGAAAGGTAATTCATCAATAGCCACATACTGGATATGCCTCTCAGCTCTATGAACTGACAATAAACGTATTCTTCATGCGTCAACTCCTTTAGGACAACTCCTTTTTCAGCTAAAAAATACCTGCCATCGATGATGGTGGTTCCACCTGCAAAAAGCGTCCCATTGTATAAGAATATAATAAACGTTATGACAAAGAAAAGTGTGATCGACCAACTGAGCCATTTGGGAAGTAAGCCTAATAGTTTGAACAAGTCGTAATCGCGTCTGTTGCCTTTTAAATTCACTTTAACGATGTTGTATCCTAGCATCGTAAGGGTCAGCAGAAATACCAAAACAAACCAAAGCTTAACGATGATGTCAACCTTCGAAAGATCGAAAAAGAAATAGGTTGATAGATGAATCAATACCCCCGTAACGAGCAGTACAATATGTATGATAAAAAATATGATTTGCATCCTTTTCTCCTAAAAAAAATAAAGCATCTTCTTGCCACTATTTTATAACAAATACTGGAAAAGAAAATGCTTATTTGTAAAGTGATACCAAAATGAAATATTTCAATTTGGAAAAGAATGATTATAAAATTCTCTTGAATTTCTTCTCTATTTCAGTCAGTGAAAAACTGATGATAATTGGTCGTCCATGTGGACAAGTATATGGCGACTGGAGCCCTTTCAGGGACTCAATCAGCGCCGCCTCCTCATCACTGTGAATCGCATCGTGCGCCTTAATCGCCGCCTTACACGCCTTCTCCGCTATCTGATAGCGCATCCGGTCGTCGACGTGATCCCTGGCGTTTTCGAAGATCGCCTGTACCAGCTCTCGCCCCTGAGACAGACTGAATAGCGTCGGGATTTCGCGCATCACCACGCCATCGTCGCCAAACACTTCTACAGCAAATCCCATATCGTGTAACAGTGGCGATACCTCATCAAATCGCGTCATCTCAAGCTTGCTAAAGGACAAAACCTCAGGAATCAATAGGAGCTGTGACTGAATGTCACCCCTTTCGAAGGCTGCCATAAACTGCTCAAAAAGAATCTTCTCATGTGCCGCATGCTGATCGATGAGATAGAGGCTCTTGTCTTTTTCATACAGCAAATAAGTGTTGTTAAACACACCCACATATCTTAAATCATCGTAGATCGTATGGCGGTCTTCAAACTCGTTTTCAAGCGTGATCGGTGCATCCAGTACGACACCCGATTCCTCAAGTGCAGAAGTCGCAAAGCTCGTTAACGAAGAAAAATCAAACTGCTTCGGTATGCTATTGCTGCGACCTGTGGATTCAATCTTTTCATATGCCATTGAGTGTGACGGATAGGGACGATTCATTTGACGTTTACTTTCATCAACTAGCGAGTCATTATTATCTTTTATAATCGCATTATCCGCATATTGATTGCTTTCAACTACAGTATTGTCTTTGACTTGATCATTGACTTGATCATTGACTTGATCTTTTTCTTGATCTTTTTCTTGATCATGGTCTTTACTTCTATCTTGAATCTTTACTTGATCTCCATCTTGACCTTGATCTCGGTTTTGATCTCGGTTTCGATCTTGGTCTCGATCTAGATTCTGAGCTATATTTTGGTCTTGATTTTTATCTCTATCATTTACTTGATCTCCGTCTTGACCTATGCTCTCATTATTAAAACCATCTTTGAACCTACTATTGATACCTTTACCATCTTCGACATTGATATCGCCTTTTAACGCATCGTCTAAATCACTATTACTATTACCATCACCAATTATATGATTCTTTGCACCTGATTTAACACCCTTCCCAGCATTCATCGACAACTGTGTCATCTTCTCGGCTTCAGTCGGTGCGGTTTTCATAACAAAGACTTCCTTTTCTTTAAAGGTTACCTTTGGTACTTGATCGTACAGATTAAATGCCTTTTTAAGGGCGCTGTAGATAAACTGTTTCACTGCACCATCTTCATGGAACTTGATTTCAGTCTTCGCCGGATGGATGTTAACGTCGATCTCGCTTGGCGGAATCTCTAAAAACAGCACGCAGACAGGATAACGATTGTGCATCATATATGGCTTGTACGCCATTTGAATCACTTCTTTAACTAGGTCGCTCTTAACGTATCTGCCATTGACGAACACCAGCTGATAGGCACGAGAGCCCTTTGTATAATCAAACCTTGAGATATAGCCATTTAGTGTTAGACCATCGGCTTTATCTGAAATCTCATATAGGCCTTTTACCATACCTTGATCAAATACGGCAAAGATGGCATTCATCAGGCTGCCTTTCCCCTGTGTATGAAAGACGAGCTTGTCGTCGGATGTGTATTTAAACATCACTTCTGGATGTGAAAGCGCCAAATAGCCCATAAGCTCAGTGATAGAACGCCCCTCAGCAGAGTCGCTTTTTAAGAATTTCAAGCGCGCAGGCGTATTGAAGAAAAGGTCTTTGACTAAGATCGTCGTCCCTTGAGTCGTTCCAATTTCACTGATTTTAAGGATTTTACCACCTGCAGCCTCTACACGTCTACCCACGGTTTCGCCCACTCTAAGCGTGATCAGCTCCACAGAAGCCACAGCACAGATACTGGCAAGGGCTTCCCCTCTAAAACCAAGAGATGCGGTTAGATACAGGTCTTCGATACTTCTAATCTTACTGGTGGCATGGCGTTCAAACACCAACGGGAGATCGTCATAATGAATCCCATTACCGTTGTCAGATACCTTAATAAAGCTTTTGCCACCTTTTTTAATCTCAACGCTGATTTGCGTTGCACCTGCGTCGATTGCATTTTCTACAAGCTCTTTGATGACCATTGCTGGGCGCTCTACAACTTCGCCCGCCGCAATTTTACTTGCAGTACGCTCATCGAGCTTCATTATGCGATTGTCGTTCATACAGCTCCCCCTATTGACGATTTCATCATTTTTCTATTGGTGCATCACTTATCCGCCTTAAACTGATTCACGATGTTGTAAAGCGCATTCATCGCTTCAATCGGCGTCATTTGCTCCACTTCAAGCTTATCTAGGTAATGATAGAGTCCTTCGGAAATCTGGTTTGCACCTGATGACTGTGCTCTAAAACCATTACCTGATTGATGTTGTGAGCCATTTGTCCCACTGCTTTGACCACCCTCTAAAGCAGTATCCATACCAGATTCAGCCGTCAAGTTTTGAATGTTGTTGTTAATATCGTTAATTTCCAGCTTCGCTAGAATTTGCTTTGCACGTTCTATTACGGGGTCAGGTACACCGGCAAGCTTGGCAACCTGTATCCCGAAGCTTTGGTTTGCACCACCACGTTCAATCTTTCTTAAAAAGATGATGTCATCTCTAGACTCTTTGACCGAGATTCTAAAGTTGCACACCCCATCGATTTTACCCTCAAGCTCTGTGAGCTCGTGATAATGCGTCGCAAACATGGTCTTCGCATGAATGCCCGAATGCTGACTGAGGTATTCCACCACGCTCCAAGCGATGGACAAACCATCGTAGGTGCTGGTACCTCTACCGATTTCATCTAGGATGATCAGCGATTTTGATGTCGCATTGTTTAATATGTTCGCCAGCTCGTTCATCTCTACCATAAAGGTCGATTGACCTTGCGAAAGGTCATCTGAAGCGCCTACACGGGTAAAGATGCGATCGACCACACCGATCTCCGCCTTTTCCGCCGGTACGAAGCAACCGATCTGAGCGATCAAGGTAATCAGCGCCACCTGTCTTAGATACGTCGATTTACCTGCCATGTTCGGCCCTGTGATGATGTAAAACTTGTGCGCTTTTTGATCCAACAGCGTATCGTTTGGCACGAAAGGCACTTCGTTGAAGATTCTTTCGATAACCGGATGACGGCCATTTTTAATTTGAATGGTGTCTTTGTTCGTTACTTTAGGTTTTACAAACCCATAGCGGTAGCTACACTCTGCAAACGACAACAGCGCATCGAGTGACGCAATCGCTCTCGCCGTCTTCTGAATGCGGTCGACGTGTACCATGATGTTTTGCTTTAGCTCACTGAAAAGCTCTTGCTCAAGGCGAACGATTTTTTCTTCTGCACCGAGCACGGTTTCTTCCAGTTGTTTGAGCTCAGGTGTGATGAAACGCTCTGCATTGGCAAGCGTCTGCTTTCTGATATAGGTTTCAGGGGCATTTTTCGCACTGCCCTTGGAGATTTCAATATAGTAACCAAAGACTTTGTTAAAGCCTACTTTTAACGTTTTGATGCCCGTTCTCTCACGTTCAGATTGCTCGATTTCAAGAATCCAGTTCTTGCCGTTGGCAACCGCATCGCGCAGCGTTGCGATCTCAGGGTGATAGTCGGTCTTTATAACGCCACCATCTTTGATGGTATAGGGCGGTTCCTCTACGACACACGCATCGATCAAGTCATAGATATCTGAAAGTGCATCGATGTCTGCGTTGATGGTTTCAAACTCCCCCTCTTCCAGCGTATCGATACAGCCTTTGATCTCCGGTAGAACAAAGATTGACTGTTTTAGTGCAATGAGGTCTCTCGGATTAATGCTTCCGTAGACCAGTTTTGATGTAAGTCGCTCTAAGTCGTAGATTTGCTTTAAATGCGTTCTAAGATCACTTCTCAGTAACAGATCATCCACCAGTACCTCAACGGTGCTGAGTCTTTTTTGAATTTCATCTATGTCGATGAGTGGTTCTTCCACCCATGCCTTTAGTCTTCTCGCGCCCATAGCGGTGCACGTTTTATCCAAAACCCACAAAAGACTGCCCTTTTTATCCTTGGTGCGCATGGTTTCCACAAGCTCGAGGTTACGACGTGTGAATTTGTCTAGCACCATGAATTTGGAATGGCTGTAGATGTCGATTTTGTTAAAGTGATTCAGCGGTACCTTTGCCGTCTCTTCCACATACGCAAGGAGTGCGCCCGATGCAATCAGCATGGCGGAAGGCTCGACAAAGCCCACACTTTCCACTGAAAAGACGTTTAAAATACGCGTAATGATGCGCTCAGAAGCGTGGATCTGAAACGCGTGATCGAGGTATGGCGTCACGGTGACGCTAAGGGCATCCAGTTGTCCGAGCACCTCATGCGATAATGGTGTGCGCTCAGAATAAATCAGCTCACTTGGTTCAACCTTAATCAGTTCGTCGATCAGCTTGTCCACAGAACCAAACTGAGTGGTTTTCATCAGCCCAGTGGTGATATCGCAGTATGCCAGTGCCAAGTTGCCTTCATACTCGCCCACAGCAGCCACGTAGTTGTAATTGCCTTCATCCAGCATCTCAGGCTCGGTAATCGTTCCCGGCGTGATGATTCTCACAACCTCGCGTTTTACCAGTCCTTTCGCCAGCGCAGGATCTTCCGTTTGCTCGCAGATGGCGATCTTGATTCCCTTTTCCACCAGCTTTTTAATATAGCCATCCACCGCATGGTAAGGCACCCCACACAGCGGCGCTTTTTCTTCTAGACCACAGTTACGGGCGGTCAGCGTGATTTCAAGCTCTCTAGACGCACGAATCGCATCGTCAAAGAACATTTCGTAGAAATCGCCCAACCTATAAAATAGGATGTAGTCCATGTAGTTTTCTTTAATTTCGAAGTACTGACGCATCATTGGCGTCAGCTTGGATTTATCTATCGTCATCATTTACCGTACCACCGATTCAAACTCGCCAAACAATGAGAATTTCTTAGGTTTTGTAATCTTCACCATCACCAGCTTGCCGATCAACTCAGCATCGCCTTCAAAGGTCACTGTAAGGTTGTTTCTCGTACGTCCCATCAGGACTGCTTTTGAGCTCTTAGAGAAATCCTCAACCAAGATTTCAACGGATTTGCCCTCATATGAATGCATCCTTTCTTCAACCATTGGATTGAGTACTGAAAGCAGCTCTGTAATTCTAGCGTGCTTTACATCCTCTGGCACCTGATCTTCAAACTTCGCAGCAGGGGTTCCCGTTCTGATGGAATAAAGATACGTAAACGCCGAATCATAGCCCACACGCTTTACGATATCCACCGTCTCAGCAAAGTCCTCATCCGTCTCACCAGGGAAGCCCATAATAATGTCAGTGGTTACGCCAAGCTCAGGCATTAAGCCCCTTGCACGGTCCAATATGTCGAGGTATTGTTCTCTGGTATATCTGCGGTTCATGCGTTTTAAAACGGAATTGCTACCCGCTTGAACCGGTAGATGCAAGTATTCACACACTTTGTCAGCAGCTGCCATGGTCTCGATGAGCTTTTGTGAAATGTCCTTCGGATGCGACGTCATAAATCGAATGCGCTCAAGGCCTTCTATGGCGTTGACTGCAAGGAGAAGATCCGCAAAATCAGCAGGATTTTCAAGCGTCTTACCGTATGAGTTGACGTTTTGTCCCAGCAGCATGACTTCTTTTGTGCCATTGAGTGCAAGGCTTCTGATTTCTTCTACGATGTCCTCAAGCTTACGACTGCGCTCTCTGCCTCTTGTATAAGGAACGATACAGTACGTACAGAAATTGTCACAGCCAAACATGATGTTCACATAGGCTTTAACTTCTTTCTTGCGATTGGATCTCATGCCTTCTATGACATCGCCCTCTGTATCCCAAACCTCAACCACTTGACCTTTCCCTGTCAAAGTCGCCTCTAACAGCGAAGGGAAGTTAATCAAATTGTGCGTTCCAAACACGAGGTCAACGTATTTATATTTTTTCTTAATCTCCGCAACAATATGCGGTTGCTGCATCATACAGCCACACACCGCAAGTGTCAAATCCGGTTTTTTCTCTTTTAGCTTCTTCACATGCCCAAGATTACCATACACCTTAAACTCGGCATTCTCACGCACCGCACACGTATTAAATATGATCAAATCCGAATCGTCAAACTTCTTCGTGATCTCATAGCCCATATCCACCAGCATGGCATTCAACTTTTCTGAGTCGTGCTCATTCATCTGACAACCGTAAGTTTGAGTAAGCACGCGTTTTCTTTTTCCGGTTTCCATATAATATTGATCTGTAATATTTCTTATATTACGAATGCTTTCGTCATTCTTATTGACGATCTCATCCATTGATTTAATATTAAGTGTTTCTCTTTTAGACATTCTTATTTCCTCCCATATAGCCAAACAAAGTTCGTATCTTATCTATTATATCAAAAGATATCAAAAATAAAATGTCCTTATGTTATACTAGAAAAAAATGATTGGAGTTTATATGCCTCAAATAATTCAAAAGAATCCTTCTAGTTGTTCAAAGATAATACATGTAAATGCACGATCCATATCCGAGTTATGCGAAGAAAATAAA
The DNA here is from genome assembly GCF_058683495.1 of Fusibacter sp. QWL-12. Taxonomy (NCBI): domain Bacteria; kingdom Bacillati; phylum Bacillota; class Clostridia; order Eubacteriales; family Fusibacteraceae; genus Fusibacter; species Fusibacter sp. QWL-12. Next base: position 259,144 of record NZ_CM178745.1, read on the forward strand.
TTAAATTTATTGCCCATTAATCTTGGTGGTGGACTAATGCTTCTTGTCCAATCGAATACAGAATATGATAATCCAAATTTTCTTTTCGAAAATATGGGTATTTCTGGAACTGTTTTTGTGGTAAGATTTACCAAGAACAAATTAGTCGACATACGCGAAGATGACTTAGAAAAATTCTTAGAACAAATCACACTAATTGAGGAGGAATACTAATTTTGAAATCTACAGGTATTGTTAGATCCACGGATCCACTAGGTCGTATAGTAATCCCAATTGAACTTAGAAGGACATTAACTATAGACAAAAAAGATTTGTTAGAGATTTTCACTGATGGTGACACAATTTTACTGAGAAAATATGAGCATTCTTGTGTTATATGTGGTGAAGTTGGAAACACTGTAATGTTTAAGAATAAGATAATCTGCAGAAATTGCATTGATGAAATAAAAAAATAGCTGCTAAGTGCAGCTATTTTTATTAAAAATCAATATACTCTCCTTTTTCTTTTTCATTCGAACCCTGAATACTATCGATTATTCTAATTGTGCTCATTATCACTTCAAAAAATATTACCAAAGCTGTTGAAAAAATCACAATGAGTATAGTATCAAACGCTCTCCCAATTCCTTTCACTGCCCATGAATTATTAAATATTGCTATAATGCTTGAAATCCCAAAACTTAGCATTCCCAACTTCATATACAGTACCAAAGCTTTTAACAGTTCTTTATTGTATGCTTTTCTCTCGCATGCCGATACTAATATACTCATTGAAGAAAATATTAATCCAATAAGGACCGTTGATATTGAAAATATTGTATTTTTATCGAGAGACATATTATCAAGAATCAAAAAGTACTTCCTTAAGTCAACTACAATAATTTTATGTCTAGATAATACTGAAATTAACAAAACTAATACAAAACTTATTATTGTAATTTTTGAGGTCGATAGAAGCTCAATAAACCCTATCTTTTTATTTTTTTTCATTTATAACTCCCATTTTCATCTAGGTGTGATGGAATGTTCCCCCTTACTTTTATATATTCATTTCTTATATTTGTAAAAATTATTTCTGATGCAATTTGTTTATACCCATCCTCAATTTCATAAGACATTTTTAAAGCAAAATATGATCTTAATAAATCATGTGTTGTAACATATTGATCAAGATCCTTATATGCTGCGTTAATAGTTAGCGAATTTAAATTAATCAAATTATTTGAGTCCTGTGTGTTGCTTATTAACTTAAGCTCTTTAATATAATCCAAAACATCATTAATACTATCTTCATCTTGATCAATATCAGTTAGTTTTATAGTTACTTTTCTAAATGGTAAATCCTTCTTAAATCGTTGTTGTAATGAAAGTGTTGAATTTTTAAATGCATCATTTGCAGAGTAAAATGAATATTCTAGACCTGTAAGTTTTTTAATGTTTTCTTTTTCTAGTGCAATTGAATTTGGAACAAAACTAATATCAAAAAATACTTCAACACTCTTATTATCTCTTGTTTTGCCTGACCCTTTTAGAAATGCAATACAAAAATCTTCTAGACTAGGTGCAGATGCCCCACGCATTACAGTTAATATTAAGTTCTTTTTATCAATCACAATGTAGAGACTTTTGAAAAAATACTCATCTGGATCAAGGTTTATATCCTTTTCAGATTGTTCTTCAATATTCATTTGTTTCATGTCGTATATTGGTACTGGTTTAGATACTTCAAAATAAATGAAATTGTCATCTGAATTATATGTAACTACGAAAGTATGTGATAATGATTCTAAATGAAACCTACAGGTCATTAAACCATCCTCATGCTGAACATACTTATCTGCACTCTTTATAATTCTCTCAAAATACTTCTCAAGATTAACTTTCTTAAGATGCCCATCAGAATTCTTAAACCACATATGGTAGAATTCTAATTTCTTATAGATTTTTCTGTTTGCCATCTTCAATCCTCCATTGTAAATACTTACCACTAGTATAACATCGATAGAGGTTGAGTCAATAAAAAAGCGACCATAAGGCCGCTATTTATCAATTTCTCTTAAAGCATTTTTTAACGCAGCCTTTAAGCTGTCTTTATCAACAATCCTATTGCCTTTAAGAGCATCTATCCAATACTTCTTACTTGTTATCACTTTGTGCTTAATAAGTTCTTCAATAAGCGTTTCAGTTTCATCAAGTTCATATTCAACCCAAGGAAGTTTTCCATGTTTTGTCCACGATCTACCATTCATTCCTTGGATTGGTGCGATATTAAGGCATGCTGTAATTTGTACTTTGTTCTTCCACTTGGTTGTTGCTTCAACAACTTTTCCTCTTCCAACATAAATGCCGATGTGACCAGTCATCCAAACAACTTCACCAATTTCAATTTTTGAAAAATCTAACGATATATCATTGCACATTCCAATGGCCACATTTGCATTAATATCTGGTACACCATTATTTGTGTACATAGCCCCGCCGTAACTTCTTGAAATATCTCCATGCCAGCCCCAAAGAATCCCTTTGATAAGACCAATACAGTCGAATGCAAATACATTTTTACCAATAAAAGATCTAAATAACTTTTGTCTTGCCGCACTATACCATGAGTAATACTGCTTTGATTTCTGAGTGATTAGTTTTTCTGATACAGGTGCACCAAAAGTTCCCCACATGTAAACTGTATTAAAGTTCTCAGCAATATTGATCGCTGCTTCAGCAAAATCAGTGTTTTTCATTTGCGCCTCCAATGCTTTCATTAAATACACCGTCATCAATATAGTCCATAGCTCTGTTATATAGATACTTGATTAGCTTTCTTAATATATCTTCAGGAATTGCTTTGTGCAGCCACGAAGGCAGATATGAAAGTATTTTCATTACCACATAGTCTTCTTGCTCTTTTCCAGTTAAAAGAACTGTATCTTTTGACAGTTGTTTTGCGCTGAGCATAATAGCCGTTACTTTGGTTTTGAATCTTTCCCATTCAAAAATCGCGAATAGCAAAGAGCAAAGCAATAGAACTACTACAAACCTAAAATCAAACAATAAATCTTTCACTCTTTTTCCTCCTCTTTCAATAATTGATCGCCTGCATTTTCAACTTTACCTTTTAATATTTTTATACCTTTGACTAAGAAATTCGGTAGATTTATACCTCTATTTGCCAAGTTCTCTAGAGTGCTTCCTGCTTCACTAAGAATAAACCAAACCAATGAGATTACAGTAAATAGGTATGGCCACTCAAATGGCAATGTAAAGATGCTTGTGTGCCCAATCAAAATCATTATTAAACTATCCAAAATTAGTGCAATAATTATTGCCACAAAAACCAACGCTTTTTTAATGCGGCCTTCAGTTGCTTTCTTTGATTCCCATTCACCTTTGCTGCGTGCAACTGCGGATCCAGTGATGTAATCAATCGCCATTGCTAATGCAAGCAAAACAAAAAGTGCTCCTTGCCAGCCTATAAAATAGAAAATGACTGCAAGTGCACTTGATATTGTGAGCTTAAGCTCTCTGATATTGTCCAATTTTCCCTCCTATATATCAAAATTAATTATTTGGATAGCCTAACAGCAATGCTAATTCAGATTGTTCAGTACTACAATCTAAATCTAAAAGTTTTTTATCTGCTATTATTGTTTTTAACTCTTCGATTCTTAATTGCTTTTCCTCTGCAAGTCTTTGCGACTCTTTTTCTTTGTCTGTCGGTATTCTTACAAGAGAGTGTGAATTAACCAATTGGCCATCTAAATCTAAAATCATTGTGTCATATACTTTTAAATGCCAACAAGTACCATCGGGCATGATATGGTTTTCATCCTCAAAAATAATATTTCCCATAACTCCTCCAACTATTCTAATAGATAAACAATCCAGTCTCTTGCTCCTGCTGAAGCATTCCCATAAAACTGTAAAGATGAATTAAATCTCAAAAACAAACCATTTAAACCAATTGTGAATGCATCTCTATTAAATACTTCAACACCATCAATTAGAATCTTTTGTCCAATACTTGGTGCGTTTAAAAGTAATAAAAATCCACGCCCAGTGATCGACTGTATTAAAGTTGTTTTTGTACCTCCATTAGTTAAATTATATTTCTCAACAACTGGTGTTGCTTTTCTTAGATCGTTGCTTCCTATTCCAAATAATGCATAGAATCCTGTTGTATCCGTCGTTCTAATTTCTAAGCTACTTTTATAAGGTATCATTAAAGTTAGAGATTGGTTTGCATTGGCAAAAAATCTAAATCGCAATACACCATCTACCCAAATATGACCTTCAACATTACTTCCTCCTGGATATATTGCAGTTAAAATACCTAGACCTGTTTTTGATATTTTAGTAGTAGTGGTCAAAGCAGTAACCACACCACCTGCGTTTCCTCTAAATTTAATTCCTTTTCCGCTAACGTTTGATTTACCTACCATGTTAAGCCCCCTTAATGACAAAGTAGTTAAACACCACAGAGCCAGAAGGTATACTTTCTGCAAATAAAGTTAATGTATTTGTAGATGTCTCGCTAAGCTCAATGCCTGCTTCATCAGCTATAGCTTTTGTTGCTCTATTAAACCTGAACTCAACAGTGTCATTTGATGTTAATCCTGTAAAAGAAATATCTTTTTTTACAGGATAATCAGCATCACCGCTTGCTACCCATCCAGAATTAGTAACAGTTATCCCTGAGTTTTGAATGAGTTGATTATTATCTGACCACACTTTTTTCCAGGCTGACCAAGTTCCACTGACTCTACGCCTAAAATATATACCATAATTATCCGAATTATATGGAATGGCAATTTGCATACAGTTATTTGCTGTGCCAGTATCAAACATGTCACCATAAGCTACTGTCATAATATAAAAATAGATTCCCGATACAGGGTTTGCGGAACTATTTGTCAAGAAAAATGGTGCTACTGGTGAATTGGGGTTACTGGTTGCTCCATAAATACTAACTTTATTCATCAAACCTTCAAATGAATTAAATATTTCCTCTAACCCTAATTCTATATGGTTCATGTTCTCAGCATCAATTGATGTGCCATCTTGAACGCCAGGTATATCATTTATCCATTCTTTTTTTATATACGGCATCGTTTTATACCTCCGTTATTGTTATTTCGGCTGATACGGTGAGCGTCTTTGCCGAAGTTTTTTCTATGCTGATTGATTCACTTGCCACGACTTTTCCAGTTCCAACAGACTCAGTAGCTTCATAAAGAACAGCTGCACTAGTGAGTGTTTCTCCATTACCTGACTGTTCATCAAAGTAAGAACTGAAAACTATAACGACTTGATTATCACTACTCTCAACAGCTGTAGCATTGTTGATTTGTTTTCTATCAACCTCATCAGGAACTCCTATGCTGCCAGGCAAAGGAACAACTCCAGATCCGACTGCACCATAATTTATCTTGGTTGCTAGATCATTAGCTGCACTTGCTGCGCCTGCAGACATCTTTTGTCCTGCTTTGACTTTGGTCGTGGTAGAACATCTAAGAGCTGGACTCGTCTCCAATGAAGCGTACAGCTTCACAATAAAAGGCACTGCATCTGTACTAGAAAGTTCTGAGTTTTCAAGTGCCACCACTCTTTTGTTTAGGTTATTGATTTGGTTTGTAAGTGTCGCCATTAAATCAGCTCCTCTAACTCTACAGAGACAATCTCTTTTCTTGCTCTAGTTGCTGATATGTCTCTTGTAATTCTCGTAAATACAAAGTTACCTGTGATGCTCCACTCGTTTTTTACGATGCTAACAGAACGTTTCTGACCAAGTGTAGCACTCAGAATTTCAGGATGGTCCGACGTGAATCTGATTTTTCTGCTGACTATACTAGATTCATTAACCTGAGCTCTGCCATAACGTCTAGTTTCGGCTTGGTTGGTGACATCTTTATTTTTTACTGCACGTTCCATTAAACCATAGTTATCACGATCTGCGACATTCTCAAAATAATCGATAAATTGTCTTATCGGTTTAAAGTTTGCGCGAATCTTGCCTATCATGAAAGAAGGATCGCTGAAATAGAACACCCTTTGCTTTGAGTTATAATAAACCTCAAAGTCACCATCAGAACCTTCTGATCCGACTGTTAATTGATACTCAGGTAGTCCTTCTGGTTTGATATAAATCGCTAGACTCGCTGGCTCATATGGTAATGGCCCGAAGTACTTTTGTGATCCATCTCCGGTGTAGTATACGTCAATCGCGGTGGGTGCTGCTTCTTTGTTTCCGACTATCCACACTCTGTTGTAGTGGTCTATTCCTTCATAATCGACGCCTAAGCTATCCATTTCAAGCATTGATTGATTGATTGCCACTCCAGTTCCATCTGTCTTGTAGAAGAAGTGAAATCGGTCTGATCTATCGATGTAATAACGCCACCCTGGCATGAGGTCCATGATGTACTCAATCGCATCGGCCAAGCTCACATAAGTGAATTTAATCTCCTTCAGTACTTCGGTTGACTCCTGGATCATGCTTGGACTAACTTCAGGGAAATACTTAGTTATCATGTGATTCAAAATGTAGCTTGCGGTTCTGTTGTAGTAAACCTCAGCAACAATACGCTTTTGCGCATAGTATCCTTTATTCTGGCATGTAAATGTCGTCGTTTTCTGGCTGTTTGAATTTCTATCTGCCTGGTCTACTACGACGCCACCTAGTGCTGTAGCGCCATCTTTCTTGATCGTAAGTCGGTCGAACAAGTGAGCTTCATAGATAGCTCTAGAATTAACCTTAAAATCAAGTATCGGCGTGTCCAGCACTTCGGTCGTCTGAAAGGATTGCGTCTTACTTGTGATATCAAACGTCTGTGCTGCGCTGACGTCGTAAATCTCAACTTGATAACTTGGCATTAATACACACCCCCGAATGCGAGCGACTTGGTACCGAGTCCATCGTCAACAAATTCTTGAACCACTCTACCATCTAGGATAACTTGGATGATATTACCCTTGCTACCTGTTCCAAGCATACTGTCGAGCTTGCTTAGTGGAATTACTGCCTCAGGTCCTGCTTCTCCAGCAATAGCCAGTGTAGGTGCTGTAAGAATACCACCATCAGCGAGTTTAGGTATGCCAGCTTTCAAACCATTTTGAAGTGCTCCTGTACCTTCAACATTTGACATGCTACCTTGAACACCAATTAATTCCTTTACTGCATTTATAGCTTTACTAACTCCGTTAATGATTTTTTCAACAATTCCAATTATTGTATTAAAAGCAGATGTAACAATGTCCGCAATTCCAAGAAAAATACCTGCAAAAACTTGCGTGAACCCTTCGCCAAATAATTCGACATCACCTGTCAAAACACCAAGTGCCATTTTTAATATTCCAGAAATAATATCAAGTGCTGATTTTATAACTGTAGTTACTGTTTCCCATAAAAACTTAAATATGTCTATGACTATTCCACCAAAATTTTCTATTATAAACTGCATTGTTTTAAATGCTGGTTCAAGATAGTAAATAAGTAAGAATAGACCCTTTTCAAAAATTTCTGCGAATATTTCAAATGTTGTTCCAAAAATTTCTACTAATTGAACTAAAATATCACTTATAAACGAGTACATCTCTCCAAAAACTAGCATAATAAAATCCCAGATACCCTGAATTATTGGAGTGACTGTTTCAACAATTGTCTGCCAAATAGTAATTATCGCGTTCTTGAACTCTTCGTTGGTATCCCATAGATGTTTGAATATCAAAATCAAACCAGCAATGATAGCAATCACTGCAACAACTACACCACCTATACTACCAAATACCGCAGTTAAAACGCTCCCAAGTGTGCCTGTTCCCGCTCCGAGCGCTGTGAAAGCTTTGCTTACAGCTATACCCCAACCCGCAACAGCGGATATTCCCGCTGCAACTTTTCCTAGTACCAAAATGATTGGTCCTAGTGCAGCGAGTAGTCCTATTGCAGTTAATATAAACGACTGAGTTGATGGATCTAGATTGAGAAACTCATTAACCAAATCATTAAGTTGTTGCGTGGCTTCTGGAAGTTTAGCAGTGATTGATTCTATAATGCTTTGTAAAGCTGGTGCAAGTGTAGCAGTTATAATATTTCCTACTTGTCCAAATAGAAATTTAAGAGTACTCCATGCATCATTTAAATCTGCTAATGCCATGACTTGCTCTTCACTCATTATTAAGTTAAGTTCTTCGGCTTTATCCATATATTTTTGAATCTCTTCAGATCCCGCTTTGATTAATGGATTCAAGTCTTGAGCGCTTCGTCCCATAAGTTCCATGGCCAATGCATCTCTTAGTACTGGATCTTCAATTTTGCCAAGTGCATCTAGAACATCCCAGAAGATATCATTCGCAGTTCTCAGATTACCTTCAGCATCATATATACTTACACCTAATTGCTGGAACGATTGAATTGCATCTTTATTTCCACCATGTGCTTCTGCTATTGAACGAGTGAGCTTGGTTTGCGCGTCGGTAATTGTCTCTAAATCTGTGCCAAGAATTTCTCCTGCATAAGCAAATGCTTGAAGGTCCTCAACACCAATATTGGTGATTGCTGACAAGTCAGCGAGGTCGTCAGCTGCCTTGGCTGACTTTAACCCCATTAAAGTGAACGCGGTACCGACAGCAATAATTGGCATGGTGATTTTCTTTGTCATGCTCTCACCGATTCTGTTGAGGTCTTTACCAAGATTTTTAAACATCTTCTGTGCTTGTTTTAAGTTTTTCTGTAGGTCTGAAAGGTCAGCACCTACCCTGACGAGCAGGTTTCTAACAATACCCATCCGTTCACCTCGCTTTGCTTAGATTTTTAGTCATTTCAACTGCTACCGCATACATTTCCTCTGCTGTCTGTACCTTGCGTTTGCCTTTAGATGTGTTTCCATCTATCTTTCTGAGTACACCTTTAAGGCCAGGCATTTTCTTTGATCGCTGCCATGCTGCATTCATATAAGCAACAGTAACTGCCTCTTTGAATCTCTCAGAATGTGTTTCAACGAAAGCTTCTACACTTACAGTGAGTTCAAGTGGTGTCATATCCCAGAAATCTGACGGTTTAATTTCTGCTCTAGCTGCAGACTTCATCATTCCAGACCAGTCCCACTCGTCATCTACTTTTTTCTCGTTTTATTTGGTGTAGTGATTCTTGGTTTTCCTAAGCTTTCTGTGATAGCTTTAGTAAGCATCTCGGACGCCTCTTTGATATCAGAGTAATCATCAATTAAATCCATGACCTTTTCTTCTGTAAGCTCTTTATCTTCATGAGCGAGCCCCGCCCATATAAGTGTTGCGAGCTGATCCATAGTTAAATTATTTAAATCTATCTTAGCGAGTGGCACTCCCACCTTATGTTCAACAAGAGAGAAAGCTTTCATGCCATATCTCAAATTTCTCATTTTATCTAGTTGATACGGTATATATGGTTTTGACATAGAAACCTCCAATTAATTAAAAAATTAAGGGGCACTTGGCCCCTTTGTATTAAACTGTTGCTGCAAGTGTTGGTTCTCCAGTAATTTTCAAAACAGCTTCAAATCCAATTGGATCATCGTTTGTAGCATCAAGAATTGAAAAGCTAGTGATGAAAGCATTAAACGACCATGTCATTCCAATTGCAGATGGATAAACAATACTATAAGCATCTGTTGTCTTTGCAGCTTGCGCTGCTTGAAGTGCGTCTTGGCCCGCCTCGTCACCTGTATAGTGGCCTGTTACTGTGACTTCACCACCATCACTTAATCCTGGGATGTATGTTCTGAAATCGTCATCAAGTGAAGTTGTCTCAATGGCATCTGTTGTAATCGCGACAGGGCTTATGCTAGTCACTTCACCAACTGCAGTTGTACCTTTCTTAAATGTGGTTTTATTACCAGTAGTTTTCATTTGACTACCTCCTAGTTATAAATTATTAAAATGTCGAGTATCCCTATAAATTCCTTCATATCAGAATCAAAGAACTCGTTTTCGTTCTCAATGAGAAGGTTTGAAACTTCCGGAGTATTTGGAGCAAATACACCAGTTTGAAACTCGATACCGTTTCTGATCTTCGCTCTTAGTTCAACCATTTTTGTGTAACTTTTCTCTGCCATCGTAAGTTGAAAACCGACCTTGTACATACCTTGCTCATCTAGCGTAGGTACTCGGTCGGTTCCTGATCTCTGATAAACGATATATGGTGTTTTGCAATCTTCAGGAGCTTGTAGTGGATAAGATTTTGCGCCATCTGATACGCTTTCAATCTTTGCTTTCAATGCTTTTTCTATCATTTGACCTTATCCACCCCTTTCGCGATTTCCTCAAGAATAATCTTAGTGACTTCATTACGATTTTCATCTAACGCAGGTCTTAGATATGGCTTTGCTCTAGTTTTCTTTGTTCCGTATTCAGGGAACACGCCATACCAAGCTTCTCCACCAATTCCAACTCTATATACCTTCTTAGACTTAATTTTGCTTTTCTCAGCCTTGATCTTGATGTTTTTCTTAAGAAACCCTCTAGGTTTTCCATGAGAACCGTCCTCAGAAACAGGAGCTTTCTCTTTGGCTTTCTTTTGGATAAATCTTGCGCCTAGTCTCGCTGCCACATTAACTTGTTTCTGAGTAAGGGTGTTAATCTTTTCTAAAGTCTTGATGATGTCATCAAGGCTTCTTTGATCGACTTTTAAACCCATCAGCTCACCTCTTTACACATGAGTTCGAGTTCTCTATGCAATTGATCCACGTCTATTGGCGGACCAACAATCTCGACAACCTGACCTCTCGAACGAATACGCATGTTGGCTTTGATTCCTGGAACGTACCACATCTTTACTTTGACAGTTATCTCAGAGTTGATCTGCTGCGCTGTGAATAACTCCCTACCTTTTAGTGGAGAGAACGACGCCCACACACCTTCTTTGAATATGGTCCAGTCCCCAGTTTCGTCAATTTCTCCATAATCGTTTCGCGCTTCAGGCGGTTTTAATATGTCGACCTTATGTCTTAGTTCACCGGGTTTTATGCTCATGATGTCACCTCTTCCGGCAGAACTTTAGCCTGTAGCTGCGCGATAAATCCAACCACCGCATAGTTGTCCTTGCCCATTTCCTGAGGGTTGTAAAACCACTGTGATAGCAAAATTGAAGCCGCCAATTTAGCGACTTTGTCAATTTCGGTATATGTTGTGGTTGTTGTTCCCCAGTCAAACCCTGTTGCGGTTTTGATGTAATCATCAATACCTGGCAGAATGATGGCAAGTTGAGGATATGTTGTCTCAGGATCCAGAAAGAGCATGTCTTTTGCTTCTGCCTCAGTGAGTATCATAATCTCACCCCCTGGTTATTCTTTCTCTGCGTTCACACTAAAAGGCACTAGAATGATAGTGACTTTGTCTGAGTATTTTTGATTGATTGCGTCGACGCGATCCTCTAACAATTTGTATGACGCTGCCCCGAGTGGTTTGTTAACTTTAAAAAACACCACACTCGGAACTTCTAAGTCGAGTTTAGTGGTGTCTTGAATCTTAATTTCAGGGATACCAGCATTCCCATTATCATGATCTAGGTCATTTTCATCTAGTTGCTTTTGGTCATCCTGTTGCTTTTGGTCATCCTGTTGCTTTTGGTCATCTAGTTGCTTTTGGTCGTCTAGTTGCTTTTGGTCATCTAGTTGCTTCTCTGCAATTGTTTTCTTACCCATGGTTTCTCCACCTTTCTAAATAAAAATAGGGACGGGCACTTGGCCTGCCCCTCTTAGTTCATTAAGCGACTGCGTTTTTCTTGAGTCTCGCAAATCCTTTGTAAGCTGCAGGCGAACCACCAACAAATACAGAACCTCTGTATGCGATCTGGCCACTCTTGAATTTATAATCTCTCGATTCTAAAATCTCAACGCCAGAGAATGTTGTGAGTTCGTACAACATTGGGTTACCGTAAACACCAAAGAATGCATCTTCTGCAGTTGCTGCAAATGAAGTGAGAATGCTTGAAAGTGTGTATGGTACAGTCAAGCTGCCATCAACATAGCCGATAGTTCCACTATTGCCATTCATAGTGATCTTATAAACTGGCTTGCTGTCACTTCCTCTAACCTCAGCAAATGCTTGAAGCGTTTTCTTGTTCACGTAAAGAGTAGCAGCGCCTTCAACATCCTCATCGCCACCGTAACCGAATACGATTTTTGTGAGCGTATCTGCATCGATCGCGTCAATGTCAATGTCATTAGTAAGTGGATCTATCGCTGTAAGAATACCAGCGAGTTTATTTGCACCACCTGCTCCGACAAAGATTTGTTTAGCAATTTTCTTTCTAAGCATATTCATTACTGCTGCTGATACATAAGATGCATAGTCAACTGCTGGAAGTTTTTTAACTTCTTCTGTGATCTCAGAGTAAACTGTGATTTTAGCTTTTACGATGTCAACATATCCGAATGCAGGATCTGATTCATTGTAATCAGCACCTTCAGCCGAGTAGTCGCCTTCACCAATAGGCTTTTCATAACCTTTAGTGTAGGTATCGCCACCTGGTAAGCTGATTGCATTAACCTGGTTGATGATACCTGAGATTTCGTTAAAAGTCGGATTGAGTGTATTTGAGAAGTTCTTAGGAACGATCAAAGTTCCACCAGCGATAGTTGTTGTTCTTTTCTCAAGTGCAACTAGCTCTTCGTTTGTGAATGTTACCGCTTTACCAGCGACAAGGTCAGTTGCTCTAGCTTCGATTTGTTTAAAGATGTCTTGATTACCTCTCATGTCAACGCCTGCGCCGAATGTTGCAGCAATCACTTGAGCTTGTCCTGGCACGCCAGCTGCTGCTCTAGATTCTGTTTGTGATTCTGCTGCTGATGCCTGTGGATCGCCATTTGACGCTGCAGCTCTTTCTTCCTCTTCGATCGTTTGAATAATCGATCTAAGTTCTTTGATTTCTTCGCCAAGAGTTGCAATTTCTGTGCCAATGCTTCTCACCTCAGCGAGGTCATTAGATGCATCTGATTTCTTTACAAGCTCTGCTTGTCTTGCCTCTTTTGCTTTGAGTTGTTTTAAAAACCAATTTTTCATATAGTTACGCTCCTTCTAATTCTATTTTTTTCTTTTAAAAGTTCTAATTCTGCATTGGAGCTATCCAGCTCTTTAGCTCTCTCCAGAGCTTGCCTTGCGCTATCCAGCGCCGCTTGGTCTCTAGCGGATATGTCAGTATCGGTGTAAGCTGGCATATTAACCGCACTCACTTCGAATACTTTAGCAATTTTTAAGATACGCCTTGTCGGCATATCAGTGTCGAGGTTCTCCCATTTGTCCTCTTTGATCCTGAACATGAAGCTCATGCCATCAATGTCGCCACGTGCTATGGCACTGTGTAGGCTCTTAGCTTCTGCATTGTTCTCAGTGTCAAAGTCGGCATCAACTGCGAGACCGATGTCGTCTACACCTAGCTTCATCGTACTATTGCCATTATTCCTTCTCGATCTGGCTAGAGGTATCTTTCTTGTATCGTGGTTAACAAAGAATAAAACGTCGGTAAGGTCGGCACTCTCAAATGCACCGCGCTCAATGATCTCATTGAACCAACCACCTATGTTTGTCATTCTCCCGAATACTGCAGCGTGACCAGTAACGCCTTTCTTGTCGCCTTCTGCTCTTGCTTCAGCTTTGAAATCTTCAACTGCATATGCTCTGGTGACGATCATCGTCTCCATTGCTTTATCAATATTTGACTTTGACATTAGTTTGCACCCCCTTGCGCGTCTATTCTTGGCGCTTTGGCTTTTTGCATCTGGTAGTCGTTAACTAGATGAACATCAACATAGTTAAGTGACTGAGTTCTTCTCGCACCATCTTCGCCACCAATCGGTGGATATCCGATAAGTGCGAGCTTTTGATCATCAGTCAGAAGGCCTTGTTCTCCAGCAGTTTTTAGCAAGTTTAGCTTCGCGTTTGTGGATAGATACATCATGTTCTTTTGGTAGAATACTATCTCATTACCAACGTCTATCTCCCTATCTGAGAACAAGACCTTACTGAATGCTTGACCTAAACTTATAATCAGTGGTTCTAGCGTTTTCTCGTAGAACGCTTGGTACTGATCGTCTGTAAAATCTCCAGATAAAATGGCAAGGCTCACGCCATACCATCTAAGCACTTTAGAATCCAAGAACTCCATTGTGTCCTTATCAATCATCTTTGGATCTACTGTGATCGGAGTAAACTCGCCTTTAAGGTCAACAGGTAAAATAGCTGAGTCTCCTGATGAAAGTAGTTTTTCAATTCTGGCACGTTCTGCTCTTTGCTTGTCGTCATCAAGTAAAGTGCTAATTTTCACAATGCCTCTTACAGATAGGCTCGTTTTGATTGCTTTACCTATGCCTTGCATGATGACATCATTTGTCTCAAGAATATTAAGCAATGGCGCATTATCTGGTTGACCATTATATCCACCACCCATGATGTCATTTGCTGAGAACTTCTTTCGAAGGTGTATGACTGAATCATAAGGCAATCTGAAATCAAGTCCTTGCTTAAAGTAAAAGTGAACGTACAACTTACCACTAGGATCCTGCTCGAAAACTACTTGACTAGGATTTAGCGGATAAAGACCTGTGTACCTCTTTCGGTAGACATCTCCGTCCTGGTAAACCTCGTACATCGGATATATAAACGCGTTGTAATTTAAAAAAAGCAACCATACAACTTTTTCTAAGAAATCCCTTGTAGTCATAAATGGGTTCGGTGATATTCTAAGAAGTCTGTTTATGCTGCTCTTTGGTCTATTCTGTTCACCTTTGTTATTTGTCTGAATATGTTGCGGTTGTAGTTTTGATATCTCAGTGGCGATGACATCGATACAATTCTGAACCACATCCGACGCATATATATTGTCACCAAACTGTGAAAATATCGGCGTACTATTCATCATCTTTGCTAGTGCCATTCGCTCTCTGCTACCCGCAGTAAAGCCTTTGAAAATGTCAAACAAGGCCATTTCATCACCTCACTGAATTAAGATATTCGTTTCTGTGTCGCATGTAAGTTGCGTAAGCAATGATCTTTGCTGCACTACCATCGATGCGTCTGTTCTTTAAGTCGTTGATTTTCATTGGCATTATGCGTCCTAATGAATCGATTTTCATTGCTGTGTTACTTAGACACCATCTGTCTATTGGATTATTGTTATAAACCACCAATCCTGCTTTTAAATCTGATTCGAGTAGCTTCATCGGATTGGATAATTCATCTGGTTTTTGTGGGATTCTCTCCATATCGAACCCTATCTCTTCCATTTCTTTGACCCAGTACTTAGCTAGTGCATTATCATAACCAATGCGATACATACTGATTCCCAGTGACTTATAAAGCCATATAAACCACTCTGTGATTTTAGCAAAGTCGTTTTCATTACCAGGTGTTACTTCAATGAGTCCCAGACGCGCCCACTCTAGGTAGTTCTTTTTATCTTCCTCAGTGCCAAGTTCAATCTTTGCTTCAGGAATGAAATACTTTGTTAAGAAGTACTTGTTATTATCGTTTGATCTCATAATTAGTGCCTTTGCACAGCAGAGGTCTGTTGTCTCAGCTAGGTCAACGCCACCTATTCCCATTGCTCCTTTGAAAAATTCTTCAGGCTTCACAACGGTGTTAGTGAACTCGCTTTCCATCAACCATGCTGAAGCATTGTTTTGTTTAATATTAAAGTCCTTTGCAAGTACAAAGGCTCTTGTTACCTTATTAGTTTTGGCCTCTTCCATCAAACCTCTAAGGTATGACCATTTTTTGATCACGCCTAATCCCGGGTTTGATTTTGGCCACGAACTTTCATCCTCGTATATCTCATTCTCGCTGTCTTGTGTGAACAGCCAGATTAACCAACGAGGTCGTTCAATTTCACGCTTCAGTACTTGCCTAGCTTCTATTAGCCTAGTGTCTAAGTAACCATCCGTTATGAAACCTTCTGTAGATATCTCGAAATATAGGGGCTCATCCTGTGTCGAGAGTGCTTGACGTAAAGGCATGATGAGTTCGTTGTCTTTAAGCTCATGAACTTCATCTACGATAACTACGCCAACGTTTCGACCTTCTTTAGCGCCTGTTTTTGCAGAGATCTTTCTGATGTTGCCTTTATTTCTATAACTAAACTTACCTTTCTTCTTTGGCTTTTTAGGATTTCCAAAGAATATGCCTTTGATATTCTTTCTAGACACTTTTTCAAGAGCTGGACTTTCTTCTCTCATTGAGTTGATGGCTTGGAAAACTATGTCAGCTTGTTCATAGTCATTAGATGCAGCAAGTATCTTTATCCCTTCTGGACCACAGAAAAACTCAGCCAATCCAAGTGCCGCTGCAAATGGCGACTTTCCATTCTTGCGACCGATCATTAGTAGCATTTCCTGATATTTTCGCACCAATCTATCAATCTCAAAATCATAAATAAAAAAAGCGTGTATAGATTCTACAATCGCTTTTTGAAATAACGTCAATATAAATGGTTTTCCTGCAAATGGTGCTTCGTATAATTTACACTTGCTCTCGATAAAATTGATTCGCTTATGAGCAGGTTCTAAGTTTACAGTTATGCTAGGATCTGAAAAATGTTCTTTTAGTATCGTTAAATTTTGTTTTATCTCAAGGCCAACAATCTCTTCGCCTCTTTCAACACGTTCAATATATTCCCAAAGGTAAGATCCTGTCATTCATAATCACTCAATTCATCATCATCCTCTTCTGGTGATTGCTTCATTAAAATTGAATTTAGAGTCTTAATCACAATTGTGTAAGAATTTAAATTCTTTAGATATTGAGCTGCAGCTGGTGTTTGTTTCTGTTGAGCTGGATTATCTGGATTAAATCTAACGCTTCCAACTTTTTCAATTAACTCTTTTAACACAAAATTTTCACCAACAAGAAAGGCAGCTTCGTCTATCAATGATTCGACTAGCTTTTTCTGTTTATCATCAATATCTTTGAATATTTCAATCAACTTCATTTTTTCTTTTTCAACAACAAGACTTTTTTTCATTTCTGAAAATTTCTCCAATCATTTTTCAAAAAATTGACTGTGTAAAAAAGAACTGAGGGGGGGCTCGGTTAGGAAAACTCACTCTTTTTTTACACACCGGGGGGCTATGGTTGATACTTTTCAAACCACCTGTTGATGTATATCTCCCATTCTCGCTTTTGTTTCATTCGTTCATCGCGTAACATCTCAAGTCTCATAAGGCATTCATCTTTTGATGTGTCCATGAGTACAGGTGTTGCGCCTGTGTCTTTAATGGTCATCTCTCTTCTATACTTGTCAGCATAACCACCAACGATCCAAGCGCTATGCCAGGTTCCGTGTCTTGTCTTAATATGATCAAGCAGTAGTTTGTTGACATCCATTACATTTGGTAAAAGCTTATCCGGTTTAATATATCTTGTTTGAAAACTAATCGCTTCAAACAGACTATCCATATCAACTACTAAATCACCTTGAGTCATATGCTTTTTTACATAGGTTTTCTTTCCAGATAATGGTGGTCCATATACTAAGTAGACTCCTCTTTCTTTTGCAACCTTAACACCACCATTAAATCTGTCGTGATCGTTATTATGACAATCAAAGCACACTAGTTCTACTAAATCAGGATTAAGGCTTATCATGTGATCTCTGACATTATTGTCATTAAGCTCTATGGTATGATGGCCAATGATCTCCTCGGTGTTTGTTATTACCTTCCCACATCTTTCGCAAACATTGCCTCTTTCCATGATTAATTTAAGCCTTAGCTGTCTCCATGGAGTAGATGCATAAAAACTTTGTAATAGCCTTGAACGTGCCATAATTACCAGTCTTTCTTCTTGTCTTTTTCTTTTTCATACTCAAACTTCAATTGATCAAGGGTTTCTTTATTTGAGTTCTTTTTCCATTTATCAGGCATTCTATTATTCACCCAAATAGCCATTGCTAATGTGTCAGGTTTTATATATGTTTTAACATCTACAACCCTTATTGACTCTCTCTCGCAACGCCTACCTTGTTCATCATAATATACTTCTTTGCACTTAATAGCCTTCGTTTCGTTAACATATCTGCCTAAACATTGTTCATATAAACTATTAACGACTTCATAATCAGCAACCTCTTTAGTTTCTTTTAATGCTGCCGATAATGCCGAGTATTTACTTTTGTACTCTCTGAACGTTGAATAGGCTACATTTACATTTGCTGCTATTTGCTTTTCAGATAGTCCGTCTCTAGCCCAACCCTTTATAAGTGCTAACTTGGGCTTGACGTGAGTTATATATTTTCCTTTGCTCACGGAAGCCTCCTTGCAAAATAAAAGCGACCGCACTCGCGATCGCTATCAAACTTTTACACTTACAGTCTAGCACAGATTCAACTCTCATTATCTCTCATCTTTTTAAGTATATCTCCATGCATTCTCCAAACGTGTTGGATGCTATAACCCATATCCACTGCTATTTGCTCCCACGACGTTCCAGAAATATATCTAGAGTGCATCAAAAAACGTTCTTTTTCTTCAAGCTTAGACAGATAAGTTTCAATTTTTATAAGTGTAGTACATCTATTTCTAATCAATTCACCTATTTTTTCTTTTGCTTCATCAATTTTAACTACGATTGAAAGTATTTTATCATCTTTCGGCTCAGTAGATTTTGGTTCATGACTAAGCTTTGGTGATTGATACAAGAACTCAGCTTGGTCATTTAATTCGTTTAATACTTTTCTCATTTTCTCAATATTTTTACCAAGCCAAATGTATTCCATCAACTCTTTTTTACTCACAAATCCTCCATCCTCAAAATTAACCTTTAGTTTAATTCCTCATTTGAATTTTGCATTGCATCAAATAACATTTCTTTATATCTGAGCTTCTGATATTCTTCTTGAGATATGCTAACAGTATCTTTAGAACATTTTTCCAAGCAATCTTCACAAAATCCTGTTGCATCCAAATCGTTTTTATTGCACCTTAAACATTTACTCATAATAAATCCCTCTAAAAAGGTACATCATCGTCATCTTCAATGTTTTGAAAGTCAGAGAACGATGGTTGTCCTTCAAAACTAAAATCGCCATTATCAGATTTAGCATTTGACCATTCAAGAAACTCAACTCTATTTGCCAGCACTTCAGTCACATATCTTGTTTCACCTGAACTTGTTTTATAGTTGCTCGTTTGAATTGAACCTTGAACGGCAAATAGTTTGCCTTTTTCTAAGTACTGTGATGCATTCTCTGCTTGTTTACCCCAAATGACAATTCTTATGAAGTCAGCTGTTGGTTTGCCTTGAGACTCATGCTCTTGTTTCTTTTCTCTTGATAAGCCTTTATCTATGGCCATTGTTATGTTTGCTACTGCCATTCCAGAGCCAGGTACAAACCTAAGCTTTGGATCACGTGCAGCCCGACCGATTAATACTACACTATTCATCTTTCCTCTTTCACTCGATATAATCAAGATTTCTTCTGATATCATCAGGTATATTTTCTTTCCAAATGAAGCTATTTTGTAAAATGTAGTTGTTATAACTTGATGCGGTTTTATTTGCGCGCATTTTAGCTTGTTCTGCCCACTCTTGCTTTTCTTTATTTTCCGAGTCTTTATACTGCTCATAAGTCAGAATGTCACTTTCATATGAAGCAATCATTGCCCTTGCAGTGTCCTCAACTTTTTTTATTGTTTCATACTTTGTACTATCATCCGTTTTTTTTAAATTAAAAATATAGGAGTTCATTGCTGCTCTTGTATCAGGAATTAGCATTACGAAAATCAATAGTAAAAATATTATTACTCCAACTGTTATTAAAAATTTATTCATGATTCCTCCTAATTCTGAAACTTAATAACTGGTTCATCTATCTCAAACGGGATATCTGTATAAAGATATTTTCCTGTCCACTCAATATATTTACCATCAGGAGTAAAAAAGAATATTCCTTCTGCATTTTTACCATATGATCCATCAACATCCGCAAGCCATCTTATGGTTAAGTCAGAACTGTAAGCTTCACTATCTGGTGTTAAAAAACTATTAAGTGATGACACTTTTCCATTTACAACGAACTTTCCAACAATAGCCCCACTATCTGAAAATAGAGCAATATATCCCAATGGCCTTTCAACAGCCGAAGGTAATGAAATAGCTTTTTCTCTCATTCCATTAACCCAGTATGCTCTTCTGATAAGATTGTCTCTTTCAAGTGAATAATTAATATCTGTTGGCGTTTGCTGATTACCTGTTAACACTTCCGTCACCTTTCGTTGATTTTGTTGATCTTGAGAAGATCCTGATAATGAGCAACCACTTAGTACCAATGCCATAATCATAATTAATAATGCTAGTTTCTGTCCTTTAAAAAATAATTTTCTCATGTTCTTTCTCCCTTTTCGTTTTTAATATTTTGGTTTAAGTTTTATACTAGATTCCAGAAAAATAATATTATTGCCCTAAATATTGCAACAGCAACGCCTACTGTTCCAATAATTATTATCCACGCTGCAACTAACCCTATTATTTTTGATATGTTTTTTCTCATATTGACTCACTTTCTTTCTTAACCTTTTTGCCATCATAAGATGTCAAATTGCACGTTGGGCATCTACTTGAAGTTGCTTCAATATTATTTCGCATTCCAAGCATTAAACCACTGAAAGGTGAAGGTCTTTCACTTACACTGAATTTGTCATCTTCCCATTCGCACTCACATAAATTACATTTAAACACCAGGACTGGTTTTACACCTTGATTAATAATATTTTTAGCCATCACTGCCCTCTCTTTCTAACCCTGTACTCTACTAGATAGCATCTGCATCCAACACATTGAAAAAATCCATCATGAGGCTTTCCTTTGCCACACCTGGTGCATTGACTTCTGTACTTTCTGTTTTCTCTGAGCGTTCTCATGTACCTTGCTTCTCTAGTCATCTACTTCACCCTGCAAACAAGCTCGTTATATTCAACAATCCATTCAATAGGTACTTCATAACTTGATTCAATATATCTGCAGATTGCAGATATAAGTCCACTGAGTCTGGCTCTGTCATGCAATTTTCTAGGTGCAATACCAAGAGGTGGTTTTCTTACAGGTATGTGATCACTTATTATTTCATCTAATAATTTTTCATCCTGTGATTTAGGTGTTATTCCTAGTGGCGGTCTTGCAATAGGAATAATGATATTTGCAGCATTATCACACAGCTTCATGCCTTGAACATCTACATAACCACCTTTAAAATCCACATCTTTATTTTCAGTTGCTAATTCTTTTTCTAACACGCTATTAACTGCATTCTTAGCTATAGGTTCCAAGTCATCAGGAGCAGGTTTTTGTTCTTTTATTATTTTTTTAACTTCTTGTCTTTTTTTCTTGATTTCATCTTTCGCTTGCTCAATAGATATTTCCTTAAACGCGTCACTTTCTTGAAGCTTTTGAAGCTGTTGTTGAACTGATTTGTTTATCTTAATAATTCTGAAATAGTTGAATCCTTTTGATACACGTTTAAGATATCCTGTTCGTTCTAATTCTAATATTTCATTGACGATTGCCGTATCCATTTTAAAAAGTGACCCGAATACGATTGTTTTACCGACATACTTTCCTAACTTAGAAAAATCCGATAGGTCATCTATAGAGTGAATATCTGATGAATTTCTAACTGCTCCCAAGTCATCAGCAAGTTGATTTATAGTCTTTTTCTCGCCTTTAATGGTTTGTTGGTCAGCTAGCTCGGTTTCATTTACACGTTTATCTCGTTTAAATCCTGGCTTTGGTCCTCTTTTGCCCATCGATACACCTCTTTCATTTAGTATTTTTTCAATCTCTTCAGGCGACGCTTTTCGTACTGTGCATACGGAAGCTTCAATTTGCTTTTGAGTATATTCAATTTCTCTCTTCCGGTTAAGTACTCCTTGACTCATTCGTGCCTCACTTTCATTTATCTGAATTAAGCACTTCATCGTAGATTATGGTATAAGGTCTAAATCCATTTAACTCAGATAGCAAACCGTTAGGTTTTACATTTGAGGATCCATTCATAATGATGTCCTCTAATACTTTTGCTTGTTTCATCACTCCATCCACTGCTTTTACCAACTCAATGTATCTGTGATTTTTACTAAACGTCTCTTCATAACCATGGTCTTTTGTTTTATTTTTAATCTTTCTGACGCAATCCATAATATTATTACCTGTAGCTGCCACTCCACCTGAATTTATGTCAGTTGCTATGCAGATAACTTCGCTTAACACACCATTACCAATCAATGTGTGTCTAATTCTATGGTCATATCTGAATCCTAGTTTAACTAGTTCTTTGTTAACTTGAACTTCTAGTAAAGTGCCTTTGACTAGATCAATCTTTACTCTTTGTTTAAATAGATTGCTAAATACTGCAATGCAATAAAACTGATCATCGTGTTTTCTCATTGTTTACCTTCACTTCTTTTAATGGGCATTTGTTCATGGCCATATAATCTACAATGATATTGTTGTGTTCTTCAATAAAATTGCTTTCGTTGTCATATAGAAAATCATGAGTACATCCACTTCCTAATCCAGCACTTGAATCACCATTGTCATACCATTTACAACCATCACATATAGTTCCTTCAATCATCTTTTCCTCGTTTTCCCAATCTAATTTTTGAGCACATATGTCACAATGAGGATCATTTCTAAATTGAGTTACAAATGCACCACATTTGCAATATCCAACTTTGCTTTCGTTTGATTCTCCATCTGAGTCATAATCAAAGGATAGTTCCATGTCTATAGGTTTAAATGGTGTCATTAATTCTTTGTATGCTGTACCATCTTTTTCTAGTTGTTCGAGTTCGACTTCTGCCTTTCTTACCAGTTCATCATCTTTGCAATGTAACATTAGTGCTAATATATTTATTATTTCCGATTTCATCACTCGCCCTCGCTTTCTGTTAATTGCAAAGTTCAAATTGACCATTTATGCATTTTGAGTTTTCAAATATTTCGTGTTCATCAAAATCACATATGCCGTCATTGCAATATTCACATGCGCCACATTCTGCCTTTGTTGGATCAAATTCGCCGCATTTGGGGTTTGAATACTCATTGAATTGCATATCGTCAATATCAATCTCGATTTTATTACAATAGCCGTTAATTTGACTTTTGCACCATAGATCACATTTTATATTTGCCATTACTTAACCTCGCTTTCATCCGCCTGTTTTATTTCAACTTTCACAAATGCCATGCAAACATATCCATCTTGAATTCCTAAACCTTTATGGATATATTTCACTTCTACTAACAGTTCAAATCCCGTGTACTTATCTGTATCATCATAGGTTTCTTTTAAGTGAAGTATATCTCCTACTTGAAAATTTCTGTCGTTATTCCTGACTTTAAAGTTCTTCCAACCATAGACGATTTCATTAAAGTACTTTCTCCATATCTTTAACTCATGTACTTTCATTGCTGTCCTTCTATTCTTGCTTTAACTTATCAAGCATTTTGTTAAAAGCTTCTTTGTAAGTACTGTATAGAGCTTCGTCTTTGGCCTTAATTGCCTCTAAAGTTTCAAGCATTGCATTGGTCGTCTGAACAATTACATCTAACTGAGCTTTAAACTTGGCAGCGTTATCACCCATTTCAACTTTTCTATGAAGCTTTGCTAACTCTTCTGCTGTTTCTTTAGGTATTACCTCTTTGGTGATTTCAACCGGCTCAATATCATTTGCCATTTTGAGATCATTTTGTAGTTTGATTATTTCTTTGTTTTTAGCCTCTAAAGTTTTCTCAAGCTGTTTCAGCTTCTCTGGGCTTGCATCAGCCTTCTTGAGATCATCAAACTTCTTCTGCAGCTCCTCTTGCTCTTGCAGCTTAGTGTTTAAGTTTAGATTTTCTTTTGAGATTTCTTCAAAGTGTTTTTGTAGTTCTGCTTTCTCTTCTTTTTCTTTTCTAAGTTCCTCAGCTATCTTTTCAATGTCCTTTGCAGTCATTAATGAAACATCGTTATTTTCTAAGAAGTTTTCTCTATCTTCTGAATCGATTTTAAGCATTGCTAAAGCTTGTGTGTAACCCAAATTGGCAATCAATTGCGAATTTGAATTTTCGAGGTAAATTGACCCATATTCTTCGTATAATTTCATCAAGTTTGAGGCTGTTCTTTGGCTATAATCTACAGACTCCTCTAACCATTTTCCCCAATTACCATGACCAACTATTTCTTTTGCTTCTTTGAGGCGCTTTCCTATCTCCAGTGCACCTTGTAATATGATCTTACCGGTTTGATCTTTAATAGTTAAAATCTCTTGTGCAATGATAAATGCGTTTCTGTCGCTAGTTTGCAATTCTGTACTCATCTATGTTCCTCCGTTCAATCTTTTTAGGTTTTTCATTTAAGCCTTTTAAATTCATTTTTTCGATGTGTTTTTTCCAATCTTTAAAAAACTTCTCAACTTCATCCGACTTTCTCAACCTATTTTTAGATTGATATTGCCTAACTTCAAATGATTCTGGGTTTATTTCAACAGTGAAGTATGGTGTATCAGGTGTTGACGTTTTTCTTAATGTTAAAATTAAAGTTTTGCCTTCAGACATACTTTCAATATAGTTTGATCGTGCAACACAATGACCTAATACCTGAGATTCTTTATTTATCACAGAAACACTTTTAGCAACTTTAATTTCTAAGCCATTTTTACTATAATTCAGCCACTCATATTTTTTGGAATATTTTGCAATTCCTCTTATAATTCGTTTATTTTTAACTAATTTAAGTTTTGCTATTACATTGTCATGAGCTTCATGAAGATTTCTTGGATAAAGAAGTATTTCATCACCCAGATTATACTTGAGTTTTTTTGCACCCTCTAAATAATCTTGCCAGGTATTAATTACATCACGCCGTCTATCCTCTTCTTCTTTACTTTTCTTCTCAATGTAGTTTATTGCTTTCTGAATACTCGAAAACTGAATGATGCTTAACATTCTACTAAGATTTCTATACTCACTGCTCATCCATACAATCTGATCATACGAAGGCTTGATTCTAAACCCACTTTCTAACTCTTTAATAATTTCAAGTTCTCTTATTCCTAGATCATGTTTCTTTGCCATGAAAAAAGCATACTCGCTTAGTCCCATCATTTTAGTCTGCTCAATCTTATAAGTTGCACTGTTAGTTTCATATCGATTATTAACCATGTCTTGAGCCAACTTCATAAACCCTCGCCTTACAATCATTTCAAGCAATTTAGCTTCTTTAAATTCTAGATAATCTATAGGATCTATCTTTCCTTTGAAAATTTCAATTGCACAATATTCCCACTTAGTATCAGCAATCACATCTTTTAAATTAAACGGGTACAATTTCATAAACAAATTTCTTGTCGCAAATGCTACGCTACCATTCCCATAAAAGTTATAGCTAGAGGTTTCTTTTTTCCATCGATACTCGCCCTTAAGAAACTCTCCGTACTCATAATGTGTACTTCTTTGTTTTGATTCTTCTAGTACCGATCTCGATAATTCGCTAAGTGATATTTCAGTCTCTTGTATGCTCGATTTTTTATCAGAATGCTTGTAATCTAACTTCACTTTAAATCGTCTGATCATAACTCCTGTATCAATGCGCTGTGCGAATGCAAAATGGTCATAATCGGTATAATACTTTGCTCGATTAAGCCCTTTAAACTGAACTTTCGTATTGCAGGATGGGCAAACACCATATTCATTGTGTTTAGCAGTCTTAACTTTTGATTCTGATTTACAATACGAGCATACTCCGCGTTTTAACTTTGTTTTCTTGTCTGTTTCATAAAAATACTTAGCATTGTCTTTTACAATTTCAGAACTAATCCAATCGTGTAGGTCTGACGGAAGATAAATAGCTTGAATATGAATCCGTTCAAGTTCTCTCCGCTCAATGTCATGTTTATAGTAAAGTGCTGACTTTCTCAACTCTAACTGATGATGATTGATCAAGTTAATTCCCACACTATGCTTTGTTTGATAATATTTGTTGATGATTTCATTATCTTCTTCTGTTTCACATTTAATATGGTTGTAATTTGAATAATCAAGGTCAAAATGCCATCGATTTGATTCAATGAACCTTAGCAAAGTTGAATTACTCCAATTGCGCTTTCCATCGTCTAAGTAATTTATTGCAGTAAAATCATTCTCAGTAATAAACTGCTGAAAGACGCAGATATGATCCACTTCTTTTTTCTTTTTTACTTTTGCATATACGCTAATAATTAATGTCTCTTCGTATATTGTCTCAACTGAAGCTTTAATATAGATAAATCGATCTTCTAACTTATTAACTAAAGGCTTAGGTGCGATACCTCTAAATTTGACTTTTTTCATATAGCACCTCTAAAGTGTGTCTAATATGTCATCGAGTGAGATTACAATTTTAGGCGCTTCTGATGGGCTGAGTAATTCTTCTACAGGTACAGATTTAATCGTGATTCCGCCCACACTCTTATTCGTTGCTTGAACTTCTTTTTTCATAACCGGCACAAGCAATCCGTCAGTATCAATTGTCATATTGAATGTGATCTTTGCATTTGGAAAATAGAATCCTGCAGCTCTCTGATAAACCTCTAAATCAGAAATTGAGTTACCAACACCCGCCATGATTTTATCGATGCATTGAGAAAACGTGTTCGGATTTGCTGATACCGCCTCTGCAAATTTTGAGTTTTTACAGAATAGTTTCAAAGTGTCATACACGGGTTTAGCAACTGCTCCTAGCTTTCCACTTCCCTTAAAATCTTTATATTCTTTCTCCAGCTTTAACTCGGCGTTAATGATCTCTTGCTGTTCTATTGGTTGTGGTAATCCATCTATTTCTATTTGACCTTCTAGTTGTATTTCAGTCATAATCTACTCCTATTTTCGCCACTCTCCAGTAGCTATAGTATATTTACCGGCTTTGAAAGGTAGTTCATTTGAAGTTAATAGCTGCGTCCTTTCCCATTTTGAATCTGATACTTTTTTATCTAGTTCAATTAAGTCGCTTAACCGCTGCTTCACTATGTCAAAATCTTCATCTTGGAAGATGACCTTCTTCGCCTCTAAAATTTGATAGCACATATGTCACCTACCCTTTTAATCTCATGTGACCTTTTCCACCACACGGACATACATCTAAAAGATAAGTTACTTCTGGTGTTGATTTTTTTTCATCTACTGGCATGGGTTTCTTACAAGTCTTGCAAACATATTCCATGCAGTATTTTGGATCTGGTTTCTTCATGATTCCTCCCTATAAAATCACAATTTTTTCTTCGCACAAATCGTTTGAGTCAACTTTTGAATTAAATGCTACGCTTTGAATTTCAACTTTTGTTTTGTCATTAAAAACCTCTAACTCATCTGGATCATCAGCTTTGTCAATTAAAGCATTTAAATATTCAACAAGTACTTTCGCTTTCATGATTCCTCCCACAAATAGTTTCTTCCGAATATGGCCATGAAGCTTAAGTTCGGAAAGTCTATAATGAATTTTCTTTGCATTAACTTTTGTAAAAATTGATTGTATTCTTGAGTTGGATCCGTTTGGACCTCTTCGTGACAAGTCAAACAAAGCGGTACCTGTAATCCATATTTGATAGATAGTGATCGATACTTTGCACCCATTAATGGTTCATGCATCGTTATTGGTACCACGATAGCCGATGCTTTGCACTTAAAACACTCTGATTTTGAGAAGCTGATTTGTTCAGGCTCATCATCGAAGTACTGAAATGCCTCTAAATTAAAATCAGTCATGCGGATTGATATTCTTAACAAGTGTCCAGTTCTCTTCGATCCACACTAGCCATCTTTTGTCTATATCATCCCATTCCTCTAACTTTTGATTGACTTGTCTCTGTTCCTCTTCAAGTGCCTTAATGGCCATGGTCTGTTTGATATAGAGTGTTTCTTCAAGAGCAGCCTTTTGTGCCTCTAAAATCTTAAGTTCTTCTCTGCTATCCTGTAGCTCGCTCCACTTGAGTGTAATCAGGACCATAAGGATTAATATGATAAATATCGCTAGAATATTTACTCGAGTACTTTTTCTTTTCATGTGGCCTCCTACATCTTTTATAGTCGTTATCATTTACTTCTGTTTCAAACTCAGTACCATCTTTAAACAGTACGCATTTTGCGCCATCCCATGTATAGGATTCGATATATCCACTAGCGCCCTCATGTGGTCCTGAGACTATCATCACATAATCGGTTGTTGCATCACCTTTCAATGGCTCTGGCTTTAGATTCAGGATAGAGATGTATTCTCTTGGCTTATATTCATCAATTAAGCCTAAATCGGAAAGATGCTTAAGTTTGAGTCTTAGAGTGCTTCCTGATAAACCAAGTCTCTTTTCTAAATCACGCATTTTTATACCTGGTCGATATAATATGAGCAATAGCTGCTCATCCTCTGTCAAAAGCATTTGTCGCGGGTAGATTTCAATCGATGTTAATACCTTTTTAATATGAATTTGCTTCTTACCAGTGAGCTCGCTCAGTTCCGATATGGTTGGCATGCGTTTATTCTTTAAGTCAAACTCTCTAATAATATTTGACAGTTGCTTTTGTTGTGGTGTTTCTTTTTTCATGATTTGCCTCTTTCTTTAGATAGACGCAACTTGGAATAATCACTTTGGGATCCACGAACGTGCATTTCGATTCACACACATGTGAATGATTACATGTTATGCAGCAGTTATCCCCACACTTTGCGCCTTTAGGTTCTGGGTAGGTGCATTTCATCCTGTATCCTTTCTTAATCTCAATAAGATGTGATAGCCACCTGTTATCATGTTGAATTTCATCTGGACTCCATAATCAGGATCCGTTAATGACCATCCTGGATATTTTTTCTTCCAGTAGTCTTTTTCAATATCGCCTCTTGCAATTCGATCTATCTGGCCACGAGTGTATTTTCTATCAGCTGGTGGCATCTCAACTGGTTTTTTTAGATTAAGGCTAGGACTCCATTTCCGTTTTGAGCTATCACGTTTTGAAAGATACATTGCTAATCCAATGAGACCATTCTGATCGGGTTCAAGATGCCTTACGTTTGTACGTCCGATTTTCTTTCCTTTTTTCTGACCTTTCTCACGCTTGTGTCTCCAAAGGTCCTCTAATTGATCTCTGCTCAACTCTCCATCGATTATGAGATGATGATGGATGTGTTTTGGTCTACCTTCACGATCAATATCATATTCAAGTACTGTGATATATCTCGCTGATTGAAGTCCGAGTTTCTTTCGCTGATAATTAACCTTTCTAATATAGTTCTTAATATTTTTCTCAGCTTCTTCAATAGTTGATGGATGGTTCTCTATTGAATAAGAGAAATATCCATGTAGATCTTTATCAGTGAAGTTTGCATTTAGTAGTTGGCCAAAGTATCGTTTTGATTTTTTATCGTTTAGATTTTTCTGCTTAGGAAGAGAGATATTTTTCCTCTTCCCCCTCTTTCTTTTTTTATGATCATCATTACAAGGATAGATATCTATTTCCTGGTAACTACTTCCGCATAGTGTTCGTTTTTCTCTTATGAACATTCAGCATCCCCTTGGTTGAGTTTTTAATACCTATAACGAGGGCGATTAAGCCTCTCGAACTGTGTCGTTTATTGACTTCTGACGATGAATGCCTTATAATGGAAATAACAGTAAAAGCATTTTTGTCCGTCAGATGAAAATGAATCTAAAAGCACAACGTTCCCGCGTTAGTGCTTTTTTCTTTTAATGTCCTCCTTCCTCAAATCGATGCATTTTGAGATCACTTATTACTTGCTCAGATGTTTGTTTTGTCTTACCAAATATTGGTTTACCTTCTGCTTTTCTTTTTTCTGCAACTTCAATGATTTTTTCGATTTCATCTAAAGTTAGAATGGTTGAGAATTTCTTTACATCATCTACAACTTTTGAAGGTTTCTTGCATAGTATTACAGTTGTCTGTTCTTGAATCACTGGTGGTTGGTTTTGATTCACTTCCATTTAATTTGCTCCTTTCTTCATTTCTTGATTGAATCATCAAATCCCATACGATGTGATATGCTTTTAAATAGCCTCTAATTAAATGTTCTTTTTCTTGTTGATTATATGATTCACTATTATTAGCCGCTTCAATGTTGTACATTACTAGAAAAGCTAATTCTCCATACTTGATACTTCGAGATCCTCTACGAACTAAGCACATCGTTTCACTCAGCATTAATTCGCAGGCATCGTTTTCAAGCTTCTTTAAACTTAAATCTTTTCCCATGATTCCTCCTAATACGAGTGTACTTTGGGTTCTAGAACATTAATTGGTACTAAATCGCCTGAGCATACAGGGCACGCTTTTACTTCAATGATTTTATATTCAAATTGTCTGTGGCATCCCAAACATACATGTGTTGGCTTTTTTCTTGGTTTTTTCGTCTTGTTATGGTTTCTCATACACTGCTCCTTCATTTTAAGGATTATGAGTTTTTTATTTTTCTTTGTAGTTTGTTAATAGGTTCTATGTTTATTCCATAGTTTTTAGCAATAACGCAGAGTTTTTGACGTTCTTCTTCACTAGTGTTTTCTCTAGGAATGAGCAGCTGCCACAATGGATGCTTTGGTAATTTATCAAGTGCATCATTTAATTGATCAACCGAATAAACGCCTAAATTATTAGCTTGCTTCCACAAGTTGCTTAGCAGCTTTTCTTTTTCCTCTTCTGAAAGCTTTGAAAAACTTTGCTGAATATTATATTCGTGAAGTTCATCAATTATAGTTACCATTTTGACCTCCTTTCTTGAAATTGTTCTTATTGGTTCAAATGATTTATGATATATTAATTTAAAAAGGAGAAAATCATGCCAAACAATCATAAGATTCATGAACTTTATCACAGAGGAAATCGAATTTACCCTCGAATTGAACTTCCCGAAGCTTGTCCCCATTGTGGCCAAGAACAAATCCCTTTGTTTGCTTCTCAAGTACAACTGACTACTACAGGGAATAATCAGTCTGTTACTATTAATTTCAAATGTGTAAATTCTGATTGTTTAAAGAACTTTCTAGTTTTTTATGAGAATGAGAATCCTTTAAACAACACAGTGCCTAAAATCATACATATTCATCCACCTGAGAAAAACGCGACTTTCTCAGAAGCTATTACTTCTATTTCAGAAAGATTTGTTGATTCCTATAACCAAGCCTTATCAGCAGAGAACCTTGGTCATATAGACTTAGCTGGTTCAGGATATAGAAACTCTATTGAAATACTAATAAAAGATTTTGCAATAAATTTTCTTGAGAACCCTAGTGATGAAGTTGAAAGAAAAAAATTATTTGATTCTATAAACGCTTATCTTCCAGATGAAAAACTGAGGACCTCTGCAAACGTAGTCAGATTACTAGGAAATGATTACACTCATTACCAAAGACGTTATTCTGATATTGATTTAAATACTTTGAAAAGATATCTTGATATTTTTGTTAAACAAATCGAACTTGAATACGACTTAAAAAATATTCCAGTCTAATCAAAATAGTTTTACTTAAAGCCAGTGATGTTTCGCTGGCTTTATCCATTTAACATTTACTCGGTTGATTTAAGTGGATCAATCTCTACTACAAAACAACCTTCCTTTGACCAGTATTGAGTAACAATTCTCAGCGGACTTTCAGAACTTCCTCCACCTCTTTGAACTGAGATTCTTATCAACTCTACTATTTGAACTTCTCTAACTTCTGGCATATAGCACCTCCTTTCTTAATGTATTAGGCTGAGGTTAATCAACCTAGAAACACTATTTATTACCATAACCTTTCACTTTGCTTTCCATTTTGTTACAATGAAAATAAAAAAAGGAGTCGGATTATGAAAATAATTCTCTTAATATTTGCTTTGATACTTTATAAATTTGCAACTAATCTAATCCTGTTGATTCAAATGAAACGTATTCAAAATGAGTTCTTTCTATTTGTTAATGGAAAGAACGATCCAATGACTCAAAAAAGAACTCTTTTTAAAAAGTTAATTAACCGTGCTGATATCAAAGATGCTTTTTTACCTACAGTCGCAAATATGGGTTATGGCCAGTTAGCCTCATATAAAGCATCTGTTATAGATAATTTTCCAAATCTTCAAGTCGATCACGTAAAGACATCGCTTGATATGATGGATGATGCTATAGGAGTTTTTAGATCTCGTTGCTTTGAAACTTTTAATCCATTCTTCTGGATTGAGACTTTAATTTTTCTTCCTAAATCAATTTTTTCTTATCTAGGCGTTAAAGCTGAATCCATTTTCATTAAGCTGTTTCAACTTATATATTGGCTCTTACTCCCCCTCATTTACTTTTTCAGGGAGTCTATAAATAATTTGATAATCAATTTGATCAATAAGCTTTAATAGTTTTTTTGTAACTCTTAAATACTTCATTGGATTTAATAATGCATCCTTAGAAATTTTTTCATGATACAGCATTGTATTTTTGATTACTTCACCTTTTAAATGAACACCTGAATCTAATCTAATCAGGTCTTTGTCTCTTAAGATCTCTTTGTCTTGATAGTTAATCTTTATCTCCTCCTTTCTTATGTATTAGGCTGAGGTTAGTCAGCCAATGTCGCACGTCACGCGACATATTGGGTAAAAAAAATTCCCAGTACTTCATCTTTATTCAATTTTAGTGACTTGCATATCTTGTCTGTTTCTTTAATTGTAAATCCATCACCTTCTCCAGCAAGCTTTCTATAGAACGTACTTTTATCAATGCTTACAAGTTTAGAAAAGCTTTCAACGTTATATCCTGATTCCTCAATTTTCTTTTTTAGTTTGTTAGTGTCAACCATACTACCTCCGAACGAATTCGCATGACGTGCGATTAACTTAATTATACTCCCCCTTTTTGTTGTGTCAACACTTTTTTCGCATATTTGCAAAATATTTTGTTGCACATTTGCGAAAACAGTAGTATATTTATTTTATAAGTTATAAGAGGTGATTTGATGACTATTGGAGAACGCATACGGAAAAGACGTAAGGAACTAGGTCTTACAGTTGAACAATTGGCTGAGAAGTTAAATAAAAATAGAGCTACTATATATCGCTATGAAAGTGATGAAATTGAGAATATGTCTATCTCAGTTCTAGAACCTTTAGCAAAAGCTCTATATTGTACCCCTACATATCTAATGGGATGGGATGATGACGAGCCAGTTTCTAAAGATGAATTTGAAGATAACGAAATAAGAGCAATTGCCGCTCATGCTGCTGGCAATCTAAGTGAAGAATCAATAAAAAAAATCATTGCCTTTGCTAAATTCATCAAAGCTCAAGAAGAAGATGGAGAGTAAATTATGATAATTACTACTCAAAGATTGTTAGAACTCGGGCTTTCTGAAGAAGATATGCAAATTTATAGTAGAATGTATTTAAATACTACTGACGAAGATATTTCTGACGAAGAACTCCGAATTATCATTAATTTAGTCAAGAGAATTAAAGAAGATAAGCAAGAAAGAGAATGAGGTAATTGATGATAGATAGTCTGTATCAAATCATCGATGATAACAAAATTAAACTAAAAGAATGTGATTTAAAAAAACTCGATCCAGTTCTTAAAGGATTGTACTTTGACAATGTAATTTTGTTAGATCATCGAATCGAAACATCAGCTGAACTAAATAGCATATTAGCTGAAGAAATTGGCCATTATTTTACTACTACAAGTAACATTCTAGACACTAAAGATTTACATAAAGAAAAAGAAGAAGAAAAAGCCCACCGTTGGGCTGTTCAACATTTGATTACTCCATTCAAGTTAATTGATGCCTATAAAGATGGAGTTTGTAATAGATTTGAATTAGCTGAGTACTTAAATGTGACTGAGGAGTTCATTGAAAACTCAATACCGCTTTTAAAGAAGTTATATGGTGATTCAATTGCCATTAACGAATATATTATCCACTTTGATCCATTGTGGGTATACAAATCATTTTATTAGGAGGAAATATGAAAGAAAAAGTTAAAAAACCTTTTTACAAGAAGTGGTGGTTCATTTTAATTGTCGTTATTTTAATTTTTGGCGCTATTGGATCTACTCTTGAAGATGAATCAACAGCAGAGGTTCAAGCAACTACCGCTACAGATAATACTGCTGAAACTACAGTCGCAATCGAAACCACAGTGGAAGAAACTACTGAAGTTACAACAGAAGCTTCAAATACATATTCAGATGGTATGTATAAAGTTGGAACAGATATTGATCCAGGTATATATAAAGTAAATGTATCCGGTATTCTCGGTATGGCTTATGTAGAAAGAGCAAAAGATTCATCAATGCAATTTGATTCAATAATTGCAAATCTAGTTTTGACTGGCGATGGCTATGTTGAAATTCTAGATTCTGATGCTTTCGTAAAAATTACAGGAGCTCAACTTGAACCTTTTGACATTAATTCTGCTGAGTCAAATTATTCTAGCGAATATGAAGATGGCATGTATTTGGTTGGAATTGATATCGAGCCAGGTGAGTATAAAGTTGAAGTAACTGATACTGTAACTAAAATGGGATATGTTGAAAGATTAAATAGCGCTACCTATAACTTTGAATCAATCATTGCAAACAATGTTATTCAAGGCCAATCTTATATGACTATAAAAGATACAGACTTTGCAGTCCGCATACAAGGAGTTAAAATAAGTAAATAAATAAAAAAACGCCCCCAGTGTTGGCGCACCGAGGACGTTTAAAGATATACAGACCAAGGTGGTCAATGCATACCGTCTATCAAACTCAGTATAGCATTAAACCACCTTTGTTTCAAGTCGCGGGTGTACTTCGCCCATTTGAACAAGGTGGTATTTTTATGCCTCCAATTCTTATTAGGAGATCATATGAAAAAATGTGCTATTTATATTAGGGTTAGTACCACTCATCAGATCGATAAGGATTCTTTGCCTTTTCAGAAAAATGAGCTTGTTAACTATTGTAAGTACGCTTTAAATATCAATAATTTTGAAGTGTTCGAAGATGCTGGTTATTCTGGAAAAGATACCGATCGTCCTGGTTATCAAAACATGATCACTCGAGTAAAGCAACGCGAGTTCACTCACCTTCTGATTTGGAAGCTTGATAGAATTTCTCGTAACCTTCTCGACTTTGCTGCTATGTATGAAATGCTTAAAAAATATGATGTAACTTTTATCTCTCGGTCAGAACAGTTTGATACATCATCCGCTATGGGTGAAGCAATGCTTAAAATCATCCTTGTATTCGCAGAACTTGAAAGAAAACTTACTGCTGAGCGTGTTTATTCCATTATGCTTTCAAGAGCAGAAAAAGGCAAATGGAATGGTGCTAATGTTCCCTTTGGTTATGTATGGGATGATGAGACTAAGTTCCCTAAACCTGATCCAATTGAATCCGAATATGTAATTGCAATTTTTAATAAATATCTTGAAACCAGATCAGCTCTGTCTGTCTCAAAATATTTGTCAAAGAATCATATTCAAACTAAACGCGGTGGCAAATGGGGAAGCAAGACAGTTTGTGATATCATTAGAAATCCGTTTTACAAAGGAACTTACCGCTATAATTACCGCAGTAGTGCTCGTGGTCAAAAGAAAAAAGAAGATGAATGGATTATAGTTGACGATAATCATGTAGCCATAATTCCAAAAGAAACTTGGGATATGTGCAATGCGATAATGGATAAAAATGCAGAAAGAAATTCAGCTTCGTTTAGAGAAAAAAGTCATATTCACATATTTTCTAAAAAGCTTGTTTGTTCTTCATGTGGATCTATATTAATTGCTAGTTTAGATCGGCCAAGAAAAGACGGATACACACCATCAAAGTATGTATGTAAAAGTAAATCAATAGGCTCAGGATGTGATCAAAAAATGATAAGTGAAATAACTCTTGGTCCATTTATCATTAACTATCTTTCTAACCTATATAAATCTTTTCAAGCTGATATTATGGTATCGCTTGATTCACTTGAAAAGCAATTGCTTAGCGGACCGATTTTCGATGATGTACATTCTATCTCTTATGGCTTAGAAGAAACACTTCGTATAATCAAAGAGTCTGAATCTTATAGTTTTACCAATAGTAATTCTCATGTCAGCAAAAAACCTAAGAAAGCTATTGATACTAATTCTAATCATAATGAGATCAATAAACTTAAAAGGGCACTTGAAAGATTAGAAAATTTATACCTTTTCGATGATGAGTCATTGAGCGAGAAAGACTATCTTGTAAAAAGAAAAATTATTTCTGATAAGTTAGATGGTTTGTTGAAATTATCAAGAAAAGAAATCAAACCACATCAAAATCTGACTGATATCTTATTAAGTCAACTTTCAGAATATCTTTTTTTAACGAAGTTCACTCAGTCTAGTCCGATCAACTTTAGAGAAATAGATCTACCTGAAAATAAGCAACTTATAAAGAATTTTATAGAATCCACTATTGATTCGGTTGTAATTAAAGATGGTCGAGTTAATAAAATAATATTTCACCAAGGAATCACTCATGAATTCCAATACAAATAAAAGACCTCTAAATGAGGCCTTTGCTATGTTCTGCTAATTATTTTATATGTATTTAAATATCGTGTTTAGTCAGTTCATCTGACACCCATAAGTAACAATAATCGCCTTCTTACGGTGCTGAAGCTCTGTATAATGCGCCTCGTTGAGGTTTCTAATGTTTCTGATATGCTCATCGTTGTTTTCTAATATCGTCTCCATTGATTCGATATTGAGTGTTTCTCTCTTAGACATGTGTTTCTCCTAACCTTCTATTCAATCTCATTTTACGGGCATATAGCCACTCGCCCTACTCTCTATATCAGCCTTCGGCCTCTTTACGGTAAATCGTGCACCGCCTTCCAACGTCAAAATCGCACGAAAAAAAGGGGAAAATTTCCCCTTCTAATTATAACAATTTTCACTTTGAAAACAAACCATTAATTTGTGAACAGTTAAATCATATGTCTTTCCCATTATTATTTTCAAAAGTTGTAAAATTCAACTGCATATGATAACTCCCAAATTGCAATGTATCTTCAGCAATCTCTTCTGTGTCAAAAACATTATAAACGACGAACTCAATTTCTTGATTATAAGTCACTGAATTTAAAACATTGTTTTCAAAGTTTTGCATATATACCCGTATCATTGGATTCCCACCAACGATTCCATCACTTGAATCCGCACTTTGAGAACTGTATTTGCCAACAAACTGAATGGCTTTATCTATTGGTTGTGT
Source organism: Fusibacter sp. QWL-12 (assembly GCF_058683495.1). NCBI lineage: Bacteria > Bacillati > Bacillota > Clostridia > Eubacteriales > Fusibacteraceae > Fusibacter > Fusibacter sp. QWL-12. The sequence continues at coordinate 296,366 of NZ_CM178745.1, forward strand.
CGTTGCCCTTACACCTTCATACTCAGGAAAACAATAATAAATTGCGATGACATCAGTTGGTACATTGATAATGATTACATCGGTTGAATTCTGTGCAAAATATGCAAGCAATTGCTCATAACCCGTTTTTTTGACCATATATAGGGTGACAACTTTATCCGCAACATTCTTATATTTTTCTTGAAAGTTGTAATCGTCTTGAAGATTAATATCGAATGAAGTATCAAAACTGACGCGATTAATAATTTGACTTTTTTCATCAGGATTAATGTTCAGTAGGTTTAGAACTGAGACGTCTTCGCTGTTATATCCCAACTCATAATCCACCCTAAGCTTCTTCACAATCATAATCGTCAATATGCAAATCATAAATACCAATAAAACTCTCATTAAAATATCTCTTTGCTTGTTAGACAACTTTTCCTCCCCATCTCTATGCGGTTCCCTGTGCGAACACAACTTTTAAACACACTTACTCATATAAAAGCCCAATCCCGATCCCTGCAAAATCGGATGGATGTCGAATGACCCATTGCTTTTCGGTTAGATAGACCTTAATCTTATCAAACTGACGTTTCTCAAACCATGTTGCTATTTCAGTTTTAAAATTTAAAGTCGCTTCATTTGGAATCGGTAGACCGTTTTCATCCAGTAGCATCCCAACCATTGCTTCCTCACGCGTCTGAACCAGATGCGTTCCTTGCATGACACCAGCTACCTCCTTGGCAAATTCTACAACACGATAATCCCCAGGAAAAACAACACGGTTGCCACCTGACAACAAGGTGTTCAGTGTTTCCTCAAGCTCTTTTGCACTTGATTCTACGTTAATCTTCTTAGCCAACGTTTCTGTGATATTTTCTCCTTTATCGTTAATGACGATCAAGCCATTATTCCCACTTTTATTATTACTATTCTCACTTGAGCTGGTTTTACTCAATAGGATTAATCGATTCATTTGTACCTGTTTGTCCTGTGTATATGGCAGCACAACCACATCCAAATCTGCTGTAGCAGACTTAGACTTGCTAAGATTAATAACCGAGATGATGCCGACGACCGCTAACACCATTACGATTAGTTTTATCTTGCCTTTCTTACCGATGAAAAGTAATAAGAATAAGATTGCAAATACCACTATGCCTATCCCCATTAAAATCCTAGAAGATACAACTGTTTGTGTTAACGATGCGTCCATCTGCATACGAGAAGAATCGTTTAACACCATCGTCGAAGGCGCTTGGATCACAGCATTTGCTGTTTTTTCAAAATTGCCATTTTCATCAAGGTGCGTTATAACATATGGAAGGCTCGCTGAGCCATCTCCTGATTTTATTAGCTCAAGTAAAGTGTCCTTGTTTAGCTTCATAACTGGCACAACACCTGCATGTGAGGCATTTGCAATTTCATAGCCGATTTCGCCACCGTCGTCTACGGTTTTTACCGCATGGGTCGCATAAGGATTATCTACGCCTTCATTTGTCCAGATGGCAAATGTTTTACCCATCTTAAGATTTTTTTCAGCACTGAAGCTAAGGGTTACTGTATTCTTAACCACATCCTCAGTTGGTAACATTAACGGATAGAACTGCTCACTACTAAGTATCTCTAAATATTCATCTGCACTTAAAAGATAAACTCGATCTTTTACAACTGCAGTCTGATCCTTATTTCCTGTTTTGACAGCGTGTTCACTTACGATTATTGCTCTAAACAGTTTTTCATCCATATTTGTACTATGTAAAAAGCCATTTTCATATGCATAAGCGTTTTCGCCATTGAAAACATGCTCTGCATTAGGCGCTGCACCTGTCCAAGCGATTTGGACTGAAGTTGAGTTTAACCAATCTCTAAGACTTGAAGTTGACCATTGGTTAGAGCCATAATAATAAGCATAGCTATAAAAGTCGTCTTTAGCGCCATCATCTCCAGCCGCATCAAACGCCTTAACACTCAATATGTATTTTGATATCAATACGGGATTCCCATCGTCAAACTTATAAATTTGCCACTCTATTGGGTGCCCATTGTAGGTTCCTAGAAACAATCGATCACCGATCTCTAGGTTTACCTTATCCGCTGCAAAGCCGGGAGACGTGACCATCTGACTTATCATAAGTAGAATCGCTGTTACACATATAATTATGCTTTTATGAAAGTGTCTTTTTCGCTTATCGATCCGATTCATTTCTAACGTCCTCCTAAGTTTTCTTTGACACTTATTGTTTTACTGTCTAAAGTTTACTATTAAATTCTTATGAAACGATTAAGAAATTCCTAAACACAACTTAAAACCACTTAAAAAACCGCACCAAAGAGACAAACTCTTCGTGCGGTTAACTTTTAAATACTGGTATTTAACTAATATCGTTAGGATCAATTCACTTCCTCTATTAAGCCCATAATAAACTTCTTAATGCTGATTTTCCCGTGTGTTTTACTATTATGCTTTATAAAGTCCATTTCTTTTCGAACTTCTCTTAAGTCGAACAAAATGGAAGCGTACTTTTCAAAAACGTGGTGCTCATAATCTCTTAACCCTAGCTCTGCGATGTTGGAAAGCGCCTGACCTATCGTCCGTCTAATACGCTGCTCAATCGCCTTTTCGCTGACGACCTCGCCTTTTTCCTTCTCATACTTGATGGAAACGTAGTCGTAAAGGTCACTGAGCTTGTGATCCAGACCGAATTGCTTTGCTCTGTTGTCTTGATCGAAAACAAATTCGATCATGTAGAGAATGTCCTTAGTTCCTGCTTCACTAGAGATACCCAGGTGATTCAGTATTTGTCTCGCCGCTTCGAGTTTCGGGTGCTTGGACCCTTCTGATGCTAGTTCATTCGATGGATTAAGCGATTGCATGTTTTGAAATGCCGTTTGAAATGAATCGATGACGCGCTTCATCTTCATTTTTTCATCCACGCGATTGATGACGTTCAATACCTCAATGACGTTAATTGGCTTATTAATAAAAAGTTCTATCCCACTGTTATAAGCCTTTGAAACCATATCCTTGGAATAAACCTCGCTGATCATGATACAGGGGATGTCCGGATAATGATTTTTGATCTCTGTCACGACACTTATACCGTCCTTTTTAGGTAACAAGAGATCCACTAAAACGATATCTGGCTTTAATCGGATGATCTCACTTACCGCTTCTTCGCCCTCGGTCGATTTACCGATTACATCTCCCAGATTGTTGCTGACAATGATCTTGCTTAAAATACTCAGTACACTTCGGTCATCATCGACCAAATAAAAGTTGTAGTTCATATGCCCCCCATATTTCCCAACTGATGTCTGATTAATTATCTTTAGTTTGTGCTTTGCTAACCATCATGCGCGCCATTGGTATGGCAATTCTAAAACATGTTAGGTTATTCTTTTTCGTTCTGACCTCTATCGTCCCTTCGAAATAATCCTCTACTAGGTGTTTCACATGCGTAAGTCCAATCCCCGACGCCATTACACCATTATTCTCATTGAATTTAGTCGAAAAGCCCGGTTCAAATATCAACGGTATGTCCTGTGGATCAATCCCATCGCCATCGTTACAGATCTCAAAAATCATTTGATTTTCTTCTACGAACTGATCGATTGAACATTTGCCTTCGTATTTAAATGCCTCAACCGCATTGGTTACGATGTTGTTGAGAATCGATATAACAGCCAAATAGTCCTCAGTTTTATAATCAAATCCAATCGCTTGAGAAAACTTGACGCTCACCTTACGATTTTGAGCATACTTTCGGTTGGATGTGACGACGATATCGACGATTTCCTTGATATCCATACTATAAATCGGTGAATCCTTGATGCTCTTTTCAAGTCCAGAGATGACCCGAGTATAGTCTTTCTTAATTTCATGGATGTCTTTTGTTACGGATAAAATAGAAGATTTAAGCTCTGAATCGCCCATCTGCTCATAGATTTCAAAGCTGCGCTGCATGGCATCTTCAATGTCTTTTTTAGACTTTCTTAGGAAGAAGAGCTCATTTTTAAGGTTGGACATGAGCAGGATTCTCTCTACAAACACATGGTGGTTTTCTCTTTCTTTTGACTTCTCATAATAATACCGCGTCAAATACACTAACACCGTGGTAATAACCGTCCTTAAAATACCGATCAATATAATCGTAAAAATAATCTCTTCAAAATTGACGCTCTTCCATTCTTGTCGAACGATGACCTCGATGATATTTGGGATACTGTCACAGATCCAGATACTCAGAAAAAGTGCATACGGCGTCTTGACCAAACTCCGAACGTCTAGCATGATGAAGAACACACTGTAAAATATATAAAAGAATAAAATCGGATAATAGACGTTAAAGGCTTGGAACAACGTGCCTTCGCCACTTGCGACATACACGAAACTCCGCACAAAAAACATCAGTAATCCGACCAGATTAATCGCAGATAATGGTTCTATTTCATTAAAGGTAAGCATCAGAATATTAAGCACGACAACAGCAAAAGTTAATCGGAAGCCCGAACCGAAAGGCATCACATAAATTTGTCCCATGAATGTCGTAAATATCGCAATAAGTAACAAATGTTCAATTTTTTGTCTCTTAATGGTCATAATTGTTCTCCAAATCAGTTTATTTACACTTATTTAATATTATCACAAACTGGCTTGACTGAACATAGTGCGGCGTTATCAATTTTATGAATGAATTCGGTATTCGTCACCAAGCACAATAAAGTTTATAGCAATAGAAGACACGCCTATAAATCCGCTCTGGCCGACCGGTCCTCGACTTCGTCTGCGGAGCGTCCGACGCGTTTTTATAGGCGTGTCTTCATCTATTCATAAACTAATTTAATCCCCAAACTCCTGCCCACCAGTTCCATTCCTCAAAATTTGTTGCCTCTATCGCCTCATAAATATCCTCAAACTCAGCTTCATAAGAATAATAATACTTTTTTGAAACAGCATTATTTTCGTCAAAGTATATTACGCCTCTAGCCGTATTCGTAAATAGACTAGCAATACGATCTTCCCATTTCTCTATGCCATTCGTTAATGAAGTAGCTTCAACTGCGGTTCTATAGCCATCATTGGTATAAACTATGACCCAAGCATGATAAGAGCTACTATCAAATGGTGCTTGCCCTATCACAATTTTAGAATCAAATCCCATTTGCTCTAGTGACCATTCCAAATATGCGGCTGACTCACTACAATCAAATACATTTAATACATAAGAAGTTGGTAGCTCAAACCCATATGTTAAATATTCCGATAAGCCTTGAACATTATTGGCGTAGTTATTGTACTTAGTATTATAGTAACCACTCGGAATTTTGCGTGCTTTTTCTTTATTAACTTCTTCTACTAGAGCTTTAATATATGTAATTGCTTCATTTAAGTCATCTTCATAATTTGAAATTTTTAAATTTAATTGCACAATTTCATCTGATTTGCTGATCAAGTTCATCTTTAACTCTCTTATCTGAGTTTCACTTTTAGTCAAATCGTTCGATATTTCAGCAATTTTCTCTTCATTCTGTAAGTTCACATTCACTGAGCTTTTCAGTTCACTATAAGTTTGATAATAAAGTGTAGCTAATATTAGAATTACGAAAAAGAGTATTGCTATGATTACTTTCTCCAAATTTCTCTTAAAAATACCCAAAGTTTTTTCTCCTTTACTATATTTTGTTCTTAATAATATATTATCACAAAGATATACTTTTTTATTGCTCACAAATTTTTTACATATTGCCACAGTTATTTCGATCTACTACACCAAAGAAACCACCCACTACAACCTTCGTCGGACGCTCCGCAGGCATAGCCGAGGACCGGTCGTCCAGAGAAGGTTGTAGTGGGTGGTTTCTATTTCACAGCTCAAATGTTTGTTTGTAATAAAAAAGTCCTACTATTACCTTCGTCAGGCGCTCCGCAGGCAAAGCCGAGGACCGGTCGCCTAGAGAAGGTTGTAGTGGGTGGTTTCTAATTCACAGCTCAAATGCTTATATGTAATAAAAAAGCCCTACTATTAAGTTCGCTTGTGGAGCATCCGACGTGGGTTATAACTTTCTAATGAGGCAATATGATTACTTTGCACATAAGTAAATGATAATACACTCTCTCCGAGCACAATTTTGATCTACTATACCAAAGAAACCACCCACTACAACCTTCGTCGGGCGCTCCGCAGGCAAAGCCGAGAACCGGTCGCCTAGAGAAGGTTGTAGTGGGTGGTTTCTATAGTTGCAGATTAAACATTAAAACAATTTAGCAAAAGCCTCTAATCGCTTCAAGCCTTCAACGATGTTCTCCATACTAGTCGCATAAGACAAACGGATGTAATCATCCACACCAAATGCGATACCTGGGATAACAGCAATGTTTGCTTTGTCGATTAGCACAGCTGCAAGATCAAGCGAATCTTTGATCAACACGCCATCGATGCTCTTTCCTTTGAAATAAGAGATGTCCACCATAACGTAGAAGGCACCCTTAGGTTCAACGCAAGATACATTTGGCATTTCACCGATGGTTTTTACCATGTACTGACGTCTTTCATCAAACGCCACACGCATTTCCTCGATAGTGGTTTGATCGCCGTTTAGCGCTTCAATACCAGCGTATTGAGCAATGGTGTTCGCATTTGAAGTGGCATGTGATTGAACGTTACTCATCACTTTCGTAATCGCTAAAGAACACGCCGTATAGCCAATTCTCCAGCCTGTCATCGCATACGCTTTACTTAAACCGTTGATCACGATGGTTCTTTCATATAAATCTTCGGATAAGCTCGCGATGCTGACATGCGTCTCTCCGTAGATGAGTTTTTCGTAGATTTCATCTGAGATGATGTATAAATCGTGCTTCGCTGCAAACGCACCGATTGCCAAAAGCTCTTCACGAGAATACACAGCACCCGTTGGATTGTTTGGACTGTTGATTAACAATCCCTTAGTTTTATCAGTTACTGCCGCTTCTAGCTGATCAACGGTCACTTTAAACGAGTTTGCCGCACTGCCTTCAACTAAAACTGGAACGCCATCGGACATTTTTGTCAGCTCATAATAACTTACCCAATATGGAGATGGAATGATGATTTCGTCGCCAGGATTACAAATCGCTTGAAGTGCATTGAATAACGAATGCTTTGCTCCTGAAGAGATCACGATTTGATTTGGTTTATATTCAAGATGATTATCACGTTTGAGCTTATCACACACAGCTTGCTTGAGTTCAACTAAGCCAGAAGCTGCTGTATAGCCGTTACCGCCCATTTCGATACGCTTAATTGCAAAGTCTCTGATGTTTTTAGGTGTGTTAAAATCTGGCTCGCCTGCTCCGAAGCTCACAATATTGACACCGCTCTCTTTTAATTGTTTCGCTTTAGCGGTAATCGCTAAGGTCATCGATTCTTCTATCGCTAAATTTTTGCTTGATAATGGTTTCATAAACGCCTCCAAGTCATTTGTTCGCCTTTAGTATAGCAAGTTAACAGGTAAATTGTATAGTTTCTAAAACAACTATTTACATCATTTACTTAGTTATTTTAAGCATTTTTGTTATAAAATTAATTAATTTAATCGTCTACTTTTTCGAAAAACGATCCTCGTGATAAGCATAGTGATGGACTTGAGTATTAGGTGCAACCGTATACTCGCTTAGCTCTTTTAGTGGTTTGCCATCCATGATCAGCTGGAACATCATCAGTGTAACCCCATGTGTTACCACAAGCACATTATGTGGCTCTGATTTTTTCGTCGCGGTAGTCACCTGCTCATTTAAAAAACCATTTACACGTTCATAGACGTCATGATACGTCTCCGCATCTGATAGCCAAAAGTTTTCAGGATGATTGTAAAAGATCTCTAGCTGTTCAGGGAATTGAACTTCGATTTCCTCATGTTTCATGCCTTGCCAAGGACCAAGATTTATTTCGCGGAGTCGCTCATCTGTTTTATAGCCACCGTGATGATCTGAAAGAATTAACTCCATCGTGCGTGAAGCACGCGGACTCGGTGAACTGACACAATGATGAAACCGATGTGGCTTCAAATGCTGTTTAAGTTGCTTTGCACTCTCAACACCATGCTCTGTTAATGGCGAGTCCAACCAACCTTGAAATCTGCGTTCTAAATTCCATTCAGTTTGTCCGTGTCTAACGATATATAAATTCAACATAGCATTTCGCCTCCTTTTTACATTTTAAGTAAGTCTGCCACATCTGTAAATAGAAATTTGACAATTTCTTAACCAAATGCATATGTCTTTTTTAATTATCGAATCCACTCATAAACATCCGTTTTCTTAATCGGCTTCGAGCCTGCCACTTCGATGTTTTCATAACCGAAGCAAACCGCAAATAGCGGTGTGTACCCTTCCTTGATGTTAAGCATTTCTTTTGCTTCATCTAAATGTAAGAAGAATTTGATAAGACCGATCCAAACCGAACCGATCCCGAGGCTGGTTGCCGCTAAAAGCATGTTTTGAATCGCTGCACTGCTGTCCTCTACTGGAGAATAGGCATCGTCCTTAGCAGAGACGATAATCACAGTAGGTGCATTATGAAGTAAGTGATAGCGCTCGCTGGCACCAAATTTTTTAATCCAGTCTACTTCTGATTTTTGCATTTCCGCTTTTGCCATTTGATTCATTTTTTCTATTAAATCGCGATCCTGAACGATGGTATAATAGGCCGATTGTGCGTTATGGCCGCTTGGCGCTTGAATCCCCGCTTCAACAATCGCAATAATTTCTTCATCACTTAACTGCTTTTCTGTAAATCTTCTGACGCTTTTTCTTCTGTACATGTTTTCAATAATCAAGTTCATCCTTATTCCTCCACATTTACTTATTTTCCAATTGATCTGAGAAGTGATGCAATTGCTTCACCAACGCTTCACCTTCATCGTACCCAATTATTTCTGAATAAGCGTGATACAACTTTCGCCATTGCTTTTGTATCTGCTCTTGAATGTCCACACCCTTTTCCGTCAGCTCTAAAATACTGCTCCGTCCAGAGTGTTCTCTTTTTACATACCCTTGCAGCACAAGCTTGTCTACTAATCGAGTAAGTGTAGATTGCGTTACAAATAATTCTTCCGCCAAAGCCTTTGAAGACATGGATTGATTTTCATATAATGCCATCAATAAATATGCATAAGTCGGTGAAAAACCAAGTGGTAAAAAAGCCTCTTCTGCTAACTTTGCAATATTGCGATTGAGACGGCTAGAGGCAAAATACAAGCAACATCGATTTACTTCGTTCATAAACAACTCCTAAACATTTGTATGTACAAGCATATAATATAAAATTTAAGACCACCTGTCAATTCTTTAACCGAAACATAAAAGGCTCTATGATGTAAATAATGTACGTAGAAGGTCTTAGCGCAAGCGCTAACAATCTTCGAAGTATATTGTTTACTTCATAGAGCCAATGTCATACTATCCGATATTATGAAGGAAATACCACACGTTCCTTATGAATCAATTTTCTAGCCACCACTAAAAGTGCAAGTGTAATCACTGCTGAGGTTGCAAATGAAATCATTACCATTCCCCAGTTACCATCACCTAGAAGGATTTGTTTCATATTGACGATGTTGTTGTAGACTGGAATATAATAATTAATGCCACTGATATCACTGCTGCCAAACATATTTAAGAATCCTGTGATCATAACCACCATATAAGCAGGTGTAATGTAAGCACCAGCTTCCTTAACGGAGTTGGCAATCATTGATAAAACCGAAATTATGGTTACATACATCCCTACTAATCCAATCATACAGACAAAGAACATCATCAGTTCATTGCCCCCGAGTGAAAACTGAGACATATCGAATGAACCGCCTGAAGATAGGAAATTCGCACTAAATGGTATTGAGATTACGACGCCTATAAAGGATGAAAGTGTTGAAATTAATGCGACTACAGCTAAACTTAATACCTTTCCCCCTATTATCATTCCTCTATCAACTGGTGTAAGTAACATCGTAGCAATCGTGCCACGTTCTTTTTCGCCAGCAATTGAATCCATCCCGATTCCCATTGCACCTGCAAAGATAAAGATTGAAACCAGCATTGGAATCAGATAAGCAATCCCTCTATCAATTCCTTTATTTTCTTCTGGGATCATGATTTCCGAAGTCGATAAGGAAAATACACTTAAGAAGGACTCGCCACCTAGACGGTCTGCTAATACTTGATTTCGATAAATTTCGAATAAACTGCCCACTTTATAATTTGCTTCAATGCTTACATCACTTTTAGGAGAATATAACCCCTCTACTAGAGGCAGGTTAGTACCATCAAATGCTATTAGCTTTGCTTCAAAATCTGGTTCAAAATATAGATAAAAATCATATACATCATCTCTTAATAAGGTTTCAGCTTCTTCTTTAGAAAAATCAACAGAAGTATAGATCATGGTTGGGTCTGCATCAATTAAGGCGCCTATTTCTGTAGGAACGTTAACTGCTGCTATAGTTGTAACATGAGATTCTATATCATTATTCGTTTTGCTGATCATCATGCCCATGATTGAATAGATCACAGCGATGCTTACCATAGGTAGAATGAAATTCGTGACGATTAATCTTCGGTCGGTAAAGACGCGACGAAGCTCTTTTTTCATAATTATAATCAATGATTTAAACATGCATCTGCCCTCCTGATGTTTCATAAAGGTTAAAGAAGGCATCGTCTAAATTGCCTTTCCCTGTTAACTTATAGATTTCATCAAGTGTTCCCATCGCTTTTATTTCACCATCCATAATGACCGCAATCCTATCGCAGAGTTTTTCAGCAACATGCATCATATGCGTTGAGATGATAATGGTCTTCCCTTGTGACTTTAAGATCTTCAAATACTCGGTTACAGCTCTTGCTGTGATAATATCTAGACCGTTGGTTGGTTCGTCAAAGATAACAACCTGCGGATCATGAATTAAACTGACGACGATAGAAAGCTTTTGCTTCATCCCTGTAGATAGATCGTTAATCTTAGTAAATCTAAAAGGTGTAACGCCAAAATAGTCGAAAAGATGGTTCATTCTTTCTTCAATGACGGCTTCGTCAAGTCCATGTAATCGACCGAAAAATCTCACTGTATAATCTGGTGTAAAGTGTGTGTCTAATTTTAACTCATTGGTTAAGAAGGCGAGTTCTCTTCTAACCTGTTCTCCTTCAGTTGCGCCATCAAATCCATTGACAGAGATGGTTCCCTCTGTTGGATTGATCAAAGTTGCAAGACATCGCATTGTCGTTGTTTTACCCGCACCGTTTGGACCAAGTAAGCCAAAGATTTCATTGTCATTGACGATAAAATCGATCCCCTTAACGGCATACTTTTGCTTTTCTTTGCTTTTGTTTTCTGTCATTTGCTTTTTAGAAAGTTTAAATGACTTCTTAAGCCCCTTGACATGAATCATATAATGCTCCTTTACATTTCTATTCTATAATGGTTATAATAACAACTAAACTATAACTACATTATATGAAATCTGTCTTTCTAAAACATTATAATTTCATTAAAATATGCTGGAAATTAATTAAAACGAAAAAAACTCTATGAGGATAATATTTTTCTCTTAGAGTTTTTTAATAGGTTATAATCGTTATTTTATTATTTCTGTTATCTCTGTTATTTCTGCAATGTTAATTATTTCAGTTATTATGATATTTTAGATACTATAGTTTATTCAACTGATTTAATTTCTTATTAGATAATCAAATGCACTGAGTGCAGCTGTTGCACCATTTCCCATCGCTATGATGATTTGTTTAAAAGGTGCTGTCGTACAGTCGCCCGCGGCAAATACACCCTCTAAGCTGGTTGCGCCTTTGTCGTCAACTATAATCTCGCCTATTCTATTGCGCTCTACCGTATCACCTAGCCACTCTGTACTTGGAACTAGTCCAATTTGTACGAAAACGCCTTGCAAGTCAATTTGCTCCTCAGAACCAGATGCTCTGTGAATGATTTGAATGCCTTCAACCTTACCATTGCCTACAATTGCTTTCGTCTGAACGTTTTTAATCACCTTTACATTTGGTAAGCTGTATAAGCGTTCTTGTAAAACAGCGTCCGCCTTAAGTTCAGGTAAAAATTCTAAAACCGTCACCTGACTGACGACGCCAGCTAGATCTATTGCTGCCTCTATTCCAGAGTTGCCACCGCCGATGACTGCCACATGTTTCCCTTTAAACAAAGGACCATCACAGTGTGGGCAATAGGCAACGCCTTTATTTTTAAATTCTTTTTCACCAGGAACGCCCAGTTCACGCCATTTAGCACCGGTCGCAATGATCACAGCCTTACTCTTTAGAGTCGCACCATTTTCTAGTGTCACTTCTATAAGCTCCGATTTTTTTAGGCTGCTCACTCTTTGTTGATTCATGATGTCTACATTATAGTGTTTTACGTGTTCTTCTAAACTTGAAGCAATCTTTGGCCCTTCTGTATAAAGCGTCCCGATAAAGTTTTCAATACCCATCGTATCGAGTACCTGACCACCAAAACGCTCTGCCACAACGCCAGTACGAATGCCTTTTCTTGCCGCATATATGGCTGCACTTGCACCAGCAGACCCGCCGCCTACGACGAGAACATCAAACGGTTCTTTGTTTTCAAAGTGACTTGCTGAAACCGTTTCACCGAGCTTGTTTAAAATTTCCTCTAGAGTCAATCTACCGCCGCCAAAGAACTCACCCTGTAAGTATATTGCTGGTACGCCCATGATTTCTTTCGATTCAACTTCTTCCGAAAAGACTGCACCATCAATCATCGTATGTGATATGAGCGGGTTAATCACACTCATCAAGTTTAAAGCTTGTACCACTTCAGGGCAGTTGTGACAGCTTAGGCTGACATAGGTTTCGAATTTTAGCTCTCTGTCAATTGCTCTTACACGATCAATTAAGGATGCATCCACTTTAGGCGGTCTACCGCTGGATTGAAGTAAAGCAAGCACAAGAGAGGTAAATTCATGTCCTAATGGAACACCTGCGAAAGAAATGCCCGTCGGTCCATCTGCTCTATGGATAGAAAAACTAGGCGTTCTATCTAGAACCCCTGCTTCGATTTTGATCCGATCAGTCAATTCTGTGAGCTCATCAAGCATTTGTTTCATATCCAAAGAGGCTTGATCCTCACCTATACTAAAGCTTATGGAGAGATCGCTCTCCATAAGCTTTAAATAATTGGCTAACTCTTGTTTGAGTGCATCATCAAACATCATAATTCCACCTATATTTTTCCAACTAAATCAAGACCTGGCTTTAAAGTTTCTTTGCCTGCTTGCCATTTAGCTGGACAAACTTCATTTGGGTTATTTCTAACGTATTGAGCTGCTTTGATTTTATTAATCAAAATACTTGCATCTCTACCGATACCACCTGCATTGATTTCTACTGCTTGAACGATACCATCTGGATCAATAATGAAAGTCCCACGATCTGCTAAACCTGAATTTTCATCCAATACATCAAAGTTTCTAGAAAGTACGTGTGCTGGGTCACCGATCATTGTGTATTTGATTTTGCCGATAGCGTCTGAGCTATCATGCCATGCTTTATGTGTGAAATGCGTATCTGTGGAAACTGAATATACTTCTACGCCTAATGCTTTTAACTCATCGTATTGATTTTGTAAATCTTCTAGCTCAGTTGGACAAACAAATGTAAAGTCTGCTGGATAAAAGCAAACAATGCTCCATTGTCCTTTTAAATTTTCCTGTGTTACCGTTACAAAAGTTTCATTTACATATGCTTGTGCACTAAATTCTAATATTTCTTTACCTATCAAAGACATGTTATTCCTCCATATTTGTAATCATTACAACTTGATAGTTGCTATCATTAATTATCTACATTTAAGAGAATTTGTCAAGGACACATTTTTGTTTCTATGATTTTATCTTCAGTATAATTGTGACTTAGTTAAACTCCTTGCTACTAAATAATAAGAACCTTTTACATAAAATATAAGAACCGATTACATAAAAAACAAAAACCGATATCCAACACATGGATACCGGTTAAAAAGTTTCTGTTATATACCATTTTGTATTTAAAGATAAGTCCAAATCAAAGTAAAGTCGTTTATAATCATTGTCCTTAGGTAGAAAAACTCTAACGATAGGACTTTCAGGATAAAGCTTATTTTGATAGAGTACGATGCCTCTATGCCCTGAATTGAGAATGATCCCAGTACCTGTAGGATAGATGTTAATGTGCTTGGCAAATGTCTCCATGATATGCGTATCAAAGTGTTTGTCGCCAAGATGTGTAATCTCTCGAAAAACCTTATCTGGTGCAGATCGTCTTTGGTAGACGCGATCATTAGACATAGCATCGTAGACGTCTGCTACAGAAACTATGCGCGCAAATAAAGGTATCTTAGTATTTCTAAGACCCATTGTATATCCTGTCCCGTCAAATTTTTCATGGTGATACAGCGCAATTTGAGCGGATTCATCCGGGATATCTGTTTGAATTAATATATCATAGCCATACTCTGTATGGCGTTTAACTTCTCTGAACTCTTCACTCGTTAGTTTTGCAGGCTTCTTCAAGATTTCTTCTGGAATCATGATCTTGCCGATATCATGCAAAATAGCTCCCATTCCCAAATGCTTAAGCTGCTCTGGACTCAAATCTAGATCAATGCCTATGATTAACGCAAGAACACCAACATTCACAGAATGCTGGTAAGTATAATCATCTACGGATCTTAATTGAGACAGCGCGAAAACAAAATCCTTTTTATCCAACAATTGTTCAATCATGTCCTGCACAAGGTCGCTGATTTTTTGGATATCAGTATTGGTCACACTTTTGAACTTCATCATGGTTTTCTTGATTTGGTTCTGAGCGTGTGTGCGGGTTTTTTCATGGATCACATCTTGGATATTCAAGGACCTACGAATGGTATTTACCGTTTCTGGTGTCATTCTGCCGAATTCGTCGACATAAATCTCACTGACACCGGCATCGATAAATCGAGGAATATATTGTTCCCGAAAGATACTTCCTTTCTTGATGAGAAGTACCCCGTCTGAACCATATACATCTTGAGCGATGATAGAGCCGGGCATTACCCCACCTATGAACTGTTTTTGCATTTCCCCACCATATAGTATATTTTTGGCTTACGTAATATATTTCGACACTATATATGCTTTACTTTATGCTAATTTATGAAAAAATGCAACTTTTTTTATATAATTATTATGAAAACCTTAATTTTTTTTAATTTTTAAAATAAAAATGTCTCAAAATAAGGAATTATAGCTTTTTCAAAGTGCCCAGTAGTCCCCTTGCCAAACTTCTTCCAGCTGAACTTCCTAATGATGATATAAACGATTTTGCGACTTTTTCAAAGATAGAATCTGGCTTTCTACCTCTTTTTTTAGGAGCTGTATTCGCCGCTACTTTCTTTTGCTGTTTGTTCTGATTTTCATTATTTGAATTCTCTTCTTCTGGCTTTTCTAATAGCGGATTTTTATCTTGTAATCGCTCATATGCAGATTCTCGATCGAAGGCATTTAGATACTTTTCTTTCAGTGGCGCCACTGAGAAATAGTCGATCCCCTCTTGGTGCCCAAAGGCACTTTGAGGCGCTAGTATATAAGCTCTTTCTGTAACACTCGGCGTCCCCTTTTCATCTAAACAAGAAACTAAGGCTTCACCGACACCTAAAGATAAAAGCGCTTCCTCTATGTTGAGATTTGGGTTAACTCTAAAGGTCTGTGCAGCCAGTTTTAATTGTTTTATTTCTTTAGCTGTATAGGCTCTAAGAGCATGCTGAATTCTATTCCCAAGCTGTCCAAGCACTGAGTCAGGTAAATCCGTTGGCGATTGCGTAACAAAATAGATCCCTACCCCTTTTGAACGTATTAGACGAATCACTTGCTCTATTTGGTTGAGTAAAATACCAGGAATCTTATTAAAGATTAAATGTGCTTCATCAAAGAAAAACACAATTTTAGGGACATCCAAATCGCCTTCCTCTGGCAGTGTCTCATATATTTCAGATAAAAGCCAAAGTAAAAAGGTGGAATAGAGCAACGGATTGCTAATCAATTGTGTTGCATCCAGTCGGTTAATGATCCCTTTGCCTGATTTGATTTTCATAAAGTCTTCGATTTCAAGGGCTGGCTCTCCAAAGAAGGCATCGACCCCCATTTGTTCGAAGGTATTGAGTTGTCTTATTATGGCACCAAGAGAAGCTTTGTTTAATCCGCCATAGCTTTCTGAGAAGTTTGTGCTGTTATTATACGCAAACTCAACTAATGCTTTTAAATCCTTAAAGTCTAAAAGCAAAAGTCCTTCATCATCGGCAAATTTGAATAAGGTATGTAGAATACTGGTCTGGGTTTCATTTAACCCGAGTAAACGCGCCAATAGCATCGGTCCCATATCAGAAATAGTCGTCCTTACTGGCAAACCCGTCTTGCCAAACAAATCCCAATATTGCGTTGGAAATGCGTCAAAATCAGGTGTGGGCTCTTCTATGAGTTTTAATCGTTCAGCTAACTTATCTGAGTTTTGACCACTGCATTCAAACCCATTTAAATCGCCTTTTACATCTACTAAAAATGTCGGTACTCCTAATAAGCTCAACTGTTCAATAAATAATTTCATTGTTATGGTTTTTCCAGTTCCAGTTGCACCAGCAATGAGCCCATGACGGTTAATCATTGATGGAACCGGTCCAAAAGCTTCTTTGTTTAATACTTTCGCTATTCTCAGTTGATTCATACGCCCTCCTAATAAAAATAGTTATAGCGCAATTGCATGCGCTATAATATGGTTATTTTTCAGTTCAAGTAATACTAATGTTAAAGCGTTTGCTCGTACTTCCATCCATCCTTAAAATCTACTTTTATTGCCACATAAAGGTTAATCAGTGATAAGCCAGCAGCTAAGAAAAAGATGTACTGTGGTCCCCAAACCGTCCATACGATACCACCCAAATAAGCGCAAATTATCGAGACAAAGTGATCCATACTCTGCCCCAGTGTCAACGTTGGTGTGACATCCGTTGGCTTAACCGCAATTTTTCTAAGGTACACAGTTCGAATAATTCCCATTTGCGTGGACATTTTATCAAAAATAAAAATAATATATGCGAATAGTACACCATATCCAACTGTACTAACATTCCCGTTTACATAGCCCATACTTAAAAACCCATAGATTAAATATACCCCGATAAAGGATATCGCATCAAGATACAGCATGTTTTTAACACCAAATTTGTCCAGCCATCTACCGATTGCAGGTATAAAAAAGATACCTATGAAAGAACCGATAACCGTTAGAATTGAGATGGTGTCTGCTTTTTTTCCAAGAAGATCGATGATTACCCAAGGGCCATATACCATCATAATCTGCTTTTGAACACCAAATAAGATTACTAGAGTATAGTAATAGCGATATTCGGCTCTAAAAACGAAACCTTTAACTGCTGTATGTGGTTTTGATTCTCTAACTTTTCTGTCCAGCATCCCAAGTAAAAAGAAAACGCCAAGGAACAGAACTGCTGCAATTAGAAATGGCGATTTCATGTTGGTTTCAAAGCTCATAAAGCCCATCTTAAACCCTGCAAATACAAACAGGGATGCAATCATCTGTACGCCAGTAAAGAACCCTTTAAATTGGCCAAGACGTTTTCCCATATTGTCTTTTTCAGCAAGTTCAAGGCCTATGCTATCTTGTAATGGAAAGAACAAATGCATACCAAGCGAGTTAATAAAGATAAATATAATCATTACATTAAACGTTGGTGTATAAAGCCCAAGTGCCAATATCCCCACAACACTTAGTAGCTGCGCCAACATGGAAATCCGAATATCACTTAAAAAGGATAAACCCGCAATGACAAACACGCTAATCAGTCCAGGTAGTTCCCTAGGAAACTCAAGAAATCCCCTTTGATATGCGGTTACATTATAGGCATCTTTAAAAAAGTTAGAAATAACATTATTCGTCATTCCCAGACCAAATGCAGTCAATGCAATAATGGCAAAATAAATTTTAATCTCTTTTTTCATGTCCCCTCCATAACTGTCTTTCAATTACTTATTTTACCACATGTATTTCGATATACAAAATAAAATGATAGTTTATGGTGGCATCCTTTTGACATATGAGTGTCCTGCCAACTATAACCCTCTCCAGAAGGCCGGTCCTCGGATTCCCTGCGGAGCTTCCTACGAAGGTTATAGTTGGCAGGGCACCTAATATACTGTAACAGGTTGAGCACCTTTTGTGTCGATAAGAGTAGAGACGAAATAAGAAAAGAGTTGCCTAAGGCAACTCTTAACTTACTTTCAATCACTTATTCTTAAATCACTTAATCCTTTCACTCCAAACGACACCTAGATAAAGTGATAGACTTTTACGGATTGGAATAATAACTCTCGGAGGAGGCTCCGCAGGCCACCCAAAGGGTGACCGAGGACCTGCCCTCCGGAGAGAGTTATTATTCCAATCCGATTTTAGCTATTCTTTACACCCCAGTGTAGTTATGCAATGCCTCGCAGAAAAATTCCGCTGCACCAACTCTGTGTTGATCGTAGTAATGCTTGAATCTTTCATCTGCCACATACATATCGCCAAGTCCAGCGTGCGCCTCTTTTGAATACGTTTCCCAGTAGATGCAAAGCCATTCTTTGTGCTTCTCACAAGCTGCCATAGCAGTTTCACCCTTAGGATTGCCTTCATCCATCGCTTTGAGGATCAGTTCTATAATCTCTGATGCCAATTGATTCGCATGCTCATAGGTCGCTTCGCTCATGTTGGCAAATTTCGCATTCGATTTAGCAACGGTATCTTCACCGTATTTTTCTCTAATTTCTTTTCCATATTTTTTTTCATTATCTTCTAAAAGCTGTTTCTTTAAGCCTTCAAATTTTTCTTTATCAGACATCGTTCGTCTCCCTTCTACTTCTTCAATCGTCTTTTGGACATTATTAATGAGCAGATCCAAATGTGCACGTTTGGACAAAAGTTCATCATAATGTGATTTTAACGTTTTGACTTCATCGTACTGATCAGAGTTCAATATGAGTTTTATGTCATCAAGGCTTACATCCAAAGCTCTAAAAAACAAGATTTGCTGCAGCTTATTGACTTCATTTCGGCCATAAATTCGATAACCTGATGTATTGATTCTCGCCGGCTTGAGTAAATCAATCTCATCATAGTATCTCAAAGTTCGCGTCGTTACTCCTGAAATTGCGGCCAATTTATTCACTGTATATTCCATATCTGTCCTCCTTGATGCTATCATATACCCTTACGCTACGTTAAGGTCAAGAGTAATTTGAAAATTTTTTTACGGAAGTCATAAAAATTAATTTATACAACTTTATAAATCCTTATCCCTTATGAACATATCTATGATAAAATATTAGGGAGTCGAAATAAAAACTGGAGGTATCTATGGCATCAAAAAGATTATTAAGATCAGAAGTTCCTGCACATATGACATGGGATCTAACTCCCTTATTTGAATCAAGAGAAGCTTGGCTTAAAGCCTTAAATGAGACAGAAACTCTTTTTGAAGAAGTTTCAAAGTTCAAGGGTCGTTTAACAGAAAATGGCGAAACGACATATGCCTGTTTAAGTGCTTTTGAAAAAGCTTATCAAAATGCAGTAAAAATTGGCACCTATGCTAACTTAAAACAATCTGAAGATGCAACTGATCCTCAGAATCAAGAAGACAGCATGAAATATGGTGCATTTGCAACTAAAACGGCTTCATCCGTTTCTTTTATGTCTTCTGAAATAACAGCACTTGAGAAAAATGAGTATGACCAACTTTTCAACGACGCACCTAAGCTTGGTGAATTTAAAAACTATTTGGATGATGTTTATTCCGTTAAAGCACACATGCTTTCACCAGAAACAGAACTTGCTCTCTCGTCTTTAGGAGAAGTGTCTAATGCACCTTATCGAATCTATAATACCAGCAAAGCTGCAGACATGTCTTTTGAAGATTTCGAAGCAAACGGAGAAAAGCTTCCAAACTCATTTGGTTTATATGAAACAAAATATGAGTTTTCAACCGATACTGAAGTAAGACGTATGGCTTATGATTCGTTTACGAAATCATTAAAGGCTTATAACAACACCTTTGCATCGGTCTATGCAACTGAAGTTAAAAAACAAGTTGCCATGAGTCGTTTGAGAGGATACGGTTCAGTTACTGAAATGCTACTAGAACCACAAAAAGTAACGCCTGAAATGTACAACAAGCAAATCGATACCATCTATATCAAACTTGCACCACACATGCGTAAACTCGCTCAGATTAGAAAAGAACAACTTGGTCTCGATGAAATCAGATTTTGCGATCTAAAAGCACCACTTGACGCGAGCTTTAATCCACCAGCTAATATCGAGAGTATTAAAAATGTGATTATCGATGCACTTGCAATCCTTGGTGATGATTATAAACACAGTATGGAACGTGCATTTGATGAACGCTGGATTGACTATGCTGATAATGTCGGCAAATCGACAGGAGCCTTTTGTGCCTCGCCATATGGTGTTCACTCTTATATCCTAATCAGCTATCAAGAATCTATGCGCTCTGCATTTACACTTGCTCATGAGCTTGGACATGCTGGACATTTTACACTTGCAAATAAAACTCAAAGAATTTTCGATACGCGTCCATCTATCTATTTCATTGAAGCACCTTCTACTATGAACGAAATTCTACTTGCAAATCATTTAATGAAAACCGATGATTCGCCAGAAATGAAGCGTTGGGTCATCCTTCAAATGATGGGCACTTACTATCATAATTTCGTTACACATTTACTTGAAGCGGAATTCCAAAGACGTGTCTACGCACAGGCTGAAAGCGGCGGACCACTTACGGCTAAATGGTTTAACGAAACCAAACTCGATGTGATTAAAACCTTCTGGGGCGATACAGTCGTCATCGATGATGCGGCTGGTATGACTTGGATGAGACAGCCACATTACTATATGGGCTTATATCCTTACACCTATTCAGCAGGGTTAACGATTTCTACAGCGGTTTCAAAGCAAATCATGTCTGAAGGACAACCCGCAGTAGACAGATGGTTATCTGTTTTGGCTGCAGGCGGAACAAAACGTCCACTGGATCTCGCCCTCATGGCTGGCATTGACATGTCAACTACTGCACCTGTCGAATCAGCTGTCGCTTATGTTGGGGAGTTAATCGACGAACTAGAGAGACTTTATCAATAAATAAAAATTTTCAGGCATTAAGCCTTTAGATTTTCCACAAGCGAGATCACTGTTAAATAAAGAAGGACTCTACCTATCGACTAGGTTAGAGTCCTTTTCTGATTTTAGATATAACAAGGAAAACTTGATAACTTTAAGTGTTATTATTTACTTCTTATAATAGAAGAACGTCTTATTTGATTCAAAATTATATCTTTGTGGTTGAATAATTTGCTCTGTGCTACCGACAAAGAAATAACTGTCTGGAGATAATGAGCCGTAGAATTTCTTATACATCTCATCTTTTGCTTCCTCTGTGAAATAAATCATAACATTTCGGCAAACAATCAAATCAAATCCCTTTGGATATTCATCTAAAAGTAAATTCATTTTCTTAAATTCAACACATGCTTTGATTTCATCTTTGATTTTAAAACTTTTGCCTATTGGTTCAAAGTATTTCTTTACATAAGCTTCAGGTACATTTTTGATACTTTTATCACTGTAAACGCCAACTTTAGCTTTGTTGAGTGCTTCAGTATCGAAATCTACTGCTAAAATCTTGATGTCCTTTAATGGTAAAAACTCGCTTAAGCACATGACTAATGAATAAGGCTCTTCACCCGTTGAACAAGCAGCCGACCAAATTTTTGGATGCTTTGTCTTTTTTAGTAATGTTGGAAATATATCTTCTCTTAGAACATCCCATTGAGTAGGATTACGATAAAACTCGGATACGTTAATAGTCAAATAATTGATAAATTCATCAAATGCATCTTTGTTTGTATCGATTAATTTGAAATAAGCTTCAAAATCCTTTAAGCCATGACGCGTAATCAAAGATTCTATACGGCGCTTCATTTGTCTTTCTTTGTATAATGAAAGATCTAACTTAGTCTTACTGAATACTCTTTCTTTAAACTTTTCATAGCCTTCCATAAAAACCCCCATAGTGTGATTCAACTCTAAAAAGTATATACCCAATTTTAGGTTTTAAAAAAGCCGATTATTCATCGGCTTTTAAAATTCTTTTCTTTATTAATCTTATTCAGCGTCTACTGCTTCAGTTACTTCTTCTTCAGTTGGCTCATTAACAGCTTTCATAGAAAGTTTAACTTTCTTTTCTTCTGCAACGTACTCAAGAATTTTTACTTCAACTGTTTGGTTCACTTTTAACACATCAGCAGGTTTTTCAACATGCTCTTTAGCGATGTGTGATACGTGAACTAAACCTTCGATGCCTGGTTCAAGCTCAACAAACGCACCAAAATCAGTTAAGTTAACCACTTTACCTTCGTAAACGCCACCAACTTCATATCTGTCAGCGAAAGTTTCCCATGGTTCTGGTGTTAATTGTTTGATTGAAAGTGAAATTTTGTTTTCGTCTTTGTTTGCGTCAATCACTTTAACTTCAACTGTTTGACCAACTCTTACGAATTCGTTAACTGGTTTAATTCTTCCCCAGCTCATTTCAGTAACGTGAACTAAACCGTCCATACCACCGATATCAACGAATGCGCCGAAGTTTGTAATACGTTTAACTTCGCCTTTTACAACTTGACCAACTTCAATAGTCGACCAGAATGCTTCTCTAGCAGCTTGTTTTTCAAGAACTGCAAATTCTTTATGAGAGAAGACTGCTCTTTTCTTTTGTTTGTTAATTTCGATTACTTTAACTTTTAACTCTTGACCAATATATGGTTTTAAGTTTTTAACAAATCTGTCAGAAAGTTGTGAAGCTGGAACAAAACCTCTGATTTCTTTGTAGAAAGCAATTAATCCGCCGTTAACAGATTCAGTTACTCTTACAAGAATTGGTTGGTCTTTTTCGTGAATTGCTTCTAATTCTTCCCAATCTTTGTCTACGTTTACTTTTCTTAATGAAAGTAAAACGTTTCCTTCACCATTATCATGGTTGACGATATAAACATCTAGTTCATCGCCTTCTTTGAAATTAGCTTTCAAATCGAAGTTAGCATCTGCTGACACTTCATTTCTTGGGATTACGCCGTCAGATTTATAGCCAATGTTAACTATGATAACATCAGCATTAACTTGAATTATGCTTCCTTTAACAATTGACCCTTTTCTTGGAATTTTCAATGATTCTTCGATTTGCTCCATCATTTCAGCCATTGAATTGTGATTATCCATTAAAAAAATACCTCGCCTTCGTTTTCTATTTTAAGAATGACCGACTGGATTATCCAATCAGGCGTAGACGCTCCGGCTGTAATACCAATGCTTCGTGTACCTTTCAACGCTTCGCCGTTTAAATCATCCTTAGTTTCAATATGAATTGTTTTGGTTTGCAAAGCACATAGCTCAGCTAATTTAATCGTGTTTGAACTGTGCTTACCACCTACGACGATCATAAGATCAACTTCGGAGGCAAGTGCTATCACTGCCTGTTGTCTTTGCTCTGTAGCGAGACAAATGGTGTTAATAATGACACAGTCCTCAAGTTTTGCTTCAAGTTGTTCGCTGATTGCCTTCCATAAATTAATATTGAAGGTTGTTTGAGCGACAACACATGTAGGACGCTGATCGGACGGAATTAGTTCCACGTCTTCGATCGTTTTAATGATTTTAGCTTGATTATCACACCAACCATTAATGCCAATAACCTCGGGATGTTTCGAATCGCCTACAATGATTATATTATACCCTTTAGATGCATAAGTTGAAACTGTATTTTGAATTTTTTTTACATAAGGACAAGTGGCATCTTTAAGCTTAATGCCCTTTAATTCAGCTTCTTCATATACACTTTTAGGCGCTCCATGAGATCGAATCACCACTAAAGCACCATCTATTTCATTATCGCCTAAATCGGCTATTTTATCAATGATTAAAACACCTTTTTCATGATAATAATCCGTTACCTGCTGATTGTGAATAATAGGTCCAAGCGTATAAACCTTGCTTTTTTCTTCGATGAGATTTTCTAAGAGACTTACTGCTCTTTTGACGCCATAGCAGTAACCAGAATGCTCTGCAACTCGTATTTTCATATAAACCTCGTCATTATAACATAATAAATAGCCTGTGTCTACCAAGGAACGATGAACATTTCCTTAGAATTTCATTATACTGATATAGCCTTTGGAGCATTATACTAAATTTACTTCTTAGGTGCATTTTCTGGTCTGTAATACTTCAAATCAGAGTAAATTTTATCCAGTATCGATTTTGAAATGACCTCAAACTCGTCTGAAGTTAACTTCTGATCATAATACTGGGACAAATCTATCGGTTCATGAAAAACAACTCTTAAGGGTTTTCTAAACTTATAAAATGAATCAATAGTAATGGCCAAAACAGGTGTTTTTGTTTTAATCGCTAACATTGACATTCCAGCCTTAACTTCAAGTGGTTCATAACCTTTGTTACGAGTTCCCTCTGGAAATAAACCAAGACTCTCTCCATTTTTAAGAATCCCAAGTGCTGTTTTAATTGCCTTAAGATCGTTTGCATCCCTATCTACCGGGAATACGCCAATTTTAGTTAAAAACGCTGCGACAATTCGATGTTTAAATAGCTCTTTTTTAGCCATAAATCTAGTACTGATCGGCAAAAGTCCTCCAATTACAAATGGATCTTGTAGATTGAGGTGATTGCCACACACCACATAGTTTTGTGACCAATCAATCTGATCAAAGCCTTCAATCTCAAATTTAAAGAAGAGCTTATAATAAAGATAAGCACCTTTTCTACAAATCTTATATAATAAATTCATTTTACCTCCCTAAGACGCTTAGATCTTAACCGCCTTCAAGATTTCTTCTATTACTTCTTCAATTGTCATATGCGTTGTATCAATTTCTATAGCATCTTCTGCTTTTTTAAGCGGCGACACTTCTCTACTCGAATCAAAGGTATCTCGTCTTATAATATCTGCAACAATTTCATCTAGATCACCGGTAAAACCTTTTGCTGTAAGCTCAGCTAGTCTTCTTCTCGCACGTTCACGAGGATCGGCAACTAAAAAGAATTTATACTGCGCATTGGGTAAAACCGTCGTACCAATGTCTCTACCATCCATGATAACAGACTGTCCCTGCGCAATCGCCTGTTGTCTTTTCACCATTTCTGCCCTTACGTAAGCATCCGCAGAAACCAATGAAACGTTTAAAGTGACATTCTGCGTTCTGATCGCTTCAGAAACATCAACACTATCCACTGCTATGCGGTTATGATTAAACTGAATGGTCATGTGATCGACCACTTCCTTTAATGCGGATGCATCCTGCAAATCTATTTTAGATTCTAAGGCTTTATAGGTAACTGCGCGATACATCGCTCCAGTATCTAAATAAGTTATGTTTAACTTCTCTGCTATTTGCTTTGCTACAGTACTCTTTCCAGAACCTGCAGGTCCATCAACTGCTATTTGTAAATAAGTCATTTTATCACCTTGTAATGCGTCAAAATTAAAATACTATATCTTATGCAGATATAGCTCTCCTCCTAAATTATAGCCTAATTTGTGTCTATTTACAAATGAAAAAGGCATGATTGCTCATGCCTCGTAATTATTTCAAGCCATATACACCATAATCCCCCCAGATACGCTCCAGTTTTTCAAGGTTTTTCTCAACGCCCTCTTTTTTAAGACTCAGTCCAATAATCAAAGCATTGATCAAACTCATTGGTGCAACAAAGGAATCGATAAAGGTGTTCATGTTATACTTTGCAGTTAAACAATACTTCACCTTCTCAAAGAGTGGTGAATTTAGTCCATCCGTTATTCCTAAGATGGTCGTCTCGTTCTTGATTGCATAATCAACACAGTCGTACGTCCTCTTTGAATATCTTGGGAAGGATAATACAATCATTGCATCGTCTTTTGACATATTGAGTAATTGATCGTAAACATCTTGTGCCGTCTCATGAATAACGTGAATTTCCGGTAAGATGAAATTGAGATAAAAACCCAAATAGTTGGCTAAGACTGAAGAACTACGTAACCCTAAAATATAAACCTTCTTTGCCTTAATGATCTCATCGATGAAATTACTTAAAACTTCAGGATCGAACTGATCGATGGTCTGTCTGATATTGTCGATATCACTTAACATAATCTTTGTAAGATACTCAGACTCTGTATGATCTTTTGACATTTCAAAACGTTGAACCGTGGTCAACTTGGTTTTAATGGTTTCTTGTAATTCCTTTTGTAATTCAGGATAGCCGTCATATCCAATCGACCCTGCAAACCTTACAACTGTAGACTCGCTGATATCGACGTTTTTCCCTAGTGCTGAAGCGGTCATAAAGGCGACCTTATCGTAGTTAGACAAAATATAATCTGCTATTTTCTTATGACTTTTACTTAAGGTAAGATACTGTTGCCTAATGCGACTTAATAAATCCGATTGACTCATATGAACACCTCAACTTTTTGTTATTGATGTTTGTATCACACTTGTTTAGCCAACTCATAACCTTTTTCAAGTGCTAATCGGTTTAGATCTTCAGTGCCTTTAGGAATGCGCGCCATAATTGCTAATTCTAAGCTTTCTCTAGACACGATTCCAGTAAGTCCAACGATTAGTCCAAGTGCTACGATGTTTGCTACGATCTCTTTACCAACTTCGTTAATAGCCGTTTTAATTATCGGCACCTTGTAGACATTCTTTGCGGTAACGCCTGCAGGCAGTGTAATACTATCATCTATTATTATTGTACCATCTTCTGTGATATCTTTGATATATTTATCGCTCGCAATTTGTGTTAAAGCTAAAGTCATGTTCGGTAAAGTAACTTTTGGGAAGTCAATACTTGTTTCACTGATGATTACTTCTGCTTTACTTGCCCCACCTCTTGCTTCTGGTCCATAACTTTGCGTTTGAATTGCATTTTTATTATCTTTAAGAGCAGCTTCTGCTAAGATGATCCCAGCTGTTATAAGGCCTTGACCACCTGAACCTGATAATCTTAATTCCAATTGTTTGCTCATCGTCTTCTCCCCTCGACTATTTTTTCAACTGAGCGATGATTTTATCATATTGCTCAGTGTACTCTGGTTCGACTTTGTTGAGGAACTCACCGATTAAGAACTTACCTTCTTTTTTCTCTGGAGGTAATTTCTCTGCAACTTTGTGATCGATGAAGCTATCTTTAAGGAAGTTCATCATATCGACTGCAGAACCTTTTTTATTCTTACGTCCGTAGTAAGTTGGACAGATTGAGATTGCTTCAACAAGTGAGAAGCCCTTATGCGCAATTGCTGCTTCCATTAATTTATCCATTTGTGGTACATGATACGCTGTCGTTTTAGCTGCATATGTTGCACCTGCTCCGATAGCAAGCTGTGTAATATCGAAAGGTTTATCAATGTTACCGTATGGCGCTGTCGTTCCTTTTTCAGAGGTTGGTGTTGTTGGAGAGTATTGACCGCCAGTCATACCATAGATGTTATTGTTAAAACAAATCGTCGTTAATCCGATATTTCTTCTTGCTGCATGGATTAAGTGATTACCGCCAATTGCAGATAAGTCACCATCACCAGCGATAACGATTACTTCTAATTCAGGGTTTGCAAGTTTGACACCTGTTGCAAATGCAAGTGCTCTACCATGTGTTGTATGAAGTGTGTTGAAATCCATATAACCAGGCGCTCTCGAAGAACAACCGATACCAGAAACGATACAAACTTTATCTTTATCTAAGCCAAGCTTATCAATCGCACGCGCGATAGATGCCATGATAATACCGTGACCACAACCTGGACACCAGATGTGTGGTAATTTTTCCATACGGAAAAAGCCTTCAGCCAATGGATGATTCATTATAATACCTCCTTAAATGCACGGATCAATTCTTCAGGGGTTAATACTTCGCCATTTGCTTTACCACAGTGGCGAACATCACAATTACCTTTTACGACGCGCTCAACTTCACGCACCATTTGTCCGTAGTTTAATTCGGCAACGAGGATATTTTTAACTTTTTTGCTAAGTGCCTCGATTTGTTTTTCTGGGAAAGGCCATACCGTAATTGGTCTGAATAAACCAACTTTGATGCCTTCGTTTCTAAGTGTTTTGATCGCTGCTTTAGCCGTTCTTGCAGTACCACCGTAAGATACGATTAAGTACTCAGCATCAGCTACTTCAATTTCTTCATATGTGATTAGATCATCTAAATTGTCTTCAATTTTAGCCATTAAACGATCCATTAATACACCAGCATTTTTTGTACTGTTGCTAGGGAAGCCTGTTTCATCATGCATAAGTCCTGTTACATGATATCTAAAGCCTGAGCCAAAGTCAGCCATTTTAGGTACTAAATCCCCATCATAAACTTTGTATGCTTTGTACTCATCGCCTTGGTTTGGTTTAATTCTATTGTAAACTTCGATTTCAGACGCATCTGGAATCTCGATTTTTTCTCTCATGTGACCTGTGATTTCATCTGTTAATAAGATGACTGGCGTTCTGTATTTCTCAGCTAGATTAAACGCTCTGATGGTTAAGTCAAACGTCTCTTTAACTGAATCTGGTGTTAAACAAATAACAGGATGATCCCCATGTGTTCCCCACATTGCTTGCATCAAATCACCTTGACCTGGTGCAGTTGGTAAACCAGTACTTGGACCACCACGTTGTACGTTGACGATTACCACTGGCACCTCAGCAAGTGCAGCATAACCGATGTTTTCTTGTTTGAGTGAAAAGCCTGGACCAGATGTAGCAGTCATTGCTTTAGCACCTGTTAAAGATGCCCCTATAGCAGCAGCGATACCTGCGATTTCATCTTCCATTTGGATAAACTTACCACCAATTCTAGGTAGTTTCTCAGCTGATAATTCAGCGATTTCTGTTGAAGGTGTAATCGGATAGCCTGAATAAAATGTCATACCCGCCATTAATGCGCCTTCTACACAAGCTTCGTTTCCTTGTAGAAATTTGACTTTCTTAGCCATTATTCTTTACCTCCTAAAAAAATTGCAAAATCTGGGCATCTCATTTGGCACATACCACACTTGATACAGTTTTCTCTGTCAAGCATCGTCACCTTGCCATTTTCATTGAAACCTAGAACTTTTTTAGGACAAAACGCTATACAAATACCACAACCTTTACACCAAGCTTCGTTGATGTGAATGGTCAAATTTTCTTTTGAATTAGCCATTGGAATCCTCCTTTTACTCTCACTTACAATCATATCATATCAAGGTTGTTTTGCAAGGATTATTTCATTTTTGGAGGAATTCTTTATAAAATTGCAATTTTTCATTCAAATTGTATGATAGGCTTTTTGAATAGCTGTATACAATTATTTCTTTTTAGTCCCTTTGCAGGGTTGATCAAAAAATGCCAGAATGCTTGGAAGCACTATTGCATCCTTTAAGTTCATATGAGGTAGTTCAGTAGATAGATTTTCATTAATAATGACTTTATCTTTGTCAAAGTCTTCACACTCCCCTTTTAAAACATGACGGTAGAACGCACACTCAATTTCATTTCCTGTGAATATAGCTGATTTTGCACCACTGATCTCGGCACTATTTAGCATTGCTCTTAAAAGACCTTCACCGAGGGCAATACGTCTTTCGTTTTCAGCGACATGGACCGCATTGATCAAAACGCACCCTTCACTGACAAATGCGTATTGACCAGCACCGATAATCGCATCTCCATCCTTAACCACAAAGCGCTTAAAATTCAAATTTGCAAGCTGTCTTTCAAAAAATAAATTTTCGATTTCATATGAAACTTCCCGCCAACTTGTTATACGAGATTCTAATGGTTTAATTTCAATCATCTTATGCCTCTTCTTCAGATATAGTATCGATTGTGTCATCCTTTTGATCAATTCCATTTTCTATTGCTTCATCTTCAAGTACTTCTATTACATCCTCTAACGCATCTTCTGTTGCATCTTCTGTTGCATCTTCTGTTGCATCTTCTGTTGCATCTTCTGTTCCATCTTCTTCTACCTGAGCTGATTTGGTTGTTCTCGAAGTAATCGTCTCAACAAAATCGCCCACTTCAGGTAGATCCATTAAGGTCTTAAAGCCAAAACTCTTAAGAAAGGTATCTGTCGTGCCATAGATCTGTGGTCGTCCAATTTTTTCAAGTCTTCCCATCACTTGAACGAGTTCTCTTTCCACGAGATTTTGAAGTGGCCCATCAGAGTTAACGCCTCTAATTTGTTCTATATCCAGCTTCGTTATAGGTTGCTTGTATGCGATTATGGCAAGTACCTCTAACGCAGAATTAGAAAGGCCTTTATTACGACTTGTCGCACAGAGTTGTTCGATATAGGCATAATTGGCTCTCAGTGTACTCAGCTGATAATGCTTATTTACCTCAACGATTTGTATGCCTCTGCCTTCCTTCTTGAAGGTCTCTATCATTTCTTCGATCACTTCTTCAACTACAGATGCCTTCAAGTCTAGAATTTTTGCAATTTTACTTAGACTGAGTGGCTCTCCCCATGCAAACAAAAGCGATTCTATTACTGATTTATAGTTAACGTTGGTTTCCATATCGTTCCTCTCACTTTATCTGGAATTTAACCTAAAATAATACTTCAAGATTAATTAATTACATATATAGTCTTATTTCAGTTATTTACAGTTCAGTTATTTACAGTTCAATTATTTATAGATCAGTCATAACGACTTGTGTGTTCTCATCCGCTTCATCTTCATCGACAAGCTCTTCTTGACGATCCTCAAGTGCTCTTTTACGAATAGAGATTTCACCAAAAATAGTTTCTTGGACGATTCTGATTTCTTTTAGTTTAAGCAATTCAAGAATCGCTAAGAAGGTGACAACCACCTCTTCTCTTGTGATGAACTCATCAAACAAGGTTGAAAACTCAAAGCACTCTTCGGTTAATATCCTATTGCGTATTTTGCTAAGCTTATCATCGACTGTGTGCGCATCGCGTTTGATGCCTTTAAAGTACTTTTGTCTTCCGTCGTCAAATCGATTGATTTTAACCAGCACACGCTGTATGGCTTCTACTAAAAGCATTTGATCCATGGATTCGTTAAGTGTTTCTTTACTTACGTGATCCACATATTGGCTTAAATCGGACTGCTCTTTAAAGACGACCTCATCCAGTGTGCCCTCGGTTTCACGAAGTAAGCTTGCAATTTCTTTAAACTGCTTGTACTCAACCAATCGTTTAACCAACTCTCTTCTTGGATCTTCGTTACTGTAATCGAAAACCTCCATATCGTTTCGATCGGGTAACAGCATTCTCGACTTGATTTCAATAAGGGTTGCCGCCATAACGATAAACTCAGTAGCAGTATCTAAATCGAGATTTGATAGGTTATCAATTACTTCTAGATATTGTGAAGTAATACTGACGATAGGAATATCGTAAATATCAACTTCTTCTCTTGTTATTAAGTGTAATAGAAGATCCAAAGGTCCTTCAAAGGCTTCCAATTTAATATCTATGCTCATATAATTTGCTCTCAATCCATTTTATTTCGTCTTCAAAAGTCATTGATTTTAATTGCTCTATTTTATAACGTTGCAAAGCCCCCAAGGTTGAACGCTTGTTATAGGTGATGGGGAGGTTTCTTTCAATTAGTGCTTTTCTATTAATCATAATCTTAAGTGGCTTAAGCTCTTTGATGTATTTTTTAATATTTTCACTAGTTCGTGGTGTCTGTGAAGCAATCCATGCTATCCCTAATTCAAAATCGCTGAAAGGCGAAAGCAAATCAAACAAATCAATATCTAAAATCGACTCTAAACTAAGTCGTTCTAATACCACTTGGGTTCGATTGATCCCTCTACTTATGGTTTTAGTCGTATTTACCCAGAACATCAGATTAGATGTATAGTAGGCTAACAGCTCCATCTGCTGCATTTCATTTACTGATAGATTAGGGAGAAGCGTGATTACTTGACCCATCAACTCACTAATTCTACTCGCTTTAACACTTTTGTTTGGCTTTGCTTTTTCACTGGTTTCAGGCTCTAACTCAATCAGTAGACGATGTTCATTCAGGTGCATTAGAAGCTCTGAATATCGGTCATCCTCTATGTACTTAAGAAGGATTTTTTTATATCTCGCTTTTGAAAAATGATTTAACCAATTTTCTTGAATCGCTCTTTTAAACTGCACTTCAGTTAATAATTCTAGTGACAAATCAAGCGTTACCATATACTTAACCGCGCGCATTAATCGTGAGGGATCCTCGTAAAAGCTATCATCGTGAAGCGTTCTTATGCGTTTCTGTTCAATATCCTGCAAAAAAAGCGGGTGAGAATAAGATACTATGATAGGTCCAGAGTGGTCTAGCAGGTCTGAAATGGACTGTGGTGTCACTTCAACATAGCCTGTATTAATTGTAAAATCCCTGCGTTTCAGATCGCCCTCTAGATCACTGATAATAACATCTGGTAGCCCTTTATTTGCAAGATATGTTTCAGTTCTAAATACGGCTAGGTCGATTTGATAAGGTGCAATATTCAGAGTAGCGGTCATAAACTCGCTGGTCTGCGTGATGTCAAAAATTTTAATGGCTTCAAGGAACAGGGCATCGTTCATTGCAAGATCGATATCAAAACTCGGCTTGTGATAAAAGGCATCACGAACACAGCCGCCTACGAAATAAAAAGACGTATTTAATCGGTTTGCAATTTCTGTTAACTTAAGTAGTATGTCTTCAACCCTTTGTACCATCTTAAGCCTCCAATTTGAGTCAACTCTTATTATTATAACGTTATCTAAAATGAAAGACAACTTAAACCCAACTGATCCCTTCTTATTATATAATAAAAAGCTTCAATTAAAAAACACCCCACTTATTTTATCTAATAAATGGGGTGTGGTTATCTTGCAGATCTATGATTCATACTTCTAATCTATTTACCTACTCGATAATCTCATAGATGTATTTAACCTCACCAGGGTGATGATTGCTAACGACGAAAGCGGTTCTCGCCATACGTTCAGCCTCATTTGTATCTTCTGCATTTGTATGAAGTACACAGAGTACATCTCCTAAATTGACATGTTCACCAATTTTCTTTTTAAGTGTGATGCCTGCTGCAAAATCAATTGCATCTTCCTTTTTACGTCTACCAGCACCGAGCATCATTGCTGATATACCAATTTTTTCAGCATCAAATCCAGCGACATAGCCTTCAAGATCTGCCTTAACTTCAATGTGTTTTGAAGCTTTTGGTAATAATTCAGGGTTAGAGATTACTTCTGGATTGCCACCTTGGATTTGAACGAATTTTTTAAGAATCTCAATTGCTTCACCAGAAGCAATCAATGCTTCAAAGTGTTTGCGCGCTTGTTCGATGTTCTCAAAAGCACCACCCAACACAGCCATATACGATGCGATTGTAAGTGCAACTTCAGTTTCGTCTTCAGCGCCATGACCACTAAGTACTTCTATCGCCTCTTGGATTTCGTTTGCATTACCCACTTCATGTCCAAGTGGTTGATCCATGTTCGTAATTACAGCAACTGTTTTTCTATTGAGTGAGTTACCGATAGCAACCATGGTTTTTGCTAGTTCCCTAGCATCATCAAGCGATTTCATAAACGCACCCGAGCCAACTTTAACATCGAGAACGATTGCATCTGTGCCTGCGGCAATTTTTTTACTCATAATTGAGCTTGCAATTAATGGGATACTATCGATCGTACCCGTTACATCTCTTAAAGCATATAGTTTTTTATCTGCAGGTGTCAGATTGCCTGACTGTCCTACGATTGCCATTTTATATTGGTTAACGTTGTTGATAAAGTCTTCATTGCTAAGCTCAACTTTAAAACCTTCAATCGCTTCTAGTTTATCGATGGTACCACCTGTATGACCGAGGCCTCTGCCTGACATTTTGGCTACAGGAACTCCCACTGAAGCAACGAGTGGAATAACGATTAAGCTGATTTTATCACCTACACCACCAGTTGAGTGCTTGTCAACCTTGATGCCTTCAATTCTGCTAAGGTCCACTTGATCGCCAGAACGCACCATGGCATCCGTTAAATCTGCAATTTCTTGAGCTTCCATTCCCTTAAAATAGATTGCCATTAATAGAGCAGACGCTTGGTAATCAGGAATTTCACCTTTAGTATATCCTTCTATAAAAAAGTCAATTTCAGCTTTTGATAATGACTCTCCGTGTTTTTTCTTATTGATTACATCAACTATACGCATTGCCGCCTCCTAATTATGCAATTTCGATAATTCGATTCACAAGTTTGATAAATGTGCTTTGAACTCGATTTGCAACTTCTACAACTTCTTGATGATTTAAAGCTGTCTTTTGAATGCCGGCAGCCATATTTGTAATACATGAGATACCTGTTACTTTCATACCCATATGTGCTGCTACAAGTGCCTCAGGAGCAGTTGACATACCTACGGCATCTCCGCCTAACATTTTAGCAAGTCTAACTTCAGCAGGCGTCTCGTAAGCAGGACCAGTAAAATAGAAATAGACCCCTTGCTTGAGATCAATATTCAAAGCTTTTGCTTCATCAAGTATTTGTGCATTGAACTCAGGGCTATAAATACTTGAAGCATCTGGGAATCTAGGTCCAAGCTCAGCTTCGTTTTTACCGATTAATGGATTGACACCCATGATATTGATTTGATCTGTAATCAGCATCAGTGTACCACCGCTGAAAGATTCGTTTGTACCGCCAGCAGCGTTGGTTAAAATCAAATGTTTCACGCCTAAAGCTTTTAATACTCTCACAGGGAATGTCACTTCTTGCATCGTGTAACCTTCATAGTAGTGAAAGCGCCCTTGCATCGCAATGACGTTTTTACCGTTGAGTTTACCTACGACAAATTGACCCTCGTGACCTTCTACAGTAGATACTGGAAAATGAGGAATTTCAGAATACTTAATTTTTATAGGTGATTCAATCTCCTCTGCCATAATTCCCAAACCTGAGCCGAGTATCAAACCTAATTCAGGTTGAACAGTGAGCTTTGACTCAATATATGCTTTTGCTTCACTCATTTTCAAGAGCAGTTGATCCATTTTTGCCTCCTAAGACCTTTATTTTAAAATTTCATTTTTAAAGCTTGTTCCGTTTGCAGTAGCTGGGATACCTAAAATGTCTGATACAGTTGCAGCTACATCAGCAAAGGTTTGACGTGTACCAATATTTGTGCCTGCTTTTACAGCATCACCATAAATCAACAAAGGAATATATTCTCTTGTATGATCGGTACCACTATATGCGGGATCATTGCCATGATCTGCAAGAATGATAAGTAGGTCAGAAGGCTTCATTGCATTAAATAATTCTGGCAATCTTGCATCCACCTCTTCAATCGCTTGACGATAGCCAGCGACATCTCTTCTATGACCGAACTTTGCATCAAAATCTACTAGGTTAGTAAATAGAATGCCCTTGAAATCTTCTTTTAAATAATTCAGTGTCTGATCGACACCATCCATATTATCCTTCGTATGAACATCGTGTGTGATGCCTTCGCCATCGTAAATGTCAACGATTTTACCAACCGCTCTTACGTCGTACCCAGCTTCTTTTGCATAATCAAGAACCGTTTTCTCAAATGGTTTTATGCTATAATCTCTTCTGTTTGAAGTTCTTTGGAAATTTCCCGGTTCACCTACGAATGGTCTCGCAATAACTCTGGCAACCTGATCATCCCCAACTAGGATATCTCTTGCAATTTGACACATGCGATAGAGCTCATCTAAAGGAATGATGTCCTCATGTGCAGCAATTTGAAATACTGAATCTGCTGATGTATAAACAATCGGATTTCCTGTTTTCATATGCTCTTCACCCAGTTCATCTAAGACAACTGTGCCTGATGCAGGTTTATTACAAAGCACCTTTCGACCTGTTTGTGCTTCAAATGCATTTATAATATGTGGCGGAAAGCCATCCGGATAGGTTTTAAATGGTTGTTCAATTTTAAGTCCTGCAATTTCCCAATGACCTGTCGTAGTATCTTTACCATTAGAAGCTTCTAAGCTTCTGCCAAATGCGCCTATTGGATTTGGATCTGCATCGATATAATCGATACCGTCAATGTTGCCTACGCCTAATTTTCTTAAATTTGGAATTTTAAAATGATCT
Source organism: Fusibacter sp. QWL-12 (assembly GCF_058683495.1). Classification (NCBI taxonomy): domain Bacteria; kingdom Bacillati; phylum Bacillota; class Clostridia; order Eubacteriales; family Fusibacteraceae; genus Fusibacter; species Fusibacter sp. QWL-12. The sequence goes on from NZ_CM178745.1 coordinate 332,643, forward strand.
GTCGATTTTGCAATGTGACCCAGTGTACTGACACCGATATCACCAAATTGTTCTGAGTCTGGCAAAGCGCCAATTCCCACGCTATCAAGTACAAATAATACCACGCGATTAACCATAGTGTTCCTCCTATATTTTTTTACCGAATCTCAGTTATACATTTGCTTAGTTATGGTTTAAGTAAACTGACTGCGGCTAATTAAAAAAGAGCCTAATTAGGCTCTAGGGTGTGTTTTTTCATAGATATCTCTCAGCTTAGCATTCGACATTTCAAGGTATATCTGAGTTGTTGCAACATCAGAATGACCTAACATTTCTTGAACCGATTTTAAATCTGCGCCATTTTGAATTAAGTGAAATGCAAAAGAATGTCTCAGCGTATGCGGTGTAATTGATTTGTGAATATTCGCTTCTTCTGAATAGCGTTTTATCACTTTCCAAAACCCTTGACGCGTCAATTTTTTTCCATAATAATTCACAAATAAGGCATCTTCATCTTCAGAAACAAGCTGACCCCTACCATCTTTCAAATAGATGTCAATCGCTCTTGAAGCCATTGACCCTAGCGGAATCACTCTTGTCTTGTTTGCCCCTTTACACTTTATATACCCCATGGTTGTGTTGATATCGGAAAGTGTTAAGGAAATCAATTCAGAAACGCGAATACCAGTAGCATAGAGAAGCTCAATCATAGCTTTATCCCTTTTGCCTATAGATGTACGCACATCAGGTCTTGAAAGTAATCTTTCAACCTCAGCAAGCGTTAATACCTGTGGCATTTTACGATCTTGCTTCGGTGCTTCCAGTTCAGTTGTTGGATTGCTTACCATATACCCTTTGTGGTGTAAAAACGAATAAAAGGTTCTAAGCGACGCAATCGTTCTAGAAATTGTCGCATTTGCTTTTCCAGATTTCTTAAGAAAAATCGTGTAAGTCATCATATCTACCGGCGAAACTTGAGTTAAATCGTCTAGCTTTAAATTTGAACTCACATACTCACAAAAAAACTTTAAGTCTCTTTTGTAAGACAATAGCGTATTCGTCGATAATTTCTTGTGATCAACAAGAAAAGCTTCATATTCGTTTATGTAACTGTTCATCTTTTCCATATATATACCCCTATTTTATCTTAAACCCATGAAATTTAAATACATTTGACCATCTTTTGTAGTGATTTTACAATTTGGATGCCTTTATTGTTTTCTTTTGTGCATACATTTCTTCGTCCGCTTCGTGTACAAAGCTCAATAAAGTAGTGTGTTTTGTTGCGTCAAACTGTGTTATACCAACACTTGCACTAATTTTAAACTTATACTCACCCACAGAATTCACCTTTAAAAATTCATCTGTAATTCTTCTCCAAACTCTTTGGGCTTGTTGCTTGTTACATCTTGTGAAAATTATTAAAAATTCATCCCCTCCTAATCTCGATACGACATCAAACTCTCTTAGTGACGATTGTATATTCAATGAAATTGCTTTAATTAATCGGTCGCCTTCTTTATGTCCCCATCTATCGTTGACAACTTTTAAATCATTAATGTCCACATAAGCAATCGTCAAATCATATTTAAACCTAACCGCTCTCGCCATTTCAGATTTTAAATGTGTTAAGCCAGCCTCTCTACTGAGCGCACCCGTCATGACATCGGTTTCAGCTTTAAATTTATAGTTTTCAAGGTTACGATCGACCATAAAAGTTCGATTCACTAAGATGATTAACACGAGGATCATAACCGTAACAAATAGAAAGCTCACGAGAAAATAGCCTGTGAACGCAGACGAATTAGGGACTCTCAGCACACCATTTGCTGTGAATTTCGCCATATTTTCAAAGGTCAATCTCTGATAGAGAATCACCAATGAAAATAATCCCAAATTGCTTAATAGCATCACCAAATCCAGTCGAATGTTATTTTGAGCGTACTTTTTAAACTGAGAAACCACCATTCTATAGTAACTCAGTAAGGTAAGCAAACCACCAAAATAAAAAACGTTTGCTAAGAAATTTCCAGATGCATATAGCGTTCTATAGTCCAATAAATTCCCATCGACCAGTAGGATTAGATTGGAAGCCACCATTGAAGCAATAATTGACATCAAATAAAGTAGCATCACAGACATTGCTGACACAAATGATGAAATTTGATACATAAATCGCATCAACAACATAAGTCCAAGATGAAAAATCAAGACTGTATCAAGGTGAATCAATTCAACTCTTGTCATCATGATAGCCAAATAAAGCACCGTTATCCCGTGCTTTAATTTCGTATCTTTCTTCAATTTTGGTGCCAGACGTGTCAAAACGACAAACATCAGGCTCCCCGTTAACAGGCTGTACAAAAATCTTATCAACCAATCCATTTCAATGCCTCAAAATGATTTTTTTATCTCTCGCATTTTTCAACATCTCGCGTGCGTGCTGTGTTGTTGACTCTGTTACCTTAGCACCACCCACCAAGCGACCAATTTCGTCTTCCACCTTTGTTTCATCCAGTTTAGACAATACCGTTTCGGTTTGAGTGCCATCTGATGATTTTTCAATTAGATAGTGATGATCCGCATAAACGGCAATCTGTGGTAGATGGGTAATACAGATAATCTGACTGTTCATTGCAATTTTGGATAATTTTTCTCCGACTATGTTCGCAGTAATCCCACTAATACCCGTATCGATTTCATCAAAGACAAGTGTTGAAACTTCATCAATTCGACCAATCACGATTTTAATTGCAAGCATCAATCTTGAGAGTTCACCCCCAGAGACCACTTTCTTTAAAGGTCTAAAAGGTTGTCCTATATTTGTCGTTATTAAAAAATCTATTTCGTCGATTCCCATTCTTCTTACAGAACGGTTTTCAATTAATTCAATTTTAAAAGAAGCCTCTTTCATGTTGAGTTCATGTAATTCGTGCTCTAATGCCTTTTCAAACGCTTTAGCTGCTTTTAATCGTAACTCAGACAACTTAGATGCTTCATTAAAATATGCTTCCATTTTTTTAGATATCGTTTTATTGACTTCATTAATCCTAGTTTCTATTGATTCTAAGTTTTCTCGCTCAACACATAATCTGTCGTAATGTGAGAGAATGAGTTCAATACTTTGACCATATTTTGTTTTAAGTGTATTGATGGTATCGAGTCTGTCTTCTAAGGCTTTCAAACGTTCAGGATCAACGTCAAGCTTTTCTGAATAATGAACCAAATCCTTAGAAAGATCCTCCATTAAATAGAAGACGTCTTTTAATCGCTCACCAAAACTATCAAGCGTTTCATGAAATCCTTCTAATTTTCTGAATTGTCCATTGATAGAGGAAAGACTCCCTATAGTACCATCGCCATATTCTCCATGAAAAAACTCAATCGCATTTTCAACGGTTTCTTTAATCTGCCCCATGTGATTGAGATATTCAAATGCTTTTTCAAGATCAACATCTTCACCGGGTTTCAGTTTGGCAAGTTCAATTTCATCAATTTGATAATTTATATAATCAAGCTGCTTAACGCGATCACTGGACTTCGTCTCTAAATCTGTAAGCAATGCTTTAAGTTCATTTATTTCATCATAATAAAGACCAATGTTCTTTAAAAGAATATCATGCTTTTCACCACCATATGCATCCAGTAATGAAAGCTGCTCTTCTTTTTCAAGCAATGTCTGGTGCTCATTTTGACCATGAATATTAATTAAAGCTTCTGTCACCAATTTAAGCTGAGAAAGTGTCACCAATTGTCCGTTGATTCTAGACTGACTTTTCCCTTTGGCCTGGATTTCACGGGACAATATAATCACTTCATCATCGGCTGGAATCATTTGATCGCTTAATATCGAATTGACTGTAGGATTGGTTTGAAAGCCTGCATTGATTAATGCCTTTTCACTTCCAATTCTGACAGCATCTTTGTTTGCAGTGCCCCCCATTACGAGATTTAGAGCACCTAAAACCATCGACTTACCTGCTCCAGTTTCGCCTGTCAGGACATTTAAGCCCTCATCAAACTTGAGCTGCGCTTTTTTAATCAAGACAAAATCACTAATGTTAAGCTCAAAAAGCATGCGACCTCCACGTGTCTCTAGACTAATAATTCTTTAAACTGTTTAAGTAAATCCTGTACCATGTCTTGCTCTTTTACTAAAAGAAAGATGGTATCATCTCCGGCAATACTACCTACGATTTGTTTTAGGTTAAGTGCATCGATAGACACCGCTGCTGCACTTGCAGATCCAACAAGCGTCTTAACCACGATGATATTACCAGCATGATCGATCGAAGTGACAGAGTTTCTGAAAATTTTAAGGAATCGTTCATTGACTACGCCTTCTTTTTCTCTAATCGAAGCATACTTGTAACGACCATCCTTGGTAAGTACCTTGATTAGTCTCATCTCTTTAATATCTCGAGATACGGTTGCTTGCGTTACTTGAAAACCAGATTCGCGTAATTCTGACGCTAACTCATCTTGCGTTTCAATGTCTTTACTTTCAATAATTTCAAGAATTTTCGAATGTCTAGAGTATTTCATAATCATTCCCCCAATAGAAGTATTATATAACATTATTAAAATTGTGTAAAATACTTACTGTCAAGCTACCAGATGAAAATACTAATTATGCCAAATCCAAGTATATAATAAAGTGGATGCTTTTGTGTCTTCTTAATCACAAGATATGAAATGACAAGCATTGCCCATGCTTTATAATCGAAATTCGACAGAAGCTCTGATGGTGTATTGACGCCACCTTCAAATAAGGAGACTCTAGCAACTTGTATAATTGATGTTGCAATCAAACCAATTACAGTTGCTTTGAGGCCAACGAAAGCTGCAACTACAATTGGATGTGATCTGTATTTTGCCAAAACTTTTGACAGTGCAATGGCTAAAATAAAGGCTGGTGTAACAATAATGACGGATGCCAATATTGCGCCTAATAGGCTTGCCTCTCTATAACCAATGAAGGTTGCCATATTGATGGCAATCGGTCCAGGTGTGGATTGCGAGATAGCGATTAAGTCAGCAAATTGACTGTCCGTTAACCAGTTGTTATGAATCGATATGTCTCTCAGAAGCGGAATCATTGCTAGGCCGCCACCGTAAGTAAACAATCCAATCTTAAAAAACTCCAAAAGCAATTTGATCATTTGGTCACCCGCTCTCTAAAAACGAGTACACCACTTATTCCTCCAGCGACGATGACCAAAACTGGATTGATTACACTAAACAAAACTAAAACAAATGCAAACAATGCAATTACTGCTGTTTTTTTATCAAAAATTGCCGCCTTGAAAAGTCTTTGAAAAGAGTCGAAAAGTAACGCCAGTACGACCACTCTGATGCCTTTAAATGCATTCTTAACAATTTGTTGATCTTCAATTTTTGTAAAAATCATAGCAATCAACATAATGATTAATATAGATGGTGTAATAACGCCCAATGTACAGAACAATGCGCCTTTGGTCTTTCCTAATCGATATCCAATTAGAGCCGAGGTATTCGCAGCGATAACACCAGGTAGTGTCTGAGCTAGTGTATAGCACTCGACAACTTCATCCATACTCATGATTTTTTGATCTTTGACCAGCTCTTGTTCGATGATAGGTAGCATGGCATATCCGCCACCTATGGTAAATAGACCGACTCTAAAAAATGCAATATAGAGTTGAATCAATTGTTTGAAACGTAGCATTTTTACTCCTATTCCGCAATTAGTGATTCATGAGCAGACTGCGCAATACTGTCTGTATCAATCATTGAACCTGTGTTATCATTTTGCAAAGTTGCATACGCTAAAAATTCAATATTTCCCTTTGGACCTTTAATAGGTGAAAAGGTCAAATATTTGACGAAAATATCATTCTCCCTGCAAAAGTTCATAATGCCTTCTAGAACCTGCTTATGCACTTTTAACTCTCTAACAACACCGCTTTTTTTAACCTGCTCTCTGCCAGCTTCAAACTGAGGTTTAATTAAAAAAACCATACTTCCCGTATCTTTTAAAAGTTGCTTTGCAACTGGTAATACTAGCTTTAAAGAGATAAAAGAGACATCTATGCTTAGAAAATCAATTTTTTCACCGATTTGTTCTTCCGTCACATATCGGATATTGGTTCTTTCCATGTTAGTGACGCGTTCATCGTTCCTTAATTTCCAATCCAATTGCCCATAACCGACATCTACAGAAAAAACATGTTCAGCACCATTTTGGAGCATACAATCAGTAAAGCCACCAGTGGATGCGCCAATGTCCATGCATCTTTTTCCCGTTAGATCAATGCCCAGTGTTTTAATCGCCTTTTCAAGCTTCAAACCACCTCGGCTAACATACGGAATTGGATTTCCTTTAAGCGTTATTTCAGAAGCAGTATCTACCTTTGTCCCAGGCTTATCAATCCGTTCTGTACCGATAAAAACCAGTCCAGCCATAATTGCTTTTTGAGCACGTTCTCTTGATTCGATAAGACCTTGTTCTACCAAAAGGACATCAATCCTCTCCTTAGGCATGATTTACCTCCTGTATAAAAGCTTGAATCCCTGCAACATCTAATCCTATTGAAGCAAGTAATTCATCCATTTCACCTTGTTCAACAAAGCAATCCTCAATTCCTCTATGGTGGCAAGGTGTTTTTACACCTGCTTTAATTAACCCATTTGCGACATTTTCACCCATACCACCTGCGATGATATGGTCTTCAAGTGTAATTAACGTTTTATATGTCTCACAAACTTTAACCAGTTCACTTAGATCAAGCGGCTTAATTTTTCTAAGGTTGAGAACACCTACTTTTCCATTCGAAGCTTTTGCGACTTCAAGTGCTGTTTTTACAAGCTTGCCAGTTGCTATAAGAAGCGTTTCAGTCCCTTCAACCAGGAGTTCTGGTTTTAAGCTATCCGGTAGTGTGCTTGCTATTTCATAAGCGCCACCTCTCGGATAGCGAATTGCAACTGGTCCCTCATTATATTCAGATGCAAAGTTAAGCATATAAGATAGCTCAGTTGCGTCTTTCGGTGAAAGAATCATCATGTTTGGCAGATGAGATAAATACGATATATCGAAAATGCCATGATGTGTTTCACCGTCGTTTCCAACGAGGCCTGCACGATCAATACAGAGTACAACAGGTGCTTTTTGAATGCACACATCATGAACCACTTGATCATATGCTCTTTGTAAGAAAGTTGAATAAAGAGCAACATATGGTTTTACACCGGACAACGCCATCCCAGCAGCCATAGTAACGGCATGCTGCTCTGCGATCGCCACATCAAAAGTACGATCTGGATGTGCTTTAGAGAAATCTGAAAGTCCAGTGCCTTCTATCATTGCAGCACTTATTGCCACCACGTTTTTATTTTTATATGCAATATCGATCAGTGTGTCTCCGAAGACTTTTGAAAAGTCCTTTTTCCCACCACTTTGAATCGGTACAAATGGATCAAATTTGCCTACACCGTGATACAAATTAGGTGCAGTCTCAGCAAACTTATAGCCTTTCCCTTTTTGTGTAATAACATGTAGAATAACAGGTCCATCTACTTGCTTCATCATTTCCATGTGCTTAACCAATTGTCTCAAATCGTGTCCATTAATAGGACCAATATACGTAAGTCCAATTTCTTCAAAAAATACGCCGCCGTCTACGACGAAATACTTAAATGAATCTTTCAACTTACTAATCATATCAACAATAGGTTGACCAAGGGATGGCAAACGCATTAGATTCGTCTTAGTTGAACCTTTAATCTTGGTATAGTTTTCACTGGTTCTTAAACTATTAAGTGCAATCGACATGCCGCCAACATTTTGAGAAATCGACATCTCATTATCATTCAGTATAATTTTGACATTATTTTTGCTATGACCGATATAATTAATCGCTTCATATGCCATACCACCTGTTAAGGCACCATCGCCAATAATACCGATTACTTCATAGCTGAGTCCTCTAATATCTCGAGCAAGCGCCATGCCTACTGCAGCAGATATCGAAGTACTGCTGTGTCCTGTATCAAAGTGATCGTGTTCAGATTCATGCCTCTTTGGAAATCCACTCAACCCTTTGTATTGTCTCAGTGAATCAAACTGATCACATCTTCCAGTCAACAGCTTGTGAACATAGGCTTGATGCCCAACGTCCCATACAAATTTATCATTTGGACTATCAAATACCTTATGAAGTGCCATCGTTAACTCAACAACACCTAAATTGGATGCTAAGTGACCTCCAGTTTTCGAGATAGATTGAACCAGAAAATTTCGAATCTCATATGCAAGTACAGTTAACTCTTCATAGGACAATCTTTTCAAATCTTCTGGGGATTTGATGTCGTTTAAATACTTATACATAGCCGTTCCTTTCTCCATAGCAGAACGCCCTGCCCTTCTAACTTTTTTCCTATATTAAACTATTAAACCATTAAATTAGCAATTAAAATGCCTAAAATAGCACCTACAACCACCTCTGTTGGTTTATGGCCAATGAGTTCTTTCAGCTTTTCCTCTTCGAAATGCTTGTTTTTATAGATATCAACGATAATATTATTGAGTAATTTTGCTTGTTTACCAACTGATCTTCGAACCCCTGAGGCATCATACATGACAATAAAAGCCATAATGAGTGATAACGCATAAATCGCAGATCCCCAGCCTTCTTGTAAACCTATAGCAGTTGAGGCTGAAACTATGGTAGCTGTATGCGCACTGGGCATACCGCCAGAACCATGTAATCTCTCAAGTCTTAATTCTTTATCAATCAATAGGGTCAAAATCAATTTAATGGTCTGTGCTACCAGCCATGCCATTGCTGCTGCCCAAAATATTCTATTTGAAGTAAATTCACTTAAAAAGTCGCCCATTCATCACCTCTAAAAATCTCTTTTACTTAAATACATTACCAGCGACTTTAAAAAATCACTTTGACACCTTAACTTATTTATATCATTTAGAATAGACGCTTCTAACTCGGCCACATACGCTCTTGATTCATCTAAGCCCAATAACGCAGGATAAGTACACTTGTCATTTTGTGCATCGATTTGAGTTCGCTTGCCCAGCTTGCTCTCATCTCCAACGACATCAAGAATATCGTCTACCACTTGAAATAAAAGACCAATCGCTTCACCAACTCGTTCTAATTTAACTAGTTCATCAGCATCTGCACGACCTAACTTTGCACCTGCTAAAAACGCCGCGGTTAACAGCTTACCTGTTTTATTGGCATTAATGAAATCCAACGCATCTCGATCAATCTCACCTTCGTGATATTTGATATCCGCAACTTGACCTAAAATCATCCCCTTAGACCCTGAGGCAGATAGAATGCTTTTCATTGCGAGTAAGCCTTGCTCTGGATGCGTTAGTTTTAAAGAAGCACTAATCATCAACTCGCTAGCAAGATTTAAAAGTGCATCACCTGATAGAATCGCCATATCCTCGCCAAACACCACATGGTTGGTTGGTTTTCCTCTTCTGAGATCATCATTGTCCATGCTAGGAAGGTCATCATGTATGAGTGAATAAGTATGAATCATCTCAATCGCGATAGCAAACTCAAGTGCAATTTTAAGATCCGCATCATAGGTTTTCGCCATTTCAAGAAGAATAATAGGTCTAATCCGCTTGCCACCAGCAAGCAAAGAATATTTCATACCTTCTTTTACGAGATCGATTGCTTTTAAGGATTCTTTTGTTTTAGGTAAATCAGAAAAATGACCTTCGATCGATTTTAGTAAGATACCATCAAACTGCGAAATTAAGTCATTCACCTCGCTATTAAGCTTCATTAGAGCCCTCCTCATCCACAAGAATCGTCTGGATTTTTGCTTCGGTATTCTCTAATATTGTATTACACTCTCGATAGAGTTTGATGCCTTCTTCAAACACCTTTAACAATTCTTCTAAAGGTGCTTCACCTCTTTCTAATATTGTAGAAAGCTCAGCCAATCGTTCAATTTTTTTCTCATAAGTCGATTTTCCTGCCATCGTTACTCTCCCTTAATCTTCTTAATATGAGTCACCTCAGCGTCAACACTGCCGTCCGATATCCTGACTTTAATCTCAGAGCCAATCTTGAGTTGATGGGTTGATAGAACTGGTTCATTTTCAACCGTAACGATTCCGTAACCACGTCTCATTACTGCAAACGGACTCATAGCATCTAACTTAGCGCCAATGGTTTGGAGTTTTTCTTTTTCCGAACGAATTGCGCGTGTCACATTCTGAACAGAAAGTACTTTTTTGTGATTTAAATCCTGCATTTTAAATGCGATCGTTCGGCTGAGTCTGTTTGATAATTGATGTGGCTCAAATCGATTGAGTTTAGACCTCTCTAGTTCCATTCGGCGGCTTACCAATAAAGACATTCTCTGAATTTGACGATTTAAATCCAATACCATTTCATTTTTTGAAACAATTGCAATCTCAGCAGCTGCAGACGGCGTTGCCGCACGCAGATCCGACACAAAATCACTTATCGTAAAATCGGTCTCATGACCAACACCAGTAATCAATGGAATTTTTGAGTGATAAATTGCGTGCGCAACAACCTCTTCGTTGAAAGACCAAAGCTCTTCTATTGATCCACCACCTCTGGCGAGAATAATTAAGTCAATGTCATCCCGTTGGTTAAAATAGTCTATCCCTCTACAAATTTCAAATTTTGATTGTTCACCTTGTACACGAATTGGATAAATCAAAAGCTCAGAAAAGTTATTTCTTCTTTTTGCAACCGATAGTATATCTTGAATGGCTGCACCTGTCGGCGAAGTTAGGATACCGATTTTCTGAGGTAGCTTAGGAATAGGCTGTTTATGCGCGTTATCGAAAAAACCACCTTTTTCTAGCTTTGACTTTAGCGCTTCAAACTTAACGTGTAAATCCCCAAGTCCTACGTTGTTCATTGCAAATGCGTTCAATTGATATCTACCATCTCTTTCATAGATGGTAATTTGACCTTTGGCATGAACGCGATCTCCATTTTTCGGATTAAAGTCCAATGCGCTTACATATTGAGAAAACATGACGCAAGCAATTTTACTTTGATCATCCTTAAGTGTAAAATACGCATGACCACTTGAATGCCTAATATAATTAGAAATTTCACCCTCGATAATAATCTGGTTTATTATAGGATCTGTGCTCAAAAGACGCTTTAGATAGCGCGTTGCTTCTGTTACAGTAAATGACTTCATTTTTATCATTTTTTACTCCCTGTTTATGCGTTGGTACAATTTTTCTCAAAAGTTGAGTTGATTTAAATTTTCATAATTTGCTTTACACTACCGCCTATTCATCATCAGATATTAACGGAAATGTTGTAATCTCCCCATTTCAGCTACACCCAGTGCATTGTCTCTCGAATACTCTGGAGGTGCAAAATAAAGCCCGTCTTGAGGAAAATTGTGTTTAAGCCATTCTTTAACAATTGAGTTAGATGAAACGCCACCTGAAAAAATGATAGGTAATTCTGAAGGTAAATCAGCAATCAACTGATAAAGTAGGTTAGAAATTGTATTAAATATATGTCTACAGCAGTAAGCTGCCGTTTTTTCCGTAATTAGTTTGTTGTACTGATTCTCAAGTCCCGAAAGATTAAATCTACCAAAATCGACATTTTTAACTTTGAAATATTCTAAATGTGTTTCGGACTGAGCCATTTGATCCATTTCCTTACCACAAGGAAAATTAAGACCAAGCTTAACGCCAATTCGATCGATTAACTGACCAAAATTTAAGTCTAAGGTACCACCTATAAGATCAATATGAAACGCTTCATCCTCCCATTTAACACTGAGTAGCTCTGTGGTTCCACCTGAAAGATGTAGTCCAATAAACTGCTTAGGAATTGGGCTGATTTTTAGACTGTGTAATGCAGCCATTAGATGTCCCTCTTGATGAGAAAATTCATATAGAGGGATACTTAATGCATTGGATAAATTGGTTGCAAATAATACCCCTGCCTGAAATACTGGCATATAAGAGCCTTCAACCGGTCTTGGTCGACTTGATACAGCAATTCCCTTAAAATCCTTAGGACTTAATTTTAAAACCAAATCTGAAAACACTTCAGAAAGCTTGTTAACATGCTGAAAAAAGCCCTCAGATTGACGCAGTCCGCGTTCTCCGGGCTTTACCTTAAGCATGTGATTGTTTTCATAGAGAATATTTCCTCCATCATCTATAACAATCATTGAAGTTGTGTAACAACTGGTATCTATGCCTAATATCATATCTTATTCCTTGACTGTATAATGGCTTAGTACTCCGTTAATAAATTTGCCTGATTTCTCATCAACGTACTTTTTCGCGAGATTAACGGCTTCGTTAATGCTTACTTTAACTGGAATTGCTTCATCGTATAGTATTTCTGTCAATCCAAGTCTCAAAATGGATAAGTCCAATTTAGAAATCCGTTCAAGCTTCCATCCTTTAAGATGCTCCGAAATTTGCTTTTCAATTTCATCTTTGTTGGTATACCATAATCCTATGATATTTTTAATATAAGCTTCGTCTAATGCTTCTTCATAGTGCTTTAAAAATCGCACTAGCTCATAATCCTTTTGAATTTCCATTTGATACAGAATCTCCATAGCCACTTCACGGCTTCTTATGCGATTCATTTGTCCTCCCTACATGAAAATGACTAACTTCATTGAAGCCAGCCAGATTTCACACACAATAACTTAATTTTTGGTGTTGATTCCTTCAACAAAGACATTGACTGCTTTAACTTCAAATCCAGTCATTGACTCTATAGCCAACTTAACATTCTCTTGAACCATTTTCGCAATCTCGTGAATTTTAGTACCATAATCCACGATTACTGTTAAATCGATTTGTACCACGTTATCTTCCATTTCAACGTGAACGCCTTTATTGAAATTCTTTTTGCCCATCATTTCCATCATTTCTTCAGAAAACGTACCACTTAAAGCCTTAATACCTTCTATTTCTGCAGCTGCAATTGAACCAATTACACCTATTACGTCGTCTGCTATGTTAACTTTGCCATGTTTATACGCATCTATGATCATGTTTTCAGCCATTTTTTGCCTCCTTTGTTCACTATATTGATATTATAGCAAACTTGTGATTTCAATACAAATAATTAAATACCACTAGCGAAATTGCGGCTAAAAAAAGAGATGCTGTCTGAGCACTGTCAGACAGCATCTACTATTTGTTTGCTTTATTCTTCGCAACAGTCGCAGCCTTCTTCACCACAGCACTCACAGTCTTCTGTGAATTCTATGATAACGCCACAACTTGGGCATTCAACATCTTCACCCTTATCGATTAAATTACCATCAACAAAGAAAGATTCCCCACATTCAGGACATTCTACTTCTTCAAAATCGTCATCTTCGAAATCATCGTCCTCATAGATATCATCTTCAAGGTCAGCAAGATCTTCGTCGATTGCTTCTACATAATCGTCTAATTCCAATACAGCATCGTTGAGATCATCGAGCTCGTCATAAACGTCATCCACTTCATCAGCGAAATCTTCTAAAACTTCGATAATTTGAAGCAATAACTTGCCTTCGTTAGTCTCTTCACTAATTTTCATGCCCTCAGCCAATCCTTTAAGATAAGCCACTTTTTCATGCATATAGCTCATTTGAATCCCTCCTTTTAGTGGGTAATATATATTAAACGGCATAAAGCCATTTAAAACAGTACATAGCCCCTTGCGGAAACGCCATGGATTTACATCCATTCATTAAAGATTAAGACTCAATTGTTTAGCGAACTTAGAGTAATGTCATGTCCAATAACTGACTAAGCTCTTGATAAATATTCGCCAGTACGTGTATCGATCTTAATTTTATCGCCTTCGTTTACAAATGTAGGTACAACGATTTCAGCGCCAGTTTCAACTTTAGCTTTTTTTGTAACGTTTGTAGCAGTATCACCTTTAACGCCTGGCTCTGCTTCTACAACTTCAAGAATTACAAAGTTAGGTGGTTCAACAAGGAAACATTTGCCTTTGTAGAATTTAAGCGTAGCAGAATCATTTTCTTTAATGAAAAGAATCGCGTCTTCTACTTGCTCGTATTGTAATGGGATTTGATCGTATGTTTCATTGTCCATAAAGTAGTACAATTCGCCTTCATTGTACAAGTATTGCATTTCTTTAGTTTCAATATGTGCTCTTGGGAACTTTTCAGATGGGTTGAAAGCTTGCTCTCTAATTGTCCCATTGATTAAGCTTTTGTACTTAGTTCTAACAAAAGCAGCGCCTTTACCAGGTTTAACATGTTGAAAATCAACAATTACGAAAGGTTCGTTATTTATTTCAAACGTAACGCCTTTTCTAAAATCACTTGCAGCTATCATTATAAAAACCTCCAAATAATAATCAAACTCAGACCAACACTTATTATAGCTTTAAACTTTATTGATTGTCAAGAATTCTCCATACATAGATTTTATCAGAACTAAAAGCCCTATGCAATTAAAAACCATCACGTTGAAAGTGCGATTATAATCTCTTCAACAAGTGTCTCTGAAGTTTTACCATCGACGTCAATAATCAGATTTGCAGCAGTTTCATATAAGCTCTGTCTCACCTTCAAGATTGCGTGTAACGAATGCTTTTGTAGCATAGGTCTGTTATCAAAATTGCCGTTTAAATTGGCCTCCAATTGTTCAATACTTGCCTTAAGATAAACAACCTTACCCAACTTTCTTAATTCTAATGTATTTTGAGCATTGGTTACAATGCCGCCACCGGTGGAGATCACCGCAGAAGTTACACTGGATAACTTACTTGTTAAATCCAGTTCAAGCTTTCTAAAGTGCGCTTCGCCATACATGTCAAAAATTCTCTGAATGGTAATGCCTTGCATGGATTCAATAAGTGCATCCATATCGATAAACCTAAAACCTAGTCGTGAAGCCAGTTCTGGACCAATAGTTGTCTTTCCAGAACCCATCATTCCGATTAGGATCACGTTGTTCATACTCCCTCCAACTTGTGTGCACTTCTCTCTAAACGCTTAACGAATTCAACGTCCTGACAAAATTTATAGAGGGTTTCTTGGGTTATCACCTTTTCGGCAAAACGTTCAAAAAGGTTAAAATCCATACTTGTCATACCCTGTTTTTTGCCTACGATCAGCGTATTTCTTATTTCTAAAAAGGCTTCTGATAGGATACTTGAACGTATCGCAGTATTATTAAGCAAGAGCTCATAGCACAGAACGCGTTTATCGCTAGTTATCGTTGGTACAAGCTGTTGGGCAATAATACCTGACAAATTAGATGCCAGCTTTAATTTTCTATTTTCTCTTCTTTCAGGTTTTGCAGATGCAATAATTGACTCAATTGTGGTAACTGCATTAATTGATGGTATCCCTGCTATCACAAGCTTTCCTGACTCAGAAATTTGCAGTGCAAGCTCAAGTGCTGCTTCATCTGAAACATCCGATATCATTACTACATCAGGATCGTGCCGCATGATACTTTTAATACCTTCATATACCGTATCGCAATCAATGCCAACATCTCTTTGTAAAACGATAGATTGTCCATGCTTAAACAAATATTCAATTGGTGATTCCACAGTAATAATATTAAGACATTCGGATTCATTGAGATGCTGTACAAGTGATGCCATCGTTGTAGACCGCCCAGAACCAGATGCACCACTAACCAATATGAGTCCTCTACCTTGTGATGTCAATTCATACATAACACTTGGAATTTCAAGTGTTTCACGAGTTGGAATTGTGAGCTTGAGGATTCTTATTGATATACTATAGGTGCCTCTTTGCTTAATGATATTTACCCTAAATCGACCAAACTCAGTAATGGAAAAACTAAAATGAACTTCCCCTTTGTGTTCGAGCCTTTCTAGTTGTTCAGTACCACAAAGCTCTCTAACGCCCTCTGCAACCTGTTCGTGTGTCATGGTATCGTATATATCAACAGGCTTCAGAGTCCCATTAACACGAAGCATTGGTTTGGCATAGGGTGCTATATGAATGTCTGAGGCATTCACTTCTATTGCTGTTTTGATTAACTCAAGATGGTTCAAAACATCACCCCAATTTTCTATAGATCTCTTTTTAAATACGAGTCAAAATTGATAATTTTGCGTGGATAACTTTGGTCCATAAACTTACTTGTCAACAAAAAGTCCGCAGTAGATCGATTCATTGCGATAGGAATGTTGTAAAGCGTTGCAATTCTTAACAATGCTTTTACATCTGGATCATGTGGGTGCATGCTCATTGGATCCCAGAAAAACACCATAAAATCAATCTCGCCTTCAACGATTAAACTACCAATTTGTTGATCGCCTCCAAGCGGACCGCTTTTAAGTCCTCTTATGGGTAAAGATAACGCTTCTGTTATCATCTTAGACGTCGTGCCTGTACCATATAGAAAATGTTTTGTTAGTGCATCCTTGTGCTCGCTACACCATTCGATCATATCTTTTTTTCTAGAGTCATGTGCGATTAGTGCGATGTGTTTTGTCGGTAATATTTCAGCTATTTCAACTTTATGTGCTTCTAACATCCTATCTCCTTTATTGCTTTTCTTTTATGATTGACATCACCTTAGTCGTCATTAGGTCGATGGCAACTTTATTATAACCACCTTCTGGTATAATAATGTCTGCGTATTTTTTCATAGGCTCGATAAATTGCTCATGAGCTGGTTTTACAGTTGTTAGATATTGATCAATTACTGATTCTAACGTTCTACCTCGTTCGTTAATATCTCTTGTAATCCTTCTAATGATTCTCACGTCTGCATCCGTATCAACAAAAATCTTAATATCCATTAACTCTCTTAAACGTTCATCTTCGAGAATCATGATACCTTCAATGATGATAATCTCACGTGGCTTTACATGAATCGATTCAGTTTCTCTGTTGTGCTTAGAGAAATTATAGATCGGTTTATCTATAGCCTTATGTTCACATAGCTGTTTGATATGTTCAATTAACAGCTCAGTATCAAACGCAAGTGGATGATCATAATTTGTTTTAACGCGTTCTTCGTAAGTTAAATTACTTTGATCTTTATAATAAGCATCTTGCTCAATAATAAGAATATTGTCCTCAGGTAGTGACTTGAAAATGGCTTTCGCAACGGTACTTTTCCCCGATCCTGTACCACCACATACCCCAATAACAACTGGTTTACTCATAAACTCCTCCCAAATGATTTATTAATCTCTTGCGACCATTCGAACCAAATCGTGCTTTTTCACTTCATGATGCAGTGGTATTTTAACGATCATCTTAGCGTGTGGTGCAACGTCAATTAATTGATTGTCTTTATCAAACATCTCATCAACGATATGCTCATGATAAAAATAATTTGGTCCAATGATTTCTATCTTATCACCTTTTCTAAAATGATTTCTTTGTTCTATAGTTGCAATTCCCGTTTCTTTATCATAGTCCTCAACAACGCCGATAAAGTCATAGGTTCTTACATAAGAGCTCGTCGTGTAAAGCTGATCTTCATGCGTCGGCTTATTGTTGTAAAAGCCATGCGTAAACTCTCTGTGAGAAACTTTTTGTAATTCTTCAAACCATTCAGGATTATATACATAATTTTCTGGGTCTTTATAAAATTCATCAATCGCTTGTCTATATGCCCTTACAATAGATGCAACATAGTATATGGTCTTCATTCTGCCTTCAATTTTCAAGCTGTCAAGGCCAGACTTTATCAACTCTGGTATTTGATCGATGACACAAAGATCTTTTGAGTTAAAAAAGAACGTACCCGCCTCAGTTTCTTCTACTGGGAAATATTCACCTGGTCTCGTTTTTTCAACCAAGTTGTATTCCCATCTACAAGGCTGAGCACAAGCCCCTCTGTTGGCATCTCTTCCCGCCATATAGTTGCTCATTAGACATCTTCCAGAGTAAGAAATACACATTGCACCGTGAACAAACGCCTCAATTTCAAGGGACATTGGTGTTTTTGCTCGAATCTCAGAGATTTCCTCAAACGAAAGCTCTCTGGCTAAAATAACGCGTTTCACACCCTGCTCATGCCAAAAATTTGCACTCATATAATTGGTATTATTCGCTTGTGTACTTAAGTGTACCTCTAAATTTGGAGCATATTTCTTCACAAACATAAATGTGCCTGGATCAGATAGGATCACAGCATCTAGACCAATGTCTTTAATCTGATCGATATAGCTTTCAAGATAATTTATATCTTCGTTATGTGGAATAATATTTAAGGTCAAGAAGACGCGTCTGCCTCTTTCATGTGCAAAAGCAATTCCTTCCTTCATATCCTCTATTGAAAAGTTCTTTGACGCCGCACGTAAACCAAACACTTGACCACCAATATAGACAGCATCTGCCCCATATAAAATGGCATACTTTAACTTCTCCAAATCGCCAGCAGGCGCTAGCAATTCAACACGCTTCATGCATGTCCTCCTTTTTTTATACTAATCGCGAGCCCATCACCCATAGGCAAAACTGTCGTTTCAAGCTCTGGATGTGTCGTAAGGAACGCGAGATATTTCCTCATTCGTTTAACAATTGTTATCTTTCTTCGCACAAGGTACTCGTTGGTAGCGATCATCCCTTTGTAAAGTACATTATCAGAAACAATGATCCCTTCGTCTTTTAACATCGGGTAACAAAGGTCAAAAAAAGCTTTGTAGTGTCCTTTAGCCGCATCGATAAAAATCATATCGTATTGACCATTTAACGTCTGTAGCACTTCAGCTGCATCGCCAAGGTGCTGAATCACATCCACCTTTGGGACTATCGATTTAAGTTCTGTAAATGTTTCTGCAGCTTTTTGATACATTTCCTCTTTTAGCTCAATCGTTTCAATTACACCTGCTTGCATCTCAATTGCCATCAGTGAAGCAGAATAGCCTATGGCAGTTCCTATTTCAAGGATTGCCCTAGGCTGTTTAATTTTAAGCATGACTTTAAGATATTGTGCAATCTCTGATTGAACGATAGGAACATGGTGCTCATCCGCATAAGCTTCAAGAGCACCCAATAAACCAGTGTGTGTCGGTACAAGTGTTTTAATATAGCTTTCTACATATGGATCGACGATTTTACTTTCAATCATTTAGTTCCCCTTTTGGGCATCTCTATTATGTCCTTCTAAAGTTTCATTAAAATAATGTGAACCATCATTTGTTTCTTTGGTTACAAAGTACAAGTAGTTCGTGTCAGCAGGATAAAGTGCCGAATGAATTGCCAGTTCACCAGGTGATGCGATAGGCGAAGGCGTAAGCCCTGCATTTATATAAGTGTTATACGGATTCTCAATTGCTATATCAGCAAAGCTAAGAACGTCTTTTCTTTCTTGAAGAATAAACTGTACGGTCGCGCAAGATTGTAATAGCATGCCTATGTCTATACGATTGTGAAAAACACTCGAAACGATCGGAAATTCTTCTTCAACTCTCGCTTCGCGCTCAATAATAGATGCTAATGTTACAACTTGATCAACTGTCATGCCTAACTCTTCAGCTCTTGCATAATACTCATCTTTAAAAACTTCATCAAATCTGCTCAACATTCTATCGACGATTTGATATTCAGTAACCCCTACTTTAAAAGTGTAGGTATCTGGGAAGAGGTAGCCTTCAAGTCGATAGCTTCTGTCCACGCCTTCTAAAAAAGGATAATCAAACTCACCATTTTCAAGTACGTCAACAAAAGTATCTCGATCAATTAATCCTTCTGCTTCGAGCTTATCGACAATTTGTCTAACTTCATAGCCTTCTGGAATTGTAAAGGTAACCGTTTCAACGAAAATATCACCATCGACTAACTTATTGATAATCGTCTCAAGATCCATCGATTTAGAAATTTTATAATCGCCTGCTTTCATTTGACCATCAACTGACATTTCCTTTGCTTTCATCTTAAACGCATTTGCATTTTGAATAAGACCTTGTTCTTCAAGATCACTACCGATGCTTGCAGTTGTAGCACCACTTGGAACTGTAAACAAAACCTCCGAAGTATCATTCGGATCAGCTGGTGTATAGTATTTTTCTAAAATTGCTGAACAACCAGAAAAAAACACTAAAGTGACAAACAACAAAGTTAGAAGTGTTAACTTTTTCATATTTCCTCCCAAAGGTAAAGTACTATACCTCCATAAACACAGGTAAGATCATTGGTGATCTCTTCGTACTTTGATAGATATATTGACTGAGTGCATCTCTCACTGATGTCTTTAATGAAGCCCAGTCTTTAATGTTTTTGTCATAGCATTTTTTAAGTTCTTCCTCGATGACTGCTCTAGCACCATCCATTAAAACTTCTGATTCTCTCACATATACAAAACCACGTGAGATCAAATCTGGACCGCTGACATGTTCACCTGTAACGCTCGAAATCGCTACTACGATGATGATTAAGCCATCTTCAGCAAGGTGTTTTCTGTCTCTAAGAACGATGTTACCAACATCACCAACACCTAAACCATCGATAAATACTCTGCCCGCTTGAACCGGCTTGCCCAGTCTTGCACCTTCAGAAGTAAACTCTAAGACGCTACCATTATTGAGGATGAAAATGTTCTTATCATGCATCCCCATTGACATCGCAAGTTGTTTATGACGGTCTAAATGGACGTACTCACCATGCACAGGAACGAAGTATTTTGGCTTAGTTAATGCTTGCATGAGCTTAAGTTCCTCTTGCTTTGCGTGACCTGAAACATGGACATCTGCCAATGATTCGTAGATCATTTTTGCGCCTTTTTTAGTCAATTGATTGATGATTTTATAGACTGATTTTTCATTTCCTGGAATTGGAGATGAAGACAGAATTACCAAATCACCTGGGGTGATTTCCATATTTCTATGTTCAGAGTTTGCCATTCTAGCAAGCGCACTCATTGGTTCACCTTGTGAGCCAGTTGTAATAACAACCAGTTCATTTTCAGGATAACGAGAAATATCCTTGATATCAATAATCATATCATTAGCAGGTAATTTTAAATAACCTAGCTCTATGGCAACGCCAGTGACATTTACCATACTTCTACCTGAAAAGGCTACTTTACGATTATTGAGATAGGCTGCATTGATAATTTGTTGAACGCGATGTACGTTAGATGCAAAGGATGCGACGATGATACGAGAAGTCGCATGTCTGAAGATTTCTTCAAAAGTATCTCCAACCGAGCTTTCAGACATAGTATAGCCTTCTCTTAAAACATTTGTACTGTCTGAAAGAAGCGCCATAACGCCTTCATCACCTAGTTTTGCAAGTCTATGCAAATCCGTTCTTTGTCCATCTATAGGTGTAAAGTCAATTTTAAAGTCACCTGTTTGAACGATTGTACCATAAGGCGTTCTTATCGCATAGGCAACAGCGTCTGCAATACTGTGGCAAACGCGAATAGGTTCAATCTCAAAAGCGCCTACTTTAATCACTTGACCAGGTACGATTGTGATCAATTTTGGATTTAATTTGTGCTCTTTTAACTTGTTTTCCACTAAGCCAAGTGTTAATCTCGTACCGTAGATCGGTACGTTTAAATCTCTTAGGAAATATGGAATCGCACCAATGTGGTCTTCATGACCATGTGTTAAGAAAATACCTCTTAATTTTTGATGGTTTTTCTTAAGATAGGTGATATCTGGTATAACGACATCGATGCCCAATAATTCATCTTCTGGGAACGCCATACCACAATCCACTACGAAGATATCATTTTCAAACTCATAGGCAGTCATATTTTTACCAATTTCGTTAAGACCACCGAGTGGAATCACTCTAACTGGTGTTTCTTTTGAAATGTTTTCAATCATGTTTTTAGCATTTTGAGCAACTTTAGGCTCATCTTGTTTTGCTTTAGTCTTATTCTTGTTATTTGTGTTATTTGTGTTATTTGTATTATTTGTGTTCTTATTGTTAGTATTGTTCCTATTGTTTCTATTTGTGTTGTTTTTCTTTTGTGGGGTCGAAACCGTTTCACCCATATTATTTTTCATGTTATCTTTTATTTCTTCATTATTTATTTTCTTTGTCATATGTCACCTCTTATCTAATCTACAGTCAATTTTTCCGATCCGACTGCGCCGATGACACCGTTCCTATTTACGAAAAAGAAACCCTGTACTAAACAAGGTTTTTACATTTACTACAAATACCATAAAATTTTAACTTATGATCTAGGATCTCAAACGCATATTCCTTTTCAATCTTATTTTCAAGCTCATCTAATAAATCGCCTTCCACTTCAATTACTGCACCACATTGTGTGCAGATTAAGTGATGGTGATTGTGATGACCTTCATCATTGTATAGTTCATAACGTACACAGCCGTCCTCTAAATTTAAGGAAGATACGACTTCAAGCTCCTCGAGTAATTGTAAAGTTCTATAAACAGTTGCCAGACCCATTTCAGGATTGGTTTGCTTAACGATGTCATATATTTCTTCTGTATTGAGATGTAAGCCTTTGTTCGCTTCAATGGCACTCAATATCGCTATTCTCTGTGGTGTTAATTTATAACCCGCTTCCTTTAACTTCTTCTTGTATCCATCATATACTGAACTCATAATCTCACCTCAATACTATTATTATTCTTATTCTTCGTCCATTTCGTCTAACAATTCATTGTATGCATCTACAACTGAATTTAATTCATCTTCATCTTCGATTGTTTCAAAAACAAACTCAGCATCTTCTTCTGAAACTCTAAAAATGAGTATTTCATCTTCATCATTTACGTTTGATAAAATTGCATATTCTTGACCATCAAGCTCAAGATTCGCAATCACATTAAACAGTGTTGGCACACCATTCTCGTCTAGTAATTCAACCACATCAGATTCTTCAAAATCTGGTTCTACTACATCGAATAAATTATCGCTCATGTTTTTTCTCCTTCTCTATTAAACCGTTCTATTTCGATCTAAATAACCTTGCAAAATCAAAGAGGCTGCGAGCATATCCACGACTTTTTTACGGTTTTCGCGTCTTACATCGCCTTCAATCAACGCACGAGTTGCGCTCATCGTCGTTAATCTTTCATCCCAGAATTCGATTTTTACTTTTTCTTTAATTCGATCGGAATAAATCAATTTTTTTTCTAATTTATCCATGAATTGCTTGGTTTTCTCTCCTTGAGGTCCAACTGTACCATTCATGTTATATGGCATTCCCGCCACAATAGTCGTTACTTCATATTCATTAATCAAATCAATCAATCGATCGATATCTTGCTTAATCGACTGTCTTATTATGGTTTCTTTTCCCTGTGCAGTTATCAATAAAGCATCGCTTATAGATACGCCAATTGTACGGTCACCGACATCCAATCCCATTATTCTCATTTAATCATATCCTCCAGTATACCGTATTTAAACGCTTTATACAATGTTAATTATCAATAGACTTTAATGCAAAACTCAGGGCAAACCGTTGAGCAGTAACCACACAAAACACAACGCGATCGCTCCACTTTTGCGATACCATCTTCCAGTGAAAGTGCTTTGTGGTCACACTTTTCTACACATGCCCCACAGCCTATGCACCAGTCTGCTATTTGTAGCTTCTTTTCTTTATGGTCAATTCGACGAATCATTTCATCCGTGATAGATTCACCAAGGATTCTTGCGACATTATAATCAATTTCTGCAGTAGATTGCATTCCAAACGCAATCGCATCCAAATAGGTTTGAGATTTAAGATAGTCAAAACATTGATCAATACCACCAAGAAGATTCCCACCACCAAATGGTTTCATGCCAAAAACGCCACCGCCTAAAGCCTTGTAGCGTAAAAGAGCTTTTTCCATATCTTCGCGTGTACCATCTTGTATCCCAAGTCCATTTATATTCGTAATTGGATGTACAATTTCAATTTCAGGGTATTTAATAGCCCCTAGAACACCTGCTACATAATGTGTTGAAATGCCAAAAGCTCTAATTTTGCCTTGTTGCTTTTGTTTTAAAAAATATTCTATTGCTTCATAGTGTCCCTTAATCGTAAGTTCACTCATTTGTTCATGAAGCATAAACACATCTACGTAATCTGTTCCCATCTCACGGAGTGCTTTTTCAAAGCTTTCCTCAGCTGTTGCTTCAGAGTACGCATAACACTTGCTAGCGATCACAAGTTTTTCTCTTCCAACTCTCTTAATAGCTTCTTTTAAATGTGCGTATGTTTCATATAACTCAGCAGTGTCTATAAAGTTAATGCCTTTCGAATAGGCATATTCAATCAATGAGGCCCCTTCATTAGCGCTCAAATCGCGTTGAAGCGGCCCCATTGTTAAACTTCCGAAGCAAATCTTTGATACCTCAATATTTGACTTCCCTAATTTGCTATAAATCATTTCTTGTTGTTCTCAATATAATAGTTGATTAGAACTTCGAGGATATCATCTCGTTCGATTTTTTTAATCATAGTTCTTGCATCGTTGTGTGTTGTGATATAGGTAGGGTCACCAGAGATCAGATAACCAATCAATTGATTAACAGGGTTGTACCCTTTTTCATCAAGTGCGTTGTACACATAAAGCAAAATGTCTTTATGCTCACCATTTTCAAGATAATCCTCTACACTAAATTTCATCGTATTTTTCATCGGAGTCCCCCTTCTAATCGAAGTAATTTATCCTATGATGTCATTATACCCTTTTTAGCTTAATAAATCATAAACTTTTTGAAGAGCTTCTTCAACTTTTTCAGGGTCTTTGCCACCTGCTTGTGCCATGTTTGGTTTACCACCACCACCGCCACCAGCGATTTTTGCAACTTCTCTAATGATATTGCCAGCATGAGCGCCTTTTTTAACCGCTACATCAGAAACCATAGCAAGGAGTTCAACCTTTCCATCTGCTACGTTTGCAAGTACCACGACACTGTTCTCAAACTGATTTTTAACTTGATCACCCATGTTGCGAAGCGTGTTCATGTCAACGCCATCAAATTTTGCAGTTACAACTTGGTAGCCATTTATTTCTTTCATACTGCTTAGTACATCAGATAAAGCATTTTTAGCTAATTTATTCTTTAAAGCTTCATTTTCTCGTTGAAGCGACTTAATCTCAACTTGTAGTTGTTCTGCCTTATGGCCAACTTCACCTATACTTGTTTTAAGAATATCAGAAACTTGATGAAGCTTATTGTCTAAATCTGTAAGCAATTTGTAAACATTTTCACCTGTGAACGCTTCAATTCTTCTTACACCAGCTGCAACACCAGTTTCACTGACGATTTTAAAGAGACCAACTTCAGCAGTGTTAGTAAGATGTGTACCCCCACAAAGCTCAATACTATAATCACCCATAGTTACGACTCTAACTGATTCTCCGTATTTTTCACCAAATAACGCCATTGCGCCTTTTTCTCTAGCACGGTCAATCGACATTTCTTCAGTTACAACGGGTAGAGAATTAAAGATTTGTTCATTGACAAGCTTTTCAATCTTCATCAAATCATCATGTGAAATTGCTTCAAAATGAGAAAAGTCAAATCTCAATCTCTCTGGGCTAACCATAGAACCAGCTTGCTCAACGTGAGTTCCAAGAACTGTTCTAAGTGCTTTATGCAAAAGATGGGTTGCAGAGTGATTTCTTGCTGTTGCCATACGTTTTTGTACGTTTACACTTGCTGTAACCGTATCATTGGTTTTAACACTACCTTTTAAAATTCTAACTTGATGGCTGATGATTCTACCAACGCTTTTTTTAGTTTCTAGAACCTCTGCCATGAAGTGATCGTTGAAAATATGGCCAACATCCCCCACCTGACCGCCACCTTCTGGATAGAAAGGTGTTTGATCAAGTACTAACGTTACATCCATCCCTTCAATTGCTTCAGGTACGATTTCATCACCTACGACAGCGACAATTTTACAAGTCTCTTGTAAGCTTTGATAGCCAATAAAGCTCGACACGACATCTTTAGGTAGTTGTGCAACTGCATCGCTTGCCCAGCCGAGTTCATCGCCATTTCCCCTAGCATTTCTAGCTCTTTCTTTTTGGTTCTCCATTTGAACTTCAAACTCTTTCTCGTTGACACTGAGTCCTTGCTCTTCAAGAATTTCTAATGTCAACTCAATAGGGAAACCATACGTATCATAGAGCTTAAAAGCACGTTCGCCGTCTAGAACCGTTAAGTTATTTGACTTAAGGCCTTCGATGTACTCATTCAAAATATTTAAACCTTGATCAATCGTCGCTTGGAAACGTTCTTCCTCGATAGAAATGATACGTTTAATATAATCTTGTCTTTCAACTAAGTTATTGTAGTTATCGCCATATGCTTCAATGACTGTATCTACTAATATTGTTAAGATATTACCTGTCATACCTAACTTCTTAGCGTGACGAGCAGCACGTCTTAAAAGTCTTCTAAGAACGTAACCACGACCTTCATTGTTTGGCATAATGCCATCGCCAACCATGAACGTAACTGCTTTAACGTGATCTGTAACGATTCTAACTGAGATATCTCTGTCTCTATCTTTACCATATACAACGCCTGAATTTGAAATAACAGCATCTCTAATCAACTTAATCGTATCAACTTCGAAAATAGTATCCACATCTTGCATGATACAAGCGATTCTTTCTAGCCCCATTCCTGTATCAATGTTCTTTTTCTCAAGCTCACTATAATTGCCATTTTCATCTCTATCGAATTGAGTAAATACGTGATTCCAGAATTCAAGGAATCTTTCACACTCACAGCCAGGACGGCAATTAGGATCGCCACAACCATACGCTTCGCCTCTATCGAAATAGATTTCTGAGCAAGGACCACATGGACCTGTTCCGATCTCCCAGAAGTTATCCGCTTTACCAAGGCGCGTAATTTTTTCTTCTGGAATGCCGATGACATCTCTCCAAATTGCAAACGCTTCATCATCTTCTAAATAAACAGATGGCCAAAGCTTTTCTACAGGCATTTCTAAAACTTCAGTGATAAACTCCCAACCGTACTTAATTGAGCCTTCTTTAAAATAATCACCAAAAGAAAAGTTCCCTAACATTTCAAAAAAAGTTGCATGTCTAGCTGTTTTTCCTACGTTATCGATATCGCCAGTTCGAATACATTTTTGACAAGTTGCCATCGTTGAATTCGGTGGCACTTCAACACCTGTGAAATAATTTTTGAGTGGTTGCATACCTGCATTTACAAGTAACAAACTCTTATCGCCATGCGGTACAAGCGAATAACTTGAAGTAACATAGTGACCTTTTGATTCATAAAATTCTAAAAATGCTTTTCTAATTTCATTTAAACCCATTTTTTTCATAATGTGACCTCCCCAATTTATCGTACAAAAAAACCTCCAAAGAAAATGTAGGGACGACTTATCGCGGTACCACCCTACTTATTGGGCAACGCCCAATCACTTTGAAGGTTAAACTGCATCATAACGTTTGCAAAACGCACTTTCCTACTATCCGTTCAGAAAATGGGCTCGGAAGCTGCTTCGATTCTTGCGCATTTCCACCACACATACGCTCTCTATCGTTGAATCTACTCCTCTTCGTCTATGCCTGTCATTTATTCTTATCACATTTTAACACATTTATTTTTAAAGAACAAATATTTTTTAAAACTCGATATCGACAACTTCATGATCATGATCGTGCTCTTCGTGTGGATCAAAGCCCTCAAGTCCAGCATAAGTCTTGCCATTTTTATGTGCATAATCATAAATTGCAGCTTTAAGCGCTTGCTCAGCAAGTACAGAGCAATGTACTTTAACTGGAGGTAATCCACCTAAAGCATCTACAACTTGCTTATTTGTAACCTTTAAAGCATCTTCAATGCTCAGTCCCATAATAAGCTCTGTTGCGATAGATGAAGCTGCTATAGCAGAACCACAACCAAATGTTTTAAACTTTATATCTTTGATATGATCGTTTTCAACTTTTATATAGATGCGCATGATGTCGCCACATTTCACATTGCCTACTTCGCCAACACCATCAGCATTTTCAATTTCTCCAACGTTTCTTGGGTTCATGAAATGATCCATTACCTTCTCAGTATACATGCTTACTTTCCTCCCTGTACCCTGTCATATAAAGGGGACATCATTCTTAATTTTTGAACTACCTCTTTTAAAGCTTCTATTGTATAATCCACATCTTCCTCTGACGTAAAATCGCCAATTGTCAGACGAAGTGACCCGTGTGCAATTTCATGTGGTAACCCAATCGCAAGCAACACATGCGAAGGATCAAGTGAACCAGACGTACACGCTGAACCGCTTGAACCACCAATCCCTTTTGCATTCAAACTAAGTAGTAGCGCTTCTCCCTCAATAAACTCAAAGCAAACGTTTACATTGCCAGGGTGACGTTCAGTAGGATGACCGTTGTATTTTACATAATCAACCGATTCTAAAATACCTTTAACCAATCTTTCTCTAAGCGCAACCAGCTTAGCAACGTGCGTTTCAAGATTTTGATCAGCTAGCTCTGCGGCTTTCGCAAAGCCCATGATACCAGCTATATTTTCAGTACCTGCACGACGTTTTCTTTCCTGTGCGCCACCTTCTATAAGGTTGTGAATGCGAATCCCTTTTTTAATGTAAAGTGCACCCACGCCCTTTGGTCCATAAATTTTGTGACTAGAGACGCTCATCAAGTCAATCCCAAGTGCATTTACATCTATTTTGACATTGCCATAAGCTTGTACGGCATCAGTATGGAAAATTGCGCCACCTTCATGAACGATTTTTGAAATTTCTTCGATTTTTTGCATCGTTCCAATTTCATTATTAATGAACATGATTGAAACCAGAACTGTCGTCGGTTTCATCGCTGCTTTAAGTGCCTCTAAATCTATTTGTCCATAGGCATCAACATCCAAATAAGTGACTTCAAAGCCTTCTTTTTCAAGTGCCTCACATGTATGAAGAATTGCGTGATGCTCTATTTTAGTCGTAATAATATGGTTACCCTTTGCTTTGTTCGCATGCATAACCCCTTTTAATGCCCAGTTATCGGATTCAGAACCACCAGCTGTAAAATAAATCGTATCCGCTGCTGTACCCATGGTTGCAGCTACGCGAGAACGTGCATTTTCTAAAGCTCTTTTAGCGTCCTGTCCAAAACTGTGTATGCTTGAAGCATTGCCGAATGTCTCGGTAAAATAAGGAAGCATTTCTTGGACAACTTCCTCTTTAACTGGTGTTGTCGCTGAATAATCTAAGTAAATTTTTCTCACTTCTTACCCCTCCAAAACGTTATTTGCATTCACAAATGCTATTAATGATAAGACTCTCCTGATTGGTTTGATAGTCGTCTATCATATGTTGTAAAGTAATTGAATTTACGACACTTGTAATGCTTTCATAAATCTTTTCATAAATGACCTTTGTGACACAATACCTCGAGTGATCACAAACCTCTTCTTCTGTATCCATTACAACACAATCCGTAGGCGCTAAGGGACCTTCCAAAGTCGTTAAAATAACGCCAACAGTTATCTCGGTTGGACCTTTAGCAAGCATGTAGCCGCCTTGAGCTCCTCTAACGCTTTCAACCAGTCCAGCTTTTCTTAAAGGCGATATCAATTGTTCTAGATAGTTAACTGAAATCGCTTGTCTTTCAGCTATGCTAGTTAGTGAAATTGGACCATCGCCATAGTTTAGTGCAAGATCAAACATCGCCTTTAGACCATAACGGCCTCGTGTAGATAATTTCAAAATGGTTTCTCCTTTAAATCCTAGTTTTTTACTAAGAAATCATAATAATTATAATATATCCGATTAAATGCGTCAACTTTAAAACCCAAAGCTTATTTAAAGAAATTGTTAACTTTCTGACTCATTAAACCGATATACCTTATGAAACTATTTTAAGAGGTGAGCTATGTCTGAAAGAATGAACGAACTTTTTACTCTAACACAAAAAGCACAAAAGATGGAAATGATCAATGAAGAAAAAGCGCTTGAGCTCTATCTTGAGATATTTGAAAACTATACGCCAAAAATTTCTAAAACATACGAAAGTGCCATACGACTTCTTGAAAAAAGACAGCGCTATGTAGAAGCTGAGGCTATATGTACAAAAGCCATCGAGCTGATCAAAGCTGACGAAATATCTGGAACTTTAGATCGTTTTACATCAATTAAGGATCGACTGGACAGAAAAATAGAAGAGTTGGCACCACAGCCTATCGCTAAGAAAAAGGGCTTTAAAATAACAAAAACACATATAATCCTACTTGCAATCATCGTTATTTTTATCGTTTTATTGGTTCGCTATACTTCACCTTTTGAGGATTTAAACGTCAATCTAGAAGGTAAGGATTCACTTGATAATGGCGATTCGATTTTTAGAGAGTCGACGGATGCACCTGAAGTCGTATTTGAAATTACGGAGGCCATGAAAGAAACGGCAACCAACACTCTACTCAAAAATCACGATGTCATTGCAGCCGACATCATTCCTCAAGAAGACACGCTTGGAGTTGCAATCATCATAGCTGCGGGAACTACTGAAACACGCGCTCAAGAGCTCTCTGAAATATATCTGAGGGCACTTGCCGGTGCAGCTTCTGCAACTTATAAAGAGCTTGATGCACCGACAAATACAACCCTTGGTGAACTCTATGATTATTACGAACTGGTAATCTCTGTAGGCACAAGCACTAAGGAAGAGGATCTCGTCGCTAAGGGCACTAAAGTTCGCGGCGCAAAGAGTATTTATTGGCGTAAATAAAATGCATCCCCAAAAAAATCTTCGGGCATCGAACCCTCAGATTTTACCACAAGCTAGATTGTGGCTTAATAAAAGAGCTATTACCAAATAAAATGGTAATAGCTCTTATTTTTTTCTTTAAAATTCTAATATCCTTTATTTGTGAATCAATGCTTTCGATAGCTGTTCACTCACCTTGTGACCCTTTAGAGTTTCAACAATTTTGAGAGCAAAATCCATTGCCGCTCCCGGACCTTTTCCAGTGATCAACTCACCATCTTGTACAACCTTATCCTCAAGGTGAACAAAATCATGAAGTTGACTCTCAAATCCAGGATAACAAGTAACTTTTCTACCCTTAATTAAATTATGTTTAGCAAGAACGGTCGGTGCCGCGCATATAGCTGCGATGTGAATATCCGTCTCATATGCTTCTTGCAAAAGATTCCTAAGAGCATCACTTTCAGCCAAATGCTTCGCACCTGGCATGCCACCTGGTAAAACAAGCATCAACGCATCGTTTAAAGAGGAGATATCCTTTAATGTGCCATCCATTTGAACTGTAATGCCATGTGAACCAGTTACCTGATTTGCATTGATACCAATCATATGGGTTCTAATATCTGCCCGTCTCAATATATCTACGACGGTTAGGGCTTCAATCTCCTCAAAACCATCGGCGAAAAATACATAAACCATGTCAACCTCCTAATGAAAGCGATTAATATTCATATACTTTCGTATAGTACTTCTCATTTTTCTTCATAACGACAGTTGACGAGCTCCCTTTCCAAGTACTATCAACGGTATTGTCTATAATATACCATTTGCCATCAATCAGTATTTCATTCCAAGCGTGATAGCCTTCTACATACTTGGAATAGCCTTTAACCAGCTTAGTTGGAATCCCTTGTTCTCTTTCGATAGAGGCAAATAAAGCTGAATAATCATAACAGATGCCCTTTAAGTCTTCAAAAGTCTTTTCAACACTTGGAATATAATCCGGTGTCAGATAAGGGATTTTATCATAATCATAACTCATATTCTTAACAAGGTATTTATAAAGGATTTCAAGACGGTTGCTATCCGTCGTACTTTTCTTTAGCAAATCCTGACCAAATTCTATCGCTTTCAAATCATCATTCCAATTGACATTTTGAACAGAATTCAAATATACAATATTGGGGTCTTTAAGATTCAAAGTAACACTTTGCTGTGTAACATAAACGTATTTTGTTCCACTCACATTTCTTAATAATCCAACTTTATAAGTGCCATTACCAAGCTGAAGTGGAAACGTCTCAGTTTTGCCATCAGCAGCAAATGGATATGTGATCTTTGTGTCATCCTTAGCGATTAACACTTTGTACTTAAGTCCATCTGTGGCTTTATAAGTTATATTGACGATTCCTTTATCAAGTGACGATGTATCTATGGTCGGCTTTGTTTCACCAAAAGCTGCACCCATCACTGTAACCAGCAGTAAAAAGCTAATGATTAAGGTTTTCTTAAACATAATAAGCACCTCCTTATTAATCGGGCTCACCTAAATATCTTTTAATTGTATCATAATTAATGCAGTGAAGCAAAGCATCGTCTTTACTAATTTTTCCATCGTTATAAAGATCCGCTAGGCTTGCATCCATACTGATCATACCAACACTTTTACCTGAATGGATTGCCGCTTCTATCTGTGGAATTTTACCATCTCTAATCATATTACGAATGGCATGATTCATCCCCATTATTTCAAAAGCAGGTACTCTGCCCAACTCTTCTGAAGGGATTAACTGTTGAGACACTACCCCTTGCAAAACCGTGGACAATTGAATCCTAATTTGTTGTTGCTGATTGGGTGGAAAGACATCTATGATACGGTCAATTGTTTTAGCAGCCCCAACCGTATGTAACGTAGACAGAACCAAATGACCGGTTTCAGCGGCAGTAAGTGCAATTGAGATCGTTTCATAATCTCTCATTTCACCGATTAGGATAACGTCAGGTGCTTGTCTTAATGCCGATCTAAGCCCATCAGCATAGCTTCGCGTATCAATTCCAATTTCTCTTTGGTCTACTATACTTTTGTCATGTCTATGAATATATTCAATCGGATCTTCTAATGTTAAAATATGACAAGAACGCTCTTTGTTAATTAAGTCGATGATACATGAAAGTGTCGTCGATTTACCACTACCTGTAGGACCAGTAATTAGGACTAATCCCTTTGTCTTCTTCCGGATATCCAAAACCGATTTTGGAATTCTCAATCGATCAATATCTAGTTTATCAAATTTCAAAACTCTTATAGCGGCAGCATGCGATCCCCTTTGCGTATAGGCATCCACTCTAAACCGGCCAACATTGCTCAATGAATAAGAAAAATCCTTTTCACCTTTTTCTAGAAACTCTTGATAGTGTTCTTGCTTTCTGAAAAGCTGTTTAACCAAGTGCTCTGTATCATCGGGCATCAACTTCACATCACCAATTTTTTCAAATGAACCATGCACTTTAAGGGTTGGCGGTACACCAACGGTTATAAACACATCGGATGCATCCTTCTCAATCGCGAGCTCTAATAATTCTTCTAAACCTATCATCATTCATTCCCCTTTGGATCGCCAAATTCTAATTCATCACTGTATTCAAACGCTTTTGGTATCTCTCGCCATTCCTTTATTGAAGGGAACTTTAACTCTGCATTTAATGGCAAATCATACGAAACCTTAAGCTCTCTTTGTGTGTCCATATCGGTTATCACAAAACTCATATTGGGCACAGCACTTTCATCAATCCCACTCCGAATAATGCTAGCATCATAATTAAAAGTTACTTGCTGTGTATCATATAAAGCTTTGTATAGACTATATAACCAAATGGTTTGTTGAATCCGTTCTTCACTTATACCTTCGTCTATTAAGGTGGTAATATTCGTTTGCTCAACCTCACTAAAATCCAGTGCACCCATTAGCTTTTGAACAGTTACATCGTTATCTTTATTGAGCTGAGCGACTTCCAAAAAGGCATTCTTTACATCGATCTGCTTTTTCTGTGCAATATTTTCAAGCGCATAATATCCTTTTGTCCAATCAGCATGTTTTCTAGCAATTTTAAGGTTTGAATAAGACGACATCATTGCTAATACGCCAAAAGTGATCAAAAGGAGCATAATCATAATGACAAGAACAGAAGAGCTTCCTCTCTCTGATACTAGCATTTTATTTTTATCGATATTTTTCCATTTCGATCTCATAAATAGGCTCCGCTTCTTTAGACTCAGTATCAACAACTTGTAACTCATAAGTTGACTTTGAATAAGTTAAGGCTTGTGTATCGATTGATTTGAGCTGCAGAATATATCTATAGGCACTATCTGCATCAACTGTAACAAAGTCTTTATCAAAGTAAACTTTCACAACTTTATAATCATTTTCACTTGTAAATATAGCATGCTTCATGACCTTTAAGTTTTTCAAATGATCAAGATCGCTATCCAAATCAATCGCCTCAAAAATACTCTCGCCGATATACACGCTCTCATCTAATGCTTTTGCCTTCTCGTTTAATCTTTGAGAGGTCATAAACATTTGGACGACATAGGTACTCAGCAGAGCAAGAACAGCAATTGATAATATGATTTCAACCAATGATATTCCCTTAGAGGCTCTGAACCTTTTATGGCTATTTTTATTAAAGTCACGTTTATCAACTCTATTTATAACACTCATAAGTTACTCCTCAAAAGGTTTAACCTTTGTTTTAAGTGAAATTTCCAGTTCAGATAACTCTTGGTTACCTAAAGACATGGATATTTTGATACTATAATCATTAAAATCGTAATTCAAAGTGCTTAACTTTGCAATTTCGAAGCTTACATCATCCGTAGGGGTTTCACCTTCTGGTACAGTTGCTTCTCGTAAATAACCATCGGATAGATAAATCCATGTATTATAAACTTCTCCAGCTAACGCTTCTTTTATAATGAGCGCTTCAGAACCAACTTGATTCGATTCATCCACATAAATGGCATTTTCCATATCACTTTGACGCAGCTTTGTCATCAGATACGAGCTTGCGATACGCACCGTTGCCATCTCAGATTTTTCATCTACTAAACCTTTGTAGGCACCTGAAGTAGATGCTGCTAGTGTAAATACAGCAAGTCCAAAGATCAACAAAAGCATCATTGCAATTACCATTTCAACTAGGCTGTACCCTTTTTCATTCAGTAATTTCTGCTTCATATCGACCTACCATTTCTTATAAACGGCAATATTCGGTAGAATATTGGATGCAATCCACTCATAGTGGTAATAATAAGCAGATT
The DNA here is from genome assembly GCF_058683495.1 of Fusibacter sp. QWL-12. NCBI lineage: Bacteria > Bacillati > Bacillota > Clostridia > Eubacteriales > Fusibacteraceae > Fusibacter > Fusibacter sp. QWL-12. The sequence goes on from NZ_CM178745.1 coordinate 367,620, forward strand.
CGTTCAGCACGAGTCCATAGTGGGCTACGAGGTAGTTGAGATCTGGATAACTTCCTTCAAGTGCATAGCATTGAATCGCAGCCTTTTGAATTGCATCTTCTACTGTTTTCGCACGTTCTAAATTTGCTTTGCCAGTGAAACCGTCAATTCCCATAAAGGATTGTGCAATAAACAAAACGAATATGAGAATTAAAACGATATAGGCCAACTTCATATAACGACGCATAATCCACTCCTAACCGATAGAGGACATGATATTGATAAGCGGTAACATGACAAGTAATAAAATCGCACCAACAACTAACGATAAAATGATTACTAAAGTTGGTTCAATTGAAACCGTCATTCGATGCAAGCCTCTGCTCAGCTCCGCATCGTAAATACTAGAAATTTTATCTAGCATACGATCAAGCTCTCCCGTTTTATCCCCTAGTGTAATCATCCTTATAAACAGTTTTGGGAAAAGTTCGGTTTCTTCTAAAGCAACGGCCAAAGGCTTTCCAGCTTCAATTGCGCTAATGGCACTTTTCAACTTCTCTTCTACATAAGCGTTTTCCATTAAAGGAAGAATCATATCTAAACTCGATTGAATAGGCATACCACTTTTCGTTAAAATTGAAAGCGCAGAAGCAAACTTCACAACAATTGCTTGCTTATATAGCTTTGCTGCTACAGGTGCTTTAATTAACAATCGATCTCTTTGACCGACTAACAAACGGGTTTTAAACAATATCACAAGATAAATGGCAGCTATTGCAACGATACCTATAATGATCAGCAAGCCATTTTGTAGTCCTTCACTAAAATCCAGTACAAACTGTGTCGCTGTTGGTATTTCTCCGCCAACAGATAGTAAAATCTCGTGGAAGATCGGTAGTACTTTTAAAACTAATAGAAGTATCACAGCAGCCATAAGCCCAATTAATACTACCGGATAAACTAATGCGTTCTTTACCTTCTGCTTTACGATTTCATTTTGCTCATAGTGTTTTGAAAGTTGTTCAAACACTTCAGGCAATCGCCCAGTGTTTTCAGCGATTCTTAACATCGCTACCATATACTCTGGAAAAACACTACGGACTGCTATGGCTTCACTCAGCGGCATGCCTTGTTCAGCATCCAAATAAATCTGATGCGCCAACTGCTTCATTCGTCCTTCGAAGACATCTCCAGAAAGAAGATGTAATGCCTCTATGTAAGGCAAACCTGCTTTTAATACCACAGAAAATTGATAACAAAATAAACTCAATTCTGATGTACTCAATTTTTTAATACCATTTGATTGATCCATAATTTACCACCTTATCAAAGATATATAGCTTAATGTATTATACCCGTTTGAACACAAATTAAACGATTGCACCCTCACAGTTTAATCGCTTCTCGTAAGCATCGTTAACCAAAATATAAACCACTTTTGATATAACTCAAAATATAGTCAGCTCTAATTTCAGTATTTGTTACTTTCTTCTAGAATACAGTATTCACAAATGAAAATCACCCATAAATATTATTTTACCATCATATTTTTTTTCATTTGATTCTTATATTCACTCAGGGGTATAATTGAAATAGTGGAGGTGTTAATATGTCTAAGAAGAAAAAAGCTCTTGAAGCAGAACGGTTAATGAAGGAACGAACACGACGCAAAAATTGTTTTTACGCAGGCATTATCATTGGCATTCTATTGGGTTTCTGTATTGGTTACATGGCAAAAAAGGCATCGTCGAAGGATACCAAACAACTCGAGAGTGAACGCGCTTTCTATAAATCTAGACTTGGAGAAATTAAGCACGCGCTTTATCAAATTAAAATGCATCTAAAAGGTGCCGATGCCATTGAATCATTAGAAGATGTCATTGAAGAAGCCGTTGAAGATACAATCAATTAACATAAAAGAGTCCTTGCACAAAATACAAGGGGTCATAAAGACAACTTGTGAACCGAGGGTCAACGGTAAACTGAATACGTGAAAACCCCGCCTTAATAATCTAAAATTAAGGCGGGGTTTTGTTAATTACCCATTAACCATTTTCATGGAAATATCAAAATGCCCTTTCCAAGTTGAATCAACGGTTCTTATAATTTCTGGTCCAACTTTTGAAATGATTACTAGTGTAGAAGCATCTAATTGGCGGTCTGTTTCATAAAAATCAACACAATCACCAACGCCGTGGACTTCCCACCAGGATTCGCCTGATTGAACGAATCCTTTCACCCTGAAGGCTGATTTCATAATGGCTTTAATAAAACTTTTCAGTTGTTCTTTTTCAACGTTTTCTGTAAAGTTGATAGACATTGTCTTTGGCTTATTCTCAGGTGTATTCAATGAAGCCCTTAACTCAGGATATTTTCCTTTGGCTAAATCTCTGCCTAAAATTGCTTCAATATTTTTAAAGAATGAAGTTTCTACCAGTTCAGTGTCTGGGTTGATCTGAAGAATTTTTTCTTTTATCAATTGTACGGATTGTCCATCCACCAAATCAACTTTATTGATTAAAGTCAAATCTGAACACTCAATTTGCTTCACAATGGTTTCAACTTCTTCATAGGAACTTAAAAACTGGCTGGCATCTACAACGGTAATGCTTCCAGAATAGACATAAGGACTGTCGATGTTCTGACTGACACCACCGAGTATTTCTCCAATATTGGATGGATCGGCAAGTCCTGAGCTTTCAACAATGAGGCAGTCTAAATCTTTATCTGCCATATCAATCAAAGCATCAGCAAAAGCCATTGTTAAACAAGAACAGAAGATGGATCCTCTTGTAAGTTCAATCATTTCCATGTTGTTCTTTTTAAGTATAGGGCCATCAATACTGACTTTCCCAAACTCATTCATAATGATGCCAATTTTTTTGTCCGATTGATTCTCCAAAAGTTGTTTGACTAATGTGGTTTTACCCGCACCTAGAAATCCTGAAATAAGATACAACTCTACCTTTTTACTCAAAACCTCATTTCCCTGTTTTATAAATTTAATGCTATTTCATTATTGCTAATTTTGTCAGCTAAATGCTTTATATTTTCTTCAATCTTATCAATGATCAGCTTAAATTCTTCATCGGACTTGCCGCTTGGATCATCCAGTCCCCAGTCTTCTTCATGTTGACTTGGTAAAAATGGGCATATGACGTTACAACCCATTTTTATAACAATGTCCACATCTGGAATCTCTGTAAGAAGTTTTGATTGCTGAGTGGCTTCCATATCAATATCGTAGATTTTTTTGATCAGCCTTACCGCATCTTGGTTGATCTTCGGTTTCATTTCTGTTCCTGCAGAATAGCTTTCAAATACATCACTTGCAAAGTGCTTTCCAAGAGCTTCTGCCATTTGACTTCTACATGAATTATGAACACATATAAATGCAACTTTTGGTTTTCTATTCATTGTTTTCGTCTCCCTATCTCGTATTCTACCGACTTAACTTGTTGGGTTCAAACCACCCTTTTGTGGAATTGGCGATATTTACTAGAATCAACATAACAGGCACTTCAACTAATACACCCACAATTGTAGCAAGTGCTACCGGACTGGTTGCACCAAAGAGTGAAATAGCAACCGCTACTGATAATTCAAAGAAGTTGGAAGCTCCAATCATTCCTGCTGGTGCTGCAATGTCATGTGGTAATTTGAGCAGTTTACTAGCAAAATAGGCTATGAAGAAAATTAAGAAAGTCTGAATCGTGAGTGGTACTGCTATCAACAAGATATGAAGGGGATTGTTGATAATGACACTCCCTTGGAACGAGAATATAATAATTAAGGTTAAAAGTAAACCACCGATTGTAATGTTGTTAAATTTAGGGATAAAGGTGTTTTGGAAATATTCAATACCTCTATTTTTTGTGATGACATTCCGAGTGATCACCCCAGCACTTAATGGAACAACTACAAATAAGATCACAGAAAGAATAAGTGTATCCCATGGAATTGCAACGCCACCTACCCCAAGAAGAAAGGCAACAATTGGCGTAAATGCCACAAGGATTATCAAATCATTTGTTGCAACTTGAACTACCGTATAAGCTGGATTCCCCTTTGTCAAATGACTCCATACAAAGACCATAGCTGTACATGGTGCCGCCCCAAGTAATATAGCACCTGCTAAATAATCCTTTGCTAAGTCAGCAGGAATCAGTGATTTAAAGACAACATAGAAGAAGAAATATGCAATTCCAAACATGGTAAAGGGTTTAATCAGCCAGTTTGTTACCCAGGTTACATACAGCCCTTTTGGATTCTTACCTACGTTTTTTACGCTATGAAAATCGACTTTCAACATCATCGGATAAATCATCAGCCAAATTAAAATAGCTATAGGTATGGAAACTTTCGCATATTCAAATTTGCCTAAAAATGCGGGTATTCCAGGTAAAAACTGACCTATGAGAATACCGACAACCATACATAATGCAACCCATATGGTTAAATATTTTTCAAAAAAACTAATGCCTTGCAATTTTCCTTTGCTCATTTTAAACCTCCATATTTTTGTAAGTTAATGTTTGATTAAAGTTTGCCGATCTTTTGTACTGATGCATCTTGAACCCATGGTATTGTGACCATGCTGTTAGAACTGATTTCTCGGACTTTTTCAATCCAATGTCTTTCCGCTTCTGCACGAGCAATAAGCATGGCATCGCTGGTATCAACCATAGAAAGACATTGGTTCACAACCCACCATTTGTTATTGATACCCGCTCTTTTAAGGTCATCACGCAGTCTATTGGCCTCAAAAACAGGTGTGGCTTCTGGTAATGTTACTATGATGACTTCGGTTTGTTTCTCATCTCTCAGCCTTGGTAGTAATCGCTGAACAGAAATTGGTGTTTCTCCTTTGGTTCTTTGAACTTCTTTATGGTAGCTTTGTGTCGAATCAAGGAGTAATAAAGTATGACCTGTTGGCGCCGTATCAATGACCACAACTTCATTTTCGGCCTTGTCGACAATTTCAGCAAAAGCCCTGAAAACTGCAATTTCTTGTGTGCAAGGGGAACGCAAATCTTCTTCCACATAGGCAATGTCTTCTTCTGACATGGTCTCCCTAGCTTTAGTCAATACTTCCTCTTGGTAATTTCGAAGTTCCTCTTTTTCGTCGATTTTACTAAGGGTAATGTTTTCTGAGTCCTTGATCACATATTGAATGTGGTCTGCAGGGTCGGTAGATGTCAGATGTACTTTCACACCTTTATCGGCCAAAGCAAGGGCTATCGTGGCCGCAATAGTGGTTTTTCCAACGCCACCTTTTCCCATGGTAAAGATTACTTTTTTACCCGTCTTGCAAACATCATCTACCAAAGCATCAATTGATTTAAGGTCTTTTGACTTAGTTACTGCTTTAGTACTATCAAATTGATCACTTTTGAAAAATGCTCTAATGTTATCAAGTCCCAATACATTATAAGAGCGTAGAGGCAACGTAAATTTTGTAAACTCAGTTAACCCTTTTGGAATATTTTTAACGGCCTCTTGTTGCTTATCCAATATTATTTTTGATAAAGGATCGGATGCACTGCCTAACACCCCATTAATAATCAGTAGTTGATTTCTAATGCCAAGGTCACTCAGTTCAAGACTAGAACGTTCAGCTTCTAATAGTGGTGTTTCTTCTGGTCTAGAAACCAATATTAAAGTCGTTTTATGATGGTCAGAAAGGTTTAAAACCGCTTCTTTATATATATTCTTTTTTCCTTCGAGACCAGATAATTGGCCTAAGCAAGATGCACCGTGGGTACTTTCACTAATAAAATTACTCCACGCTGAGGGTAACTGAAGCATACGAAGGGTATGGCCTGTAGGCGCTGTATCAAAGATGATATGATCGTATTCCTGTTCGGTGGTTTTATCGGTGATAAAATTTGAAAATTGGTCAAAAGCCGCAATTTCAACCGTACAGGATCCTGAAAGTTGTTCTTCCATATTGGCAATCACACTCTCAGGCAATTTCCCTCTATAAGGTCCCACCACAGATTCTCTATATTCTCTTGCAGCTTCTTCTGGATTTAAATTTGCAACCATTAAGTTGGGAGCACCAACAATAGGGACGCCTTTTCCATCTATCTCCGTATTAAAAACGTCTTGTAAATTCGAAGCTGGATCCGTACTGATGAGCAGTACTTTCTTGCCACCATCAGCGAGGTTTACTGCCACAGCACAAGCAGTAGACGTTTTACCAACGCCACCTTTACCAGTGAAAAACAAGTATTTGGTTAAGTTGAATTGATCGACATCAAAGGTGTTTAGTTGATGTGTCATATTAACAACACCCCTCTGGTCCACAACAACAGCTTTGCTTTTGCGCAGGCTTACTTTCAATTTCCACACCCAACCACTCTACAAATTCAGCGTTTGTTGGATAGGCTTTTGTCTTGACTACTTTACCATCAACTAAAGTCACTGGCAAAATTTCAGCACCTTCCGCTTGAAGGATGTCGCTGATGAGTTGGTTAGAAACAAAAACTTGTGGCTCAGTGGACAAACCATATCTTTTAATAGTGATGCCTTTTTCCTTAAGGTTATTAATAACTGTTGAAACTCTCATAAGCTCTGGGTCAATTGACGGACCGCAAACACCTGTTGTACAACACATTGCAGGATCAAATATCTCAATCGTTTTCATAATTATCATTTTCGTAATCTCCTTTATCAGATAGGGTTAACAGCATCCTGAGCCATTGCAAGAACAGCCTTCAGTCTTTTTCTCTGTTGTTAAATAGAATTTTTCTAAGTTTTGAGGTAAAACAAATTGCTCTGTACCTCCACCTAAATCCTTATTAAATAAAACGTTTAGAATACCTTCCAAAATCATAGCTGTTGGCGGTTCTGTAAAGTCTTTGCCATCGTAGTCAAAAACTCTGCATGCGGTTTCTTGACCACTAATGGCACTGCATGCGGGACATGAATTTTCTTTGATAGCCCCCAATATATCTTGTCCGTTCACTCGAATGGTTGGAGAACTTTCAAATCGATGAGCCTCTGCAAGTTCCTTCGTGTTGACATTAATTTTGTTCACAAGAACCTTAAAATTGAGGCATTTTGATACTTCTGCGAAAATGCTTAGCGCCTCATCTAAATTTGTCTCTGTTTCTTGACATCGATCGCAAGTGTTTAAGTCTAGATACAGAAAATCAATAGTGATCGTTTTTTCGTTATTTATAATCAATTGACTAATCATTGTGAGTCTCCCTTCGCATTAAAAACCTAAATAGAACATGTAAAATCCTAGCAGTAAAATCAGTACGCCTAAAACATATTTAAGTACTTTTGCACTGGTATCATAGGTCTTGTTGCTTGTGAGTTTTGTCACAAATCCAACGGAAGTTCCCGCCAAGATTACCAAAAAACTATGCCCTAAAGAATACAATAGTAGAAGCAAAATTCCCCAAAGAATGTTACCGCTTTTGGCTACCAATCCCAAAAGTACAACGAGCACTGGTGTTGCGCAAGGAGAAGAGAAAAACCCACCTAATACACCTGCTACGAAAGCACCAATAAATCCTTTACGAACATGTTTTGTGCTTAAAAATACCGAGGGTACAAAATTAAATACTTCAAAAATTTGTAGCGCCATCAATACCATTAAAGTTCCTAAAAATAGAAACCATAGAGATGATGAAGTGCCCATAAGTTTTCCAAGCGAAGATGCTAAAACGCCTAGCAGCGTAAATGTTAAAGCCATGCCCATTGCAAAAGTTAATGAAAGTTGAAATGACCTTTTAGTATCTTGCTGCTTTGTGCCACCAACAAATCCAATAACCAAAGGCACACTAGATAATGAACACGGCGTAAAAGAAGTCAGTATACCTGCTAATAAAGCCATAAGGGGTGCTAACCAAGGGTTACTCAGTATCCCTGTTGATAGTCCCTCTAAAAATCCATTGATCATGGTTTGACCCCCAGCTCATCAAAGATAGCCAAAAATTGTTCCTTTGTCATGCCACCCTGATGGGCAGTAAATCCATGATCTCCTGTATCCTTCATTTTATAAAGTTGCATTCCCATTTTCTCAGCATCCTTTGGCATGTAGGGGTTCCCATCTTTATCAAAGAAAAATTGAGTTGGAATGACCTCTAATGGAAACTGCTCTGCAAGTTCTGGATATTTCCATACGTCAACAAATTTTACAATAACCTTGCCTTGGTAATTCTCACTTAACTCTTTCAAAATAGGTGCCATTTCTTTACAAGGTATACACTCATCAGCACCAAAATCAATGACAATGGGGAGTCCTTGATCTTTAAGTTCGTCAAGATCTAAACTTGTGGCTTCAAGTGTATTAATCATTGCTTTGTCATTTGTAGAAATCTCACCACTGCTCACAGCTGTTTCTATCGGCTTTACAAGACTTGCTTTATCTCTATTTTTGAAAAACCAGAGACTGCCTATGACACATATAATAAGAACAGGAACGATGATTTTAATCACTTTATTTTTATCTATCATTTTTGTTCACCGCTTCCCTTATAAAATTTATGCCCACCTGAAAGGTTAAATACTTTTTTAAATCCGTTGTTGATCAAAACATTCTGTGCCGCATTTCCTGTCACACCTTTATTGCAATAGGTCACTGTAGGCTTTTCAGGATCGAGGTTTTTAAGTACATCCCTCAGTTTGGCATGAGGCATATTCACGGCACCTGCCACGTGTCCTTTTAAATCATAATCCTCACTGCTCCTTGCATCCACAATTTGAAATTCCGATTCACTGTTTCTTACTTCATTTGCCGTGATGATTGGTCTTCCATTGTTAATGGCATTGTCCAAAATCATGCCTGTGTAATGAACAGGGTCTTTTGTCGTTGAAAATGGTGGCGCATATGCTAGGTCTAAATGGAAGAGTTCATCCACCTTTGCCTTATAGGTAATTAAAGTTGCAAATACGTCAATCCGCTTATCTACACCTGTGGTTCCAATAATCTGAACGCCCAATAAACGCTGAGAGTCTCTATCCGCGATCGACTTAATGACCATCTCCTCACCATGGAAGTAACTCGGTTTATCTGGCTTTATATTGTGTGATATTTCAATGTCATACCCTTCATCTATTGCTTCTTTTTCTGAAAGACCCGTGGTTGCAATGGTTAAATCAAACAGCTTAAAAATCCCTGTACTTAAATTTCCCTGATACCTCAGTTTGCCACCAGTCAGTGCATCGCCAGCTATTCTACCCGTTTTATTGGCAGTTGAGCCAAGTGGTCTGTAGACAGGCTTCTCAGTAATGGCTGAGAAAGTCTCAATACAATCCCCACAGGCATAGATATCTGGCACATTGGTTTTCATTTGCTGATCCACCTTAACGGCACCTGTTTTTCCAAGTTCAATACCTACCGATGTTGCAAGAGCCGTATTGGGTCTGACACCTGTTGCCATGATGACCATATCCGCTTTCAGCTTATTGCCACTGCTCAATACAACTTGATTTCCACCAATTTGGTTGATACTTTGACCCTTTATAAGCTTTGCACCTTTTTTAGTTAATGTATTTTCAAGAAAAAGAGCCATATCCAGATCTAAATTTGGAGTGATTTTACTAGCGACTTCTATGATGGTTGTATCAATATTCAGATGCATCAAATTTTCTAAAACTTCAAAGCCAATAAATCCAGTCCCTGCTATAACTGCATGCTTAGGTTGTTTTTCATCAATGAATTGTTTAATCGCAATTGCATTTTGCACATTTCTGAGGAAAAACACATGTTCAAGATCAATGCCTTGTATGCTCGGAACAAAAGGTGTTGCCCCGGTCGCAATGACTAATTTGTCATAGGTATCTCCAAAAAGTTTGCCTGTTGCAATATCCTTTACTAAAATGGACTTCTGATCTGGGAATATTTCCATTACCTCATGTTCAGTTTTAACCTCAATGTTGTATTTCTTTTTAAAGAACTTTGTATCTCTCGGAGTCAATTCTTCAATGTCTTCAATTTCACCGCCGATGTAGTAAGGTAGTCCACAACCTGAGTAAGAAATATCCTTATCCTTTTCATAAATAATAATTTCAGCTTGGTCATCATTTCTTCTTGCCTTCGCCGCTGCAGAAGTTCCCGCAGCAACCGCGCCTATTATAACAATTCTCATTTACGCCTCACTTTCACAAGCACACTGAGCTTGATCACTGTAGTTTTTGGTTAGAAGCATACTTAACTTTTCTGTGGCAACTACTGAACCTTTATCTGACAATGAGTAATAAGACCACTTTTTATCTTTTCTGACTTCAACCACACCGCTTTCAAGCAATATTTTCATATGGTGAGAAAGGGTAGATTGACCAATAGGCAGTTCATCTTGCAATGTACAGGCGCATTTTTCTCCACCTTGAAGTAATTCAAGTATCCTCAACCTGTTTTCATCACAGAAAGCTTTGAAAATTTTAGCATTTATTTCGTAGACTGTAGACATGTTCATCCTCCTCATATCGATATTTATCGATTTAATTATATCAATCAAATTGATGTTTTTCAATATGTAATGATTTTAAATTTTGAAATCTAAAGATTTTCTTAGTTGACAAAACAAAAGCACAGGAGTACGATATACATATTCCCATATGTGCATATGTATATTCAACTACGAAAGTTGAAAGGAGACCCACTATGAACCAACTTACAAATATATTCAAACTGCTATCTGACGAGTCAAGACTTAGAATGATGATGCTCTTATATCAACAAGATTTATGTGTCTGCGAAATCAGTGGTATCTTATCCATCCCACAACCAAGGGTGTCTAAAAATCTTTCAAAACTGAGAGATCTAAATCTTGTTTCAGATGATCGTAGAGAAAAATTCGTTTTTTATAACCTCAAAAAAGATAACCTGCTTTTGACACAAACTCTTGATCACATTTTAGAGCACATAGATCAATATCCACAAATCAAAGCAGACTCTGAACGACTTGTGGACAAAGAAAAATTTCTCAACCAATGTTGTATCGTTTGTGAAGCATAATAAAAGGAGATGATTTAATGTTTATACTAGAATGGCTCAATAATCAACTGCTTAAAATGGAGTGGCTGTCCAATCTTGTTAAACTGCTTGTAGAAAACGTTTTTGGACTTAATACCGCCGATAGACTCGGTGGCAGTATTCACTTCTTTATTTATGATGTGATAAAGATTTTCATATTACTCTCTGTCCTTATTTTTACAATTTCTTATATTCAAAGTTTCTTCCCACCTGAGAGAACGCGAAAAATACTTGGACGATTCAACGGCATCACAGCAAACATTTTAGGAGCACTTCTAGGAACGATTACTCCGTTTTGCTCTTGTTCATCCATCCCGCTTTTCATCGGATTTACAAGCGCAGGACTTCCTATCGGTGTAACTTTTTCATTTTTAATTTCCTCACCACTAGTTGATTTAGCATCCGTACTTCTTCTGGCCAGTATTTTTAACTGGAAAATTGCTTTTGCTTATGTGGTTGTGGGGCTTGTCCTAGCCGTCATTGGTGGGTCTCTTATCAGTCACTTAAAACTTGAAAAATATGTTGAACCCTTTGTCTTTGGAAACAAACTTATGGAAGTTGAGCAAGAAGAACTCACTACTAAAGACAGAGTAAATTATTCAAAAGAACAAGTCTTAGACATTATTAAAAAAGTTTGGCTCTATATCCTCATTGGTGTCGGCATAGGAGCTGCGATCCACAACTGGATACCAGAATCGGTTATATCGGCTGTTTTGGGTCAAGACAAATGGTACTCCGTTTTATTAGCAACCGTTGTGGGTGTGCCAATGTATGCAGATATTTTCGGAACCCTTCCGATTGCGGAAGCCCTTGTTCTTAAAGGGGTTGGCATCGGTACTGCCTTGTCCTTTATGATGGCAGTAACGGCTCTCTCACTGCCATCAATGATCCTTCTTAAAAAAGTGGTAAAGACAAGATTACTTGTTACTTTTGCAGGGATTGTCACTATCGGTATTTTAATCATTGGCTATACCTTTAACGCTTTTGGATATCTGTTGTTATAGGTAACTTTATTAATGGAAAGCAGGTGATTTCTTGAACGCTGGTCTATATGCAATAACTCTCAGTCTTTTACTTTTATCCTATATTAAAGATAAAAAGAAAACAAAAATGGCCATCAAGAAAGCGTGGAAGGCATTCGAAAACATTCTTCCAGAGTTTTTAGTTGTTATCCTTTTTGTCGGCATATTGATTGCCGTAATCAATCCCGAAATCATATCTAAAATGATTGGTTCTGACTCACGTTGGTTAGGTGTCATTCTGGCTTCAATTGTTGGATCAATCACCCTCATACCTGGATTTGTGGCTTTTCCAACAGCGGCCATGCTTCTTGAAGGTGGCGCAGGGTATATGCAAATTGGTGCCTTTATCTCCACACTGATGATGGTGGGGGTTGTCACTCTTCCTGTTGAAATCAAGTATTTTGGAAAGAGAATCACCTTCATGCGTAATATTTTAGCTTTCATCTTTTCCTTTTTCGTAGCAGGCATTATTGGATGGGTGGTGACTGTATTATGAAAAGTATTATCAGAAAATACAGAGCTTTTTTAGTAGTTCTAACAGGACTATTGATTTTGACCTTAATCAATCAGAAAATCGGATTTAAAGCCATTAGCGTTACCGCCTATTCTTTTAAAGAAATGATAATGGTGATCCCTCCAATCTTCCTTTTACTTGGCCTTCTTGACGTTTGGGTACCAAAGGAAACGATGATAAAATATATGGGTGAAGGCTCTGGTCTAAAAGGTATCTTGCTATCCATATTTATTGGTTCTGCCGCTGCCGGTCCCTTATATGGTGCATTCCCAGTTGCAGCAGTCTTTATGAAGAAAGGTGTATCCTTTAAAAATATCCTTATATTCATAGGTGCATGGTCCACAACTAAAATACCGATGTTTTTATTTGAAATAACATCTCTTGGTGCAAAGTTTGCCGTTACAAGACTTTTAGTAGATCTTCCAGGTATCATTATCATTGCTTTTGTTCTGTCTAAGATTGTCCCAGCAAGCGAAGTAAAGGCAATCTATGAAAAAGCAGAAGCAATTGAATAAAAATATAAAGCTATTATCTTTAAAATTTAGGAGGAACAGACATGTCTAAAAAATGGTATCCAGTAATCAACTATGAAACCTGTACAGAATGCGGTGCATGCGTTGAAAAATGCTCTCATGGTGTGTATGAGAAAGGTTCTTTTAAGCCAAATGTGATTCACCCAGATGGCTGTATTGATGGTTGTCGTGGTTGTCAAAAACTCTGTCCAACCGCATCCATAGACTATGTTGGGGATGTTGGTCAGGATTCGAGTTGTGGTTGTAGCTGTACTTGTTTATAAACCATTCTATTTTAAGGAGGATTTTCAATGATTATTAAAGTATTAGGTACAGGTTGCGCAAGCTGTAAAAAACTCGAGGCTCATGCCCTTGAAGCGGTTAAGGAACTTGGTATTGAAGCCAGTGTTGAAAAGGTTGAAGATATTCAAGGTATTATGGCATACGGTGTTATGAAGACACCTGCTCTCGTCATTGATGAGCAAGTTAAAGTGATGGGTCGTGTCCCTTCTGTGGATGATATCAAGCAACTTCTCAAGTAGGTAATTTAAAGGAGCTTTCAGTCGAAAGCTCCTCATTTTTTTCGCTATCAATTTAGCCTCAATTTGATATCTCGTGTCTATTCCTAAGAATTTCCAACAATTCTAGAACATGAGTTTTTATCTTATCTCGTACAAGTCTTGTTTTTTCTAGACGCTCCTCATAACTACCTTCAAAGGCAGATGGATCTTCAAAACTCCAGTGAATCATTTTATTAATACCCGGAAAGATTGGACACTTCTGACCACTTGTTTCATCACAAACAGTTATGACATATGAATAAAACTTCTGACTTTTAAAAAACTCAAATACGCTGTCAACTGAATTTTTTGATATGTCCAAACCGATTTCATTCATGGCTTCTATCGCCAATGGATTAAGGACCCCAGCCTCCATCCCAGCACTTTCAGCAATAAATTTACCTTCACCATAATGATTTAAAAATGCTTCTGCCATCTGACTTCTGGCAGCGTTATGCACACAGACAAACAATAATTTAATTGGTTTCATTAGAACACACCTTTCATTGTAAGTAGAATTTTAAGTATACTAGACAAAGTAAAATATCTTAAAATTTTGATGCTGAATTACTCATAAAGTCACAAGAGCTTTCATCCTTACAATGTACATTACAATATATTTTTTTCCCACATTCAACTGCTGATCTGTAATTTGCAAATCCAATAAATCCTATAAAAACTAAACCCAAAACTCCAATTAGTATCATTTGACCACTCATTATTTCACCTCATAAATAAAGACTTGGTTGATGTTATATCGATAAATATCGATTTATATTCTCATTATACCAAGCACTAATAAAAGTGAAACATTGTTAATGTTAATTCTCTGTTAAAACTTTAAATTTGTAATGATATCATTGGAATTCGCTAAAAATAATATTTGCAAAATCATCGGCAGTACTCAATGCCGATAATTGCTTTTTCTGCCCCTCGCCAACCTTTATTTCAAACGCATCATAATCATCTTCAACAGAATACTCATTTTGGCCTACAAGTTTAATGTTTTTTATACCAAATGAAGAATTTAATGATTCAATTGTCTTATTGAAAAGCATTGTTATTGAATCTGTATATTTAGAATGTTCAGGGACAAATAACGTTACTACTACCGTCTTAGTTTCTTCTATCATCTTTGTACACCTCTCTAAAATGTATAATTTAGTAAAAATATATTCATATCGACGTATATCGATATTTACATAATAATTCACAAATCGATATATATCAATACGAAAAATTTCTTTAGATTATTATTTGTGGTTATTTCTAACACTTACGATTATAAGTTATGGTACAGATGCCCTCCTAAACGTGGAAGTATATGAGGGCATCTTTTTTGTTGCATTTTTTCCGCTCAACAGGACTTCTCATCGTGGAAGTATATGAGAAGAAAAATTTTGTAGGGTAGCCGTTTTTTTGCCTTTAGTAGTGAGGGGCAAAATTATTTTTGGTCCAACCACACGTTTCGTCGTGGAAATAAGTAGAGATACTTTTTCTAGTCTGGTTGTCAAAAATTCATTTTCACTGCCTATACAGTAAGAGCTTCTCTCAACTTCAGAAAAAGAAATCGAAAATCAAAGGAGGATTTACCAAAATGAAAAAACGATTCAATACCATCGATGGTCAAACACTTATGACCATGCCACTTCAGCCACTCGAATTTGTCATTGAAAATCTTTTATCCAGAGGGCTACATGTTCTTGCAGGCTCACCAAAGGTAGGAAAGAGTTGGCTTGCCCTATGGCTTGCTGTAACCGTTTCAAAGGGCGAAGAAATCTGGGGCAACAATGTAAAACAAGGTGATACTTTGTACCTCTGCTTTGAGGACAGTCAAATCCGAATTCAAAATCGTCTGTTCGAAATAACAGATGAAGCATCTGCAGCCGTTAATTTTTGTACAGAGCAAGCAACACTTGGAGGTGAACTAGAAGAAAGGATTAGAACTTTTGTTGAAGAACATCCCAGATGTGTTCTGATTATCATCGACACACTTCAAATGATTCGTGGATCTTCTACTGACAACAGCTATGCCAGTGACTATAGTGATTTATCTGTTCTAAAAAATATTGCAGATGAACTTGGAATTGCCATACTGCTCATTCATCACCTGAGAAAAGAAAATGATAATGATCCGTTCAATCGAATATCTGGTACAACGGGTATTCAAGGTGCCGTAGATTCTAGTTTTATTCTTTCTGAAGATGTTCGTGGTAGTGGTCAAGCAAAGCTATATTGTGTTGGTAGAGACATTGAGTACAGAGAAATTTGTCTAAAGCGAAATGAAGAAAACATTTGGGACGTGGTGTCTGACAGTTTTCAAAATAAAGATGTGCTACTCCATGACATTGTCCTTCTTATTTCTGATTTTATGAAAGACAAAGATAGTTATAATGGATCGCCAACAGAATTGTCGACCCTGCTATCTGTTCAAAGTGGTGATCAAATTTCTTCAAGGCTTTTGTCAAAACATATCAGACTGAACCTTGAAGAACTTCGCAAACTCTTTATCTATGCGGATTTCAAAAAGAGTAATGGTAAACGTATTATTTCACTCTCTGTCATTAGGGACGATAGTGTCGATAATCTGGGGACTTCGGTAGGTGCTCCAGATAATGACCCTTATGACCCTGCGGAAGTGAATCGTGCCTAATTAAATTCTAAGAAAATAGTCAAAACAACGATTGTTTGCCCCTACGTAGAGATTTATATACCCATTGGCATTACAATGCCTGCTGCTGATTATAATCGAAATTTGGGGCATTTGTGAGCCACAAACACGCCAGAAAAGAAAATTGGCACAATGGAATTATTTGAAACTACTAATTGGACACCACTAAAACCAAGTATTAAAAATTAGCAGGATAAAGCAAGGTGCTGTAAACGCCCCTTGCGATCACATCGGACGGCAACGCCGACCGAAGAAACCCCCACCAGATGCAGATTCTAAGATATAAGCCAGTTAAATCATAACAGTGCTGAAAATACACATTTTGTACGTTGACGGTGCTGTAACTACGGAGAAACCCTGTAAATACGCCGTTTACAGGGTGCTATGCAAGGTGACTTTAATAAAAGGAGCGATTTTATGAATACAAAGAAACTTGAAAACAAAGAACGTGTAAATGCATGGTTACCGCCTTCTATGATTAAAAATATGGAAACACTTTGTGAACCAAACAACATTAAAAACAAATCTGAATTCATTTATCATGCAGTAGATTTTTATATTGGATATTTAGCAAGTCAAGACAGTACCACCTATCTATCAAAAATATTGCTAAATGCTATTGACGGAACACTCAAAATGACAGAAAATCGGCAATCTGCTAATCTTTTTCGCCTGTCTGTAGAAATGAGTATGATGATGAATATTCTATCTGCAGGTCTTGAAATTAGTGATGACGATTTACGAAAGCTTCGTGGCAGATGTGTTTCAGAAGTCAAAAGAAACCGTGGAAAAATCAATATGGAAGATGCAGTCAAATACCAAATGTGGCTCGACTTGGAGGAGGAATCTAATGCGTAAAAGAACTGAAGTACAGCATTATTTAGAAACAAAAATACTTGGAGCATATGAAACTGCTGAAGTTGTTTGGAAGAATGACACCGAAGGAACATACCATAGAACCTTTGATGATACCGCTATTTTGAATGATGGAAGTCGTCATATTGTAGAGCGACAAATGGATATTGAAGGGCGAACCTTTCGAGTTTGTTCAGTTTTTCCGATGGTGAAGCACTCCACGCCTACAGAAAAATTATTAAACCTAATTGATAATACCCTAGTAGAAAATTTGAAAAAGGCTTGATTTCAATAGCTTTGTGGCAACGTTTACGGTATTGTGTGTAGTACCGAATTCGGTTTGCCATAAGAGAAAAGGAGGATTTATAAATGGCAGACAAAGAAAAATACACTATACTTTATGGAAGGCTAAGTCAAGAAGATGAACGTGAAGGTGAATCTAATAGTATCCAAAATCAACGATTAATTTTAACCGCTTATGCAGAAGATAAAGCCTTCGAGAATTTAAAATTCCTATACGATGACGGTTATTCAGGAACAAATTTCAACCGACCTGCTTGGAATGAAATTATGTCACTCATTGAAAGTGGACAAGTTGAAACCCTTATTGTAAAGGATATGAGCAGACTAGGACGTGATTATCTTCAAACAGGGCAGCTCATGGAAATTGTGTTTCCAAACTACAAAGTGAGATTTATCGCTATTAATGATGCTGTTGATACCTTGTATGGCGATAATGATTTTGCACCCTTTCGCAACCTGTTCAATGATTTCTATGCGAAAGATTGCAGTAAGAAAATCAAAGCTGTTAAAAAAGCACAGGCAGAACGTGGTGAAAGAGTTGCTACAAAGCCACCTTACGGTTATGTAAAAAGTACGGATAATCCAAAACTGATTGTTCCAGATTTTGAAAGCGCTGAAGTGATTCGCTACATTTTTAAGCTGTGTTCTGAGGGCAGAGGTCCAAAACAAATTGCAAGGAAACTGAAAGAAGATCAGATTATCACCCCTAGCAATTACTATTATAAGAGGAATGGCGTTGCCCTTAAAAGCCTTGATACAACAAGACCTTATAATTGGAGTGACACCACCATTGCTAATATTTTAGAAGATATCACCTACATTGGTCATACCGTTAATATGAAGCACACTACTGTTTCTTACAAAAACAAAAGGCAGATTGTAAGACCAGAATCAGAATGGCTAATCTTTAAGAATACCCATGAAGCTTTAATTACTCAGGAACTGTGGGATATCGTTCAAAGTATTCGAAAACATAAAAAGCGTCCTCCGAAGAAAATGGATACGCCAAATATGTTCTCTGGACTGGTGTTTTGTGAAGATTGCGATGGTACTCTGCTGCTACATCGAGCTCATACGATGGAATTCACTAAAAACAATTTCATGTGCTCCACCTATAAAAAGCATGGCAAAGAAGAATGTACTTCACATTACATCAGGGAAAGTCAGCTAACAGCGATCATTCTTGATGATTTAAAACGTGTGACCCATTTTGCAAGACAGCAAGAAAAACTATTTGCAGAACATATCAATCAGCGAAATTCTTTCGAAACTAGAAAGGAGCTTACAAAGCTTCAGCGTGAACTGTATAATATGAAACGCAGGGACTCGGAGCTTACAATCTTGTTCAAACGACTTTATGAGGATAATGTCCTTGGAAGAATCCCAGATGAACACTTTCGGATGTTGTCTTCAGAGTACACAGATGAACAAAAGATCCTGAGAATAAACATACCAAAAGCAGAAGAAAAAATGGATAAGCTGAAAAACTCCCTCACCAATGTCGAATTGTTTATTGAAAAAGCAAAACGGTATACAGATATCACAGAAGTGACATCAGAACTATTACACCTCTTTATTGACAGGATTGTGGTGGGTGAAAAAGCTGAAAGATATTCAAGAACAGCTGAGCAATGCGTCTGGATTTACTATCGTGATATTGGAATACTCGATGATGTCACTAAGGAGAATGATATTTCAGAACCTGATTATGAATTTGTTGCCGATGGTAATGGTGAGCTAAGGCTTGTAATTTAGGCAAAACAAAAGCGGACAGTTACGGCTGTCCGCTTAATGCCATCATTCATTAGGTAGGTTCAAAAAGTATCCTTATGAACACTGCCCTAATGCAAAGACTCTTTTTTTTTATTCAGCCACAATCTTGTTTGTGGTAAAATCTGAAGGCTCGATGCCTGAAGATTTTTATTCAGGTGAATACTTTGTCTTATTTAAATATTTTTTGATTTCTACTTCATAGCCTAAATCAGTTGGCTCGTAATATCTTTTATCCTTTATTTCATCCGGTAGATACTGTTGTTTTATATAATGTCCTTCATAAGCATGTGGATATTGATAATTCTTCTGAGATTCGCTATTTTTATATTTTCTTTCTAATGATAGTGAAGTGCCATCTTTGAG
The DNA here is from genome assembly GCF_058683495.1 of Fusibacter sp. QWL-12. Classification (NCBI taxonomy): domain Bacteria; kingdom Bacillati; phylum Bacillota; class Clostridia; order Eubacteriales; family Fusibacteraceae; genus Fusibacter; species Fusibacter sp. QWL-12. The sequence continues at coordinate 387,165 of NZ_CM178745.1, forward strand.
ATAATACGGAATCGTTCCAGTATGCTTGTTGTTCAGATCGTCTAAAACAGAATTAATTCCCATGTAGGCAGCATTTGATTTTGGCGCTGTTGCTATATAGGTGACCGCTTGAGCAAGAATAATTCGACCTTCTGGCATACCGATGAAATCAACCGCCTGTGCCGCACTATTTGCAAGTACCAGTGCCATAGGATCTGCATTGCCAACATCCTCAGAAGCACAAATAACAACCCTTCTCGCAATAAATCTTGGATCTTCGCCCCCTGCGATCATCTTACCGAGATAAAATAATGCAGCATCAGGATCTGACCCTCTCATACTCTTAATAAATGCAGATACAATGTCATAATGGTTGTCACCATTTTTATCATAATCCATATTTTTCATCTGGATACAATCTTCAATATCTTGACTTGTGATCACGATTTTTTCGGATAAGTCCAATTTGGGCAAAACAGCAAGTTCAAGAATATTGAGTGCCCTTCTAGCATCGCCATCTGCCACATCTGATATATATGCGAGAAGTTCATCATCTATTTCAATTGGAAACTCTCCAAGGCCATTGACATGATCCTCAAGTGCGTTTTTTAATATCTGAACGATTTGTTCAGTGGTCAACTTCGTCAATCGAAATACCGATGATCTCGATATTAGTGCACTATTCACCTCAAAGTACGGGTTTTCTGTCGTTGCACCAATCAATATAAAAGTACCGTCTTCTACAAATGGTAGTAACGCATCCTGTTGACTCTTATTAAAGCGGTGTATTTCATCGATAAACAGTACACTTTTTCGATTATACATCGCATACTCATCTTTTGCGCGATCAACCGCTTCTCTGATATCTTTGATACCAGATGTAACGGCATTCATGCTTATGAAAGTCCCTTTTGTTTGCTTTGCAATTATTTTTGCAAGCGAAGTCTTGCCACTGCCTGGGGGACCGTACAGGATTAAAGAAGTGAGTCGATCGGATAAGATTAGTTTAGGAAGCAGTTTGCCTTCCCCCATAATGTTTTCTTGACCGACAAATGCTTCTAACGTTTCCGGTTTCATGCGCTCTGCTAAAGGGGCATGATTCCCTTTATTTTGTGCTGACATATAGTCAAATAAATCCATGGTTCCTCCCTATGCTATAAACACAAACTCAACTTATTATAGAAAGCTTGCAAGGCTGTTTTATCCAGTTCATTTCCTAAGCTTGATAGAACCTTTTTCAGCAACTCTTTCTCTATAAATTGAGGATCAATCTTTCCGTCTAAACTGTTTAAAAACGCTTCATGTGAGATGATCAGTAAGCGAAATTTAAAGGACGCCCCTCTCGATAATGCAATTTTTTCAAGAATATGAAACCACTCGATCAAATCATTTATTGTAGACTCATCTGAATCGTCTATTACTTTAGACTGTATCATAATTTCTTCTTGTGCTTGAAAAGGTAGATGCTCAAAGTACAAGCATTCTTCTAAATCGAATTGCTTAACGGTCTGGAATATTTCAAATTTCTGAGCTTTTAAATTGACAAACTCATAACCGAGATTATCAGATGAAAAGCCAGGTGTGTTCGAAATAAAAGTACCTATTCCACGTTTAACTGTGAGTACATTTTTACTGATCAATATTTTAATCGCTTCACGTAAGGTTGCACGAGAAACCCCTAATTCTTCAGCCAATTCAAGTTCATTCGGCATTTGATCACCAGGTTTATAAAAACCTTGCTTAATTGATGTTTTAATCGTTTCTGCAATTTTCTCTGATAACAATAATTTTTGATACATATAGCCCTCTTTTCAAACACAAAATCTAAAGAAAATGACCTAACCTGCCGATAATTATATCGCAAGGATGCATGTCTCTTATTATAGTATCATGATTTGTTTCAAGGAGGAATACTTATGATTACTAATCCAGTGGCAATTAATGCCATCAATAAAATCACGCCCGGAAAAGAAGCTAGTCCAGTAAAAAGTAGTCAATTAGAAATCAATCAAAATACAATCACACCACAAACTACTGAAAATCCAATGGACACTATTGAACTTGGTAAAGGTTCTGAGGATTTTGGTACCTATAAAATAGACCGTCAGAAATTAAATGCACTCAAACTTGATTTTCAAAAAAATACGGATTCATTTAAACAAATGGTCAAAGAAATGCTTGAAAAGCAAGGATTAAAATTTGAACAAGTAATGAAAGCGTTTGAAAAAGGTGAAGACGTCATTGTAAAAGTTGATGAAGAAACACGTGCGAAGGCAACTGAAGCGATTTCAGAGAATGGGTACTGGGGCGTTGAAAAGACTTCCGCTCGAATCTTGGAATTCGCAAAAACCATTTCAGGTGGAGATGCCTCAAAGCTTGAACAGCTTAAGAGTGCTTTCCAGGAGGGCTTTGAAAGTGCCAAAGAGGCTTTTGGTGGGGAACTACCTGAAATATCGCAACAAACTTACGACAAAGTCATGGAAGGCTTTGACACCCTATTTGATTCAGAAGAATAAATGAAAATCCTTCGATTATTATCGAAGGATTTTTTCTGTTAGATCTGTTATTCAAGTGTCTCAAACTCTTTCTTAGTTATTGGAATTATCATATCGATTCTAAAAACGTTATCAATAACTACCGCTGTAAACTTACCACCAACAATCCTTAAAATTGCCTCTACAAACTTGCCATGATTTAAGAAAACGCTCTGAATTTTATCATTCAACTCACTCTCTAGGACAAATTTAATGATGTGATTCAGTTCTAAAGCTTCTGCAGATACTCTAATGGAAAGAATTTGTGGTCCATTTGCGTGAATGAGTTCTATCACATCTGACATCATGCTCACCAACATCTTAAAATTGTCATAATAATAAAGCTTACTTTCCTCCTGAACGACCTCTATCTCTAGGTCGTAAAGCCCAACTCTAACCAATGTTTGCTCCAAAGTATGCACAATATCATCAAAAACAAAGGTTTTTAAGGTCATACGACTGAGTTCAAAAACCTTGTTGAGATAGTGCATACGATCATTCATTTGTTGGATCACATCCGATACCTGTGCTCTATTATCGATAACTCTTAAATCCTGAATCGACATCAAATGGTGATGATTAATCGCTTTAATCAGCTCATCATATAGCTTGAGTACATGATCAACTTTTTCATAACTATCTGTTAGCATTTTATTGTATAAAATACCTTTTTTTTCACTGGCAGTTAATCGATTCCCTTCAATTTTAGCATTCTCATATAGATCAATCGCCTCTTTAATATAGACTTTTAACTCAGCCTCCAAATCCCAAGGCTTTGTCATGAACTTATAAATATTGACACTGTTAATGGTCGCGAGAATTTGAGGCAACTGTGTGTAACCTGATAATACGATTTTTATCGTTTCTGGACTGATCTCCTCTACCTGTTTCAAAAGCTCTAGTCCATTCATACCAGGCATCCGCATATCTGTAATTATGACACTGATTCTGTCATCTCTTACAAAAGCTTCAAGCGCTTGCATGCCACTTGTTGCAAAAACTAAGGAATAGGGCTCAGCATGTAATCCCCTACTCAGAGATTTTAAAATTTCAACTTCATCATCGACGATAAGTACCGTATGCTCCGAATAATCTACCATGGTATCCCCCAGAATCATTGTTTATATTTATCTAATATATCCTTTAAAAAATCACTGTTCACATTTAAAACATCCATTGCAAACTTAAAATTCATGTCGTTATTTTCCATCATATTGTTATCAATCTGCGATGCCAAACACATAAGTGCAACTTGCTTTTTATTTGATATATCTGGATCGTTTGGCGTATGATGATACAAGGTCATTTCGATAATATCATAAGGAAAAGCCCACCAATTTAAAAAATAACCGCCTATAATTGCATGATCTATGCCATATATTTCTTGCTCTTTCTGTAAAAGACCATCATCTTGGTAACTATGGCTTAAAATTTGATTGTAATAATCATCTCCAAAAATTTGAAGCATGATAATTTTACCTATATCGTGTACAATGCCCGCTGCACTAATGATTGGAGGAACTTTTGTACCAAAATACTTAACGTATAAATCTTGAAAAATCAAGTTCGTTCGATTTGAATGTGTCCATATATACTCTGATTTTGAGTAAGTCTTCTCATTCATCTGTGAAATTTCATAGGATAATACGATTTGTTTTAGGTTATTTAAACCTATAAACATTATTGCTTGCTGAATATTGCCAGTTCGTGCCGCATAAAAAGCTGAATTTGCAATTCGAAGAATATTAGATGTTATCGCTGGATCACGTTCTATAATACTCGTGATTTCTTCTATGCTTTTATCGCGTTGTATGTAGAGATTCAATTCATTAAAGAGTCTTGGAATTGTTTTTATGCTATCGAACTGTTGAATGGTTTTGAATAGATGAGAATCCTTTAATCTCTCTTCTAAAACAAACATTTTTCTAATCCCTTCAATTAACTCATCGTTATTCCAAGGCTTATAATAATATTGTTTTGCAAGATTTTTGCTCACTGCTTCAGTGATACTTGATGCAGACGCATAACCTGTAATTGCTACCCTAATTGTTTCAGGCGAAGCCTCTTTAAAAAGTTTGAGCACTCGAATGCCATCAAAGTAAGGCATCTTTATATCGGTGATAAGCATATCCAGTTGGTCCAACTCTAAAAAGATTTCAATCGCTTCTTTGATACCATTCGCATAGTAACATTCAAACTCCAAATTTCTAAAAGCGCGATTTAGTGCTCTTAAAATATTGCTTTCATCATCAATAAATAGAATTTTTTTCATAATTGACCTCACCATCTACCCTTGCAACCATTTATATTTCAATAGGTATTATACCCTTTTGTCAAACTTCCTAACATTCAATAAAATCTTGAGAGATTGAGGCTTCATATTTTACCACAAGAAATATGATGACAAAAAAAGAGCTTGAATGGATTCGCTCAAAGCTCTTTTTTTGATGTAAGCTTAATATAATTTATTAAACCTATTCTTCTATTACTTTTTCAACATATTCAGAGGTGAACAATTTTAGCATTGCACCATATTCCATTTTAAATGAAACTATATCCCCAACTTTATAATCTGCTTTCGCTTGAGTAAAATCAAGAATCATGTGATCACTTGAAGCACCTAAAATTGTAAGTCGGTCATCAACTGGAATGAGGTTGGTATGATCAACGTCTTGTCTTCCAATTGCAACTATGCCGCGTTGGATCATCCCTTGATCTTCAAATACTGGTTTGTTACCAAATGCATCCATTCCAATCAAACCTTTCGGAACAGAATTCTTAAATTTATATTCGACGAGTTGCGCTTCTAAAACAAAAGCATCATCATGCGTACCAGGAATTTGCTCACCATATGCTGCTTCTCTTCCAAGTACAATCCCTTCTCCAACTCTCAGATTGTTAATACGTTTTGGTATTGTCTCTCCGTCTAGTAAGTATAAGCTACTTGAGTTGCCACCAGAAACGATGTTGAGCGAGATCTTATAAGTCGATTCAATATGATCTGCAAGCTTAGTTAATTCACCCAGGTTATCTGGTGTAGGAATTACACCACCATAACAGGTTAGATTAACACCAATCCCTTCAACCGTTATCCATTCATTTTTGAGAATTTCGGGCATTACTAAGTCCACGTCCTCTGGTAAGAAGCCTTCTCGAAGGTCACCAAGATCAAACATCACAACAATACGATGTTTTTTGCCTTGTTGCTTTGCAGCTTCATTTAACGCTTCAATCGTTTTAAGCTCTGAGTTAAAGCTGATATCCGCATACTTAATCACTTCATCGACTTCAGATAACATCGGTAATCTTAAAAGAATCTTTTCACATGGTAGTTCTGACAGCTTCACCAAATTCTGTACTCTTGAATCAGCAACTGCACTGACACCTGCTTCCAAACAAATTTTAGCTAGATTTACGTTTGCAGAATGTACTTTAGTAACCACAAAAATATTGATGCCCTTTGCTTTAGCTTTGTTTACAATAATTTCAGTATTTTCTTTTAGTTTGGTTTTATTGATCACTACGCGTGGATACATTTGGACCTCCTAATCGATTTGAAGTGATTTTTTCATTAATAATAATGCAGAGGCTTCGTGTTCTTTTGATAAAACACCCAAAGAAGCCATAATATAATCATTATCTATAAGGATTTGCGTCTCTTTATTAGGGAGTAGCTTATTTCCAAGATAATGTTCTGTTATCGTTTTCAATAATGTTACACGATTTGGTAGTCGAGTACAAGCCCCACCAGTTCCCACTATAAACTTAATACTGGTTAAATCTTTACCCTCAGCATACGTTTTTTTACCACCGCCACCATAGAGCGTTCTAAAACCACCAGCATGACGATCCGCTGATGTGACAATAGCTTCTTTAGTTAATCGCTCTACAAATGCAATTTGTAGTTCTGATTTAGGTATTGGTACATGCTCCTCAACCAAGTGATTTAACGTTTGTTCGTCTATTGCTAAATCCTTACACAAAACTTCGCTACCTATCATATCTACAATGTTTCGCATATTGACATAGACACCAAGGTCGCCTTCAACCGTACGTTTGGCAGTTGGTTCAGGACTAATTAGTATTCTTGACACTTCTTCGCTACCGTCTGTTACAGAATGAATATCTGTCGTAGCACCACCAACATCGACTGTCATTAAATCACCAATGTCGTTTTTAAGTAATTTAGAAGCTTCCATAACGGCACCAGGTGTTGGAATGATTGTTCCTGAAACCAGTTCTCTAATATGCTCCATACCTGGTGCATGTATGATATGCATCTCAAATATATCTTGTATGACTTTTCTTGCTGGTTCTACATTTAATAAATCAATTTTGGGATAAACATTTTCAACGATATATAGCTGATCACTTTTGCCTGCTTCTTCAAAAATCAACTTAATTTCATCATGATTTTGCACATTTCCAGCATATAATACCGGCACTTCAAATTCTAAAGCTGCGATTAACTCTGCATTATAAATAGCAGTATCGGTTTCACCGTAATCTACACCACCAGCAATCATGATAATGTTGGGTCTTATTTGCTTTAGTTTTGCAATGTCTGTTCTTTTCAGTTTCCCTGCTGTAACCATATGAAGGTTTGCTCCAGCACCTAGCGCTGCTTCCTTAGCAGCCTTCGCTGTCATGTCATACACCAAACCATGCACAGTCATCTTAAGACCACCTGCGGCACTACTTGTCGCTAGCAATCTATCATAGCTAAGATCCGTTACTTCAAACGAACGTTTAAGATCGTCAATTGCCTCTTGAAGACCAATTCTAACATCGCCTTGTTGCACACTTGTAGGTGCTTGACCTTGACCGATGAAAGCGGGATGATCTGTGTCTATGCCGTTAAAAGCATTAACGACAGTCGTTGTACTACCTATTTCAGCGACTAATATGTCTATTTTCATATTGCCTCCATACTACAGACGAACATTAATCTGTTTCTACTTTATTGTTTATGTTTACAACTTAATCTTCTATGTTTACAACTTAGTCAAAAGTCTAATTCTTTATCAATTTCTTCGTTGTTTTAACAAATAATCTTTATAGTTGTTTTAATAAAAAGCTTAGCAAAGTTACTCTTTGCTAAGCTTAAAATCTTTTGCCGTCTCTTTATTATTCGCCTCTTTGAGCTCTACGTTGTTTAACTAAGAAGGTTGCGACGTTTACACCTCGGTCATATCTACCAAAGCCTTCATCCATACCATTGTCTCTAGCGATATCAGGTGTAACCTGAGTACCACCAGCACAAATGATAAAACGATCTCTAACACCTTTTTCAACTGCATACTCATGAATGCGTTTCATGTTTTTGTAATGAACATCATCATGCGAAATGATAGTTGATGCAAGAATGACATCCGCATTGATTTCAATAGCAGCATCTACTAATTTTTCAACTGGTACTGATGTGCCAAGGTATTCAACTTCACAGCCGTATTTCTCAATACCACCATGTTTAATATCGATTACTTCTCTAAGACCAACTGAATGCTCATCTTGACCAACCGTTGCAGCTACGATCTTAACTGGATGATCATTAAACTCAGCTCTGATTTCATCGTCACTCATCACTTCTGGTTCTGGTGGAATAACAAGTGAGTTCATGTCGAGATCCATATCAAGAACACCTTTTAATTGAACTCTTGTACCTTCTGATGGGTGCATTTGTTCAATGTGAATTACTTCAACATCTTTAAGATTCATCTTTTTAGCAAATTCAATTGCAGCAAATTGTGCTGGTCTTAAGCTAATTGGTAATAAGATTTCAATTTGAACCACACCATCGCCTAACCATTGTACTTCAGGTTTAACGTAGTTAGATTCACCTTTTTCACCTCTGTATTTTTCAGTTTCTGCCATACGTTGGTTGACGTTATCGTTTTCATCAAGTTCATCGATGAACACAATTTTTTCAGGTTTTTCAAATGTACAACCACCGATTAAATCAGATGGATTTTCTACATTGTATTGCGCAACGTTGTTGTAACCAAAGTGAGCGGTTACAGGTGCCATATAGTCTGTCGCTCTTTCATAAACCGTACCAACACCTACACCACCATCTATCTTACGGCCGATACCATCGCCATTTCTTTCAGGATAAATACCTGAGTCTACGAAAAAGCCCTGTTCAACCGCATTAAAGTAGCCACCAGCTTTTACGATTTCTTCTAAATAAAGAACCGCTCTTTCCTTAAGCTCTCTTGCTTTATCTCTTAAATAACCTTCGTCTTTAAGTTCAACCATATCCATTAATCCATCAAGACCAGCAAACGTTTGTTTCGCTGTATTACATGCCTCGATGTTGTACATATGCCAAGGTACATTTCTACCTTCATCTGGCGTAATGGTCGATTGAATATCTGCAGATGTTAATCTAGAGATCAACATGTTCATAACGTGTGTTACAGTTGCTTCTCTTGAAGATGAAGTGATATACTTCGTGTTCATTTGTGCACGCATTTTGTACTCTGTGAAAAGGTCACGAAGCGCAACTGCGTATGGTAAATCTAGCTTCATGCAAGGTGCTGGTGAAGAAGTTGGCGGTACTGTAGAAAGTGAGATATTTGCTTTTGGCATGCCTACTTTGTGCGAGTAGAGCGCATTGATACCGTGTTGTACCATTAACTCAGGCATAACCTTCCAAGCTTCTCTTGCAGTTGCATTTGCATTATGTGCGCCGTCGATTTGAACCATATCAGCCCAAGTCATAACTTTTTTAGATTCTGCAGCATCAACAAATGAACGAACCATATTGATATTTCTGTAAAGAACGTTGTATTGTGGATCTTGATGCGCGCCATTTACGCCTTCTTCTGCAAGCATAACCGCTACATCTGGACCAGCAACACCTGAAACATATGAGTGATAATTGATTGGTCTTCCCACTTCTTCTTCGATCAAGTCAAGTGCTTTTCTGTGCGCTCTAACTTGCTTTCTAGAAATTGGAACCCCGCCAATACCTTGTGGTGTCCCTTCGATAAGACCATCAAAGTGAGATTGACCAGCAGTTCTGATAACCATAATATGGTCTGCACCATGCCAAGCTGCCATTCTCATTCGTCTAATATCATCTTCAAATCTTCCTGAAGCGATCTCAGTTGTAATGGTATTGTTTGGTTGTGGATCGATATTGCCAAAGTATTGAGCCGCTGGCATTGGTATATAGTTTTTAAGCGGTGTAGACATATCGCTAAATTCAAAAGGACCGTAAACTTGCTTTTCGCTTTTTTCTCTCCAAGTCCAACCACGTCTCTTTGGTCTATAACTTTCAAGATCTTTCAATATCTCTTTTACATCTATCTTTTGATTGATATCTAATTGAGTCATTACTTGTTACCTCCCTTGAAGATTTGGATAGCATCATCCCAATGTTTGCCTTCGATCAATTCAAGACCCGCTGTGCGCACATCTAAATTCTTTTCTTTAGCGATTCTATAGATAACATGACCTACGCCATGGCCTATTAAACCTCTATCGATAGCGCCGTCAACTAATGGTTGCGCTTCTAAGCTTGAAAAACCCATACGAAGTAAAACTGAACGTTCAATTGCTGGTGAGGTATGTGACTTAGCTAAGTCAAGTAATGGATCTACAATTTGTTCTACTAACTCCCAAAATCTTTCTTTTAAAGCTTCATCAGAAAGCTGAGCGAGATGTTGATTTCTTTGTAAATAATCATCTTCTCTTTTTACAAAACCTTTCATTCTGATCCTCCTATTTTTTTATTCCGCATCTTTATTTAACTCGTTTAAACGATTACTGTAATTCTTTAATCACTCTCTCAACATAAGCTTTGTCTTTTTTTGTTTCTAGACAAAGATAGTTGATTTCATCTTCGCTTAACTCAGCAAATGATTTTCCTGCGATTGCATTTTTGATAAGTGATACTCTGAGCTTGTCCATATCTAAGTCGATTGCTTTAATTAGGTTTGGATGACTTGGCAAGATAATGTTTACTCCTGGTTTTTGATCCACTGGATTACCAAAGTGAATATCAATACCATTATCTCTTGCAAAAGATAATTGTGGTTGTATATGTTTACCTGCACCAGTGTACTCAGTCTCTTGAACCACGATGATTTGATCCGCATCCATTTCTTGAGCAATACTAAAAGCTGCTACTAAAGCTGTATTTCCAGCTGGTCCTTTTTCTAAGCCTTCGAGTTGTGCTAAAGCTTCTGTCATATAGAATACTTCGCCCTGTGTTACAGTGACGTATCTGTCCATATAACGCATCGGTCTAGCTGCAGATCTCGGTACATCTGATCGATCGGGTACAGTAGAAAATGGTACGCCGAATCCAGTATGACCTGTCGTGAACGATTTTTTGTTAAACTGCTCATCACTTGCCATATGAAGTCCTGATAAATCAACGGAAGCACCTACAACCGTCGTATCCAAAGCACCTGCTTTAATCAAGCCCCTTGCCGTACCCGTAAGGTTACCGCCACCTGCATTTGTACAAACAACGACATCTGGATCTTTGCCATATTTTTCTCTACATTGCATTGAAAGCTCATAGCCTAATGTTTCAACACCAGCGATACCAAACGGGGTATAAAGCGATGCATTGAAATAGCCTGTTTCTTCAAGTAGGAGTAAAAATTGATAAAAGAGCTCTGGTCCAACTGTTAACTGTACGACCTCAGCGCCATAAGCTTCACATTTACGTGCTTTTTCTACGATTTCTGGTTGTCCAACCCCTTTTGAATCAAACGTTTCTTGAACGATGATACATTTGAGACCGTGCATAGCTGCTTGAGAAGCAACTGCTGAACCATAATTACCACTTGTCGCTGCGATAACACCTTTATAACCAAGTCGCTTAGCATGATAAACCGCATTTGCTGCTCTTCTTGCTTTGAAGCTACCTGAAGGATTACTCGCTTCATCTTTTATAAATATTCTCGCACCCTTGCCTTCTGGTGCTAGCTTTCTAGCTAGAGACGTTAAATTTCTAAGCTCTAAAAGTGGCGTATTGCCAACCCCTGTTCTACCTTGAATTTCTTGCATTTCTTCAAGTGTATAACCGGTTTCACGCATCATTCTTTCATAATCAAAATGAATGCCATCTAGTTCAAAATCAGAATAGTCGATACCGATTGCTTGCTTCATAATTTCATTTCTTCGGCTCATTACCGCTGAATATGAATTATCTTTCATCTTGATCACCTCCAAAGAGAATATTTCTTAAATCTATTCCAATTTGAGTGATCTCTGGAACATAATTGCCAAAAGAATGCTTATAGGTTGGTTCAAGTTCGATAACAGTTCCTTTTTCTATACGGCCTGTAATTGTCTTAACTTCTATCACATCACCTATATTTGCATCTGATTGACTAAACCCTTTAACCCACATTTCTAGAGGTACTTTTTTAGTATCCTCTGGCACTTGTGGTGCGCGCTCAGCTGGTGTTAATATCGTTCTATGGATTCTAACCCAATCGCCTTTCTTAATTGTCAATTCAAACACCTCTCTTATTTAACGAAGTTTCTCATATCGCCCATGATTGCTCTAGGAACTGGTAAGTCTAACATTGTTTTTAAGCCTGGTTCAGCATTGATTACTTGAGGAATCATGTTTACGCACATTGCGATTGTACCCAAACCACCTTCAACTTCAGGTTTAATGTTCATGTTAACTTCTGGAGAACCTTTTAATGTAATATAATCACCAGTAAAAGTGCCTTCCATTTCTGGTTCAATTTGTTGTGGATGAATCATATTGATTTTCACTTCGCCATCAACAAAACCTTGACCTGTCATATTTACACCTGCAACGTTACCAGCAGCAGCGAAACCGTGAGGCGATTTTCTATCTACAGTTGTAACGATTGGTTTCATTTGAGTTTCGATTTTTTGAACATCCCAACCGATTGCATCTGCGATCATATTGATTGACTCTGCAAAGCCGACATGACCAGCAAGTGAGCCATCTTCAACGCCTTTGTTGAACTCATCTACTGTTATACCAACGCCTTGCTCTTCCATAACTGCATGGCCAAATGGTGATAAGCTGTTCACTCTTTTTGCTTCAATTTCTGTTACGTCAGTCATACAGCCTGTTAATACAACCACTAATAAGTCCATAATTAAACCTGGGTTGATACCAGTACCTAAAATTGTAACGCCATTTTCTTTTGCTATTTGATCGAGTTCAGCTGCAAGTTCAGGACTTTGTGCTTTTGGATAAGACATTTCCTCTGCAGTAGAAATTACGTTGATTTTTTTCTCAAGAACATGTTTTAATCTAGGAAAAGCTTTAGCAGTGAATGAATCTGTAGCTGTTAAGCAAATATCACAAGATTTTTCAGAAATGACTTCATCGATGTTTTCATTAATAATTACTTCAGGTCTAGAACCTCTTTCTACACCCAATAACTCGTAAATACTTTTGCCAACTCTTTCAGGATTACGGTCGCACACACCAACGATGTCTACGCCTTTCTTAGTTAGAAGCATTTTAGCCATACCGCTTCCCATTGCACCAAAACCCCAAATTGCGACTTTAACATTTTCATTTCTCATGATTGCCACCTCCGTATTTTTCCCATCTTGATAGGGATCCATTCTAATATAAAGCAATTTTGATGCCAACTTTTTTAGCAACCGTTCAAAAAAGTTTATAACCCTTCAAATGACTAAGCTTTACCATTCTTAAATTCAAATTTAGACTATTACTATTTTGTAAATTTTCTGAATAATCCAATCATTGGCCAAAAATAGCAAATATTTTTGCTATTTTATATGCAAAATATTTTGCACATTAGATTTATTGCAAAATATTTTGCAATATTTTCATGATAATTTTAAACACGCCCTTTAAGCAAAGTGTTATAATTGAAACATTAAGTTTAAGGAGGCATTAATGAAGCAATCATCACCCTATAAAATCTATTTTCTGATGTTTCTAGCCACCTTCTTTTGGGCAGGTGCTTTTATCGCTGCCAAACTAGGTGTTTATGATTTGAGTCCAGTATTACTTACATTTCTTAGAATGGGATTAGCTGCGGTTATTCTCTTTCCAATACTTGTGTTTAAACAAAGCCAATCCTGGCAGTTAGAACTTTCTGAGCTTAAATATGTATTAGCCACAGCAATCGTCGGTATGATTGGATACCATTTGTTCTTCTTCTCGGCACTCAAATACACGACTGCTTCTAATGCTTCCATGATTAATGCAACCAATCCATTAATCACGGCACTCTTGGCCACTTATTTTGCAGGCGAAAAATTAACCCTAAAAAAAGTGCTACTTCTTCTAATGGCACTTACAGGTGTCCTTTATATCATAACAAAAGGAAACTTGTTTTCAATTTTAAGTCTAGACTTCAACAAAGGTGATTTCATCATGTTGTGTGGCACATTTTTATGGGCAGTTTATGGTATTTTGGTAAAAAAAATAGTCCCAATCATGGGACCTTTAAAGCTGACTACTTATTCATTTTTATTTTGTGCAGTAATATTATTCCCTTTTGCAACTTATGACTTTATTAAAACTCAGGCCTATCTAGTTGGTGGATCGCCCTATTTAGCCGTTATTTATATGGCAATCTTTCCAACTGTCATTGGTTATTCAATCCAACAACTTGCCATTCAGGAAATCGGTCCATCAAAGGCTTCATTATTTATCAATTGTGTACCAATACTCTCCACTATTTTAGCAGTTCTATTTTTAGGAGAATCCATTTACACCTACCACTTTATTGGTGCTGCATTGATTATAGCTGCGGTTGTACTTTACAATCTCAACTCAGACTCAAGAAAGCAGACTAAGGATGCAACAAACCCTCAGTAATAAGCGTATAATCATTGGCATAGGTATTTATCTCATCATTATATGTTTCTTTTATCTTTTTATTTCTCGTAAAATATTCTGAAGTAGGTTCAAGCAAGGCGTAACTTCCGCCTTGTTTTTTTGCGGTTTTCTTAAGACCTGCTAAAACTTCACTAAGCGCTTCTGAATGCTCAAATGAATTTAAATTGCCATATAAACCCGCTAGAGCGATAGATGTCAACGAAAGGTCTCTTACGATACCAAAACGATCTTCCGCTTTGATACTCCCTTTTTTATAATGCTCTTGGGTAAAAAATCTAGATTTGTCCTTCTCGAATTGTTCAATGATTGCCATTGCAATTGAATAATACTCATTGACTTCACCTTCAACCACAATTACAAAATCATCTCCACCTACATGCCCGATAAAGCTCGTATGTGGAAAATTTCTTTTTACCGTTTCGTTCATCATATCTGCCAAATATTTAATCATTAAGTCGCCTTTTTCAAAGCCATAAACATCATTATAAACCTTAAAGTCATTGATATCGACGTAAATGATACATGAACCACTATTATAGGTTACTGCATCTGACATAACTCTTGTTATAACTGGATTGCCAGGTAATCCAGTCAAAGGATTGCGCTCTTTTGCATTGTTCTTTTCATACATCAGTGTATACTCAAAGATTTTCTTCATAGATACGGTGCCAAAATACTTGCCACTTTTAGTGACAATTAAGTCATCAAAGAGTTGTTCGTCAGGGCGTTCCATGGCACTTTTAGCAACGACATTAATGGGCAAATAATAATCCACTATAAGAGGTGATGCATTCATAATCCTTGAGATTGGTTTATTAGAGAAAAGGGAAAAGCCATATTTCCCCGACATACTTGCATCGATATTGTGCTTCATCACAATGCCTACAGGCCTTTGATTTTCACAGATGCAAGCACTGCGTGCCTCAGTCTTATCCAAATGATTTTTGACTGAGATACAAGGTGTCATAGATTCATAAATTGGGCTTTCATGTGTATTTATTAAATTTGAAATGTAATGATATTCATGAGAATATTCATTTAGGTTTTTTGATATTTTATTGTAATCTCTAATACGTGTAAGGACGTCTTCATCAATTTGTTCAAATCGCAGTGCTGGTTTTTTTAAATAATAGCCTTGTCCTGCATGAACACCCAGTAAAATAAGTGTTTTCAGCTCCTCTTTGGTCTCAATGCCTTCAGCAATTATTTTAATATTTGTCGTTAATGAGGTGTCTACGAAAGCTTTAATTAGGGATTGTTTAAATGCATCCTTATCAATGCCTCTTATTAGATCCATATCAATCTTAATAAAGTGAGGTCTAATTTCATTGATGGTTTTAAGACCCGAATACCCTGCACCAACATCGTCAATAGCAACCTGATAGCCCTGTTTTCGGTAATTATTTAAGACGGTAAGAAAGGCATTGTAATCAAAAATAGCAGTTCTTTCTGTAATTTCAAACACAATCCGACTTTCTTCACCACCGATTTCTTCAAGATACTCTTTGGTTAAGCCCGTCCGATAATCTGGGGATTTAATTACTTCTGGGTCCACATTAACGAATAAGAGTTTTTCAGATTCAAGCTCTCTAATTCTCTCCAATGCTTTTTTTCGAAATAGCATTTCTAAATCCCATATTTTCCCCTTTTCATGAGCATGTTCAATGAGTCTTAATGGCGAGTAAAACTCAGTTTTTTCAGGGCCTCTTGACAGTGCTTCATACCCGATAATTTCACCCGTTCTTAAGTTGACAATGGGCTGGTAAACGCTTAGTACTCTTTCATTAGCGATAATATCATTAAATAATAAGTCATCCATCTTTCTACACTCTCCTTAACATTTTAAAAATAGCACAGCAACGTTAACAGGATGTAAAGTGACCATTATTACTCTGTAAAACCTTATCTATTTAAAACAAAAAAGAAGGCTTTCGCCTTCTTTTGTATCCATTTAAACAATATCAAACTGCTTGATTTTATATTGTAAATTCTGTCTAGACAAATTCAACTCTTTTGCAGCCTTCGAAACGTTATGCTTACATTTGACAAGTGTCGAAACGATAATCTCTCTTTCAATGATTTTCAAATGTTCATTCAAGTCTGTTATTTGTTGTCCAGTTTCAGGAATGTAATGACTTTTTTTCAAAAGCACCTCAGCCACATGTGATGGCATGTGTTCTTTCCCAATAACATGTTCATCTGATATCAAATTCATCGCTGATTCAATAAAGTTCTTTAACTCCCTTATATTTCCAGCCCAATTGTATCGCTTAAAAGCTTCAAGTAATTCGGATGAAACCATCCAAACATCTTTTCCCAACTGTTCATTATACTCGCGAATGAAATAGTCAACTAAAAGGGGTATATCCTCCGCTCTTTCATTTAAGCTAGGAATTCTGATATTGATGACATTTAGACGATAGTAAAGGTCCTTACGAAATTGTCCTTCGGAAATCAAGAGATCAGGCTCTTCATTTGTCGCTGCTATGATGCGAACATCTATTGGTACATCTTTTGTGCCACCAACACGTCTCACATAATTTTCCTGTAAAACTCTTAGGATTTTAGCTTGTAAAGCCAAGCTCATGCTATTGACTTCATCTAAAAACAAAGTCCCACCATCTGCTTGTTCAAACAGCCCTGGTCGATCGGTTGCCCCTGTGAAGGAGCCTTTAGCGGTTCCAAATAATAACCCTTCTAGTAAGGTCTCAGGAATAGCTGCACAGTTTTGAGCGATAAAGGGATTTGACTTTCGTTCGCTGGCATAGTGGATACTTTGCGCAAATAGCTCTTTTCCCGTACCTGTGTCACCATAGATTAACACGCTAGAATTCGATTTCGAAGCTCTCTTTGCGATCTTAATCGCCTCAAGGTATCGATCCGTTTTACCGATTAATTGTTCAAAGTGATACTGTTTGATACCAGCTTCTTTTTTAACTGGCTTCAAAAGTTTCTGTTGAAGCTCAATGATCTGCTCTGACATGTGATTGACGGTCGTGATGTTCTTTGCGATCTCAATAGCACCGATAAGCTCATCACCATCAAAGATCGGATAAGTTGAGTTAACCGTTTTAATGTTTTTACCTCTAAAATTCAAATAGCTTTGTTCTCTGTCAATGATGGGCACACCAGAAGAGAGAACAGTCAACAATGTGCTGTTCTCTTTTGTCCAGTCTGGAAAAATATCTAGAAGATGTTTACCAACAACTTGTTGATGGCTTAATCCCTCTATTTCCTCTATCGCCTTATTGTAAAGTATCGTTCGACCTTTTTTGTCGACGATATGAACACCTTCTTCTATTGAATCTAAAATTTTACGACTCGCTAGATGAAGCACTCGATCAACTGACATAACGCCTCCACATTAATTAGCTTAATGGTACCAAGCCTTCATGTTCAGATTGTAAAACTTTTAAAATTTTAGCGGTATATTTATCATTCTTCAAAAATCGCTTATCGTTGAGTTTAATCACCAAATAAGTCAAAGCCATGACAAACACGCCAAAGACAGCGGTCATGATTTCGTTTGATTTAAAGAGACCTTGTCCAACAAACAAGCCTACAAATAGACCAAATAGCGGAATCACATACATAATAAATGCCGCACTAAGGACACCACCTGTCTCCATAGATACTTCTACTAAGTCACCTTCTTTTGCGCTTACAGCATTTTTGGCAATTAGCATTATATCTTTTTGATCATCGCCTAACTGACAAGCGCCGCAATTGCCGCAAGCCGTATGTCTGACGAGTTTCACCCTTGAGTATTCACCCATTTGATTGATTACGATACCAGCTCTATCCATTTCATCACCTCTTGTTTTCAATAACGCCGATTAAGCATTGCCTTTTTCATATGGCGTTAATTCTAGATACAACTCACCGAGTTGTTTTTCTTCGGCAACGCTTGGTGCATTTGTAAGCAGACATTTAGCATCCTGAGTTTTAGGGAATGCAATAACGTCTCTAATATTATCAGTTCCAGTGACCAGCATAACGACTCTATCAAGTCCATATGCAATGCCACCATGTGGTGGCGCACCGTATTTAAAAGCATCTATGAAGAAGCCAAATTTCTCAATTGCCTCTTCCTCTGTGAATCCAAGCGCTTTAAACATTCTTTCTTGAACCGATGAATTGTGAATTCTAATAGAACCACCACCAATTTCATAACCATTCAATACGATGTCATAAGCCTTTGCTCTACAGTTTGCAGGATCTGATTCAAGTTTGTCAACATCTTCATCCTTAGGAGAAGTAAATGGATGGTGTTTCGCAACATATCGATTTTCTTCCTCATCATATTCGAAGAGTGGGAAATCAGTCACCCATAAAAACTTATAATCTTTTGGATCTAGAATGCCAAGTTGTTTTGCAACCTCACATCTAAGCGCACCTAATGAATCAAACACAACACTTGGCTTATCTGCTACAATTAAAACTAAGTCATTATCGCCAACGTTGAATCTTTCCTTAATTTCAGCTACTTGAGCTTCATTTAAAAACTTGTTAATAGAAGATTGCATCTCATTACCTGAAAATTTAATCCAAGCAAGTCCTTTAGCACCATATGTTTTAATAAAGTCTTCAAGCTTACCGATATCTTTTCGTGAATAACGATCTGCATACCCATTAATGTTTATACCCCTAATATCGCCATTTGATGCAAGCGTATCTGCAAACACTTTAAATTCTGAATCCGTAAACAAGTCATTTAATTGAGTAAGCTCAAAACCAAATCGAACATCCGGCTTATCTGAGCCGTATCTTGTCATCGCTTCATGATAAGTGAGCTTTTGAAGTGGTAAAGTTACATCAACGTCCGCTACCTCTTTAAAAATATATTTTAATAAATCTTCATTAATCGCTCTTACATCTTCTTCATCAACAAATGACATTTCAACGTCGATTTGAGTAAATTCTGGTTGACGATCCGCTCTTAAATCTTCATCTCTAAAGCATTTTGTAATTTGATAATATCTATCAAATCCAGATACCATTAACAGTTGCTTAAATAACTGCGGCGATTGTGGTAAAGCATAGAATTTATTAGGATTCACACGGCTAGGTACCAAGTAATCCCTTGCACCTTCAGGTGTTGGTTTGGTAAGCATAGGTGTTTCAACGTCGACAAATCCATGTGAGTCAAAGAATCTTCTAGCTGCTGAAGCAATTCTATGTCTTGTAAACAGATAATTTTGCATTTTAGGTTTTCTTAAATCTAAATAACGATACTTAAGTCTTAATCTTTCATTGGCTTCATCATTATCATCCACATGAATTGGTGGTACTTCTGATTCACAAAGAATTTTAAGTTCCTCAGCAAAAATCTCAATTTGGCCCGTTGGTAGATTAGGATTCACAGATTGTCGCTTCATTACTTTACCAGTAATTGCTATAACATACTCATTACGAATCGCATTTGCTTTTTCGAAAGCAGCTTCGGAAACAGCTGTATCAAATACAACTTGGCAAATCCCAGTTCTATCTCTTAAATCGACGAAGATTAAACTCCCTAAATTTCTTCTCTTTTGAACCCAACCCATTAACGTCACTTCTTGATCAATGTGCGTTTCTCTTAAATCGCCAGCATAATGCGAACGTTTTAATCCGTTTAATGCTTCACCCATATTTACCTCCGCTATTATTTATGATTTATAATTGCCTCTTTTTTCTTTAAAATATCATCGAATCTATCCATATAATCTTCAAGCCCTTTGAAATTTGCAACTCTTTCAAAACGATTTTCATCAGGGAAACAAATTTTTGATACTGCTCCTGCCCCGCAAGCGACAATCGTATGTTTCTCTTCCATTATTCTCATATTATATAAAGACTCATAACCTTCAAGTGCATAGCCGACATTTTCCAGATGACCAATCATCTTCTTTTGGCGATACATATAATAAGGTGTCAACTCTACTTTTCTAAGTTCTTGATCTGAAATAGCAAGCATTTCGCTTACAACTTTGTCGTGAGCCAACTCATATGCTTCTAGTGATTCAATCAGTTTTGATGCTTTCTTAACCGCTAAAGTATGAATGGTTACGTTTTCAGGTTTAAAACTGATAACCTTCGAGATTGTTCGCTTTGCATCATCTACGGTCTCACCTGGTAAGCCCATAATCAAATCCATATTAATGCTTCTAAACCCAACACTTCTAGCAACTTTGAAGGCTTCAACGATCATCTGATCATCATGCTTTCTGCCTATTTGAATCAACGTCTCATTGTTAAAGCTCTGAGGATTAATACAAATACGATCGACACCGTATTGCTTCATAATTTCCAACTTTTCTTTAGTAATGGTATCTGGTCGACCCGCTTCTACAGTATATTCCTTAACCTGACTTAAGTCTAGTCGGCTTTCTATGTTTTGTAACAAAGTCTCTAATTGAGGTGCATCGAGACTTGTAGGTGTGCCACCACCTATATAAATACAGTCTATTTCCTTGTTTGCCAGTTTGACCTGATCTATCGCATAACTAATTTCTTCGATCAAAAGTTCGAGGTATTTAGGAAGTAATTTACCCTTTAATTTCATGTCATTCGATGGAAATGAACAGTAAACACATCGCGTTGGACAAAACGGAATACAAATATAGAGTGAAACCGATTCTTTTCGATTTGGATACAGATGCGGTCTTTCTCTTTTTGCAACTTCAATCATTAAATCAACTTTATTGGGTTGAACCAAATACTCCTCTGATAAAACCATTCTAATGCGTTGCTCATCATAGTCTTGATCCCACAATTCATGTACGATTTTAACGGGTCGAATGCCAACTAAAATGCCCCAGTCAGAAGTTGGCTTAAACTGTCTCTCTAAAAGATGATATAGATTCCGTTTAATTTCATGACGATCTGTTTCAGAGCGCACAAATAAGGTCCTCTCTACAAGAACCTTATCCACAAACATACTTATCTCCACTGTTGATTCATCCGTATTGAGAAACACACCAGTTACACCACTTGAAACCAACTTGTCAAAAGCCTCTTTTGAGTTCGTAAAGTTGATTTGAGTAACAGGGAGAAAAATCTCAATTAAAGCATCTACCTCAAAGTGAATTTCATTTTTATTTTTAAAAACTACCAACTGAACTTGCATATCTTAACCTTGTAGAAATGGATTGCGTTTTCTTTCAAATCCAATAGAAGAACTAGCACCATGCCCAGGATAAACCGCTACTTGATCTTCTAAAATCATCAGTTTATTTAAAATGCCTTGAATCAATTGCTTATGACTACCGCCAGGCAAATCCGTTCTCCCAATTGAACCATAGAATAATGTGTCGCCACTAAATAATACTTTTTCTTTATCAAAATAAAGGCAGATGCCACCAGTCGTATGTCCAGGTGTATGAATCACTTTACATCTTAATCCACCCAATGAAAGGACTTCTCCTTCACCAATGGTGCGATCAGCATTAAGTGCAACCGTAGGACCATTCATTGATTGTGTTAAGTTGAGACTAGGCGTCTTTAGCATTTCCTCTTCATCATGGTGAAGTAAAACTGGTGCGCCGGTTAACTTTTTAAGTTTTTCAACACCACCGATATGATCACCGTGTGCATGTGTTAAAACAATATAAGCAATGTTCAAACCTAAATCTTCAATCTTTTTATAAATTCTTTCAGCTTCACCACCCGGATCGATAACCATACCGATGCGTGTTTCTTCATCACCGACAATAAAGCAATTTGCGGCATAAGCGCCCACAGCTATTTTTTCTAAAATCATTTGACCCTCCAAAAGTTAAAAGCACTTTTTACTATCGACTAAGACCGTTACAGGCCCATCATTTTGAATGTCTACAACCATATGTGCTTGAAACTTTCCTTTTTGAACATTAATACCCAAACCCACGACGGTATCACAAAACTGTTCGTAAAGTGTGTTTGCAATATCGGGCTTTGCAGCACTCATAAAGTTTGGTCTTCTACCTTTTCTACAGTCACCTAGTAGTGTAAATTGTGAAATACAAAGCATTTCACCCCCCACATCTAACAAGGATAAATTCATTTTCTCTTCTTCATCTTCAAAGATTCTTAGATTGACAATTTTATCTGCCATATACTGAACGTCTTTTTCGGTATCACCTTCTTCAACACCTAAAAGCACATTCAATCCTTTCGTTATCTCTCCCACTGTTTCGCCTTCTACAACAACTGAGGAAAAATTAACGCGTTGTACGACTGCTCTCATTTCGCCTCCTAAGAACTAATCCTCTTGACTTCTATCATATCTTCTAAATTCTTGAGCTTTTTCATCAACTTATTCAGTTCTTCAATATCTGAAATTTCAATCGTAATATTAACGATAGCAATACCATTTTTATCGATTTTTGCATTGATCCCCGACATGGTCATATCGAGCTCGTGCATCATCATCGTAATTTCAGAAAGTAAGCCTTTCCTATCTAAAGAAACCACTTGTACGCTAGCAGAATAGGACGTATTTGCACTGTCTGCCCACGATACTTCGATAAAGCGATTTTTACTTTCATCGGTCTTTTCAAAATTCTCACAGTCACTTCTATGAATTGTGACCCCTCGACCTCTTGTGATATAGCCAATGATGCTATCACCCGGTACAGGTGTACAGCATTTAGCAAATCGAACTAGGATATCATCAATTCCTTTTACAACAACACCTGTATCGCTTTTCTTTATTGGTTTTTTCTTGTTTGGAAGATCTTCAAACTTTTCAACCTCAGTCTTCTGTTTTGCAAGCTCTTCTTTTTGCTCTTTGAAAAACTTTTCTTTTATTTTAGGTACAACTTGACTGGTTAAGATACCGCCATAGCCAATCGCATTGTACATATCTTCTATAGACTTTAGACTGAGACGTTTTAAAATTGCCTCTAAATAGTCTTCATTTAAAACGACTTTTACAGGTAAATTCTGACGTTTTAGTTCAGCGATTATAATCTCCTGACCCTTTTCTACGTTTTCGTCTCTGCGTTCTTTCTTGAACCATTGCTTAATTTTTTGTTTTGCTTGCGTACTCTTAACAAATTTTAACCAATCTCTCGAAGGACCTTGAGCGGTCTTTGTGGTCATAATCTCAATTCTTTGTCCGTTTTGCAGTTGATAGTTAAGTGGCACTATTCTTCCATTAACCTTAGCGCCTATACACTTATTACCAACCTCTGAGTGGATTTTGTAAGCAAAGTCAACTGGTGTACTTCCAACAGGTAAATCGACAACCTGACCGTTAGGCGTAAACACAAAAACCTCAGTATTAAACAAATCCAGTTTTAGTGAATTCATAAACTCACTTGGATCTTTCAAATCACTTTGCCATTCCATCATCTGTCTAAAAGATGAAATTTTCTTTTCCATTTCATTGTTGGACGTCTGGTTTCCCTCTTTGTATTTCCAGTGAGCGGCGATACCGTATTCAGCAATTTCATGCATTTCACGCGTTCTAATCTGAATTTCAAAAGGTTCGCCATTCCCCATTAACGTCGTATGAAGCGACTGATAGAGATTGGCTTTAGGCATTGCAATATAATCTTTAAATCTACCTGGTATCGGTTTCCATAGGGTATGCACAGCACCAAGTGCACTATAGCAATCCTTAATATCGCTACAAACCACACGAATTGCAGTTAAATCGTATATTTCATCAAACTCTTTATGTTGGAATTTCATTTTCTTATAAATACTATAGAAATTCTTTGGTCTACCATATATCTCAAAATCTAAGCCTAGCTCAGTTAGTGCTTGCTCAATTTGATGAATATAGTCATTAATAATTGACTCTCTCTCTGTTCGCTTTTTATCAACCTTACGAACAAGATCCTTGTACCCTTCAGGATCAAGATACTTGAGACTTAGATCTTCTAACTCCCATTTGATTCTGAATATACCAAGGCGGTGTGCGATAGGGGCAAATATTTCTATGGTTTCCTCAGCTTTTTCTCGCTGCTTTTCAGGTGTCATAGCACCCAAGGTTCTAATGTTATGAAGACGATCGGCGAGCTTAATCAGGATAACCCTAATATCACTGGACATCGCTAAAAACATCTTTCTTAGATTTTCAACCTGCTGCTCTTGTTTTGTTTCATAGTTAATAATCGCGAGTTTTGTAACGCCATCTACAAGCAAAGCAACTTCTTTCCCGAATTGTTTTTGAACATCTTCAAGGGTCACAGAAGTATCCTCTACTGTATCGTGAAGTAACGCCGCGATGATTGTCTCTTCATCCATTTCAAGTTCAGCTAAGATTAAAGAAACACTGGTTGGATGGTTAAAAAAAGGCGTTCCGTCTTTCCTCAACTGTCCTGTGTGCGCTTTGTCGCCAAACTCATATGCCTTTGCAATTCTCTCTAGGTCAAGATAAGGCGCAAACCCTTTAACCTTAATTAAATATCCTTCTAGATTCATCCTCACACCATCTTAAGTATCAATTTAAGTACAAAAAAGCCGGTCAATTATTAAGAATAGTCCGTTCAAGCCAGTTGAACGAACTATTTTATATATATTTTACAGATTTATTTAGTTATTTACAACCATTTTTTATGACTCGTAGTTGATCGCGCTAAACACTTTATAACCATCGAGCACTTTTCTACCATCTAAGAAGTCGAGCTCCATTAAGAAGGTTAAACCTACTACTGTACCACCTAATTTTTCAATTAACTCACAAACTGCTTTAGCAGTACCGCCAGTAGCAAGTAAATCGTCAGCAATTAAAACGCGGTCGCCAGGTTTTATGGCATCTTTGTGCATTTCAAGTACATCTGTACCATACTCTAAAGAATACTCATGTTTAATCGTCTCAGATGGCAATTTCCCTGGTTTACGCACTGGTACAAACCCTTTTTTAGCCAACACTGCAAGTGGTGCACCAATTAAGAAACCTCTCGCCTCTGGACCAACTACAACATCAAACTCAGTACCTTCTAATAAATTTAAGCATGCTTCAATTGCTTGATGATAAGCATCCCCATCACTGAGTAATGTCGTCACATCCTTAAAACTAATTCCCTCTTTTGGAAAGCCTTCGATTACGCGAATTTTAGCTTTTAAATCCATTCTTACCTCCATATTAAAAGACATTGTCTTTATTAAGTCGTTTTTATTATTTGCGCCATCTCTCTTGAATCTGTCTATACCATGCAAGTTGTTCAATATCAATCTTACGTTCTGGACGTGGTAGCCATTCTAATTTTACCTGATCCCCGTTTAAATGATAATTTAGCAACTGCATTTGGGAAAGAAGTTCAAGACAAAGTCGACATTTAACCATACTAAAAGCACCTCGATGGTTAAGCTGCTGCAATTTGGCTTCACGTTTTTGTGCAGCTAATTTATAGAAAATTGCCAGATCTTCTCTCGTCGGAATATGTGACAAAGTATCCATATGATATGCATCAGCAGAATAAACAAAGGCAGATACATAATTAGCGTTCACAGGGAAGATGACCACATCCCAAAATCCTTCTCTTGATTCATTCACATTCAGTTCATTGAAATGAAGCGTATAACCTACAAAATTTCGACTCAATACCGTTTCCTTAAACTTGTTAATACCTTCTTCTGAATAAATAAGTATTGGCAATTTTGAGGGAACAGAAAATATTATATCAAAACTATCTATCGATGTAAAATGTTGTATATCAGGATTGTTATTACTCTCTAAAACATATCTGTATTGCGATGCTTCAAGACGTCTTTTAAGCTGATCATCAATAGGCATTCTTTCTTTAATCATATCTTTGATTAAGAACTGGATGGTTTCAACACCCATGAAATTATTTTTTTCAAGTGTCATTAACAGATGAATTTCTTCATTTTTTCTTAGATGTTTCATAAATTCAGAGCGATTAAAAGCCAACGCGTCGTACACGCGATTGCCATCGTTAACCACCATTTTCAAATGATTTTGTAGCTTACCAATCGTTTTATAATCTTCTATAATCAAATGATTAAATACAAATTGAGGTTTAGGATTCCCCATTCCAAAAGGTTTTAAATGCTCAATGGTTTCAACCAAATCATGGGTCACCATCTTGGGCTCTAAAACTCCATCAACTCTCTCTTGAGAGATAAGCATATACTCTTGTATATGTTCAAATGCATACTGAATCAACCCTTCCTTTAACAAAGGAATATTGGATGCTTTTAGTGAAAGACCTGCAGCTTGCTCGTGACCACCAAACTTTTCAAATAGATGAGAAAAATTCGATAACACTTCATAAATACTGATTCCTTCGATACTTCTTGCAGATCCTTTGGCGTTTTCACCATCACTATTGAGTATAATGGTTGGTCTTGAGTATTTATCGGAGAGCTTTGAAGCGACGATACCAATGATGCCAGTATGCCAGTCTTCCCCTACGACTAACAGGATGCGCTCAAGGTCCAAATCAATATTTTTCTGAATATACGCTTCTGCACTTTCTAAAATTTCGCGTTCTTGACTTTGTCTCTCCGAATTGAGCTGACTCAATGCCTTTGCAATTTCAAGTGCACTGAAATAATCCTCTTCCAAAAGCATGTCCACAGCTATACTTGGATTCCCAATCCTACCAGACGCATTAATTCTTGGCGCTATGACAAACCCTATATGACCAGAATTTATCTCTTTTCCTACCAAGCCTGCTTCAGCGATTAATGCTTGTATTCCAGGATTATTGGTGTTCGGCATTTTGGCAAGTCCTATACTGGTAATCACTCTATTTTCATCAACGAGTGGTACAATATCTGCAACCGTTCCAAGTGCTGCTATATCGATGACTTGGTCATAAAAACCGCAAAATTCATCCCCTGTTAATGCTTGAACGAGCTTTAAAGCGACGCCACAGCCTGCTAAAGACTTAAAAGGGTAATCCCCTCTTTTGGGATTAATAACTGCGTGAGCATCAGGCAATTCACCCTGAAACTCATGATGATCTGTAATAATCAAGTCAAGTCCGATTGTCTTAGCGTAATTTGCTTGCTCTAATGCTGTAATCCCGCAATCTACAGTGATAACTAAATTACCACCTTTTTCTTTAATGGTATCAAGTCCTTGATTACTGATTCCATATCCTTCATCAATTCGATCTGGTATATAGTAATTCGATGCAACTCCAATTGACTTAAAGTACTTCATCAAAATAGAAATACTCGTTATACCATCTACATCATAATCGCCATAAAGCCAAATGTTTTCTCCATTATCAATCGCAATCTTAATACGTTCAACTGCTTTTGACATATCCAATAATAAAAGAGGATCCCTTAGATCCTCAATTCTAGGATTTAAAAACCTTTCAACTTCAGCCTGCGACTCTAAACCTCTATCCAATAAAAGCTTTGTTATTAACTGATCCTTATGCCATTCATGACTGTGCTTATTGATAACTTGCTGATCAATGGTCCGTTGTGACCATATGGAACTTTGAAATATCATTGATTACCCACTTCATCTGATTTATTTTCATCTTCTGTCATTTCTGTTTTAGTTATCGTTCGACTTTGTTCAAGTCTCAATTCTTTTATAATACCTTCTCGCTTAGAAAGCTCTAACTCTTTCTCACTGACAACTTGATCTCTTTGACGAATCGCTTCATCTTTTACGGCAATCTGCTTTTCAAGATCTTCAATTTTCTTATTGAGATCTTTTAACTGCTTGCCTTGTTTGATTTTCTTAAACATATCAAATAAAACCACTGTTAAAGCACCTATCAGTGCTGAGATTATAATGACTAATGCAAGTGAAATCTGAGCTTCTACAAAAAATAAGCTCACAGTTACGACTGATGCATTAAAAATAGCAAATAGCGTTACTAAGATTGAAAATAGTAAAATTAGTACAATGTATATTTGCATGATAACCTCCATTTGTTCTTTTATTTTAATTATAAGTCAATTTTATGTATCTGTCGAATTTTTTGTAAGTTTATAAAAAGCAAATAATGCCGTACAGGAGTTCATACTCTTGCACGGCATTTGAATTAAATGCTTGGTAATAAAACCAATTTTTCCGATAGCTTATTTTGCTGCGTAAGCACCTTTTTTACCAAACTTAGAACGCGTTATTGCCCAAACTGGACTTGCGATAAAGATTGATGAATAAGTACCAACAGCAACACCAACTAATAACGGGAACGCAAAATCTTTAATAGATTCAGAACCGAATACGAAAAGAGCTGCAATTACTAATAACGTTGTTAAAGAAGTATTTAATGTTCTTGTTAACGTTTGGTTAGCAGATATGTCTACTAAAGCCATATAATCTTTTGTTTTTTCACGCTTGATGTTCTCTCTTACTCTGTCAAATACAACGATCGTATCGTTGATTGAGTAACCAACAATGGTTAAGATTGCTGCAATAAAGCTTGAGTTAACACTTTTACCTGTAATCGCATAAATTGAAATTACAAATAAAACGTCATGAACAAGACAGATGATAGCAGCTATACCAAACATACTTTCAAATCGAATAGAAATATAGATTAACATGAATACAGAAGCGATTAAAACTGCTGTGATTGCTCTATTTCTAATTTCTTCACCCATATTAGGACCAAATTGATCGGCACTAAAATCTGAGCTAGTAAGTGGATATTTGCTATTGATTGTGTTAAAAATTTGAGTTCTTTCAGCATTGTCTAAAGAAACCTTTGTCTTTATGATAACGCCTGTTTTTGCTTCACCTGAGTGAACGATGTCTGGGTTTAAATTATAATCTGCTAATAAATCTGTTATATCCGCAACAGAAACTTCTTGATGTAATTCTACTTGAATCATTGTACCGCCAGTAAAGTCGATACCAAGATTTAACCCGTTAAATAACATCATTACAATACCGATTAAGATCACCGCACCAGAAATCGCGAACCAAAGTTTATAATGTTTCATAAATTGAATATTTCTCATCACCATTACCCCCTTGACCCGTAAAGTTTTTTACGATCTGTAAAGCCAAGAGACAGTTTAAGAAGTGATTTCGTCACAACAACTGCTGTTAACATACTTGATATAATACCGATCATAAGTGTCACTGCAAAACCCTTGATTGGGCCTTCGCCAAATGCAAAGAGGATTAATGCTGCGATAAATGTCGTTACGTTAGAGTCAACGATGGTACTCATCGCTCTGTGGAAACCACCGTCGATAGAAGCTCTAAGTGATTTACCCACTTTCATTTCTTCTTTCAAACGTTCAAATATAATTACGTTGGCATCAACTGCCATACCCAGTGAAATAACGATACCTGCAATACCAGGTAATGTAAGAGTCGCATTTAAACCAATCATAACGTAAACTACGATTAATGCATAAAGTGTTAATGCGATTGAAGCGATAACACCAGGAATTCTATAGAAAAACATCATGAAAATCATGACTAAAATAATACCGTAAAATGCAGCTTTAATAGCAGAGTTAAATGAATTTAATCCCAGTGTTGGTCCGATAACAGATGTTTGAATTTCATCCAATTGAACTGGAAGCGCACCACCTCTGATTAACATTGCCAAATTGTTTGCAGTATCATAAGTGAAGTTACCTTCGATAATCGCTTCACCATTTGCAATAATAATTGATGTATAAGGTGCCGAGATTACTTGATTATCTAATACGATAGCAATCTGACCTTTGCCAGTGCCACCGCTTGTTGCTTTGCTAGTTGCATCTCTAAACAAATCAGTTCCTGTTGCATCAAATTTTAAAGCAACAACTGGTTGGTTGTAAGAGTTTTTAGATACGTAAGCATCTTTGATGTTTTGACCTTCAAGAATTTTCTCATATTCAAAATCTGAAGTTGTCATACCTTCTGATGCAGGAGTTGTACCTGTAACCAAGTCAAACTCAAGTAATGCGGTTTTACCAATGACATCAATTGCATCTTGTGCATTGCTAACGCCAGGTAACTCAATTCTAAGTCTCTTTTCGCCTTGTAAAGTAATTACTGGTTCTGTTAAACCGAGTTCATTGATACGGCGACCAATAATTTCTTTTGTTTGTTGCATCGTTCTAGCCAAATCATCGCCTGTTTCATCAGTTATCGCTTCATAAACGACGCTGACACCACCCTCGATATCCAAACCGAGTTTTAATTCGTCTCTTACAGGAGCGATAGAAAGTTTGCCAATGGTTACACCTTCAACTGCCACATAAGCCAGGCCTGCAATAAGTACGACGATTAGGAAAAACAAGATCGTGTTTTTTCCTTTCATGTTGAATGCCTCCTATTTTGTTTTGTAATGCTGTGACAATTCCACGTAGTTTTTTGCAGATTGCTTTATGTGTTCAATCTCTTCTTCGGATAAGGTTCTAACCACTTTCGCAGGTGAACCCATCACCAAAGAACCTGATGGAATTCTCTTTTTAGGTGGCACCAGTGAACCGGCACCTATGATAACGTTTGATTCAATATAAGCACCATCAAGTACAATCGCACCCATACCAATTAAAACATTATTTTCGATCGTGCATCCGTGACAGATGGCGCGATGTCCTATGGTAACGTCTTTACCGATCGTCGTTGGAAATCCTTTGCTCGTATGCAAAACACATAAATCTTGAACATTGGTACCCTCTCCTACAATAATTGGTTCTACGTCACCCCTAACTACTGTATTATACCAAATGTTAGCGCCTTCTTCTACAACAACTTGACCTATAACTTCTGCGGAGTTTGCAATAAAGCTGTTTTCACTGACTTTTGGGACAAATCCCTTAATTTCAATTAGCATGATGGCTCCTTTCCTTGGATAATCCAAAATGTTTTTCAGTTTAACTCTCAAAAGAAAATCAAAATGAAGTAGGATGACTTCATTTTGACTGACTGAATTACTCTTCTGTTTGATTCATTTTACCATAGAGGTAAAGCGAGCTTTCAATTCTCTTTTTCTCAAGTTCACAACCAATATCATAAGGTACAAAGATATCGTTGTTAAAATTGTAAGCATTTGCATGACAGCCACCTGAGCAATAGAATTTCGCCCAACAGCTTCTACATTTTTCTTTATTATAGACATGTGCATTTTTAAATTGGTTGGTTAAACCAAAATCTAAAACACCCGCCATTACATTACCCATTTTAAAATGATCGTCTCCAACAAACTGATGACATGGATAAATATCACCTTCTGGTGTAACCGCTAAATACTCAGATCCAGCACCGCAGCCAGACAATCTTTTAACGACACAAGGTCCTTGACTCATATCAATTGCAAAATGGAAAAACGAGAAATCATTGCCTGCGTTATGTCGAACAACCATTTCTTCTGCAAGTCTTTCATATTCTGTTTTTAATACATCGAGGTGTTCTTCTGTAATTGCATATGCATCAGTGGGCTTTGCGACCACCGGTTCAACCGATGTACTTTTAAACCCTAAATCTGCTAAATGAATCACGTCTTTTGAGAAGTCTAAATTATTGCTTGTAAAAGTACCTCTTACATAATAAGATTTGCCTTCTCTTTTTTCTACCAATTTCTTAAATTTGTCAACGATGATGTCATAAGTGCCACCGCCGCTGATTGTATATCTCATTTTATCATTTACTTCTCTTCTACCATCGATACTAAGTACGACGTTCGACATATTTTCATTGATGTATGCCATGTTTTCATCATTTAACAAAACACCGTTTGTAGTGAGTGTAAATCTAAAGTTTTTATTGTGAATCGGTTCTAGGCTTCTACCATAAGCAACCAATTGCTTCACCACTTCAAAGTTCATTAATGGCTCGCCACCGAAGAAATCCACTTCTAAATTGCGTCTGTTCCCAGAATTGGCAACTAATAAATCCAGTGCTTTTTTACCAACTTCATAAGGCATCAATGAACGATCACCTTTAAAATCGCCTTGTGACGCAAAACAATAAGCACATCTGATGTTACAGTCATGAGCCACATGTAGACATAGCGCTTTGATAACAGGACTTCTATTATTAAACTCTATAGAATTTACATAGGCATCGTCCGTATAGAGCATATCATTATCGATTAAATAGTCGATTTCTTCTAGTGTTTCTTTTATTGAAGCTTCCGGATACTTATCCTTAAGCATGCGAATAACAGAAACAGCATTGTTTTGCGGGTAGTATTCTAGTGCGTCGAATACGATTTCATCTATGATATGCACAGCACCGCTATTAACGTCTAAAACAAAGAACATATCGCCTTGTTTAAATTTGTGGATCATTGTTACCTCCTAATTTCATTGCAAGAAGAAAAGCAGCTGTAGGCTGCTCTTTTAAGAATAGAATCATTCGATTATTTTCTTTCACACTCTTGGTTTCCTACAGTACAAGAAGTCTTACATGCTGATTGACAAGATGTTTGACATTCGCCACAACCGCCGTGAGCTGCTGAGCTTTTTAAAGAACCAGTATTAATTGTTTTTATATGTTTCATTACGCTAACCCTCCCAAAACTTTAGATACTTAACTTCATACCATTTTGATAAAATACAAGCTATTATACCATGCTTTTAGCGATTAGAAAAGAGTATTTGTTCGTTCAAGCTTTGACGAAATTGTGGTTTTAAAAATTTTTAGAACATCGAGTCTTTAGATTTTGTCAAATGCAAGATTATAACTAAAAAAAACCGAATCCATATTGAGGATTCGGCATTGTACTATTGGTTAATAATGACTATTCTTCGATTTCGTCATCCTCTACTACTTGTACAGCAGCATCACTTGCTTTTTCGATAGAAGAAATCGCCCATTTTTTAAAGGTTAATTTCGTTCTTGCTGCACCAACTTCGATAACGAATTCATCTTCTTTTACTTTTACCACTGTGCCTACGATACCGCCGATCGTTACTAAAGTATCTCCAGCTTTGACACTGCCTCTAAGATCATTTAATTGTTTGGTTTTTTTCTTTTGTGGTCTGATAATTAAAAAATACATTAGGACAAAGAAAAATCCCATATAAGCAATCAATCCAACCGTACTATTCATTCTATATTCTCCTTTAACAATTCTTAGTCTGCCATTAAAAACAGCATCATTTACATAACATTATATCAGAATTTCAATTGATTACAATTCTGAATCGCCATAATATTTTGCGAAGAATTCATTTCTAAAGTCCATTAAACGATCTTCCATGATGGCTTGACGCACTTGTTTCATAAGGTTTAAGAGAAAATGAAGGTTATGTGTAGACAACAATCTTGACGAAAGAATTTCATCTGCTTTATAAAGGTGTCTGATATATGCTTTCGTATAGTTTTTGCAACAATAGCAGTTGCATTCTGGATCAAGTGGTGAAAAGTCCCTAGTATATTTCGCATTTTTTATAACGACTTTACCTTGTGAGGTCATAGCAGTACCATTTCTTGCGATACGTGTTGGAAGGACACAGTCGAACATATCGACGCCTCTTATAGCACCTTCGATAAGCGCATCTGGACTACCAACGCCCATAAGATACCTCGGTTTATCTTTTGGTAATAACGGCGTTGTATAATCAAGCACTTCATACATCAGTTCCTTTGGTTCTCCAACACTAAGACCACCTATAGAATAGCCTGGAAAATCAAGAGCAACTAAATCAGCAGCACTTTTTTCTCTTAAGTCTCTATACATACCCCCTTGAACGATTCCAAAAAGCGCTTGGTTTTCAGTATTGGTAAAAGCTTCTTTACATCTTACTGCCCATCTTGTGGTTCTTTCCATGGATTTTTTAACATAATCATAATCGGCGGGATAAGGTGCACACTCATCAAATGCCATGATAATATCTGCACCTAATGCAGTTTCTACTTCCATAACGCGTTCTGGCGATAAAAAGTGTCTACTACCATCTAGATGTGATTGGAAGGTTACGCCTTCTTCTGTGATTTTTCTTAATTCACCTAAGCTAAATACCTGAAATCCACCACTATCGGTTAGAATAGGACGATCCCAGTTCATGAATTTGTGTAGACCACCTGCCTCTTTTACAAGTTCGTGACCTGGTCTTAAATAAAGATGATAGGTATTTGAAAGAATAATTTGTGCTTCAATTTCTTTTAGCTCTTCAGGTGTCATCGCCTTTACGGTTGCTTGTGTGCCGACAGGCATAAATATCGGGGTTTCAATGATGCCGTGAGGTGTGTGTAAACGCCCTAATCTCGCACCCGTTTGTTTGCACTCTTTTATCAGTTCATATCTAATCGCCATTACAATACTCCTTTTTACAAAATCAGCATGGCATCGCCAAAGCTAAAGAATCTATATTTTTCATTTACCGCAGTTTCGTAAGCGTTAAGAACAGTTTCTCTATCTAAAAACGCACTAACTAACATAATTAAAGTCGACTCTGGTAGATGAAAATTTGTGATGAGTCCATCTACAACTTTAAATCGATAACCTGGATAGATAAAAATTTCAGTCCAACCACTTTGAGCTTTGACAATTCCGTTATCATCGGCAATGGTTTCAAGCGTTCTAGTTGAAGTGGTTCCAACGGAGATAATTCTACCACCATTCGCTTTAGCTTCATTAATAATCTGTGCATTCTCATCATCTAGTTCATAATACTCTGAGTGCATTTTATGTGAATTAACATCATCCACTTTAACGGGTCTAAATGTCCCTAGGCCTACATGAAGTGTAACAAAGGCAAGTTTTACACCTTTAGCTTTTATTTCACTTAGTAGTGCTTCAGTAAAATGTAATCCTGCCGTTGGTGCTGCCGCAGAGCCATCATTTTTAGCATAAACTGTGTTATATCTCGTTGGATCATCTAATTTTTCGGTGATATATGGTGGTAGAGGCATCGTTCCAAGTTCATCTAATATGTGTTCGAAAACGCCTTCATAGATAAACTCAATAATTCTTGAACCTTCATCACCTATATCGATTACCTTACATTTTAATCGACCATCTCCAAAAGTGAATTCAGTTCCTATCTTTGCCTTTTTTCCTGGTTTTACAAGTGTTTCCCACGTCGTGAGTGACAATCTCTTTAATAATAAAAATTCAACAACTGCGCCTGTTTCTTTACTGCCAAACAGTCTCGCTGGAATAACCTTTGTGTTGTTTAAAACTAAGCAATCGCCTTGCTTAAGCTGATCGATTACATCATGAAAGGTCTTATGTTCAATCTTTTTCGTCACTTTATCGATGTGCATCAGCCTCGAATTCGATCGTTCAAGTAAAGGGGTTTGTGCAATTAATTCTTCAGGTAAATCAAAATAAAAATCACTCGTCTTCATCGTTAATCCTTCTTTTCGCGAATAAATCCAACACCTAGTGGAGTTGGATTAATTCTGTATCTTTATAATAGTATTTAAGAATTGCTTCGTAATTAAAGCCTAAGTCAGCCATGGCTTTTGCGCCCCATTGACTCATACCGAGACCATGTCCATAACCGTGACCATAAAATACCACATAACCATCGGTTATGTCAAATGATTCAGTAGAATTATACAAATAAGGCTTACTCAATTGTACTTTCGTTTGATAAATATCATCAGATGCCATCAATGCATTTTTATCAACTTTTTTATTGGTAACTGCACCTGATTGATAGAAACTTAGCTCTGAATTTGAAAGAACACCATAAGTTGGATCAATATTCAACGTCACCTTCGGCATCGCGCCATCCTCACCTAAGTTGACTTGTACTGTTAAATTCGTATCTTGAGCGACAGCACCTGCTTTTATGGCTGCCACATCTGTAATCGCGGTATTTGGATCAAAGCTGAAAAGTGTGCTTTTTATTACCGACGCACCTAAAACTGACCTTATTTTATCCTTCGTGACGGTAGCTTTTCCAAGATTGCCTACAAACTCGAACTCAAGTACACGACCACTCTCGGCTCTGCTTAAAATTTTAACCTGTGTCAAACTGCCCACGTTATAGCCAGATTGAATCAGCTTTGCTTCAATATCAGATTTGTTTAGCTTCGCACTCCAATCGGTATTAGGTGCACCGAGCGAATAGAAATCTGTTGTACTTCTTAAATAAGGCAACGTACCCGACCAGACATTTTCTGAGTTATCAGTGATGCCGCCACTACTTGAGTGAAAATACATTGGAATCAACTCACCTTGATAAGCAAGTGCATAGCCATTCGTTTCATCTACAGCTTGATTGCATCTGGGTTTTTCTACAGAAAATCCACCATAAACTTGACTGTTCACTGTCGCATCCACATCAAACCCATAAGCTATATATTTACTGCCAATTGTCAGTGCGAAATTCTTAGAAGCCACTGCCTGTGCCTTCAAAGCTTCTATCGGCCAACTCTCACTGGCTTCTTTTGGTAAGACCCCATAAAGGTATTCTGGCATCGTCACTCGGTTGATAAATGTAAAATCGCTATTTGAAAGACGTTTAATGATAAAACTATTACGATACATGACATCATTAAGTGTAAAAACTGGCGTTTTAAATAGGAACTCACTTTCACGGCTATCAAATGCAAACAAGATTGCCTCTTTGGTGCCAACGATGATTCGTGCGTCATTGGGCTGTGCTACAGTAATGGTTACATCCGTTAATACTGCTTGTATCTGAGGTAATGCGTTATTTGCTTCTATTTCAGTTAGATAAGCGCTTTGAAAAACACGCCATTGATCGTCATACACCAAATAGACTTGCTCAACTTTGGCTTGTAAGTTTGCTACAACTGTGGCTGCTGCCTCATAGGAATCGTAACCTTGTCCAATTTCAATGTGGTAACCACCCTTCACTTGATTATTGCTATAGTAGCTTTCATTTGTTTCAATTAATTTTCGGTTGGAATCAAAAAAACCATCTTTGTAAAAAATCAAATTGGTATACGCAGAAAAATCCAGCACTTGATCACCATTTAAATCCTTAAAATATAGACCAAAGCCGTCTGTACTACTCACACCTATTGGAAACTGATTATTTTGACCATAAAGTAGCCCAACATCGACTTGTTCAAGAGTTGCTGCAAAACTGTCAATGCGTACCATGTTAACCATCAATACAAACCCAATTAAAATTAAAATCTTAATTGCATAATTATACTTTCTCAACAACATCATTCTATGTCGCCTCCGTCTAAACTGTCAAAATATAGCTGATCTCCTGAGATGACAAGTTCATAGCCTAAATGTGCTCTACCTTTATTTGTAATCATTCTACCTCTCGGGGTACGATTGATAAACCCAATTTGCATGAGATATGGCTCATAGACATCTTCAATTGTCGAAGCCTCTTCACCAGTTGAAGCAGCTAGGGTATCCAAACCTACTGGACCACCGTCAAAATTCTCCACGATACAGCTCAGCACCTTTCGATCAACTGCATCAAGTCCAAGTGGATCGATTTCAAGTAAATCTAATGCTTGCTTAGCAATATCTCTAGTAACGTAGCCATCTGCCTTAACCATTGCGTAATCTCTTACACGTCTAAGTAGGCGATTGACTATCCGAGGCGTTCCTCTGCTTCGCATAGCAAGCTCTACTACAGCGTCTTCACCCATTGGTACATGGAAGACTTCAGCAGAGCGTCTTATGATTCCGGAGAGTTCCTCAACATTATATAAATCCAGCTTACAGATAACGCCAAAGCGGTCTCTCAGCGGTGCTGTTAATTGACCCGCACGCGTGGTTGCACCTACTAAAGTAAAGTGCGGTAGCTCTAATCTCACCGATCTAGCTCCTGGTCCTTTTCCAAGAACGATGTCAATTGCAAAGTCCTCCATCGCAGGATAAAGAACCTCTTCTACCTGACGGCTCAATCGATGAATCTCATCTATAAAAAGAACGTCGTGTTCTTTTAAACTGGTTAAAATAGCAGCCAAATCACCTGGTCGCTCTATAGCTGGTCCTGAAGTGATTTTGATGTCGACGTTCATCTCTTCAGCGATTATATGAGATAGCGTCGTCTTGCCAAGTCCTGGAGGGCCATATAGTAATACGTGATCTAAAGATTCACCACGCATTTTTGCTGCCTTCATAAATATATTTAATTTTTCCTTCGTTTTTTCTTGTCCAACGTACTCGCTGATCAGTCTAGGTCTTATCCCTGTATCACCAATTTTATCTTCTTCTGTCAGCTTAGGTGTGATAAAACGATCCATATTGCCTCCACACTCAATTGATTATTTAAAACATAAGTTGCTTTAATGCTAGCTTGATAATTGCTTCCAATTCTAACCCATTGGTATCGATTTGCTTTAAGACACCAGTTGCTTCACTCCGCGTATAACCAAGTGACATCAGCGCTTCTAGTGCATCACTTTGCGTAGTGCCCACTAATGCTGTCGCTTCTTTGACATCTGCTGAAGATAAAGACAACGTCTGCGGCATCTTATCCTTAAGTTCAAGTATAATGCGTTCCGCTGTTTTCTTACCGACACCTTGTGCCGTTTGTAAGGACTTAATGTCCTGCGACGCGATGATGGCAGCAAGTTGACCGTAAGGTAGTGATGACAATATACCGACGCCTACTTTTACACCAACGCCACTTACCGATGTTAATAGATGAAAAATGTTCAGTTCTTCTCTTGTAGAAAACCCCACAAGAGAGATGGCATCTTCTCTTACGATCATTTCTGTGTAGACGATGACCTCTTCACCTGGCGTGGAAAAATCACCAGCAGATACGGAAGAGGTTGCTACTTTATAACCAATGCCATTGGTCTCTACGACGATAAAATCGCTTTGAACATGGCTTAATTTGCCTTTTATATAGTCAATCATGTTTCCCCCTAAAACGGATGTTCGATAGCATTATTATACTTCATTTTTATCGTTTTCGCCATTACAGTCCCGTGACTTTTCTCAGACGCGCTTGGTCAACCACTTTCCTTTTTTATAATGGTATAAAATGACGCTCATATCTACTATTTCGCTGATGATGTACGCAATCAATAGCCCTCTAAAGCTGGTTTTAAGGACATAAGTTGCAACTACACCGATTGGAATTAAAAAGAGCCATCTCGATACTACTGAAGCAATTAAATAAGGCGTGTTATAACCCGAACCGGAAAAGGCTGTGCCAAATCCAAACATTATCGAAAGGAAAATCATCGAGGGTATTAACCATCTGATCAGTAAAGCACCAATAGCGATAACTTCATCATCTTGAATAAATATACCGACGATTGGCTTCGCAAAAGCAAATGCCAGTGTCGCAATAACCAATGTCGCTGCTACGCCTAAGATGGCAGCAGCATGAACCGTTTTTTTAACGCGTTTGTAATCGTTTGCACCTATGTTTTGACCGACGATTGCACTTCCGCCCATGTTAAGGCCCATCAGAGGCATAAAGCACATGTCTACCAATCGAATTACAATACCATATGCAGCGACAAAAGGCGTTCCATAAAAGGCAATCATCTTGAACAATATAAAGTTTGCTAGATTTCTATTTAAGCCTTCAAATCCTGATGGTAAGCCAATTGTAATGAGTTTATAGTCAATTTCCTTATCGAGTTTTAAAAGGTTCCAAAGATTGATTTTGATATAAGTCTTCCCTCTGATCAGTAACCAAAAGGCGATTAAAAACGCAACCGTTGAGCTGATAACTGTAGCCAGTGCCGCACCAAATACGCCCATTCCAAATCCAGGAATAGGTGTGCCAAACCACGTGATAAATGGCAGGGTATCAAACATCAAAAGTGGATCTAGTATGACATTTAATATTGAAACAAAGATCATAATATACAGGGGTTTTTTTGAATCTCCAATACACCTCATAGCTGTATTCACTGTATATGAAGAGAACATAATTGGTAAGAAGAACGTTCTTATATAACCGTAGTCCATTGCTGCTTTAAAAGTAACCGCATCCGCTGTAAAAAAGTGTGTTAATGGCTTTAGAAAAATAAGCATAAAGCCACCGGCGAGCAAGGCCACAAGACCTTTAAATGTAATGGTCTGTTCCACAACTCGAGATGTTTTTTCTAAATCACCTTGTCCATAGCTTTGAGAAATCAGCGATATGGAGCTGGTGCCGATGATGTCATTAAATACGTAAATAATGACTGAGATGGTCCCATAAATGGTGACACCAGCTACCGCTTCGGCGCTGATCATCCCAACAAAAATCATATCCACTACATTAAATAACATTTGCGAAAAAAATCCAAACATCGTTGGTAAAGCCATATAAATTAAATTGCCGTAAATTGAGCCCTGCGTTAAGTCTCTCTGCCTCATGTCCCCTCCAAATATATGTCTGTGAGTCTCTTTAATCATTATAGCTGAATACACAAAAGAACACACTCAAAGAGTTAGGTTAACTCATTGTGTGTGTTCTGTTTGATTGCTTTTATTTGATTACTTCTGTAGATTGATTCCATTTAGTTATCTATCAGGGATTCTGCTTTAACTAGTAACGCTCGCTATCGTCGTAACGATCATCCTCTTCTTCATCTACCTCTTGGAAATCAACTGCGTCTGGATCATACTTTGGTAAAATAATAGCCATGATGATATAGACAAGAATTGGTGAACCAACTCCGAAGAATATAGCAAGTAACCAGATCAAGCGAATTAGGGTTACATCTATATTGAAATAATGTGCTAAACCAGCACAAACACCTGATACCTTAGCTTCTTTTTCATATTTACATAATTTTTTCATGTGACGCCTCCTCGTAAACGAATATTGTCTCTATAGTCACATAATATAGAAATTCACTTTAAGTTTCAAGTGTTCTAGCGGATTCTAAACACATTCTAATCATTTCCTAACCTAGGATTCGCTCTGCAATTCTCACCACTTCGGTGGCATCCTTGGCAAAGAAATCCGCTCCAATCTGCTCAGCAATCTCTTCTGATAGAACAGCGCCTCCGACGACCACCGTTACCTCTAGCTCTGAAGCTCTTATAAGTGCTATGGTCTCTCGCATAGAAGCAACCGTTGTCGTCATCAATGCACTGAGGCCAACGACCTTGATTGCGTTCTGCTTACAGGCTTCAACAATTTTCTCAGGAGCGACGTCTCTGCCTAAATCGAAAACTTCATAGCCGTAATTTTCGAGAACAACTTTTACAATGTTCTTACCGATATCGTGGATGTCATGCTTAACGGTGGCTAGGACGATTTTACCTTTATTAATGCCCTTTTCTCCACTTTCAGCAAGTGCGAGCTTTAATACTTCAAAAGCTGCTTGAACGACTTCTGCCGACTGAATGAGCTGTGGTAGATAAATCTGTCCTTTTTCATATCGTTTCCCCACATCATCAAGTGCTGTTATAATAATTTCATCCACTATTTTAACTGCTGGCATCAGTGTGAGTAATTTTCGAGTTAAGTCTGCAGCAACTGTTGTCTGACCTTTTTTGATCGCATCTATGAGTTGATCTTTAGGTGTTTCTAAAGGTGTCGCTGAACCTTTCGAATCCAACGTTTGCGTTGCACCTTGTATGATCTGTGCATCTTTAGAGGCCAAGATCAATTGTGGTGAGGTTTCACCATAAGCTTCAATATAACGCTTAGAGCCGACATCTTTATTAGCGAGAACTTCAAAGGTTTTAATCGCTGCAATCATAGGTGCATGCGCAGGATTCATAATCGGTGCATCAAGTCCATAAGCCAGTGCCATCGTGAGGAAGGACTGATTTAGAAGCTCTCTTGCAGGTAAGCCAAATGAAACATTGCTCACACCTAATACCGTACAAACACCAAGCTCCTGCTTCACTCTTCTTACGGTTTCAAGTGTCGCAACCACCTCTGCTTGTTGTGCGCTTGCGGTTAAGGTTAAGCAATCAATCAACACATTATGTCTAGGGATACCGTAAGCTTCAGCTCTCTCAACTATTTTTTTTGCAATTTCAAATCGCTCAAAAGAGCTTGCTGGAATGCCATTTTCATCTAGCGTTAATCCAAGCACACAAGCACCATATTTTTTTACAATAGGTAAGACCGAGTTTAAGACTTCTTCTTTACCATTAACTGAGTTGATAAGTGGCTTTCCGTTGTAATATCTCACACCTGCTTCCAGCGTTGTGGCACTAGCAGAGTCAATCTGCAAAGGTACATCTACAAATCCTTGTAGCTTTAAGACCGCTTTTTTCATCAAGTCAGCTTCGTCGATCTCTGGAATCCCGATATTGACATCTAAAATATTTGCGCCTTGTTCAACCTGTAAGATGCCCTCTTTAACGATGTAATCAAACTCCAAATTTCGAATGGCTTCTTTTAATCTTTTCTTTCCAGTAGGGTTGATGCGCTCACCGATGATGACGATATTTTCACCAATGGTGATACTTTTACTCGCCGATGAGACTCTTGTTTTGTAAACCAAATTATTCGGTAAAGGTAGATTACCAGCCTCATGCCACTGATCAACAACTTTGCGAATTTTCTCTATGTGCATAGCGCCTGAACCACAACAGCCACCTACACCTGAAACACCAATTTCTAAAAGCTTGTATAACTGCTCAGCATATTGATCGAAATCCGTTTTATAGACTGCGATTTGCGCAATTATCTCTGGTATACCTGCATTAGGCTGAACGATAAGGGGCAAGTTAGTCTCGTTCTTTAACTTTTCAACCAACGGCAGCATTTCAGATATGCCAAAAGAGCAGTTAAAACCAATTGCGCTGAGCCCAAGATCCCCTAAAGTTACAGCCATACTTTCAACATCGGTTCCAAAGAACGTTCTTCCCGTCGTTTCAAAACTCATAGTGGCTACAATAGGTAGTTCAGGCACTTCACCAAGTGCAAGCACTGCACATCTCAGTTCATAAAGATCAGTAAAGGTTTCTAAAATGGCGAGATCACACCCTAAAGACCAACCTTCAACCGCAATATTTTTAAACGCTTTAAAAGCCGTTTCGTAATCTAGTTTTCCTAGTGGATAAAGCAGTTCCCCTAAAGGACCGATATCCAGTGCTACCTTGATGACTCTGTCGCTACCACTCTCTTCTCTAAACGCTTTAATCGCTTGATCTGCACACGATTTTGCAGCAGCTAAATAGGTTTTATAGTTGTCGTACCTAATTGGATTAACGCCAAAAGTATTGATGGTAATCACTTCAGCCCCTGCCATAAGGTGATTTTTATGAACATCAATCACCCAACTTGGGTTTTGAACCGATTGAAGCTCAGAGCCTTCGCCGAGTTTCATCCCTTTTTCAATTAAAGCCGAACCCATTGCACCGTCAAAAACACGTGCTTTTTCTCTCAACCAATTATTAAAGCTAATCTTAGACATTCGTCCTCCTATAAGCGCATTTTATTAATTTACAATCCTGACAGTTCGTACCACAAGTACGAATTTCAGACTGAAAAGGTCTATGAGAAAGACCAATGATGAAAGTGATTGATTTTTCAGGTAGCATCTGATATTGCTCAGTTAAATACACACCAATTCGTTTTCTCATCTCAAGTAAATTCGATATACTTTCTTGTGCCGTTAAAGCCAAATCGCCATACCCAGGGCTAAATCGCTGTGAGATATAAAGTGATTCAGTATCAAGTTCACTTAAAAGTTCGTTTTGAAGATAATCTGCATAGGCGTCTGCTATTACAGAAGCACAGGCATTAAGAACGATCCCTTCAGAAGGCTTGATCAACATCTTTTTCTCTATCCGCTTTGAAATTTCAGAACCTAATGTGAGTGCACCTAAT
Organism: Fusibacter sp. QWL-12; assembly: GCF_058683495.1. Taxonomy (NCBI): domain Bacteria; kingdom Bacillati; phylum Bacillota; class Clostridia; order Eubacteriales; family Fusibacteraceae; genus Fusibacter; species Fusibacter sp. QWL-12. Next base: position 431,019 of record NZ_CM178745.1, read on the forward strand.
ACAACCTCATGTGCACCCTCCAAAAAATGAAACAAATCATTTGAGTGGATCAAACTGACACATTGATCCGTTTGATCTAAAAGCTCGATAACGCCTTCATGTACTTTTAACTTAAACCGTCTCGTAATATTTTTTGGTGAAATCACATTAAAACTCTCGCTCAACTGACTGTCAATTAAAGCATGAATCTGATCATTCACTTCCTCTGAAATGAATTGATTCACTTGACCATTGCCACCCTTTAAATATCTCAATATTTCATTTTTTGAGACATAAGACTCTAAAAACTGCATACTAACTCCTTACCTTAAATGCTAACGCTTTATCTTAAAGTCGTTAATATTCCTGATAGATTATCTAAAATGCGCTTCGCTACATACGGTTTATTCATAACATATAGGTGAATACCATCCACCCCAGAACTAAGCAAATCAACGATTTGTTCGCAAGCATACATGATGCCAGCGTCTTGAAGGGCAGCAGGTTTATCCTCGTAGCAATTCAGAATTTTTTTAAACTTTTCAGGTAAATGAGCGCCGCTGATAGCAACCATTCTCTCAATTTGCTTTTTATTCAGTACTGGCATGATCCCCACGGTTATAGGAATATTGATATCAAGACTTCTCACCTCATCCTTAAACTCATAAAATTTCTCGTTGTCGAAAAACATCTGCGTCACCAGGAAGTCCACGCCTTGATCCACCTTTTGCTTCAAATGAATTAGATCTGTTGTTTTACTTCTTGATTCCACATGACTTTCAGGATAACAGGCTGCCCCAACGCCAAACGCACCATTTTGTTTGATAAAATGGACTAAGTCTCCAGCGTACTTGAAGTCTCTTACGATTGGATTTTCAGGTAAATCGCCTCTTAAAGCCAGTACATTTTCAATTTGATTTTCCTCAAAGACAGACAAGATTCGCTTAATGTCTTCTTTGGTTGCCCCAACACTCGTTAGATGCGCGAGTGCTTCTATGCCATATTCTTTTTTAATTCTCGATGCGAGTTCAAGTGTATCGTTGTTTCTCTCGCTGCCCGCTGCGCCATAAGTGACACTTATGTAGTCAGGCTTTAGTAATGCGAGAGCATCTATCGTCTGCAGCACCGTTTGAAAATCGCCATCTCTTTTAGGAGGAAAAATCTCAAATGAAATCGCTGGTTTGCCGCTTGTAAATAGGTTATCAATTTTCATAAAGCCTGCCTTTCTATCTTAACGTATTTTAAAGTTCAAATTCATTGTGAATCGCAAGTACTGCCTTTGAATAATCCTCTTGTGGGATGACACATGTGATATTGATATCTGATGTAGATACCATATCAATGGCTACACCATTTTCTGCCAGACATCCAAACACTCTTGAAGCGACACCTGGTGTAGACTTCATCCCAACGCCTATGATACATACTTTAGCAACCTGTTCGTTACCATACACGTCATCTGCTTTAAGCTCTTTACCAAGTCGTTTTGAAAGCGTCAAAGCGCGATCATATTCTTCTTGTGAAACTGTAAACGATATCGTAATGCCCTCTTTGTTGATGTAGTTTTGAGTGATAACGTCTACATTGATGTTGGCATCAGAAATCGTCTTAAAGATGTAAGCGATATTATTCGCTGTATTTTCAATATTTGCAATGGTAATTTTAGCATTATTTGTGGTATGTGCAACGCCACGCACTAGAACCTCTTCCATTTTTTCCTCCTCGTCGGTGACATATGTGCCTATGGTATCTGTAAATGATGAACGCAAGTGAATCGGGATATTGTTTTTAGCTGCTAGCTCAACACTTCTAAGGTGGAGCACCTTCGCGCCTGATCCCGCCATTTCAAGCATTTCATCAAAAGTAATATAGTCAATTTTATGTGCATTGGGGACGATTCTAGGATCAGCAGTATAAATCCCGTCAACGTCTGTATAAATTTCCACTTCGTCTGCATTAAGCGCTACGCCTATTGCTACAGCAGATGTATCGGAACCCCCTCTTCCAAGCGTGGTAATCTCAAGGTCTTTTGTAACGCCTTGAAAGCCTGCTATGATAACTACTTTACCTTCTGAAAGGGCACGATTGATCTTAGAAGTGTCTATTTCTTCTATTTTAGCTTTATTGTGATTTTTATCTGTATAAATGCCCACTTGAGCACTTGTAAACGATATTGCGTCTTCACCCAACGCCTTAATTGCCATTGCTAAAAGAGAGATGGAAATTTGTTCACCTGTCGCCAAGATCATATCGAGTTCTCTTCCTGAAGGCTTGTCCGTGATTTCTTTTGCTCGGTTCACAAGTTGATCGGTCATGCCTGCTGGAGCAGAGACGACTACGACGACATCATGACCCTTTCGTTTGGTTCCAACCACCTTTTCTGCTACGTTTTTAACACACTCTGAATTTGCCATGGATGTACCACCATATTTTTGTACAATGATGCTCACGAAAATCCTCCTTTCGTCGATTTAATCTGAAAATTAAAAAAGTCGCTTTCACATTGAAAGCGACAGAATTAAAGTGTTTCCACTCTCTTATCTCTCATTTCTTTGCGAAATGCAGGAATTGGCACCACGCATCGAATGGGATGCAGGTTGCTGGGCGTCGTCGAGCCTGGTCTCTCGGCCTCTCTGGATAAGGGGATATACAGTTGTCTTGCGAACGAATCCGCATGATGATGTGAAAAATATTAATTAATAGTGATATTAACACAATTCATCAGCGCATTCAAGAGTAATTATTCATTTAATTTGTATTTTTTCTCGCACATTACGCCGTCATTAGCCCCTCTTTTTTACCATTGGGGTTCTTTTCAGGTGTAACGTGTTGTTTGTTTAAGATCGCTTGCTCGCCCTCTTCGATAAACTGATTCGAATAAAGCTCATAGTAGTGACCTTTTCTAGCCATCAACTCATGATGATTTCCTTTTTCAATAATCTGTCCTTTTTCGATTACCAAAATAAGATCTGCATTTCGAATGGTTGAAAGTCTATGTGCTACGATAAAGCTGGTTCTGTTCTCAAGTACTTTATCAATGGCATGTTGAATTTTAGATTCTGTTTCAGTATCGATGGAAGAAGTTGCTTCATCTAAGAAGAACAATCTCGGCTTTGAGATAATCGCTCTAGCAAATGAAATGAGTTGTTTTTCACCTGTAGATAACATACCACCACCTTCACCAACCTCAGTATCATAACCTTTTTCAAGCTTTGAGATAAAATCATGTGCGTTAACTGTTTTTGCAGCTTCTATAATTTCTGCCTCAGTTGCATCCAATTTACCATATCGAATATTTTCTTTTATGGTACCGCTGAATAAGTGTGGTGATTGGAGTACGTACCCGATGTTGGCATGCAACCAGTTTTGTGATCGTTCTTTATAATCGACACCATCGATCAAAATTTTACCACCTGTTGGCTCGTAGAAACGACATGCAAGATTGACAATTGTACTCTTTCCAGAGCCTGTTTCTCCTACCAAAGCAACCGTTTGACCTTTTTTTACCTCGAGGTTGAAATCCTTTAGGATATACTCTCCTTCTTTGTAATAGAAGTCGATGTGTTCAAAAGTAACGTCGCCATGAATGGCTTCCCAATTTTCTTTTTTCTGGTGATAATGATCCCCATACTTGTTGAGAACCGATTCACTTTCTACGATTTCTTCTTTTTCGTTAATCAGTGACATAACGCGCTCTGCAGCTGCTTGTGCACTAATCATTTCAGTGTAAATTCTCGCAAGCTCAAGCACTGGATCAAAGAACATTCTCGCATAGGTGATGAACAATACCAGCTTACCATAGGTTATCAAACTACCAGCAAGGTAGATGCTACCGAAGTAAAGGGTTAACGCCATACCTATAGCAGATATAAAGAGTGCCAATGGCAGGTAACCTGCTGAAAGTACGCCTGCTCTTACAGAAGTATTCTTCATATCAAATGTAACTTCTCCAAATTCTTCGCGGTTAAGCTCTTCGCGAACTAATGTTTTTGTCGTTCTTGCACCGACGATACCGTCATTAAACAACCCAGTGATCTTCGAGTTGATCTTTCTTACATTTCTAAAGGAAACTAACATTTTCTTTTCGAAGAAAACGCTGATGACCGCTAATAATGGTACTGTAACCAATGTAACAAGTGCCAATTTCCAGTTAGAAACCAACATGACGATGGCAATACCAAACATCATGGTGAGTCCCCACACGAGGTCAACCACACCCCATGCAATGGTTTCAGAAATTTTCGAAGCATCTGATGTCGTTCTAGCGATCATCCAACCGATCGCATTTTTGTCATAATAGCTAAAGGATAGTTTTTGTAATTTTTCGAAGCTATCCTTACGCATCTTGTAAAGCAATCCCATTTCTATCTTCCCTGCTCTTCTAATGAACAGAAAGACGATCAATGCAAGTCCAATAGCAAGTAGGCCATAGAAAACGCCTACCATACCAAGCCCATCAAGGTTTCTTGGTTCAACAAAATGATCGATTGCATATTGTGTTAACAGCGGAAATGTGATGTCTATTGATGCGAGTCCGATCATGAAAAAACAGAGAATTAGAAAATCCCTTTTAAAGTTTTTAAAGTAGAGGATTAACTCTTTCCATATTGTTTTATCATATTTGAGTTTCATTTCTTTTTGATTTTCCACTTGAATCCTCCTACGATTTAGGCCAAACAGTTATTAGACAACCATTTGTTGTAAATCCCAAATCCTTTTGTATAACCCATCTGTATGAATGAGTGTTTGATGTGTGCCTTCTTGTATGATTTCACCCTCATCAAGTACGATGATATAATCCGCTTCTGCCAAAGTCGCAATTCTATGACTGATAATCAGCGTTGTAATGTCTTTACTTCTTTGCTTAAGTGCACGTCTGATTTTCATATCGGTCTCTGTATCAACTGCACTTAGAGAATCGTCAAAGATTAAAATGCGTTTTGTTTCATCTATGATGGTTCTCGAAATTGCGACACGCTGTTTCTGACCACCTGAAAGTGAAACCCCTTTTTCGCCGATTACAGTCTCATAACCTTCTTTGAAGGTGATAATATTATCATGGATTGAAGCAATTTTTGCTGCTTCCTCAATTTCTGGTGTTTCATAAGCCTTACTGATAATACCGATATTTTCTTTAACGGTTTTTGCATATAAATAAGGTTCTTGTAAGACCAAGCCGATTTTTCTTCGAATCCACTGTTTTTTTATTGAAGCGAGTTCGTAATCGTCAATCTTTATACTGCCTTCATAATCATAAAGTCTTTGTAGTAAGTGCACCAAGGTTGATTTACCTGATCCTGTCGATCCCAAAATTCCCAGTGTCTTACCTGACTCAAGTTTAAAGCTGATATTTTTAAGTGCCTCTTTCCCATCTGGATAAGAGAAATTAACGTTTTCAAACGTAACTGAACCTTTAATTTCTGGTGCGATTTCTTCTGGTAATTCTACTTCTATTTCTTCGTTTAATATTTCTTCAACCCTTGTTATCGCAACGGTTGTTTTACCAAGCTCACTCAGCAATCGACCTGATTGCTTAACTGGCCAAAGGAGCATCGACTCATAGGTAATAAATGCGATTAATGTCCCAATTGTAATGTCACCAGTAATCACCATTTGTGCACCAACTACTAGAACAACACCACTTTGAAATAGCGTAATCAGGTCGGATGATGACCAGAACATCGCTAAAATTTCTATTAGTCGATAGGTTGTCTTTCTATAGTCTTCATTAACCGTTTCGAACTTATCAATTTCGTAGTTCTCACGCCCAAAAGCTCTTACAACGCGAACGCCTGAAAGATTTTCCTGTAGTACAGTCGTCAATTTACCTTCAGCTTCATCTGATTTTTTAAACGTCTTTTGAACTTTTGTGAAAAAGACATACGAAAAAATAAAAAGTACTGGAATAAGTGCTACTGCATAAAGGGTTAATCTTAAGTTCAATGAAAGCATGACGCCTATAGATAAAAAGATCATGAATACAATACGAGCAAGATCTACGATTTGAACCCCTAAAAATCTTCTAATGGTTTCAACATCTGATGTACAGCGCTGTATCATATCTCCCGTTTCCTTCTTAGTATGATGCTCATAAGTCATATATTGAATTTGCTTGTATAGAGAATTTCTCATATTTTGAGCAATGTTTTCAGCAGCAAAGCTTGAAAGCCAGCCCTTGAAAAATAGAAAAATACCTCTTATCAAATTGATTGCAACAATGATCCATACAACTGCAAGTAAATTCTTACCAAACCGATCCATCAGGAATTGTAAATTCCCTGCCGGAACATCCCCTACTATAGAATCCACAGCATATTTGATGAGGATTGGCGTTGCCAATTGCATGACTGTTGCTACGATGATTGAAAAGATGGCTGCTGCAAACGCTAGCCTATACCCTTTCAAATACTTAAATATGTTTTTCATTTCTGCCTCCTTGTGTCTCTGTGGTTCAATATCTGTAAATTAAAAAAAACCACGATAATCGTGGTTTTATAAAGGTGGACGTTAGACCTCAATAAAGAGATCCCCCTAAATTTACAAATAAAAAACCACAGACATTTGCCTGTGGTTGAATGTACAATCTTCCTTATGTTCAGAAAGGTAATTCTCCGCAGGCTGTAACTTTTTTGCAATTAAAATTAGACGCACTCATAGCGTTTAAGCCACGTAACACGACATTCAGTTGATTCATTCTTGCAGTATTAGTCATCATCATTACAACCTCCTTTTTTTTATTAATCAAACTCCTGACTAGTTAAGTTCAATCTAGACTTAGGATATCTTAATTTTTTTATATGTGCAACAATAATTTACAATTTGTCACATCCTTGTAATATTTCTTATCTTTGGCCGTACTTATTGAGATAGAAATCTCTCATAAATCCACAGTCCTCATCGTTGAGTTCCACTGCCCCGCCTATCATTGCAGATAATAGCGTCGCCTGTGCAGACTTTTCACATATTAATGCAATTTTAATGGTTTCTTTCAGTGTTGGCCCCGCAGCGAGTAAACCATGATTTGCCATGATTACGGCTTGTCTTCCTTCAAGCGCTTCGACGACAACCTTACCTAAATCTGTCGAACCAGGAAGTCGGTATTCTGAGACCCTTACATTTCCCCCTACAATTTGAACCAAATCTTCACAGGATGCAGGTATCGGTTTTCTTGCAATTGCCATCGCCGTACAATGTACAGAATGCGTATGCACAATTGCATTGATATCAGGTCTGTTTTTGTAAATTTCCAAATGAAGAGGTAACTCTATGGATGGCTTCATATTGCCATCGATTAGGTTGCCTTCCATGTCTACAATAGGAATATTTTCAGGAAGAAGCTTCTCATAATCAACACCAGTAGGTGTAATTGCTACTAATTCTTCTCCTGGAATTCTAACACTTAAATTGCCCCATGTCCCAATGACGAGAGCAGACTTTAAAATGATCAAACTTGTATCAATAATTTCTTTCCTAGCAATTTGATGCTTTAAAGACATAATAGCCTCCTTAAAGGATTATCAATGACTGATCACAGCGACACTTAACCTCGCTTGATCCTTGCGTTAAAAGTTTTATAAAAAGCTGTGTTAAAGATTCTTTGTTCTTTCCCATCGCTTCATCAATCACATGCCCTTCTATTTGTACGCCTTCAATCCCAGTACACCAGTTTGTGATGATTCCTAAAGCAGAATAACACATACCCAGTTCTTTTGCAAGGACGCACTCAGGCACATTGGTCATGCCAACAACATCGCCACCAAGCTTTTGATACATTCTAATCTCTGCAGCGGTTTCAAACCTTGGCCCCTCAGTACATACATAAACGGCTTCACCTTTAAAAGTCATATCCGTTAAAGAAACGGCATTTATAAATTGATCGATTAAATTTGGACAATACGGCTGTGTCATCTCAACATGTGCCACTTTAGTATCACCACCCTCATAAAAGGTTTGGACTCTGGATTTTGTGAAATCTAAAAAATCATTAATGACGACCACATCACCGGGTTCGAAAGCAGGGTTCATCGAACCTACCGCACACGTCGCATAGATTTCATCAACTTCGAGCTGCTTTAAAGCCATCATATTCGCTCTGTAGTTGATTTTATGAGGCGGTGCACTATGTCCCTTTCCATGTCGCGCTAGGAACACGATTTCTTGGTTGCCAACTCGAATCAAATCGCATTCTACTGTACCATAGAGGGTCTCAACCGTTTTCTGCTCAACCTCTGAACTTAATCCATATATACCTGTTCCACCAATAATCGCTTTTCTCATCACTTATTCCTCAATTAACTTATCTAAAATCGACTGTGTAAAAGGTGGGTATAATATCCCCTTTTCAGTAACAATTGCAGTAATAAACTCATACGGCGTCACATCAAAGGCAGGATTATAGACGTGAATGCCATTAGGTGCAACTTGTTCCTCCCCAACATGCGTCACTTCCCTAGCGTCTCTTAGCTCAATCTCAATTGCTTCACCACTTTGAATGTCTAAATCAAAAGTTGTAGAAGGCGCTACGACATAAAATGGTACATTGTATCTTTTTGCGATCACAGATAGCATAAAGGTACCTATTTTATTGGCTGTGTCACCATTTCTAGCGATTCGATCTGCCCCGACAAAGATCTTATTGATCTTTCCATCACGGATTAAACTCGCTGCTGCATTATCTGGAATCAGTGTAGCAGGTATCCCTTCTGTCACTAGCTCCCAAGCGGTTAGCCTTGCACCTTGTAATCTCGGTCTAGTTTCATCTGCAAAAACATGTATGCTTTTACCAGTTTCATGTGCCTCTCTGATTACCCCTAGTGCAGTGCCATAGGCCACAGTAGCAAGCGCACCCGTATTACAGTGCGTTAAAATTTGATCGTTTTGATCAACCAAAGTATTCCCAAAAACAGCCATCGCTTTGCAAGACGCCGCATCCTCATTAAAAATCGCATCTGCTTCACTTTTTATCACTTTTAAAATTTCATTTACTGAGCTTGAATGAATAGACGCTATCTTTTCCATAATTCTCGAAGTCGCCCACATTAAATTAACCGCAGTTGGTCGACTCGCGTCCAATATAGCTTTCACGTCGTAAAGCTTTTGAAGGTCTAGTTCATCCCCTAATTCAAGAGCACCGATATACATCCCATATGCAGCTGTTGCTCCAATTGCAGGCGCACCTCTCACCACCATGTCCTTGATGGCATAGATCACTTCAGCAAGTGTTTTGCATTCAAAGTACGCTGTCGTTACAGGTAATTTTCTTTGATCGAGTAAAACCAATCTATTTTCATTAAACTGAATCGCATAAAATGCAGCCATTTTCTCCTCCAAATCCATCCTTTTAAACTCTACTAATTATATTCTACTGATTAAATCCCTTGCTATTATTGAAGCCTTATCCTTAACTTCTAGCTCATCAAACGTTAGAATTTGGCGATTTTCATATAGAATTTTCCCATTGCACATAACGAAATCCACATCTGATGCTTGCGCCGAATATACCATCAAAGATATTAAATCATGTGTTGGCAAAAGATGTGATTGATTAAAATCTAAAAGTATAAGATCCGCTTTTTTGCCAACCTCTAAACTGCCGACGGTTTCATCAATTCCAAGTGCCTTTGCGCCATTAATCGTAGCCATTTTAAGCACTTCATAAGCTGGAAGAGCTGTCGGATCTTCTAATATTCCTTTATTCACTAATCCAGCAAGGTGCATCTCTTCAAATAAATTGAGATTATTATTTGATGAAGCGCCATCCGTTCCCAGAGCCACATTGACACCTGCATTCAGCATTTTCTGAATGGGCGCAAACCCGTTGCCGAGTTTTAAATTGCTACTTGGATTGTACAGAACACTGGTCCCAGTTTTTCTAAGCAATTCAATGTCCTCTTCTGATACATGTACACAGTGCGCACCACTGGTTTTACCGTTAAGTAGTCCTAGCTCATCCACCTTTTGAATCGGTGACATCCCAAAATTTTTATAGGATTCAGATACCTCAAATCGACTTTCAGAAAGATGAATATGAAGTGGTACATCTAATTCATTAGCAAGCTCACCACATTTTATTAAATACGCCTCCGGACAGGTATAAGGTGCATGTGGCGCAACCTCTATTACGATTCGTCCATCTGCAGCGAGATTCAATTCTCGATAAAGATTTCTAACCTTATCGATGCCACTTGCATCCGGGTCAGCCACGCCGATTAAGCCTTCGCCCAAGTTGGCTCTAACGCCAGATAATTCAACTGCCTTAGCGACTTCATCCATATGAAAATACATATCTCTAAACGTCGTACAGCCTGATTTAATCAGCTCAGCTATACTAAGCATCGTCCCATAGTAGATATCCTCTGAAGTGAGCTTAGCCTCCACTGGCCAAATCTTTTCACTCAACCAAGTCATTAATGGTAGGTCATCGGCATAATTTCTTAGCAGCGACATCGCCATGTGCGTGTGTGCATTAATTAATCCAGGAAGTGCTATATGCCCCTTTCCTTCAATGATTCTATCCGCATTAAACGTACTTGGCACTTCACCTATGAACACAATGTTCTGATCCTCAATCCCAATATTACCTTTAAAAACACCAGGATAACTAGGCGACATGGATATAATCTCAATATCTTTAATTAAAACTTTCATAAGCCACTCCTAAAAATTATCATTTGGGAACACGTCATAGCATTTAATTTAAATTTGAATGAATAACACTTTTGATTGTCTCCGTTAGTCCTTTGGTATCTTTGTTCATTTCATCAGTGATCTCTATTGGATCAGAGATGATAATAACGACTTTTGAAGGCTTTATTTTAAAAGATCCTTTTCTCATTAGATCAATTGAACCCTTAATGGTCACTGGAATAATAGGAACACCTGATTTGGTAGCCAGTTTAAGTCCACCTGGTTTAAAGTCGCCAAGTTCACCTGACTCACTTCTAGTCCCCTCAGGAAAGAGAACGATAGACTGCCCTGCTTTCAAATAGCCAATCCCTTCAGAAATACCTTTTACTTGCTGACGGATGTCGTTTCGATCCATAAAAACACATCTCATAAATTTCATCCAATCGCTTACAAATGGCATTTTAAGTGTTTCAATTTTAGCGATAAATCCCTTTGATTTGGGTAATTGTGTCAGCATTAATGGTATATCAAAATTACTTTGATGATTGCCCACAAATAACACCGCTGTATCTTTAGGTATTTTTTCTAAACCGATTACCTCTACTTTACATCCAGCAAGCTTAAGCAGTGAACTCATCCATTGTCTCGCCTTATTATCCGCATATTGCATTTGCTCTGAGGGATCTTTTATCGATTTTGCTTTAAAATAACTTGGAATATAGAATAATAAGCTTACCCAAAAATAGATAAACCAGACGACGGTTCTTAACATAATGCCTCCTCATGCACAAGATACCCTCACTTTAAAGTGAGGGTATCTTTTTAGTTATATTCAATATACTATAGATTCGTTTTTACTGCCACCAATTCAGTGAATTATTATCATCTATGCGGTGATCGGTTGTGTATAAGGGATCCATACTTTAAAGCAGGTACCACCGCCTAATTCTGTATCGACGTTAATCTTTCCTTTATGCTTATCAACGATGATATTATAGGAAATACTTAGCCCCAATCCCGTCCCTTGACCAACTGGTTTCGTCGTGAAAAAAGGATCAAATATTTTGCTCAAATTTTCATCTTTAATCCCACTACCATTATCACCAATATTTAAGCTTACACCATCACGATCGGGTACGGTGCTAATTTTGATTAATCCTGTCCCATCTGTACGGTAGCCTTTAATGGCATGTGCAGCATTGATAATTAAGTTAACCAAAACTTGCTCAATTTGACCTTTATTACAGAAGACAGGAGGACATGGTGCTAATGACTTTTCAACTGTAGCAACGTATTTCACTTCATTATTGACAACAATGAGTACCTCTTCTATCAATTCGTTTGGGTCGACGTACTCAAAATAATTCTCATCGGATATTCTAGCAAAGTTTCGCATGCTATTTACTATTTTAGCGACGCGATCAAGACCTTTTTGAGAATCATTGATTAACTCTGGAAAATCGTCAAAGACAAAGTCCATGTCGTATTTGTTCCAATAAAAATGATTGTCTACTCGAATACTTTCTAACGTTGCATCCTCTCGATCCAGCTTAAAAATCATATCCTTAATGTAATTCTCAAAACTATCCACATACTGCCTAATATTTGTATAATTACTGATTACAAATGCCAATGGATTATTGATTTCATGTGCAATACCAGCAGCAAGCTCTCCAATAGCGACTAATTTCTCCTTTTGCACCAAATGATATTGTGCCTCTTTAAGCGTATCATTCACCTTTTTAAGCTCTGCATTTTGCTCTTCCAATAGCTCTGCCGTTTGCTTAAGTTTCTTCTCATTGGCAATCTCTCTTAAAGTCGAATTAATACGAGAAATAAAATCCATTTCTTCAAAAGGTTTTTTTATATAATCAGATGCACCCAAATCAAAACAGGCTTTGAGCGTCTTTGAATCATTGATGGTCGTCAGCATTATAATTTTAGGCATGTATTTGATTTCACTTACATGTAAGTATTCCAGTACTTGAAGTCCAGTCAGTTTTGGCATTATGATATCTAGAAGCACCAGATCGATCTGATCCTGAAAGATAAAATTAAGTGCTTCTTCTCCATCTTGGGCATATTCAATATCACAGTCTATATCAAACTTTACAAGTGTATCTCTTGCAATGAACTGATTGATCTTACTGTCCTCAACAATTAAAATCCTCATAATTGCCTCCAATATTATTGGGTTCTGCTTTAAACTGATTATCCTTCAAACAACTGGTTAACTTTAAATGACTTAATCATCAAACAAAGAATTGACGTTCTGCTCATACAACTGGTAATCCTATACCCCAAAATTAGTAGATTCACTTAATATTCAATTATTCTTACTATTTTTAAAATATTTTTGAACTATTTTGTTCTAAATTTATGACTTATTAACTATCCTATACTACCAATGATAATAGCAACTAGATCATTTGATTTGATTTTTTTCTGCTTTAAAAAATCCAAAACATCAATTTCAAAATGCTTATGATGCTCAAATACCTTTGAAAAGCTTTGCAAGTACTTACTCAAATTCTCTTTATTGAACTCATTACTGTTACTCAGTCCGAGCATGTGACGTTTGAAAATGCCATATCTTACTAAGAAAAGCTTGAGTGCATCATCCGCATTATTGCCCTCTGTAAAAGGGAACAACGTTCGGAAGATTTGATTGCCATAATAATTTGAAATCAGAGTATCCTGCATTGCTAATTCTTTCAAATAGTCAGAATGGTTAATTTCGCGATTTTCAAGTGATGCTTCTGCCAAAGATACCATTTGGTTAAATCTGTCCGATGTACTTGGTAATAGCATTTCTATAAAATTCCCAGTCAGTTCTGTAAAACTTCCTAAATCAAATGATTTTAAAATACCATTTCTGGTATCTTTTGAAACACTTAAGAGGCTATTTACCTCTGCGTCTAGTAATGCTTCTAACTGATCAATTTTATTTTTTCGTTCTGCATCAAATGCTTTGATCACTAATCTAGAGATCCTATACATACGTTCGTCAAGCGGATAAGATTGATCTAATACGGTCTTTACTAAAAGATTTCTCAGATAAAGTAGCTTCGAAGGTAACATTCCTTTGTAGCGTTTGTCCTTTTGTGAAATCTCATAGGTCATAAGGCGTGGCGGCTCATCTGATACCTGAATAAATGTCATTGCCTCTTCGGCTTCAAGTAGCTTTACCACCTCTGGACATGATGAGGTCGCTGACAACTCAAGTGTTTGATCGATTCTGTTGTATATTCTTGGAAAGGTGGCGCAAACATTTGACAAATAAGATTCGCCTACGATTTTATGAAACAGACATAGATTATCTGAGTTCAAAAATTGGCAACGTCTTTGTTCGTTTAAGGATATAAATGCATAATCAACATTGGGATCATAACAGTATGGGTTAATCGATACGTACTTGTTAATATCGCGTTTTAATTGCTTGTCGCCGATTTGAACATACTTTTTAAAGGTTTTGTCATCAATGTCTACATCCCACCCCACACAACAGTTGTCTTCACAAGGGGTTCCAATACATTTAAACTGCGTCATATATTTAGGTATTTTCATTATCATCATCCTTACTTATTAAAAAAGCACCTACACGAATGTAGATGCTTTTAAATTATTCTTCCCAGTTATGATAAACGTTTTGTACATCGTCATTGTCTTCTAACAAATCAATGAGCTTTTGCATGTACTTAATGTCATCTTCATTTGAAAGCTTTGTCATTGTCTGTGGTAAATAACGTAGTTCTGCCATGCTAAATGTATAGCCTTGTGCAGATAAAGCGTCTCTTACCTCTGCAAAATCAGAAATATCCGTATAGACTTCATAGTGGTCCTCTTCTATACCAAAATCCTCTGCACCAGCTTCGATCACAGCTTCTTCAATAGCTTCATCGCTTATTGAATCCTTTTTATCAACTACTAGTACACCTTTTCTGTCAAACATAAAGCTAACAGAACCGTTTACGCCTAAGTTGCCTTTACCTTTAACAAAATAGCTTCTTACATCAGCTGCAGTACGATTTGTGTTGTCTGTCAGACACTCAACTAAAACTGCAACACCACCTGGACCATATCCTTCATAAGTGAGCTCTGTGTAGATTGCGCCGTCTGATTCGCCAGCACCTTTTTTGATTGCTCTGTCTATATTGTCATTTGGCATATTTGCTGCCTTAGCTTTTTCAATCGCACTCATAAGTGCTGCGTTATAAGTAGGATCTCCGCCGCCTTCTCTAGCAGCTACCATGATATAGCGTCCTAACTTTGTAAATTCTTTTGCTTTCTTAGCATCTTGCTTGCCTTTACGATTGATAATCGTACCTATTCTACCCACGATATCTCTCCATTCTTTTCGATTCGGATTTGATGCAAAAATATTATAGCATAATTCAATCCGCTTCGCTAGAATTTTGGTGGTGCAGGAGGCATCATGCGTTTGTGTGCTGTTCTTGCATGCATATTTTCAATAATATCTTTATCTGACTCAGGAATTTCAAGACCAAGGATATAGTCATCGATCATATCATATGTTGTACCCATTTCATTTTCATCGGTTTGACCTTCCCAAAGTCCTGCTGAAGGTGGTCGATCTATGATTTGCTGTGGCACACCTAAATGTGATGCCCAATTAAAAACTTCTCTTTTAAGTAGGTTGCCAATAGGAATAATGTCAACGCCACCATCACCATATTTCGTAAAGTAACCTGTAAGGATTTCAGCAGCATTATCTGTACCCGCTACCAAATATCCAAGAGAATTGGCAATACCATATAACGTTGTCATACGAAGTCTTGCACGCAGATTGGCATCTGCTAGTCTTTCATGCTTAACTTCTTTACCCTCTAATCGTCTTTGAATCTTGCCAATCAATAAATCATGTTCTTCTGTTAAATCCACAGTCACATAATCAATCCCCAAAGCTTCTGCTAATGCAATTGCATCCTGCGCATCCTTAGGATTACTTTTACAAGGCAAGATCACACCTAAAGAATTTTCAGGAAATGCTTTTTTAATTAATCCAGCTACTACTGATGAGTCAATTCCGCCAGACAATCCAACTAAGACTCCTGAAGTCCCTGAATTACGAACTTGTTCTCGAATCCAGTCAACCGTTAGTTCAATTTTTTCTTCAATCGTTTTCGCCATTTTTTTCCTTCCTCATTTTGGATATATTTAGATATAAAACTACTACTTTCATTAAAGATTGTCAAGTTCTACAAGCACACAATTCAAATATACGGTGTTGATACCAGCAACTTCTGAAGCTTCAACAATCTCAGGTGTAAAAGTACCCGGTTGAAACCAAATATTCTTGATACCAAGTTCCATAACGTCTTTTAATGCTTCTGATGCCTTCTCAGGGTTGACTACCACGTCGACACAATCTACTTTAACTGGAAGATCCGCTAAACTTGGATAGCATTTATCCCCTTCAATTTCACTGTACATTGGATTGACAGCGTAAACTTCATAACCGAATCTTTTTAATTTTTGATATATTTTATATCCAAATTTACCTTGATTTGCTGTCGCACCAACAACTGCCCATTTTTTTTGATCTAACATAGATTTAATTAATGCATCCATAATTATTCTCCTTTACAATTGGTAAGCGATTGAATTCTTATATATATACCACTATAAGACTGTCTTAAAACTAGGGTCACTAACGACTTCCCCATTTAAGACGGTTAAAGTTTCATCATCCTCTTCAGATATCAATGCTTGACCGTTTGTATTTTCTATTAAAATTTCAATCAATTTTACCTTTTCACTTGGGAGACAATAAAGTTTAATACAGACTTTATCCGTAAAAAGTGTCTCTTTTATAATAACGCTTTCAAGTCCTAAAAGCACATTTTGCATTTTGCCATGTGCCGTATAATCAAAGGTCACTGATAATAGATGCATCACTTGACGTTTGACGATGGTACAAGCCTCAAGTGCCATCTTTGCAGCATCTGTGTAAGCTCTTACTAATCCACCAGTTCCAAGCTTGATGCCACCAAAATATCTGGTTATTACGACACAGAGGTCCGTTAGCTCTTCTTTTTTAAGCATTTCAAGAATTGGAACACCAGCCGTTCCAGAGGGTTCACCATCATCACTGTATCTTTGAACTTGATAATTTTTACCAAGTACATAAACGGGAACGTTGTGAGTGGCATCCCAATGTTTTTTTCTCACACTTTCTATAAAAAGCTGCGCTTCTTCCTCTGTATTAATTGGCGTCGCGTACCCGATGAAACGGGATTTATTAATGTTTGTTTCATCATGTCCACTGTTTAATATTGTCAGATAGTAAGTGTTCATTACACTCTCTTTTCCAGTCATCTCTCAACTTACTCCTTAACAAGGTATGCTTCATATCTATTATAATCAGCGATGGAAACGCTTGCTTTGATTAAAGTGCCATTTTCTTCATACTGCATATCATCAACTTTATAAGTTTCGCAAAGATAAGACGATATTGCACCTTCATTATAAGGAATTAGAAAAATCGCTTCCTTATGATCACTAAACAACCTTTTTTTAATCTCAGTGATCAAGGATTCAATATTTTCACCTGTTTTAGCAGATACCATAATTTCATCTGGACCAGCTGCCATTACTTGATTTGCTCTGTCGATTTTATTGTACAGTGTTAGCATTGGAATATGAGCAGCTTTGAGTTCTTTTAATACCTGCTCCGTTACCTTCATCTGCATAGGATAGTATTCATTTGAATAATCAACAACCTGTAAGAGCAAATCCGCATTGAGTGCTTCTTCCAGCGTTGCTTTAAATGCACTCACCAAACTGTGTGGTAGCTTTGAAACGAAACCAACTGTATCCGTTAACACAAATGTTTTTTTATCATCCAACGTAATTCTTCTTGAATAGGTATCTAAAGTAGCAAAAAGCATGTCTTTTTCAAAGACGTGTCTTTCAGTATCATCCTCATCGGATAATGCAATCAGTTTATTCATCATCGAAGATTTTCCTGCATTGGTATAACCAACAAGAGCCACAATAGGAACTTCATTTTTCTCCCTTTGTTGTCTTTGTACCACACGATTCTTTTCTGCTTCGCCAATTTGTCGTCTAATTTCATCAATACGATCTTGAATTTTACGTCGGTCTAGCTCGAGCTTTTGCTCACCAGGACCTCTTGTTCCAATACCACCGCCCGTTCTAGACAGATTGCCATTCATACCAATTAATCTTGGTAACCTGTACTTTAATTGTGCCAGCTCAACCTGAAGTTTTGCGATTTTCGATTGAGCTCTAATTGCGAAAATATCTAGAATTAAAGCCGTACGATCGATAATCGTAACACCAATAAGTGCCTCTAAATTTCTAATTTGTGATCCCGAAAGTTCATCGTTAAAAATAACGATATTAGATTGCGTGTCCTCCACGGCAATTCGGACTTCTTCAACCTTTCCAGTACCGATATAGGTTGCAACCTCTATCTTAGCTTTATTTTGAATAATGATATCAGCTACCTCAGCATTAGCAGCCAATGTTAATTCAGCTAACTCATTCATAGATTCTTCTATACTAAACTCATCTTTAAGTCCTTGAAACATGCCGACTAATACAGCGCGTTGCTTAAGAATTTCGTTTTCCATATGACCTCACACTCATTTCTATAAGATATCCCAATTATACTACAAAGTATAAGTATTTGGTAATACTCGCCTTAAAAAATCTCACTTAGGCAATATTAAAATTAAATTATATGTTTTTAAATATTAGGTCGTCCAACATCAAATATGTTATAATACTTTGTAGACTTTTGCGCACTGCGCAATCGTAGCATCAGGAGGTTTTAATGGAAAGCACAAAGAAAGTAGTCCCTGGTCAATCCCCTCAACGTCCAGGAAAATCCAGCAATCAAAAAGGTAAAAAGAAGAAGAGCTCATTGATAAATGTTTTGAAAATTGCACTGATTGTCATGATCGTCGGTGGTGTCATAGGCGCAGCAGGTGTTTACCTATACGTCACATCTGTATTAAAGGACATTGAGCCAATTAATCCAGATCAAGTCGCTAGCTCATTGACTGAAAACTCAGTTATCGTAGATGGAGATGGTCGAATTCTGGAGCATATACAGAATCAAGGTTTAAGAACCGTCATTAAATACAATGATATGAGCAAAGATTTGATAAATGCCTTCGTCGCAGTAGAAGACAAAACCTTCTTCGAACACAATGGCTTTAACTTCGTTCGACTTTTCGGTGCAGTTAAAGATACAGTGCTCACAGGCAAGCGACTAGGTGGCACGAGTACGATTACACAACAGCTTGCAAGAAATATATATCTCTACAATATAAGAAGTGAGAGAGATATTGATCGTAAAGTTAAGGAAGCATATTACGCAATAGAGCTTGAAAAATACCTTACAAAAGAGCAAATTATTGAAGGATACCTCAACCTTGTTTATTTGGGATCAAACTCAAACGGGGTCGAAGCCGCTTCACAAGCCTATTTCTCTAAAAGTGCATCAGAGGTAAATTATATTGAGGCTGCATTATTAGCAGGGATCGTAAAATCGCCATCTGTTTATCCACCAATGCTAACAGTAGCTAAGGTTGATGTTACAGAAGACGATTATGTCATCGATGACACGGATCCTCTTTATACACTTATTTACAATCCAAAATGTGAAGATAGATATTTAACATCAATTTATCTCATGCATGAAAACAACAAAATTACAGATGCAGAGTATGAATACGCAAAAACGGTTGATTTAAAAACGATGATTCATCCTGGTAAAACATCACAAGATGAAATCACTTCTTTCTTTGCAGATATGGTTAAAGATGAAGTAACCGAAGATTTAATCGAAAAATATGGCTACACAAAAGAAGAAGCGACTAATTTGCTTTATACTGGTGGCTTAACGATAGAATCAACGATTGATTTCGATATGCAAAAAACATTAGAAAGCCATTATGCGATTGACAACTTCACGCCTTATTATGGAGAATCAACAGCAGTTGCTGTTAGAGCTTTCCAAAAGGACAATGGTTTGTCTGTAGATGGCGCTGCAGGTCCAAACACTTTATCTAAAATTAAAGAATTATCGGGAATGGATACGAGTGTATTCACACTTGACGCTTATAAAAAAGGTGTAAATAGCGATGAAGTTATCCTACTTAAACAAGCACTTTACGATTTAGGCTATTTAATAAACAGCGAAGACTTCCCAAAAGTTACCGTATTACTCGATAATCAAGGTAACATTATTTCTGAAGAAAGCAAACGTTTAATCATTTATAAACAATCCAATTTGATAGACAATGATGATAACTTTATTATCCCTTCATCAGACTATAAATTTGATGACAACGGCAATCTCGTGCTTTTGAAAAATAAAAGAATGTACTTCTACCCTCATTACCAAGATGATCAACTTGTTAGCATCCAAATGGTTGTGAGAGAGACTTTCACATATGGTGACAACGGTTCAGAAAATGAGAAATTAGCAAGTGGAAAATATAATGTTAACGAGCTTTATACGTATGAAGGCAAAGATGTTTTAGTGCCAAATGAGTACAAAAGCTTTGATGACGATAGCAATGTCATTATTGATAAGGCATTTTTAGTTGAAGATCCAGATTTCTTTACTATTGATGCCAACCAAAACCTACTCGTTTCAAAAGGCGATTATGTAATCGCTGACAAAGGTGTTATCCAGCCACAATCCGCTATGGTTATCATCGATTATCACACAGGCGAGTTAAAGGCACTTGTGGGTGGTAGAAACATCACAGGCCAACGTGTATTCAACCGCGCAATTAACCCAAGACAACCAGGATCATCTATTAAACCGCTATCTGTATTCACTCCAGCTATCGACTCTGGTCGTTATACAGCTGCAACCGTAACGGATGACCGTCCAGTGTACTTACTTGGTGATCCAAGTGTCAGATGGCCACTAAACTGGTATGAAGCATACAGCCAATATTACAAGCATTGGGGTCTTGTTACTCTAAGAGAATCTGTTCAGTGGTCAATAAACGTTACTGCCGCACTGATTGCTCAAGATTTAGGGGTTGATACCTCCCTTGAATATTTACAAAAATTCGGTATTTCTACTTTAGTTACCTCTGGTGGTACGAGTGATGCAAATATTGCTGCGGTTGCTCTTGGTGGTATGACCAAAGGCGTTACACCATTGGACTTAACTAATGCGTATGGCGCAATTGCAAACAAAGGCGTTCTAAACGACGTTATCACATATAAAACAGTTAAGAACAGTAAAGGTGAAATACTATTACAAAATGAAAGCAAGCAAACTTATGTTGTTGACGAAAATGTTGCATATATCGTTCAAGATATGATGAAAACTTCAGTTGAGTCTGGGGTTGCAACACCTGCAAAACTGTCTGCTAATAATGATATTATCTCAGTTGCAGGTAAAACGGGGACAACTTCTAGTAACATCGATGCATGGTTTATTGGTTATACACCATACTATGTTGGTGGTGTTTGGTTTGGTAATGACGTCAACATTCCTCTAGATCAAGGTTCCAGAATTGCTGCTCAGTTTTGGAAAACGGTTATGTCTGAAGTACATGCTGATTTCGAACCAAAGCAATTTGACGTACCATCTGGTATTGTCACTGCAACTGTAGATATTATCTCTGGTAAATTACCGAGCGAACTTTCTGCTTTGGATCCAAGAGGAACCGTTCGTACAGAAATTTTCTTAAGAGGAACAGAACCAACGGAGGTTGATGACGTTCATGTCATGGCTGATATTTGTACTGAGAGTGGTAAGCTTGCGACTGCGAATTGTCCAACGACCCTTGTAGAAAGTAGATTATTTGTTAAGCGTCCAATACCTTATAATCCTGAAGAAAACCTAGATTCAAGAGGCAATCCAATAATTCTTAAGGACAGCCAATACGACTTACCAACTGAGGAATGTGACATACACACTGAGGCACAGACAACTGAAGAACCTACTTCAGATTCCTACCTTGGAGTTAAACCTACTGTAAGATTGGTAGATGGCACTTTATTCGTACAAAGACCATATCCAATCATACTTTCAGATGGTTCTACTTTAGTCTTAACCGTTGGTGCAAAGATTAATCTTGACGGTTCGGTAACATTGGCAAGTGGTGATATTATAACAGCAGATAGAATAGGTAACATACCAAATTATACGACAGAAGAACTGGATGCTATGACCACAACACCTTAACATCTAGATAAAACGATTAGAGCTTTAAAAAATCTACTAATACTCATTTATCAATGATTGGTGTTTAAGAACAGATCGATTGAAGCAAAAAAACTCGTAAGTCAAATGACTTACGAGTTTTTAGTTTAGCGATCCCTATAGATCAACATTTCCTTTTACGAAATATTTCTTATACTCAAAATAATACGCTCACTATTTTGAATCTAGATTTGGATGGAATCTAGAAGTAACTTCACCTTTAACCACAATGATTGCTTCTTTTTGCCTAATCGCTTCATCAATTAGCTCATCTACGTTTAATTTAGATAAGGAAGCTTCAATTTTCTCAAGTCTAGGCTTTGTTACTACACGATCTGGTAAGAAAATAGTACAGCAGTCTTCAAACGGCAAAATACTAGTTTCAAATGTATCTATTTTTCTTGCGACGTCGATAATATCATTTTTATCATAAGCGACAAGTGGTCTAAATACGGGTATGTCCACCATACTATTTGTAACCGTCATTCCCTCAATGGTTTGGCTAGCCACTTGACCAAGGTTTTCGCCGGTAATCAAACCTTTACATCTGGATTTCTCTGAAATTTTTTCAGCAATTTTCATCATAAAGCTTCTAGCTAATATTGTACTCTCTTCTGATGGACAATGCTCATTAATTGCCTTTTGAATTTCTAATATGTTGATACTATGGATTCTTAAATTCTCAGTATAGTAAGTCAAACGCTTTGCCAAATCGATAACTTTTTCCATTGCTCTTTCACTTGTAAATGGGAATGAATGAAAATGAACTGCCTCAAGCTCTAACCCTCTTCTCGCCATCAAGTAACCTGCAACTGGACTATCTATTCCACCTGATAAGAGTAACATGCCCTTTCCCGCACTACCATAAGGCATACCGCCTAATCCCGGGATTTTTTTTATAAAGACATAAGCATAGTCTCTTATTTCTATGTGAATAACGACTTCAGGGTTGTTTACATCCACTCGAATAGGCTGTAGGTTTTTAAATAAATAACCGCCAACAGTATGATTTATTTCTGGAGAATTTAAAGGATAATGCTTATCGGCTCTCCTAGCTTCAACTTTGAAAGATTTAACACCATTTTCATCAATCATTTTTTTTAGTAAATTCAAACAACCCTCTTTAATCGCTTCAATATCACGATCTAATCTTGTTGCAGGACTTACCGAAACAATTCCAAACACTTTTGTAACAGCCTTAATTAATGCCTCTTGATCCTGTAATTCATGTTCTATAACGACACGACCTCTTTGATCATGAATAATTGTAT
The DNA here is from genome assembly GCF_058683495.1 of Fusibacter sp. QWL-12. Lineage (NCBI taxonomy): Bacteria > Bacillati > Bacillota > Clostridia > Eubacteriales > Fusibacteraceae > Fusibacter > Fusibacter sp. QWL-12. The sequence goes on from NZ_CM178745.1 coordinate 454,122, forward strand.
CAGGAATATCAGAAATTGCCTTTCTAATATTGCTGATTAGTTTTCTTTCAAAGGTTCTTATATTTTTTCCTTTTAATGCAATCTCACCATATCTAACTAATAACATCTCTTTCATACGTAATTACCTTTCTATCTAAAGCTTAACGCTTTTTCATTTTCATTATGGTTCTAAGTGATCCTGAAATCTCTAGTAACCAGTTGGCCGCCATTTCAATGTCTTCCATACTGTTCTCTTTTCCAAAACTAATCCTTATTGCGCTGTCTAAACTAGCATCATTTAGTTTCAACGCTTGAAGGACATGTGATTGATTTTTCTTTTTAGAAGAACATGCTGCTCCAGTAGATACATAGACAGATTTCATTTCTAAGGAATGAAGTAGGACTTCACCTTTTACGCCTAAGACACTTATATTTAAAATGTATGGAAAATCATTTGGTGAATTAATCACTATATTATTATCATTACCGATAATTTCAATAAATCGCTTCTTTAAAGCGGAGACATGTGAATAATTAGCATCTAAACTTGAGTAAGCATTTCGCATAGCCTCACCAAAAGCAATGATTCCTAATAAATTCTCAGTTCCAGGACGAAGTGCAAATTCCTGCTGACCACCATAAACCAATGGATTAATCTGGCTCTGAGAAGTTAAATAAAGGGCGCCACTTCCCTTTAATCCATTTATTTTATGTGCACTTACACTGAGGGCATCGATCCCCATTTGTTTGACATCAATTTGAACTTTTCCAAAAGCTTGAACTGCATCTACATGGAATTTTATCTTTACACCATTTTGTTCGTTGAACTTTTTAATGATGTCCGATATTACTTTTATTGGCTGAACTGTACCTATCTCATTATTGATCATCATAATGCTTACTACAAGTGTATCTGTCGTTAACTCAGATGCCAATTGTTCTAAATTTAAAATACCATCATTTTTAATACCTATATAAGCGGTTTCATAGCCTTCCTTTTCTAATTGTTCCACACTAGATAATACTGATGGGTGCTCTATTACAGATGTAATGATTTTACCTGTTTTACGTTTTCTGGCCATTCCTAGTACTGCAAGATTATTTGCCTCTGTACCACCAGAAGTAAAGATGATGTTATTTTCACTTGCATTAATTAAATCTGCAAGATTTTTCTTAACTTGTTTGATGACACGTTCAGATGCAACTCCCAACCCATGAAGCGAGGAAGGATTGCCATAAAGGTCTAGAGATTCGTTAATTATATTTTTAACCTCATTAGATAATGGGGTGGTTGATGCATGATCTAAGTAAATAGCCACGTTAAACTCCTTTACATTTCTGTTATAGTCCTTTAATTCTCCATCACAATATTATATAATAATTTTGGATTAAATAAAAATTTTTTATAAAAATTAAATATTTATTCGGAGGTTTTGATGAAAAAACGCGTTGCTGTTATTTTCACTGGTGGAACAATATCTATGAAAGTTGACGAAAGACTTGCTGCTGCAATCCCAGCGCTGTCTAGTGAAGAAATCATGTCTATGGTCACCAATATCGATAGAATTGCAGATATTGAAATAATTACTTTTGGTAGTTATCCAGGACCACATATGACACCGACACATATCTGGGAACTCGCGACATTGGTTAAAGAAACCATTCAACGTCCTGACATCGATGGCGTTGTCATTACTCATGGTACGGATTCTTTAGAAGAGACCGCATATTTCCTTGACTTAAATATCAATAGTAGCAAACCTATTATCTTTGTAGCTGCAATGCGTAATAGCTCAGAACTTGGCTATGATGGTCCTAGCAATTTATCCTCTGCAATATGTACAGCTGTGTCAGAAGAGTCAATCAACAAAGGTGTATTGATTGTTTTAAATAATGAGGTAAACTCTGCAAGAGAAACGACTAAGACACATACGTTATCGCTTGATACCTTCAAATCACTTGAATTTGGTCCTCTTGGGATTGTTGATAATGACGAGGTCATCTTCTATCGTAACATTATCAAACACGACCATATTGAAACAGATCAATATGAATCTAATATAATGCTTTTAAAAGCCTGTGTTGGATGTGATTCAACGCTGATGAACTACGCCATTGCCAACGGAACAAAAGGATTTGTAATTGAGGCTATGGGACGTGGAAACGTACCTCCTGAGATGGTTGAAGGAATCGACAATGCAATAAAAAAAGATTTACCTGTCGTTATCGTATCACGTTGTCCAATGGGGCGTGTCCTCGATAGTTACGGATATCCAGGTGGAGGCAAAAATTTAAGAGACTTAGGTGCGATTTTTGGCGGTAATTTAAACGGACAAAAATCAAGAATAAAACTCATGCTTGCGCTAGGTAAAACGACTAATTACAATGAAGTCAAAGAGATTTTTGAAGCTGGTGTCTATAAATAAACACTTAAACTCATCTTATAAACAAAGCCCCTTCATTTGAAAATGAGGGGCTTTTTTATGAGCTAAAATTAGTGATGTTGCATCAATACTTCTTCAATGTCTATTGAGTAATCAGACGCCAAATCAACAAATGTATCTTTGGTTTTAACTAATGGTCGATTCAATGCAAATTTATTTACATAAACGATTTCTCCAATTCTACCATCCGTTAATCTTACCTTATTATTAATGAAGTAGGAAGCAATATTAGACATAAATACATCTGAAATCGTTGGATCTAGTCCTCTGAAGCTTTCATCTTTAATTATATTGAAGGCTTTAAAAGACGATACGCCTTTTTTGTATATTCTATCTGATGTAATCGCATCAAATACATCAACAACACCGATAATGCGAGCAATATAAGGTGTTTGATCTTCTTTTAATCCACTCGGATAGCCACTGCCGTCGCTTCTTTCATGATGAAACAGGATTGCAGCTAGCACGTCTCTCGGAATAGTTGTAGAATCTTTTAACATATCATAACCCAATCTCGCATGAGATCTAACCATATTTAATTCAGAAAGTGATAATCTTTCCTTTTTACTTAGTATTTCTTCTGGTACCTGTGATTTTCCAATATCATGTAATAAACCTGCCAAAGCTATCGTATAGATCATTTTTTTATCTAATCCAAGCCATTTCCCAAGCATTGCTCCCATCATAGATACATTGACTGCATGTGTATAATGATAGCTCTCTTTAAAAGAAAGCAATCGCATACTACCCAAAATATCATTATCAGCGATTAAAGCGTCTACTAATGGCTTTATTTCTTCTTCAAGTGTTTTAACGTCAAAGTTAAAATCTTTATTTTGAACTTGATTATACATCATTTTAAACCGATGTAATACCACACCATAATTCGTATTTAGATCTCTGTACTTATCATCAGCATAGATTCGAGCACTTAAGATTGTTTTTTCTTCATTTAAATTATCATCAATATAGACATAATCAATCCCATGATTTCTAAAGTACTCTAGATGCCTAGAATTGATTTCTGTTCCCTGAGCTAGAATAATATTGCCTAAATCATTATAAATGTCTTTTGAAAGACACTCCCCCACTTTTAGTTCATTGATTGCAATCTCTCTCATATTTCCCCCCAGATTTAACTTTCTCTAATAATAAACCTAGATATTATCATCGCTGATAGAAAAGCAACTAGTACACGAACGAGAACAACAATAATGCCATTTGCTCCCACTGCTACGAACAATAATGTGTCTTCAACAATAGCATGACAAGCTGCAAGGAATACTGAAATGATAAACAAACTTGTCTTGCTTATTTCTCCATCTTCAGATGTTTTAATTAATACGCCAGCACCATAAGAAATACCAAAAATAAATCCTACTGTTAAAGGAAATGCAGAATGCTCATCTGCCTTTATAAGTTTGGTGATCGGTTTAAATAATTTTCCAATCCAATCAAGGAGCTTAATATCTTTTGCAATCTCCATAAATAACATTAAAGGTATAACAATTTTTGCAATACCCCAGATGGATTCGAGACTGCCCAATATACCTAATGTATAAAAATCATTTAAGAATGTCATCTACTCACCACCTTAATCTAAAGAACTAAATTCATGATGATGCCACTTACGATTCCCAAGCTTACTCTGAAAGAAATCGCTTGCCATGGCTTGACATTGAGTTTTCTTAATACCGCAGTTTCAACGATTAATGAATGTGAAAAACCTAGCATAATGGCAAGAATCGTGATTTGTTTAGCGGTTAAAGTTAAAGACGCAATTGCACCTAACGCAGCATATAAATTTAAAGTATTACCTAGTACTAGGACAATTGCAGCTTCTCCTGGTAAACCAAATGCAAACATTATCGGTTTAAATATAAAAGCAATCCAATCAATTATTGGTGTTAATCGAATAATTGTAACGATCAAATAGACAGGTACTAATATTTTAGATAGAAGCCACAAAGTTTTAAATCCGTTTGTTAATCCTCTTTTAAAGGTGTTAAAAGTAACCATTTAGATCCTCGCTTACAATAAGATAGTACACCGAATATATATTAACATAATTTCATATGTAAAGCTAGTATAATTGCAATAATATAACAAAATGCAAGAAACTAATCCAATGTTGACCCACTTTGTAAAAACATGTAGACTTAAATAGAAATATATTATGGAGAATAAATTATGGAAATCTTAAAATATCCAATCACATGGACTGGCCATCCAACACTCAATCACTCTAATATCCTATTTATTGATATTGAGACAGATGGTTTATCACATAAAAACAGAATTATTTTAATTGGACTAATACTTTTCAAGAAAAATGTATTAACTGGTGAAGCATTGCAGCTCTTTAATCAGGATTACTTATCCGAGAAAGAAATCTTGATGTACTTAAAACAGTATATAAAAGAGAATGATATTGATTATTATATTAGTTTTAATGGCAACTCTTTTGACTTTCCGTTTATAAATGCTAGGATTAATCATTACAACCTTTCATTTATACTTAATAAGTCTGCCAATATTGATCTATACCGAATTGCAAAGCAGTATCAGGAGGTTCTAAAGTTACCTAATTCAAAGCTTAAATCTGTTGAAAAGGCCGTAGGCATCCATCGTGAAGATACCATATCAGGTAAAGATAGTATTTTGCTTTACCAAGCCTATTTGGAAACAAAATCCGATAAAATGAAGCATAGTATACTGCTTCATAATTATGAAGATATAATTAATATGGTTCCTCTTTTAAAGATCACACACAGCATTCAAGAATTTGCCCCAGCTCAATTTAAAATACTCTCTATTAAGTCATATATCAATTCTATTAAACTTAAAAAATCTTATATTGAAGTTGGGATTACACTTAATGATAAAATATCATTACTAGATTTTCAGCTTGATGATCCCTCATATTATTTATATTACTCAAATAATAGTCTGCAGTGTAAGCTATATTTTAATCAGTTTTCAGATCCTAGAGGAAATAATTACGGATTCTTTAACTCTAATCTCCTCTATAGCAAATCTTTTGAGTCCTGTTCTGATGAAGAAAAGCATTCATCATTAATGGTTTTTAACGACGAACTAATAAGGGATAATATTTATTATGTATTAGATCATTTATTACAACAGTTTTTTATACCCTCTTTAAGTCTTACAATTTAATATCCATCTCACTTCAGAAAAAAAATCTATGAATTTGATGTCTTAGACTTTTAACCACAAATGAAACTGAGAATAAATAATTAAAACTAGTTAAGCTTAACTTAACTAGTTTTTTTAGTAAAAAAAAAAAACAAACCTAAGTTTGTTAATGGTGCCCAGAGGCGGAATCGAACCACCGACACGGGGATTTTCAGTCCCCTGCTCTACCGACTGAGCTATCTGGGCATAATTGTGGTGGGCATAAGTGGACTCGAACCACCGACCTCACGCTTATCAGGCGTGCGCTCTAACCAGCTGAGCTATACGCCCACAATTATTGAAAATGGTCGGGGTGGCAGGATTTGAACCCGCGGCCCTCTGGTCCCAAACCAGATGCGCTACCAAACTGCGCTACACCCCGAAGATAAATATAAAATTGAATGGCAGGGGTGACAGGCTTCGAACCCACGACACGCGGTTTTGGAGACCGCTGCTCTACCAGCTGAGCTACACCCCTATTGTATTAATGGTGGGCCATCAGGGACTCGAACCCCGGACCATCCGGTTATGAGCCGGATGCTCTAACCAACTGAGCTAATGGCCCTCTGAGCATCCTAGCAAGATTACTCTTGCATAATGTTCCATAAAGAAATTGGCGGAGAAGGAGGGATTTGAACCCTCGCGCCCCTTGTCGAGACCTACTCCCTTAGCAGGGGAGCCTCTTCAGCCACTTGAGTACTTCTCCAAAATTTTATGGCGGAGAGGGTGGGATTCGAACCCACGTGGGCTTGCACCCTAACGGTTTTCAAGACCGCCCCGTTATGACCGCTTCGGTACCTCTCCTTAAAAAATAACTTGTTGGTGGTCCATCAGAGACTCGAACTCTGGACCCCCTGATTAAGAGTCAGGTGCTCTACCAACTAAGCTAATGGACCTTGATGAAAATGGTGATCCATCCGCGACTCGAACGCGGGACACCCTGATTAAAAGTCAGGTGCTCTACCGACTGAGCTAATGGATCACGTTAAAAATGGCTGGGGATACAGGATTTGAACCTGTGAATGACGGAGTCAAAGTCCGTTGCCTTACCGCTTGGCGAATCCCCAATGTCTTGATGGAGCGGGTGAAGAGAATCGAACTCTCACAACCAGCTTGGAAGGCTGGGGCTCTACCATTGAGCTACACCCGCAAGTGGATGTACATGCTTCCAAATTTGCTTGTTTTTTACCAAACAAGTCCGTTCCACATACAAATCAATATACCCATAAATGAAATTTTGGTGGAGGGAGAAGGATTCGAACCTTCGAAATCTCAGATAACGGATTTACAGTCCGCCCCCTTTGGCCACTCGGGAACCCCTCCACTTTGAAAAATGGAGCCGGTGATGGGACTCGAACCCGCGACCTACTGATTACAAGTCAGTTGCTCTACCAATTGAGCTACACCGGCATATAAATGGCGATCCAGAAGGGACTCGAACCCTCGACCTCTAGCGTGACAGGCTAGCGTTCTAACCAACTGAACTACTGGACCGCGATGAACTTATTTCTAAGTTCAAAAATGGTGGAAGTTATAGGGATCGAACCTATGACCCTCTGCTTGTAAGGCAGATGCTCTCCCAGCTGAGCTAAACTTCCAAATGGTGACCCCTAGGGGAATCGAACCCCTGTTACCGCCGTGAAAGGGCGGTGTCTTGACCGCTTGACCAAGGGGCCATGAATAAGAGTAAAAATGGTAGCGGCGGGCGGATTCGAACCACCGACCTTCCGGGTATGAACCGGACGCTCTAGCCAACTAAGCTACGCCGCCAAGTTAAAACAAAATATTCATGGTTGCGGAGGCAGGATTCGAACCTGCGGCCTTTGGGTTATGAGCCCAACGAGCTGCCACTGCTCCACTCCGCGATAAAAGTTGGTGCCGAGGACCGGAATCGAACCGGTACGGTGTCGCCACCGCAGGATTTTAAGTCCTGTGCGTCTGCCAGTTCCGCCACCACGGCAACTTTTAAATAAAATGGCTCCAAGGGAGGGATTCGAACCCTCAGCCTATCGGTTAACAGCCGAGTGCTCCACCATTGAGCTACCTTGGAATATAAGTTGTAAAAACAACTTTTAACTAGCAACGTTCTACTCTCCCAAGCAGCTGCCCGCTAAGTACCATCGACGCTGGAGGACTTTACTTCTGTGTTCGGTATGGGTACAGGTGTTGCCCCTCCGCCATCGTCACTAGATATGAATTTGCTTTGCAAATTCAGCCGTGGGTCTGTTTACAAAGTAAATAGACTAGGCTTTCTATTAAAACAACATAAAATGATGGTTTCAACAGTTTAAGGCATATACCCTAAAAACTACATACAGATCATTCATTAAAAGTTTTAGTAAAAATTTGGTCAAGACCTCGACCTATTAGTACCTGTCAGCTGAATGCATTACTGCACTTACACCTCAGGCCTATTACCACATTATCTTCATGGGGTCTTACTCCATTTCTGGATGGGAAATCTCATCTTAAGGGGGGCTTCGCGCTTAGATGCCTTCAGCGCTTATCCCGTCCAAACTTAGCTACTCAGCTGTGCCTTTGGCAAGACAACTGATCCACCAGAGGTTTGTCCATCCCGGTCCTCTCGTACTAAGGACAGCTCCTCTCAAATTTCCTACGCCCACAGCAGATAGGGACCGAACTGTCTCACGACGTTCTGAACCCAGCTCGCGTGCCTCTTTAATGGGCGAACAGCCCAACCCTTGGGACCTACTTCAGCCCCAGGATGAGACGAGCCGACATCGAGGTGCCAAACCTCCCCGTCGATGTGGACTCTTGGGGGAGATAAGCCTGTTATCCCCGGGGTAGCTTTTATCCGTTGAGCGATGGCCCTTCCATGCGGTGCCACCGGATCACTAAGCTCTACTTTCGTACCTGCTCGAAATGTCTCTCTCGCAGTCAAGCTCCCTTTTGCCTTTACACTCTTCGCGCGATTTCCAACCGCGCTGAGGGAACCTTTAGGCGCCTCCGTTACTCTTTAGGAGGCGACCGCCCCAGTCAAACTGCCCACCTGACATTGTCCTGAATCAGGGTAACTGATTACAGTTAGAATAACGTTATATCAAGAGTGGTATCCCAACGGTGACTCCATTAAGACTGGCGTCCTAACTTCTAAGTCTCCCACCTATCCTGTACATGATATACCATTATCCAGTGCCAAGCTACAGTAAAGCTCCACGGGGTCTTTCCGTCTAGCTGCGGGTAACCGGCATCTTTACCGGTACTACAATTTCACCGAGTCTATTGTTGAGACAGCGTCCAAATCGTTACGCCTTTCGTGCGGGTCGGAACTTACCCGACAAGGAATTTCGCTACCTTAGGACCGTTATAGTTACGGCCGCCGTTTACTGGGGCTTCGGTTCTATGCTTCGATTGCTCTAACACTTCCCCTTAACCTTCCAGCACCGGGCAGGCGTCAGCCCCTATACATCATCTTTCGATTTAGCAGAGACCTGTGTTTTTGGTAAACAGTCGCTTGGACCTATCCTCTGCGGCCACCACTAGCTCTGAACCTGTGATGGCACCCCTTCTCCCGAAGTTACGGGGTCATTTTGCCGAGTTCCTTAACAATAGTTTTCTCGCTCGCCTTAGTATTCTCTACTCTCCTACCTGTGTCGGTTTACGGTACAGGCACCTGCTCCCTCGATAGAAACTTTTCTCGACAGTGTGATATCTGCTACTTCGCTACTATTTTCACTCCCCATCACAGCTCACCCTTACAAGAGGCGGATTTGCCTACCTCTCAGACTCGCTGCTTGGACGCACTCAACCAATCGTGCGCTTAGCATAACCTCCTGTGTCATTCCCTCTCTCAAACGGTTCTCGGTGGTACAGGAATCTTTACCTGTTGTCCATCGCCTACGACTTTCGTCCTCGGCTTAGGTCCTGACTTACCCTGAGCGGACGAACCTTCCTCAGGAAACCTTAGGTTTTCGGCGGACGGGATTCTCACCCGTCTCTCGTTACTCATGCCAACATTCTCTCTTCTATACAGTCCACACGTCCTTACGATCGTGCTTCACCCCGTATACAATGCTCCTCTACCAATTAGATTACTCTAATTCCATAGCTTCGGTAGTAAGTTTGAGCCCCGGTAATCTTCGGCGCAGGATCACTCGACTAGTGAGCTATTACGCACTCTTTAAATGTATGGCTGCTTCTAAGCCAACATCCTAGTTGTCTGGGCAATCCCACATCCTTTTCCACTTAACTTACATTTTGGGACCTTAGCTGATGGTCTGGGCTGTTTCCCTTTTGACTATGAATCTTATCACACATAGTCTGACTCCTGAGTATAAGATATCGGTATTCGGAGTTTGATAGTCTTCGGTAGCCGGTGAAAGCCCCTAGGACATTCAGTGCTCTACCCCCGTATCTCTTTACCTCAAGGCTAGCCCTAAAGCTATTTCGAGGAGAACCAGCTATCTCCGGGTTCGATTGGAATTTCTCCGCTATCCACATGTCATCCCAACCTTTTTCAACAGATATGGGTTCGGGCCTCCAAGAGGTTTTACCCTCGCTTCACCCTGCACATGGATAGGTCACCCGGTTTCGGGTCTACGCCATACAACTCATTCGCCCTTTTCAGACTCGCTTTCGCTGCGGCTCCGTGCCTGAAGCACTTAACCTTGCTGCATAACGTAACTCGTTGGCCCGTTCTACAAAAAGTACATGGTCGTTCTTTAACGAACTTCCATTGCTTGTAAACATAGGGTTTCAGGTTCTTTTCACTCCCCTCTCGGGGTTCTTTTCACCTTTCCCTCACGGTACTATTCACTATCGGTCACTAGGTAGTATTTAGCCTTGGCAGATGGTCCTGCCTGCTTCCCACAAAGTTTCACGTGCTCCGTGGTACTCCGGATCAGTCTCGCTATACTTCTCTTTTCGCTTACGTGGCTCTCACACTCTTCGGCCTGCTTTCCCAAGCAGTTCTGCTAAGATACATTTTCACTTTATCGACTGTCCACACCCCTTCGTCCGAAGACTTAGGTTTGGGCTATTTCCCGTTCGCTCGCCACTACTTAGGAAATCACTTTTGTTTTCTCTTCCTTCAGGTACTTAGATGTTTCAGTTCCCTGAGTTCCCTTCCTATAACCTATGAATTCAGTTATGGATGACTGGACATTACTCCAGCCGGGTTGCCCCATTCGGATATCTACGGATCTACACTTGCTTGCAGCTCCCCGTAGCTTTTCGCAGCTTACCACGTCCTTCTTCGGCTCCTAGTGCCAAGGCATCCGCCCTATGCTCTTATTATCTTGACCATTTGATATTATTTTACTAATATCGGGTTTTTTACTTCTTTCGATTTAGACTCTCATCTAAATCTACACTTTTTAATGTCTTCTCTATATGCAGTTTTCAAGGTACATGGTTTTTTCACAAGTATCAACTACTTGTCATGGTGGAGATTAAGAGATTCGAACTCTTGACCCCCTGCGTGCAAGGCAGGTGCTCTCCCAGCTGAGCTAAACCCCCATGAGAAATCGAAGATTTCTCAGTCGAACGTACGAATCGCTTGCGATTCGAGGAGACTATTGTCTCGATGTTCGTTCCGAAAAAATCATCTTTTAATGTTTTTTATTCAATTAAGCATCTTATCTCTAAGACCCTCAAAATTGAACAGCGCAAATGTCTATTTCTCCTTAGAAAGGAGGTGATCCAGCCGCACCTTCCGATACGGCTACCTTGTTACGACTTCACCCCAGTCATTGGTTTCACCTTCGACAGCTCCCTCCTTGCGGTTAGGCCACTGGCTTCGGGCGCCCCCAACTTCCATGGTGTGACGGGCGGTGTGTACAAGACCCGGGAACGCATTCACCGCGACATTCTGATTCGCGATTACTAGCAACTCCAACTTCATGTGGGCGAGTTTCAGCCCACAATCCGAACTGGGATCGGCTTTTTAGGATTCGCTCCATCTTACGACTTCGCTGCCCGTTGTACCGACCATTGTAGCACGTGTGTAGCCCAGATCATAAGGGGCATGATGATTTGACGTCATCCCCACCTTCCTCCGTGTTATCCACGGCAGTCTGTCTAGAGGGTCCAGCATTACCTGATGACAACTAAACATAAGGGTTGCGCTCGTTGCGGGACTTAACCCAACATCTCACGACACGAGCTGACGACAACCATGCACCACCTGTCTCCTCTGTCCCGAAAGACATAGCCGGCTAAGGCTACTTCAGAGGGATGTCAAGACCTGGTAAGGTTCTTCGCGTTGCTTCGAATTAAACCACATGCTCCGCTGCTTGTGCGGGTCCCCGTCAATTCCTTTGAGTTTCACACTTGCGTGCGTACTCCCCAGGCGGAATACTTAATGCGTTTGCTGCGGCACCGAGTTTTGACGCCCGACACCTAGTATTCATCGTTTACGGCGTGGACTACCAGGGTATCTAATCCTGTTCGCTACCCACGCTTTCGTGCCTCAGCGTCAGTTACAGTCCAGTAAGTCGCCTTCGCCACTGGTGTTCCTCCTAATATCTACGAATTTCACCTCTACACTAGGAATTCCACTTACCTCTCCTGCACTCAAGCCTATCAGTTCCAAAGGCTTACATTGGTTGAGCCAATGCCTTTCACCCCTGGCTTGATAAGCCGCCTACGCACCCTTTACGCCCAGTGATTCCGGATAACGCTTGCCCCCTACGTATTACCGCGGCTGCTGGCACGTAGTTAGCCGGGGCTTCCTCCTATGGTACCGTCATTTGTTTCTTCCCATAGGACAGAGTTTTACAACCCGAAGGCCTTCATCACTCACGCGGCGTTGCTGCATCAGGCTTGCGCCCATTGTGCAATATTCCCCACTGCTGCCTCCCGTAGGAGTCTGGACCGTGTCTCAGTTCCAGTGTGGCCGATCACCCTCTCAGGTCGGCTACTGATCGTCGCCTTGGTAAGCCGTTACCTTACCAACTAGCTAATCAGACGCGGGCCCATCTCATACCGATAAATCTTTGTCGGCTACATCATGCGATGCTACCGACTTATAAGGTATTAATCACCGTTTCCAGTGGCTATCCCTTTGTATGAGGCAGGTTGCCCACGCGTTACTCACCCGTCCGCCGCTTTCATAAGCTTCGCTTTGACCGAAGTCTCCACTCCACTTAATCACGCTCGACTTGCATGTGTTAGGCACGCCGCCAGCGTTCATCCTGAGCCAGGATCAAACTCTTAAAATTAATTTTAAGTTTTGCCTGTTATCTCAAAACGAGCTAACTTGCTTTTTTGCTTCTCAATTTCCCAAGAAGCGTTTCCGTTTTTTATCACTTCTTTTGCTGCTACTAGAGCCTCAAAAGGTTGACGAGAATTTTTCAATTCTTTTTGGTTTTTTTCATTTGCGCTATTCAATTTTCAAGGTCCTATTTATCTGCTTAGTTGTAAAGTTATAACTTTTAAAAGTTAGTGTTTACAACGGTGACAGCTATTTGATTATAGCAAACTTAGTTTTTAATGTCAAGAGAAACTTTAAATTTTTATTTGCTATTTTCTTTTGTTTTGCCAGCTTCAAAAGTTACTTGGTGAAGCGACTTGTTTATATTAACATCTAGTTATGATAGAGTCAATACCTTTTTCACATAATTTTTACTGGATTTTAAAGAAAGTCAATTCGTAATTTTCAGACATTTCCACAGTGTTATTTAAAATCTGCTTTCTAATTATTTCCTTCCTATATATGATGATGAACTTCATCAATACGACAGATGAAAACAGCAGCATCTATATTAACGAGATTGACTATAACCACAAAGTTTTTCAAGATCAATGAGGTGTGTGAACTTATAAAATAGAAAAAAGACCTCTGTTAGATATAACAGAGGTCTTTAAATTTATGATTAAATCAAATCAAAAATTTCGCGTGTAGTCACCTCATAGGTTACATATCTATTAAAGTAAGTTCTTTTACTAATGAGAATTTCATAGCCATCTTTTTCGAAAATCATACCTCTACCATAAACAGAAACAAAGTGCCATCCCATTTTGTTCATGGTTTCAGTATATACAGCATCACTTCCAACTAAGCCAATAAAGAAAAGCCCTTTCATTGATACTTTATGAATTGTAGTTTTTTTATTGGTTTCAACTTTTAATATACCTGATATCAAATCCAAGTATTTCAACTCATAGGTTACCTTTAAAATTAAAACAACAAGTGCAGCAATAACAAATACACTGAATGCTTTTTTTCTAGACTCACTATTATTACATAATTTGCAATTTGTCATTTTGACCTCCATATACAAACCTACGATTAATGGTATACCCCTTTAGTTATCCTTTAATCCATTTATTAATAGTTATTTTCTCTAGTGGATCAATTTCTTCACCCGATTTAGGAATATCTGATATTCTAAATCGATCAATATTCTCAAATGGATGATGTTCTGTCTTAAATAGGGCAGACATTGTACTGCCTTTTTTCAATCTCATGACTTGAATGCCTTTTGTATTTTTGGTTACCTTCTCTGTAACAAGTGAGGTGTTAAATACAATTGCTCTTATTTCTTTGCTTGATTCTCTAATAGCTGTTAAATCCGATTCCTCAGATAAATATAACATTTTTGCCAGTTTTGCTTCATCAGAATACGCTTTAACCAGTTTTTTTCGATTTGTCTTTGTTTTATAAGCTTCAAGAGGTACTCTTGCAACCTTTCCATTCTCAAATCCAAAGATCATAAATCCACTAAAATCATTTGTCACAACGCAATAAACGACTTCCTCTTCAGGATCCATTTCCAAAATATTAGGAAGATATACACCCAAACTACTTACTCGATGATCATCTATCTCATGAAGTTTCATTTTATATGCATTAAATTGATTTGTAAAAAAGATGATTTCGTCTTTATTCGATCCATCAAGTTCTTGTAGTATTTCATCTTCTTCCTTCATTTTATGCTCTCCACTTGAACGTAAAGATACCAAAGAGACTTTCTTTAAATAGTTATGCGCAGTAAAAAACACTTTAAGGTTATAATCTTCTATGTGCTCTTCAGGAATATGTCTTACAATTTCCTCTTCAGTTACCAACTCAGTTTTTCGAGGAGACCCATATTTTTTAGATACAGTTTGAAGATCCTTAATGATGAGTTTATCGATTTTCTTTTCGTTACTAATTAAGTCTCTTAATCTTTCTATTTCAGCTTCTAAATTAGATATTTCAGAGATTCGATCAAGGATATACTCTTTATTAATATTTCTCAATCTTATATCGGCAACAAAATTCGACTGTATTTCATCAATTTTAAATGCGTCCATCAAATTGGGTACGACCAGTTTTTCTTGCTCTGTTTCTCTAATGATTTTGATTGCCATATCAATATCTAATAGGACACTCTTTAAACCGTATAACAAATGTAGCTTCTCAGATATCTTATCAATATCGTACAATGCACTTCTAGAAATACAGTTTCTTCTGTAAAGTAACCATTCCGTTAGAATGCTTTTAACGCCTAAGACCATAGGCTTTCCACCGATAAGTAAATTGAAGTTACAAGGAAAACTATCTTCTAAGGTTGTAAACTTAAATAATTTAGGAATTAATTTGTCAGCATCTGTGCCGCGTTTTAAGTCAATCGCAATTTTCAAACCTTTAAGATCTGTTTCGTCTCTGATATCGTTAATTTCCTTGATTCTACCTTGTTTAATCATATCAACAATTTTTTCGATGATTTGTTCAACAGTAGTCGTATATGGAATTTCTGTAATTTCAAGCATATTTTCTTGCTTGTTATAATGTATTCTACCTCTAACTTTAAACGAACCAACACCTGCATCGTAAATCTTTTGCATATCTTCTCGGTTGTAAATAATTCTACCACCAGTTGAAAAATCAGGCGCCGGCATGATGTCTAAAAGATCTACTCCAGGATTTTTAATAAATGCAATGGTCGCATCGCAAAGTTCAGTCAAGTTAAAGCTCGGGAAATTACTCGCCATACCTACTGCAATTCCTTTGTTTGGATTCGCAAGGATATTAGGAAATGTTGTCGGTAATAAAGTTGGCTCCTTCATTGTACCATCATAGTTATCTACGAAATCTACGGTATTTTTATCAATGTCCTTGAAGATTTCCTCGCAGACTTCTTCGAGTTTAACCTCTGTATAACGAGGTGCTGCAAACTTCATATCTCTTGATGTGATCTTACCAAAGTTACCTTTTGAATCAATGTAAGGTAGTAATAGTGCTTCATTGCCTTTGGCAAGTCTAACCAAAGTAGCATAAATGGCTTGATCCCCGTGAGGATTAAGTTTCATGGTTTGACCTACGACATTAGCAGACTTAGTTTTAGGTCCTTTTAATAGCCTCATTTTATACATGGTATATAGAATTTTTCTATGTGAAGGTTTGAATCCGTCAATTTCTGGTATGGCTCTCGAGACAATAACACTCATCGCATAGGGCATAAAATTCTTTTCTATTGTTTCTGTTATAATTTGATCTGTATATTTTTTCTGTTCCATTTAACACCTCATGAGATTAGCTTAAGTCTAGCATTTCTAAATACTGTTCACCATTTTGTTCAATAAATTCTTTTCTACCATCCAAATCATCTCCAAGAAGAATTTCGAACATTCTTTGTGTATGTTCCATTTCACTTGGTGTCACTCTTATGAGTCTTCTAGAATCAGGACACATGGTGGTTTGCCACATCATGTCGGGATCATTCTCTCCAAGACCTTTTGACCTTTGAATCGTATATTTTTTATTGCCTAATTTCTTAAGATAATCGTTTTTTTCCTTTTCATTATAGGCAAAGAAGGTTTTTCCTTCATGCGAAATTTCAAACAAAGGAGATTCAGCTATATAGACATTACCACGATCGATAAGCGTTGGGATGAGTCTATAAATCATTGTAAGGACATGCGTTCTGATATGATAACCGTCTACGTCTGCATCGGTACAAATAATGACTTTATCCCATTTCAGATTGTCATAGTTAAATGTATCTAAATCTTTGTTATGACGTGTTTTGATTTCAACGCCACATCCTAACACTTTGATAAGATCTATGATAATTTCCGATTGAAAAATCTTTTCGTAGTCCGCTTTAAGACAATTTAAAATTTTCCCTCTAATTGGCATAAGTGCTTGAAATTCACTATCTCTCGCTAATTTACACGAACCAAGAGCAGAATCACCTTCTAAAATATAGACTTCTCTCCTATTTGTGTCTTTGGTTCTACAATCAACGAATTTTTTAACTCTGTTAGTTACATCAATCTTTGAACTTAATGTCTTCTTGAGATTTAAACGAGTTGTCTCAGCTTTTTCTCTAGATCTTTTATTGATTAAGACTTGATCAACAATTTTTTCAGCATGTTCTTTATTTTCTATAAAGTAGATTTCAAGATTCTTCTTAATCATATCTGTCATAAAATCTTGTACAAACTTATTGGTTATCGATTTCTTCGTTTGATTCTCATAGCTTGTTATGGTCGAAAAACTTGTGGATACAAGTACAAGACTGTCTTGAATATCCACAAAAGAAATTTTCTTTTCGTTTTTAGTGTACTTGTTTAACTGCTTAATAAACTTATCTAGCTCATAGACAAACGCATTCTTAACTGCTTTATCCGGTGAGCCACCATGTTCTAGAAAGCTCGAGTTATGAAAGTATTCAAGAACATTAACTTCATTATTAAACGCAAATGCAACTTGTGCCTTCACTTTGTAATCCGGCATATCTTCTCGATCTCGGCCTTTACCTTCGTCTTCAAAATACACGACATCGGTAAAGTGTTTATCCTCACTAAGCTCTTCTACATAATCCTGAATACCTCTTTCATAGCGATACTCAAATGCTAATTCAGAGAACTCGTCTTTGAGTACAAAATTAATTCCAGGGTTAACGATAGATTGCTTTTTCATGACGTCTTGAAAATACTCTAGTGGAATTTCAATATCCTTAAAAACTTCCAAATCTGGGCGCCATCTTATATTTGAACCAGTAACTCTATACTTTTTTTCAATTCTACTATATCCATTTTCAGCAATCTCACCTTTTTTAAAGTGAAGTTCATATTCATAACCATCTCTATGAATGATAACATCCATGTACTCAGAACTATATTGAGTTGCGCATAGTCCAAGGCCATTCAGTCCAAGGCTAAATTCATAAACTGAAGATTCGTTGTTATTATATTTACCGCCTGCATATAATTCAGTAAAAACCAACTCCCAGTTATACTTATCCTCTTTAGGATTGTAATCAACTGGTATACCACGTGCCTGGTCAATTACAGATATGGATAAATCCTTATGTCTTATAACAGTAATTTCTTTACCGTAGCCACCGCGTGCCTCATCTATTGAATTTGACAGAATCTCGAAAAAAGAGTGTTGACATCCTTCTAATCCATCAGACCCAAAAATAACAGACGGTCTTTTTCGTACTCGATCTGCACCTTTAAGGGCTGTGATACTTTCATTGTTGTAACTGGTTTTGCTCATTTGCCACCTCTTTAAAAAGTCTTTGATTATCTATCAACCTATATCATATCAAAATATGTAAGTAGTTTGCAAGGATTTTTGATAGAACACACGTTCTTAATATGAACTATAAAAATCTTTTGCTTCTAAGCCTAAAATTTTCTACAAGTGAGATTGTGATTAAATAAAATCTTTGCTACTAATTAAAAAAACGCTTATGAGTTATTAATCAACATAAGCGTAATTCATTATTTAACCACAATCTCTCTTGTGATAAATCTGAGGACTAGATGTCCAAGATTTTTTATTCTACCATTGACACAATTTCCATATCTATGTGTCTTCTTAAGTCATAATAATCTTCTCCAACTCGTACCAAAGGGCGTGCTGGATCATCTTTATAAGTCATAATGATTTCACCCGATAAGCCATTGTTTAGAATAACAGCATGACCAATATAAAAATGTGAGATATTGGATAAGAACGTTTTTGACATCGAAAAATCTAAAGAGCTATGACATTTCTCTAAAATAAAACTCATAGCTTCGAATGGGTGCATTGCTTTTTTATACACACGGTCTTGAGTCATCGCACAATAAACGTCAGCAACAGCAACTATTTTTGCTAAATAATTGATTTCGTTACCTTTAAGTCCGTTCGGATAACCTGAGCCATCCACGCGTTCATGATGCTGCATGACGCCTTGTAAAACATCATAAGAAATATTAGGGATGTCTTTTATTAAAATATAGCCTAAAATCGCGTGTGTTTTCATTACTTTAAACTCTTCAACCGTTAATGAAGAGGGTTTATTTAAAATTTGATCCGGAATATTACATTTGCCTATATCATGTAGCAAACCAGCTAATGCAGCTTCTTTTATCTTTATATGATCTAAGCCACACCATTTAGCCAGTAATCCAGAAATCATAGATACTCTTACAGAATGGTCAAAGGTATAATCATCATAAGCATGTATTTGCCACATTTTGCGTGTAAAATGGTCGTCGCTTAATATCGCTTCATACAAAGGCTCAAGTGCATCATCAATTTCTTGATACACTGGTACACGCCCCAATCTGAATTCGTTATATATGGTCTTAAATTTTACGACAGTTGTTTTGTATTTTTCTTCTACATCAGTAGCTTCAACCACAGGGCGAGGCGCTATTTTAACTGAGGGTTCATCATCAATGCTTTTGATATTTACCTCCATCACCATTTTACGCTTTAAAAAGTCAATGTGGTTTTGAGTTAAATTAGTACCATTTCCAATTAGTAATATGCCGCTTTCATCAAATACGTCATCAAGCAATATCATGCCTGGGATTATCTCTGAAACACTTAACTTCGCCATTTAGCCACCTTAGTCAATTTTTCTTTACAAAATAATTATAATATTTAACGGCGAAAATTTCCAGTTTAATATTTATACTATTTTAACAATTGTGGCAATATTTCATAATAATTTCAACAATACTAGCTAAACTCACATTTCGACGCTATTTTGTTCTGCACTTCTTCTGAACTCTGAATTTGAGTTTTCTAAAAAATGAACTCTTTCTCCGATAATTTCTGTGAGATAAACATTTTCTCCTTCGGTATTTTCATAGGTTGAGGTCGCCACTCTTCCAGCAACACTCACCATTGCGCCTTTCATAAGATATTTACAGCAGTTTTCAGCTTGCTTACCCCAAACGATTACACGTGGAAAATCCGCAGTTGCTTTTCCTTCCGACTTTTTCTCTTCTTTCTGTGACACAGCATAATACCGATCAATGGCGATGTTAAATTTGGTTACGCAATTGCCATCTTGAAGTGTTTTCAATTCTGGTGTTTGTACTAATCTACCTACTAAACTTACTTGATTCATGGAACCTCCTTAAATGGTATATTTTAACAATTAAATATTATCCATTATTTTCCATTTTGTCAATATCTTAATATTTATTATCTATTTGTTTTTTATTTTCTGCCTTATAATTGATTTGGAGACTTATCTATTAACTTGAGGTGCATTTATGATAGCGAAGTTAAAAAACTCACTAAAGACTAATTTTGAGCCAAATATCCGTTTCAATATATACAATGGCATCGCTCTAGCAATATCAACAAATCTAGTTAATCCTTATTTTGCTAAGTTCGCTGAAAGGCTTGGCGCAAATGCTTACGCAATTGCATCTCTCAACTCTCTCCCTGCATTTATAAGTTTATTCGCCTTAATTCCAGGTGCATTATTTATAGATGCCATTGGAAACAAAATAAAATCTACGGCTACTTTGATGCTCATTCACAAGTTATTCTTCTTAATGATGGCAGCACTGCCTCTTTTAAATATTCCAAACAAAGCTTGGATTTTTGTTTTTTTAGTCGCAATAATGAATTTACCTGGTTCAATCTATACGATGGGTTATCAGTCTAGTATTGGGGATCTATTTTCACCGAGAGATCGCGGAATTGCAATGAGCTTGAGAAATAAATACTCAGATCTCTTTAGATTATTTGTCACATTTTTATCTGGTTTCCTATTAACATTTCCAAAATCTAATGAAACGGTCATCTCTCTTTATCAAGCGTTCTTTGTTCTTTCATTTATTTTTGGGCTTTGGGAAGTTTATAGCTATAGGCAGTTCGACACATCAACTATAGAGAGCTACCGCTCATCAGCTACTAAAAAAAATCGAACACTTATTATTCAAAATGCTTTGTCTTCATTGAGATTTACAGTGACACACACACTTACTTATATCCCATATCGAAATTTTTTAATTTCTTCAGTTCTCTTTTATTTTGGCTGGCAAATGGGGTGGCCACTATTTAATCTATACACAATTCAATATCTTGGGGCTAACGAGGCATGGTTAAGTGCTATCTCCATCGCTAGTGGCATCGCATCTATTACCACCGCCACGTTATGGGCAAAATTTGCAGATCGTTTTGGTAATCCATTAACCGCATTTATTGCGACATTTGGTATGAGTATCACGCCTTTTCTTTATGTGTTGAGTAAGTCACTCACTATGCTTGTACTCTTCAATCTATTAATTGGGTTTTCAATAACAGGCACTACATTGGTCTTATTTAATTTATTACTTGAAACGACACCTAAGGATAATAGAACGACTGTAATAGCATTTTATAATACAATCATAGCCATCTCAGCAACAGTGACACCTCTCATCGGCGTTTGGATTATGAATCAAACTAATATTCAAATTGCGCTATGTATAACAGGTGGTTTTCGATTCATTGGTTGCTTCTCATTTTTAGTTACAAGTATTCAAATTGTACGTAATAAAAATAAAACCCAATAGGTGCAAGCACCTATTGGGTTTTTCATTAGCCTTGATTTTGAGGTGAAAGTGATACTATTTTGCCTAGTAAATGTTGATCTGCATCATGAATCTGTACAACCTCTAATGTATATTTAGCATCTCCGTTTTTATCATAAAGCGCTTCAATTACAGGTTGTTCAAATAATGGTCCATTGATATTGATGATTTGTTCTAGCGTCAACAAATTCCCGATACTGTATTTGGACTTTAAATTTGAAACTAAATCCATACTGCTTTGTAAAGCTTCGCTAGTCGTTTCAAGATAATCCAAAGCCTTTTGGTTACTGTAATAAATCTGACCGTTACCTCTGATGATAACAAAGGCATACTCAGCTTTCTCAAGCATTTTCTGTAATAAACTGTTTAGTTCATCGTTGCCTTGCTTCAAAGATACGTTCTCAGTAACATCGTTCAAATAGCCTTTCGCACCTGATACTTGGTCTAAATGCATCGATGATTCTCCTTGAACTCTAACATAAATAATTCTACCGTGATTGTGAAACCTAATAATTATATCGATTGACTCTTTTTTTAATATAAGCTTAGAAAACTTGTCTTCAAAATATTCTGCATCCAATGGATATAGCTGCTTAATGAACTCATCATAACGCCAAATGATATAGCCTTGATCCGAAAGATTCCGATTTTCTATATCAAATTTTAACCAACTAGCGATACTGGATGGCATTTGAAAACTATTTGTCGTCACATCATATGACCAATATGCTGCTTTGGTAACGCCTTCTATTTCATGCAAAATTGTGTTATTCTCTTCCAGCTTACTTTCAGTATCTTTTAAGTCAGTTATGTTTCTAAGTGTTAAGCTGATAGAGGCTCCTTCTGGTGTCACAAGATATTTGCCTTGAGCCGCAAACCAAACTAATATGCCATTTTTATACTGCCTAAATTCAAATCTATGATCCTTCTTTTTATCCGAAGTGATGACGTCTATTGCTTCGTAGACGATAGCTTGGTCTGAGAGATAGATTGAATTTAACCATTGTAAAAAAGAGATTTCAATTCCCACTAAACCTTTCTCTAGATCAAACTCTCTATAGAGGTTAACCATTTTGCTTGGCAATATGATTTCGATAACGCTATCCTGCATGGCTTCAAACATTTGAGCGTATTTCGATTGAGAATCAACCAGTTTTCTTTTGTAATTAAACTTTTCAGATACGTCTCTTAACAATAGCAAAAGTTTGTCTTCAGAGTGGTGTACAAAGTTCATGGCTACAACTTCAATTGGAACTGGATCGCCATACATCGTGTTATATACGCGTTCAAAATGAAGTGACTGGTGTTGTTTCGTCATTTCAACGTTTCTTTTAAAGGCTTCATGAGTCAGTTCATCACTTAAATCAACATAACTCATACCAATCAAATTATTATTGTCATACTCTAACACTCTTTGAATCATTTCATTCGCGTATTCGATATAGCCAAAGCTATTGACAATCAATATCCCTTCTTTAACATGATTGAGAATCATTGGACCAATAATCGATTGGCTATCTGAGATAACCTCTGAGTTCATGTACTTCATTGCGATTCCTGATAAATGACCACTTTCCGTAAATAGACATTCTTCTACCCAAAAATTAAACACCTCGTTATAGCATATTATTTTTTGTTGAAAAAACTGAGGACTTTCTATAATGTTTTCTAGATAGATGCGATCCTGATGAGATAACCCACCGATAAACATATTTAGCGAATGAATTGGAGCATTCATAACATGAACAAACCGCTCTTTAAACAATAGATCATAATGAATCAAATCGGCAACAACATATGTTGAATGAGGCGAAGTCATTCCTTTTTGATGTATGATTTGGTAGGCACTCAATAAAAGGTCTAAAAAGTACTTTTCAGTAATAATAGTTCCACTTGAAAGAACTACCCCATCTTCATCTAAATGGATCAATTGTTCCTCTAGCTGAATATATCCTGTTGTTTTCATAGCATAGGTATACTTCAACGTCCCTTTATAATGTTCAATTTCTTTATTCATCAGTTTGTCGTGAATGTTCTGGTGTGCTGCTGCTTCTTCTGAATCTATATATATATTAGATAGTGGCAAACCAATAATTTGAGAGATAGACTTATGCAGAAAATCTGCTGCTGACTGATTGGCATAAGTAATGATTCCCAGTTTATTACGCATAAGAATGATTTTTTCAGAGTGTTTCCAATTATAATTGAGATCGGCTTTTAATCGATTAAGATCATTCTTAAAGCTATCAATCTCAGAGATATCTTGAAAATAAATTAGTGCGAACTTAGTACCATAGTTGACAATTCTCCCCCTTAAACTCACTTTATGATTCTCTGCATCTACGAGTTCTACCACCGATTGTCCTCGTAAAATAAGTCGAATGACCTCTTCCATTGGAACGATTTCTTTTCCTTTACCAAACCAACCAATGAATCGGTCATTTGCATATACTACTTCCATCATATCATTTTTAATCAAGGCAATTCCTTCATCCAAGTTTGAAATGATTTCAGAATCAAAAAGGGTTTTGACATCTATAAAACTACGAATATAGCCTGATGGATTTGTTTTATCTGCTAATACCTTCGTTAAAAAGTAAATCAAAAAAAACAAAATAGCCACTTCGCTCAACCAATCGTTCGATAACCTATTTTTGCCAAGACTATAAATGCCACCTAAGACAATAAAGACAAGAATGATTATAAGCATTATATTGCTTTCATACTTTTCTTTAAACGCCTTATATAATAGCCTAAATAGAATGAAAATTGATATCGTTAAATTGATGAAAAAGACGAATATGGCCATATGCACCTCAGGAGTTACAATTCTATCGTTTTACTGATAAAGACTGTCAGATAATCCATTAAGTCCACTGTTTCTGCACGCTTTTTATCTCTAATAATTTGAATCACCGGTCTGGTTTGTGCTTCATGGTTTTCTTTAATTACAATGCCAAACTCACCATTTGACAACTGTACAATCGTACCCACAGGATAGATGTTCACGACTTTTAATAGATGATAGTAGATATCTCTATCTAACTCGTATACCGCTTCAGTTCTTATTATTTCAAGTGCTTCATCTGCATTCAATCTCGATTTATAAGCACGATTCGATGAAATTGCGTTGAAAATATCACACATCGTAACGATTCGAACATGAATCGGAATCTGTTCCCCTGAAAGTCGATAAGGATATCCAGAACCATTGAGTTTTTCATGGTGTAACAAAACGATTTGTCTAGAAATCGGCGATATAAAATCGTTATCCTTTAACATGTCGTAACCAAACTGAACATGTTCCTTAACCAAACGTTCTTCTTCTGGTTCCAGTGTTGCAACTTTGTTCAGTATCTCTCCAGGAATCTGCATTTTACCTAAATCATGCAGCATCGCCCCAACACCAATTTTTTGAATAAATGTGTCACTCAGTTTCATACTTTTAGCAACTAGCATAGAGAGTACTGCAACTTCAGCTGAATGATTATAGGTGTACATGTCTGTACCCATAAGCTCAGTCATTTGATATAAAGTTGAAGGATTATCATAAATAATCTTCATCATTTCATCAACGACGTTTTTAATGGTATCGATGCTTTTAATATTATAGTTGCCACCTTTTCTTTCAGACAAGTCTTTAAATACATTTTTTACCGCTGAAACTGACCTGATTTTGAGCTCATCTGGAACGAGTGTTTCTGATTCTAAGCCTTCAGATAACTCGTCGTCAATATATATGCATTGTATATTAGCTTTCTTTAATCGATCTATATAGGTATGTGATAGTTTCACATCTTTTGCAAGTAACAGTTGGCATTTGTCATCGTATACTGGTTTACCTAATATGTCACCTATTTCTGCTTTTTCTAAACTCTTTAATCTCAAGAGAACCTCCAATGACTTAATATAGTCATTATATCATAAAAATGCTTCGATACAATTCAATGATTTGATGTTCAAATAATGCTACTACTATAGCGGAAAGAATCATGTAAGGGGCAAATGCAATTTCTATTGACCTTTTCAGTTTTTTTCCTATAAGTGCTAAAATGACGATACCAATTAACGCAATATAGAATGAAAGCATGGCAATCATGACTGTTTTTTGTAAACCAAAAAACAAACCCAAACTCCCCATTAGCAAGACGTCGCCAAATCCAAAGGCTTCCCGTTTATAATACAAATATGCTCCGCCATAAATGATGCCATAAATACTTAAGCCAATTAAGCCACCAAGCAAGCCATTTACGATTTGATTCTGATATAGAAAATTACCACCGAGATGGAGGATACAAGCTATGATCAATGTCCAATGGTATATTGAATGAATTTTTATATCAATATATCCAATGACAAGCAACCAAGCAAAGATTATGCAGAGTACGACAGAAGAATTCGAGAAATAGCTTAAAATTCCCCCTAAAATACCAAATACGGTAACAACACAAACAAATTCTTTATTAGATACATTAATCTCTTCACGAAGTGTTAATTTTGTAAACTTGAGCATTACAATTGCCAATCCACTGTATAAAAGTGTCCATAATATGAGATTCATTTATTCCTCCAGTAACTTTATCGGCAATTAAACTAAAAGAGGTAAGACTGGCCTACCTCTTTTACATGAATTATTTAAAGTAATTGATCAACATATACGCAACTTCAGCTTTTGTGATTGAAGCGCTTCGATTTGTTGTTCCAGTAGAACGAGTGTATTTTTCCATCAGCATCTTATTTGATACTTCTGTCCACTTCACATCTCGTAAAAACATCTTGCTGAGCATGTTCTCGATCTCTGTATATGAGACCGTTTGACTTGGATTAAAGTTACCATTTGCATCCAGTGTTAAATATCTTTTACCCACCATATACTCAACCGCACTTTTACTGTTTGTAAAACTACTAGCATCTTGAATGGTTGGTACAGTTGTTTTTAATGGATCGCTATAAGATATTACACTGTAAACAAGCTGCGCTAACTCTGCTCTCGTAATTGCAGTGTTTGGTAGATACATTCTGTTATAGCTTACAACACCTCTACGCATTAAAGTATAAATTTCTTTGTAAGCCCAATTGAAGGTAATATCTTCAATATTTTTGTAGTTGTTATCAATGAAAATTGCATACTCGCCACCAGCATATGAACCAGATGGAACTTGGATTGAAAGCTTACCATCTTCTAACTGAGTAAATACATAATTCCATTTACCATTGTAATATTGATAGATGCCTGCTCTCTCAGACCCATAATACTCAAAGGATAGTGTAATTGGTTTTTTAAGTGTCACCATACCGCGATCGTTTAAAACTTTTACTGTATATTTTCCACTTGCCGGTTCGTATTTCGTGTTCTTGTAGTTAAATGTGTCTTGAGTTTTAAATGCTGCTAAATATGTTGGTTCATGAACAGTTCCGTCACTAATGTCAATACTCATAGTCGTTTTTACATCAGAAACCATATTACCATTGTCAAAGTTAACAAACTCTTCTTGATAAGTCAATGTGTTTGCCCACATATTCATCTCTAATGCATTTTTACCTCTAATTTCAAACTCAACATTTTTAGTTTGATAAATATCCGTATAGGCATTCATAAAGCCTTCTCTAAACCCATTTGTGAATGAATCCTTATAGTTGTTAGATTCACGATTTAAAAGGTAGCGACTCGTGATTGAGCCTTCAGAAGTATAGTCAAGATAAGCATTTGTCCAATTATCATTATTACCTTGTACAAAATCTACCATTCCTGATAACTGCCCTTGAACCGTCCCTGCTTGGAAACCGTGATCATATGCAAACTCAACAGGTGTGAGATACTTATCTAAAGAGACCTCTCTGTAACCAGCTGCATATCCTTCTTGAAAAGCAATGCGATAGGCTGAAATAAAGGCGCTTTTAAACTGGCTTGTTTCTCTACTTAAATAATATTTGTTAGAAATAGCATCGTTTGATGGTAGTGCCGTTAAATAGTTGTTTATTCTATTTTCGTTGCTATCTTTGCGCCCTTCTATTTGACCATCTAAAGTTCCTAGCGTCGTTCCCATTGCTGTTCCATCAGCCAACGAGGTGTCGGTTGCAAATACAGCACTTGACTGAAGTACCATGACTAGTACCAGAACGATCATTGTTAATTTCTTTATTCTTATATTTGACAACATAATCCCCCCCTTTTTAATTTACAGGATATGATACTTCTAATTGATCCATCAGATATTTACCTTGTAGTTTTTGGTCATAGCCGACACCGTCCACATAGATTCTTTGAATCATACATGGATATGAAATTTCAACTGGCATTTCAGCTTCAATTTCTTTCCATTGTGTCCAATTGACATTGTCTACAAACTCAACTTTATATTCTTTTCCCTTTGAATCAATAATTACAGCACCAATTGAATGATTGGATGCTTCATATGCATATACCCATAATCCTAAATAGTCCGCTTGGCGAGTAATAATTATTGGATTTGTGTCAAACACTACATTTGCTTCACTAAAATCTCTTGCATTTCCAAAATCAAAATTAAGCTCAGCAGAATAACCACCAGCAATCTTAGTTTTGCTTCTTGTTACGAAACCAGTTACATCCTCACTGTTTCCAACAAAGAAGTTTGCACCATCTTCAAATCCATAAATTTGTGTTTTTGGACGGTAGTCAGTATAGTCTACATCCGTTTCATCAGTTGGATACTCAGGATAATTTGGGTATACCGAACCATCATCTATCACAACTTCTGATGTCGCTTCTGTCGGTTCAACTACAACAAAATTATCGTAAGGTGCGAATGGTCCAAGTAGAATATCTCTCGTATTAAACTGTGTGGTTACAAGCTTTTTATACGGAATTGCATAGGCTTCTATACTTGGGATAGAATCAAATTCTAATTGAATGCTTCCAGATAATCCATCAGCCAGGTTATTTTGAATATTGACTTCTTTTACAATAACCTCTTTTTCAAAGGTTCTTGAATTTCTAAGATAAGCCATCAACGACTCATAATTTGAATTAAATTGTAAGATTGCCGATGTTTGAATAATTTTTGAATCCTCAGGCTCAGTGTTAGCGAACTGCAAATCTGAAAAGCTTACAGTCAATCCTTCAGAAAACTTGTCTACTATCATTAAAGTTTCTTCTTGTGTTAGAGAAGAAAAATAATTTTGAGAATTCTTCTCGATTTCATTCTCTAAGGTTTCAATTCTAGTATCTAAATTTTTCTCAGAAGCAAATTTCAACTCGATTTCATTTTTAGTTGCTTCTTTAAATGCCAAATCTGTCTTTAAATTTTCAATATTATTTTCTTGTGGGACAAGCAAAAAGAAGTAATATCCTGCAAGAATTAATATGACAGCTAAAAATATCAGAAGAAGTCGGTCTCTTTGACTAATTTTCATTTGTGACCTCCTTTGATAATGTGGCATTAATTAAATAAACATAATTTGCGTTATCTTCTACTACTGAAGGAATTTGAACATCTGAAAAACGTCCACTTTCACGTAAATTATAAGCAAACTGTGCAATTGCGTCATAATCTTCAGAGTATCCTTTTGCAGTTAATGACTCCTGGCTTAAGTTCATTTCAGAGACAAACAATCCCTGTGGAATTTGGGCATTAATCAAGTCAATGAACATTTCATCGATGATATCTTCATTTTTTAACTGCGCAATTAGCAAATTCAAGTCGTCATTTGCCAATGAAAGTTGCGTTTCTTTGGTTTGTTTAATGTTGATTAAATCAAGATGTCTTAATGTTTCAGGTGCATTTAAATACTCATCTACTTCAGCAATATCGCTATTTAGCTTTGATGTTTGTAAAATCAAAAATACTTGATAGTAGATAATCAGAGCTAAAACAAGTGCACCTAATATTATAAGTAATACTTTTGAACGTTTTGGCTTGGCTTGAACCTTCAAATAGGGTTCAAAAAAGTTAAAATCTCTCATTTTCTCCCCCCTATTCTCTTATCAATGCGCCAACAGAATTAATGTAAAGGTTGACATGTTTTTGTTCTTTTGTGTCCTTTAGATTAAACTCAACGTTATTTAGCTTGTCCATTTTTTTAACTGGAAGCTCAAGTCTCGTACTAAAAAGCTCTTCAACATCAACAAATTGAGCCCCACCACCGATCAGATAAACCTGATCGATTTTGTTATTACTGTGACGGCTTATATGATATTTGAAAACCTTATCGATTTCATCGATTAACTCATCAAAAAAGCTCACACTTTCTCTAATAACGATGTTTTTAATATCGTCCTCTGAATCTGAAGCGGCTTTGTCTATTTGACTGTGTGACTTATAAATTGCAGTTACACTTGTCGCTTTCTTTCTTTTTTCAGCTTCATCTCCATCTATTGATAGATAATCCACAAGTATTCTATTGAACTCAGAACTGCCCATTTTGATAATTCGATTAAATTTATACACTTGATTTTCAAATAATGTAATATTAATCATTTTATTGCCAAAATCGATATAAGCACTTGTATTGTTAGGAGTATTCATACTGCTTTTTTCATATTGAATTAATTTTTCCAATGAATTACTATGCATATCGAGATAGCATGGATTTAAACCACATTCGTTGATCAAGTCAAAATGAGCTTTTACAATTTCCTTCGGCATTGCGCCAAGAAGTATTTTGACTTTTTTCACATCTTCTTCCATGATTTCTTCGATATCTTTATATTGCAAAATATAATTAGAAATTTCAATCGGTAAATACTGACTGACTTCATATGCGATTAAGTCTGCCTTATCCTCATCAGGAACTTTTTGTATCACCATCTCTCTTTTAATGGTATCTGAGCTTTCAATAGTGATTACGGTGTCTTTGTTTTTAATTTTAAACTCATGAATTGAACCTGAAATAATTGCCTTTAATGTTTGATAATCGTGAATCATACCATTACTGTACACGCCTTCTGGAACTGCTTTTATACCAAGTAATGAAACTTTCAATCGACCATTCGACATCTGTCCTTGAGAAAATTTCACACTTGAACTACCAATATCAATCGCAAGCAAAGGACCGTGTTTTCTCTTTTTTTTGCTCATAAACCCTCCCCAAAAGTATTTACTGCTATAACTCTTTCATCACAATATCTCTGTCATATGCATTTTCTAGTAATGTCTCTCTATCAATAATTCTTTTTCTGTATAATGAAATAAGATGATCGTCCATCGTCTGCATACCTGTCTTTTGACCAGTTTGTATAAATGTATATAATTGATGCACCTTATTTTCTCTTATAAGATTTCTTACTGCAGGTGTTACGAACATGCTTTCAACAGCTGGTACACGCCCGGAGCCGTCCTTCTTAGGTAACAATCTTTGCGAAAACACAGCCATCAGTGAATTGGATAGCTGTACTCTGATCTGTTGTTGATGTGTTGATGGGAAAACGTCAATAATCCTTTCAATGGTTTGATATGAATTCCTTGTATGTAGCGTTGCAAGAACTAAATGCCCTGTTTCAGCTGCGGTGACTGCTATGGATATTGTTTCAAGGTCTCTCATCTCTCCAACCATGATGACGTCTGGATCTTGTCTTAATCCAGCTCTTAATGCTTCTGAAAAATTGTTACAATCCCTTCCAACCTCACGTTGTGTGATCATACAGTTTTTATTGCGATGGATGTACTCGATTGGATCTTCAATCGTTAAAATATGGCGTTTTTTTGACTTGTTAATCGAATCAATAATTGCAGCAATCGTCGTGGATTTCCCGCATCCGGTTGGACCAGTTACGATAATCAGTCCCGAAGAGTATCCGGCAATTTTTTCAACGGTATCGGGCAATCCAAGCTCAGCAATAGATGGTATTACATCAGAGATACACCGGGCTGCAATCCCAATTTTCCCTGAATACTTAAACACATTTACCCGAAATACACTATGATCGGTTATACGGTAAGCTGTATCCAATTGACCATCTTTTTCGAAGGTTGAATACAGATCTGTCGGTATGATGTGTTTTGCAATCGCTGCCGTTTCATCTTGGGTCAACACATGCTCATTATATGGAATCAATACGCCATTAACTCGAATGTTAACAGGACCACCCACTGCAAAATGAACATCTGATGCACCAATATCTACGGCATGTCTTAAAACATCGTTTAACTCCATAACCCCTCCAAGAATCATTTATTTCCCCAAATAAATTTCTACTCTACAAAAGTTCTTAAGGTTATTTATCACGATTAAGACTACGTCAAACAAATTTCTACACAATTTTGTATATAAAATATGTTTTTTTATAGTTATATCCAATAAAAATCTTAAGGCATCGAGCCTTCAGATTTTACCACAAGCGAGATTGTGGCTTAATAAAAAAGGCCGCAGAAATAATATCTGCAGCCGAACCATCCTAGTACATTTACCTTAGACTTCACGCTTTGCGCCCCAGACTTTCGTAAGGTTTGCCAAATTATATTGATATATTAGTATTAAAATAATTATAAAACATTCTAGAGCAATTGTAAATGCTAGTGTTTAGAAATTTACTCTATTGTCCAATCACCGTTATTTGCATAAGACATACGGTATGCATAAGTATATACGTCTGATCCAATTGTAAACTCAACTGTAAATACAAAATAATCATTTTGTTTTACCTTGTTTTCTGGTGAAAAGGTATATGTGAGTTCATTTCCAGAGATTGAACTTGATATAGTTGCTTGTGTGTCAGTTGTCGTAATAATCAAATTGGCAAAGCTTTTATTAAACGAAATCGTAACTGATGTTTTAGAGTTGGACTGAATCTCTGCAATAGGCAGTGCGGTTTTTGATATATAGTCATCCTCTGTTGTCAGTTTAAGTGCATTCCCTGAACTACCAAGCACTTTTTTACTCACGCCATTATGAATATTGAGACAGATGATTTCACTATTAATCGTATAATCTTGTCCTTTTGAGACACCTAAAAGATCAAAACTAATCATGTTATCATTTGACACATCTGTGCCAAATGTTAATGTAGAACCAACTCCTAGTGATGTACTTTTGATTTCACTGTTATTGATCATCATAATATCTCCAGACACATCGTCATAAATGAGATAGCTCGTATACACAGGAATTGAAGCTTGATTGGCAATTAAATCCGATACAGTTTCAGTGACTATTTCGACGTCAGAGGCATATCTACTTTGATTGGCTATGAAATCCGATGCAATTCTCAATCGGCTTTGAATATCTTGTTGTGCAACGCCGTTTGTTACACTGGTTTGGCTAAAAAAGAAAAATGAAAAAGCCATAGTAATTACGATTAAAAAAACAGCTAATGCAACTATTAACTCAACCAAAGTCATGCCTTTACTTTGTACTAAATTCTTCTTCATACACTCACCTCTCCGTTATGGAATTAGTGCAGTCAAAGTCACAAATTGCTTCCCTGACTGGTAAAAAACAAGGATTTTTAGTTGTGAATAAACGACTGCATCAATCGTTGTAGCGGTCACTGAGTAAAATACAGTTTTATCTGGAAAACTGCTATTATACAAACTACTATTTAAATCACTTTCAGATGCCACTTTGCCATCTATTGTGCCATTTGCTACTAATGTATAAATATTTGAAGTCGTAACAGTTTCATCCACTATACCATCTGAGTAGATCGTATCTACAATTGTCTGCGCTTCTGCTAAAGCTTGAGTCCTGTGACCAGAATTAAAAACCCATACGAACCCACTGGTAATTGTATTTAACATCGCGGTGATAATGATCCCTAGAATAACCAGTGCTACTACAACTTCAATAAGAGTCATTCCCTTTTCTCTTCCTTTTTTCATCATTCTCGCCCCCAAAGATAGGATTGTGAATTAACCGATAAAGAGAAACGGTTAATAAGTACGTCAATAATTGGATCATCTGCAGCGATTGGTATCAATTGACTTCTGCCACTTGCCTCAGTAATATCAACGCCATCTGGATAAAAGAAATATTTGTTTTGACCTGCATTGTTCGGAAGTGTTAGTGCATTAGCGCTGCTGTCTAAAATACCACCACCAAAGTAGACAACTCCATATCTTTTTCCCGCTTGAAAACTATAGCTACTATGCATACTTGTACCAAAACCTTGGATAAGGGCATTATAGTAATCCGCGGATTCATAGCCATGTGTGGACTCATACGAGTCATCGTTATTTAACTTCGTATCGTCAAGATACATGATGCTTCCCGATGTTTTTTTATCAGCAGCTACCTCAAGAGAGTAGCCAAGTTTTATATCATCTCCTGTAGCATTTAGTTTGACAGTATTCACAAAGTAAACGATGGATGCATCAAAGGTTATATTAATTGTATTGTTAATTTGTCTTAAGCTAATGCCCTTTGCATCTGTGAAATACAAAATCGAAGCTCTAAACACAGAGTCAGAGGTGCCTCCTTTTGGTGATTGTACTGGGTTTCCTTCAAACTCAACTGCTTGACCTAAATAGTTGGTCGTATTGGCATTTATCCCTTTTTGAAGGTTAATCCCAGTTACCCAGTCCGCTGGATTTACAAGAGGAGAATCTGGTAGTTTCATCTTAACTCTGAGAGATAAGCTCTCTGTAACCGTATTATTTTCAAGAGAAGTGGCTGTGGAAAAAATCTTAATCTCAGACGGTCCATAAAGTTCATAGTTTAACTCAAATTTACCCTTGCCATCCACCGTAAACGCATTAGGATTGGCACTTAAATAAGATGCCACATGCGTGTTTAATGCCGCAACAAAATCGGTTAAAGTACTTTGACCATAATTGACAATTTCTTTTCCAATTATTTCGACACCTACCAGCACGCCTGATCTAGCAACGTAGTGCGTCTGCGTTTGAAATTGTTGACGCATAGCAAATTTTGTATCTGCAAGGGCAACATTTAAAAGTACCATGCCCAAAATTATAACTATAACCATAATTATTATAACGGTTGGTAATGCAGCACCTTTATGCTTTTTATCCATGTTATCACCTTCCTATTATGATATAATCCCCATTTCTATCATAATACCACTAATAAAAGTCGCTAAACCATTCTCCTTTCATATTTGTCAATGACAAAGCTTTTTTTTACCACAAGCGAGATTGTGGCTAAATAAAAAAGACTGCACTCAAAAGAGTACAGTCTGTCAATCATAGTAAACACCTTAGACACATGACTTTGCGCATTACGTTTTCACGTAGTTTGCCCTACTTAATATAATTATAATTCAATGACTATTAGAAGTAAAGCACGAAGGCTAATTTGCAAGGTTTATTAAGGTTCAAATACAATCCATGGTTCAAAATCAAATAACTGGTTGTCATCTTGGTTGTTTTTATCTGTCCATCTAATTAGCTTACCATCACCTGCATTGCTCAAGTCCCAATCAGTTAGACTACTAGAAGCTAAATCGAACACATATGCGTTATACTGATTCGTCCATGCAAGATCGGTATAAACTTTATAATAATATTCACTTTCTATTCTCACTGCATCTAATCTAAACTTTTGCGAGTTTGTATTTGTATTGGAAGTGAGCCTGATAATTTGTCCATCATTTTCATATGTGTTATTTGAATTACTGGTTTCAAGATATCTATTATTGGTCTTGTTACGTAAATTATAAAGCGAATCCTCATATGGTGGACCAAGAATTGGTTTGTTTGAATTACCACTGTAAACCACAGCCCATAAGAATGGATCCATCTCTGACTGTGACGACGATTCAGGCCAAGCATTTTGTCCTACATATCCAGAACCGTTTACACGTAAAAATTTAGGGTAATCCGTCTCATTTATTTCAGTATGTCGACCGTGAATTCTATACCAAACGTTACCTATAACCTCTTGCGATATAGCATATCCTTCTACTTCAACACTTTCGCCATCTATCATGATTTTATTCCCTTTGATATTAAGCGTAGCATTACTAATGTTTGATATATTATCAAAATAAAGGACAATCGCATTTGACTTTCCATTCACATAATCATATTCTGTGGCATGATATTCCGTACCACCTATTCTCACCTTAACATACTGTTGGCTATTCTGTGGTGTCAAATTGATATGAGAAATGTCACCGTCGAACTCAACATAGAGCTTATTTTTAGCATTGCCACTATGCAAGGCATCTTTAACAAAACCGACATTTAAGATCATATCCTTTGTAACTGTTACTGTACAAAAATCTGAAACTGTTCCTTCTGTGTTTCGTGCATACACCTTTGCGATACCTTCTTTTAAAGCAGTAACTGTACCATTATCCACAGTTACAATGTCTTCTTTTCCAGATTCAACTTCCCATACGATGCTATCAGTTGTATCAGATGGGCTAAAACTTACACTTAACGTACTAACATCATCAATTCCCATCTGTAATGTTTTAGGTGTAACGCTTATCGTCGTTAACGGTTTCCTCACAAATGGTTGAATCGTAAATCTACCATCAGGATAGCCTTGCCCCCATACGGTTATCGCACCATTATCTTTTGACAGCACAGCGCCTTTGCTCAAATAATTCTCTGTGACATCAGCATTTATTAAAATATCTTGATCAAAAGTGAGATAGATTATTTTATCATCTAAACCATCTAAAGTAACATTTTCCAAGGTGCCAATTGTACTGTTGATGCTAAATCTCGTTAAATCGAAAACAGAATCTAAACTCTCTTGGAATTCAACTTTTACAACTTTAGGATCAGCCGTTACATTAGCAGATAAAATGGTAATCCTAGGTGCGTTAATATAAACTTTATTACTCAACACTTCTTTTCCTATACGACCTGAAGTTGAGTAGGGTGTTACACCATACATGATATACCGATTACCGAAGGCATTGATCCAATCAGTATTCGTAAGAGAAAAAGCAGTTTTTACTTCTTCAGTTTCAAAATAATTATAATGATTTTCTATGTTTGGTATGAAAGCCAATTGATTAGATTCACTATATGACAGCTCTTTCTTTGCAGCATTCCATTCTTTTAGCGCAATGTAGTCCTTTGTCTTTAGTGGTGCGTCTATAGCACTATCCATTTCTTCAGATAGATACCATCGATAAACATACATTAAAAAATATGGCTTTGTGGCATTCGTAATTTCTGGATCTGTTACTTCAAGATGCAGTCCTGAATCTAGTAGCTCAATTGGCGAAGCAGGACTTACAACAGATGCACCTCTGTAAGTAACCAAATTAACCGGAGGCACAATTTCCGGAACAATATTTGGGATGCTATTTTGTGTAATGAACACTGAGACCTCACTGCTTGAGCTGTCATTAACCGTAATGACGTGACCAGTTACATTTTTCCCAAACACTTGAATTGTTTTAGTGCTACTTGGATCTGTTGGTGGTATTTGCTTTTTATCTTCAATCTCTGACTCGATTTTTTGTTGATAATCAAAAGTGTCATGAGTGAATTCTTCTGATTTCCTCAGTTGTTGATAGCTGAAAGAAAATGTAGGTATCAATGCTGTTGCTATCAAACCTAGCAAGACAACAGAAACAATGATCTCTACGAGCGTAAACCCGTTGCTTGATTTTTTCGTTTTCATATTCTCCTCCTAGTTTGGACCTCCGATATGCCATAAAGCGTCACTAATATCCTTCCCAATGGCTTTAAAAATACCATTTAAGGTTTCTACATCGCCCGCTTCATAATACGTTGATTCACCTGATGTAGCCAAAGCAATATCCTCCAAGCTATCATAATCTCTACTTACACTTGAAAAACCGATCACATACACTTGAATGGCTTCAGCTGTGTCCTTTTTATACGCTCTGACCAATTCGCCAATTGTTTCTACATACAAAGTTCCAATAGGATCTAGATCGCTACCATTGCCTGCATACCTACCATCGTTATATCGATTGTAGCTATAGGTAGGCATCTGTCTATTATTAATGTTCGCATCACCCAGTACGAAATCTAAGGTACCGCTTCTATACCAATCATCGTAGTAATAAGCTTCGTAAACCGAACCGAATGTCGTAACGCCATCCACCAGTATGATTAAAAAATTTTTATTTGTAATCGCTTTATTCTCTTCTTTTTCATTAAACTCTTTAATTCTATAAAAGCCTCGTCTAATACCATCGCCTGTATTGGTGCCGCCATCAGCCTCAAACGAATTACTGTCAAAATAATTCTTAAACGCTGTATTTGTGCCATTATTGACTTGAGCTTTTAACATTTCCATTGAGTCGTTTGCTGTCGAACTGAAAGGGTTCAGACTGATATACACATTTGGATTTTGTGCGAGTTCATCTATAAGCCTAAGCGCCTCTTGTTTCATCAGATTAAGTCTTTTTTTAGAACTGTTACTTGTGGAATTGCCATTCAATTGTCTGTCCATACTACCAGAAGTATCGAGTACCATTGCGACAGCAGCTTGTGAAGTAACGATATCAGTAACCCGTTTGTCATTCCTATAGGATATTGTATTTGCCACTTTACCATATGCTCTATCTACAACTTGTAATGCATTTACTGATTCAACGGTAGAATCTATCACTCTTTCATTGCCATTTTTCTTCAGTTTGAGCTCATATGTGACCAATTTGTCTTCGTCTGGGTCTGCATCTTTTGTAAAAACCAAATCCAAAGTGACTCCTTCAATTCCCGAAAAAATATCTTGAACGATATGCTTACCACTCGCTTCATCCCATACGTACTCGACCAATTTAGTTTGATCATCATTGAGCATAATATAGTTCCAGCCACTGGTCATATTCAAAGTATTCTCTCTATGTAGCAAAAACGCACCTGCTGCATCTCTCGAAACCACATTTATCTTCTCTGTCATAATCCTTAAAGCAGATTGCACCTCAAACTCGTCCAAGGTTATGCTCTGAGCTTTCATTCCAAATATCATCATATTTGAAGCAGCTAGAAGAACGATTGAAGAAAGTGCAATAACAATAATTAACTCAATTAGAGTAAATCCTTTTACTTTTTTCATAACGCCTCCTACTCATTGATCCAGAATGTTTCATTTGGGTTATCCGGATTAAAATACATACTGCGGATATAGACCATATGATTTTTTGAGAGTTCTGCTGTCGATGTGATTTTGATCCATCCATCAACCCCTGGATCTTTTGATTTTTCTGCCTTTATATCGATCAAACCATTTCCAAAGGCAATATCATTGGTCACAAGTGCAAAATCCGCTGACGCAGCGTTTAGAATTTCCTTTGTTTTCTCCATATCATCTGAAATTAATGATTCAAAAGCCATTTCTATTCCTGAATAAGATAAATAATAAGCTTCAAGTCGATCTTGTTGCTGTTTCGCTTGTTTTAAATTCGCACTAAAGATTGCCATAGCTGACGTGCTAAAAATCAACACAACCAACATAACCATTAAAACAAAAACCAGCGATGCACCTTGTTCATCCTTTATAGTATTCAGTTCATTTAAATATTTCTTCATTTCCACCCTCCTCAAAGTCTAGGCTTATAGGCTGTGATTTTAACACAAAAAAACCACAGCCTAATTAGACTGCAGCCGAACCGCCATAGTATAAACCTTAGACTTCATGCTTTGCGTCGTACTTTTTCAAGTACTTTGCCCTCATCTTTAGAGAAGCACGAAAATCAGCGTATCTACTTAAAGATACGCAATAAATTTTATGAGCTTCCCATTTCTATTCTATAATAACAATGCTCTTAAAAGTCCCCACTTCTAAAGAGTTCATCATTGTTAGCCTTATTTATACTTCACTCCAATCCCTGTTGATACACCTTTCACACCGGTATCTGAGAGATTATTAATAATAAGTGAAGTGGTTAAATCATATTGCGTCGAATCTACTTTACCAAATGTAAAGTTAATCTGTTTTAGATTTGCGTTATTTTTTGATACTGAAAAAGTTAAATCTGATATAGTTGTTAGTCCTGTAATTGACTTTTCTACTGTGTCCTCAACATATTTTATCGTATTTGTCGCGTCATCAAAAATGATGTAATGATAGCCACTTTCATAGCTTAAAGGATCTGAGTCTAATATTTCTAAATCACTTGCATATCTAATTTGGTTGGAAAATCCTTTTATAGGTTGTCTTACATCGAACTGATTCATTGCTGTTTCTTCCGATAAATTTGCTGTCTTCTGTCCAAAAAGCATAATTGATGATGCAACTGTGATCACAACACCAATTAGTGCAATGACAACTATAAGTTCAACTAACGTTAATCCTCTATACGTTTTTTTCATTAAAACCTCATTTATAGGGTTGGAATATTTCAATTTGTACGGATCTACCATTCGGCAAAGCTGTATTAACGGATTTTACTTTACCTGGAACGATTATCTCAGTGTCGTCTATCTTTAATGTCAAGGTTTCAGATGCATCACTTGCACTTTGTCCAATATCATTAATATCCGATTCTATTTGTGCTTGAGCTTGAAATAATGCTTTCGCTCTTTCGCCAGAGGAAGTAATTTGTGTAAAGCCAGAAGTTAGCAACGTCATAATAGAAATGGTGATTATACCAATTAATGCAATCGCCATTATAATTTCTACTAAAGTCATCGCATTCGACTTTGCGTATTTTCTTCTTCTAAATTTATTGTCCATCATACTCACCTCTTGTGTAAGACAAAGCTGATTGATCAATGGATAAATCGATTCCTACCGTATCAATTCCGACGTAGTTAAAAGCGGCAGAATTAGGTGCTTCATACTGCTTGCAGATGATTTGTCCACTGTTTACAGTTCCATTACCGCCACCGTTAAAGGATACAATTGCATTTGGCGCATATAAAATACAAGGTAATGTTGGATTACCATTGAAGGTGATACTGCTTTGTGTTGAATATAAGATTAATCTAACATTTGCACCAACTGAAATATCAATGTTTCCACCTAAATTACCCACCAGTAGATGTAATATACCATTGCCCGTCACTGAGAAATTTCTACTTAATGACGTGGCGTTTAAATAGACGGTATCTCCATTCGTTAGATTGTATCTCGAATTATCTGCTAGTACGGTGGTAAACTTTGATGTATCGATTTGAGGTAAAGCCACTACTTCAGTATCATTTGTAATGGTTCCTGTAAACTCACTTTGAACAGAACTCACATTTCCATTTACGATTCTAGCATTGCCATTAATCTGATCCTTACTACCTCCGACCCTATTAATGGTATTACTATTGGTTCCGACGTTGCCATTATGTTGTTTTCCAATTGTTGGTGTATTTGTTGAAAACACTGAATAATCAAGGAAGTTAAACTGACTTGAGTTGAGCACAATCGATATTTCCGATTTGACGTTACCATCTTTGATAACTTTAGACTCTACTATTGGGTTAGCTACATTATTTTTAACAACGACTTCAAACTCAATATTATTAAGTTTGCCTTTCGCTGGATTGATCGCCGTTTCATCGATTATATTCTGAATCTGATTTGGATTTTCTATCAGGTAGGAAACCATTGCCTCAGCGCCTGATCTTGCAGTATATAATTCTTTAAGTTTTACCTCATCTGCTGACACGAAATTCGCCTCTGACATTGAGATGGAGAGTACCATTGTTCCTAAAATCATTAGCACTGCAAAGGCAATTATCACCATTGCTAATGCAGCTCCTTTTTGTCTTTTCATTAAAGCTCCTTATCAAAAAAATAAAAAACTGCAGCACAAATTAAACTGCAGCTGAACGATCATAGCAAAATTGCCTTAGACTCCAAGCTTTGCGTCATATCTTTTCAAATACTTTGCCCACTTCTATTCTATATCTTCTACGAAGTCCCCACTTCATATATGGACCAAAAGTCCTATGTATACTATATAGAAATTAAAACTATTTTTCAACTCTTTTAACTAAAGTTGTTCACTTAATACAACCGCTGTAATGAAATTTTAAAGAAAAGACACCTAAGTGTCTTTTCTTTTAAAATTAAAGTGCTATTTTGTTGCAGTTAGTGTTGATCCCGTAAAAGTTACAGTTACTTTATTACTAGCCACAGAAAAAGCTATAGCTGTAGTGCCTGCATACGTTGTTGATTTTAAATCAGCGATAACATCTGCGTCATTTGTATATGCAGTCAAATCAGCAGCATATAAAGCAGCAACATCAGCTGGTGCAGTATTATTTTGAGCATAATACAAAGCACCTGCAGTAGCTAAATTTGCAGCCACAGCTTCATCATTTGCCATTTTTGCTGACTCTGTAAAACCACCAAGTCTAGGAATTGCTATCGCTGCTAAAATCCCCAAAATAGCGATAACTACAATCAGTTCAATAAGGGTGAACCCTCCCGCTCTTTTTTTTCTGAGAGCTTTCATCATAATCTTTTCCTCCTTAACGTTCTATAAGTATACATATTTATTTTAAAGTTCTTCCTTTATTGTACCGTTTTGAGCATGTCAAACATCGGCAACAACATTGAAATAACTATAAAACCTACCACAACTGCCATTACTACTATCATAATTGGTTCAAGAAGTTGAACTAACCTTTGAATAGCTGTTTCTAACTCTTCATCATAATAATCAGCTGCTCGATCTAGCATGTCTTCGAGTGCACCTGATTCTTCACCAATTCCCACCATGGAAACCATCATAGGCGGAAAAATATTCATCCTTTTTAGTAAATTGCTTAAAGCAACACCTTTTTTAATATCTTCAGTCACCTTTTTCATTTCATCAACTATAACAAGATTGCTTGTAACATTAGCTGCGGTTTCAAGCGCTTGAATAATGGGAATACCACTTGCTAAAAGTGTCGCCAAGGTTCTTGTAAATCTAGATGTCGCTATCATAACAACTTGTTTTTTTATAAGTGGTAATTTTAATGCAATGCTGTCAAATAATCTTTTACCATCACCACTTTTAAAATACCATCTAAAAAATGTGACTAATCCACCAATCACTACTATATATATATACCAAAAGCTTCTAATCGAATCACTAACACCTAATAAAAATCTCGTCGGTGCCGGTAGTGGAACACCTGATGATTCAAACATGCCTGTAAAAGTTGGCAAGATAAATGTAATCATAAATATAACAACGCACACAACTAAGATACTTAATACAGCTGGATAAACCATTGCACCCTTTACTTTAGAGTTAATTCGATGTTCTTTAGTGTAATGGATTGACATCCTCTCTAAGACACCATCCAGATTACCAGTCAACTCACCTGACTCAACCATGTTGATCAAAAGCGATGGAAAAACTCTCGTATGCGCTTTCATGGAAGTAGAGAGCACATCACCTTTTTGCACTTGTATGGTCATGGCTTTCACGGTCTTTTGAAGCGTTTTGTGTTCTGTTTGATTGTATAATACATCGAGTGCATTGATTAAAGGCATCCCAGCGTGAAGCATGGTATATAATTGCTTACAAAAAATTGCTAAATCCTTTGATTTAACCTTCTTTTCGAATAATGCTAGGTCTGAAATATCTTGTCCTTTTGCTGCTTCTAACTCAACCTTAATCGGTGTATGACCTTTCGAGCGAATCATTTGAACAATTTCTTCAGAGCTTTCGCCTTTATATGACGTCTGAAGAATTTTGCCTTGCGCATCAATCTCCTTACATACGTAAACCGATGTCATCCTATCCCCCCTGTCTATGTTTTATGGTTCTACCCCAAAATACTAAAATTAATAAGAAAGATTCAGTTGCTTTTGAACCATATCAAAATCAACTGCGTATTTTCTAAGTGTTGGCATGTCGATAATTCTCTTTTTATAAAGATCAATCAACGATGCATCCATGGTAACCATGCTTTGCGATGCACCAGTTTGGATGACATTCTGAATTTGGTGCGTTTTGCCTTCGCGAATAAGGTTACGAATCGCCGAATTTGCTACCATGACTTCAAATGCAGCAATTCTTCCCGAACCATCTGCCTTAGGCAATATTTGCTGTGAAATAACCGCTTCTAAAACTGAGGCAAGCTGTATACGGATTTGCTGCTGTTGATGAGGTGGAAAAACATCGATTATTCTATCAACTGTTTTTGCAGCACCAATGGTATGCAAGGTTGATAAAACTAAGTGTCCAGTTTCAGCAGCTGTTATCGCTGTACTGATTGTTTCAAGATCCCTCATCTCACCTACTAGGATAATATCAGGGTCTTGTCGTAAAGCAGCTCTAAGCGCATTGGCAAAACTTTTAGAGTCATGCCCAATTTCACGCTGATTGACGATGCTTCTATTGTGCTTGTGCAAATATTCTATAGGATCTTCAATCGTAATGATATGCTCGTTACGTTGA
Source organism: Fusibacter sp. QWL-12 (assembly GCF_058683495.1). NCBI lineage: Bacteria > Bacillati > Bacillota > Clostridia > Eubacteriales > Fusibacteraceae > Fusibacter > Fusibacter sp. QWL-12. The sequence goes on from NZ_CM178745.1 coordinate 497,715, forward strand.
TGATTCATCAAATCGATCATGGAGGCAAGTGTGGTTGATTTACCTGAACCGGTTGGACCCGTTACGAGTATCAATCCCCTTTGCTTCATAGACAGTTCTTTTATAATCGGTGGCAATCTAAGTTCTTCCATGCTCGGAACATTTAAACTTACCACACGCAGTGCCATTGAATAGCTACCACGTTGTTTATATATATTCACCCTAAAACGTCCAAGACCAGGATTTGAATAAGAAAAGTCTAGTTCTCCCGTTTCTTCAAAGTGCTTAACTTGTTGATCGGTCATCATATCTTGAATGATGTCCATTGTATCCTCAGGCATCAGTCTTATATCTGACATTTGTACCAGCTTCCCATTCACACGCATAATTGGCGGTGATGCTACGGTTAAATGGACGTCTGATGCACCTGCGTCAATTGCAATTTTTAAGATATCGAGTATTTTCATATTTAACATCCTTATTCTTCATCATAGCTGTAGGTCATTCTTAGCATTTCTTCTACTGAGGTAATTCCATCTTTAACAAGCTCTCTTGCAGTTTCGTTCAAAGTGGTCATTCCCTTAGAGCGTGACTTTTGCTTGATTTCATCTATGCTACGATCTAAGCTTATAAGGTTTCTAACATCACGATCCACTACTAAAATCTCGTGGATAGCTGTTCTACCACTATAACCAGTATGATTACAAGAGTTACAGCCTTTACTTTTATAGATCTCTAAAGAAGTGTCAGTAGGTAAACCTAACGCTTTTAACTCCTCAAAAGAAGCTTCATAAGGCGTTTTGCATTTGACACATAATTTTCTTACCAATCGCTGTGCTATAATGCCCACAACTGAAGAGGAAACTAAGTAGCTTTCAATCCCCATATCGATCAATCTTGAAATCGTACTCGCCGTGTCATTGGTATGAATCGTCGAAAGCACCGTGTGACCTGTAATTGCAGCTCTTACTGCTATTTCAGCTGTTTCTGAATCTCTAATTTCACCGACCATGATAATATCAGGGTCTTGTCTTAAAATGGATCTCAATCCATTTGCGAATGTAAGCCCTGCCTTATTATTAACTTGAACCTGATTGATCCCTTCTAGTCGATACTCCACAGGATCTTCAACGGTGATGATGTTTTTAGTTTCTTTATTAAGCTCTTTTAATATGGTATATAACGTTGTAGTTTTACCACTACCTGTTGGACCTGTTACTAAGATGATTCCCTCAGGTACCTTTAAAATTCGTTCTAATTGAAGTAGGTTATAATCTGTGAATCCTAAATCCTCTTTTCGAATCATTAAACTGTTACGGTCTAGGAGACGAATAACTACCTTTTCACCATATACTGTTGGTAATATCGAAATACGCATATCAATAGGAAAACCTTCTATGATCGTTTCTACACGGCCGTCCTGAGGAATACGCTTTTCAGATATATTCAATTTACCCATAATCTTAATTCTTGTAACAAGCGCAGAATGTGTTGTCTTTGAAGGCGTCATCGTTTCTCTTAAATCGCCATCAATTCTATATCTAATTCGTACAATTTTCTCAAGCGGTTCAATGTGGATGTCACTTGCTTTGCTTCTAACGGCTTGTGCAATTATGGTATTTACAAGTCGCACCATTGGGGCATTTGTAACGTCAGAATCTTCTTCAAAATCTTCTTCTGAATCATCTCCAAATTGATTTCTAAACTCTTCAACCGCCTTAGCTGCTCTTTCACTTGAGTCATAATATCGATTTATAGCTTTTGCAATATCTTGCTGAGCCGAGATAACCACATCGATTTCAAGACCTGTCGTTATCCGAATGTCGTCCTTTGCAATCATGTCTAATGGATCAACCATCGCTATGGTCAGCCTATTCTTGTCCATTCGAATCGGTATTGCCATATGTCTACGTGCCAATATCTCACTGATCATTTTAGGTACTTTAGGATCGATATATACGGTGTTGATGTCTACATATGGAATTTGATATTGCTCTTCTAATACATGAAACAATTGATCCTCTGAAAGCCAACCTTGCGCAATAAGGATCGCTCCAAGTTTGTTACCGGTTTCCTTTTGTAAGCTAAGAGCTGTGAAAAGTTGTTCCTCAGATATAATTCCGTCGTTAATAAGTATATCTCCCAGCCTTTTTCTATTTTTCGGCATTTTTGTCTCCTATGTGTAATACTTGTATTATAACTCTTATACCACTATTTTTGTTTTTTAATAGTGTTTTGTCAATGACAGAATCTTCACTCAAAACAATATAATAAAAAAACTGCAGTAATTATATACTGCAGTTGAACGGTCATAGCTTTTGCCTTAGACTTCAAACTTTGCGTCCTACCTTTTCAGGTAGTTTGCCTAATTGATTAATTAATTAAAATTATACACTAAGAAATAAATGATGTAAATCCTAAAATTACCGCTGAAACCTTGTTTTATCGTAAACATAGGCTATTTTTCAGTCTGTAATTGTACTGATTTTTGTTCTAAAATAAATAACTCAAAATACTATTCCCCCAAAATAAAACAATTAAAGATGAAATCACAATAAATGGCGCAAAAGGAATATAGTCATTTTTGCTTTTTTTAAACACTAAAATCCACAAAACACCAAACAACCCACCTAAAAAAAAGGTAATCCAGATGCTTAGAAGCGAAAGTCGCCACCCTAGAAACAGCCCAATTGGGATATATACTTTGACGTCCCCCATTCCGATACCAGCTTTTTTAAACACTGCAACTGATAGTAGGGCTATCACTAGCATTAGCCCACTGGGCAAAACCGCACTAATGAACGGTTCTAAAATGCCATTGGAATAAAACATGTAACCGGCTGTGTAATGAAGCCCCACAGGCAATATACCAGCAACAGCTGCAAAAATCACCACTTTATTTGGAATGATTCTATGATCTATATCTATAAAAAAAACAACTGTCATAATCGCAACAAAAAGCCAAAATAGTAATGTTAAAACAGTGACGCCAAATTTATGAAATACAAGAACAAAAAGTAGCCCTTCAAGTAATTCTACCAATGGATAGCGTACTGAAATTCGTGTTTTACAGTTGTGGCATTTTCCCCTAAGCATAAGCCAGCTGACTAAGGGAATTAGCTCCCAAGCATTTAAAGTATGACCGCAATTACCACATCTTGATCTCGGCTTGATAATGCTTAAATTTTCCGGAATTCTATAGACGCACACATTTAAAAACGATCCGATCGTTATGCCTAAAACAAAAACTATACCGTAGATTACTAAATAATCAATCAACACAGGCATTTTCCTTTCACGTTAGGTTTTTAACTTGACTTACTTAATCAGATTACCTTAAAAACTCGCATGGCACAACTGCTTTAAAGGATTTTTCAAATTAATTCTTTTTTAATAAATTTCTGTACTGCTTTTGGGTATAATAACTTATAGCAATACAAGTGCTAGGAGGCTGTATGGAATCATTTAGTCGTTTGGATGAGTTATCTAAAGAAGTTGCTTTTAGAGATTATTTAAAAGCAAAACGCAAACACATAGCAGAAGAGTTAGCTCAAATGGCTCAAGAAGAGATTCGTCTTCAGTCACAGCTAAAAAAAGAAACTTACGATTATAATAGAATTGAAAAACTTTCAGAGAAACAGCTTGTTACACTATTCTCTGAGCAATACGAAAGTATGCGAGACCAAGAATATCGCGAAATGAAAATTGCAGAGTATAAATACAATTCTTTAATCGAAAAAATGGCACTTGCTGGTGCTGAAATCAAGTCCATTACAGAGCATCTAGCAAATAACGATAGTATCGAACAAGAATATGAAACTTTGCTCAATATTAAGCGTGCATGGGCTTTATCGCTTGGCGTTTCACAAATAGATTCGCTTGAAAGTGAGCTCCGTTTTTTACAAGGCAAGCAAAAGGAGCTCGACGAGGCAATCGTCGCATGTAAAAAACTTATCTCAAGTTTAACCAATGCAAGAGAAGACCTAATTCCTGCAATGAATTGGGGCGTTTTCGATAAACTAGGTGGTGGCTTAATCCCAGTATCGGTTAAAGAGGATTGCATCAATCGTGCCAGTCAATACATTAAAGATTCAAGTCACAAAGCGATGCTATTAGGACGTGAACTTTTAGATTTAAGGCATTACTTTAACTTAAGTGATATACAAGTTAACTCACTTTCAAAAGCATTTGAAACCTTCTTTGTCAACGTTTTAAATGATTTGACGATACAAGAGGAAATTGATCGTGCCTATGAGACAATCTCTGAAAATCACGAACGTGCTGAGGCTATATTACATGAGCTTTCAAAGCTCAGAGATGAAACTCAGACTCGAATCGATGAGATCATTCAAAAAAGAAACGAAGTGCTTTTATCTTTATAAAAAGCACTTCGCAGCATTTACACAAGTTAATCTTAATTCACTTAAATAGCCTTCATCTGTTAGATCAAGTGATTCGACACTCTGAATTTTCACTTTCAGTTTAGTCGTATCACTTTTTTTAGTTTCAACAACAGTTTGAATTTCAGAAAGTAGAGCGACTAACATTTCTAGTATCGTTAAATCTGCCACACCTTTATCATGGCGCATTCGATACATGATAACGTCAAGTGTGTAGTGCGTAAAATCCCTTAGCTCTTGTAATGCACATCTATAATGATCGTATGGGATTTTCTCAGTATCAATTTTGTTAAAATCCCCTATCTGACTGATGACTAGATCAATATCTCCAAATAAGCCTGTGATGTCCTTTTTTAATGAAGTCATTTCGCCATCATCTTCATGTGAAATATATGAATTTAGATATGTCCTTAAGCTTTCAACAATATAAACCAATCTTTTTCTAAGCATATTTGAGTAGAAAAATTTTGAAAAAAGATAATTATAAAATATCGCAATCGCAATACCGCTACCTAAAGCAAGAAGTCTCAGCCTTAAAGTAATCAGCATACTAGGCATCCCCATTGCATCTAATTGTATATACTGTGTCATATAGATTGCAGTAAAAATTGCCACTGGTGAAACAAATCGCCAATTAAACTTAAGTGAAATATACATTGTCGCTGCAACACCAAGCGGTATGGTCAATGCATTCACACCAAACAGACTGACGAGAATCGCAGTAACAACCCCACCTAGTATACTTGCTTTTATCTGATCCAGACCACTTTTAATGCCAATAATATTAATTGGTTCAAGTGTCAGCATCATACCAAATAAAAGCGAAATCATATCTTTACCAATAATGCTATGATTATGGAATAGGATATAGCCTGTTAATATGCTTAAAAATCCTTTTAAGACGTATAAATAAGAATCAAACAACGTCGCTTGTCTCCCTAATTTGATCTTATCTAAGAAATTTTTCATCTTCTTTTTACACCTCTAATTTTTCATTTAATTTTGTATAATAATCTAGTCTTATATAAATTGACTTAAAGCAACAAAATCTCAATATAATTTTATTATAGGTCTTCAAAAGTTTCAATTTATTTAGTAAATAGTAACAACAAATTTAAACACGGTAATTTTGCAAAAGAAAAAGGAAAGTGTCATAATCTATTCACTTTCCCTTTGAATACTAAATGTTTTTCAATTCATCAACGATATTTTTTGCTTGATGTGTTATGGATTTTTGGTCCCCTGAGATTCCGTCTAGTTTGTTAATTTCTAACGAAATTCTTTCATTTTCATGTTTCAATGACTTTAGCAGATCTGAGATTTGAGTTGCAAACTCACTGGTAGAATCAGACATCTTTTGAACCTCAGTAGCGACCACTGAAAAACCACGACCATGCTCACCTGCTCTTGCTGCTTCGATATTTGCATTTAATCCTAATATTTTAATTTGCTGTGTGATCTTATTTACAGCTCTCGTCATCTCATCTGTTTTTTCTATAAACAGGTTTGACTGTTCCGCTGATGCTGCCAAGTCTTTGTTTATCTGGTTTAAATCTTCAGTGATATTAACAATTTTATTCATCTCAGAGTGTAATTTTAAACTTGTTTTATTGATCTCATCCAACTGGAAATTGAGTCTTTTTCTCATATCGATTTGTTTATCAACAATAAACATCATCATTTGTGCAGCGTCTGATTCAATAATCTTTTTAGTTCCACCAAAATGAGAATTAACTAATTCATAAACCTTATGATTACCAGTAGCTTCTACGATCATATCTGCTTTTGAATCAATGTCTCTGATTTCAGTTGAATAATGAATGTTATTTTTCCTTGCGAGCTCTATTCCTGGTGACTGCAAATTTTTATCAATTACCGAAACGACTTCTATCTCATCTATGTCGTTAAACAGTTCAATCAACTTACTACCACCTGCACCAGCTCCTACTATAGCGACCTTCATAAATACCCCCTACACCCTCGTAAACTTCTGTTATTAACTTCTTTTACTTCCCGGAACATTATACCATAAAGCCACTTAAAAGAAATTAGAAACTCGTTAAATATTGTCAATAATTCGCACAATTTCAAAAAGCAAAATGGCCCCCTTTCTTTCGATTGGGGACCACTCTGTATAGAATAGAAATGGGGCTGTTTTACTATGGTAGAACAACTTCTGAGTCAACAAATGCTTTAATAGCCGTGTTGAGCTCAACTACGTACGTTTTAAGTTGAGCAACTTGAATATCGCTACCACCTAAATAGGCTTGAACTGCGGTTACTTTTGCAATTAAAGCTGTACGTTCTGGGTCTCCATAGGTTTTACCATCTGCTAGTAAAGTGTTTGCTTGATTCACTAATGCTTGAACACCAGCTGTAACAAATGCGGTGTTAAGTGCGTCAAGTTCACTAATGTAGGTTTTTAACTCATTGTATTTGTGAGTTGAACCATTTAAATAATTCGTAGCAGCGGTAACTTTTGCTTGTAAATTGGTTCTTGTAACATCGGTATTAATATAATTAACATCTGTCAACAGTGCATTTGACATATTGATTTGTGCTTGTAGTTCAAGTTTTACTGCATCATATAAATCTTTGATATAGACTTTTGATGCATCAAGGAAATAGTTTAATTTCGCTTGCGTTAATGGATTTGTCTTATCTAAATAAGTTTGAATATCATTAATTAAAGCAACTAACGATGTTAAAGGATTAGTACCTTCAACATAATAGGTTTCATAATAAGCCTGAAGTTCAACTTTAACAGCTGCTAGAGTCAATAAATCATCTTCACCTAATACGATATTGTTTTTAAAAGCTTCCATTGCTGTCCAAAGTTTAAAATACTCATTTTCAATGGTTGTCACGGTTTGATTTGAATAATTAGCAACAAATGTGCTCGCAGTTGCGATAGCAGCTTGTAACGTTAAATTCGATCCAACCAGATAATTACCAGGTAAAATACCTTCAACTTGTTTAAATACAAGTGGTGTCACTTCTGGGTTTACATATAATAATGCTTCTGCTGAATCAATCAAATCTTTTAGTTGATCCAATTGATCTTTAAACGATTCAGCTTTTTTAAATAAATCATTGTAAATACCTAAAGTTAATACTGAAGGTGAAGTTACTTTGATGTAGTTGTTAATTTCTGCAATTAAATTATCCAAAGCACCTTGTTTTGCAGGTGTTAATTTAGAATAATAGTTTGCTTTATAGATTAATAGGTCATTGTATAGGACTTTCAAATTATCAATGTAAGTTCCCGATACGATTTCGCTATTATCAAATAGCTTAATTGCATTTAAGAGTTTATTGTATTCTGTTTTAATCAAATAAGCTTTTGAACTATTGTAGTTTGTAACGAATGTTTCTGCATTGGTTACTGCGATTTGTAATTGTTCTTTTGCACCTGCTAAGTAAACTTTTGTATTTTCAGTGGACAATCTTGTTTTTGCACTTACTATTAAAGCTTTAAACGAATCTAGACTTTGTTCTGAATCATAATCGCCATATCTAAAATCTTTAATTTTCTTAGCCAAACCAAATGGGAAATCTCCATTTGCATATCTTTTAGAAAGTCCATAATTAAGGTAGCCTTTCTTAGCTAAACCTTCAGGTAAGCCTAACCAGTTACCATCGCCTAAGCTTACCATTAACTTCAATCTTTCTCTTAGCTCAGCTTTGGTTTCTTCAGTAACTTGATTTCTATATTCGAATTCATCTTTTTCTTGTTCTTTGACTTGTGACTTATCGGTGTCAGTTTTTGGGCTGTTACCTCTACCATTGTTGTCGGCAAAAGTTACCACAGAAACTTGTGAAATAACCAGCACCAAAGCCATCAAAATCATAACCATCGGTTTTAGATTCTTTTTCATTTTGCACTCTCCTTTGTTTCTTTTGATCGACCTTCGCTATAATATACGGAAAGGTTTAATTTTTTCGGTGACAAATTTGAGCATTTTTTTCATCTGTAATCTTTTTGAAATATTTTAATGAATTTTTTTCACATTTTTTGATATATCACCATAACTTTTGGATATAAAAGAATTACAGAACTATCTTATTCTAATGTCATAATCTTTTTAGGAGGGAACCATCTTGAATCTTTCGCTTAAAAACATAAAATTTATGAAGCAAATGATGATGAGAAAAGTTGTTTACGCATTAATACCTCTTGTTTTAGCTGGTATTTATTTCTTTGGACTTAGAGTACTTACACTACTTTTAGTCGTTTCTTTTTTCGGTTGTTTAACAGAATGGATTTTTGTTCGTAAAACAACAAAGAAAATTACTGAAGCTGTTTTGGTCACAAATATCCTTTTTACTTTAACCTTACCGCCAAGTACACCCTATTGGATTGCTATCATAGGGATTATTTTTGGTGTATTGTTTGGTAAAATGGTATTTGGTGGATTTGGTAAGAATCCATTTAATCCAGCATTAGTAGGAAGAGCATTTATCTATGTCAATTTCCCTGAATTTTTAACACTACATTGGACAAAACCAGTTAGTGGTATCTTAGGTGGCTTTACTACCTACTTGGGCGAAACCATAGATGCCGTTACACAATCCACACCTATGTTAATCTATAGAGCATCTGGTGATGAGTTACCAATATTGAAGCTAATGTTTGGTAATATCGCAGGATCAATCGGAGAAACAAGTGCCGTTCTCATCATTCTTGCAGCAATCTATTTGATTTACACAAAAACTGCTGCTAAAGAAACTATTTTTTCTGTCATTATCGGATTTTTAGCGATGAGTAGTGTCTTTTTCTTCGCAGGATTTGAGCAAGTGTTAAATCCTGTATATGGATTATTCTCAGGTGGTTTATTATTTGGTGCCGTATTTATGGCAACAGATCCAATTTCATCACCAAAAACATTCGAAGGTAGAATCGTTTACGGTTTACTAATTGGGATAATAACTGTAATCATTAGAAGCTTTGCATTATTCGCCGGTGGTATCATGTTTGCTATATTAATAGGAAACACCTTTGCACCGATCATTGATGAAGCGGTTAATAGCATAAAAAAAGCTAGAAAGGCAAAACTCAATAAGGAGGTAAGCAATGGCTAAGAAAAAACAAATTGTTTATCCAGTATTGTTTATGATCGCTATAACCGTTATCTACACAGCAGTTCTCGCTTTTATCAACGAGAGCAGTTCAGGGATAATTGCAGAACAAGAAGCATTGCGCGTGAAACGTTCAATACTATATGTCGTCGATCTTCCAGTATCTGATTCTGATACAGAGGTTGATGCCGCATTTAATGAAAGCATTACTGAACAGACTTATAATAAGCAAACTTATTATGAGTATCGTGATGCAGATGGTTTAAAAGGATATGCTTTCAAATTCTCTGGTACAGGACTTTGGGGAACAATAACAGGTTATATTGCTTTTGACAGTGAGTTCACAAAAATCTTAGGCATCGACTTTGTTTCACACTCTGAAACACCTGGACTTGGGGGAAGAATCGAGGAAAGCTGGTTTAAAGAGCAATTTAGGGGCATCTCACTTTCTGAAGCTCAAACCATCATATTAAAACCGGCTGACGGTGGCAATATAGATGGCATCACAGGTGCAACCTTAACGACAGACTCTGTTAGAAAAATGGTAAATGCTTTTGTAACAGAAACTCTCAGCTTTGCAAAGGAGGCTAATCTATGAAGGAAGTCATCCGCGTTTTTAAAGCCGGTATCTATAAAGACAATCCTGTATTTAGACAGATTTTAGGCATTTGTTCATCCCTTGCCGTTACAAATTTACTATCAAACTCTTTTATTATGGGCGTTGGTTTGATGTTTGTAACCGCCTTTTCAAGCTTTACAGTATCACTGATTAGAGTTTTTACACCTAAGCATATTCGTATGATGGTGCAAACTTTGATCATATCAGCATATGTTATTATTCTAGATATCTTCTTAAAGGCTTATATGCCTGAAATGTCAAAAGCGCTTGGTCCTTATGTTGGTTTGATTATTACAAACTGTATTATCATGGGCCGTGCAGAAGCTTTCGCACAAAACAACAAGCCATTTATCTCATTTTTCGATGGTTTGATTATGGGTTTAGGTTACACATTAGTACTCATGTCTGTTGCGTTTGTTAGAGAGCTTCTTGGATTCGGTACGCTTTTCGGTATCCAAATCATGCCTGACAGTTGGGTCAATTGGACGCTTATGATCATGCCTCCAGGCGCATTCTTTATGATCGGTATCGTCATTTGGGTTACAGCAAAACTCTTCCCTAAAGAAGAAGATCAAAAAGGAGGTGCTAAAGCATGATTGAAATCCATCCACTCGTTATTTTTTTCGCATCCATATTTACAAACAACATGATTTTATCCAACTTCCTTGGAATGTGTTCTTTTATTGCAGTTTCAAGCGAAATCAAGACTTCACTGAGTTTGGGTCAAGCAGTCACCTTTGTACTCGCTACAACCTCTGTCCTAAACTACATCGTCTATTATACGATTTTAGTACCACTTGGACTCGAATATCTAAGATTCATCGTTTTTATCATTGTTATCGCTGCCTTCGTTCAACTGGTTGAAATGATTATTGAACGCTATTTTGAATCCTTATATTACTCTCTAGGAATTTTCCTTCCTTTGATTACAGTAAATTGCGCGATTCTAGGGGTTTCGTTATTTATGATTATTAGAGAGTATAACTTGATTCAATCCTTTGCATTTGGTGTGGGATCTGGTCTAGGATGGACACTTGCCATCGTAGCTATGGCTGGTATCAGAAAGAAAATAATGGGCGCTAAGATCCCTAAAGGTCTTGAAGGTGCAGGTATTACACTCATCATAACTGGAATTATGGCACTTGCATTTTTAGGATTTTCTGGCATCGTACAAATTCAATAGGAGGCAATTATGGAAACGATTGGTGTAACTGTTTTAACCATAAGTGGCATAACAGGTCTCCTCGCATTGCTTCTCTCAATTGCGAATAAAACCATTGCCAATTATGGTGAAAAAAAGATTGTTATTAATGAATCGAAGGAACTAACGGTAGAAGGTGGCGATACATTACTTTCTGCTCTAATTGAACAAAAAATCTTCATTCCATCTGCTTGTGGTGGTAAAGGTAGCTGTGGCTATTGTAAAGTTACCGTTACTGATGGTGGCGGTGAAATTCTTGCTACTGAGTTAGGCTATGTTACTCCGAAGGAAAGAGAAGAAGGCGTGCGTCTCTCCTGTCAATGTAAGGTTAGAAATGACATGCAAATTCAAATTCCGGAAGAACTCTTTAGTGTTAAGCAATACGACTATCACGTTGAGTTTATTAAAGATGTTACGCCTACGATCAAACATTTAAGGCTTGGACTTCCAGAAGCTGAAGAAATAACATTTAAAGCAGGACAATACGTTCAAATTTTAGCGCCAAAATATAAAGGCAGTGATGAAGAAGTATATCGAGCTTATTCCATCGCCTCTTCTCCTGTCGATACCAAGGCCGTCGAGCTCTATATCGGTTATGTAAAGGAAGGTAAAGCAACGACTTACGTCCATAATTTCCTAAAGCCAAGCATGAAGCTTACTGTCGTTGGCCCTTATGGGGACTTTTTCTATCAGGACAACGATAGAGAAATGGTTATGGTTGCAATCGGTACTGGTATGGCGCCTATTATGTCCATCTTAAAGTATATGCGTTCAAATAAGATCGATCGTAAGGTTACATTCTTCTTTGGCGCTAGAACCTCAGAAGACCTTTTTGAAATGGATACCTTGGCTGAGCTTGAAAAGGATATGCCTAACTTTAAACTTGTTGCATGCTTGTCCAGACCATCAGAAAAGGATAACTGGACCGGTGAAGTTGGTCGTGTAACCGACATGCTTGAAAAGTACCTATCAGACGCTTCAAATTCTGAAGCCTACCTGTGTGGTAGCCCTGTTATGATTGATTCAGTTATTCCAATTCTTGAATCAAAAGGGATGCCTGAAGAGCACATTTACTACGATAAATTTGAATAAAGACTAAGAGGGTGCATTTGCACCCTCTTTATATTTTGAGTAATTATGATGAAGTACCTTTCTGTCACTGTTTCTTTTTCTTTTTCTTTTTCTTTTTCTGTTGCTGTTTCACTATCTTTCTTCACTTTGTTTGCTCATCTAAAATGTCCGCTTTATTTTTAAGCAAAGATTCATGATAAGAAATCTTTAAATCATGTGTTTCGATCTTTGGAGCAGTAAACTGCCATTCTGGAAACTTCATATCTGGATGAAACTCCATTTGGAATACCTCGCCATAACCGATGTGTCTGCCACAAAGAGACTGAATAACCATTCCATGTGCGACTACAATAACACTTGAGTATAAACCATAATAAGGCATTAGAGCTGAATTAACACGCTCTCTAAAGGTCTCTAAGTCTTCCCAGACAGCATACTCTTCTTGTGCCACTGCCTCTGTCTTGATACCTTTGTGATCATAAAAGTGTTGATAAATGGCTTTTAACTCTTTATATGAGGTATAATTAAAAGTCAAATCAGGAATCCATTCGTGCATATCATGCACTGACTTTGTTAACAAACCCGTTTTAGCTGCAATAATTGCAGCCGACTGTAATGCTCTCGTATAAGGCGATGTCAGAATAATTTGTGCATCATTACCAATTAATAGAGGCATTGTAGTCGTTAAAATTTGGTTAATACCATCATCATTTAAAGCAGCTAAATCTCTACCCTGTCCTTTAAGATGACGTTGTGTGCATGGCGTATAACTCGGTTCTCCATGTCTTACTAAATAAACTTTCATGTTTGCCTCCGGAAAATATTTCTTATATTTTACCCATTAAAGGCAAATAAAATCAAGTTTTTTTTGTATAATGTTCATATTTATTTTATTCTACAGTCAAAAAAACGTGTCAAAATTGAATAATGCCAATTATTCGTTCAATTTTTGTACAATTTGTTCAAATAAAAGTATTGTTTCATCATTCGTCTTTTTATTAATAAGAGTTGGTAACGCATCTGTCGCCTCAATTAATATTGCTATATCAGAAGATTTAAAAAGATAAACCTTACAATTGCCATAGGGGCTGTAATAAAACTTACCTCTTGCATATCTTTCAGTAGCTGAACCGTTTAATTTGCTACCTTGGGTTGGTCGATCAACAATTTCAACCGATGTTACAGATGATAAATCTATTGAAGTTCTTGAAAATACGGATTTCATATTCAACGTCTGTTCTTCAAATTTAAATGTGGGCTCAGACACATCCTCTAAAATCACACTTCCCCATAAAGGAAATAAGATAACAACGGTTAGAACCAATGTTATGATCATCGTCCATCTCGCCTTTTTATTGGCAAGGTTTAAGGTTATATTTCCTCCTTGTAATCCCGAACGACTCTTTACCCAAAATTGTTTTGATTCAGGATTATAATAAAATTGGCCACCATACCAACAATCTTCTTCATAGTCTAATGATTTATCATACCATCCCATTTCTTTTTTGATTGCTTTCATCTGTTCATATGCGCTACCAAATAGCCATAGCTTTCCTATAATCACAAATAGAGTCCAGGCCATAAATATTGAAAATGTAATCGAAAAGAAAGGGGTTTTATAGATCATACCAAACATCGATATAAAAGCAATCCAAAACCACACTCGATTTCTTCTTTTGTACTTTGAAATGACTTCTTTTATTGCATCCTCTTCGAAGAACATTTCTGATAATCTAATGCCAAAAATTTTACCACGACTGGGTTTTCCATAACCATAAAAGACGCCTATAAAAGTCACCAGTAACAATAAGCTTGATCCCCATAATATCCATCCTGCCATAGAGCACCTCATTTTAGACTTATTTTCACACTCATAATCAATATAGTCTTAATATCTTAATTATCAATTAAACCCTTCTTAAAAATCATGGATAGATTTAATTTTAATCGTTTCACGCCTCTGTTTCATGGCTATATTTAGTCATTCATAATATCAAAAGTCTTAATGCTCAGGATAATAAATAATCATTGTAAACGAACAGACTTCAGATGATAAATTTTGATAACGATGTGTCACATCAGCTTTATATCTGATTGAATCATTTTCTTTTACAGTAAACTTTTGATGATTAATGGTAACTGTTAACTCACCTGCATTTACTATAACAAACTCTTCTGTTCCCTTTTGATGTGGCTCAGATTCCAAATTTGCTGTAGGGTCTAGGTCAGTGGAATAGATTTCAAAACGTCTCTCAGCATCAAATGGCATTAATGCGTAATTGCGAAACCTACCTTCATCCTCAACCAACGGTTCGATTTCACTTCTACTTACATATTCAACACTGGCTTTCGGACGTGTTATCAGTTCTGTAAATGAAATCTTAAAGCCGTTTGCAATCTTCCAGATGGTCGATATGGTAGGGTTTACTTCGCATCTTTCTATCTGACCAACCATACTTTTACTTACACCTGTTAGTTTTGCTGTATTTTCAAGACTTAGTCCTCTTTCTTCTCTTAATCTTTTAAGATTTTCTGAGATAATTGCATTCATCTTATCCAAAATAGCCTCCAAAATATCAATTGACATTATACTGCACGATATGTATTATTATATTATCCAAACATTATATTATCCTATATGTGCATTATACCATATATTAAAACAGGAGGTAATCCCTTGCCAAACTTTATCGCATTTGTTTCCTATGTTTTTATCACCTCTTTTACACCTGGTCCCAATAATATTATGGCGATGACCAATGCAACACATAATGGGTTTAAAAAAAGTCTAGCCTTTAATACTGGCGTAGCAGTTGGTTTTTTTACAATTTTGATCCTTTCTAATCTGTTTGCGGTAACCTTATATAATTACCTCCCAACTTTTAAAGGGATTGTAACTTGCATTGGTGCTGCCTATATTTTATGGCTAGCCTATAAAACCCTTAAATCCAAACCCATATCTTCAAAAAATGAAATTAGTCGACCTACAGGATTTAGATCAGGTGTTTTATTACAATTTGTCAATCCCAAAGCCATACTCTATAGCATTACAACGGTGTCAACTTTTATCATTCCTTACTATGAAAACAAAATCGTCCTTATCATATTTTCGATATGCTTGGCATTTGTAAGCTTTTTATCTACGAGCAGTTGGGCATTATTTGGTTCTCTCTTTCAACGGTTTATGGCCAACTACTACAAACCTATCAACGTAGTAATGGCCCTTCTGCTCGCTTATTGTGCTATTTCACTGTTTCAATAAAAAACCATTACAAATGTCATCAAGAGTATCAAAACGATTATGTTCAATGAATAAAAATATTTTTTATACCTTGAACCCTTGAATTTTTTCGTGTAAAGCTTAAATGAAATCAGGTTTGCCAATGACGCTACCATCGTACCAACACCCCCAACATTAACACCAATAATCAATGCTTTATTAAACTCTGTAAAACTGCTCAATAGAATTGCGGTTGGTACATTGCTTATGATCTGAGATAATCCAATCGATACAAAAAATGTATTTCTATCTGTTGATAGTAGAGAATTCAAAAATACATTGATGCTCTCAATTCTAGTGAAATTATCAACCGCAATAAAGAAACAAACAAATGTTAACAATAAAAAATAATCCACTTTTTTATAAAGCTTACGATCCAATAATAAGAAACTAATCATACAAATAGTTGTAATCACTTTCAAGTCAAAATAGTTTAAGATAGCTAAAATAACAATTACAAATAAGAATAGATAATATGTGATTTTCTTTTTATCCTTCAATATAATGTCTTTAATTTGTATGTCTATAAGATTTTTACTTTGACTCAAGTTCACAAAATAAAGCAATACCATACCCACAAATACAAAAGGAGCCGTCATCTGTACAAAATCTATAAATTTGAGATTAAAGAAATTAAACAAATAAAGATTTTGAGGATTTCCAAAAGGCGTTAAACTACTCCCTATATTCGCTGCCGCTGTTTCTAATACGACAATTTTAAAGGGATCAAATTTTGCCCTATTACTTAAAATTAAAGTTAAAGGAACGACAGTAAGAAGCGCAACGTCATTCGTAATCAGCATTCCCAGTACGGCTGATACCGAAATTAAAATCGCACCAATTCTCCGCAAATTCCTACCTTTTTTTATAAGTTTTAAAGACATGAAATCTAGAACTTGATACTTTTCAAAAGCCAAACTTAACAACATTAAGTTAAACAATGCTAAAAGAACATTCACGTCAATGGATTTTAAATTAGGTGTCACATAAAATGAAGTCACCACTGAAATTAAAAGTGCTATCACTAAAACGACTTCTTCAGCTACTTTATCTCTTATAACTTTTACCATACTTCTCCTACTCAAATGATTTCAATATTATTTTTTATACAAACTCATGTACCGAATAATATATTACGCTTCAATCGTCTTTTTGACAAGAAAAACGGCCCTTCAAATGAAGAGCCGCTTTTCAGTGGGGTCGGAAGTGCCGAGGTTGTGCTCGACACGTTATTGATTAATCCCTATATAAAGGGAATTTATCACAAAGTGCTTTTACTCTAGCTCTTGCAGGGTCTAAGTCTGCTTCACGATTTTCTATCGTCCAGCTGATAATATCTGCAATTTCTAGCATTTCTTCTTTGCCAAAGCCTCTAGTAGTAGATGCTGGCGTTCCAATACGGATACCACTTGTAACAAAAGGACTTGCCGTTTCGTTAGGAACGGTATTTTTATTGGTTGTAATACCGATGCTATCAAGTAGTTTTTCAGCTTCTTTACCAGTGATGTTTTTATTTCTTAAATCTAAGAGCATCAAGTGATTATCTGTACCACCAGATACGATTTTGAAGCCTTTGTTATGAAGTGCTTCAGCAAGCGTATGTGCGTTTTCAACCACTTGTTTTTGATATGATTTAAACTCTTCTGACATCGCTTCTTTAAAACAAACTGCTTTAGCAGCAATGATATGCATTAGCGGACCACCTTGAATACCAGGGAAAATCGCTTTGTCGATCTCTTTTGCATATTTTTCTTTACAAAGGATAGCGCCACCTCTTGGACCACGAAGTGTCTTATGAGTTGTCGTCGTTACGAAATCTGCGTAAGGTACTGGGCTTGGATGAAGACCAGCGGCTACAAGACCTGCGATATGCGCCATATCGACCATCATAAGTGCACCAATTTCATCACAAATATCTCTGATTGTAGCGAAGTCAATCGTTCTAGAGTATGCAGAAGCACCTGCTACGATCATTTGAGGTTTTTCAGCTACAGCTTGTGCACGAAGTGCTTCGTAGTCGATAAAACCATCTTCATTTACACCATATGATATAAAGTTATAAAGTTTTCCTGAGAAGTTAACTGGACTACCATGTGTTAAGTGACCACCATCTGATAAGTTCATACCAAGAATTTTAGCACCTGGCTCTAGAACTGCCATATAAACACCCATGTTAGCTTGTGAGCCAGAGTGCGGTTGAACGTTAGCGTGTTCAGCACCGAATAAAGCTTTCATTCTGTCTCTAGCTAAATCTTCACTGATGTCTACATACTCGCAGCCACCGTAGTATCTCTTATGAGGATAACCTTCAGCGTATTTGTTAGTAAGGTGAGAACCCATCGCTTGCATTACGGTTAAGCTAGTAAAGTTCTCTGATGCGATTAATTCGATATTGTTAGACTGTCTATTTAACTCAAGTTCCATTGATTCATAAAGCTCTGGATCATTTTTCTTAATTAAATCAAAATTCATCATTTTCTCCTCAATCATCATATTCATAGGGTCCTCTTTCGAGGGATAACACTATTTTTAGATTTTGGTGGTGCCATATGAATCGCTTCACCTTTAAGACCTAGAGTTGCTTCAGCAAAAGATTCAGCGAGTGTCGGATGCGCATGTACTGTGTTTGCGATTTGATCAACTGTCATTCTATTTGCAACCGCAAGTGTCCCTTCAGCGATTAAGTCTGAAGCGTGTGGACCCATAATATGAACACCTAAAACGACATCGTTCATGTCTGAAATTACTTTAATAAAACCATCTGGTTCACCAATCGAAAGTGCTTTACCATTTGCACCGAACATAAATTTACTTTTCTTAATTTCAATCCCTTTTTCAATCGCTTCATCTTCTGTAATACCAACGCCTGCGATTTCTGGGAATACGAAAATACAGTTTGGAATCGCATCGTGATTGCCATGATGTTCAATTCCCATAATGTGTTCTACTGCAGCAATACCTTGATGAGAAGCTGCATGCGCTAACATGATAATGCCATTTACATCACCAATTGCATAAACATGATCCACATTTGTTTTAAATGAATGTTTATCGACTACGATACCTGCTCTAGAGGTTTCAACACCAATCGCTTCAAGATTTAAATCTTTATAAACAGGTACTCTACCTGTCGAAAGAAGTACCTTGTCAGCAGGGAAAGAAACTTCACCTTTCTTAGTTGTACCCGTTACAGCAAGACCATTTTCAGTTTGGACGATCGCCATGTTTTCAACTGATTTGTGGAGCTCAATGCCCTTCTTTTTAAGCATTGCGCCAAATCGTTTTGTAATTTCAGAATCTACTTCTTTAAGGAATTTGTCACTTCTGATGACGACTGATACTTCAGAGCCAAGAGCCGCGAATATGCCTGCAAACTCCATACTGATAACGCCGCCTCCGATGATGACTAATTTTTCTGGTACTTCTGTAAATTCTAAAAGCTCTTTGCTCGTAATTACACCAGGCAGTTTAACGCCTTCAAATGGTGGAATTGCAGAAGTTGAACCAGTGGCGATGATGATATCATCACCACTGATTTCTACAGTTTCTCCGTCAGCTTTTACAACTTTTACTGTTTTGTTGTCGATAAAACTTGCAGAACCGTCTATGATTTCTACGCCATTTGCTCTCACAACTTGCTCGATACCACCGACAAGCGTGTTTACCACTTCGTCTTTTCTGCTTTGAATTTTATCAACATCGATGCTATATTGATCCACTTTAATACCGAAATCTTCGATGTGCTTTAAAGTGTGAAGTAATTCAGCATTTTTGTACAGTGTCTTAGTTGGAATACAACCGTAATTTAGACACGTCCCGCCGATTTTATGTCTTTCTATCAATGTGACTTTTGCTCCTAATTGAGCACCTCTGATTGCGGCAACATAACCGCCCGGTCCGCCACCTATTACGATGATACTCTTTTGCATTACTGCCTCCTAAAGATTACTTTTGCCACTTAAGAACCGGTGTTCTTGCTGCAAGTACCTCGTCAACACGTCTAATTGGTGTTGTTGTAGGTGCATTGTGAAGCAGATCCGGATTCTCATCAGCTTCCTTACTGATTTGAATCATTACATCGATGAAAGAATCGAGCGTTTCAAGACTTTCAGTTTCAGTTGGTTCAATCATAATTGCATTTGGAACGATGAGTGGGAAATAGATTGTAGGTGGATGATACCCATGATCTAGTAATCTCTTAGCCACATCTAAAGTACTGCATGTACTTAACTCATTACCTAAACCAGCAAGAACAAATTCGTGTTTACAAATAGTATCTACTGGTAAAGTATAATGACCTTTTAGTTTTTCTTGAATATAGTTCGCATTTAAAACGGCCATCTCAGATGCACGTTTTAATCCCTCAGCGCCCATTGTAAGAATATAAGTGTAAGCTCTTACCATGATACCGAAGTTGCCGAAGAACGCCTTTACTTTACCGATAGAATCAGGACGATTGTAATCTAAGAAGTAAGCTTCTTCATTTTTACTCACCACTGGATAAGGTAAGAATGCTTCTAAATGCTTTTTAACGCCTACTGGACCAGAACCTGGGCCACCGCCACCATGTGGTGTCGTAAAGGTTTTGTGTAAATTGTAGTGAACAACGTCAAAGCCCATATCGCCAGGTCTTGTTTGACCCATAATCGCATTTAGGTTAGCGCCATCATAGTATAAAAGTCCGCCAGCTTCATGAACCAGCTTCGCAATTTCAACGATGTTTTTCTCAAATAAACCAAGAGTGCTTGGATTCGTTAACATTAAGCCTGCAATCTCATCACTCAATACAGCTTTGAGATTTTCAAGATCAATTGCACCGTCTCTAGTTGATTTGATTTCTACGATATCAAAGCCAGCAACGTTTGCACTTGCTGGGTTGGTACCATGTGCTGAGTCAGGAACGATAATTTTCGTTCTTTTCAAATCGCCTCTTTTTTCGTGGTAAGCTTTAATGATCATAAGACCAGCTAACTCACCTTGAGCACCTGCTGCTGGTTGGAGTGAAAATGCATCCATACCACCGATTTCAGCAAGTTTGCCAGAAAGATCATACATGAGTTCTAAAGCACCTTGAACTTGCTTTTCATCTTGTTGTGGATGAAGTGAAGCAAATTTAGGTAATGCTGCCATATCCTCATTGATTTTTGGGTTATACTTCATCGTACATGAGCCAAGTGGATAAAAACCTGTATCTACACCAAAGTTTTTATTAGAAAGTCTAGTATAGTGTCTCACCAGTTGCGGCTCGCTTACTTCTGGAAGTACGATTTCTTCTTGTCTGCGTAAAGCTGCAGGAATTAAATCATCAAGATTCACACTGTCAACTTTACAGGTAGGCAATTTATAAGCGCGTCTACCTTCTTTTGAAATTTCAAATATAAGTTGATCGTAGTTTACCATGTGATTTCCTCCATTGCTTTTACGAGACAATCGATTTCTTCGATTGTGCGTTTTTCAGTGACGCAGAACATGATGAGGTTTTTATCGGTTGCATAGTCTTTGCCGATATTGTATCCGCCTAAGAAGCCTCTTGCAGCAAGCTCATCGTTTAATACATCTACGTTTTTATCTGTCTCAAGAACAAACTCTCTGAAGAATGGTTGATTATAGACTGGTCTAAATTTGCCAGTTGCAATCAGTTTATTATAAGCATAATAAGCTTTTTTAGCTGACTCTTTTGCAACTTCTGCAAGGCCTTCTTTACCAAGAGCACCCAAATAGATGGTTGCACAAAGTGCATTGAGCGCTTGATTTGAACAAATATTTGAAGTCGCTTTATCACGTCTGATATGTTGTTCACGTGCTTGAAGCGTCAATGTGAAAGCTCTTTTGCCATCTAAGTCAAGTGTTTGACCTACAATACGACCAGGTAATTTTCTCATTTGCTTCGTTGAAGCTGCCATAAAGCCTAGGTATGGACCACCAAAGTTAAGGCCGTTACCTAAAACTTGGCCTTCACCAACTGCAATATCAGCACCGTATTCACCTGGCGTTTTTAAGAAGCCAAGAGAAATAGGATCTACATTCATGATAAATAATGCTTTGTTTGCATGTGTTACTTCTACAGCTTCAGTACAATCTTCGATGTTACCAAAGAAGTTAGGTGTTTGAATAATAACGCCAACCGTATCTGCATTTACAGCAGCATTAAGCGCTTCAACATCAGTCACACCATCTTTTGCTGGAACTTCCACTACCTTAGTACCATAAAAACGCATATATGTTTTTACAACTTCTCTAGTGTGTGGATGAACCGTTTCAGAAATAACAACTGTATCCCCTTTTTGATTTGCAGCTGCAAGCATAGCCGCTTCTGCAGTAGCAGATGCACCATCGTACATAGATGCATTTGAAACATCAAGTCCCGTAATATTAGCAATCATCGTTTGATATTCAAAGATCGCTTGAAGCGTTCCTTGGCTAATTTCTGGTTGATAAGGTGTATAAGCTGTATAGAATTCTGATCTTGAAACGAGATGATGGATGATTGAAGGGACTGAATGGTCATAAGCACCAGCGCCTCTAAAACATACAAGCTCATCTGTTCCTATATTTTTATTAGCAATACTTTTAATTCTTTTAGTTACCTCTATTTCAGATAGAGGGCCATTGATGTCAAGTCTTCTGCCAAGTTTGATTGCTTCTGGAATATCGTCGAAAAGTCTATCGATCGAGTCTATGCCAAGTACTTCAAGCATCTTTTTGACATCTTGATCAGTATTTGGGATATATGGAAACATCCTATGCCTCCTCGTTACAAAATGCTTCGTACTCTTCCGCGTTCATTAATTCATCTAAGTCAGCAGGATTAGAAATGCTGATTTTCATAATCCAAGTTTCATAAGGATCAGAGTTAACTAAAGAAGGATCGCTTTCTAATTCTTCATTCACTTCAACTATTGTTCCTGTTACAGGCATTAACATATCTGAAGCTGCTTTTACAGATTCAATAGTACCAAAGCTATCTTCGCCATCGATTTCAGCGTCAACTTCAGGTAATTCTACATATACGATTGCACCTAATTGATGTTGTGCAAAATCTGTGATACCAACTAATGCTTCGTTGCCATCCACTTTAACCCACTCATGGTCTTTTGTATAATATAATCCGCTTACAACTTTCATTTTAATACCCTCCTGATGATTATATATTTTAGGGCCAATTGCCCTTAAAATCAGTATACCTCAAATTTAATTTGCACCAACTATTTTTTGGCATAAAACATAATTTTTATAGCAACCAATATTGATTATTTTTTGTAATTCTTTTGGTAGAAACGTTTGCTTACTACGGTTGCAGGGAAAAGGTTTTTACGAACTCTAACTTGAAGCTCAGAGCCCATTTCACCATATTTCGCATCAACAAGCGCTAAAGCAATGTTCTTCTTAAGTGTTGGCGACATATAACCTGTCGTAATAACACCGATCACTTCGTCTCCAGCAAGTACTTCATAGCCTTGACGAGGAATACCTTTCACCATTTCAAGACCAATCGTTTTTCTTGGTAGTCCGTTTTCTTTTTGTGCCACTAAAGCATCTTTACCAATGAAGTTATCAGTGCCTAGTTTAACAAAGAAACCTAAGCCAGCTTCAAGTGGTGTAATGTTTTGATCAATTTCATGACCATAAAGTGGTAAAGTCGCTTCAAATCTAAGTGTATCTCTACAGCCTAAACCTGCCGGTTTAAGACCAAGCTCTTTGCCTACTTCAAGTAATTTTTGCCATACTTTAACGATACCTTCATGATCTGCATAGATTTCAAAACCATCTTCGCCAGTATAACCAGTTCTTGAAACCAAGCATTTAACGCCTTCAATCGTCACATTTCTATTGCAATAGAAGAATTTAATGCTAGTTAAGTCTACATCAGCAATTTTTTGAAGAATTTCTTGTGCATTTGGACCTTGAAGTGCGATTTCAGATACTTCTGATGATAGGTTGACCAAACTGATGTCAAAACCTTTTGATTGTTCTTGCATCCAAGCAAAGTCTTTCTCAACATTGCTTGCATTGATTACTAAATAGAAATGTTCATCATTAAACTTGTACACTAAGAGGTCATCTACAACACCACCGTGCTCATAGCACATCATAGCGTAAAGAATTTGGTTATCCTCTAAAGTTGCAACATCATTTGTCACTAAGTTCTGAACAAAAGCAAAAGCACCTTTACCTGTAACTTCAACTTCTCCCATGTGTGACACATCAAACATGCCAGCAGCATTTCTTACTGCCTCATGTTCTTCAATGATCCCTTCATACTGAACTGGTAATGCCCAACCAGCAAAATCTATAATTTTGCCACCTGCTGCTACGTGTTCATCGTAGAGGGCTGTTTTTTTAACTGAATCCATAATGCAACCTCCTCATTTAATAATCATTTTCGCCAATTCGCCTGTTTAAAGTAGAAATGAAAAAAGAGGTATACAATGGTATAGCAATGCTAGCCGCCATTATATACCTCTGTATTTTTACCTGAGAGTTTTCGCAAAGTATAACTTTGCCTTTACGCCTTCGGTGCCTACTTAAAGGGCTCTCCAGAGTTCCATCAGATAACACTACTTTTGCCTGAGAGATTCTGTCATGTCGGCAAACATAAACATTGCTCCTTCGGCTACCTTTCGATATCTCGCATTATCATCACTTGGTACAATATAGGATTGTCTTTCTTGTCTACTTCATTTTATGCGAAACGACAAGCTTTTTCAACTGATTTTTTCAAGGGTATTGCAATATTTTTTTAACTTTTATCAATAATTTTTATTCCTAAAAATTTGAGTCGTCGATTTTACCTAATTCTGCTCTTAAAGCTGGAATCACTTTTTTTATAGAACCCGCTTCAAATGGGCTGTCAAGGCCAGCTTCAACAAGTAACTTTGTAAATGGTAGACTACCACCTAAATTGCACAGATGTAAATAATCAGCCCAAGCTTTTTCTCTATTATCTAAAGATTTAAGATAAAATTGGAAAGCACACACTTGTGCTAATGTATAATCGATGTAATAAAAAGGATCACTAAAGATGTGACCTTGTCTAAACCAGAATCCACCTCTTTCAAGGAAGTCATTTTCTTCATAGACTTTGTCAGGTAAATATTTCTTTTCGAGTGATCTCCATTTCGCTTTGCGCTCTGCTGGTGTCACTTCTGGATTACTATAAACAAAATGCTGGAATTCATCTACGAGTACACCATAAGGGATAAATAGTAGAGAACCACTCACATGATTGAACTTATACTTATCAACATCTTCTTTAAAGAAACTTTCCATCCAAGGATAGGTTAAAAACTCCATACTCATCGAATGTATCTCACATGCTTCAAGTGTTGGGAACTGATACTCAGGAAGCTCATGATCTCTTGATCGGAAAACTTGGAAAGCATGCCCCGCCTCATGTGTTAATACATCGATGTCACCAGAAGTTCCATTAAAGTTTGAAAAGATGAAAGGCGCTCTATAATCACTGATATAAGTACAGTAACCACCGCCTGCTTTACCCTTTTTCGCTTCAAGATCCATCAACTCAGTGTCTAGCATGAAATTGATGAACTCACCAGTTTCTGCCGATAAGGCTTCATACATTTTCTTACCATTTTCAATAATCCATTCTGCATCGCCTTTTGGGTTTGCATTTCCTGTCATAAAGGATAAGTGTTCATCATAGTATTTAAGTTCATCCACACCCAAGCGATCCGCCTGTTTTGCTCTGAGTTCAGATGCAAGAGGTACAAGCTCTTCTAAAACTTGGTTACGATAAGATGCAACCATAGTTTCATCGTAATCTGTTCTTGAAAGTCTCATATAACCTAATGGAATAAAGTTCTCAAAGCCGAGTTTTCTTGCGATACGATGGCGGACAGTAACTAGATCTTGATAAAGATCATCAAATGCAGCTTCATTCGCTTCAAAGAACTTTGTAGCCGCTTCTTCAGCTGCTTTTCTAATATGACGGTCTTTGGATTCGTAATAAGGTACCATTTGAGCCAAATTAAGTTCTTTACCATCAAATGGAATTTTCGCAGAGGTACGTAGCTTCGTGTACTTCGACATCAACATATTTTCTTCTTTAAGATCTTCAATAATATCAGGATGAAAGGTTTTAAGCTGTACCTCAATGATATTAAAAATGTGCTCACCAAAAGCTTCAATCAATTCTGGCTTAAATTTAGAAGCATTCATAGCTTGGTAATATTGATTAACCATTTCTTGATAGAGCGGTGTTGCTTCATCGATAAAATCATTCTCAGCATCGTAAAATGCATCCTCTGTATCAATCGTATGACGTACAGAAACCAATTGTGCCATTGATTCCATGTGATTTCTAAGTTTGTTGATCTCATGAATCACTTCGATTTGAATCGCTGCAGTGTCCGCTTTATTGAACTCAATTAAAAGATTTTCAAATGACGCCTTCATAGCTGTCATGTCTGGACGTTCGTATTTAAACTCTTTAAATGTCATATAGCCTCCTAAATTTGAAACTTATCTAACTATCTATGATAAGTTTATCACATAATTGCGCTAGCGTATAATTTTATTTTTATGACATTTTCGTTTGTATAACTTACGTTTGGAAGGAAACTGAGCAATCAATAAGAACTATATAATTTTATTTTTACAACTTCATTCAAAATAATTGTTTACTACTTGTCATTTTATTGTTACTATGTTTTAGGCATCCAGATGCCAAAATAATCTTACAAATGAAGGAGAAACGAATTTGAAAGCCATTTTCAACAATCAAAAGAAGTATCTTGAACATTTTTTAAAGGTATTACCGCACTTAAAAGATATCCTTCAAGATGATGTTATGACCTCTATTGTTGATACAGAAAAATTTATTGCTTATTTCCCTGGCGACAAACTAAAAATCAAAGTAAATCCTGGAGATAAAATACCTAAAGACGACCCATTAAATGCAACTATTGCATCCAACCAAATTATCCAAGCGATCGTACCAAAAGAAGTTTATGGTTTACCTTTTAAGGCTGTTACATACCCAATTAGAGATCAAAACGGTAAATGCGTTGGCGCAATTGGATTTGCTAAAAGTTTAGAGAAGGAGTTTATGATCAGTGAATCTTTATCTGAAGTTAAAAACATTACTGATCACTCATTTAATGCAATCAGTGCAATGATTGAAAGCATCAATGACATCTCAGCAAAAACACAATCTAACGCATCTTCTGTAGAAGAAATTAATGCGAGCATGGAAGAAATGTTATCGGTCTCACACAGCGTAAAGACTTTAACAGAAGATACAAAAAATGCTAGCAAAACAGTTACGACAGCAGCTGTCAATAGCAATCACGCTATCAGAGAGCTAACAGACTCTGTAAATAAAATTTCAAATTCTACAGGAGATTTATCAAATCTTGTAACTGAGTTTAACAAAACGACTGATCAAATCGGTGGCATCGTGGATTTAATCAATCAGATCAGTGAGCAGACGAATTTATTGGCTTTAAATGCTGCTATAGAGGCTGCACGTGCTGGCGAGAATGGTAGAGGCTTCGCAGTAGTCGCTGATGAAGTAAGAAAACTTGCAGAACAATCAAAAAATGCTACTCAAAATATTACCGAGCTTATAAGTCATGTCCAATCTAATATTAGTGACATCCTAAAAGCGGTTAAGCACACCGACGAAGTTGTCGTTACAGGTGTAAAATATACAAACGATTTAACACAAAATATCAATGCCATTCTTTTAGATATTAATAAGGTGGATCAGAAGGTTGTCGAGATTGCATCACTATCTGATTCAACCTATGAAATGGTTAATCAGGTTACTCAATCTGTTACAGAAATCACTGAATCAATAAACAGTACAGCTGAGGAAGCATATGAAGTCACTAACAAAATTGATACATTAAAGTCCTCACTTTCTACAAATCAAAAGACCATTTCTAGTGCAATTGATAAATTGACTAAATAAAATAAAGCCTCAAAACATCAGTCACGGTGTTTTGAGGCTTATATTAAATTTTTTACGCTTTTATTCAGCAACGATCTCAAATTCAGGTGGGTTAAACATGTGCTTTTTAACCGCACACAAATCCATTGAACGAATGATTGCTGCTTTATATTTTTCTGGGAAACCTTCAGGTAAGGTCAAATTTAAATTCACTTTACCGATCATCTTAGTTTCAGGATCTTTTTCCACATCCATGGTCAGCGCTAAGCCTTCAGTACTTATGCCTTTATTTTGACAAAAGCCCAAGGCATAGATGCCAGCACAAGTCGCAATAGATGCTAAAAACAAGTCAAACGGCGCAGGTGCACTTCCTTCTCCACCAGCATATGAAGGTTGATCCGTTCCTATTACTTGCCCCTTCATATGGGCATCTACTCTAACACCACCTGGAAACTTCACTTCTATTAAAGCCATAATATCACTCCTTTAATCAATAGATCTATCTTTTACTCTTCAAGTGAACGATTATAAAACGCAAAACCCGCTTTTCCAGAATGCTTAATTTTATAAAGGGCTTGATCTGCTTTATCAAGCAACTCCTCAACTTCTTTACCATCTTCTGGAAAAACACTGATTCCCATGGAACACGTCACTTCGTGCTTAACACCATCCACGTTAAAAGGTTCGTTAAACTGATCTAGAATATGTCCTGCAAGCCTTTTAATATCTTTATTATCCAGTAGACCTTCCATCACGATAATAAATTCGTCACCCGATAACCTTGCAACTGTGTCCTTACCTCTTATGGCATGCTTAAGCCGTTTCGCCATCTCCATTAAAATGGCATCACCGCTTCTGTGACCATGACTATCATTAACAACTTTAAGATTATCCAAATCAATAAAGAAAATCGCAACTCTTTCTTTTACATCTTCTATCATTGCGTTTTCAAGCTTATTTCTAAGTTGATTCATAAGGAAAAGTCGATTTGGAAGCCCAGTAAGTACATCCTGCATGGCCATTTTTCGACTGTTTTCTTCATTTATTTTGATTTGGTCATTTTCTTTCTCAAGTTGCATGATAAAGGTTTTCATCTTTTGTACCTTTTGATAGTAACCTGTATAATCTTCAACCTGAATCAACAAATAACCATTTAGCGAACGCTCAATTTGTAGATTTTGCTGTATAATCGTGCTTTGATCGTTCTCAATATCAACAAAAAAACTGCCATGAACAGCTCCAGCCAGAAATCTTCCTTGTCCTGTTTCTCTAACGGATTGTAAAATCTTTTGATATTTGGGGCGCACG
Source organism: Fusibacter sp. QWL-12 (assembly GCF_058683495.1). NCBI lineage: Bacteria > Bacillati > Bacillota > Clostridia > Eubacteriales > Fusibacteraceae > Fusibacter > Fusibacter sp. QWL-12. The sequence goes on from NZ_CM178745.1 coordinate 526,566, forward strand.
AATTTTGGCGCAACTTCTTCTATCGGACAATTAAAAACCGTTTCCATTTTTAAGTCCGTCTTCTGAATCATCCACCGATTCCAGTATACAATTTTTGAGTTTGAGTCGAGTAAAATGATGCCGACATTTAACTTGTCCATCACATCATAAAAGAAGTTATTCATAGTGCATCACCGATTTCTTCACTGATTTTATCAAGCAGTTTATTTAACGAAGTGAGTCCAAGTGCAACGATGATCACGCCTTCCACCTGAGCCTCTGCCAGTTCAAAGCTAGTGTAAAGCATCATCATATAAACATCATTATTCAAATACATTTTTTGCTCTTCCTGTGAAACAAATAGAACTTCAATATCTGGAATAGAAAACTCTACCGTCGTACCAATCAAGTTCGAAAACTCGCCGATAACTGAGTTTAATATAACATTACTTATTTCCTTTAGAACGTCAAAATCGGTGTCAATTAGTTCATAGCTCTCTTCATCATAATTCGACATCTCCATTCCCATGCATGCATCCACCAAAAGCTTGGCTTTTTGAGCAGGAAAAATTAACAACGCCCTCCCTGAAAAGTCATTCCCAAACTTCATTGATGAACTGATGATGTGTCCATGATTAAATAAAGGTTTCGCTAAGTCTTTTGTATCATCTGACATATTGATAATATCAACCTCAGGAACGGTAAGAAGCACACGTTGATTTGCCATTTCTGAAAGCATACTTGCCGCCTGCCCAATAAAGACATTTACATATTCTTTTAATAAATCTCTTTGCATCTCATCGAGCATAATTTCACCTCAATTTCCTAGAATTACTGACTTCAATGCTTCTAGCTTTTCAGCATTTAGTGGCTTATTAATGAAGTTCTGAACCCCTAACGCATCGAGTTCATCCTTTGTTCCCTTTTGAACGTCCGCAGAAATAACGATTACTTTTGGCTGTTCATTATCCTCGAATAATTTTGAGATTAGCTCTTGTCCTGTCATCTCTGGCATTAGTAGGTCCGTAATCACCCAGTCAGAAGGAGCTGAAACATATGCTTCAAGCGCCTCTTTACCATTAGAACAGAGCGTAATCTCAGCTTCAGGGAAAGAAGCTGAAAGTGATTTATGAATGATATTTCTTACAAATGCAGAATCATCTGCAACTATTAATCGCATCGCTTTCTCCAATCCATTAAATATTATTACTCATTTTATCACATCAAAATTAAAATGCGACAATGGATTCGTAAAATTTAATTAATTTCTAAGCTTTCACACGCATTAAAATCCATAAATGCCCTTAGACTTTTATCAAACTGAGTTTGAAAACCCTTTGTTGGCTTAAAGCTGGCTTCATACCAAATGTTCTTAACTATAAGCTTTTTTTCTTTCCTCATACATACCATTTCAACTCTTCCAACCAAATCATTTCGATACAAAATCGGAAGCACATAGTAGCCAAACTCTCTTTGTACCTCTGGCGTGTAAATCTCCCACTTATATTTATAACCGAACACCGCCTCAATTAGCTTTCGATCCCATAAAAAATTGTCAAGTGGCGCTAGAAACTCAACGCGTTCGCTCTTCTCCTCGTTGTCTATCACTGAATTTAAAAGCGTTAAATCTGAGCTCAAAATATAAAATGGATCTTTAATATCTGCCACTTGTATCTTCAAGATTTTTTCATCGTTCTCTAGTCGCTCAAACACTTCTTTTCTTTGAGCCGCTTTCAGCTCTCTTATGTTTAGCCAAGCGTCTGAAGGTTTGTTCCAAAGCATGCCCACAGCACCTATACGCCTTAAAACACGCCAACACAGATGATCGATCAGATCGGGATATGGATCTGTTTGATTGACAATCTCAACCGGGTAGAGCTTTCTCATTAGATCATATCTTTTTATAGTGCCTTTCTTACTATGAATCCCAAGCTCACCTTTAAAATATAATAACTCTAGTGCAGCTCTTGAAAGCTTTGTATGCCCCCAGTACCAATCGACCTTATGCTCATACTCAAGCTCAGATGAAGTTTTAGGTCCTTCTTGATCTATCGTTTCAATGATCTCACTACAAACCTTATCAATTTCATCTCGACTTCTACCTCTTTCGCTGTAAAGCACACGTTCACGTGCAAAATAAGGCCAGTCTTCAATGGGAAATATCGCTAAGTTCTTATCAAAATAATCCACTAATATGCGATCTTGATAGATCATTTCATACAAATCACTTTTATTAAAGTTCAAGATTCTTGACTGCAAAACCAACTCAGCATTTTTACCACAAACATCAATTGGATCGTACTGTAAGCAGCCAACCTGCTTAACAAAGCTTAAAATATCCACTTTACCTTTAAGTGTTTTTTTCCCGAATAGAAAGTGCTTTTTGAGTAAAAACTTCTTAGCTTCTAATTTACTTATCGTTATCATGTTCACCTCAATTCGAACATTCGTTCTTTTCTTTCTATTTTATAGAATAAAAATAAAAAAAGCAATGCGACACAAAGTTGCATTACTTCTGGTAAAAATGTGAAAAATGGTGCGAGCAATGGGACTTGAACCCACACGGCTGTTAACCATACGATTCTGAGTCGTACCTGTCTGCCATTCCAGCATGCTCGCACGAATACGCTTTCATTATACTGCTTAATAAAAAGGTGAACAAGTATTATTTCTATTCATATAATTTGTTAGCTGGATTAGGCTTGATAGCCTTATTCACTGTTGATATAATAAGTTGAATACAAATTAGGAGGCAAAATGACCCGAAAGAATTTTAATACCATTCACTACATGAGATTAATGGCTTGCTTATTTGTCGTTCTGATACATGTTACAGCGACACCTGTTGTGGCACTTACTTCAAACAGTCTGCCGCAGTATTTATTTATATTCATCAACCAACTAGCGAAACCGGCTGTCCCAATATTTCTATTTATCAGTGGTTTTCTTTTACATCACCTTTATAGTGATAAAAAAATCAATCTGTTACAGTTTTATAAAAAAAGACTACCTAAACTCGTTGGCCCATACGTCTTATGGTCTTTAGGATACTATTTAATCTATGTTAAAATCGGTTATTATCCGATTAATTTTAAATTTGTACTTGAAGGTCTACTTTGGGGATCCTTTATCTATCACCTTTACTTTATGGTGATTTTAATTCAGCTTTATATCTTATATCCCTTACTACATTTTGTGACCACAAAGCTTGGAACCACAAAGCTCTTCATATTATTGCTTACCGTACAGTTAGTTCTAATCAAAGTACCTTTTGAACACAGGGATCGAATTTTCATCACTTACCAAAGCTATTTTGCTTTCGGTATGCTCATGCGAGAATGGTACAGTAAAGTTGCATTTGAACAAATACCACCAATTCTCTCAGGAAGCTTGTTTGGTCTAGTCGGCATATTGAATTCTTTAGTATATTTGAACTATCAAAATGGTTGGTTTAATTTACCAAGCATTATCAATTCACTCATTTATATTGATTTTAGCCTTTCAGCTATTTTAATCCTTTTCGTTCTTTTTGAATCTTTTGATCGCAGAGTAGATAAAGGTGCTGTCTCAATTAAGAAATACAAATTAGAAAGACAGCTATCCAAATACAGTGAAAGCACTGAGTTTATCTATTATGCACATCCATTAGTGATTATTGGTTCCGAGTTTGTATTGAATCGTGTTGGAGTTATATCCATCAGTTTTAGAGCGGCAATTAATTTCTCCTTGATTGTCATTATATTAGTTCCATTGTCTCTATGGATCAACTCACGTAAAAGAATAGGAGCATAAAATGCCTAAAGATACCTTTTTTAATCTTGCAGAAGAAAAACGCAACCTGATACTTGAAGCGGCCTTTTCTGAATTTGAGAACAACAATTACGAACAAGCCAGCATCAATCAAATAGTTAAAAACACAGGCATCTCAAAGGGCAGCTTTTACCAGTACTTTGAAGATAAAAAAGACCTCTATAAATATATATTAAATCTTATGATACAAAAAAAATTGGAGTACCTTACTCCTGTTATGCAAAATCCTTTTGAACATGAGTTTTTTGAAGTGATAAAAGAAATGAATCGTTCTGCATTGCTATTTGCTGGTGAAAATCCACAAATGATGCAGATTAGTAAACGCCTATTGAAAGATCCAAGCAACGGAATATTTCAAGAGCTTGTAACTGAAAATCAAGGGCAAGCTTATGATATCTACAAGTTATTATTAACAAATGCCATTAAAAGAGGCGAGGTTCGTTCTGACATTGATGTAGACTTTGTCGCAAAGTTCATTTTCAATACCAGTGCGCAATTGGTTGAAACAGAAATTGATTTTAATGATGACAATTGGGAAGATCAAGTATTAGAGTTATTAAATAAATTTATGTCCCTGTTTGAGCATGGCTTAAGAAGCAAAGTTTAAAAAAAAGGTGTGACATTTCTCATTATAAGAAATCGCCACACCTTTTTGACTTTAATCCTGTACATTAATCGCCCCTTATATTATGTGCGTTAATGCTTTTACATTCCGATATACTCAGGATTTATTTTAAATATTCTTTTCCACCCACATACATACGAAGCGGTTCTGGAATAAAGATACTGCCATCTTCTCTTAAGTTATTTTCTAAGAATGCAATCAACATTCTTGGTGGCGCTACAACCGTATTGTTGAGCGTATGCGCAAAGTAGTTGCCTTGCTCTTTGTTTCTCACTCTTATACCAAGCCTTCTCGCTTGAGCATCACCTAAATTAGAGCAGCTTCCTACCTCAAAGTACTTTTGTTGTCTAGGTGACCAAGCCTCAACATCAATGCTTTTAACTTTTAGATCAGCTAAATCTCCAGAACAGCATTCAAGTGCTCTTACAGGGATATCTAGTGATCTGAAGAAATCAATTGTATTGTTATAAAGCTTATCAAACCACATTGGGCTTTCTTCAGGCTGACACACGACGACCATCTCTTGTTTTTCAAACTGGTGAATTCTATAAACACCACGTTCCTCAATACCGTGCGCGCCAACTTCTTTTCTAAAACAAGGAGAATAGCTAGTTAAGGCTTGTGGTAACTCTTCTTCTTCCATTAGAGTATCGATGAACTTACCAATCATAGAGTGTTCACTGGTTCCGATAAGGTAAAGATCTTCACCCTCGATTTTATACATCATATTTTCCATTTCAGTAAAGCTCATAACCCCAGTTACAACTTCAGAACGAATCATAAACGGCGGAATATAATACTCAAATCCACGATCGATCATAAAATCTCTCGCATAAGAGAGTATCCCAGAGTGTAATCTAGCGATATCACCTCTCAAATAATAGAAGCCATTACCGCTGGTTTTTCTTGCACTCTCCAAATCAATCCCTTTAAGATTTTCCATGATTTCAACGTGATAAGGCACTTCAAAATCAGGAACGATCGGTTCGCCATATTTTTGAACCTCAACATTTTCTGAATCGTCCTTACCAATAGGGACTGAGTCATCTATGATGTTTGGAATAACGAGCATTCTCTCTTTAATTTGCACCTCAAGTTCTGCTTCCCTAACCTCTAAATCAGCTAATTCTTTGCCAATTGCAGCCACTTTTTCTTTTGTCTTTTCAGCTTCTTCCTTCATGCCCTTAGCCATGTAACCGCCAATTTCTTTACTGATTGCATTTCTTTGGCCACGAAGTTCATCTGCTCTCGTTTTTGCAGCTCTAAACTCAGTATCAAGCGCAATTACCTCGTCCACTAGAACGAGCTTTTGATCTTGAAATTTCTTTTTAATGTTTTCCTTCACCAACTCAGGATTGGTTCTAATCAGTTTAATATCTAGCATCTCTTTCCTCCTATCGAATGATTGATCGATGGTTTAAGATAAAAAAATCCTCCTATCCCATCGTATATGGGACGGAAGATTCCGCGTTGCCACCCAAATTGCACCGAAGTGCCATCTCATTGTCAGCTATAAAGGGCATACCCTTCGACTCATCGCCGATTGCTCCCAAAGTGGAACGGATCACCAGATACTGATTTACACCAACCATCAGTTCTCTATAATCTAGCTTAATCCTTAGCTTTGATCAACGCATAATGTTAGTACTATTTTACCTCAGATGGTGAGAATTTCAAGGTTTTTTTTGAAGAATCTTTCATAATACCTAAGATTAATAAGGTAGCTCCAATAGAAGCCAAAACCAAACCGCCAACGAGCATTGCTTTCACACTGTATAATTCAATGATTACACCACCACCGATACTCGCTATGACGCCGCCAAAAGTCGTAGATGCAATCAGATAGCTTTGTCCCTTCACCTTATCTTTATTTTTCATTCGATCATGGATATAAGAGACAGAAGCAGGAACGTATAATGCGAATGAGACGATCTGCATCAACTGAGCCATATAAATCATTTGAACACTTGTAGCCGTTAAAAATAAAATACTTTTAAATACGAAAAAGACACCTGAAAGCATGAATAAGGTGCCACTCTTAAACCGCTTTAATAAAAGTCCGAAGCCAAGCATCGTCGGTAACTCTGAAAGTGCAGCAAACGTCATCGCTCTACCGAACTGCATCTCATTTCCATTTACATTTTGAATAATTTGGATGAGATAGACATTGCAAATGGTATGAAATGCATAAATGAGCGAAACCCCTAATAAAATCAGAGAAAACCCATTGTAACGTTTTAAAAATGCGATGGCACCTTGATCAAAATTTATGTCTTCCTCAGTTTCATGTATAGACTGTGCTCTAACAGGTAAAAACATAATTGCTAGTCCTGTAATCATAAAGTAAATCATTGCATTTAGTGGCACCATTTGCTTTGAAAAAAGACCCACTAAAGTACCTAATATACTGGATTGAATTGCAAAGGACATGGATCCAAACGCACGCGTGATACCAAAGTTGAGGTTGCCGTCAATTGCAAGCGCTGCTATTACATATGAGTTAATCAGTGGCTGCAAAGATAATAATAATGATATGGTGAAAATATAAAGTACCGTAATGACTAAAAGTGATGATTGTAACATCGTCACGCCAAACATTAATATTGCACCCAGTCCAAGGACGATCAGAATAATTTCTTTTAATCGCTTTGCTCCGCCTTTATCAGACAAAGTCCCAAGCCAAGGTTGAATAATGACGGAAATGATACTACCAGCGGCGACAATTAGTCCTATACTGCCACTGGAATGACCAGATTGTTTCATATAATATGTCGCATAGCCATACACGGAGCAAAATAGCATCCAATAAAACATTTGTATGGCAATTGTTAGTAAATCTACTTTGTTGAATTTTATATTTTTCTTGTTTTTAATTAACCCTTTATTTGTTGATGTCATTAAAATGCCTGCTTTCTCAAAATTGTTTTGTTTAACTATTTTATACAAGTATAGCGCCTTTTTTTGTGTTAGAATATGAGATATAGCACACTTTATGAGATTAGGAGGCTTTATGCATATCAGCACTCAAAAAAATCACATCGATAGACTTTGTGAGTTGCATCACTTTAACTCGATTTTTTCAAAAGAGCTTTTACCCTTTGTTGAAATACATACCTTTCAAAAGAAAGAGCCTTTAAGTCAAGAAGGTGAACCCTTCCCTTACTTATATTTTATGGTTAAGGGCAAAGCAAAAGTCTATATGACGCATAAGAATGGGCAACGCACCTTAGTCTTATTTGCAGAAGCGCCTTGTTTTTTGGGTGAAATGAGCCTTTTAGAGGTCGAACCTTTTGCAAAGGGTGTAACTGCAATGGAAGACATCACATGTTTGGCCTTACCGCTAGCTACCTGTAAATCACTCTTACTTGATGATACTATTTTTCTACGAAACCTATCAAGAATTCTTGCGGAGAAGGCTCGTAATCGCTCTGAAACCTTAGCTAAAAGCTATGCCTACCCATTTGAAAATCGATTTGCAGCCTTTATATTAATCAGTGCCTCAGATGGCGTTTATAATGAAATGCACACAGAAGTTGCTGAGTTTTTAAACGTGAGCTACAGACATCTTCTATTCACACTACAGGATTTTGTCGTAAAAGGTGTTCTAGAGAAAGAAGGGCGTAACTACATCATCCGGAATTATGAGTTTTTAGAAAAGTTGAGAGATGAAATCGTAGATTAATAAAAATCTTCAGGCATCGAGCCTTCAGATTTTACCACAAGCGAGATTGTGGCTTAATAAAAGAGGGAATGCTTTTATAGCATTCCCTCTTAATAATTGTAATAAATCTTTTGATATAAATTATTCAGTAACGAGCATTAGCTCAACTGGAATGTACGCTTCTAATGCTTCTCCACCTAAATATTTAATTGCAGATTCTACACCTAAACTTCCAATTAGAGCAGGTTGTTGCGCTACTGTTGCAGCCATTTCTCCATCCTGAACCGCTTTAACCGCATCATCAGTTGCATCAAAGCCTACTACCATTATATCTCTTCCAGCAGCCTGAATCGCTTTTAAAGCTCCTAATGCCATTTCATCGTTATGTGCAAATACAGCATCAATTTCAGGTTGTGCTTGAAGAATATTTTCCATAACTGAGAGTCCTTTTGTTCTATCAAAGTCAGCCACTTGCTTTGCAACGACTTCAATATCAGAAGTCGCTATAGCATCATTAAAGCCTTGACCTCTATCTCTAGCTGCCGATGTCCCAGCGATCCCTTCAAGTTCAACGACTTTACCTTTGCCACCTAATTGCTCAATGATATATTCACCAGCCATTTTACCACCAGCTACGTTATCTGATGCAATATGTGTTACAACTTCACCAGCATTTGCACCACGGTCAAGTGTAATAACCGGAATAGAAGCAGCATTTGCCGCCTTTATTGAACTGCCAACTGCATCAGAATCCGTAGGATTGATGAGAATCAAATCTACACCTTGAGTGATTAAGTCTTCCATGTTTGACAACTCTTTTGCAGGATCGTTTTGTGAATCTAATACGATTAGTTCTGCACCAAGTTCATTTGCTTTCTCTTCAGCACCTTCTTTTAAAGTTACAAAGAAAGGATTGTTTAAAGTTGAGATGACAAGACCAATTTTCTTGCCTTCTGCGCTATTCGTATTTGATGCAGCGCTTTCATTTGTAACTAGCTTTAGCTCAACTGGAATAAACGCGTCAAGTGCCTCGCCATCAATTACCTTTTTCGCTGATTCAACGCCAAGTGAACCAATAAGGCTTGGTTGTTGAGCGACCGTTGCAGCCATCGTACCGTCATTGACTGCAGCAACAGCATCATCTGTTGCATCAAAACCAACCACCATAATCTTTCTACCTGATGCTTCAATCGCTTTTAATGCACCCAGTGCCATTTCATCATTATGAGCAAATACAGCATCTATCTCAGGTTGTGCTTGCAATATATTTTCCATTACAGATAAACCTTTTGTACGATCGAAGTCAGCAACTTGTTTTGCTACAACTTCAATACTAGAAGTTGCAATCGCTTCATTAAAGCCTTGACCCCTGTCTCTTGCTGCAGAAGTACCTGCAATACCTTCAAGTTCAACGACGTTACCTGTACCACCTAGTTTTTCAATGATATATTCACCAGCCATTTTACCGCCAGCGATGTTGTCCGATGCGATATGTGCTACTACTTCACCAGAATTTGCACCTCTATCAAGGGTTATAACTGGAATTTTTTTATCATTTGCTGCCTTAATTGCATTTCCAACAGCATCTGAATCAGTTGGATTAATTAAAATGACATCCACACCTTGTGTTAATAGATCTTCCATATTAGAAAGCTCTTTTGCAGGGTCATTTTGAGAATCCAGTACAATTAACTCAAGTCCAAGGTCTTTCGCTTTTGCTTCAGCACCTTCTTTTAAAGATACAAAGAAAGGATTGTTTAATGTAGAAATTACTAAACCGACTTTACTAGAACCGCTCTCTTCTGTTTTTGGAGAGCAACCCGCAAATGCCATCGCCGTCATCATAAGTACTAACAGCAATATTAAAACTCTTTTCATAATTCTCCTCCCATTCAAAACCTATTTGTTTTTCCTATCAATCAACACTGCAATTAAGATAACGACACCTTTAGCAAGCATTTGATAATACGAGCTAACGTCCATTAAATTAAGCGCATTGTTTAGGACACCAATGATTAATGCACCGATAATAGTACCTATAATTGAGCCAACACCACCTGCTAAAGAGGTCCCTCCAAGAACGACTGCAGCGATGGCATCAAGCTCATATCCATTACCAGCAGTTGGCTGAGCAGATGAAAGTCTAGCAGTAATAATAACACCTGCAAGTGCTGCTAAAAGACCACTTATGGCATATACGAAAATTTTGACTTTATCTGTATTGACACCAGAAAGCTTAGTCGCTTCTTCATTTCCACCTAATGAATACACATATCTACCAATTGTCGTTTGCGTTAATATATAAAATCCAGTGATAAAAACAATGATCATGATAATGATTGGTATTGGAATACCAAGAAAGTAGCCGTTACCTAAGTTAGATAAGAATTCTGCATTTTTTTCATAACCTGCATTGATTGGTTTTCCCTCAGTAAATACAAGTGTAAGCCCTCTAACAATAGTCATCATTGCCAATGTTACGATGAAGGGTTGTAGCTTTCCTTTCGAAATAATAACGCCATTAAATGCGCCAATAAAAGCACCTACTAGTAAAGCAAGTAAAATCGCTATAATTGGGTTCATGCCGCCTGCGATCAAAAAAGCCACCACTGCACCTGACAGTGCAAGTGTAGAACCTACTGATAAATCAATCCCACCTGTAATAATTACAAAGGTCATACCAGCTGCAATTATTGAGTTAATTGAGGTTTGCCTTAATATATTAAGGATATTCGACGTCGTCATAAACCTTTGATTAATAAAAGCCACAATGACTGAGAATACAATTAAACCAATAACCGATTGAAATTTTGAAAGTTTTAAATTCTTCATTTCTCTACTCCCCAGCGCCAATTGCTAGACGCATTATTTTTTCTTGAGTAACCTCACTTCTGACAAGCGTTCCTGCGATCTTGCCATCTCTCATAACCATGATGCGATCACATATTCCTAAGAGTTCAGGAATTTCTGAGGAAATCATTAATATTCCCATCCCCTCGCTTTTAAACTGATTCATTAATTCATAGATTTCTTTTTTAGCGCCTACGTCAACCCCTCTTGTAGGCTCATCCAATATCAATAATTTAGGTGATGCAGATAATGATTTTGCTATAGAGACCTTTTGTTGATTCCCACCACTTAAAAGCTTTACCTTTTGTTGCAATGAGGGAGTTTTAATAGATAAATTTTCTTTATAGCCTTCAACGACTTCTCGTTCTTTTCGTTTATTAATGGTTCCCAATTTCGCAAATGACTCTAATGAAGATAATGTGATATTTGTACTCACAGACAAGCCTAGTACCAATCCATCTTTCTTTCTATCCTCAGATACATAGGCAATTCCTTGCTTTAACGCTTGTCTTTCGTTTTTTACGATAATATCTTTGCCTTCAATTCTCATCACTTTTTGCTTGCATTTAATTGCACCATATATGGATTTTGCAAGTTCTGTTCTACCAGCACCCATCAGACCTGCGACGCCAACAATTTCACCTTTATTAATCGCAAAATTCACGCCACTAACATACTCATTTTCCAATGAGATTATTTCAAAGACCTTTTCTTTTGTATGCGCTGGTAAATAAGGATATTGCTCATCCAATTTTCTACCGACCATCATTTCTATAAGACTGTCTTCGTCTATTTCTGACACTGGTTTTTCTGAGATGAACTCGCCATCCCTTAATACGGTAACGTCATCACAAATCTCAAAAATTTCCTTTAAGCGGTGTGAGATATAGACGATACTTTTTCCATCTTTTTTTAGCTCATTGATCACTTTAAATAAACTCAAGGTTTCTTGATCTGTCAATGCATCTGTTGGCTCATCCATAATGATCACTTTTGTCTCAAAAGATAAAGCCTTTGCAATTTCAACCATCTGCTTTTGTCCAATACTCAAATTTTTAATTTTGATTTTCGGATTGAGGTCTAAGTTGAGTTGATTTAATAGCTGTGTTGCATCAAAGTACATTTTCTTCCAATCAATTTTGCCTGCAACCTGCGGAAAACGCCCCATATATATGTTTTCTGCTATTGAGAGCTCATCAATTAAATTCAATTCTTGATGGATAATCGCAATTCCCTTTTGCATCGCATCCTTAGGTCCAGTGATTACAAGTGGCTTTCCCTCGAAATACATCTCACCTTCTGTTTTTTGGTAGACACCTGAAAGGATTTTCATAAGTGTTGATTTTCCAGCACCATTTTCTCCAAGAAGTGCCATCACCTTACCTTGATAGACATTTAAGTTCACTTGATTCAGAGCCTTGACACCAGGAAATTCTTTTGAAATTTTTACCATTGTAAGGAGCTTATTCATGTGAGCCTCCATCAAAATCGACACCAGATTGCAATATAATATTGGCAAAAGGCGTACATTCTCCCGTTCTTATTACCGCTTTACTTTTATGAGTTAAGCTTTTAAATGTTTCATGTGGCACTTGAACAATCTCAACATCCTTAAAACGATCTTTTATAGCAGAGTAAATCGCTTGATTTTGACTGATAATCTCTTCAGCAATAATCACTTTTTCAATAATCATTTCATGCATGATTGCATCTAAAAGCAATAAAAAACCAGGTTGATTTTTAACGACTGCAAGATCGATTCGTTTGACAGCATCTGGTATTGGCAATCCCGCATCTGAAATAGTAATCTGATCTGTATGTCCTAATTTCGCCAAAGTCGAAACAACCTCAGAATTCAATAGCTTACCTCTTTTCATTTAATAAGCCTCCTTATTCTTCAATCTCGTGTATGAAGGGCAATGAAGCTTGAGCCCCCATCTTTGTAACTGTATGTGCAGCGACTCTAGTAGCAAATTTCATCGCAGTTTCAATATCTTTGTCTTGAGCTAAATGATGTACAACCCCAGCAATATAACTATCACCAGCAGCAGTGGTATCTATCGCCTTCACTTTCTTCGCAGGAACAAATACCGTTAGCTCGCTATCATGATAGATGGCACCCTGGCTACCTAATGTTAATAATATCTTACCTACGCCTAAGGTTTTAATTCCCTTTATCAAATCGCTTTCTGATTGATAAGAGAAGCCCGCTAGTTTTTCAAACTCTGTTTCATTTAAAACCAATAAATCAACATATTTTAGAAGCTGTTCAGTTCCCTCTACAAGTGGTGCTGGATTATGAATGATCATCAGATCATTTTCTTTTGCCATTTGCATCACCACGTTTAAAGTTTCTAATGGTACCTCTTGCTGAGTGACTAAAAATGATGCGTCATGAAACCATTCTCTCTTAACCATATCTGGTTGTAGTGCGCCATTGGCTCCTTCTATGACAACGATCGAATTATCTGCAGTAGCATTAACCATGATAAATGCAATCCCTGTTGGTTGATCCTCTATGACAAAAGTACTATCTTTTACATTCATTGCACGTAAATTTTCTTTTAGCTTATTCCCATAGGCATCATTGCCAACACAACCAATCATATTGACTTCAACACCTAGTTTACCAAGTGCAACCGCTTGATTTGCACCTTTACCTCCAGGATTTACGATTAAACCTTTACCAGCAACCGTTTCACCTACTTTAGGCGTTGATTGGACCTGAGTAACCAAATCCATATTCAAGCTTCCAACTACAAGTGCTTTTTTCATATATGCTCCTTCTTGTATTATTAATTAGTTAAACGTTTACCTATTGAATTTAAAGAGAATCATTTAGTAGATTCTCTTATAACCAACTCCGTTTTGAGTATTAAGTTATCCAATTGGATAGTGGGATGTTTGATCAATTCAATTAGCAACTCTGCTGCCTTATATCCCATTTGGTAATTAGGCTGTCTTATGGTCGTTAAATTTGGTGTAACTACAGATGCCATATAGATGTCATCAAAACCGACAACACCGACATTATCAGGCACCTTAAGTCCAATCTCATTAAGTGCTTTAATCGCCCCTATGGCAATCATATCATTTCCACAGAAAATACTGTCGAACTCACACTTGTGCTCTATCGCTTTTTTCACACCATTATAGCCCCAATCAGCGGTATAATTGCCTTCGTAAATACACTTTTCATCAGGCTCAATCTGCATTTCGTCTAGCGCTTTTAGAAAGCCTAGTTTACGGTCGAGTGATGTCTTCGAAGTTAATGGACCCGCTAGATGAAGAATTTTCTTATATCCCCGATCTAGCATATACCTAACTGCAACATAAGCGCCCGTGAAATTATCTACTGTAATCTTCCCTTGTGTTTTTAAGTCTTCAATTTCACGATCAACCGTAATAACGGGAATCTGAAAGTTAAAAAAAGTCTTTGAATCATGGCTACGCAAGCTGGATGATGTAAATATAATGCCATCAACCATTTTTTCTTGAAGCATCGCTATATATGATATTTCCTTTTTCGGATTATTATCTGAGTTACATAATACGACGTGATAACCTGCCTTATTGGCATAATCTTCAACACCTCTTGCTACCTCTGGAAAGAATGGATTCGTAATATCTGGAATAATCAATCCTATGGAATGCGTCTTCTTGGTAATCATAGAAGATGCAATTCTATTGGGTACATAATTATGCTTCTCTATGAGATCGAGTATTCTTTGTCTAGTTTCATCACTAATGTTCTGATCTTTCCGATTGACCACTTTTGATACGGTAGCAATAGAAACATCAGCCATTTTTGCTATTTCTTTTATCGTTATTTTCATAGTCTCATCTCTTTGGTTAAACGTTTACCCTAATTATATCATCTTTTTTTATTTCGTCAATTAAATTTATCTACTTGTTTAATTTGTGATGCAAACGTTCAAAATCGTTTGCAAATTAAACCCCGTAATCTTCTAAGTTGCATATGTTTTTATGTTTTATATTTTTTGCTTTTATGTTTATATGATTTTAATTACTTGAAAATAAAAATCCCACCTCAGGTGGGGTACAAGCCACTTAAGATAGGATTTTCTCACAATAAATCGTTAATTAAAATTCTATTCTGCACAACAATGATGATTTATTATTTATTTTGAAGCGTTTGGTACTCGACAGCTAACTGAGCCGCTACTTTAGCATTGTTATATACAAGCTGAATATTTGCGTCTAAGCTCGTTCCAGCAGTTAATTCTTTTACTTTTGCAAGAAGGAATGGCGTTGATTCTTTGCCTTTGATGCCTTTTTCTTCAGCTTCTTTAACCGCTGAATTAATCGCCTCAGTGATCACATCATAGTCCATCGCATATGCTTCAGGAATTGGGTTTGCAACAACCATACCGCCTTGTAAACCTAAATCCCATTTTGCTTTTAATGCTGTAGCGAGTTCAACTGGTGAATCGATTCTGTAATCTACACCAAAACCGCTTTTTCTTGTATAAAATGCTGGCAACTCTTCAGTTTGATAACCTACAACAGGTACGCCATGTGTTTCTAAATATTCTAAGGTTAAACCGATATCTAAGATGGATTTAGCACCTGCACATACTACTGCAACATTCGTTTGCGCTAATTCTTGAAGGTCAGCAGAAACATCATAAGTTTCCTGTGCGCCTCTATGAACGCCACCGATACCACCAGTAGCAAACACCTTAACGCCTGCAAGTGCTGCCAAAATCATAGTTGAAGCAACGGTTGTCGCACCATCCACTCCTTTAGCTACGATGAAAGGTATGTCTCTTCTAGATGTTTTAATAACATTCTTTGCCTTACCTAAATACTCAATTTCATCTTCAGTTAAACCCACTTTAAGTCTACCACCTAAAATAGCTATAGTAGCAGGAATTGCACCATTTTCACGTACAATCGCTTCAACTTCAAGTGCCGTCTTTACGTTTTGTGGATATGGCATTCCGTGTGAGATAATAGTTGATTCTAAAGCAACAACCGCTTTTCCTTCAGCCAATGCTTTTGCAACTTCTGGTTTGATATCAAGATATTTTCTAAACATTTTTAATCCTCCTAAATACATCTATATAGATTTAATCACTCTCATACTACTTTCAGTTTCTCTGAAAATACAATTGCTTTAAGTGATTTTAATTTTTATACCGATTTTTGTCATATAACTTTACTTAAATGATTCTTATGCGAACTTAGTTTCAATAATTTCCATAACCCTTTGCTCTGAGATGGTTGGGTTTATCGTCGCTTCATGCTCAAGAGCGATAAAAGATGCCGCCATTCCCCACTTTGCAGTAGTAATTAAGTCTAAGTCCTTTGAATAGCCAAGTGCAATACCTGCTAGAAAAGCATCTCCAGCACCGGTTGCATTAACCACTTCAACGCTCGGTGGTACTAACATGCTTTGGACATTACCATCACTGACAAATACACCCTTTTTCCCCATGCTAATATAGACGTGTTTTACACCTAACTCATGAAAATAATTGGTCATTTTCACCAGATCTGCTTCTCCATCACCGGAGATCCCGCTCAAGGATTGTGCTTCGATCAAATTGGGTTTTATCGTATGACAGTACCCTATAACATCCTTGATCTTCAAAGCTTTTGCAGTCGATACGGTATCAAGTAAAAACCTTTGCTCTGTGAATGTTGTTAAAATATATTTGAGCACTTCTGGTGATAGATTGGTATCGATTACGCAAAATTTTGCATTTTCTATAATGTGGCGCTTGTTCTTAATATAATCAACCGTCATGCGGTCACAAATGTCCATAAAAGAAATTGCAACCGCCATGTCCTTTGTCTCATCTAAAATAGATAAGTACGTGGAGGTCTGCTCTCCTTTTAGTACCAACGTATCTTGCATATCCATTCCAATTTGACGTGCTTCTTCAAGTATCTTTTGTCCATAAAGATCATCGCCAATGATACTGATTAGCTTTGTCTTTAATCCTAATCGCGTCATATTTTCAGCGATGTTTCTTCCTACACCACCAAGCGCATGCTTAACGACGCCGATATTAGAATCATGGAAGATCAACTGGTTGACTGGAACACCTTGAATGTCAATATTAGAACCACCAATGACACAGACATAAGCATCATCTCTTACGATGTATCCTTTTCCTAAAATATACCCCTTTTTCATCAAGTTCGTGATATGAACCGCAGCAGATGATCGCGTTATCCCCAGTTGGTCTGCAAGTTCATTTTGAGAAATTAAAGGATTGTCTCTTAGAATAAGTAAAATTTCCTGTTCTCTATTGGTCATTTACACCTCCAAGTAAACATTTGTTTATTTGATAATCATTTGTTTATTTCATCATATAACTTTTCTATTTTGTTGTCAATAATTTTTCTAAATAAGTCCTATTTAATAAATGTAGCGTTTCAAATTTTCCATTTATGACAACTGCCCAATTGTTAAATAATACAGGCAACGCTTTCGCCATTTCCAATGACGATACGTGTACTATTTCATATTTTAAGTCTTTCTCTTCCAACCATTGTTTAGATTCACTCATACAATTCAATGTATAAGGACACTGATTAGAATAGTAAATCGTTATTCCTTCTGATATCAAATCTTCTGAACTTAATAAACTTTTTGAAAATGTAGGAATCGACCCATCAAAACTCAAAGCAAGAAGCAAATATTCGTCTTGATAGGTAGCTACAACTTCAAATCCATATTTCTGATAAAAGGAAAAATCCGTTAAAAAAGGCTTTTTCTTTTTTGAACTAATGACACATATTCCTGACTTTCCCATTGCTTTTGTGTCAGATATACACTTATTTATCAAATGAGAAGCATGGCCTTTCCCTTTAAAAGAGCCAGATACCCATAGACAGTGTATATACAAATAATTTTCACCAACAACAGGCACCCATGCATGTTCCAATGGTACATATTCAATAAAAACTTTAGCGTTTTGGTTTAGCTTATAAAATCGATGCCCCTTTTTAAACTGATCTGAAAGCCAAATTTTCTTGTTAATCACGCCATTCTGATGCTTCTTATCTGAAATAGCACAACATAAGTGTTCATTTTCAATATTATTGTTATCTACCACTAAATACGTCATATGACCCTCCATTAAAAATTTGATTCGAATCGTTTCTAAATAAGTAAACCTATATCAGTTTACTCTGTTTTTATGACAGCTGTATGTCAACAAATAATATGAGGCTATGAAAAAAGCTGTAAAGTCTTAATTGACTTTACAGCTTTATAATTCTTTTCAGCTTAGTCTGAAAGCGTTTAGAACTACGAAATTGCTTCTGATCCTATTTTATATTGCCAAACACCATCTTGGTCCTGCTCTGCTTCACAGTCGATAAAAAAGTAGGCACCTAAACCGCCTCGCCATTTTTCGATATCAAATTTGACGGTTTTCGCAGTCGTTGCTTTAATGTCAAATCTAAATAGAATGCCTTCTTCAAAATAAAGGGCATCACCATCAATGTAGCCTTGATCTACCAGTTCGTCAAAAGTTCCTTGAAGACCTGTAAGCGCATATTTTGTACCAAGCGCATAAACCAGGCCCTCTTTCTCCCATTCGCTTAGCATCGTTAGATTTGAAGTATCCACTGCAACATAGCTAATATCGCTATTTAAACCTTCATCAGTGTGATAGAGGTCGTCCATTACTTGGAAGAACAAAGGTAAATAATTTGTGTCTGATAAAATTTGTTTCACATAATCAACCTCTGGTAGCTGCTGAGGGTAGCTTTCTAATACAACCCCTGAATAACCAACTTCGATTTCATTTCCGACTTTTAATATTGAAACATCCTCTAGCTTCATATCTGAACTGTATATTTTAGTAGTTGAATTAACAAACACTAGACCGATTGCTTCAGTAGCTAATAATATAGACGCGTCACTGATCTCGACAATAGTGCCCACTAAAACCTCACTTGTCTCAGGTAACTTGTCCGTCGAATCAATATTATTACTTGCACATCCTGTTAATAGCAATATCATCACTAGATTTAATATAAAGAATTTTTTCATAAAGATACCTCCCTTATTTTTTAGACGGTAGCTCAGTATATATGGTTCCAAATTTTAAAAAACCGATTCTATTTTTACGGATATAATTAGAAAAAGCTTATTTTAAAACAAACTTTTTGTCATAAAACAAGCTTAATATACATAGGCTTTCACATATTCTAATTCTGATAAGATTGAACCTAATTGTAAACCATTATTCAAGTCGATTTTTCCTTGTGTATAAACCCAAATCATTTCAATGACATTCTTGATGATTCTCCCTTTTGCATTTGACTCAGGAAAAGCACGCTTATTGATGATGTTAAAGAGTTCACCATCCAAATACGCCATTACAATACTTGCAATATGAGTCGTCCGCTCGTTATCGATGACATCAGCAAAGGTGTAATTTAATACTTCTATGAAATAATCCTTTAAAGAAATAACTTTTACAATCGTCTTTTCAGGTAATCGGCTGGTCTCTAGATCATCAGAGCCAATAAAGCGATAGTAGCCCGGATATTTAAAAGCGAAATCGATAATCCGCTCGACAAACTTGATGAAAATGAATTGTGACTGCTCATTATTTAAGTCATAACTCACGTATAAACCATACAATACAATGGCATGGTCATAAGCTTCAAAAATCAGCTCTTCAAAATTAGAAAAATAGTTATACGCATTGGTATGGGCACATCCAATGTGCTTCGATACCATTCGTAGATTAACCTTTGTTATGCCACCATACTCCAAAATCAGTTTGAGAGTTCCATCTATAAATTTTTCCTTCATGTCAAGTGGTGATGAAGCTCTATCAATTACTCTTGGAATGCAATTCATCTCTATCGGTATCATAGTCAACCTCATAACGGTTTTATCCCATTATCTCAAATTAATCTTCTTTTGACTAGACATATCCTATGATCTCATTTCAACGCTCTTAGAATTAAATCTAAATGCTCTTAGCGTTGACCCCTTTGATGAGCAAGTAGATACACAATGAAAATTCACCAAGGTCCGCTGGCAATGTTATATCAGAAGGGAATGTATTGCAATAAAATGATACGAAAAAATATATCATATACGTCATTGCACCCAACATCAATAAATAATTAATCGGTTTGGGAAATAATCTTGATTTCAAGCCAAAGAATCCAATAGGAAACAGCCATAAACCGTAAGAAATCGTCGCCGCTTGATACCCAAATTGATGTAGCTTCATAAACAATAGCGCTAGACCACGACTCTGTTCTATATTAAGTCCTAAACTTTGATAATCAACTAATACAACCAATGCTGCAAACTGATTGACCATATTGATCGCCATCATTGCTGCGCCAATACCACAAAGTAATAATATGACATACGCTCCAGTCATCCCTTTTTCTTTAAACAGTTGATATAGCATGACGCCAAGTCCTATGAAACCTATAATCATAATAAAATCCGAAGTAATACTAAGCTTAAACAATAACTGATCGTTCAGAATTGCGTCTGCCGTTTTAATTGCATCCCCTTTAAAATAGAGACTCGCTCTAACAATTTTATGACTGAAAATTCCTGTTAAAATCAAGATCAGGTAAAATAAACCTGCTAAACGGCCTTGCATTTTTAGTTGTTTCATTTGTCCTCCTAATAAATAAACTTATATACTAAAGCATTATTGCCAACACATTACCATTGGTAATTACCACTGGTAATATAGTGATTATATACGATTCTATTTCTAATTAAAAGTTACATCTGTCATTTTTTCAGCATTTAGTATATTTAACGAAAAACACAATATTGTTTGCCTATTTAGCAGACGTTTATTATTTTTGTTTGCTTTTTGTTCTTTTACATGATATTCTTTACTCAAATGACAATTATCATTTATCACGAGTGATTGAGGAGAACCATATGGATTTAATGCAATATTCTGTTGAAACACTAAAGAAAGGTTATTTATACGATGAAAAGCGAACGCATTATGTTTGCATCTACTGTGGTGCTCGATTTGATGAAAATGAGATTTTTTCTATTGAGGATAGATTTTATAATGCTAAATATAAAATTGCGCATCATATAAAAGAACAACACGTCTCGCCAACAAATTACTTGATTTCACTTGATAAAAAATCGATTGGATTAACCGACTATCAAAAGCTTTTGGTGACAGATATGGCAAACGGCTTGTCAGATAAAGAAATCGCATTAAAGCATGAAATCACTCAAACCACTGTGCGAAATTTAAGATTCACACTAAAAGAAAAAGCCAAGCAAGCCAAAGCTTATTTAGCACTCTACGAATCCATATTTCAGGAAGCATCTGAATTTGCTCCCATCCATAATCATGCAACAATGGTTGATGATCGTTACATCGTTACTATAGAAGAAAAGGAAAAGATTCTAAAATCGTCTTTTGAATCACTCTCCCCTTTAAAATTGAAGGTCTTTTCATCAAAAGAAAAAAAGAAACTCATCGTGCTGGCAAAAATTGCTGAAAGCTTTGAACTGGATCAAAATTATGACGAACTCGAAATCAATCAACACCTAAAGTCCATTTACAGTGACTTCGCAACCATCAGACGATACTTAATTGAATATGGGTTTATGGAGAGATCAAAAGATGGTCGCTCCTATAAGAGAAAAAATTAAACTACTATAGGCAAACAAATAAATAAATAAATAAATAAATAAATAATTAATTAAATAAATAAATAATGACAAAGAAAGGATACGTATGAATCATTTTACAGATGAAGAAAAGACAATTCTATCCAGATTTATAGATAAAGATGGCATCATCAAAATCTGGCCTTCAAAACGGGTTAAGCAAGAGATTATTCTAAAATATCTTGCTGGATTTTTTGAAAAAGAAAAGACCTACTCAGAGCAAGAAGTAAATCTACTCATAAGTGGTCTTCATGACTTTAATGACTTATTTATACTAAGACGAGGTTTAGTGGACGAAAAATGGCTCACTAGAGAAAAAGACGGTTCTTCCTATTGGCTTAGTAGATTTTAAACAAAGTGTATAGTGCACTTGGAAACAATAAGTGAACCGCTAGTAAGATAACAGTAAGTAGTGCAGCCACTTTATGCCATTTAAAAATGGCTTTTTTCTTTGTAAAGAAATAGGAGCCTCCCAGTAAAATCGTTATCGTTGCCATAAGACCCACTAATGATCCAGTATGTGGTCTTAATCCACCTAAAGCTAAGTATCCATGGAAAGGGGCAAGTACTAGAATTGCCAAACCCATCGGTTTGTGTAATTTTCTAAGTGGCTTAATCAGTTTTACAATGTCTTTATTTTTATTTTTAAAGAGAACTTTGTTGATGAGCCGTAACCAATAAGGCGATGTTAAGGCAACAATAAGTGCAACATTTATAAATCCTATGAATTCGTATAACATACAGCCTCCTTATTCTGCTAACTTTCCAACCGCAGTAAGTTTTTGTAAGACGGATAAACCATGTGGTGATTTTGTTTTGATAATTTCTGTTAAGTCTTGACCTGCTTCGTAGCCATTGTGTTGACCGTTTTTCCATGGCTCAACGTTAGAAACATCATAAATAATGCCATCTACAGCTACATATGCAGGATTGCCATTTTTACCGTTAAACTGTGCCAATTCCTCTAAAGTGAGAACAAGTTCTGAGGATTCGGTTGTTACAACAGTATCAGACGACGCTTCTGATGGATCTGTGTTTTCTGACCCTTGTGTGTTCTCAGAGCTTTGCATGTTTTCAGTAGTTTGCGTTTGTGTAGGGGCTTCAGCAGTGGTTGATTCATTGTTGTTCGTTGAATTGCTGCAGCCAACGACTGCAAAAACCAATAGCATAAGACCCACTAAAGAAGTGATTTTTTTATATTTTAAAGCATTCATTTTCATCGTATTACCTCCTTTTGTTATATATTCCCTTTTTATAAATTATGTATCAAGCAAAACAAAATATCATTAATTAGTAACAAAAACTTTACAAAAAAGCGGCCTTGATCTCTCATCAAACGGCCGCTATTGATTCATTGGTTTATTTTTACTTATAGAGCGAATGAGATGTCCACCTCCTCAAAAATATTTGAACCTTATCTCATATTTTTTTTCTCAATTGCTGAATTAGCTTTAGGATCTTATCTACTTTACTATATTCAAGCAATCTTGGTTCGTGCCAACGACAAAGGGTCTCAAACATTACATACCACAGCTGATAATCTTCATATCGACTATAATGCTGAAGTGACGCGAGCTGCTTCTCCTGCCAAGGCTTTAATCCAGCAAAATGAGTCCCCTTCACATCGCTAAGTTTCGGCTGTGCATTAAAGGATGCAAACCGTATATCAATGTTATGCCATTTTCCCGACCAATAGTATGTCATAAACTGCATTTCTGGCCAATCGAATAGATGAATCATGGCTATGTTTTCGGGGTGTCTTATCTGCTTTAAAATATCAACATACGCCTCATAATCTGGTTTTAGAACCCAGAGACATGCATTGACACCCAGATTTTTGGGATTTTCAGCTACTCTGTCGGTAATATAGCTGGGAATTTTTTCGCCATGTGAACAAATAGGTTCGTAAACATCATGCCATAATAATTTCCCATCTTGCAGGCTCGACTTCTCAACAAAATGCGCTTTATCTTCATTGATTATGCCTGCTGGTGTATTGATATCAAATAGTTGATCGTAGTCACATATCGGTAATATGTCAGCATCAAGCAATACAATTTTCTTATACTTAAATCCCAAATCACCATTGACACCTAATCGCAGTGCTTGAAGTCGTGTAAAGAGATAAGGTCGATCCTTACGACCACACTGATTGGTGTGCTGTACGACGATTTCCTCTATGCAGACCACATAGTCAAATACGAGATTCAAAATGGATCTGCCTTGATCAGAAACATCTTTTGTAACCAAACAAACCAAATCTGCCCTTTGTGATTGATACTTTAATGCATGTGCTAATACAATTGCCCCTGATATAAAACTGTCGTTTCTCATTACAAACGTTACATATGCGTATGCCTTCATCTCTAGTCTCCCTTCTTATTGGGAGCCAGAGTAAGCTGATTTTATACGCTTTCAAATCTTTAGTTTTCATTGGACTCCCCTTTACCAGTTAATGTTTTCTAGTAAAGGGCAGTATTCCATACAGCATATATCATAATAGCCTCCTTTCTGACAATCATGGCTTTATATCGCCATTAATAGTCTATCACAGGAGGCTACTAATTATTGTGACGTTATCATAACAAAAATTTCTGCCATCTTTCTATCTCTCGCTGACCTTGATCATAGCCCAGCTGATAACTCTCTTGAAGTTTGGCGTGACTGATTTCACGACTGCTAACTGGCATCTGATCTGGATATACCAGCATGGCTTTGCCAGATGCCTCTAAATCTTCCAGTTCCTCTAAAGTCTGATTATAAACCGTGTGTCGTGCCATCATCGCTTCCACAACTTTAGGGTAATTTCTGTAGTATGCCTTCATAAAACGCGTAAACTTCATAGGGGATTTTCGATAGCCTTTTGGTCGTGACAACACGACGAAAAACTTTTCATAACCATCCTTTTTTGCTATGTCCAGTGCGATACCGCCCGCTAAACCACCGTCTACAAAGACACGATCATTATATTCTGTTGGCGGCATGAAAATCGGCATGGATGAGGAGGATCTTACTATTTTCATCAAATCCTCTAATGTTTTTGCATCCTGCTTTGTGAAATAATGGAGTTCACCGGTTTCTCGATCGAAAGCGCCAATGCGGAGCTTTGCAGGATTTTCCACAAACGTTTTAAAATCGAATGGATGGGGTTTAAATGGGAGCGGTGTTTCTTCGTATAAGTATTTTGCACGGAAATAGCCTTCGCCTTTAAAAAAATACTTCCATCCGCCAAACTCTGGATCGGTGACCATATCCACAAATGCGGTCTTGGTTCTGACTTTATCTCTTGAAATATAGTTGACGGTATGAGATGACCCAGCCGAGATCCCTGCGACGTAGTCAAAATACAGCTCATTTTCTAGGAGTGTGTTGACGAAGCCAGCTGTATAGCTGCCACGCATACCACCACCTTCATAGATGAGGGCTATGTCCGTTATGTTATTTTGTATGGAATTTTGTATGGAATTTTGAATGTTATTTTGAATGTTATTTAGTATGTGATTCTTAAGTATGCCGTTGTTTGTGTTTTCTATCTTCACTCTTTGCCTCCTAATGCGTCCTTTATTATTATAGCACTGTAGATGCGGAGAGATATTTAATTTTTATAAAGATTGAAGTTGAGGCACTATCTCTATATAATGGAAAAGCAAATAATGAAATTTGGAGTTATCATGAAAATATATCTTGCGCCACTTGAAGGCGTTACCAACTACATTTATCGTAATGCTTATCATACTTTTTTCACCCCAGCTGATAAGTATTTTACGCCGTTTATCTCTACCAATCAGCATCTGTCATATAGTACAAAAGAGCGCAAGGAGATTCAGCCTGAGCACAATAAAGGTCTTTATGTCGTACCGCAAATACTATCTAATAAGGCAAACGAATTTGTCAATACGGTGAATGACATAAAGCAGTATGGCTATACTGAATTTAATCTCAATCTAGGCTGTCCATCAAACACAGTTGTCGCAAAGAACAAAGGTTCAGGATTTCTCTTTCACAAAGAGCAGCTTGAAACGTTTTTAGATACCGTCTTTTCACAAATAGATGTCAAGCTGTCCATTAAAACACGTCTAGGCAAATTTAATCCAGAAGAGTTTTATGAGCTAATGGCCATCTTCAAGAAGTTTCCGCTTGAGGAATTAATCATCCATCCAAGAATCACCAAGGATTTTTATAAAAACACACCTCGCCTTGAGCTATTTGATGCGACCACTCAGGAATTGCCTTTTCCGGTTAGCTATAATGGAGATGTGTTTAATATAAATGATTATCATTCGATTATTAAGAGGTTTCCTCAAATCGATAGCGTGATGCTCGGTCGCGGTGTCATTGCAAATCCTGGCTTGATCGGAGAAATTAAAACTGGAACGCCTATGACGATTGACCTCTTTAGAGCCTTTCACGATAGGCTTTTAAAAGACTATATAGAAGTCATGTCAGGCGATAAAAACGTTCTTCATAAAATGAAGGAGTTTTGGTTTTACTGTATGCCAATTTTAAACGTTTCAGAGAAATACGCTAAAAAGATTAAAAAATGTGAAAAAATAGCGGATTATATCGTCCTTGTAGATGCTGTGTTTTCAGAGGGATCTATCTGTGAAGACCGTCTGGGTTATAGAAAGCTGGTGCCTGAATTGCCTCTATGATCTTATCGGTCATCTCTGAGGTGCTTAACCACTCATCAGATGAAGTCAAATCTTTAGTTCTATAGCCTGCTGCAAGCACATTTTTAACTGCATTTTCGATGGTATCAGCAGCTGAAGCTTGACCAAGACTTTTTCTAAGGAGCATACTCGCTGATAATACGGTCGCTATGGGATTGGCAATGCCTTTGCCCGCTATATCAGGTGCAGACCCATGGATGGGTTCATAAAGACCAAAGCCTCCTGCGCCGATACTTGCAGATGGCTGGATACCGATAGATCCTGTGATCATACTCGCTTCATCCGAAAGGATATCTCCGAAGAGGTTGGATGTTAATATGACATCAAACTGCTTCGGATTTTTTATGAGCTGCATTGCTGCATTATCCACATACATGTGCTCAAGTGTGACCTCTGGATAATCGCGTGACACCTCTTCGGTCACCTTTCGCCAGAGTCTTGAGCTTTCAAGTACGTTGGCTTTGTCTACGCTGATCACCTTTTTACTGCGACCTAAGGCCGTCTCAAAGGCAACTTTGGCGATACGTTCAATTTCGTGTCTAGAGTAAGCCTCTATGTCATATGCTTTTTCCATTCCCTCATCCTGAGACGTGCCCTTCTCTCCAAAATAGATGCCGCCGGTTAGCTCTCTGACGACCATGATGTCAAAGCCACCACGGCTGATTTCTTCATTGAGCGGGCAGCTGTGTTTCAGTGACTCATATAGAATTGCAGGTCTGAGGTTGGCATAGACGCCAAGCGATTTCCTGATTTTTAGCAGTCCCGCTTCTGGTCGATGCTCACCTTTAACATGATCCCATTTAGGACCACCTACAGCACCTAATAATACTGCGTCGCAGGCCTTTGCTGTTTTGATCGACGCCTCAGGTAAGCTCGTACCGGTTGCATCGATCGCATGTCCACCTATCTTTATTTCTTCGAACTGAAACTCTATTCCCTCTTTGGCTGAGACTGCTTCTAACACTCTTTTGGCAGACGCAATTACCTCAGGTCCGATGCCATCACCAGGTGCTAGAGCTATTTTATGAACTTTGTTGGGATTTGATTGATTTGAATGATTTAACTCGTTTACGCCTGTAACTGTCAATTGGCTAGAGGTATACTCAATCAAGCCGCCCTTTTGTATGATATTTTGTATAAACTCAGGAAATGGCTCGGCTGAGTAGGTTTCTCCCTTAGTATGATTGGTAATCATACCCGTTTGTAAATCGACTGAGATCTGATTGCCACGATCAATAGAAGCGTAAGCGATATCGCATTCTAAGATCGGTAAACCTATATTAATGGCATTGCGATAGAAAATTCTTGCGAAGCTTGGCGCAATGACGCATGAAATTCCAGATGCTTTAATCGCAATAGGTGCGTGCTCTCTCGATGACCCACAACCAAAGTTTTTTCCCGCTACGATGATGTCGCCTTTTTCGACGATTTTTGCAAAGTTTGCGTCTATGTCCTGCATACAGTATTGGGCTAAAATGGCTGGATCGGACTGACTTAAATATCGTGCTGGTATAATGACGTCTGTGTCGACATTGTCACCAAATTTGTGAACGGCTCCTGATAGTATCATATTCTTGATTCCTTTCTAACGATGTTTTGTGGGTTTTCGATATAGCCTGTGATTGCAGATGCCGCAGCCACTGCTGGACTTGCTAGATAAACTTCAGAGTCGATGTGTCCCATACGACCGACAAAGTTACGGTTGGTTGTCGCAATCGCCCTTTCACCTTTGCCAAGCACGCCCATATGCCCACCCAGGCAAGGTCCACAAGTTGGTGTGCTCACGATTGCGCCTGCTTCGATGAAAATTTCAATTAAGCCTTCTCTAAGCGCCTCTAAATAGACGCGTTGTGTCACTGGTATGACAATCGCTCTGATGCCTTTGGCAACTTTATTGCCCTTAAAGATCGCAGCGGCTTCTCTTAAATCTTGAAGCCTGCCATTGGTACAGGAACCAATCACAACTTGATCCACTTTGACGGCTTCAATCTCGCCAATTTTCTTCGTGTTCTCTGGTAAGTGAGGAAATGCAATGGTTGAGGTAAGCTCCGATAAGTTGATGTTTAGAACCGATTCATATTCTGCATCCTCATCTGCTGTATAAATCGTATGTGGTTTTGTCGCTTTTGAGTAGTTTTTTATATAGTCCATTGTTTTTTCATCTACTGGAAAAATCCCGTTCTTAGCACCCGCTTCAATCGCCATGTTGGCTATCGTAAAACGATCATCCATGCTGAGCGATTGCACCCCTTCTCCAACAAACTCCATGGACTTATACCTTGCGCCATCTACGCCAATTCTACCGATGATCTCTAAAATCACATCTTTTCCACTGACCCAGCCTTGAAGTGCGCCAGTCAGTTCTATTTTGATCGCTGTTGGGACCTTAAACCACCCCTTACCAGTAGCCATCCCAGCAGCCATATCGGTGCTGCCAATACCAGTAGAAAAAGCACCCAATGCGCCATAAGTACAGGTATGTGAGTCTGCTCCGATGACCACGTCTCCAGGAACCACCAATCCCTTCTCAGGGATTAAGCCATGCTCGATCCCCATCTCTCCTAGCTCGAAGTAATTGGTAATGGCTTTGTCCTTAGAAAATTCCCTGATTTCTCTACATTGCTCTGCCGATTGTATGTCCTTGTTGGGCGCAAAGTGATCGGGAACGATGGCAATTTTTTCTGTATCGAATACTATTCTCGCTTTCATTAAGTCAAAGGATTTGATTGCCACTGGCGTCGTGATGTCATTTCCAAGCACCAAATCAAGATTTGCTTCTATCAATTGTCCCGCTTTCACGGTCTCTAGTCCTGCATGCTTTGCTAATATTTTTTGTGTCATTGTCATGCCCATTTACGTTCACTCTCCTCAACTTCACTATTTTGTATGATTTTATTAATTGCACTTAAATACGCCTTTATGCTGGCTTCAATAATATCTGTGCTGAGGCCATATCCCGTGTAGGTTTCGTTGTTCACTTTTATCTTTACCATCGCCTCACCTTGTGCGTCTTCGCCTTCTGTGACGGATTGTATGGTGTAATCGTCAAGCTCGTAACTCGTTCCGATGATCTTTTCAATCGCTTTAAAGGCAGCATCTACAGGACCATGACCATGCGCAACCGAATCGTAGATTTGGCCTTCACGTTTAAGACCAATCTGACACGTCGATGTAATGATGTTACCAGAGTTGATGACAAAGGATGCCAGTGTATAAGCGGTTTCATCGAAGGCTGTCTTTGCCTGAATTAGCGCTTCAATATCTCTCTCGTAGATGGTTTTCTTTTTATCAGCAAGTGCTTTGAAACCGTTAAAAACTTCATTTAGTTTTGCATCGGTTAGCTGATACCCCAGTGATTTAATACGATCTTCCAGTGCATGTTTGCCCGAATGCTTGCCAAGCACCAAACTGTTTGTCGTCAGTCCAATCGATTCAGGTGTCATAATCTCATATGTCATAGGATTGGCCAACATACCATGCTGATGAATGCCTGATTCATGCGCAAATGCATTTTCACCAACAATTGCTTTATTGTGCTGGACACGCGTTCCCGTCACCTTGCTTACCAAATGACTGGTTTTAATAATCTCTTTTGTATCGATATTGGTCATTTGATTGTAGTGACCGCTTCTGGTGTTAATGGCCATGACAATTTCTTCAAGCGCTGCATTCCCAGCACGTTCACCAATACCATTGATGGTACATTCGACTTGTGTTGCACCCGCTCTAACAGCGGCAAGTGAGTTTGCGACTGCAAGACCAAGGTCATTATGACAATGCACAGAAAGCGTAACGGCATCTGCATTTTTAACATAGTATCTGATATTGCTAATCAGCTCATAGAATTCATCAGGCGTCGTATAGCCCACTGTATCTGGTATGTTAATGGTTGTCGCACCCATTTTAATCGCTTCTTCTATCACACGATATAAGAACATCGGATCACTTCTAGAAGCATCCTCAGCCGAAAATTCTATGTCATTACAAAACTGCTTGGCGTATTTCACCATACTTTGTGTGTGCTGAATAACCGCTTCACGACTCATCTTTAGCTTGTATTTCATGTGTAAATCTGAGGTTGCAATAAAGGTATGGATTCTTGGGTTTGCTGCACCTTTTACAGCTTCATATGCCCTTTCAATATCCGCCGGAAGTGCTCTCGCCAAGCTTGCTACTGTGCAGTTTCTAACTTGATTCGCAATTTCCCGAATCGAATTAAAATCACCGATGGATGCTGCTGCAAACCCAGCTTCGATGACATCTACCTTCAATTTTTCGAGTTGCTTTGCAACTTCGATTTTTTCATCAAACGACATGCTACATCCTGGTGATTGTTCGCCATCTCTTAGTGTGGTATCAAAAATCTTAATCATCTTCTACTTCTCCTTAAACATCCTTATTTCACTGAAGCTTTGTCGTCTATAACAAGGTTATGGCTTTTAGGTAAACAAAAAACCCCGTCACTGCATGCATTTGCATACAGGGACGAGGTTACTCCTCGCGGTACCACCCTGATTGTCTATACTCAAATAGACCACCTTAATCAAGCTCCAACAAGCCTTTAACTGATAACGGAGTTTTCCGTCTGCACTTACACAACCTATCGGTTTTTCTGAGCAGCTGCAAAGAAATGAGTCGCTTAAAAGTCACAATACCGATTCACACCAACCATCGGCTCTCTGAAATTGATTTCGAAATTAAGCTAGTTTCCTTATGGCTTTAAATATATTGTATACACTATACTAACAAATCAAAAGCTTGTCAAATAGTTTTTTGATAATTCTAAATATTTATTTTTTTCGTTTTTCCCAAATTCTAATTGAAAGTTAATCTTGTTTTTCATAAGACCAGATATAATAATAAAAAAGATTAAATAATATCAATTCAAAATAAAACTAATAATAATTTATGAAAGAGGTAACTTTATGTCTGCAATCGGCAATTTAATTTGGATACTATTTGGTGGTTTACTCTCTGCCATTGGCTGGACCATCGCTGGTTTGGTTTTATGCATCACTGTAATTGGGATTCCTTTTGGAATTCAATGCTTTAAAATCGCTGGACTTACTCTAGCGCCATTCGGTCGCGAAGTCAGCATTGGTAATTTTGGTGCAGGTGGTCTGCTGATGAACGTTATTTGGATCCTCCTTCTTGGCTGGGAGCTCTGTATCATGCATCTTATCATTGCTTTCTTTTTAGGTATTACAATTGTAGGACTGCCATTTGCTAAGCAGCACCTTAAACTTGCCGGGTTGGCACTTTTACCTTTTGGAGCACGTGTATAATACTACTGCTTAGTCATCTCTTCAAGTAATTTGGCAGCAAGAGAATTTTGTAAATTGATCGACTCAAAAAGACGTTCTAAACCACCTTCAAGCAGTTCAATCGAGGATAGGACGTCTTTTGAATTTGTATTAACCGCGTGAAACTGATCCTTTTGACGGGCATTGCTTTCCATAAGCACATTCAAGCTCAATTTCACTGCCTGCATGGACTCTGAAAAATTTCTAAGTAAAACAACCCCTTGATTGTTTACAACCACTGTATCTTCTATAATTTCGTTTAAGGTTAAAGTCTGTTCCTTAAGTTTTTGTGTTGATACGATCAACTCATCTTGTGCTTCAATTACTTCTTCTAAAACCAAATCGGTTTGTGCGGATAACTTTCCAACTTCTTCAGCAACGACTGAAAAACCTCGGCCATGTTCTCCTGCTCTCGCAGCTTCTATGGATGCATTTAACGCCAGCATTTTTATTTGAGAAGATAATTTCATAATCCCATCGATATCATTTAAAGTTCTCTCAGCATTTTTCATTACATGATCGCCAATTTCTAGTGTTTGACTAATCCCATGATGTAATACTTGCTGTGAGTCACCCGTCTTTTTAAGCTGTGTTTCCAAATCACTACTCAACTCAGCAAGTTCGCTTACGCGATGATCGATGTCGTACGTCCCCTTATCAACTGCAGACATCGCCTGATTAAAAGTGACAAAGACATTTCCAATCGCATTGTTTTTTTCTTTAATTTTGTAATCTAAAAGTTGTAACTCTTCAACCTTATGCTGTGCTGATGCAAAGCTGTCAAAGAGTTCTTGCGAGCCAAGTGTTATGCTTTCAATCATCTGATCTTGAAACGCTTTCTTATCTTTAATTAGCTCTGTTTGTTTTATACTATCAGATAATAAGGATTGATTTGCTTCAGCAAGTCTTTGTGATTTGAGCTGGCTAATGCCACCGATATAAGCAAATATGCCGAGAAACAATGGTGCAGAATCAATCATGTATAGCAATTTATTCTGACTGTGCGCTTGTAGAATTGAACTGAGTCTAAACGGAAGACCACCGATGATAAATTCAAAAGGTATTGCCATAAGTGGAAACAGGCACCCAAATAACATGCCTATTATAAAGTATTTTTTATCTATTCTCATCATTCACCTCATGCACTCTAATGAGGATTTCATACCCAAAATGAACGCTTTTAAAAAACATCTTTGTGTTGATATCAATTTAATTCTATTGTTATAAAAATCTTCAAACATCGAGTTTTTAGATTTTTACATAATGTTCCTTGATGCTATATAAAAAACTGTGCCTACAAGTAAGCACAGTTTTACAATTTCCTCAATTTTAATAAATTTTGCGGCTATATCACTCACAAAATGCTTTTAAATTACAACCCGCTTTATAGCTCACAAAAGACTTACATCTCAAAATAGGGCTTTAATGACTGATATAGCGCCTTGTATTTAAGATGCTTTCCTTTATATATCTCGTGATTTGCCAGGTTTGGCTCTACTGCATCAACCGTTTTTATAATCGCTTTTGTTGCAGCGTCAACCGATTCAAAAGCGCCATCGCCCACTGCTGCCAAAATCGCAGCACCCAGCGCACCGCCTTGATTCGTATTGATACCAACGATTCTTTGTCCAAATATATCTGCAATAATTTGACGCCACTTGATGCTTCTAGCACCACCGCCGATAACGCGGAGTTCTTCCACTGGAACGCCCATATCCACAAGAATATCCAATGAATCCTTCAAACCAAATGCAACGCCCTCAAGAAGAGATTTCGTTAAATCCTTACGGTTGGTGTTCATATCCATCCCAACAAAGGTGCCTCTTGCGTTTGGATCAGGATAAGGCGTTCTCTCACCCATAAGATACGGTAAAAAGACCACTTCACTGATTGTGTCGTCCACTTCGTTTAATAAATCGTCTATTTCAGCGACAGCAGCTTGCTCTGACCACCATTTTAAACAATTGGCAGCTGAAAGCATAACGCCCATAGAATGATAACGTCCACTGGCATGACAAAAAGCATGCATTCTGTTCTCTAAGTCGACTCTATAGTCATCATGAGCTGCAAATACAACACCTGAAGTTCCTAAGGTTACTGATACCACACCCTCAGAAACCGTACCCGTTCCTATCGCACCAGCGGCTTGGTCACCTGCTCCACCGACGATTAAAACTTCATGTGAAAGGCCCAACTCAGCTTTGATCGCCTCGCTCAGCTGACCGGTAACTGCATAAGACTCATGTAATTTCGGCAATTGCGCCTCACTAATACCGATAAAATCAAGCACAGGCTGGGAGTAACATTTATTAGCCACATCTAGAAGCAACATCCCAGACGCATCAGAGTAATCCGTTACATAATTACCAGAAAGCTTAAAGCTTATAAAATCCTTAGGCAATAAAAACATATCTACTTTTTCAAAGATCTCTGGTGCATTTTTTTTAAGCCATAGGATCTTTGGCGCTGTAAATCCAGTCAATGCCATGTTACCCACCAAGTCGCTTAAGCCCTTAGCACCAAAGTGTTCCGTTATCTCATGACATTCCTCAGTCGTTCTTTGATCACACCAGATGATGGAAGGCGTTAGCACGTTTCCCATCTCATCAAGCGCAACCATACCATGCATCTGTCCACTGAAACCAATAGCTTTTATGTGATCCTTTACAGCTGTATTTCTCGAAACCAGATTTTTTAAAGCACTTAAAGTCCCTTGCCACCAGTCCTCAGGGTTCTGCTCTGCCCATCCCGCTTTGGGGTAGTAGACAGGGTACTCCTCTGTGACCTCATCGACGATACCACCGTCTTTTGACATCAGTAAAATTTTAACCGATGACGTTCCTAAATCTATCCCTATATACATATTAAACTCCTAGTAACCAAACATCTCCACGAGTGGCAAAAGCGCCGCTCCAAGAAGCGCACTCTGCGGTGCAAGACTAGATAGCACCAACTTGTTGTCTCGAGAGAGCAGGTTGGTATGTTTTTGTTCTAAATATGCCTCTATCATTGGCTCAAACTCACGCAAATAGCGCACGATATCGCCACCGATGATGACTACCTCTGGATCAAGTCCCAGCATGATGTTTTCAACACCTACCAGCAGATAATCCAAATACGTTTTAAGGGTATCTATAGCAACAGAGCTACCCTCATGGTACTTTTCAAAAAAAGCTTCTATGGTGTCAACCTTAACCCCACTTTTCTCTTCGTAAATACGAAGCAAAGCCCTTTCAGATGAAAAAAGCTCCCAGCAACCAGATCTGCCACAGCTACAGGATAGTGGGCGGTCAGAGATCCTCATATGACCGAACTCGCCTGCTTTGTTATAAGTACCCTTTGCTACTTTATGATCTGATATAATACCACAACCAACACCCTCTGTAATTGAGACATAGACTGCGTTATTATTATTTTCAGCTGCGCCTAAAATGAGCTCGGCAAACGCTGCCACATTGGCTTCATTTTCTATAAAAATTTTTACATTTAGTTGACTCTGTAGCTTAGAAAAATCGTAATCCTTCACAGCAAGATTGGGGGCATGTATCAGTCGATTGCTATCAGCATCTACTAACCCAGGTAAGGATAACCCCATCCCAATACAATCTTCGAGTGAATAATGATTGCTCTCTAATAACCTTTTTGTTTCAGCTTCTATCCTTTTCGTCGTCTCATCCATGTCAAAGTCTTCGTTTCGCCAACTGACCACGTCAATGACCTCCGAAGATAAATTAGATAATATCATCTTTACTTGATGTGGAGATATATCTACGCCAATAGTCACCTTTGCATTTTTTATAAATTGAAAGACGACTGGCTTGCGTCCGCCTGTGCTCTCAGCAATGCCAGTCTCTTCAATTAGGCCTTCATCAAGAAGTTGATTTGTATTTGTCGTTACGGTGGTTATACTTAAGCGTAACGCATCAGCAAGTTCCTTCTTTTGTATGATTTCATTCTCTCGAAACGCTCTTAGAATTCTAGAGCGATTGAGCGACTTAATAATGCTTTGATCTAAACTTTCCATACTGGCTCACCTCAATCTTATTATAAGAGAAATTAAGCCTATCCGCTAGAGTACGATCTCAGCTTATTTATAAAGGTATTGGTTGAATCTCGCTTCGAGCATTTCTTGACGACCTGATGTGTTTTTTATGTCCTCAAGCGTTAGCGCATAAGCTTCTAGCTCTTCAAAACCAACCTCACCATTAACGATTTTTTTACCGATACCCACTTCATAGCTTGCATATCTTTCTTTAACAAAATTATCAAAGAAGCCTTCTTGGATCATTTCGTCTGCGATAATTAATCCTCTTGCAAAAGTATCCATACCTGCGATATAGGCATAGAATAAATCCTCAAGCTCAAATGAACCTCTTCTAACTTTTGAGTCAAAGTTCAAGCCACCTGGTGCGATACCACCGTTTCTTAACACTTCAAGCATTGCAGCAGTTGCGTCATAGATGTTTGTTGGGAACTGATCTGTATCCCATCCAAGTAATAAGTCGCCTTGGTTTGCATCGATTGAACCTAGCATGCCATTGATTCTCGACATGTTAAGTTCATGCTCAAATGTATGCATAGCCAATGTCGCATGATTAGCTTCGATATTAAGTTTGAAGTGATCTTGTAAATTGTATTTTCTTAAGAAGCCCATAACGGTTGCAGCGTCAAAATCATATTGATGCTTTGTCGGCTCTTTTGGTTTTGGCTCAATTAAGAGTTGACCTGTAAATCCGATTTTTGCTTTATAATCGACTGCCATTTGTAGGAAACGGCCTAAGTTATCGAGTTCAAGTTCTGTATTGGTGTTAAGAAGTGTTTCATAGCCTTCTCTACCACCCCAGAACACATAGTTTTCACCACCGAGCTTCATTGTAATTTCCATTGCTTTTTTTACTTGAGCTGCTGCATAAGCAAATACATCCGCATTTGGAGATGTAGAAGCACCGTGCATAAATCGGCTATTCGTGAATGCATTGGTTGTTCCCCAAAGACATTTAATGCCTGTTTTCTTCATTAGCTCTTCGATATATGCAACCATTTCATCTAGGTTTTCTTGTTTTTCTTTTAAGCTATTGCCTTCTGGTGCGATGTCTAAATCATGGAAACAGAAATAGTCGATTCCCAATTTTGACATGAGCTCAAAGCCAACTTCAGCACGAAGCTTAGATTTTTCCATACCAGAAAGTTCATTCCATGGACGCTCCATTGTACCTGTACCAAATGGATCATTTCCTTCACCTGTAAGTGTGTGCCAGTAGCTCATTGCAAATCTGAGGTGTTCTCTCATTGGCTTGCCTGCTATTACTTTATCTGCGTCATAAAACTTAAAAGCCAAAGGATTGGTTGAGTCCTTACCTTCATATTTAATTTTCTCAATGTTCTTAAAAAATTCCATAATGCCTCCTAGTTTTTAAAATCACTTTAAAATGTTTCATCTTCATATTAACCGATTTTTAATACTTTTTCAATCGGTTTTAAAAAGTCTTTAAAAAAAATCTAACTTTCGTCATTTATAGTAAGGAGACTGCGAACAGTCTCCTTAAGCTATCTCATTTAAACCGCTTAATAAAGGTGTTGTTTGTAACTCAACTACCCTTTTACACCGCCCAGAGCAACACCCTCGATAATGTACCTTGAGAGTAAGAAATATGCGATGAACAGTGGGAGTACAGTTAATGCTAATCCTAGATAAACCGCACCGTACTCTGTTTTGTAGATATCGCCTCTGAGCAAACTGACCATAATTGGCATGGTGTACTTGTCGTTATCAGTGAGTAATACCAGTGGTAAAAACAAGCTGTTCCAGCTTGATACGAAGGTAAAGATCGCTTGAGTTGCCATAGCTGGTTTCATGATTGGTAATACAATTTTGTTAAACGTATAGAACTCACTTGCACCATCGATTCTTGAAGCTTCAATCAGTTCAAGTGGTAACGAGGCCAGCATAAACTGTCTCATAAAGAATACCGCAGCAGGCGCTGCCACAGATGGTAATATCAGTGCTAAGAAGTTATTTGTCATACCGATTTTATACATGAACTGATAAAAACCGATCACCGATACTTGAGCTGGAATCATCATCACTGCTAGTATAAACGTGAAAAACGGACTTCTAAGCTTCCAGTTATATGCAACCAGTGAATAAGCCGTCAATGCTGAAAAGTAAATCGTAAGCAATGTAGAAGATACCGATACGATCATAGAGTTAGTAAGACCTTTTAATGGATCAAAGGTTTTACCAAGCAAAATCTTAATATTATCCATCAGATGCGTTGATGGCACTAGTGAAAGTGCTGTTTGCTGAATTTGGAAAGTATCTCTCGTTGCATTTACAAACATGACCCAAAATGGTAATACACTTAGAATTGCTAGAAGCAAACAAACGGAGTAGACAACTACTTTAAAGAGTATGCTTCTGCTTTTACTTTTTTGTTTCATTGTGCAGCCTCCTCTTCTTTAAGTAGTCTTAAACGTTCTTTTTTTGCACGCTTTGCTTCTTTTTTTATTTCGATTTCACCTTTATCTCTCATCACATAGAATAAAATTCCAGAGAAAATGGCGATAATCACAAACATAATCATACTTGCTGCAGCTGCTCTGTTATAAAGATAACTACCGCTAAAGGCTTGATTGTATATGAAAACGCTAGTTGTTAATGTCGAATTATCTGGACCACCCTGCATAAATAATTTTGGTATATCAAACATATTTAAACCACCAATCATACTAGTGATCAAAACATACAGTAAGATGGTTTTAAGATTCGGCAACGTAATGTAAAAGAAAGTTTGAATCCCTGAAGTACCATCAATTTCAGCAGCTTCATAAATTTCAGGATTAATTCCCATTACACCTGAAGTCAAAATCAACATCGTATAACCGTACCACATCCAAAACTGGATAAAGGCAACAATTGCTCTAGCATTTGCTTTGCTAACTAAAAAATAGACAGGTTTGTCAATTATTCCAAACTGCATAAGCAAGCTATTGACCGGACCAACCGGATAGCTAAACAATGAGTAGAATAGGATTGCTATACTTGCCGCAGTTATGATATTAGGCATGTAGAACAATACTTTGAAGAAACCTTTACCTCGAACTTTGTTTCTTCTAGAAGTAAACCAAGCAGTTAATAATAATGCCATAAAAATTTGTGGTATGAAATTTAAAGTCCAAATAATAAATGTGTTTTTAAGTGCTTGTCTAAACGACCCATTGTTTAAAATGGTAACGAAGTTCTTAAATGGTTCATCTAGGAAATGCCAAGTAGTTGTTCCGAGGCCCTTATAATCTGTAAATCCGATAACTCCAGTATAAATAATTGGATACAACGAAAAAATTGCAAATACAATTATAAAAGGCAAGCTAAAAATGTAGCCATATTTCGCATAACTGACGTTTTTCTTCTGTTTCAAATTTCACTCACCCCCATAAATCCTTCTATCAGTTTCATACATACATATGGGATAGAATAAGATTACTCTTCTTCCTATTCTATCCCATTGATCTTACAATTATTCTACTTCTACATCTAAGTTATCTGCAACCATTTGTTTGAAATCTTTAATCGCATCTTCACGGCTCTTAGAACCAGAAGTGTATGCTCTTACTTGATCTCTCCAATATGTGTTGATCGTTTCATCGTATTGCGTTAAGTTTTTACCATTAGCGAATTGGTTTGCTGGAATAAATACATCAAACATATTTTGTCCACCTAAGAACTCAAGTTCACCATTTGACATGCTCATTACAGTACCAGAAGCAACAGCGTCTTTAGTACCGCCTTCGCCATTTAAAGTACCATTAGCCCACATATATTGTAAACCTTGTTCTGTTGTATCAAGTGTAATCCAATTGATAATTTCACCAACTGCTTCTTTGTTATCTGATGATGCTGCACCAAGTACCCAAGTACCGCCCCAGAAGAAGCCGATAGGTGGTTCACAAACTGCCCAATCACCAAATGTATCGCCACTGTTACCAGCGATAACGTAATTGATCATCCAAGCTGGACCAAAGTAACCGAAGATTTTCTTAGCGCCAGCATCTTTCATGTCAGCAAACCAAGCATCTTGCCAGTCTTGTGTGTCATTGTGGTAATCATTTTCTTTAAGTTGCATCGAAAGGTCTAAGAAAGCTTCACGTTTAGGGTCGATGTTTAATTTACCATCAACAACCCAAGGCGTATCAGAGCTGTTTTCTACTGCATGCCAGATGTCGCCATCGCCTGAAACGATTCCGTA
The DNA here is from genome assembly GCF_058683495.1 of Fusibacter sp. QWL-12. Lineage (NCBI taxonomy): Bacteria > Bacillati > Bacillota > Clostridia > Eubacteriales > Fusibacteraceae > Fusibacter > Fusibacter sp. QWL-12. The sequence goes on from NZ_CM178745.1 coordinate 566,382, forward strand.
TCCTTTAGCTTTAAGATCAGCTGCTGCTGAGTAGAATTTGTCCCAACCGGGTCCGATGATTTTTGCGATCTCAGCTGGATCATCAGTGCCCCAAGTATCTTTTGCTATTGAACGACGATAAATAAAAGCACCACCAGTAGCTTGATAGCCTAAACCGACTACATCCCCATTTGGATTTGTACCGATATCTACTGTATATTGAGCGATATCAGCTGCTTTAATAGCGTTATCAACATCGATGCCTAAATCTTTGTAAGGTGCTGCATATTGAGATGCATCGCCTTGAGTATATTTAAGAACGAATGCTGCTTCAGCTGTGAAAAGATCAGGTGCATCTGCACCGCCAGAAGCTAATGCTTGGTCTAGTGCTGGTTGGTAAGCGCCATCAGTTGTTGCGATGACAGTTGTTTTAATTTCGTATTTAGCTGCGAAATCTGGATGCGATTCTAAATACTTTGTAATCATACCTGGAACTTCTTCAGTAAATGACCATACGTTAAGTACAGTTTTCTCAGTTGAACCTGAGCTAGTTGTTGCTTCAGTTACATTTGTTTCTGCCGCTGCTGCGGTTGTAGTCGTATCATTACTTGAACTGCTACAAGCTGCTAGGCTAAATACCATCAATACGACTAATAATAAACTTATAAGTTTTCTCATCGTCTTCCCCCTAACTATTTTTTAAAACTTAGTTTATGTAAACTAGTGATTTCTAGGCTAAAATCTCTAGTTTGCATCATTGACGTCTGAAACAATTGAATCCTAACACAATTACTTTGATACATTACTTTAAAACAATTTCAATACTACTTACCGGTATACCAGTTAACTCTTGGCTGAGTTCATCTGGTTGGCTGATGCCTGCAAACAATCTAAATTTGTTACTTTGCACTTTTCTGTCACCATTATCATCGACAACTTCAAATGCACTTCTTGGAATCTTTAGTTCAATCTTAATTTTTTCACTTCGTTTTACATGAACTCTCTTAAAACCACATAAAGTATAATTTCTTACAGCATCATTTGATTCAAGATCTTTCATGTAAAGTTGAATCACTTCATCCGTATCATATTCCCCTAAATTCTCAATCCACAAGCTTGCTAGATCAGTATTAGAGTCATAACTGAGTTCATTGATGTTGACTTTAGAATATGTCAATCCGTAACCAAACGGATAAAGTACATTGTTTTCTGCATATCTGTAAGTTCTGTTGATCATCTTATAATCTTCAAAATCTGGTAATAGTTTTACATCCTCGTAGAACGTAACGGGTAGCTTACCTGATGGCGAAACCTCACCAAATAGGATATTGGCTAAAGCTTTTCCACCCATTTGTCCTGGATACCAAGCATGTAATATGGCATCAGCTCTTTCACCTTTTGGATTAATCGCTGATCCTGCTGAGACAACAATCACAGTTGGTTTATTGATTGCTAACACAATATCTACTAGTTCCTGCTGTACTTTAGGTAAAAACAGATCATTTTTGTCCCCAGCAGCAAATGCATTTCCTGTATCACCTTCTTCGCCTTCGATGGTTGCATCCAGTCCAACACATAGTACAACTAAATCTGAATGTGCTGCAACTGCTTTTGCTTCTGCATATCCATCACCATATTCGCCAAGAGGTTGCAGTGAGTCTTTAAACAAGTGACTGCCTTCAGCATAATAAACTCGACCATCGAAACGCTCTTGTATGCCTTTTAAGAATGTTGTGTATTCATCTCCGGTGCCATAATAATTTCCTCTAAGTGCATCTATACTTGCTGCACTTGGCCCAATGACACCTATTGATTTTATTTTATCCCTATTAATCGGTAAAATACCATTATTTTTCAGTAGAACGATGGATTTCTCAGCACATTCCTGCGAGTAATGCTTATGCTCTTTTGAACTTACAAGATCATAGCTGATGGTATCAAACTCTGAATCATCAAATAAACCCAACTTAAATCGAGTTGTCATTAATTTAATCGCCGATTCAGTAGCAAAATCTTCAGAAACCAGTCCTGCTTTAATAGCTGAAAGAAGGTAGTAGTAACTATCACCACAATTACAATCAACACCAAGTCTTAAAGCCAATGCCGCTGACTCTTCTACTGTATTTGTTATCAAATGTTTTGTATGGAAATCTCTAATTGCCCAACAGTCTGAGACAAAATGACCTTCAAAACCCCATTCCTCTAGTTTACCAGTTAAGAATTCACTGGCACATGCCGCTTCACCATTAACCCGATTATATGCACCCATAACGCTTTCGACATTAGCTTCTTTTACAAGTGCTTCAAAGGCGGGTAAATAAGTTTCTGATAAATCTTTTGGAGAAGCGATTGCATCAAACTCATGTCTGATTCCTTCTGGACCACTGTGTACTGCGAAGTGTTTTGCACATGCAGCCGTCTTTAAATGTTTGCCTTCTCCTTGGAGCCCTTTAACAAAAGCAATACCAAGTCTAGCCGTTAGAAATGGACATTCACCATAGGTTTCTTGTCCTCTTCCCCATCTAGGATCTCTAAATATATTAATATTTGGCGACCACATGGTTAATCCTTTATAAATGCCCGTATCCCCAAATCTTTGACTCTGATTAAACTTTGCTCTTGCTTCTGTCGCACAAATTTCAGCGACATGAAACAATCTCTCGTCATCAAACATTGCTGCTAATCCAATCGCTTGTGGAAACATCGTCGCAGTACCTGCTCTTGCAACACCATGTAGAGATTCATTCCACCAGTTATAGGAAGGAACGCCAAGTCTCTCGATTGCAGCAGCATTATAACTTAATTGGCTTACTTTTTCTTCTAATGTCATCTTCGATACTAAATCAACTGCTCTTTCTCTTGGGTTTAGCGACTTGTCTAGATATTTCTCCATGTTGTTTCCTCTCGTCTTATGATTGCACCCTCAAGTGGGGATTATTTCAAATATTTTTCGAAATCGTTTTCGACATTGCTTTAAAAAAATAGTTTTACAAAACCCTAAAACAGTGTATACACTCGTTCTTGTTTTCGAAAACGTTTTCGATATTTAAATTATACTTAAAACTTTTTGACAGGTCAATATAAAAATTTGTCGTGTTACTATTTTTTTTATTTTATGTGCAAATATCAAAACCACCCCTTGACAGCTCTGAAAAAGGCAAGTATGATGTGCTTATTCTGAAAGGAGGTAAGTATATGCAGACCATTAAGGAATATAAATTAGAAAGCAACACTGGCTTTACAGTTAAGATACTAAACCTAGGCGGTATCATAACAGAAATAATGGCGAAAGATCAGAATGGAAAAAGAACAAATGTCGTCCTTAAATACGATAACATAGATGATTATTGGACCAATCCACTATTTATTGGCTGTTTTGTTGGTCCAGTTGCAGGTCGAACATCAGAAGGCAAGCTGCCTTTAGGTGAACGCAACTATCAGTTGGATTGCTCTATCAACGAAAATGCGCTGCACTCAGGTAGAGATGGGCTTCATAATGTAATCTGGTCGCTAGAATCTATCTCTCCAAACCACGCTAAATTTACTTTGATTCACCCTTATTTAATGGCACACCCCTTTGAAGTTAAATATGAATTGGTTTACACGGTTAAAGAGGAAGCGTTAATCATAGAATACACTGCAACGCCTTCACAGCCGGCTTATTTTTCTTTAACAAATCACAGCTATTTTAACTTAAGTGGCAATTTAAGCACTTCAATCAAAACGCATCATCTTAAACTAAACGCGTCACATTTTGCAAAGATGAACGCATTCAGTCTTCCCGTTCAACTCGTTCCTCTTAAAGGCTCTGACATGGATTTTACAGAAACTCGTTTAATCTCTGAAATCACATCTTCTGAATGTGAGGACATAAAAGGAGCACGAGGCATTGATCATCCTTTTAAATCAAATGGCATTAATCCACTCGCAGAACTTATCGATTTGAACTCTGGTAGAAAATTAAAAGTGATGACGACACAGCCTTATGCCGTCATTTACAGTGGCAATTATCTAGACTCGGCACTTAGCCCATCTGGTTATCAGTTTAATAATCGAGCTGGTATCTGCTTTGAGACTCAAGATTTAACAAACGTTGCAAACTCTAAACTAGATGTAGTTAAGTTGTCTTATCCCGATCAACCGTACAAGCATCAAACATCATTTGACTTTGAACCTAAATAGGATATTAAAGTATGAATAAAAAGACTCGAACAAATCAATTATGAATTGTTCGAGTCTTTTTAGGTTGTTATACATAAAACTATTTTTGATTTTTAGGTTTTAAAACGATATCCTTTGATCTTGGCGGCATAGCAGTTCCGCCCTCTATCAGCTCTACACCAATAGTTGTCATCGTTGGATTGTGTACTTTAGTTTCTATCATTTGAATACATCGAAGAGAAGCTTCCTTACCTAATCTCGAGGTATCTTGGCGGATCGTCGTCAATCTAGGGTAAATCATTTCTCCTATTTCTACGCCGTCAAAGCCTGCAACGGAGATATCTTCGGGCACCTTAATACCGTGCGAGCGAAGCGTTTTTATTCCCCAAATCGCAGCACAATCATCAGGAAAAATGATAGCTGTTGGTAAATTACCTCTTTTTACAATGTACTCAACAGCTTCTTCACTGTCTTCTCGTTCACTGTACTTAGATTTCACTAACATTCTTTCACTGAAAGGAATACCCGCTTCATCAAGTGCTTTTCGAAAACCTCTTATTCGTTCTTCAGTTACGTGTGTCTCGTGTCCATAGACATAAACGATGTCTTTGTGTCCAAGTGATATCATATATTTAGTAATCTCATATAGGCCTTTTACATTATCAGAAACGATAGACCCAATATGGCTTGTTATAAAATCAATTGCTACTACTGGCAAGTCACTTTCCATAAGTTCAGTTACTTGTGGATCTTCAAAATCGATACAGGCAATGACAACACCATCGATTTTTCGGCGATTACAGTGTTCCAGATAAGTCATCTCAACGCCACCCAAATTTTTGGATATAAATGTTATATCATAGCCCTTCTCTTCAGCCTGCTCTTTTACACCTTGCAGAACTTGAGAGAAAAAGTAATGCGTTAAACCGCTGTGGCTTTTATCTTCAAAAAGAACACCAATGTTCCATGTCTTGTTTGTAATTAGTGCTCTGGCTTGTAAATTAGGAACAAAGCCTAATTCTTTTGCCTTTTTGAGAATCTTTTCCCTCGTTTTGGCACTAACGTCAGGGTAATTATTGAGGGCTTTTGACACTGTCGCACTGGAGCAGCCACATGCTTTTGCGATGTCATAAATTGTAACCATTAGAATCATTCCTTCCTTGAAGAAAACACCGAAATCGTTTTCGACTTTCTAATCATAACACTTTATGAATTCAATCGTCAACCATCAAACCTAAATTTGATGCATTCGATTATTTAATAAATGGTAGACCGCACCAAGTAAATTTGCATCAGCACCACATTCACAAATTGCCACTTTTGGTCTTGCCAATAACCATTCGATTTGATCATTCAACCAGTCTAACTGCAAATTCAGCCTCTCAATAAAATCATGTCTCCCGCTGATAGCACCACCAATTAATACAATCTCAGGGTCATATACATGTTGAATATTGTGAACACCAAACGCAAAGTATCTAAAGAATGAATCAACACTTGCAATCGCGTCTGCATCTCCAGCATCCGCATATTCAAAGACCTTTTTGCCATCTAAATAACGATAATCTTTTCCTACTCTCTGAGCATAATCCTTAACCAAAGACAGTGTCGCACCTTTAAAACTCCAAGTGAGAGGTGTTCCAAAATCATCCATTCCCATTACAAACATACCAAACTCGCCTGCAAATCGATTGACGCCAGTTTTGATTTTTCGGTCGATGACAACTGCGCCACCAATACCAGAGCCACAAACCACAAGTGCAATATCACTTGAATTTTTAGCGCCACCGATCCAGATTTCAGCTAATGCGGCACAATTGCCATCGTTTTCAGCTGAATAGGGTAAGTCGAATTTCTCTCCGAGCAATTTCGCTGGATTCGTATTTTTAATATAGATTAATGCACCTTCACTTAGTGCTTCTGCAGTCTCAGCGTTTGTAACACAGGGTTGGCTTAAAGCAATCCCTGATAAAGGTGTTATACTTTTGCCCCACTGAACAATTTGAGTTAATCGTTCCATAAAGTCATTAAAATTCGTTTTGGGGGTTGGTAAACTCGTCTTTTCATAAATATTACCTTCAGCGTCAATAATTGCTGACTTGATAGCAGACCCCCCAATATCTATCGCTAAATATTTCATAGTCACCTACAGTTCCTCACCATTCGTAGCAATAACATTTTGATACCAATAGTAAGACTTTTTCTTCGTTCTTTTAAGCGCTTCTGACTCAAAATCAATGTGTACAAAACCATATCGCTTCTTATAGCCATTTAACCAGCTCAATAAATCTGTAAATGACCATGTGCAATAAGCAAGCAAATTAACGCCATGTGACATTGCAGTTTCACAGGCTAAAATATGTTTGCGTAAAAAATCAATTCTATAATCGTCGTTAATTTCTCCAGTTTCAGTAAGGACATCATAAGCCCCTAAACCGTTTTCACTGATAATAATTGGCAAACCGTATCTTTTGTTTAATATTTCTAACCCATAACGAAGACCGTCCGGATCGATCGCCCAATCCCAGTCCGTATATTCCAATTTATCGTTATGAACCTGTTTATAAAGACCTGGTATACCATTCTCTGATTGAGTTCCTTTTTTACCAGATGTATTCATTTCACTAAAGCCAACACCATCTTCTGGATTGTGAGCTATAGTCGCAGTCTGATAGTAGTTGATACCGATAAAGTCTGCAAGCTCAGCAGCGGCAGCCATCATCGTTTCGTCAGCTCTAGTGACGACTGGCATAACGCCCTTTTTAGTATAATACGCCACACCAGCAACTGGATAAGCTCCTTTATAATAACCATCTAAGTACCATAGTGGTCCAGTTACATCAAAGTTGCGTTTTGCTCTTTGATCTTCTTGACTCTCAGAAGCTGCATAGGTTGGCGTGTATGCGATACTTGAACCAATCATCCCATCATAACCTGCTTCTTTGTATGCAATTACAGTCTTTGCATGTGCCAATACAGTATGATGGAAAGCTTTTAAATATATCGCTTCATCTTGAAGCCCTGGTGGATGAAGTTTTAAAAGGTAACCCAACGAAGTAAATATATTGGGCTCATTCATGACGATCCAATACTTTACTCTGTCCGCAAAATTTTCAAAGCATACGTTTGCGTAATTAACAAAATCATCGATGATTCTTCTAGATTCCCATCCTTTGTACTCATCTTGTAATGCTTGTGGAAGATCCCAGTGATAAAGGGTTACCATCGGTACGATATCAGATTTAATCAGTTCATCAATGAGTTTATTGTAAAAGTCGATGCCTTCAGGATTGAGTGCACCTGTTCCAGCAGGAATGATTCGTGGCCATGAAATCGAGAAACGGTAAGCTTTTAGCCCCATTTCTTTCATTAAAGCAACGTCTTCCTCTATTCTATGATAATGGTCACAAGCGATGTCACCATTTGTTCCTTCAAAGGTTTTGCCAGGTAAATGAGCCCAGGTGTCCCAAATCGACGGTCCTTTACCAGCTTCATCATAAGCACCTTCTATTTGATAAGCTGCAGATGCAGATCCCCATAAAAAATCCTTTGTAAATGCCATTTCAACCTCCTTATTTGCCTCTCAATCTTAAAAAAAGTCCCTTAGGGACTTATTTAATCTTGTCGCCAAGATAACTCATAAAATAATGCATTGCATCATTAAATTTACGAATATCAAAGCCTGTAATACTTTCAAGCTTGTTAAGCCTATAAATTAATGTGTTGCGGTGAATATAAAGTTCGTTTGCAGTTTCAGAAATATTTAGATTGTTCTCAAAAAATACAAGTGCGGTTTGTTCTAACTCCTGATCATTGACTGGTCTAATATTTTGTTTAAGTAATGTTTCCATAAGTAGCTTTTCTCTTGAATCAGCTTCACTAGATTTAAGTAACATTCTAATGCGTTTTATCATTAAAGGAAAAAACATTGAATCAAAGTAAACCACTTGTGTCTTCTGTTTAAACTCATGGACAAGCTCAGTCAACTCATTCATCTGAACATATGATAAATGGAACTCCGAAAGATGGGTAATCAAGTTGCCTACTGTAATCCGAATACTTGTAAGTGCTTCAGCTTCAAGCAAACTTTGTAGTTCATACGGGGTTACAGAACTCTCTTCCTCCTCTTTCTCTTTTATGATCAATACGATTTCGTCGTCACCGGTATAGACGATTTTCTCATCGATAAAAGTGGACTTAATAATCTCTTTTACTTCAATTTCATTTTCTTTGTATTGAATTTTCCACAGACGAACGGGAAGTGCTATTTCATTATGATAATTAAGATAACCATCCGAAGTAGTTAGCAACATATACTCAGAGCTTATTTTCCCTTGATTGGCAGACTCAAGCCATTTTTTCACGAGCTCGTACTCAACTTCTGTCAGAGTTCTCTGTATGAGGAAGAAATTACCATTATCTAATTCTACCAAAGTTTCATTCGTTTTTATATTAGGCCTTTTCTTATGAATAGGCTTAATGGCACATTTTAAAATAGCTTCCAGCTCAAAAAATTTGTCTTTCATAACCCCTCCTCTAGTAGAACTTTGCCCTATTATAATTCTATCACATTCTAAAAAAAGCTAAAGGAAAAAGGACAGACATTCACTGACTGTCCTCCAAAAAGGGTATTAATCATGATTTATGAGAAGGAGATTTTGATTGCTTAATTAGATGCATCTGACTAGAAAAGAATTGATTTCTCAGTTTCTTTGTCGAACAGATGAATTTTATCCATATCAAATGCAACAGAGATATTTTGATTAAACTTTAAATCTACATGCGCATCAGCTTTTGCGATATATTGTCTACCTTTAAATGAGAAGTAAACGTTTAAATCACTTCCTAATAACTCAGTTACCTCAACTTTTACATTTAAGCCTTCATTTTCACCGACAATTTTAATGTCCTCTGGACGAACACCAACAACTACTTCTTTACCTATATAATTGCCAGCTTTAACTTTAGCAGAAGCAGCGTCGTTAAGTACAACTTCAAAGCCATCGATTTGAGCGACGATTTTACCTGCTTTTTCAGTTAATGTACCTTGTAAGAAGTTCATTTGTGGTGCACCGATGAAGCTTGCAACGAACATATTTGCTGGATGATTATAAATTACTTTAGGCTCAGCAACTTGTTGAATGATACCATCATTCATAACACAAATTCTGCTACCCATTGTCATCGCTTCAGTTTGGTCGTGTGTTACATATACGAAAGTCGTTTGAAGATCATTGTGAAGTTTGATTAACTCAGCTCTCATTTGTACTCTCAGCTTAGCATCTAAGTTAGAAAGCGGTTCATCCATTAAAAATACTTCTGGTTTACGAACGATTGCTCGACCTAAAGCAACCCTTTGTCTTTGACCACCTGATAATTGTTTCGGTTTTCTAGTCAAAAGTTGTTCGATATCAAGAATCTTAGCTGTTTTCTCAATTCTCTCTTTGATTTCTTCTTTTGGCGTTTTTTGAAGCTTTAACCCAAAAGCCATATTGTCATATACACTCATGTGTGGATATAAAGCGTAGTTTTGGAAAACCATTGCGATATTTCTATCTTTAGGTGCGACATTATTGACAACCACATCGCCAATGCTCATTTCACCTTTGCTTATTTCTTCAAGTCCTGCGATCATTCTAAGAGTCGTCGTTTTACCACAACCAGAAGGACCAACAAGGATCATAAACTCTTTATCCTTAATTTCTAAGTCAATGCCTTTAACAGCTTGAAAACCGTTATCATAAATTTTTGTGATGTTTTTCAAAGATACCTTTGCCATAATTCCTCCGTAATCTCAATTCTCTATTTAATAGATTCTTTATTTACTAATGCCATTATACGTGAAGCTTATGATAATGTTAATTGGATGAACCTCCAAATATTTTTGTAGATTCCTCTAATCAAAATGAAACAAGACACAGTACTGTGTCTTGTTGGTTATTCGCTATCCAATTAATTAAGTTTCTTATCATGTGTTTTCAAGCCCTTCAAGTATCTCATCTACATTCGTTACAAACATCTCAACTAAGTTGGGATCAAAGTGATGATTCTTATTGGCCCTTAAGAATGCAATCGTCTCTTCTATGCTGATGGCATCCTTATAGACTCTTTTATGAGTCATCGCATCAAAGACATCGACGATTGCCATCATCCTTGCACTGAGTGGTATTTCACGACCTTTGAGTCCTGCTGGATACCCTTTTCCATCGTATTTTTCATGATGGTGTAGCGCTATTTCAGCTGCTAGCTTTAAAATGTCCAGATCGGATTTGCTCAGTATCTGATAGCCAATCGTTACGTGCTTTTTAACGATTTCAAACTCTTCTGTAGTCAGCTTACCCGGTTTCTTTAAAATAGCATCTGGAATGGCTATTTTACCCACATCATGCATGGTGCTAGCTACCTTTATCATTTCACATTCTGAATATGAGAAATGATTGAGCAAAGCAAATCGATACATCATTTCTGATACTCTTCTGATGTGGCCACCCGTTTCATCAAAGTGCTTTTCAACCACTTCTCCTAATGTAATGATAATTTCCTTCTGAGTATTGGAAATCAGGGAGTTTAAAATATAGTTATCCAGTGCAACAGAGTAATTGGTCAAGAATAAATTCACCAACTCAAAATCGTATAACGACTTGTCCCCTTCAATAAAAATATAATTGTTCAGTTGATTTTTTCCACTTTTTTTAATGATAAAACCATTCGGTAAATAGTTAATCTCCTGAAGCGAATTCGTATGTGTGTTCATCCACTGAAAGACGTTTTTAAGCTCTTCCACTTCTCCTACTGATTTACCAATAAATTTAGCATATTTTCCTGAAGCGGCTACAATCGTCGGGCGATTCATTTGCTCTAGAGTAACGATACCACCAATATGTGCATCTTCTTCAATTGGAGATTTTTCTCTAATAAATAAAAGATCCGTTTCCTCTGTATAAAATGAAGAGAGTTGATTTAGTATACCGTTAAAAAAATCGTCCATTGAATTGTGTTTAAAAAGATTCGAGCTCGCCTTAATGATTTTTTCTAAGCCCTTTCGATTTTTATCAATTTTTCTCAGATCTCTAAAGTTTCTAAGAGCTGTATATAAAGTCGTCGTCAATCGCTGTACGGTCATTTCAGTTTTTAATCGATAATCGTTGATATCATACTCCCGAATAACGCTATCCTCTGGCGCTTCACCCGGCTGACCTGTCCTTAAAACAATTCGGGTAAGGTTGTTACAAAGGGTTTTTCTCAAGTACTCTACAACTTCAAGTCCTGAATGGTTTCTCTCCATGACCACATCTAAAAAGATAATCGCTGTATCTGGATGTAGCATGAGTGCTTCCTTTGTTTCTGCGCCAGAATACGTGTCGATAAACTCAAGACTATGCCCTTCAAAGGTAAAATCTCTAAGAATCATTTTTGTTATGCTATGCACTTCCTGATCGTCATCAGCGATGATGATTTTTAGTGGTTTTTTTACGTTTTTCTTCTCTTCAGTATCCTCTTTTAAAAAATCTAGATTAATAGATGAATTCTCTTCCCATTTCTTCATTCTATACTCCTTTTCTAATCCTCAAGGCTCATTTCCATAATAAAGGTTGTTCCTTCATCTAGCTTTGATTGACAAGTGATTCTACCGTTGAGCTGACGCGTCACAAGATTATAAACGATATTAAGCCCAAGACCACTGCCGCCTTTACTGCGATTTGTTGTAAAGAATGGGTCAAATATCTTAGATAAGCTTTCCTCAGATATACCGACACCATCATCTTTGTATATCATTTTGAGCATCTTTTGATCGACTTCAAACTTAATCAAAATACTACCATTATTACGTTCACTATACCCATGTACAAACGAGTTCATCAATAAATTCGTCAGGATTTGAGAAAATGCGCCTGGATAGCTTTGAATTTCGAGCGTCTTATCACAGTCGATTTCAATTTGGTGCGCCGAACTTTTATACTCATGCTTTAAGCTCAATACAGTTGCTGTCACATAGTTAAACAGATTAAATTTCACTTTACCTTCTATGCTTTGATAAACTGCAATTTCTTTGAAACTTTTAACCAGTTCAGCTGCTCGTATAAGATTGGTATTTATAATGGTACTACTTTCCTCCATGTTATTGACAAATTTGATGAAATCATTTTTCGAGACGTCATTGTTAACCAGTTTTAATTGAAAATCTGAAAGTAATTTTTCTATAAACGAACCAGCAGAGACAGCAACGCCAAGTGGTGTATTAATTTCGTGAGAAATGCCAGATACCAAGGATCCGAGTGATGCCATTTTCTCCTTCTCAACCAGTTCATCCATTGCAAGACGTAGCGCTTCAGTTCTTTCTAAAACGAGTTTCTCAAGTTTCTCCTTCTCACCTTCAACCAATCGATTAATCTCATCTTGCGCCTCAATAAGACTTGTAATATCTGTGTTGGAGCCTAATATCAGTTCAACCTCTCCTTGCTCATCTAAAATTGGAATCAAATTGACTTTTAAAGTCATTTGCTGATTGTTTTCTGAAATAAAATTGAACTGAAGGTTCACCTTTTCCTTTTCCTTGATAATTTCATTAATTGTATTTCGCCAATACCTTTTATTTTCTTCTGATGAAAAGATTGATTCTATTGGTGCACCGACAATTTCTGTTCTTTCACGACGAACCAGTTTCTCAAAAGATGAATTCACTGATATAAAGTTACCTTCTTTTGAAATACTGTAAATCATGTTGTCTACATTTTCTACAAGTGATTGATATTTTTCCTGACTAATCTTGATTTCGTAAAAAGAGGATTTTAAATTTTCAATCATGACAGAAAGGGCATGAATCAACTGATTCGTCTCATAAAAGTCAAATCGATCATGTGTAAATTGAGCATTCCAGTTTCCCTCACTTACCTCTGAGGCAATAAATGATGCCTTCCTTATTGGCCGTACGACTCTGGTTAGAATCATCAAACCTAATATGGTGGCGATTAAAATAAGTCCTACAATCCCTATCGTTGAAAGGGTCTGGCGTGATTTTACGACACCCAGTAAATCATTTTCAGGAATGACAGTGACGATTCGCCATTTTAACCCCTGTGGGTCTTCTAATGCAGAGATCATTGTGAAGTACTTTTCGCCATCAATTTCGATTCGATGAACGATGTCATTTGCTGATTTATTTTTAATTAGATAGTTTGCGCTTGCACTTTCAACTCGGTTTTCACTTGAAGCAGCTAAAAAGAGTTCACCTTCAGGTGGATTTTGCGATGTGACTTTAACCGTTTCCGTTTCTAAAGAATGTGCAATTACGGCCCATTCCTCATCTACTATATAGATAATGCCATTACCCTTGTTTATTTCGGTCGTTAAAAATTCATTGATACCTGACAGCTTAACATCTATATCTGCTACACCTTTAAAATTGCCAGATTTATCTAAGATAGGTACCAGTGAAGAAATAGTTGCTTCATTTTTTTCATCCATATTAATATAGATTTTCGACCACTGAACGATGGGGTTTTCTTTAACTGGTGCATACCAAGGGCGTGTTCTAGGGTCATAACCCTCATATGAACCGACAATAGGACTGGTGACAAATTCTCCTTGATAGATGTTGAGCTGTCCTTCAGTTCGAGGATCTTGTAACATTAAGTCAAACTGATCCACTGCTTCAGTAATTCTATAGCCGAGGAAATTGGTCATCTCGTCGCCATAACTGATAACACTTATTTGTGGGACTTCACTTCGAACCGATTTAGAAAGCTCGAGTGTGTATTGCTGCAAGCCGTTTAGATCATCTTCTTCAAAGTATTGGTTCAGCGTAATGACTTGAGCGTACATCTTATTAATGCGCTGCGGCTCTGCCAACATATAAGAAACACGCTGTTTTGCATTATCGCTAAGTGCATTGACGATTTTGCCGCCTTGCTCTTGCGCAATCCAATCATAGTTTGCTTGCCACAGTAGTAGAAATACAATAACCATGATGATCATAATGATGATAAAAGGCGTTAATATAGCCGTTCTTAAAGACATCTTCCTCACTTGCATAGAATCCCCCTTTAGTGAAACATACTATATCTATACCTTTTTTATTATAAAGCTATCACTTTTTCCGGACAAAATAAAAACTTCAGGCATCGAGCCTTAAGATTTTACCACAAGCGAGATTGTTGCAAAATAAAAAACCTCTTTGATTTCTCAAAGAGGTTTTAAATGCGTTTTGATATTTAACTATCTAAGGCTTCTAATTAACCGATAACTGTGATGTTTTCAGCTTGAGGACCTTTAGGACCTTGAGCTACTTCGAAAGAAACACGTTGTCCTTCTTCTAAAGTTTTGAAACCGTTAGAGTTGATTTGTGAGAAGTGAGCAAATACATCTTTGCCGTCATCTCCTGTAATAAAACCAAAACCTTTATCTGCGTTAAACCATTTAACTGTACCGTTCATGTGGTACCTCCTAATTTTTAATCTTAAACCTACTACTACAAATACGAAATCAGGCGTAATGCTTTAACACTAATTCAGGTACTTGAAACAAATATAATTTAAGTCTCCTAATGATACCATTGTTCAAATATGAATGCAATCATTTTTGACAAATATTACGTTAATGTTATATTTGATCTATTTTATCACAGTAAATTGATAGCTAAGCACGTTTTTCGGACAATGATCAACGCACTCACCACAAAGAATACAGTCAGATGTACTAATTTTTCCCGTTTTCAATAGCGTTTTCACTGGCAAACTCATAGGACACTTTTTATCACAAATACCGCAATTGATGCATTGGTCCTTTTGGGCATAAATTCTGAGTTGTGGGATCTTCAAAGCCTTTCCAACATGATAGCCTGCTGCTAAAAATGGTGACATCCAGCAGATGGATTGACAGCCTCCGCGTTTACCAATCGTAAGCGAAAGGACTGTAAAAATAAAAAGTACAGAATAATAGACGATATATTTCATTGGTGCGTCAACCGATAGGATGTTTTCGGTAAGGTGAAAAGGATCTATCCCTTTAATACCACCAGCAAGTATAAATCCTAAAATCAAAATACTTACCCAGACAGTAAAAATACTGAGTCTAACTCTTCTGAGATTTTTAATATTCACATTTTTAGAGTTAATCTGAAGCGTTATCTCACTCAATCCAGCCATTGGGCATAGCCAACCACACCATGCCCTACCGAGAATGATTCCACTTAAAAACTGTACGATAAATACGATGACGCTTCCAGATATGATGCCAACCATTGCACCATCTATTGATACATACGGCGAAAAATAGTTTAATGTAATAGGAAAGATTAGTAGTGCAATTAAAGCAAGTGTTTTCCTAATTTTTTGTCTCATACGATCCACCTCGTTTTTTCTTTTCTAATTGCTCCAATGTTTCATCGCTCCACTGTACATATGCACGATATACCTTTTGACCAAAATTGATAACACTTAATACCTCTTCATGGTTATTGTGTAAATTTACTAGGGGTTTTAACTCAGTAGAAAATAAGTCCAGCATCGCAAGTTTCTCTAAGTATCTCAATTTAAAAGCGTTTATATGCTTTTTCATCACTTCAGAATCCACTTCATTTGAAAAATACATTTTAAGAAGAATTTCGAATCTTACCGTTTCTGTCTCAACTGGTTCTTCCAACCAATTCAATAAAGTCATTCTACCTTGTTCTGTAATTTGATAATAGTTTTTTTCTCTTTTTGAAGAACTTGAGCTCATGTCAACATCAGGAATCAACTCTATCAAATGGTCTTGAGACAGCTGCTTTAGCATTGGGAAGATTTGACCATAGCTTTCGTTCCAAAAAAAACCAAACCTTAGATCGATTATTTTTTTGATATCATATCCCGTCAATGGGCCTTCACTCAAAAGTCCTAATATCACAAATTGCGTTTTTTTCTTAGACATGTTTAACCTCATATTTTTCACATATATATCTTTTAGATATATACTATTCTTATAATATATCATTGTCAATTTATTTTTCTTAACTCTGAACGATAAATTTTTGGCGTTATTGTCACCTTCGAAATTTCGGCATAATAAAAGACCACCCAATATGAGTGGTCTAAAATTTAAGCACTAATAGCTAACTCTTACTATTACTTTATCTATTGAACGGTCTCTACTGAAGATACGGTTGCTAATTTCACGATTGAGTTTAATGGCGTTTTCAAAAGTATATCGATCCCCATTATCATAAATAACCGTGATCGCTTGGAAATTCGAAAGTTCATAAACGACTGGTATTGTACAAACCGTGAAACCGATTTGATTTTTACCAAGCGTAATGTTTTTTTCAGGCAGTTGCCATTCGTATTCCGCTTTTAAAAACTCATCTTTGGAAAGCAATTTGGGATTAAAATTGATTTCTCCGTCAACTACAGCTACACCAAGTTCGCTTAATCTAGACAAGATGTCTTCTTTTACCTGACCGGTCATCCCAGGCTGTTGAACCCCTGCAAACCCAGGTGTATGCGAATAGGCATCTGTTGGAAATGCACCGTACTCAAGTGGCGTCTTTTCAACGCCGATACCATTTTTCGTATCATGGAAATATTCGGATAGTAGGCTAACCTCATCGCTAAATGGTGCCTCAACATATGCTGCATCGTGGCTTTCTTGAACTGCTAGAACAAGCTTCGATACCATGTGCCAATAGATGCAGCCAAGACCTTCGTATTTATAGAAAGTTCCTGAGCGTCCAGTATACGAATGATGGTCAAATAATTCTGAGAAAAGTGCTCCAACTTCTAAAGCCTCTTCTAGAGTATATTCGCCTGATTCAACTATTGCATTTGTAATTTCGTTACCATTTCTAAATTCACCGTTAAAATGATATTTATCTAATATACTTTTCTCAACAAAACGCGTCAACCCTTTTTCAAGTTCAGTAGTTAACACTTTTGACTTAAGAACTGCTGATTCCGGAATAATATTCTTCTCTAAGAACTTTGGCAATTCTCTGTTTGGATAGAGCATATAGCTGTTTTGATCTTCACGGTAGATTTGGCTTGATTTTAAAGCTTTTAACAATTCAATTGATTCTTTTGCATTTAAAGCACCTGAGCTTAATACAGCGACCTGTCCTTCTAACATTTCATACAGATGTGAGATTTGACATGCGTTTGTGCTGAACTTTACAAGATTATATGCATGATAAAGATGATCTTCGCGTTTGTTTGCTTCAATTGAATCCTTTAAAACAATTTTAGTATTTTTCACAAAGCTTTTAAGTTGCTTGATGCTTATAGATGATTTATCGCCTGTAAAACCATGTGAATAAATTTTGTTTCGGTAAGTTTCACCTACAAATCCAAGCTGCTTGACGATGACAAATGTACTCTCACTTGAAATTGCACTTAGCGCATGCTTTAAGCCATCAAATATGCCATCAACACCTAAAAACATTTCTGCGACTTCTTTAGATAAAATGATTTCATGATTGATATCTTCAAGTACTTTTTCAAGAAAATCAAGATATCTATATAGGTAATAAAGGGTCACCATAGAGACACCATTACCAACTAAAGCATTGTTCGCATCATTCCACTCAGGACGCTGGGTATTCATCCAAATCCCACCTCTAGGAATGAAATTCGTCAGCTTAACCAATGCAACAACTAACAGTTTTTCCATTAAGTTTACATGATATAGTGACTCATCACAAAACATGAGTTTACCATCTGCACCTAACAGCTCTACCTTTTTATCTATTGCTAGTGCGAGTTCTTTATCAAAGAGAATCGTGTTTTTTGGATCTTTTATTAGGTCATCTAAACCTTTTATACGATAAGGAACATTGGCATATACGAATATCTCTTTGTCTAAAAGAGTATTTAATTTTTCAGGATGATAGCGTTTAGAAAGCTCAAGTAATTTTAGAAGATAGATGACTTGATGATCACCCCAATAGCCTATGTTTGACCACGGATCTGCAGAGTCTAAAACCTCCCAATCCACACCTTGTTTTGTGATGCGATATGGATTGTAACCATCCGCAGTTGACGCGTTGACAAATTTAGCTATGATACTTTCAATATAGCCAGGATACGATAGTGATAGCGCTTCCCAGTTTTGGAAGATATCTCTCCAATTTCCTTCAAAATTTAAGTTTTTTTCACCATTTTGCTTTGCTATGTCGATGTTAAACTTATTCCAAGGCCGACTTGGATCGCCATGTCTCCTTGAATAGGTTAATGGTAAATACTCTCTCACCAGTCTTGCCAAATCTCGATTGGAGATATTATCTACCTTTTCAATTAAATCAAAGTAGTCTTCTTCATGTTTTAATTGTGCCAAGAAATCTATGTTCTCATTATAAACTTCCTTGTTCCAATTCTGTATAAACTCAGCCAAATCTGAGGTTTTGATTTTATATCCGTCGGCGTATATACCGCCTCTCATAATGTTATAGAGTGTATTAGAAAAATGCCTATTCGCTACTTTCGTACTAGCTGTTGCTTGGAAACCATCAGCGTCATACACCAATTTTCTAAGATTTTCACATCCTATATCAATGTCTGCTTTTAGTTCCAATAGCATTTGACTAGGTACACTCAATTTTTCGAGAAGTGCTTCTATTTTCGAGGCGGTTTGATTCAAATCAGCTACAATTACCCACTCTTTAGTCTCTTCAGATAATAGGTTTACTTCACTGGAAATATAATAAGCCCCTCTTCTCCCCTTTACATCAAACTCGGTTTGAAGATGCTTTTGATTGATAAAGTTTTTAGTTTGCTGTTCAGAAAGCAAATATAAGGGTTGCTCAAATCCAACAGACCAAACAACAGTTGCTTTCAAAGATTCACTCGGTTCAGCCTTATCAGAGATGATTGAACTGAGTGCATAAATGCCTAGACCATATGGCTGAATGAGCTCGCATCTTTTGTAGCCATCGATTAGCGTGCTACGAGAAATCTGACTCAAAGTGTCAACCCCATATGGTAAGATGTTTCTTATGCCGTCAAGTACATTCACCGTCACTTTCTCTGTCGATAGATTAATTAATTCGCTTTCTTTCACGATTCCGTATCTATTGCTTGTCGCCCAAGTATATCGATATATCAACTCTAAATCGTGGTTGATTTCTTCAAAGACCACCTTGTTTCCAATGGTGTTTTTATATAAGTTTCTTGTGATTTTGTATACATTTGAATGCTGTGTTATGAACGGTTCCCAAAGCGACGTTTTCTTCTGTTTGGTAACGATAAAATGCGCATCTGGACCAGTAGTATCTTTGCTATCGTGAATTTTGTCGTCTGTATAGTATGGAAACAGAGCTGTTTCAGGGCTTTTACGCCCAGCAGTTACACCACCAGTACTCGAAACAAATAACCAAAAATCCACATCGCTGACAATCGTCATAAAAAAAGGAGCCATGTGGTCTATATTCTCAATTTTAAAATACGTATCGTTTTTAAAAGTTAAGGTTTCAAACAGTACCTCTTTTGAATCTGTGAATAACCTAGAATCACCTAAATAGAGGTTAGTATCTTTCATATTATTTCCCTTCCTTAAAGCTGAATCGAATTTATTTCACTAACCTTTGACAGCACCAGCAGAAATATTTTCTATTAAATACTTAGATGCAAATATGAATACAACAACAATTGGTATAATAGAGATTGCAAATCCAAGATAGATTGCACCTTGATTTTGATGCCAGATTTTTAATGCTTTCAAGGATGAAATAACCATCGGTAATGTTTCTTTTCCTTTAGAACTTAATATAACTCTAGCACTTAAATAATTGTTCCAAGATCCGATGAACGTAAAGATCGACATAGTGGCCACCCCTGGTGCCATTAAAGGTAGTGCGATTCTATGAAAGATATAAAGTTCTCCCGCACCGTCAATCCTTGCTGATTCAATTAATTCTTTACTAAGCGAAGAACTGATATATGCTCTTAAGAAAAATACTGTTCCAATCGAAGCAATTGAAGGAATAATTAAAGCGGCATGTGTATCCATAAGGCCAAGTTGTGTCATCCATTTGACATATCCTAGAAATGCCAACTGACTAGGTACCATCATAAAGACAAGGATAATTCCGAATAAAAAGTTCTTTCCTCTGAAATTATACATATGAAAACCATACGCAGTTAAAGCGGAGAAATATCCTGATAATATGGTTACCAAAATCGAAATCTTTAATGAATTTAAGAAACCTTGAACGACGTCAGCATTACTTGTGAGTATTTTGTAGTTTTCAACCAAGCTTTTACCTGGAAACAAGCTCATACCTTGTGTCGAAATCGACATACCATCTCTCGTTGAATTAATTAAAACAATCCAAAACGGAACGACAGATACAAGCACTAGTAATGCTAAAAAGGTATAGACAACTATATAGATGATTAATTTATCTCGTTTAATTTTATTTTCAAGCTTTCTACTTCTTTTGTTCACATCAGCATTAGAAGCTGAACTCATTGATTTACTCATATTTTGCACTTCCTTCCATTTCAGCTAATGCTTTTTTTCTAGCTTTTCTTTGTTTACGTCCATTAAAGAACTCTTTTAGTTCATTACGGTTGGTAATTACTGTGAACACAATAGTAAAAGCTAGTATGACAAGGAATAATGCGAAAGATAGTGCTGAAGCGTAACCGTAATTCTTATAAACGAATGCCATGTTGTAAATATAGACGATCATGGTATTTAAGCTTCCAGCTGGAAAGCCCTTGCCATCTGTAATTAAAAATGGAATATCGAATAATTGTAGGCCACCTATTAAACCAGTAATCATAACATACATTAGAATTGGTTTGATGGATGGAATTGTAATGTTCTTCAGTATTTGCAATCTGCCTGCGCCATCGATACGCGCCGCTTCAAAAATCTCTTTGCTGACCGCTTGTACAGATGCCATAAATAATATAAAAGAGTTCCCAAACCACATCCAGGTCTGAATACTGGAGACACTCATTTGAGCGAGTATTGGTTTGGTCAACCATCCTATAGGTTTATCGATCCAACCTATACTGAATAACACTTGATTCACTACGCCATAATCTTTATCTAGTAATTTCATGAATATAAGTGCAATTGTAGCAGCCGCGATTAAGTTAGGTAAATAAAATATTACTCTGAAAAATTTTAATCCTTTAAACTTATATTGGATGTCCGAGAAGACCATAACCAACAATAATGCTAAGAAAATTTGAAAAAATATATTAACGCCCCAAATCTTGATTGTATTAAAAAAGGCATCAACAACATTAGGATCTTTAAATATCAATTTAAAGTTATCTGCTCCAATAAAGATTTTCTTACCATAACCTTTATAATTTGTCATTGAAAGATACAATGTAAAGAAGATGGGATATGCATTGAAAAGCAAGAAGACCAAAAAGAATGGCGATATAAAGAGATACCCAATTTTGTCTTTAAATTTTTTCATTATAATACATTTCCTTTCGATTGCTACATGCTCAAAACGTTTTGATGAGTTAATTAAGCATTAGTATAGCTGAATAAGTTTGTGCTAAATGACATACAAAAGTAGACATAACGTCTACTTTTGTATATTAAAATTTAGGTTGTTTGGAGGTTATGAATTAATTAGTTAGTTGGTAAGCCATCTACATAAATTTCTGGATAAGTTACTTGAACGTCTTTGTAGAATGCAGTTAATACGTCAGCTACTGTGTTGTAACCATCAGCACCTTGTTTGTAGTTAGTGATGTGTAAGCCTAACATATCATTTAATCCTCTATCGTAGATTGTTACGTTAGAAAGATCGATCTTAGCAGCTTCTTCGTTAAATACTTTTAAGTGGTTCATGCCACCAAGAGATTGACGGCCATCGTAGTTTGCGATTACTGGTGCCATTACTGATTCAACTGAGTACATATCGCCATCAGCTGCTTGACGCTCAGCTAAACGTTCTTTATCAAATAACATTGATTTTAAGAAACCAAATGCTACTTCAGGAATTTTCGAATCTGCAT
The DNA here is from genome assembly GCF_058683495.1 of Fusibacter sp. QWL-12. Taxonomy (NCBI): domain Bacteria; kingdom Bacillati; phylum Bacillota; class Clostridia; order Eubacteriales; family Fusibacteraceae; genus Fusibacter; species Fusibacter sp. QWL-12. Next base: position 588,476 of record NZ_CM178745.1, read on the forward strand.
TGATACCTAGATAAGTACCACCCCAGAAGTATGAGTTAGGACCTGAAGCCATACCCCAGTTACCTTTAAATGCCGCTGCTTCATAAGCATCTTTAGTTGCTTGATCTGCATCTTCAGCTGGTTTAGGGAATGTATTACCTTCTGCATCAACTTTTTCCATGTTTGGTTCTATAATATATTTTAAGCCCCAAGTTGGCATAGAGTACGCCATAACTTCCCAAGTTTTGCCTTCTGCATCTGTTAAGTCTTTATCCATAGCATCGAACCAAGGACCACTCCACTCAGCTGCATTAGCTGTTAAAGAATCTTGAATGGTTTCGCCATACATTTCTTTAACCATGTTAATGTAAGGAATTTGCTCTTTAATTTTTTCAGGGTTTAATTTACCATTTTCATCAATCCATTTGGCAGGATCATTTGTACCAGCTGCGAAGTGTCTAACAGACTGATCATCTGGGAATAATCTCCAGCTTGGATTAGAAGCTTTTACTTCTTTTTGAGCCAATAATAAGTTTTCAACTGTATTGAATTTATTTTCATTCATCCAGTTAGTTACTGCAGTATTGTAATCTGCTGAGCCTTCTGCTGGGAATCCTGGTTCATTGCCCCAAACTTGAGCAGCCATATCAACTTTGAAGAAGATCGCACCTGGCGTTACTTGCCAAGAAAGTGCTGCTAACTTACCTGTTGCAGGGTCGATACCTGATTGCCAAATATAATCTTTGTAGTCTGCTTTTTCTGCTGCCAAATCAACCTCTGGATCACTTTCCATCATAGATTCGATATTTGCATAATAACCAGCTTCAATAAATTGTTTGATGTGGTCAAGTTCACCTGTAAATACATCAGGTCCATTACCAGATTCTAAAGCAGGAAGAATTTTATCCATGTACCCATCTTGGATAGAAACTGCTACAAACTCTACCTCTAAACCTTCAAAAGGTTTACCAGGAGCTGTGTACATATCTTTAAAATTTTGAACATCACCTGCAGTATCAAGTTCATCAGTAAATGACCAAATGACTAATTTTTCTTTTGAGTAATCTTTTGAGCTATCAACTGCGACACTTTGTGTAGTGCCTTCCTCTTTTGTTTCGGATCCATTCGATCCACTGCTACAGCCAGTAATTACGAACATCATTGCTAATATAATAGCAAGAAGTCTTTTAATATTCTTCATCGTATCCTCCCCATAGAAATAAGTTTCATCAACATTAGGCTCTGTTGTAAAATCAATATACCATATTTACGAAACCGGTTGCAAGTCTTTTTTAATACATGTTTTAAAAAATACAACAAGACTTGCTCTAAATTGTTGAATATGAACAAATCTTCGTACATGAAGACTTTTTAAATTAATACTTTCCCGCGAACTATACGAAAGCTAGAAAAATCAACATTTTTAGATATGTTACCATCCTTTAACATTTGATGAAATAACGATTTTTTTGGAAATCACACACCTATTTGTTTGTTAATTATTATCGCATTCACAATAATTCGATCTGTTTTTTATTATCTAAACTCCTGAAAAACAACCAAAAGCAATCATGAGTTTTGTAAAACATCATTAGCCTCTCACGAAAATCGAAACCGCTTCCTTGCGTTTGTCACCGTATCAATCTCGATGCAAAACAAACGTCGTAATCGAATGATCTGGCAGATTAATATTAATGCCTTCTCCATCCACTACAAGTGCCATTTCTGCAATCCAGCCTTCGTTCTGTGCGACAACAACGATGTCCCCAGATGGATTTTGAAAGGCGACTGCATGAACATCGTTTATAGAAACACTAAGCTCCAATCTTTTTGCACCGATTTCTATATACTTTGAAAAATGGCCTATATAATAATATGAGTTATTATATATTAAGGATTTCGTATTTCGGTCATACATGATTGGCGCTTCGCAATAATTATAAACGTGGTTTGGACCACCTAATTCATTTAAAACTAGATTCCAATCAATCCAGCCTCGACTCCAATTGTTAAAGTCACCGATGATATTTCTACCATAACGCTCGCAGTTAGACCATGAACCTAAATAACCATTATGAACTGCATTCTCAGATGTGGTCGTCAGCTCAACACACCCTTCAGTAAATAGGATGTGCTTATCCGGAAACAGGTTATGAAGCGTTGTCAAATTTTCGAAGGCCTCGCTTACATACCAGTGATTGCCTGTTCCCCATACGTATTTTGCTGCTTCTTTATCCGCTAAAACCACAGAGCTACGCTCCACTAAAACATCTCTGTTATGATCCCATATGATAATCTCTGTATCCGGATAGGCTGCCTTTAATGTTGGCCCCAAATGATTCTTTACGAAATCTCGCTCTTCTTCAGCCGTGTAGATACAAGAATCCCATGTTTGTGTCGCTAATGGTTCATTTTGAACACTGACTGCCCATATATCAATATTGCGTGATTTCATAGCTTCAATAAACTTTACATAGTAATTTGCCCATGGTTGATAGTAAGCTTCAAGCAGTCTCCCACCATAGTTCATTTCTTTAGTGTCTTTCATAAATGCAGGTGGACTCCAAGGCGACGCCAATAACTTAATCGGTTCACCTGCTATGCGTTCCGCATCTTTGATCATAGGAATAACCCATTTATCTTCACGTGAAATATCAAAAGTTTTAAGCTCAGTATCGCCTTCTTCTACATAGGTATAATTGGATAAAGCAAAGTCACACGAATGGATATGAACTCTCCCCAAAACATAACCAAGGCCATTTTCTTTAGAAAAATAAGCATTAATCGCTTCTTCTCTAACCTTTTCCGGTGCTTCTGAAAGTGTAAACGCTGCTGCTTCAGTAAATGCACCTCCGAATCCCATAAACTCTTGATAGGTCATCTGAGAATTCACAGCAATAACTGGTCGTTTCGCATCGTATTGTCCCGTTTCTCTTTCAGGAAGCTCTACCCAATACTTCAAGTCCTTTTTTTCAGATCTAATAGATGAAATTTTCATATTTCCTCCTAAGCAATTATTTTATATACCATTCTCACTTGATTGATCTTTCTCTCTCGAATCGCTTCGGCAAGTGTGCCATCAACCCTTTCAACCTTCTGTCCATCGATCAAGTAATAGTCGACATCTATCTTTTCAGAATAGGTTGGATAACCCGTTTCATTTTCAATGATAAACTCAATCTTAGACAATAATTGTGTGACCACTTTTCCATCCTTAAAGAACTCAGCACTTAATATCGGCTTCGGTGTAAACTTTAGGACATCATCGTAGCTAAAAAGTGATTTTCCAAACATCATCATATGCCAAATGCTAAGCATCTCAGCCGTTGAGCCACTTAATCTTGATACAAAGCCACGTCCATGTACTTTGGGATTTGGGTTTAGACTGCTCGCGATAAAACTTGAATTTTCTAAAGTTGATCTGCCATACACTTCAGGATCCATAAAACAAACCAAATTGGTCTTTATCTCTTCAAAAAACACATCATATAAACCACCCTTTAATAGTCCTAAAAGGTATTTGTAAGTCATGTGTAAAAAGTTGCTTTCTCGTTCTAACCACCCCGGTGTGAAAGCCCTAATTCTCCCCAGTTCATAGCTCATTTTATCCAAAGGCACACTTGTTATATACGTGTTTAATTTCTCATCATAAAGTTTAGAACCCTTTACCAATTGATGCTGCTCTTGATTCTCTCTCAACTCACCAATTTTAAAACTTCTAGCTGGTGCCTCTAAAAAGCTTGGTACAATTTCCATTTCAAATGCATTAATTTGAACGCCTTGAAGGCCATATGGGGTCTTGTATTCTAGTAGTGTATAATCAGTCGCCTTGTGAATAAAGTATGTGGGGAGAATTCCCTCATTTTGTTTTTTTGATTTTTGTACACCTTCTAAAAGAAGTGTTTCAGCTTTTTGTAGAAAAGTTTTTAAAGCATCTACAGATACTTCTATTTCTACTCCAGAAATTTCTTTATCAACCTCACTTCTGAAAATTTCCTTTGCAGTTGAAAAAGCATCCCATCTGTCAAAAGATGACATATTCTTACTCAAAACTTCATTTAGATTCTCGTAATAACGGTAGTTTTCTTCACATAATAAGACATCTTTCGAGAGATGCTTACTTAAAAATCTTATGACTCTGATCAGTTCAATCGTCTCACTCATTCCAGAACCAAAGACACCAGGCAATCCATTCATCGCATCATTCCAGCCAGGTTTATTGGCTTCCATCTCTATCCCAAATCCAGATGGATCTAATGAAGACAACTTCGTTAAAACTAGTGTCATCAGTTTCTGAGCTAATGTGGTTTCATAGATGTGGTTTGAATGATCTTTTACCCAGTTGGTTTTCTCAAAACGTTCTGAATGCGGTTCTTCTTTCAACGCACCAAATTGGCGAACTTCACCGTCTTTTGTCATTCCGTATTTTTGACTTCTAGGTAAAACACGAACTGGACTATCAAAATAGCGATAAGTAGCATCTTCGTATAGTAACTCAACACATTTGTCAGGGAATACTTTTAAATAGTTTTCAATCAAATCTAAGTTATAGGTCCAGTGATCGCTCCAAAAACCTTCGCCAAAGTTCGCCTCTATCTTCTGTTCACTTGCTTCAACCAACTTCTCAATGAAAGCATCTTCAGGAATAGTTAATCCAATGTTAGATAGCAAAATACCCATACTAATACTGCCTGGTGTAAAACATTTCATGAGCATAGATTTCACGTGTTCTTTATCAGTTGTTACGAATTGATCGACTAACTCATGGGCTTTGATTTCGGATAACTTAAACGTTGTACCCTTGACACTAAGAGGGTTATAGCCATCTAGTTGTATCAAGCTCATAAACATTTTCACATTAAAAAGGCCAGCTTCTGGGACAAAATAGACATCGTTCCTTCTATTTTGGTTCACATCTCTGAAATTGCCATTTCCCTGTGAATAAAACTCTGGTGATAATGTGAAAAAGTTATAGTCTCTTTCAGGATCACCGTGCTTTCTTGAATAGATATGGTAAATTTTTTGAGAGCTCCCATTACCAAAGACAAGTGGGTATCCACCTCTCAAGGTATTGTCTAAAAAATTTTGTTTGATGTAAGCATCAAACAATTCAAAATTACTTTTTCCATCTACCACATCCACAAGTTCGTCAAGCACAGTGTCAACAGCGTTTAATTGTTTTTCGATAAATTCACTTTTAAAGAATCGCTCCTCTATTAATTTCAGGTTTGATGTATGTCCAATTACCGTTTTAATCTGAATTGAAGCATCCTGCTCAACTGTTTTAACATAAGGCGTAAAGCCACATGGCACTCTATTAACTGCAACTTGGTTGGATAAGTCGAGTGATGCTATATTCTTATCTATTAATCCAAAGGGAACCGTCAATGATGTATCGTAACCAAAGATTATCTCTGAGTCGATAATCGGCTGTATTAAAGTGTGATCCTCGACAAAAGAAAAATAAAAATGACCCTTTTCAATGAGAGATACCTCCGCCTCATCACCACTAGAAGCTCGAAATCTGTAAAAAGGAATGTTATTTTCAACATTCTCTACATTCATCCAAGATACCATAAGATTCGACATGCTTTTATAGCTCTCGGTAGTTGCTCCTGAAGGCAATATGTTCGCAATGCCGTCAACTACCTCTATTTCTCGCTCTTTTCCTAGATTTGTAACATTCACTTTTCTCACTAGTCCAGCAATAGGCTCATTTGTAATCCCAAAATAAGTTACTTCATAGCTGATCTCTCTCGTCCGATTAACCTCAACAATGGTAAAATGGCCTCTGGAAATTCGCATCGTTCTTGTCACATCATCAGTCAGCGCAACTGAAAAAGGTTCATACAAAGCACCGTCAACTCTTACGAAACTTCTAAATCCGTATTTATCTACATATTGATAACTCGTATTTGCAGGGAAAAACTCCAAAATAGGCTCATCCTTATCTCTGATGCCAAAGCTCGTCACGCCCTGTCCTCTATTGGCATAAAACACCCATATCGGAATCCCCTTAACGCCTGCTATTCCAGGTAAGAAACTAGAAAAAGTCTTCTTCTTATCATAGTTTTCAATTACAAATTGATTGTTCTCAAATAAATAACTCAAAGTACCTCCCATTACCTTCAAAATTACGAAGGCGGTTTCGTTAATTCTAATATTAACACACCTAAGTCATTTAGAAAACAAAAAATAAAAAAAAGTACATTACTTTGTACTTTCTCTTATTATAAGTTCAACGGGAACCCTTTTAATGGTCGCTTGATCCGTATCCACTTCTTTATTAATTTGTGCAATCAAATGTTTTGCTGCCTCTCGTCCAATTCTAACCTTATCCTGCGCAACAGTTGTGAGAGAGGGCGATGTATATCTTGTAAGCTCGATGTTATCAAATCCGACTACAGAAACATCATCAGGCACTTTATATCCCAAATCTCGCAAGGCTAAGATAACCCCTAGAGCGATATCGTCACTTGCCGCATAAATCGCTTCGGGAAGCGTTTTGTTCAGCTTCAAAAGTTCGTGAAGCGCTTTTTTGCCACTGTTAAAATCATAGTTATAAGCTTCTACAACTTGGCTCGAATCCATATTGTATTTTCCTAAAACCTCTTTAAAGGCTTCAAGACGTTCAAGCGCAGAGAACGATCTTAAAGGTCCAGCAATATGTGCAATACGCTTAGCACCCTTTGACATCAAATACTCCAACACCATTCTGGTGCCTTGAAAGTTGTCTGATATAACCGTTGGTACATTGATTAAACCACTATCGACACTGACAATTGGGATACCACTTTGTCTCAGCTCATTTAAATTTTCATCGTTTACGTCAACCGTTACAATTAAAATACCATCGATGTCTTTATATTTACACCATTCCAAATAAGTCAGTTCTTGAGTCCCCACTTTTTTCGAAACGAAAGTAACTTCATAGCCTAAGTCTTCAACGTAGGTTTTAAAAGCTTGTAAGATACCACTGAAGAAGTGATGCTCAAGTCCGATATTTAAATCTTCACTGAATAAGATACCGATCGACCAGCTGTTTTTTGTTGCAAGTCGTCTGGCACTTGAGTTAGGGACATAACCAAGCTCTTTAGCAACTGCTAAAATCTCAGCTTTTCGCTTATCACTCACTTCTTTAGAATTATTCAGCGCCTTTGAAACTGTACTCGATGCACAGCCAACCTTCCTTGCAATATCATAAATCGTCGTCATCTTCCACGCCCCTTCCCTTATTCCATCTTATAGTATATCAAAAGTTGACTGGGTTTGGCAAAATCAAATAAAATTTTATAAATATTATATTTAAAGACCTTACGCCTTATCCTTAAGTTCAAGCAACCACTTAAGTGCATCTGGCAATCTTCTCGCCCACGCCAGCTCATTATGAATGGCATCCTCTTCAATAATCAGTTTTATATCAGATGATAAAATTCCCATTTCAGTTAATTGGCTAGCAACTCTCTTTGTACCATTAATGTATCTTTCATTGAAATCAGGAATGGCATCATTGCTCGTCTCTTTCGTTCCCACATCCAAATACCACTTTGTCTTCAGTTCTAACCTGACTTTTTCAAGCTGTAACAGTAATGCATCCTCTTCAAACCAAACCGCTGTCGAAAATGCACCCACTTTACTAAATACATTTTGGTACTCACTTCCCATATACAGAGAAATAAAGCCGCCCATCGAACTGCCAATGACGCTGGTATGCTCCCGTTCCGTTAGCGTTCGATAGTTTGCATCTATATAGGGTTTCAAAGAAATCACGATAAAACTACTATACGCTGCGCCGTCGCCGCCAATCTCCCTCTGTATAGACTCAAAGTCTTTCAGTGATTTTACAGCTTCAGAAGCCCACGGCGAATATTCATCTAGCCTTTCTAGACCAGGTGCATTATCAATCCCCACTATGATACAGCCATAAAAAGGTGTGCCATCAGCATTTATCATCGTTTCTGATAACGTCTCCATCGCCTTATGTGCATCCCAACTCATGCCATACGCAGCATCTTCCTTATTAAAAAGATTTTGCCCATCGTGCATGTAGATCACTGGATATCGCTGTTCAGTCATATCTTCATAGGACTCTGGTAGCCACACACGAATCGTCCTAACCTTATCTAATGTTTCTATTCTCATCTCAAATTTTTCAATCATGTGATCCCTTCCTTACTAAATCCCCAAAAGAGGAATGCATTTTTTCAACCATTGCATCCAATGCTTTTTCTTCTAGTAAAATACCTGCAACGGCCATATATTTCGGATGCTCCGTTTGCCACATAAGAGATTCGCCCAATACTGCATCGCAAATCTCACTGACATGAAATCCAACGGATTCCAAAGAGTAACGCATCAGATCAGGAAAGAGACAAGGCTGCCCTTCACTTTTACCACACGACTCACAGATTTCACAGTTACCTGCTACTAAAGTGGTAAAGTTTGATTCTGACACATTCCCATTCGTTCCCTCAAGTTCATGTAAATAAACAGTCGATTCTTTTTTCAGTTCAAAAAAGTCTTTTCCCTTAAAACCAATAATAATGGCATAATCAAATGGGTTAAAGGTATGAATCACTTCACGTTCATAAGGTGGACACGTCCATATCTTACCGTAATTGGGACATGACTCGCAAAATCCCATTACTTCGTTAGGTTTATAATAAAGAAAAAGGTCATTCTTAAGAATCACCTTATATATTATCTCTTCCGTATGGTTGAATTGCATTGTGGCTTCCTCCAGTTTCTTTCGTTCACGGATAGCACTTTGATTGTATCATATGATTAATAAAAAGCCTATTGTTCCGTTAGGATATTTGACATAGCCTCTAATGCCAAATGATAGCTCTTCGTTCCAAATCCAGCTATGACACCGACTGCTCCTGCTGCGGTAACACTATGTGCTCTAAATGTTTCTCTGGCATGTATATTAGAAAGATGAATTTCTACTACTGGAAGTTTAACACTTTTGATGGCATCTAAAATAGCAATACTCGTATGTGTATAAGCGCCTGGATTAATTAAAATGCCATCCTGCTCACCTATAGCCGCTTGTATCCAGTCAATCAGCTCTCCTTCATGATTGGACTGCTTTATTTCAAGATTAATCGCTTTTTTAGCAGCACTTTCAAGAAGTGATTTACAAATTTGTTCATAGGTCATATTACCGTAAATTGACAGTTCCCGCGTCCCCAACAGATTCAAATTCGGTCCGTTTAGCAAAAGGATCTTTTTCGCCTTACCCTTTGTTAACACTAAATGAGTCAACGCTTCTAAAGTTTCATCTGAAGCGGTTTCATTTTGAACCGTATAATCAGCTGCAAGATGGTAAAAGTCTTCTCGCTCTCTTGCTAAGGTATAAATGCGATTGGGATTGGCTTTAAGTAAAGGTCTTCCCTCTAGCTCAAGGGTAGAAAGAATGGCTTCTGGACTTCTTTTTATGCGTATGACTGTACCTGAATGCTTCATTAGTGATCTGTTTTTCGGATCAATCACCGCGCCGCCACCGGTTACAATGACCGATGGCTCTCTCTTGCTACAGATCGTATCCAACACTTTAGACTCTATGCTTCTAAACGCTCTTTCTCCTTGATCGGCAAATATCTCATCTATTGATTTCCCCACATTTTTTACTATTTCTTTATCTAAATCATAAAAAGGGCGATTGATTCTCTTTGACAAAGCTTCACCTAATGTGGATTTTCCGCTACCTGATAGTCCCACTAATATAACGTGCATTAAGCTACCACTCCCTTCTTATAACTTCCAAGAAACTTTGAAAACTGGCACTGATTTTGTACCGCCTCAATTGCTCTTTTAACCCCTTCGTCTGTGATACTCCCCTCTGCATCCAAATAGATAAAATACTCCCACGATCGATTGGGGATAGGTCTTGACTCTATGCGAAACAGATTGATTTGTTCCCTAGCAAAACTGCCTAAAATCTCATGAAGAGCGCCTACCTTGTGTCGTGCCGCTAAAACGATACTCGTACTATCAGCACCTTCACTCACCTCTGGTTCTTTTGAGAGAACTACAAACCGCGTGGTATTAAATGTACTATCCTGTATGGCTGGTGTTAATACCTTAAGTCCGTATAAACCAGCGGCACGCTCATCACCAATAGCAGCTAACGTAGGATCATTTTGTTCAGAGACATATCGAATGCTAAAGGCTGTATTTTTCATTGGTATCTGCCGAGCTGAATCAAGCTTATTAAGAAATGTACCACATTGCTCCAACCCCTGTGGATGAGAGTAAATTTCTTTAAGAGCCTCTATTTTTGCATTCGGTAACCCGATGAGATTATGAACCACGGGCAAGCAAACTTCTCCAGTAATATAGAGCTCATTTTCACGAATCAAGTCATAGACTTCTTTAATTGCACCAGTTGTAGTATTTTCAACCGGTAAAATGCCATAAGTAATTTCACCATTCAATATCGCTTCACATACCTTAGAAAAAGAACTGTAATTCTGATATGGCTTTAACGGTTCGCCAAAGTAACGCACAAGTGCACTTTCAGCAAATGCGCCTGGGATACCTGAATAGCCCGCCTTTATCTGACTCGTATTCTTTTGATAATCGCTGGAAATAGCTTCACGATTATTACTATTGTCTTCATTATTTTGATTGTTTTTTTGGAGCGCTCTACTCGTTTCAAAAATTGTACGCATCACTTTCACTATTGCTTCTTTATTTGAAGTTTGTTCAATCTTCGAACTCAGTCTATGGATTATTTCTGTCTCTCGTACAGTATCTATTATGCTTTGATCCGTTTGCTTTTTAATCTGGCCAATTTGTTCTGAATGTGCCATTCTTTCACAGATTAACTTGGCAATTTGATCATCTATAAGATCAATCGCACTTCGATGCTCGTTTATTGTTTTCACCGCCACACTTCCTTTTCTTGAATTTGCTGATCCAGCATCGCTTCTAAAAGTGCTATCGCTGTGACCGCTTCCACAACCGGACAAGCCCTTGGTACAATACATGGATCGTGTCTACCTTTGACCTCAAGAATTTCCGCTCTACCCGTTTCAAGATTGACCGTCTTTTGAGGAATTGAAATACTTGAAATAGGTCGAAAGGTTACCTTAAACTGAAGTGGCATACCATTGCTAATGCCGCCGTTTATACCACCGCTATGATTGGTAGTGGTCTCAATATGACCTTCCTTTTGTATCCACGGATCATTTGCTTCAGAGCCTTTCATCTTTGCAAACTCTGTTCCCGCCCCAAACTCTATGGCTTTTACACCGGGAACTGAAAACATCAGATGAGAAATATTACTCTCTAATGAATCGAAAATAGGTTCCCCCCAACCAACTGGAACGCCAGTGATACACAACTCTATCTGTCCACCTATCGAATCCCCTTTTCTTCGAAGATGAGTTAATAAAGTATTGGCATCCTCTCTTGCATCTTCAGAAAGAAACGGTAATGTTAAAGTTTTCAACTCACCACTTGCGATGCGATTCATTGATCGTTCGTCTAATGTTTGAGGGTAATCTTCAACTAAACCCATACGACTGATTCGACTCCCAATTGAGACCCCTAGTTTTTCAAGAAGCTGTGTTACAAGTGCGCCTGCAAACACCATAGGTGCAGTCAATCGACCTGAAAAATGGCCACCACCTCTACCATCATTAAAACCACCATACTTTATATGTGCTGTATAATCTGCATGTGATGGTCTCGGGGTTACCGTAAGATTTTGATAGTCTTTCGATCGCGTATCTGAGTTAGGAAAAAATAAAGTCAACGGTGCACCAGTGAGCGTCCCATTTAATATGCCACTGATTATTTCATATTCATCGGTTTCTTTTCTCGACGTTGCATGGATTCCTGTGCCGGGTTTCCGTCTATCTAGCTCACTACGGATTCTATCAAAATCAGGCTTGAAACCAGAAGGCAAATGATGAATTGTAATGCCGATTCCTGTTCCATGTGATTCACCAAAAATAGAATAGACCACCTGTCTTCCCCAGCTACTTCTCATTTAATCTACCTCCAAGGGATTGAAATACCTCAAAAAAATGTGGATATGACTTTGCTACCGCCTCACTGCCTTCAATGATCACTTCAGAATCACATCGCGTTGAGGCGATTGCAAGGCTCATGACAATTCTATGATCGTTCCAGCCAGCTACATTCCCTCCAGTTAACCTCTCAACACCCTCTATAATAAGCCCTTCTGGCTCTTCCACGATATTCGCACCCAGTACTTTTAGTTCTGTGCAAATCGCTTTAAGTCGATCCGATTCTTTAATACGCACCCTGCCAGCGTTAATAATATGCGTTTTACCTTTACTGACTGCAGCAAGGGTCGCTACAATAGGAACCAAATCTGGACATTGAGACGCATCAATAACGGAGCCCTCTGTTTGTGTGCGAGTGACTTCAAGCTGCTCCTTTTTCCAAGTGAAATTTGCGCCCATATCCTTAGCAATTTCTATAATTCTTTGATCCCCTTGCTTTGTATTTTGGGCCAAATCTGTGAGCAAAAGTCCATCACCCATTAAACCTGCAGCGACCCAAAATGCAGCCTGTGAGTAATCACCTTCGACTCGATATCTTGCAGGTCGATACTTCTGATTACCATGAATCTTATAATGTTCATTGTCAATGGTTTCAACTTTAACTCCAAATACTTCAAGTATTTGAAGTGTTAGTTCAACATAATCTCTAGACTCAAGCTTTGACTCTAGAATGATCTCTGAGTTGCCTTCTAAAAGTGGCAGAACATACATTAAACCTGTAACAAACTGAGAACTGACATTCCCAGGCAAGCGATAGACGCCTGACTTTAATTTGCCATCAACTGTAAGAGGTAAAGCCCCCTCATATTTATATTGGATCTGCTGTTCATTGAAAATTCTAAAATACGGATCCAATGGTCGCGTCACCAACTTACCTTTTCCAGTGAACGTAACTGGACCATCGACCAATCCTGCAAATGGAATTAGAAATCTTAGCGTTGAACCTGACTCGTTGCAATCCAAAGGCACGTTTGGTGTTTTTAAGGCACTTGTCCCCTGAATTCTAAGCGTCGTTTCTTCTCTAAACATTTTTACGCCTAGCGCTTCAATCACTCTGCAGGTCGCTTCGATATCCTCCGAGAAAACAAGATTTTCAATAACGCTTTCACCCTCAGCTAAAGCCGCCGCTAAAATGGCACGGTGGCTCAAGCTTTTTGATGGTGGCACGATTACTTCTCCTTTAAGTGTTGAAGGTTTAATAAATTTAGTCATTATATGCTCCTTATTTGTTCTTCTCTTATACAGATAAAAATCGATACAAATCTTCCTTTGGTACTTCATGAAGGAAGCTTTCCCCTGGTTGATGCATGATGCTGAGTTCAATGCCTCGACTGGTTTTTTTCTTATCCCTGACAAGCCATTGCATGAGTTCCTCTAAAGCGACGCCAGATTCCGTTGGCAATCCAATTTTATGAAGTAATCCCTCTAGGTCTGCAGTCGTTCCCTTATGAACCAAGCCATTTCCTTCAGCACTTTTTGTGACCCATACCATTCCCATCGCAACGGCTTCACCATGCGTCCACCTAGAGTAAGCGCCATAGGACTCAAGTGCATGTCCAATCGTGTGCCCAAAATTCAATATTTTCCTAACGCCCATCTCTTTTTCGTCATTTTCAACTAAGTGCTTTTTTACGATTAAGGCTCTTTCTATTATTTCATAAAGCATAGATGCGCCCAATGGATATTCTGAATCTTTCAAAAGCTGATATAAATTTCTGTCCATAATGCAACCAGCTTTGACGACTTCAGCCATGCCATCTTTGAAAACACGTTCTGGTAGGCTTTGTAAAAAGTCTGGATCAATCCAAACTTCATTTGGATGATAGAATGTACCGATTAGATTTTTCCCTTCAGGTAAATTAACAGCCACCTTCCCGCCAATGCTACTGTCCACTTGTGATAAAAGCGTCGTTGGTATTTGAATAAATGGAACGCCTCGCATAAAGTTAGCTGCCGCATAACCGGTTAAATCACCTATGACGCCACCACCAAATGCGATTACCATATCTTTTCTAGATAGATCAAAATCGAGCCAATTGCGATAGAGCATCATTAAGTTCTCATGTGACTTTGAATTTTCACCGGGTGAAAAAACCGTTAGTTCATACTCAAAATCTTCGAGTTCAGCGCGCATTAATTCTCCATATAACGCCCATACGGTTGCATCTGTAACAATTGCAATTTTATTGCATCCCATTTGGATTAGCCTCGTCTTTATCTGATATCTGAGAGCAGATTCAATTATTATTGGATAGCTGGCCGTAGCCAAATTAATCGTAAGCTTCATATAATCAATCCTGTTCTATAAATATTTTACATAGGTTGTCTTCTGTAATCAGCTGCATCGCACGTATGCGTTCATTTTCTGATGCAAAACTAAGAATCAAAGCACCTGGCATCCGTTCTCTTGCATGATCCAGTGCAATGTCTTTAATGTTGACCTGTTTTTTAGCCAAAAGGCCAGTAACTGCTGCCAAAATACCGGGTTTATCTTCTACGTCTAACTTAAGTGGATAAAGTGAAAATTCTTCACTGGGGCGTCTCGCTACCAAACCAGCTCGTATTTTTTGAGTTTTTCCAAGATGTGCCTTTATTTCATCTTGTTGATCTGCGAGTAATAGACTTTTCACTTTTTGCAGCTCATCTATAAGGCCATCAATGCTTTCAGCTAAAAGGGATTTGTTGTGCGTAAAAATATCTCTCCAAAGTCTTGGATCTCCCATTGCGATTCGAGTTGTGTCTCGAAAACCACCACCCGCATATTTAAGCGCATCTTCTGGAAGCCTCTGAACAAAAGTATTGACTAGCGCACAAGCGGTAAGATGTGGTAAATGGCTTAATCTCGCCACCAGCTCATCGTGTTCCTTCGGCATGGTAACAACAGGAATTGCACCTATCAGCTTCACAAAGGCGATTAGCTTTTCTAAATGAGATGCATTATGATAAGACCCTTTTGTAAGAAAATAGTAAGCGTTTTCAAATAATATAGGCGAGGCACTTGAAAAGCCCGTTCGATCCGATCCCGCCATGGGATGGCCCCCAATAAAAGATAATTTTGTCTCAGATAAATCATTAAACATTTGATGTACAGTCGTTTTGACACTTCCCACATCCGTTATTAGGGTATCTGTTCCGATCAGCCCATTGATTTGATATAGCGTTTCCTTTACTCGACCTAAAGGTACTGCTAGCAAGATTAAATCTGCTTTATCCACTTTTCCAGAAGTAACCGCTTCAATTGCTACAACTTCATCAAACAAACCAGAAGTCATGGCTTGCTCTCTTGTCGATTGATCCGAATCGATACCAATGATTTTTCCAGTATAGCCCTTTAATCTCAAAGCCTTTACGACTGACCCACCTATTAGTCCAAGTCCTATTACCACAATGCTTTTAAAAAAAGCATCTTCATCTAACGCTTGACTAAATAACGGCATGCAGCATCGCCACACTTTCTGTATCAGACGTCTTTTTTTCCTCATGACATACATCGTGGATGTGGCGCACATGATTCATCAGTTTTGCAAACTTTTCTGGTTTTAATGACTGTGGGCCATCTGAAAGCGCTTTATCAGGCTCATGATGCACCTCTATCATCAATCCATCACAACCAACTGCAACAGCCGCTTTTGATATCGGTTCGATCAGCTCCCAACGTCCGGTTGCATGACTTGGATCAATAATGATCGGTAAATGACTCAACTCTTTTATGGCACATACAACGGCCAGATCAAGTGTGTTTCTTGTATAATTTTCAAAGGTACGTATACCGCGTTCACAGAGAATGACATTGGGATTCCCACTCGACATGATGTACTCCGCTGACATTAAGAACTCTTCAATTGTCGCTGACATCCCTCTTTTTAAAAGTATGGGTTTTTGGGTGCTACCGAGCTTTTTGAGAAGCGAGAAATTTTGCATGTTTCTTGCACCAATTTGAATAATATCTGTATAGGATTCAACCAGTTCAAACTCGTCAGTAGACATGAGTTCCGTACACACAGGCATATCAAACTGATCACCTGCTTCTCTTAAAAGCTTAAGCCCTTCTTCACCCATACCTTGAAAGCTATAAGGTGACGTTCTTGGTTTGTAAGCACCGCCTCTTAGAATATGCGCACCCGATTGTTTTACCTCTGCAGCAATGGTAAAGAGCTGTTCTCTACTTTCGATACAGCAAGGACCAGCAATTGTGGTGAGACTTCCATCGCCGATATTATGCTTACCTACTCTAATCACACTATCCGAATGATGAAAGGCTCTGCTTGCCATCTTATAAGGCACCTTTATTCTGACTACTTTTTCTACATGTGGACTGCCAAAGAAAGCTGACTCTTCAACCTTGGCAGTCTCTCCAATAAGGCCCAAAATACTCTGGCTTGCACCCTTCATGATCTTCACTTTTAAGCCCATATCTTCAACATTTTCAATAATTTTGCGTTTTTCCTCTAAGGTGGTTCCTTGTTTTAATACGATAATCATACGCGATTCCTCCATATACTCTACTTAACATTATTTTGTATTTAGACCATTTTTTTACATAATAAGCGTAAAACTCGCCATCGCTCAATGAACCACCTCCTCGGAATTCGCCATAAGCAAGATTGAAACTAAAAAAGGACATTTCTTTAATTACTTAAAGAAATGCCCCCATTGTTCATGTGGATATTGATCTCATTTATCTTTAAGTGGAATAAAGCCTATATTTTGGGTATGCGAAAAAGCCAGCGCTAAAAAAGTAAAAGCCCCAGCTAAAATAACCAAAATATTCACTTGTCATTTTTTGTATGTTTAATGACAATTTCATAGGTTCATCCAATCTCGAGCCCTTTTTGGCTCTAGTTTTAACTTAGTATAGTCGCATGGTTTATCCCTGTCAACACTTATTGATGTTATCATAAAAATTTCTACTATTTATTGAGAGCTTCAAATTCTGTCATTAGTTCATTTCTATTCTTCGATATGACTTCATTCGTTAATCCGTTCCATAATTTTTGTGCCAAAAGTGCCTGTTCAAGTAGCATCTCAATCCCGTAGATCACTTTGTGTCCATTAGACAAAGCTTCACTTATAAGCTTTGTTTTATGGGGCTTGTATACGATGTCACAGACGATAGCGTCCGGTTTTAATGATGTAATTTCAACAGGTGTTTGTTCGATATTGGGCGCCATACCAACCGAGGTGGTGTTAATGACTACGTCGTAATTGATAAACGCTTCCACGGATGACACTGGTGTAATTTCAATATGACCATTTTCATTCTTGCTCAAATTGAGTGCTTCTGATAACTGAATGGCTCTCTCTGGTGTACGGTTCCAAATTCCCATTTCAGCAATTCCCGATTCAGCCAATATGCCACATATGCCTCTCGCAGCGCCGCCAGCACCTAAGACGAGTACTTTTTTTTCTTCAAAATCAGCTATATGTCGTTTTAAAACAGCAATTAGCCCCAACCCATCTGTATTAAAACCCTTCCATTTACCATCTTCGCAAACGATGGTATTTACAGCACCTAGTTTTTCAGCCAATGGATCCACTTCATCTAAGAATGTCATAATTTCAGTCTTATATGGAATTGTAACGTTGATTCCCTTTACATTAAGTGCTTTCATACCCACTACGGCTTGACTGAGCTGGTCCTTCTCTATATCAAACGCCAAGTAAGCGCCTGGAAGATGACAAGTTTCAAATATATGATTGTGAATCCAAGGCGACTTTGAGCCAGATACAGGATTGCCTATTAATGCATAGAGATTAGTTGAGCTGTCGATCATTTCTACCTCCCTGAAGGTGATTCCTCATTTTATAGGATTTTTTAATAACTTTCTTTTGTATAACATACAACATATAATTTAAAATCACAAGTTTAACTACTGAAACAGAAGACTTCGGTTTTTTTAACAAGACATATCAAAACAAGCCAAAACAAAACTAAAAAAATCAAAAGAAATCAAAAGAAACTAAAACAAATCATAATATCTAACCCTTTACACAATTCAAATACCTACTAAAGTCGGTATCTAGGTTATGTAAATTTTATTATGATTACATCACAATTAGCAATACAATTCAAGCCAGTAAGAAATAAATTTTTACGTTATTTTTTGAATATATTAAGCGTTATTTTGAATTCCGTATTGCAACTATTAAATAAATGGAGGTATCCTTATGAGCAAATCACAACCTGTATATGAAAATATGAGAATTAGTGTCAATCTAAAAATTGCAGCACTTTGGACAAGTTTTATGTTTCTGTATATTTACGTAGATTATTTTCACCTTTATATGCCTGGAACTCTTGAATCACTCATTTCTGGGAGAGTTTTTACATTTGACATTTCCTATTTCTTTTTATTATTCGCAATGACCTTTGTAATCATCCCCTCATTGATGATTTTTCTATCTGTGGCATTGCCAGCAAAAATCAATCGTAAAACTAACATAATTGTCGGAATCGTTTTTATTCCTTATATGCTGTTCAACTTAGTTGGTGAAGCATGGCCCCATATGTATTTGGCAGCGGCGGTTGAAGTCTTACAGCTTTGTCTTATAATCAGATATGCTTGGAAATGGCCTGTTCAATCAAAATAAATACCAAGTGCATTCAACGTAAAAAAACCGCATGATAGCGGTTTTTTACTGATTTATAATGACAAATTCTCAGGTAGTGGTGGTTAGAATCAATTTTCAGTTGCAAGTATTCGTACGATTTCATTGAACTGCTCTACCTCTTCAAAATTTGGGCTATGTGCTGAATTCTCAAAAGTATAAAATTGCTTTTCAGATGCATTCAATTGGTCATAGAACTTCTTAGCAACTGAGTAAGGCGTTTGATAATCATATAGTCCCTGCAATATATATACTGGAATTTTAATCTCATCTATCTCATTGAAAAGATTGGTTTCAATGACTTCTTTCCATAAGTATTTATTTGAAAAATCGCTCCCTCTTAAATAGTTGATCTTATCTTTGATGGTATACTCTTTCGCAAGAAATATCATTTTAATTAATGGCAAGATTGATTTCATGTCTTTCATCGCACCACCACCATATTTCATAACATATTGCCTTTCAATTCCTATATAAGCATCCCACTCTGAATTGAAGGTATTTAGATCAATTTGCACTTCATGTTTGTCCGGAAACTTTAAATGATTCAATTCTTCTATCGCGATTTTATCACTACTTAATCTTGCGCGTTCTTTTACCCATTCAAAAGATACCCGCTCACCTTCATACTGATCCCCAATCTGACCAACACCAAAATAAGCGTGAAACAGCTCAGGATATCTTTCAGCCGTTAAAATTCCCAGCATGGTTCCCCACGAGTGTCCCATGAGATATATTTTTTCTTTGTTGAATTTCTTGATTAGGTATTTACTAAGTTCACCTGTATCGGAAATAAACTGTTCCAAATTCATAGTTGCTACTGGGATCGCAGGATCGTAAGATTTACCAGCGCCTCTTTGTTCCCAGTACACCATTACAAAATCATTTTCAATCAATTGATTGGTTGCTTTCATCATCGCAAACTCGGGACCACCGGGTCCACCATGGACAAATAGGATAACCGGCTTGCTAATGTCTCTTCCTCTTATGATGAGATGTTGATCTATACCTCCGATATTGACCGTTTCTATAACCGATATACTGTTGGGGAGTACATTTCCGCTTGAATCAGTAATTGGATCTGCTTTGCCAGGGCTATTAATGACCCAAAGGACCAGTAAAATTAGTATCACTAATAATAACGATATAAAAATTAATCCTATCCATTTTAAAACTCTTCTTAAAGGAATAAAAAACTTACTTCTAATCATATTAACCTCCTATTGTCGTATTGTAACTTGATTCACACCCGATAAATACATACTAAAGTCGGTATAATGATTCTTTTAAATTAAGTAAACTCTAAATAAATTATTCGCATATGATTTAATAGCATCTGAATAATTAAGAATGGAGGTAATTTTTATGAAAGATCAAAATTTATATCAAGTAAATAAAGCTGAATCGGGTATTTCAACTAAATCGTCCGATACAGCAGTTCGCACATTTTTTACAAAGAGGAACATTGGTCTCCTTGCTCTGGCCTATGCGGCTTCGATATTAGCCCAAAACGTACTATTTGGGGTTTCTGGTGCTCCTGGGTACAACGATCCTATAGAGGTTGTATTGTCCTATCATGCTAATAACCAAAGTACACTTGCGATTACGTCTGGACTTGAAGCCGTTAATATGGTGTTTTTACTATTCTTTGTAACCGCATTAGGTGGCTATATAAAAAACAATGGCAATCAAGGATCAAATTGGGTACACCTGTCAACCATTGCTAGTGCAACTCTTTCAGCATTATTTGCACTTACGATAGCGACACATATTTCAGTTACACTCGCTGCAAAAAGCTTAATTGAACCCAATTATGCATTTCAAATGATGTGGCAGTTTCACGCTGCTTCGTTTGCACTTTCCCTTCCTGCCCTTGGTCTTACCATTATAGGAACGGTTCTTGCCATACACTCAAGCGGCTTAATCCGTTCAACGATGAAAGTATTCGGTCTATTAATAAGCATTTTACCAATAATAGCTGGATTGGGGAACCTTGCAGTCGCTGGCGGCTCATCATTTATCTATATTGGTGTAATGGCTTTGTTTCTTTGGATTTTATGGCTAATCTTAACTGGTTTAAAATTGATTCGTGGATAGCTAACAATCATTTTCTTTTACATGAACAAAACAACATTAATTCTTATGATCTTCAATACCTTTATAAAAAAAAGAAGTATTATGCAGAATCATAATGCTTCTTTTACTGTGTAAAAATAAATTTTCATTTGCCTTGTTGCTTCTAGATTTTGATTATAGGAGTGATAAAAGTGCCGATTTTATGAGTAGCCACAAAGAAGTCGGCTTCTCGCCTAATCCATCGTTGAATAGGATGACTGTCATAATAACAAATGCAAGGCAACCAACGATCACTGTGATTTGCTGTAAAGACACCCTCTGAATCTGTACTTTTTCTCTTATTTCACAAATTTCACCCGGACAATATTGCACCTTTTCTTTAGAGAACATCGAATAAAACTTACACCCAAAGCAAATGCCAAACGAAGATTCAAAGAATAAGAAGATCATGCAAGTATGACATACGATAAAATTGATGAAGCTATCTGAGTTCAATACAACTAATAAAAAGAAGATGATCGTGGATAAAACAAGTCCAATCGTCCATGCAAACTTTTTTTGAGCAGCCCCCACATATTCAGGCGTCTGATTTCTGACAATAAACCGTCCAAACATTAATGATGGAGAGTATTTAGGGCTAATAAATAAGCGTACGACGAAATCAGCAAGGAACATTGTGTTAGCAATCTTTAACAGAATATAATTATCGAGAAATATTACCAGTATCCAAGACCAGAACATGATCAAATATAAGATTCCTGCCGCTGCCCTTATCTCCCTCTCGTTTAAAACTGGAATGCTGTAACCTACAACTGTTTCTCCAAATTGTTTTGTTCTTCTCATATTTCATTCCTTTCTTTATCATTAATAAAATAGTGCATATTAGATATAGTTCGTTTTAAGTATACTCAAACGCAACTAAGCTCAGTACCTACTTAAGTCTGTTTTTTATGACTTAAGTCCGTGACAGTAGCACTATTATAAGCTTTATTATCTTTATTATCTGTATAATAATTTAGTGTTTAAAAAAGGCTTTATGGATACATCTAAGAGAAATGAAATATAATTCACAACATTCACTCTGATTCCAGCAGTTCAGCTGATACGAAGTCAAATCATCTACACCTAGGGAGTCGAGCAGCCACTTCGTGTCTGCGTCTCTCGCTTCGCTCGAGCGTCACAGTCGGAATTGCTCGCGCATTTCCTTGGTGTTCCGCCTACATTCCTTGGAGATTCTTCGAATCTCTCGGCGATGGGGGTTCGACTCCCCCCATCTCCACCAACGAAAAAAAAAAGACCGCCAATTTAACCTTATACAACTACGAAAATATATACATATATGGTGGCCGCCTGAAATCCCTTCGGTCTTTCTGGCGCTTGCATGCTCCGCATGCCTCGGACGAGTCTCCACCAATAAAAGAAAGGCCCCATGCATTTAGCATGAGGCCTTTCTTTTATTGTTTATGCCGAACAAGAAAGCTAACATATTGAATTACTAATTTTGGTTCTAAGGTTCAATATATCATTCAACTTTTGTCCGCACATATAGATAATCCATTGATGCATATACAATTGGAAATATACTCACTACGAGATATATGGAGAAATTTGTTAATAATGATGAATAAAACTCTCCAACTTCTCCGAATTGATTCAACCAATTCATAGCAATTGTTGGTGCAGCCTGATTTTTACCTAACCATATTCCAATTATCACAAAGCATAGAACAGCTAAAATCCTAACGATTAGTTTGACTTTTGACCATTTTATTTTTTGGAGTTTAAATCCTAAGTGATTTTTTAACCCATTTGCAAACACCCAAAATAAAAAACCCATCAAGCTTGGTACTGCCAAATAATTAAACAATCGCCCCAAGAAAAATTGAGTCAATGGAGAATAATAAATGTAAACAATGTAAAAAGTTGCAAAAATAAAACATTGAAGTATAGATAATAAAAAAGCATAAACTAGATTACAGAACAAATAATTCAATCTGTTTTTTTTCACGTTATCAATCATTTCGTAACCGCCCTACTTCCAACATTACATGTAACTGTTCCTACATTTATTACATCTATTTTCGTTTGACATCTTAGTGTCAGACCTGAATAACTAGAATCTTGGTAATAAGCGCTATTTGATGTAGGATACTTTGTTGTTGGCCCGTTTTTCCATGTAGCCCAAGCTTTAAAACCATAATTGCTACTATATTGATCATCTACTTTCACATCCGTAGCGACCACTACAGCCACATATAAATTTGATACATCTCCGCTTTTAGCAACGATTTCTCCAACCTTTTGAACTGTTGAACTGGTTCTAAGTTGAACAGCGTCATATTTTACACCATCGAACGGACTAAACTCTGAACTAAAAAGTATATTTTCTCTTATTGAGCGAGGTACAGAATAATCAATTTTATTTTCTGATGCATCTTTTAATAATGATTCCTCATCAACTGAATTTATTAAAATTTGTGCTTGGCCTGAATCATTTTTGTCTCGTTTGTTAAATTTGTTGTAGCATAAGTTGATGCTGTGGCAATAACCAGTAATACTATCAAAAGTATAGTTGTTAAAATCCTTTTAAATCTTTTTTGCTAAAGCCCTCCTATTAAATTAGTATTCTTTCCATTCACTCAAGTATGAAGTGTTTTCAAGAATAATTCCATTTAGGTAGACATAACCAGTTGACAAGATTCTGTACTGATATCCTTTAGCGACATAGTACGTCCCGCTTACTCCAGCATATGTGCCAGCTGAAGTATTTGTCCAACTTTTGATTGTCAACCAGTTTCTATTTTTAAACTGCTGCAAGCTTGCATCAACTTTTACACTGTCAATATTTCGAGCGGTCAAATACACTGATATTGTTGCTTTACCATCAGTTGAGATATCAAATACGTTTTGAAATAGAGTAATGTTCGTAAAAAATGGTGTTACAATCTCATAGTTGGAATTCAATTTACACAGACTTGGTTCATGACCATCTGCAAATGTCGGTACACTAATTGCGAACAAGACTACTATCAGACTTAAAACCCATCTTGATTTTGGCCTTTTCATCTTCCTCACTTCCCTTCATACTTAGTAACGAATGGGATGGAGGTTTTGTTACACTATTTTGTAAAAAGTTTTAAACTTTCTGCCATCTTTATTATTTCATCTCTTTCCATTTCACCAATAATGTGGAATGTTTTCTCACCAGTCGTCCATATCAACGTTAGTAGTCCTTCTTTTTCAACGAGAATACCATTCTCAGCATTAATTATTACATTTGTAGCGACTGCGTCTTCTGTGTCTATCTGATATTCTGGATTCACAGGCGTTTGAGAAAATTGAATTTCTTTACCTGTTGTATCGGAATAAAAGATTATTTTTATATCTCCAAAGTTTTCGCTCTTTGAATAGGTATAACCCTCAGAAATATACTCTGGTGCATAGTATGTGTCCCAATCTATTTGTGATTCAAGGCCGTTTTCAGTTTCAACGATGCTTACTTTTGTATATTTTTCTGTTACTTCAGTAACGATATTAAAAAGCTTGATTCTGAAAGCTTCCACACTCATTGTCGTTACGAATATCCCCACCATTGTTATAGCAATGAAGATTGTGACACGTTTTGACAGCAGTTGAACCCTAGTTCTAAATTTTCTTTTCTGATCTAGTTTTTTAAGTTGTTTATTGTAATCATCAAACCACGTATCTAGTGTGCTTGGATATTCAATTTCTGACGCATCTTTTGATATACGATCAAATTCTTCGGCTATATGTTTTACGTGATTTTCACCTATATAGTAACAAAAACTTTCCATAACTTTGTTTTCATTTTCCTTCATTTGAACACATCCTTAATTCTTGACTATAAGATTCACCATCACGCATCAGATTCCTGAGACTCGTTTTCGCTCTACTCAATCTCACACGGACATTCACATGTGAAGTTTTTAGAATCTCAGCGATTTCTTTATCCTCAAATTCGAAGTAATATTTAAGTGTAAGTACATCAGCGTATTCAGGGGATAACTGTGCCAGTTTTTCTGCGATCATTTTGGCATCGCTTAGCCTTATGACGAATTCCTCCATGGATTCTGAAATTGAATCCGGAATATCTTCAGCTACTTCAAGTTCTAACAATGAACTGTTACACTTTTTCCTGTAAAGATCAATTGCAGTGTTCTTAACTATTGTAACGATTAAGTACTTGGTTTTGTTACACTTCACATCATCTATTTTTTCTATGTAAGGGATTAACTTGATTATGGACGTTTGAACCACGTCAGATGCATCGTGTGAATTTTTTAGTATATCATTAGCGATGTAAAACATTTCCTTATGATATGCACGATAGATTTTTTCTAATAAGTCTCTTGATTCGACATCTTCTATGGCCATTAAGAATGGTAGCATGGTTCACCTCATTTTTGTAAATTGTTGGTATCTTTATTTATTGTATCATAGTATTTCTTAAGTTTTGATGAGAAATCTGGACTAGGTGTTTCACATGTTGTATCACACAATCTCTCCAGTGATACAAGTTCTAAATATTTACGTATATGGTGGCCGCCTGAAATCCCTTCGGTCTTTCTGGTGCTTGCATGCCTCGGATGGGGGGAGTCGAGCAGCCACTGCGTGTCTGCGTCTCTCGCTTCGCTCGAGCATCGCAGTCGGAATTGCTTGCGCATTTCCTTGGTGCTCCGCCCACTTTCCTTGGAGATTCTTCGAATCTCTCGGCAATGGTGGTTCGACTCCCAGCTTCATCAATTGAAAAAGGACTACGGGAATAATTTTCCGTAGTCCTTTTTCAATTGGTGGAGATGGAGCTGGGTGTCGGTTATTCTGAAGCGGAACTTAGAGCAGTCATTTCTGGTAAGGCTATTCATCTTCCAAAAGCAGTACAAAAATATAACCGAAACACGACAAAGTTAAACCTGATTTTAGATCTTCAGTCTAGACTTCAACAAACAAAAGGACCTGCTTATGAACGCTGGGCAAAAGTTTTTAATCTTAAGCAAATGGCTCAAACCATCAATTTCCTTACAGAGCATAGTATCACTGATTTCGAAGCTCTCACTCACCTTTCTAATGTTGCCACTAAAAATCATAATGAAATCAGCGCCTCTATTAAGACGATTGAAGCGAAGCTTAAAAATCTTAACGAACTGAAAAAGCATCTGTTCAACTATTCAAAAACAGTAAAAGTCTACACCGATTACCGAAATTCCGGTTTCAGCATAGACTTTTATAATCAAAATTCCGCTGATCTCCTTCTGCACAAAGCAGCAAAAGATGCATTCAGTGCTTTTGATGGCGGCAAATTGCCTTCCATCAAAATGATCAATGAGGACATAAAACAACTATCCTATGAGAAAACAAAGCTATACGAAGCACTTAAGAAAGCGAAAGTCACCTTAAGAGAATGTCAGATTGCTAAAGGGAATGTGGAGTTGCTGCTTGGAAAAGCTAATAGCGTGAAGGATTCACAAAAGAGTAATGATGCCCACCATATAAGGTAAGAGATTATTGTAATACGTGAAAACCGAAATACCCATTCCTTATTTTGCGCGTAACATTGGATAAAAGGAATGTTACGTGCGAATATAAAAACGATCGTTTCTGAAACTGCATAAAACATTAGAAAAAAGGAATGTTTTGTGCGATATATGATCCAAAGGAGATAAATTTTTGATGCTGCAAAAGCTGCAATACCCTCAACTCTCATAAGTGGCTGATTAAATATGTAGAAAAGTAAAAAAGCTGCTATGGTTAAGCAGATAGAGAACTCCTCCTGTTACTGACACTGCAGCCAGTCTTATTGTAAGAAGCCTGAGCTTTGAAAAATCACCAAAAAGTGATTTTTTGTCATTGTTACCCAGACCTGCCACGATAATAACCCATCCTGCAAGGGTCATCAGAAGCGCCACTAACCCGCTTACGCCGGCAAAACTAACGAACATGGCGCCCCAAAACATTTTCTTATATCCTTCTGTCATTTCGTTTCCCCCTAATCAGCTATCTAAATGATGCTTTTCTAATTGATCCAATGAAAAGCAGAAATCACACCCTACATAATATAAACAATTAGAGGGTGTGATCTGTTACACAAGATATTAAATAAATTTGCTGAATCTGTGAAGAATATTATGTGATGATCAGAAGAACATCAATTTGCCTGTCATAAGCTTCGAGGAAAAAGCTCTTTTTGTCATGATTCACATTCATTTAAACGGTTTTGTTTTCATCCCCTGCTTCTTTCTATATAGCAATGCCTAAACTGCTACCCTGCAGTACTTCTCCACTCTAAATCCGTAGCTGAGCCTGAAAATATCTTCATTACTCGACAGATCCAGTCCAGTCAACTCAATGATCTTATTGATTCTGTAGGAAAGACTGTTTCTGTGTATGGACAGCGCTTCTGCCGTTTTGACCATTTGAGACTGGTGGTCCACTAAAACCTGAAGGGTTTTATAGAGTTCTCCATTATGGATCTGATCGTATTTTCTAAGAATATTCAAGGCAGGATGAGCATACTGCAGAAGATCTTTCTCGTTAAGATTGCTGAGCATAATGTAGAAACTGTAATCAGAGAAATACATTATCTCTTTTTCAATCTGAAGTCTTTTTGAGATCTTATAAAGCTGAGCGCTTTGCCCATAAGCATCCTTTAACGCCATAATATCCGTGCACGGACTGCTCATGCCCATGTGGATGACACCTTGCTGGAAAAGACCAAGAAGTCTTCTCTCTTCCTCCGAAGTAAGCCTTCCATCTTGAGAAAGCCTGCAGATGACAAGTAGATTCCCTTGTTCTTCCAGACAGAAGGCACCAGGGAGAATATTCTTAATCTGCTCCTTCAAGAATGTTGTGGCTTGAATACTGTTTAAGTATTCATTTGTCTTCATCATCAAGCAGCTCATCTTTTCAGGAAGTTCAATCTGATTGATTTTGAACCTGATCTTAATGAGTTCTTCATCTCCCCCATGGATCAGTTCATGAATCAGATTTTCTTCCTGAGATCCAAATACCCCCTTATGCTCTTTTGTCCGAAGAAGAACCTCACACACTGAGCTGCCCACCATTGGAAGATACTCTTCAATTAAGGCATTCTCGATTTCTCTTTTCTTCAGCATAATGACGTAGCCGACAAGTCGGTCCTTGTGAAAAATTTTACTGCATGACTTTACATAGGCAGAAAAACTGCAGTTCACCTCATAGACATCGGAGTTATGAGGGAAAGGTCTGATCTGGTCTATCTTGTGTACTTCTTTGATAAACTCATAGGAGCAGTAACCCCTCCTGATATTCGCTTTCCATATGTCATCATCAATATCTTCCATGGAGGATACGTCAAGAATTTTAAACCCGGCATCAATAATAATGACTGGATTTTCAAGTGTCTTTTCCGAAACCTTTAGTATGCTCTTAAGATCAGCCCCTCTCATGGCAAGAGCCATAAGCTCAGTCACCTGATAACTGGTCTTAAGTTTTTTCTGCATAATATTATTCACTGCCTGAAGCGCTTTCAAAGTGTGCTCTTCTCGTATCAGGGCATAGTTTGATATCATGCCGTTCTCCAGTGAATACGCCAAATATCTGCTAACGGATTCATCCTCAAAATCTCTCTCTTTTATTCCGATAATGGCAGACAGGCCAGCCCCTTTCTCAGGGCTGTCCGCTTCGGCTTTAATCCATGATATGATCTCCTCTATATTTCCAATATAGAGCTTTTTCCTGATATTTTGAGCTCCATTCTCAAAAAGACAAATCTCACTGATTTCATCCTCTACTGTAATTTCTGATCTTAAAATCTCCAGTCTGTTTTCCTGCTTAAGTACCCTTAAGACGCTTCTGAAATCCATCACTTTCCCCTCTTTCCATTATACAGATTCTTATATTGACACCACTTGGGCAAGACGCACAAATACTCCTCTGATATTCATGCACTCCTCATCTATCGCCTTCTGAATTCATATGTTATTATTATAACAGACTCTTCATGAATTGTCATAAATCTACACATCGCTTCAATGCCGGAACTTTTGAATCCTGAGTAAAAACTGAAAAATATATGCTGAGTACAATGATTTTTCAAGTCTTTAAAATCAGGGTTTTGTTCAAAATGCCAAAATATATTTTATGAATATCTTAAGAGGAGATTGTTATGAAATACGAAAAGTTATTTGAAAGAGGTAGAATCGGAAAACTTAACCTGAAAAATCGTGTGGTTATGCCTGCCATCGGCGTTAACCTTGCCAATTCCCAAGGAGAAGCTACAGATGTGATCACCAGGTACTACGAAGAAAGAGCCAAAGGTGGAGTTGGTCTGATCATCACGGAGATTGCTCGTATTGATGATGAATATGGTGTCGGTACACCGAATCAGCTTTCAGTCACTGAAGGGCGTCATATTCCCCATTTGGAGAGAATGATTGAAACCATTCAGAAGCATGGCACAAAAGTGTTTATTCAGCTTCATCACCCCGGCAGAGAAACCAAAAGCAGTCTCATAGGCGGAAAACAGATTGTTGCGCCTTCTGCCATCATGTGCAAGGCGACTCAGGAAATGCCGCGTGCCCTGACCACCGAAGAGTGTGAGGGCCTTGTGAAGAGCTTCATCAAAGGTGCAGTCATCTCCAAAACTGCCGGTGCAGACGGAGTAGAGATTCATGCCGCTCATGGTTACCTTCTTAATCAGTTTATCTCCCCTTACACCAACGTCAGGACAGATAAATATGGTGGAAGTTTCCAGAACAGATTAAGAATTCTTTCAGAGATCATAACTGGAATCAAATACATGTGTGGAGCGGACTTTCCTGTTTCAGTAAGGATCAGCGCTGATGAATTCGTTGAGGGCGGCTTAAAGCTTCCTGAGTCGGTCAAGATCGCCAGAACCTTAGAGAGCCTGGGCATAGATGCAATCAATGTCAGCAGTGGAACCTACGAAAGTGCCACCACCATCATTGAGCCTGGATCCTATCCACAGGGATGGAAAAAGCATTTGGCTACAGAGATCCGCAAAAATGTTAAGATCCCTGTCATCGCAGTAAACAATATTAAAGACCCTCAAACTGCTGAGCAGCTTTTAAATGATGGTGTCTGCGACTTTGTTGGAGTGGCTCGTGGTCATCTGGCTGACCCCAACTGGGTAAATAAAGCAAGAGACGGAAAAAGCGATCAGATCAGAAAATGTATCGGCTGCCTAAACTGTTTTGCCGAGCTCAATCAGGGAAGACACACGAAGTGTGCGGTTAATGCCAGAGTAGGGCGGGAAATCGAATTTTCAGACCCTAATATAGATGGAGAAGGAAAGACTGTTGTGGTAATCGGTGGTGGACCTGCCGGGATGCAGGCTGCCTTACTTCTTGATCAGAGAAAGTACAGAACCATCCTCATTGATGAGAGAGAGAAACTTGGCGGAACGCTCAATGTAGCTGACAAGGCCCCCATCAAGGAGAAAGTGGCTGACATGAATAACGGAATGATCCGTGAGATTGAAGAGAGCGGCGTTGATGTGAGAATGAATACGAAGGCTACTGTAGAAATGGTGAAGGAACTGAATCCTGATGGCATTTTCGTTGCAGTAGGTGCCACGCCTGCCATTCCACCTATCCCAGGAATTCAAGGGAAAAATGTCATGCTTGCAGAAGATGTACTCACCGGGAAGTCCGTGGCCACAGGCAGAGTTGCCGTAATCGGTTCAGGACTTACAGGTCTTGAGACCGCAGAGCTTCTTGCTGACAAGGGTCATCCCATTACCCTTGTGGAGATGCAGAAAAACATCGGCCCTGGCATTAACCGCACCATTTTAGTGGACTTGATGATGAGATTCCAGAAACATGAACCTGTAATTATTCCCAATCATCGCCTGATGGGGATATCAGAAAACGGCATCACCATTATGAATCAGATGAACAATCAGGTTATGCAGATAGAGGCGGATACCGTCGTTCTTGCCCTAGGAGTAGCACCAAGGCGCTCTATGGTGAATGAGTTCTTGGACGCATTCGAGAATATCCGGGTCATCGGCGATGCAGAGAAAGCTGGGCGTATTCAGGAAGCCATTAAAGAAGGATACAGCCAGGCCTTTGCTTTCACCACTAAGTAAGAAGGGGGATTTTTACCATGAAAGATTTTAAAAATAAGGTTGCCGTTATTACCGGAGCAGGTAATGGATTCGGATTTGAAATTGCCAAAGAATGTGCAAGCCGGGAAATGAAACTGGTTCTTGCTGACATTGATGAAGAAAGTTTAACCGCTGCTGTGTCCTATTTTAAACATAAGGGTGCTGAGGTTACCGGTGTCCACTGTGACGTCACCCTCGACAGTGAAATCGGGAAAATGGTGGATACCGCTATGAACACCTATGGAAGCATTGATTTTCTTGTCAATAATGCTGGTATCGCCATCTCAGGTCCCGTATGGGAGCTCCCTCTTCAAGACTGGGACTGGATTGTGGGTGCAAATCTCATGAGTCAGATTTACGCCATGAAACGGGTTATCCCCATCATGCTTAAGCAGGGTTCTGAGTGTCATATCCTGAATGTGGCATCCATTGCAGGACTGATCACAACAAACGGCATGCCCGCTTATCACACTACAAAGCATGCAAGTGTGGCGCTAAGTGAGAGTACAAGCTTTGATCTTCAAGCCATAAATGCCAATATCCAGATGTCCGTATTTTGTCCCGGATTTGTTCAGACAGACCTTCATCATCATGAGAACCATCGTCCTGAAAGATTCTCGGACAAGAGCGATCCATACTACAGTTCTCCTCAATATGCGGCAGGACTTAAGAGAGCCGAGTTTGTCATCACAACAGGAATGCCCATTGACAGCATAGGCATGAGTGTGATGAACGGCATCGAAGAAAATCAGTTCTACATCCTGACTCACCCGATCTATAACACCCTGGTAGGTAGACGAGTGAAGGACATCCTTGAGGGAAGAGGTCCTGATCTTAAGGTGCTAAGGGGCTAGTCTCTTCAGTTTATGCTTCAAACTGACCAGGCTTCTGGCCAATGAGACTAAATATTCTTCTAAACTCCATGTTTTTCAGTATATCCAAAAAAACCCATTTATTCTAAAAGGCGGCGTCTCCAGATGGAGTCGGCGCCTTTTCATTTGGCTCTGTATGAAAGTAGTGTTGAATAAAGGTAGAGTAGGTCGGAGGAATTTCTTCCTCCTTCCCCTCATCAAACCGTGCATGCGGTTTTCCCGCACACGGCTTTCCGATGTTCTTCTTCCATGCGCATCATAACGTCAGGCCGCGAGTTTCTTCAGTCCGGCTGAGTCCAGCAAGTGCACGATTTTACGGTACCCGCCAAGCCTCCTCTTTTTCTGATGTTTCATGTTATACCAGAGGATGAGACGTTTCGTGACGTACCAGTCGAGGGTATTTAGTGCCTTCTTCGCATGTTTCAGGCCGTAGTAGTTCCTGAGTCCCACAATCTTGGGGTTCAGGATTCTGACGACCTCCTGTACTTCGAGGAGCAGGCTGCTCCTTGACTGGAACACCTCTTTGATCTTTTCCCTCATCGCTTTCTTCGCTTTCTTCGACGGCACCAGTGCCGTCGTCGTGTAGCGTCTGCCTTTTCTGGTCTCCATCTGGCTTCGCCTATGATGGAAGCCCAGGAAGTCGAACCCGTCCTTGCCGTCATACATGTTCACGAACCTCGTCTTCTCCAGGTTGAGCTGGAGGCCAAGCTTCGCCATCACTATCACCACAGGCATAAGCCCTGCGCATGGTGACTCGTGCTCCTCAGGGGTAAAAATAACGAAACGTGCCTTAGCCACTCGTTTTCAACTCAAACAGTGGATTTCGAAATGCTAATGCACTTTTTCTATTTTTACACCCCTCGTCGCAATGTCACCATGCGCAGGGCTTATGCCTGATGCTTGGAGCACATCGACTTTGTGGATACTATGAAAAGCAAAAGGTCCCTGATATACGATATGAGATTATGAAACAAACTCACATCATATATCAGGGACCCTTTCATACTTATATTTCATCATACTACTTTGATCCCGTCCATAAATCACTTCCAAAAACGCCCGAAGACATAATACATGAGTCCCACCATCATGAGCCATATGTGTGCAACGAACGATTCCGCAGACACTTCTAGGTGCGACTATGTCGCACTTAGATGGAGAAGTGGCGAGGACTAAGTGAGGCACATATAAGGCTCATGGTGGTGGGACGGCATGAATCATGTCCTAAACAAGTTTACTATAAACCACTGTATTGGCAACTGAGATCAGGGTCATCAGCATGGTGTTGAAGAATACGCTGGTGTAGATGTTGCCTGTTTTCTCGGTTAACTTTTTCGTGAACAGGGCTGCGATGAGGAGCACTGGCACCATGCCGATGAGGATGATGCTGGTGAGTGATTGTGTTGGGTCTATGCCTGTTCCTGTGGCGAAGAGCATGCCGTATTGAAGCGCTAGGAACAGGATTAAGCCTCCGACATTCATGAGGACTGCGATGGATTTACCGAACTTGAGGCCAAGTGTCGTTTTGTGTATGGCGATGCCATTGACCAGATAGAATAAGAAGAAGATCGGCATATAACCCAGTGCAGAGATCATGTGTTTCGCGTTAAAGGTCTTCACGGCAAAAGTCCAGAAGCGGAAGTCCGTCTTAAAGAGCGCATCTACGACAAACAGGATGACGATGCCTGAAACGAGGAGAATCACGGCTAAACAGAAGCCTTTAAGGATGTCCATCGGTTTTTTCGTCAGGCCGTACATGTCAAGTGTTACCGTTTGATCCTTAGACGACGTGATAAAATGAATCACTGCCATGAAGAGGACTGCGAATACGGCTGATGAAACCGCCCAGAAACCGAATTGATTTATGGTTGGTGCGTTAAAATAACTGCTAGATTTGAAAAACTCAGCGGATTGGTTCATTAAAACGCGACCGAAAATCGCGAAGATGAGTGCCAAAGCCGAGATGATTGTGTTGGATTTTGTTTTAAACTGACCGATTACAAAGCTCGAGATCAGTGCCACTGCGCTGAGGACGATGAACACTTCTGCGCCTCTTTGTAACCAGAGGAGTTTTTCAGGAATTTTACCCATGAGCGTCGGATAGAAATACGCTGGGAAGCCTGCGCTGATGATGACAATCAAGGTTAAAAAGGCTGGGTGCATTTTGCGTACTGTCGATGTGGCATTTTGTTGTTCTGTCTGAAGCCATTTTACCTTTTGAACGAGGATGGCTGCCAATGGAACAAATAGCATGAAGAATCCGATCATGGCCACGAGTTCAAACAACTCTTTAAAGAACCACGTTTGACTGTCAGCGTCGACGTTGGTTTGATTTTCTGAAATTTTTCCTTCAAATGCTTTTTGGTAGAAATCGATTTGATTTCCTGTGGTTTCTTTAGAAAAATGGTTCCATGGATGTGTTTCATTTGGGGTATAGATGACTCTTAAACCGCCATTTTCTAAGCTATAGAACTCACCAGGGACAGGATTTTCAGGATTGCCAAGAAATGCTAAGCCTTCGGCTTGCTTTAAATAATCCTTTTGAACGACTGTTTTTGATTCAGCTGTCGCTGCCATGTCGAAGAAGAATTCGTCGTAGTGCGCTGCGATTTTACCTGAAATTCTTGGTCCAATCGCTGCGCCGGCCACATCGCCCGTTACCCCGAGGTAACTTGTCCAAAGGAAGTCTGCGCCTACGGTTAAGCCAGCGTGAATTTTTCGGATTCCCGTTTGAGCGAAGCCTTGCTCATCCATGACCATGGCCATGGTGGTTGAAAATCCGCCCATGGAGTGACCACTGACTGCGATGAGACCATTGCCTGCTTCATCTTTTTTCACGTAATCTTGGTCATAGATGTACTGAACCGCATCGTTTAGAGCTGTGGGCCAGAATGAGAAGAATGCAGCTGCATTTTCTGTGTCGAGTTTCATCATGGAATGTCCATGGTCATACATGTCCAGTGCCAGGACGACAAAGCCTCTTTTAGACATCTCTATCGCAGGTGCGTCTTGCATTTCTGCCGAGTTGAGATACCCGTGTGTGGTGACGATGGTTGGTCTAGGGTCGTCTGCGCTTGCGCCATCAGGCATATATAGCAGCCCTGATAACGTTCCTTTTTCGGTTTCGAATGAAATGCGCTTTACATCAACTTGGTAAAATGAGGTATTAAAAACATTTGCAAAAAAACTGCCCACTAATATTAAGATCAATGCCAGTGCCAATCCTTTTGACGGATTTTGGAAAAACGCCATGGTCTTCTTCATTTCACTATTTCCCTCCTCTTTCTATTTCAAAAAATACACTGCTGTATTTTTTCGAATCTTACTGAATTAATCTAAGACTTGACCGGATACCGCTGTAAATATAATGGATAGAGCCATTGCGCCAGCGTCTGGGAATTCCAAACTACGCTCACCGACATAGCTGGCACGTCCTCTAGAAGCGATCATGTGTTTCGTGGCTTCTGCGCCTTCTGTGGCCGCCATCGCACCCGCTTGCAAGAACGCTTTAAACGCGATATCCTCCGACTTGTGTGCGTTTAATGCATCGACACAAGGCAAGAGGGCATCGAGAAGCGTCTTATCACCCCTGTTTGCTTTGCCACGTTTTTGGATAAGTTCTGCTGCACTTTCTAGCATAGAAGCAAACTCAGCCTTTGTGAGACTTTGTAAACCCGTGGTGGCCTTACTTGCCCCTTTGAAACCCGCGCCCCAAATCGGGCCTGAAGCCCCACCACAGTTTTCTGAAATGACCATGCTACAGTCCGCTAAAAATTCGCCGATACTTTCGCGATTTAAGGTCTCCCACTGCGCCATAAGCACTTTAAAGCCTTTTGCGATGGACATCCCGAAATCGCCATCCCCTGCCACAGCATCTAGCTCACAAAACGGCACTTCGTTTTCGATGATCACCTCTGCCATATGATTGACCATCTGGAAGAGCTCAGCTTTTGATAAAGTTGACATATTGCCTCCTCAAGATTTTTATAATGTTCTATTTATGATATGCGATGGTATCTGCAGGCGCATCGTAGAGCGCTTTGAGTTCATCTGTGAGTTTGAGTACCGTGAGCGATAGTCCTGCCATATCGATGGCCGTCATATAGTTGCCCACCAGCGTGTCGTACACGTGGATGTTTTTAGAACTGAGTATGGCACGAACATCGTGATTAAACACATACAGTTCTTGAAGTGGCGTGCCTCCTAGTCCATTGACCATGACCACGATTTCATCTTCACCCGTCAGGCCAAGTTCCCCGATCAGCAAGTCTAACATTTCAACTGCCAGTGCATGTGACGTCATGCTTTTTCTTCTTTCGATGCCAGGTTCACCGTGGATGCCGACACCAAACTCGATTTCATCTGAACCAAGGTCAAATGTAGGTGTGCCTTTCGCTGGTACGGTACACGACGTCAATGCAACCCCGATACTCTTCACCTGTTCGATGGTCTTTTGAGCGAGAAGCTGAACGTTTTCCAGCGAGTCTCCTCTTTCCGCTGCTGCGCCTGCGATTTTCTCCACGAGCACGGTGCCTGCCACGCCCCGTCTGCCGATGGTGTAGAGGCTGTCTTTTACGGCGACGTCGTCATTGACGTACACAGAAAGGACTTTTAAATCATCTTCTTCTGCCATTTCAGCGGCTGTGTCGAAGTTCATGCAATCGCCTGAATAGTTTTTTACGATGAGCAGACATCCCGCTTCACCTGTCACCTGTTTGATCGCGTGATACACTTGTACCGATGAGGGTGACGCAAACACATCTCCTGCCACGGCTGCATCGAGCATCCCCGTGCCCACATAACCGGCATGTGCAGGCTCGTGACCGCTGCCTCCCCCTGAGATCAATGCGACTTTTTTGGGGTTGATCATTTTGCGTTTAAAAATTTTATATTTTTCTTCGAACTCGATTTTATCGGGATGGGCTAGAGCCATGCCTTTGCCCATCTGGATGACGATATCATCCGTGTGATTGATGATTTTTTTCATGTTAAGCCCCCAAACGATTGGCTGCGTAGATGGCTGCATAAACATCTTCAGCTGTGACTTTAAATGGCATGTTGTGAATCGTTTCACCTTCCGCACACGCCAGTTCAGCCACTGCCATGACTTTTTCATCCGTCACTTCCTTAACGCCAAGCGCTTCAAGTGTGGTCGGTAAACCCACCGATTTACAGTAGGCTAAAACTTCCTCGAGTTCTGCTTTTGGGGCATTTTCTAATACCAGATGCACCAATACGCCGAAGGCTACCTTTTCTCCGTGGAAACAATGGTGTGTTTCTTCCAGGGCAGTCAATCCGTTATGCACTGCATGTGCCGCTGCAAGACCACTGCTTTCAAATCCCATACCGCTGAGAAGGATATTGGCTTCGATGATGTTTTCAAGTGCTTGTGTCACGACATTGGCTTCACAGGCCGCTTTGGCTTTTAAAGAGTCTTCCAGTAGTGTTTCATAGCATAGTTTGGCGGCGGCGATGGCCAGTTTCGTGCTCTTGCCTCCAGGAATGTTATCTGCAAAAGATCTCGCGCAAGCTCTGGCTTCAAAATAGGTGGATAGAGCATCGCCCATGCCTGCCACTAAAAAACGAACAGGTGCTTTTGCGATGACGTCTGTATCCACCAACACGAGGTTTGGATTCGTTTTAAAGTACTTATAAGATTCGAACGCGCCTTCTTCTGTATAAATGACTGCTAAACTGCTGCATGGTGCATCTGTGGAGGCGATGGTGGGCACGACGATGACGGGTAAATGATCGTAATGGGCGATGGCTTTCGCTGTATCTAAAGACTTTCCGCCACCCAGACCGATGATGACATCACAGCCGTTTGCTTTAGAAAGGGTTCTCAATCTTTCGATTTCTACATTTGAGCATTCGCCTCTAAAGGACGTTAGCACGAATTCAAGGGGAAAATTTTGTTGCGCTTCATCCAGAGCCTTTTGAACATAAGATAAATCTGCACTGGAAGAAACCAAAAGTGCTTTTTTACCGTATTCGCTGACGATTTTAGTCAGTTCCTTAATTGCACCTTTACTTTGAACATATTTTGACGGTGAAATGAGTATTTTTTTCATAATGCCATCTCCTTTTAATCATAATGTGTTGCGACTTAACCTGATTATATAGAAGTGGGACATAAAATACATCAGAGGAAATGGCACGATTTTGATACATAACTGTTCTAAAATACTAATTTTATGTTTTGGAAATAAAAAAAATCAGCATAAAATGCTGATTTTTATCATGAACGATTTGAACTTTTTTGTTCGAGTTGAGTCTTTTCAATGTACAGACGTTTGTACATAGCGGGTGTGATGCCTAGCATTTTTTTGAATAGTCTGATAAAGTAGCTGGCATGATCAAAACCGAGTTCATCTGAAATCTGATTGATGTTTTTACTGGTGTTTTTAAGCATGATTTCGGATTTGTCGATTCTGAGTTTGTTCTGATACATGGTAAAACTTAAGCCAAAGGCTTTATGGAACGACTTCGAAAAATAGCTCTCGCTGATGTTACATAAAGTGGCCATATCTTTGAGGTAAATCTTCTTATGGCAATTTTGATGGAGATATTCGATCGCGGGTTTGAGGAAGATGTACTGTGTGGGAATCTCCGTTCGGATCACCATTTTAGGGTTAACCATCGGCTGATATACAGGAGACTCAAGCGGCTCAGAACCGGGATGGTCTACTGGTTTTTTAAGAAGTGTCGCTCTGTCTACGATGACTTTGCTAATCCCAAACAACAGGTTTCCGATGGCTTCTATTTTTTCAAAGCTCAACACGGGCATCGCTTGATAATCTGCCATGAGTTCTGCGTTGGCTTTACAATTTTCGGCATCGTGGTTCGCATTTAAAATCCACTCGAGTTTGCTGCTGTCTGATATCCGAACCTGTCCGGCCATCATTGCCCCCAGATATTGATCCTCTGCGATGATGGGCACCGCCAAATCCACAATCCCCATATGACACATATAAATATACGGCTTTTGAAGTCTAGCGGCTTCAAGTCCACCTCTCGAGTCGCACTTTTGACATAAATCTTTATAATAGGGGGCTTTCCTTACCTTTTCACAAAAAGCTCGACATGAACTGTGTGTGGTCACAGGGATGCCTTTATAATCCACGGTTAAAAGCGCTAAATCTGTGGATACAGACAAGTTATCTTGTAGTGTTTGAAACTGGTTCATCTCTAGAATTTCTACCAGACTTAAATGTGCTCTGATCATGTACTCCTCCCATAGACATTACGTTATAACTTGAAATTTGATTTCGAAAACTGCTCCATTTTCGTTATAAGCTCTAATCGACCCTTTTAGACTCAGAATCGCGGATTTTACGATCGCAAGGCCTAATCCGAAATTACCATTTTTGCCTTTATAAAATCGATCGAAGATGTGTGGTAAATCCTGAACGGGAATACCATCGCCATCGTCTTTGATTTTGATCATTACCATGTGATTTTCTTTACTGATAGCTATGTCCACATTTGAATGGGCATATTTGATGCCATTGGATATGATGTTAATCATGGCTTGAGATAATAAAGCATCATTCGCCTTTATCATTATAACATCTGGCGGAAGCATCACGTTGATTTTTTTCTGTTCTCTCAAAGCGTATCCTTCGATTTTCTGTACCACTTCTTTCATGACATCAGAGAGGTTGAGGACATAAAATTCAGATTCATCGGTGTTATTTTCGATTCTCGAAAGTGTCAGAAGTTCATCCACCAATTGGTTCAGTCGTTTGCTTTCTTCACAGATGATGTCTGCGGTCTTCGTCGTATCCGAAAATATGCCTTTCGAAATGCCTTCCGCATATCCCTGTATGCTCATAAGCGGTGTTCTAATCTCGTGCGAAGCATTTTGTAAAAATAGTTTCTGGGCTTTATCAAGATCTGTCAAGCGTTTAGACATGTCGTTCATACTCTGTGTCAGCTCATGAAGCTCAATACTGCTGTCGTCCGATGGCAACTTTAAAAACACGCCCTTTCCGATTTCTTTCGCTTGTAAAGACAACTCAACGAGGGGTTTCGATATACTTTTCGATAGCTTAAGAGAAACCATACCACTGATGATAAAGACGATGGCGACGATCACGGTTAAAACGACATTCATGGTTCTCATAACAGGGGATAAAGCATGACTGTCTATGAGAAAAATCAGTTTGTTTGACACGCCTTTGGCCTTAGACACCTTAAGCGCTGATAGCTCACGATATGACATGTAGTACTTTCGTCCCTCACTTCTAAAGGACGTGATGGTATCCGATGCGCTGTCCTCAGCATTTTGAATCGCGTCTTCTAAGAGCTGTAGTTTCATCCCATTTTCTTCATCATTTTGAGGAAACCGAACCTTGTCTTTAGCGTCGACGATGATGAATTCAGCCGAGGTTGAAAGACTGGAAATTTTAAGTGTTTTGCGGATCAACTGTAATTTTTCTAGGATAGACTCTTGGGTTAGATCCGTGGCTGTGAGTTGCTGTTTGATTAAAAGTTCCACAGACGTCATCGTATCTTGTAGTTCTTTTTTTGCGATGCTCTGAGAATACATTCTAAAAATGAGATTAAAAGCAATAAAGATCATCAATATATCTCTAGTGCCGGGCATACGAATGGCGGAAACTACGAAATTTGATATTGAGTTTATGCAAACTAAATGCCTAGAGTCGCTCCGTTGTTTTGGAGTCAAATCACATACATATGGGGAGTCGAACCCTGAGAGAATGAAGCATAAAGGAACAGCGCAAGCATGCAACACCTCACTCGAATGAAAGATTAGCTTGTTATTTGTAATACTGTTTCTTCTGCCCACTTTAAAGCGCTAAGATAAAAACGACCAATTTCCTTAATCGGAAGTTTCAACCAATTGCCCAGCAAATCCACCTCATTCCAGTTTGCCATTTCTATAGCCTGAACGATTCTTAGAATCAATGAAAGTTCTCCCTCATTCCGAATCAGAGCTGCAATGATTTCTGAAGCCAATGGTATTCCATTCAGAGCTTCTTCCATACTTACATCCTGAAGAACATCAATCATACTGAGTAAACCCATAAGTGTGGCTTCTTGGCAGTGTTTTTGCCCCTGACTATGGACTGCTAAAATTTCAGAAAACTTTGAACGCGTCAACGACATGATCATCAACTCTTTAGGTTTATTGCCACCCAGGTCTTGAATCAGTAAGACATGTATCCACCGTTCAAGTTCTTTCAAGCCCATAAAAGTCATGGCCCGCTTTATTGATGCAATTTCATCTTCTTTAGCACGCTTTCCTATAATGCGCAAAAAACGATATGTCAAACTTGCATCTTGCTGAATAATTTCAGCAATCTTGGTATATGAGGGTTCCTCTTGT
Organism: Fusibacter sp. QWL-12; assembly: GCF_058683495.1. NCBI lineage: Bacteria > Bacillati > Bacillota > Clostridia > Eubacteriales > Fusibacteraceae > Fusibacter > Fusibacter sp. QWL-12. Next base: position 629,528 of record NZ_CM178745.1, read on the forward strand.
TTCAACTCGTTTAAAATTCTAATATACTGCGTTTTTAATGCCGACTTGTTATCATTTTTATGCCCAATTATTTTAGGCTTGCTAAAAAAATAACCTTGAAAAAGATGAAACCCCATGGCCTTAGCCATAATGAATTCTGATTCTGTCTCAACTTTCTCAGCCAATAGAATTTTGCCAGATGATAATAATCGTGATATTAATGGCCTAATTTCGTCTAGCTTAACCAGGGATAAATCTACCTTCACAATATGGACATAATTAACAAGTTCAGCCGTTCGTTTATCATCTACTACATCGTCTAATGCAATCTTGAATCCGGCATTTGAAAGTCCAGTCAATCTTGAAAGAAACTGTTCGTCAATCACTGTGCTCTCTAATATTTCAATGACAACTTTAGATTTGTCTATCAAATCGATTAATCCACATGCTAAAATCTTCTCATCAAAGTTGATAAAGGCAACTTTTTTCCCGACTATGTTTTCAATTCCAGACTCATATAGACTTTCTATGACGCTTGCAGTAGCCTGTAAACTTTCAATATCATTAAAGTAAGTTGAATCCTTTGAATCACGATATAAAAGCTCATACCCATATACTTCTAAATCAGACTTTAATATCGGTTGCCGCGCAATATACATGTCAGCTCCTATCTAATCATAAATTTTAATGCCTGTTACTATATACGAAATTTACCTACAATTTGGGTAAGTTTTACTGCCATTTCATTTATTAAACCAATATTTGCAGAAACTTCCTCAAAAGATGCCGTCTGCTCTTCAACTGCTGAAGCAACATCTTGTGTATTACCTGAATTTTGTTCTGCAATACCCTGAATTTCCTTGGTAGATGTGGTGATTTCCGTAAAATCCTCATTCACTTTAGATGATATATTTAAAATATCTTGAGACTTCCCTAAAGTTAAGGCTGTTCTGTCCAAAATTTTCTTGAGTTCCTTCTTTAAGGTCCCCATGGACGCTTCTTGTACTTTTGTTTTCTCAACAAGTCCGTCCATAGATTCTTTTACAGCTATGGTTTTATGACTAATACTTGAAACGATGCCGCTAATTTTCTTGGCAGATTCTGCGGTCTCTTCAGCAAGTTTTCTAATCTCTTCAGCAATCACAGCAAATCCTCTACCCGCTTCTCCTGCTCTAGCCGCCTCAATAGAAGCATTTAATGCCAATAAATTGGTTTGAGAAGATATACTTTGTATCAGTTCCACAATTGCTTTGATTTCCACTGAGGATTGATTTAAATTTTCAACTGAATTCGATGCTTCGTTAATAGATGACACAAACTCAATCAATTCATTGGATTGAATGTCCACTTGCTCATTACCTACAACTACTGATTCTTGAGACATTTCAGAAGAACGAAGTGTTTGTTTTGCCCGTTGTGCCACACCTTCTATGTCATTCTTAAGTTTTTTAACCAGTTCATTTAGGCCATCTAACTTATGATTTTGAGTAACAGAACCTTCCGCTACATCCATTGAAGAAACTGCAATCATTTCTGTGGACTTGGTGAGTTCCTCTGTGGTATTTGATATTGCACTCATGTTTGAAGATAATACAGTGGAGATTTTTGAAATATCAATGACAATATTATGAATATCATCAAGAAATTTATTAAAATATCCTGTCATTTCAGCAATTTCATCTTTACCTTTAACCTCAATACGCTTGGTCAAATCTCCATTTCCTTCAGAGAGAGCTTTAAGTTCTACAATCAAGTTGTTGATAGGTTTTCGAATGCCCTTGTTTAAAAACAAGAATGAAATGACACCAAAAACAAATGCCACGAAACTTAAGATACCATTGGTCACTTTTGCAGAAGTCACTTTTGAGCTTGAATAAGCGGAGTATCCTGTTACCATTTCATTAATAGCCGTAACATAAGGGGCAATAGTCTCATTAATCACTTTAAGCGAATCTATATCGCCCGAATCTTTAACATTCACAAAAGCTGGTTTATACACCGTTTGCCATTCATTTATTATGGATTTTAACTGAACACTTGTCTTGTCATGTGACAAAGCCGATAATCCTTTGCTTGGATTTCCTAGAGTTATATCCTGTAGAATTTCATCAAACATAAAGATTGTATTTTCAAGTTCAGTAGTCTTTTGAATATCAGCATTGGCTGAAATAATATTTGAAAGCTGCGCCATTCTATAACCTGTGGCGCGTAATTTGCCCGCTTCATTAACAAAATTCGCGTCACTTTCCATGGTCTGATAAGTAAAGTAATTAATAACGACAATTACAAAAGATAAAATAATCAGTGTTCCAAAAGTTAATAACAATTTATGCTTGATTTTCATAATTCATAATCCCCTTTTTCCAATTTATTCTGCTTTGATAAAACAATTGCCATGTTTCTATTAACTCTTGTTCATCGGGACGCCAGTTTGAGAAAATGATGTTGAAGGTACACGAATCTACAAAATTAATCAAACTTCGATATGCAGTTTGCTCATCGACCTTACAACTGCCGGTTTCGATACATAGTCGAATAGCATCTCTTAACAAGTCTTCCTTTTGATCATTTGTTTTATGAAAATGTATTTCCATATCTTCTGATAATTCAGCGGGCCAAAACAAGCGATATCTAAGATAAAACTTAGTTTCATCAATATGATTCATAGTGTACCAAACAGCGAATTTAACAAACCCAAATATTTTGTCCATTGGATCGGCGCCCCAGTGCTTCATCGATTCTTTTAACAATTCTTGATAGTCCTCTAGATAGGATTCAGATATTGCATAAAACAATCCTTTTTTTGAGCCAAAATAGTGATAAATACTTGGTGCTTCAACACCTGCAGCTCTAGACAACATTCGTATGGTCGTTGCGTCATAACCTCTGTCTAAAAACAGCCTAAAAGCCACCGATTTGATCATTTCCGATTTATTATCCTTATGTTCCATCGTTCTCCTCTTCTTCAAAAAACTCGTTAAACATAGCGACTCTGTTTCTTCCTGATTCTTTTATTCTATACAGCGTCTGATCACTTTTATCAATGAATATTTCCAGCGTGTCATTTTCTGTTGGAATGCCCGAATAGATTCCGATGCTTATGGTAAAGCTTTGTTTTGGATCTCGTTCTATGTTGATTTCTTTTGCGTTTTCATAAATACGTTTCCCAACAATCATCGCGTGTTCTTCGCTGGTTTCATTCAGTAATACAAGAAACTCTTCACCCCCGTATCTACAGCACAAGTCAGTAGGACGAATGCTCTCCTGAAGAATTTTAGCAAGCTGTTTAAGCGCTTCATCGCCTGCCAAATGACCAAATTGATCGTTTATACGCTTAAAAAAATCAATATCAATAAACAAAACACTCATAGGCCTTTCAGCAATCCTATGTCGCTCAAAATATCCATAAGCCTTGTCCATAAAAAATCGTCGATTCGGTATATGCGTCAAATAATCAAGACTTGCTAGCGCTTTTGTTTTCTGATCAGCTTTTTCATACATAATCAATAAAAAACCTGCACCACTGATAAACAATAATAAAATCAGCGTAATAAACGTAGCGCTTTGAGCGAGGGATTGAGAAAACAATGATATATCAGCTGAAAAAAGTGCTTGTGAACCTCTGTAAAATAAGAAGATCAAGAATACCAGCATGTATAAGCCAACATATTTTTTAAATGGCAAGTCATCTTTGCAAAAAATATAAAAGAAAGTTGGAATAGCAAGTAAAGAAAAAATTGCATAGGAAGATACAACTACTCTTAAGTTTGCCTCGCCCCATCCTAAATCAACCAAGATGATCAGCATACTGAAGATTATAAACAATATTGCTTGAATCCTCCGCCATTTCTTAGTCATTTTATTAACCACAGTCAGCATAACCAAAGACTCAATGAAAAAGCTTAGATATAGAATAATGTTTCCAAAATAAATTGAGATCAAATCCGAAACATTTCCTCTGTAAAACAACAATAACCAGCCAAAAAACTGAAGGAATTTTGCAATGCCAAAAAATCGAATTGGATTTTTCTCATCAATACCACTATGGAATTTTAAATAGCCAAAAATCAAAATCGCCAGCGCGAGATCTCCCCACACCAAAACACCCATAAGGGTTTTTATATCCAGTACAAAAATTGACAACATACTTTTCTCCATGGTTAGTCATTTGGTTATTAACATTATATAATATTTACCCTGACTTTTCTGTAACTAACGTTACAAAAATAAAAAGCCCATTAAGGACTTTTAAATTTACTTTATGACATTAATTTTTACAGCCTCTTTTAGGTATTTCTTTTCAACATACATCTTGTCGTCGGCTCTTTTGATCAAATCATCAATTCTCGACCTGTTTACATGCTCATATTCGACAATGCCATGACTGACGCTTATTAGAAATGGTTTATCCTCCGTCACATTTATTTCTTCATAGCGTGTATTGATTCTCTCCCAAATGGTCTCAGCAATTTGAGAATTGATATTGCTAAAAACAATCAAGAATTCATCGCCACCCATTCGAATAACGTAGTCGTCTTCTCGGATTTCATTTTTAATGACATCAATCGCACTAACAATCAATTCATCTCCATAATTGTGACCCAAAATATCGTTTACCATTTTAAGGCCGTTAATGTCAATAAAGCATAAGCTAAAATGAAGCAAGCGTCGATTGTCCTGGCCCACTAATTTACTAAGTTTTGCCAAACCTGATTTACGTGTATACACTTTTGTAAGTTGATCGAACATGAGTTCATTAAAGTATAGAGACATTTCTTTAAATTCACTGATGTCAATGTTCTTAAGCTTATCAGATACTTCATCGTCAATAAGCGATAAGGCTTTCAACTCATTTATCAGTGTCATCATTGGCTTTCTAACATGTTTGTTTGTCGAATGAAATGAATATAAGGTTACACTAACAATGAGGAGAACCAAAGCTGCATTCATATAGATTGCGACAACGACCTTTTGCTGTGCATCATCCGATATCAAATTTACAAAGTGATTCACATCTTCTACAAACAAATCAACTTCTGAATTAATTTGATCACAGATTTCTGTATTTGAATCTTCTGATATCATGGACATATATTTTGACCTAAATGACGTTTCCCACATTTTACTGATATAAATAAGCTTTGCTTTTACGTCTTCATCTTTAAGCAAATTGGAATCAGAGAGCATCAGTTCATTTAAGCTGCTTTCGAAATTGGTCAACTTACTTTTCAGATCAGACTTCAATGCCACCTTTTGTACTTCGTCCGTTTCTTGGCTGATTCTATTCGCTAAGAGCCCCATATTGTAACTGTACGCTCTCATTCTCCCCGATTGATTAATTAATGCTGCATCATTCTCCATCCGAGTATAAGAAAAAATATTAATCAATACAATCGTTAATGCCAACATCACAAGAATACCATGCGTAATCAGCAATTGATGCTTTACCTTCACAAATCCTCCTACCGTAGAAGAAGCAGCCTATTTTTAGGCTGCTTCAATCATTCATTTACATAAAAAGTTTTATATCATCCTCTACTGTTCCAATCCCTGCGATTCCAAAATTTTCAACCAATACGTTTGCAACGTTTGGCGATAAGAAGCCCGGTAATGTTGGACCAAGGTGAATATTCTTAACACCTAGATAAAGTAGTGCGAGTAATACAATAACAGCTTTTTGTTCATACCACGCGATGTTGAATTCAATTGGCAACTCATTGATGTCATCTAGAGCAAATACCTCTTTAAGTTTAAGCGCAATGAGAGCCAATGAATACGAGTCATTACATTGACCTGCATCTAGTACTCTAGGAATGCCACCAATGTCACCAAGTGGTAGTTTGTTGTATCTGTATTTCGCACATCCAGCTGTCAAAATAACCGTATCTTTTGGTAATTTTTCAGCAAATTCAGTATAATATTCTCTTGATTTCATGCGTCCATCACAGCCTGCCATGACAAAGAATTTCTTGATAGCGCCAGATTTAACCGCATCAACCACTTTATCAGCCAGTGCGAATACTTGTTCATGTGCAAATCCACCTACAATCGAACCTGTTTCAATTTCAGTAGGCGAAGGCAAACCCTTTGCAAGTTCAATAACTGAAGAAAAATCTTTATTTCCATTTTCATCTGCACAGATATGGTTGCAACCTGGGAATCCTGCAGCACCTGTTGTGAAGATGCGATTTCTGATTTCTTCTGTTCTTGGTGGTACGATACAGTTCGTCGTGAACAAAATAGGTCCATTAAATGGCCCGAATTCATCCACTTGACGCCACCATGAGCCACCATAATTGCCCACTAAGTTATCATATTTTTTAAACAGTGGGTAATAGTGTGCTGGCAACATCTCACTGTGCGTGTAGATATCAACGCCAGTTCCTTTAGTTTGCTCAAGCAATTGCTCAAGGTCTGTTAAATCATGACCTGAAATTAAGATTGCAGGATTTTTCTGAACGCCAATATTTACATTTGTAATTTCTGGATTGCCATATTTGGATGTGTTTGCACCATCTAATAATGCCATTGCTGCAACGCCAAACTCACCAGTTTTTAATGTCAATGCAACCAAGTCGTTCACAGATAGCGAATCGTCAAGCGTTGCGCATAAAGCTTCATAGATAAATTTGTTAATCTCGTGATTTTCTTTACCGATGTTTAAAGCGTGATGCGTATAAGCAGCCATACCTTTTAACCCGTAAATAACAAGTTCTCTTAAAGATCTCACATCTTCATTTTCAGTGGCTAACACGCCAACTGAAGATGCTTTTTCTAACATGGAGGTACGATCTGACACCGTAAAAGTTGCTGCATCGCTTAAATGTAAGCCATTTGTTTTTGCCTTCAAACCATCACGGATTTGGATATTCTTTTGGATTTGTTTTTCTATTGCATTTTCATCAAAGTTTGCATTTGTAATGGTAATAAATAAGCTTTTTAATACTTGATGATTTGCTTCATTCAAATTTTCTACTTGTAATGCGCCTTTGATGATAATTTCTGAGATTCCCTTGCAACTGTAAATCAATAAATCTTGTAATTTAGCGACTTCTTCGTTTTTACCGCAAACACCTTTAATCGTACAGCCAGTGTTCTTTGCAGTTTCTTGACATTGATAACAGAACATACTCATAAACATACCCCCATATAGAATAATTTGAAAATCAAATTAATTATACTATTATGAGAATGTTTTAACAACTTATTTTTGAGTAAAGCTGAAAATAAAAAGAACAAAAGTATCGTATTACATTTTGTATATACAAATTCATAGATTATTTGAAATGAAATCAGGTACAAGAATAATGACAGCAATTCCAATTGTTAAAGGAGGCCGCATACGGTGATTACAAGAAAATTGTTCGTAAATTTTGGTCAACTGATGTTGGTCGTATTGTTGTTAATTTTCCCTTAGTCTACTCAGGACGTGACCGTGAAGCTCACCACTTCCAGTGTGACAATCAACAACCAAGATGTTTCATTTATGGCATACAACATTGAAGGATCTAATTATTTTTAATTGCGAGATATACTGTGAATTGGGATGGGGCTAACAACGTCATTTCGCTAGACACTGTCGGACACTATCCTGAATTGAATGCCATGAAAATAGGCATTTATTCTGGCAAGTAAATGATAAAAATCTAGAGTTTGATTTTGGACAATGGATTTGGGAAGGTCATTCATTGATAGTGGAAACACTTTACAAACTTGACTATTACAATCAATGGCTTGAGCAACCAGATTATGATTTAAAGGCCTATTGGGGCAAAGACCATGTAAACGGAGTAATGTCTGATGGAAATAAATAAAGCGGCGCAGGCCGTAATATGGTGGATGATTGCGCGACAAAAGCGCTAATTATGATGACTTCAGTTTAAAGTCATAACTCTGGCTATGACTACATGGCAGGAAAAGCTTAGATTTAGCATTGATACGGTTATAGCTAAGCAACCATATGCCTTTGACGCTCTATTAAGTCAGCTCGAATCCATGTCATACGAAATCAGAAAAAGAAATACGCACTTTTTTAAAGCACCCGGTCAAAAGCGATTTACAAGTTTGGATGCTCTTGGTGTCGGTTATTCTGAAGCGGAACTTAAAGCAGTCGTTTCTGGTAAGGCTATCCATCCTCCAAAAGCAGTGCAAAAAAACAACCGAAACACGACAAAGTTAAACCTGATTTTAGATCTTCAGTCTAGACTTCAACAAACAAAAGGACCTGCTTATGAACGCTGGGCAAAAGTTTTTAATCTTAAGCAAATGGCTTAAACCATCAATTTCCTTACATTAAAAATCTTAACGAACTGAAAAAGCATCTGTTCAACTATTCAAAAACAGCAAAAGATGCATTCAGTGCTTTTGAAGGCGGCAAATTGCCTTCCATCAAAATGATCAATGAGGAAATAAACCGAATATCCATTCCTTATTTTGCGCGTAACATTGGATAAAAGGAATATTTTGTGCGATAATAGATATGGAGGTGTTGTGATGAAATATATAGACAAGCTACTTGAGTTGGGTTGTTTTTCGCGAAATGATGTTGTTGAACTCATTGGAAATGAAAAAGCAGCGCACTCAATACTAAATGATTATGTCAAAAACGGCTATATTGATCGAATTCGAAGAAATTTATATGCAGCAATCAGCCTGGAAACGAAGCAACCTGTCGCTAACCGGTTTTTAATAGCAACTCATATTGCTGAGGATGCATATATTTCTCATCACAGTGCATTTGAATACTATGGTTATGCTAATCAAGTTTTTCACGAGGTATTTGTATCGACAACTAGCAGATTCACTGATTTTTCTTTTGATGGCATTACCTTTACCAGGTTTTCTCCGAAAATTGACTCTGGAGTAATTACAAGTAATACAGGAATCAGAGTCACAGATCTTGAAAGAACTGTCATTGATAGTATCTATTCTTTTGAGAAAATTGGTGGTTTGGAGGAGCTACTCCGTTGTCTGTTATTGGTCCCTGCACTACGAACTGATAAGCTGATAACCTATCTTGATGAATACGGGCAGGCGAATTTATATCAAAAATCTGGCTTCTTGCTCACAGAATTCTCAGAACAATTAGGCATCACAAAACCATTTTTTGATTACTGCAGAAGCAAAATTCCAAAATCAAAAAGTTACCTGTATTCCGAAAAAGATACCCTTTCAAAGCAATTTGTTCTACATAAGGATTGGATGATTTTCGCCCCTGAAAATATTAGATCAATCCTCAGTAAGGGGGTTAATCTAAATGCCTGAGTGGAACAAGTTATTGTTGGGGAAACAAGCTAAAGAACTTGGTTTTGTCCGAGATATCATGCATTAAATGCCCAATATAACTTATAATTTTCGATTGATCAAACTCTTTGATTCCGTAAATAAATCAAATCATTAATTTACTTTGCACTTTCAATTATAATCTGCGCGATTTCATCCAATTGAGCCTCAATACTAGAAAAATCACAATCCAGATTCAATGTTCTAACATAGATGGTGTTACCACTCATTTCATACTTTTCATTCGGTGTGATTGCTTCATCCGTTTTTGCGTATAAAAGCATACCTTTAACTTTGTTCAGATTGCCTTGGTCTTTATTTTTAACATATGTGAAAATCTGATATAAGTTGTTAGAAAGAATTGTCTTTTGATCACTAAACTGATTGGATTGCATCGATTTGCCATAATACTTGGCATCAATAATCATGGTCATCCCATTGTACTCAATGGTGACATCGGACTTCATTTGGGGTAGTAAAGCAATCATGCCATCATCTGTTTGCCAATCAATAAACGATGCAGATACCTTAAACTGAGAATAATGCTTTCTAAAATATTCAAGTAAAAACTTCTCGTATAACCTACTCATTTGTTGATCATCGACGAAGCGTTTTAGCTTTAAAGCACTACCCTTTTCAGACATTATCAAGCCATCAGCAATAAAATAGCAGATGTTCATCAAGAATCTATAACTTGTATTGTTACCATGAAATCTCAGATTTTTCCATGGCACTTTTTTTAAATCAATGTAGCTTACATCGCCTAGATATTGCATGCAACGCTTAAGATTCTTCTTGTGAACCATACCTACCTCTTCTGATCGACAGAGGAGGTAAGCCGTACTTTTCAAAATTTGATTCATCATGATGTCTAAAGTGTACTCATCGTACTCACATAGTACCTGTTTCTTCAACATCAATTGTTTTGAAATTGTAGAAGAGACATTTATTTTTCCTCTTGGCGACTTCAAGTTATCAGTCATAATTTTGTAGTCTTTATGCATGCCACGTTTGATCTGATCATTCAATCCTCTTGCGAGTATAGCTGCTAATAAATCTATAGCATTATCAAAAGTTTCAGTGCCTAAATGCTTACGTTCTTCTGCTTTTAATTCTCTGAATGCATAAGAGAGCATATAATAAATATTTTCAATTTTAATCATTCACGATACCTACCAATAGCTTTTCCCAGTAAAGTATCTTATCAGGTTCATCAAACCAATACTCTCTTAATAATGGCATGAGCTCATACTTCACTATACTTTGTAACCATTCATCGTTGACTTCCTTTTCTGGGCAAAGATAACTATGTCCAATTTTGAACCCTGATCCTAGAGACTCATCATTTTCAATTGCCAGATTTAGCTGCTGTAGGGCATTTACTAATTGTTCGTACTTTTCATTACCTGCAGTAATAACCATTGCTTTAAAGCCATTTGATTCAAAAGCCGGTTCCATGTCGAAAAATGCAAATCGTCTTCTAAGTGCATAATCAATTAAAGCAAGACCTCTATCAGCTGTATTCATCATTCCGATTATATGAACGTTTTTAGGCACAGTAAATCTTTCATTTGAGTAGAGTAATCTCAAATGTTCGTTTCTCTTATCACTTTCAATAAGCATCAAAAGCTCACCAAAGATTTTACTTAAATTTCCGCGATTGATTTCATCGATGATGAAGAAATAGTCGCGTTCATCGTCTTCTGCACTCTTACAGAATTTATAAAAGGGGCCTTCTACTAGTTTAAATCCCTTTTCCGATGGTCTAAATCCTATTATAAAGTCCTCATAACTGTAACTCTGATGAAACTGAATCATCATTACACGAGTTGGATCTATTTCTCCCATTATAGCGTATGCAAGTCTTTTAGCTGCAAACGTTTTTCCTACCCCAGGAGGCCCTTGTAAAATAACATTTTTTTTAGTTTTTATCAGGTGTTTCAGAGTATGAAACTGGTCGGCATCCATAAAGACATCTGTTAAAAAGTCAACCTCTGAATAAAGTGTATTTGGTATTTTTTTATCTTCCTCGGTCGCAAATTCATCGATTTCCAAAAGCGCAATCAATTTTTCGACATATTCTGTATAGTCAGTGATATCCGTAAGTGTCTTAACGGGAGCATCTCCAGGATGATCCCACTGGTCTTTATGCGTCCAGTTGACTTTTCTCGTATGTTTATACTCATCACGGCTATCATCGAAAATATAATCTGAAGTCACAACACCACAGCCAATAATTTGTGTCCTTCCTTTTTTAACAAAAACTATATCACCAATATTAATAACCTTAGAAAACTGCCAAGTTGCATGAACAGCATTCTTAAATGATCCATTTGTGCCTTCATGTAATTTGATCTTTGTTCTAACAGCTTCCTTATCAGGATAGCCACGCAAATCTCCAAGATAATCCCAACCAAGTCCCATAATTCCATTTTGATAAAACTCTTCCCACTTATAGGACTGCTCACCTGGAGCGTATATCCAGTATCGCTTCACGCTTTCTGATGAAGATCCGATGGATATACTGCTTTCCTCAGAAATCTTCTTCTCTTTTTGTTGAGCTGCTTCACGTTTAAATATTTCACCGGCCAAATTGACATCCATTTTTGCTTCCCAACCTGCTTCAGTCAGTGTCCACACACCACGCTCCGATTTATCTATTAATCCTTCATAGACTAAATAATTACGTGCAAAAGCAAGCTCGTTATCAAATTTCTTAGTTTGTGTTTTCCCTCTGCGCTCATTAATGACGTCGTCCGATAAGTTTAAATCCTTCGCAATTTGGTCCCTTACTTCAACTGGCGTAGCCTTACCGCCTAACTTTTTCAACGCTTCTAATAGCGGTTCAAACCACTTTAGAAAACTAGCTTTAGATACGATATCATGCATGGATAAGTCTTTTGTTAACTGCCAAGATCCGTATGAAAATTCTGGAAAAGACTTACTGCCGAATTTATCATCTTGGAATTTAATCTTAAACATTTCAACAATTTCAAGGTATTCCTCTCCTGTAGGCATTTTCTTCAAACTTGGAATTTTTCCCTCAAAATAAGACTGATTAACTGAATCGATTGAACTTCTGTTTCTTTGATCTAAGTTAATATAATCAAATGGAGCGATCCAAAATAAACCCATCGTTAAGTTCCAGAAAACACCCTTCTGTTTTACGACTTCATCGAATGCAATACAAAAAGCTTCTTTAGTATTTTGGTTCTTAAATTTTGCGTGATTAAGAGCAGCGTCAAACATTTCCCAAAGGTTATCAATGTCATTTACACCACGGTCTTTTTGAAATTGAAAAAACATTGAATTGATATTATTAAGAACCGGGATACCATTAAAATCTTCTGGTACAGGCGAAACTAAATTAAACTGCTTCTTAAATGCTAAGAGTAAGTTAATTCTAGTCGAATCAGTTATGCCACGGTTAAATGTTCCAAATACAGTAAAGGGACATATATCATTAAGTGGAATACCGTTTCCCTCGCTCAAATAAGATCTGACTCCAGCTTCCTCAAAAACTTCATTCAAAATTTTCAGTAATTCAGTCCTATCATTTTTGAAATTAATCAGTTTAAGAGCAAGTTCTGTGTAAATCGCTGTCCATGTAAACTGTTTTCTCATTCTTAGATATCCTCCGATTTTTTATTTGATTGAATTGAATTCATGATAAATTTCTAATAACTCACCCTCCAAATACCCCAAAGCCTTCTCCAACATTACATCCGGTACACCATAATACGCTTCAGCGATGCTCCCGGCTATAGCCGCAAGTGTATCGCTGTCACCACCGAGTGAAATGGCATTGCGAATCGTCTCTTCAAATGACTCCGCTTCAAGAAAAGCCTGAATTGCCTGTGGCACTGTTTCTTGGCATGTTTCATTAAACCTATAAGCTGTTCTAATATCATCAAGACAGAAATCCAAGTTATAATACTGATCACTAACAACTTTTCGCATCTCATCTTTACCATGACCCGTCCTAGCCAAGTAGATGGCCATGGCGGTTGCTTCTGCACCTTTCATGCCTTCCACATGATTGTGGCTGACACCCGTTATCACTTTTGACAATGCTATTAATTCCTCTTCACTCGCAGCAATTGTAGCCACGGGGCTGATTCGCATCGCAGCTCCATTGCCATAGCTATCATAAGGTTTAGGATTCTCACTGAAAATCCACTGCCCAAAACGTCCTCCATACCCACAGTTAGGATACTTTCTACCAATCGTCTGTATATATAAAACCGTATTTTCAGCCAATCTATCAAAATAGTCTTTACTTAATCTAAAACCATCTTCACCGTTCTTAAACGTTCTTTCAGTTTCCATTAAAGCCTTTGCAACAGCAAGCGTCATAATGGAATCATCTGTCACAAAGCATTCATCCGTAAACAATTCAAAGTCTTTTGATTTATGATTATCAAACTCAAACCTCGAGCCAACTATATCCCCAATAATTGCACCAATCATAGTATTACCGCCTTTTCCTAGAGTCAAAGTCTCTATCAATTCGGTCTTTCCATCCTTTTTCAATCGCACGTTTCGAGCGAACCATACTAACGGTTTCACTAATTACTTCATAATTGAGCTGTGTGCCGTTGCTATCCGCATGGTAATTTGCAGCTCTATCTTCTCCGATGCCAAATCGCTTTGCCGTTTCTATGGCGTCAATATTGGCGCCTAGAAAGATAAATTCCCAGCCGTATCTTTCTTTCTGACGGTCAATCATCCTTTTGATTTGGTCATAGGTGTACTCGATACTGGCATTTTCCATGCCGTCTGTAATGATGACGAACATGACTTTTTCAGCACGCTCAGATTCTGAAGCATACTTCTGGACATTGCCCATTTTGTGAATCGTTTTTCCGATGGCATCTAGTAATGCCGTGGAACCTCTTACATAATATTCTTTCTCTGTTATCATCGATACCTTTTCTAGATCATAACGATCATGAAGCAGCTCGACCTTATCGTCAAACAAAACTGTGGTGATGTGTGCTTCGCCTTCCTCCGTTTTCTGTTTCGCTAATACACTGTTGAACCCGCTGATGGTGTCGCTTTCCAGGCCATTCATCGATCCGCTTCTGTCCATGATAAAAACCAGTTCTGTTAATCCTTTTTTCATGATGCATCCTCCATTCATCTATTTGATGTTTTAAGGATACATCTTTTTACGCTTACTAAGGTAACCTGTCAATTGACTTTTAATAGCCCAATAATTTTTCGTTGTAGTGGAAAAGAACCGCATTGATTTCATTGACATCATAGCGCTTTGATTCGAGAAAATAACTGATGATCACATCAAAGTAATTGCTATTAGACAAAGCAAATCCAGACTTGAGCAATAGATCTTTCGTTTCATCCAGATTAAGCTGTAAAGCAATCGCAAACGCCACCGCAGTCTGTTTGGTTGGGGTATACTGATTATTGTTTCTGATTTTAGAAAATGTCTGCTTGGTTACATTGGCTTTTTTATAGACGTCAGGATCCTTTAGGCCACGTTCATCAATCAGTCGCAATAACATCTCAGCAAACGTTTCATCCATGCGCTTGATGACATCATCCAGCGACTGTTGCTTTGGTGAATAGGGTACTGAATAAGCGATCTCTCGTCTCTCGGTTTCCCTATATCGATTTGAAAATTTGTGTTCCTCTATGTAATGATCATCGATGTAGGATTCCACGGAAGCATATAAAGCTTCAGAAAGTTGATAGGCCTTCTTATCGAAGACGACCAAATAGACCGTCATCTCATTAAAAAGCAGAAATTCCCCGATGGAACTAATGGCGACACTCAGCGCAATGTCCTTCGGATAGCCATAAGCACCTGACGCAATGAGTGGAAAAGCAACGCTCTCAAAGCCTCGTTCTTTTGCGAGCGCCAGCGCATTTTTATAGCAGCTTTTTAAAACCTCTTCCTCACCACTATTGCCATCTTTCCATATCGGGCCAACTGTATGGATGATGAAGCCTGCAGGGAGGTTAAACGCCTCTGTTAAAGCACACTTTCCCGGTGCCAATGGGCCCATTTTGGCTGTTTCATCTCGCAAACGTGGTCCTTCAATTTTATGAATCATGCCATCCACACCCGCAACGCCGTACATTTCAGAATTAGTTGGATTGACGATAGCATCAACGTGCATTTTAGTTATGTCGTTTCTTACGATTTCAAATAGCATAGTTTCACCTTTCTTACTTGAATAATCTTCACCAACTCGATATTTCACCTTCATTATTCTTAAAAACTCTTATTAAATATCAATCCTTTTTTAACTGCCCCACCTTCCATCTAGCCATAGGATGATTCGCAATATTATCCAAAATTCTCTTGTCCTCAAATAATAAATCTGGGCAGTACTCACCATTACTGAACCTGCTAATGAATGCCCTCTCTTTGTCAGTTATCTTCATTAAATCGCTGACAAATTCTCTTACCTCCTCCAACGAATCTTTTAAGATAAACACTTCACCCTTTTTTAGAACTGGGACTAATTCCCTTAAAATGCTGTTTTGGTTCAGTTTATTTGCAGCTTTCAAATCAAACTCACCGTTTATTATGTCGCTAGTCAAAACATGATAAAATATGACGGATTTCCTTAACGCATTCATAGACTCCTTGAACATGTCACTTTTAACAAGTTTGTATACATCATAGAGATCTCTAGCTGCTGCACGATTGTTCAATGCATTAATTTTACTACCGTAAATCTCAATACTATTAAGTGCATTAACTGGATTTTCCATACCAAATGCCTTTGGCAGAACCAATCGTCTCTCCACATCATATAGATGTGCCCTCATAGCGTAATTGATATCAAACTTAATATTATCTTTACTTCCACCAGAATTATTGTATGTGAAATAATAAGAATCCAAGATAAAGGATTGCCTGTCGCTCTTCTTCCTCAAATACCCTTGCTCTTCCATAAACTTAAAAATCTTATCGCTTATTGCTTCACGATCCATTTTCATGACATCAACACTAGCATTTATCGTATAGTCCAAATCTATATCCACCGATAATCTTGGAAGATTAAATTCAAGCAAATTAATGGCTGTTCCGCCTTTTAAAGCTAGACGGTCTTTAAGTAAATCATCTGTATTAAGAAATTCTAAGACATCCATTAATCGTAGGACTTTTTCATAGGTATCTCTATTAAATCCACTTTCAGCAGCCATTTTACTCAAATACTTTTTATCATATAAAATCATCCGGTTCTCCTTGTCCGCCGCTTTTCAATGTATACTCTACTGGTATTACCAAATTCCAACGATCATTAAATCTACCTTCACGTCCCTCCAGTAAATATCGCACACTGCTTCCTGATTTGGCTCTACACATTTCATAAAAATCATCATCAAGCTTTTCGCCCACATAATAATTTTCAAGAAAATATCCTATTTTTTGATAGAGCACTTTTTTATCATACAGATCTAAATACTTTATGAGTTTTTCTACATCAAGTCTGTCTAGGCTTTCTGTGATATTAATGAGTTCTTCGACACCACCAATTTTTGAAACAAGATTCACACTATCAATATAGGTTCTCTCTACATCAGTAACCTTAATCCCTTCAGTGTTCCTAACTTCAATAACACCATCATCAAAATCAGATTTTATAAACTTGTAAGTTATCCCCATAAATTCGAATGTATTAAACCTTTTGCTTGATGAAACATATACTATATTATAAACCTGATTCGCCATTCCATGTAGCTCAAACGCTGTATGATAAGCCACATATGAGCCTTCATTAATTGCTGTAGCTATTTGATATTTATTAGCTATTACGTCACCGGTGGTTAAGTCTATGCATGTATATAAATCCTTTCGGATCCTCACAAGATAGTTCTTCTTAAGCCATCGACTAATTAACGAAGTAGAAGTACTTTCATTTCCAGTAATGGCTGTCACATCACTTAATGAAAAAGTTATTTTTTTGGATAAACGTTCGTATTCTTTCATATCACTTCACTTCTTTCTTGATATTGCTTACTTTAAAGCATTATCTAACTATTTTTAAAGTTACTTTAATTGTACACTAATATTGCTTCATTTCAAGCATGTTTAAGTTGTTTTTAAAGTAATACTAAAGAACTAGCGCTAAAAGCCTCCATTGAATCAATAACGCGATTTCAATTGGCATTAGGTCACTTTCTCCATTTTATAAAAAATATCTAATCATAATTGTTGAACTCTTTCCACTTGGTGTTGTCTTTAGCACTATATCTTTGTCACCCATTACACCATACATGGCTGCACATACAGATGGCAGCTTATTTGATAACTTAAGTTGTCGATGGATATCACCAGATACTAAGTCAATATAATCAAGACCCTTAGATTTTGCGTCTTCCTTTACGTTAGTTATAAAAAGTCGGATTTCATTGGTTTTATTAGATATCTTGGCGCTAAAATACACATTCTCACTGATCTTTTTGATAACTGCTTTTGGCTTTATCTTAGTATCACTCTGTACACTAAAAACATCTCCACAACCAATCCTATTTATTTCATCAAAGGTCAACGACCTCCCCTGTAACCCCTGAGTATTCCATAGTCCACTATCTGTGATTTCAGGTTTTGGACTAGAAAGTCCCAACCAATTTAAGGATGGATAAAAATCTTCTGAATGATTCAAGGTCGCGATTAATCCTTCTTCAATTTCCAGGCGCACTTGTTTCGTATCCACCTTAATACAAGCGAACGTAATATGATTCTTAAGATAATCAGACACGTTATTTTCAATAGTTTTCATTTCATCCAGTAGATCATTATCAATAATATATTGTCTTATTTCAGGTTTAGAGCCATCTAATGCCCAAATGGTTTCAAATGGATCATTCTCTTTATGAAGTAAAGCCAGACCTATATTTTTTCTAAGAATACTCCCATCTTTGTTCCTGCGCAGGAAATGGTCTTTGAGCCTACTTTTTAAACGTCCATCAGCCTTATGAGTACCTATTCGCACAATTCTATTTGTTTCTTCAAAATATTCATCTGTTTCAAACATAATGTAGATTCCATTCTCAAATGGAATGTCATCAATTTTCGACCAATCATAGCGGGGTATGTCATTAAATAGTCTATGTAATCTGACACATTTTGATTCATTATTAAGTTCTCTAAGTTTTGGAATCCATCTGCCCATAGACAATCCTTCAAGTGGTAATTCAACATGGTTTAACTCGGGCAATAAAAACTCATTATAAACTCGCCCTGCAAGAATTAAGAACGCGTCCTGCTTCAAATCATGTATTTCAGACAACTTGAATAGTACTTTTTCAGACCAGGCTTTGCGCTCATCAACGGACTTTCCATTCAAAGTTTCATTATACGGTTCAATGATTTCGTTTTCGTGTAGAAGACCATGTTTGGCAGATAAAACATAGACCAAATCTGAATTTTTCTTTGCATAATCATAAGCTAATTTAAATCTTGGACTAGGAGAATACATGTCAGATGCTCGACAAGAACTGTCCATTTTTCTACTTGTACAGGAAATTAATGCTATCTTCATAACGCCTCCCATCATCTCACACATCAAACGCCACACCATCTTCACTCAAGAACACATTATTCGCAAACGTTAAAATTTCTTCCGGTTTCATCGTATGAATCGGCACTACTCTTTTAGGATTCAATTCATCAATGAGCTGCTTAATATCAGTCACTGAAGCATGCCCGCTTGTATGCATTGTATCGATACTAAAGTTCAAATTCAGAAGCTCACTTTCAAACCCCTGCTGATATTCTGAAATTCGGTACCCACTCCACAGTGAGTAGAAAAAAACACCATTCTTCAGCTTACTGCTTTTTAAATCCGCAAGCATCGATGGACGACAAATCATAACAACCTTGTTTTGGATCTGCTCTAGTTGCTGTCTTGAAATTCTATATGCAGAGAATCGTCTCGCATAATTTTCGCCAATTTCATTAAATATCTTTTTCGTTAATCGATATGGAAAAAACACTTTGATATTAGGATAATCCGTTGAAGGATAAGGCAAATTATTGCCTAACTGACGTAGCTCATGTAAAACGTTTGCCGTATAAACATCCACGACGAAAATCCGATTGAGTTTTATTGAAGCCCTGTAAAACGTCACCAAACGGTCTATATTCTGTCCAGAGGATTGAAACAATAATGGCCCATCAACGTCTCTCATCCCTTGAACAATCATGTTTTCAAGTTCATCTTCACTCAAGTATTTTTGTTCTGTTCTACCTAAAACCGTACCTTCAACCAATAAAATATCCGCTCTTTTCTTAGCATTCTTAATGAACTTTTCAAAGCAAATAGATTTACGACCATGAGCACGAAAATCTCCGGAGTAAATAACCGTCTTCCCACCCGTTTGGATTTCAAATGCTGCCGCATCGAACGCAGAGTGATCCATTAGGTAGGGCTTAATTCTAATGTCACCAACACAAAAATTCTTATAAAACTCAAACGCATTGATATTCAAATCAAAGGCTTCAGCGATCTTAAAGTGTTGAGATAATCTAATTAGCGCATCTGTTCCCTTTGACATATATACTGGAATTTCAGGATTGATATACTTGAGCAATCCAAAATGATCGGTATGAGCATGCGATATGATTACCGCATCAAAAGACTTATGGTCCCAATAATAAAGTCCTGATATTGAAGGCAACACCCCTAAAGATAGGAGTTCTTCATTACTCAATGTTTGAAAATCCTGATTGATGGCATCACCATTAAGAAACAAAGGGTACCCCGCATCGAGTAGAATTCGAGTAGAAGAAGTTTTTATTTCAATGAAAGTGCCCCCGATTTCTTTCGCACCTCTGTAAATAGTAATCTTCAAATCGCCCTCCACATTTATGGCGTTTATAAGCTTGTAATCACTTTATCGATTCTATTGTCTGATTCTTCAAAATAGACATACTGAAGTCTAATCAGATCTCCCATAATGTCAAATTCAATGTCTTTAAATGAATAGTCATTGCAAGCACTAGAAGGCATAACACAAGCTGCAAACAAAACCAATCGCTCCGGGATCTCACTATTGAATCCAAATAATCGCCACCATTTATATCCACTTGTACTTCTGAGTAGCCGTCTAATAAATGTCGCATAGGCTACCGCTTGCTTGACTGCATCTTTTGGAGGTTCTTTCCTAGTATTTTCATCTTTTAATTCCATAATACAAAGTTTGGTATTTCGTCCTCCAGTGCCTGTTCTTGCAAATAAATCGATACCGCCACCGCTTATACCCGAATATTTTATTCTCTTATGATTGCTGGCACTAATAGGTGTTGGCATCGAAAATCTTACTTTTTCAATCAAAACTGGTTTAACGTAAGGCAGTACTTTATTTTCTTTTTTCGAAAGTTCAGTCAACCACAAGCTTTCTAATCGATGCTCTTCATTTCTCTTATTACTATCCGCTTTAATCCGTAAAGCCTGTCGATCTTTATAAAATTTCCTGAATGTAGTCGCTTCCGGACTGGTCCAATCCACATTTTTCAATTTGATCGGACACTCAAAATCTCTTAAGTTTGTCTCATCAAAATTTGACGTACTCAGTTTATGTATACCATTCAGATGTCCTGTCAGCCGCGCAACATTTTGACCTAGATATCGAACATCAAAGGTCACAGAGCTAACCGCTTGTTTAATCGAAGTCGTATGAATATAAATTTTGAGCGGTGACCATTCCCTGAATTGACCACGAATTTTGTTGATTAACTCTAATTTTGAAATCATTACATCCGCATAGGAATCATACCTTGCTATCCATTCAGTATTAGAATCCAGTAACTGCTGTGTTTCATTAATGACAGCATTAAATTCATTGAGTAGGTTCTCATTTGGGGACATAAATACCTTCTTTCATATCCGAACTATGGACATTTTGAATATTTAAACGCCACTGACCCTCAGCATTCCTCACTCGAATAATTTCTTTAGGAATCTAAAAATATCAAACGATGTCCTATTATAGACTTTATTATAAGCATACTTTTTAGGATTCCTAATCCAGCCATAACCTAGTGGCATTTTAATACCCGCACGATGAACAACTTGTCTATTGATACTTGTCCGCGCTGAGATTCTCTTTCTCAAGCTGGGCTTTCTAAATCCAAATTTCATGATTGCCTCCAAATTACCTTTCTACTTTGCATTCTGAAGTAGATAAGTTGCTCTTGCTTTAATATGATCATCGACTCTAGCTTGAATTACAATTCTTAGTGCATCTTTTTCAAGACCACGTTCAAAAATCCTATTTGCACAATTGATTCTTGTTCTGGATCCATTGATTGAATATTTCCGAGGCAGTTTCTCAATTTTTTCATCCGTTGATAATTTGCTTGAAGAAAAAATATCATAGTACTCCACAAAAACTGATTTACCTATAGAATTTAATAATCTCATCAAGTCAGCACTCATTTATTTCCTCCGTATTTATGTATTGCTCCGCAATAACCCGTCAGGATTATTACGGAAATTCGCAAGTGTATATACACTTGCATTGCTTGCCAATAATTATTCTTATTCAACACAACTGTTAATTCCATTATACATATAATCAACTCATTAAAACAAGCTCATCTCATTATTCGAAAATTATTATAGCGTAAGCCACTTTGAAAATATTAAAGCGCTGCTAAAGATCGCATTACCAAATCTACATCCTTATTCTCTAATTCTTGAATAATGTGCAAATATGTTCTTTGTGTGGTATTGATGCTTGAATGTCCCAATCTTCTTGCGACACTTGCTGTGGATACTCCAGTAAATAATAATAAGGATGCATGAGTATGCCTCAGTCCATGGACTGAAATAATCGGCAAGTTATTCTTTTTGCACATTCGTCCTAAAATATCATTTATTGTTGAGTTATACACTTTTCCGTCTACAAAGATAGGTTGATCTTGTGGTAAATTCTTTATCAACTCAGAAAATCGGATGACCGTCTGCCAATCTATTTGTATTTTTCTGTTTGACGATCTATTTTTAGTTGGCATAAATCCTCCGTTTCCCTTGTAATCCCATGTTTTGCAAACTATAATCGTTTGATTTCTCAGATCAAAATCATCAGGTGTTAAAGCTAACGCTTCAGAGAATCTCATTCCTGTCTTTGCTACAAGTAGTATTAAATAATCCCAACTAATCTTTTCTTTTAAGTGAAGTGATGATATCAATGTTTGAAGTTGAAATTGATTTAAATACTTCACTTTCTTAACACGTGGCACTTTCCCTTTAATGATTGCCTTTCGTGTTGGATCGCGATCAATTAAGCCTTCATCAACTGCATCTAAGATAGCGCCTTTTAGATGATGATGAAAGTCCATAACGGTTTGTTTTTCATGACACTCAGCATACTCATTTAATAATTGCTGGTACATGATTCGATCCAACTCTTCAATTCTCAAATTAGGAATAAGTTTAGTAATCCATTTATGTGTCATTAAATACTTACTCATTGTAACTTTTCTAACTGCTCCTTTTTTATAAACATCAATCCATTTTGCGTAGTAATCACAGAATTTGCTTTGATTATTCATTTGATTCTGCATAATTTCCTCCTCTTTTGGGCAAAATGGCTTACGCTGATGAAGGGTGATAAGGTTGTCGAGGTTTGATAAAAATTCACCAATTTTTCTTTGTTCACCTACATCTTGTGGTAACATAACTGGTGTTTTTTTACCTGAATCAATTGTATATGTTCCTACGGTTCCGATTCCCGCAGAATCATTTATAAATTGCTGAACTGCTTGTGATGTAAATATGTGATAAAAAAAGTGATCGTCAATTTTACTTCCATTTTGAAACCAAATAATATTTCCATCCTTGAAATATACGGGTTTTTCATCTTTTATTAGCATTGGAACTCCTATAGTTCCAACTCCTGTTACAAGCAAATCACCTACTTTGACTTTTCCAGATGTTGCCGAATATTCATCATATTTTTCTTGTGAAATAAATAATAAATCTGACGCTTCTTCACCCTTTGACTCTGAAACAATATCTCTTGCCCTTAAAAATCTAACACCAGTTGTAGTCCAATCAGACTGATGAATTCTCTTTACAGAAGTAACATTCATCAATTCCCCCAACTTACGCTGTTCCCAATCGTAAGTGATTTAAATTCAGTATAAGTAGAATTCTAAAATCTATGCCTAGAGTCATTCTTGGGAACAGCGTAAGCTTGGAAGAAACGCATCATTTTTGAAGGGACAAGGATATTCCAAGAAAGATTTAATTGAAAACGGTGTTCCAATTATTCTTTATGGAAGACTTTATACTAATTTCGAAACGACTATAAGAGAAGTTAGTACATTTGTTGAAGGTTCATCAAATTCAATTATAAGCAAGGGAAACGAAGTTATTGTTCCAGCATCTGGCGAAACTGCTGAAGATATTGCTAGAGCCTCAGCAGTTGAAAAATCTGGCATAATCCTCGGTGGAGATTTAAATATCATCTATCCAGAAGAGAATATTGACTCTACTTTTTTAGCTTTATCAATATCTAATGGTCAAGCTCAGAGAGAACTTTCATCAAAAGCACAAGGAAAATCTGTAGTTCATTTAAGGAATCCAGATCTTAAGGATTTGGAATTATATTTCCCAACAATTGATGAGCAAAAAAAGATTAGCACTTATTTCGATAAAGTTGATAAGCTTATCACCCTTCATCAGCGTAAGTAAAAAGGAGAACTAATTTGATTAGCTCTCCCCCCTTTTTTACTCTTCATACTTCTTGTTTTGTTCCAACTCATCAATGTCAAAACCACCATTAATGATAAAATCTTTTAACAACTTGTCTATCTTAATATTAAGCCTAAACATTGGTATTTCTTTTCCTTCAACTTGTTCGAAATATTTTTTGGCTTTTTCTCGATCCACAGTACTTTTTAAATCATCAAATCGTCCATACTCATTAATGTTTGATTCACCTACACTTGTATTCAAAAGATTCTCCAATTTAGAAATTTCTAAACCAAAAGCATATTGAAGTTTTATTATTTGTTCGTTTTTTGCCCGATATTGATATTCAGTGATGTACTCTCTAAAAGATTTATCTGGTGCAATAACAACTTCGCCTCTTCGGATGTCATTTATAAAAATATTAGCGTACTTTTGCTCTTCTTGTGTTAATGATGCAAAAGATTTATGTAGCTCATCCAGTGTTAATTGTAGTTGTTCTGGGTCAACATAATCGTGTTGTAAGATTTTTAGAAACTTCTCAAATCTTGAGTTCATATAGTCTGTGTCGATTTTACCTGTGTCGATTTCAATCAAATAGCCTTCAATTTCAAATGGAATATCTTGATCTCCATCTCCAGGCTTTTGATCAAATAGCTCTTTATATCTCAATGCCAATACTAGATACACTTCTTCATCAAAGTCCATCTTTATAGTTTTATTTTGTTCTTCAAATATATACGTTTCTTGAGTCCACTTAAAGCCCTGAATCTTAGCCGCATCAAGATGGTTGTTAAGTAGTCTGAACATTTTAGCAAATTTTCCGCGTTCACTTAAATCATCAGGAAGCTTAACAAAATCTTTAACATTTGCTAATTTGAACAATTCTGATATTTCTACAAATACTTGATTCATTTTTTCTAAATTATAATCCAAATGTTCCACAAACAGACCATAAGGTTTATCTCCAGAATAAAGTGCAAAGGCTTGTTCAATATTTCTTTCCATACTATGTGGATAGCGATAATAGCGTATCGTGCCAAATGGTTTGTCTTGATCGAATAGCCGATTAGTACGTGAAAAGGCTTGAATTATATTTTCATACTTTAACACCTTATCCAAATAAAGTGTATTTACCCATTTAGAATCGAAACCGGTTAGCATCTGATCCACTACAATCAAAAGATCCAGTTGTTTTTCTGGTGTAATTGATATTCGTTCATATGGCCTTTTATGCGCCAAGCGTGAAGAAATGTCTTTCTTGAATTTTCCATGAGTTGCGAATGTAAAGTCTTGTTCAAAGCATTCATTGTAATCTTGAATAATCTCAAGTAGACCATCAGATTTAAATTTTACTGACCCATTATTGTCAATGTTAGGATCAAAAAGAGCAGTTACTTTCAAATCAGGTTTAAGTTCTTTAAAAATACGATAATACTCTATTGCTTCTGCTATGCTGCTAGTTGCAAAAATGCCATGAAACTTTGAAGCGTGACTTAACATATTCCAATTTGTAATGATATCCTTAACGACCATTTCTTGATGTGTTTTAGTTTCATATTGCGAAATAGGTATAAAATCTTCTATGCCTTTTACATATTGACCACTTTTATCTACATAGCCCGCCATTGGAACTTTTGAAGAGTTCATATAATAATAGTATTTCTCAGACTTGATAGGGTCACTAATCGCTTCTATTTCGGTTCCTGCATTGACGATTTTTAAAGCCACTTTTTTTCTTAAATCAGTATCCTTATATGTCATAACTCTATATGAATCAAATCCAAGAACATTTTTATCTCTTATACCATCAGCGATGCTGTATCGATGCAACTCACTACCAAAAACTGTTGACGTCGTATTATTCTTTTTTTGGTTTTCTTTATGGATAGGTGTGCCAGTAAACCCGAAAAAAATCGCCTCTGAAAATGTTAGTTTAATTGTAATCAACATGTCGCCAAAAGTTGAACGATGCGCCTCATCAACAATAAATACAACACGTTTGGATTTCATAATTTCAATATCAGCTGCGTTTAAGCCACCCTCTTCGTCTTTAATATTACTCATTTTTTGAATAGATGTCACAATGAGAGTATCAGCAGGATTCTTGCTCTTAAGTTTTGATATCAGCGCACGTGTATCTTCAGTAGCTTGTACCTCCTCACTATCTTCTGCAAAAGCACGATATTCATGCAATGACTGTGTTCCAAGTTCAATTCTATCCATCAAGAAAATAACTTTATCCGCGTCTTTAGAATTTGCAATAAGTTGTGCCGACTTAAAACTCGTCATGGTTTTTCCAGACCCTGTCGTATGCCAAACATAACCACCTAATAATGTTTTATTACTCCATTCAACTTTTGAAACTCTATCAGAAATTGCATTTGCAGCATAGTATTGATAGCTTCTCATGACTTTTAGAATGCCATCTGAATTATCCGCAACAGTGTAAAATCCAATCAATTGATGTGCCATTGGAATTGATAAGAGTCTCTCTGTAATGTCTTTCCAATCGTTTTGTGGTTCATTATTAAAATCAGCCCAATGAAAGTAATAATTTTTATTGAATTTTCCATCTGGTCCTGGATTAGCAAAATAAACCGTTTCATCGGGTTGCATTGCCACAAAAACTTGAACCAAAGAAAATATTCCGGAAAATATGCCTTCTTGCGCATATTTTTCAATTTGATGATAAGCTTGGCTGACGGGTATACCACTTTTTTTAACTTCAACATGGATTACAGGCATGCCATTGATCAATAACATCAAATCACCACGACGATCGTTAAGAATTTTTGACTTGGATTTAAATTTTGGCTGCTGTGCAATTTGGTATCTACTTTGTCCCGCCGCTATCTCAAGTCGATCATATATTTTCAAACTTATTTCTTTTCCAAGATGCAATGGATCAATCGGATTATCTCGTTTGATTGAAACAGTCTTTCCGTTTATGAATCCATTCAGTTTCAAAGGACTTCTAAGTTCTAAAACTTGTTCCATAATTTGTTGCATCTCTGTATCAGTTAAAGGTGCATCGTTTAGGCGATCTATACCGCGATTGTTCTCAAAGAGTATTTGAGCCCAATTTTGCAAAAGCTCTTCCTCGGTTGGATACATAAGTACATGGTTTTCCCAACCTTTATTTTTCAAAGAGGCAATAACTGCTGCTTCAAATTCAGATTCACTATTAAATATCATTTTGTATTGCCTCCTTTGCTATATAAACATTTTTTCTAAGCATGCCTTCTTGATATTATTTAGTTTATCTAACTTACGCTGATGAAGGGTGATAAGGTTGTCAATTCGGGTAAAATATGCGCCAACAACTTTCTGCTCATTCTCTTTTGGCACAATAACATCGATTTCATTTATTGCAGTTTTGGATAAGCTCGGCACTCCTGTGGATTCGTCTTTTTTCTTCCAGTCAATATTTTGGAAAAGATCAAAGACAAAATCCAAGTCATAATTTTCTCTTGGAACAGCATAAAATAGCGTATCTACAGTCCAAAATGGTGCTTTTAAAATGTAGGGCTTATCTATTGTGCCTTTTCTCCCAATACCGATTGCATCTTCTTTATAGGAGAGTGCTTCATTAACACTCAGCATGTATCCACCGGTTCCGTAAACGGGAATATCCCCCTCGGATAGATGTTTGTAATCTTTTCCACCACGAACATCGACTATTTCCCATAACTTACGCAGTTCCCAAGCGTCAGTAAATCCATTAAAACGAATTTCAGGAGTGTTTTGACCATTTTGAGGAAACATTTTTTCTAACATCGCTTTTTTTATGTTCTTAATTTTTAAAAGCTTACGCTGATGAAGGGTGATAAGGTTGTCTATTTCTTGAAAATACTTTCCAATTTGTTTCTGTTCTTCACAACTCGGAAAGTAAAAATCAAGTGTAGTAAAGTCTTCAAAACTTATACTACGACCATCACGAATTCCATAAGTTATTAGCTCAAGTCTTCTAATGAATTCTTCTGAATTAAAAATGTATTTCCAAAAATAATCATAGTGATTTTCTTGCTCTTGGAAGTCTAAAACTGTGTATGCTGGCGATGTTATGCCTTCTACTGCTGAATGAGCAAATCCACCTTGAAACGATCTCAAATGAATAACAAATTGACCTGGTAGTACCCTTTTATATCCAATTTCATTTCTAATATCATGATGTATATTGATGCCTGTATCAGTTCTATTTATCATTCCAAATTCTTGTGAGGCAGACAATACTGTAAGCTCAGGATGTCCTTTATCAGCTATAGTTTTGAATATAATTTTTGCCTTACGCTGTTCCCAAGCTTCATTAAAACCTTTAAATCTAATGGCAGGTATTTTTCTGTTTTCAGCCATTTTATTTGCCTCCCAATAGCAGTTTTAATTCTGCCAATCCCTTCAAATCAGACTCACTTCCTGTCAAATCATCCAACATTTTTGAAAGTAAACCTTCTGTTTTCTTTATTTCATCTTCCACATCAGAAAATGTTGTAACATACTTGTCAGCCAATGCCTGGACTTTTGATTCTAAATATTCTAAAATCTCATCTGGCAATCGATTTAGTCCGTTCAAAATTGGTTCAATCCATTTTTTATTCAGAATTGAGTCAACCTGATCATTTGTCAAACTCTCAATAGTTTTTTTCGTCAGCAGGTGAAGTTTTTCTGAATCCAATTTGATCAAACCTTTTAGTTCCTTTTCTTCATCTAAAAGTGTTACCATCTTCAATAGTTTAAACTCAGAACTTTCTTCCGAAAAATCAGAAACAATATTATTCTTAAGAATATCTTTTACAATTTTAGTCAAAGGTCCTGTTAAAAATGCAGTGCTATCTTCATTGAGGACATCCGATAATTCGTCTTTTTCGTCCTCAGTTAACGAATCAATTATTTCTTGCTGTTCAGATGAAATTGTTTGTAGACGCGTTTCCATCTCATTAAGAGCATTTTTTTCGGTAACTAACAAAGTTTCTTGAACCAAATCAAACGGTAAAATTCTTCCAACCCAACCCTCTTGAACTTCAATATCTTTTCCATTCTTCTTCTTTGAAACCATGTATGGATCAACTTGCTTTATTGATTTATGACCTTCAGTTTGAATCATTTCAAGATCAACACTAATTTTAGTCCACTCGTCATGAAGAAGTTGATATGCCTTGTACTCATCGATGAGTGGAACGGAATTAAGTCGATTAAAGACTTCAAGTCCTATCATCGTTTCACCACTTGATATCTTTAAGGCATCCATTTTTTCAATTAGTTGAGCATATAACAATTTGTCGAAATTCTCAAATGCTTTATCGAATTGATCTTTGAACTTTAATATTGTGTGATGATTCTTTATAACTTCTCTCAAATTTTCGTTAACAACATCCATATGTTCATCTGAAATTTCAACAAACAATGATTGCTTTAATCCTGGAAACGCCTCCCAAAACTTATCAAGTTCATTTATTTCTTTCTTTGGGATACCACCAAACATAGAAGCATAAATATCCCAGCTTTCCGGAATTTCAGACGAATCTACATACCTTGGTATGTTTAGATTGTAATCATTGATTCTGATTTCATCTCTTGTCACAACTTTTGAAAATTTTTGAATATTCTTACGCTGCGTGACAGCATCTGTTATTCGCTTAATATCAGATGCCTGAAGCATATTGTTCTTTCCCACTTTAATGAAGTTTTTTGATGCATCAACAATTAAAACATCAGTGTTTTCTCTTTTTTGCTTAAGTACCATGATTATTGTCGGGATTCCAGTACCAAAAAATATATTTGATGGAAGCCCAATAACTGCATCTATATGATTATTCTCAATTAAGTTTTTACGAATAGTGCCTTCTTCACCTCCACGGAACAATACACCATGTGGTAAAACGATAGTCATAATTCCGTCTGGTTTAATATGATATAAATCATGAAGTAAAAAAGCATAATCTGCCTTTCCCTTTGGAGCTAATCCGAATCTTGCATAACGTGGATCAGACCCTTTGTCCTCAGGTTCCCAATTTTGTGAATAGGGCGGATTCGATACCACCGCATCTACATAAAGGGGATTGTAAGATCCAATGGGATCATTTTCGTCAAAATACGGCCAGTCATCTTCTAATGTATCCCCATTACGTGTAAGTATATTTGAAGGTAAAATTCCGCGCATAATTAAATTCATTCGAGTCAGATTATAAGTATTCTGTTTGAGCTCTTGCGCAAAGTATTTGATATTATTTTCATCGTCAATATGTTTGGCAACACAATTACCAATGTTTATTAGCAAACTACCCGATCCACTTGTTGGATCATAAATTTGAATTTCTTTGCGATCTTTAAGATGATCCGCAACAATTTCACTCATAAGCAATGATACTTCATGTGGTGTGTAGAATTCTCCTGCTTTTTTTCCAGCATTTGCTGCAAAATTTGAAATCAAATACTCATAGATAAAACCTAAGACATCGTAGTCCTGTTTTCCATCCATTGGAATATCTTTAATCAACTGAAGTAAATCACTGATTGCTTTCGTTTGAGACGCCGAATTTTCACCTAACTTTGATAATCCAGTTTGAAGAGTTTCAAAGATACCATCAAATACTTTTTTATAATTACCGTCAATTAATCTACTAAATGCTGATAATGCGTCACGCACATTGGAAACATCAAAGTCTTTTCCCATAGCAAGCCAAGTAGAAAACAAATCTTTGTAGGCAATAAAATAACCAATATTACCTTGTATGTACTTAACACTCTCTTGATCCTCTTCACTTAAGGATTTAATATCGTGATGCGTTGCACCTTCATTATGCATGAATCTGACTTCTTTGTCAGATAGATATTTATAA
This sequence comes from Fusibacter sp. QWL-12, assembly GCF_058683495.1. Lineage (NCBI taxonomy): Bacteria > Bacillati > Bacillota > Clostridia > Eubacteriales > Fusibacteraceae > Fusibacter > Fusibacter sp. QWL-12. The sequence goes on from NZ_CM178745.1 coordinate 660,306, forward strand.
AATATGAATCCTAAAATGTAGTCCTTGTATTCATTTGCCTCAATTTTTGAACGCATTTTATTTGCGGATTCCCATATTTTGTTTGCTAGTTTTTGCTTGTTCACAATTTCCTCCAAAATCACTATTTATTTTTCAGTCTTAGTATGACTAATGATACTTTAACCTTATTCATCGAATTACCAATATTACCAATTCCCATATTCATTGTACCAAATTTAATCATAATCCTGTACAACTTTAACAAATATATCTTCATATTTGATTTCCTTATTGTTCACATGAAAAAAGCGCTCAAAATAATTTGAATTTCGAGCACCGGGTACACAACTATTATGTTATAAACAAATCTAATCAAGTGTTCACTTCCGCTCCACAAACCATCTTCCAACATCCAAACCACTCTGTTTTGCTGTCCGCTCAAAAAAGAGATAGCTTTCTTTGCCATTGATCTCAATTGTATAGCGATCACCCTGACCGCCAGCTTTATGGGCTGCTGCAGGTCTCACATCAAGTATTCGGTCTATGGTGTATGTGCTGCCATCTTCCCATTTGACGCGTCTCGGCTTTAGTTTGCCAGCTTCATCAAAGGCTGCTATAACAGCGACGTAGACTTTATCTGATTGTTGCATTATTCATCACCTTCATCGTATAAGTTCTTTAGGAAATTACTGTCCGCTAATATTGGAGACTCCAAATTCCAACCTTTTCTTTTAAGAATTCTGAATTTGAAATCAAGCAGTTCAGGCGGTACTTCGAGCTCTTTAGCAACCGAGAAAAAGAAGGTATCTTCACTGAGTTTCTCACGGACTAGTTCATCATCTAATAGATATTCTGCGGCAAAGAGGTTTGCCTCATATTCATATTGGGAGGTACTGTCATAGAGGACAAAGTCATGGAAGTTATTGATCTTTGTCTTTTGATGAAGCACTGCATGACCCAACTCATGCGCTAAAATAATGCGTTTTACGGTCTCCGGCAAGTCGCTATTAATCGTTATGTGTCTCTTTCTAGACTGGTAGAGATAGAATCCCTTACAGGCATTAGGCGAGTTTCCCATCGATTGTTGATCTACGATGATATTCATTGCTTTAGCCAACTTCCAAGGATCTCGTTCACCATAGTGCTGCATCAATCCATACACTTCTTTACAAATCATTTCTATAGACATTTAATCACCAATCACCCTTTAGATTTTTTCCCAAAAGTCTTACGAGCGTCTTCTTTACAAGTAATATAAGCCTTCATCACCGCTTCAAAAAAAGCGTCTTTTGCCTCTTGATCCAGTTCACCACCTGCAAATAATGCCATGTTTTGTTCAAGAAGAACATCCATTTCTTTTGCTGCTTTTGCGCCTAACCGTTCACGCGTCTCTTCAACATAGGGTGACTTTTCGATGCCGTGTTTTGGATCAATGATATCGTCATTGAGCAGGTAATCTACAGATACTTGGAGTGCAGATGCCAATTTTCGTGCTATATTGCCACGCGGTTTCGTATCAGTGGTTTCATATGCCGCTATGGACCGTTTGGATACACCAACCAAATCGCTAAGCTGTTGTTGATTTAATTTTAGTGCTTCTCTCGCTTCTCTGATCTTCTCGGAAAAGGATTTCATCTTCTCGCCTCCTAATCGTTCCCCTTTATTATTTTTAAGGAGTGCTGTCTATGAATTCAGATCGTGCAATATTACACAGTGATTTAAACAGTTTCTATGCATCTGTAGAAGTGATGCTCAATCCTGCGCTGAAAGATAAAGCTATCGCTGTTTGTGGTTCTACCGAGGATCGGCATGGCATCGTCTTGGCCAAATCAGAAAAAGCTAAAAAAGCAGGCATCAAAACAGGCATGGTCAACTGGGAAGCAAAGCAGCTTTGTCCAGATTTAATTATGGTAAAACCTCAATACGAGCAATACTTAAAGTACTCAAAACTCACAAGAGAAATCTACCATCGTTTCACAGATTTGGTAGAGCCATATGGTATGGACGAATGTTGGATGGATGTTACCGCCAGTAGGTCCATTTATGGAGATGCTTTAGCCATTGCAGAGAAAATCAGGCTTACAACCAAAGAAGAATTAGGACTCTCAGTAAGCATCGACGTTTCCTACAACAAAATCTTTGCCAAACTTGGCAGTGATATGAAAAAGCCTGATGCCATAACGGTCATTCCAAGAGAAAATTTTCAAGAAAAAGTGTGGCCACTGCCTGTGTCAGATCTGTTCTATGTTGGACGGTCTACCAACCGAAAGTTAATGAACTTTGGTATAGAAACCATTGGCGATTTAGCTAATACACCTTTTGATTTTATTCGAAGCAGTCTTGGAAAAAATGGCGAAATGATTTGGTATTATGCCAATGGCCTCGATCAATCCAGAGTGATGGCAAAAGATTATGAATCCCCCATCAAGTCCATAGGACATGGCACTACTTGCCGCGCTGACCTAGACACCCCTGAAGAAGTTTGGCAAGTCATTTTGCATTTAACGCAAGATGTCTCACATCGATTAAAGGTTCATGATTTAAAAGCCAAGGGCGTGCAGCTCACTGTTAAAGATCACGATTTGGCTTATCAACAGTTTCAGATGCCACTTCAAGTCGCTACTCAAAACCCACTTGAGATTGCACAAACGGCTAAGCGACTTTTTGCAAAGAACTATGACTGGAGGTCTCCAGTAAGAGCTCTTACAGTGCGCGCCATTAATCTTGAGCCTAAGTACACACCTGACCAGCTCATGCTCTTTGATGATGCCAATAGACGCCTGAAAATGGAAAAACTCGACGATACCATCGAGCACATTCGTAGTCGGTTTGGCAAATGGTCCATTTACTCAGCAACTTTACTAGGAACGGTTGAAAATGCAAGTAGTGACCACCATGATGTCATCATGCCTGGCATGATGTACACCTAATGAGGTGTTGCATCATGAAGACCATTCAGATCAAATGTGATAAAGGCAAACGCCTCTTTGACATCATTGAAGGATCAAAGCTTAGTATTCTAATTAAGTGTGGCAATACTAAAGTCTGTCCATATAAGTCAACTTGTTCCAGAACCACAGTATTTATAGTCGGCGCATCGAAGCTTTCATTTTCATTAGATTATAAACCAATTAACTGCCCACATTGTAACAGGCGATTGTTTGATGCAACTAAAGACAGTGTGGGCATCGTCACCATCAAATGCGAACTTTGCGGGAAAATTTCATCAATCCCCATATTAGCCAATTAACATATGTGTTTACTATGGAGCACCGGGGCACGTTAGGTAGCAACCACAGCACAAGTAACGACTTACATATGACCTACAATCTATACCGAGCACCGGAGCCATTACGAGCGACCACTGCCGGATGATTACTCAATTTGAGAATCATCCGGTTTTTTGTTGAGTAATATCTCCGACCGTGAAAAACTATGGCTCTTTTTACGCAAAGGAGCCTTTTTTCATGCATCAAAATACAAATTGTACTGCTAGAAGTCCACCTTCCTTCAATTGTTGATGAACCCATTTGACTATTGAAGAGGAGAAGGAATATGAAAAAAATAAACTTAAAGGACTTTTATACATTTTATGATAAAGACACTTATGTTAATGTCGATGAAACTATTGCTGATGAAATGGAAGCATTTAAACGCAAAGAATCATCCTATCTAAGAAAGCTTTACCGATATAAGGCGCATTACTCTCTGGATCGAAACGATGGCATCGATCAAGACATCACCTATTCATCACAATCGCCCTATGAGCTTTACGAAAGAAAGATCACAACAAAAGCACTCTACAGCGCGCTAAATCAGCTACCCGACATCCAGGCAAAGCGCATTTATGCCTATTACTTCTTAGACATGAGCAAGACCGATATCGCAAATGCCGAAGGAGTTAGTGTAAAAGCCGTCTGCAATTCTATTGATCGAGGACTTGAAACACTGGGCAAAGTGCTGAAGCATAATTTATAGAAAAAAGAAGAACCTATAAGTCTCTTTAGGACGAATAGGTTCTTTTAATTCAATTACTGGCCGTTTGGAATATCTCTCGAATAATCATAGTTGTTTCATGAAAATTAATGCCCTCAGCATATTTGAATTTTTTCGTGTATGCGATCCAGATTTCTTCTAAATATGCGCTCTCCTCAATTTGACTCAAGTATTGTTCCCATTTTTCTACGTACATCTCTGTGTTGCGCTCTTCAGCCTTTTTATATATTGCATTTCTCAAATCTTCATATTTTATTTCTTCACTTCTAAGTCTATGGAGAACAAATATATCATAAAAATCTCTTGCTCTCGTGTTTGCTACATTTCTCGCAAGAATAGATTCTATTTTTTCTGCAAGAATAGTATTCAAATTATATGCTTTTACAGGTATGCTACGGTCTTCAAACATTAATTTAAAAGAATATACAATTTCCCTTGGAATAATCTGATCACCCGTGGTTATATCAATTTTCATTTTCACTTTTATGGTATAAAATTGCGCTTCCAATGAAATCCTAAAATCATCATAATCATTGACATCATGAATATTCTTGATATCAATAAGTTTGAACTGCAGATTATCATCTAAATCAATCGTTAAAATTTCAGTGATTATTCTTTCAATCTCAATACGATTTACTTCTATGCCTTTTATGGTCGTATCCATATCCAGCGTGCTTCTCATGTCAGTACCAATCATCGACGATATTAAGAAACCACCCTTGAGAATAAAATTGTCTCTATACTCAGAAACAGAAATTCTTTCAAGAAGTCTTTCCATCATGAAGTTTTGAAGCAAATGATTTGCTGTAACTTTCTTTTCTTTTGCTAGGTTATTAATCCAATCTTTTAGTTGTCTGGGACTCGTTATTTTCATGTCAACACCTCCAAGTAGTTTCTTACCAATTCTTTAATTTTAAAGATTTCGGCATATTCAATCAACTTTGCGAATTCAGCTCCTGGGGTTTGCATGTATCTTTTAATGGCTTCTTTGACCATATCAGTATCCAGTTGATCTTTCTTTCTAATGCAATCACAAATGGTTCTCTCTTTATCATAAGTAGCCACGACGTGTCCAAAAGGTGTTTCTACTTCAATTTTACCGAGTTTATGCAATGAAGCATCGATGTAAAAAAACTTGTATTTATCCCTTTCTACTAAGAGCCTTGTATTGTAACCTGATGGAATAGTCATCATCAAAGTGATTGGTGTGCGATCAGATAAATTATGAAAGTAAAGCGCTGTCTCGTGAGAAAAAACACCTTCTTTGCACCTGTGCTGAGCAATATAGTATTCATCTTCCATTTGATTTGGATCCATATACAATCCATACTCCAGTTTTTCGAGGTCGCCCGTTAAATGTAATCTCTGAATTGTTTTATAAGAAACACCAGCTTCTCTCGCTTCACCTGAAGTGATCAATCCGTTTTTTTCTTTTAGCAATTGCATTACGATTTCTTTTTGCTTCATAGAATCACCTCTCACAAAAGACATTCTCGTTCGTATTTATTATATTATATACGTTCAAAAATGTCCAGTTCTGTATCAATTATTGAATAATTAGCTGGCTAACATAATATTCATTTTTAGCACAACCGTCAACTAATAAATATTTTGCTTTTCAGGGTTCAAATCCAATTCATTTCTGTCACGGTTATTAAGAAGACCTTTTTTCTTAAAACGACCTTTGAAAAATGAATAGTAGATTTCTGGATACGTTTGATGCATAAACCGCAAGGATAAGCCGGACAGTCAGTACGCCACGACCATAAATAATGCGAGCGATTTAACCTGATTGTCAGTTGAATTTGGTAGTTCAATGGGCCACGACCTTATGCGTCAGATTATGATACTTCCGTTTGGTCATTAAAGTGAGAACGGCTTGCCATTAGTATGGGGAGAGGAAAAATCCTATGAGAGTGTTCACCAACACTTGTCTAGAAATCTTTCACAACATTGCATTCACTTTAAGTGATATGGTACCCTTTTGTCAAATCCCTCTCTGTCAATATCAGACCTTCTGATTCTCTTTCAGAGGGCCTGATATGTACAGTGAAAGTTTCTTCTGTACACCGTTGGATTAGCTAACCAACCGGAAATGAGCTCGTTTCCTTCAAGTGAAAATTGGAGGATCTATGAAAATTAATGTGAGTCGTAAAAATCTGTATGAAACCACAGAGGATAACCAATCAAAAATGAGCATCCCATTTGAACAACTGTCTAAGAATCAGCAAAATGCAACGTTGGAATTGATATTTAAAAATCTCAATCCCAAGAAAAAATCTCAAGAACAACAGCATTAACACACGGCCTGATGGGTGGCTCATGTAAGGAGAACGATTATGAATATAAAAAAAGTCGCCATATATATGCAAGATATAGTTCTGATAATCAAAGAGAAGAAAGTATCGAATCTCAAATTAGAATTTGCGAGGAGTACTGTAAAAAGCATGGTTATCTGATTTATAACATCTATTCAGATTCTGCCTATACAGCTACAAACGACAACCGCCCTGCTTTTCAACAAATGATTGGCGATGCTCAAAAACATCTCTTTGATACGGTGTTGGTATACAAATTTGACCGTTTTAGCCGAGACAAATACGACAAGATATTTTACAAGAGAAAGCTCAATCAAAACGGCGTTAGATTGGTATCCGCACTTGAACATATCACCGACGATCCTGAAGGGCAGCTCCTCGAGAGTATGATTGACTCCATGGATGTCTATTATGTCGAAAACCTTGCCCGAAACATTCGCAACGGTTTAATTCAAAATGCACTTAAGGGACTCCACACAGGTGGCAAGCCACCCATCGGCTATGACTACGATTCAAAACTGCAGGAGTATTTGGTCAATGAACATGAAGCTTCTGCAGTAAAGTTAATTTTTGAGATGTATGCCAGTGGCGCTGGCTATAACACCATCTTAAATGAATTGTCGCGCCTTGAGTTTAGAACCAAGAACGGCAATACTTTCAACAAAAATAGCATTGCCACTATCATCAGAAATGAGAAATACAGAGGCATTTATATCTTTAACCGCTGTGAGAAAAAAATCGCAGGCGTCAGGAACAACTGGAAAAGTAAAAGTGATGATCAAGTGATTCGAAAAGAAGATGGTATGCCTAGGATTATCAGTGAAGAACTTTGGGAAGCAGTCCAAATAAGAATCAAGGAAAATCATCGCATAGGTGCTAAGCACCGCACCAAACACACTTATCTATTAAGTGGCAAAATCATCTGTGGTTACTGTGGTCACACTATGGTAGGTACTAGTCGTAAAGCCGGTCGTAACAAATCGGTTTATTCGGTTTATAAATGCAACCGCAGGACCAATGGCGGCAATTGCGAATGTAAAGAAATCAATAAAACATATCTGGACCACTATGTACTTTCCATGATCATCAAATCAGTACTAAATACCACGAACGCCACCAGTATTACAGAAGCTTATAATGACTTCATCACAGATTCAAAGTCTGACACCAGCAAAGACATCCTGAACTATGAGCAACAACTCAATGCCGCAAAAAAAGAAGCAAATAACCTGCTGTCATTTATCATGGCAGGCAATCACTCCCAACTGGTAGTTGATAAACTTAAGGAAACAGAAAGGACCATCGCCAACATCGAAAACATCATAAGCGACTTGAAAAACATCAAAACCGATACCAAGTTGACGAATGAAGATCTAACAAAGGCCTTTAATAAGTTCAAGCAGAAAATCATCACCTCTCAAAAGAAAGAGGAAGAACTAGAACTCAAAGCCATCATTGAAGCATTCGTTGAAAAGGTCACTGTCACCAACGATGACGTCAGCATAGAATACAAACTCGACGAAATTGTGGGCAAAAACGTAGCCGATAGCTACGCCTACTACATTTCAAAAAAGACAAATGCACGTCCTTTTTTGGACGTGCATAAGAATGTATATGCCGAACAAGAAAGCTAACATTTATAACCCTCTGATTTCATCACTTTAATGAATTTTGATGACACATCAATCAAATATTATTTCATTCTATATGACCTTAAGAAATCTGTCTAACTTAGTATAACCCATCCAATTACTCATTATAAATCAATGAGTAAAGTTTTTTGTCGGCAAAATTAAATCTATAATAACCTTTGATCATTGATGTATTTGTATCAATCTGAGTAATATACAAGTCACCTCCCAAGATATACATACTAGACCTTTGATCTAAATCTTTAAATAACAATTCCTTATTCTGCCCTTCCATATTAACCCGATAAAGATCAAATTTAATATCATTGCCATTTCCGAAACTATTAACTTGATGTAAATCAAAATAATAAAAATATCTCCCATTAACTAATAGACTTTTTCCTCCATTTATATTACTCACAATCTTTTCTTCATTTCCGATAGTGTTGCTAACAACTTTGCTTATATCCAATCGGTATATAGAGTCAAAAGTTGAATAATATATAGATTCTCCGTCATAACTAAATCGCTGAGGAGTATCCTCAGATTCCTTTAACTTTTGTATTTCTTTAGTGCCTAAATCAAGTCTGTAATAGGATGAAATATCATTGTCGTAGGAGAAGTACATAAAATCATCACTAATCCATTTGATGGCACCAAATTCATCTATGATGATGCTTGTTTCACCTGTTTTCAAATCATACTTCCTAAATGGTTGATCCATATCAGAAATATAATATATCGCCTCTTCATATACGAAAAATTCAAGCCATGCACCATCAATAATGAGTTCTAATTTGGAACCATCCAAATTCATTCTATAAATTCCTTTTTCAGGTGTCCATGTATTGAAATAAATTTTATCCTCTACTACTTGCAGAAATCGACCATACATATTATTAATCTTTTGAATCTTGTTTCCAATTAAATCCATACAATAAATCCCTGTGTCAAGCTCATTATAGTTAACTTTATTCTTTTCTAGAGCAGAATCATCAACAATAATACTTGAAAAATATATCTTGTTTTTATCCTCAGTCATGTAACTAAAATTATTATAATTAGAGACTACCGTTGAGAAATCTTCTTTGACTATCTCTATCGGCAAATCAGATTGACAAGATGTTAAGGATGATGCAAGAATAATTATACAAAAAAGAATGATTTTACTCGTTTTTTTTATTACTAACTGTTTACTGTTCATAATTTACCCCCAATTAATAAATATAGGGTTTCGTCATAAACCACCCCCTATGTTCTTTGATCTGAAATTTGGATCAATTTAATTGAAAATACTCGACTTTGATTTATTACAATGATTTCAGAGTTCTACAAGTAAATTTGTGACTACTTTATGTCTATAAACTAATAATTAATAATCTGGTTGTTTAAATAAACTTCTATTTCAATCTTTAACTGCATTTTATTCAAATGAAAAGCTTAACATAAAGTGAAATACATTTGTATTCAAATTATATAACTGCCCCATCAATAATTATTATGGGACAGTTATGTATATCACTAATTTAAATATTTAAGCAATTTCAGATATAGTGTTTCGTTATTATCTTTCAACGTTATCAAAAGCTCTTCCAAATCATTTTGTGTGATTCCATAACTTGATAGGCTATCAAAGTCTTGTTCTAAAATGAATTCTAAATTGTAGAACATATCATTTTTCATTATGCCATACTCTCCAAAAGTATCATATTTATTGTCCACTGAATTTTTTTGTCAGTCAGAGCTACACGAGTTGGTTGAGCAGAAGTGTATGAAACTAATGGATTTCTTGGAACCGTAGCACTGTCTGATGTCGGCATATCAAGCACTGTTCCTATTCTCGTCTCAAAATGGAGATGAACAACATATCCGAAAGTTCCACCCATAATTGCAACTGTTTGTCCCTTCGTCACGTTTTGACCTGGTGTAGCGATATAACTATCAACATGAGCATAACGTGTTTGAACATATTCATTTTTCTTTAACTAAGGATTATATCCCCGCGAATTGATATAAAGTACTTTACCATAACTCTGGTCGACTGTATCTTTTACAGTTCCAGCCATTGCAGCATGTACTGGATCACCTTTTTGACCAGCTATTATTGCTCCAATATCAATTCCTGTATGTATCCTACCTGCTTCTCTTGGTGAGCCAAAAATGTCTGTTACCTTAGTAGAAACAGTTGGCCAATTCATATAACTTGTGTTTGGAGTAAAATCGAAACTAGCCTATGAGGTAATACTACTTATTGAAATGAGTAATACAATTAGTAAAAAACTCGCAATTCTTTTTTTCATCTGTTAAGCCTCCTAGTAAGTTTTTATGATGCTATAAAAATCTGTTTGTTCAATTATATTTCCACTTTTATAAACATAACCACTTGAAACAAGCCTGTACTGATATCCTTTAGCGACATAGTACGTTCCACTCACTCCTGCATATGTACCTGCTGAAGTATTTGTCCAACTTTTGATTGTCAGCCAGTTTCCATTTTTAAACTGCTGCAAGCTTGCATCAATTTTTACACTTTCAACATTTCGAGCTGTCAAATACACTGATATGGTCACTTTGCCATCAGTTGAAATATCAAACACATTTTGAAATAGAGTAATATTCGTAAAAAATGGTGTTACTATCTCATAATTTCCAGTCGATTTTGATACACTTGGTTCGTGACCATCTGCAAATGTCGGTACATTAATTGCAAAAATCACTACTATCAGGCTTATAATCCATCTTAATTTTGAAATTTTCATCTCTCTCACCTCCCTTCATACTTAGTAACGAATGGGATGGCGATTTTGTTACACTATTTTGAAAAATATTTTAAACTTTCTGCCATTTTCATTATTTCAGCTCTTCCTATTTCACCAATTACGTGGAATGTTTTTTCACTAGCGGTCCATATTAACGTTAGAAGTCCTCCTTTTTCAACAAGAACACCTTTTTCACCATTTACTGTTACCTCTATAACGACAGCGTCTTCTGTATCTATCTGATATTCTGGATTTACTGGCGTTTGAGAAAACTGAATTTCTTTACCAGTTTTATTGGAATAAAAGATTATTTTTATTTCTCCAAAATTCTCGCTCTTTGAATAGTTATAGCCTTCGGGGATATATTCAGGTGCAAAGTATAATTCCCATTCTATTTGTGGTTCAACGCTAGTCTCTGTTTCAACGATGCTCACTTTGGTATATTTGTCGGTTACTTCTGTAACGATATTAAACAACTTGATTCTGAAAGCTTCCACACTCATTGTCGTTACGAATATGCCTACCATTGCTATAGCAACGAATAATGCGACACGTTTTGACAGCAGTTGAATCCTAGATATGAATTTTATTTTCTGATCTAGTTTTTTTAGTTGTATTTTGTAATCATTAAACCATGCATCTAGTGTACTCGTCTCTGATGCATCTGCTGATATACGGTCAAATTCTTCGGCTATATGATTTACGTGATTTTCACCTATATAGTAATAAAAACTTTCCATAACTTTGTTTTCATTTTCTTTCATTTGAACACATCCTTAATTCTTGATTATAAGATTCATCATCACGCATCAGATTCCTGAGACTCGTTTTCGCTCTGCTCAATCTCACACGGACATTCAGATGTGAAGTTTTTAGAATCTCAGGGATTTCTTTATCCTTAAATTCAAAAAAATATTTAAGTGTCAGTATATCAGCGTATTCAGGGGATAACTGTGCCAGTTTTTCTGCAAGCATTTGAGCATCGCTTAGCCTTATTACGATATCTTCTATAGACTCTGATATTGAATCCTGAATATCTTCAGCTACTTCAAGTTCTAACAATGGACTGTTACTCTTTTTCCTGTAAAGATCAATTGCAGTGTTCTTAACTATTGTAACGATTAAGTACTTTGTTTTGTTACACTTTACATCATTAATTTTTTCTATGTAAGGGATTAACTTGATTATGGACGTTTGAACCACGTCAGATGCATCGTGTGAATTTTTTAGTATATCATTAGCGATGTAAAACATTTCCTTATGATATGCACGATAGATTTTTTCTAATAAGTCTCTTGATTCGACATCTTCTATGGCCATTAAGAATGGTAGCATGGTTCACCTCATTTTTGTAAATTGTTGGTATCTTTATTTATTGTATCATAGTATTTCTTAAGTTTTGATGAGAAATCTGGACTAGGTGTTTCACATGTTGTATCACACAATCTCTCCAGTGATACAAGTTCTAAATATTTACGTATATGGTGGCCGCCTGAAATCCCTTCGGTCTTTCTGGTGCTTGCATGCCTCGGATGGGGGGGAGTCGAGCAGCCACTGCGTGTCTGCGTCTCTCGCTTCGCTCGAGCGTCACAGTCAGAATTGCTCGCGCATTTCCTTGGTGTTCCGCCCACATTAGGGTTCGACTCCCTCCATCTCCACCAACGAAAAAAAAAGACCGCCAATAGGCGGTCAATTTCGTTGGTGGAGATGGGGGGAGTCGAACCCCCGTCCAAAAACAACTTACTTTCACTTTCTCCGAGCGCAGTCGTTAATTAGGGTTTCGCCACACCTCACGAGTAACGACGCTCAAGTGATGTGGCTATTTCTATCGTACCGCTATTCCAAGACTAGAAAAGTGTCAGAGAAAGGGACCTCAGCAGGGGTTGGTCAGGCTCTAGGCGGCTGAGATAAGGCCTAAAGGTGACGCTGCAATTAAGCAGCTAATGCAAAATTTTCGTTTGCGTTTGTGTTTAATGACCCAGTTCTTTAACGAGTACCCCAGGTCAGGAAACTCGGCTCGCTTATAAAAGCTCATCATCCCTGTCGAAACCAGTACATCCCCATGATAAAAAGGGGTAACTAGCGATTGTAATCCTTGATGGCTTTCTGAATCTTGCGATCTGCATCTTTCTTAGCTAAAGTATCGCGCTTGTCATAAAGCTTTTTACCTTTGGCAACTGCGATTTCAACCTTGATCAGACCGCGTTGATTAATGTATACCTTCAGAGGTACAAGTGTGTAGCCTTCACGTGTGGTATAGCCTAGGAGCTTTGCGATCTCTCGCCTGTGAAGCAAAAGCTTACGTACTCTAATGGGATCTTGATTGTAGCGGTTACCAAAATCATAAGGGGTTACGTTCATACCCAGTATGAACACCTCTCCGTTTTTAATCTCCGCATAAGATTCCTTAATACTCGCCTTTCCATTACGGATCGACTTAACTTCTGTTCCAAAAAGCTCTATACCGGCTTCATACGTCTCCTCGATGAAGTAGTCATGCCAGGCTTTTTTATTTTGTGCAATTAGCTTTAGTTCGGCCATAACATGCCTCCTTTCGAATGCGTTCCAGCTTTTTTATTGTAGCACAAGGCACTTCATTTCGCAATCATCCACGGATTTCGTCATGAAAAATTAACATGACGTTCATTTAAAAAAGTACCTCGTTCAACAAATTCAAATCTCTATATTACTTTACGCATCATAATCATTCTAATGATAAAATCACTTTATAAACTTCTCTAAAGCATACACCAGTCCATCTTCATCGTTGGATAACGTGATAAAGTTCGCTACGTCTTTAAGTTCCTTCATAGCATTGGACATTGCAACACCAACCCCTGCATAAGCAATCATGTCGATATCGTTCTCATTGTCACCAAAGGCTATGACGTCCTCCAGCGGAATCTCGTAATGTTTTCTAATCGCTTCAATCCCCGTCGCCTTAGAAACGCCTGCCTTCATCACATCGAACGAAGTCTCAAGCGACTTACAGGTTTCAAGCCCCGGTACCTTTTTAAGCTCTGCCATAATCGCCTCAAACTGCTCAGGTACATCGTGGAACAGCCCAATTTTGTAGATCGGCACCGAATCAATCAGCCCACGCAAATCCTCACTAAACTCAACCTTGAATTGATACTCTGGTGGCAATGCTGCCATCGCCTCAGCGTATTTTTTCCCCAAGTTCTCGAATCGGTTGGCATAGATAGTCTCAACGTCATATAGGTGGTAGTAAGCGCCGTATTTTTCACAAACGTCAGCGACCATACGTGCCAAAGGCTTTTCAAGTTCGATTGCTTGTAGGATCTCACCCGTCTTCAGGTGCTTAACCACAGCGCCGTTACAAGAGATTAGAAACCCATCATAATCGAGCTCCTGTGTGATGATCTTACCAGCGCCATGCATCCTACCCGTTGCTATTGCAAAGATATGTCCTTCATCAATTAAATCAAATATCTTCTTCTTAGTCGTTTCAGAGATATGCTTGTTACTTTGTAGCAAAGTACCATCGATATCGCTGACGATTAGCTTTTTCTTACTCATTTTCACCTCTTAATTTATAAACTCTAAATGTGTTTACCGTAAATATGGCAACCCATTCTTAGTAATAACAATCACAGTATAACTATTTTTGTAAGCGCAAGTAAATTGATACTATGCCAGTTCAAAATCAATCTCTCTTAGGACTGGATCTGCATTTACACAGATGACTTCTATCTCATCACCAAGTGCATAGATCTTTTTCGTACGCTCTCCAACCAGTTGAAGACGTGCTTCATCATATACATAGTAATCATCATCAAGGTCATCTAAGCGCAATAAGCCTTCAATGGTGTTTTCAAGTTCGATAAACAGACCAAAGGAAGTAACCGACGAGATCAATCCTGTAAACTTCTCTCCAATATGAGCAACCATGTACTCTGCCATTTTCATATCGTCTACTTCTCTCTCAGCAAGCTCTGCATTACGCTCTCTTTCAGAGCTTTGAACCGATACCTCATCCACTATGGCCTTTAACTTTTTAATTCTGTCCTCATTGATTTTTCCGTTTATGATTTCCTTGATAATTCTATGAATCTGAAGATCTGGATATCGACGAATTGGCGATGTAAAGTGGCAATAATATTTTGCAGCAAGTCCAAAGTGTCCCTCGTTAATCGGTGAATACTTCGCTTGTTTAAGCGATCTTAACGTCATTTTGCTGACCACGTGTTCTTCTTTCTTGCCATCGGCTTCTTCTAAAATCGCCTTAATCGCCATTGGGTGCACTTCTTCTAAATTCCCCTTCACCTTATAGCCAAAGTTGTGTAAGAACTTGTTCAGTGCTTCTATTTTCTCAGGATTTGGCGTTTCGTGTATACGATACACAAAAGGCAGCTCCATCCAAAAGACATGCTCTGCAACGGTTTCATTTGCTGCAAGCATGAAGTCTTCGATAATCTTATGTCCAATTCTTCGATCTGCTTTTCCGATAAAGATTGGCTTGCCTTCTCCATCTAGCGTAATCTTCGTTTCTGCGAAATCAAAGTCGATGGCACCACGTCGTTCACGTTTACCTCTAAGCTTTTCAGCCAGAATTTTCATCATGTTGATTTCATCAAGAATATGCGCATAACGCTCTCTTAGTTGTGTCGTTAATGCACCTTCTAGCATATCCGAGACATCGTCGTAGTTCATACGCTCAACGGTTTTTATCACACTTTCACAGACTCTGTGTTTAACGATATCGCCATTGCCATCGATTTCCATGATACAAGAAAGTGTAAGTCGATTCACTTGTGGGTTTAAACTACAAATCCCATTTGACAATCTTTCAGGCAGCATTGGAATTACGCGATTCAGCAAATAAACGCTCGTACCGCGCTTTAGAGCTTCTTTATCAATTTTAGAATTTTCTTTTACATAATGCGTCACATCTGCGATATGAACACCGAGTTCATAGTTGCCATTATCGAGCTTGATAACATGCACAGCATCGTCCAGATCCTTTGCATCCTTGCCGTCTATGGTAATTACCTTATAACTTCTAAAGTCCTCTCTACCTTTTAAAGCTTCCTCTTGAACGTCTGTTGGAATCGCTTCTGCTTCATCTAACACCTTGTGATTGAATGCTTCAGGCAGTTTGAAAGTACGGATAATCGATAGGATATCCACGCCAGGCTCGCCTGATTGACCCAATACTTCAGTAATTCTGCCTTCTGGATTTCGACGATCCTCTGGCCATTTTACGATCTCGACAACGACCTTATCCCCTTGCTTCGCACCAAGATTTTGACTTGGTGAGATATAGATGTCTTTTCTTAGCATCTTATCATCAGGGACAACAAATCCAAAGTTCTTACTTTGCTCATAAGTGCCTACGATTTCTGTATTCGCTCTTTCGACGATCTTGATGACTTCACCCTCGCTCTTTTGGTCCGGTCCACCCACCTTTGTAAGCTTCGCTTGAACGAGGTCGCCATTCATAGCACCACCAAGCGCACTTGCTGGAACAAATATATCACGCATCTCAACGTTTTCTACGATGACAAAACCAAACCCTTTAACTGCGATTTGTACCTTACCGACATAGATTTGAAAAAATTCTGGTAAAGCGTATTTCCCTTTTTTTGTTTTTATTAATTTAGATTCATCTGCAAGCGATTCTAATGCTGCCACAAAAGTGGAGCGATCAATAGGGTCAATCCCCATCTCTATAAATAAATCCATTTCTAAATATGGTTTTTCGATATGCTCTTTAAAAAACTGCATTATGGCTTCTCTCATGATATTGCCTCCTTGTATTCTAGTTTATTGTCAAATTGTTCGTATTCTCTTTTAACACTACATTTAGATGATTCACTTAAAAAATTCTTTTTATACGATTCTACTGAACTTATTCTTATTAATATGATTCTACTGATATGATTCCTAATAAAATGATTTTACTGAAATGATTCTACTTAATAAATCTATTGATCAGATTCAGAGTAATATTTCACTTTTAAATTATACCCCTTCATTGTGTAATCACTCTACAATACTTATTATATCATAAATCTAATTAATAATTCCGTGTATAATCCCTTGGAGTAGAGCCAAGTCAAAACTTATAGCTATTATTGATTAGAGATTGATATTATCATTTAGAGTTGCGTTTATGCGAAGCTACTAACTCTATATAGTGACTTTTTATGGACTCAATTAATTGTATAAACTCAATATAAAAATCAGCGAACACCAAGTATTCAAATTTTAACACATATGCGATTCTCGCTATGTAAAAAAGACTTGCTCAAATTGAGCAAGTCTTAGAATCAGACAAAGTCTGAAAACAATCATTTAATTAATTGCTAAAGCCAAATCAATTCATCTAAAACGTTCACTGGCTTATAATAATGAACCCAATGATAAGAATAATGGTGCAAATACTAGAGAAACAATTGTCATTAATTTAATAAGGATATTGATAGATGGACCTGAAGTATCTTTGAAAGGGTCACCTACTGTATCACCAACAACACTTGCTTTATGTGCTTCTGAGCCTTTGCCACCAAAATTGCCTTCTTCGACAAATTTCTTAGCATTATCCCAAGCACCACCAGCATTTGCCATGAAGATCGCTAAAAGAACACCTGTTACAAGTGCACCTGCAAGCATACCACCTAGCGCCTCGCCACCTAATACCAAACCAACAACGATTGGTACAAGTACTGCCATTAAACCTGGAATCATCATTTCTTTAAGAGCGGCACCAGTACTGATATCAACACATCTTGCATAATCAGGTTTTTCTGTACCTTCCATAATACCAGGAATTGTTTTAAATTGTCTTCTAACTTCTTCAATCATTTGATATGCCGCACGACCTACTGACTCCATAGTAAGTGCAGAGAAAATAAATGGTAACATACCACCGATGAATAAACCAACTACAACCTTAGGATCTAAGATGTTAATCGTCTTGATACCGATTGCTTCTGAGTAAGACGCAAATAATGAAAGTGCTGTTAAAGCAGCCGATCCAATTGCAAAGCCTTTACCAATAGCTGCAGTTGTATTACCTACTGCATCCAATTTATCCGTAATTTTTCTAACTTCTTTAGGTAATTCACTCATCTCTGCGATACCACCAGCATTATCTGCGATAGGACCGTAAGCATCAACCGCAACAGTTATACCAGCAGTTGATAACATACCTACTGCTGCAAGCGCAATACCATAAAGACCTGCAAACTTAAATGCAACAAGTGTAGCAATTGAGATGAAAAGGATTGGGAACATCGTCGATAACATACCAACTGCAATACCTGAAATAATAGTTGTTGCAGGACCAGTTAATGATTGCTCAGCAATTTTCTTAACCGATTTGTAATCACCTGAAGTATAAATTTCAGTTACAGAACCGATTAAAATACCACAAATCAAACCAGCTGTAATTGCATAGAATGCATTTAAGTTATCAAAGAAATAACGGCTTAAGAAGAATGAAGCGATTACGACTAAGATACCACTTACATAAGTTGATTTTTTAAGTTCTTTGTGTGGATCTGATTTCTCACTACCACGGACAAAGAATGTACCAATAATTGAAGCGACAATACCAATTGCAGAAAGTAATAATGGGAAAATTGCGCCTTCGATATTGTAAGTTACAACGCCTAGTGTAATTGCAGCGATGATTGAACCAACATATGATTCAAATAAGTCTGCACCCATACCTGCAACGTCACCAACGTTATCACCAACGTTATCTGCGATAACAGCTGGGTTACGTGGATCATCTTCTGGAATTCCCGCTTCGACTTTACCAACAAGGTCAGCACCAACGTCAGCAGCTTTCGTATAAATACCACCACCTACACGCGCAAAAAGTGCGATAGATGAAGCCCCTAAACCAAAACCAGTGATGATTTGTGCGTCTTTAAAGACATAATACATCAAGCTGATACCTAAAAGGCCAAGTCCCACAACAGACATACCCATTACTGCACCACCTGAAAACGCAACTGAAAGCGCACGGTTCATACCGCTCTCTTTAGCAGCGTATGCAGTTCTAACGTTTGCTTTGGTAGCAACTTGCATACCAAAAAAGCCCGCTAATACTGAGAATAACGCACCGATGATAAATGCAATTGCAGTTTGGAAACTACCTAGACCAACTGTAATTGCTGCGGCTAAAATAATTGCAAAAATAACTAAAACTCTGTATTCACGCTTTAAAAATGCCATTGCACCTTCGTGAATATAAGAAGCAATCTCGTTCATTCGATCGTGCTTGACTTGAACGGGATTGATTTTTTTCACGACTAAAAAAGCCGCGAAAATAAGCGCCAGTAAACCAGCACCCGCAGATAGTAACACATAATTCATTTAAAATTCCTCCCCACAACTTTATGCTAATCATGTTTTAAATATCGAACATGACAGAAAAAAATACAACAATTAGCCTAGACTAATTATTGTATATAAGCCATCATTAATGATGATATTATAAATAATACTGCTGCTACTTTCGTAACTTTGTCAAACTTAGCATCATAGTCTCTTGCTTTGTTTTTGCCCCAGATTTGCTCAGCGCCCCCGCCGATTGAACCTGATAATCCCGCTGATTTACCTGATTGAAGCAGGATACTCGCAATAAGAATTAAAGATGATAAGATCAATAATACTGTTGCAATCGTATATAACATTTTTCCACCTCCTGTTTGGCAATTGTCCACCACGTTTGGGTTGAACATCGCGAAATTTCGAACAGATGCATGTGTCACATGCTTAACATAGGTATTTTACCACACTAGGCTAAAAAAAACAATTAAATCATTTTTGTCTCTGAGAAATCGCGAAATAATTGATGATTGTTTCAAAAAAAGCCAAAGGCTTGGTGGTTGCTTTCCACCAAGCCAAGGACTTTGCATAGGTGTTATCAAAATTTGCTAATTATCTAATTGAGCATGCTCAATATTGATGACAAAAGTTGTAGGGCTGTTGAGGCGTAACAATTTGGGGGAGGTACGCCTTCAACATAGGCACATTTCTGCGCCTTCAATGATAAATGGTTCAGTGATTATCTCAAGTTATAGAAAGCAGACATTCCTGCATAAACTGCGTTATCACCTAATTGCTCTTCAATTCTTAACAATTGGTTGTATTTTTCCACACGGTCAGTTCTTGCTGGTGCACCAGTTTTAATTTGACCAGTGTTCATCGCTACTGCCATATCAGAAATTGTTGAGTCTGAAGTTTCGCCTGATCTATGTGAAGAAATAGTTGTGAAACCAGCTCTTTTAGCCATTTCGATCGCATCTAAAGTTTCAGTGATTGAACCGATTTGGTTTAATTTGATTAAGATTGAGTTAGACGCTTTTGTTTGGATACCTTTAGCAAGTCTCTCTGTGTTAGTTACATAGAGGTCATCACCAACGATTTGAATTTTGCTGCCTAATTTCTCAACCATTAATTGCCATGCAGCCCAATCTTCTTCAGCGAAACCATCTTCGATTGAGATGATTGGATATTTTTCTACAAGACCAGCATAATAATCCACTAACTCAGCAGCAGTAAATTCTCTGCCTTCGCTAGCTAAAGAGTATTTGCCAGTTTTTTCATCGAAAAGCTCATTTGCAGCAACGTCAAGCGCTAACTTGATTTGCTCGCCTGGTTTGTAACCCGCTTTTTCAATTGCTTCCATGATTACTTTTAATGCATCTTCGTTAGTTGGTAAGTTTGGTGCGAAACCACCTTCATCGCCTACACCAGTAGCTAAGCCTTTAGACTTAAGAACTGCTTTTAATGAATGGTAGATTTCTGCGCCCCATCTTAATGCTTCTTTGAATGAAGTAGCGCCAACTGGCATTACCATGAACTCTTGGATGTCCACGTTGTTATCTGCGTGAGCACCACCGTTCATTATGTTCATCATTGGAACAGGAAGTGTTTTAGCGTTTGTTCCACCGATATATTCATAAAGTGATAAGCCTGTAGATTCAGCAGCAGCTTTTGCAACAGCGATCGATACACCAAGAATTGCATTAGCGCCTAATTTACCTTTGTTATGAGTACCATCAAGTTCTTTCATGAACTTATCGATACCTACTTGATCAAATGCATCCCAACCTTCGAGCTCAGGAGCGATGATGTTGTTTACGTTATCAACTGCTTTTTGAGTACCTTTACCAAGGTATCTACCTTTGTCGCCATCTCTTAATTCAACTGCTTCAAAAGCACCAGTAGAAGCACCTGATGGTACTGCAGCTCTACCCATTGAGCCATCTTCTAAATAAACTTCTACTTCAACTGTTGGATTACCTCTTGAGTCAAGTATTTCTCTTGCATAAACATCTGTAATTACTGACATTTTGCTTACCTCCATCTTATTTTTTGGATTGCCATTAAGGCTATATTGATCAGATAACCATTTCGTTATCTATAAAACAATTTTTCAAACGGAAAGCAACTGATTTAACAGATAATTGCTTTAACGATTGACTTACTTAATGATAATTGAAGAACCCGTCATCTCTTTAGGTTGATCTAATCCCATCATGTCTAGCATCGTTGGTGTCAAATCACTTAATTTGCCACCTTCTCTTAACTTGGCCATGCCAACACCACCAACAATACATGGTACTTTGTTCGTAGAGTGAGCTGTCATTGGTTCACCTGTTTCAGTCAACATTTGCTCTGCGTTACCATGATCTGCAGTAATAATGAAGTTGCCACCTTTTTCATTTAACTTGGCAACGACTTTACCCACACATTCATCAACGACTTCAACCGCTTTTACTGCTGCAGAAATAATGCCTGTGTGACCAACCATATCTGGATTTGCATAGTTAATGATGATTAAATCATAGAAATCACGGTCAAGCGCTTCTAATAATTTATCTGTCATTTCATAAGCTGACATTTCAGGTTTTAGGTCGTAGGTTGCGACTTTTGGAGAGTTGATAAGAACTCTGTCTTCACCTTCGTTTGGCGCTTCAACACCACCGTTGAAGAAGAAAGTTACATGTGCATATTTCTCAGTTTCAGCAATTCTAAGTTGCTTTTTACCAAGCTCAGCCATGTACTCACCAAGAGTGTTGTTAATCGATTGTGGCTTATATGCGATTTCAATGTTCTCAATGGTTTTATCGTATTGAGTAAATCCAACATACTTAGTTTTAAAGTAAGTTCTAGCAAAACCTTCAAATTCTACATCGACAATTGCTCTAGTGATTTCTCTAGCTCTATCAGGTCTAAAGTTGAAGAAGATAATTGCATCATTCTCAGCTACTTTAGCAATTGGCGTACCGTCTTTAACGATCACTGTTGGCAGTATAAACTCATCCGTTACACCCGCTTCATAAGATTTTTCGAAAACTTCTACTGCATTAGTAGCCGTTTCGCCTTCTCCTTTAACGAGCATATTGTATGATTTTTCGATTCTTTCCCAACGTTTGTCTCGGTCCATCGAATAATATCTACCCGAAACCGTCGCTATGACACCATAATTGATCTCAGCCATGAAAGCTTCAAGTTCCTTAACATAACCAATTCCACTTGTTGGAGAAGTATCTCTACCATCCATAAATGCATGTACATAAATTTGTGGTACACCAACTTCCTTCGCCATTTTGATAAGCGCTTTAAGATGGTCGATATGGCTATGAACGCCACCATCAGATAAAAGTCCCCAAGTGTGAAGCTTAGTACCATGCCCAATTGCATAATTCATAGCAGCTAATAGCTCAGGATTTTCAAAGAAATCACCATCTTGAATGGATTTCGTGATTCTTGTAAGTTCTTGGTAAATAATTCTACCAGCACCGATATTTAAGTGTCCTACCTCAGAGTTACCCATTTGTCCATCTGGAAGACCGACATCAAGGCCACTTGCAGCGATAAGTGTATGTGGATATTCAGTTAACATTCTGTCGTAGTTAGGTGTGTTAGCAAGTTCGACTGCATTACCAGTCCCTTTACCAGCTTGTCCCCAACCGTCCATTATGATCAACGCTGTTGGTTTTTTCATAAGTGACTCCTTAAAAATTGACGAGTTTCACAAAGTCAGTTGGTTCTAAGCTTGCGCCACCAACGAGTGCACCATCGATATCTGATTCGTTCATGATTTCTTCTACGTTAGAAGGTTTAACACTTCCACCGTATTGAATTCTAACTTCTTCAGAAACTTCGTCACTATAAATTCCTTCGAGTACTTCTCTAATATAAGAGATAACATCATTTGCATCTTGGCTACTTGCTGTTTTACCAGTTCCGATTGCCCAGATTGGTTCATATGCGACAACAACTTTTGTTGCATCTTCAGCAGAGATGCCTTCAAAAGCTTTTTCAATTTGAACTTTACAAAGCGCTTTAGTTTCACCAGCTTCTCTTTGCTCAAGGGTTTCACCACAGCATAAAATTGGTACTAAACCTTTAGCAAGCGCTTTGATTACTTTTTTGTTGACGGTTTCATCTGTTTCAGCAAAGTATTGACGTCTTTCTGAGTGACCGATAATGACATGTGTCACACCGATATCTAAAAGCATATCTGCACTTACTTCTCCTGTGAAAGCACCTTTATCTTCGAAATGCATATTTTGTGCACCGATTTTAACGCCAGTTCCTTTAGCAGCTTCAACTAAGCTTGGTAATAATGTGAAAGGTGCACAAACAAGTGCTTCAACATCTGTACCTACGATTTCGTTTTTTACTGCATTAATAAATGCAACGCCTTCAGCAACTGTTTTGTGCATTTTCCAGTTACCAGCGATGATTGGTTTTCTCATGGGAACCTCCTATTTGTTGTTTAATGCTTCTATACCTGGTAATGCTAATCCTTCTAAGAATTCTAAAGAAGCACCGCCACCAGTCGAGATATGTGTCATTTTATCGCCAAATCCTAAAGTATTAACTGCAGCAGCACTATCACCACCACCGATTACTGTAGTTGCATCTGAATCAGCTAATGCTTTAGCCACTGCAATTGTACCAGCAGCAAAGTTAGAGAATTCAAATACGCCCATTGGTCCATTCCAAATGATTGTTTTTGATTTTGATGCCACTTCTGCATATTTAGTAGCCGTTTTAGGACCGATATCAAGACCCATGAAGCCTTCTGGAATATCTAAGCCTTCAGTTACAACAGGTTCTGATTCATTGCTAAACTCTGCAGCTACGATGTGATCCACAGGAAGTAGTAACTCAACACCTTTAGCCTTAGCATCTTCGATCATTTTTAGTGCATAGTCTAATTTATCTTCTTCAACTAATGATTTACCGATTGTATAGCCTTGTGCTTTTAAGAAAGTATAAGCCATACCACCACCGATGATTAATGAATCAACTTTGGTTAATAAATTTTCGATGACTTTAATTTTATCAGAAACTTTTGCGCCACCTAAGATTGCACAGAAAGGTCTCTCTGGGCTGTCAACTGCTTCTCCTAAGAACTTAAGTTCTTTTTGAATTAAGTAGCCACAAACAGAAGTTTCAACGAAATCAGTAACGCCAACAGTAGAAGAATGTGCTCTGTGAGCCGTTCCAAATGCGTCATTTACAAACACATCTGCAAGTGATGCCAAGTCTTTAGAGAAAGCTTCACCATTTTTAGTTTCTTCTGCTCTGTATCTTGTATTTTCAAGTAATACCACATCGCCATCTTTCATTGCAGCGACAGCAGCTTTTGCCTTTTCACCAACAACTTCAACTTCAGCTGGAAAAACAACTTCTTTTCCAAGAATTTCTGAGAGTCTTTTTGCAACAGGTGCCAATGTGTATTTTTCTAAATTGTCTGCTTTAGGTTTTCCTAAATGTGAACAAAGAATGACTTTTGCACCTTGATCCATTAAGTATTTGATAGTAGGAAGTGCACCCATGATTCTGTTTTCATCTGTAATAACATTTTCTTTTAATGGAACATTAAAATCGACGCGTACTAAGACTCTTTTACCTTTTACATCGATATCTTCAATCGTTTTCTTATTAAACATGATAGGCCTCCGATTCATACATGAATGAACCCTGACTAAGTCAGGGTCCAAAATCAGACATAGTCCGAAAAATATTATTTGCTAGACATGAATTTTAATAAATCAACAACTCTGTTTGAGTAACCCCACTCATTATCATACCAAGATACGAGTTTGAAGAATCTCTTTTCGCCTTTAAGGTTGTTTTGTACAGTTGCTAATGAATCATAGATAGAAGATCTTTTATCGTGGATAAAGTCTGTTGATACTAATTCTTCGTTAGCATAGCCTAAAATACCATCAAGGTAAGTTTCAGAAGCTTTTTTGAGTAATGCATCGATTTCTTCGATAGAAGTATCTCTAGCAGCTGTAAAAGTAAGGTCAACTACAGATACTGTAGGTGTAGGAACACGGAATGACATACCAGTTAATTTACCTTTAGTTGAAGGTAATACTTCACCTACTGCTTTTGCAGCACCAGTTGATGATGGGATGATATTGATTGCAGCAGCTCTACCACCTCTCCAGTCTTTCTTAGAAGGACCGTCAACAGTTTTTTGAGTCGCTGTATATGAATGGATTGTAGTCATAAGACCAGTTTCAACACCGATACCTTCTTTTAAAAGAACGTGTACAAGTGGTGCTAAACAGTTAGTTGTACAAGAAGCATTAGAAACGATATCATGCTCTTCAGCTACATATTCGTTTTCGTTAACACCCATAACGATTGTTTTAACATCGCCTTTACCTGGAGCTGAAATGATAACTTTTTTAGCGCCTGCTGCTAAGTGACCTTTTGCAGCTTCTGAATCAGTAAACAAACCAGTTGATTCGATTACGTATTCTACGCCAAGCTCTTTCCAAGGAAGATCAGCTAAGTTTCTTACTGCTTGGATACATTTTGTTTCTCTACCGTTAACTACGATAATATCTTCTTCAGCAAGCTCTGGGCTAGATTTTTTAGTTGAGATTTCACCTTTAAATTTACCTTGAACTGAATCATACTTTAATTGATATGCAAAGTAATCTGCATCTGTTGCCATATCTACTACTGCAACTACGTCAAACTCTGTTCCTAATAAACCTTGTTCTGCCATAGCATTGAATACAAGTCTACCAATTCTACCAAAACCATTGATTGCGATTCTTTTCATCTCTAATTCCTCCTTAAATTTATAAAATCTCTTGGATTTTTTTAGCTGTTCGCTCATCTGTTACGAGAACGAGATTTGGGTTTACCTTGCTAATGGCGATAATAGCATCCGCTTTATCGACACCGCCTGCGACAGCAATCACATTCTTAAGATTTTTAAATATATCCAAATCAATACCTATGGTACTGATTTCATGAACAATTTCACCATCCTTGTTGAAATAATAGCCAAATGATTCTGCAACGGCACCTTTGCTTAAGATATCATCAATCTCCTCTTGAGCAAGTACACGTCTATTGGCCATTACGCTTGCTCTACCAATCCCAAATAAAAGAACGTCGAGCTTTGCAATATTTCCAAGTATGCGTTTAATATTAGGTTCATTCTTAAGTTCTTCTATGGTCGCTCTCGATAGATTATCCTGCGTGTAGAGAATCTGGTACTGTGCGCCAAGCTTTCCAGCTAGCTTTTCAGCAAGCGTATTAGCCTGATACTCACTTTTATTACCAAGACCACCTCTGGCTGGTACTACCATAATTTCACTACTGTCCGCATGCACCCAATCACTCTTATACCCATTAATTACTTTTTCTATCGAAGAACCTCCGGTTAATCCGATAATCATTTTTGGATCGATCAGTGTGCTGAGATACTTAGCAGCTTCATAGCCGATTTCATTAAGTGATACCTGTTCATCTTGGATACCAACTGATCCTACAATAACACGCTTAATGTGTAGTTTTTTTGCAAGTTCTTGTTCCAAGATATTAATGCCGTTAATTTTATAGAAGACACTTGTTAAGGCTTCTAAGACCTCATGGCCTTTCTGAGTTAAGCGCATGCCATCTGGATAATAATCAATCAGATTATTGTCTTTCAGAATATCGCACTCTCTTCTAACCACGCGTTCTGTATATCCCATCGTTCCTGAGAGCATTCTTCTTCCCACAGGTTGATTAAACTTGATGTTGTTTAATAAGTTAAATCTCAGCGGTAACAATTCTTCCATTTCAGGAAACGCATATTTGAGAACAAATATTAAGTTTTCTTGATCGTCGTTTCGCTTCGCTTCCATTTTATCACCATCGTTTCGGGATGTTTTTTAACCAAAGTAATTTTTTTTGTCCCAAGTAGGGCTAAAAAAAAGACTTACTTACAAAATTATTATACCACTCGAAAAATAGATTACAAGGTGTTTTTGATAAAAAAATTATTTTTTTGTCCCGCTTGGATAAAAAAAGTCCCTATCGTTTAACAAACTCTATCTGATTACGTATTTCCAAGGGATTGTTACTTTTTTGACAGAGAAAAACCAGCACATAAATTGTGTGCTGGTTGACTAAAATCGTTTCCTCTTAGATGATGGTGGTATGTTTAACTCATCTCGATATTTCGCAACGGTTCTTCTTGAAATATTAATACCTGTCTTATTGAGTTCATCAGATATATACTGATCACTCAAAGGCTTCTTAGTGTCTTCTTTATCGATCATTTCTTTCATGACCAATTTTACGCTTTCTGAAGAAACCCCTTCACCACTGGCACCTTTTACACCACTTTGGAAAAAGTACTTTATCTCAAACAACCCGTTTGGACACTGCATGTATTTTCCATTAACCGCTCTTGATACAGTTGATTCATGTACTTCTATCTCATCAGCTATATCCTTTAGATTTAATGGCTTTAGGTATAGTAATCCTTTTTCAAAGAAATCATACTGGTACTCTACAATCGCTTTACATACGCGATAGATGGTATTTCTCCTCTGTTCAATGCTCTTAATGATCCTAAGTGCGGATTGCAAATTTTTAGTCAAATACTCATTCGTCAAAGAATCCCTTGTAAATTGATTTAACATATTCTTATAAAATCCATTTATTTGAAGTCTTGGCGACGCACTTTCATTAACATTAACGACATACTCATCCTTTAGTTTTTCGACAAAAACATCTGGAATAACGTATCTGACATCTCTTAATGAACTAAACGATCTACCCGGTTTTGGTTCTAATGTTTTTATATAATCATAAGATGACTGCACGCGTTCAGCTGTTTCATTTAATTTTTTAGCGATTTGAGCAAACTTCTTCTCACCCAATTCTTCTAAGTGATCAGTGACTAAAGTCTCTTCCAGACTTTCCTCATAGCCTTGTTGGTAAAGTTGAATTAACAAGCATTCTTTAAGACTTCTAGCACCTACGCCAGGAGGATCAAATGTCTGTACAAGCCTTACAACCTGCTCAATTTCTTCGTTTGAACGATTGAACAATATCATAGCTTCGTCATTGTTCATTTTCAAGTAACCATTATCATCGATATTTTCTATTATATATTCCCCAATCCGCATTACGTCATGGTCAAGCTTGGAGAATTTAAGTTGCATCAGCAAATAGTCTTTAAGATTTTCTTCATCTGCAACAAAATTATCGTAATTGATGTCGTTATCTGAATTATAAGTGGTATTCGCAATTGGTCTGACATCGTCAAAATAATTGACCATGTCTTCCCAGTCCATTTCTTGTTTATCCCCTTTATCAAGATCGTATTCGAACTCTTGTTCAGCCTTATCGCCATAGAGTTCTTCATCAGATTCTGAGGCAGTTCTTTCAAGAATTGGGTTATTTAATAACTCCTCGTTGATAAACTCATTTAACTCAACTGCATTGAATTGTAGGATTTCTATCGCCTGTTTCAATTCAGGGGTCATGATGAGTTTTTGAGTTTGAATCAGATTTAGATTAAAGTTCATCTTCATATCGAGTACCGTCACATCCTATTTTGATTCATATATTCGAACGACATAATAACGCTATAATTATACCAAATTACCTTGTAAAATGATAGCTTTTCAAATAAAACAGAGCAGTCGTGCCAATATTAAGCTTCCGACTGCTCTATAAAACAAATATTAATTTCAGTTATGGTCTACATAATAGACCACAGAAGGTAGGTTCACTAAATTTACTAGCATTAAACTCAACATAAAACATATTATCTCTTAGCTTTATCGTAAGGAATTCCTTCTGCTTTTGGTGCTCTTGATTTTTTAGATGTAAATGCAAGAACAACCATAGTCGCAACATAAGGTAGCATTTTGTAATAAGTTTGATTGATACCCAAATCATTTAAGAATGGAATCAATGCAATCGAATAAGCTAACGTTCTCAAGAATGCAAAGAACAATGCAGCAAATAAGATTCTGATTGGTTTCCACTGACCAAAGATCATAACGGCTAACGCCAAGAAACCGAAACCAGCTACCCCTGTATGCCCACTGATATTTCCGTCTAGGATCCCTACAGAATAGAAGAAACCACCGATACCGCCAAGGATACCAGAGAGACTTACACCTGCATAACGCATCACGTAGACGTTAATCCCAACTGAGTCAGCCGCTTGTGGGTGTTCACCGCAGGCTCTGAGTCTTAAACCAAACTTCGTTTTATAAAATACGATAACAGCGATTGCAAGTAATACAAAGCCTATAACAACCGTTAAATATGTTTTTTGGAAAAACATTTGACCGATCACTGGAATATCACCTAAAATAGGCATTTTTCTAATATAGAACGCCATATTTGTCGTAATACCATCACTGTTAAAGAACATTTTTGAAAACAGCAATATAGCAGCAGGAATCATCATGTTTAATGATGTACCCGTGATTGTTTGGTCTGCCTTCATTGTAACTGCAGCAAAAGACAATAGCAATGAATATACCAAGCCAGCTACTGCGGCAACAACCATACCCATTAGTAAAATTACTTGTGGATTAATATCCGTCTTTTGAACATTATACACAAACAATGCGCCAAAGAAGGCACCGAATAACATAATCCCTTCAAGAGCGATGTTAATAACACCACTACGTTCACTAAACATACCACCTAATGCAACTAAGAGCAAAGGGATTGCAACTGGAAGCATATTTTGAATTAAATAATAAATCGTATCCATTATTTTGCCTCCTTATTTGCAGTTGTCGGTTCAGCATTCGCATTTGCCATTTCAACTTTTTTGCCAAATTTAGATTTAACAAACTTAGCAAATGCTGAGTTCATAATCATAGCAAACGCAGAGAAGTAAATAATAACCGCGATAACAACATCGATGATTTCAGGTTTAAAACCAACTAGGTTAGCAAGCGATCCACCTCTTTGAATATGAGAGATGAAGATTGCAGAGAATATGATTCCTATCGGATTTGAACTACCTAGTAAGGCAACGGCAATACCATTAAAGCCGTTAGCTGCTATGATGTTAATTGGTTCATAAGTCATACTGCTACCTGCAATTGCAGAAGGCGCTAATATAGCAAATGCACCACCAAGGCCTGCAAGTCCACCAGCGATTATCATAGTGACAACGATGTTTCTTTTTCCCTTCATACCTGCGTAATCCGCAGCCGTTTTATTAAATCCAGTTGCTTTTAGTTCATAACCAAACGTCGTTTTTTGTAATACGACAAATAATAAAACTGCTACTAAAATTGCAAAAATAATCCCTAGGTTAACGTTTGAACCTTCAACACCGAGCGACGGAATTTGTACGGTTGATGGTAAATAGTTAGTTCTTGATTTGCTCGCGATATACATCGTCGCATTTCCTTGAACCCACATATCTACTAAATACATTCCAATATAGTTGAACATAATTGAAGTAATTACCTCATTTACGTTTAATAAAGCCTTAAATATACCTGGGATAAAGCCCCAAATCATACCGCCGATCATTCCGGCTAATATCGCCACAACCCAGTGAAGCCCAGCTGGAAGGTCCACCATAAAGCCTACATATAAGGCAAAGAACATACCCATTGTGTACTGACCAGATGCACCGATATTAAATAGACCCATTTTAAATGCAAAACCAACTGCTAAACCTGTCATTAAGATCGGTGTAGCAAAGTAAAGCACATCTCCGAATCTACTAAAACCGCCAACCAATACGTATCTAAAGCCAGCCATTGCCTTTGATGGATTTGCTAAAGTCATTACAATTAAACCAAAGATAAGACCCAAAGTGATTGCAAGTAAAGCTGCTGTAAAAGCAGAAAACCCTTTAGTTTTAGTAATTGATCTAAAATCAAATCCTCTTTTTTGTGAAGATTTATTATTATCCTGCATGGTTAGTCTCCTTTACAGTGTTGCGTTTTGCACCCGACATATACAAGCCCAATTCTTGAACTGTTGTCGTCTTAGGATCGAGTTCTCCTACGATCTCACCCTCGTACATTACAAGTATTCTATCACTAACGTTCATAACCTCTTCAAGCTCTAAAGATACTAAAAGAACACCTTTACCCGCATCGCGAGTCGCAACAAGTTGTTTATGAATGTATTCAATTGCTCCGACATCAAGTCCCCTCGTCGGTTGTACAGCAACTAACAATTCATGCTTTTTATCTATTTCTCTTGCGATAATCGCTTTTTGTTGATTACCACCAGACATGCTTCTAACAACTGTAATAGGTCCTTGACCACTTCTTACGTCAAATTGCTTAATTAAGCCCTCAGCATAATTTCTTACTTCGTCAAATTTAATGAAGCCTTTCTTCTGAAACTTTGATTCCCAATATCTTTGAAGAACCATATTTTCTTCAAGTGAGTACTCTAACACCAAGCCATGCTTGTGTCGATCTTCAGGAATATGACTCATACCTGCAATCGAGCGCTCTCTAATAGAATACTTGGTAATGTCTTTTCCACAAAGATGAATACTACCTTCAGTCATTTTCTCAAGACCAGTCAGTGCAGCGACAAATTCCGTCTGACCATTACCCTCAATACCTGCTAGACAAACAATTTCACCTGCACGTACATCAAAAGTAACCCCTTTAACAGCATTATTTTTATGGAGCTTAGATGCAACCGTTATATTATCTACAGATAACACAACTTCTCCCGGCTTTGAAGGCGCTTTATCGACACTAAAGCTGATATCTCTACCAACCATCATTCTCGATAATTCCTCTTTAGTCGTATTTTTTACATCTACCGTTCCGATATATTTACCTTTTCTTAAAACCGTACAGCGATCTGCGACTTCCATTATTTCGTTTAGTTTGTGAGTAATAAACAAAATAGATTTTCCTTCTTCTGCAAAGCCACGCATGATCTTAAGGAGCTCCTTAATTTCTTGAGGCGTTAATACAGCAGTTGGTTCGTCAAATATGAGTATTTCATTTTCTCTGTATAGCATCTTCAAGATTTCAACTCTTTGTTGCATACCTACAGAAATATCTTCAATCAGTGCATCTGGGTTGATGGCAAGCCCATATTTTTCACTGAGTTCTATCACCTTTTTCTTTGCTTCTCTTCTTTCTATGAAGCCCATTTTGTTTGGTTCTACCCCGAGAATGATATTTTCCAGCACAGTGAAGATCTCAACTAATTTAAAGTGCTGATGCACCATTCCGATCCCAAGTGCGTTCGCATCATTTGGATTATTAATCTTAACTACTTCACCATTTTTGCGAATCTCGCCCTTTTCAGCCTGATATAAACCAAAGAGAACGCTCATGAGAGTTGATTTTCCAGCACCATTCTCACCTAATAGAGCGTGAACTTCCCCTTTTTTAAGATTTAAGGTAATATTATCGTTTGCAATAATACCAGGGAATTCTTTTGTTATATTTAGCATTTCAACAATATAATTTTCCACTTTGACCTCTTCTTTTCTAATAGAATTCTCACAACAGACGCTACATTGTTAATAATATACAATGTGACCTCATTTGTATATGTTGAAATTTTACAATAAATATTTGGTAAACCATATGATTTTCTTATTACTTTTTCTGAAAAATTGAAACTTTCTATAAAAAAAACAGGGGGAAACCTAAAGCCTCCCCCCATCAAGAATCATATACAAGCATAAGGCTGACGCATTATGTCGAGTACTAAATCGTTCTTATTATCTAGTAGTTACAGCAACCTTAACAAGGTTTAATGCAGATGTTAACTCATCAGCAGTAGCAACACCACTTGCATCAGCAACAGTAATTGTTCTGATAGGTGTAACAGAACCGTCAGCTAACTTAGCGAAGATTGCATCGTAAGCAGCTTTGTCAAATGATGCAAATCTGTCAAACGCATTACCATTAGCATCACCGATAACTTCTGTTGGAAGACCAACACCGTTATTAGCAGCATTAAAGTAAGTTGTTTTTCCAGAGTAAGTTGCCCAACCATCATTGTAGATAGCATCAAGAACTTGAACTACAGAAGCAGAAAGACCTTTTGTTGCAGAAGTGATAACTGTTTCTGAATCGTATCTTTGGTCAACGTCAACGCCGATAACTTTTGCACCAGCTTCAGAAGCAGCTGACATAACAGATTTACCAACAGAACCACCACAAGCAAAGATTACTTGTACGCCTTCTTGGTACATAGTTCTTGCTGTTGCTTTGTTTGTATCGTTTTCTTCGAAGTTACCAGTATAGTGGTAAGTTACTTTTACAGCGCCATCAGCTAAACCAAGTTCAGCAGCTGCAGCTTCAGCACCTTGAAGGTAACCGTAACCGAAAGCTTGAACTGCAGGTACAGCCATACCACCCATGAAACCTAAATCAGTCATACCATCTTGAACTGCTGCATAACCAGCAAGGTAACCTGATTGTTCTTCAGAATACATTACAGAAGCAACGTTTTCTTTAGTTTCAAATGTTGAGTAATCAGCAGTATGTGGTGCGCCATCAAGAAGGATGAATTTTACTTCTGGGTATTTAGTTTGAGCTTCATAGATAGGAACCTCAAATAAGAAACCAGGAGTTACGACGATTTTAGCGCCACCAGTTACAGCTAAATCAATTGCAGCTAAATAGCCAGCATCTGATGCTTCTTCTGGTTTGATATAAGTGTGAGAAATCTTGTGTTCTTCAGCATAAGCTACAACACCTTCCCAAGCACCTTGGTTAAATGATTTGTCATCGATATTACCTTTGTCAGTAATCAACGCGATCTCATAAGTACCGTCGTCTGATTTTTGACCACAGCCTACCATGCTTAATACTAAAATAAGCGATAGAGCAATCAACAATACTTTTTTCATTGTAAAACCTCCACTAATAAATTCATTCGACTTGCGTCTTCGAAATAATTATATCGTTATCCACTTCAAATTACAACAACATTTAATATTGCGGTAGTTGAAATATATAGTTTTTTTGAGC
Source organism: Fusibacter sp. QWL-12 (assembly GCF_058683495.1). Lineage (NCBI taxonomy): Bacteria > Bacillati > Bacillota > Clostridia > Eubacteriales > Fusibacteraceae > Fusibacter > Fusibacter sp. QWL-12. The sequence continues at coordinate 694,250 of NZ_CM178745.1, forward strand.
TAACTACAACATCAAGCCTTAGTCGCTTTTGTAGAAATACTTCAATCAGAATTATTAGAATTTTCGAACGTAAAATCTAACAAAATTCTATATGAAAACCTAACACAAAAACACTTTTAGAAAGTTCGCCTTTGGCGTGATATATGTGATAATTATACAAACAATCTTACAAGCCCGTTTGAATATTCAAACACACTTACAATAATTTGTTGACTTTATCTAAAAATTCATTTTATTAAAGATTGGCTGAAATCAAAGCTTTAATACCTTCAACATTTGCTGAATCTCTAGTACATTCGCCCATTCTTTGTCCATCTTTGTAAAGTACAATAGTAGGTAAGCCAAGAACGCGCTGGCTAATTGCCAATCTTCTCTCCTGAGTTGTATTGAGTTTACCAAAGGTTACTTTTCCTTGAAATTCACCTTCAAGCGCTTCAAAATCTGGCATAAGTGCTTTACAAGGCTCGCATCCTTCTCCCCAGAAATCTACAACTACAACACCTTCAGCTTTAAGTACTTCTGTTTCAAAATTCTCTTTGTCTAAAATTAACATATCTATTCCTCCAAAGCGTCTACGTATTTTTCAGCTTGAACTGCTGCAATAGCACCATCAGCAGCTGCTGTTACTACCTGTCTTAAAGATTTTGCACGAACATCACCAGCAGCAAATACTCCCGGAATTTTCGTTTTCATATTTTCATCTGTAACAATATAACCTGCATGATCAACCGTTACAAGTTCTTTGACCAACTCAGTTTCAGGAAGATAGCCAACAAATACGAACACACCTAAGAGTCCATCATTTGGATCAGCCATAATCTGCTTCATTTCTTCTGTTTTAATATTTTTTATTTCTACACCCTGAACCATGCCATCGCCAATGATCTGTGTAGCAACCGAATCATAAATAAACTCAAGTTTTGGATGCGCCATTGCTTTTTCTACAATTGATTTTGCAGCTCTAAAAGTATCTCTTCTATGAACTACAGTTACTTTTTTAGCAAACTTAGCGATAAACATAGCTTCTTCCAAAGCCGTATCACCGCCACCAAACACCACGACTTCTAAATCCGTAAAGAATTCAGCATCACAAGTTGCACAATAGGAAACGCCTTTACCGGTTAATAGTTTTTCATTTGGAACGCCTAATAATCTTGGCTTAGCACCCAATGCTAAAATAACAGACTTAGCATACAAATCGCCCTTTGACGTCACAAGTTTTTTGACTTTACCTTCGAGTTCAACAGCGGTTACATCTGCTCTTACTCTTTCAGCTCCAAAAGCTTCAACTTGTTCTACCATCCTTGCAACAAGAGATGGACCAGTCGCTTCACGGATTGACCCAGGGTAATTCGCAACCTCTTCGGTTCCTGAAATCTGACCACCCGTCTTATCTTTTTCCAGAATCAAGGTCGTCATTTTAGCTCTTGCTGCATAAAGACCTGCCGATAGACCTGCTGGTCCAGATCCAATAATAATTACATCATAAATTTTATCCATTTTTGCCTCCTAGTGTTCAGATACATCTAAAACAGCTAATGCAATATTTGAAGAGTGATCTGAGATTCTCTCTAGATTACTCAACATATCTAAGAATATAATACCTGAGCTCGTTTCACATCTGCCCTCATTAAGACGTGTAATGTGTTTCTTTCTAAGTGTTTTTTCCATTTCATCAACAACACCTTCAATTTCAACAACTTTTTGTGCTTTGTATCGATTTTCTTCTTTCATCGCTTCAAGTGAAAGTTCATAAGCTTCAATAACTTTAAGTGTCATTTCATCTAATTCCACAACTGCTTTGTCTGAAAAATGGACTGTATTGTCAATTTTATAGAGTGCAAGCTCGGCAATATTGTCAGCATGGTCACCAACGCGTTCAATATCATTAATGGTGCTAAACAAGCCATCAATAATTTTTCTATCATCGTTATCGATCGACGTATTGGATAGCTTAATTAAATATTCACTAATTTCTCTTTCTAGAGTATTAATGGTCTTTTCAATTTTAAATGTCTTTTCTATGCTCTTTTGGTCATTATTTTTTAGTGCATGAATCGCACTTTCAAGAGAAATTTTAGCCAGATTCCCCATATGGAGCACCTCTTTGACAACTTGACCTAAAGCGATTGTTGGCGTTTCTAAGATACGCTCATCAAGATACTTAATGCCATAAGTTGTCGCTTCCTTTTCTTCTTGAGTTACAGGAATTAGTATATTTACACTCTTAACAATAAGACCTGCAAATGGTAATAATATTAAAGTGTTCATTACATTAAATAAGGTGTGTGCATTAGCAAGTTGTCTTGCAGGATCGCTACTGATACTTGTAACAACTTTGATCGTCATTCCTGAGAATGCGGCAAAGAAAATTAAAGTCCCTAGCACATTAAACATAAGATGCATCACAGCCGCTCTTTTAGCGGTACGGTTTGCACTTATAGAAGATAACAATGCCGTCACACAAGTACCAACGTTTGTACCTAAAAGCATTGGGAATGCTGCTTCAATCGGAAGTGCACCCGTTGCAGCTAAAGCAACCATTATACCTGTTGTTGCCGAAGAGCTTTGAACAACTGCAGTTACAAGTAAACCGATTAAAAAGCCTTTAATAGAACCAACGAGTGTCCCAGCACCAATTGACTTGATCATAACGACAAAACCTTCATATTCTCTAAGCGGTTTTAGTGCGTCTTTCATCAACTCCATACCTAAAAACAATATACCAAAACCAAGGATAATTTCCCCGATGATAATTTGTTTGTTTTTCTTTGAAAAAAGCTTAATCCCAACACCTATTGCGATAGCAATTGGTGCAAGCATCGTTAAATCAATTGATACCAATTGCGCCGTAATCGTCGTACCGATATTAGCACCCATAATTACCCCGATGGCTTGAGTTAGGCTCATAATACCTGCATTAACAAAGCCTACTACCATTACGGTTGTTGCAGATGAACTTTGAATAACAACTGTAACAAGTGCTCCCATTAGAACACCTTTAAATACATTACCTGATAATTTTTCGATTATCTTCTCTAAACGATTTCCTGCAGACTTTTCAAGTCCCTCGCTCATAACAGTCATCCCATAAAGAAATAAACCTAAACCCCCAAGTAGCGGCATAAGTATTGCCAATAGTGCTTCAGTAGAAAATCCCATCTTTTTCTCCTTATTCTCCTTAATGAATTCTCTATATTTTATAAAAAAAAAACACCACACGTCCCCGTGCAGTGATTAAATCAATCATTTCAAATCAAAAAACTGATTCTGCCGCAAGGCTTCATATAATATGATGGCTACAGAATTTGATAAATTTAAGCTTCTTAGATGTTCGTTTTTACGCATCGGAATCTTAAATCTTGATTCTTGATAAGCCTCGTGAATTCTAGCTGGTAAACCTGATGTTTCTCGCCCAAAAATTATAAAACAATCTGGTTCAAACTGACATTCATCATAATATTTTGTCGCTTTTGTTGTAGCAAAATACAATTTTTCATTGCCATATTTCGCAAAAAAAGCATGTTCGTCTTCATGGACCTCGAGATCAAGATAATCCCAATAATCTAGACCAGCACGCTTGAGATGTTTATCGTCCAAAGAAAACCCAAGCGGTTTAATAAGGTGAAGTTTTGCGCCTGTTATGGCACAGCTTCTCGCTATATTCCCCGTATTCGGTGGTATCTCTGGCTGATATAAAACAATATTAATCATTTAAAAATCTCCATTAACCTTTTATTCCAATATCAAACTCAACATCTCCAGAAGCAGATACAAGAGGCACACAAATCGTCTCCATACCTGCTGTCGAAATTTCAATATCAGTACCTTTTACTAAAGATGGAGGTGTGATGTCTATTTTAGTTCCTTCATTGAATAGCAAAGTTGCTGAATTCCCCATGATCATATTTCCTAGCTCTGACAAAGCACTTTTTGCCATTTCATCTATTTCTTCAACAGGCATCCCCATCATCATTCCCGATGCAATAGCTTTAGCCATAGAAATGTCTAAGCTAAAAACCGCTTGACCTTTTATATCACCAGTTATACCGAGTATGATGACAATCTCTTTTGTCGGAAACGGGTTCGATCTAACTAAAGGTCTTCCAACACTAAATTTGTCTGGGACAAAGTTATTCAGCACTTCAGTTGATGCTTTTATAAAAGCATTTATATACTCAGCTTTCACAGACATTCCTCCTTCTATTTTAGTATATGCATATGATAACATATTTTTATCGCTTCTTGACATATTTTTTATGTTAAGCGCTCTAAAAAGATATCATATTGACTTCATTAAATATGGCTTATATCCCAACTTATAAGTTGATCCCTTGGATGACAGGGTATCCCATGACATATTCAATTTTATTAATGCCACAATTATCAATTTTAAACTTCCAATAACCAGATTCATTTTCATAGCATAAATAGCTTAACAAGGCTTGAATTACCCCTCCATGAGCTACGATTGCGATCTTAGTTTCAGAGTCCAGTGAATGTGGCTCTATGATTTTTTTATACGCATTTGTAACGCGTTCAAACATCTCTTTAACACTTTCACCTTCTGGAACCTTAAAATTCTCAAAATCAACAAACCATGAATTCAGTCTTTCAGGGTCAGATTTTTGAATTTCTTTAAAAGTCTTACCTTCCCAAATACCAAAATTCATCTCTCTAAGCTCTTTAAGAGGCATAGGTTGAATTGATTGTGCTTCGCAAATTGTTAACGCTGTATGATGTGCCCTAATTAAATCAGAACTATATACATGATCAAAAGCGACATTTGATAGCTTTGACATTGCCTCTTTCGCTTGTTCCTTACCATTTTCTGTTAACGCTACATCGGTAACGCCAGCAAACTCTTTTGCTACATTTGCAAAGGTTTCGCCATGTCTAATTAAATAGATAAACATTGATTACTCCTTACGCTAATCGATTATTTTGATGCGTTATACTGTTCAGCAGCCAAAGCCCATTGATCTTTTGCATACGTTTTAATAAGACGATTCTTAAAAGCAAACTCATGACGGACAACCATTTCATACCATCTAATCGCTTCTTTATAGTTTCCTAGCTGTCTATTCAGCTCACCAATAAGATAAATAACTTCAAGCTCTTTACCCTCTTCATCATCCTGCTTTTCTACTTCATAGCTTTTAATAAAAGCATCGAGTGCAAGCTGTGTGTATTTCTTATTATCACTTTCATTTCCAAGTTCTTCATAAAACCATGCCAATCTCAGCAATAGTTTCGCTAATGTCGCTTGATTCGCCTGCATAACCGTATAATTGACAAGTGCAATTAAATGAACTTTTATTGCCGTTTGAAGATCTCTTTGACCAGTAAAATCTTGTGGCTTCCAGTTTTTCGTAACCGTATTTTGTATGGCTGTCTTACATTTTGAACTTAAATCTTTCTTAAAATCATTTTCAAACTGCGTAAAACCACAGTTTGGACAACAGATAATCCCGTAATAGGTTGGATTTTCACCTGAAAATATCGTATGAAAGTCTTTTTTTCGCTCTTTTGCCCGTACCGCTGATGTTTTTACTTGTTTAGAAGTAAACTCCCCACCACAAATATTACAGCTATAACTTCTATCAAATAAATCACTCATTTTTATCCTCCATTAAGAATTCCAAAATATATCGATAATGTCTCCTGAAGCGAGGGTATCTGTATACTTTGCTCTCTCACCATTTAGTTTGAGAACGAGAATTCCCTGGGGCTTAGTTAAATCAAAATCTATATGACTAAATACATCTACAAATACAACACCATTTTGCTTATTAGGAATGGATACATTATTGCCATTTACAAACACTTCTATATTTGAGTCTAAACTAAAGGCTTCCTTATATGCATCAGTCGGACGAAATGCATCACGCTCTGAAAGAATCGAGGAAGTGTCAAATTCTGCGAGTTGATATTCATAATAGCTCCCAGGTGATAATAACTCATTTGGATCAACTTTACTATCTTTCATATAAATCGCATAACCAGCACCATCAAGTTCAAGCAACTTACTTAAATCATGAATGGTTTTTAACCCTCTAGTTAATATAACATCATCTGGTTGAACAACATAATCACCAGTTCGATCAACACCGTTAACGCCGACCACTTCAACTATTTTTATTTTCTCACCGTTTAAATAAACCGCCGCATCAAAGTTAACGACTTCTTTAAGCTGCATCACTCTCGTAGAGCCTTTTTTAGCAGGCTCTATTGTGATTTGATCCTTGTGGTTTATTTTTGAATCTAGGTGTGCGGAAAGACCATTAATAAAGATTGTCGCAGGATCACCATACTCTCCCTTAATCTCTTTCTTAACGCCATCTACATTAACAAAGTAACTATCGCCTCTTTCAGAAATTAAACTTCTAGCATTATAACCCGTCAAGATCAGTGCATCAGATACTTGTAGCGGTTTAGAATTAAACAACCTTATAGAAGTATCATTGACATTCACCTGAATGAAATCATGATCACGTTCTTCAAACGCGGTCACCCCTATACCGATAGGTGTAATAAACTCAGGTCCCTTAAGTGGTTCGAGTTCAAAACCCACCATTTCTAAGTTTTCAACGCTTTTAATAACAACTCTTTCTTGAGGTAATCCAAGATGAGTTGCCAAATGCTTTGTAAAACCAGGAATTTGTGCACCGCCACCGATACAAAATACCGCACTTGGTGCTTTTTTATTTAAGGACAGCATATTATCTGCAATTTCTTTCGTTATCAGTTCAACTGTATCGTTAATTTGACTCATGATTTCTTCTGTGGACAAAGTATGTGTTAAACCTAAAACATCCACAAATGAGTTTTCTTCTTGTTTGTTCAGACCAATCTTCAACTTTTCCGCGCTATTAAAATCCAATAGATACGTTTGAGCAATTTTTTCTGTTATCTCATCTCCAGCAAGAGCAACCATGCCATACGAAGTTACAGCACCATCTTTGGAAATTGCAATATCTGAAGTACCTGCCCCAACATCTACAAGAGCAAGATTAAGCAATCGCAGATTTTTAGGTATCGCAACATTTATAGATGCAATAGGTTCTAGCGTTAAATTCATAACCTCTAAACCAGCTTTATGCACAACCGAATACAAACTATCAACAACGATATGAGGTAGAAATGTCGCAATAATTTCTACTTGAAGTAACTTTCCCTTATGACCAATCGGATTTAGGATCATGCTTTGATCCAGATAATAGTTAATGACACTATAGCCAACACAGTAATAACTGGATTTGAGCTGTTCTCTTTCACCCAGTTGCTTTTGTGCCAATTGTATTGCTTGCATTTCAATACTATCTGTAATGGCTTTATCTATCTCTTTGGTTTGATCGATAGACATCTCAAAAGTAGAACGCTCGGTCTTTAATGCTCTACCTGCCGCTGCGATAGCCGCCTGTTCAAGCTTAAATCCATTTCTATCCTCTAGCGCATTTACGACTTTTTGAACAACTTCAGTCACTTTAGCAATATCGTGAATTTGGCCATCAAACATTGCACGATCTGGATGTTCCATAATTTCATAATCCACAACAACATGCTGTTTATCGACTTTTTTAGTTAATACGCCTACGACACTCCTTGTTCCTATATCAAGAGCAAACATTAAGTTTTTAGGCATTGGAATCAGCTTTTTTGTCATGTTAAACCTTCCTTCGTTGGTTTTTCTTATAAAACTCACATAAATCGTTTAATGTACAGACCTCACACTGTGGCTGTCTCGCTTTACAAACGCGTCTGCCATGAAAAATAATCATATGGTGTGCTAATGTCCATTTTTCCTTATTAATCGCCTTCATAAGTTGTACTTCTGTGGCTTCAACAGTACTTGCTTTTGCAAGCCCAATTCTATTTGAGACTCTAAAAACATGTGTATCCACTGCAATCGCAGGAATTCCGAATGCATTTGATACAACGACATTGGCCGTTTTTCTTCCAACACCTGGAAGCTCTGTTAAAGCTTCATGACTGCTTGGCACTTCACCACCATAAAACGCAACCAATCGCCTTGCTGTTTCTTGAATGTTTTTAGACTTTGTTTTATATAAACCGCATGGTTTAATTATTTCTTCTATTCTTTCAATTGGAAGCTCGCTTAAAGAAAGTGCATCGCCTGCAACCTCAAACAGCACTTTAGTCACTTGATTTACCCGAACATCGGTACACTGGGCACTTAAGATAACTGCAATTAAGAGTTCAAATGGATTTTTAAAATCTAATTCCGCGCTAGCATCTGGGTAAAGCGCTTCCAGTCTTTCAATTACTTCTTTAATATTTTTTTTCGTCATAATACCCTCACTATACTAAGGTCTATTATAACATAGAACGTTTTTTTTCGGGTAAGACTTTAGTAAAATCTTCGCCTATCGAAACTAAAAAAACCTGCTCTCAGTTCAATTCTGAGAGCAGGTTATTAAATCAATTATTTTTGCCTTGCTACGGGTAAGAATTATTGTTCAATTAAGTTAATAAATTTACCAATGGTATAGATCACGAGTGTGTAAACTGGAATTGTTACGATGGCGGCAATAACTCTACCTGGTAAAAATACCATAAACCCTTTATCGTATAAAATCGTCAACCAAATGGTATTAAAAAACAAAGAGTTTATAACATACGTTAAGTTCACCGCAAATGCAATTTTATCAAAACCTACAGCACCTTTTGAGCTCTTCAATCTGCTTGACATAGCAAAAGGTAAAATGATGAAAAGTGCCGTTACTAGAACCATCAAGATAATAATCGGCATCGCATTAGTATCTTCCATAAGGGGTTTACCATCTACGAAGTTGATCGTACCTGTTGAAAACATCAAATAGACAAGTCCGATACCAAAAAGGACCATGACTAGTGCATTAACAATGTTAAAGTTTAACTTCATTTTATGAATCTTAAAGGTTTTAAACAACAAACCTGCAATGACACCATAAAGTGCCGCGGTTAAAGTAAATCCTGGGAAGAAGGTTCCTCCCATGGGGTTAATCATGTAACCGACTATGTCAGAAACAATGCCTGTTAAACCACCTATTACAGGACCAAACATCATTCCCGATATAATGAGCGGAATACTTCCAAATCCCACTCGTAAAGCTGGTAGTCCGCCTAATATTAACATTAACGACAAGAAACGTGTTAATACAACACTGATCGTTGCTAATAATGCAGATTTCACAATAATCGAAGTGCTCATTTTTGACTTCGTTTGTTTCTCTTGCATAATATGCCTCCTTAATAATGTAAATTCCTACTATTACATTACTATCAAGGCAGCATAATAATGCAACAGCGGACGCGGTAAAATATCGCAGACTTTGTCTTTCGTTTAAGGTCAACTTCCCATCCCTTAACACTTAACGCATTTTACCTACTCTGTTACCGTAGCATATACATTTTAAAGCATCGTATCTAATTCGTCAACTATGGTTTTGAATACTGCTAAAGCATTGGAAACTGGATGTTCGGTCTCCATATCAGCACCAGCTGCTCTCAATATATTAATTGGGTAATCCGATGAACCACTTGATAAGAATCCTAAATACTTATCTAATGCTGGTGCGCCTTGTTTTAAGATTGCATCTGAGAGTGCTATTGCAGCTGAAAAACCAGTTGCGTATTGATACACATAGAAGTTGTAATACATGTGCGGAATTCTAGACCATTCATATTTGATGGCTTCATCAATAACAACATCTGGACCAAAATACTTTTTGTTGAGATCATAATAATGCTGATTTAAAAACTCAGCAGTCAAAGCGCCACCATTTTCAACGTGCTTGTGAATATCTCTTTCAAATTCAGCGAACATCGTTTGTCTGAAAATAGTCCCTCTAAATTGTTCTAAATAATGATTGAGAATATATTTCTTTTTCTCTGCATCTGTAATTGTTTTTAGAAGGTAATCATTTAATAATGCCTCATTCGTCGTAGAAGCGACTTCAGCTACAAATATCGAATAATTGCCATAAACATAAGGTTGATTTGCTCGAGTTAAATAACTGTGCATTGAGTGACCTAACTCATGTGCTAAAGTAAACATACTGTCTAAGTTTTCCTTGTGGTTTAAGAGCACGTAAGGTTTCGAATCATAAGTTCCCCATGAATAAGCACCACTTCTCTTTCCTTCTGATTCATAGACATCAATCCAACCATCTGTAAACGAAGATTTGATTACATCTTGATATGGCTTACCCAAGACGCCCAGCGCTTCAGTTACAGTTGTTCTAGCCTCTTCATAAGGAATTTTAAAGTCAACCCCAGCGACGATAGGTGTATAAATATCATACAAATGTAATTCTTCAACACCGAGTACACGTTTTCTAAGGCGCATGTATTTATAGAAAGTCTCTAGATTGGCGTTAACCGCTTCAATTAGTTTGTCAGGTACTGAAGCAGGAATATTATTTTCAAATAGTGCCGCTTCTCTCGCTGAAGGATGTTTTCTCATTTTACTAAAGAAGATATTCTTCTTAACTTCTGCTTGCATCAATGAAGCAATGGTATTGTTATGCGCTTCATAGACCTTGTAAAACTTCTCAAAAGCATCTTTTCTAAGGATGCGATCTTCACCCATAAGAATCGACACATAGCTACCATTGGTTAATTTATGTGGTTTTCCTTCTGCATCAATTGCATCCTCAAATGTCATATCTGCATTAAGCAGCATGCCATAGGTATTGCTAGGTGCATCTCCCAGTTCAGCAGTTTGAGCTAAAACCGCTTCCATTTCTTCAGAAAGAATATGCGGCTTATTACGGAATAAATCTTCAAAATACTTATTATAGATTTTAAGCTCTTCGTGTTGAAGTAGGTTTTGGATCACTTCGTATTCAACACTGAGTAATTCAGGCGTTACAAATGCTGTCGCTTCGCCAAACTCAGTCATAAGGCTTTCTGAACGAGAAACGAATGCTTGATAAGTTGCATTTTTAGTATTCTCATCTTGTCTAAGCCTTGCATAAGTAACCACATTCATTAGGCTACGCGCAAGGGCTTCATAGGCATTTAATCCTTTTAATAACGCCTCTGACGATTGAGTCAAAGTCCCTTTCAACGCTTTAAAAATAACCAAGTCACTTTTAATTTTGTTAAAAGCATCTTCCCATGAGGTATCATTTACAAAAAGATCGTCTAAGTTCCACTTGTATTCTGCGTTAATTTCTTCTCTTTTCATTTTGCATCCTCCTGATTAGTTCATGTACTTGTTTTCATTTTCTATCATACTGTCGATCAAATGACTCAAATCGGCAGGCATGTATATCAGTTTAAGACCACAGTTGTATATATCTTCTTCTCGTCTACACCAGACCACACGACCAATCACCACATAATTAACATCTTCATAGCTAATAGCGATGCTGAGAGTTGTCGCCTCGGTTAATGGTATATTTGACTTGATCCCAAGACCTCCCGCTGAAATATCTATGAGTGAAATCTCTAGAGGAGAATTGATAACGACGTCTTGGTTGTTGTTGTGAAAGTTAAAGGATTCAATCATCCCCAAATTCTGTAAACGTTTATTCCGCCTTCTATCCATCCTAACCTCCTTTCTTTAAAGGGTATAGTATACCCGAATAAAAATAAAAATAAAAATAAAAATCCAATTAAGTTAAGCTTTGACTTGCTCATAATAAGCTACAAATGCTGCGACTATTTTAGGATCATACCTTTTGCCTGAAAGTCTTTCAAGTTCACTTATCGCTTTATCGTGACCGATAGCACCATGATAAATTCGTTCTCTGGTCATAGATTCATAGCTATCTACAACTGCAATAATTCGAGCGATATATGGAATTTCATTTCCCTTTAAACCTTGCGGGTATCCGGTTCCATCAAAGTTTTCATGATGTGAGAGAACATACTCACCAACATTGGCAAGTGTAGGCGTTGCAATTAACAGATGATAACCAATTTCTGCATGCTTTTTGACTTCATTGAACTCACTTTCAGTCAATTTACCAGGTTTATCAAGTAGCGATTTATCAACCGAAACCATTCCAATATCATGAACAGATACCGCCAAGGTAAGTTCTTCCATGTGAATGTCGTTTAATCCGATGAACTTACCAAAATCGGATGCTATTTTCGTCATTCTTCTAGAATGATATGCCGTCTCAATGGATTTAATCTCCAACTGCTTTTTAAGGGATTCAATCATATCTAGTTTAATTCGTCTTGAGCGTCTCAGTTTGCTTCGATACATTGAATGATCAGCTTCTCTAAACAAATTATCTAAAGTTTGATGTGTATCTTTTTTTATAGCATATCCCAATGAGATATCTACAATAAAAGGAAAACGATCCAATGCCTTACAGGATTCGTCAATTTTCTTAATCCATTTCGGTATATCGCGCTTACGTGTTATAATAGCAAACTCATCCCCGCTCAACCTTGTAATAAAATCTTCGTCATCAAAAATGGTATTTAATATTTCGGAGATTGCTACTAGTAGTTGATCGCCATAGCGATGACCAAAAGCATCGTTAACCATTTTGAGTCCATTGACATCCCCAACGATTATGCAAATGCCCCTTTCACCCTTTTGCTCTAAATCAACCAATTTTTCATCGAAAGACAATCGATTATTTAATCCTGTTAAAGGATCGTGCGTTGATAAATATTTGATTTTTTCCTCAGCAAACTTCTTCTCAGTAATATCGGTTCCTACTAATTGAATTTCGTCTTTCTTTTGTGGGTGTTTAATGACACGATTACTGAGTTCAATGTGCATTTTATAACCCGTAGGTAATAAAAATTCTACTTCTACCTTTTCTTCAATTCTTGATAAGCAATAGGTGTAAAAGCTCTTCCCTGCGAGTTTTGTAATAAAGGCAGTAGAAAAATAAGTATTGATGTTCTCTATATTAGTTTGATTATCAGTCTCAATCCCTAGAAGTTGAGAAAAGCTTCTATTACTCGTCGTAATCGCATCGCTTTCACTAATAGTAAAGATAAATGCCGAGGCATTATCAAATAATTCTTTGTATCTTGCTTCACTTGATTTTAGGCGCTCAGATATTATGACACTATCGGTTATATCTCTAAGTATACCCTTTTCGTGGAGTAAGTTACCACTTTCATCGCGCTCATGTATGACCCACTCTTCCACCCATCTCACATCGCCACTTTTGGTTATAATTCTGTATTGATTCTTATAGCTAGTTGTCCCTTGCTGACGCGCGTGATAAAGCTCATTTTTTACACGTTCTCGATCTTCTGGATAGACGAAAGACCAGTAATCTTTCAAATCGCCTGCATCATAAAAATCTTCAGGTCGATAGCCGAAGATTTGAATGCTCTCAGAAACAAACTCTGTCGGTATGTCGTCTGACAAGGTCCACTTAAATATGACCAAATTGCTTTTATTAATTATGTCATATGCCTCTCGTAGGTCGATAGATAACTTCTCGTTGCCACGTGTTACCATCTAATCCCCCTATTAATTATCATAAAATATGCGATAAAGCTTCTATAGTCTGTTCAATTTCTTCTACAGTTGTAAACTTAGATGGTGATATTCGAATTGTGCCATAAGGATATGTCCCATATGTTTTATGAGCAAGAGGTGCACAATGTAAGCCAACCCTTGTTTGAATACCATAGTCCTTACTTAATTCATATGCAATCCAAGAGATATCTTTTTCTTTTGTATAAAATGACAGCACAGGCAATCTTTTATAAGCATCTGGGTTTCCGATTCTGATACAATTTGTTTGTTCATCCAAAAAGGTTTGGAGTTTGTCAATTAAACTTCTTTCATAAGCTAGATGCGTCTCCAAAGTGGTTTGACACAGCCAATTAAGTGCTGCACCAAGCCCTAATATCCCAGCAATATTTTGTGTACCTGATTCAAACTTATCAGGCATGAGTTCTGGTTGCTCCAAACTTTCAGACAAGCTGCCAGTACCACCATAAATGAGTGGTTTCACTTCCTTTGAAACAGAAGGCTCTATTAATATTGCGCCAATTCCCTGTGGACCAAGTAAAGACTTATGCCCAGTTATACACAAAACATCTATGTGCATTTCTTTCATATTTATAGGGATGACACCAGCACTTTGAGCTGCATCAACCATAAATATCGCATCATATGAATTACAAAGCTGCCCAATCGCTTCTATTTGTTGTATATCACCAGTTACATTTGATGCATGAGAGGCGACAACCAATCTTACGCCTTGATTTAAGTATACTTCAAGCGCGTTAAGGTCGATTTGACCAAATGTATCACAGGCTAATAAAATGGGGACAATGCCCCTATTCACTCTAAGATGCTCAATCGGTCTAGCAACTGCATTGTGTTCAATCCCCGTATAAATCACCCTGTCTCCTGATGACAAAAAACCATTTAGAAATAAGTTGATGCTCTCCGTGATATTTTTAGTAAAAATCACATGGTCGATAGGCTCAAATCCAAAAAATCGTGCAATTAATGCCCGAGTATTATAGACTTCATGTTCTACTGTATGTACTTCTGTGGAACTCGTCCGTCCTACATTTCCTATAACCTGAGTCATTGATCTAATTAAAGTTTCCTCAACACTTTTGGGTTTAGGATAGCTTGTAGCACCGTTGTCTAGATAGATACTCATCGATACTCCCCACTTGTCAATCTAGTACTTTGTTCTTATAACGATACTACTATTATAGCATAGCTCGTTAAAAACATATAAAAAAAAAAGCAGATATCTATCTGCTTTAAATATGCCGTACTTTCATTTTTAGTTGCCGTTGATACGTACTCCCTCAACCGAGTATATAACCCATTCTGCCACATTCGTTGCATGGTCTGCCATACGTTCAAGATACTTTGCAATCATTAGAAAATCCATGCATTGCTTAATTTCTTCAGGCTTTTGCTTCATCACAATTTCTAAATCATTTTTGATTAAATAGAAAAATTTATCGACTATATCGTCATTGGAACAGACCACTCTACTTTTTTCCATATCAAGGTCAATATAACAATCAATGGTCATACGAACCATTTCTTTTACCTGTTTCGCCATTTTAGGGATATCGATGAGTGGCTTAACATAGCTTGCGTCGGCAAGGTCTAAGGTCAGCTTTGAAATATCTGAGCAATGATCCGCTATACGCTCTAAATCGGTTACAATTTTTACGATAGAAAAAATCTTTCTTAGATCGGTTGCAAGTGGTTGCTGAGTTGCAATAAGGTAAATACACTTATTTTCAATATCAAGCATCATATTGTCAAATCGATCATCTCCATCGACAATTCTCTTTGCTAGAGCCTTATCTTGAGTGGTTAATGCCAGTATGGTCTCTTCAATGGACTTTTCTATTAATGTGCCCATCTTAATAATTTCTACGTGAATTGCCTTTAACTCATTATCTAAATTGTTTCTCATAAGAACTCCTTATTTATCGTCATCTATTGGATGACTCGATGATGTCGCTTATAATTTGAAGGTCCTTATCTGTTCATCGAGTACCACTGCAAGGGATTCAAGTTCACCACTTGCTATTTCTATATGTGCCATCGCTGTAGTTTGTATCTCAAGTATTGCCGTAACTTCCTGAGTACTTGCCGAATTCTCTTGGCTGAGTTCGGCTAGTTTTGCAGTTTGATCTTTAATCGTATCTTTTAAATGATCAATTTCAATTCTTGAGTTCGAAATTGACTCGATGAGAATAGAAATATTCTCAATTGCTTTTTCAATACTATCATAATGGCTTTGCGTCAAATTTACAACTTCACTTTGCTTATTTGCCGTTTTTACTAATTCATTTACGGTTTGTACAACACTTTTCTGATCCTTATAAATGCCATCAATGATGCGCTGGATGTGGCCAGTTGCTTGATTCGATTCTTCTGCAAGCTTTCTGATTTCATCTGCCACTACAGAGAAGCCTTTACCATGTTCACCTGCTCTAGCTGCTTCTATCGAGGCATTGAGGGCGAGTAAGTTTGTGTGTCTTGAGATTTCTTCTATCAGAGCTGTCGCTTCTTCTATTCGCTTAGAATCCGCATTGCTTTTAGTCACTGATTTGAGAACGGCTTCATTTGCAGAAAGCGATTGTAAATTGATTACACTGAGCGCATCCACGTTACTCTTTCCTTCATAGACAATCTGTTTCATGTTTGCTAAATCTGCATTCATTGTATTTTGAATTTCCGAATCTTTGACGAGCATTTCTTTTAAAGTCAATGTCGCTTCACTGCCGCTCACCGCATAGATGGCTTGTTCGTTTGAGCTCTCCGATATACTGTTAATCGCAAGACTCACTTTATCAAGGCCAATCTTTGAATGCCTTAAATCATCACTTAGTGAGAGTGTCGAAGTTTTCACACGGCTCGATGCATCATCCATCTTTTCAAGAATATTACGCATATTATCAACGATTGTAACAATCCCCTTATACAGCACCCCAAACTCATCATTTCTCTTAAGCAGCTTTTGATCGTATTTTTCTTCAAGATCATATTGCGCAATTCTCTCAATATGTGTCATCGCCTTATAGATTGGTTTTTTTAGCGTTTGAGACATCCAAATACTCATCAAAATGCTAAGTCCTGAAATCAATGCACCCATGATCAGCATCTGCTTGCGCATATTGCTCATATTGATTAGAGCCATTGCACGATCTACATCGATGATTAATCCCGCATTTAAATCACCAATCTTAACGTCCGTTATGGTGGTAATCGCTGTCATCCCTGAATAGTTTACTTCATCAAACGAAACCAAATACTCAGTTCCTGCAAGGGTATTAATTTTATTCGCAGCTATTGTATCAAGTGCATCTGTCAATGTCACGCTTTCATTAAATGGCGCTTTTTGTGTTAATGTTAAAAGTTTGTTTTCTTCATTTATTATATAGGCTTCTGAACCAATCGGTAGTTTTTCAATTCCCGATGTAACCAAAACATTTAAATCGTTTTGATTTAATACGATGTTCAGCGTCCCAATAGGCTGATCTCCTGAATAATTGCCATAGATTGGTGTAGCTAAAACCATTATATTATCGTCAATAAACGAGTTTCTAAATGGCTTTGACCAATTTTGCACACCTGTCATTGCTGTGCTTGTAAATGAGCCAGAACCCACTAAAGGCGCAAGATCTAGCGGATTATAGTTGACCGAAAAAACAACTTCATTATACATGTTCGTTACAAATATATCGGTATAGTTGTAATATGTCACTGCGCTTGATAGTAAGGTTTTAAAGTTTGCTTTAACTGATTCTAACTCTTCCTTACTAAGGGTAAAGGTATTTATCCCCTCTATACCCTCTTTAATCGTGCTTGAATGTGTGAGTAGGGTTGCATCTCCCGCTCTGGAATTAAAAAAATTCTCAATCCTTTCTTTTGTCAGGACCGCGTATAATTTTGTACTGGCTTCTACTTCGCTTTTTATCTCTTGACTGGATCTAGAAATACTTATAGAACTCAAAATTATGATGGGCACAAGGCCAATTGTAAGTGCCATAAGGATTAGTTTTTTCTGAATTCCGAGCTTCATCATTTACCTCTCAGCTTTTAGGATCAACCAAATCGACCTGTAATATAATCTTCAGTGCGTTTATCTCTTGGATTAGAAAATATCATTTCAGTGTTTCCAAATTCCACTAATTCTCCCATGAGGAAAAAAGCTGTTTTATCCGAAATACGACCTGCCTGTTGCATGGAGTGTGTAACGATACTAATTGAATAATCTGATTTAAGACTGTCGATTAATTCTTCAATTTTAGCTGTCGCGATAGGATCGAGTGCTGATGTTGGCTCGTCCATAAGGATAACGTCTGGCTGAACCGCAAGTGCTCTAGCGATACAAAGTCTTTGTTGTTGACCACCAGATAAACCGTATGCATTATCGTGAAGTCTATCTTTTACTTCATCCCAAAGTGCCGCACTTTTCAAGCTGGTTTCAAGAATTTCTTCCAACATTTGTTTGTCTTTAACACCGTGTATTTTTGGTCCATAGAGGACATTCTCATAGATCGATTTTGGAAATGGATTCGGCTTTTGAAATACCATACCCACTCTAGTGCGTAGTTCCTCTACTCGCATGGTTTTATCAAATATATTTAACCCATGATATAAAATTTCACCTGATGTTCTTACATTTGGTACGTTTTCAATCATTCGATTTAAGGTTTTAATAAAAGTTGATTTACCACAACCAGAAGGACCGATAATCGCAGTTACTTCATTTTTATTTATTTGAATGTTGATGTCCTTTAAAGCTTGATCATTCCCATACCATAGGTTCAAGCCTTTGACATCATATACAATTTTAGACTCGTATTGATTCAATTTATGCCTCCAAAATTAATAAGTTTTTTGAGTTTTATTTCTAATGACAATTGCAATTGAATTCATTAAAAATAAAGTGACCAGTAGCACGACGATCGTCGCTGCAGCAAGGTTTGCATATTCTGGCGTTAATACCGTATCCAGCGTCCAGTAATAGATCTGAATCGGTAGCGCAGTAAAGTCGTCCATTAAACTGGTTGGTACTTTTAATAAAAGCGCTGGAATTCCCAATACAACCAGTGGTGCAGTTTCGCCTATCGCTCTTGAAATTGAAAGGATCGCACCGGTCAATATCCCTGGGATAGCAACTGGCAACACTACCTTACGAATCGTCGTCCATTTATCTGCACCCATCGCATAGGATGCTTCTCTTAAAAAATTCGGTACCGCTTTAAGCGCTTCTTGGCTCGACACAACTACTATCGGTAACACGAGAAGGGATAACGTAAGACCACCTGCTAGAATACTTGATCCTAAGTTTAAGAATCGACCAAATAAGGCAAGACCTAATAAACCGAAGATGACCGAAGGGACACTTGCAAGATTGGAAATATTGACTTTAATTAAATTTTGGAATCTGCTTTTACTTGCATACTCTTCAAGATAGATCGCTGTTGATACACCCAAAATAAGGGTTACAGGTATTACGACCACCATCAATCCAACGGATCCGATGATAACACCATAAATCCCCGCTTTTTCTGGAAAAATTGACAGTTTGCTCGTAAGAAAATGCCAATCTAACCAACCGATACTTTGAGCAATAATTCTATATAAAAGAACACTTAAAACAGCAAGAGCAAATAACGTTGAAGAAAAGAATACTTTCTTCAAAATTTCGTTAATCATGACTCTTCTATTAATTCTCTGTCTGTTGATTTCTACTTTAATTTGAGTTTGGTTATTTGATTTCATAGGATTCATTCCCTTATCATTTAGAATTTCACTTCTTACATCCATCTAATATTCCTCCCTAAATCGTTTGGAAATATACTGAGCGATTAAGTTCATTATGAAAGTGAAGATGAAAAGCATTAATCCCACTGCATACAAGCTGTAGTATCCAGTTGTGCCACTACCTGCATCACCACTTGTAAATTCTACAATATACCCTGTCATGGTCTGCATGCTATGAGTAATGTCAAAGGTGAAGTTCTTTGAGCTACCACTTGCTATTGCAACGATCATCGTTTCACCAATTGCTCTTGAGATGGCAAGTACAAATGATGACATAATCCCTGACATCGCTGCTGGTAGAACTACTTTAGTTGTCACTTCTAACTTTGTACTTCCTAGACCATATGCGCCTTCTCTTAGTGCATTTGGTACGGATTTCATAGCATCTTCAGAAAGTGAAGCAACCATAGGAATGATCATGATTCCCATTACGATACCTGGACTAAGTACATTTTTCGCTTCCAGTGTCGGAATGAGCTTCATCAGAATTGGCGTTACAAACGAATATGCAAAGAAGCCGTATACAATTGTTGGAATCCCCGCAAGAACTTCAAGAACTGGTTTAATAAAGCTTCTTGTTCTCTGAGATGAAAATTCACTTAAGTACATCGCTGAAGTCAATCCAATCGGAATTGCTACCATCATTGCAATTAGAGAAGAAAGAACTGTACCGTTAATCAGTGGCAAAATTCCGAAAGAAGGATTTGCGCTGAGCGGTGCTAATTTTGTACTAAAGAATTCAAAAATGGAAACTTCTCTAAAAAAATGGAACGCATCTGTAATTAAGGTCAATACAATACCTATTGTCGTTATAATGGATACGCTCGCCATAATCAAAAAGAACCTTGGCATTAATTTATCTGAGTTATTCTTTTTTCTGCCGATATGATTTCTTATTTGATTTCTTATTTGGTTTTGGGGGGTTATCTGTTTTTCCATAGCCTCACTCTTTCTCAAACGACGACTCACCCTCGTCATTTTCTTGTTCATAGAGATTATTTTTGTCTTTAACATAGAGACAAGATGAAGGGATCTCCCTTCACCTTCTCTCTACTTTTATTATTTAAGGTTGTTTAAGATTTCTTGATAATTTGCATATACTGATTCAGGAAGTGGCGCAAACCCATTTTCACTTGCTAATCTTGATGCACCTTCGCTAGATACAACATATTTTGCGTAGTCTAAAACTTCTGGTTTTTCTTTTGCATAGTCAAGGTTAAGGTAAGTGTAAACCAATCTTGTGAAAGGTGCATACGCTAAGTCTGAACCGATCGTTGAAAGATCTGGTGCAACTGGGCCGTTACCAAAATCCACTTTTACTGCGACTAACTTATCTTTGTTGCTTTCATAGTAACCATATCCAAAGTAAGCAATTGCATTTTTATCTTTTGAAACTAAGTCTACAAGTGTTGAATATTCTTGTTGAAGATTTGCTGTAGTTACCATTGGCTCTTTACCAAGAATGTTCTCAGCGAAAAATTCATAAGTACCATGGTTTTCATTTGGACCATAGAATTTAATTTCTTCTGCTGGCCAATCTGCTCTGATATCTGACCAAAGAACCACATCGTTTTCTTTGTATTTTCCGGATAAGAACATATTGATAATTTCATCTTTCGTCATTTCAGTTGCCCAAGTGTTGTCTTTGTTAATAACAATTGTTAAACCGTCATATGCCAATTGGATTTCTAAAACGTTCTCATCCATTTTCATGCCTTTTTCTTCAAGTTGAGCGACTTCTTCATCTTTAATTTTTCTTGAAGCATCTGAGAAATCAGTTTCACCTGGGATGAACTTTTTAAATCCTGCACTTGATCCAGCTCTACCGACTTGTACACTGACATCCGGTTGAACGTTTGTCATATATTCTTCTGCGATGTGTGCCATTAATGGGTAAACTGTACCAGAACCATCAATAATTACTTGACCTTCTAATTTAGCTGTTTCTGTAGTTGCTTGTGTTTCGCCTTGTGATACTGCTTGAGTCGCTGCTACTGTTGTTGATTCATTTGAGCTACCACATGCTGTTGCTGTGAACACCATAGCTACTATCAACATTAATAATCCAAACATCTTAAAATTTTTCATTACTAAGAATCCTCCAAATTTACAACTAGATTAGGTTGTATAGTCTATTTAGTTGCTAAAATTAATTACAAACTTAATTTAACATGGCAATGTTAGGCTCAAATAATTGCTTTGTTAAGTCTGTGTAAAAAGAAGATAGATTCCATGCTAATTTTATAAAAAAAAAGAACACATCTATTTTCAGATGTGTTCTTCTGTTATGAACATGTAAATTCATGATTTATAGCTTTGCATTGGGAATCAAAATTTCAAACGTCGTGCCTTTTCCTGGTTGGCTCGTAACCGAAATCTTACCTTTATAAAGTAAGACAATGTGTTTTACGATGGAAAGTCCCAAGCCCGTACCACCTTGTGAACGAGAACGTCCTTTATCGACCCTATAAAATCTTTCAAATAGGCGTTCTTTATGGCTTTCATTAAATCCTATGCCTGTATCAGATACGGTTATGACAACCCAAGAACCTTGAGCGCCAACTCTAACTCTTACTTCACCTTTTTCAGTGTACTTGATGCCGTTGTCTACGAGATTAATCATCATTTGCTTAATCCGATCTCTATTGGCATGAATCATTGGATTTGATTCAATGTCAGTTATGAGTTTAAGTCCTTTTTCATTTGCTCTAAGTTCCAAAATATCAACGACTTCCTCTATGACACTAGAAACCTCAACCTCCGTTTGCTCAGGCTCTCGATCCATGCTTTCAATTTCGGAAAGCAATAAGATGTCGTTGATTAAACGATACAAACGATCTGACTCAATATCGATAATATCTAAAAATCGCATTGCTGTTTCGGGTTGATGAATTGCACCGTTCTTAAGCGTGTCTACAAACCCTCTAATAGAAGTTAATGGCGTCTTTAGCTCATGCGAAACGTTTGAAACGAAATCACTTCTCATTTGCTCGAGTTTTCTAATCTGTGTGACATCTTGAATAACCACGATGCTACCTAAAATCTCTTTGGTTGCTGCTATAATTGGATTAACATAAATTCTTAAAATCTTCTCGTTGTGAACATAGTTGAGCTCTTTCATCTGTGATTGACCTTCAAGAATAGCACATTCTACCATCTGAGCGATTTCTTCATTTCGAATAATCTTGTACATCGACTCATTTTCTACAACATAGTCCTGAGGCAAATCTAAAATATCAAAACAGAATTTATTAATTAGGATGATGTTTTTGTTTTGATCTACTGCGATAATACCATTAATCATACTATTTAATATCGCTTCAAGTTCACTATTCCTTTGTCTAAGCTCGCTCATAGAGCTACTAAGGGTTTGACTCATCTTGTTAAAGGACTGAGCCAGTTCGCCGATTTGATCATTTGCTTCTATATAAATCTTTCTTCCAAACTCGCCGTTAGCGATTTCATTTGCCGTCTCAGTTAGCGCATCAATTGGCTTCGTAATGCGTTTTGAAACGAAAATTGACATCAAGAGCGCAAATACAGCAGTTCCTAATATTGAAACAACAGCCACATTTAGTATATGTTGATTCATGTCCTTAATCTCGGTGAGCTGCTTTGAGACACGTATGATCCAAGTCTCGTTTCCAATATGTGCCGGTATAGCGACATAAAGAAAATCGGCTTTTACCGTATTGCTATAACGGATAGAGGTTCCCATTTTATCCGTTCTGATTGCGTCAATCACTTCTGCTCGATTTAAATGGTTGTTCATCCTTGCTGGGTCTTCATGTGTATCCGCTAGCACTGTGCCATCTTCATAGATAATGGTAATTCTCGTGTCTAACTCTCTACTGGCATCGTTAACAAAGCTTCTAAAGTCAAACTCAGCAGTTCCCTTATTTTGATACTCTGAAACAAACACCTGCTTAAGCAAATCACACTCATTGACAAATCTATTCTGAAGCTGAAGCGTCATCATATTGTTAGTACTGTTCATCATGATGAGAGCGAAAGTACTGGTAAGCACTATAATAATCGCAAAATAAGAAATGACTATTTTCTTGCGCATAGTGCCTCCTTATGGTTTGAATTTATAGCCAATCCCTCTGACGGTTAAGATCTTCTCAGGATTTCGGTCATCTTTTTCTACTTTTTTTCTAAGCTGTCTGATATGCACATCTACAGTACGTGTTTCGCCCATATAATCATAGCCCCATATTGACTCAAGAAGCTCATCTCTTGTAAAAACGCGACCTGGTGATTTTATTAATTTTTCTAAAAGTTCAAACTCCTTAAGTGTTAAAAACAATTCTTCACCATCATTAAAGATCTGATGCGTTTCGGAATTGACAAATAATCCTTCTGCAGGAATTTCGTTCGTATGCTCTACAACCTCTTCTCGAAGTTGTGCGCGTCTTAAAACAGATTTCACTCTAGAAATCAACTCTCTTGTTCTAAATGGTTTCCCAATATAGTCATCTGCACCCATTTCCAGACCGATGACGGCATCTATTTCTTCATTCTTAGCAGTCAGCATAATTACAGGCAAATCCTTCTGTTCAGACTGTCTAATTTGTCTTAAAACCTCAAGACCATCAATTCCTGGAAGCATTAAATCCAATATAACTCCGTTAATTTTTGTAGATTTGATAATGCTTAATGCATCTTCACCATTTTCTGCCTCTACAACTTCAAATCCATTACTTTCTAAATTATACTTTAAAAGCTCTAAAATATGGATTTCATCGTCTACGACTAACAATTTATTTTTCGACATCATACACCTCTTATTTTATTTGTAATTAATTTTAGCGGTGCTCTGTTCAACTCCATTGTATCTATACTTTTATCAATTGACAACTAATTTATAAAAATCATTGACAAAGTTAAATGAGAAGACTATTATTTAAATGGACACATTCCCATATGTGCATATGAGAATATAAAGGAGGTAATATGCAAGAACTCACCAATCTTTTTAAACTATTATCTGATGAATCACGACTAAGAGTTTTAATGCTATTGAAGCACGGGCCACTTTGTGTCTGTGAATTTAGCGGTATCCTACAAATGCCACAGCCTAAGGTATCTAAAAGTCTTGCGAAACTAAAGGATTTGAATCTCGTTTCTGATACCCGAGTTGAAAAATACGTCTATTATTCACTCACGAATGATTCTGCTTTGTTAACACAAATTCTTGAAGACATTCAAAATGGATTGGAAAAATACCCAACTTTAAATACAGATTTCAAAAGACTATCTCTTAAAACAGAATACTTAAATCAATGTATTCCAGAGTTTAAAATAGGAGGCTAAATGTTTATTTTCAGTTTTTTAAATGATCAAATTTTAAAAATGGTTTGGTTATCCGACCTAGTAACATGGCTACTAGGTGATCTCTTTAAACTCAATCTCGATGGAAAAGTAGGCTCCAGTCTGCATTTCTTCATCTATGATACGATTAAAATCATGATCCTTCTGGCTGTACTAATTTACTTTGTTTCCTATATACAAAGTTACTTTCCACCAGAGCGTACGAAGAAGATTATCGGTCGATTCAATGGTATTACAGCGAACCTTCTAGGTGCATTATTAGGTACTGTAACCCCATTTTGCTCTTGTTCTTCTATCCCACTCTTTATTGGATTTACCAATGCAGGATTACCAGTTGGCGTTACATTTTCATTTTTAATTTCTTCACCACTTGTGGATCTCGCTTCTGTTTTACTGCTTGCCAGTATATTCAACTGGCGAATCGCTATAGCTTATGTCCTGTTCGGCATATTACTCGCAGTGGTTTCTGGTACGCTTCTCAGCTACTTGAAAGTAGAAAGATACGTTGCACCTTATGTTTACGGTTTAGGTGGTGCTGATTTTGAACCCGATGCAATGACACGCAAAGAACGCCACAACTTTGCAATTGGACAAGTAAAAGAAATTGTCAACAAGGTATGGCTCTATATCTTAATCGGCGTATCCATTGGTGCTTTAATCCACAATGTCATTCCTGAATCAGTGATCACAGCTTTGCTAGGTCAAGATAAATGGTATTCTGTCCCTCTTGCAACTCTTGTTGGAATTCCAATGTATGCAGATATATTTGGCACATTGCCTATTGCAGAGGCACTTGTTGCAAGAGGCATTGGAATTGGAACAGCACTTGCCTTTATGATGGCTGTGACCGCACTTTCACTGCCATCCATGATCTTGCTAAAAAAAGTGGTTCAGACGCGTTTGTTACTACTTTTTGTAGCGATTGTCAGCGTTGGGATATTAACAATTGGCTTTATTTTTAATGCATTTGGTTATTTGCTCATTTAGCAAATCAACCTACTATATTATAGAAGAACTTAAATAAAGAAATTCTTAGGAGGATATTTTATGACCATTAAAGTACTGGGAACTGGCTGTGACAAATGTAAAAAATTAGAGAAGCACGCTCGCCAAGCTGTGGCAGAACTCGGATTAGAAGCAACCGTGGAAAAAGTGGAAGATATCGGAAAAATCATAGGCTACGGCGTCATGCAAACACCCGCTCTCGTCGTTGATGAAAAAGTAAAATCAACAGGTAAGCTCTTAACCGTTGATGAAGTAAAAGCAATCCTTTCATAAGCTTAAGCAATCCTTATGAAAGGATTGCTTTTTTAATGGATTGCGGTAATAATAGAATAGGTGGACTCTCAGTATATTTATATCATCACTCAACCTATTTACAGACCTATTTTAGGAGGCAACTTGGTTTCGTTAAGTTACAAAAAAAATAAAGAATTCTATAAATTATTATTCACGATCTCAATACCGATCGTCATTCAAAACTTGATTTCATCGTCTCTCAATCTCGTCGATAACGTCATGATTGGGCAGTTAGGCGAAACTTTTATAGCGGCTACAGGGCTTGCCAATCAGATTTTTTTCATTATGACCTTGATTCTTTTTGGCGGCAACAGTGGGATTAGCATCTACATCGCACAATTTTGGGGTAAAAAAGAAACCGATAAAATCAAATCGGTTTTATCCATAGGGTTAATATTTGCAATTTTTATGTCATCCCTTTTCTTCTTGGCTGGATTTGTCTTTCCAAATCAAATCCTCGGTCTTATGTCAAAGGATACTGAAGTTGTAAAACTGGGTACTGATTATCTTAAAATCGTCAGCATTAGTTATATCCTTACTGCGATTAGCTTTGCATTTGGATTTTCATCTAGAAGTGTTGGTAGACCTAAGTTACCCATGACCGCAAGCGTTATCTCACTGTTGATTAACACTGCACTCAACTATACTCTTATCTTTGGGCATTTTGGTTTTGAAGCCATGGGCATTAAAGGTGCAGCAACAGCGACCTTAATCGCTAGAATCGTTGAACTGTGTATCATCCTATATGGTATCTATAGCAGTATACCAGTTCTTGCTGTTAAATTTAGGGACTTTAAAAACATCAGTGCCGAGCTCGTTAAACGGGTTGGGAAAACTGCTCTACCAGTTATTTTAAACGAGGGCTTCTGGTCACTCGGTATGACGGTATATGCACTGGTTTACGCGCGTATTAGCACAGAAGCTGTCGCTGCAGTTATGATCACCAATACCGTCAATAGCATCTTCATGGTCGTTGGATTCGGTTTAGGAAACGCCTCGTCTGTTATGCTCGGTAACACGCTAGGCGCTAACGAAATTGAAAAAGCCATCGATTATAACAAACGATTCTTAGCACTTAGTATCCTATGTGGCATCGTCATTGGATTTGCGATTAACCTTACTGCACCTTGGATGGTAAAAACGCTGTATCAGCTTGATGCGTCTGGTTATGCAACCACCATTCACACACTTAAGATTCTCGCCTTTTTCATGTCGTTTAAATTTTACAACACCATCATCATCATTGGGACACTTAGAAGTGGTGGCGATACGCTCTACTCCATGCTTTTGGAAATCTCATGTGTGTGGCTCATAGGTGTGCCACTTGCACTGCTGGGTGCATTCGTTTTAAAATTACCTGTCTATTACGTGGTACTACTGGTCAATGCAGAAGAAGTCGCTAAGCTTTTCTTTGGCTTGCCAAGACTCCTCTCAAACAAATGGGCAAAGCGATTGGTTTAGATAAAAGTAAATGCAACCTGAACAAACAGCTGATCGTCAAGATCACATATCAAATGCTCAGAAACCGTCTCCGTGGCGGTTTCTTTTATTTTGGTCGATACTTTTATCTGTTGATCCTCAAACACCTCTTTTTTGAATGCCACTTTAAGTTCTGAAAATCTATGACCATCCATATATGCGCTTCCCAAGGAATCAATCGCCCATCTGATATAAGTAATATTGTTAACGTGTTTGTTGACATCCAAATCCGTATAGACCGCTTGAAGGCATCTCTCTGAAGGCTGCTCAATCATTGACAAATCATTAAAAGAAAGTTTATCGGGTTTCTCTGCATCGGCTTCAACATGGAAAAGCGCATTGAGAAACTTAGGAATATTCACTTGCTTTCTGAGCACTGGATCTATGTAAGCCCACTTGCTATAGCCCGTTAAGACGAGCTCATTCTCATGATTATATACTTCATAGCATCTATATGCGATGAACTTCCTAAAGTAAATCGGCTCAGTGACCACTTTGATCATTCCAGCTTTCAAAGAGACATCGTTCTTCTTTATATCCCATTCTACAATTACCCAGAGTCCTGGTAAATCTTCTCTTGGTACATCACATGTCGCATCTTCAAAATGTCTCGTCGATATATCTTGAAGAAAGTTCATCAATGTGGTCGGTTTTATCTGATAGTTTTTATCAAAATCAAAATAATTGAGCTGATATTCTCTCTCGTACTTCAATCCCAATGCCTTCACCTCTTTCTGTCGATATTACATTATATTGTATACAGTACACTAACATCATACCATAAGAAGGGGTAAAATAAATTAAAAATTGTATTGATTTTACAATCTCAATGTGTTATTATCTTTAAGAATTAAATAAAGCTTTTTAATTTGGTCCAGAGAGGCTAAGAAGAGAAGATTGCGATCTTCTCCCATGAAAAGTATTAAAGGGAGGTTTTTTTATGTCTACAAACAGCTATGCAGCAAACATTTCTACTCTTAAGGATGCTAAAAGTTTCGTTTTAGGTCTTCAACACCTTATCGCAATGTTCGGTGCTACCGTTCTTGTTCCAATTCTAACTGGTTTAAACCCATCAGTTGCATTGTTCAGCGCTGGTGTTGGTACGTTAATTTTCCACTTCTGTACAGAATTCAAAGTTCCAGTTTTCTTAGGTTCTTCATTTGCATTTATTCCATTAATTATTCAAGTAAGAGATATGTATTCCGGTGATTTAGCTTATGCGCAAGGTGGCATAGTAGTCGCGGGATTTATTTATGTGCTATTATCTTTCTTAGTAAAGTCAATTGGCGTTGGCAATATCAAAAAAATATTACCTTCACATGTTGTCGGTCCAATGATTATCGTTATTGGTTTAAACTTAGTACCAGTTGCAGTTAACATGGCATCATCAAATTATCTTGTTGCAGTATTAACGCTTGGCATCGCACTTTCAATCAACTTACTTGGAAAAGGCTTTATCAAACAATTGGCAATCTTAATCGGTGTTGTTTCAGGATATTTCATCGCTTCTGTAATGGGATTAGTTGATTTCACCGGTATCCAAAGCGCATCTTACCTTTCGATTCCAGCATTTACATTCCCAAAATTTACAGCTGAAGCAATCTTAATCATCGCACCAGTGGTACTTGCAGTATTCATGGAGCACGTAGGCGATGTAACGACAAACGGCGCTGTTGTAGGTAAAAACTTCATTGAAAATCCTGGCTTAAATAGAACGCTCTTAGGCGATGGTTTAGCGACTATGTTCGCAGGCTTTATCGGCGGACCAGCAAATACAACTTACGGTGAAAACACTGGCGTTTTAGCGATTACTAAAAACTACAACCCAGCAATCTTAAGAATTACTGCAGTATTCGCAATCATCTTAGCTTTAGTCGGCAAATTGGGTGCAACCCTTCAATCTATCCCAACTTCAGTTATGGGCGGCATCAGTATCATGTTATTCTCAATGATCGCTTTCATCGGGGTTAAAAACATCAAGGATAACAACGTGAAAATGAACTTTAAAAACGTCTTGGTAATGGTCGTTATCTTATTCATCGGTCTTGCACCATCGTACCTGCCAAGCTTAGCAATCTCGTTACCTGTACCAGGAACAGCAGTAGCACTTTCAGGTTTAAGCCTTGCTGCTTTAACAGGTGTTATCTTAAATGCAATCTTGACTGCTTTTATCAAAGAAGCATAAGATCGGAATGAATTGCAATATCATATAAACTCTGACCAATCAATATAAAAAATAAGTCCTGAATCAATAGTAGCAGATGCTTAAATTGATTCAGGACTTTTAGATTTAAGATTTAATGATATGAGCGCTTTCTTCTGCAATTCGACACATGGTTTTCACCACGTCCATCATTTGATCGTCTAATATACCACTATACGAAAATACGACGATAGAGTCATTATAACCAACAACTGGTTCAAGTAGTATCCCTACTGCTTCACACGATTTGATAAACACATCTCGATTTACTTTTTTATCGAGCTTCAAAGTAACGTGAAGCCCCGAGCCCTTTCCCATAAGTGCCAACCACTGACTATTAATTGATTTGAAAGTCTCTAGTAATCGTTGATTTTTCTTTCCATATGTTTTCTTTATTCTTCTAATGTGTCTCTCGAAAGCGCCTTCAGCCATGTATCGTGCTAAAGCTAACTGTTCAATTTTTGAAACAGACTGAGAATATCTTGAAATCACCTGGTTAAACGCTTCGTTAAGCGTTCTAGGAATGACCATAAAACTGATTCTAAGTGCAGGTATTAAAAGCTTTGAAAAAGAACCCACATAGATAACGTGCTCTCCGTCTCGCAAGCCTTGTAAAGCTGGTACAGGCATACCATCATACCTCAAAAGGCTATCGTAATCATCCTCGATAATATAGCCATTTGATTTAGACGCCCATTCCAACAATTGAAGCCTTTTCTTAATCCCCATGACACCACCCATTGGGTATTGGTGCGACGGCGAAACATATACGACCTTTGCTTTTGACGCCTCTAAAGCTTTTATATCAATACCATCTCTTTCAAGTGGTATCTCTGCGCGCGCGTATCCATAATCCTCAAAAACGTACATTCCCTTTGAAAAGCCTGGGTGCTCAAATGCGATGATGTCATGATTGGTTCTAAAAGTAGTGGCTATTAGACCAAACAAATATTGAATACCCGCACCGATGACGATTTGCTCAGGTTCACAAGAAACGCCGCGCGTATGTCTTACAAACTTAGCAATTTCAGTTCTAAGCATCAGTTCGCCTTTAACATCTCCATAGGATAATAGCTGATCCGTATCATATTCCAGTACTCTATTAACCACTTTTCGCCATTGCGTAAAGTTAAAGGTACTCGCCTCTGCGCCATCGCTATTATATGGTTTTGAAGTTTCCCTTACAAAACCAGATGAGGTTGACCTATTTGTGTATAACCGTTTGGTCGTTAGATCGTGATTGCCTAGCTGCATAACAAAATAGCCACTCTTAGCGCGACTTTCTATATACCCTTCCAGCTGCAGCTGATTATAAGCATTTTCCACAGTCACTTTACTCACTTTAAGCGTTTGAGACAGCGCTCTAACGGAAGGTAGCTTCTCATAAGGTGGAATGTTACCATTTTCTATCTCAGATTTGAGATAATGATACAGTTGTATGTATTTGGGCTCTGATGTACTTTCAAAATCAATAACTACGCCTAACATATCTCCTCCATCTGACCTTGTTAATTAGTTCATTTCTGCATCTATTGATAAACCCAATTATATATTATCATTGTAGTGTAAGCAAGCTATAACTTTAGGTTGGAGGATTTATGAACAAGAATTTAAGGGTACTTATTTATACGGCACTCATGACAGCATTTGTTTTTATCACGACATCGATCATCAAGATACCCATTCCTTTTACAAATGGTTATATTCATGCGGGAGATATGTGTATCTTTATCTCTGGGATATTACTTGGTCCGCTATATGGTGGTGTGGCAGCCGGTGTAGGTTCAGCACTAGCAGACTTGTTAGGCGGCTATGCACATTGGGTCATTCCAACGTTGATTATAAAAACCGTTATGGGGATGATTATCGGTTACTTTGCAGTTTCAAAAAAGGGAACTAAGGCTTTTACAAGTGTTATTATTATTCTTTGGGTAGCAGCACTTTCTAGTTTCATTTACACATTATTTGGCACATCTGCTGAAACGGTGACCAATCATGTTGAAGAGCTTTCAACACTTGAAAGTGCAGCAAATGCAATTCGTCAAATAAAGGTGCAGCTCATAGGTGTTTTAATTGCATTTCCTGTTTTGGCAGGTGGTCTTACCCTGCTTAAAAATAAGTATCACGTAACAATGAATCAGCTCGTTGGTATGATTGTATCTGGTATATGGATGGTTCTTGGCTATTACTTAGCTTCAGCGGTTATGTATGGGTCATTCCTTGCACCTATCTTTAGTATTCCATGGAATATCGTTCAGTTTTCTGTAGGTGCCATTTTAGCATTCTTAGTGATTGCAGCACTTGAAAAAGCGAATATCAAGCATGAAACTTTATTTAGATAATTGATGTTTAAACAGGGATCACTCCCTGTAAAAAAAATTTTCAGGCATCGGGCCTTCAGATTTTACCACAAGCAAGATTGTGGCTTAATAAAAATTCGGCGCGTCATACGGTTGTATGATTTGCCGAATTTTGTTATATTTAAGACATGAACAAAAAGGAGAGACAGATGGAAAAAATACTAATTGTAGAAGATGAACTTAAAATCTCTAGAATTATCGATCTGCAATTGAAATACGCTGGATATGATACTGATTTTGCTTATGATGGTTCTGAAGCACTCGACAAAGTCAGACTTAATCATTATGACTTAATTCTTATGGATGTCATGATGCCCAAAACAGATGGTATAACTGCCTGTAATGCAATAAAGCGAATTAATCCTGATATGAAAATTATCATGCTCACTGCAAAGGATGATATTAATGATGTCATCAGTGGTTTGGATTCTGGTGCAGATGACTACGTCACTAAACCCTTTGTTTTTGAAGAGTTGCTTGCGCGCATTAGAGCCAATATACGAAAAAAAGCAAATACCACACCTACATCCGAAATTATGATGTTTGAGGATTTACTTATCAACTCTGTAACATTTGAAGTTACACGTTCTGGTAAACTTGTTGAGCTTTCTAAAACCGAGTTCGACTTATTAAAGCATTTAATCATCAATAAAGGAATCGTACTGACACGCGAGCAAATTTTGAATAAGGTTTGGGGCTATGACTATTATGGTAGTTTAAACATCGTCGATGTTTATATCAAATATCTACGAGATAAGATTGACCGAGATTTCGATCGAAAATTGATACAAACCATAAGGGGTCGTGGCTACGTTGTTCGATGATAAAATAAAGCAGATAAAAAACAGAATTAGACGAATTAAGTTATCCACTAGAATCACGCTGTCAAACGTGGTTCTTTTTACCATACTCATATCTTTATCTATGTATTTCGTTACACTTTTGACCAATCAATTTTTATATTTTAAGAATCGAGAAGATTTACAGACCACACAGCTTAAGATTCAAGAACTTTTGTATTCAGAGAAAGACACACTCTCTGCTATGTCTCCTGACAATAGGATTCCACATATTTTTAGATTGCTTGAGGATTACTATATCTTTGACAACTACAAAACCCTTGTCACGCTTTTTGATACCAACGGGAAAACGTCCTATCCTCTCAACAAGGATGTCTATGATCTTTTGATTCTTGATCAATTTAAGATTAATCCAGCTAATATTGATTTCAATGTTTCCTTTAATAAGGATATTTTACAAGGCAAGGAAATACTTACTTTCGAATTATTTAAGAAGTTAAATGCAAGTGAAACCATTAAGTACAAGGACATTTCTCTGCTCGTTCCAACAAGAGGTGAATCCCCATTCATCTCAGAATCTGACGTTATGGGTTTTGATGTTATGTACACAGTGGTTAGAATTGACATTGGCGAAGAGTACAGTCTTCTTGCATCGGTATTTATCTATCCAGATCTCGATCAAGATTTTCTGTTAAGTCTAAATTCAGCTCTATTGGTCTCTGCCATCATCGGCATTTTATTTTTATCCATTTTTGCGAAGTTCTTTACACGTAAAGCCTTAAAGCCACTTGTTGATCTTTCGAAAATCGCCCAAGGTGTCGATAATAAAATACTCAATTATCGTATCCCGCCAACTGAGAGTCATGATGAAATCGATACACTTATAAAAAGTTTAAATACGATGCTAGAAAATTTAGAGGGGTCATTTGAGAATCAAAAGAGATTTGTATCCGATGCTTCTCACGAGCTTCGAATTCCACTCACCATCGTTTTAGGATATATCGATTTATTAAAGACGATGGGTACTGGAAACGAGGCTCTATTAAAGGAATCACTCGATGCGATTGAGCTTGAAGCAACCCATATGAAGAATATGGTGGAGAAATTACTAACTTTGGCACGACTTGAGAACAATAGAATCAAAGTCACATATGAGGAAATTACCGTCTCAGAATTCTTTAGAAAAGGTTTAGAGGAATGCATTCGACTCTATCCACTCTATCATTTTAAAACCGAACTCAATTATGAAGGACTATTGTATATCGATTTAGAAATTATGACTCAAATTTTTAGAGCTTTGGTTGAAAATGCAGTAAAGTATTCCCTTGAGGACACAACGATTACTTTTAAATCCGAACAGCGCAATCAATATATTGCACTCTCATTAATCGATCAAGGACGAGGTATTGCCAAAGAAAGCATCCCCAACCTAACCAATCGTTTCTACCGCCTCAATGAAGACCGCAATCGTAGAACAGGCGGATCTGGACTAGGACTCAGCATAGTAGATGCCTTAATCAAGGCACATGGTGGACATATGAGAATAGAAAGTGAAGTTACTAAAGGCACTACCATTACATTATTCATTCCCAAAAAGAAGAGCCATTAGATTAGATTATATTAATCTTCACTATTTTAGACATAAAAAGACCTGTATATCATTTCGTTAGCAAGATGATTACAGGTCTAATTTTATATAATTTTTTATACGTTATAACTTAAATAGCGTTAATGATGCGATCATTAGTGAACTATTTCTTCATGTTTTTATAATGCTCAACTAGTTTTTCAAATGCAGGTAATGATCTTTCAATCATAGCCAAATCGACGCAATATGAAATTCTAAAATAGCCTGGATAGCCAAAACCACTTCCAGGTACCAAAAGTAAGTTGAACTTCTTCGCTTCCATAACAAATGCCACATCATCTTCTTCAAGTGCCTTAGGGAAAAGATAGAAGGCCCCTTTTGGTTCAACCATTTCAAAACCAAGTGATCTAAGCTTATCTAGTAGAAGGTCTCTTCTCATTTGATATTGTGAAATATCAACGGTTTCTTCTAATGAATCAGAGATAACTTTCTGCCAAAGTGCAGGTGCATTAACAAAACCGAGTGTTCTATTGCAAAAGGCCAAACCACCCATAAAAAGCTCAACATCTTCAAACTGGCTATTAATTGCAATATAACCAATTCTCTCGCCAGCAAGTCCAAGTGATTTAGAATAAGAATTTACCATTACAGAGTGTCTGAAGTAGTTGTGAATGTTTGGAACAACAACACCATCATATACAAGCGCTTTGTATGGTTCATCAGAAATCAAGTATATTTCTCTACCAAATTTTTCTTCAGCCTCAGTTAATACGCGTCCAATCCCTTTAAGGGTCTCTTCTGAATAGATGACACCAGTAGGGTTATTCGGTGAATTAATAATTACCGCACGTGTTTTTTCCGTGATGACAGACTTGAATGCCTCTAAATCTGGTTCAAATGTCTTTTCATCCGTTTTTAAGATGACTGGAACACCATTGTGATTATTAATATAAAAAATGTACTCAGCAAAATAAGGCGCAAATATAATCACTTCATCTCCAGCATCCATAACCGTTCGCAGAAGTACGTTGATTCCACCTGCTGCGCCAACAGTCATAAGGACATGCTCCTTTGCAATTGGCTGATCGATATCTCTATTGATTGCATCCGCTACCTTTTGTCTAACTTCAGGAAAGCCTGCATTATCCATATATCTATGTGCACCTGGTGTGTCAGCGTTTACAACACTTTTCAACTTATCAGTAACTGATTTAGGGGGTTCAAAATAGGGATTTCCTAAGCTATAGTCATAAACGTTGTCTTCGCCAAATTGCGCCTTGAGCTTGCTCCCCTCAACAAACATTCTTCTGATCCAAGACGCATTCTGTAAATTCTCGCGTACCTCTTTTGAAATCATGATTAACGCCTCCTTATCTATTTTCCTATACTATTATAACATGAAATTGTGCTTATGCAATTTTTTAATAAGGATTAAAATAATTTTATAAATTGACTTGTCTCTCATTCTACGCTAGAATGTAAATGTTATAGGTGCCAATAAATTGGAGAATAGGGAATTAGGTGAAAGTCCTAAGCGAACCCATCACTGTAAGACGGAGCGATCGCATATGCCACTGGGAAACTGGGAAGGCGCGATACGCATTGATGTTGAGCCAGGAGACCTGCCTGTAGTTGAATCAATGGACGACGGTAAAGTTCATTACCCAAGGGATAAGTTTATTCTAAATGATAAACTTACATTGAGGTAATGGGCTTTTTTTTCTGTTGAATTCAGTTCAGACTCACTTTATTGCCCCTAAAAAATTATTTTTGGAGGCCATTTATGAAAGCTTTTACAAACGAATTAAAACAAAAAATCCAACCACTCTGTATGGAAAAGATGACCGCTACACGTCAACGTGTCGATCAACTGGTCAAACCACAAGGCTCACTAGGTGCTCTTGAAGAAATCGCAGTTCAATTGTCTGGGATCTATAAAACCGAAAGACCTACAATTGAAAAGAAAGCAGTCATCGTCATGTGTGCCGATCATGGTGTCTGTGAAGAAGATATAGCATCAGCACCTCCAATTGTCACATGGGTTCAATCCCTTAACATTGCTAAAGGGGTAACAGGTGTAGGTGCATTGGCGAAGCATACCAGTACAACTGTATATGCTGTAGATATCGGGATTAATTTTCAAGAAAAACATCCCTCTCTCATTGATAGAAGAATAGCTAACGGAACTAACAATATCGCTAAATCAGATGCTATGACTACGGAGCAAGCTCTAGAGGCAATCCAAATTGGTATTGAAATGGTACGGATTGCAAAAGAAGAGGGTCATAATCTTATTGCAACAGGCGAAATGGGAATTGGGAATACAACGCCTTCCACTGCTCTTCTCTCTGTCTTAAGTGGTAAATCACCTGAAGAAATCACAGGCGTTGGTGCGAACTTTCCAATTGAAAAGCTATCACATAAGGCATCTGTCATTAGACGTGCCATCGAATCAAAATCAAAGTCACAACTGGAAAACCCAATAGAGTTATTGGCTGCACTTGGTGGATATGATATTGCCGGTATGACCGGAATCATGCTCGGAGGCGCTATCTATCGTGTACCAGTAGTTGTAGATGGCTATATATCAACCGTTTCGGCCTTAATCGCAAAAAAAATAAACCCAGATGTAGTCGCTTTCCTTTTTGCCTCACATGCTTCTGAAGAAAAAAGTGCAAGTTTGGCTACTGAGTTACTCGGTCTTAAGCCCTATCTTCACATGAACATGCGTTTAGGTGAAGGCAGTGGTGCAGTTCTAGCGTTTGGTCTAATTGAGTCAGCATGTGCGATGAATAATGATATGATAACTTTTGAGGAAGCTGGAATTGCAGTTGTATAATCTAAATGGTCATTTTGATCAATTCATATTATAATAAAAAAAAGATGACTAATTTGGAGGGATCATATGACTAAGATATTTGGACACAGAGGTGCAAAAGCCTATTATGCTGAAAATACGTTAACTTCATTTCGAAAAGCGCTTGAAATGGGAGCAGACGGTCTGGAGCTTGACATTCATTATTCAAAGGATGGTGAAATCATCGTTTTTCATGATTTTACACTTGATAGAATGTGTGGTGTAAATGGCAATATCTTTGATTTCACACTTGCAGAATTAAAGCAACTGAAAGTCCAATTTAAAAATCAATACGATCAAATACCTACGCTACAAGAAGTGCTTGAGCTTATAAAAACATTTGATCAAGAAACTGGGAAAGCTACCATTCTAAATGTTGAATTTAAAGCAGGCAGTGATTTTTATCCTAATATTGAGACACAAACCCTATCACTCTGCAATCGTTATTTGCCAAAATCACAATTGATCTACTCTTCATTTGATCATTATGCGTTACTCAAAATCAAAGCGCTAGATCCTGAAGCACAAACGGGTATCTTAACTGCAAGCGCAATGGTTGCACCGTGGGAGTATACTAAAAGATTAAATGCCGATTATTATCACCCAGCTTATCAGTCTTTAACCAATAGAATGTTAGGTGAAATCAAGCAGCATACACTTCTTCTTAATGCGTATACGATTAATGACCCTACTGTTGCAAAGGGTTTAATCCAATACGGTATAGAAGGTATTATCACCGATATGCCCGATGTCATGATCGAGCTTAGAAATAATAACTAGCAAACTAAATCAAAGCTTCTAGTAAATTACCACTAGTCGTTTTTCCAGACTTATTTTGATCATTATTATATTTGTTTTCCTGACCATCACTCATTGTGGTGGTTTTTGTTACCCCACCAGACGCATATCTTCTTCCACACTCTGGGCAAACACTTGTAAAAATCTGAACACTTTGTCTGACAACCGTTGCATCATTAGCATCTGCATTCGCTCTTTCTCTTGTGACATGCTCTTGTTCATGTGATGCAACCGCTTGGAAAGAAGCTTCGGGCGAAACATGCGTTGGCGATTTAAAGGAAACGCCCGCATCGTCAGAACCATCCACATAGGTTCTTGAGCTACAAGTACTACATTCAATAACACCCATTTGCTTTAATGCTTTTTCACCATAGATTTCTATTAGACGATCCATTCTATTTTCAGGTGATACATACTTCACAACCTTACCACTAAAGTTATTACTAGCTTGCGACCCGCTTATATTAGGCACTTCGCTAGAGGGTGCTTTTTTAATCTGTTTATTCCCATTTATCAGAACCCCATTAGAAGAACCCACAGGATTTATCGACACAAAATCAGCCCCTTTACTTAAAGCCTTGTTTTAACCTATCAAAACGTGGTATCATCAATATTAATATATACCCAATTCAGATTATTTTTATCATTATGTTAACCACAAAAGGAGCGTTTATGAAACCACTTTTTGAAGATAAACACATTATCGTCGTCGAAAAGCCACAAAATCTACCTACACAGCGTGACAAAAAGGGTGGACTCAATCTATACGATCAAGTAAAAGATTACTTAGAATTCGGATGTGGTATCGAAGATCCTTATCTTGGTTTGGTGCATAGATTGGATCGCCATACGGGAGGTCTTGTGGTATTTGCCAAAACCCCTAACGCCACGCGAACATTAAATGATCTATTTGCATCGAGATGTGTGATTAAGCGTTATACTGCAAGGGTTGAAGGACACGTTACAGAAGACATCAAAGGCTTAACACATCAAATATTATACGACAGTTCTGTAAATGTATCTAAAATTGTAGATGAGTCGGCAATTGGCACTAAAACTGCTATCTTAGATTACGAGGTAAAGAGTCATTATAAACTTGCTGAGGGATCTTTGTGTGATTTGTGTGTTACACTTCATACCGGTAGAAAGCATCAAATTAGAGCACAGCTTGCACATGTTGGGCACCCAATACTAGGAGATGAAAAGTATGGTGCAAAGCAATCAAAGGCATATGGCCTTTCAATCGCACTTTGGTCAAGTGAGTTAATTTTCTCTGCTTTCGGCATCAACTACCACTTCACCTCTCAACCACCTTTCTTAGGCATCTGGAAAATTAAATAAAGTTCATTTCTCATTTGATTTAGCATATTGTGTCAAAAAACTTATGAGACAACAATCCTGTTACTGAAAAAAATCTAGCAATCAAATTGATTGCTAGATTTTTTAATTACATTACTATACGATTACTCTACTTTATAGATCCAACCTTCAGGTGCTTCAATTTCCCCAAATTGAATACCTACAAGCGTATCATAGAGTTTTTTAGTGATTGGACCAACCTCAGTTTCGCTATGGAATACATGAAGTTTTCCTTTGTAATCAATACCACCAATTGGTGTAATTACAGCTGCAGTACCACAAGCACCCGCTTCAACAAACTCATCGATTTGATCGATATAGCAATCTCTTTCTTCAACTGGCATCTTAAGATAATTTTCAGCCAAATACATCAAAGAGTATTTGGTGATACTTGGTAAGATTGAAGGCGAATCTGGTGTAATGAATTTTCCATCTTTTGTGATTCCAAAGAAATTCGCTGCACCAACTTCCTCGATCTTACTATGCGTTTTAGGATCGAGATAAATACAATCTGCAAAGCCTCTCTTTTTAGCTTCATAGTTTGGTAACATACTACCTGCGTAGTTACCCCCTACTTTAGCTGCGCCAGTACCAAAAGGTGCTGCTCTGTCCATATCTGCAATAGTAAAGTTAACTGGTGCCATACCACCTTTAAAGTATGGACCTACAGGTACTGCAAACACACCAAACATGAATTCTGGAGCTGACTTAACGCCTAAGTTGTGACCGACACCGATCACGTAAGGTCTTAAGTATAAGGTTGCACCAGTACCATATGGCGGTACAAAGTCCATGTTCGCTTTTACAACTTGCATACAAGCATCGATAAATTTCTCAACTGGTACTTCAGGCATCATCACACGACGACAGCTTCTGATCATACGCAATGCGTTTTCATCAGGTCTAAACAACTGCACGTCACCATTGGGTGTTCTATACGCTTTTAAACCTTCGAAGCATTGTTGTCCATAATGGATTGCTGTAGACGCTTCACTAATTGTAATCATATTGTCTTCAACTAGTTTCCCATCATCCCAGCTACCATCTTTCCACATTGACACATAACGTAAATCCGTCTTTGTGTAACTGAAGCTTAAACTTGACCAATCAATTGATACATTTTTACTCATCTTCCAAGCCCCTTTCATAAATAACGTTCTTGGAAAAAGTTACCCAACTTCATTATATAATGGTCATTTCAAAAATGCTATCCCACAGTTTAAAATAATGCATTTTTTTAAGAACATTGATTGACATAAAATCTAACAACTGAATAACAGTTTATTAACGATTTATAGCATTTTGTGTAACTACATTGTGACACTACGTTTGATGATGTAAAATAAATTCGATTAAATATTATAGGAGGAGTTTATGAAGCTTCCCGAGCTAAAAGTAGGACAATTATCTATTAAGATTCCCATATTTTTAGGTGCAATGGGCGTAGGCGTAACGCGCTCTGGCCTCGCAACAGCGATTACTAGCGCAGGTGGACTTGGCGTTATTTCAGGTGTTAATCTCGGTTTTAAAGAGTCCGATTTTTATACCAACCGCCTTGAAGCAAATCTCAGAGCACTTCGCAACGAAATTCGTACTGTAAAAGAAAATACTAAAAACGGTCTCGTTGGTGTTAACTTTATGGTGGCCATGAACAACTATAAAGAACATGTAACTGAGGCCGTTAAAGAAGGCATTGATTTTATCATTTCTGGGGCAGGTCTTCCAACTGATTTACCTGCATTCGTAAAAGGCTCACGTACTAAGCTTGTCCCAATTGTATCTTCAGCAAAAGCCGCTTTGTTGATCTCTAAGTTATGGGATCGCAATCATGAAACAGTGCCTGACGCCATTGTTATAGAGGGTATTAAAGCAGGTGGTCATTTGGGCTTCTCTAAAGAAGAACTGATGGCAAAGAACTTTGATCCTAAAGAAACAATTAAAGCCGTTAAGCTCGCTTTAAAACCTTTTGAAGAGAAATATAAGAAGCATATTCCAGTAATTTTCGCAGGTGGTGTGTTCGATGGTGAGGATATCGCAAAAATGCTTTCATATGGTGCCGATGGTGTTCAAATGGCAACACGATTCGTTGCAACAACTGAATGTGACGCACACGAAAACTTTAAACAAGCCTATGTAAATGCAACCGAGGAGCAAGCACAAATCATAATCAGTCCAGTAGGTATGCCTGGTCGGGCAATCAACAATCCATTTATCCAAGAGATTGCCGCTGGTAGACGACCTAAAATTGAAAGATGCGTTAACTGTTTGCAAACGTGTAACCCAAGTACAACACCATACTGCATTTCTCAAGCATTGGTATCATCTGTTGAGGGCGATGTCGATCACGGTCTTATCTTCGCTGGAGAAAATGTTTATAAAGTTAAAGAAATTCAATCTGTAGAAGCAGTTATGAACGAACTGGTTGCAGAGGCTGAATCTTACCTTGCACTTGAATCGATCGCAAATAATGACTAAAACAAAGCCCCTCAATTTTGATTTGAGGGGCCTTATTATTTAATAGTAATGAATTTAATAGTAATGAATTTGATAGCTATGAATTTACTTGCAATAAATTTACTTACTATGAATTTGATCTAAATATCATAAGCCTATATGCCTTGAAATTTTTATAACCATCTCACATCAAACGGCTTCAACTCAACGTCTTCAAAGGTCACTTCAAAAGAATTGTGATTTAAAAGAATTTTTACACCTTCTCTAGTGACGCATTCAACACCATCTGGTAATACATTTTGTTGTAGTCCGCATTCGGTAAGTACATCAGAAACAATTTTTTTCATTAACGCATCATCCGCACCACCACCGATATAATAGACAGAACCGTTTCCGATATTTCTTCGCGTTGCGCCACTGTATTGTTTATAGAAAGCATCTGTATATTGACATAAACTTTCTGCTTCTACAGGTTCGATCATCTCACGCCACACATTAAAGGTGTGTGCTTCGCCTTCTCGTGTTACAACCTCAACCACCACATCATGACCCAAAGACTCATAGTTTTTAACTTTAATACCGCTCAGCTTTTGAACAGGATTACAGCCAAATCTGATGTTGTTTGTTATATCCTTAAGACCACTTCTGTAACCAAAGATGACAATACCACCCTTTTTAACATAGTTTTCAAGTCTGTTGACCATTTCGTCTGATAGCACCATCATGGCGGGCAAACATACAACCTTGTAATTCTCCAGGTCACACTCTAGTTTCCTGACATCAACCAATTGTTGATAGGTATAAAATGGACGGTAAAATCTAAGAATCTCTTTTTCAATGTCAAAGGCTTCACTTTGCGGCTGTGCTGCCCAAGCCCAACGGTTGGTATAATCATAAAGAACAGCGATATCACTTTTAATCTCACTCTCATAAATTGATTCATTCGATTTAATCTGTGAGAAAAAGTTTTTAACTTCATCTAGCTTTTCATTGTCTAGGTTATCCGAGTCTAAAATACCTTGGCAAAACTGCTCAGCACCATGTGTCATCCCTCTATATCTAAAGAAAAGTAAGCTTTCACACCCTCTTGCCATAGCTTGATGGGCCCATAGAGATGCCTGTCCCGGTCTTGGCAAGTAACCTATTACAGTATGTCCTTGAGCACCCATTAATTCTTCTACAACCCAAAAGTTCTTATTTTTTAATCCTCTAATATAATCAAGTGTCATAGCAATATGTTCAGGTGCTAGTGGTTTTTCTAGCCCTCCCCAGACCGGATAATTATCATACGCAACAACATCCAGTCTTTCTGCTAGTACATTTTGATCGTAAGCACGATTGAAGAATCCACCAAATAGGTTATGAATGATTTTTTGTTCTGGCTTGATCGTCCCTCTTAAAATGTCAATTTGTAATTTAGCAAAATCGTTGATCGATTTCGATCTAAAATGAGCCCAATCCACCAAAAGTGAAGGATTATGCGTCGTAATGGTTTCTGTAGGTAGCGGCACTTCATCAAATCGATTATACGATTGGCCCCAGAAAATAGTACCATAAGTACGATTCATCGTCTCAACGGTCTCATATTTTTCTTCTAGAAAATTTTGAAATCCTTTGTGACAAGTCTCACAGTAGCACTGATCTGAGCCCTCATGCCCAAGCTCATTGTCAATTTGCCAAGAAACAATTGCCCCTTCCTCTTTGTAATGATCTACAAGAGCTTTTACGAGCGCTTCTACTTTGTCTCTATAAACGGTTGAATTATAACAGTAAATCCGCCTACCACCAAAAGCATAGACTTTGCCATCCACATTTTTAGCAAGTACTTCAGGATATTTTTTTGAAAGCCACGCTGGAAAAGTTGCCGTAGGCGTTCCAAATA
Source organism: Fusibacter sp. QWL-12 (assembly GCF_058683495.1). Classification (NCBI taxonomy): domain Bacteria; kingdom Bacillati; phylum Bacillota; class Clostridia; order Eubacteriales; family Fusibacteraceae; genus Fusibacter; species Fusibacter sp. QWL-12. The sequence goes on from NZ_CM178745.1 coordinate 737,921, forward strand.
TAATATTTAAATTCCTGTCTTTGAGCTTTTCAATCACAAGATCAAAATACGAAAAATCGTAATGACCCTCATCTGGTTCCATTAAATGCCATGCGAATTCACCAATTCTTACAGTATTTGCACCCATGGCTTTTATGCGTTCCATGTCTTCTTCCATTAGCTCGTTTGGCCAATGTTCTGGATAGTAATCCACACCTAAATACATATTGCACCTCAGAATAAATTAACATTAAGTTCAGTTTAGATATTAATTAAAGTCTATTTAAGCTTAAAAAATTAAAAAAAATAAAGGTCATAACCTATATGGAACGGCAAACTAGAGGGGCGCTGTTCCATGTGAGGCATGACCCACAAGAGGAGGATTTTACTTTCTCTTTATATATTTACGATTATCAATTGCTACTGCAATGATGATGATAAGACCTTTAATAATATATTGAATATAGGCATTTACCCCTACAAAGGCAAGTCCGTAAGCGATAACTTGGAAGATCAATACCCCTGTTACGATACCAGCAATACTACCGATACCACCTGAGAAGGATAAACCACCTACGATACAAGCTGCAATAGCATCGAGCTCATAGCCGTTACCTGTATTATTCGTTGCAGATCCGATACGTGCTGCTTCTAGTGAACCACCAAGTCCATAGAATAAACCAGCAAGGATATAAACCATGATTAACATTCTGCCAACATTAACCCCTGATACAGCAGCTGCTTCAGCATTACCACCAACTGCAAATAGGTTTTTACCAAATCTAGTCTTGTTCCATAGGAACCACATGATTGTGACTGCGATTATGGCGTAAATCACCAAATAAGGGATTGTGATGCCACCAAATTTTAATGAGCCTTGAGCGACATTAGCAAATCTTGGATCTAAACCACCGATCGGTTGTGCTCCATAAGGCGGTCTATCGTAGTAAATAGAAGTTACACCGTATACGATAACCATCATACCTAAAGTTGCAATAAATGGATCAACTTTAAATTTTGCAACTACAAAACCGTTGATACCACTAAATACTGCAGTGATTAACATAACTACCAATATTGGAACAATAACAGGTAGAATTGGTAAATCTGGATACATTTTATAAGCATAGTTTGGTGCTTGTAGTAAAGATGCTGAAATAACCGCTGCAAGACCAACTTGACGGCCTAGCGAAAGGTCTGTACCTTTTGCGACGATAATCGTACCAACACCAAGTGCAAATATGGTTCTAGTTGAAGCCTGAGCCAAGATGTTTGTAAAGTTCTTTAATGAAACAAAGCTTGGTTCAAGTGCGATGATCACCATCATCAAAACAAATAAGACTATAATAATTGCATTATTCATTAAAAAGTGACCAATATCTTGTTTGTTCAGCTTTTTCTTAATCGTATTAACTGACATAAGCCATCTCCCCATTATAAATATTTAGAAGACAATCTCAGGATTTCTTCTTGAGTCGTTTCCTTCGTGTTAACGATTCCTGCTAAGCGACCGTTACTCATAACCATAATTCTATCTGTAATACCGAGTAGCTCAGGCATTTCAGATGATACCATGATCACACCCTTACCTTTTGCAGCCAAATCAATCATCAGTTGATAGATATCATATTTCGCACCTACGTCAATCCCTCTGGTCGGTTCATCTAGAAGAAGGACTTCAGGTTCTGTTAATAGCCATCTACCAATAATAACTTTTTGTTGATTACCACCTGATAATGAGACGATTCTCGTCTTATTATTTGGTGTTTTAACACGCATACTATCGACTACCCAATTGGTATCCTTAAGAATTTTTCTTTGATCTAAAACGGATGCAAATTTAACATATCGATCAATGTTTGCTATCGAAGAGTTAAAGAAGATGTCTTGATTTGGGAAAATCCCAGTGGCACGTCTTTCTTCAGTAACCAATGCAAAACCATTTTTAATGGCATCCTTTGGCGTTTTAAACTTCATCGTTTTACCATGTAGCTGAACTAAACCGGTCGCTTGTCTCTCTGCGAATATAGATTCGATAACATCAGTACGCTTTGCACCAACAAGACCAGCAATCCCTAAGATTTCACCAGCTCTAAGTTCAAATGATACCTCCTTAATCGAAGGCTGATACACAGCGGTTAAGTTTTCTACCTTTAATATTACTTCGCCTGGATGATTTGATTTAGGTGGGAAACGATTTGATAAATCCCGACCTACCATTAAGCTAATAATTTCATCAGTCGTAATATCTTTAATAAATCGAGTTGCAATCCACTGTCCATCTCTCATGACCGTTACTTCATCACAGATTTGTTCGATTTCATCCATTTTGTGCGAAATATATATAACAGAAACATCTTTTGACTTTAAATTTCTAATAATTTTAAATAAGTGACTAACCTCTTTTTCAGTTAACGAAGAAGTTGGTTCATCCATTACGATGAGTTTTGAATTATAAGAAACTGCTTTTGCAATTTCAACCATTTGACACTCTGAAACTTGTAACTCACTTACCTTTTTCCTAGGATCTAGGTTAATGTCCAAGCTTTTAAAGATTTCAAGTGTGTCCTTATACATCTTATCTTCATCTACGAAAATACCTTTGGTCGGAAAACGACCTAACCAGATATTATCCATAATTCGCGTACTTCTAACTTGATTCAACTCCTGGTGAACCATCGATACGCCATTATCGAGTGCATGTTTAGATGAAGTGAACTTAACGTCATGTTCTTCTAATCGAATATGACCTTCATCCATATGGTAAATACCGAAAAGACATTTCATCAAGGTCGATTTACCAGCACCATTTTCACCCATTAAAGCATGAACACTACCTTTTCTTACCTTTAAAGTGACGCCATCTAATGCTTTAACCCCCGGAAACTCTTTGGAGATACCATTCATCTCTAGCAAAAACTTATTGTTTGCTTCTTCCTGCATGGATTACGCCTCCTTTCAAACTATATATTGAATACCCATTTAATCAATGCGTAATTTTTTCTTTACTTAATTGTTTACTAAAAAAAAATTTACTTCACGCTCTATACGTCATCCCACTCTGACAAATCCAAGTATAAATCGTGACTTAAGAAAAAATCTAGGACATAGTATCCTCGATTTTCTAATCCAATCATCGTCCAATGTCAAAGGACGCCGCTATCAAAATGTTTAACTTCTCCCGACATTGAATACAACGCTTACTTTCGGTATAAATTCGTCGATTACTGTAGATTCCCTATTATCTATTTCGGAAGTTGAGTTAAAAAATTCGAGATGCAGATGCTGCATCTCGAATTGTCTCTATTATAATGACTATTTGTAAGCTTCTTCAGCAAACTCGATATTGTCAATTGTAACAGCTACATATGGTACACGAACAGCTTTAGAATCATCAAGAGTCCACTCAGTTCCATCAAGAGGATCTTTACCCATTGCTACATTGTAAGCTAATTCGAAAGTTGCTTTACCTTGGTTTTTAGCATCGTTTAATACTGTACCAACCATTTTACCATCTTTGATTTGCTCAAGAGCATCTGGGATAGCATCTACGCCAACTACAGGCATGAATTTGTCGCCTTCAAAGTATCCAGCAGCGTTTAATGATTGGATAGCACCAAGTGCCATACCGTCGTTGTTAGCAATTACCATTTCGATAGCATCGCCATGTTTAGAAATCCAAGCGTCCATTAATTCTTTCGCTTTTGCAGAGTCCCACATACCAGTTTGAAGTTCAAGTTCTTCAACTTTAATTCCTGAAGCTACTACTGTATCTACAGCATATTTAGTTCTTGCTTCAGCATCTGGATGTCCTGGTTCGCCTTTAAGAAGTACGTATGACATAACGCCATCGCCATTTCTATCCCATTCTGGATGAGCGTTCCATGCGTTAATGATTACTTCGCCTTGGATAATACCAGATTCAGATGATGTTGTACCAACATACCAAGCTTTATCGTAGCTAGCAAGTACAGATGCATCTGGCTCTTTGTTAAAGAATACAACTGGAAGATCAGCTGCTTTAGCTTTTTCAACGATTGTTGAAGCTGCTTGTGGGTCAACTAAGTTAATTGCTAAAGATTTAGCACCTTTAGAAATCATAGTGTCAACTTGATCGTTTTGAGTTGCTTGTGAATTTTGAGAATCGTTCATTTCAAGTGATGCTTTGTCTGTTGCGAAGTTTTCAATTGCTCTTCTTACGAATGACATAAAGTTATCATCGTATTTGTAAATTGTTACACCGATCATTGGCTTTTCGTCGCCTTTTGCAGTTGTTGTATCAGTGTTTGATGATGAAGAACATGCTGCTAATGATAATACCATTACCAACATCAATAGAATAGCAGTAAACTTTTTCATAAAATTCATCTCCCCAAGTAAAAAATTGTGTACTACATTTTCATCTTAGTAAATATTTACGAAACTGTCAAGGTAATTTTACTTAAACTTTACAAATACTCTCTCTCAGTTGTAGCTCTGTAGGAACAACAACCTTCTTAGCAATTTCTCGCTTTCTAATAATTCTTTCAAGTAGCAATTCTACAGCCGTTTCTCCCATAAATTCCTTATGTACGCGAATCGAGGTTAACGGTGGCACAGTATACTTAGATGTTGGAATATCGTTAAACCCGATAATGCTAACATCCTTTGGCACCTTAAGACCACATTCGTGAATGGCTCTTAAAACACCAATTGCAATAGAATCGCTGGCTACGAAAAACGCACTTGGCAATTCATCCAAAGTCTGAACGGCTTGCTTCATCAAGCGATAGCCTGATTCCGCCAAGAAGGCACCTATAAAGACATTTTTCTCTTCATAAGCACCCAGATCAATCATATGTTGTCTGAATACACTCTCCCTGCGCTCACCTAACGCAACTTGATCCGGACCGATGTACTCCCTTCCGCCAATATAGCCAATACTTCTATGGCCAATTTGCCAAAGGTAATCCAAAGCTCCAGTCACCGCTTTTTCAAAATCGATAACAACGCTATCAAAACGCGTCTCTTGTGGTGAAGAATCAACGAAGACAATATTTGGTGACCGTTCGTAAATCTTTGCAATCTGCCCATCGGTGAACTTACCAATGGCGATAAACCCATCTACAGATTCCAACTTTTGAAAGTCATATTCATCTGGTCTAAAAATTTTAACGATTTCAATATTATTTTCATAGCACATTTTTTCAATGCCAAGGCGAATAGACATATAATAAGGATCGTCTAATTCCTGACTCATGGTATACCAGTGAACCAGCCCAATTTTCAATTTCTTAGGTGCCTTGCTGATATTGCGTTTTCTGGGAGGCATGTATTCCAACGACTCCGCAATCTCAAATATCAGTTTTCGTTTTTCATCAGAAACAGAGAGCGATTCATCGTAGTTGAGCACTCTGGATACAGTCGCTGATGATACGCCAGCTTTTTTTGCTATGTCTTTAATAGTTGCCATCTACTTACCTCTTTCACACTATTCTTAAACCTAATTCAGGTTAATATTTAGTAAAGTTTTACTGATTCTATCATACTCTCGTATAAAGAATTAATCAATACCACTTACTATTTTAATGCTTTACTAGGTAAAAGTCACAGAAATTGTGAAAAAAATAAAAATTTCAGAAACACCAAATGATATCAAAATTTTACACATTTTTTACAAATGTGTCACTTCACTTATTTAATCACTTTTTTATAGTTTTCATCAATTTTTTTAAGTTTGATGTATACAAAATAAAACACGTAAAAATTTAAGGTTAAATTTTTACGTGTTTACTAAATTCCGATCTAAGTTCATACTTCTACACCAGCAGCCAAATAGTATCGTTAATTGCTACTCGTTTCTGGGGCATCAGTTCCAGTTGTGTCACCTTCTTCATCATTGGTATCGATGTTTCGATAAATATCTTCCTTTCTGTGAAAACCACTTTTTATAATCACAGAATCCATATTATCCATATCAACAACATAGGCATCTAACTTTAAGAAAGGTACGGTTACATATTCATTGTATATAGAATCGTTTGCAAGAACTTTTTCTCCCTTAGCCATACTTATCGCAATTTTTGCCGTAATCGTTGCAAGGTCATAAATGGGTTTATATGCGGTTGCCAGTTGTGTATTCTCTACGATTCTTTGACACGCAGAAAGTTCTGCATCTTGACTGACCACATAGACGCTTCCCGCCTTTTGCCACTTTGAAAGCACCTCAATCGCGCCAGTTGCGAGAACATCGTTGGCGGCTATAATTCCATCAATCCGTTCTCCCTTTGATAGGTATTCTTCCACCAAATCCTTAGCGTACTGTTCACGCCATTCATTAGCCCAGGTCTCATCTACGACAGTGATTAAACCATCCTCTATATATGGCTGTATCGCTTCATAGAAACCTTGGTTTAACAGTTTTGAGTTGTTGTCTTTAGGATCGCCGTTGATGATTAATAACCTATAGGGTGTAAATTCTTCTTCAGGCACAGATGCTGCATCACTTTTAAACTGATCCATCAACCGTTGAGAAATCCCTTTCCCGATCGCAACATTATCAAACGAGATGTACAGATCAATGTCAGGATGCATAATCAATCGATCATAGGCGATAACATCTATACCATTTCTTTCAGCTTCAGACATGACATCATAAAATGCCTTCGCATCATTGGGAACCACGATAAGTACATCAACATGTCGATTAATTAGATACTTGATTTGTTCCGTTTGCTTATCAATACTCTCATTCGCAATTTGAACATCGATCTCAGCACCTAGCTCGTTTACTGTAGCCACCAAAATTTCAAGCTCTCTTTGCCAACGCTCAACAACAATACTGTCTAAGGACAGTCCTATGAGAATTTTATCGTCTGAATCTACCTGTTTATCTTTGGAACAAGCTGTAAAAGCACCTAGCAGGATGAACACTAAAATCCCTAAGCGCATCAGTTTTTTTCCAGTCATGCTGTCCTCCATCAACGGTATATTTTTTGATAATCCTTTGGTGTTAGCCCCTCATACTTTTTAAACGCTCTAATAAAATAGCTGGTATCATTATAACCAACTTTAAAGCAAACATCTTTTATACTCGCTCCAGATTTAAGTAGGCTCTTGCTTTCTTCTATTCTAAGCTCAGTTAAATATTCTTTAAAGGTAATTCCTGTATCATCTTTAAATAGCTTCGATAAATACTGAGGGGTTACTGATAGATTCAACGCCACTTCTTCAAGTGTAATTTCACTTTCAAATCGGGCATTTAAAGTATCAATAACGCTTAGTGTTAATGGATTAAAGGTATCGCTTTGCATCTTAGCGTATACGGCAAACCACTCATTGACCACCTTTTCAAAATAATGAAGCTTTGACATTGCGCTTCTATTGATCATCTCAGTCAAATAATAAGTATGCTTGTCATCAGGTGTTGATTTTACCATTAAGCTACCACAGCGATCAAAAAGAAGGACGAGAAGTTCTATTAAAATTGCTTCTGCATACTCTGCACTTTCTTTATGATTCAACAATTTTAAATATTCACCTTCAAAATGCTTCACCGTGCTTTTAAAGCGTTTGTTTCTATTGATAAAATCATTAAACAAATTATTCTTTTCTCTGTCAAAAGCATCATAATCTGACTCGATGTCTTTAATATCTTCCATTGCACAAACAGCATCATCTGATACGCGCATGGCTAATAAAGACTCGGTATAAGACTCGCGTAGATTATCAAGAGTCTTATTGGTACCAATCCCGATTCTAACTCTAAGCTTAAACCGCTCCATGATCTGTTGAGAAAGATTGTTCCAAAAAATCCGATCTTGTTCGTTCTCAACATATGCAAATATACGATTTAAAAATGGATTGCTGACGATTGCCGTTCTATGATACTTTATATGTGTCTTCAAATAGTCTGCACAGTCGTATAGCTTCTGATTGTAACTATTGAGCGCCATTGGATCGGCTTCTTGAGGCAACTTATCAAACTCTATCGTAACTACTGTTCCAAGCTCAAATGGGACTTCAAGCAACTCTATATATTGGGTTCTATATTTTAGTATATTTCTGTTGAGTAATATTGAGTTAAAGAAATTACTTTCAACCAGTTGGATTGACTGATAATATTTTTCTATATTATCCAGTTCTTTGTTTCGAAGCTCCTCTTCCATTTCAACCTTTAGAGCAATATTTTCTATAACATCTATCAGCTTCGTCTTGGAAAGTGGTTTCAATATATAGTCTTCAACGCCATATTTGACAGCATCTTTGGCATACTCAAAGTGATCGTATGCAGATACAATTATAATTTTAACTACCTGATTGACTTTTCTGATCCTCTCAATGAATTCAAGACCATTCATCCCAGGCATTTTAATATCCGTCATAATTACTGTTGGACGAAAGTGTTCAACCTTGATGAGGCCCTCTCTTGAATTTCTAGCCGTTTCAATGAGTATATCATCAAAATGTTGACTTAAAACTTGTGTAACCGATTCCAACACAATGGCTTCATCATCCACTATAAGTACTCTCAACATCACTTGTTTCCTTCCTAGGTAATCTAATAATTACACGTGTATATTTGTCTTTTTCACTCTCAAATTGCATAATCTGCTCAGTTTTGAAAAAATGCTTCAATCGATCGTAGACATTTCCGAGTCCAAGACCTGTTGTGTGCCCATGTCTCTCTGATACTTTTCTAAAATCTCCAGCATTTAATTTTTCAAGTTCACTTGCTTCAATTCCTTCGCCATCATCCCAGATTTCAATAATCACTGTCTCAGATTCAGGATAAGCGCAAATCATCATGTTACCGGTTTCCGTTTTATTTCTAAACCCGTGAATTAAAGCGTTCTCAAGCAAAGGCTGTAAAATAAGCGGTGGCATCTCAATATCTTTGACCTCTGGATCAAGTTCAAATTTAAATGTAAACTGATCTTTAAACCTAACTTTCATAAGCTCATAATACTTTTCTGCATTATCAAACTCGTCACATAGTCTTACTTTGTTCTGTAAGGATTGAATGTTATAACGAAAAAGCGTGCTTAAGACCTCTAAAAAATTACCGGTTCTTTCTGCATCCTCAATAATCGCAAGCTGTACACCTGCGTTCAAAGTGTTGAATAAGAAGTGTGGATTAATCTGAGATTGTAGCGCCATAAGCTCTGCTTGATTTAATGAGTTTTGCATTTTAAGCTTTTCAGTTTCTGATACTCTCAGCTTATTTTCTGTTTCAACTTTATCACGAAGTTCATTGATGTATTCTTGAATATGCGAAGCCATATCATAGAAGGTATCTCGTAGCAGTTCAGCTTCTCTAAAATGATTGCCCTGTTCTGGTTCAAAATCGTACTTACCCTTAGCTATGTCTTCAGCTTGGCGGCTTAACGCTTCAATTGGACCAGTTACGTTTGTAGAAAACGTAAAAACAAATAAAATACTCAATATAATTAAGAGCATAACGATAGCGACTAAATTGATCTGTATGTCTTTAAATTGCTCTGAAAGCTGCATATAATTTTGAAGGTTCACTTTAAAGTCCATGCGTTCTAGTATTGAAACCTTCAAATCTATATAACTGCTTATTTTAAGTAGCTGACTATAGGTAGAAAGATAGCTTTCTGTATTTCTACCGCGTTTGTATTCAATTGCATCCTCTGACACATCCAAATATGCCGTTAAGAGCTTGCCGATGTTTTGCATCTGTAAATTAGTGCTGTAGCCACTTCCATCTTCAGCAATCAATTTTGCTTTATCATTTAACTTATTATAAAGATCAAGATATTGAACGAAACTATCAGAGTTTTTCGAAGCCAAATACGACTCCAAATTGGTTTCAAAAGCATCCATTTCAGTGTTCATTTCGTTTAATAAAATACTTGTTGTAAACATTTGATTGATCTCTTGGTTGACTTTATAGGTCACATAGAATGTATATAGGAATCCCGTCAAGAAACAAAGCATGATTACCAATATAAACGAGAACACTTTTCTCTTTAGTGTATTATGCATCAAAAGGTCTTTTAATCTTCTCATAGCTATTCCACCCCTAGATTCCGCATTTCAAGTGTTTCAAATGGTACATTGACATAGCTAGAAACGCCTTCACCGTGTATGATGCGATTCATAAAATACACCGATAGCGAACCTATTTCAGAATAATCCTCAACGATACTTGCAGTAATTGATCTCTTTTCAATCCCATCTTTTATCTCATCTGTTTCGCCACTAGCAATAATCCGAATATCACCCACTCTGTTACGATCAACCAATACGCGAATGATTCGATTCACATCTACAGGATCGGTGCAAATAAGAACATTAATAGGCAGTTCCTCATTTAATATCTCGTCCATTAGCAGTTCAGCCCTAATGGCATTCGTATACTTAATAACTGATAGAGAAGCATTATCGGTTCGAGTAACCACATCTTGAATCCCATTAATAAAGTTATTGGTGGCAATTGCCTCTTCGCTAATGTATTCGCTGCCTAAGATTACACCAATATTAACCGCACCTTCACGCGATTGAATCGCAAGCGTCGCTGCATGGCGTCCCAAATTAAATTTATTTGTACCGATATAGACATCTCTTTGAGAATCGGGTGCATCATTGCCAACGACTATGACTTTTATGCCTTCTTCTTTACATTTTACAATCATGTCACTGGCTCTAGAATTGTCAGCCATTCTAAAAATCAAACCATCTACATCTGTAATAATCGCCATATCAACCACATCTTCTAAGGTCTGTTCGCCGACCTCGTAGATTTCGTAAGCCGAATCAATGGCTTTCATTGCTTCATCTACACCAGATATAAAGCTTTCATAAGCATAAGATTCAACATCATCAGTAATAATAGCATAGTGATATTTGTCCTCAGTAAATGTCTCCTTAGGTACAAGTCGCGCTTGATTAATTTTATTGAAAGTAACCACACTTAAGGATACCAGTATAAGTATGATTAAGACTTCTAAAGCTTGAACGATATATTTCATAAGTACACCTTTTTTCTCTTTATTCTTTCTTATTATAAATGAGGCATAGTTGGATTACAAATCAAAAAGACACTTACGATTCTTTCATCTTATCGTAAGTGTCTTATTTTATTTTTCATCTTCTAACCAATCCATTAACTGATCAAAGGGTTGAGGTTTTGAAAATAAATAACCTTGGCCATACTGACAGCCCTTTTCAATCAAATATTCCTTCTGTTCATAAGTCTCAATCCCTTCAGCAACAACAGTTAACTTTAAGCTGCTTGCTAAGGCAAGAATTGCATTGATGATTTCTTGACTGGTTTGATCTAAAGACTCAGCAATAAATGTTCTATCGATTTTCAAATGGTTCACTTTAAGGTTTCTTAAATACGCCAGTGATGAGTAGCCTGTTCCAAAATCATCAACCGCTATCTGAATGCCTAAGTTTTTGAGTTCTTCAATGACAAACTGCGCTTTATTTAGATCATTTAAGAAAACACCCTCTGTCACTTCAAAGGTCAAATATTTAGGGTGAATATCATATTGTTCGATCAATTGTTTTACTCTATCAACAAATCCTGGTTGATAAAACTGGACAACCGAAATATTAATTGCCATATTGAGTTTATCGTGTCCATCTCTTTCTAGTATTTTAAGGTGCTGCATGGCATTCGAAAGTACCCAATCGCCTATTTTTATAATCTGCTTCGTTTCTTCAGCTAATGCGATGAAAATAGTAGGTGGTATGTTGCCCAGTTTTTCAGATTGCCAGCGTATTAAAGCTTCTAAAGCAACTACTTTACCTGTTTTCAAATCAATAATCGGTTGATAATGTAAGGAAAACTCATTACGTTCGATTGCATGATTGAGCTCATTGATGGTTTCCATACGATTTCTAACCTTTTCATTCATTTGGCTACTATAAAATGAATAACCACCTCTGTTGCCTTCTTTCGCATGGTTAAGTGCTACATTTGAAAATTTGAATAAATCTAGAGGATCCTGTGTATCGTTTGGATAAATACTAACGCCTACAGAGCAGCTAACACTTATCTCATGCATAACCGTTACATAAGGCTTCTTAAAAGCTAATATGATTTCATCACATTTTCTAATCAGCGCCTCACCAGTTATATCTTTTAATATGATACTAAACTCATCACCACCGGTTCTGAACAACAAATCCTTGTCCTCAACAATTTCACCCAAGCGACTAACTGATTCGATAATAATATCATCACCGACCTTATAAGTGTAAGCATCGTTGATTTTCCTAAGTTCGTCAATACCAATAGTTATCAAAGAAAGTGTAGGACTGTCTTTCATTTCCTTAAGAATGTTAAATAATGCTTTTTTATTTAACAAATCTGTGTGTGCATCAAAATTCTCAAGATAATCAATCATACGGTCTTTTTTTATTCTTTCAGCAATTTCATCCTTTAATCGTTCATTTTGAACATTTAGTTTTTCAATGGTTTGATGAATTTCTGCTTGCATCTCATTAAAGGCAGTTGACAATTTACCTATTTCATCATTTGAGTCAATTTCCATGGGCTCAGAAAATTGATTGTATCTCAGCTCCTTAACCGAATGCGTCAACAGGTTTAGCTTTCGCGTCAGCTTAGAATTGTACAGCATGATAAATGCCAATACGAAGAAAGTGATAATAATCGCAATATAAAGTTGATCTTTGAGTGCAATATTAGAGATTTGGTTAACTTGATCCTCAAAATTTAAATATAAACTATAAACCTCATCTTTAGGCAAAACCAATGCCATAGTCCAGTAATCTTCACTAAATCCATCGTTTGGCTGCCATGTGGTATATTCATTTGTATGCGTTGAAATAATAAAATACGAAGTACCATTTATGCTAACTTCTTTTAGTTCTTTAAAGGATTCAAAATCAATTTGACGTACATCTTCATAGATACTGTCATTGATATTTCTCTCTAAAGTATTAAAGCCTTCTTCATTTATTTTTAAGCCATCGCCATTTTCTTCAAAACCAAGTACCTGTTTACCTAAATTATTAATTGCAAACACATTCCCATTTGATTGCATTAACACTGCGAAACCATTTTTACCTAGTCTAAGCGACTCTGTATAATCAATAAAATAAGAAAGCGGTATGTCATAAGCTAGCTCACCTAGAAATTTACCATCATCCGGAGAAAAAATAGGATATGTCATGCCAATGTTAACTTCGCCTGTAATACCGTCTTGAACAGGTTTTCCAGTCCTGATTAATCTCTCATCACCAATTCCAACTCTGTTTTTAAAATCTGTCCAATCATCAATTAAACCAGGGTTAAAGGTTTGCCACATAGGCAAATCATACAATTCAGGATACACATCATAAATGCCTTCACCAATATTAATCCACGGTGCCATTCTAGTAAAATCAAGTTGCTCACCACCCGTGAAGTAAATCTGTAATTTTTCAGCACCGTTGCTTGCAAAAGAAGGCATATATAAATCAAAAAATGAAGTCTTTTTAATGAGCTCTGACACAGAAAGAGGTATGTTGCCATTTTCATCTAATAGATATCTGCCTAAAAATACAGTTGTCTGCTCATCATCCTGATTCTGAAGCCAGTTGCCATTGTTAATCAGTCGATCTCTAAAGATGGGCGCTTCAAGTAGTGTCTCAATTCCTGGAGACATAGCTTCATAATTATCGAAATAATTTTGAACAATATGTCCAAAGATGCTCAATTCGTCAAAATATTTGTCGTACTCTGCTTGAAGATTCGATGCAACCTCAGTTATATGTTCACTATAAAAATCGACAATTAGAGCATCTAACTCTACACTCATTTTATCTAAAGTTTGATCTGATAGACGTTTAACACTAATCTGAGTATATAAAATAATCGAAACAATACCAATTATCACGATTAAGATGGTACTAAAAGTGATTTTATAATTTAAACTCGATCGATATTGATTAAAAAGTTTTTTCATTTCGCCCCCAAATGATTGTAATGGTAAGTTTATACCCTAAAATTGATAATTATCTCTCATTTAACTTTAAGTACTTTTCAACCATTCTTATAACGGATCTTTGGTTCGTAAGCCCGAACACCTCTTCATGCTTGACCCATTTTAAATCATTAGACTCATCACTTATGGCAATGGCCTCATCTTTAGTTTGCCTGATTAAAAAACGCACATCATAGTGAAAATGTGCACCTTGAGTTTTTCTTTCAGGAATTTCATGTACATCTATATCAAAAATATCAGAACTGAGTAGAGTTAGTGCTTCTAAGCCTGATTCCTCTTTTGTTTCACGCATTGCAGATTCAAGAATGCTCTCATAAGGTTCAGTATGACCGCCTAATTGCAGCCATAGATTAAGTTTACTATGATGCGTCAACAGTACACTATCGCCACTAAAGTTAATCAGCCATGATGATGCAGTTATGTGTCCCAATGGGTTATCAGAGCCGAAAACCTGCTCATTTGAACTAAGGAACTCAAGTGTTCTTCTCTTCGATATTTCATCTAAAGATTCATAAGGCTCATAAGCCATCAAAAGTCGTATCAATTCCTGTTTGTTTACAGTTGTCATTTTATCACCACCTAAATCTATTATGACATAAAACAATAGCCTTTATCCATAGGGATAAAGGCTATTTTATTTAGCAGCAAAGAAATTGATGTAAAATCTGAGGGCTCGATGACCGAAGATTTTTATTAAGTGACAATTAAAGCATATTTCTAATCGACTTACTCCTGTTCCATCAGAATTTCTTGTAGGAATGGTGTAAGTTCATTCACATCCAGCTCATCAAATGAACACCACTTCGTTATAACCAGTTCGTCATCATCTTGTTTAGGCATTAAGTCTTTCACCATATCCAACTTGACTTTAAAAATAAAACCCACAAGATGAAGAGATACTTTTTGTTGATTTTCATCGGTATAGTGCGTAACGAGAGCATCCGTTTTTAAAAACTTATACTCTTTTAACTCTAATCCGGTCTCTTCTATCATCTCTCTGATCAATGTCGTATCAGGTGATTCACCAAATTCGATCTTACCACCAGGTAAATCCCAAAGACCTTTGTATGGTCCTTTTGACTTTTGAACCAATAAGATCCGATTGCCTTCAGTTACCATACCATATACATAAAACTGTTGAAGCCGCGTTATCATAAAAACCTCTCTTATTTTACGGCTCCCTTTTGAGATGCCGTTAGATTATTTCCTTTAATATATTACCCAATCTTTTAATGCCCTCAACAATCTTATCTTCAGGCATGTTAGAAAAATTAAGTCTCATAAAGTTCTCTTGTCCACCATTTGGAAAGAATGAACCACCAGGTACAAAGGCAACTTTGTTTTCAACCGCTTTTTGAAGTACCGCTCTTGTATCTACATGCTTAGGTAATTTTACCCACGCAAATAATCCACCAGAAGGTATTTCATACTCTGCTTCGATTGGGAAAGATTCTTTTATTGTCGCCATCATTAAATCTCTACGTTTTTTATATACTGCTTTTATCGAATCAATATGTGCGTCAAAGTCATAAAGATCTAAAAATACATTTAGCTCTCTTTGACTGATTGAACTAGATTGAAGGTCAGCCCCTTGCTTTACTAAGATATATTTTGATAAAACTTCAGGTGAGGCAAAAACCCAACCAATTCGTAATCCTGGAGAAAAGGTTTTTGAAAAAGTACCCAGATAAACCACTCTTCCCTCAGTATCAAATGATTTGATAGGCGGAATACGTTCTCCTTCAAATCTCAATTCCCCATAAGGATTATCTTCGATAATAACTAAGTTATACTGGTTTGCAATTTTAACAAGCCCTTCTCTTCTCTCTCTACTCCAGGTTCTTCCTGAAGGATTTTGAAAATCAGGGATAACATATATAAATTTAGCAGATGGTGTTTCTTGAATCACTTTTTCTAAGTGTTCTAAATCCATGCCATACTGATCGGTATCTATTTCCTTAAAACCACATTCATAGGCTTTAAACGCATTGATTGCCCCCAAATAGCTAGGGCTTTCACATAAGACAATATCATTTGGATTTAAGAAGATCTTTCCTGTGAAATCCAAACCTTGTTGCGAGCCATTCGTAATAAGTATATGCTCCTTAGAAGCATTTAATCCATCTCTATTCAAACGAAGTGCAATTTTTTCTCTTAATGGATCATAACCCTCTGTCGTACTATATTGTAAAGCTTCTCTGCCCATCTCATTTAATACTTTTTGAGTGACCACTTTCATCGCTTCAATAGGAAATAGTTCCGGCGCAGGTAAGCCTCCAGCAAAAGAAATAATTTCTGGTTGTTGAGTCAATTTTAATATTTCTCTGATTTCAGATGCTTTAACTTGTTTAACCCGTTGTGAATAAAGATGTTCCATACTTCATCCTCCTAAAATTTATAAAAAACCTTTAAGCAAAAAAGTTTTTTGACATTTCTTCTAGGAACAACCGCGTATGTTTCTCTGTTTGAATTCTCGCTTCATCACAATCTCTATTTTTTATTGCATCTGCAATACTTTTAAAAGATTCAATGAGAATATCATAGTGCTGAATTACGTAGTGAATGGATTGAAGAAATCTAGCAGTTTTCGTATTGAGCGAATCCAATGTATCAATTAAAATCACATTTTTTGAAGCTTTTCTAATGATTTCATGAAACAACTGGTCATCCTGAATGCATTGTTTATAATCAATCTCTAAATCATACTTGCCAAAGCGATCGATGATATCAAATAGAGCTTTAATTTCATCTTCCGTTGCTCTTTTAGCAGCAAGTTCAGATGCAAATGCTTCAAGATTCTTTTTCACTTCATACGCATTCTTTACTGTTGGTATATCGATTTGAGTGACAAAGGTTCCAACGCGCGGTCTAAACTCGACCAAATCAATCTGAGCTAACTTAATAAGCGCTTCCCTAACGGGTGTTCTACTCACACCAAATTCTGAACAGAGGTCCTTTTCGAAAATCGGATCACCCGGTTTCATCTCAAGTTCGATTATTCTTCTTTTCAATTCTTCGTAAATAACTGTTTTTGATTGTTTTTGCATAGTCACCCTCGTGTTAAGAATACTTTCATTATACACGAAACCTTGTCGCAAACCAATAAAAAGAGAAACAAGCTGTTCCTTGATAAACATGTGATATATCAGCTATATATCAAATTTATCACTTTAATGGAAGACATACAATGTTTGTTGAACAAGTATACAATATTCTTGTTTATTTCTCTGAAAACCATATTTCAATTTCTCTTTGGCTACTTGTTTTAGAGTCTGAACCGTGAACACAGTTAATGGTTGTCGTGGTACCATATTTGCCTCGAATCGACTGTGGTTCCGCCTTATCAGGATTTGTAGCACCATTTAATCTTCTAACCTTTTCGATTGCATCTTCTCCTTCTAGTACCATAGCTACCAATGGTCCAGATAACATGAATTTCTCCAAATCAGGATAGAATGATTTTTCAACATGTTCTGCATAATGTTGCTTAAGTATTTCTGGTGTTGCATTTTGCATTTTCAATTTAAGTAAATGTAAATCATTTGATTCATATTCCATCAAAATAACCCCTGTTAAGTTTCTCATGACCGCGTCAGGTTTAATAATTACAAAAGTTCTTTCTATATTTCTTTCTATATTTCTTTCTACTTTTCCTTCCATCTTTCCTTCCATTATTTTTTCCAACTTATCCACCTCTCTTCTAGTATTTCAGTCGTTATCATTTAATTATATTAATTATACCAAAATAGACATCCTTCAATCACAACTGATACTTTGAATTGCTTTGTGGCATATTAAAGTGAGATTGTGGCTAAATTAAATAAAAAAGACTTGCTAAAATTCTAGCAAGTCTGATGCATCAAATAAACATGGTATTCGTCTTCACTCAGGATAACGTTTTCAAATGCGCCCTTCGAAAGATTATGTGCTACTTTTGTATAGTATTGTTTAAGTCGATCTTCGTTCGCAATCGTCGCATAAAGAAGCGATAATTCTGCAATCAAAAGTGTAGATGATACTTCACTACGTAGCTTTTCGCTTTCTCCAATCGCATCTTTCATAAAGCATTTTGACACGGAAACCCTTTCAAGATCCAGTGGATTTAACTGCTTTAAAACTGATGGTGATATCGATACTGCCTGCAATTTTCCAGATAAAAAATCAACTTGGTCTGACCAAAATTGGTAGTAGCCACTATTTAGTCCATCGCTAACTACTTGATCCCCTTCAGTATAAAATGCCAAAAGTTTTTCAAGTGTCAAAACAGCTTCTTTTGTCATAGGTCGATACAATGTATTTTTTTTCAGATCATTGATTGTTCGTTTAACACCATCAAAATCTACACAAATATAAAGACGTCTCACACCACTTTCAAAACCTCTTTTTACTTCACGCTTTTCAAATAAATACAGCATAGCAATTAAAAAAATAAGCAAGGCGAGACTTTGTGGCGCAGACAGTTGATCCAATCTGACAAAAAAGACTATAAGTAGTACGATAATTACCGTTACTTTTGTAAATTTTTTCATTTTATTAAGCTAAGGATTTCATTCTCTCTGAGTTTGATTTCTTCAACCACTTCGCTATATGGCTTCATAAAGTTTGTGTATTTACCAATTACTGCATTTAAAAGGTAATGCATATCAATAATATCTACATCTCTAATCATACATCTACTTGCAGTTAATAAGAAACGATCCATTTTTGGTGCATCCTTCATCAGCTTTCGATAAAGATATTCAGAGATTTTTTTATCATGTACATCTAACATTGAAAAATAAAGTGACAAGTCTTTGTTGTCATAATACTTAAAGATAATCTCTCTAACTTTTGCATGACCTTGCTCTTTCTTGATTTGTCTTAAAGCAAGTAAGTCGTATTTAAGCTTGCGATATGTCATATCAAAGTTTTTATATTTGATATCGATTTCATTTTCTTCATCGATGTCTAATACTTCTCTTTCATCGAAGATTCTTTTATAGTTGTTTTTAAGGAACTCTTCTCCCAACAAAGAAATTAGATAGCTGATAATTGCATTTGATTCAATTCCTTTTTGAATCATAAGCGCTCCAGAACCTAAAATGACAATTTTAGAGAAGTACACATCACTTTCATCAAAGTTATACGCATAACATTCGATAATATCTGAAATAACTTCTGTCGATAGCTCAGATGCTAGTAGTGAAATGAAAAGATGAAAAGTGTGATCGATGTTGTAAACTGGTGAGTTGGTAATCGCATCAATGTTTTTGGCTTTAGCGATATCATTTGCTTTACTAACCAATTTGATGTAATTGATTAATCTAAACTTGTCCGTTATCGGTAAAGTTTTGATTCGATCGAGTTGAAATGTGTTTTCAAAATAATCTGTGATATGGTCGTATTTATTAATCATGTTCGCCTCCGCTATTTATTTTCTACTGGCACAAAAGCCATTTTTGGTTGGTTGCAGGTTGGGCATCTCCAGTCATCAGGTAAGTCCTCAAAAGCAGTCCCTTTCGGTATTTCATGCATCCAATCTCCTTTTTCAGGGCGATACACATAACTGCAAACAGTACAACGATATTCTCCCATAATCCCTCCTAATGAATGTTATTAAGTGAAAAACCAATTCTCCCTCATTATCATTATATCACGCTAATTTGTAAAATATAGACTAAATCAATCAAAAAGTGTTTTTACAAAAAAACAGGGTAAATAAAGCATAACGAAATAAATATGGGAGGAAATTATGCTAAAGATTTACACAAGGACAGGCGATAGTGGTGAAACTAGTTTGTATGATGGCGCACGCGTACCAAAGGATTCAGTAAGAGTTGAAAGTTATGGCACAGTGGATGAGCTCAACTCTTATCTGGGACTCGCAAGACAGTATACAACAGATGATGACATTAAAGAAAAGCTACTCAGAATTCAGCGTACATTATTCAACGTCGCAGGTGAACTCGCAACAACGGTCGGAGAGAACTTCCCTGAAAAAGTAAGTGACGACGATGTTAAATGGTTAGAAGATACAATTGACTATTATCTGGATCAAATGAATCGTGCAGAAGTATTTCAATTTATCATCCCTGGAAGCAACCTAACCAGTGCTTCATTGCATGTGGCTAGAACCATCTGCAGAAGGGCTGAAAGAAGAATTCTCGCTTTACATGAAGAATCACAGGTTAGACCAACGCTTATGAAATACGTCAATCGTCTTTCAGATGCGCTCTATGCAATTGCAAGATATTCAGAAACAGAGTTATTGAGGGTAGAATTTAAAAAATAATTTTCAACGTTCTTAAATGAAGAAGGGAGGCCTTTATGGAGAGATTGAAAGGTATGCTCTTTGGTGCTTTTGTCGCTGATGCATACGCACTTGGTTTACACTGGATATATGACCTTGAAAAACTTGCAATGTACAGCGAACGTGACAACTTGATGATGACACCTTTAAAAGATAGCTTTCATCTCGGTAAGGTAAAAGGTGATTTCACCCATTATGGGGATCAAAGCTTACTCCTTCTTAAGAGCATAGCTTCAAACAATGGTTTTTCACTATCGGTCTTCAAAAAGCATTGGCTTACTTTTATGAGCAAATATGAAGGGTACATGGATCGAGCGTCTAAAGAATCGATTGAGCTTTTGGATAGCAACACAGTAAAGGGTTCATCCTCAAACGAGCTGGGAGGCTTAGCACGTGTTGCCCCATTGATCTATTATCATTTTGATGATCCTGAACTTAAAACATTAGTTGAATCAGAAACGCGTTTAACACATAATAACGATACTCTGGTTTACTACAGCCAATTTATTACCGATGTTATTTTAGAGTTGGTTATCGGAAAACCACTTGTAGACACGTTAAATAAAGTTGCAGTTAGTTATCCAAAAGTTCAATCACTACTTGAAATGTGTAATAGCCGAATTAATGAAGAGACGGCCTCTGTCATACATGATATTGGTCAGAGCTGCTCTAGCCAGTTCGCATTTCCGGCAGTGCTGTATTTGCTATTAAAGTACCCAGGTGATTTTGTAAAAAGTATGAATCAAAATGTTCTTTCTGGTGGTGATTCTGCTGGTCGCGGTATGATCTTAGGAATGCTACAGGGCGCAGCAATTGGCTATTCACAAATCCCACAGGAATGGTTACAGGAGATAAAGGTTTTTGAACTAATCGACAATTTTACACAACACAAACAGATATAGCATCAAATAGAAATCTTTATTGTTAAATAAAAAGGAGCTGTTGGTCATCTGATTTAGATTTCAACAGCTCCAATTAGATTTTATCTATTTGAAGAAATACTTTAATATGGATTGGAGGCAATCTATGTTTACTATAAAAAAACTACAAGCTGCATACGAAAATGCCTCAAGACTCCCACTGAACAAAGACTCAAAATATATTTTTTTTAGCGATGTTCATCGCGGTGATAACAGTCTTGCAGATGAATTTGCACACAATCAAAATCTATATGCCTATGCACTTTCTCACTACTATGATGCAGGCTTCACCTATATCGAAGTCGGTGACGGCGACGAACTCTGGGAACATAAAAAGTTTAATGTGATTCGATATGCACATAGTGACGTTTTCATGTTACTAAGAAAGTTCTATGATTTAGATCGCTTTATTATGCTTTATGGCAATCACAACATGGCTTTCAAGCATCAGATTCAAGCACAAAAACATTTATTCACCTTTTACGATGAATATGAAGAGTTTTTTAACGAGCTCTTTCCCAATATAGAAGTTAAAGAATCCGTAGTACTTACCTGCGAAGACTCGCCATTAGAGTTGTTTGTTACACATGGTCATCAAGGAGATTTTCTCAACGACCAGCTTTGGCCAGTCATGCGAACTTTAAGCCGGTACTTTTGGCGATACTTTCACGTTGTCGGCTTTCAGAATCCGGCAAGTCCTGCTAAAAATGCGCACAAACGACACAAACTTGAAGACAATTATTATAAATTTATCGAGCAAGAGCGCAAAATGCTCTTAGTCGGACATACGCATCGACCAAAGTTTCCTAAACACGGCGAATTGCCTTACTTCAATACAGGCTGTTGCATCCACCCTAGAAATATCACCGGTATAGAAATAGAAAATAATCATATATCACTTATTGAATGGCGAATTAAACCCAATGAAGAGGGTACGCTTCAAATCATTAGGCGAATCGTTCGCGGCCCTAGACCACTTTCGGATTTTGTTTATATGTCAACCGACGCCAAACCCACTCGACCGGACCGAAGCGATGACGTTTAAGCCATAAATTACTCACTATGATCTGTAGCATGATAAATCCGAGTGCTAAATACCAATACATTACTGGCTCTAAACTCTGGAACTTAGCGAATCCATAACCATAATAAAAGAATGTAAAGAAAACGGTTTGAGTTAAATAATTCGTGACTGCCATTTGTCCCAAGCTAGCCAATGGGTTTACGATGCCCCTTGTCCATCTGTTTTGACAGAACAAAATCAAAACACAAGCATAGAAGGTAGCGCCTGATAATGTGCTGAGTTCTTTAAATAAGCTTTGTGAAAAACCACTTGATAAGACATTCTCAGCAATGCTTACTGCTATAAAAATCAAGCTCGTGCTTAGCGCTACTCTTTTGATCAAAAGCTGATGTTCTTCAATCCGGTTAAAAAAACCTGACTTTGCATAGCCATAGCCTAACAAGAAAAGTCCATATATCCTAATTGGAACCAACACTATATTGGTAAGAACCAATGGTACTTCGTGCGTCATTCTGTACAAAAGCATCTCAAAATAGCTTGAACTTTGATAAGCCATTAATGCAGTTTTTGCTTGCTCATCATTCATGGATGATGGGAAACTTGAAATATAAGCGAAAATCACAGCTGACACAAGCCACCACATTAAACCGGATTGAATCAAAGCTCTCGGTGTTTTATCTCGTTTCCTAATTAAAAAAAAGCCAGTAAAAGCATAGACGTGCAAAATATCGCCATACCAAACCATCGTCATATGAAGTAGCCCCATGAAGAGCAGTATGATCAGCCTGCGTTTAAATAACGATGTATTTTTCAATAGTGTTGCGTCATCTAATCTCGATGCATCTTTAAACACAAAATAATAAAAGCCTGCTCCAAACAGCATTGAAAACAGTGAGTAAAATTTACCGACTGCAAGCGTATCAATTAACCACAGACTTAGCGAAAACGATTCAGTTAAAGATGATGCGACGTCAGTATATAACGTCGCATCTATCATTGTTAAATTTACCAGTAGGACGCCAAATAATGCAAATCCCCTAATAATATCCAGTTCAATTATCCTATTTTTCTTTGATATTGGTGAAACCATTTTAGAAACCTAGATTCATCATCAGTAAACTTTTTAGCATATCTTTATTTTCAAAGAAATACTCAGCGATTCCAACGATGCCCTCTTTTTCATCAGCAGGTAACACTTCTGCATATGTTTTTAAATCAGTCATCAGTGTTGTTAGAGCTTCACCTTCGATGATATTGGTTAAACCTTGATCCATAATATCATATCCCGTTTCAGCTGCTAAATCTTCATCTTCACTTAATGCTAAAATAGAAATACTATTTTCTGGTGTTGCGAGAGTCTCAGGCACAACATCACCATCAAAAGCATTGAAAGTAACGGATTGAGCCATCTTAATCCCCATCATGTCCATCGCGTATGTCATTTGTCTGATTTGATACTTGCTGTCAATTGCTACGGTTACATCGTAGTTGATGTCTGTAACAAGAACGGTACTCATTTGATCCTTCATGTCTTGATACATAGCAATCATTTCATCAAGTCCATTATTCCAATCTGTATCGAAATTCGTGTCAAACTCTGTGATTGCAGTTTCTAGCTCAGCTTTATCAATGCCCATGATTTCATAATCGCCAGATGAAAGCACTAGGTTCATCAGTTCGATTGCTTTAGATTTTACCAATACTTTTAATTCATCATCATTACGTGCTTCGTTCATCAAGTCGATATACATATCAAGCATTTGATCATAGGTTACAGTCATCTTAAGTGTGTCACATTTTACTTTTGAACCATCATCTAATGTAACTGTAATAGATTCGCCTTTTTCAAGACCACCTAAAAATGCTCTGATGATATTTTCATATCCTTTAATATCTTTAGTTAAAGCTTTGTAATTCGAATCGTTTTCAAGATTTAAAGCATCGATGTATTTTTGAATTTCAATTTTGTTTAGATCGACGCCTTCTTCTTCGTTGATCATATCAAAGAGTTCAGACTTAGTCATAACAAACCCTTTGTCGTATAATGTGTTACTCTTGATCACCATCTGCTCTTGATCAATACCAAAAGCAAAATCAATTAGCGGTTTTCCAGCATAGTTCAGATTCATACTCTCAAATAAATGGAACGCTGCATTTTTACCATCGAGTTTGTAAACAACTTTACCATCTATAGTGACATTGTTCACTAGAGAGGTCACAAAGGTTGCCATGGCTTCTGGATCTGCAGATATCATCATCATATTAGATGTCATCGCCTCTTTATCAAGTTCAAATTTACCATTAAAACTAGCGTCTACGGCAGTATGGTTGTTTTTTGTTGTACTGTATAACAAATAATTAACTGGATCTTTCTTTATCAGCATGTCTTTGACTATACCGAAACCAAATACGCCGACGATTGCTACGCATAAGACAACGGCAAGTGATATTATAAGCTTTTTATTCATGTAATCCTCCTAAATAACTATGTACATGCATAGACTTGATTCTACTATACATATCTTTTATCATTATAGCATAAGTAAACATCCTAAGAATTAAAAAACCATTAAAGATAAGGAGGTGAACTTTAATGGAACTGCCTCATGATCCGATTATACTTTTAGGTGTCATTAATATGAAGCTTCGTGATTTTTATCCTGATTTAGAAGCACTGTGTGATGATATGGAGCTGAACTTAGGAGAATTAAGCGATACCCTGACTGCAGCTGGATTTTTCTATGATCAAAAAACCAATCAATTTCATAAAATGTAACTTTGTAATATTAAAAAAGGCAACTCTGTGCTATGGGGATAGCTCACAGAATTGCCTTTTTATTTTTCAATTACCTCATTTATGGTCTTTCAATGAGTAACGTTGTACCCATTCCGCCACCTATACATAATGTTGCTAACCCTTTTTTTGCATCTCTTTTTTGCATCTCGTGAAGCAATGTAACAAGAATTCTTGTACCACTTGCACCAACAGGATGACCTATTGCAATAGCGCCACCGTTCACGTTAACGATTTCTGGATTAAGTCCAAGATCTTTTACAACTGAAAGCGATTGAGCAGCAAATGCCTCATTAGCTTCAATGAGCTCTAAATCTTCAACTGTCCAGCCCGCACTAGCAAGTGCTGCTTTAGTAGCTGGAACCGGTCCATATCCCATAATTGAAGGATCTACACCTTTTGTTCCAAATCCTTTAATAACTGCTAGAACTTCACATCCTAACTCTTTTGCTTTCTCAAGACTCATAACAACAACCATTGCAGCACCATCATTGATACCAGATGCATTACCGGCTGTAACTGTACCTTCTTTTTTAAATGCTGGTTTAAGTTTTGCCATCGTTTCCATGGTCACACCGTGTTTGATGTACTCATCTTGATCGACAACCACTTCACCTTTTCTAGTTTTAATCACTACAGGTACGATTTCATCTGCAAACTTGCCTTCTTTTTGAGCTTTCTCAGCTCTGTTTTGGCTGGTTACTGCAAAGGCATCTTGTTCTTCTCTTGTCAAATGCCATTGTTCAGCGATGTTTTCAGCTGTGATGCCCATATGATAATCATTAAATGCATCCGTTAATGCATCCTTAATCATATGGTCAACCATTTGAACATGGCCCATTTTGCTGCCCCAACGATTTTGCATCGCTAAATAAGGCGCATTAGACATGCTCTCAGCACCTCCGCAAAGGATGACATCAGCGCCACCACTGCTGATAATTTGAGCAGCTAAGCTAACTGAACGAAGACCTGAGCCACAGAGAATGTTAAGTGACATCGCTGGAATTTCTACTGGCAGACCAGCGTTAATAGCGATTTGTCTCGCGATATTTTGACCTTGACCTGCACTTAAGATGTTTCCGATGAGGACTTCATCAATATCACTTTCTTTGATGCCAGCTCTTTTAATTGCTTCTTTAGCAGCTATCACACCTAAATCCACAACTGATACGTCCTTTAAAGCACCGCCAAAAGCACCGACAGGGGTTCTAGTAGCAGATACTATTGCAACTTCTCTCATTTACTGCCTCCTACAATCTTAATCCGCCGTTAACTGATAAGTTATGGCCAGTTACAAACGATGATTCATCACTTGCTAAGAATAAAACTGCATTTGCAATTTCTTGAGGTTCGCCAAGACGACCTAACATTGTTTTTTCTCTAATTGGATCAAGAACTTTGTCAGGTACTGTTTTCATCATATCTGTATTAACATATCCTGGAGCAACGCTGTTTACTCTAACTGCTGCCCCTTTTCTAGAAAATTCTTTTGCCCAAGTTTTCATCATACCGATGACGCCAGCTTTAGTTGCAGCATAGTTTGATTGTCCCACATTACCATACTCACCAACAACTGATGCGATATTGATAATACTACCTTGACCGTTTTCCATCATAACTGGACTAATTGATTGCGTCATGTTGAAAACACCTTTAAGGTTAACGTTAATTACTGCATCCCACATATCTTCAGTCATTTTATTAATTAATGCATCTCTTGTTATACCTGCATTATTTACAAGTACATCAATTTTTCCATATTTAGCAACGATTTCATTTGTAAAAGCTTCAATTGCTGCTCTATCTGTAACGTTAAGTGCATAGCCATGAATGTTAGTAGCTTCGAACTCTGCTTTATTCATATCTACTGCGATAACAGTAGCGCCTTCTCTTTCAAATGTTTCACAAATACATCTACCAATTCCTTGTGCGCCGCCTGTAACAACAGCTACTTTATCTTTTAATCTCATATTTTTACACTCCTTATACTATTTTGCCATTCCTTATATCATGAGGCCCATTTTATCTTCTTTAAAAATTCTGATATCCATGGTTTTTAGCGGTTCTGCGATCGCAGGTCTAAACTCCATTTGTCCGATAACGTCTTTTTCTAAATCTACACCTGGTGCGATTTCGGTTAATGTTAATCCTTTGTCTGTAATTTCAAATACTGCCCTCTCAGTAACATAAATTACAGGCTGACCAACTTCAAACGCATAATCTCCAGAGAAAGTTACTTGTTCCACTTCTTTAATAAATTTCTTTGCTTTACCTTCATTAACGATTTTTAGTTCACCATTTTCAATTGCAATTTCTAAACCGCCAGCAGTAAAGGTACCACAGTAGACCACTTTTTTAGCATTTTGGGAGATGTTAATAAAGCCGCCACAGCCAGGTACCTTTGGACCAAATTTTGAAACGTTAACGTTTCCTTTAGCATCACATTGAGCAAGACCAAGGAAAGTAACATCAAGGCCACCACCGTCATAGAAATCAAATTGGTAAGGCTGATCGATAATCATATCTGGGTTAGTTGCTGCACCAAAGCTTTGGCCACCAGCTGGTATACCACCAATTGTGCCCGCTTCTGTCGTCAGAATTAGGCCATCTATGCCTTCTTCGTTCGCAACAATAGAAACGCCCTCTGGCATACCGATACCAAGATTCGTAATTGCATTTGGTTTAAGTTCCATTGCAGCACGTCTTGCTATTAACTTTCTTTCTGAAAGTTCAAGTGGCGGGATGCTTTTAACAGGTACTCTAATATCTTGGCTATATGAAGGATTATACTGTTCAGCAAATGTCTGCATATGATCTTCTGGTTTTGCTTCTACAATTGCATCTACATATATGCCTGGTATTTTAACGAGCTTGTTATTGAGCGTTCCATCTGCAACAACTTTTTCAACTTGTAAAATGACAATACCGCCTGAGTTTTTTGCTGCTTGAGCGATTGAAAGCATTTCTAAGCTCAATGCTTCTTTTTCAAATGTACAGTTACCAAATGAATCTGCATAAGTCCCTCTAATAAATGCAACGTCGATCGGGAATGATTTATAAAATAACCATTCTTCACCGCCAATGTGCATTAACTCGACGAGATCTTCTTTAGCAGAAGCATTAATCTTTCCACCTTCTAATCTAGGATCTACGAAAGTTTTTAAACCTACTTTTGTAACAACGCCTGGTTTTTTACCAGCAATCTCTCTGAATAGATGCGAAATTACACCTTGTGGAAAGTTATAAGCTTCAAGTTTTTCCTCTAGTGCTAGTTTGCCCAATTTAGGCGCTAGTCCCCAGTGACCCCCTACAACTCTTTTAACCATTCCCTCTTGTCCAAAGTGGTTTAATCCTCTGTTTTTTCCATCTCCTTGTCCAGCCGCATAGACAAGCGTCAAATCTCTAGGATGTCCTGCTGCTGTAAAGGCTTCTTCCATCCCTCGACTTAATGCCTCTGGATGCATGTTACCAACAAATCCTCCGGTTGCGATCGTACTGCCATCTTTTATAAGTGCAATCGCCGCCTCAAGCGTCATCACCTTACTCATTTTGTCCCTCCGAAATATGACAGCAACAAAGGCTGCTATCAAAGTCTATTTAAAATCCCAACTTTATTTTCCTAATTATATAGAACATGCGGGTGGGGTCTTAATGACCCCATCCGACATTCATTTAAGTGATCTGGTTCAAGTGTTAATTTAATTTGATTTAAATAATTTGAGTTTTCTATTTTTTATTACACGATACCAAATAACAAGTATGCTAAACATACTACTACAACAGTGATTAATGGAATTACAACTGTAAGTGCTGCGATATCCAAATATGATTCTTTGTGGTTTAACTTACATACAGAAAGTAATGTGATAACAGCACCACAGTGTGGTAATGAATCAAGACCACCAGCTGCGATTAACATGATTCTGTGAAGTGCACCTGGATCGATACCCATTGCTAAAAATTCTGGTGCTAAAACTTCAAGAGCGATAGCTGTACCACCTGATGATGAACCAACGATACCTGCTAATAAAGTTGTAGAGAATGCCACTTTGAATACTGAAGGGATTGCCATAGCAACGATTGCAGCCTTAACTGTACCAAATGCAGCTAAAGACTTGATAACGCCACCGTAACCAACTTCAGAACCTGTGTTGAAGATCGGTAATAACGATCCTACAGCACCGTCAAAGATTTGTTTGTTAGTATTTTGTAGATATTTTCTTAAGAAGATCAAAACGTAAACGATTGCTACGCCAAGACCGATAATTACTGGCCATGTACCATCAATAGTAGCATCTGGATTGTATGCTTTTAATTTGTTGATTACAGAGTCCATTTTGAAATAGTAATTTGTTAAGAAGAAGTTCATTACAAATACGATGATGATTGGAGCGATAGAAACCCAGAAATTTGGAATATCATCAAAGTTTTCGTGTAAGCCTTCATTTTCATGGTTACCATAGCCTTCACCAGCAGCGTTAAGTTTCTTAGCACGTCTGTTTAACCACCACAAACCGCCGAAGAACATACATGCAGAACCGATGATTCCTAACCAGAAACCAGCATAGATTGTTGTACCAAAATATTTTGTAGGCATTGTATTGAGGTACTGTGGCGAACCAGGCATAGCTGTCATAGTAAACGTAAATGCGCCAAGTGCGATCGCTGCAGGAAGTAAACGTTTTGGAACGTTTGCTTCTCTATAAAGCATAGCGCCGATTGGGTACATAGCGAAAACAACTACGAAAAGTGAAACACCACCATAAGTCAATAAACTTGTTGCAACAACAACAGCAGCAATCGCATGCTTTTTACCAGCTTTTTCTGAAATAAAGTGTGCGATAGAAGTAGCTGCACCAGTAACACCCATTAATTTACCAAAAATTGCACCTGCCAAGAATACTGGGAAGTATGACTTGATGTAGCCTGCAGCTGCTGGCATGAAAATGCTAGAAAGTGCGTAAAG
Organism: Fusibacter sp. QWL-12; assembly: GCF_058683495.1. NCBI lineage: Bacteria > Bacillati > Bacillota > Clostridia > Eubacteriales > Fusibacteraceae > Fusibacter > Fusibacter sp. QWL-12. The sequence goes on from NZ_CM178745.1 coordinate 767,857, forward strand.
TGCAGGAATCTCGCCTGATAAGATAGCAGCGAGCATAGCGAGCAATGGAGCTAATACTAACACTGTGATACCGCGGTAAGCTAAGTACATCAGTGCTAACAGTGTAAAGATAATAGCAATTACACCTAACATTTGTTTGTCCCCCTAACTTAATAGTTTGATGATTTCGTATGAAACATACAAGAGAATCAGTCCACAGATGCCCAACATCAGATAAAGTATGCCGTTTGTAAAAACTTTACCTTTTTGAAGCATCTCAACGTGTTTGGCATGAAACTTTGTCGTCCCTTGATAGTTTTTAGAGTCATCTATTATGGTCTTTAAAAAAGTACCCATTAAGACAACTGCAACTGCAAGGGCTAACAAGTAAACCAAGCCAAGGTTGATTGTAAGGATTTTTTCTACGATAGAAACAAGTGTGGTAACCAAAATTGCTAGTATAAAGTATTCCTCATTTTTTTGGAAACGATGTTTTGCATCGTATGCCTCAGAGATAATCATTCTTATGAACACCAATGCCAAGTGAACATATTTGAATCCTTGAGGAGCGTAAATCTGCTGAGCAATAACTATCGCCAACAATATCTGGTAAATCGCATTGAAATACCTTGGGTTCCTAAGTGTCTTCACCATAAAATACATCCTTTCATAGACTAATATCCTACGCCAATAATAAAAAGCAATTCCCATGCCAACTTTTTGTACATCCATTTAATTATTTTTGGTATTTTTCGTCTTTTTTTACGTCATTATTAATAAAATTCGCATTAATTATTGACAAAAATAAAACAAGTGTAAATTATTATTTACACTTGTCGTAACTCTTTTTCACCAGTGTCAACATTCGTTTACAGTAAATCGTTTTAATAAACCCTTGTAAAGTTTCGTTTACACTTTTTGATTTGATTTTGAAACACGGTTGAAATTATATTGTAAATTCATATAAAATTTGCAAATATTTTTTGATAAATTACTTCATATCGTACTTATCAAGTTTTTTGTGAAGTGCCATACGTGAAATTCCTAAGTCAGCAGCAGTTTTGCTTTTATTACCTTTAAAAGCAATCAATCTCTCTAAAATAATTTTCTTTTCAGCAGCATCAACAAGCTCTTTTAACGGTTCGCTCGTCGTCACATATTTACCACTATTAATATGTGCTGGTAAATGCCAAGGCTGAACAAACTCTTCACCCTCAATAATATTATAAGCACGTTCAATAACATTTTTAAGCTCTCGAATATTGCCTTTCCAATCGTAAGCAAATAACTGCATTTGCGCCTTTTCTGATAAGCCTTTAAGCTTACCGTGATTTTCTTGATTCAATTGATCGATAAAATGATTGGATAAGAGTAAAATATCCTCTTTACGTTCTCTCAAAGGTGGAATCATTAGGTTAATGACATTCAGTCTATAATATAAATCTTCTCTAAAAGACTTTTCTTCAACCATGCTTTTTAGGTTTCTGTTTGTAGCAGCTATTATACGAACATCAACTTGTCTCGGTGTGTTAGAGCCAATTCGTTCAACTTCGCCTTCTTGAAGCACCCTAAGTATTTTAGCCTGCATTTGAAGAGGCATATCTCCAATTTCATCTAAAAATATAGTGCCCTGATCCGCTAACTCAAACTTACCGATACGGCCATTCTTGTCTGCGCCTGTAAATGAACCTTTCTCATAGCCAAAAAGTTCTGATTCAAGGAGGTGTTCTGGGATTGCAGCGCAGTTTACCTTGATAAATGGCATTTCTCTTCTATGGCTTGAAAGATGAATGGCATGTGCAAACAATTCCTTACCCGTTCCACTTTCACCTTGTATCAAAACACTTGATTTCGAATGTGCTAACTTATTGACATAACTCTTCAACTTATTTATTTCTTCATTGCCTGTAATGATTTGGTTTAGGTTATACTTTGCACGATGCAAACTGCTAATTTCTGATTTTAAATTCTTAAGTTCTTTCTCAACCCGGCTAAATTTTTTATTAATGTTTTGTAGCTCAGAAACATTTCTAAAGATAACTTTACCGATTGCACCCGCGATTTTACCATCTACATAATAGGGAATACGCGTCGCCATCATATAGTCACCGTGTATCTCTTGAAAATCGTTAACTTCGGGAATACCCGTCTGAGCAACGATATGCATTCTCGTATTTTCAATAATCTCGGTAACATGCTTGCCTATAACCTGATCATCACCAATACCAATAAATTTTTTATAAGCATCAGAAATCATTGTAATATAGCCATTAACATCTACGACGACTATACCATCGTATGCGATTTCTAATATTGTTTTGAGAATTGACATTTCGCTTCGATCCGCTTCTATGCGACTGGTCATTTGCTCCATGCGAGTGATATCATCAAAAATTGAAATTGCACCTATTACGACATCATCCTTATATAGAGGCACTCTTGAAGCGATGCATACTCTGTTGTGAACATTGAGTCTTATGTTTCTTTCTACTTTCTGAGTGGTTACAGTTTGATTGAGCTTCGACTCAGGATAGACAGAAAGCATCGTCTTTCCAACTGCGTTTTCGTGACTTACTTCAAGTAATTCCAAGGCACGTTTATTAATGTGTGTAATTTTACCTTCTGTGTCAATTACCACAATCGCATCCGTGAGTTCTTCAATTACATATTGATTTTCATCAAGAAACTTAAACATATTTTTCAAACCGTTCACTCCTTCGATAATTAGTACCTATTATCAAATGCAATTTTTATACCAACTCTACCTAAACGATATGTGAATGCATTTAGTCTTCTACTCAGTTTCTAATAAAACAGGACAATGATCACTTCCCATTATATGTGCGTCAATTGCTGCTGAAACAAGTCTTGGCTTTAACGCTTCTGAAGCAACAAAGTAATCTATTCTCCAGCCAACATTTTTCTCCCTCGCTTTTCCAAAATACGACCACCATGAATAGGCATCCGTTTTATCAGGATAAAAGTATCTGAATGTATCAACAAAACCTGCATCTAATAGCTCTGTCATCTTAGTTCTTTCTTCAATTGTAAAGCCTGCACTTCTCATATTTGATTTCGCATTTTTTATATCTATCTCTTTATGAGCCACATTTAAATCCCCGCAGACGATGACAGGCTTATGATTCTCTAGTTTCTTCAAATAAGCTCTAAAATCATCTTCCCATTGCATTCTATAAGACAATCTTTCTAACGCCGATTTTGAGTTAGGTGTATAAACCGTAACCAGATAAAACGAATCTAGTTCAATGGTAATCACACGTCCTTCTTGATCATGTTCCTCAATGCCAATGCCATATGCTACTGAAAGAGGTTCATGCTTTGAAAATATAGCCGTACCTGAATATCCTTTCTTGACAGCGTAATTCCAATACTGATGATATCCTTCGAGTTCAAGAGCCACTTGTCCTTCTGATACCTTTGTTTCCTGCAGACAAAAGAAATCTGCATCCACTTGGTGGAAATAATCTAGAAAACCTTTATTAATACAAGCTCTGATTCCATTTACGTTCCAGTTTACAAATTTCATAAAATCCTCCAAATGCATTTATTTCAATTATTGTGTACTATTATATCAAATTTTCCAAGCTTCTAATACTAATTCTCAATTAAAAAGCAAAGCTACAACCTCTTTATTTCCTAACGCATGTATTACTCAAATTAGACAAAACCATCTTAGCGTTGAGCTCCAAATTTTAACACAACTGAAACAATTGCAAAATTAAAGAGCTCTGGCAACTTACCAGAGCTCATAATTAATGAATCTTATAATCTACTTTCAACGACTGACCAATCCACGACATTCCAAAATGCCTCGATATAGTCCGCACGTCTGTTTTGGTAATTCAAATAATAGGCATGCTCCCAAACATCTAGTCCCAATAATTCTTTTAATCCATCAGAAATTGGTGCATCTTGATTAGGTGTGCTTACAATTTTCAAATTACCACCATCGGAGACAAGCCATGCCCAGCCGCTGCCAAATCTTTTTAAAGCGGCATCTTTAAAAGCAGCTTTAAATGCTTCCAAAGATCCAAATGCTGCATTAAGTTTAGACTCAAACTCTGGTGAAATAGATTTACCACCTGGCGTTAAACTTTCCCAAAATAGTGTGTGATTGTAATGACCACCACCATTATTTCGAACAGCTCCTCTAATGCTTTCAGGAAGTTTATCTAACCCCTTTAATAATTCTTCAATTGATAAATTCTCAAACTCTGCTTTACCTTCAAGTGCAGCATTTAAATTATTAACATAAGCACCATGATGTTTTTGATGGTGAATTTCCATTGTTTTTTGATCAATATAAGGTTCTAATGCTTCCGTGTTGTATTTTAATTCTGGTAGTACAAATTTCATAATGACCTCCTAAGTTGTTATTAAACATCCAAATGGATGAAAATTTCGCTTAAGGAGTATATATCCAAGGCGCATAAATGATAATCATTATCAATGCCTTTGTAATATAACTGTAATATTACTCACAAAATGATTCTGATCTATTCTTACCAAGACTTTTTGCTTTATATAGTGCCTGATCAGCACATTTAATATATTCTTCTTTTGATTTACTTAAATCTGGTATAAAGTGGACGTATCCAATACTAACCGTAATAAAGACTGTTTCTGTTTCAGAAATCTGAAGCGGTGTATTGGCAACTTCATTTCGTATGGTCTCACATAGATCATATACTTCTGATTTCGAATAGCCCTGTAAAACTGCAGAAAATTCTTCGCCACCAAAACGTGCGACTAAATCCTTATTTTTATAAATAATACGACTAAATATGATACTCACCATTCTAAGACAATCATCCCCTACAAGATGACCATAGGTGTCATTGAATGCTTTGAAGTTATCCAGATCCATCATAATAATTGCCATTTCTCTTTTATGACTACCATTCTTTCCAAAAACAGTACTATAAAATTCATCAAACTTCCTTCGATTGGGCAATCCAGTAAGACCATCGCTAAATGAGAGTCGGCTCAAGGATTCATTCATTTCCTGAAGATCTTTGGTTCTTTCATCAACCTGCTGTTCAAGCGTCGTCACTAAGCTAGTTAGCTTTAAGGCCATTTCGTTGAACGATAGAGAAAGTTGACCGAGCTCGTCACGCCGTACTTCGTCTGTCACAAAATCAAATTTACCATCTGCTAACTTTTTCGCTGCATTATTTAGATGATAAATCGGTTTGGTTACCCAGCGCGTTACTAGCCATGAAATAATAATGAACAAAATAAGACTGAATAAAATTACAGTAATGGTTTGTTTAATCGCTGAATTCATCTGATCAACAAAATCATCATAGGAGAGCAAAACATAAATTTTTCAATTCAAATTCAGTAGATTAAATGCCATTTGATTGACACTGTATTTATCACCCTCCACTTTTATGGTTTGATTGATTTCAGCAGCATCTAATTGAACGGCTCTTTGAACCAATAAATTGCTACTTTCTTTAGCATTAATCAACTCTGAACTGCCATTGACGATTTTAAATATATCATCAGATGATTTCGAGGTTGCCACCAATTTATTATTTTCATCTACGATGAAGATTAGTCCGTTCTCTCTAATTGGAATTGTAGATAGCGTTTCTCCTAACCAAGTTAGTAGGTAATCCACGCCAAACACTGCGACCACTTCTCCCTCTTCTATAACTGGGTAACTCGCGGTAATAGTTGGTTGTTTAAAGACAAAATGATTATACACATCACTAAAAACAGGTGTTTGTGTCTTTACTGCCTTGATATACCAGGGTCTTAAGGTCGGATCATAGGCGTCAAATTTTTCAACAAAATCTGAAGCGTCGTGATGTTCATCAATATTATAATACTCTGATGCCCCTGATGTCTGACTATTATTTTTAACGACTTGAATACTGCCATCCTGCGATCGTCTTGCACCGTAAAACGTCTTGTCCGGAAAGCCAACATAGGTCATAGTAACTTCTGGAAATTTTGCAATTAGATTAGAGAAATAGCGCTCTCTATTTTGTGTACTTTCAATATTTAGTATAGAAGTGTTATAGTTATCTACATTTACCGCATTGAGCTGTGTTGCTTCAGATAAATGGTGCATTAATAAATCATCTACTTGAACCATGGATTGTTCTGAAACCGTCTCTATCGAAATTTTAGAAACATGATCAGCGCCATTTAATAGTAGATAAGTTAGTAGTGTCAATATAAACATTAATGGAAGTAATATTGGCATAATAAAAGCTGTCCGAATTGATTTAAACCTTAGAGGGGTGAGTCGCTTCATAAAATTCCTCCATCGTGGGCAAGTTATATAGTAAATAGTAAATTCTTACCCTAAAGTTAAACCGACAACCAACACTTCTGAAAACTAAACTCTTCTTTTGAGATGATCTCTGTTATTATTTCTCGTATATAGAAAACCAGATGCGATAGCAGTTAACGGTAGTGTCATTAAGATTCCTAACGAACCTATTATTGCTTGTAAAATTTCTATAACCACCATCTCGCGATTCATTAAATCTAGAATTGATGAATTATAGGTAATCAGTAGTAATACCGTCGATAATGAACTACCAATATAAGCAAGAACTAAGGTATTCGCCATGGTTCCCATAATATCTCTACCAATGGTCATGCCAGATGCAACCAACTGCCCAAAAGAATGCGCAGCATAGTTTTCCTTCATCTCATATAACGCCGATGAAATCGACATGGAAACGTCCATTATTGCCCCCATAGCACCAATGATAATTGCACCAAAAATAATAGCTTTCAAATCAACAGGGTGATCTGGATTCATCAGTAACAGATAGACAGATGCCTCATCAACAACACCTGTTAGCTTTAATATACTATTCATTACGAGTACTAGGATAGCTGACATTGCAATACCACTAATACATCCTATTATCGCTGCAGAAGTCTTTGGGTTAAAGCCACTCACTACAACTAAGGTCATAATTGTAACAAAAACACATATTACCAGTGACCATGCGTATATGTTAAATCCTGAAAGTACTGCAGGGATAAATACATAAAAAACAGCCATTATCGTTAAAACAAGTGAAAATAATGTTTGTAGTCCTTTTGATCTGCCAAAGATTAAAAGGATTAAAGCGAATATAATCCCTAATACAACTAAAGCTGGCGTTCTGTAGTATTCTCCGTAGGTCCAATCAGTTCCATAATACTCATTTGGCATCTCATAAAGCAAGATCGCATCTCCTACCTGAACTTCTTTTGGCAATACTTTGAGGTAATTATTTAAGCTCTGTAATGCTCTAATCTCTTGACCTTTTTGTAATCCTGTTTCCATTTTAACGTTAAACAAAATGTCTTTTGACACAAAATTAATGTCAATTTGATCTTCATAGCTTTGATCGATCTGATCTATGATCTCAGTAACCGTTCCTCTTTCAACGCCAATGTTTTCTGCTTGGCTAAATGAATCTGTACCCTTGCTGGCAATATTATGTCCAACAAATATAAGTGCGATGGATAGTGCGATAAATAAGAAGTACGTAAATCCGTATTCTTTTTTCTTCTTTTGACCTTTAATGATTACTTTTGCCATATTTGCCTCTTGTCCTTAAGATTTTAAAAACGCAAAAGCGAAGTTTCGCTTTTGCGTTTCAGTTCAATTATAATCTAAATTTCTTGATGTCTTCTTTTAAACGATTGATATCGGTTAAGAAATCTTCAATATCGTGTTCGTGCTCAAGCTCATCATTTAATATGGTAATTGCCATTTGATAAGTTGAGTGATCTTTACCGTTCGTATAATCTGCAATTTCCTCATATCTTTGAATTGCACATCTTTCGCCATCAAGATTTTGCTTCAATATTTCTTCAATATAAGGATCAACAGGTTCAGCATAAGGACACTTAGCATATTCGGTCCATTTAGCTGGATTTAAAATAGGTGTTCCACCAAGTTGAAGAATTCGATTGATAATTAATTCAGCGTGAGCCAATTCTTCATTTGCATGTAAAAGTAATTCTGGTTCTACTTCACTTCTCATTGGGCCTTCCATAACTCTTGCGCCAACCCAGTACTGATAGTACGCTAACCACTCTTCCGCCAAAGCTTCGTTTAACATTTGGATTAACTTTTCCACGTCGAGATTAGAAATTTCAATTGCCTTTTTCCCCATTACTTAACCTCCTTATCGATATTAAAAGCATTATTTGAGTACCATTATCATTATACCTTTTATTTATAATATCGTAAAGATTTGATCCAGACGCGTCATGCTAATTACTCTAGCGACGTCTTTCTTAAGATGTTTTAGAATCATTTTGGAATGTGTCTCATTGCATTTTTTATAAAGACCCACTAACACACCTAGTCCAGTACTGTCTATAAAATTACAGTTTGAAAAATCTAACTCAAAGGTAATTTGATCTACTTTCATAAGGTTATAAGTCATTTCTCTGAACTCTGATGCTTCTGTTACTGAAAATTGCTCTGGAATTTTTATAACTTCTACTCTCATATCTTACTCCTCAACTTTGAATTTTTCTACCAAGGTGTTTAGTTCGGTTGCCATCGCTGTCAATTCTTCACTACCTGCTGCTATGCTCTCTAACAATGCCGTTTGCTCTTCAATTGCCGCAGCAACTTCTTGGGCATTGGCAGAATTTTGCTCAGACAAAGTACTAACCGTATCAATTAATGTTAATATCTGCTCGGAGCTATTCACTTCATTATCCGTAATTTCGACAATTTTCTTAACATCTTGTGTAACGGATTGAACTGCATCATAAATTTGAATAAAGGCTCTATCCGTTACCATCGCTTTGTCAACGCCATTTTGAACGGCTGATTTACCAAACGACATGGTTTCAACTGCATTGTCAATTTTCTTGACCATTTCACTAACGACTTTCGTAATACCGCCAGCTTCTTGACCCGTTTGCTCTGCAAGTTTTCTAACCTCTTCAGCGACAACTGCAAAGCCTCGACCGTGATCCCCGGCTCTAGCTGCTTCAATTGAAGCGTTTAATGCCAATAAATTGGTTTGTTCAGCAATAGCATTTATAGTTCCTATGATACCCTTTATTTCTGTTGATAACACTTCAAGTTCTTTTAAACGATTGCCCGTTTCATCTGTAATCGCTTTAATCTCATCAATTGATTGCTTTGTATTACTTAAGCTATCTCGACCAACACCGACGCTAGATATCGCAGATTCAGCATTTTTATCTGATTCAAGCGCTCTAACCTTTGCGAGTTGAATTAAACTGCTTAATTGTAAAATGGTTTCGGTTGTTTCAAGTATAGAACGGCTTTGTGTTGTTGAATTATCAGCTACCTCTTGGATTGCCTTAGCCACATTTTGAGAGGCATCGCTGACATCGTTAGTTGATGAGGCAATTTCATCTGACGATTTTGCTACTTCCTTAGAGCCAGACTTAACTTTGGATACAATACCATTTTGATGTTCAATCATTTTATTAAATGAGTTTGAAATACTCTCAATTTCGTCACCAGTTTTAATATCCGATTTTACAGTTAAATCTCCATCTCCCGCAACCGACATTAATTCAGAAAGCTTTTTAAGTGGTCTTGTAACGTTAAACGTTACGAAGAAAAAACTGAGTGCTATTGCAACGACAAGAGATACCCCAATAATAATAAAAAGTAAATTTCTGATTTTTGTCATCGTAGACATATAATCATCATAATTGGCAGTGATTGCAAGTCCCATACCATCTATTGAGGTATATCTCACATATTTCTTTACACCTTTATAAGTATAAATTGCACTATCTGATTGACCTTCTTTTACTTTCTTCACCATTTCTGTTAATTCTGGAATATTTAATTCGTTTAAATTGAGATTAAATTCGTCCTCAGCATTTATGTAAGAAAGAACCAAACCTTCTGTGTTAAACATGTAGCTGTAGCCACCTTCAAATACTTTGATTGCTTTAGAGTGTGCTGCAATTTGATCAAATCTAATCGTTGTAATAAAGGTACCAACTACAGTATTACCTTTTTTAATTGGGTGCGCAATAGCAATTACCGGTTGGTTTGTTGCTTTAGAAATAATAACATCACTTTGTCCAACGTTTCCTTTTATTGCTTCTTGGTAGTATGCACGTTCACTAACATCTATAGAAGCGTTCATATCTGTATTTGATATAACGGCATTTCCCTTATTATCTGTAATCAGTGCCATCTCTATGACATCACTATGCGTTTCAACTAAGTTTTTTAATGCACTGTATGCTTCACTTCTCTTAGTACTATCTCCACCAGCAAATGCAACGATACTCGCATCATTACTCATCATATTACCGATCAAGCTCGATGCATCGATTTCCTTGGAAATCACATCTGATGTTAAATTAACCAAGTCATCTAATTTTGAATAAACGGATGACTCCGTTTCACTGGTGAATTGCAGTAATGAAATAGTTCCCAATACCGCTAATGGCACAATTATGACGACTAGCATCATTGCCATAATTTTAAATTTCAAGCTTCTCTTCATGTGTTTTACCCCTTTTTACTAATGCAATTACGCTATCATTCGTCTCATATAAAGCGTTTGCGAATTCTTTTACGAGGAATAATCCTCTGCCACCCTCAGATAGGATATCTTCAGGTAGGCATGCTTTTTCTAATACTTCTTGGTTTTTTGAGTGATCTATGTTATAAACCTCGATGGAAATCGAGTTTGGTGTGAGATGGATCATTATACTTACAAATGGCTCTACTCTCTCTTTACGTGTGTGTTTAAAAGCATTTGTCACCAGCTCACTTAGGATTAGCCTTACAGCAAATTCTTCTGATTCATCAACCTCAGTCTCCTTCAATATATGATTGATTACATTTTGCATTTCAGAAAGGCTATTGATACTATAGGCATACAGTGATTCACCCAGATTGGGTTTAATCAGCAAATTGCCTACCTCTGTATTATAGTTTAACTTATTTGCTTCAAAGTACTTATAGGATTCATTGAATATCGGAATTGGGTTATACCCATCGTATGATTTAAAAATTTCTGTTGGCATAGCCTCTGTAGATAACATCGCAAAATCAATATCATCCAGTTTAAAGGAAACTTCCCTTTGCGCATCAATTCGCATAAGCTCACCACTTTTTTTTACAAGATAGACATGACCATTATTATTATGAATTTGAAAGCGGTTTCCCTCAACATCCAAATTAACGAGCATTATTTCAAGTTTCACACCGTTATCTTCAGCCCATTTGTCGATTTCATTGGCAATTAGTTCTAAACGGTTTAAAGTTTCATTATGTTCGATACTCTTAATTAAAAAATCCAGCGTTATCAAAGAAATCGCATTCACTGATTCATTTGGATGAACTTTAATCATACAACTTGTATGCTTTTCATCACCATGGTTTAAAAAAAATACAGGTGGTTTTTTTTCATTGAGAATAATTTGGGGTTTTATTGCGCACCCTTTGTAGAGCCGTTTATGATGATCCATCATATATTTATACATGACAAATCGATCCGAAGAGCGGTTGTCTTCGTATTGGTTATTATCCACATATACAGAAAAAATCTCATTTTGGTAATTAAAGGTGTGCTTGTTTAATGAGAGTTCATCGAAATGGCTAGTTTCCAGATTTAAGAGTGACTCTAAATCGACTTTTCTAGCTAAATTAGAAAAGGTTGCTCTAAACGATTTGTTTAAGAACAACACCTGCTGCTCATTCGCTATCGCGATAGGCATTGTATATAAGTCTATGTATTGAGACAATCTATGTATTCCGGATTTCATTTTGACCTCGTATATTTATTAAATAGTCATATAACTTTATTTATTATAGTTCTAAAGTACTGTTTTTTCAACTTGAATTATGTTATCCTATATTGAAATTTCTAATGGAATTTTAATCTTGCAATTCCTTACATTTTTAAAATCACATTAAATTTTCCAACTTAATGATATATAATATTTTGACAGGATGATTGCCTGAATGCCTGACATTACAGTATATTAAGGTAAGTCATAACAGTTGGCAAATTTTGCTACAAGGAGACACAATTTATGTCAAACCGAAAGGTTATTGTTATCGAAAATGGGACAAACCATTTTTCACCTTTAAATCAATATTTAGTGCTTCACAATATTGATTATCAACTTTACAACCATTTTAATGAGTATACCGATGCCGGACTTAAAGACAATCACACACTGATTGCAAGTACAACAGACATTATTACACATTTCAATACAGACTTGTCTGATTATTGTGATTATAAACGCAGACTCTACAACTGTACATATCTGATTGCCTACGAACATAGTAATTGTATTGATTCTTTAAAAGAAGCGTTTATTCATGGTGCAGATGACTACGTTACCTTGCCCGCTCATCCAGAACTACTTTGTATGAAATTAAGGATTCAACATGAGCGTCTAAATTATCTAGAGTCATTGTATGCCTCTGAACAAGGTACAATCGTTTACAACAATATGTCTATCGATCCATTTTCAAAGCAAATCTATTTAAATGGTAAAATTCTCGATTTAACACACTCTGAATTTAACATTCTTTACACCCTTGCCAAAGCACCAAGTGAAGTTTTCAGTATGGAATATTTGTTCCATTTAATCACTGGTCAAAAGAGCTTGGGGGATTACAATGCACTTATGACACATGTGAGCCGACTTAGAAAAAAGTTAGCATTGGTTGATCCAACCAATCAATACATCGTGACCGTTCGAAATAAAGGATACAAATTTAATGTAATGAAAGCATCAAATTCAAAACCATTTGATTAACATTCTACAACATTTCATATGAATTGTATACCATGTACTTATTAAAAGTTGACATCTAATTGATTAACATTTTATTTTATATCCTCAGATAATAAGCACTAATCTTTCATTATTTATTCCATTGGACTAAAATTTTATTTATGTTTTAAATTATATGATTGTTCACTTTTCTCAAAAAAATGATATAAAAAAAAGTACCTGCTATGCAGGTACTTTTTTTATCTTTTATTGTACTGATACAACATCGTATCCAGCATCTTCAACTGTTTCTTTTAACACTGCTGCATCAACATCAGCATTAAGTGTAACAATAGCAGATTTATCAGTCAAATCAACCACTGCGTTAGAAACACCCTCGACACCTTTTAAAGCATTTTCCACTCTCATTTTACAATGATTACAGCTCATACCTTCAATTACTAATTTCTTTTCCATTTTGCCTCCAAGTCTATATTTTATTAACTCTAAACTGAGATCTATAACCTTATTTTACTACAATATTAAAGATTTTACCCGGTACATAAATTTCTTTTACAATTGTTTTACCATCTGTAAACAATTTAATCTTCTCATCTTCTAAAGCAAGTGCTCTAGCAGCAGCGGCATCAGCATCTACCGGAATGCTGATTAATCCTCTTACTTTACCATTAATTTGTACTGCCATCTCAATAACATCTTCTACTGTCTTATTTGGATCAAATGTTGGCCATGATTGCTCTGTAATCATACCTTCAAAGCCTAAAGACTCCCAAAGTTCTTCAGTTATGTGAGGCGCTACTGGATTTAAAAGTTTAAGCAGTGTACTGTACTCAGCGCGATTGATGTGCTCAACTTTTTTGAACTCATTGATAAGGCTCATCATTGCTGCAATCGCAGTGTTAAATTTCAGTGTTTCATAGTCTTCTGAAACTTTTTTAATGGTTTTATTCATCGTAATTTCAAGCTCTTTAGAAAAAGCGTCGCCAGGTACCACTTCATCGGCAAAATTCCAAACTCGATCTAAGAAACGTCTACAGCCTTTTACACTATTGTCCGACCAAGGCACACTCTTCTCAAAGTCACCTATAAACATCTCATAAGTTCTAAGCGTATCCGCACCAAACTCACCTATAATATCATCAGGATTTACGACATTCCCTCTTGATTTAGACATCTTCTCATTATTTTCTCCCATAATCATACCATGAGAGGTTCTCTTTAAATATGGCTCTTTTGTGTTAACTTTACCGATATCAAACAAGAACTTATGCCAGAATCTAGAGTAAAGTAAGTGAAGTGTCGTATGCTCCATACCACCATTGTACCAGTCAACTGGCATCCAATAGTTAAGTGCATCCATGCTTGCAAACTCTTGATCATTATCTGGATCACAGTATCTTAAGAAATACCAGCTTGACCCCGCCCATTGAGGCATCGTATCTGTTTCCCTATGTGCATGCCCGCCGCATTTAGGACAAGTTGTTTCGATCCATTCTGTCATTGCAGAAAGTGGTGATTCGCCATTATCCGTTGGTTCATAGCTAGCCACTTCAGGAAGCGTCAATGGTAACTCGCTTTCAGGTAGAGCAACCCAGCCACACGAAGGACAGCTTACGAGAGGAATAGGCTCGCCCCAATATCTCTGTCTTGAGAATACCCAGTCTCTTAATTTAAAGTTGACTTTTCTTACGCCAATACCAAGTTTTTCAAAGTGATCTGCAATTGATTCTTTCGCTTCAGCTACTGACAAACCATCGATAAGCGGTGAATTGACAATGATACCTTCTTCAGAATCTGTATAAGCTTCATTTTGTACATCGCCACCCTTGACGACCTCAATAATCGGCAAATTAAACGCTTTTGCAAACTCCCAGTCTCTTGTATCGTGACCTGGAACAGCCATAATTGCACCTGTACCATAACTCATAAGGACATAATCTGAAATAAACACAGGGATTTCTTCACCTGAAGCGGGATTAATCGCTTTAATGCCTTCGATCATGACGCCAGTTTTATCTTTGTTAAGTTCCGTTCTCTCGAAATCAGATTTTAATTTTGCCTCAGCGCGATAAGCCATAAGTGCATCGTAATTGGTAATCAAGTCTTTGCGTTCATCGATCAATGGATGTTCCGGTGAAACAACCATATAAGTTGCTCCATAAATCGTATCCGGACGCGTTGTATAAATTCTAAGGACATCACCTGAAGTCGTTTTAAAATCAAGCTCCATACCAGTTGATTTACCTATCCAGTTCTTTTGCTGTGCTTTAACACGTTCTATATAATCAAGATCGTCCAAATCGTCGATTAAACGTTCCGCATACTCAGTAATTTTTAGCATCCATTGTGATTTTGCTTTTTTAACAACTGTACCGCCACATCTTTCACAGACACCACCGACAACTTCTTCGTTTGCAAGGCCTACCTTACATGAGGTACACCAGTTGATGTCCATCTCTTTTTTATAAGCCAAACCATTTTCAAAAAGTTTGATGAAGATCCATTGTGTCCATTTGTAATAACTCGGATCGGTTGTATTGATTTCTCTCGACCAGTCAAAAGAAAGACCTAAACTTCTAAGTTGTTCTTTAAATCTTTTAACGTTATCTTCCGTAACGATTGCTGGATGTATTTTGTTTTTGATCGCATAGTTTTCTGTAGGCAATCCAAACGCATCCCATCCCATTGTATATAGTACGTTGTATCCTTCCATTCTTCTTTTTCTAGCAACGATATCAAGTGCTGTATATGGACGTGGATGCCCTACGTGTAAGCCTTGACCTGATGGATATGGGAATTCAACCAAAGGGTAATATTTTGGTTTTGAATAATCATTATAGGCTCTAAAGCTTTGCTTTTCGTCCCAGCGCTGCTGCCATTTTTTCTCGATTTCCTTATGCATATAATCTCGCATCAAATAACCCCTTTCAAAAAAAAATAAGGGTTCTTCGTTAGAGACGAAGAACCCGCGATACCACTCTATTTGATTGCCTAGGCAATCCACTCAAAGCCTTTAACGGAAGCGATCCGGTTTTTGCTTTCACAAAAACAGCTCCAGAACGAGTTCGGTCATTCAGCCGTCATCTTTCACCACCCGATGACTCTCTACAGACTATAGCTACCTACTACTTTCCTTCTTAGCAATTTATACTATTGAGTGTATTATAATATAGCTTTTCAAACTTTTCAACACAAATTCAAAAACGTTTGTAATTAATGCATATACTTCTCAACATAAGCAAATATCTCTGTTTGACTTAACCTAGATGCGTCAAGCAATACCATTTCACCATCGCCATCCCCCATGAAGGTCACAGGATCAATTTCTTCATACTCCTCATCCACATCATTAAGGATTGTAATTCTAATATTTTCTCCACCATCTCTAAAAGGGACCACATCATACCCTTTAGCTCTTAGCATTTGTGTCAGTTCACTTAACCCTGCTTGAATTGCAATTTTCATAAGTTCGCCTCCCAAAATACATTATTTTTAAAACCCTTCTGTAGTTTAATACCCTATTTTTCGATGATTATGCCTTTTCCTTTACCTTTGCTTATTAACTTATCTTTTTTTCTATTGATTTTACTTTCTAAAACGATATTTAAATCATATTGTTCCGGATAGAGCTCTTTTTGTTCAATATAAGGCTTCAGCCTTTTGTGATTAACCTTAATTCGCTTACCTAAAACGATTACCTCAACTTCACCTTTACTGTTACACGTTTGTGAGACGATGCCAGGTTTATTCATAGTCGTTACCCAAACTGAATCTCCAAGTGCATATTCGGATTGCCAGCTGGGACGATACTTTGATCCATTGATTTGATTTTTATGGCTAATATCATTTTGACTTTCAGTCAGTAGCTCTACTTGATCTACAACTTCAGATTGAAATTTAGTCTCTTCTATTTTCTGATCCAGTATATTAATCACTTCATTGATCTCAACATTTTCTAGTATCGCCATATCAGACCATTCCGTTTTATAAGCAAGCTCATGTGCCCTTTCGATCAAATCTTTAGGCATACCAATCCTTAGTGCAATGTGAAGTGCGTTACTTTGTCCAGAAGTATCTGTTATCAGTTGATAAAGTGGTGATAAGGTCTTTAGGTCAAATGCCATGCTACCATTTCTAAAATCTGGATGTTCATCTGCAAACGCTTTGATTTCATTATAGTGCGTTGAGGTTAAGGTATAAGCTTTTTTTTGATTTAATGCTTCAAGTACAGCGATGCCAATTCCCATTCCTTCACTTGGATCCGTACCTGCACCGATTTCATCAAGAATAACCAAGGACTTCTCATTTGCAAGTTCTAAAATTCGAATGATATTTGTAATGTGCGCTGAAAAAGTACTAAGGTTTTGAGAAACACTTTGTCCATCACCGATATCACACAAGAAACGTTCAAAAATTGGTAGCTCCGTTTCTTTACTCGCCGGAACGTGTAGTCCCGCCTGTGTCATCATACAAAACAAGCCTACCGTTTTCATAGCTACGGTCTTACCGCCAGTGTTAGGTCCAGTAATAACCAGATTGCGCTGTGTCGATGAAAGTCGAATATCTAAAGGTACCGCTTGGGAGGTCAATAAAGGGTGTCTGCCTTGAGCGATGGTAATCTTTCCTTCTAAGTTTAATTTCGCAGAAACGCCTTCAAACTTTTTCGAGAGCTTCGCTTTCGCAAATAAAAAATCGTAGTTTACCATGATTTCATAGTTTCTAAAGAGTTCAAAATGTCTTGAAGCCACATGATTGGTTAACTCCGATAGAATTCTATAGACTTCATTTTCTTCGTCTATTCGCAATGCAGCTAGCTCATCTGATAGCTTCTTAACCGCTGCGGGTTCAATGAAAAATGTACCTCCTGATCTAGAACGATCTAAGACCATACCATCCAGCCTTTTCTTATGCTCACTTTTTACCGGTATGACATATCGTCCATCGCGTTGACTGATAACCGCATCTGCAAGTAAACCTTGGTATTGCTCTCCTACAACGTATTCTGAAAGTTTCGACTTAATACGGCTTTCAACGATTTCAATTTTCTTTCTAATTTTATTTAGCGTACTACTTGCATTATCATCCACTTGCTGCCTGACTATAATTCTTACGATTTCATCATACAGTTCATGAAGCGGTTCGATAGCACCTGCATAGGTGCCAACTTCCGTTTCAAGATAACTGAGATCATTCATAAATATTTTCATTCTTGTAGACTCTTTTATAAATGATACGACGAGCTCAAATTCTACTGGTCTCATTATTTCCGATCGTTTAAGCTTATCGAGTTGTGTTTTTACCCCCTTTAAACCGTGAAGCGGTATACTTCCTGAGTGATCTAAAATCATACGCGCTTCTGTCGTTTCACGTTGATGCCTTTTTATTAAATAGTAGTCTGTCAGTACTTCAAGTTGGTCAACCTGTTCCTTTACTTCATCAGTTACTGCCAGAGTTTGTAAAATAGCTTTAATTTGTTTTAGTTCTAGTAAATTCTCAGCGTGTTCAATGTTGTAAATATGATTTACTGTGTTTTTGTGGTTCATTTTTGACATATTGTTCTCCTTGTCCATTTGATATGTCCACCTAAACGGATTGAATGATCTTATTGAAATGTAAATTTTTACCTGTCTTGGATAACAAAAAAACAGCAGACGCACACGGTCTACTGTTAGCTACATTAGATCATAGTGTTCCAAACCAACTTAGGTGAACGCAACACAAACAAGCCCAAATGGGCTATTGCTTTCAACCTTTTAAGTTATTAGTTTAGAACGACTCCACTCATAAAAATCTCCTTTATGTCATTTTGACACTTTAATTGTAGTATGAAAACAGGGTTCATGCAACATTAACTTTTTATTTACTTTAAAATAATCCTGTATTTTGCTATAATTTAACAAAAGAGTAGGAGTAAATTAATGAGCAAAATACAATGGAAACCAGGTACAATGGTTTATCCAGTTCCATCTGTCATGGTGACTTGTGGTTCCATGGAAAAGCCTAATATACTTACGGTTGCATGGACGGGAACTGTTTGTACGGACCCTGCCATGACATATATCTCTATACGAAAAGAAAGATATTCTTATGATCTTATTAAAGCTTCTGGCTTCTTTACGATTAATTTGACCACGAAGGCGCTTGTAAAAGCAACTGATTTTTGTGGCGTAAAGTCTGGAAGAGATTTTGATAAATTTAAAGAGTGCGGATTAACCCCTGTTAAGGGTTTTCATTCTTCAGTTCCTATGATTGAAGAATCTCCCGTTAACATAGAGTGTCAGGTGACACAAGTTCTCGAACTGGGAACGCACGATATGTTTTTAGCCAAAGTTTTAGGCGTTACTGTTGATGACCAGTATCTAGAGGAATCTGGAAAGTTCAGACTTGATTTTGCAGAGCCCATTGCATATGCTCATGGTGCTTATTATGAACTTGGAAAACAGCTTGGCACATTTGGGTACTCCGTTATGAAGAAAAAGACAAAGAAGAAGAGACAACAACAAAAGAAGTAATCTTGGAGGGGATATGTTTAGACGTTTTTCACTTTATATTGATATCGTAACATCACCGAAATACTATGCCCCAATACTAAAGTCTATTGAAAACTACACCGATGTGTGTGAACCCATTACAAATGTTTCAGAATCATTTGAAAAGCCTAATTTCATCTATAATTTGTTAGTGATTGAATACTGCAAAATCGATTTTACCAATCGCGCACTCGCTCTAATTAAAGAGTCCTATAATCATGTAATTGTTATCAATGTTCCCGACAATGTCATCCACTTCGAAAGACTATATGAACACGCAATTTATCGTATGCTCCGAGAAGGATTTTATCAAGTTGAACTCGATGCGATGCTTAAGGAATACATCCGTTCTGAACTATTAATCAATGAGAATACCCTTTTGGACAATCTATTTAACAGTGCGCAAAATTCCATCGTAATTACAGATCGAAAAGGGAATATTCAATATGCAAATCCTTATTTTGAAGAGCTCTCTGAGTATTCAAGAGATGAACTTATAAACAATTCACCTAGAGTCATTAAAACGGGGCAGCATCCTGAGTCCTTTTATACAGGTCTGTGGAATACAATCACTTCTGGACACGTTTGGGAAGGTATATTTATTAACAAAAGTAGAAATGGCAATATTTTCTATGAAGAAGCAACCATCACACCGATCGTCAATTCTCATGATATGATCGAGAAATTCCTTAAAATCGGTCGCAACATTACCCGTGAAAAAATGTTACTTGAAGAGCTATCAAAGGAAATCAAAGTTGCAAAAAAAGTACTTTCCTCATTTTTACCAAATGAGTATGTCGACGAGTCCATAACTTTTGAGTTTCAGCTTAAGGAGTTCAACGAAATTGGAGGCGACTTCATTTATTTTAAAAAAATAGATGAAAAAAGATATCTTAATGCCATTATAGATGTTATGGGTCACGGCGTTTCATCTGCTCTCGTTGCATTGGTTGTAACTCAGATGTTTGATGATTTAATGGCTTATTTGCCCATTGCAGATACCTTAAGGGAAATCAACAATGTTTTATGTGATTTAAACAGTGATGATATAGATAGCAATAAGTATGTCACGGGTATATTCATGGATATTGATTTGAACTCAGAGACCATAACCTATGTGAATATGGGACATCCCGATGCTCTCTTCTGTTATGAAGATGAAAGCATCGTTTCTCTTACCTCTAACAACATTATCCTTGGCATTCTCAACATCGATAATATTAACACCATTACCATTGATATTCATAAATTAAAGCGCATCCTAACCTACACTGACGGTCTATACGAGAACGATAGCCTTGCTTTAGACAATGCTGTTCAAGTATTGATGAAGCATTTATCAAAAAGTAAAACACCTTCAGAAATATTCGAACTTTTTTCTGAACATATGGAAATTAAAGATGATTCGACCATTAGCGTCATCGAATTGCTATAATAATAAAAGGTTTTAAACATTCAAGAGAGAATGCTTAAAACCTTTTTTATTTTACAATTGCTTGTATTTCAAAAGATGATTTGGTTGATCAGTGCTTATATGCTTGGAGCTTTATTTTAAATTCTTAGCATAATTTAGAAGTTCATTGATACTTCTACGATTGTCGATTAGATCGCTTATGGATTGATCAAAATTCAATCGATTGACAACTCTTGCGATAAACTCCGACATATCTACTTCAGAAAACCAAGGTGCTTGCCTTGCTGCTTCTGGTACATAAGATAAATTGGTCGTATATAAACGATCGATCAGACCTGCTTCATAAAATCGATTAAATTTATCTATGCCTTCAGTAAACAAAGCGTATGTTGTTGCAACAAAAATTTTACCAGCCTCACGCTTTTTCAACTCTTCTACAATATCAAAAACAGATTCACCAGATGCAATCATGTCATCTACAATTAAAATATTGCAATCTTTCACATCTTTTCCGATATACTCATGCTGTACAATTGGGTTTTTACCTTTGACAACTTTACTATGATCACGCCTTTTATAGAATAGGCCTATATCAAAGCCGAGCACACTAGAGTAATAAACCGCTCTGTCCATTGCGCCTGTGTCTGGACTGATCAAAAGCATCTTAGAAGGCTCTTTAAAGAGGTCTCTCTCATCTGAAATAAACCTTTTTACAATATCTAAGGTAGGATATAAATTTTCAAAAGAAATCAAAGGGACTGCATTTTGAATCGTAGGATCATGTGCATCAAATGTCAAAATATCATCGACACCAAGTTTTTCCAGTTCTTGAAGTGCCATTGCACAATCTAAAGACTCTCTACCCTTTCTGCTGTGTTGTCTAGAAGAATAAAGCAAAGGCATAATCAGAGTAATTCTTCGAGCCTTACCAGCCATTGCAGACAATACCCTCTTCACATCCTGTAAATGATCGTCTGGGCTTTTCCGGTTTACATAGCCGAACATCGTATAAGTAATGTTATAATTTCCTATATCGGTAACGATATAGATGTCCTTTCCTCTTACCGATTCTTCTAAAAACACCTTACCTTCACCATTCGAAAAACGGACCTCTTTTTTATTGATGATGAAACTATCTGGTAGTTCTAAGCCCTCATCTAAAAACGGTCTTCTCATTTCGAGTAAATGATCGTCAATCCATTTACCAATGGTTTCACAGTTTTCCATGACGATTAAACCCAACTCTCCAAAAGGAGAATGCTTTAAATAAACCTCGTTTCTCATGCCCACACCACCTTATAGATTAATTACGATTCATTTTTACCCATACTTTCTCTCTAAATTCAACTTATCATAAAAATCCATAGCTAAGCAACCTTTATCCCTATAAAAGATAAACTTTATATCATTTTTATAAAGTAAACTTGTAACTATTTTCACCACTCATGTAAGATGACTTTATTGCCAAATATAAAAAAGCTAAGAACGATTCGTTCTTAGCTTAATGGTGCGGGATAGAGGACTCGAACCTCTGGCTTTTTCCACGTCAAGGAAACACTCTACCAACTGAGTTAATCTCGCATGTTACCCTGCTATTATGACATAATTTCAACCACTAGACAAGTCTAAATTGTCATTTAATTATAATATTAGCTGATTCGACTGGTGGTATAATTATAACGAGGTGATATTATGAAAAAACGTGTTATTACTATTGGCATATTTATACTAACTACACTATTAATCTCTGTAGGCTGTCAAAATGAAACTTCTTCAACCGATGAGATTACGACTACTGCACCTGAAACAACCGTTGCTTCAACCAATAATGAATTACAAGAACAACTTGAGATTGCAAACCAAACCATAACCGATCTCAACGAACAAATCACTTTGTTGCAAGATCAGCTTAACTCACCACAGACCAGCACCATTTCAAATACAGTTCTTTTATCCGCGCTTGATGTGGTTCAAGCACTAAAAGATCAAGATATGAGTCTATTAGCAAGTTATGTTCATGCCACTCAAGGTGTAAGATTTACCCCTTATGGATATGTGGATACGGTTAATGATCTCAGCTTTTCATCCACAGCAATTGCAACTCTAATGCAAGATAATTCGCTTTACACTTGGGGGTCATATGATGGCTCTGGTGATCCAATTACTAAAACGTATTCTGATTATTATTCTGAATTTGTATATGATGAAGACTACATTTCGCCACATGTGATCGGCATAAACACCGTTATTGGTACTGGGAATTCAATCAATAACATTGCAAGTGTCTATCCAAGTGCAACCTTTGTTGAGTTCCACTTCACTGGGTTTGATCCACAATATGGTGGCATTGATTGGTCAAGTTTGATTCTGGTTTTTGAACCAGTTGGTTCAGATTGGAAGCTGATAGGTATTGTTCATAACCAATGGACCATTTAATTAAAGCAAGAGCAGTTTTCTCCTTAATGGAAAAAACTGCTCTTTCATTTTGTTCGTTTATAATTATTCTACAATGTCATTTAACTTTTCTGTTTCAACAGTAATAGGGAATTGCTGTTGTAATGCTGAATAGTCAGCACTGTAAGCAACTTGTTTCATACTGCTGATAACTTCGTTTTGCCATTGATCATAGCCTTTTCCTTCGAAGTACATAATGTGATAACCATAATCGGTTTGAACAATTCCTGTATCACCAACAACTCTTGATGGATCAAATATCCAATCGTTAAAGGTTTGAACCATATCGCCTTCAGCGACATTTTCGTATAATCCACCCGTTGCGCTTGAACCTTGATCTTCAGTGTATTGTTTTGCAAGCTCACCAAAGCTCTCTGCTGTTGCATCTCCTGCTTTCCATTCATCAAGTACTTTTTCAGCAAATGCTTTTGCTTCTTCATCAGAGCCATACGTGTCAGCAGTCAATAGGATATGTCTTACATTTACTGTAGCAGCTTCATGACGATATGGCAATTGAGTTAAAAGATACACTGTATAAACATGGTTCTCAGTATTTCTAGTTACAAGTGTTTGATTGAGCGCAGCATCCGCAGCAAATCCCCACTCACTTACCTCATCGCCTTGTGTATAGAACATATCACTTGCTTCAATTTTTGTCATCTCAGCTTCAACATCTAAAGAGCCATCTTCATTAATGCCATTAATATAGTTTTCTACATAAGCTTTATAAGCTTCAGGTGATGTTACTGCTGCTAACTCATCCGCACTTTTTTCAGCAGCTTCAGCAGTAATGCCTTTATCGGTGTCCTCTGCAAATGAGTATACTAAATAATCGATATACTCGAATTCATTTTGATTATTAGTATAATGTTCTTGAATTTGATCCGTTGTAAACTCGTATGAATTTTCGATATCTGAGTATACTTTGTAAGCAAGTGTGCTTTTTTCGAGGAAGCTTTTATATTCATCACTCGTCATTGATGCACCAAACGTATCATTAAAGAACGCCTCTACCGTATCAAAACCAGCTTCTTTTGCTGAATTTAATACTGCATCTAGTTCTTCTTGAATTTGGTTCATATCTGATTCATCCAGTTCGATGCCACGATCTTTTGCTGCTTCTGAAAAGATTAAGAAATCCTTCGCATAGCTAACAGCTTGTTCCATCATATAGTCAAACCACGATGTACCATCCATGTACTCCTGATCTTTCAAAGACTTAGTTGTATCAACGCCTAAATATGATAAATAAGATGCGCTCTGGCTATATACGTAGTTGTATAAATAAGCCATTTCATTTTTTGTGAACCCATAGTCTTTAGAATAGACATAAAATGAGTTATCTCCAGTATTGGTATCGCTTTTTGAACATGCAGCAAGACCGAATACCATAAGTAAAGAGAGTAGTATCGCGATTGTTTTTTTCATGTCAGTCGTTCCCTTCATTAATATTTCTGCACAAGATGCCAATAGTGTAATCCTTTTAGCTTAAAATAACCTTAAATGTACTTAGGCAATTCATTAATGGAATCTTCACAGTTTCTTTTCAAATGCTTACATTATGTTGATATTGACTTAACATTCTAAGAATATACTAAACACATAAAGAACGTCAAGCAAACTTTCTCATTTAGATAAATCCCCCACTAATATGAAAAAAGCAAGTATCTCCCCCGATACATGCTTTTTTTATTTTTATGAATATAATGAAAAAAAATAGAAGCACAAGCTTCTATTTCTTAAACTCCCAATAGCATCTCTTCGGTGAAACAATAACTTCTTCCTCTTTCATCTTCTTCATGATCTTATCGACTTCTTTTCGATCTACGCCCGTTTCCTCAGAAACTTTACCTGCATTTACAGGTTCTTTAAGTGCTTTAAAATAATCAAGTACAATCGTATAATTTTCCACTTATACCTCCTATTGATAACTCAAGTTCTATAAAGGTATTTTATCACAGCCACAGTTCAAAAGCTATGTGCTTACACGATCGTAATGTGCAAATTATTACGCCCTCTAATCGTGTTTCTCGAAACGTATACATTCGTTTAACTCAACCGAAGACAACAATGGTGAGGCAGCCTCAACGACTTTAACACAGTCTGGTACAGTGGGAATGATTTTTCTTCTTTTAAGTCCCCTGAGAATTTTAATCACTCGATCTTCCTCATCAAGAAACAGAACGTCTATGTCAAATTTCATATTAAAGGTATGAATGCTGTTGCAATCATCAAGAATTAAAACCTCTTTTATTGTCGGTCTTTCTGTAAACATATACCCTCTGAGTCTTTTCATAAAAGTATTCGCATTTATAATTCTCTGTACTTTTATTATTTTCATTATGAGCACCTCTTACTTGAACATTTCAATAATTTGAATCACTGCAGGGCCAAGGATAATAACGAAAATTGCAGGAAAGATGAAAATCATCATAGGAAATAAAATCTTAATTGGAGCTTTCATAGCTTTTTCTTTAGCAGCCTGTTTTCTCTTCTCTCTTAATTGTGCGCCTTCAATTCTTAATACTTTACCTAAGCTAACACCCAGTTCATCCGCTTGAATTAATGCATTTACCAACACAGATAAATCTCTGACATCGCAACGACTAGCCATGTTTCTAAGTGCATTTTTTTTATCAATTCCCATTCGCATTTCCTTTAAAGTTTTTGCAAATTCTTCAGAAAGTGGACCTGGAATGGTTAATACGATTCTACCAATTGCACCATCAAGTGATAATCCCGCCTCTACGCTTACAGTAATTAAGTCTAAGGTATAAGGTAGCGCTTTAACAATTGAACTACTTCGCTTTTCTACTGCTGCTCTCGTAGTAAAACGATAAATGATTTGAGTGAATCCAATCACCCAAAATGCAATGACAAAAATACCTGCTGCAGGTACATGAATCAGACTTAATAACAAACACACACTCAATGTAAGTACCAACGTCGTCAACCATCTTCTAGCAATAATTCTTTCATAAGAAGATGTCTTAAGAAATCCTGCACGCTCGAAAAGAGCTTTTCTTTGTTTGGTAATAGAATCTGGGGATAAAGCCATAACGCGGCGACCTAAGTTTGTAAACATAGGAACAATTACGCGTTCACCAAATGCACGATTATCCACTTCGACATTTGCTTTATCAATCCCTTCAATATAGGTCATTCTATTTTCAATTTTACGTTTAGATGCCGTCATCCGATTAATAATTGAATTGAACATTAAAAGGATTGCTATAAAAATCAAAAAAGTTGCAATATATAGCATGTTAACCTCCTAGTATTCAATATTAATAATTTTACGGATAAATAACCATCCCATAAACTGACTAAACATCGCGGTTCCAAGCATAATCCTTCCAGGTAAGGTCACAAACAAAGTTTCTATATATGCATTATCAAAGAGGTAAATGACGACGCCAAGAAAAACAGGCATTACCATGATGATTAATCCAGAGAGTTTCCCCTGTGCAGTAAGTGTTTTAACTTCATTCTTAATACGTTGCCTTTCTCGGATTGTCTCTGCAATATTTTCAATGATCTCAGATAAGTTACCACCAACATCCTTCTGTATTAAAATAGCATTAATAATGAGCTGTAAATCTTCAGAGCTAATACGATCATATAAATTATTTAAGCCATCCTCAAGTGGTATTCCAAGGCTTAACTCTTTTAATAAAATCTTGAACTCCGTAGAAAATGGTGGTTGCGTTTCTTCAGCTGCCACTGCTAAGGATTGTAAAAATGAATAACCTGCTTTTAAGGCATTAGATATCATTACCAAGCCTTCATTCAGTTGCATATCAAACGCTTTCACTCTTTTGGAAATCTTAGCGTTAACGATCAAGTTTGGTATCGTATAAATAATCACTAGGCATATTAAAAATATTAAAAAATTACGTGTGATGGCAAACACAAAAAAACCAACACTCACCAATCCCATGAACTTTACTACAACAAATTCTTCATAGGTCATTGAAAAATTAGCTTGATTGTATTTTTTAGCAGCTTTACTAATCGTTCTCTTTTTAGATGAAGATTGTGTTAATAGGCTTGCAATTTTACTAATCGGCCCACGTTTGACTTCATTAGCGATTCTTGCGTCTACTTCTCTTTCTATTGACTCATCATATTCAGTTAATTTATCTATGACTCTGATCTTTTTCGTTCTCAATGAGAATGATATTCCAGCAAAGAGAATACTAAAAAAAATCATAACCACGCCAATCATTAACATCATAAAATCACCACCAATCGCCCTTCAGTCTAAAATAACTCAACTTATAAATTATTAAAAATAGAATTGTTAATATGGATACCATGTTCTCTAAGCTCTTTCAAGCAGGTTGGCATAATCCCAGTGAATACAAAATCCCCTATGACCTGGCCACGTGCGTCAACACCCTTTTGATCAAATTTAAATATATCTTGAAGAATGATTACATCGCCTTCCATTCCAAGCACCTCTGTAATGTGGGTTATTTTTCTACTCCCATTGACGAGTCTTGATTGTTGTACGATTAGATTAACCGCTGATGAAATTTGATCCCTAATCGCTTTAATTGGAAGATTCATCCCTGACATTAATACCATTGTTTCAAGTCTGGACAGCATATCTCTTGGTGAGTTGGCATGACCTGTAGTAAGCGAGCCATCATGACCTGTGTTCATGGCTTGTAGCATATCCAAAGCTTCACCTGAACGTACCTCACCAACTACGATACGATCTGGACGCATACGCAAGCTGTTCTTAACCAAATCTCTAATACTAACTTCTCCTTTTCCTTCCACATTCGGCGGTCTCGTTTCTAATCGAACCACATGAGGCTGAGGCAATTGTAGCTCAGCAGCATCTTCTATAGTAACAATTCGCTCATCATCAGGAATAAAAGATGATAATACATTTAATGTCGTCGTCTTACCACTTCCTGTTCCGCCAGATACAACCACATTCATACGTCCCTCAACACAAGCCCTTAAAAACTCTGCCATTTTGGAGTTTAACGTTCCAAACCCTACTAAGTCATCAATCCCGAATGGATCTTCAGAGAACTTTCTAATGGTGAGTGAAGGACCATCAATTGCGAGTGGTGGAATGATGGCGTTTACACGCGAACCATTTGATAAACGGGCATCAACCATAGGAGAACTCTCATCTATACGTCTTCCAATGGTAGAAACAATTTTCTTGATGACATGCATCACATGATCATTGTCTTTGAAGTGAATCTCTGTTTTTACAAGTTTCCCTGAAACCTCAACAAACACCTGATTCGGACCGTTCACCATAATTTCTGTCACTGATGTATCTTGAATGAGTGTGGTTATTGGACCGTATCCTATAATTTCATCAAGAAGTTCTTCTAGGATTTTCTTTTTTTGCACAGGCGTTAAATTAAGTGCTTCTTTTTCAATGTTCTTACTAATTATAATTTTAAGCTCTTGCTTCAAGGCTTCATTGTGATCAGAAATTTCATTAAAATCAATGTCCAAATCATTGATTACTTGTGTTTGAATCTTCATTTTCATTTCGAGATAAGGATCTTTCTCTTTATCTGAAAATCTTTGACTTCCTTTTTCAACCGTCGTATCTTCGAGACGTTTTTTTAATGACATACGCCACCTCTAATCTAAGACATTATTTTCTGGCAAACACTTTCAAGTTGCTTTAAAACTGGATTGTATTTCCCTTTAACAAGAGGAACACCTGTGTTGATTGCATTCTTAACAATTTTTGACTCTTCAGAAACAAAGCCATAGATTTCATAGTCAAACGCTTTTTGAACATTATTTTTTGTCACGCCAAACTTTTCATTCACTTGGGTAATCAAAAGTTTAACTTTTTCTGCATTATAATTAAGTGATTGCATTACTTTTAAGCTCATTTTCGTATTTTTTAAGGATGTTACTTCCATTCCCGACACAACGATCACTTTGTCTGATTGGTCAAGAGCATTAAGTGTAATATCGTTGTAATTTACCCCAGTGTCGATGATTACGTAGTCATAATGTTCCTTTAAGAGTTCAATTAACTGTTTTACCTGATCTTTTGAGATGTACTCAGCTGATTCAGGATCTCTTGGAGCAAATAACATATCACAATTCTTACTATAGCTATAGAGATAAGGCCGAACATCCTCGTATCGACTTATTGGACTATCGTCAAAAAGCTCCTTAATAGTCAACTCAGACTGTTTGTTCAGCATCAAAGAGACATCTCCAAACTGCAAATCTAAATCCACAACAAGCACTTTCTTATTAAACTTTTCACTGATGATCAAACCGGTGTTCACAGCTATGAACGTATTGCCAACGCCACCTTTCGAGCTGAAAAAAGAGATGATTTTGGCACTATATAATTTATCGTCCACAACAGGCTTTATTAAGTTTTGCTTATTTCTATCATAAGTGGTTTGGATCGTTTCAACTAACTCGTCCATATCTACAGGCTTCATAATATATGCTTTCGCTCCAGCTAGCATTGCCTTTTTTAGATATTCGCTTTCATGTTGAACACTCATCATAATAACAGAGGGATGTACCGCATTTCTGCAAATGATTTCAGTTGCTTCAAGACCATTCATCTCTGGCATATTGATATCCATTAGGACGATATCCGCTTGACTTGACTCGAGCGTGTTCAGTACTTCTTGCCCAGTGGCACACATCGCTATGATTTCGTGCTCCAAATCACTAGTTGATAACATTTTCGCTATCATTTCACGCATTTCTTCGACATCATCTGCAACGATAATTTTAATTGCCATTCGTATCGCCTCTTTCTTTGAGTACTGGAATTTTAATTCCCGTTCCCGTCAAAATCATGTTCTCATCCACTATTTTATTTACTTGCTGAATTAAAGTATAAAGCGTTTCCGTATTATAAAACTTCAAACTGATGGATTGAAGCGTATCGCCGTACTCTACTACGTAGTAGACATATTGATCATAGTCAAACTCACCAGGTTTTACTTCTAATGGGTCTTCACCAATAATGCCATATTCTGGTGCCATATCTTTCATTTGTCTTGTGTCATTGAGAAGTAATTCTTGCCAGATTGCGCCTTCTGTTACATATAGATAATCGCCGTCTTTTGGTCTTAATACTAACTCAATAGAACCTATAGTCTTCGCTAAAGACATCATTTCGACGTCCATTATTGGAATAGATAAAGTCATAAGATAACTACTAGACTCTAAATTACCATCACCTGTCGCATTATTATTATTTCTAAAAATCGTCTTATTGACTGCTATAACTTCAATATTTTGTAAGAAAAGCTTTGCAATGTCCGGTCTAGAAATCCTTCCTTGATCAGAACCAGCTGGAAGATTCAAAATTACATCCACATAATCGCCTACTTTTATCAGGCCATTGACACCTGAGTCACCACCTACTGTGATTGTCATAGCACGATTATTTCCAGTAATTTTCATACTCAAGTCATTTTCAATAGATTCAGCAATCATGTTAGGATGAATCTGTTGTCCAGAATAGATAATTTCAGTTGCATATTGACCAATCACAGTGCTGGTTTCGCTTAAATACTCGCCCACAATACCGTTCTCAACAACCTCTACAACACTTAACATTTCGCTTGTTATTTTAGTTCTCGATGGAATATCGTCTTTCGCTACTACGACAGATACAGTATTAACCTGTATAACCTCTTGTTGATCCAATGATTTTAAATAAACAAACACCGCACCTGCACCTAATAATGCAAGAATTAGCGACATCAAAAATACCATCAACCCACTTCGTTTCATAGAATCACCTCAATTAACTAATTTTATGCCGTAAGTACCACGATCATCTACGGTTTGATCAATCTCACCATTTACAACGAATCGAATAAATCTTGCATTGATCTCAATTTTTCCTGACTTTTTCTGAATATCCTCAACAAACACCTCAGCGAATCCAGTGACAATAACAGCACCGCGACCGTTTTCTTCAAGCGAATCCACTAGAGGAACTGTCCATAGTCGATCTGAATCACGGCTAAAGTTATCAAATGTATCTGGAATATTATTAATATAATCCTTTAAGGCATTGGATACATTGGCCATGTTCCCTGGTTCTGTTAATATTTCATCACCAATTGCAACTTCACCTTTATAGCCATAAAGTGCATTTAGTTCATAATTACCCGAACCAGTGGCACCTAAAGCAACAACCCCATAATTTCCGTGATAACCATCGCCACCTTCTTGTTTTAAAGTAATCAAAGTACCGTAAGTGTAATCAAAATCTTCCACTGCAAAGGGTCTAAGACCTCCCTTCACACTTTTTACAGCGCCTAGGATTACTTTTGACGATCCAACGACATTCGTTTTATCAAAACCTAAAACTCTAATAAATGAAAATTCCATTTCTTTTGTACCATTCAATGCAATTGTTTTGTGATCATCTGTTATCACAATCGAAATATTTGTTGGATCGATATTATTATCATTAAGGTAAGCAACTGCAACCGTTCTTGCTGCATCGGGATCATCAGGTAATTCTTGTGCACCTGCTAACGCAGCATAATCTAAAGCATTGGATAATTTCGCCCTTTCAATAACAATTCGTCCAACATCCACTGCTACGCCCGCCGAAGAAAGTAGTACGACCATTAAAAGCAGAACTAAGAGGCTTACATTTCCATTTTCTCTTTTCAATTGACTCACCACTTTTATTTCTTTTATCCTATTTTTAAACATTTTCTACACCTCAATTTACTATTCGACCCTTAAAGTTGCACTTGATTCAAGTTCTAGTTCACCACCAAATAATGGTGTCAGAAATGGTGTTAAGAAGTGGTAAGGATATTTCAATGTAACGGTAATTGAATCCCCACGTTCTAGCGTTGATACATCTACCGATGTGAGTAAGGTAATCTCATCTGTATCTAACAGACCTGCTACGCCTTCAATTCTAGCTTCTGCTTCAACATAGGTTCCACCCAAGCTAATCACTCTTGCAGCTTCCCTTGATGCATTCGTTAACGTCAGATATCCAGAAAACATAAAGCCAAATTCAATTATACCAATGAGAATTAGCATTAATAATGGCATCACCAATGCAAACTCTACTAGAGATTGTCCTTTAGAACGCTTCATCCACTTCACCTTCTTATTACTTGATATCAATAAGATTCATCTAACAGCATTTTCAAATAACACTATTTGATTCTGAAAAATAATTTTATTTGAGAATTTTAATTTACTTTAAATATGTAAAAAGCTCTAACCATATTCGATTAGAGCTTTGGGATACTAATTAGCTGGTGCTGACGTTGCTTCTGTTGTCAATTCGCCACCGATATCAATGAACATATCTCTGATGATCGGTCCTAAGATTACCAAACCTGCTATAACGATAAGTGCGATAAAAGCGATAATTAATGCGTATTCTACCATTCCTTGTCCTTCTTCTTGTTTGAAAGTAGAAAGTTGAGCTTTGATCCAGTTGTAAGTCATTTTAATCATAATAAACCTCCTAAAAACTATTTTATAATACCTACTCATTTATCCGTCGTATTTGAATGTCTCGTTTATGTTAAACCAAGTATACGATAAGCTGAGCTGTAATCAAAGTAGCTAGAGGCCCTTGTTATTACTATCATGGTCTCTCAATTTAGGGACTTTCGTCCTCAACCTTAAGTTTTCATGACATGCGACCAATGTGGCCTTATTCCTGATGTGTCTTACTATATAAACTTTCTATTTGATTTTCTATTGCGAATAGTGTTGCTTGAACGCGATCTCTAACGTCTATTGTCTTAAAAATTCGCGTCATATTATTTTTAATAGTTTTTTCTGATAAATACATCGTATCTGCTATTTCTCGATTACTCATCCCTTTCGAAAGATACATGAGAATCTCTAAGTCTCTTGCAGATAACTCACTGATAACCTTTAACTGCGATGCACTGCTTGAAACTTTTTTAAAGAGTAAGGTCACTAAGGATTTATCAATATAATTTTCATCATCGTAGACACGTCTAATTGCTTCAAGTAGTTCCGTTGTACTTGATCCCTTTAATACATACCCATCAGCACCTATTTCAATCGCTTCCATTATAGTTCTTCTATCACTTTCAACCGTAAGTAAAACAACCTTAATATTTGAATGCTTGCCCTTAATTTCTTTAAGTACTTCAATGCCATTCTTACCTGGCATATTGATATCCATAAGTAGGACGTCAGGGAGATATTGTCCAATCAACGATAATACTTCATAGCCATCGCAAGCTTCACCAGCTACAAGCAGATCTGGTTCATAGGAAATTATGGTCTTTAAACCTTGACGAATTAGGTCATGATCATCTGCAATGAGAACTTTAATTTGTTTTTTATTAGGATCACTCATTTGCTAGCACCTCTCTATTTACTGGTAATTTTATCATGACGGTTGTACCTTCGTTTTCCATAGAGTGAAAGGTAATTTCTCCATTAAACTGCTTTACTCTTTCAAAAATGCCAAGGAGACCGAACGATTCATGTTTTCTTTTCATTTTTTCAAGGGTTTTATCGACATCAAACCCTTTTCCATTATCAATTACAGTTAATCTAAGGTATTTCGACCCATATTCAAGCTGTATGATGACATCCGAAGCCCTTGCATGTTTCTTAATGTTGTTCAACAACTCTTGAATAAGACGAAATACAGCCACTTTGATAATTGGTTCTATTTCGGTTACTATTCGACCCGCCTTAACGCGTATTTTTATTTGTGTTTCATTGCTAAAACTCATCGCATAATTCTCGACCGTTTCATTCAAACCTAAATCGTCGAGTGACATTGGTCTTAAATCATGTATGATTCCCCTTACTTCTTTAAGCGCACGTTTTGCCTGATCTTTAAGTTCTGAAAGTTCTTTTAAACCTTTATCAAGATCTTGTTTTGCGACCCGTTCACAAAAGTCTGCCTTCATGACGATAGAAGCGATCTGTTGAGCAGGTCCATCATGTATATCTCTTGAAATGCGCATACGTTCATTTTCTTGAGCTTCAAGAATTTTAATGCCTAAGGCCATTCCCTCATTTCCCATAACATCTATCGCAGATAAAATTTCTCCTCTTAAATAAGTTACAGCAATGGTAACTTGCTGAACGATATGTTCTGCATTTTGTATATTCTTTAACGCCCTTTTTAACGATAATTCAAGTGCGGTTCTTCTTACTTTTAATTGTTGTTCATCTCTCATAGCTGCCATTAATTCAACTTTCACATCTGCTGCAGCTGTATATGCCTTTTTTATATCTTCCTCATCATATCGATTGAAAGCTTTTGATACTTCTGCCAGTTTACCCCTAACCAGCTTATCTTTGAGTGTCAATCGATCTACCTCGCCTATGACTCGATCAATTTCGATTTTTATAAAGTTGAGTTCGTTTCGAAGGAGCTCATGTTCTTCACGTGCATTCTCAACAATATCGAGAAGTTGGTTTTTACTACTATCTATGCTTGTGATCGTTGCACTTAATATTTCTTGTACTTTGTCAATATCTACCCCGTTGCTGTGTTCGTCTCTACCAGCTTTAGTTGATTTTCTTTCAGCATCCATTAATAAAACCCCCTATTTCTATTTTACCCTTTTTGTACCTAAACTTTCAAAAGAATTGATTTTACTTTTATGGAAATTCAACTAAATGAGAAATGTGACTTATGTAAACTCAGGACCATAGAATTAATAAATGCAGATAAAAATTTTTGGACATAATGACCTCAGATTTTATCACAAGAAAGATAATGACTAAATAAAAAAAAGGTGATCATAATTGATCACCTTTTAATTTTAAATTACTCAGTAATACCTACGTTGAAGATGTAGTAGTAAGTTCCAACATAAGGCATAATTTGGAATGTTGGATCTTCAGCGATAAGTCTAGGAATTTCTGATACAGGGAAGCTATCGATTAAATCTAATTCGCCAGCTTCGTATGCAGTAAGAGCAGTTGATTGATCAACGATCATTAATGCATCGATTCTAGTTAACTTAGTTTTATCTGCTTGCCAGTAGTTATCGTTTGGTACAAGAACAATTCTATCACCAGTTTTGTATTCTGATAATTTGAAAGGTCCATTACCGACAGCTGTAGCAGGATTTGAAGACCAACCTTCAGGATCTTTCTCTACCATATCTTGTCTTACAGGCATGAATGTGTAGAAAGTAGTAAGGTCTAAGAAGTATGGTGTTGGAGCAGCAAGAGTAACTTCTAAAGTTTTATCATCAATAGCTTTTACCATTACGTCTTCAATATTACCAGCACCTTCATAGTACTCTTGAGCGCCTTTGATGTAGAACATTTGGAAGCCGTATTCAGCTGCAACAGCTGGATCTAAAGCACGTTTCCAAGCATATTCGAAATCTTGAGCTTTAACAGCTTGGCCATCAGACCATTTTGCATCTCTGATAGTGAAAGTATAAACTGTACCATCATCAGATACTGTATAGCTTTCAGCCATAGCAGGTTGTAAACCTTCTTCGTTCTTTCTCATGAGACCTTCGAAAGTATTGTTGATTAAGTTACCACCATCAACTGCAGAGTTAAGTGCAGGGTCGATAGTTTTTGGCTCTGAGCCAAGGTTCCATTGTAATGTACCGTCATCTGTTGATACTTCACCGAAGTAGAAGTGACCTAAAGATGAGATAAACCAGTTTTTAACTTCTTCTTTAACAGCTACAGTATGAGTGTAGTAGTAGATAGGCATAACGATTAAGTCGTCCATAATCATTTGCTCTGCTTCGTAAAGAAGTTTATCTCTATCTGTACCAGTAGCTAATTTTGATGCTTCGATAACGTCATCGTAAGCTGTTACTTTCCATTGAGCATCGTTGTTACCTGAGTAAGAAGTCCATAAGTCAAGGAATGTCATAGGATCTTCATAGTCACCAATCCAACCAGCACGAGCAACTTGGAAGTTACCTTGATGTCTAGTATCTTGGAATACAGCCCACTCTTGGTTAGCGATTTCTACGTTGATGTTAAGGTTTTGTTTCCACATTTCTTGGATAGCTTCTGCGATTGCTTTGTGACCTTCACTTGTATTGTAAAGGATTGTCAATGTTGGGAAGCCTTCACCATTTGGGAAACCTGCATCAGCAAGAAGTTGTTTTGCTTCTTCAACTGCAGATCCATCTTCAGCAATACCGTAATCACCAGCAGTAGCTCTGAAATCAGCGCCTGTAGAATCTTTTAATCCCGGTGGCACGAAACCAGTTGCAGGTAATTGGCCAGCTCTTGTGATTTGCTCAACGATCATAGTTCTATCGATGGCAAGTGTAAGCGCTTTTCTTACTTCGTAAATTTGTACTACTTCTTCAGCAGTATAAGTTTTTGCAGCCATAGTTGTCTCAGCTGCAGTTGTCTCTTGAGCTTCAGTTGCTGGTTCTTCATCTTTAGCACAAGCAGCTAAAGAAAAAGTGAGCACTAAAACTAACAACAATGCTAATAGTTTTTTCATTAATCAAAAACCCCCTTTAATTTTGAATGTCTCTTGCTTTTTAAGCATCTATACTTAAGCCAGTGCGGCTAAGTACCTTTATAAACTTACTTATTTGTTAACAGTGTTCAAATGACATGCAGAGAAATGATTTGGTGAAACTTCGATAAACTCTGGTTCTACTTCTTTACAAACATCCATTACGTATCTGCAACGCGTTCTAAAACGGCATCCAGACGGCGGATTGATCGGAGAAGGTACATCGCCTTCAAGTACGATTCTTTGACCATGCTTAGTTGCATCAGGATCCGGAATCGGAATTGCTGAAAGCAATGCTTGAGAGTAAGGATGATTTGGATTGTCATATAACTCATCAGAGTTTGCCAACTCAACCAATTTACCAAGGTACATAACACCAATTCTGTCTGAAATATGCTTAACCATTGACAAGTCATGCGCAATAAACAGATAGGTCAATCCCAGTTCTTTTTGTAAATCCTCAAGCATGTTGACAACTTGTGCTTGAATAGAAACATCTAGTGCTGAAATTGGTTCATCACAAATGATGAAATCTGGATTTACAGCAAGTGCTCTTGCGATACCGATACGTTGTCTTTGTCCACCTGAAAATTCATGTGGGTAACGGTTTGCATGCTCTTTGCTTAGTCCAACTCTTTCGAGTAAGTTCCAAATAATTTTTTGTCTCTCTTCACCTTTTGCAATATTATGAATATCAATTGGTTCCCCAATAATATCACCAACAGTCATCCTTGAGTTTAAAGATGCGTATGGATCTTGGAAAATCATTTGAATTTTTTTGCGATACTGGCGCATTTCGCCTTGTGATATTTTGCTGATATCAACGCCATCAAAGATAACTTCTCCTGAAGTAACATCATAAAGTCTAATAATGGTTCTACCAGTTGTAGACTTACCACATCCTGATTCACCAACCAAACCTAATGTTTCACCTCTGAGAATTTTAAAGCTTACACCGTCCACCGCTTGAACACGTGTTGTGTGTTGACCGAATAGACCATGTCTACTTACAAAGTGCTTTTTAAGATCTTTTACTTCAAGTAGCACATCGTTTGGATTAAGTTGTTTAGCCATGAGTGCCCCCCCTATTTGATTCTTTTATGAAGTCCTCATGCGCTGGAGCATCTTCATGAAGTCGCCAACACATAGAACGATGACCAGGTGCGATACCAAAATAAGGCGGAACTTGTTCTTTACAGATTTTCATAGCATAATCACATCTTGCATAGAATGGGCAACCTGTTGGTGGCTTTACCAAATCCGGTGGTGTACCGTCGATTGGAATTAATCTTTCCTTTTCTTTTTTATTAGCTTTAGGAATAGATTTTAGAAGACCCATTGTATAAGGATGCTTAGGTGTATAGAAAACTTGCTCAGCGGTTCCCTCTTCCATGATTAAACCACCGTACATAACAATGATTCTAGAACACAAATCAGCAACAACACCTAAATCGTGTGTGATTAAGATAATTGATGTGTTAATTTTCTCTTTTAGTTCTCTCATTAACTCAAGAATTTGAGCCTGAATCGTAACATCAAGAGCAGTTGTTGGTTCATCAGCAATTAAGAGCTTAGGTTCACAAGAAAGTGCAATAGCAATCATAGCACGTTGTCGCATACCACCACTGAACTCATGAGGATAGTTGTCTATTCTTGATTCAGGTGAAGGTATACCTACAAGTTCAAGCATTTTAATCGCTTTTTGTCTCGCTTGTTGTTTCGTTACATTTTGATGCTCTAAAATCGCTTCAATAATTTGATTACCGATTGTATAAACTGGATTAAGAGAAGTCATCGGATCTTGGAATATCATAGCGATATCATTTCCTCTGATCTTTCTCATTTCTTTTTCTGTTTTAGGTACGACATCAGTTCCTTCAAAAAGGATTTCACCTTCTTTGATAACACCTGGATACTGTAACAATTTCATAAGTGACATAGAAGTTACTGACTTTCCACTTCCGGACTCACCTACGATACCAAGTGCTTCACCAACGCCTAGCTCGAAGCTTACGCCTCTGACCGCTTGTACTTCACCTACGTGCGTAAAGAAAGAGGTCTTAAGATTTTTTACTTCTAATAATTTATCAGCCACTGTCTACACCTCTCCTATTTTCTTAATCTTGGGTCTAATGCATCTCTAAGGCCATCACCTAAGAAGTTGAATGCCAGCATTGTCACTGAGATTGCTAAAGATGGATAGAACAACTGATAAGGATATGATCTTAAACCACCAAGTGCGTCATTTGCAAGTGTACCCCAAGAAGCAAGCGGTGCGTTTACACCGAGACCGATAAAGCTCAAGAATGCTTCAGTGAAGATCGCACTTGGAATTAACATTGTCATAGAAACAATAATTGGACCCATAGCATTTGGGATAAGGTGTCTAATCATGATTCTCATAGAGCTCGCACCCAAAGTTCTTGCTGCCAATACATATTCTTGTTCTTTTAAGCTAAGTACTTGACCACGTACGATACGCGCCATACTTACCCAATATACCGAACCCAACGCTATAATGATGGATTTTAAGCCAGATCCGATAATAACTGAGAGCAAAATTACATATAACAGTAGCGGTATAACGTTAATAATATCAACGATACGCATCATTATGTTATCTACTCTACCACCAAAGTATCCTGAAATACCACCATACAATACGCCGATAAAGAAGTTAACTACTGTAGCAACGAATGCGATTAACAATGAAATTCTAGCACCGTAGATAACCCTAGCTAGCATATCTCTACCTAGACCATCAGTACCAAGAATATACGATTTATTACGAACTGTATCGTAGACTTTAAGTTCCTCGCCATTCATATAAAGCTTAAACTTAACGCCATCTGGATTTTCTTCAGCCTTTTTTGAAGCAAAGCTGTAGTCTAATACGATTTCATTTCCGTTTATGTTATAAACGCGTTTTCTGTTGGTTAAGTCATTTTCTGTTTCTTTAATTTTATCAGATAATAAACCATCAGCAGTTACATTAAAGAGTTTGTACTCACTGTGCATATAAAAGTAAGTTGTATCATCTACTTTATAGATATCAAACTTAGGTGGAATATTTGCAAGCTGTAATTGTTGAGTTGAATAATCATGTGAAATAACGTATGGTCCAATGATTGCTGTCATTACCATGAAGACGATGAATAAAAGTCCAAGCATTGAAAGCTTGTTTTTCTTTAATCTTCTCCAAGCATCTTGCCAGTAGGTCATGCTCGGACGAGAAATCACTTCGGCATCTTTATTTTCCTTGGGAATGTTTTCCCACAGTGCTTTGTTGATTGATTGTTCTGACATGATAGCCCCCTAGTCTTCCATTTTAATTCTTGGATCGATAAAGCTGTATAAAATATCGACGAGAAGAACCATAATTACAAGGAACAACGCATAGAAAATGGTAATCCCCATAAGTACTGTATAATCTCTATTACCGACACTTTCAACGAAGTGCTTACCCATACCTGGGATTGCAAATACTTTCTCGATAACGAAAGAACCTGTAAGAAGTGACGCTATCATTGGTCCTAAATAAGTGACAACTGGTATTAATGCATTTTTAAGTGCATGTTTATAAATTACTTTATTATTAGATAAACCTTTCGCTCTAGCTGTTCTAATGTAGTCCTGTTGTAAGACTTCAAGCATACTAGAACGCGTCAAACGGGCAACAAAAGATAAAGAGAACCCTGATAAAGCAATTACAGGTCCTATCATATGCTTCCAGGAGGTCAAACCGTTGGATGGTAGCCAACCTAGCTTAGCACTGAAAATGTAGATAATTCCTGTAGCCATAACAAACGACGGTATGGTAACTCCAATAGTCGCAATAAACATTACGAGTCCATCTTGCCATTTGTTTTGCTTTAACGCCGATAAAATCCCTAGTGGTATACCCACAATTATAATTACCACTACCGACGCAAGACCGATCTTCAATGTTGCTGGGAAACCTTCTTTGATTAAATCATTAACAGTAACCCCTGCTCTTTGAAACGATGGTCCTAAGTTGAAAGTCAAGACGCCTTTAACATAATCCACAAATTGCTTCCATAACGGATCATCTAAATGATACTTAGCATTCAAAGCTTGAAGAACTGGCTCTGGTAATGCTTTTTCTCTTGTAAATGGTCCACCTGGAATGGCGTGCATCATGATAAATGTAATCGAAATGATAACGAATAACGTCACGATCATCGTCAGGATCCTTTTAACTAAAAATCTCCCCAATACATTCACCCCTTAAATTTAGTCTGTAATTCCATTAGTGCAACAATATATATAATAATAATCCTATTGTTTGAATTTTGCAATAAATTTCAGACACTTAACATCGTATGAATTAATTTATACGATTAATTTTTAGAAATAAATACGTATTTTGTTACATCCGTGTAATATTTTTTATATAACTCATTTTACTTTTGCATAATGATACAAATCTAGCTAAATCGTTGAAATTGTCCACTTTTTTTGAAATATGCATCTATAGAAGCACAAAACTATAACAATTGATTCACATAATTATTACTTCCTTATAATTATTTATCCACTGAATTTATATTCTTATTTGACAACTTTATAAACTGCAAGTGAGTGTCACGCAAATTGCAAAAATATCAATTGTTTTAAATTGCAATTTCACTTTCATTATCTTTCAAATACAAACGGCGTGGATAGATTTTATCCCATTTGTGGCAGTTTTCTTACAACCTCTTGCAAGTAAAAATAGGGTTAATTAGAGTATATATAATAGAAGAAAACATTCACTTGAATAGTGAGGGTAAACATTCATATGCAATGATAATTTCACACATATTTTTCAATATCTTTAGAATAATTTAGTCTATGTGTTTAAAAGTTTCACTGTGATGCTATAATAGTAATAATATTTTGATATTGACACACTTATGAAAGGAATAATTATGAAAATCGAAGAACATAAAAACGATAAAATAAATCGTATGGCAAAGCGTGCAGCTTTGGCTTCAGGAAAAAAAACCTGTTCACTCGTTTTAAAGAATTGTAAAATTATCAACGTCTTCAATGGTAGAATTATCGAATCTAATATTGCTATAGATCATGGCAAAATAATTGGTATCGGGAATTATGAGGGTGAAAATGTCGTTGATTTGGCGGGTAAGTACGTTGCACCAGGTTTAATTGATTCTCATATGCATATGGAATCAACACTGGTTACACCTGAGCAAATGTCAAGAATCATCGTACCTAGAGGCACAACTACTGTTATCGCTGATCCCCATGAGATCGCAAACGTTTCGGGAATTGAAGGGATTAAGTATATGATCGACGCTACTGAAAATACAGCGCTTAATGCTTTTTTTATGTTGCCTTCCTGTGTACCAGCGACGCCATATGAAAACTCAGGCTATATATTAGAAAGAAAAGAACTTTCAGAGCTAATAGACAATCCTATAGTACTCGGTCTCGGAGAGGTTATGGATTATCCAAGTGTAATTAATGGAAATCTACCAATGCTTGAAAAGCTTGAAATGGCAGATCGAATGATCATTGATGGCCATGGTCCCAACTTAACTGGTAAAGATTTAAATGCATATATGATTAATGGTATCAGAACAGATCATGAATGTACAACTCTAGAAGAAATGGAAGAAAGAATCGGATTAGGGATGTATGTAGCGATTCGAGAAGGTACTGCGGCAAGAAATCTCGACGTATTGATTAAAGGCGTTAATACACATAGCAAACAGCAATGTATGTTTTGTACCGATGATAAACATCCTGAGGATATCTTAAAAAATGGGCATATAGATTATAATGTAAAACGTGCAATTTCACTGGGGATTGATCCGATTACAGCGATTCAAATGGCAACTATCAATCCGGCAAGATGTTATAATCTAAGAGATATTGGTGCCATCGCGCCTGGCTACGACGCAGATTTAATTGTCTTTGATAACTTCGAAAATTTTGATATTGAAATGGTTTATAAAAAAGGCTATCTGGTGGCTAAAAATAAAAAAGCACTCTTTGAAACTGCTTCTATTGATAGCAAACGTGTTGAAGATACGGTTAAAATTAAGTCGATTGAACCTGAAAGACTAAAACTTCATCTCGACAGTGATGTGGCAAATGTGATTAGAATCACTTCTGGATCAATCGTTACTGAGCACGTCGTCCGTAGAGTTTATCTTGATTCTGATGGTAATTTCATCTCGAATAAGCATTTGGATATTGCTAAAATTGCCGTTATCGAAAGACATGGAAAGACAGATAATGTTGGTATTGGATTGGTTGAGAATTTTCACTTAAAGGGCGGTGCCATCGCAACGACAATTGCCCACGACTCACACAACATCATCGTACTTGGCGATAATGATCAAGATATGGCTTTAGCAGTCAATGAGCTCGTCAGACTTCAAGGTGGTATTACAATTGCATCAAAAGGAAAAGTACTCGACTCACTGGCTTTGCCAATTGCTGGACTTATGTCAAACGAAAGTATGGAGTTTGTCGCTGATAAGCTCAGTCACTTAAGAGCTTTAGCACGTACTGAACTAGGTATCCCTGAAGCTCTCGAACCCTTTATGACCTTGAGTTTTCTTGCATTACCTGTCATTCCAGAATTAAAAATCACAGATCGAGGTTACTTCGACGTAGGCAAATTCAACTTTATAAATGTTTCTGAAATTCTCGAATAATATTTTATGTTAACCTGTTTCAAAAAGCTTTTAATGGGTATCATTAGTAATAGCAAAGCATGGAAAACCGTGTGACGCAAAGCTAAAGGGTCTAAATATAATGTTTGAAAATGAGTAACTCTCTAAAGAGCATTTAGACGATTATTTATCATCATTATATAAGATCGCCAGCTACCAAAAAACTTTTCGGAATCATAGCAAAGCATGCGAAAACATGTGGCGCAAAACTAGAAGGGCCTAACCTTATATTATCTATTAGAATTAATTCAGATAATTAATTCAATTAATAGCTAATAATTTGTTTATAAATACACATTTATTTATAAATTAAGTATGGCAGCCAGTTACCGAGAAAAGTTTTTTTGCGTGTAAAATAGGTGATAACGTAAATAAGGTGGTAATGTATAAAGATAAACTATACATTACCACCTCTTTAATTTTAAGCATTTAACTTAAGCATTTAATTTAACCTGACTTTTCTGCTCAATGATGTGATGATAACGCTTGAAAGCCTTACCTACTGCGTCATCCCATGATAAGTAAATTTGATCGGTTGCATTCTTTCCAATATTTTTAAGTCGCTCATGGTCACCACACGCAAGTAAAATTTCACTAGACATGCTATCTATGGTTTCTTCGATCAATATGCCTGTAACATTGTGCTGAATTTTCTCAGATGCACAGCTTCCGTCAATTAATAGTGATGGACAACCGCAAGCTGCAGCTTCTCTAACAACAATCCCATTTGTGTCATAGGTTGATGGAAATAAAAACAAATTCGCTATTGAAAAATAG
Organism: Fusibacter sp. QWL-12; assembly: GCF_058683495.1. Lineage (NCBI taxonomy): Bacteria > Bacillati > Bacillota > Clostridia > Eubacteriales > Fusibacteraceae > Fusibacter > Fusibacter sp. QWL-12. Next base: position 811,951 of record NZ_CM178745.1, read on the forward strand.
CTTCTCAAATGCTCACGATCATGAATTGCACCAGTAAATATACAGTCTTTCTCAAGTCCTAGAGTCGCAATATATTCTTGAATACTCGGACGATCAACACCATCACCTACAAACAGCATTTTAAAAGTTGCTCCCTGTTCTTTAGCGGCTTTTAAACTATCAATCGTAAACTTAAGGTTTTTATACCACATCATCCGTCCAACAAATAAGAAAACAGTATCGTCTACCTCAATACCATATTGTTGTCTGATGGCTTGCATGCTTTCTTCTGATCCGAGTCCTTTTTCGAAATCAGTACCATTTTCCATTACTTGAAATTCACCTTCATAGCCTAGTTGGATTAAATTTTCACCCGCGCCTTCTGAAACAACCCATACTTCATCGCAAGCATTAATATTACTCATCAAAAATTTAATAGAAACCTTTCTGAGCGGGTTGAAAGCAACTCGCTTTTCTATATCGACATCAAATTTTGTATGATACGTAAATACAATGGGTGCCCCAGTATATCGTCTTAAAACCCTTGCAAGTAGTGCTGAAGTAAAAGGACTATGAATGTGAATAATATCCAAGTTCTCATTTTCAAGTTTTTTAATTAATAATGGATTAAATGGATTCCCCATACGATACCCTAGTCTCTTACTAACGTTTGTACTGGAATATCTGATCACCCTAAATGGATAATCGTCTTTTACCTTAGGATACCAAGGCGTTGCCACAACTGCTTTACCATATATTTTTTGTATCGATCTTGCATAATTCACTGTTGCATTCGCAACGCCATCGAGGATTGGTGGGAATGAATCATTAAAAACACCGACATTTAGCTTTCTCATAATAATCACCTTTAAAAAATGTATAAAGCTACGTTATGTAGCTTTTCTAATGAAATTTTACCACTAATTCAGGTTACAAGTATAGTTAAAATATCATTAAAAGCGTGTTAGAGCTTAATAATTGGGGTATAATGATATCAACATAATAAAGAAGGGAGAACATAAGATGTTAATGAAAAAGTTACGTGAGAAACGTGAAGCAGAGCTAAAAAGACAAAAAATCGAAACCATGAAAAAAGTCGGTGCTGCCCTAATTATCGGTAGTGTGGTTTCTTCAGTCGTCACTCTATTCACTGCACCTAAATCTGGAAAAGAACTAAGAAAAGATGTGTCTGATACGTTTGAAAATGGTGCTGAGTTTGTAAAGGGCAACGCTCAGAAAGTTGCTGATAAAACTGAAAAAGCTGCAAATGCTGCAAAAGAAAAAGGCTTGTTGTTTAAAGACAAGGCCGTTTCAACCGTTGAAAAAGTAAGTGCCGATCTCAAACAGACGCTAAAGGATAAAAAAGCTGAGTTCATTGATAAGAAGGATGAATTCAAAGATAAAGCAGATGATATCATAGAAGAAGCTAAGGATGAGGCAGCAGAAATGGTTGAAACAAGTGCTAATGCTCTTGAAGAAGGAGCCGAAGCAGTAGAAGAAGCTGCTGAACTTGCTCAAGAAAAAATTGAAGACTGGAAAGAAAATCAATAATTTTAAAGCATCGACACATAAGTGTCGATGCTTTTTATTTTTTCCTCTCTATTAATATCAAATACGGCGAACCCTCATTTTGATTCAAGTACACCAGTTTCATAACATGATATTTTTTTGAATCGAGATTCTGAGCCCAAATTTGAATCCAATCGGATTCAGCACGCCCTTCTTCATGTCCGGGATAGACAGTCACACTGATTACCCCTCCTATCTTTACAAGATATAGCGCAGAATTTAAACTCTTCTCTGTTTTTTGTACTGTCGTAGTTAGCGTTTTATCTGCACTTGGTAAATACCCTAGATTATAAACAATCATATCAAACGTATCAGGTAAATATAAGTGATCGATTTCGCTATGGTCTTTACAAATTAGAGTGAAATTAGACAAACCAATTGCACTCAGTCTTGCTCTCGATTTATCTATCGCAACACTTTGCAAATCTAAGCCTTCTAAAGTGCCTGTTTCTCCTATCCTTTTACAAATATACTCAGCGTCATATCCATTACCTACAGTGGCATCTAGTACGCTCATCCCTTCAATAATATAGCCGCTCCAAATAAAATGGATAAAATCTGTTAACTGTCTAATCATAATCGCCTCTTTGACTCAATTAATTTATGTGCTTAAATCTTTATTACTTTTACTTTATATTAAAATAAGTTTCAACTCAAATCAATTTAATAACAAAAACTTTGATCAATCAGCCATAATTTTTATTTACAGGTGCACTTATAGGAAAATAAAATCTTCAGGCATCGAACCTTCAGATTTTACCACAAGCGAGATTGTGGCTTAATAAAAATCTTTGCAGCTAAATAAAATAGCGCTTATTTAATCTTAATTAAATAAGCGCTTTCTACTCTATTTTATTTGTGTTATATTACATGATTTACTATTTGTACAGCTTGTACAGCCGCTACATTTTCCTTTTCGCATGTCTGAAAAGGATTTTTTTGCTGCGAAAAATATAATGGTTGCAAAGATAATACCTATTACGATGGTCGCGAACATATCAATCACTCTCCTATTAACTCTCTTTTACGATCGGCTCTTTTAAACAACGTCAGGATCAGTACTGTATATGCAACTAAGATAATCATAGCAGGTACAAAGCTATCTGCTAGATGACCATAGAATAGAGGTGTGCCAACTTGAGTTATAATTAATGCAACTATATAGCCTACACTCAGTTGGAATGCCAAACCTCTAAACAACCACTTCTTATCACCCATTTCACTTCTCATAGCACCAATCGCTGCAAAACAAGGTGGTGTAAATAAGTTAAAGGCTAAAAATGCGTAAGCTGTAACTGGTGTGAAAAACTGTGATAAAACACCTCCTGGTAAGTGCAACGCATCTTCTGACGCTGCCATTAGCAAGATTGCAAATGTCGCTACGACATTTTCTTTAGCGATAAATCCTGTAATAGATGCTGCCGCTAATTGCCAGCCCACAAATCCCAATGGGATTAATATAGGGGCAATGATACCACCTAAACCAGCTAAAATACTTGCACCTTGATCTTCAACAGGTTGTAAATTGAAACCATATGCTTGCATGAACCAAACAAGTGTATTCATTACAAGTATTATTGTAGAAGCTTTAATAATAAATCCCTTTGCTTTATCAAACATTTGTATAACCGCATGCTTTAAGCTTGGTATTTTGTACTCTGGTAATTCTAATATAAATGATGACTGACTTTCCCAAACAAACATTTTCTTGAGAATTAAACCACCTAGTATTATCAAAACAAATGCTAAAGCGTAAACACTTGGTCCAACCCAACTTGATTCAGGGAAGAATACAATTGAAAACAAAGTAATAATTGGTAGTTTAGCACCACAAGGTACAAACGGTGTTAAAATAGTCGTTATTCTTCTTTCATTATCATCTTCAATCGTTCTTGTAGCCATAACGCCTGGTATTGCGCATCCTGAACCGACTATCATCGGTATAATCGATTTACCTGAAAGACCAATTTTCTTGAAATAGCGATCCATCAGTACTGCTACTCTTGACATATAACCACTGTCTTCTAATAGTGCTAAACAGAAGAACAAAACCATAATTAATGGTAAGAAACCTATTACCGCTCCCACACCACCGATTGCACCATCGACGATTAACGCTTGAAGTAGAGGATTTAGATTGACACTTTCAAAGAAGCTATTTGCTGCATTTGGGATGATTTCACCAAATAAAGTATCATTAAAATAACCCGATACCCAGCCACCAAGACCTTCAATTGAGAAGGCATAAACAGCCCACATCACTAAAAAGAAGATTGGAAGTCCTAAATACTTATGTGCAACAATTCGATCCACTCTATCAGAAACAGAAACCTTACTCATATCATGTTTTTTATCTAAGGTTGTCACTAACATTTCAGAAATGAATTTACGTCTTTCTTGATCACTGATCGCAACATTGTCAAATTCAAATGGTGCTTTCTGACCTTTATTGCTTTTGCCCATTTGAATGGCAGCGTGCATTAAGTCTGACAACCCTTTACCAAAATTGGCTGTGGTTGGGACCACTTTACAATTCAAAGCATTACTAAGTTTATCAAAATCAATACTGTTGCCTCTTTTCTTAAGTACGTCAGACTTATTGACTGCGACGACAACAGGTATGTTTAATTCTAAAAGCTGTGTCGTAAAAAATAAGCTTCTTTCAAAATTAGCACCATCTACAATATTGATAATTACATCTGGTTTTTCACCGAGTACGAAATCCCTAGTAATCGCTTCTTCTCCTGTAAATGGCGATATCGAATAAGCACCTGGTAAATCGACTATTTTAATGTCTTTTTCACCTGCGCAAAACTTACTTTTAAGAGCGGCTTCTTTTTTATCAACGGTAACGCCTGCCCAGTTACCTACATATTCCGTCTTACCGGTAATCGCGTTAAACAAAGTTGTTTTACCTGAGTTTGGATTACCTGCTAAGGCTATTCTCATTTGTGGATCCCCCTAATAACTTTTTTTAAAATAGCGAATCTAGTTATGATTCCCAAGTCTACTTTTTGTGGTTTATTGCCAATGATAATCATTATCATCGGAAGGGCGTTTTTTATACCGCTTCAGCGGTATAAGTGTTAATCTGCTAAAACAATCGCTTTTGCCATCGCTTCATCAATAGCAAATCTGCTATCTTTGATGTTGACGACATAATTGCCAGCCAGTATAGAAATCAAAGTAATTTCTTCGCCTTCGCTACATCCAAGGCTAAATAAAAACTTTTTAGTTTTCTCTTTTCCTTCAACTTTGATAATTTCACCTTTTTGACCAATTTTTGCTTTTGATAATAACATATAATCACCTACTTTATAAACAATTTTCAGACCCTTGTCTTCAAATTTTGCCATAATGTTGCCGAGTTACAATTGGACGCAATGCGACAAACTGACCCTCTTATTGATAAAGATTATCATAATCGTTATCAATTGTCAACGAGATAACAAAAACCTATTATAAAGATTTCTTAAAGATTTTTCAGGTGATTTTTATACTTTTAGTTTAATTTTGAGCGTTATTTCCAAGCTCACTTAATGGCTTTATTTTTCCACTGTTAAGTAAGTCCAATGTCGCTTTAACCACCTCTGGACAAAACTGATTTCCTGAGCATCGCATGAGCTCAATATTAACTTCGTCAAAAGTCATTAGCGTCTTATATGATCTATGAGAGGTCATCGCATCAAGTGCATCTGCTACGCCAACTATTCTTGCAAATAATGGCAAGGATGTCATATCATCGCACTTTGGATAACCCTTCAAATCATATCTTAAATGGTGGTAGAGAATTGCCGATTTGATATCATCAGTCAAATTGACATTTCCTAATATTTTAAGTCCCACCTGTGGATGCGTTTTTATGTGTTCGAACTCCTCATCTGTCAGTAAGCCAGGTTTTGACAAGATTACATCACTAATACCGAGTTTCCCAACATCGTGTAAAATGCCAGCGATTCGAAGCTCATCTATCGTTTCCGATGCTAATCCTAAATATTTTCCTATCTCGACTGCATAATTAGAAACCCTAACGGAATGGCCTTGTGTATAGGTATCTTTAACTTCTATAGCTGCTACTAGAGTTAAAACCAAATCAAAATAGAAAGATTTTAGATTCAAATGAAGTCGCGATTTTTCTACAGCGTTTGATATGTTATTTGCCAAAGTAGTAAAAACAGCTATTGAGTCAAAATCGTACGACTCTTCATGACCAATTGAAAGTAAACCAACAGGCTGTTCATTGGTATGAAGCGGCAACATAAGGACTTCTTTTATTGTGCTGTCTTCGAAAACTTGTTTTACAGAGGCTTGAGCTTCTCCGATATCCATAGAACTAAGAATCACGGGTTGATTGTTCGTAAGTATTCGATTGATCACTGGGTCATCCGTTTGAAGTGGCTGCAAACTGATGCGTTCACGGTATTTTCCGGAAACCCCTTTAAGAGAGAGTTGACCATTTTCAAGTATTCTCAAACTGCAAAACGGAATATTCATCGTTGAAACAATCCCTTTACAGACCTCATCCATTAAACCACTTAAGTCACTTTTGATTAAATTACTGTTCATAGAACGACTAATTTCGTCTACTAGCTTTAACTGTTTGTTTTTGTGATTGATCTTTCTTTGTATTTGAATGCGATCCGTGATATCTCGACCGACACCTTGTATTTCTATCAATGTTTCCCCGTCAAAAAAATGCTTTGTGTTCACTTCAATTACTTTTCGGGTAAACCCATCCTTGTGTAGCATCCACATTTCCTGTCTTAAAAACTCAATTTTCGACATTGCCATAACCACTTGTTTACAGCTGCCTACATTATATTTATGCAATGGACACATAAATTGATTAAGCTCTTTTCCAATCATTTCTTGGGCTTTATAACCAAGAAGATCTTCAACAACTTCATTTATAAAGGTGATTGTACCATCTGGCTCAGTTAGCCAAACGATATCACTCATATTTTTAATTAATGTCGCGTACTTTTTTTCAGAGTGGTCCAACTGCTCATTCATAGCAATCAGCTGTTGATAGGTCGCTTCCAATTCTTCAAAAATATTATGAATTTCATCTGCATTTTCATAGTATCCTTCGATTTTTAATCTAAGCTGTTCGAGATTCATAATGCCTCCATTTAAAGCGCTTTTAATCATTTTATCTCAATCTCATTATGGATTCAATTCCTTGCCTTTAAAATTGTTAACTTTTTTTAATTATTAAACGTCCAATCAATAAAGCCGCCCTCTGCCTTTAACCAATCTCGTTTCATTTTATACTCTGGTATAATTCTTTTCACTGTATCCCAAAATTGCTTTGAATGATTCATATGAATCATATGGCAAAGCTCATGCACGATTACATAGTCGATGACGTCTTCAGATGCAAAAACCAAACGCCAATTAAATGAAATCTCACCTTTAATATTACAACTTCCCCATCGGCTCTTTTGTGCTTTAATTGAAACTTTAGTTGGCTTTACGCCAAGTAAATCACTATAATATAAAATTCTTTCATTAATATAGATTGAAATCAAGGATTTCAATGCACTTTCAAATACAGACCCTTCTATTTGTTTGAGTAGCAGCTGATTGCCCTCTAAGAGATAATTTTCCCCCGAGGTATGGTCTAATTTCGATACCATTACTTGACGTCCCATTATAGGGAGACTAACCCCCTCTTTAATGCTTGGCTTTATCTTAATTCTACTATTCACTCTTTCAGTCGCATTTATAAGCCATTCTTTTTTTGAAAGAACAAATTGCTCAATTGCTTCATTTTTAGCTCTGCTTGGCGCTAATACGCAGACACTACCATCCCGTTTTACTTGGATGCAAATCGTCTTACGTGCACTTTTCTTTATCTCAATATTTACGCCACCTAAAGATTGAATCGAATTGCCTTTTATATCCTTGACCAAATAATTGTTGACCATATGATTCTTGGCATTATTATTTTTATTTGTTTTGCTCACTTCTCCCATAAATCTCCTCAATAGATCATCCCGTTTTTATAGCTTCAATTAACAATATCATAACACGAATTTAAAGGCGATAAAATCATGGTTCATCCCTTAAAAAAACGCCCATCCGGAAATATTCATGGTATAATATATAAAATCAAAGCACAATAGGAGGTATTATGTATACAACACTTCCCCCAACTGGAATGAGGGACTTTTTACCAAGAGAAAAGGCCGTTCGAGAATTTGTAATGAGTGAAATTCGCGATGAATATAAGAAAAGTGGTTTTACTGAAATTGAAACGTCTTACCTTGAAAACATCAATAACTTAACTGGTGGTGATGGTGGTGAAAACACCAAACTCATCTTCAAAATCATGCAACGTGGTGAGAAGCTTGAGAAATTATTAGCCAGCGGCGCGATAAACGCAGATGACCTAGCCGATTATGGCCTAAGATTCGATCTTACTTTACCACTGGTACGTTTCTATGCTAATAACAGAAACGAGTTGCCTTCTATATTTAAAGCAATTCAAATGGGGCCCGTTTTCAGAGCAGAACGCGCACAAAAAGGCAGATACCGTTCTTTCGCTCAATGTGACATCGATATCATCGGTGATGAAAGTAACTTAGCTGAAATTGAAATTATTCAAACGATTTCTTCTACCTTAAAAAGACTTGGCTTTGGCGATTTTACCATTAAAATCAGCGACCGTCGCATATTGAAAGCAATTGTGGTTTCATCTGGATTTTCTGAAGAAGAGTTTGGCGATGTTGCGATCACATTGGACAAGCTTGATAAAATTGGTGTTGAAGGTATTCGCAAGGAGCTTAACGCAAAGAATTACGATGCGGCTGCTATTGAATTACTTCTAGTAAAATCCGCTGCACTTGAATCCCAAGGACTTGAAGGTATCAAAGAGATGTGTCCAGAAGGCTATGATAATCTTAAAGACATTCTTGATGTTATCGGTGGACTAGCTGACACTTTTAAAATCGTTTTTGATCATACCCTCGTGCGTGGTATGGGCTACTATACAAGCACTATCTTTGAAATTGCTTATAGTGATTTGGGTTACTCGATCGCTGGTGGTGGTAGATACGATAAGATGATTGGTAAAATTTCTGGGATAGACGTTCCTGCGGTTGGTTTTTCAATTGGATTTGAACGTATCGTCGATATTTTATTATCTGAAGAACGTCAGCTTTCTAACGCACAAAAAATTGCACTTTTGTTTGATGACCAAAAATCTATCTCTGAAGTTGTGACTGCTGCGACTAAGCTTAGACAAGAATACGATATCGTATCACTTTATCGTATGAAAAAGAAGTTAGGCAAGCAACTGGCACAACTTGATAGAGCCGCATACACCGGGTATGGCATTTTTAGAAGTGCGGATGAAGCAATTGAAGTTAAGCCTTTTGAGAAAAATGAATAAAATAGCCAGCTCTAAATATCTAGGTAATCCCATCGATATCGTTTATGAGTATGAAGCGCTTTCAAAACCGATTGTAGAAATGATCACTGAAACCATAGTAATTAAAGCAGAGCAACAGCCCGACCTAAAAGAGGTGAAAGTTTTAATAGAGCGCTTTTATAAAAAAACGTGCAAAGCTTTAATAGAAAAAAGGATTGCGTATTACGCCGTTAATTTCAAAGAAAAACCAAAAAGTGTGACCATTGAAGTCAGCTTTAACAAATGGGGTTCCTGTAACAGTAAAAGAGAATTGACCTTTAATTATCTCCTTATTACAAAGCCTCTTGATCAAATTGACTATGTGGTTGTACATGAGCTTTGTCATATGAAGCATCTCAATCACGATCGTTCCTTTCAAAGATGTATTGGCGCAATTATTCCAAAATACAAACAGGTAGAATCCTTGTTTCATTCAGAAGAACTATAAGTTCATTAAAAATTTTCAGGCATCGAGCCTATAGATTTTACCACAAGCGAGATTGTGGCTTAATTATTAACCGCTATTCCTACTGGAATAGCGGTTTTTTATCATTTAAACTCGGAATTTTATTGGAAAACGCGTCGAAAAAATTATCAAGAAATATTTTTTGTTGACATTAGTGTGTGACGCACAGTATAATGTGATCAAGAGGTGATACAATGAGCGAATTTGATAAATTACTTGGCAATGCCTTACAAGAAATGAGACGCGGAGTATTAGTACTTGCCGTACTCTCCAGACTCGACGAACCTAGTTATGGCTACTCATTGATACAAGCACTGTCTGAGCACGGGCTTGATATTGATCAAAATACACTTTATCCACTATTGAGAAGGCTAGAGAAGCAAGGACTATTAGAGTCCATATGGCAATTAGAAGATAATAGACCAAGAAGGTACTACAAGATTAGCGAAGAAGGACTGAGATTAAGAAATGCCCTAACCATCGAATGGCAAACCATGGAGCATTCACTGAAAAGATTAATTTCCAAGGAGGAATAATATGTTAATTAAAGACTACATCTATACAGTTGGCAAATATCTACCTGAAAAAAACAGAGCTGATATTGGAAAAGAAATAGAAGCAACCATTTATGAACAACTACTTGTTAAATATGGCGAAAAAGATTATACCGATGCGCAAATTACTCAAGTACTCTATGAGATCGGTTCGCCACGAGTCGTAGCTGAAGCCTATTTAGGTAAACCCCATGCAATTATAAGCTCTGAGTTGATTCCAACATATCTGATGGTAAGTAAAATTTCACTAATAGCCATCACCATATCCTTACTAGTAACTGGAATCGTAGAAGCTATGCAATCAGAATTTTCTATTGTAGCCTTCTTAATCAATATCATCGCTGGAACGATCAATGCAGGGTTATCTTCTTTTGGAATCATTACCTTGATTTTTATCTTGATTTCAAGAAAAGGCGTCTCAATGCCAGAAACTGAAGAATGGCAAGTTAGTTCTTTATCAAAATTCGTACCAACAGAACAGAGAATATCAATTGTAGAAAAAGCATTTGAAATTGGATTTACCATTATGGCACTCATCTGGTTAAATTATTTTACAGTTGGCATCTATATGTGGTCTGGTTCGCAAATGACAACTTTAGATTTATTAAACACAGCTGCGTTTGCTAGAATATTGCCTATTATTAACATACTGTTGTGTCTCACAATTGGCTTAAATCTATATCTGATCATCAAAGGCTCATGGAATAAACAATCAAGAATCATGGATAGTCTTCTATCATTAACTGGTCTAGGAATATTTGCTCTAATTGTATTTGGAAAAGGCTATATGGATATGACTGGCGTTGAAGCCTTACTCAACTCAGAAATCGTAACCGTCTTCAAATCAATCTTAAGCATTTCAGTTGTCGTTACTGCAGTCTTTACAGGGATCACTTTATGGAAGCACGCAAAAGCCGAGTTAATATCTAAATAGCCTATGGTTATTAGGAGGTAATATGTATCACATTAGTCAAGATGCTCGATCTAAGACGTCTGCAAAGTCTATTTCAGATGCTTTAATGCGGCTGATCGAAAAACAATCTATATCTGAAATTAGAATCATAGACCTAGTAAAGGAAGCCGGTGTTGGTCGTGCTACTTTTTATAGATGCTTTGACACAATTGATGATGTCATTCGATATATTTGTGATGAAACCTATATCCAGTGTGGCATTGCACTTAAATCTCAATTGGATTTATCCAAAGATTATCGGTTAGATGAAACGTTCATTAAGCCTTTCCTTTTATTTTGGGAACAGCACACACACGTTGTGAAACTTATCATTAAAACGGATAAAATCGGATTATTTAACACAGCATTTAATCAAATGCTAAAACTACTAATGACCCAATTTCCAGAGGTTAACATTCCTTTTTACAATTACTATGTCGCAATGCGTTCAGCCATATCCACTGCTGTTTTAATCGAGTGGGTCAATTCCAATATGGATTTAACACCAGAGCAATTAACAAAACTTTATCTATCTCAAAGTAATGATGACAGCTCCCTCATAGAACAGTTGGTCCAAAGAACTAAGCAAATAAAAGGCAACTAACAGATCAAAGTGTATATAGTACATTAAACAACCCTCGATATATGGCTTATAGTAGCCATATATCGAGGGTTTCTTTAGTGATAACAAATGTTTTTATTTCTGTAGTTGCTTTAGTGTTTACTAATACGTCGCTTTTTAATTCGGTAAAGTGATTTGAATCATTTCACTACCTTCTGATTCAATGTCGAAGATATAACTCGAAACGATGATGTAGATTGTACTGCCAGGATCAATATCGTATAAGTTAGCTGAGTAAATCCCCTGCCAAGAAAGATTGCCAACATCGCCATAGCTGTCTTCAAAATAATACCATGGTCCATCTGGTGAAAAAGCATAGTAGACGTGATAATACCAGCCCATACCATTGTCTTCCCAGCCAATCTCTATTTCAGAATTTGAAACAGCTCTAACATATGGCTCTGGAATCATTCGATTCTCTATAACCTCATCGTAATACCAAACACCATCGAAGATAACACCGTCAGTATAATAGTATTTCCCCTCACCGTAAAGGTAGTCATAATAAAACTCACCTTCATAACGCTCACCATCTTCCCAATAATAGATGCCCAAGCCTTCCTTTAAGCCATCGTAGAATTCACCGACATACTTGTCCCCATTAGAATAAAACATGGTTCCTTTTCCTTGAGGTACGCCTCCTACGACTTCACCAATATAATAATCACCATCGTCATAGTCAATTCGTTTTTCTACCTTAAGTTTAGAAAAAGCACCCAGACTCATGTTTAAGTTAGTACTTTGGAATCTTTTAACTTCGTTGATTGGTATCGCTAAATTTAAGTTTTGACCACTTATAAACTGTGCTGAAGTAATACCTACAACCTCACCATATAAGTTCACCAATGCACCACCACTACTCCCTGGTGAAATTGGCGCGGAAATCTGAAGATACACTTGCCCCTCTAATGTCCGAGAGCGATTGCTAATCAAACCATCTGAAATGGTATTTTCAAGTCCTATTGGACTGCCGATGGTTAAAATCTCTTCACCATTTTCAAGTGCTGCGGAGTTCCCGAAAACAACGACAGGTAATCCTGAACCATTTACTTTTAAAACGGCAACATCTCTATCCGCATCATAAGCGTATAAAGCTACAACATCATATGCTTTCCCATCGACAAACTTTACGGTAATTTTGCTAGCACCTTCTACAACATGGAAGTTTGTAAAGATTTTTCCACTAGCTTCAACATTCATTCCACTGCCAGTACCAAGTAAATCACCATTCGCGTCAAATGTCTCAATATAGACAACTGCTGGACTAACAAGCTTGGAAATTTCAGATGCCTTTAGTTCTACCTTTGATGTGTTCTCACCTTCAAATTTAGTGAAAGTATTGGTTACCAAAACCATTGCATGTTCTCTCGTTGCATTGCCTTTTGGAGAGACGTTATTGCCACCCGTTCCGTTTAGTATACCCTCATGATTCATATAGGCTACTGCTTCAGTTGCGTATGAAGCTATTGAAGCACTGTCAGCAAAACTTACGGTGTATGGACCACTTATAACACTTGGCATCGCAATTTTCAAGCATTTATAAAACATCACAGCAATCTGTTCTCTCGTGATATTTGCATTCGGTGAAAACTGAGTTGCTGAAGTCCCTGAGATAATACCAACTTGATATGCCTTTAATACCTCAGGATTTGATGTGTCGTTAAAAGGATTTTGAATCGTTACTTTTACAGTCTCTCCACTCAATTTCTCATAAAGCTTAACGATCATTTCAGCAAACTCTTCTCGAGTGATAAAGGTTTGATAATCTGAAAGTAAACCCGATGGAATCAACTCCAATGATTTTCCAGTTTCAATAAAAGTTTGAGACCATGAACTTGGCGCTGCATAAGCTTGAGAGGACGATAAGGTAAAAAATATAACCAGTGCTACTAAGTATTTTAAGATTTGTTTTTGTCGCATGTATTCACCTCATAATTTCTTCTTTAACATAATTTTTAAACCCTTAATATAATTACCCCGTAACATTTCTAACAATCCATATCCAACTCGATTTTTAATATAACCGTTTGACATCATCGTTAGGTTTCTAAGTGTAATCTCTTTTCTAACGCTGATGATCATTTTTTTCATACCCTCATTATTTTGTTTTGTGCTTTGCTGCCACGTGATCAAATAGATTAGCCGCATCAAAATCCAACCTATAACTGTATGCTTTAAATCATTGATTGGTGTATTCATGTCAATCGACTTAGAAATGTCTACTTCAAGCTGTGTCGCACTTAAATAGTCATTATCTGTAACTGAAAAAACACCTTCATAATTCGAAATAAACAGTTGGTCTAATGCTGTCACTTTAACTTCAAAATTCTCTGTACTTGTGAGCTGAACATTAGCATGTTGTTCATTTGAAAGCGCATCATTTAAGGCTTGATTATCACGGATTATTATAGGCAAATTGAGGGGTAAATCTTCTGAAGAAAAACCAATCCAAAATTTGTATTCACCTGGCTCAAGAAACCACACCTTCAGTTCTGGGTCATAAATCTTGAAGGATTCTTTAGGCACCTTTAAAGAAATCATCTGGCTCTCTCCGTGAATTAAATGAACTTTTTCAAATGCAATAAGTACTTTTTTAGCTCTATGCTTCTGATTTAATGGCGCTTCAAGATACACTTGAACAACCGTTTTGCCATCCCTATGACCTAGATTTGCAACACATACATTTAGTGTCTCGTTTTTTTCATGATAGACCGCATCGTAAACATCAAAAGTCGTATAACTCAACCCATGTCCAAAAGGATACTCAATATTACCTTTGAATCGATCATAGAATCGATAGCCGATATAGATCGACTCTTTATAGATCACATTCTTCTCATCACCAAAGCTAACGTTACTTTCTAGAGGAAAAGTTTCGGCAAGTTTACCGCTAGGATTGATATCCCCAAAAAGGATATCAACCATAGCATCTGCTCCAGCTTGACCACCTAAATAGCCTTCTATAATGGCTGAGATACCATTCTTCCAAGGCATAGCGACAGGCGCACCATTGCTTAAACAGATCACCACTTTAGTACTGTATTTTTTTACTTCTTCTATTAGTTTCAAATGATGCGCAGGTAGATTTAGCGTATCTCGATCAAACCCTTCTGACTCATATGCTTCGGTCAAACCGACAAAAAGGCAAATCACATCCGAAGATTGACAGATTTCCTTTATTTTATCACATTCATCAAGATTGGATAAATCAGACTTAAAACCTATATGATAATTGATTTGCTCTTTAGTTTCTACCTTTTGAATCAAACATGTTAGTGCATGTTCAAGTTCTGTTGGGACAATATAAGAGCTGCCACTGCCTTGATACCTTGGATGCTCTGCAAAATCACCAAAAACACCTATTTTCTGTCGCTTTGAAAGTGGTAAAATACCATCATTTTTAAGCAAAACTATTCCCTCAGAAGCGATTTTCTTGGTTAACATATGATGCTGTTTGTATATTTCACTTTCGTTTAAGCTGTCCTTGATAGGTTGATTTCTTTGAAACTTCAATAATAAGTTCAATATTCTTAGAACAGCAATATCTAGAACTTCTATAGATAAAGTATTATGCTCTATTGCACTTAAGATCAATTGATAGCTTTCATCGGTAGCACCAGGCATCTCAATATCTTGACCATTGATCAAACCTAAAATTCTGTCATTTGTTGCGCCCCAATCGGTGATGAGCGTCCCTTTATACCCCCACTCTTTTCGCAACACTTCATTCAAAAGCCATTCATTTTCACTACAATAGTAGCCATTTAATCGATTATAAGCACACATCACCGTATCTGGTTCAGCCTTTTTAACAACCTCTTCAAATGCTTTAAGATAAACCTCTCTCAATGCGCGTTCATCTACAACCGCATTGACGATCATACGCATGGTCTCTTGATTATTCACAGCAAAATGCTTTAATGAAGTACCAACATTTTGAGATTGAACCCCTTTGCACCAAGCGACCGCTAACTCCGAAGTCAAATGTGGATCTTCAGAAAAATATTCAAAGTTTCGACCACAAAGCGGTGAACGCTTCATATTGATTCCAGGGCCAAGTAAAATTTGAACATTTTGATCTAAGCATTCTTTACCGAGTGCTACGCCCATCTCATAGATCAATTCAGGGTTCCACGTCGCACCAAGAAGACTTGCAGTGGGAAAACAAGTTGCAGGTTGACTTGAGTGAATACCCAGATGATCATTACCATCAAACTGTTTTCTTAACCCATGAGGGCCATCGGAGACATTAATCGCATTTATACCTAGCCTTGGAATCCCTTCGATTTCCCAAAAGCTCTTACCTACGCATAGCTTTGCCTTTTCTTCTAGTGTTAATGATTTAAGCAATTTTTCTGCAGTTTCCATAGTGCCTCCCATAATCAAATTAGATCAATTGACACCTTCACCTATGTATATTCCTATTCTACCAAATACCCACCGTTAAAACTATGAGAAAAATCCTAATAAAGATTATGATCATTATAATCTCTATCAGGACTTTTACTTTAATTGCTTTATTTGATTTTATTTCTTTATTTTCTTTATTTTCTTTATTTTCTTTATTTTCTTTATTTGCTTTATTTGCTTTATTTGATTAGATATTACTTTAAAGCAATCTTTCTCTTTTCTATAAAAAGCGTCAACATGAAGCCTACAAGTGATATAGCAGCAGTCATAAAGAACATCTGAGCATAACCTTCATTGATTGTCGATTGAAAAACTGAGGTTATTGTATCTGCTGATTTTTCAATCGCTGGTAACACATAAGCTTTTGCGTTTGCAGGTACAACAACATCTAAGAACTCTGTTAATCGACTTACGATGTTAGTAACATCTGCATTTTGTAAGTTTGTCAACAGTTCAGGCGAAACGCCTTCACCTCCTGCTGGAAAACTCATGCCACTGGGCATAATAGCTGCAGATATATTGTTCATAACATTACCACCAGCATTCACGATAAAGCCAATCATTATATTAGGTGAAATCGCAACACCCAATGATCGAATTAGACTCATTGTAGCGAGCGCACTTGCTCCATCCTCTTTTGTTGCTTTATTAAGAACCAGGTAATTTAAAGGTGCTCCCATAGTGAAACCAACACCAACACCCATAAAAGCAAGACCTAATATAACGGACGACCACGTCATCGCTTTTGATGCAAATAGCGCTAAAACCAGCGTGCCAATTATATTGCATGCAAATCCGATTCTTAAGACGAAAGCGCCTCCCTTTTTATCCAGTAGCTTGCCACTAATAGGGGCTGCAATACCAGAAAATACGGCTAATAAAGTAACAAGATAACCACCTTTTCCCGAAGCAATTTTGAGCGTATTTTCGCCAAATTGCGGTACGAATACCATTCCCATAAGGCCAATCCCGGTAATAAATGCAATTCCCAAAGTAAAGACCATCTGTTTTGACCCAAACAATCTTAGATTTACGATTGGATCTTGTACCTTCATCTCATACTTAATTACAAATGGCAGTAATACTGCTGCAATGATTAAAAACGGCCATACAGAAAGCGATTGTATTGTATCGATGAAATGGAAAAAGTTTAGGTTTGTAAGTGCGTACATTAAACTGCCAACAAATCCAGCAAGTAGAATTGCACCCACAAAATCAATCGGCGATTTAGATGGTGTTCCCGTAGATGGAATAAATCTAGACAGCACTAAAATGATCAGTGCTATTGGCACATTGATTAAAAAAATGACACCCCAATTTTCTAAGCCCACTAGAGATAATAACGCACTTCCCAATGTTGGTCCAATAATCGTTGCAACACCATAGATCATACCCACTAAACCAAGAGCAGTTCCTCTTTTCTCTTCAGGAAAGCTTTGACCAATTACTGTAGTCGCAATAGGTAGGATACCACCTGCACCAATGGCTTGTACCACTCTTGCCGCAAGGAAAAGTGCATAACTGTCTAGGTAATTTGTTAGCCCACTGAACAATGAACCTAACATAAATACGGCAATACTGAAAACATAGACACGTTTGTGCCCAATTCTATCAGCCATCTTACTAGTGATTGGCATTGAAACGGCATACATAAGGGTATAAATAGTGATCATCCAAATCCCTGTAGACGCATCAATTCCAAAACCATGTTGAATCACTTCTCTAGCAGGCGATACAATACCACTATCAATCGCCCCTAAAAAAATACCAAGTAGAAAAAGTATTAACATTAAATTGTTGCCTTTTTTCATAAATATCTCCTTTATGTGAACATTGTTCATTTTGGTTCAAAAAAAATGCTATCGAATGATAGCTTTTAAAGCTTTTTCAAATTTCTCGTATGTGTAAGTCGGCATATAGGTTATTGCAATGAAATTTGCAAGAATAAACTCTGCGATTTCATTACAATCCAAATCGATTTTATCATAATCGACAGCGGAAGCAACCATCTTACTAAATCTCTCTTGAAGCTTAGACATAAAGTCATCTTTATTTGCTCTTGTTTTATCTGTATAGGTTGGCTTAAAGCTTTGCGATAAAAAGATTTCATGAAAATCGTCAGTAAATACCTTAAAATGCGTATAAATATTTGCCATTTTTTCATAAAATGTAATTTTCATGCTATCCGTCTCATCGATTACTTCAAAAAAAGCATTCCAATAAGCAAGCATAAGATGAATTACAATAGCTTCCTTGTTCTCAAAATAGTTATATACCGTTCCAATCGCAATGCCACTTTTCTTAGCGACGTTACGCATGTTTAAACCTTCGTAGCCATCCTCAGCCATAATTTCTTTTGCTGCTATTTGAATTGCTTTAGATGGATCCGTAATAATTTTTGGCATAATCCCTCCAAAATGAACTATGTTCATTTTAGCACCATCCTAAATGGATATCAATAGATTTTTATGAGAATAATAAAAATTTTAGTCTCGCATAAGCTGCTAAAAGATGTGCATCAATAGATTCAACAACTTGTTCTTCATCCGCCCAAATTAATTTAGCTTCCGGATCAAAAGCAGGATCAGACCGCTTGCTTAAATCCACTGCATAAAGATCCAACATGTGGTCACTGTTGCGTTTTAAAGCACAGACGCCAAGTCGGATTAATTCATTGCCTTCTATTAATATACTGGATTCCTTTTTAAAGGATTTAATGATTGTGCTTTCTAATGGCCCTTCTGCATCAGTATATAGTAGTCCGCATAAATCTGGATGTGCGTCCCAACCAGGTACAAACTCACTCTTTAAGAGCAGTTGTAAATGATTGCCTTTTCTTTTGTATGGGATTAAAATAACTGTATTTGCCATATAAGCCTCCTTGAATTTATTCTATAATTATTTATATCCCAATAAATTTATTTTAAACGCAAAATCCTACTTTCGATTAGTTGAATCAAAAGTAGGATTTTAAATTAGTTGGCGTTCTTTTATACAATGAATTTTATTGATTTGAACGAATAAAGTGTTCAACTTCGTTTTTAAATGGTAATGATGGTATAGCACCGTGTTTGGTTACAGTTAAAGCACCCACCGCATTAGCAAACTTCACTGCTTCTTTTAAAGTCTGCTTTTCTATGAGTTTCGATACGAGTGCACCATTAAATGAATCTCCAGCAGCTACTGTATCTATTGCATTAACTGTGAAGCCTGTCACATATTCGAATCCATTTTTATTTCCTATCACAGCGCCTTGCTTACCTAACGTTGCGATCACCGTTCCAACACCTAGAGATAACAGGTGGTTAATCGCTTGCTCTACTGATGCTCTATCGGTTACTTTCATACCGGAAAGAATCTCTAACTCAGTTTCATTTGGTGTTAAATAAGTGACTTTTGAAAGTACTTCATCAGGGATGAAATCAGCTGGTGCTGGATTAAGCACAATTGGAATCCCTGCGTCATAACATTTTCGAATCAGTTCAAAGGTAACTTCTTTTTTTAGTTCCATCTGAGTAATAACTAATTCCGAACTTGAAATTGCATCAAAATCGTTATTAAGGTCCTCAAGTGTATATCCAAAGTTCGCCCCTGGAACTACGATAATTTTGTTTTCTGCACTATTGTTGATTTGAATCAGACCCATAGCTGTCGGACGCTCAGGATCTCTTTTAACATGTGAAATATCGACACTAGCTTCCTTAAATACAGATTCAAACGTATCGCCATAGCTATCACTGCCAAGGCGTCCAAACATTGCAACATGTGTACCAAGTCTTGCAGCAGCAATTGCTTGATTTGCACCTTTACCACCCGGCAAGCACTTAAAATCATCAGAAATTAATGTTTGTCCTTCACTCGGGAACTCATCTACCCTAGTAATTAAATCCATCACAAATGACCCTACAACTGAAAGCTTCATGATTCCTTTACCTCCTCTTTCAGCTTTTTGCCAAGGCTGCCAGCTGGATGATAAAGTAGAAAATCTTTACTTTCAAATGATTTCGCTTCTGACAAAGCGCATGCAAGTGCATCGCCAACGACTAATGTCAACGTTGATGAAGTCGTCGGTGCTAATTTTAAATGATCTGCTTCTGTTAACTTCGGATATAGAATTCTATAATCACATTGCTTCGCAAGCTCAGAATCATGTCCCGATGTGAAAGCAATCGTTGTACATCCAATACGTTTCAGTGTTGGAATGGTATTAATGATTTCACTTGTGTTCCCACTATTTGATATCAACACTGCGATATCCTTAGCTTCTATCATACCTAAATCGCCGTGTACTGCCTCAGTGGCATGGACGAAAAAGCTTGGTGTACCAGTACTTGAAAAGGTTGCAGCAAGTTTTTTTCCAATATGACCAGACTTGCCGACGCCGATGAAAACGATCTTACCTTGGCATGCCATCATAAGCTCACATATTTGCTCATATTGACTTGCATAATGATCCAAAAGTTCTGAAATTGCGTCTCTCTCTACTTGAATCGCTTTCTTTATACTATCTGTATACATAAATCAATTCCTCATTAAAGGACACCTTTAGTTAAAATCGCATTTGCATACAAAGCACTCTCAGAAGTCGCAATGATACAATAAGCTTTTTTTGCCTCCTCATAAAATTTAAAACGTTCAATAGGCTCTAAAGCATCCGCATGGGTTTCGTAAACGCTCCAAATTTCAGGTGTAGAACCATCATCTGTCGCCATTACACCGATACTTGTCTTAGGCGCTTCATCCAATGGGAACAATGACAATACGGCCTCAAGTACGGCTTCACTACCATGTCCAGTCAATCGAACCAATCTGTTTGCACACGAAGCTGCAGGAAAATTTGCATCTGCAATTACCAAACGATCGCCATGGCCCATTTCACATAATATTTTTAAAAGTTCTGGAGGTATCAACTTTGATATGCCTTTTAACATAACGTGCTCCTACTCATTTATAGTTGGTTTCTAGTTTCAGTTTCCCAATCGATTAATTCTTCGACAAGTTGTTTTGACTGTTCTGTAAATGCGTCTGCTGGAAGTCTTCTAGATACTAACAACATATCGACGCCATCTCTTGTCATATGATATTTTGCATTGATTGGATAAGCGTACTTTTCAATACTGCTTTTTTCTGTTAGCATGGCTTGTAGCTGGTCTGCTTTTTCAGGATTAGCTGCAAAGTTATCAAATAGCCATTTGTATAAATCGATATGGAAGTTACCCATTACGCCATTGTAACCATGGTAGCCTTCTCTTAAAGAACCCAATAAGGTTTCGGTATTCGCATTAAATAATTTAAGTGCTGTTCCCTCAACAATTTTTACACGTCTTGTTTCGATTTCTAAATTACAGCTAACGTCTTTTAAAAATACGATTCTACCAGATTCTGCACACCACTTAAGTTCTTCATCAGAAAGAAGTCTTAAAAATGGATATGGGCATTCATAGATACCAAACTCTACACCAGGTAATGCTTCTAAAATTCTCTTAAGGTTAGAAATAAACACTTCACTACCATCGTTAACACCAGCAAGTCGATTGCTTACTAAAACGACAGCGTCAGCACCCGTCTCAGAAACGGCTTTTAGTTCTGCAATTTGATCTTCAATTGCGTCTGAAGTATGACCTGATGCGATAACTGGCACTCTATTTTTAGCTGCTTCAACTACTGTTTTCGCCAAAGTTACTTTTTCTTCAGTTGAAAGCATAAACATTTCACTTGATTGACATACAGCGAACAAACCGTCACTGCCTTTTCCAATTAAATACTCAGTAATTGCTCTATTTGCGTCTAGGTCAAGCTTGCCAGCTTCATCAAAAGCTGCAATCATCGTTGGCCAAACGCCTCTATATTCATGTTTCATTGAATTTCCTCTCATTTTCTACATTAATCCAAATGTCTTAGGTAAGAATAATACGATTTCAGGAATAAAGGTTATTAGTAATAAAATGACGATCATCGCAACTATCGGCCACATAATTTCCTTCATAACGGACTTTAATGAAGTTTCTGATATGCCTGCGGTTATAAATAGCAGCATACCAAACGGTGGTGTCGATAATCCAATCATCATGTTCAAGGTTACGACGAGTCCAAAATGGATTAAATCGATTCCAAAAGCTTTTGCGACTGGAATCATAATCGGTACAAATACCAATTGAATCGTTGACGTATCGATAAACATTCCTAAAATAAGGATAATAATATTAACCAGTATTAAGAATACATATTTGCTACTAGTAAAGCTCATTACAAAGGTACCTAAATCAGTTGCAATTTGTTCTCTTGCAACGATGTAAGAAATTACAGCTGCTGCACCAACCATCAAGCTGACAGAGCCAGTATCTTTAATCGTATCTTTAATAATGTTCAACAAGCCTTTAAAACTCATTGCTTTATATGCTAGGAAGGCAACAAGAATGGCATAAACGCCTGCTACTGCTCCTGCTTCTGTAGGTGTCATAACACCTGTATAAATCCCTAGTAACAAGATGATCGGTGTCAATAAAGCTGGGATTGCTTGAATTGTAAAAGCAATAAACGCTCTAAATGGCACTTTTTCTTCTCTAGGATAATTTCTTATTTTTGATACAACTGAAACATAAATCATCAGTCCAATACAAATCAATAGCGCTGGTACCATGCCACCTAAGAACAATGCACCTACAGATGCACCCGATAACATGGCGTACATAACCAAAGGAATACTCGGTGGGAAAATAGGGCCAACCGTCGCTGATGCTGCTGTAATCGCACATGAGAAAGCATCATCATAACCCGCTTTTTTCATCGCATCGATTTCCATTTTACCCAGACCCGAAGCATCTGCTATTGCAGAGCCTGTCATTCCTGAAAAAATAAGAGATGCGATAACGTTTACATGACCGAGAGCGCCTCTTCTTCCACCAGCAAGACCCGAAGCAAATTTAAATACCATTTCTGTTACTTTACCTGAGTTCATGACGTTGGCAGTGAAGATAAATAGTGGCACTGCAATAATGACGTAGTTTGAATAATAGGTGTTCATAATGTGATTTGCCACTGAACCTAGATCAGTTCCATTTATGATAAAATAAAATGTTCCTGCTGCGATCATACCAAGTGAAATTGGCATTCTTAATAAAAAGATCAAAACAAAAACGATAAGTGTTACGATCATTGCCATACTCATCTTAAATCACCACTTTCTTTTGATTTTCCAATTAAGATTAAGAAATCCTCAGCGATTTCAGTTAACGTGTAGCCGAGCATAGCAAGCACAAAATAGATAAATGGTGCAAAAATATAGCTCAATTTCACTTTAAAAACCGATGTAGATTGGAAACTCATAAAGTTAACGTAGTCAAATGACGGTACGATTAACGCGAAAAATGCGACTGCAATGATTAAGTTCCCTAATAGCCTTGTAAAAGCTGCTAATTTAGGGCTTAGTGCATCATATATAAGTGTAAATTTAACATGGGCTCTATAGCGCATTGCATAGCAAGCACCGAAAATTACCGACCATGAAAAGCCAATAACCGTTACTTCGTAAGCCCAAGTAAGTGGAAATTTAAAAATATATCTTGCTACAATTTGTATGATGAAGGTTAAAAACATCACTAAAAAGGAGATTACAGGGACATAAATCTCAAAAAAATCTCTTAAGATGTATAAACTTCTCTTAATTTTATTCACAAGGTCCCTCCAAATGCTGTATAATTAATGTTTAGGATGGGGCTCTTGACCACAACTTAGCCGATTAAGAATATTGGGGAATATTTCCGGCTAAGATTGTGATCTTGAGTCTCTCTTCAATTATTATTTGCCTAATTCTTGAACTTTATCGAAGAGTTCCATGTCCCAGTTAGCAGTTAAATCTTTATCATCTAAATACTTGCCTAATACTTCTTCGCTAAATGCATCGATATCAGCATAGTATACGCTTAAGCCTTCACCTTTAAAGAACTCGATTAATTCTGCTTCTCTCGAAAGATTAAGTTCATCAC
Source organism: Fusibacter sp. QWL-12 (assembly GCF_058683495.1). Lineage (NCBI taxonomy): Bacteria > Bacillati > Bacillota > Clostridia > Eubacteriales > Fusibacteraceae > Fusibacter > Fusibacter sp. QWL-12. The sequence continues at coordinate 835,902 of NZ_CM178745.1, forward strand.
ACAATGCTCTTGCTTCTTCCATAGCTTCGAGTACAACCGCTCTTTGGTTATCGCTTAACGATTGCCATTTAGCTTCGTTGATTGTTGGCCATACGCTATCAACTAAGTGATTTGTAATTGAGATTGATTTTGTAACTTCATAGAATTTTGCACTTTGTACAGTTGGAAGTGGATTGTCTTGACCATCTACTGTACCTGTTTGAAGTGCCATATAAAGCTCTGAAAATGCGATAGGTGTTGGGTTTGCGCCAAGTGCTTTACCTAAGAACAACCATGCATCAGAGTTTGGCATTCTAAGATTGACGCCATTTAAATCTGAAGGTACTTTAATTTCTTTATCTTTAACTAAGTTAATTTGTCTTGTTCCTAAATAGAAAGCTTTAAGAGGTCTAATGCCTTGCTCACTTACAACTCTGTCAAACACTTCTTGTCCAACTTCGCCATTTAAAGCTGCTGTCATATGGTCATAGCTTTTGAACATGTAACCAGCGCTAAACATTGAAATCCAAGGTGAACCTTCTGCTAACCAAGATGCTGACATATAAACGATATCCGCTTGACCTGATTTAACTGCTGCAAGTTCTTGATCTTGTTTGAATAATGAACCTGAATGGAAAGTATCAACTGTGATTGAACCATTTGATTTTGCTTCAGCTACTTCTTTAAATTTCATCATAGCTTCATAGTGTGCATCACCAGGAACTGCATTAACTGAAAATACAAGTGTTACTGGTTTATCTTCAGGTGCTGCTGTAGTACCCTCTGATGAATTTGCTTCTGTTTGATTTGCTGTCGTCTCATTTGAGTTCGACTCGCTTGAACATGCTGTCATTGCAAGCACCATTACAAGCGCAAGCAATAATGCTAACCACTTTCTCATTTTCTTCCTCCCAAAAAATCTTTTTATGTTGATCGGCTTTGACCGATTACAACCTTAATTAAAGTCTTCTCTTGATTTCATATGCAGCATCTATGAGGATGCTCGCATATCTCTCAACTTTTTCATCATCGAAGTTGTGAGATGCGCCAGATATGCTTAAACCACCAATCAGCTCACCACTTCTACCAAAGATCGGCACGCCTACACATCTTACATTTGGTTCGTGTTCCACATTATCAAGTGCATAACCGCGCTCTTTAGATTTCATAATCTCTTCAACGATTAAATCGTCATCCATCAACGTAAAAGGTGTAAATCTTTCCTTTTCCATATTAATGCGCTCTCTAATTTCACCTTCCTCCATGGTACTCAGCATTGCTTTTCCAAGAGAGGTACAGTACATTGGCGCTCTCTCTCCCATGATGGACCTTATTGGATAATTATGATCGTAAGTTTTCGGATAAGCATTGAACATATATAACACATATTTGCCATGCGGAACACCGAAATACATCATTTCACCGAGCTCATCAGTCAATCGTTTCATAACTTGATAAACCACATCCTGATAAGAAAGCTGACTTGTGACGACATATGAAAACTCAAGCATTTTATTTGTGAGTCTGTATTTAGAATTTAATGGATTTTTTTCTACATACCCAGCTGCTTCAAGTGTCGAAATAAGATTATGTACATTGCTTTTGTAAAGACCTAGCGCATTTCCAATTTCAGTTACACCCAGTTCTGGTGTTTTAGAAGTAAAACACTCTAAAACCTTGAGAGTTTTGTATAAGGATTTCACTTTAATATCTTCTTGATTCATAATAAACTCCCCTTTTTCGCTTTTGTCGTTCTGTATTTCAGAACGGTGTTCTTTATTTCGTTATTTGTTTTCATTATAAGCGATATGTGTCCCGCAGTCAACGGACTTTTCAATTAATTTTTGATAACTAACAAAGACTTGTAGAAGCGCACGAATATAAACACATGATTTAAAACTGTCACCTACTCTTAAAATTTGATAGAATAGTCGTAAGAGAATGGAGGAACCCTTTATGTATAAGATACTCATCGTTGAAGACGACCCAATTATATCCCGCTCTTTACAGACTTTACTTGAAAATTGGGATTATGAAGTTCTTTGCTGTAAAGATTTCAAGGATGTCATGTCAGATTTTATAAAATTTAGTCCTCACCTCGTTTTACTCGACATATCCCTTCCATACTACAATGGCTACCACTGGTGTACTACGATTCGTACGGTTTCAAAAGTACCTATACTTTTCATATCATCTGCCTCTGACAACCTCAATATCGTCATGGCAATGAACATGGGGGCAGACGATTTTGTCGCAAAGCCATTTGATGTCAACGTTCTCGTCGCTAAAATACAAGCGGTGCTAAGACGTGCTTATTCCTTTACGGGCCAAACAAGGGCACTTGAGCATAAAGGCGTTATTTTAAATTTAAACGATACCAGTGTCAGCTATAAAGATCAGCGAGTTGAACTGACTAAAAATGATTTTAGATTATTACAGACCTTAATGGAAAACGCCGGGAAGGTTGTGTCCAGAAATGAACTTATGACACGTCTATGGGAAAGTGATGAGTTTGTGGATGATAATACACTTACAGTAAATATGACTCGACTTCGCAAGAAACTTGAGGAAATCGGGCTACTGGAATGGATATTAACTAAAAAAGGAATGGGGTATTGGATCGAATGATGGCAGTCTTATTTTCATATTTAAAAAGACATATAAAGTTCGCACTGCTTTATTTTTTATATGCTTTCATATTTATTGTTGTTTTTTCCCTATATGGTTTACCCATTGAGGCAGTCAGCTACGGTTTCGTCCTATCTGTTTTTTTTACTGTTATCTTTTTTAGTTATGGGTTTACACGATATTATAAAACACATCAACAGCTTGAAATTTTGAAGGATCAAGTGACACTTTCAATAGACACACTTCCTGATGCAAAAGATCTTCTTGTTAAAGACTATCAGCTCTTGATCGAAACACTCTTCGACAAATATCACGCACTTGAAACGGACTCAGATTTTAAAAGAATGGCTCAAATTGACTATTATACACTTTGGGTACATCAAATTAAAACTCCGATTTCAGCAATGTATCTTTTGCTTGAAAGCAATCAAAATGAAAATACACTCTCTTTAAAATCTGAACTTTTCAAAATTGAACAATACGTGGAAATGGTTTTGCATTATCAAAGACTTGAAAGTGAAACCACTGATTTAAAAATACAATACTATAATTTGGAATCTATCGTTAAATCCGTCATTCGCAAGTATAGAACTTTATTCATCGAAAAAGGCATCAAATTAAATCTCAACATTTCACCTCAACAGGTGCTAACAGACGAAAAATGGTTGTCCTTTGCGTTCGAACAGATCGTTTCAAACGCAATTAAATACACACATCAGGGTGAGATATCGATAACGTGTTTGTCCGATCCCTTAAGACTCGTTATTAGTGATACTGGTATCGGTATACAGGAGGAGGATTTACCTCGAATCTTTGAAAAAGGCTTCACTGGCTTTAATGGCAGAATGAACCGTAAATCTACGGGAATAGGACTTTATCTATGTAAGCAAACGCTTAAAATGCTAGGACATGACATTGACGTCGTCTCACAGCTAGAACAAGGAACAACTGTAACGATTGGTTTAGATCGGCCAAATATCACATTAGAGTAGCTTACAAAACTGTAAGCTAAGGATTGGAAATGTAAGTTAGATTTATGGAACTTCATTTCCTTTTTTTTTATAATGATTATGAAATAGTGATATTTGATCTTAGGAGGTTCAACAAATTATGTCCTTAATGGAAATCAACAATTTAAAAAAAGTTTATACGACGCGATTTGGTGGTAATCAAGTGACTGCGTTATCCAACGTCACCTTTTCAGTGGAGAAGGGAGAATACTTAGCCATAATGGGCGAATCCGGCTCAGGCAAAACAACGCTATTAAATATTTTAGCTTCTTTAGACCGTCCTACTAGCGGCGAAGTCCTTCTCAATAATAAGCCCTTTTCATCTATAAAGGACCGTGAGTTGTCTGCATTTAGAAGGGATCACTTAGGATTTGTATTTCAGGACTTTAACTTACTCGATAATTTTTCAGTGCAAGACAACATTTTTTTACCCCTTGTTTTAATGGGAAAAAATTATCATGAAATGTCCAGACGCCTAACCCCTATCGCAAAGAAGCTTGAAATTGGAGAACTACTCAATAAGTTTCCTTATGAGATTTCAGGCGGACAAAAACAGCGTGCCGCTGTTGCGAGAGCTTTGATTACCAATCCCGACATCATTCTTGCTGATGAACCAACAGGTGCACTGGATTCAAAAGCAACTGATCATTTATTGAGTTTGTTTTCTGAGATCAACGCGGAAGGTCAAACGGTTCTAATGGTAACTCACAGCGTTAAAGCTGCAAGCCATGCTAAGCGCGTTTTGTTTATAAAAGATGGCGAAGTGTTTCATCAGATTTATAGAGGCGGTTTATCGAATGAAGCACTCTATCAAAAAATATCTGAAACCTTAACGCTTTTGGCTACTGGGGGGGATTCGGTTGAATAGTTCGTTCTACTTAAAAATGGCTGCCTCAAATCTAAAGAAAAATGGGCGATTATTTGCTCCCTACATTCTTATGAACATCGGCATCATTACCATGTTTTACATTATGCATGCCATCTCTGTAAATGAAGGTTTAAGCCAAATGCCTGGTGCAGATGCCCTTGCATTCCTTTTAACCTTTGGCACATATGTCATTGGCATTTTCTCAGCGATCTTTATCTTTTATACCAATAGTTTTTTGATTAAAAGGCGAAAAAAAGAGATTGGTTTGTACAACATTCTAGGAATGGGAAAACGACACATTGCAGTTATGCTGATGATTGAAACCATTCTTATTGCCCTTTTATGTATCGGTTTAGGATTAATCTCAGGGATTGCTCTAAGCAAACTCATGTTTCTAATTCTTTTAAAAATCCTTGGCTTTACAGTGTCACTAAGTTTTTCTGTGTCTCTCTCAAGCGTTTCTTTAACCTTTACCTTTTTTGCAATTGTGCTCTTAGTAACACTCGTTTATAATCTTGGGCACATTCATCTTTCAAATCCGATTCAGCTTTTGAAAGGTAGTAATGTTGGTGAAAGAGAACCAAAGGTCAAATGGATTATGGCATTACTTGGTTTTATCACATTGGGTATCGGCTATTTTATCGCCAATACAGTTGAAGCACCATTACAAGCTCTCTTTACCTTCTTCATAGCAGTTGTTTTAGTGATGATCGGTACCTACTTTATCTTTATTGCAGGTAGCATCGCGATCTTGAAGTTACTGAAAAAAAACAAGCAATTCTACTACACAATTACCCACTTTACATCTGTTTCTGGAATGATTTATCGTATGAAACAAAATGCAGTAGGTCTTGCGAATATCTGTATTTTAAGCACTGCAGTTTTGGTTACACTCTCTACAACAGTCTCACTTTACATCGGTATGGAGGATATGATTGATAATCGTTTCACTTCAGATGTAACCATATCGAGCTATTTACAAAATAGTGATATTCAACAAAAAGTTCAAAAACTAGCTAATAATGCTGCTGTTGATAACAATGTAGAGCTAATCGATTTTTACCAGTACCAGACACTAACCTCTACTTTTGTAAAAGATGGAATGGCACTCAAAACACTGGATTATTATAACGTAGATTCAAATACAGTCTACGTTTTATATGTAACTGCAAAAGATTATAACCAAATCTATAACGCTAACTTATCACTCAACGACAATGAAGTTGTACTCGTCTCAAATAATGATAAATTTAACTACCCACAACTTCTAATAGATTCTGTTAAGTTCGAAGTTGTTGATGAATTAGATCAATTTGCTGATTTTAAGAAAACAAACGACCCATTAAACAATGAAATGCTCATTATATTTAGTAATGAGCAAGTAAGAAATCATGTGTACTCAAATTCGAGTAAAAATGACGACGTTGAACCGTTAAGTTATACTAGTTTTAATATTAATGGTGCTTCATCTGACGAAATTAAGTTTAACGACTCACTTCAACGAGAAATTAATAGTATTTCTCAGACCTATATGTTTAGCAAGCAAAACACAAGAACAGACTTCGTCTCCGTATACGGTGGATTTTTCTTCTTAGGCATTTTCCTTGGGTCATTGTTCTTAATGGCGACAGTGATGATTATCTACTATAAACAAGTCTCAGAGGGCTATGATGATAAGCTTCGCTTTGAAATCATGCAAAAGGTTGGTATGAGTGTCGATGAAATAAAAAGAACGATTAACACACAGATCATCATGGTGTTTTTCTTGCCATTGCTATTTGCGATGATACACATCACCTTTGCTTTTAAAGTGATTACGCAACTATTGGCACTCTTTGGTTTCGCTAACATTTCACTCTTTATCCTCTGCACCTTTGGTACACTACTGGTATTTGCTTCAATCTATCTTGTGGTTTATCTTCTAACAGCTAGAACCTATTATAAAATTGTTAAATAAAACCTTATGCCTTTAAGTCTTCAGTAATTACCACTAATAAGATACGGTTAACAAAAATTAAACGCCATGGCTCATGCTCCATGGCGTTTATATATTATTCTGGATAATATTGAATGCTCTCCAAGTCGTCAATTTTGTATTTTAATGTAACTTTCAATGGCATAAATGCCCCTAAATTTAGTCGCTTTGAGTTAGGCACTTGTATCTGAATTAGATGATCACCTTCAGCTACACTTATTTCTGATAGTATTTCACCTGCTTTATTTTCAAAGTAAGCCTCATTCACATTAGTGATTATTTCTGAAAGCGATTTGCCACCTGAGCTATTCACTACGATGGTATAGACGTCATCGGAAGCCATTTCTATCTCAACTCCAAAATCTGCAATATTTTGCTCATCAAAAGGGTTGAGTACAAGCTGAACATCCAAGTATTGTTCATCAGCACTTCTATTAATCGCTTGAATCGAAATTGCATCTGTCTTGTATAAATCTGTTGCATATTGATCGATAATAATTCTACCGTCTTGAACTTCTAATGGTTGTTCACTGGTCGTCTCTGTATCCAATATAATTGGATTAATGAGCTGTGTTCTTAAAAATAATCCTACAATAACAATCGCAATAATCACCAAGATGAGATCAATCAACTTCTTCTTTTGATATTCAGTCATTTTACGCCTCTCCAAACAATTAGTCTGAGACTATTATAACATAACTTTGGAAAGTTCATATGCACCAAAAACGCCGGCATCATCACCCATTTCAGAGATTCTAAAAGATACATCCCCCATCAGCCCTGGCATCGCATGTTGCTTGGACTCATCTATAATTTTGCCAAGCAATACTTCTCCCAAGGCTTCTATGATACCGCCACCTAAAATGATCACCTGAGGATGATAAAGATTGACAAGTGTGCCTATGGCAATCCCAAGGTATCTGGCACAGCGATCAACCGCCTCAATACCTACAGCATCTAATTGATCATATGCTTTTCTTAAATCAGAACTTTTAAGGACAGCCCCTGATTCATTTAGGGCATCCTCAAGTATCGTCTTTCTCCCTTTTCCGATTTGTTTCATAATGTACTTTTGGAGCGCTGTTTTTGAAGCATAAGCCTCGAGACAGCCCTGTGCGCCACAGCCACAATACGCACCATCAGCGTTGACAACCATATGTCCAAACTCACCTGCACTCCCCTGACCAACGTAGAGTTTGCCATCTATGATGCTTGCGCCACCTATACCAGTGCCCACAAAAACACCCAGTACATTTTTAATTTTTTCATCTTTTAAATGCTTGTATTCGCCGAACATCGCAACGTTGACATCATTACCAATATAAGTAGGTACTTGATATTTATCAGAGAGAAGTCCTGATAGATTAAAATCTCTAAATGGAATATTCGGCGAAAAAGTAACCACACCACTTTCATTTATAATCCCTGGAACGCCGACACCTATGCGATCTATTTCCACTTCATTGCTCTCTAATAAATTGTCAATCACTTTAAAAACTTGACTAATTACAATTTCAAGCCCTTCATTCGCTTTGGTCTTTTTCTTTTCTCTACCAATTACATCTCCATTTTCATCGTATAAAACACCCAATATTTTGGTTCCGCCAATGTCTAGTCCTAAAATTGCTTTCATTCTAACCTCCGTTTGCTTCATTTAATCATGTCTATTTTCTTTGCTCTTTTCAAGTTGTTCGTAATGCTCGAGTACTTCGATTATCTTATCAAAATTCTCAATAAATACATCTACTATTCTCGGATCAAACATAAGCCCACGTTGTTCAATAATATAAGTTTTAGAAGCTTCTATTGACCAAGCCTTTTTATATACACGATCATGAGAGAGCGCATCGAATACATCTGTAATCGAGACAATTCTAGCGTATATTGGGATTTCTTCACCTACCAATCCCTCTGGATAACCAGTACCATTCCATTTTTCATGATGATAATGAGAAATTTGCTGAGCAAACTTCAATAACTGATGATTGGATTTATTAAAAAGCTTACTACCAATGGTGGTATGGGTTTTAATATACTCAAACTCCTCAGTCGTTAATTTACCCGGCTTAAGTAACACGGAATCTCGAATGCCTATCTTACCAACATCATGCATCATACTGGCAATCTTAAAATCTCGAAGCTCAGACTTTTCAAATCCAATTTCTTTTGCGATGATTCCAGCAATTTCTGAAACTCTATAAACGTGTGTACCAGTTTCACCATCTCTCGCTTCAACGATGCTACTCATTCTACTTAGCATTTCATATAATGCTTCATCCGTATCTTGTTCCAGTAAAAAATTATCTAGTGATAAGGATAGGTTTTTTAGAAAAAGGTTGATAAAACTCTCATTTTCTGTCGTTATTTCTCCATTTATAATATAAATATAGCTCTCTGTATGACTTTTAATTGTGGGTTTATGTATGCCGAGATAAAATTGCCGTGTATCATCAACCTTGTTTAAGCATTCCTGATTTGCCGTTTTATTATTAGTATCATCAAAGCAACTCTTTAAGCCGAGGATCTTTTTGATCGCTTCCAAGTTTTCGTTTATATAGGGCTTGAAATCCCCGGTAGCTGCGATAACGCGATAATCACCTTCATGTGTAATTAATCTACCATTTTCAAAATGTCTATTGACTAAAACCAATGTGTTTTGGGAGTTAATCAAGGCCACTAGCTGTTCTAATATACCATTTAAAAAATTTGAAAGTCCTAAACTCTCGTAATTGAATAGCAAACTCGTCGAATGAATTACTTTTTCAAGTCCCAGCTTATAGGAATTAATTTTCATAATATCTCTATAGTTTCTAAGACACCCTGTTACTGCACTTGAAAGGCTTGTCGCAGTTAAATCCGTCTTAGCTCTATAATCATTGATATCATAATCCAGCATGATCCGCTCTTCAGGCGCAAGCCCTGGATGCCCAGTTCTTAGAATAATTCTAACCCGGTCATTGTTAAGGGTTTCTCTGACAATCTTCACAAGTCTAAGACCCGCATCGTCAGTCTCCATAACGACGTCCAAAAGCATAACGGCAACATCTTCATGAACCTCTAAATAATCAAGCGCTTCTTTCATCGAATATAGATGAATCAATTGAACCGATTGGTTTTCAAAGCTCAAATTTCTTAGAGACAATTTTGTAATCTGGTGCACAACTTCATCATCATCCACCACTAATATCTTATAGCTATGAACTGCTTTGCTCTTTGCTTTTGGATTTTCACTTATAAAATCTAACGCCAAGCTATCAGGATCTAAAGACATTTTTTTTAGTGTATTCATTGATATCCCTCTTCTCTAAACCTGCAAATTTGCAACTTAAACTCAGTGTACTTTTCAACTTCACTTTGACAATTAATTTTTCCTTTTAACTTATTCACAATAATTTGGTAAACAATGTTAAGTCCAAGTCCGCTACCGCCCCCTGAACGATTTGTAGTATAAAAAGGATCGAAAATTCTGCCGATGTGCTTTTCTATGATCCCTTTACCAAAATCCTTGTAATTTATGACTAATATGTTATCTTCCACTTTTCCCTGTATAATGATTCTCACTGAATCGCCCAAATCGTATCCATGTACAAAAGTGTTGACGATTAGATTAGTGAAAACCTGTGAATAATCACCTGGATCGCCATATAGCAGTTCATGTGGTAACTCATTAATAAATGTTGCATCATATTTTTTACTTAAATAGCCTAAACTAACCCACAAATCATCAATATAATCATCCAAATAGAAGGCTTCAATAATGTTCGCACTTTGATAGACAGCAACTCTTTTAAAGCTTCGAATGATCTCAGCTGCCCTTCTTAAATTAGTATCAATTAGCTCAATGAGCTCTGTATTAATTTTGATATAATCTATAAAACCTTCTTTACTCAATTTCCCATCTTCAATATTTTTCATCAACTGCTCATTCTCAAGTAATATTTGACTACTTCCAGTGATACAAGCACCTAGAGGTGTATTAACTTCATGTGCAACTCCTGCAATAAGAACGCCAAGAGAAGCTTGTTTCTCAGATTCAAGTAACTTTTCATAGGTTTCTTCAAGCTGTTGAATGGTCGCCTCAAGATTTGCAGTTCTGTCTTTCACTTTCATTTCAAGTTCTTGATTCAGCATAAAAAGATCGTTTTGAACGTTTTTAAGACTTTGGTACATGTGCAAAATATGCTCTTCCGTCATTAACCATTCGTAATAGCGTTCATTATGAGTTGGAGTATAAGGCCACCCTCGACCAATCGTTTCTATTGCCACAAACAAACGCTCAAATGGTTTAATAATACCACTGTTGATGCTCTTTAAAAAAGTTAAAATCAGAATAAGCTCCATAAATAATACAAGATACATGGTTACTTTAACTCGGCTGACATGATGTTCCGCATCCGTTTGAAGCAAGGTCACAATTTCATCTGTATGTTTTAGCAAGGGTTCATTTGATCTAATAATATATAAAATTGCTGTATCAATTTCCTCTTGCCATACGGCATCATTATGCTTATTTAAATGATCATCTAAAAGTAAATCCGAGTGTTCAATAATTGTGTATACTTCTATTTTAAATAATTCCCATTCTTTATGTAATTGATCTAGTACTTCTAGATGATGTGAAAGAGGTGGCGTTGAAACATATTGTCCATTTAAATCTGTTTCGCCACCTGTCATAAACATATTAAGCGTGTTTTCATACAAGGTGCTCGAGGTCCTTAATAATTCGATTATTGACATTCGCTCAGTATCAGATATCAAATCGCTATCGATGATCATAACCGATTTAGTCATCCTCTGCGTAAGCATCCTTTGACGTCCAGCTAAGTTCACCAAAACAGCATCATAATTCTGTTGATCAATTGCAGAGTTGATAAAAAATACACTTAATATAATTAATACCCCATTTAATAACACCAATAGGATGAGCCTCTTACGAATGGATTTGTCTTGAAACCATTTCATTCGATCCCTCCTCAAAAGTTCTTAAACCATTATTACCCCATAGAACATTCGTTACGCATATGAAACACGTTTCATAAAAAGGCCATTAGGTATTTCGACAAAAACAGTCAAGTGTATGATCATTGACAACGCCAACGGCTTGAAGGTAAGCGTATATAATCGTTGAGCCTACAAAACTCATCCCTCTTTTTTTGAGATCCTTCGATATCAAGTCAGACAAACTGGTCTTTGCAGGGACTTCAGCAAGGCTTACAAAATGATTCAAGACTGGTTCATAATTCACAAATTGCCATAAATATTTATCAAAAGACCCATATTCCTTTTGAATTTCTATGAAAACTTTCGCATTTTTGACCGTTGATTTTACTTTTAATCGATTTCTGATTATGCCTTCGTTTTGAAGAAGCGCTTCGATTTTAACGTCATCGTATTCAGCGATCTTATTTACATCAAACTCGTCAAAAGCATTCCTGTAGTTCTCCCTTTTCTTAAGTATGGTCTCCCAAGACAAGCCAGCTTGAGCCCCTTCTAATATGAGCATCTCAAATAATTTTGTATCATCGTGAACCGGAATGCCCCATTCTTCATCGTGATATGCAACATATAAAGGATTTTCAACATTTAGCCAAGCGCATCTTACTTTTGTCATTACATTCCTCCTAAATAGTGAACAATAAAGTATCGTTTCATTATACCCATTTTATCCTCGTTTTATCTTACAATTCAATGGTACAAAAAAGAACAGAGTTTAAGATGCACTATCTTATTCACTCTGCTCCGTAGATTAACTCGTTGTAAATATCGTTATTGGACGATCAATCGCAATTAGTGCTTCCTCTAGTTCGTGCTTATGCTTTAAGAAATTTTCATCATTAAATGCTTTTGCACCTACAGGACACCCTTTCACACAAGCGCAACATTTGATACATTTTCCAGTTATTAGCTTATAATCAGAAGTTGAAATTGCATCCATCGGACATAAACTCGCACACACCCCACATGCTGTGCAAGTTGCATTCGTCTCTGGTTTGATCTTAATAAAATTAAAAGGTAATCCGTTTGCATCTATTGGTCGATAATAGGGCATTAATTCAGTTTGATCATCTAGACGATTTAACTCTAAAATTTCAATTTTTCTCTTTTTCACAATTGGGTCTAATTGAATGGTTAAATCAAGCCTTCTAGAATAGTTAACCTTACTGATTACCTCTAGCGTCTCACTACAGGGTTCATCTTTTGCGAGCTGACTTGAAAAGGAATGTTCGCAAACCGCACAAATTACCTCTTTAATAACAAATCCTCTCTCTTTAAATAGACGATAGGCTTCCTTTGGCGCATCATCAAAATGTCGATTGCCATATCCAAAAACCAAATAGACGGATGTTTGATGTCCGCTATAGCTTGATAGATACTCTAATAAAAGGTTGGGAACCCTTCCTGCATATACCGGTAGACCGAGAATCAAACTATCCTCTTTTAAAAAAGATCGACTGTTTAGGTCTCTATCCGACGGCTTTGTGAAAGAGCGATAGACAACGGACTCATTTTCAAGTTCAGTAACCAACTGCTTTGCCTTTGCAAGGACGAGTTTCTTGACGCCACCGGTTGGGCTAAAATAATCTACATATAACATTTTGACTCCAACTTCTATTAATATTTATTACTTTCCTGTCTTAAATGCTTTGACGATGTTGCTACTTTCTGTAATGAATTGAAGTGAATCTTCTGATGAACGCATTACCATCATTATGAAAAGAATGTCGATAATCGTCAGTTGTGCAATTCTTGATGCAATTGCAGACGATCTTGCGGTGTTCTCTTCTGCAATTGCATATAAGTTGATATCAGATAAGTCTGTTAAGGAATTTTTTGAGTATTTTGAAAGCGAGATAATCTTTGCCCCTTTACGTTTTGCTTGTTCTGCAGCAACGAGTATTTCTTTGCTTTCACCTGTATAAGATACAGCAAATACAACATCTCCCGGCTTTAAAGTAGCAACTGCGGCGAGTTGAACATGACTTGATAAATCGAAGATAACATGCTTGTCAATTTTAAGCAGTTTATGTGTAAAGTCCATCGCTACTAAAGCAGATGCACCAATTCCTAAAATGACAATTTTCTTTGCCTCTGACAACCACTCTGATGCTAGCTTTAACGTTTCAGGTTGATTGATCTCCATTGTTGCATCGATCGCATTTTTTGAATTATAACCGATCTTTGTAACGATGTCTTCGGGTGAGTCCTCCAGAGTAATTTGATCGTGAACCATTTTACCCTTAGGACGTTTAGTAGCTGCTTCATTCATAGCCATTTTGAAATCGCTGTAGCCTTTGTAGCCCAACTTTTGACAATACTTGACGATTGCAGATTGGCTAACGCCAATCGCTTTAGCCAACTCAACTGAAGTTAGCGACTTTGCTGTATGAATTTGATCTATTATAAAATCTGATATTTGATTCTCACTAGGTGTTAGTTCCGACCTCATATGGTCGATTCTTGTAAAACATGACATAAGCAATCCTCCTATTGGAATATTTTATCACAAAAAAACGCATTTGATTATCACAACTAAAGAATATTTTATTTTATTTATCGTTGACACAGAGAATATTTTATTATATATTAAAAACAAGAAACACTTTGGAGGTTTCCATGAATTTAAAAACTTTAAAAACTGAGCAACGAAACCCACTGACAGAAGACATTGATGCACTTGATACTCTTTCTGTTGTCAGGTTGATGAACTCAGAAGATAGTAACGTTATAACCGCTGTTGGCTCTCAATTGGAATCGATAGCCAAAGCAGTAGACATTATCGCTCCTGCACTCAAATCCAATCACAGATTGATTTACATTGGAGCAGGAACCAGTGGTCGTTTGGGTGTACTAGATGCCTCTGAATGTCCACCCACCTTTGGCACAGATCCTAGCCAGATATTAGGATTAATCGCTGGTGGTGACCATGCACTTCGCAATGCAATGGAAGCCGTTGAAGACAATCGTGACCTAGGTGTAAATGATCTAAAAAACATCCATTTAAATTCAGGTGATGTTGTGGTCGGCATCGCAGCTAGTGGTAGAACGCCTTATGTACTGGGGGCAGTTGCTTACGCAAAGTCTATCGGTTGTAAAACCATAGGTGTTTTATGTAACGATGATGCGCCTTTGATCGATGCAGTAGATATCCCAATTCCTTTGGTCGTTGGACCTGAAGTCGTTACAGGCTCAACTCGACTTAAAGCTGGAACTGCACAAAAACTCGTTCTCAATATGCTGACAACTGCAGCTATGATTAAAAATGGAAAAGTATTCAAGAACTTAATGGTTGACGTTCAGGCGACAAATATCAAACTCGTTGAACGTAAAAAACTAATTGTTATGGATGCGACTGGTGTTGAAAGATCTGTTGCAGACGAAGCATTAAAAACAACTGGCGGCAATATAAAACTTGCAATTGTCATGTTGTTGGGAGAGGCAACGTTATCTGATGCAGAAAAGGCATTGGAAGCGTCACAAGGTAATGTGAGAGAGGCACTTAAAGCCTTAATCTAAAAAACTGTTCAAGGGGGAACATTATGAGCAACCAAGAATTGTTAAGCAAAATTGTCACCTTGTTAGGCTCAGAATCAAACATTGAGTCTATGGCAAACTGTATGACACGACTTAGAGTTAAAGTTAAGAATCCTTCCCTAATCCAAAAAGATGCGATTCAAAACCTCGAAGGCGTTCTCGGTGTCGTTGAAGATGAGACTTTCCAAATCATCGTTGGTCCTGGAAAAGCAAACAAGCTGATGGAACTTTTCAAGACGTCTTATTCAACTCCTACTTCTAAAGCTGACGAAGATTGGAAATCCAACAAAGAGAAAGTTCAAAGCAAAAACAAAGGTAGTAAATTTAAGCAAGGTCTTAGAACGATTGGTGAAATCTTTATTCCATTACTTCCCGCAATTATAGCAGCCGGTATTTTTAATGGCTTTGCCGGTTTAATTACAAATCTCCAAAACACTGGCAGTTTACCTGCAAGTGAGACCTGGAATATTATTAGGCTTGTTCTTTCATTATTAGGCGGCGGTTTCTTAAGTTACTTTATGATTTTCACTGGTATTAGCGCTGCAAGAGTGTTTGGTGCAACTGAAGCTCTTGGTGGTATGGTTGGCGCCATGACGGTCATGACTCAAATCGATGAAATCTCTAAAATCATTGGCTTATTTAATGAAGATTCACCACTTAACTCAATTCTCAGAAATGGTAAAGGTGGGGTTATCGGTGTTATCGTAGGGGTTTATCTTCTCTCTAAGATTGAAAAAGCCGTCAGAAAACGTGTTCCAGACGTTCTAGATCTAATGTTGACACCTATTGTAACCTTATTAGTCGTTGTCGCTTTATTATTAGTTGTGATCATGCCCGTTACTGGACTGTTATCCGACTGGTTAGTACAAGGATTAGAATTGTTAGTTAACTCTTCAAACCCTGTGGTAAGTATACTTTCAGGCTATGTTCTTTCAGCACTCTTCTTACCAATGGTTTTATTAGGACTTCACCACGGTTTGATCCCAATTTATGCAATTCAGCTTGAAGCAACTGGTGGCGTTTCATTATTCCCTGTACTTGCTATGGCAGGTGCTGGTCAAGTTGGAGCGGCTATCGCGATTTACTTCAAGGCTAAAAAAGTTAAAAATCAAAGACTTGTAAGCGTTATCTCCGGTGCACTACCAGCTGGCTTCCTAGGCATTGGTGAACCATTGATTTACGGGGTTACATTACCACTTGGTAAGCCATTTATCACTGCAGGACTTGGTGCTGGTTTCGGTGGTGCTTACGTCATGCTACAAAAGGTAATGTCTACAGCATGGGGACCATCAGGGTTAACTGCAATTCCATTGATGCAGCCTAACTCGATGCTCAACTATTTCATTGGGCTCGTCGTATCCTATATTTTTGGTTTCATTATCACAGCAATCTTTATAAAAGAATCTGAAGTGGCTAACGTTTAATACGTTAATCATAAATTCTAAAAATTTCTCTCCTGATTTTTTTAGAAGCGCGCAAAAAAGGAAGGTTCCCAAAAACCTTCCTTTTTTTTATTCATTTGCATTCAGTCAACTTATTAAAAAAAGATTAACTATCGTTCGCTTAACAAACACTTACTTCAAAAGCATTTCTAGAGTAGAATTGCCATACCATCCGGATGTATCCCGACATCAAATCGATTGATCTCTTTAAGTGTAACCATATCAATCACAGAGATATCATTTGTCTTATTATTTGCAACATATGCCTTTGTACCATCCTTAGAAAAGACAGTCCCACCAGGCCATTTACCAACTGGAATTCTCTTAATTTCCCAAGGTCTTGTCATACCATTAATCTCTTGTTCAGTCATTATGACACTTAAATCATCTGACTCACGATTGGGAATGAGTGCATATTTCCCGTCGGGAGAAAATACGACTCTTATAGGGCATGTACCAAGCCTTCTTTTCCATAAAACTTCATGTGTTTGTGTCTCTATAATTAATAGGTTGTTATCCTCTTGATTGGCTACATATAACCATTTACCGTTTGGATGGACCGCGACGCCTTCTGGTCCCCTACCTACCCCAATCACAGATAACACTGAAAGGGTATTGCCATCTAAAACGCTGATACTATCACTGCCAATATTCGGTACGTATAGGGTCTTTTCATCTGGTGTAAGCGCAATCATATGCGAATGTACTTCACCAGTTTCGACTACCTTTACGATCTCATTTTTATCTGTATCAATTTCAAACACACAAGCACTATAAGTTGACGCGCAGAATAGACGATTGGACTGAGTCATACCGACGCCATGAGGAAAATCAAATTTTGGATGTTTGATTCGATGTGTGATTTCAAGTGTTTCATTATCGATGACATCTATTGTATTACCTAGCGAACAGCTCACATATGTCTTTTTCTGGTCAGAGGAGACAACTACCTCATGTGGATTATGATCGGATACAATTTTCTTTACCGTCTCTCCAGTCTTGGTTGAAACAAATGATATGGTATCTTCATCTTTATTTAGAACAACTAAAATTTCTGATTTCATAGGTCTCTCCTTTTATTTCGGCTTACGAATTAATTATATCATATCTTTTACCCGACTTTGCTATGGTTAATTAATTATTTTTTAATGGGCTTTTAAGGATACTTTTCTTTATCTGTGTTAACCTTATAACAAAAGGAGGTAATACTGATGGAAAAATTCTACCTTTATGTGGCAGTTCCTGCATCATTATTACTGATCATTCAGTCAATCATGACGTTTCTAGGACTGTCAGGAGATATAGACACTGACTTTGATGGTGATGGAGATGTAGAAATGACTGGTGAAACAGGATTAACCTTATTTTCATTTAGAAATTTAGTCGCTTTTTTCACCTTCTTTGGTTGGAGCGGGCTATGGTTAATCAGCTTAAATGTTAAAGCCTTATGGGTCGTTTTAATCTCAGTCATGGTTGGTTTTGTCTTTATGCTGATCTCAATGAGTTTGTTTTTCCTAGTCAGTAAAATGCAGCGAAATGGTACGATTAATTTAATGAACGCTATTGGACAAAAGGGAAATGTTTATATCACAATCCCGGCAAAACGTCAAAATTACGGTAAAGTTATGGTTGTTGTTCAGGGGGCTTTAACTGAAATAGAAGCGATTACAGATGATGATGAAACGATAAAATCTGGTAGCACTGTTGAAGTTATTGCCGTTGAAGGTAATCGTCTTATCGTAAGAAAAATATAAGGAGGCATATACATGTTAGAAAATTCTCAAGGTTTGATCTTCATCTCACTAGCGGTTCTCTTTTTCTTTACACTCTTCGTAGCACTCTTATCTCGCTATAAAAAGTGTCCTTCTGACAAAATTCTTGTCAAGTACGGTTTAGTGGGGTCAAACGATCAAGGAATTAAAAGCGCTAAATGTATCCATGGTGGTGCAACGTTAGTGTGGCCAGTTATTCAAGCCTATGAATACTTAGACCTCACGCCTATCTCAATAGAGGTCAATCTTCAAAATGCACTATCAAAGCAAAACATCCGTATCGATGTACCTTCGCGCTTCACTGTAGGGATCAGTACAGAACCAGAAGTAATGCAAAATGCCGCAGAACGTTTACTTGGTCTTAAGCTCGCTGAGATTCAAGAGCTCGCGAAAGACATCATCTTCGGTCAATTAAGACTTGTCGTTGCAACTATGGACATTGAGGAAATCAATACTGACCGCGATAAGTTCTTAGAAGAAGTATCTAGAAATGTGGAATCTGAGCTTAAAAAAATCGGTTTAAGACTCATCAACGTTAATATTACCGATATTAGCGATGAATCTGGATATATCGATGCACTTGGTAAAGAAGCCGCTTCAAAAGCAGTCAACGATGCTAAAATCTCCGTTGCACAAAAAACAAGAGACGGTTCTATCGGTGAATCACAAGCAGTAATGGACCAAAGAGTTAAGGTGGCTGAAGCAAATGCACATGCAGTAGATGGTGAAAACCAGTCAAAAATCAAAGTTGCTGAATCAGATGCTGCGAGACGTGAAATGGAAGCCATCGCAAACAAACGTGCGGTTGCCGCAGAAAAGATTCAGCAAGCAAAAGCACTTGAAGAATCATATGTCGCAGAAAGAGCTGCTGAGATTGCGCGTGCTGAACTTGAAAAGGCAACTAGAGAAGCGGACCAATTGGTACAGGCACATATCGATAAACAACGTGCTGAAATCGCAGCTGAAGCAGAAGCAGAAAGAATTCGCCGCCAAGCTAAAGGTGAAGCAGACGCAATTTACTTAAAGCTTGAAGCGCAAGCTCGTGGTATCAATGAAATGCTGATGAAGCAAGCAGAAGGTTTCGCTGCTATCGTCAATGCAACTGGTAGCTCTGAAGCAGCAATGCGTCTTATGATTGTCGATAAACTTCCTGAACTCATCGAAAAACAAGTTGAAGCAATTAAAAATATTAAAATTGATAAGGTTACCGTTTGGGATAATCTCGGTGGTGATGAAGGTAAAACCAGTACGGCAAAGTTCCTATCTGGCATGATGCAATCCATCCCGCCACTCAATGAACTCTTTGATATGGCTGGGCTTGAAATGCCAAGTTATCTTGGTAAGGAAAAAGGATCTAGCACCCCTTTTACGCCTGTAACTGCAGAAAACGTTACAAAATCTGAACCGACGGAAGTTGCTTATGAATCAGAAGCGATGGACGAAGTGACTGTTTCAGACGAAATGTAAGCCCATAAAAAACCTGATGTTGGCGAAGGAATTTTCCTATTACCAACATCAGGTTTAATTTTTATTATACATTCAATATCAAACGCCATTTTTTCGACAGATGTTTGCACAGTCCTTACCCGTTTTTTTAGACAGGTAAAGTGCAGTATCTGCTCTTGCCAAAACTTCTTTATAATCAACATCTCCTGGTTCGAAGAAAGCGATCCCTATACTCATGGTAAACACCAGATCCTCAAGGTCTTCAAAAGGTTGTCTCAACTTAAGTGCACTTTGTAGCTTTGTATCATACCCTTCAAAGTTATCGGGTCCTAGACCTTCTAAAACCAGTAAAAACTCTTCGCCACCCCATCTGTAAAGTCGATCCGACTGTCTGACATGATCTATTATGGTTCTCGTAAAGCAGCCAAGTACTTTATCGCCAGTTTCATGTCCATAGGTGTCGTTAATTAACTTGAAGTCATCTAAGTCCATCATAACGATGGCAATCGTTTGTTTCATTTCACCACTAATATATCGCTTCATGTATTCTGATAAATCTCGAATGCCTGCACGTCTATTTAACGCACCGGTAAGTGGATCAATCATCGCCTCAGCAATCAAGTTTCGCTTAATTCTACTGTTGTACCATCGATCAAGCGCAATTAAAAAACCAATTGAGAGTGATGATAATACTAAAATCAAAATAACAATCAGTTTAATCAAAGCATTTATATGTGCTTCACTTTTCTGAGATGTAATCGTCAGGTATTCACTTATATCGTCCAGATGGACGCCCATAGATATTATCCAGTTAAAATCAGGATACAGCTTTGAATAGGTTAATTTTTCTGAAATCACATCTGAAGATAATTTCTTAAAATAGTAACTATAAAAAATTGAACCTTCCCTTTTTACCCCCTCAAGCTCAGTTAAATACGGATGATTACCTTTGATATCAGTTGTATTTGTAGAAAGTAAAGCGCCTTCAGTATCAATTAAGTTAGGATGAATCAAACGGATTGCATAATTATCCCCACCTGAGTAATTGAGGATCTCATTTACCCAAATATAGGAATCATCTGCATAACTTGAGTGATGTAGTTCATCTTTAATTTGATTGATCACTATAGCATCCAACGCTTTTCGTCTCACACCTATAAATACATGGTATTGATCCAAAGTTACGATTTCGAATCTCTCATATTCGGATTTCATTCTCATCATATTGGCTTCTAAATCCAGTGGATAGATTAAGTCGGATTTATTGGCATATATCATGGAACCAGTGGTCGTATCTATGATCATTGCATCGATAATATGAACACTGGATTCCGCATTGAAATAAATTCGCATCCATTCTTTGAATGCCTCTTCATCTTCTATCTGCCCAATATAAGAAAGCGTCTGATCTATAATTTTATTATAGTCAGAACGCGTTTCTTTCCGTAATTCTTCTATTCTTAATACAAGATTATCAACGGTATCTCTCAGGTAAACTTTCTTAAGATCCAAAAGCCCTTCAGTGCCAGCATCCTTGTAAACAGCATCAATTTTATTAATCGTCAAATAATAAATAACCCCAATAACGCTACACATTATTAGTACCATGGTTATAATTATCAGTCTATAATTTAGATTTTCTCTCTTCATAGATACCTCTTTTAAATAGAGCTATCTAATTATTACCTCAATATAAGAAAATTATTCAGAAACGTTGCTTATCTCTTATACTGTCTGATGCCATTTTCTAAAAACTTGTCTATCCACAGTTCTTTTAAAATCTCAAGCTCATCCTTATAGTCTTTATCAGGCACATCCTCGTCGTACTCTAATTCCTCTAATATCTTAATCTCAAATGCTGCTTCACCGAATACCTTCCAATCCGCGAGCAATTCTCTATAAGGGTGAAAGCCACCACGCAATTTAACTTGGTTGCCATTTATTGCAGCTTTTAAATTGGGTGCAGCCTGAATCAACACCTTTGGTTCTTCAGTCGGTAAAGTTTCTAAGCCTATAAGGAACACCCCCATCGGATGTTGCATCACTTTATAAGCTTCTATCATTTTCTTTTTATCACTTTTATCCATTTTATATCTCCTTTTCGGTCCATTTGAGTAGCACTGATACTGATGGTGAATCATCAAAAAGTGTTGATTGTTTTAGATAGACCTGCTTTGAATTGTTTTGACTTAATCAATAGCCCATATCCTTTAGAATTCTTGAGAGCATTTTAAGTCTCTCCGAAATCAGTTCATCATCTTGACTCAATGCTTGTGCAAATAATTTAATATCCTCTTCAATAAAAGGATTCTCGATATCAACCGTTGGCCTTATGGCATCCCCTTGTAGACCGATGGTATCAATCTGTGGATTTTCAGGATCGTATAGTTTCTCATGACGATACGCTTCCATAAAATATTGTTTTGATCGAGCGATGAGTATAGAAAGATCGAGTACTCTATGAATTGGCATTTCTTCTGATTGTCTCGACCACTTTTCACCGGTATAGCGCCAGATTTTTGCTGAAATATCTACTTTTCCTCTTTCATTCCACTGGGCTAATCCAAGCGATATGCCTTTTGCATCAGATCCATAAGCGAGTTTGCCATCTATCTTATCGTAATCCTCTACGACAATTACTGGTTTGTGTTTGAGTTGTCTTGGTATTTTCATATGACCTCCATTTTAAATTTATATTGTTAAGTATCTCAATATGTCACAGGTTAGAATCTATGTGTCCAGTTCAGATCACTTAATACAAGTTTAAATTTAGTAAATTAGTAATTTAGTAAATTACTAATTTGACAATAAGATATCATAAAACCAACTTTGTGTCAATTGTCTCATTGAATGGTAGTCATTTTGATGGTATTATGAAAAAAAGTTAGGAGGTAATATGAAGCTTTTACACCAGTTAACCGAAAAAGAGGTTTCAGAAATCAAAGATTTAGCACAGCAATGCACAGCTATTGATCATGCAGTCCATCCCATACATTATGGTGCAAATATCAACCTGAACCGTGAAATGCCATGTTACCTTATGATGTATACCGACGAACGACTCATCGGCTATCTTAGTATTTTTGCGATTAACGCATTTGAAGGAGAAATTTGTGTGATCGTACATCCTAGTTACAGACTTAAATCCATCGCTACAGAGCTCATCAATAAAGCAAAAAGCATTTTAAGAGAATATAATTACAAGCAGATTTTATATGTCCATAATGGATTTTATGAAGAAGGATTGAGATGGATCAATAAGATGCTATTGAGACATCATCATACAGAATACACGCTTTCCTTTGACAAAAATACTGAAATCAAAAGAGCAACGCGCTTGTTAGTAAGTAAGGCCACACCTTCAGATGCTTATCGCGTCGCTCAAATTAGCGTCAACGCCTTCGAAGATGATTTCGAACCAGCACTTTCATACGTGAATGCCTGCTTTGAACTGGAAAATAGAACCGTTTATTTAGGTAAGCTCAATTATGAGCCGATTTGTACTTTAGTCGTTGGCGATGACAACGGAGAGCTCTCCATCAATGGCGTCGCTGTCTTAAAGGAACATCAAGGAAAGGGTTTTGGCAAAGAGTTTATCAATGAAGTGTTGCATCAAATTAATGCCAATTATCACGATGTGCAAATAGACGTCGATCATACCAACCTTGGTGCTTATGAGCTCTATAAAAAAATTGGTTTCAAAGAAAAAAGCGTCACAGGCTACTACGTTGAGCCCATTGACGCTTGAAAGTTATAAATCTAAAAATACGGGTTGTCCTGTAATGGTAAATTCATATGCATTTTCGTCTACACCCAATAGTTGAGCTGCGAATGCGAGTGGTACCATCAATTTTCCTTCATATATAAACGGCGATGCTTCAAGTTTGACAGTATCGTCGTTTTTATCTGTCACTTTATAATCGCTTAAGTTTACCTGAAAGTTTTCACTTTGGTTTTTAGCAATCACACTAGAACTTTCTTTGATATAGATAACTTCGTATCCAATTTCGGTCAATAATGTTTTAAAGGGAACGTAGAGTGCACCTGAAGTACCAACAATTGCCCCTGTAAGTGTTAAATCTGCGATTTGAACCTCACATCGTTCACTTAAATACAGACTTGGCTTGCCATCGTATCGATAGACCTCACCACTCATGCTTTCTGCAATGGCCTTTGCATAATCGAAATTAATCGCATCTGTAAAATATTTGCCATCAATATATATTTTATAGGGTAGATAACCACTTTGCTTGGTCGCTTCTATTACTCTAAGCGGAACATATGCAAGGTTATGCCCTTCATATTCAGAGCGATACGTACTGAGTGAGGTAGGAAAGTTTAGATCACTTGTGGTTTCTATGGTAAGAGCGGGCTTCATTTTCTGATTAGCGAAATAGCTGGTTGCATAGCCAACCAATACCTCCCCGTCATTTGAGGATGATGGTTCACTTAGTCTATAATCTGTAATCATGGCAACCAAATTCGCATACTGTGTGTTTTCATTTAAATAAGTAGACCCAAGTGCGGTTATTTTATAATAGATCACTTGTCCCATACTATGAAAGGCAAGGAATGCTCTAAAATCATATCGGTCCATATATTGTGCGACGAGCTGAGACTCCATCTCTGAAAAAGGTGATTCACCCCCGTAACCAGCTAAGGATGGCTCTTGCTCTTCATTTTCAGCCCTTAGCTCCCACTGATCGATCCAAGTTTGGCTTTCAATATTAAAGTATCGATCATCATAGTTTCTATTTAAATCCACGCCACTTAAATTGGATTTGATACGGTGGAAAAGTTCACCTTCAAACCGACTAATAAAAAGTGACCGTAAATCCAAGTCCGATATACTTGAAGTACCAAACTTTGAAACGTCAAATCCATCTGGATTTACTAACGGAATAAAGTGAATCACACTGGTCTTAAGGAGATCTCTTACATCTACATCAGAAAGAGTATCGTCTACATAATAATCATGTACGTAATCCTCAATCATCTTTAGAATTGCAACCGGATTATAGGTCTCTCGACCATGTGTTCCCGCTTCAACTAGAAGATGTGTTTTATCCACGTAGTCAAATTCAGATTTTTCAAAAACGCGATAAGAAAGTCTAACCGCATAGATTGGATTACCCAACTGCGTTTCGCCCAATATCTCAAGCTCTAAAATATAAGGGTATTTATCAACCAATTTCTGAGCCATCTCAAATATTTCTGTTGAAGACGCGGCGTAGCCCGCTTCAAACGAAATGATTTCATCAAACCCATATGAAAACTGTGTCGAAACAGTGAATACAACTAAAACAATTAAGACTAATGCTATGATTTTCTTCAATAGATACCTCGATTCTTACTCAGAACCTTTCTCTAAAAGCGCATTGGGATTGTAGTAATTTGGACTCTTTAATGTATAGACTAGCGCTGCACTTTGTTCATCCGTTAATGCGAGGGGTTCAATGCCATAATAATGATTTGAAGCTTCACGGATGCCATAAGCACCTTCGCCAAAATAAGCGATATTCACATACATTTCCAAAATATCCGCTTTCTCATATTCCTGCTCAAGTTCAAAGGCGACGAACAGTTCGGCGACTTTTCTCTCATATTGCTTTTCAAATGAAAAATACATGTTTTTTGCCAGCTGCTGAGTGATACTACTACCACCTTCAACCTTTGCGCCTGCAAGAAAGTTCTTGATAAAAGCTCTTGCTGTGGAAGACAAATTGATGCCAAAGTGTTCATAAAACTTGCGATCCTCTGATGCCACCACCTGCACTAAAAAAGTAGGCGCAATCTCATCTATAGATGCATATGTCGGATCTGCTTTTAAGGATGCGACTTTTTCAGTAAGTGGTACACCTTTGACAGCGTCCTTATACATTTGATACCCACTTAATACGATTGGTGTCACTAAAATTAACGTAACAATGATCAAAATGCCGATTAATCTAGTTAAAAATCTCACTCTTTTTTTCATATTAACCCTCTTGCAAACGATGCTTATGGTTCTCTATGCATCGGTTAAAATAAGTCAAACCCGTTATTAACGGGTTTGAGGTCTAAAGCTTCATTAAATTAAACATTATCATGTTCGATAACGAGTACTTTATCACCTAACTCAATATCGACATTTTCAAGTGCTTTTACTATCGGCTCATTAGAGTTATAAGGAATCTCTAGTAAAACGATCTTATATCCTTCTGATAGATATTTTAATATATTATTTTGGTACCATTCAAGATAGATACATACTCTAGAATCTTGGTCAAACTGGCGACCATAGGTACAATAGTTTACCAAGTCATCGGTTTCATCAATCATTCGAATGCTATACTCGCTAATTTTCGCTTCAATTTCTGGTTCAACATCTTTGTAAGCTACAGCTAAAATGGTGTATTTATAATTCATGTCAACCTCCACAAAACTTTCTTAAACTCATATTACCACTTTGTTAAGTTTAAATCAAGCTAGCCATTCACTCTTCTATAAATAGCATCTGCAATGACTTTACTCACCCTTGATAAGATATAAGTTTCGACGTCTGTATTGGTACGATTGATTTTCACCGAATCAAATCCAACACAACCAATTAGCTTACCGTGACTATACATCGGTACGGCGATAGTACTAATAATTTCATGCTCAATAAGAAGTGTTTTAATCCTATCTGTTTCGGGAAGCACATTTGCATTTTGAATATAAACGGTCTCACCTTTTTGATGCATTTGAAGATAAGGACTATTGTAATGTATCGGCAAATTTTGAATGCTGTTTTTTTTCGGCAGAATGCCTTCCTCACACCACTCGTGGGTATTGGTGAAAGTTTACTGTTCTAAGTCATAGAGCATAACAAATGCACGATCTGCATAAACTTTCTTTCCAAAGGATTCTAAAACCGACTCAACTCTTTGATCGAATTTTGGCGTACTCACATCTGAAAGCCCTAAATAGGTTTTCATAATCTGTCTTTCCACTTCTGCTCTTAATTCCAACGTTTGATTGAGTGATTCAATTGTCTTTTGAAGTTCTATATGATCCGTTAATTCGATAAAAGATGCCACAAGGAATATTGCTTCGCCTCCTTCTTGTTCCAAACAAACAAATCTGCCTTCCGTTTTAATGAGTCGCTCCTCATCCGTATTAAAGACAACTTCTAAGCTAAATCGCTCACCTTTACTTGCCTTCTCAAAATTATCCTGGCATAACCATTTTGAATAAGGGTTAATCATTTGCCATAAGCTATTATAGATGACATCGTCAAAATTTAGATGCATGCTCTTGAACATTGGATTAGCGTACAGTATATTCCCCTCTAGATCGAGGATAATAACTGGTTCTATTGAAAGCTCACAATATTCAATTAGATTTAGCTTTAAATTTAAGTTCCCCATTTCGGTCTCCTAGAATTTTGTTTACTGCTAGTAATATCTTCTATTATAACCGAAACCGCTTCATTTCTCTACGACTAATTGATAACCGCCTTCGTTGAGCCCATTGCAATTTTTGCTGCTTTGTAAACAAATATTGTAATGACTGCATTTGTTAGAGCAGTTGGTATAACAATACTCGTCACAAGGATGCCAAGCGGTGCAGGTAATCCTACAATTAAAAGTGCTGATGTTAAAAAGATCATGCCACTTACAAAGGTGCCAATTAAGCCGATAAATGCTGATTTTACATATTCATTTTTATAGTTTTTAAGCAGCTGTACCAAGGCCAAAATTAGGATTGCAGTAACGAACTTATCAATAAGGTTTGGCAGTTGTCCTCCTGGGAAAGTTGTCGTCATTGCTGTTAAGATGCCACTTAGTAGTCCTGCTAGAAGTGCATTTTTAAAAGTCGGTAAGATCATAATAGCGATAAACATAAACGTTAACATTAAATCAAATTTCATACCAAATACACCTGGAACAACTGCATGTAATACAAAACCCATTGCCAACAAAACTGATGTTAAGATCATACTTTTTAATTTCATAATAAATTCTCCTTTAATTTTAATCGTATTATGGCGATGCCATCCATCTTCTAAATCATTTGTAGGTTCGATTTTCTCGATTAGCGTTCACAACATGCAGTCACCTCCTTTATTGATGCTATTTTAAAAATAAAAAAACCGCTTACTCCTTATAAATAAGGAGCAAACGGTTAAGTTCGCGGTACCATCCTTCTTGGAATGTAACATTCCATCTCTATCGGATACAAACATATCCTACCTCGATAACGTGAGGAAACGGCAAAGGCTACTTCAAAATGGTTCACCTCGCATCTCATAGGGCCATTCACAGTACCTTGATATACCTTCTCCCACCAACGAAGGCTCTCTTTGATATCACAGTAAAGCTACTCTTCCTAATCCATGATTTTGAAAATTTAATTACTCTTTATTATACAGAGTTTTCTGACAATCGCAACCTTTTAATTGTTAACTTTTCGTAATAATTACTGGTATGAAATAGTTGCATAATAATGATCTAAATCAAAACCATGCGTCGTAACCGATGCAATTGATCGATTAAACACTTGGCTTTCAGCTAAGGAAACTTCCAGTGAATCCTCTGAAAGCGTTTCGAGCCATCTATGGAAATCGTCAACTTTAAGACCATTTGAAAAGTTAAGATGAATCATCGCCGACTTGACAAGTTCTATAAGCAACGTTTCATTATCTCTTGGCTTCAATCCACGTAATGCCTTTGAAATCGTTTTAGGTGCCCGACAGAGCTTAGAACTGAATTCATGAAGATAAAAATAAAGACCATAGTTATGAAGCTTACCTGTATTGACATCTATAAACCACAAATCTTTGTCTAAAGCGGTCGATGTATAGCCTAAGTATTTTAATGCTGTTAGGTCATAAAATATGCCCTCACATATTTTTCGTGAACCCAATGGTTTCAAATAGCCCATAACTGATTCAAGTACGACGATTGGCTCAACGCCTTTTTCCTTCTTAAGGACAATGTAGCCATGTGTAGTGGTATCGAAATGATCGACCACATTGGGAATATCGATTTTGAAATAAGTTTTGTCCGCAGCCATTAAAAGCGTAATTGAATCCATAAATATTTTTCGTTTAAGCTTTGTGGTTTCAATCATAACGTATTCTTCTGAAACATACATAAAGCCCAGTTCAATCATAACTCTCTTTAGGTATTTAAATCTTGCGCATTTACCATTTTCTTTAATCAGCTCAATACTGCGTTTTCTCTTGCTTCGCTTTACCTCCTCAGGCTGCTCGGTTTGTGCATAAGAAGTATTATTATCATATGATTGAGTCGTTTCAGATGGATCCGATGAAGCTTTATTTGAACTCGAACTGGATTTACTTTGTTTTTGATTTGTACTTTGATTCGTAGTAGGTTGTTTTTTATGATTTCTATATATGAGCCTTTCTTTTTCATAAAACTTATTTTGCTCAATTAAAGTAAGCCCTTCTTTATATAGTGCATTGATTTTACTCATTATATAGAGTGCCTCTTTAACCTCTGAGATATCTGGATGCCATAACTTAGCTAAAGCACGATACTCTCGTTTTATACCCTTAACTGTAAAAAGTTCAGAAGGCATATCACAGTTCATTATATAGTTTTTATCACTGAATTTTTCTTTTTTATTCATTTACTCACCATAATTCATTTATTAAAACCTACTTATGGAATGATTATACAACCCCCTCGCTATAAATTCAACCAGTAGTCCATCATGAAAAAAGCCCCTGATTTTCATCAGAGGCAAATATATAATAAAGGTGGATTATACAGACTTTATTAACCTAACACTTTTACTCTCGCTTCAAGTGGTCCAAACTCTTTCGCATTTACAGCTGCAAGCGGTTTTCCAAATGGCATCTGAGCAATAAGTTTCCATTTTTCAGGTAACGACCAAGCTTTCTTAACATCATTTTCAATCACTTCATTATAGTGTTGTAATGATGCTCCTAAGCCTTCAGAATCCAATCTTGTCCATACCACATACTGAAGCATACCACTTGATTGTTGTGACCAAACCGGGAAATTATCTTTATATAAACCAAACTGTTCTTGTAACCCTTCTACAACCGCTTGATCTTCAAAGAATAAAACCGTTCCGTAACCTGATTTAAAAGCATTCATTTTGTCATTAGTAGGCGCAAATGCTTCAGCAGGGACAATTTTTCTCAAATTCTCTCTTGTTAACTCCCATAAAGCATCATGCTCATCACCCAATAACAACACCACTCTTGCACTTTGTGAGTTAAATGCCGATGGTACGTATTTTACTGCATGCTCTACTAAATCTTTCAAAGCTTCATCGCTTATAGATACTTCTTTTCCAATTGCATAGTGCGATCTTCTCGCTTCAACTGCTTCATTAAATGATTTTTTCATAATGTGTTCTCCTTTTTCGAAATTATATCATTAATTAGTGATAATTGTTTTTTAAAAAAAGTGCATCTGCACTTTTTATCACTATTTTCTTTCTTGAAATCAATATATCACTAATTAGTATTAACGTCAATTAGGTAAATTACAAATTCACGAATTGTTCAACTGTCGTTCAAAAGCTATTCATGATTTAAAAACGAGGCGTAATGACACACAACATCAAATCATTGACATTGGTTCCTGTCGGGCCACTGATAATCAGATCTCCTGCTTCTTGTAATGCATGGTACGCATCAAAATTTTCTAGTGCGCCTTTAAGATCATAGGCTCTATTTCTTAGCTTGCTTACGGTGTTTGAATCTACGAGACCGCCAGCAGCATCTGTTGGACCATCTGTACCATCGGATGCTTGCGCTAAAAAATAAACCCCCTCATAACCATCAATCAACTGACTAACCATTAAGGCAGTATGCTGACTTCTGCCACCTTTTCCATTTCCTGAAACCTTTAAGGTCAACTCACCACCATAGATAAGGCAATAACTTTTTCCGGATTGGTTCGACAGTTCTCTGTATGCTTCGATATCCTTTTTAAGCAACCCAATAAATGTATCTACTGACAACTTTAATTGAGAATCTTTTATAATGCCTTCATAACCAAACTGGCTGGCAAGCATGGCTGCATACGCACACATAGTTTTTACACTTCCAACAAGATGTGTCTCAACCTCTACAGTTGGCTTTAATGGCAGTAATTTGGGCTGTAATTTTGCCTCTATTCTATTGCTAACGGTTTCAGGAAGATTGATATGATACTTATTTAGTATACTTCTAACTTGATCTAAATTGCTCTTCTCTGGGTATAAAGGTCCTGAGGCGATTGAAGCTAGGGAATTGCCTATAACATCTGATAATACAAATGCGACAATTTTAGAACAACCACAAAACTTTAGAAATTCTCCGCCTTTTACCTCAGAAAGCAACTTCCGGATCATGTTGATTTCTTCAATATTGGCACCTGAATGAATCAACTCCAAATTGATTTTTTTTAGTTGTTCTAATGTTACGCCTTCGATAGGTAGTTCAAACAATGCTGAACCACCACCAGAGATTAAAAATATGAGTGTATCTGAAGGTCTTAACCTCTGTGCCATAGCAATTGCCTCACGCGTCGCGTCGATTGCAGCCTCATCTAAAACTGGATGTCCAGCTTCAAATATTCTAAAGTTGGGGATATGCCCCTCTGAATGATCATATTTTGTAATGACAATGCCTTCTTCAACCTGACCTTCGAAATTATCAGAGAGGGCTTTTGCCATCCGCCAAGCCGCCTTGCCAATTCCAATGACATATGGCTTTGTACTAATTTTCACTTCCTTCAATGCGACTTCAACAGCACTATCTGGTAAGACTTTCTCTATACTCATTGAAGCAATTTCCAAAAGATGATCTCTTATAACCTTCATCCGCATGACTCCCTCAACTTTTATTTATATTACTAAAATATTTACAATTATTATGTATCTTTAAAACTAAGATTTCGATATGCTGAAGTTAACAACCACTTTTATTTTATCACTTTAAAGCCTTATTGTATCTGAAAGGAGCCTATAATGTCGGAACAAAATTTTCCCTCCATCCAAGCAGTCGAGCAAATTTTAAGCGAAATTATCGACGAAATACCAGAGCCATTTTTTGAAGGCCTCAACGGTGGCATCATTTTAGTTGAACAACCAAAAGCACATCCACAAAGTCAAACACAATTACCGCTTTATGTTATGGGCGAATATGTAACAAACGCTCTTGGAAAGCAAATAAAAATCTATTATGGTTCCTTTATGAAAGTGCATCCAAATGCGAGCGTTGAAAGTCTAAGAGCATTGTTAAAGCACACTTTGATTCATGAGTTTACCCATCATCTTGAGTATCGAGCTGGGCTAAGAGATTTAGAAGTCCAAGATGCCAAAAATTTGCAGCAATATAAAAACAAATTAAAAGGCTAATTCATCAAATTACTTTGTGAATTAGCCTGACTTTCAGCGAACAACCTTATTGATTTAATTAACGAATACTTTTGCATACTGCTTCAACATCTTTTTGATTAATCACCATTGATGGTTGTGAAAAGGTTGCTGCTGATAAAACTAAAAATGAAATGAATCCCATAGCTTTTTTCATATCTTTTGTCCTCCTAAAAAATAATAATTTAAGCCATGCCCTGTTGTGGTTGTCCAGTACAACTTTGGCACGTTTCTTGCTTATACGTTATTATAGCATTATTGAATTATTTGTGAAGTAGTCTTATGCAAAATTTATGTTAAGATTTCATAACCAAATTAGTTGATTTTAGGGATGTAACCCACTTTTTTAGGATAAAGTATTGTAAATAGTACATAACTATTAAACCTTAGAATCTATTAAGAAAATTTTTTTGTTCCTAAGATAAAATTGTGATAAGATAATTGTAAAACGACAACCTTTCATAGGAGACAAAAGAAATGCATACAGAAAAAACCATTTTTGTAAAAATGAAATCTCGGTTTGTCATCTACATAGTTATTATTTTACTCGGTTTTACGGCTATCGTGAGTCTGTCAAATTACACTGGTAATGTGTTAAAGGATAACGCTCAAATAATATCAGTACTTGCCAAGCAAAGGATGTTAACACAAGCACTTGCGAAAGACGCCTATAAGATTTCAGTTCTAGAAGAAACACTTGAACAGTCTATTGATTCTGTTGCAACACAGAACATAATGCATCAAATTGAAGAAGCTAAGCTATTATTACAAAATAACAGTCTGATTTACGAATCCGTTTATACCGATCTCATGAAAGGTATCGTTACCACCGATTCCGGTGAAACTTTTAAAGTATCTAGCAATACGCTCAATATGATTGATCCCGAGATACAGGATTACTTAATGATCTGGAGTAGCTTTAAACCCTCTATTGAAACGATATTAAATAGTGAGGTTAGTGAGCACATTGTAAATGCCCTTACTTACATTGACGAGGAAAACGTAAATTTATTAAATGCTTCCGAACAAATTCTTGATGCTTTTGAAACTAGAATGATTGACCATTATGAAATTTATCAGTTTATTATCCTGATCTTATTATTTATCACGATTGCGATTGCAGCTTTGTTGATGTACGCAATGTATGATGATCAGTTTAAAGCACTCAATATCTTCTATAGTAAGTTTGAAAAACTTGGGATGGGACGTCTTAAACATCAGACAAAATCTGTCGATAACTTCTCAGAGGAAGTTCAACAGATGGTCGATGGTTTTACAGAAACTTTGGATTTGACCGAGAAAATCAATTCCAATCAATCTTTCTCAGAAACACTCAAATATATATTCAACTCGTTCAATCACTATTTGCCTTATACTTATATTGGTATTGCTCTTCTAAGCGATACAACACCTAAAACTGTAATTGCTTCTTATGGTATTGGCCAAGCACAACACACCGGCCTCGCTGAAGAGTTGCTAGGCTATGAAGCCATCTTGGATGATACCAGCCTAGGTCAAATAATGAACCTAAGAGAACCACGAATTATTAATGATATGGACATTTATTTTGAGACGAGACCGATCAACCAGTACAGTAAAATCGTTATGGATTTTGGTATATGTTCTTCTGTAACATTACCTTTAAGTGCTAATGGTATACCACTCGGGTTTATCTTTTTTTCAAGCGATCAAAAAAATGTTTACGAACCTCATCATATAGAGTTTTTAAAAATTATTAGCAACTCAATCGCCCTTTCCTTTCAGAAAAACATCTTTATGGATGAGCTTTTGTATTCAAGTGTCCTCGCATTAGCAAAGTTAAGCGAAGCTAGAGATGAAGATACAGGTGAGCACTTAGTTAGGATGGCCAATTATGTTGAACTAATCGCTAACGAACTTAAAAAGGAAGAAAGATATGAAAGTGTCTTGACCCGTGAATACGTGGATAACTTAGTGAAATTCTCTCCTATGCACGATATTGGCAAAGTTGGAATCCCAGATCATATCCTACTTAAGCCAGCAAAGTTGACTATTGATGAGTTTGAAGTCATGAAAACACATACCGTCTATGGTGCAAATGTTTTAAAAGAAGCTGAAAATAACATCAATAGAAGAGGTAGAAGTTTATTTACAATGGGCATTGAAATCGCCCTTAATCATCACGAAAAATTTGACGGTTCAGGTTATCCAAATGGTATTAGTGGGGACGAAATCCCGCTAAGTGCAAGGATTGTCGCAGTTGCAGACGTCTTTGATGCATTGATGTCTAAAAGACCTTATAAAGAACCATTTACTTTTGATGAAACGATGAAAATCATTTTGGAAGGGAAAGGCAAACATTTTGATCCAATGATCGTAGATGCATTAGAAAGAGTTTTTTCAAAGGAAAAGGATCTAACGCCTCTACACACACTCAGTTAACTATAAACTTTAACGGATTACACAAAATAAAAAACCTGTAAGAGAACTATTCTTACAGGTTTTTTTTAATTATGATTCTATTTTAGAAGCGAACTTCTCAATTTCTTCAATTGCCAATCCCAATTGTGGCTTGCTCTCAGCTAAGATCTTTTTCATCATCCATTTATAAACTGGATTTAGTTTTTGCAAGTGCACATCGCCACCTAACTGACCAACATACTTTGCATGGTCAAATAATTTGGGTGAAACTTGTTTCTGCAACAAATCAACTCCCTCTTGTCCCCTAGCAAGACCACATACATATAAGTACATTTCTTTGTTCATCAATTCGTTTGCATTTTTCTCAATAAACTGTCTAAAGGGTCTAGCAGGTTGCCCCATATATAACGGTGTCCCAATTACAACCTTGTCATAAAGAGTTAGATCAACTTGATTCTGCTTCTTAAGGTTAATCAAATCAATCGATTCAGTTTTCATAAATCCTTTAATTTTATAAGCACACTCTTCTGTATTTCCCGTTTTCGATGCATACGCAATCAATACTCTCATAAAAGTTCCCCTTAACCTTTTTTCTTACATTATATGCATTTTATACTTTGTGGTAAAGAGAAAAAGTCTTAGGAGATTATCCTAAGACTTTAATCGTTATTCAACACATACAATTACTTAAGCTTACCAGCTTTTACTGCATCGTTAAGTGCATTCACTTGGTCTTGATAATTTGCTTTTGTAATTTTATGCCATAAATCAGCTCCTTGAACGTTGATTCTTTCAGGAACAAACACTGGATCTAAACCAGCTTTCTTTTGAAGTTCATAGTCTTTTAAGGTTGCAAGACCTGGTTTCGTTAACAAAATAATGACGATTACGTTAAACCATGCCATTGCACCAACAGCAGCTGATCCGAAGTTCCAAACCACGTCAACCGATGAAATCGCACCTACGAATACCATAACGACGATGATCAATCTTGATGCTAAAATTGAATACTTATAACCATTGCCATTTGAATTTTTTCTAAAAATATAACCGATGCTTGAGTCAGTATAGAATGCATATGCTAGAACCGTTGTTAATGTAAAGAAGAACAACGCCAATGCAACGAATCCACCACCAACACCAGGTATAAACGTATTAACCGCTTCTTGTGTAAAGTTACTTTTTTCAACACCCGGTAATAATTGTGTAATGAACGCACCATCTGGAGCGATAACGTTGTAAGCACCTGTTGCTAAAATCATAACAGCGGTTGCAGTACATACAAATAATGTATCTACATAAACAGAAAACGCTTGTACCAAACCTTGTTTTGCAGGGTGAGATACTTCAGCAGCACCAGCAGCTTGAGCGCCAGTTCCTTGACCTGCTTCATTAGAGAAGATCCCTCTTTTAACGCCCCATGCTACCGCTTGTCCAAATACAGCACCATAAACAGCATTGAGATTAAAAGCAGACGAGAAAATCATTCCGAATACATCTGCAATTTTAGTAATATTAACTGCTAAAATAATTAATGCTAGGATAATGTAAGCAATCGCCATAAAAGGAACGATCATTTCAGCTACTTTCGCTATTCTTCGACCACCACCGAAAACAACATAAGCGATGATGACCGTATAAATCAAACCAATGATCCATGGTGCAATCCCAAATGAAAGATTACCAGCTTGAGCAAATGCATTTGTTTGAATACCAGGCAACATAATACCACATGAAATAATTGTTAAAATTGCAAATGCAATACCTAATGGTCTTGATTTTAAACCCTTTTCAATATAGTAAGCTGGACCGCCTCTATATTCTCCATGGATTTCTTCTTTCCAGACTTGTGCCAAAGCTGATTCGATATAAGCTGATCCAGCACCTAAAAATGCGATTGCCCACATCCAAAATACTGCTCCTGGACCACCGAAAAAAATGGCAGATGCAACACCAGTAATATTACCAGTACCGACACGACCACCTAATGCCATTGCGAAACCTTGGAACGATGATACACCGCTCTTTGAAGCTTTTCCACCTAAAAGCTGTTTCACCATGTCTTTGACTAATCTGAGTTGTGGGAATTTCATTAGAATTGAAAAATAAATTCCCGCTGCTAGACACAAATAAATCATTATTTGTCCCCAAAAAAATCCGTCAAGCGTTGCAGATAAATTTAAAAGACCCTCCATACCTACTATTTCCTCCCAATTTTTTTGTAATCTTTAAAATATTTTAATAGTTACAAATATTTAATGTATTGTAACATTCCGTTAACAACTTTGTCAAACGAAATAGCCGAAAAAAATAAACTATATATCTTGTTTTTTTGTCAAACAATTTATAATGACAATATTGTATGCAAGCATTCTAAAATTCAGTGTTTCAAGGTTTATTTCATTTTCAAAATTATGTTTTTATTTTTGTTGTTCTAACAGAGATAATCGGCTAATTGAAAGCGTTTCTCTTTTATTTTCCTTTCTTTTAAAGCTTTGAGAAAATCAAAGAAACCATATGTTACACAAATGTAACATATGGTTTCTTGAAATTTGCATACCTATTTATCGAATTATTTTTGTCATTCTGATATCAGAATGCCACTTTCCAAAGTTAAAGACGAAGTTAGTGATGGTCGCTACTGGCTGATAACCAACTTTTTTATATAGGTGTATGGCTCTTTCGTTGTATTCAAAAACACCAAGTTCTATGATATTTGCACCTAATTTCTTAGATTCAGCTTCGATAAACGTCATAATTTTACTGCCCAGTCCAACGCCTCTAAAATCAGCGGCACCGATAACAATGCTGATCCATGCCACATCATCTTGTTTAGATACCAGATGTTCAAAACGCATGTCTATACTAAACTCCGCTACTGGAGATTGATCCACAAGAACGACATAAGTATGCTTAAATGGTTTGTCCATTAAATTTGCCATCAGCTCTATCGCATGAACCATAGGATAATCCTCTTCGCTAAACCTCGGTGTAGTAAAGGGTCTAATATCAGGATCATTGGACCACTTTGCAAATAGATTAAACATATCTATTTCGCCAAAGTCAACTTCTCTATAAGTAATCTCCATATTGCCTCCATGACTTTAATATATTAAATCATACCTTAATTAAGTTGTACCAATCAACTTATTTATATTTCCACTTTCATATTATTTTCAGTTTATATTGATATATTTAAGAAAAGATATCTTAAAAGGAGGTTAATATGAGATTTATATATAAGTTAATTTATGTCATCAGCCCACTGCCACTTATCGTATTCATAATTCTTAACAACCCATCAAAATATGCTAATTTAAACTATTTACTGCCTATGCTTTTTGGAATATTCAGTTATACATGGTTGCTTTGGCAATTTATCTTAAGTGCGCGACCTAAAGCACTGGAAAAACATTTTGGGCTTGATAAAATATATCGTTTCCATGGAATTATTGCATTGGTAGCATTGTTCACTTTGTTCATTCACAAAACTTTGATTGAAAGACTATTTAAAGAGACGCTCACATCGCAACTTGGAAGTGTTGCCTTTGCCATTTTTATCGGAATCTCAGGTTTGTCTTTACTGTTCATGTCACCAAAATTGCTTAAGAAGTTCAAACCGATTCAAGTACTTATCAAAATGATGAGTCAGTTTAATTTTGCATCTTATCAATTTACAAAAAGCATCCATAATTTCACAATATTAGCTTTGGTATTTATGCAGATACATGTCCTTATGACCAGTTCTGCACAAGCAAATCCATTCATTTTTAGTCTATATATGGTTTACTTTTTTTTAGCAACAGGGTTTTATCTCTATCACAAGCTGATAAAGGCTTGGTTATTAGAAGATGCAAAGTACAAAGTTACAAATTTGATATACGATTCTGAGGATATGGTGACCATCTCACTAACGTCAACAAAAGATCGTCCTCTAAAATACTCTCCTGGTCAATTTGCCTACTTTAAAATTACTTCGCCCTATTTTTCATCTGAGGAGCACCCATTCTCTATTGTATCATCACCAACAGATAAAAATCAGATTGCTATAACCGTCAAAACAATAGGCGATTACACAAAAGATTTAAAACGTCTCAAACTCGGCGATGAAATGACTGTAGAAGGCCCGTTTGGTAAGTTCAGCTATACGACACACGCTACTGAAAATGCAAGCGTTTTTATTGCTGGAGGCGTAGGCATAACACCCTTTATCAGCATGCTCAAATACATGGCTATAAAAGACCCTACCCGTCCAGTCATGTTGGTATGGTCTGTAAGAAAAAGAGAAGATTTAATAAAGTATGATTACCTTCTTTCTTTAAAAAATATTATGCCCAACTTTATTTTTCTACCTATTGTTTCAGGTGACGAAACTTGGGAAGGCGAACGTGGGAGATTAGATTATACGCGTCTTGAAAATTACACCTCTTCCTATCCGTTCAATGAAACGCATACCGGTTACTATATCTGTGGTCCTGAAAACCTAATGACACTAACAATTGAAACATTATTGAAACTAAGAATTTCAAAAAATCAGATTCATTATGAATCATTTTCGGTATAAATTGAATAGTTTCATTTTATTTTCAGATTAGTGTCATAAACTACTCATATAACTTAAAGATGATTCATTAAGGAGGCTTGTTTATGAAACTTAATCACCCTTTTAAAATTGTACTCAGTTTTGCTGGAATCGGCATTTTGTTTGTTGGTATTTATCAGTTTGCATTTGCGTCAACATTTGGCAACGGTTTTTTCTTTGAATCGGATAGAAGTACTTCTGTTTCAGTTGACGTGTCATCGGAAAAACCAGACAGTCAGTCGCTTGCAAGCACCAACAACACTTTAATAGCAACTGCTACAAACGAACCCGTTTTTACGGCTCAGTCACTTTCTCAGTATAACGGTAAAAATGGTGCACCTGCA
This sequence comes from Fusibacter sp. QWL-12, assembly GCF_058683495.1. Taxonomy (NCBI): domain Bacteria; kingdom Bacillati; phylum Bacillota; class Clostridia; order Eubacteriales; family Fusibacteraceae; genus Fusibacter; species Fusibacter sp. QWL-12. The sequence goes on from NZ_CM178745.1 coordinate 875,264, forward strand.
TATGTCGCTGTGAATGGTATCGTATATGATATGACAAGCATTGGTGCATGGACCAATGGTCAGCATCAAGGTTATTCAGCTGGCCAAGATTTAACAGCTGCATTTCAAAAGTCACCACATAGTGAACAGTTACTTTCACAACTCCCTATTGTTGGTACTTATGTAGCATCCATTGCAAAGGGCGAAAGCGCACCTAGTGTAGTAGTTGATACAAATACCTCTGCATCTACCACCACAGAAACAACGGTAACCGTTCCAACTGAATCAATTGCATTATCCCCATCCAATCAGACCAAATCAAATGATGTATGGACCTATACATTATTAGCAAAGTATAATGGTATTGGTGCCCAACCAGCTTATATCGCTGTGAACGGAACCATATACAATGTAACCAGTATTGGTACATGGACAGGCGGTGTTCATCACGGGATAAAAGCTGGACAAGACGTTACCGCCTTTTTTGAAGCCTCACCGCATTCTACTTCATTATTGAAAACACTTCCCGTTGTAGGAAAAATTGGGGAACCAATCTCAATGGTACAAGGTGTTAATTCATCACCTGGAAGCACTGTAACAACAACTGACGCAACGACTGGTGCTACAGTTAATGAAAGCCACAATAGTGATTTTGATGACGACGATCACGATTTTGATGATGATGATCACGATTTTGATGATGATGATCACAATTCCGATCGACAACACAACGACCATGACGATGATCACGACGAAGGCGATGACGACTAACTCTATTAAAAAGGAGCTTATCATGTTAATACTTTTAGCTGAAGATGATCCTAAAATTGCAAAACTCCTAATTCACCTTTTTAAGAAAGATGGTTATCAAGTCGATCACGCGAAAGATGGTATTGAGGCATTATTATATACAGAAACAAATGCCTATGATATTGTTTTATTAGACTGGATGATGCCAGAAAAATCAGGGCTTGAGGTCTGTGAAACGCTCAGAAACCGCCATTACAATGGCGGTATTTTGATGTTGACCGCAAAGGATACACTAGATGATAAAATTATGGGTTTAGAGTATGGTGCAGATGACTATCTGATAAAACCCTTTGAATACAAGGAATTACTTGCTCGAGTAAAAGCTTTGTCCAGAAGAAGCACAAAAAAACTAACTGAAGATAAAATATATATTGGAAATTTTATGGTCGATCGTGCACATAAAGCGATTTATTATAATGATATCGATATTGGTTTATCCAATAGAGAATATCAACTTTTAAGTTTGCTCATGGAAAATAACAAGCAAATTGTTCCAAGAGAAGTGATTATTGATCGCGTTTGGGGACTTGATCAAGAAATCACACAAAATAATCTCGATGCATTTATCAAGCTACTTCGAAAGAAAATTGAACAAGTTGCAAGAAACAAAATCATTATAAACGTCAGAGGAATCGGCTATAAAGTGGAGGTATAGATGTTCAAAAGACTGCAACTTAAGATGACAATTTACTATTCTTTAATCGTCTTTGCTATTATGGCAGTCACAAACTTGAGTGTCTATTTTGTTTTGGTCAATTATAATAATTATCAAATGACCTCAGAAGTATCGCGCATGCTTGAAAGTATTAACAGCTCCGAATGGTTATACGAAAATAAAGAATCCGATGACAGTCATTCTAATATTTTGGTTGCTCCTACAACTCTTTTATCGGATTCTAATAGCAATTCAGATGATGGTCATGACGACGACCTCAATGATGACCATTTATCAACAGAGAATACAACCAGTAATTCTGAAACGGACGAATCAAAAACCTCTGAGGCTCATAATGAAGAAGCAAATGATGATACACCTTCATCTGCGACAGAATCAGACTCCGAAAATGAGACGACGTCTGAAATCATCAACAACCCAATGACCTCAAACGAGAATGAAGTAATACTGCCTCTTCCTGAAGTTAAGGATTTGATTATTCCTAAAGTTCTCGGCACATTTGACGCATATATGATTTATGATAATAACAATCAACTTATAACCTATCAAACCAAGGATAATGAGAATTTTGATGCATTATTAAGCAAAAGTAAGCTGAAAGAAATCTCGAGTTCACCCACAGTTACTCAAATAAGCGACAAACCCCCAATCCAATATTTAATTGCAAAAATGCCAATTCAAATCGGCGAAGAAACCTTGGGGTACTATGTGGTCGGCAGAGACGTTACGATCGCATCTGAAACACTTGATAATTTGTCTCGGATTCTATTGGCTAGCTTGCTCATAGGTGTTTTTATTGCAATCGCACTCGGTTATCTTCTAGCTGGTAGAAGTTTAAAACCAATTATAGCTGCTTATGCGTCCAAACAAGAATTTCTAGCCAATGCCTCACATGAACTTAAAACGCCTCTTAGTGTTATTTTACTTTCAACAGAAACATTGGATGGCGAAATAAGCAAAGAGCAAGCCTTTCAGCATCAAGTAGTGGAAGATATTCGCGATGAAGCTAAAAAGATGAGTCATCTTGTTTCCCAGCTTTTATTTTTATCACGAACAGACAGTCAAAATGGTATTTATAAATATGAAAACTTCAATTTTTCAGAATTAATCGATAAAGAAATTAAATCCTTTGAAAAAATTGCCATTTCAAAATCTATTGTCATTCATGCATCTTTAGAATCCAACTTAAAGCTATTGGGCGATCGAAAACAAATAAGCTCTGTAGTATCCATACTTATTGATAATGCGATTAAATACTCAAAAGAGAATGGAAATGTATATGTATCGCTAGAAGCGATCGATACAAAGAAAGGGCAAGGTATCCAGTTCACTGTAAAAGACACTGGAATAGGCATTCCTGAATCACAACTCAATCATATATTTGAACGATTTTATAGACTTGAAACTTCACGTTCGAGAGAAACCGGTGGTCATGGTCTTGGATTGGCCATCGCAAAGGAAATTATTGAACAGCATAAGGGCTCAATTACCGTCAAAAGCATTGAACAAATAGGTACAACTTTTACGGTTAATTTCTAATTAATTCCCACTTGATTTCATTTTATAAAAGTCCTATAATGGGAAAATATTATTATGGGAGGGAATTATGGATATTAGAGCAATGTTGCCAAATGATTGGCATGACGTATCAAAAATCTATCTTGAAGGTATTCAAACGAAACTTGCCACCTTTCAGTCTGAAATTCCATCATATGAAAGTTGGGATTCTGGGCATCTTCCCATTGGTCGAATAATAGCAGCAGAGAATCAAGAGATTCTTGGATGGGCTGCACTTTCTCCATACTCTGGACGGTGTGTTTACAGTGGCGTCGCGGAGCTAAGTGTCTATGTAAAAGCAGATGCAAAGGGCAAGGGAGTAGGTACCGCACTTGTAAACCGATTAATTGAAATTGCTTCTGAGAATAACATCTGGACATTACAAGCAGGCATCATTAGAGAAAACACACCTAGTAGAAAGCTTCATTTAAAATGTGGTTTTCGTGAAGTTGGGTATCGCGAACGTCTTGGTCAGATGGATAACGGTAAATGGCATGATGTTTTTCTGTATGAAAGAAGACAAAAATAAAAGTAAGGTGCTAAGGTCAATCATTTTGATAGACATAGCACCTTTATTTATCTTCAACTTCCTTAGACTATTATTATCATCTAGATCATTAATTGAATTTATATACCGCATCCGATGTGGATTTTTTTAGAACAATTCCCTTCCCCTGCTCCACAAGACTGTCAAGATAAACCACTACATTGTTGTAAACCTCATAATGCCCTCTTCGAATCCGCGATGAATAACCATAGCGTTCCGTCAGAGTCACCGCTATTTTTTCAGCACTAATCGTTCCTGGATGAATTAAAGTGTTTACTATCGTAACAAACCGTTCATCTATATTACTTTTACTTTCATAAAAGTCATCATCCAAAGAAGTTTCAAGTGCTTTTAGCTCCCTTGCTCTACTCACCACATGATAAGCTGGATCCTTTTTTTCATGAATCATCTGCTTTTTCTGTTTGGAGTAATACTGTCTCACTTGTCGTCTTAATCGATCGATCTGAGAATCTAATAATGGGAGTCGCATAGAAATAAAGCGAATAATATCTTCACCTAAAATAAAACCATCTGGCAAATCTAAGTTGAGTTGCCAACCATTTCTAACCTTAGTTAAAATATCATCTAGTTCATAATCAATGGCTTCAAAATCATCAACGATCGCCTTGATGACATGTGGCGGAAATCCCATATGCTCTTCAAAATGAATGATGCCAAACTTTTTCACCTCACCAGTGTGTTTGTTAGACACAACGTACTGATATCTAAGCACCTTACCACATTCACATTTTAATGGTTCGTCCAATGTCTTATAGCCGTTACCCGCATCATTAAAATCACTTAAAACCCAATCGTCTATATGTGATTCAATCTCCTCTGCAGTCATGTCCTCTGTAATGGAAATGCCTTTTTCGCGTGCCATAACTCTTGCAAATGCAGTTCTCTTTCCTCTTTTAATATGCTCATTTAAAAAAGTCCTTTGCGATTCAGTTAATGAGGTCATTAATTGATCACGTTCTTCTTTAGACAAATAATATAACATCTTTTCACCCACTTCTATATCAAAGAAAAGCAATCCGTCACTATTATAGTTACCCTTAATTTGCTTTCTATAACTTCTCAAATGATAGAAATCCAACTCAGTCATACCCAATGTTTCACTCTCAATATTAAAAAAAAGACCTGCATGTATGATGTAGGTCTTTTTCTAATTATTTTATTAAATTAGTTTAATGGATTTACATTTACTGGATAATCTTCGTCTTTAAGAAACTCAAAGTTCGCATTCTTATAAAGCCCCTCAAATCCATCTCCGCTTACACATGCACTTGCTTTAACTTTGAAATTCTTTAAATTGATTTTCGATTCAATCATCGCAAACTCATGAAGCATTTTTAACTCATCCATTTTAGGTGTTTTCTTTTTTAGTGCCGCTTTTTTATGAACCAGCTTTTTCAAATCTTTTTCTTTCATATCATTACCCCATTTCTAACAACAAAAGATTATTAATATCAACCAACTAAGCTAATCCAACTGTTTTATCAATAATCTCAATGCCTTTTGATAAGCCCTGAGAAAAGTAACTACAGTGAATTAAGTTCAGAATTTCTCTTCCAGTGTCCCCAGTCCACTTCAAGGACATTAACTTATTATCAAATAAGTCTTCAATATCACAAATGCTAGTGGGATTATCCATTCCTATCTCAACCAGAGTTTTGATGGTTTGAATTTGCTCATATGTAAGATTATGCATCTTATCAAAAAGATCTTTTTCATAAAAATGCTTTTGCGGTAAGGATAAATAATAATAATCCATAAAGGATTGATTCATTACCGAATATGTGTCTTGTCTATTCTCCCGATGTGTAATTGCTTGTAACTCAGATAAAATTGTTACCGCCACACCAAAGAAAGTTTTTTCGTTTTTATTCATAATACCCTCTCATTTTATACATTCTGTGACTGACTCGTTTATCATACAAAATTAAGAGTATAAAAAAATGCTAATAAATTAGCACTTGGCAATTTACTAGCATTAATAATCCAGTTCGTTTCGTAAATGATGGTCAATTCCGTATTGTTCGACAATTGATTTCAATAATACTTTTCGTCTCTCACCTGTCGAATTCAATATTGCCACCGTAAACAAATCGTAGCTTTCTCTTCTATTAAGAAAATGATATGCAACTGCTTTTCTCATGATCATATCCACATACAATGTATTTGTAAAAGCAAGCCTCCGATCTGACAAAGCCAGATCAATGGTTTCAATTACCTTCACATGTTCATCCATAATATGAAATGCATATGCAATTGCTTGATATAGAGCGCCTATTTGATCAACAACTCGATCCCCTAAAACAGGATAATAATTAATCTTTTCAAGCACGTGCTGACAAAACTCAATTGAACGCTCACATTCTTTATTTCTTCGATAAAGAGTCGCTAAATAGATTGCCACAGTAACTTCGAAGGGATACAGGTACGGTGTATTCAGTAGCTTTGAGTTCTTACCAGATAAAGCCAATAGGATATTTTCAACATTGACAACAATAGTTTTCCCGTCTCTTACTTCTTTTATCCTAATGCCTCTAAAGGCTTCTAGAAAATGCATATAGTAAGTATTATTCTCCACTTCTTCACTATCACTATGTGCTATTTCTTCAAAAGCATGGTCGATTAGTTCAATTAATCCCTCGTAGTCTAAGGTATTCAATTTTTCGTTTACCAACTTTACCATACTCTCAGAAAATAATGAAAATGGATGTCTCGTTTCAGCAAATAGTGCTAGAAGATCAAATCGATATAAGTTTGATAAATTTTCAAGCGTAGATAGCTTGGGCTCAGGAATACCTCTTTCAAGACGTCTTAATGTCTCAACCGAAATTCCCGTTATCGACTTTACTTCTTCACGAGTAAAACCACAATTTTCTCTTACGATAAGTGCTTGTTTTCCAAATTCTTTTAAGTCCATGATACTCCCAATGCATTAGCAGTTTTTGTGTTCGTTTCCATTGTACCCTATATCCAATCGAAAGCCAAGGAGGATACAATGAAAACAAAATTAATCAGCTTTATTACTCTATTACTGCTACTTACAGTTGCTATCGGAGCAACCCCTGCAAATGACAATAGCCATTATGTTGCAGGCGACGAGGACATTCCAGTTTATATTGGACGTTAATGACACTATCCCCGCTGTCAGCGGGATACATATAAAGTTGGCAATGGTGCATTTTCATAGAAATGCACCATCTATAAAAGAATTATACCTCTTTTGTTTTTATTGAACTCTTTTTCTTCCTAAATGGCTCTTAAACTGTCTTGAACTGAATTCAATTTTGTAACCTCAAAAACTCTATGGTCTTAATTTGACTTTCAATGGCACTTTCACCTGCAAAATGATTCATTTTCCCTCCTAAAAGTGCTTTTGTGTAGACAACATTACCGCCATTTTCTTCAACACGGGTTCTAATGTAGTCATGCACTTTATCACTGTTTCTCAAATCTTCAAATTGTTGAAAGGTAATAATTGAGACTGATTTATCAGAAAAATCCGCATGATCTAAAAAAGCATTCATTGCTGGCACGCCATTACTCGCCCATATTGGCAGCATTAAAATGACTTCATTAGAGGTTTTGATCTCAGACCAAGGGTCTCCAATTAATCTAGAGCCTTTTTTTCGAAGTGCTTGAATAAAATTTCCTTTTTTTGATTCTTTTAGTTCTATCAGTTCTGCACCAATATGATTGGCAATTAGTCTCGCTCCGGTTCTTGTATTATTGTCTTTAGAATAAAAAACAATGACCTTATCACTCATAATATGACCTCCATTTAAAAAGACTCAACTAAAGAAATCTATGTATTCATCTAACTTAAAATATATGAAGTCATTAAACCTAAAATTGTGATAACAAAATTTGTATAACCATGTACCACAATTGGGGCGAATAAACTATTTGTTTGATCATATATCGTCGCAAATAAAAGCCCTGTAAAAGTAGTCAAAGCTAATTGGACGGGATCATAATAATAGACTTCAAATGGAATAACACTTAAACTTATGTGTGATAGAACAAAAAATGGAACTGACAATAAGGTTACGATTTTAAACGTCTTTCCCATGAACCGAAAGGTTTCTCGCCATGCAAAGCCTAGAACAACAAATATCAAGCCTCTAAAAAGTGCTTCTTCTGCAAATGCATCCAACAGTAATAAATCTCTTAATATGAGTGCAAATTTCATATTGCCTTGAACAGGATATTTTGCTGTTATGTAGTTCGCAAAATTTGGAATCACAATTGAACTTATTAAAAAGAAAAAAAACACCAATATTGGCCAAATAATTACAACAAATTTGATTATCTTTAAACTATCCTTTTTATTTTCAAGATTAAGCCCTAAACCAGATAATGGCATTTTAAACCATAGCTTAAATATGATGAGTACTGTAACAAACTGAATACTTCGGTGACATAGAGCTGACAAGAAATAATAATAAGCGGTTGATGGCTGTACTCCAAATGCAGTTGAAACAGCACCTTCAAAATGGCGTGTCAAATATGCTGCAAATTCGAAAGGAATCAGTTCTGACAATGCTAATGCAATTAATAACGCCACCCATTTATTCTTCAATATTTTCAAGCATATCACCAATCTTTATAATCGTATTGAAATTTCTAACAGTACCTTCCGTACCAAGGCGTTTCAAGTTGATAGCTACTTTGGCAGTTCGGATACTCTCTGAGAGCAAGAGGTAAACCTCACGTCCATAAAAAGCACACAGGTTATCTTTTTCGATGTATTTCGTAAGGTTAGAAAAATCTTGTTCTGTTATCTCATGAGGTAAAAAGGAAACATATGCAGCCTCATAACTCCCTACTGCTCCAAGCGCAATCGCATTTTCAATCTCATCTTTTGAGAATGGACAATTTAAAAGCACTTTTTGGAATTCAGAAGAACTTCTTAATATTACAGGAACATCAAAACCGTAATGCGCACTAATTTTTTTTGATAAGAGTTCGGTCAATGTTGCTTCGTCTAATTCTGAATTAAAAATGACATTACCACTTTGAATATAGGTCTGAACCGCAGTCAGTCCCAAGCTCTCAAAGATCACAATTAAATCTGCCATTTTTATTCTTTTCTTTCCTACATTTATACCTCTTAGTAAAGCGACATAAGTCCTCATACCATACTCCTGTCCTATTTCAAATTGTTCCTTTTCATTTGTAACTCATATTCATCTTCTTTTGGCATAAATCCATATTGCCGATAAAGTTTTATCGCGTGTAAATTTTCAATATCAACCGCCAGAAAAGCCTTATTCGCACCATTTTTAGCTCCATAAAGAAGTGCTTGTTCAAATAAATGTCTACCAACGCCAAGTTTGTGAAATTTGGGTTTCACTGCAAGTTCACGAATCCAAAGCGTTGTGCCTTCGTTATAAATAGATACGCAACAGAGTCCAACAATTTTACCTTGTACTCTATGAACAATAACTTCATTGCCACTTTCTAGCCAATTTTCGAACCATTCTGTATCATCGCCAAAGAAGCCTCGACTATATCCAATACAGGCTCTTGATATTTCAGAAAGAATCTGACAATCCCCTTTAGAAGCAAACTCAGGTACGACTGCATTGCTAAGCGTATTTGCAGTCGCAACTAAAGATCGGTTAAAGAAATCTTGTATTTCACAGAAAACTCTAAAACCGATACCTACGAGTGCTTGATCATATGGTTTTTTTATGAACTTAATGACACCATTTAGCCTAAGATTTTTAAGAGCCGTAATTAAATGTTCAAAGTCATTGGTTGCATAATGGATTTCAGCGACCTTACCCGTTTGATCATACAATAATATTAAGTCTTCTGAGTTAAAAACAATCTCCATTTTTTGAAGATCCTCTAAATCCGTATACCTCATCGAACTAAAAAGAGATGCCTCTTGTTGCTTGTATATGGCTTCATATAATTGTTTCCCCTTTTCTGTAGGGTTCGTACTTAACATATTTTCCTCCAATTTTGAAGACTAGACTGGATGTTTATAAATCCTTGAATGCTCTCCCCAGGGATGATAACCCTCACCAATGTACACAAATCCAACCTTTTCATAATAACCTATATGATCCGTACACAGGTAAACATCACTAAAATTCGCCTTCTTCGCATCTTCCTTTGCTCTATCTATCAACTGATAACCAAATCCGTTTCCTCTATAGGCAGGTTCAATATACAGCGCACAAATCCATGGATACAAATCCATTCTGCTGATAAAATCGTTTGTAATCAGCCCTGCACATCCTATAATCTCATTATTATCCTCGAGTAAATACCAATGAGGTAAAGGACTTTTCGTATGAATCGCATTTTTTATGCAATCCTCATATATAATCATCGTTTTTTCAGAAGCCCATTTGCTCTGAAAATATGCAATTGCCTTCTCTGCATAATGGGGTTCTTCTCTTACAGATATAATTTTCATGAGTCACCTTTACTGATCTTCTTTTATGCATTTCGCATGTAATTCATTATTCTAACTTTGATCCATTTCAATACTATTAAATTCTATATCTATCAAACAAATCCTCTTTTGATTGTCTTAAATCTATATGACATTTTTATGACACATTAAAAATCTTCATACTACAATTCCACAACTTTTACTACAAACTAAATTGTGACTTAAAAGTAGCCATCGTTCTCATGAAAGATGGCACTACTCAAAGAATATTTAGCTCTAATAACCTAAGTCTCTCAAACAATCGCTTACGATATCCACGAGTTCACTTTCAGCCCCCCAACTCAGATTAAAGATAACACCTTGTCCGCCACCTGCACCGATTGCTGAAACATATAGTTCATTTCCATTGTCTACAACCGTTAAACTCAAACTTGCTCGAGAACTATTTCGCATAAAATACTTATCGTAAACTCTTACCAGCACTTGAACCTCTCCTGAACTATATGAATTTTCATCCACTAAGTTCATTGAGACTGCACTATTGATGATTGCTTTGTCTAACTCACCTACAATTTTATTAAAATCAGCTACAATTGTTTTTTCAAATTTAGCCATAATTACCTCCTCCTAGTTCATCTTTGTTCTATTTTTTAACCACTTGGTTCCAGATTCCCAAACCAAATTATTTTCAATACCTGCACCTATCCATAATTCAACAATAACGATATAGAGAATGAAAATCGGTAAAAATATGAGCCATTTCTTATTGAACTTATTTTTTTTAAGCATCTGTTTTCTCCAATATACTATTTTTGACTTCAATCGCCATACTATTATATTTTCTGTTCTCTATTGTAAAAACATATGGCATTTGAATTGCAAACAATAGATTTTTTGCCGCAACAGGCTGATCTTTCGTTAATATTTGTAAATATCCTTTAGCCAATATATTTGCTTCATTCAGCAAGACCCCTATTATGTCTTTATAATTGATTTCAAACACTTGCGGTTTTTCCCTACCTTGCTTGATGATCTGAATGGATGCTTCCCCCTCAACTTCATCTGGTATTATAATATATCCGTTACTAAACTCGTATTTCATAATTCTCCTTCTAATTCAAATCTTTAAAGCCATGCCAAAACATATCCTTCTACCATCCATAATTGTTCTAGGCAATTCTACAAACATCATCCCCTTTTTTCAACTGTTCTTCTAGAATGAACTATAAGCGTATCCTTTAATTAATTGATCTACCCTTTCTTTATCATCACTCGCAATCTGAACGGAAAATTTGGAATTATAGAAAAAGAAAAAAGCAATTCTCTTTCTGTGCTTGATTGTTAATTTTTCAATTTGATCCGTATGATGATCTGACCAAGTATATGTAACAATTGAGTCCCATTTAATAAATCGATTAAAGCTGCATATGCCTTTTGCACTTAGTAATATAGGCTTAAACTGCAAAAGTAAAAAGATAAGTGATAGAGTTGTGATCAAAACAGAATAAACAATCATATTTGAAACTTGTGAAGTTTTAAAATACCTAACCCATGTAGATATAAGTAAATAACTCATTAGGATCACCATAATAATAGCGTCAGACCCAAAAACGGGTTTGATTTTAAATAAAATCTGATTCACTTTAGAATGTCGAAGTCTTTCTATGATATTCATGGCAAAGTCAAGTAAGATGTAGCACATTAAGATGTTAAATACTAGATATTCGTAAAACATGTCCACAATCCTTTCCTCCCTTTGTATTCTAAGCGAACAAACACCAGTTAACGCCATACTGATCAACTAAGCTCACCATCAGCTCACTATAAAAGCATGGTCCTAATGGTATCAAAATTTCAGCATTCTCTTTCAAAATTTCAAATGCCTTCACAATTCTGTGTTTCTCACTATCCCCAAATTGCAAACAAAATTGCATTGTATTTCCTATTATGACATCTGATTCTATTGATTCAGATAAAGCTATAATCTGTCCCCCAAGATCAAGTTCCACATGAAGGTAGCTGCCATCTTCATTCTTGTGTTCACTTATGATACTTGCATCGAAGGCCTTTTGATAGAAGCTTGCGGCCTCCTTTGAATTGTGTATGTACAATTGCATTAAGGATCGTTTCATTCAATCACCATCCAATCATATAGTGCAATTACGCATTGACTTCCCTTCAACTTCCTTAAGAAGATATTGTGTCATATCTATTATCCATCAATAACCTATCGATTACATTAAAATAACATTAATAAATGCTTAATCCATATTTTTTTCCTAAAAAGACATTTAAATGTACTAAATCAAAAACCTGTATGCCACCGTTTTCACGTTCTGACATACAGGTCAAATTATTTGAGCCACTTTCTCATATAATAACGTGTGAATCCTTCCTTATAAGACGACTCACCAAAAACATCATAACCAAGCCTTTTATAAAATTCTGGCGCTTGAAAGTTAAACGTATTTAACTCAATTTGAGTACAGCCTCTACTGCGTGCTATCTGCTCCGCATCATTCATGAGTTGTCTTCCATAGCCATACTTTCTATATTGGGGTTCAATCCAAAGTGTCTCCACATACATCATATATCTATAAATAACGGTCAGTATCCCGCCAACCACTTTTCCTGACTCATCTTTCACAAAAAGATTAACTTTTTCAGGTTCTTTTGATTGAGCTGAAGGCGCTTCCATACGGTTTTGCAGTCGTAGTGCTTCTTCAATATAATTTGCAGCTATTTGATCATCTGATGGTTCAATTCTTAGTAATGGTTCTTTTAAATTTTTTTCTAACTGATTCTCCATAAGCGAACTCCAAATCTAACAATTTTTATTCCATTTATCCTTCCGATATAATAAGATCCTTTTATTATTAGATCCTTTTCATAGTAAGATTCATTTTTTTAAAAGCTTCATTTTTATAGAATGCTTCTTACTTAAATTGTGATTTCGATGATATTACCATCAGGATCTAGAACACTGCTCTCATAATAACCATCTCCCGTTTTTCTCGGTTCACCATAAATGGTATGTCCATCTGCTCGAAGTCTGTTTGTCAAATCATCTACTTTTTCCTTTGATCCCACAGAAATGGCAAGATGAACGTATCCAACCATTAACGATTGAGGATTAGAGTCCGACAGTTCAATTTTCGGACGGTTTATTAGTCCTTCAATGGTCATCAGTTCAAGTCTTGCACCTTCCTCAAAAGTGAGAAAATAAGACTCAAACTTTTTTTGATGATTGGTATATTTGTCATTCGAGGTCACCTTAAAATAAGTAACATAAAATGCCTTCATAGCCTCAAGTTGATTTGTCCAAAGTGCAAAATGCTCTAATTTCATTGTCCGTTACTCCTTCTTATCTATTACACCCGTTTCGCAAATGCGATGACATTACCATCAAAGTCAGCACAATAAGATGCATAGTCTCCCCAATTTCTATTTTTAGCTTCACTAATTCCCCTTGCGCCTAAATCAACCGCTTTTTGATAATAAGCAACAGGATCATCTACATATAAATACAGCTCACATCTAGGATAGGCTGTGTTTTGATTGGGATTATCTACATTTCCTTCTAGGACTCTAACGATACCATCTCCGGGTAGTAGGCCCAAGCGAGTGTAATCGTTTATAAAAATTTCTGTCATTCCGTCCACATCCAAATGTGGGCTACGATTAAAAAGTGCTGTGTAAAAATCTCTTGAACGCGCTTGATTTTCCACATAAATTATAAAAATCAGTTCATTTGTGTTAATCATAAAACCTCCTAAGAGTAATTTCCTTTGCTGCCATAATACACGCTATATTGCCTGTTACAAAATACACTTATAGAATATTCGACCTTTCACTGCAAAACTCCTTCTTGAAACAAAAATGAAACAATCTACAGAACCCGAACTATGTTGGTGATATTTATCATTTTGTTCTTGATTTTTTCGATTACTTAGCGTACAATAATCAAGGAAAAAGCGAACAAAATGTAATCGATGCATTTTATAGTTTGTCTATTTCCTTAAACTGGCGAATTAATACCATTACGTTTGAGGCATCTCATTCATTTATATAATTTGACGATATGGGTCAAAAGTTTCTACCTAACACCGTAAATGTTAGACTATAAATGTTGCACATCTTGTGCAGCATTTTTATTTTTGCTCACAACATATGTGTGATCGCTTTTAAATTAAGGAGGAATCACATGATAACTGAAAATACGAACATTCTAATAATTGGTGCAGGACCAGCTGGCATATTTACTGCTTACGAGTTAATTGAACAAGGCTACACTGGTGAAATTACCCTGCTCGAAAAGGGTGTTTCCATTGAAAAAAGACACTGTCCAAAGGACAAAACAGGGATTTGTGTAAATTGTAAGCCTTATTGTCACATTACAACTGGTTTTTCAGGTGCTGGCGCTTTTTCTGATGGAAAGCTCTCGCTGGTAACTGAAGTTGGTGGAGATTTACCAACACATTCTGGAACATCAAAGGTACAAGGCTTTATCGATTATACCGATCAAATCTATCTAAAATTTGGTGCTGACGAGAAAATTGAAGGTATCGAAAATACAGATGAGATCAAAGAGATTAGAAGAAAGGCCATCTCTGCAAGTTTGAAACTTGTTGATTGTCCAATTCGCCATTTAGGTACTGAAAAAGCTCAGGAAATCTATCTTGATTTGCAAAATTATCTTTTAGCTAAAGGTGTTAAAATTCACTTCAGTACCATAGCAGAAGACTTTATTATAGAGTCCGGTGTCGTAAAAGGTGCTATCATCTCTGATTCTAAGACCAAGACGAACTCAGTAAAATTATTTGCAGATAAGGTAGTCGTTGCAGCAGGCAGAAAAGGCTCAGACTGGCTCTTTCACATGTGTCAAAAGCATGGTATTAATCAAGTGGCTGGCCCTATTGATATCGGTGTTCGTGTTGAGGTTAGAAACGAAGTAATGGAGTCTGTCAATAATGTACTATATGAATCAAAACTCATTGGTTACCCCAATCCATTTGGAGATAAAGTCCGTACATTTTGTCAAAATCCTGGTGGCTTTGTTTCTCAAGAAAATTACGATGAAGGAATCGCAATCGTCAACGGGCATTCCTATAAAGAACTAAAATCGAATAATACAAATTTAGCCATTTTAAGTTCACATCATTTTTCAGAGCCCTTTAATCAGCCGACAGAATATGGCAAAATGACTGCTAAGCTCGTCAACATGTTAGGCAACGGCGCTATATTAGTACAAAGATATGGCGATATTCTCGAAGGCAAAAGAACATGGCAGCACGAGCTTGACCGTTCCAATGTCATCCCAACATTAAAGGATGCGGTTGCTGGAGACTTAACCTCTGCGCTCCCATATAGAACCATGACCAATATTTTAAATTTTATAGAAGCTCTGGATAAGGTCGTGCCTGGCTTTGCGTCTGGTGAGACTTTATTATACGGACCTGAAATTAAATTTTACTCTAACCGAATCACTATAGATGATAACTTTGAAACCAACATCAAAGGCTTATACGCCTTAGGCGATTCAAGTGGTTGGACAAGAGGTTTAATGATGGCAAGCGCTATGGGCGTTATGATGGGTCGCTACTTAACTTCAACAAAATAGTAGCCTATAAAAAAGCTTCAAAGAATTAGAATCTTCTAATAAATAAACCTGCCTTCGAATGATAAACCAATGGATAGAACATACATCGGTTTACCGTTTCTAGGCAGGTTTTTCTAGTTTAATTGATACTATTTTTTATTACTATTTTTTCTGATACTATTTTTTCTGATGCTATTTTTCTAATGCTATTGTGATTTTATTATACTTTAAACTTAGCGATCATATCGTTTAGCTCTTTTACAATGGCATGGTTTTCTTCAGTACTGCCACTAACAAGTGAAGCGTTTTCTGCAACGGTTATGGTCATCGCTTGAATCCTGTCGATTTGTTCTGCTTCCTGCTCTGTCGCTTTAAACACCTCGCTAACGCTGGTAGCAATCGTTGTCATAGAACTACTTAACTCCTCAGAAATCGCACTTAGTTCCAACATAATATCATTGAAAGCATTTGCGTCGACGTTATACTGGTCGCCAATTTCAATGAGTTTTTTATAGTCCTTCAAAACGCGTTCTTCTACAAACGTTAAAATACTATTTGCATCATTGACCAAATTTCCAACTGTATCTTTTATAAAATCGACTGTCACCCTTATACCACCAACCATATCTGTGGACTCGTCTGCAAGTTTACTGATTTCACCTGCGACGACAGCGAACCCTCTTCCTGCCTCACCTGCTCTGGCAGCTTCTATGGAAGCATTAAGTGCAAGCAATTGCGTTTGAGATGATATTCTGAGTATGCCTTCAAGAAACTCGTTGATTTTATCTACTTCTTCTGCTTTTTTAATTGCTACTTCAAGTTTTTCTTTTACTTCCTCATAGATGCCGATTGCATCCTTTTCTGATAACTCAGCATCATTTTTCAGCTTTACGGCACGATCACTTACTGATGAGGCATTAAGCGCACCATCTGATGCCTTTGAAGCGACAACCTCTATGGCATCTCTAGCTTCATCTATCGTTTGATTGACTTGATGCATAGAAGCGCTCGTTTCTTCTATAACAGCGGAAATATCTGTTACAGATAGTGAGGTTGACTCTGACGCTTCTTCAAGCTCTCCAGAACTTACACTAATCTCCTGAGCACTTTGATCCAGCTGTGTAGAAATAGACTTCAGATTCGTCACCATCTGAATCAATTCACTTCTAACCTTTTCAAAGGAAGCCGAAATTCCTCCAAGCTCATCTTTCGAAAGAATAGACATTTTTTCAGAAAAATCAAGTGCAGCATATTTAGAAGTTTCTTCTGTAATTTTCTTCAAATTTTTGTTTAACGGTAGGATTATAAAAGCCATAATAACAATCGAAAATACAACGATAACTGCAAGTGCGATCATAACATCTCTAAAAAGCCCTTGTTCAATTGCTTTTAAGTCATCGACATATACACCAGAACCGACGACCCATCCCCAAGGTTCAAATACTTTTACATAAGAAATCTTAGGTTGTGGCGCTTCACTTCCAGGTTTTGGCCATTGATAATGTACGTTGCCTTCACCATTGGCTTTAGCAACATCTACCATCTCTTGGAACAAGTACTTGCCGTCCGGATCATGTATACCAAGAACATTGGTACCATCTAGCTCTGGTTTAATTGGATGCATTAACATGATGCCGTCTAGATCATTGACCCAAAAATATTCCACCTCTTCATATCTAAAGCTTTTAATGACTTCAAGTGCATTCTGTTTGGCATCAGCTTCACTGATTGCACCACTCTGATAAAGGTCATATTCACGTTGTATCTCAGAAAGTGGCAAGTCCACTAACTGCTCAAGTTTTTGTACGGTTTTTTCTTCGATTAATCCATTGGCTTTCGGTAGCACAAAAATTAGGATGAAGCCCATGAAGACAGCTAAAATCAGAATGGCTAATGTAATTATTTTGGTCTTCAACTTCAAATTCTTCATATAATCCTCCAGGTTATTCTTTAGCACAGTTAAACACTATAACAAATTAATACCCATTACAAACTAAAAAAATCATGCTTCGGTATTATTATATAATATTTTTTATATATAACTAAGAATTTAAAACTATTATGTAAAAATAGCTATGTATATATAACCGAATATACATAGCTATTTGAATTTTACTTGTTTTTACAACGCTGTAATACCAAGGCCTATAGTCCCTTCAAGCTTTTTGACATACGCCGCATTTAAGATTTCTAATCTGAACATTCTTGCTTTTTCCAACGCTAAGTCATAACCGTACTCACTGACGATATCTTCATTGGCTTTGTCTGAGATGAACGCTTCTAAAGCACTGATTTTTTTATCGATGATTGCCAAATCATTTGCCTGCTTTAAAACAAGTCGATTTTGATACCAATCACTTTTTACTACCGATTCGCGAGTAAATAAAGCCCTGATCTCAGGACTATCGATGGTTTTCCCTGCATAGGTCCCTTCTACCATAATATATAATAAGGCTTTCAGTGGTGGAATCGCATCGTTAACACTACCATCTGCAAAATAGGCTTTCGCAGCTTTTTCCTGCCCTCTAGTGATATTCTCAATCCCTTCCACAAATGCATCATAATCTTGTAGCTCAGGTTTTAAAAGTTCTTCGCTGAAAACAGTTTGAGGTTCATCAAAGACCTTCCCTAAAAATTTATAAGAAAAAACATTGGTCATACGATATCCTAGACGACTTGCTTTAATTAGTCTTCCTTCATACTCAAAATCATCCAGCTTCTCTAGTGCGCCATCCAGAATCATTTGCTTCGGACTTCTTTCTTCGGGCGTCATTCTCGACCACAACTCAGGAATCAGTATTGAAATATCATGATCCACTTTGTACTTTGGCCCTATGTGACCAGCAGGTGTTGTGAATGCCTCATAGCCCCCTAAAATATAACTTAACAAGGCGTTGTTTAGATCGTAAATCGGCAAAAGCATATTAAATGGTCCTTTGGTCAACGCTCCTTCAGAGCCTGCACCGGTCGTCGATGGCGACTTGCCAGTTAAACTACTGATAAAGTCCATGAAGAGCTCTGGTAGTTCTTGATAATGCAATGGATTATAGACGCTAAGTGGTGGCACTTTAATGCCATTTTCAAGTCCAGGAGGATTATTTCTTCGACCGGGAAGTATGGCATTTACAGGAGTAAGTACTGGATCATGAAGTGATATGCGCCTTGCCAATCTAGTTCCCATCTCTGCCGCATAGTTCATCACTGGGTTTGTAAAATCGGTTCGATGCTCCAGATATCTCGGGTTTTTGCTTGGTGCACCACCCACTAGTCTAGGTTCACTGGATACGACACAGTATGCATCATTTCCCTTTAGAAACGTCTCAATGTGATTTCTAACTGGCTCAGTATAGTTGACATAAGTGACAACGTCTTCTTTAATTGACCATACATCATCCTTTGTCAAAGGCTGAAAATTAGTTGCGAACAGCTGGTCACTTGAAAGATCACGTTCTGCTCTTAAATCATAACCTTTGTGAATGGCATCGTCTGGCCTTTGGAAAAATCGATATTCACAGTTAGAAACAAATTTATAACTTGGATTGTTATAGTTTGGATTGAGATGCTTTAATCTTTCTGCTGGAATTAAAGTGGATGCTGTGACATCGTCCTCCATTTGAAGCTTTTCACTTGGCATAAAATCCATACGCAGTTTAAAGATGCGCCATGCCTTATCGTCCTCAAACCCAACTCTTAAATAAGAAGGTCGAATGGTTCTACCATCAAATTTCACTTCATTACCAGGTTTACCGTCAATCAAATCTACGGTAAAATGACTTCTCCAATCCCCTTGCCAAGACTGTTTGTAAAACCGTTTTACCATAAATACCAAAGATTTAATATAGTTTGGAATTTGTCTTAAATAGTCATTAAATGCGTCCGAGTAGGCTGGTGAAGGGGATAATAGCTTTATTACCGAACCCAGAGTTCGATCCTTTGACAAAATTGACCTTGAAGGTCGCTCCCTCTCAGGAAACTCACGCCATCTTTTTCTATAATCGTAGTTCAAAATTTCTTCTACTTGGTTTAAGTCCGACTCAAGATTATTGATATAGTAATTGCCGTATATTATCGCATTGGAAATTGGCTTTGAGATTTCTGATTTACCTCCACCTGAAACGGTGCAAGGTTTGTGACAAAACGTACCTTCAGCATCTGTGCTAATCAACTTCCAAGCAGGAGCAGCAGGATGCTTTTCCATATGCAATTTTTCACCATTTGGCAGAATATAGATGGATTCTGGTCGTAGCTTGATGGTATGTGTTCTCCCTTGATACTGCCATTTAATTTCCGTTTTATTGAGGTTAATTTCGATGTTTTCAGGAAGGTAAATGACATTTTTGAACAGCTTATCTATACCATAATGCTCTGGCAGCAGTTCCATTCGCTCACCGATTCGACTGATCGCTTCATCAAAGGTATAATTACCGATGCGTTTATCATCACACGCATTGAAATTTTCACCTACATTTCGTCTCGGAAACGCTATCGTACCGCCTGCATGCTCTTCTTCAACACCACCAAAGAGATTGGATGCAAAGCTAATTTGTGTTTTTATTTCCTTTTTGGAATAGCCAAAATAATTATCTGCAATTAAAGTAACCGCAACACCACTCTCATCTCGACAGGTGATTTTAAATGCTTGACCTTCATTATAAAGCTCACCACTTTCTTTATAGCACATCCCATCGCGTCTTTGTCGCTCAGTTGCTTGATCATAATGTGGCAGTCCCAAATCTTTCTTTCTCATGGTTGAAAGGTGTGGCGCTAATAAGATATAACCCGTATGTCCTGACCAGCCATCTATGTCGAGCCCCGCATCATTGGCATGATAACTTGGGTCACCTGAGTTACCAAAAACAGACTCTACAAAATCCAAGTTAGAAACCAAGCTACCTGGTGCAACAAACAAAACCTCCATGGTCTTTTCCAGTTCAACCCCTGCAACTTCAGGTGAAACAATAGGTCTAACCGATAGTGCAACAAAGGTTCGAGCTCTTTCTTTATCCAATTGGCCACTTGTGAAAGGCAGCTCTTGAAGCAACTCAGGTGGATGAATAGCCGCCTCGTAAAGTTTAAGAAACACATCCTTCGGAACTGCCTTCTTATCGCCAGGGATTTTCATACCGCCTTCAGCGATATGGAAAGAGCCTTTGGTTGTCCTCCTATCATTTTTAGGATTGTTGAGGATACCTTGCTTGATACGATAGCTATGAATGTATTCATTCTTAAACTCATCTTGATCTGGTGGTAAAGAAAGCTCTCTCGCAAGACCATAGTGGTCGAGATTAAAATATTCACTAACCACCTTAGGTTGTGTTTCGACATCTGAAAAATACTGGTTAAAAAAAACATTAATCCGCTTGTGAATGCCTATGGTATTCACGTCAACCATACGGGTTTTTTCTTTATAATCTTGAATGATATCTGAAAAGAGATTGATAAAATAGGCACCTGTTGTTTTGTCGGATTCACCCTGATGATAGATAGGAAGCCCCATTGTCGCTAGCTTAAAATTAATATATTTAATTCTATCCTCCTGTGTACTGGTGGAATGAATACTCCCATGTACCATCCCAAGTGATTTATAACTCATCGGCACCTCCTGTTTATAAATGCAACTCATAGATTATTTATACATCATTATATGCCTTAGACTTTCAAAAAACAACCAAGCGTCTATGCACTTGGTTGCTGATTTAAGTAATTTCATCATGAACAACAATTCGATTCTTACCACTTCGTTTTGCAAGATAAAGTGCTTCATCTACCAATTTTGTTACCTGCTTTGTCATGGTACCCGCCGTTGGGATAAAACTGAAAACACCTATACTGCAAGTGGTTTCAATTACAGCATTCTTTCGAGGTTCGTATATTCTCAACTCTTGAGTTTCCTTTTTAATTTTTTGGGCAATTTGCATCGCACCTTCAGAATCTGTATCGAAAAGCACTAATAAGAACTCGTCACCACCATATCGTACAACAAAATCGGTACTTCGCTTAAGAATCCGTATTAACAGCTCTCCTAGCTGCTCTAGGTATTGATCACCATAATGATGACCAAATCGATCGTTGATTTCTTTAAAATTATCAACATCCACCATAATTAAGCTGATCATAATCTCAGAACGAATCGCCAACTGCATTTCTTCTTCAAGTCGCGTCATAAAGTATCTTCTATTATAAACACCTGTTAAAGGGTCTTTAGTTGAAAGCGCTTCCAATTGTTGATTGGCTACATTTAACATTGAGTTAAGTTGAGCTAACTCATCATTTCGCTTTCGAATCATTCTACCCTGCCACAGCTTAAAAACACCGTAGACGACAAGGATACTTAGAACGATATATCCCATATAGGCATATGTCGTATTGTACCAAGGTGTCGCAATCGTCAAACTCATGGAAACGACATCTGAGGTAACACCTCTTGCTGTTTCAGCAAATACTTCAAGCGTATATTCGCCTGGTGGCAACTTTGAGTAAGTGACATAATCTACCGTGCCAGAATAAATCCATCCCGTATCAAATCCAACCATTCTATAAGTAAAAACGACTTTTTCAGGTGAATCAAAATCAAGAGCGATGAACTTAAATCCTAGTAGCGTTTCATCTTGCTCTAAATCAAGATGCATACCGTTAAAATGCTCTCTTTTATTATCATAAGGTGTTTGTAGTACTTCAACATCGGTTATATACACCCTTGGTGGTTTTAAATCACCTTCAGTAATATTTCCTGGTATAACCGTAATACCGTGCTGACCGCCAAAGTACATTTTACCGTCAACATCAACAAATTGTCCTGAGTTAAATTCATATCCACCGATACCATCATCGGGCGTCAGTGCGAAAATATCACCTGTTTCAGGAGATACGATTGCTAAACCATTTTGCGTAGAAGCCCACAAACGACCATCCGAACCTTCTAATATGCCTAGAACTACATTACTAGGCATACCATCGTGTTCTAGAAACGTCCTGAAAGTACCATCTTCACGATACTGTGTAATCCCTCCTCCAACGAGGCCAAACCACAGATGATTCTCAGAATCTTCGAAAATGACATGTATGGTGTTTGATGCTAATTTTCCCATATTTCCTTTTTCTGCTTTGATTACCTCAAAGTGATCTTCATCTTTTGACATGTAATTTAGCCCATTGTTTGTAGCTACCCAAAGTCTACCTCTGTGATCTAATTTAATATCATAAATCAAGTTATCAGAAATATAATGTTCTGGGTCATCGTATCGATAATGGACATAGTGTCCATTGTTAAGATCAATCTTAAAAAGGCCATCACTGTGTGTTCCCACCCATAAATATCGGTCATCTACTAGTTCTAAGGCATATGAAATAACACCGCTTGGTAAAGCAACCAGTGTACTGAAGCTATCCGTATATGGAAGGTACTGCATGATTTCGTCCCCAACTGTAATTAAGAGCCTACCATTACCATCAAGTTTCATATCCACGACATTGGTATCAGTTAAAGCACCTGGTACATCTGCAGCTGCTTTATATTTATGTACAATCCCATCAGCATCAATTCTATTTAATCCTTCATTATAGACTGCTACCCAGAGATTATCCATAGGATCTCTTATAATTGAATTGATCTTTCCTTGGTCGATTGAGTTTGGGTCCTCTGCATCATGTGCATACTGTACATAATTTCTTTTCAGTGGATTAACCTTACACACCCCGCCACCATTCGTGCCTACCCATAACATACCCGTGTCATCCTGAAATAAAGAATAGACGATGTTATGGGATAAGCCACCTAGCTTACCATTACTGTCAAACTCATATCTTGCACCTTCGGCAGTAATAGCAATCAAGCCACCACCCCATGTCCCTATCCACTCTGTCATATCCGAGGTAATGGTATAGGAATAGATGCGATTGTCTGAAAATTGGTTGACATATTGATTGCCTGTTTTTAGATCAAGTCTAATGATTCCTTCATCCCATATGCCAAGTGTCAACATGTCTGGTGTTTTTTCTGCAATAGTCATAACAGACAATCCAGGTAACTTGTAATCCGTTTCTTTTACCATCATTTCATCAAAATCAAAATACAGTAGCCCTGCATAGCTGCCAAGCCACATCTTTCCTGAACTATCCCAATAAATATCTCGAATCACTTTACTAGGCACATCAAAAACAACATTTTCACCGGTTTCAGGATTAAGGCGATTGAGGCCATCCAAAGTACCTACCCATAGGTTTCCTAGTTCATCTTTATCGATGGCTACCACAACCGGATTGGAAAGACCGTTTTGCTCCACAGTATAATTGGTAAAAGTCTCCGTTTCGATATCAAATCTTGAAAGACCTTGATAAGTACCGATCCAAATTTGGTTTTTCTCTGAATCGTAAAATAGTGTTTGAATCAAGTTATGTACAAGCGTATTTGAGTTGAAAGGGTCATTGGAATAGATTTTAAATCCTCTTCCATCATATCGATTGAGTCCACCTTGAGTTCCAAACCAAATAAAACCATTCACGTCTTGAATGATACTGGATACTGAAAGATTAGAAATACCTTCTTCACGACCAATAACCTCAAAAGCAAGCTGAGTGCCTTCTCGGATTAAGTCATTTTTCACCATTGCAAAGCTTGCTGAATACATGGCGACGATACTCAATATAAGAATCATTAGAGCTATTTTCTTTCTAAATGACATTAACAACATAAAGTCCTCCGACTGCAATTTATCTACATCTATCATTTACATTATGTAAGAAAAATTATAAACTAATAAGGGTTATCGCTTATGATACCCTAAATACACAGTTTCGTAACACTTGTTTGCTCAAGTGTCCTTACGGTTTTGACAGAAGAGGTAGACTTATGAAATTTAGTAAAAAAATGCTAACCGGCATATTATTATGTACACTTATCGCGATTCCTGCTTGGTTTTTGGGAAAACAGTATCCCATCATCGGTGGTCCTGTTTTTGGCATCTTATTTGGGATGCTCCTTGCACCATTCTTACCCAAATTTAAAATTCCCTCAGTTGAATTAGGGATCAAATATACTTCAAAAAAGATTTTACAGTATGCGATTATTCTACTTGGATTTGAGATGAATCTTTTTAGTATTATCAAGGTTGGTGGACAATCACTTTTAGTCATGCTATTTACTTTAACCGCTTCATTTTTAACCGCATATGCCATAGGAAAGCTTTTAAAGATCGATAAAGATACAACTATCCTGATTGGTGTAGGCACATCCATCTGTGGTGGATCCGCTATCGCTGCTACTGCGCCTGTTATTGAAGCCAGTGACGAAGATGTTGCTCACGCCATTTCCACTATTTTTTTATTTAATATCATTGCCGTTTTCATCTTTCCTTGGTTAGGAAGAGCTCTCGGTATGAGTGACTTAGGCTTTGGTATGTGGGCGGGTACAGCCATTAACGATACATCATCTGTCGTAGCTGCAGCAGCTTCTTGGTCACTTGCCGCTGGAAACAACACAGCACTTACATTTGCAACCATCGTAAAACTAACGCGTAC
The DNA here is from genome assembly GCF_058683495.1 of Fusibacter sp. QWL-12. Classification (NCBI taxonomy): domain Bacteria; kingdom Bacillati; phylum Bacillota; class Clostridia; order Eubacteriales; family Fusibacteraceae; genus Fusibacter; species Fusibacter sp. QWL-12. The sequence goes on from NZ_CM178745.1 coordinate 900,375, forward strand.
GTTGATGATCGTCCCAATAACATTGGTACTCGCCATTCAAACTTCTAGACAAAAAAAACGCCAACAAGCAGCTGGCGCAAATCATAATTTTAGCTTTAAAAGTGTTTTCCCTTGGTTTGTCTTAGGCTTCATAGCAACGGCCATCATTGGCACTTTTACTGGGATTCCAGCAAAACCGCTCGGTCAGCTAGGTAAGTTCTTTATCGTCATGGCCATGAGCGCCATTGGACTTAACACACATCTTAAGAAACTCATAAAAAGTGGTATTCGCCCCTTGGTTCTTGGATTGTGTTGTTGGTTTGTCGTTGCAGTTGTTTCACTCATCGTTCAGACAGCAATGAACTTCGTCTAATGGCTTGACATTATAGACCCAGTGACGCTAGCTCAATCACAAATACAGCGCCTTTACTGTGATTTCTTGCTGTAAGTGTCCCGCCCAATTGTTCAATCGCTTTATACGCAATTGCTGTTCCAAGACCAAAATTGCCATCATTTCCTTTGCTAAAGCGATCGAATATCTGCGGTAAAACAGATTCAGAGATTCCAGGACCATCATCTTGAATAGTGATGGTCACTTTGTTTTTTTGTGTGGTCACATCTATAATTACATGCGACTCAGCATATCTTATGGCATTTGAAAGCAAATTACCTACTGCTTTTTCTAGATGATCTTCTATTGTTACTATTTTTAAGTCTTTTGGACAATTCAAAACGATTTTTTTGTGTGTCTGAGTTGCAACCCCTTCATGTCTTTCAACAAGTAAATTTAAGAAATCAAAAAGCTCAAGCGAATCACTTTGTACCTTTAAACCGCTGGACTCTAACCTAGATAGTGTAATCAACTGATCGACGAGATGCTTTAATCTGAGACTCTCATTTGCAATAATCTGTGCAGGCTTTTGAGGGTCTTCAAATACACCAGTGACAAGCCCCTCCGCATAACCTTGAATGGACATCAGTGGCGTTCTTAAATCATGACTGAAATTCTGAAGAAAATCAACTTTTGTTTGTTCTTTAATCTCTAGCGATTCTCCCATCTGATTCAAATCTTCTATCAGTGTATCCAGCTCATCTGTATGCGTTTCCAATACGAGTGGTGTATAGTCACTTTCTATAATACGTTTGCTGTATTTTGATATTTCTTTCATAGGCTTGGTTACTCTACTCGCCACTGAGCTCGCGATTAAAGCACCTAAAATAGTGACACCTGCCATTATCATTACTAAAAGAATATTGATTCGTCTTACGAGCTTTTCCATGCCCTCAAGCGATGCCACGATGACGAGATATTGGGTTCTTGATGCTAATTTTGATTCATTAAAAGTTTCATAGCTCACCAAGAAGTTCACACCTTGATCTCTCAGATTAAAGGTTTCAGTATCAACTCCAGATGTTATTTTAGTTTGAACCGCTGTGATGGCTTGCTCCAAACTTGCAATAAGCGTTTCGTCTCTCGGTAAAAGCAGTCGCCCATTTGCACCCAAAATCGCAATTTCTGAATTCGATGCACTTTGCGTCACTTTTATAGCGCTATTAAGTGCCACAATTAAAGCACGTGACTTAGCTGTAATTGCATCTGAGTCCTCGGCATTCAATAGCTCATCACTTAATTCTTTTCTAAGTAGTGTTACAACGGTGCTTCGAGTTTCTAAAAGTTGATCGTGTGCTGCTTTTTTCATATAGGCACGCATGGCAATATTAAATGCAAAAAATACCACAATTGCCATACTGACGATTAGAAGAATAAAGGGTATCGTTAAACGCTCACTTAGGCCCGTCTTTTTTTTCTTGTTATTTTTCGCTTGCATCTATTGCCTCCTCGAGCTTAAACCCAAAGCCCCATACGGCTTCAATTCGGACATTTGTCGCTGCTAATTTTTTTCTAAGTCGTTTTACGACATCATCCGTTGCTCTCGTATCAACTTGAGATTCAAATTGCCATACGTTTTTTAACAGTTCTTCTCTAGAAACCGCTCGATCTTGATGCTCAAATAAGTAGAGTAAAAAAGTATACTCTGTTGGTGATACATCAACTACGTCACCTTTATATAAAATTTCTCTCGTCTTTGGTTTGATGACCATATCCTTAAACGAAATCTCAGATTTGAGATCATCGGCTTTATTATCAAACGCCATCCTTCTAAAGAGTGCGTTGATTCTAGCGACTAACTCCACTGGTGAGAAGGGTTTGACAAGGTAGTCATCACTCCCTATGGTTATTCCAGTAATTCGATCCAGCTCGCTATCACGTGCTGAAACAATAATGATCGGGACTATTGATCTTTCTCTGATCTGCGTACAGAGGGTCAGCCCATCTGTTCCAGGCATCATAATATCTAAAACGATTAAGTCTGGTTGTTCTTCTAAAAATGCTTTATAAAGCAAATCACCATTTGCAAATGCCTTGACTTCAAAACCGGCACTCATCAAAAATGACTTAATTAACTCTCTTATATTGAGTTCATCATCCGCTACATAGATTAATTTTGAAGCCATCGCAATTCTCCTTTATCAGTAAGTATAACTCAATGATACCACAAATTTTATTGGGTTAACGGACTTCCCTATGAATTGCCACATCTTTAAAATGCAAAAAGCCCATTCCGCCGAATGGACCTTTTACAAATGAGAGTTTTATAGCAAATGATTAATGAGAAAGTGCTGTAACGAATCGAGTCCACTAAATACCATTTCACAATTTGAAAGGACGTTTTTTGAACCGATTCCAAGCGGTGTCATGCCTGCTAAGGTGATGCTTTCAATTCCCGCATAAGCATCCTCGACGCCGATACAAAGTTTAGGTGACAGCCTTAGCAGTTCTGCTGCTTTAAGGAAAATATCAGGAGCTGGTTTTCCATTCTCAATGGACGATGGGTCTACCACCACATCGAAAAAGCTCTCAATTCCCATAGCCTTTAAGAGCATCGGCGCATTTTTACTCGCTGACGCCAGTGCAATTTTTATTTTCTTTGATTTCAACATCATCAGTAAATCAAATGCCCCTGGTGCTAAATTAAGTGGCGAATAATCACTGATATACGAAAGGTAAATATCATTCTTTTTAGTGGCTAAAGCCTCTTTTTCTTCTTCAGTATAAGCATCAGTTAAACCGCCATAACCTAAAACAATTTCAAGAGAATCCATTCTTGAGATGCCCCTTACTTCATCCTCTAGTGTTTCTGGTACTTCAAAACCAAGCTCTGTGGCTAAATCTACCCAAGCCTGGTAATGCGCTTTACTGGTTTCAGTTAATACACCATCCATATCAAAGACGACTGCTTTATAATTTGGCTGTTCAGGCTCTATCAAATGAACTTGGTCCCAAACTTTAATATATAACTCTTCGCCCTCTAATAAAGTAACTTTAAAGTCCTCTCCAACGGTGACTTTAATCAATCGATCTCGATAATGAAGCTTAAAGGAAAACTCTTCCCAGCTTGCAGGTTTTTGCGGTCGAAATTGTAGGTAATCTTCATCGATGCGCAGCCCTGCAAATCCAGCAGTAACACTCAAGATTGATCCAGCCATGTTTGCCATGTGGAGTCCATCCTTTGTGTTCTTGTGCGTATCTTTTAAATCCAGCATCAGAGATTCGCCAAAATACTCAAAGGCTTTTTCATTTTGTCCCACACGAGAAGCCATAATCCCATAAATACAGCTTGATAACGAGCTATCGTGTGTGGTGACCGATTCATAATAATTGAAACCATTTTCAATATCGGTTTCCGTTGCGTATTGTTCGAGTAGCATATGCGCCAATACCGTATCCGCCTGCTTGATTACCTGATGACGATAAATTGTAAGCGGATGATAATGGAGAAGCAATGGTCTTTTCGAATACGCTTCTTCCTTTGGCCAATGTGGCTTGTTTAAAAACGAGTCATCTTGTGCAAATAAACCTCTTGATTGATCATAAGGAAAATAGATGTTTTCTGACGCAATCAGCATTTCGTTGAGCTCAACCTGTTCAACTGCCAATCGAAGTTTTAAGTCTTCAAAAAGATGAATAATTGTCGTAGAGTGACTCTCTTCCATTAATTGAAAGATCTTGTAGGTCCAATACAGATGGTATTTCACCATAGCATTGGTGTAGTAGTTGTTGTTGACGATTGCGGTGTACTCATCTGGTCCAGTTACATCATGTATGTGAAACTTACCATCTACATAATGACCGATACTCAGCCACAGCCTAGCCGTTTCCAAGATTACCTCAAAGCCTTTTTCCGCCATGAAGGTTAAATCTTGTGTGTAAAGAAAATATTGAATAAACGCATACGCGATATCTGAGTTGATGTGATATTGTGCGGTTCCAGCAGGGAAATACCCTGAGCACTCTATTCCCGATATCGTCCGCCATGCAAAAGCTGCACCTTTAGAGTGTCCCAACTGTTGTGCGCGTTCTCTTGCAAAAGGTAAAAGTCGATGCCTATAGCTGAGCAATGCCTTTGCTTTTGCAGGCTGACTCAACTGAAGCACTGGAAGGATGTAAATCTCTGTATCCCAGAAATAATGCCCTTCGTAACCTTCACCAGAAAGCCCTTTAGCGGCTACATTAGAAAATCGATCCACCCCAACAGACTGTAGCAGTTGATACTGCATCATTCGAACCGCAAGTTGTGCATCCGGATCACCTATGATTTCGATGCCGGACTGGTACCAAAATTCATCAAGATACTCCTTTTGTTCCTCTAAAAAAACGTCATAGTTTTTCCCCGCATAGTAATCAAGCATATCACGGGCTGTTTCCAAAGGCGATGTGGATCTCAAACCATCTGTAAAAACACATTTTTTCTCAAGTCCAATATGTCCGTAGCCTTTTATTTTTGTTAAGAGCTTACCTTCGTTCTTCTCATGCTCCATGGTCCCGTATTGTGTGTGAAGGATCGTATGTCCTATGGCTACCGCCTGCTCAATTTTTGTTGTATGCGTCTGCATTAACGCATAGACACTTTGATCTACGGCTATTAATGAAACCAAATCCATTAGTTTGGTATGTCCTTGTCCCGTTCTAGGATCGTTGGGATTGGCATAATTTTGGATTTCTGTATCACACAGACTAATTAACTCTATTTCACCGTCATAGATGACTTCGACCTGATATAGCAAGAAATTCACATGTTTTAAAGATGCCAATCTTTTAAATGTAATTTCTGCTGTCTTTCCTTGATTCGTAAAATATTTGAAGTGACGTGTCGATTCACCACTTTGGAAATCTAGTTCTCTGTGATAATCAGTGTATTTCCCATCTACGAGCAGTACTAGTTCGCCATCGAGTAGGATTTGACAGGTTTGTGTATCTAATATTCTTGGCTGTTTGTCCTGAACTGTAGGAAAACCATACGCCATTTCAGCGTGAATCATAGGTACGCGATCGTAGAGACCATTGATATAAGTGCCTCTAATACTATCACCAACCGCATAACCTTCCTCAAAATTACCTCGAACACCAATATAGCCATTGCCTACCATATATAAGCTTTCTTCATAAGCTTGATTTAAAAAGTTATAACTATCTGTTATTAATTTCCACATGCTTTTCTCCTATTATTTGAGAAAGCGCTTTATCACTAAAGCGCTTTGATGTGTACGAACCTTATGTTCGGATACGTCTTTTCTTTAGTAGAGAAGTGACGATTCCGTTTCTGTATCAAATAAGTGAATCTTGTCTGAGTTAAATACTGGATAGATGTCATCGCCAATTTTTACGCCTCGCGAGGCTTCAGTTTTGAGAATATAGTTGCGTTGACCAATTTTAAAGTAAACGTTCAAATCGCTACCCAAGAGTTCAGTAACTTCAACTTTTGCCAAGATGCCTTCACTTTCAGTGCCTAAGCGAATGTCTTCAGGACGAATGCCCACAGTAACCGCTGCATTTGTCTTACTTTTCGCTTTTACAGCTTCTTTCAGTTCGTCATTTAATTTAAAAGTTTGTGATTCTACTTCTACCATGTTCCCTTCGATGACTTTTCCTGGGAAGAAGTTCATCTGAGGCGCACCGATAAAGCCAGCGACGAACAAGTTTGCTGGTCTATTATAGATCGTTCTTGGATCTGCTACTTGCTGTACGACACCAGAATTCATAACACAGATTCTAGTTCCCATCGTCATGGCCTCGGTCTGATCATGAGTAACGTAGATAAAAGTCGTTTGTAAATCATTGTGTAACTTAATCAGCTCTGCTCTCATCTGCACACGCAGTTTTGCATCTAGGTTTGAAAGCGGCTCATCCATTAAGAATACTTCTGGTTTTCTAACAATTGCGCGTCCAAGCGCGACACGTTGGCGCTGACCACCTGATAATTGCTTTGGTTTACGCTTAAGTAACGACTCAATATCTAAAATACGAGCGGCTTTATTGATACGCTCATCGATCTCAGCCTTAGGCGTTTTTTTAAGTTTAAGTCCAAATGCCATGTTGTCATAGACGGACATGTGTGGGTAGAGCGCATAATTTTGGAATACCATTGCGATGTTTCTATCTTTAGGTGAAACATCGTTGACAAGCATATCGCCAATTTTCATCTCACCACTGGTTATATCTTCAAGTCCAGCGATCATACGAAGTGTGGTTGTTTTACCACAACCAGAAGGTCCAACCAAGATCATAAACTCTTTATCGGCTATATCAAGGTTGACGTCTTTAACTGCATGAAAGCCATTTGGATATTTTTTATTCAAATTTGAAATGCTTACGTTTGCCATATTCATCCTCCCAAATTAATTACAGCTTTAACCTATAATCGACTCATCGACAGTCCTACTTCTTAATCTCAATCGTGCTCTCTCTTACCACGAGCTGATGTTTAAGAATATGATGACTATTTTTTATCGGACGATCTTTATTCTCAATCATTTCGATCAACTCGTCTATGGCCAACTCTCCGGATTCTTCAAACGGTTGCTTGATGGTCGTTAACGATGGTGCATACATCCTAGCGACGTCTACATCATCAAATCCAATAACTGAAATTTCTTCTGGTACGTTAATCCTTTGCTCAGTTGCATATCTAATCGCGCCAATTGCCATAAGATCACAGGCACAAAATACAGCTGTAACTGCCTTTTTCTTCGAAAGCAGGAGCTCCATTGCTCTATACCCATCATCAAAGGAATACCACCCTTCTGCTACAAGGGATTCATCATAGTAGCCCGCTGCTACCATTGCATCTCTGTAACCAAAAAAGCGTTCAAGTCCTGACTGAGGGTCAGTGAGTGGACCTCTTACCATCCCAATCTGCTTATGCCCTAAGCTGAGCAGATACTCAGTGGCTTCTTTTGCAGCGCTATAATTGTCTATTCTAACCACAGGTATCGTTTTAACATAGCTTTCTGAGCCAATCATGACAATTGGTTTTTCAAAATCAAGCATCGCCTGAAAAAACTGTTCATTGCCATGATCTGTCACGAGAATCAAGCCATCTACACCCTTGTCCTTTAGGATGTAAATGTGTTGAATTTTCATATCTATGTCAAAATCTGTTGCTGTAATTAGAAGTGAGTAATCTAAATTTCTAATTTGCGATTCGATACCGGAGATGATTCTAGAAAAAACAGGATTCGATAAATCAGGTATGATAATGCCGATCAGATGAGATTTTCTAAGTGACAGACTTCTAGCCACTGCATTGGGTTTAAAATTGGTGTCTTCAATAACCGCTAATACGCGAGAACGAATTTCGTCACTAACAGGCTTCGAATTATTGAGCACTCTCGAAACCGTTGCCTTTGAAACACCTGCTCTTTTTGCTATCTCGTTGATCGTTATTTTCACATCTACCTCCATAACTATTACGTCTCATAAATATTCCTACTTATTAGACTATATCACTTGATGGAGCCTGATACCATACCTTTGATGATGTGTTTTTGTCCTATTATAAAGCCAACAATTATCGGGAATGCCGCCATAAGTACTGCAGTCATAATCAAGTCCCACTGTTTAACGAAGGAGCCTGCAAATGCCCGTATCGCTAACGGAATCGTTTGAACATCTTGTCCAACACCTAGGATGAGCGATGGTAATAGGAAATCGTTCCAAATCCATATTGCATTTAAAATACTGATGGTTACAAATATTGGTTTTAGTATCGGTAAAATGATTTTAAAGAAGATCTGTGGTTTTGAGCAACCATCGATTAAAGCAGCTTCTTCAAGTTCAAACGGTATCGATTTGATAAACCCATGGAACATGAAAACAGCAAGTGGTGCACCAAAGCCAATATAAGCAAAAATCATACCGTGCACCGTTCTAAGCATCCTGATCCCAGTCACTTCATAGATGTTTCTAAACAACGACACCAGTGGGAACATAACCACTTGGAAAGGAATAATCAAACCGCTTATAAAAATTAAAAATATAATCGTCGAGCTTCTGGATTTTCTTCTTACCAATACCCATGCTGCCATTGCAGAGGTAACTGCTATTAAAATCAATGAAAATGCAGTGATAATCGCTGAATAGTAGACACTTGAGGCATATTTTACACTTGGATTCGTCCAAATGGTTTTAATATTTGTAAACAGCTGTGACCATTTTGCCGGAAACGCAATAGGATCCGTTATGATCTCTAAAGAGGCTTTAGCTGAGTTAATTAATACGACAAAGAATGGGAATATCGTTAAAAGAAACAAAACGATGGTCACTAAAGTTAAAAGTCCTTTGACAATTTTCTTTCTGCCCATTACATTTCCACCTCCTTCTTCTTGTTGTAATATACCTGACCGATGGAGACCACAGACAGTACAAGGAAGAAGATAATTGCTCTCGCCTGTCCTTCAGCCATTCTATTGTACTTAAATGCAATGTTGTAAATATGCATCGCTAAAAGCTCTGTAGAGTTGACGACTGCCCCTTGATACAGATCTGTTGGCCCACCATTGGTTAAGGCGACGATGATATCATACTGCTTAAATGAATTGATGAGGGTTAAGAATGAAGTGATCGTAAACGCCTGAGCAATCATAGGAATGGTAATATTCCAAAGCTTTTGCCAGAAGTTTGCACCATCAATTTCACTCGCTTCTAATAACTCTTGCGGTACATTTAAAAGTGCTGCCACATAAATCATCATAATATAACCAGCATATTGCCATGTAAAAGCAAGAATTAGTCCAAATAAAGTTAAGTTTGGATCGGATAACAATAGGAGTTCTTCGAGAAAATTAATCCCAAGTAAGCCACCAATTGCTGGAATGACACTTTTAAAAATAAACTGCCATATATAACCGAGTACCAAACCACCGATAAGATTTGGAATAAAGAAACCTGCTCTGTAAAAATTTTTAAAGCGAATTTCACGCGTCACTAGAAATGCAAACGTTAAAGCGACGACATTAATTGAAATCACACTAATAAGTGTGAAAATAAAAGTTCTAATAAAAGAATATCTGAACTCTAAACTCGAGAACATATCCTTATAGTTGTCAAGTCCAACCCAATTTGGGGTAATGCCTGCAACGGCAGTCCAATCGGTCATCGAATAATAGATTCCCATGAAGAAAGGAACAATTACAACCACCACAAATGAAATCAGAGCTGGAGCGAGAAACAACCAAAATACAAGTGTATCTTTCTTCTGTTTTTTCATATTCTCTCCTTCTAGGCACAAGCACCGATCCGTTCATTTGCAACTTATAAAAAAAAGGGTGTTTGAAACACCCTTTTTCTATTCATTACAAAGCTCTATTTAAGCTCAGCAATCTTCGCTGCGATTTGATCAATGAATTCTTGTTTGGAGATATCGCCTTTAGCGAAGCTTTCATAGATTGGTGCAATTGTTCCCATACCAAATCCATCTGGCATGTCATTTTGTAACCAAGTGTACATTTTGCCTTTTGCAAGCCATTCAGTAACGTTTGCAGAAAGTGGTGTATCCGGTTTTAAAGTAACGTTGTTAAACGCAGGAACCATTTTCGCTTGGTTAACCATATAATCGTGGCCTTTTTCATTTGTAGCCATGTAGTTTAAGAATGCTTTAGCTGCATCTAGGTTTTTACTGTCTTTGTTAAGAACATAGAACGAAGGTGCGCCAATAAAGATACTGTCAAGTGTGCCTGCAACAGATGCATGTGGGGCAAATGCCATAGGGAATGTAACGCCATTTGATACCAACCATGGATCAATCCAGTTACCTTGATGGATGAAGACAGATTTTTGAGTTGCAAATTGTCCAACTTGTGCATCATAGTTACCTGTTAATAAGACCGTTTTGTCTGAGTATTGGAATAGTAATTCTACCCAATCTGCATATTGTGTTAAGCGATCCATATCGGCTTCACCATTGTTGAGTTTATCTAAAACAGTCGTATCGCCATATGGTAAACCTGCTGACAAGTAACCATTGAAGTTATGAAGACCAGTAACCCATCTCATATCAGGACCAGCTGCCATAGCGACAACAGAATCGATTCCCAATTCGTCTTTCATAGCATCAATTTTCTCAAATGCAGCTTGGTAGCCTGCTTGAGAAGTTAAACTCTCAGGATCAACGCCAGCTTTCGCGAGTAAGTCAGCATTATATGCCATACCCCAAGCTTCAACTGCTACTGGGAACCCGTAAACTTTGCCATCTACGACAAATTCAAGGTCAGTAAGGTTAATCCATTCATCGCCTTCAAATGGTACTAACTTAGATTCCCAAGTTTTGTACCCCCCTAAACCTTCGATAACGAAGATGTCAGGTTGACGATCTGATTGGAACTCTGCTTTCAAGGTTTCAGCATATGGTGTATCACCACCAGATGTTTTAACAGTGACCTTAACACCAGTTTCTGCAGTATATGCTGCTGCAAATGCGGTTAATTGATCATTGATTTCAACCTTGTTTTGATAAATAACGACTTCTTGTGCTTCTTCCTTCTTAGCACAGCCAGCGAACATTGAAATAACTAGCACAAATACCATAAGTAACGCTAAATTCTTTCTCATCTTAATCCCCCTTTTGGATTTTATTAAGTTCACCATTTGGTACTATACCCAGATTCAATCTTAAATAATCTGTCAATTCTATTATAGGAAACCGGTTTCACAAATGCAATACTATTTTTTGTACTTTAGTAAAAAATATTCATAAGGTCCCAAAAGAATTGTATTTTCTTCAAAATTGAACTCTTTTCCCGTCAGTTGATCCACCCAGATACCATGCCAATTGTTACGCTTTAGGTCTGATGTATAGAGCCATTGACGGTCTTCAGAAAAATTAAACAGCTGAATAAAGGGTTGATCTGGATGGTCAACCTTCCAGCTTCGACCTAAAAGATGTTCATTTCCAATATGAAAAAGTCTTTCTTCTAGGATTTCAGTACTCGCCAAAAGATTCTTTCGAAATGCGATCAGCGATTTTATGCGTTCATAGATAAGCCTATGAATTTTGTTACCACCGGTTAGTAGACGAATCTCATGAGATCCTCTATGCAACCATCTTGAATCATGTGCTTTGTGACTATCCATTTTATATGAGTAGTCGTTCAATTGTCCTAGCTCGTCACCTGCATAAATCATAGGTATGCCTTGCTTCAGGATAAAAAGCGCATGAATAAGCTCAATTCGTTTAAAGCTGAGTTCCTTCATATAACGATCATTCGTTGCCAAAGCTTTTTCTAGTCCAGCTAAGCTGGCTAAGGTACCAGAATTACGCGCATCTCCTGTGATAGGATCATATTCATATAATTCACCTGATGAAAAACTATCCTTTAGGATGCCATAATAAAAGTCAATTAAATAATTCTTGTGTGCATAAAAATCAAACCCAAGCTGGTGAATTCTGTTTTCATCGAGTCCCCACCCAATATCATCATGGCATCTCGCGTAGTTGATCCAGCTTGCACCTCTTTTGGAATCAAAATGAGGCATCAAGGCGATATGCCTTGCGTCACGCGTTGCAATAGCGTTCCAAATCTCGACCATATAGCTTGCATTATAGAGAACGTGACATTCTGGACTAGATGCTTCACCAAAATAGGTCAATATGGTTTCAGGACTTACTATGGCTTCACCGAGAAGCGCGACTGATGGTGCACAAATTGAAATGACTTCTCTAAAAATCTTTAAAATCTGATGTGCCTCTGGCATATTGCGTGAATTGGTTCCGAGCGCTTTCCAAATATAAGGTATCGCATCGAGTCGAATCATATCGACACCTTGATTGGCTAAAAATAATAGGATATCGATTATTTCGTTTAGTACAAGTGGATTTTGATAATTCAAGTCCCATTGGAATGGATAGAAAGTCGTCATTACCCATTTTTCAACTTCTGAAAGATAAGTGAAATTTCCAGGAGCTACAGTTGGAAAAACCTGATTTAACGTCTTTTCAAATCTCATCGGCGTTTCCTCATTATCAAAGAACCAATAATAATTTTGATACTTTTCTTCGCCACCAATGGCTTTTAACGCCCATTCGTGGTCATTTGCCGTATGATTGATGACATAATCAATACATACGCGCATCCCTCGTTTATGTAGTTGACTGACGAGTTGATTGAACTGAGCCATGTCACCAATCTGCGGATCGATTTCCCTGTAGTTTTTAACCGCATAACCACCGTCATTTTCACCTACACGTTTTTCTAAGATTGGCATCAGATGAATCAATGTAATGCCCAAAGCTTCAAGATAATCGAGTTTATCTATAAACCCATCAATACTTTCAGCAAAGAGATCGACATAAAGCATCATCCCGATGGTTTTAGCGGAATTAACCCATTTTGTCTCCTCTATATCGAGCTTCCTTAAAGCAGCTCGCCTCTGCCAAATGGCATCCGTCATTATATCTAACAGCGCATCAAACTCTTTTTCGGAATCCTTGTAAAGATTTAAATACAAAGATGTCAGTTGCGCTGAATCTGCCAAAATCTGTTGCTTGATCTCTTTTTTAGTTCCCTTTCCCGTAGAATCACCTCCCACCATCCTCATTGTAGGAAACCGGTTTCACATTGTCAAGAAAAACATTGGCGTTTTCTTTATACCCAGAATACAGTAAAAACCACATTTCTGAAAAATGCTTATGTATAGGGGTGTTATATGGGAAATTTTTTTTAAACTTTTGATTTCTTTTAAAGTAACATTAAAATCAAAATAATATTCATGCATCTAGGCTTTAGATTTTCCACAAGTAAATTAGTGGCTTAATGAAAATTTTCGGACAACGAGTCCTCACCTTTTACCACAAGCAAGTTTGTGACCTAAAAAAAAGCGTTATTAAAAAATAACGCTTTTGCCTTTAGACAAAGTAAAATTCAATTTTCTATCAGAATGTTTTAATAGCTCTTATTAGAACAACGCTTTTACGCGATTCCAGAATCCTTTTTTTTCTTCTTTAATCGGTTGGATGTCCTTAGCAATTTCGTAATCGATGCTTGGCGTTTTCATAATAAACTGTACGCTGTTTGGTGTATTGCGATCGTCTACAAATGAGTTGATGGCTGCACCGTCTTCATCGTCAGGAATAGGCAGTTGATCCAGCATTTCAGTAAGCTGATTGTGTGCTTCTATCAAACCATTGTTTAATGCAATTTGTCCTTCCAAAAGTTGATCCACTGAGCTAGGCACTTCTGAGAAGCTTGTATTAAATCGTGACAATGCCGCACTGAAATTATCAATTCCCACAAGATAGGATTGAAAACCGTCTGTATAACCTGAGTGTGCAGTACTGAGTTGATCCAGACCAGTAGTTAACGCTTGACTTCCTGACAAGAGTTCACCTAATGCACCTTTGCTGCCGTCGATTAGCATCTGTTGCCCCAAATATGCTTTAGCCAAAGCTTGGATACTTTGATCTTCACTTTGTGACAACTGAGTTGCAAGTGATGCAATAGCTGCACTGTCTTCACTTACAGAAGCAAATTGCTGCCCTAAGCCATCAATGCCACCAGTGATTGCTTCACTAGCTGATTTTAGTTGTTCGATTCCATTTCCTATTTGATCATTTCCAGATGTAAGTTCACTACCACTCGAGACAATTTTACTCATACCTGTATTAAGTGACTGAACTGCAGAAGCACTTTCTTCCATGCCTTCTAAAAGTTGGCGTGTCCCCTTAACCAGTTCGTTGGAGCCATTTACCATTTCTGTCACACCATCTGTGATTGCTTTTGTATCTATGTCTAACCCCAATGACAGTTCTGTGCCCGTCATGGATATACCCACCATTTTAAAATCGTGAATATCTGCTTTTATCGTACAAGATTGTGCTTGCTTTGGTAATACGGTCATCGCGATTTGTTTGTTACTACCAACTGTAACAATAGTCGCACCTTCAACTTCGATGTGACTTGCTACCTGTGTATCTAGAACAACCACTGCTTGAAGTGTATAGCGATCTGCAAATCGCTTTAATGAAATCGGGTTAGGCTTCACGTCAACTCGAAGTTCAAACGCTCCTTTGGCACCCGAAAGTGCTTCTGGACTTACCTCCATACCGTCTAAAAAGTAATGAATATCTATTACCCATGGATTTACCGGGTCCTTTAACGTACCTTGATAATAAAGTCGCTCTGGTATACCCATACCAGATTGCCCAATAGAGATACTGACCCTATCTTCATCAATACTGGTCTGATCAAGCGTCGACAGATTAATCACATCAGTGTATTGACCATAGTCGATCAATTCTTGATTATCTGATTGATTTTCCATATCAAACGCATTAACGACAATGGCTTTGGTTAGTCGTCCATTTGCATTCAAATCAAAGTAAATCGTTTCATCCTTATTGCCCTTCACTTCTTGTGCAAGGGTCACTAGTCCCATTCCAGATATAACGAGACCAAATGCAGTGAAAATAGCAATGGTTTGCTTAACAAATCTATTCTTCATAAGCTTCATGTTTTATGCCTCCTCTTTTAAGCTGTCTTTTGATAAAGAATTTATCAAAAATAACCAGAACCGATGGCAATAATGTAAATACCATAATAATACTTAGAAACGCACCTCTTCCGATGAGCTCACCCATTTCACTAATGGTTTGCACACTTGATGTCATAGCAATCGCATAGCCTGCTACTGTCAATACGATTCCAGAAGTTAGAACAGAACCGCCCGCATCATCAACCGCTAAGATCATCGCCTCTTTTGGTGGATGTGACAAACGTCTTTCAAGATATCTCGATGTCATTAAGATGGCATAATCAATCGTCGCACCCAATTGAAGTGAAGAAACAACCAACATACCGATGAAGCTCATTTTATAGCCTGTAAAGTAAGGAATTGACATGTTGAGGAACACGGCAGTTTCGATAGAGAGCACGAGTAAAATCGGCAACAGCTTTGATTTAAACGTCAAATAGATAATCATAGCAACTGCGACGATTGCCACTAAGCTGACAGTGATATTATCCTTTGATGCCACTGATTTTATATCGTAAAGGCTGACACTCTGTCCTGCAAGTTTGGTAGCATTCGGAAACATTTCATCTGAGAGCCTTTTAATTTCATCTATCGTACCAAAAGTTAAGTCTCCTTCATCAGGCGTGTTGAGTGCAATAATTAAACGGTGATAATTGGCACTGATAAAGTTTGACTGAACCGTATCTGGTAAAATATCTACTGGAATTTTATCATCCACCAAAGTCCCAAGACTCTGTACGGATTCCACTGTAGAGATGGCTTTAATTTGATCCAGCAATAAAGCCTCTTTAACAGGTTCGCCAGAAGGTATTAACAAAATAATCGGATTAAACGGTTCATATACCGCTTCAATCGCTTGCTTAGCGATATAAGATTTGCTCCCTACCTCTTCTGAGATCGATGAGCCCCCATATGAGAAAGTGTTTGCCTGCTGACCAAGGAAAGCAGGTACAATGACAATCAAAACCAAAACAAAGCTGATATATCTAATTTTATAAACCCCTCTTCCAATCCATTTGAAGGATGGAATTAAGCTTCTATGATGTGTTTTATCAATGACTTTACTAAACAGAATTGTCAACGCCGGCAATAAAAATAAGGTCGTTAATAGACTGAATATAATCCCCTTAGCAAAGACCATTCCCATGTCAGCACCAATGGTAAATTTCATGAGCAAAAGTGCAGTGAAGCCTGCAATGGTTGTCACCGAACTTGCTACAATGGAACCAAATGACTTTTGAATCGCATGCTTCATTGAAAGCTCAACAGAATGTCCTTCTTCACGTTCTTCAGCAAATCTATGAAGTAAGAAAATAGAATAATCCATAGATATCGCCAACATCAATGCCGTTGACATACTCTGTGTGATGAAAGATACCTTTCCAAGTAACAGATTAGTACCACCATTTAGTAATATTGCAACCCCCAACGTCATTAAAAATAAAACAGGCTCTATCCACGATGTGGTCGACCAAAGTAAGATAATGAGTAAGATAGGGATAAAGAGAAGTGTCAGTGATGCAACACTATCCTCAGTTGCATTTACAACGTCTTGACTGCTTGAAGCCGATCCGAATACATAAGCATTCTCACCAATAATTCGTTCTATTTCTTCGATGGCAGCACCAGTCTTTTCAGTAAAATCACTTTCAGTGAAATAGACGTAAAAAAGTGCATGCCCATCTCGATAATAAGATGTTATCGCATCATTTGAAATCTGTTCAATGGGTTGATAGATATCGGCATAATCATCAAGCCATATAATCTGATCGACGCCATCAATTCGAGCTATCTTGTCTTTCATCGCTTTCGCTTGAAATAAGGTAACCTCACTTACCATGACTCTGACACTTGTGGGCAATCCAAACTCACCCTTCATAACATCTAACGCATCCACTGAAGCCATATCCTTCCCTAAATAATGGGATAGCTCATAGTTAGTAACGACAAATTGCTGTGCATAACCTGCCACAATTGCCAATATGATAAACAAAATCAACAACTTATGTCTGTGCTTAACGATCCATTCAGATAAACGTATCAATCGTTAGCCTCCTTTCGAGTCAAATGTTTCTTAACTTAAATTTTACATGACACTTGTATCGTAACAGATAATAATATAGACTATTCATATAAGCGTGTCAATGCTCCTAAACCATAAGAGACACTAGGGGGAACTATGTATCATATAAAAAAAGATAAGCGCTCTATTCAATCGAGTGAATTTATCTATGAAGCCTTAAAACAGCTCATGTCAGAAAAAAAATATGCAGAAATTACCGTAACTGAACTCGTGAATCAAGCCAAAATTGGTCGATCAACCTTCTATAGAAACTTTGATTCTATAGAAGACGTGCTCAGCTATAAATCAGATCAGTCCTACACTGAGTGCGGCGAATATCTTTTAAGAGTATTGAGCTCCTTTGCACACAAAGAATCGCCGCAGCGTTCGTTTTTCTTGCCATTCTTTCGCTACTGGTACTCGCATTTTGAAGTGATTGAACTATTAATCCTCATTGGTAGAGAAGACATTTTAAAGCGTTCCTTTATTAAAATGGTGGACGATCTAAGAAGCCAATACCCTGAAGTTACCATTGAACACTATGAATATTTTTTAGAAATGCGCGCTGCCACGAGTATCGCCTTATTAACCCAATGGGTGAAATCAAACCGAAAAGAGACACCAGAGGATTTATATGCAATCTTCCATAAGCAAACCGATATTGATCAGTATCTATTTGATATGGCGAGGTATTTACTCTAAACTAAAAACAAGCATTGGACATCCATTCCTCAGATTTTGATACAAGCAAGATTGTGGTTAATAAATAAGGCTAATCCTGTTGTTTAATGGATTAGCCTTAAGTGTTTTCTAGATTCGATATTGTTTTGCTTGTTCCTCTAGCGCTTTAGCTATACCTTCTAAATCATTCGCTTCTTTCGCTATGGCTTTGATCATATCATCTTGAACATCCAGTCTCGCAGATATTTCTTCTGCAGCTGCAGCACTTTCTTCGATAACTGCTGAAATAGACTCAAGTGCAGCTGATGTCTTGCCCTCAGCATCACTAATTTGAGTATTGAGCATTATGAGTTTTTCCACATCCTCATAAGTGATACCAACATTTGTTGAAATTACACTAAGTGCTTGATTCACTTCTTCTAATTTCTGATTTGCAGACATCAAACGATCTGTGGAAATATCCATGCCAGATTTTGCAGTACTAATATTGCCCACTATTGAGGTTGTAATATTCTTTATATCAGCTGTGGATCGTGATGTTTGTTCAGCTAATTTTCTAATTTCTTCTGCGACGACAGCAAATCCTTTACCGTGCTCTCCCGCTCTTGCCGCTTCAATTGAGGCATTCAAGGCAAGTAAATTTGTCTGTTCAGCAATACTTGTTATCACACTGAGAATCGTACTGATTTCTTGTGACTGTTCAAGCAAAGCATCTACGGTTCCACGAAGCTCTGTGGTGGATTCTACTGATCCTTTGAACTCAATGGTCATCTCAGAAAGTCTTTCTTCTGAAACCAATCTACTATCATCAACCTTCTTTGTATTCTCAAAGATTCTATCTGATATCTCCTGATTTTTTTCCAAGTATTTTGCCAGTTGATGCAGTGAATTAACGCTTCGACTTACATCCTGTGCCTGTTCTTGAATGCCCTCAGAAAACTCACCAAAACCCATGTTAATATCATTAATCGCATTTGACCCAGATTCAGCATTCGTACCTAAGAGCTCAGACTTATTCGCCAACACATCAGAAGTTGCTTTCAGCGATTGAATCATCGCTCTTATTGACGTCGTCATTGAAATGATTGCTCTTCCCAGTTGACCCGTTTCATCCTTTTGCATTAGTGCAAAATCATTGTCAATCTGAGTCGTAGTAAAATCATTATCCGCCATTTTATTGATAATGTGAGTGAACTCTTTAATTGGTTTTGACAGAGTTTTATTAAATGTCACAATAATAAAAATAATAATACCTATGATCAACACTAAAAGAACTGCGTTGATTCCCATCATTTGCAAAATCATAGCATTGATGGTACTT
This sequence comes from Fusibacter sp. QWL-12, assembly GCF_058683495.1. Lineage (NCBI taxonomy): Bacteria > Bacillati > Bacillota > Clostridia > Eubacteriales > Fusibacteraceae > Fusibacter > Fusibacter sp. QWL-12. The sequence continues at coordinate 919,284 of NZ_CM178745.1, forward strand.
AAATTATAGGTTAGCTTAAATGCACCAATTATTTTTGTATGTGTTGGTTCATAGATTGGCAAATAATAGTGAAGCTCATCAAGCTGACTCACGTCTTGTTCTTGCCCAGAAAAAGCAGTTTTCAAGTTGTCCATGTCTGCTGGATCAAATTGACTTATAGGCGTTCCCACCGGTTGTTCTGGCGAAACTGCGGTTGTGTACAGCAATTTTTCAAGATCAAACAAATCTACTCTTAAAGTTGATACCCTTTTGTAACTTTCAAAAAAGTCATCTGCAAAGCCAACTTGAAGGGTGCCAACAACTTGATCACCTTGTTTAATAGGGACAAACGCTCTGATGGCAATCCCTGAGCTGCCCGTTTCGGTTCCGTGTGAGGCCGTTCCTTGAAGCGCTAGCGCAATAGGTTCAACCTTTGATTTATCATCTCCATATTTTTCTGGATTATGCCCTCTTAAGAACACAGCACCTTGAGAATCTCCGATTTCAAATACCGATAAACCAATGCCTTTATTCAGCTCTTCAAAAATTGGTGAAATAATCTCAAGGAGCCTATCTCTATCTTTTGCTTTTAAAGCATCTATGATTCTAGGATCTTTTGAATAAGCTAATGCGATGCCCTCAGCATCAAGTGCTTTTTTATCGATTAATTCTAATAAAAGATTTGTGGAATCAACCAATTGCTGATGCGCATTGTTCTTTTGTTCGGTTGCATTTATGATTGTAACGGTTACTAGAACGACGAGTATGACGAGTATAATGACAGAAAAAGCCAGTAATAATTTACTTGAAATTGACTTTAATTGCATATTCACCTCCTGATTATTCTATACTTACTCATAATTATCTTTCTATTACCCTTTTTATTACAAATCAACCGAAAGAAGGTTAAAAGGATAACACAACCTGACAATTAGGTAAGATTCACTAGTGCATCACCTTTTAGCCAATGGTATAATGATGATGAAAATATTATAAGAGGTCTATATGAAAACTAACGACAAGAAAGAAATTTATGAAAAATTATCACTTTTGGTCAACACTTTTGTGGACACACATGAGCTTTCAAATGAAGCGTTCCTAAAGCGTGCGTTAGAATCAGCATTTGAGTTAATACCAGACGCAGAAAAGGGATCTATATACATAATTCAAGAGGGTACCTATCGTCCAGTATGTGCGAAAGGATATGATCTTACTATTTTAAATCGTCTCTCTTTCACCGATATGGATTTGTTCATTGGCTTCGAATGCCATGATATTGATCACATTAAAGCTTACCAAAACTACATTTCGAAAAGAGATGATTCTAAGTTTTCTGAGGAAATCTTGCGCACTTTTAAAGCATTAGGTACTTACGAAGATTTTACGTCTCTTTATGCACCTTTGGTATATGATCGTCAAATTATTGGACTCATCAGTCTTGAAAAATTTGTAAATACACCATATTCGAAGTTATGCCAAGATGTTTTAAAGTTTTATGCACAATCTATCTCCAATCATTATGCATTGAAGTTAAGATACGATCATGAAAAACGTCTCTATGACCAGACTATTATGTCCCTTGTAACTGCGATAGAAGTTAAAGACCCATATACAGAAGGTCATGCAAGACGCGTAATGCTTTATAGCGAATGGATTGGCGCTGCACTTCAACTCCCCTCAAGAGAGCTTGAAAAGCTTAAGATTGCTGCACTCCTACACGATGTAGGGAAAATTGGCATATCAAATGATATATTAAATAAACCTGGAAAACTGACGGTTGAGGAGTTTGATCAGATTAAACAGCATCCTGAAAACTCAAAAAAAATTCTGAACAATCTGTCCGATTTTAATGACATCGTCATGATGACTTATATGCATCATGAACATTTTGACGGCAGTGGTTATCCGCAAGGTTTGAAAGGCGATGAAATTTCATATGGTGCGCATATCATTCAAGTCGCAGATGCTTACGATGCTATGACATCCGAACGCTCTTATCGTAAAGCAATGACACATGAGGCGGCCATTCAAATTTTACTTGAAGCCTCAGGCAAGCAATTTCATCCTGATGTTGTCACAGCTGCTGTGGCTATTTTAAACTTAATCAAACAAACGCAATAGAACTAGAACGGGAAACAAAAATAAATAGAATTAAGCAATCAAATCAAATATGACATCAAAATAAAAAAGGAGAAGGTACCCTTCAAATATTTGACGGGAACTTCTCCTTAATTTTAGTATGATTAAAATCTAGCTCATTTAAAAATTCAAGCATTTAAATCATTAGTTTTGATATTGTAAATACTTATCGCATTTGGATTAAAGCATTTATTTAAGTGGTCTTAATCTCGCTAGGAAGTGTCTTAACACAGGTGGTTCATAGTCGAACGTCAAGCCAACAAGCTTGTCTTTATTTTCCATAACGCGCTTAAATCCTTCAACGATTTCATCCATATGGCTTTGTGTGTAAACACGTCTTGGTATCGTTAGTCTAACTAGTTCAAGCGCAGCTTCTTCTTGCTTACCAGTCTCTGGATTTCTACCGAGTAAGAACGAGCCAATCTCAACCGGTCTTACACCAGATTCTAAATAGAGCGCATTACAAAGTGCTTGTGCAGGGAACTGGTCACCAGGTATATGCGGTAAAATTTTTCTTGCATCGACGAATACCGCATGTCCACCCGTTGGATATTGAATTGGAACGCCAATTTCCATCAGCTTGTCACCAAGGTACTTAACTTGACCCAATCGATATTCAAGGTAAGATTCTTCGATCCCTTCATAAAGACCTCTAGCAAGCGCTTCCATATCTCTTCCAGAAAGTCCACCGTAAGTTGCAAAGCCTTCCATCGGTACGCATCTTACTTGAGCAGCTTTAAAAATTTCTTCATTTTCTTTTACTGCAATCATACCACCCATGTTAACAATAGCATCCTTTTTCGCACTCATCGTCAATACATCTGCATAAGAAAACATCTCTCTAATGATATCTTTTATGCTATGATTTTCATAACCAGCTTCTCTTTGCTTGATAAACATCGCATTTTCTGCAAATCTAGCTGAGTCCATAACGATCATTTTTTGATATTTATCTGCAAGTTTCTTAAGCGCTTTCATGTTAGCCATAGAAACAGGTTGACCACCAGCAGAGTTATTTGTAACGGTCATGATTAAAAACGCAACATTTTCTGCACCAACTTCTTCGATAAATGCTTCAGTTGCTTCTATATTAAAATTACCTTTAAAGTCATAGTAAGTCGTTGTATCTACCGCTTCTGGAATTAAAAAGTTTCTAGCTTTACCACCAGCGAGTTCAACATGCCCTTTTGTCGTATCAAAATGATGATTGCTAAGCACGTATTGACCTGGTTGAATCATTATTGGAAAAAGAACTTGCTCTGCACCACGGCCTTGATGTGTCGGTACGATATACTCATATCCAAAAATGTCATGAACCGCATCAACGATGTTGAAGTAGTTGCGGCTACCTGCATAAGCTTCATCGCCAAGCATGATTCCAGCCCATTGATTATCGCTCATCGCACCTGTTCCACTATCCGTTAAAAGGTCGATATAAACATCTTTGGACTTTAAAAGAAATGGGTTGTAACCAGCTTCCTTTAGAGCTTCTTCTCTATGTTCTCTTGTGGTTTTATAAAGTGGTTCTACCATTTTAATCTTAAATGGTTCAGCAGGATGCTTAATTTGTGACATATTGGCCTCCGTTTTCAAATAATTTATTACAGTGATAAAAATTTATTACACCTTGATAATACACTAAAAGAATCAAAAGTACAAGTCGTTTACAAAAGAATCCAACAGATGCTACAATGTTGTTAATAATACTTTTTAGATGAGGTGATTTTATTATAGAGTTCGATTTTACCCCTTACAAACATCTGGTTACTTTTTTATCCGGTTGTTTTGACGATGCAACCGAAATAATATTATACAGTTTAGATGATCTGCGCCAATCAGTTGTCGCTGTTCACAACGGACATGTTAGTGGCACTAAAATTGGCGATCCACTCACTGGATTTGCAGTTTCAAAACTGAAAGATAAAGGTAACGATGCTCCCCCTTATTACAATCAGCACCCTATTTATGCAAAGGATAAGACACCACTTCGTGGCAATACTTACTTCATTCTAGATAAAAACGGCAATCCACGAGCGGTTTTATGTATTAATACAGATGTTTCAAGATATCAAAAAGCAGCAGAGTTACTACAAAGTATGGCATTTCTGCCAAGCCTTTCGGAGGCACATACCGATACCATCGAGCTAGAACGTTTGCAAACCACACCGAGAGAATTAATCCTCAAATATGCCATAGAAGCATCAGGGGATCCAAATGTTGATCCATCAAGGCTATCGCCTTCTGAGCGAATGAAGGTTGTAGAAAAGCTTGGCGAGGACAACTTTTTTCTTATGAAGGGCGCTGTTAGCCAGACAGCAATGGTTTTAGATAGTTCAGAGGCGACCATTTATAGATATTTAAGCAAGTTGAATAAGAAAGGTTAGGTTACATCATGTTTGATGTCCGTTATTCACTGCATCCATCACTTTCATATCCAGAGCTTAGGGTGATTGGTCCCTCAACTGAAAGCGATTCACTTTCACCTGCTGTGCTACTCTGTCCAGGTGGTGGCTATATCAGCACACAAGAAAAAGAAATTGAATTTATTGTGCTTCAGTTTCTAGCGAGAGGTTATACCTGTTTTGTTCTCTATCATGGTGTTGAAGCACCATTTGCTCAAATGCCTCAGCCAATTGAAGCATTTAATGCAGCGCTAAAATATATCGAACAAATCGCACCTAACTATGGAGTTGATATCAGAAAACTTAGGCTTATGGGATGGTCCACTGGGGCACATCTAATCACACAATCGTTCTGCAGTGTTCAGAGCGATCGACATGCCAGCTTTAAGGAATTAAAAATTCATTCTATCTGTCTACTTTATCCAATACTTGATCTAAAAACACTGATTCCTTTTTCGGGAATGGAAATGACCTTTTCGGCACTGTCAGGCAGGAGAACACCAACGGATTCATTTTGGTCTAAATACAGCTATTGTAAACCATCGAAAGGTCTTCCACCTGTGTGTATCGTCGAATATCAAAATGATCCTTTCTTACCTGAAGATACTTTGACCGATTATCTCCATGGACTAAAACAGAATGATATAAACTACCTTTTGATATCGATTCCAAATAAGAAGCATGGTGATCCTCATTTTTCTATGTTGAAAAACAGTGACTTAACACTTCGCAGATCTTTTGAGTCGGGTAGCGTTACGATTCTCTCTAACTATCTAGATCAATACCTACTTTGGGACAGTCAATTATAGTATAGATTCTCATGTATCTGCTAATTAAAAAGGAGAACTGCAATTCTATTTTTAGAATTGAAGTTCTCCTTTTATTTATATGTGACATATTTGCTTTAATATTATATCTTTTGCTATATCTTTGCTTCTATATCTTTGCTTTTATTTCTTCCGCCTTCAGTGGTTTTGAGAACAAGTAGCCTTGATACAAATCGCAGCCCATACGCTTAAGAGCTTCGTACTGTTCAATGGTTTCAACGCCCTCCGCAATGATTTTAAGTGACATTTGATGGGCGGTATTAATGATAAGCTCAGTTAAATAACGCATCTTGTCATCTGTCTCAAGCGCCCAAACAAAACTCTTGTCAATTTTAAGGACTTGAACGGGCATTTTACCCAATTGATAGAGAGAGGAATACCCTGTACCAAAGTCATCCATATGCACTTCAAAACCTAATGCAACTAACTCTGTCAGCTTCTCTCTGACGATATCAATATACTCAGAAATCATAGACTCTGTAATTTCAATATGGATTTGAGATACAGAAACGTCATTTGCCTCAACTTGACTGAGTAGATAAGACACATAGTCAATTTGTAAAAGCTCTTTATATGAAGCGTTAATAGACACACTTACCAATTTGCCTTTCCGTTTAAGCTCCCCAACAAAGCTAACTGCCTCCTTAATGACGAACCGACCAATTGGGTTGATTAAGCCCACATCTTCAGAAAAAGGTATAAACTCAATTGGAGGGACATTGCCAAGGGTTTCATTGTGCCATCTTACAAGCGCTTCATAACCTTTGATTTTCGGACTATCAAAGGTTTCATATTGCGGCTGGTAAACCAAATAAATTTCATTTTTATCAAGTGCTTTGATGAGCTGCTGCTCGATGGTAAGCATTCTTTCTTTTGCATCTTTCAGTGATGCGTCATACCAATTAATCTTATGAAAATTACCAGTCGCAACTGCACTCTCAAAGGCAGTTTCCGCTTCCGATATAGCGCTGGTGGTTTCAGTATGATCCCTTCCAATAAGCGTTGCGCCAAATGCCAAATCGATTGGCATTTCTATGTTAGCAAATTTTCCAACGCGCTCTACGACCATTTCCTCAAATTTTCTTATTTCATCACCTAAGCAATCATCCGGATGATCGCACTTCATCCATACTGCAAATCGACCACTGTGAAGCGTCGAAATATAATCCGCGGTATCGAAAAACGCACTTACTTCGGCACTTAATTGGAAAGCCATGATGTCAGTAAGATTCTTACCATAAGCATTTAACAGTCTTGCATAGCCCACAACCCCAACTACTAAAAGCACATGTTTTTCCTCATCGTCAATAAAGTGAAGCGTATTTCGAATGGTATCGTTGAAAAAGTCCATGTTATAGAGTCCAAGTACAGGATCATGAAATGCATAAAATTCGATTCGCTCTCGATTGATGACTTCCTGATGAATGTCTGTTAATGAACCAAAGATTAGGTTTTCTTCTCGAATACCAATCATCTGATGCCAATGATAAACCTCATTTTCTGATTCCATCAAAAATCTCAATTTAATATTGAAAATAGGTACATCTAAGTTGCCCTCTAAATTTTGGGTTAATAGCTCGCGATCTTCTTCGTGAATCATTTCGATTAAGTGGCTAAAATCGAAGGTCTCTGTTTGTCCTTTCCGCTTTAAGTTAGTTAATGTAACTAGATTTTCCGCAACGGCATACTGCCAGTAGGTTTCATTACTTGCAGCCATAACTCTTCGATAGTTATCCTGCTCTGATTCCAAAGCCTGTTTGTATTTAGCAAGCTCATCGTAATTATATCGAAGCATTTCCTCGGATGCTAACATTTGTTGGTACAGTGCTTGTATTTCAGTATTGGCTTCAGCCAACTCTTCATTGCGATTTAATAAAACTTCTTCGTTTTCCTTAATCGCCTTTGCCATGCGATTATAGCCTCTCGTGAGCTTGCCAAGTTCATCCTTTCGGCTGGTATCGGTGATTAGAAAATGTTCCCCATTTTCTAATGCTTCCATAGCAGTTACAGTTGCATTTAAAGGCTCGATCATCTCAGTAAAGAAAAGCTGAATCACAAAAAATAGGAGTATTAAAACAATTGCAAAGGCTTTAATTCCCTCATTTAAAATTGACATAACCACATGATTATAATCACTCAGATAGGTCGAAGACGCAACCACCCAGTCCCAAGGTTCAAAATACTGGACATAGCTCAATTTCTCATCCAGTTTTCCAGTTGCTTCATTCATCCACTTATACGTGACAAAACCACCACCCGATTTTGCCGTTTCGATGATTTCTTCGATAAAGGCTTTAGGTGGTGAACTATAATCCATCGTATGAAGGATATTTTGACCGGTTAGTGTCGGATGATAAATCATCTCACCACCAGAATTCAGCACATAATTATAGCCATTTTCACCAAGATCAATAATGTTTTGATTCTTAATAATTTTTAATGCATCCCTTTGCGCATCCAGTTTGGTTATTTCTCCGTCTGAAATATCGGTTTCTTGGAGCTTTAACATTTCGATGTTGAGCTCAGTTGCATTCTTAAGAATCACTTCATATTTTTCTTTAATGACAAATATTGATCTATTGTAGTTCACAACTCCAGTAATTAGAACGGCTACAATTACTAACCCCATTGTCCAAATCCATAATTTTGTGGATAAGTTAATTGATCGAATAAGTTTTATTTTTTTCATATCCACTCCTAAGTTTTAGGATTATTTTTTCTCAGTTGATCCATTGATATACTTGGCAAATCTGCCTGAAGCTCTATCATTTACAGGATCAGGTCTATCCCATGGCCAACCGCCAAAGTGCGTGTGTTGATAGTCACTAAACGCCTGTCTAATTTCAGCTTCAGTGTTCATAACAAATGGGCCATAGCTTACAACTGGTTCATGAATTGGCTCACCCTCAAGCAATAAAATATAGCTGTCATGCTTGCCATTGTAGATATCAACCTCTGCATTGCCATCTAGCTTTATTCTCATCCCTGAAGGTATGGAATTACTGCCGATAGTAATATTGCCATTGCCTTGATAAAAATAAAGATTTCTATTAAAGGTTGAGGATACTTTATCGAGATGAATTTCAGCATATGGGGTCATTTTTATTAAAAATATACCCACCTTTGATTCCGAATTTGCCGCATAAGATGCAAGACAAGGCTGTAATGCAGTTGTACCATAAAAGCTGCCTGCAATTACTTTCACTTGGCTATTCGCACCATATTCGGGACCAATTGTGATAACAGGAATATCTTCATTCCAAAGCATTTTATAATCAGGAGCAGTAAACTTATCTTTTGCAGGTAAGTTCAACCAGACTTGAAACAACTCAAGCGGATTTTCTTTCTCTTCATAGACAAGCGGAAACATCTCTGCATGTTGACATCCTGATCCCGCAGTCATCCATTGGACATCACCATCACCATATCGACCACAAGCACCATTAGAATCAAAGTGATCCACAAAGCCTTGTGTTACAATGGTTACAGTCTCAAAGCCTCTATGTGGATGAACAGGAAAACCTGGCACCTTAGTCCCATGATACATTCTAAAGCCATCCTTAATAGCAAAATCCTCACCCAGCTGTCTATCTGTCAGTGGCACAGTAGGCCCTTGATGCGCATCTCCTTTTGGATATAAATCTTTATGATGTGCGCAAAATAAAAATGGATTGTCCATCTCCCATTGAAAACCAATTTTTTGCATTCTAATAATCCTGTGCGACATAACGCTACCCCTTTCCCTAACTTCATAATTTGTAGTGATTATACCCAAGAAGATTGCAAAGTAATTATATTTTTGATAGAATTAATTAAAAGACTGACAAGTCTTTTATTTTCATGTTATTGTGAATGCTTTGTTATCTACACATTGTGAAAGGTGGAATATAATGCCAAAAATATCTCAGGAAAAAATGGCAATTCGGAAAAGACAAATTCTAGATGCTGCACTTTATGTCTTTAGTGATAAAGGTTATACACAAACAAAGGTCGATGATATTGTCGAATACTCAGGGATTAGCAAAGGTGGTATATATACTTATTTTGATAGCAAGGAAGCACTTTTTATAGAAATCGCCAATCAAAGACTTCTTTTAAGACGTAATCTCTTTGAAACTTTAAAGTCAGAGTTGGGCGATCAAGTATCCTTCCGCCAGCTTTTTAAAAACTATTTTCATAGCGTACTCGAAGGTCTTAATCAGCCTGAAACACAAGCCATTGCTCGATTTTCTTTTGAATTTTGGTCCACACTTTCAAAAGAGAAACATATAAAATCCTTAGCTTCAGATCGCTATCAAGCTTTTTTTGACGATCTTTCTAAGGTAATAGAACAAGGAATAAAATCCAAGGAGTTTCATCCCCATTTACCAGTTGATGATTTATGTTATGTCATTTTATCTAGTCTAGATGGCATGATGCACACGCACGTGGTCATGAACATCCCTTTCAGTCAAAATGCTATTGAAGCTTATGCAGATGCAATGCTAAGTATATTAGTTGGAAATCCAACAAAAGGAGCGTGACATATGAACGTTATTCAAGACAATGTGATCTATCTAGATGGTATAACCGCTGGTGACAAAGCCATCTACGATGCTTTTTCACTGGGCTTCTCAGACTATCAGATGCCCTTTAATATGCCATTTGATGTGTTTATCGAACGTTTTTTTGGTATTGAGGGTAATGAGCGAAGGCTGAGTTATGTGGCTTATGATGGCGAAAATCCTATCGCAGTTTTACTTGGTGGCTTTAATACTTATGACCAACTACCAACAATTCGCTGCGGTGCATTATCAGTTGCGCCAAACTATCGAGGTAAAGGCGTCAGCAAAATGCTCATGCAATTACATGAACAAGACGGCGTCAAGTCATCAGCAAGGCAGCTTATGCTTGAGGTACTCGGAGATAACGATCGCGCCATTCGATTCTATGAGAAATGTGACTACTTCAAAACCACACTTCTGTACTATTACAGTCTTTCAAAGGAAGGCTTTAGAAAACGAAATGATTCTCCAAACCTTGATTCATCAAATCCACCGATTAGTGAAGCTTCATTGGAAGCACTCAAGATATCAAATACACATACGAATTGGCAAAACGATCTGCACTATATCGCAAATGATCCTATTTCAAAAATCTACGCGATAATGCAAGACGATGAAATTTGTAGTTTTATAGCGCTTAATACAAAAGGAAAGCTCTATCGTATTTATACATCGCCTAAGCACAGGGGCAAGGGCTATGCTTCTGCTCTATTAGCCTATGTTTTAGAACGACATGCGTTTGACAAAATGGTATTCAGTTGCCCAGCCTCTAGTCAAATGATGCATTTCCTATACAAGCGTGGTTTTCAAAAGGATGCGCTTTACCAGTTTGAAATGAACAAACCTTTATAAGAAAAAGCTATTGCTACACTAACGAAATAGGTTAGAGAGCAATAGCTTTTTTAACTTTTCTTTTAACTTTGTTTTTTCAACTTTGGTCCACTGGTGCTAATAATAGATACCGACTTCTTTCATCTTCTTTCAGATGATTGATATAGTTCTCAACACTTTCAAATGATTTCCCAAAATGAATTGGAATTACCTTTGCCTCTTGATTGACTGAAATAAAATAACTCGCGGCCCAAGCCATAGCAGATTCAAGTCTCGGATCAATTGGTACACAAGCATAGTCAATTTTATAGTTTATCACTTGATTAATGATTTGCTTATATGCAACCGCTTCTGCGTGCTGCTGTGTCGCACTGGATGATGACCAATGCCACCAGTTTAAATCCCCACTGTGAAAGAAGGATTTTCCATCACATTCGACTAAAAATGCGACACCACAATCTGTACTGTCAAACGTTCTTATCCTAAGGCCATCGACCACATACATCTGATTTTTCACTACATAGGTGACATCATTCTTAATAAAGTTAGCATTTACATCATCAGAAAGAATATAGTTCACCCAGTTGCCACTTGGAAACACTTTGGGTTCAAAGTGGTCACCATGTGCATGCGAAACCAGCCAAAAGATTTTTTTATCCGTATTTAAGTAGTCCTTTACATCTGTAATAACATCTATAAAGAGTTGATAATGATCGGTTTCAAATAAAACACCGCTGTGTTTTAACAAAAGTATTTTTTCCATCTTTGCTCCTAAAATTTAAAACGACCTACATTTTCATCTAGCCCATCTGCAAGTGAAGCTTGATTATTGGCTACTTGTGCTACTTCTTCTATGGCTCTAGTCACATCATCGACATTATGAGAAATCTCTTCAGTATTTGAAGAAGCATGCTCTACTGCCGTTGCCACCGCTGAAATCGCTTCGTTGATTTGTGAAATCCCATTATTGATTTCATTGGCACGTTCATTAAAGTGAGACATGGTATCTTTTACATAATTGGCATCTGTCAGATAACGGTTGCCTGTTTCTACGAGCTTGTCATAGTCTGAGATGACCTTAATATCGATGAATGATAGAACACCATTTGCACTTTCAGACAGCTCATTAAATGCCTTTGACACTTGCTCTACTAGAACAAATATATCCCCTGCAGTTTTGGTTGAGGCTTCTGCGAGTTTTCTAACTTCATCGGCAACCACTGCAAAGCCTCTGCCATGTTCACCTGCTCTTGCCGCTTCTATAGCGGCATTGAGTGCAAGAAGGTTGGTTTGCTCTGCAATTTGTTGGATTGACTCAGACATCGTCTTGATTTCCTCTACGATTTCGCCTTTTTTTATCGCTTTAAGAATATCTGCCTGTTTTTCATGATAAACTGTATTGGCATCTAGCTTAGACTGTTCCGCCTCCTGCTTCATCGTTTCGGCACGCTTAGCTATCTCTCCTGCGTTCTGACTGCCTTTCTCCGCTTGATGCGCAAGTGAACCTGAGAGTCCAGAAATCTCTCTTCCTGAGGTATTGACCTGTTCTACTGCCGCTGCAGTCTCTTGCATCCCAGCTGAAATTTCTTGAGTTGAGGCGCTTACTGCTTGAATTTGAGCATTGATTTCTTCTACATTGCCACTTAAGACCTCCGCAGATTCACTAAGCTTACCACTGTCTTCATTGATTTGTTGTAGCAGATTTTTGAGGCTCACTGACATTTCAAAGAAAGCCATACTCAGCTTGCCGATTTCGTCTCTTCGGCTGAGCCAGTTCTCTTCAATTTCCACACTGAAATCGCCATTTGCAAGACTTTCAGCAAAAGTAACCGCTTTGTGAACGCCTTTTACGATATTACCTGAAATAATGATTCCAGCCAATATAGAGAATGCGAAAGCAAACACAGCCAAGTAAATTGTAATTGCCGTTGCACGCTTTTCAGCATTCAAGCTTTCCTCGAATAACTGTTGAGAAATGTCTTTATTATAATCCATAATCGCAATAATATTTTGTTCAGTTTCTGCTCTTGCCTCTTCAGATTCTTCATTCGCTTTATAAGCTTCATCCATCTTGTTCATGTAGGCAAGTGAAATAACGTTTTGACGCATAGGCCTATATTTTGTAAGTGAAGCCTTTAAAGCATCCATCATTGCCACTTCATCATCAGAAAGATCTAACGCTTCAACTTTAATAATGTTTTCATTGGTTTGTGTGCTTAAAAGCGAGAGCGTATTACTCGCTTTAGTGATTACACCACGATCTTGAGTTTTGCCATACTCCCATACTACATGTAACATCTGTGCCTTCGACTCTAAAATGATCGCTTGAATCTTTGATAAGTAAATATTAGCCACTAAGCGTTGCTCATACATTTCCTTTAAATGTTCCGTTGTTTCATTTAAAGTCATTAAACTGATGCCACCCAAAGCACCCGTCAATATGGCAACCAACAAGAAAGCGACTAGGATTTTAGAGCGTGTTTTTGCATTGTCAATTAGCCTCATACCTAATTCTCCTTTTACCCCATTCTGTTAGCCCATCACCCTTACAGGTAAATAGCGTACAACACTATTATACCTTTGAGCTGACGCCTTTGCACTTAATATTTACATTTTATTAATATTTTTGATATAATTTTTCTTTTTTAAAACAAATACAATTTACTCAGCCTTTTTCCCTCTCGTTTGATACACAGTGTTGATGAAAGTAAGTGTGGTTCCCAGTATCGCCATCACTAAGAATGCTCCCTTTAGGGTGATGTAATCCCCTAAAATACCGACGATTGGAAATAAGGTAATCATAAAGAAGCTGAACACCATGCTCGCCATTGAGAGTAGCGTTGCACGTTTTTCACTTGGAATCACTTTATTGATATAATCCCCAAGTGCTACAAAAATCAACCCTTCTGCAAGCGAAATTGGGATATAGAAGAGGAAGTGGTATTTCGCAAGAGCTATGCCCCACGTGCTCAGTGCTATGACGATGGGCATAGCGACCAGGATACCTTTTTCTTTGATAACCGCTTCAATCCGAAAGACCTGTGGTGCCATAATTGCACCTAAAACGCCTGTAACCGCGTACACTGAGCCTATTGCAAATTCACTATAATCATCGCCCTTCATGTAATTCTGAAGATAGAAAAACACCGTTGTGGTAAAGCTCATTAAAAACTGCGAAAAAAGAATTAAGAACATCAACCGCCTATGCCCTTTAAGGATTTTAAAGCTCTCTGTCAGCTGCTTATACATGCTATAGCGTTCTTTTGTGTCTTCATTTTCAAGAAGTTCGGTTTTTTGATTGGATTCAGTTGTCTGGTTGGATTCACTTAACGATTTTGGTGCAAGTGGCGGCTCCTTAAACCCAAATGCATAAATCACTGTGAAAAGCCCAATAGCGATGGTAACTGCAAATGCCAAGGGATAGCTCTTCGTAGCAAGATAACCTCCCGCTAGGAAGGACACAACATTTGCCAGCTGGAAAATCATCTCCTTGTTGCCCCCAACCTTCATGTACTCATTTTCTCTGCCCACCGCCTTCATCGAATCATAGACCAACGCGTCGCCAGCACCGGACTCCATGTTATAGGAAAGTGCTGTTATAATGAAGGAAATGGCATAGCCTACAAAGCTATGGGAGAACAAAAGTAGCATGACGCTTATAACAGAACAGATTCTCCCTACGATTCTTGAAACCCTTCGACCGTATAGGTCAGCAACAGCACCGGTCGGCACTTCCATGGTCAAAGAGGTAATGTGAAATATCGTTTCTAAAATACCGAGTTGTGTTAGACTCATGCCTTTACTTGCAAGGTAGATCATCCAGATGCCACGGGTGAGATCCACACTTTGTATAAATGTAAAAAAGTAGTTTTTTGTAATATTTTTATTTAAAGCCGTTTTCTCTGAAACGCTTAAGTTGTAATTTTCCATGTTGTATTTTCTCCTTAAATTCAATGATTTAAAATGGTCTTTACCACAAGTGAAAGTGTGGCTAAATAAAAAACCCTAAGTAGCATCTACTTAGGGTGAGGTGACCATTATATTCCGACTTTAAAGAACCATCTGAATGGGTTTAATAAGACTTTCGGCATATAATTTTGGACAGACCTCTCCCGTCATGTACCAAATTTGCTGAAAATCTTTTAAATTCTGCGAAAAAACCGTTTGTTCCTAACATGAATTTCTCCTTGTTAATAAGCCTATAATACTACAAGTTAGTTTATCAAAGTGTTTTGTAAAAGACAAGCAAAAATTAGAAATGCATTTTCCAATTATAATAGCCTGAATCTTCATTTTTTACGTAAGTAAGGTGCGCTGAAAACTTCACACCCTTTTTATTGACGAAGCTGTTGCTATAGAGCTCACCATTTTCAAGTAGCCTTTCAACCGTTTGACGCGTCGCTCTCACTTTTAAAGCTTGTAAAAATCGGTCTTCCTTCCAAACCACAAATTTACAGCCACCCTTCCAGTTGGTGCAGCCAAATCCTTTTTCACCTTCTACGACTGGCGAACCACAGGCAGGGCAATTGCCCAGCGTTTGATCCGAATAATCTCTGCCCTTTTCACCACTATCATCAATCACATGAAAAGCATCACCTTTAATAGTTGCTACCGCTTCAGTGGTAAAATCAGTGATGACAGACATAAACGCATCACGGGTAACTTCACCCTTGCTAATATCAGATAAAGTTTTTTCGAGTCTCCCTGTATATTCTAAGTCAAAGAGCGTCTTCACTGGGAATTGCTCTACCATTCGCTTACCCATATCGGTGCAAAACAAGGATTTCCCCTTTACGCCAATGTAACCGACGCGTTTTAACTTAGCAATGGTTTCTGCACGCGTCGCAGGTGTTCCGATGCTATAACCGCTTAAAATAGCTTTTAAAAGCTCGATCTCCTCTTCATTCTCAACAGGAGCATCTAAATCTTCAGAGGCATTGACCTCAATCGTTTCAAGGCCTTCATCTAACTCGTCTCCATCCTCTGCATCTCCGTCAGATTCAGACTCTGATGCTTCAATTTCTTTTTTGGACTTTGACTTTTTACCGCAGGTTTCCATAACCTTTAAAAGTGTTTTTTCTGTATGGTGCTTTGGTGGCGTTGTCCCTTTGGTCTCGATTTTAAGCTGCTTCGCAGTAACGCTCTCACCTTCTGATAATTCAGGTAAGAATTTTTCCTTACTTTGAATTTTTTCAACCTTACGCCAGCCTTCTACCAGCTGCGTTCTGCCTTTTGCATTAAATCGGCCAATCGCTTCCTCATAAGGTTCACTAGGTGTCGCCTTAATCCATATGTTAACCTCTTCATGCTCAGCAACTGGCATGAACTGCATGATAAATCTATTTTTTACTGCTTCATAGACGATTTTCTCATCTGGCGATAGTTTATTGCCCACGATATATGTTGGAATGATGGCACTATGGCTTTCTACTTTTGAGTTATCAAAGATGCGTTTGCTGGTCGAGAACGTCACTTCATTTTCATAGGGCAAACCTCTTTTATGCACGTTAAGCACCTTTGACGCTTTATCAATTAGTGATTCTTCAAGTGCCAGCGAAGCAGTTCTCGGGTAAGTTATGAGTTTTTTCTCATAAAGCTCCTGAGCGACCTTTAGTACCTTTTCAGAAGTCCATCCTTTGTATTTGCCTGTCACATAGCCCTGTAAACCAGAAAGATTGAACA
Organism: Fusibacter sp. QWL-12; assembly: GCF_058683495.1. Lineage (NCBI taxonomy): Bacteria > Bacillati > Bacillota > Clostridia > Eubacteriales > Fusibacteraceae > Fusibacter > Fusibacter sp. QWL-12. The sequence continues at coordinate 935,688 of NZ_CM178745.1, forward strand.
GCGAAGGCGGATACTCTCGCTTCTGTTCAACGATTTTCTCATCGATCACATAGACTGCTTTTGTAAGTGCTTTTTTAAGACGCTCAAGTGCTTCCTTATCTTCAAACTTGTCTTTTCCGTCAAGCATATAGACTGCATCAAAAGGCTCTGCTACACCCTCTTTTAAAAATTTTGCTGTGAGTTTGTGAAACTCCTCCTTAACAAAATTAGCGATTTCCATATCTCGATCATAGATGATTTTCAGGGTTGGCATCAAAACTCGACCGATATTAAGGGGCTTGCCACCGCCTCTTTTATACTTAAGTGTTGCCACTGACGTTAGGTTGATCCCGATGATCCAGTCAGCCCATTGTCTGCCGATGCCAGCATCCTTCAGCGGTCTCATATCGATATTGTTTACGGTTTTTTTAAGGCCTTGTGACACCTCTTCTGGCGTCCATTCGTTTAAAAGGAGTCTTTCAACTGGCTTTTCTACTTTGAGATAGTCGATGATGATATCCCCGATAATCTGCCCTTCTCTATCGTAGTCACAGGCATTGATAACTGCTTCGACAGCAGGCTGATTAATGAGGTTCTCAATGGTAGAAATCTGCTTGAGTGCACCTTGGTCGACCTTTGAACGATCGTTTGAATCGTGCTTGACTTTATATTTAAATCCGTCAGGGATAAAGGGAAAATTCGTCATGCGCCAGCTTGAAAGTGCTTCGTCATAATCTTTCGCATCAAATAGCTCAAGTAAATGACCAAAAGCCCAAGTGACATAAAACCCATTTCCTTCAAAATAACCATCTCGTCTTTGTGTGGCTGAAACGGCGTCTGCTATGTTTTTTGCCACAGAAGGTTTTTCTGCTATGATTACTTTCATGTTTGCTCCTAACTCATTTTGATTTGAAAACGTTCTATTTCTCAGTTTTGAAAATATACTTTTATTAATTTATATGCATGTGTCTAATAAAATCATATTGAATCCTATTGAATCCTATTGAATCTTTTTAAACCATTTACTTCTCATGTGTCCGATCCACATGATCCTCTGGCCTCTCAAACTTTATCAGCTCAAGTGAATAGCCTAAATGTGCTTCAAGCGCTTTAATTTGTTCACCATCTTTATCTGTAACGATAGAGATGACACAACCCTCTGCCCCCATACGGCCTGTTCTTCCAAGTCGATGAATATAGGTTTCAACGGTTTCAGGTAAATCTAAGTTATAGATGTGCGTCACATGTGAGATATCGAGGCCTCTTGCTGCAAGATCTGTGGTAATCAGATATTGAAACTCACCTTCCTTAAAGGCTTTCATCGTTCTAAGCCTTACGTTTTGCGATAAGTCCCCATGGATCGGTTTGACATCAAAGCCTTCTCGAATAAGTTCTCCAGCCACTTTTTCAACCCGTCTAATCGTACGACAGAAGATTACCCCCATATAAGGATTGGTCGTTCTAAGCTGTTCGATCAGCGCTACGGTTTTCCAGCGGTCTGTGGTTTGAATCAATTTTTGGTCTAGACTTAGATGGACTTCCTCATCTTTAGATTTGACTTCAGCTGGATCGACAAGGTGTTTATAAGCTAACTTCTTAACCGCTTTGTCCATGGTTGCCGAAAAGCAAAGCGTTTGCTTTCTGAGCTTTAACGTTTTAAGTAAAAAATCAAGTTCGTCCTTAAAGCCGAGTAGTAGCATCTGATCGGCTTCATCGATTACTAAGAAGGGAATCTCAGTTACATCTAGTATTTCTTGTCGCATCAGGTCAATAAGTCGCCCCGGCGTTGCAACAAGAATCGTTGCGCCTGAGTCGATTTTCTTTACTTGCTTCTGTGTCTCCACGCCGCCATAAATGGCAGCCGCTTTAAGAGAGGTGTCTTTAATCAATTGATTGACGTTCTCAAAAATTTGTTGCGCCAGCTCACGTGTTGGCGTCAATATCAAAAGCTGGATGCGATCCGAGGCCATGTCTATCTTAGAGAGCGTCGGCAATAAAAAGGCATAGGTTTTACCTGTGCCAGTTGGTGCTTGCCCGATAACGTCTTTCCCAGCCATAATCATTGGAATTGCCGTTTCCTGTATACTCGTTGGCGTCTTGATGCAAACGCTTTTAAGTGCCTCGATGAGCCAAGGCGAAATTTCTAATGCTTCAAATGTCATAAAATACCTTTCTATATGAATCGTGTCCGATTTTCATTTCACTTTTTGTAATAAATTAACACTTCTATTCTATCATAAATCTGATTTTTATGCCTTTAGAAAAAAAAGAGAGTCCACTGATCATTTATACCAATCAGTAAAACTCTCTATTCATACGATCAACTACTTAACTGTATTTTCCCTTATCCACTTGATTTCAGCTGCATAGCCGTCTAGTTCGTTTGGCGTTTCTAGATACAGCGGTAAATGTCTTAACTTAGGGTGGTTAATGAACTTTTTAAACGCTGCTTCACCAATATAACCTTGCCCTAACTTTTCGTGTCTGTCTTTATGACTTCTAAATGGATTTTTACTGTCATTTAAGTGAATGGCTTTTAGGCGATCAAGTCCAACGACCGCGTCAAAGTGTGCCAGTACACCGTCTAAATCGTTTACGATATCATATCCGGCATCATAGATGTGGCAGGTATCAAGACACACGCCGATGTGGTCTTTGTAAAGACATCCATCGATGATCGACTTGAGCTCTTCGAACTGGCTACCAACCTCTGTACCTTTTCCCGACATGGTTTCAAGTAAAATAATCGTCTTTTGCTCTTTGAACATCACTTTATTTAGAAGATTGACGATTTGCTGAATGCCCACTTCGACACCAGTTCCAACATGGCTGCCTGGGTGAAAATTATAGTAGGTACCCGGTAGTGCTTCGAGTTTTTCTAAGTCTTCCTCAAATACCAGTTGTGCAAACGCTCTAACCTTTTGATCCTGTGAACAGGGATTAAGCGTGTAAGGAGCATGTGCTAGAATCGGACCAAAGTCATTTACCCTCATGAGTTCTAAAAGTGCATTTGCATCAGCCATATCAATCGGTTTAGACTGTCCGCCTCTGGGATTTCTTGTGAAAAACTGAAAGGTATTGCCCTGAATAGCGAGAGCCTGTTTTCCCATCGCCAAATAGCCTTTACTAACTGACAAATGGCAGCCAACCGCTCTCATTACTTCTTACCTCTTACATATACAGCCCAGTAGACTATCCCGATAAAGAGACCGCCACCAATAAGGTTGCCAATCGTCACAGGGATAAAATTGTGTAAAATCGCTTCAGACCATGTGAAGTTACCACCGAGAAACTTGCCTAGTGGGATAAAAAACATATTGGCAACGCTGTGCTCATACCCAGATAAAACAAACAGCATAACTGGGAACCACATCGCAAAGATTTTTCCGATTAAATCTTTTGAAGCCACTTGAATATAGACTGCACCTGCGACAAGTACGTTACATAGAATGCCTCGAATGATTGCCGCATCAAAGCTAAGTGAAACCTTGCCTTCTGCAATCGCAATTGTTTTTTCTGCTAAATGTCCTGTATATAAACCTGATTTATATAGCATAGCGACTAATAATAACGCACCTATAAGGTTCGCCAGATAGACGAGTGTTAAATTCTTAATATAGCTTGGAAGCTTTACTTCACCCTGTGCCCATGCGGTAGAGATTAATGCGTTACCTGTATAGAGTTCACCGCCAGCGATCACCACTAGCATAAGACCTACTGGGAATACTGCTGCACCCATGAATTTTGCAAGTCCCACATCGATGTTACCTAGTGTTTGCGAAACCACTAAATAGCCGTGTCCACCTAAAGCGATGAAAAAGCCACCCATAATCGATAATAAAAGTACCGTTATAAAAGGATAGTTTGCTTTTTGTTTTCCTATTTCCACCCATTTGTTAGCAATTTCCTTAGGCGTCAAGTAATTATTGTTCATTTCAACTCCTAAAATGTTATTTGGTCAAAAACCCTAATGTTTGTATTATAGTGTATTTGAGGATGATTTTCAACTAAGCACGAACATTCTCGTTTTTTAAGGACATAAAATAGACTGAAAATAGTCGAAACGGTTGCAAAATACCATATAAAACTTTCCTTATGTCCGCCTAAAGATGTGATATAATGACGTTAACTGAATTTATTGGAGGATATACTTAATGAAAACGAATATTGACAAACTTGTCAAACAATCGGTACAAGGTACCATTCGTCATCCTTTGTTCGTTAGTTATCGCGTCGATACGGATGGCAATGTCCATGTAATTCCAGCAACTGGCGGTATTACATACAATGTTAAGGTCGGAGATCCTGCTTTCGGCTGGGTTGGCGATCACGTTGAACCAGGCGTCTCTCTTTGTCACAGTGACAATGCGACTTCAGGTGGCTTAAATGTCTTTAGCTGTATTGGCAATGAAGCAAGAATCGTTACTGGTGATGCAAAAGGTAAAAAGGGTTTTGTGACGGGTACACATGGCGGCGTCGAGCATGTTTTAGTATATTTTGATGACGAAACTTTAGATCTTCTAACACTGGACGATAAAATCATGGTTAAATGTCATGGACAAGGGTTGGCTCTAACAGACTACCCAAATATTAAGGTCATGAGCATCGATCCAAACTTATTTGAAAAGCTTGGCATTGAGGAAGTGGATGGAAAAATCATTGTCCCTGTCACTCATAAAATTCCACAGAGATTTATGGGTTCTGGCGTTGGTGCACCCTACAGCCAAAAAGGGGATTACGATATACTTACCTCAGATACAGAAGCGGTTAAAGCACTCGGCATTGATCAGCTAAGATTTGGCGATATTGTGCTCCTTGAAGACAGCGATAACTCATATGGACTTGGTGCAATGAAAAAGGGTGCAACCACAATTGGAGTTATTATTCACTCAGACTGCATCAAGTCAGGTCACGGTCCAGGCGTTACTGTGATTATGTCTTCAAGCGAAGGCTTGATAGAAGGTAAAATCGATCCAAACGCCAACATAGCGAATTACCTCCTTTAATAAAAATCTTCAGGCATCGAGCCTTCAGATTTTACCACAAACGAGATTGTGGCTTAAAAAAAAGTAAAGCGTCTTTACTGAATCTCAGTAAGACGCTTTTTCTTTGCTTCATTCGGATTGAATCAAACGAGGTGAAAGTGTTAGGATAACTTGTCCTGGTAAATAAAACGCCCACATGCCTACAGCAACTACTGAATACAGCCATGTGAAATGGGTTTTAATCACATCTAGGTTAAACATTGCCACTTGTATATCACAGATCGCGTATAATAATAGTCCTATGAACATCCAACGGTTGTATTGACTTAATTTACGCGCTTTATGTGCTACGAAAAGGTTTCGAACAAACAGAACTGCATATAGAAGGGATAGGCCTACTGTTACATCGAACTTTAACAAGATCATCGAAATGACGATTAAGGCACCTGAAACAAGATACTCAGTTCTAGTTAGATATTGATTTTTCGCTAGTTTTAATGCACCACTATAACCTAACTGTACCATTATAAAAGTTACAATGCCCACAGAATATGCATTTGTTAGTAAAAGAAAATAATCGGAAATCAGTGTAAATCCTAGTATGCATACTTGCAAAAATGCGATTCTTGTATGCTTTAAATAAAATTGAAAGATTGCAAAGGCAAAGCAAAGGACAATAGAAATCAACTTAATTTGATTACTAACTGCGATTGCCTTGCCAGTCATATCTAATACGATAAAGCAAATATAAAGCATGAATTGAAGCGATATAAACGATTTCATTTTTGCCTCTTTTTATATCCTATTTTGCTTTATTCTATCATTTAGACGGTCTTAAAGCCACCCATGATTTTATGAAGATCTTTCGCAAACTGTGTCAATTTAAGTGACGCATCATCTAAAGTCATCATCGCTGACAGTTGTTCTTCTATACTACCACTAATGGTTTCAGTTCCTGAAGCAATTTGGTTAGATGATTCTACGATTTTCATCATACTTTCTTCTATTGTACTTGTATTATCCGCAATACGGTCATTGGCCACTTTGATTCTATCAATTTTACTTACCATTTCTCTAATGTCATCGATCATTAGCTGAATGGTCGTCTCAACTTGTCTTGCAATACTCTCACCAGATGCAATTTTCTCCATAACGCCTTCTACAGATACAAACACGCCACTTGATTTTTTTTGATTGTCAACAACGAGTGCTTCAATCGCCTTAGAGGCATTTTTACTTTCATCCGCCAGTTTTTTAATTTCGGATGCAACGACATTAAAGCCTCGCCCTGCTTCACCAGCTCTAGCCGCTTCAATAGAAGCATTTAGCGCAAGTAGATTGGTTTGATCTGAAATATTAGAAATCATTCCGATAATATCACCGATTTCTTTTGATGAAGTTTCAAGTGCCTGAACCAGTACAGAAACCTCTTTTGCGGATTCCGCTATCCCGTCCATTGCATTTACAACTTCTTTAATATCTTTGGCACCTGTTTCCGCCATGTTACGTGTTTGTACGCCTTGTTCTGCTGCTGTAACACTAAATTCAGCTGTTTCACCTGAGAACTTAGTCGTTTCTTCCATGTAAGCACTTATTTGTTCTAAAGATTTTGCGTTATTGATACTAAATTCAGCAATATCTACGACTGTTTTTGAGAGCATTTCTATGGAATCTGTCGTATTCCCAGTAACATTTTTTACCATACTTCCGGATTCTTCTAAATCTCTTGAAATCTCTTTGGATGCTTTAATCATATCGTTTAACTTATCTATAAATTTATTAAATGTATCTGATAGTTTTGAAATTTCATCTTTACCATGTACTTCGAGACGTCCTGTTAGATCGCCATCGTTTTCAGAGAACTCTCTTAATTTTTCTGTCACAAGTCCAATTGGTTTAACAATACTTCTACCTATTAAAATGATTAAGGCAATCATAGTTACCAAGCTAACGATAACGATTACGCCTGTAGAGATTAGTATACCTATAAAGCTCTTCTCACTGATCTCATAAGTTGACTGCGCATTTTGAACCATTAAGTCTACATTTGTTTCTAATATTTCTATAACAGCTTCCCTAGCATCATCGTACTCTGCCATCTGAGTGTTCATACCTTCTACTTGTTCACCTGTTGTATCGACTGCAGTCTCTGTAGTGGTTTCAGCTATGCCTTCAGTTGTTAATTCTGCTGCTGTTTCTGTTGCTGTTTCTGTTGCTGTTTCTGTTGCTGTTTCTGTTGTTGTTTCTGTTGTTGTTTCTGTTGTTGTAACTTCTTGACTATTCTCTGATACGGCTTCAGTGGTTTCCTCTGTTTGTGCACCACCCATTCCCATCATTGATACGGTTCCAACACCATTTGTTGATAGAAAATTATCTTTGTTATCTAAAAATACATTAACGGCTTCTTTTAATGAAGTGTAATCGCTAATATCGCTTACTAATGCAAGGTGCTCTTCTAGCAAAGCTGCTCTCGCTTCAATTTCCGCTTGAATGGGCTCTTTAATTGTATCATCATTACCTGCATCGATAAGATCGTTGGAACTTGATCGAATAAACTCAATATCACTCTTAACCGCTTCTAGTCTGACAATTGGCGTTAAATCCTCATTATATATCGACACGAGTAATTGGTTCATATCTGATACTTTAAAAATTGCAGTTGAACCAATAAAGAGTATCATCAAGAACATAATAAGTCCAAGTGCGCCGATTTTTTTTGATATGCCTATCCCTTTTAGTTTTTTCATTTTTCCTCCACTAACCTCGTTTGAGTTGATAGGGTAATTTTAAAGTCCGAACCTTAAACTAAACTTAAAGATTGTGGCAATTTTTATGAATTTAAATAATTTTGTTCGTTATATTTTTAACTATTAATGTGTTTTAACTTTTCAGTCTCCCTGTTCGTCTGAAGTGGAAATACATTTCATTTTTGTAATATATGTTTCGCGATTGTAATACAAATGCCTTTATTTACCTTTTTATCTAGATTATATCATCTAGAACAATGCAATTGTTTCTATTTCGTAACATACCACCTCGATATACTACGATTTTATATTACAAAAAGTTCTTGTATACAATTGAAAGACCTTTTCCTTTGTGATATTATTAACATGTCTTGGAGGTGCGTATGGAAATCAAAATTTGTATCGGAAGTGCATGTCATTTAAAAGGCTCATATGACGTCATCAAAAACTGTCAGAGCTATATCGAATCTAACCAATTAGAATCTGAAATTGAACTCAAATCAGCGTTTTGCTTAGGACGTTGCTCCGAAGCGGTTTCAGTTCAAGTTGACGGGTCAGAAGTCTTTTCAATTTCTCCAGAAACCGCTGAAGGGTTTATGAAGATGATGCATACGAGGATTAAGTTATGAAATTCATAGAATTTGATCACACTAAATGCGACGAATGTTATAAATGCTTAAGAGAATGTCCCACAAAGGCCATTGCCTTTACAAATCACAGTCGCCATATTATAGATGATCTGTGTATCAAATGTGGTAAGTGTCAGATGCACTGTGCGACTGGCGCTCTGAAAATTCAGCTCGATTTAAAATCGGTGCAGACGGCCATACACAAAGGTAAACGTGTGATTGCTTCACTTGCTCCCTCTTTCCCTGGTGCATTTAAACTCAGTCATCCAGGGCAAATGGTCACCGCACTTAAACGACTTGGTTTTTTGAAAATTGAAGAAACTGCAAGAGGTGCTGAAATAGTTTCTCTTGCATATGAATCCTATATTGAATCTGGTTTCAGCGATAACATTATCACCAGCTGTTGCCCTTCAAGCAACTACCTTATAGAGCATTATTATCAAGGCGCAATAGATTCAGTAATTCCTATAGTCTCCCCAATGATCTCGCATGGCTTTGATATAAAAAAACGCTTTGGCGATGACACATATGTCGTATTTATTGGTCCTTGTCTTGCTAAAAAAGCAGAAGCCGTTGACATATATGGGAGCATAGATGCAGTTATCACCTTTAAGGAGTTGTCGGAATGGCTTGAGGCAGAGAAGCTTGTTTTAGACTATCTTGAGCCTTCACAGTTTGATACCCCAGTTACTCAGCGTGGTCGTGCTTACCCATTAGGTGGCAGCCTTTGGCGAACCGATCTTGAAACGCGAATCAATCCAAACTATAAGTACATTCATGTCGATGGCATTGAAGATTGTAAAAGTTTTCTTGAGGCGGTTTCGAAAAAGGAGATTAAAGGTTACTGTGCTGAACTAAACATCTGCTCAAGCAGTTGTATCAACGGTCCAGATATGCCATGTGACGCGCCAAATTTATATAAAAGAATGAGTTTAATGAACACGCATATTAACCAGATTGAACGGACTGGCCACATCGATCCATCGGTTGTCACAAACGAACAGATGGTGCGTAGCTTTATCCCTAAGAATACTGGATTTCCACCAATCAACGATCATCAAATTTCCGAGATTCTTATTCAGATGGAAAAATACAGTGAAACCGATCAACTGAATTGTGGTGCCTGTGGCTATAGCTCTTGTTATGAAAAAGCCATCGCCATATCAAGAGGCCATTCAGATATTAACATGTGTTTGGATAGTCTTAGAAAAAAAGCGGAGAGTTTACAGAGCATTATCTTTGACAATAGTCCCAATGCCATCTGCATCCTCGATAGTGAATTCCGAATTCAAGAAGTTAATCCGTCGTTCAATCGTTTACTAAACGCTTCAAAGATCAAGTTAAAACATTGGCCAATCGCTGCATTGATCGAAGATTCAATCTTTGAAGAAACACAAATAGCGGTTAATGGGCATATCGGTAAAAAAATCTATTTAGAAAGTATAGAGAGAACCTTCTATGCCAATGTTGTGAATATCCAAAATGGCAAATTCTATGTAGGGATTTTTACTGATATTACAGAGTATGAAAACAGTCGTGAAGAATTTGAAAGAGTGAAATCAGAAACCCTAATTACTTGTCAGCAGGTTATCGATAAGCAGATGCGAATAGCGCAAGAAATCGCTAGTTTGCTTGGTGAAACCACTGCTGAAACTAAAGTAGGTCTAAATAAATTAAAGAAACTGGTCCTCACTAACGGAGGTGAGTGATTTGGAAAAAGTGCCACATTATATCGATCTATCGACCCATTCGCTCAACAAGTTTGGCGAAGAGCTCTGTGGCGATAAAGTCGAAATTATAAAAGGGAATAAAAGAACCATTGTCGCTCTTGCTGACGGACTAGGAAGCGGTGTGAAGGCGAATATTCTCGCTACGCTAACCAGTAAGATTATGATCACCATGTTGGAACAAGGCGCAGACTTAAAGGAAACCATAGACACCATTACAAACACCTTACCCATCTGTCAGGTAAGAAAAATTGGTTATTCTACTTTCTCAATTTTAGACATCGATGATGATCTTAATCTTCGAATCATAGAATACGATAACCCACCTGCTTTTATCGTTAGAAATGGTCATTTAATCAATGTGCCAAAAACACAACTAACATCATTTGACAAGCGCGTTTGGATTACTGAATTCAAACTCGAACTTGGCGATACGATTACGCTATGCTCAGATGGCGTCATACATGCAGGCGTTGGCGTGATGTTGAATCATGGTTGGGAATGGCAACACGTCGGTGATTTCATAGCAGAACAAGAAATTGCCTCTGCGGATAAATTAACCCGTCGCCTTTTGGAAACTTGCCACAAACTGTATGATGGCAAACCTGGAGATGATGCAACCGTGGTCACTCTAAGAGTTCGAGATCCACAAATCACACAGATATTAACTGGCCCACCAGATTTAAAGGAAAAAGATTCAATTACAGTCAGAAATTTTATGCATCAGTCTGGCGCTAAGGTCGTCTGTGGCGGAACTGCTGCTAACATCATCTCACGTGAGCTGGGAAGAGAGATCGAAACAGAAATAGAATACATCGATCCCTTTGTACCACCAACAGCACGAATTAAAGGCATCGATCTTGTAACAGAAGGTGTTCTCACCCTTAAAATGACACTTAACAAACTTATTAGCATTAACAACTGCTGTGATGAGCCTGTTTTTCACAAGAAGGATGGCGTTTCTAGGCTTCTTAAACTACTAGTCGAGGACAGTACTCATGTGCATTTCTGGGTGGGGAGAGCAATCAATCCAGCACATCAAAATCCCGATTTTCCAAGGGATTTAAGTATAAAGATCAATATTATTAGAGAGATAGAAAAAGAACTAAAAAAAATGGGGAAATTTGTTCATATATTTTATACCGATTAATCGGCCTATCAGAAGGTGAGTTTATGAGAAAGTTTGAAAACCAAGTTCAATTGATAAAACACGAACTATTAACGGAAGTAGCAAAGCACGCATTTAATGGCACACTTGAAGAAAATCTGGACCAGATTCCAATAACAGTCAATCCTGGTCCAGATGAAAAATACAGATGCTGTATTTTTCATGAAAGAGCGATTACATCCGATCGAATCAAAATGGTAATGGGTGGTGATCCAGAAAAGAACGGTATTGTTGAGGTATTGGATTCTGCTTGTGATCAATGTCCAGTTGACCGCTATGTCGTAACCGAAGCCTGTCGAGGTTGCTTGGCACATCGCTGTGAAAATGCATGCCCGGTTGATGCTATCAGCATCTGTAAAGGCAAAGCCATTATTGATCAACAAAAATGCATCGAATGTGGTAAATGTAAGGAAAGCTGTCCTTATAATGCAATCGCAGATGTGATGAGGCCTTGTCGTAGGGACTGCCCTACCAATGCAATTACAATTGATCATAGAAAAAAAGCAGTCATTAACTATGATGAATGTATCTCTTGTGGCGCTTGTGTCTACAATTGTCCATTTGGTGCGATTCAGGAAAAATCTGAAATTGTAGAAGTAATCGATATGATTCGAACACCAAATCAAGCCGTTTACGCAATGCTTGCACCAGCCTTCTCTGCACAATTTAACTACGTTCCTCTCGGCAATGTCATAACTGGTCTAAAACAAATGGGCTTTAGAGATGTAATCGAGGTTGCATTAGGTGCAGACTTAATCACACAGCATGAAGCTGAAGAACTTGTTCAGTTTAAATATAATAATAAAACTTTAACCAGCTCCTGTTGTCCTAGCTTTGTTGAATTCGTTCATAAAAAGTTCCCAGAGCTAATCGACAACATTTCACATACTGTATCTCCAATGACAGCAACTGCACGTTTAATCAAATCCATTGATCCAAGCGCTAAAGTTGTATTTATTGGACCTTGTATCGGTAAAAAACTCGAAAAAATGAGAGTCAAGGACACCGACTACGTACTAACATTTGAAGAACTAGCCGCCATGATTGATGCAAAATCCATCGATTTAAACGCCTTAACCCCGCAACCCCTCGATAATGCTTCCTATTTTGGAAGAAAGTTCGCATCAACAGGCGGCGTCGCTTCATCTGTTAAACACTATCTTGAAGATCAAGGCGTGGTAGATCTTAAGCTTGAGAGCTGTGATGGCATAGAAGCCTGTTCAAAAGCACTCACACTCCTAAAATTCAAAAAATCAAATGTTGATTTTATTGAAGGCATGGCATGTAAAGGTGGCTGTATTAAAGGCCCAGCGACGATGCATCATGGTCCAAAAGATATCAAGGCACTAGAAGATTATGCAAAATCAGCTCTAGAAGCAACTCCTAAAGACGCTTTAAGAGTATTTGACACCACAAGCATCTCTTTCATATAAAAATAGTCATCCTATGCCCTTAGGATGGTGTGTATACCCCCATATACACACAAAAGCGAAAGCGTATGTCAGTCTATTAAATCCCAAATAGACCGACATACGCTTTTATCTTATCAAAAGCATATAAACCAAAGTTCCTCCGATAATGCTAATGAGATTGTTGCGTTTCCAAAGATGTAATCCAACGGTTACGCCAATCCCAATTACAACCGGTAAAAACTCACTTACAACACTGATGTGTACGTGTTTAATACTATATACAATAAGCATCCCCATCACAGCAGGCGGCAAAACCTTTCCAATATAAATAACCCAATTCGGGGTTGATCTACCTTTACCAAATAATACAAATGGTCCTAGTCGAGTAAAATAGGTTACAAGTGACATAACAATTATTGCTGCCCAAGTCATAAGTCACCCCCTACTCTAATTTTCTTCTTAGCACTTAAAAGTACAACCAGCATAAAAACCATCGCCGGTAGTACCATTTGAGAAGGCCCAAAAAGATTCAATGCGATAACTGCAGAAGCGACGCCTATCAAAGCAGGTAAATGCGACTTAGCGCTTAACCACTGTTCAACAAATATGACGACAAAAAGTGCAGTCATAGCAAAGTCAATCCCCGTCGTATCAAAGGTAATCAAATTACCTACTAACGCGCCAAGTAAGGATCCGATAATCCAATAAGACTGATTGAGCGCTGCAATCGTAAAGAACAATTTTTCTGTTTCCACATCTTCTTTCTCTGCAACGCCACATAATAATGAATAGGTTTCATCTGTCATCCCAAAAATGAGATATTGCTTGCGCCAGCCAAAGGATTTAAACAGCTCTATAAAGGACAAGCCATAAAACAAGTGGCGTATATTTACAAATAAGGTCATGAAAGCAACCTGTACAAGCGCAATAGGACTAGTTAATATGGAAATTGCCACAAATTGCATAGCTCCTGCATAAAGGAATACGCTCATTCCCAATCCCACCCAGATGGACAAACCTGACTTTACAACGAGAAGCCCATAGGCAATCCCGACTGAAATGTAGCCCAATAACACTGGTATCGTATAGGGGATCGCAATTTTAAGTATTTTCTTATTCATTTGATTACTCCTGATGTTTTGGAATTTCAAAATAAAATTTTGGGATTTTTTGATTTGGTATCATAACAGAAGTTACCCAATCAACAATCTTAGCGCCATTATGCTCATAAAATCCAGCAGCTTCTGGGTTGGTAACAAACTCAAAAGATTGGATATGCAGGGACCTGCAAATACGAATTAGCTCTTTCCACATAGTTGAGCCAAAACCCATTCTAACATAGTCTGCTTTGATATAAAAATACTCTAAAATAGGGGAAGATGGCATTACTTCTAAACCAAAAAATCCAATTAAGCTTTCATCATCGTTTAAAAGTTTGTATACAGGATGATTTTTAACAAACTGCTGGGTTACAGAATAAAGCAGTTCAAACAATGACATATATTCTTTGTCATAACCCCATATGGATTCTGATTCTATCGCTAAGTTAGTTAATACTTCAACATCTTCAAATACCGCTCTCACAATTTTCGTCATAACACCCTCAAATATTTATCATATTATCGTTACTTTTAAGTTAAATAAGGTATATATGTAGTAAATTTGCATCTTATGGAGGTTCCTATGGAAGATAAAAACACAAACATCTACGCTGCACTTGCTTATATTTTATTCTTCATTCCTTTAATTGTCGATAAAGATTCTGAATATGGCAAATTTCATGCAAATCAAGGTCTAAACTTATTATTGCTTGGAATTGCTGTAAGTGTTTTAGGTGCACTTATACCTTTTATCGGTTGGTTTATTATTTCACCTGTTGGTGGTTTGCTTGTATTGGTTCTTGCGATTATGGGCATAATCAATGCACTCAACGGTGAAGAAAAAGAGCTCCCTATCATTGGAAAATACCGTTTGTTAAAGTAACCTAACTTTCCTCAGCGTTCTAAAAAGAACTTCGTTTATACGAAGTTCTTTTTTTACGCATTGACCCTCTTTAACTGAATTTGATTCACTATTGACTTTATAAGTGCCCTTAAAGTTGTTCATAGGGCCTTGATCGTTTGATGATTTCATTTAATTGAGTCAAATCAGTATGAATATAGTGTAAAGCTTCATCCATGATTGTTTTAACACGTTCAACAGGATACGACACATTTTCACCTAAAGCATATAAAAACATCTTTAGTCCCCCCATGGGCGTTGGTAGATAATATTCCCAATTTAATCGAATGGCATCCAGATTTTCATAATATTTAATACGTCGTTCTCTGTTGGGATCTATACCATCCGGTATTTCTACCTCAAACAAAAGTAATTTAAAGGTTTCCTTTAAATATATGAGTAATTTAGAGCCATAGCCCTTACTTTGACTTGTTGGATCGATCACAATATAATCTAGCCAACCAAAAGTATTCTCAACAGATACATATAAAAGTGCAAAACCGACTATGCTATCTTCGGTTTTACTTACCTCAGTTTGATCATGCATAAGGATTAATCTATATTTTCCTCTACTTATTAGAGCTTTCAAATGCTCAAAGGATTTTCTTTCTTCCTCTGGAAAAGCATTACAATACAAATGATAAATCTGCTCTAAAGCGTTAACGTCACCATTTTCATATCGAATCATTGTCTACTGTCTCTTTCTTTTTTCTATAGTTACTAACGACAAACGAAGTAATCGCATTTAAGCCTATAAACAACAGAAGGATCCAAAAGATTGATTTTATACCAAACTTTATGGAAAAATACGTGCCAACAGCCGGTGAAACCATCCAGCCCAAGGACCCCACCAAGCCCTGAATGCCAAAGAGCGTGCCTCTTTTATCTGGACTAGTCATCTCAGCAGTTTGCGAAGTTAACAGTGGCTCAATACCGCCAATAATGAAAAATAATAACGTATATAATATCATAAATGGCCACATGCCTCTTGAGAAATTTAAGACCAACACATCTACAAAGGCGATTAAAAGAAGCGTTCTAATCATCCATATCTTATTGTATTTTTCACTGAGTTTACTGATTGCTATTGCAGATACTGCAGTCACTGCGCCAATAACACCATTTAAGGTCCCAGTTATCGAAGCTGCTCCTTGGCTGGTATTTAAAAGTTCTTGTATATATAGTGGCAAAAATGGCGAAAATAAAGTTCTAATGACACGTTGGAAAAATAGCATCAATAATAACATTAATATCCCAATTGCAAAAAGCTCTTTATATTTTGATGATCCTTGAATCACGGATGTCTTTCTGGATTGTACTTTTTTCTCACCTTTTAAGAATATGGTTACTACCATAAATCCAATCAGCATTAGCACACTTCCAACGAAGAAACTAACTCTATATCCGAAATGTTCTGCCACGAGTCCCCCAAATAGTGGTCCAAGTGAATAGCCTACAAAGGTTGATGAAGATAGAAATCCTAACGCATATGAAAGTCGATCATTGGGAGTATTGACTGCAACAAATGCAGAAGATGCAGTAATCGTTCCTGTAAACAAGCCTTGCATAAATCTTAAGATAACAAGATGCCATACGTTTGTAGATAGCCCCATTAATCCAATAATGAAAACAGCCGCAAACATGGCTCTTTGTATCATCATTTTTTGACCAAATCGATCTGATAAAATCCCCCAAATTGGAGACATAACTGCCATTGTAATCGCTGGTGCGGCACTAAGGATTCCGGTAAATAAATTAAGCTGATCTGGATCGGTAACCCCTAGTTCTTGAATAAAGAACGGTATAAAAGGGAGTCCAAATCCAAAGCTAGTCAATGAGATGACTTGAGAAATCCAAAGGATGTAAAGATTGATTTTCCAACGTTCCATGTTGTCCTTCCTCTGAAAATGCTAATTATTTCGGTACACTATATAATTGTACGCCTATTCCCTATCTTTTACTAGTCTAAATTAAGTTTCATTTAAGGTTACGATGATATACTTTGCCTAAGATAAGATTTTATACGATATGAGGTGTTAAGTATGAAACAAGAAATTTATGAACATCGACCAATGAGTACCTTAAAAAATGATAGAAAATATGAAATGTATATCAATACGGCTGCACAGTGCGCAGAAGTTAATGGTAAAAATATTAGGTTAACACGACTTGAATATAAAACGCTAGCTTATTTAATGGCTAGAAGAAACATGGCAGTCAGTCGCGATGAATTATTAAAAGTAATTTGGCAATTACCTTGTCCAATTGAAACACGAGCAACCGATGATACGGTGAAAAGACTTCGCAAAAAATTACGTGATCATAAAGTCAATATTAGCATTGAAACCATTCGAGGCTATGGCTTTATTATTCGATAAAGCAATCATCCTTTTTCAATATCCCCCCTCTTAGTAAAGCATGTGTCGTAGACATGCTTTTTTTTATTTTTTGGCACTGAAAAATACCGTTAATCGAGTTCGGTTAACGGTACTAAAACAGTTTAAGGATTCATTTTTTTGAGGATTAAATCTCAAGAATTGATTTCAAATCATCCTCAGTCCAGTTTTGAGTTTTCATGTATTGCTCTATAGCGGCTTTAAAACGTGTTGCTTCAGTAACTGCATCTGTCTCCGTAGTATCTGTGTCTTCATCTTCTTCTGATCCATAAAGCGCTTCAAGCATCGCCTCTAAGCTACTAACTTCATCATCCTCTTCTGTCGATGAGGTGCCACCAGGACCACCTGGACCACCAGGACCACCTGGACCTCCTGGACCACCTGGACCTCCTGGGCCGCCTGGACCTTTAGGTCCCTCAATCGCTTTGGTTTGAATATCTGAAAGCTTTTGATCGACTTCTTCTAAAGTTAAAGATGAGTTGTCTACCGTACTCGTTTGACCTGTAACTGCAGCAAAAGCTGTGTCAAGTTCGTCAAGTAAGGCTCTTTTGTCGGTCTCATCTAAACTTTCTAAATCTGTTTCGGCAAGTTGATCCATCAGTGCTTTCATTTGCTCATGATTGGCTTTGCTCGTTTCATCCTCAGAACTTGTTCTTAGCTTCATTCGCATTGCCATTGCTTCGCTGTTCATGCCACTGCTGATAGAACCTACGGATTCATTAGAAAGTGCACCTACAGCCGAGTAGTTAATAGTTGAAGATCCTGATTCACTGGTTGATACATTCTGTGTTTTGTTTAGGATATTGTATAGGCTTGAATATCCACTGGTATAAGTTGAGTCTATTCTCATAATTGCCTCCTTTCTATGAAATATCTTTCGTCATTAAATACCCAGAAAATCAACGAAATTTTGTGGCAATTAAGAGGCAGATTACTTATAAAACTTTAGATAAAAATGACTTTGTACGCTCTTCAGCTGGTGCATTAAATAGAAGGTTTGGAGGATTAATTTCTACAATTTGCCCCTCATCCATAAAAATCACACGATCGGCTACTTCTTTTGCGAAGCCCATCTCATGGGTTACAATCACCATGGTCATGCCATTTTTTGCAAGCTTTTTCATAATCTCAAGCACTTCGCCAACCATCTCAGGATCAAGCGCTGAAGTTGGCTCATCAAATAGCATAACGTCTGGCTTCATCGCAAGTGCTCTTGCGATAGCAATTCTTTGCTTTTGTCCACCAGATAATTGATTTGGGTAAGCATCTCGCTTGTCGAGTAAGCCAACACTGATTAATAAAGCTTCTGCTTCCTCTATTGCTTTTGCTTTATCTAATCCCAACAGCTTAATTGGGCCGAGGGTGATGTTCTCTAAAACGGATTTATGAGGAAATAAGTTAAATTGTTGAAACACCATTCCGATTCTTCTTCGATGCAAATCGATGTTTATTTTAGGATCTGTTAGTGGATATCCCTCAAAGATCACATCTCCTGAGGTTGGATGCTCTAATAAATTTAAACATCTTAAAAGTGTACTCTTCCCTGAGCCACTAGGACCAATAATTACGACAACTTCACCTTGAACAATAGTTTGATTGATGTTCTTTAATACTTCTAAATCTCCAAATGATTTGTGTAAGTTTTTAATCTCAATCACCGACACTCATCCTCCTTTCAAATTTTTGCATAAACTTCGAAAGGCCGAAAGTTAAAACAAAATAGATAAATGCAGCCACTACAAGGGGTTCAAACGCTATAAAGGTGTTGCCTCGAACCGTATCTGTATTGTACATTAAATCGTGAATTCCGATTACTGAAACGATAGCAGATTCTTTTATAAGGACGATAAATTCATTGCCAAGGGCTGGTAAAATATTTTTCATCGCTTGCGGTATGATAATCTCTTTATAGGTTAAAAAAACTGGAAGCCCTAGCGATCTTGCCGCTTCCATTTGCCCTTTGTCTACTGCGCCAATTCCCGCTCTTATAATCTCAGCGATATAAGCTGCACTGTTGATACTCATCGCTATGACACCTGCTGTTAGCATGGGAAGATCGGTTATACCGTAATAGACGATATACAGTTGTATCAGTAGAGGCGTCCCTCTAATAAATTCAATATAGCTTACGGCAATTGACTTGAGCACTTTATTCTTTGACGTCTTCATCAAAGCAAGCGCTAAGCCGCCGATGAGACCAAATACGACGGTTAGCGCTGATAGTAATAAAGTGTAGCCAGTTCCCGAAAGAAAGAATTTATAATATTTCGGTAAAAAGCTAAAATTCATTATTCACCTTCACTTAATAACATTGCATCCGAGATAATTTTGTCCATTTCACCTGAGTCGAGTAAACTTTGAATGCTTGCGTTGATAGCATCTAGGTAATCTTGTGAGCCTTTTTCGATAGCAATAGCCGAACCGCCTTCACTTCCTAAATCCACGCCATTAACAGATAGATCTGGATTTGCTGCAGCGTATTGCTTTGCAACTGGTTCTGCTAAGATTAAACCATCCACTTTGTCTGTTTTAAGTTCCATAATTAAGTTTGGAATCTTATCGATCGATTTTGCTTCTGATGAAGTAAAGATTGTTTTTGCTAATTCTTCTTGGATGGTTGCTTTTTGTACGCCTAATGTTTTACCCGCAAATGCTTCAACTGTGTTTAAAGTATTTACATTATCTGTTTTAACGAGCATCGTTTGGCGAGAATCATAATATACGATTGAGAAGTCTACAGATTGCTTTCTTTCATCTGTTGGCGTCATACCTGCGACGATTAAGTCAATTTTACCTGCTGTAAGAGCTGGTAGAAGACCATCAAATTTCATATCGATAATTTCAAGTTCTACACCAATGTCAGATGCGATTTTCTTAGCGATGTCGATATCAAATCCAACAATTGTATCTTTTCCATCTACCTCTAAGTGAAACTCAAAAGGTGGGTAATCTGCTGATGTACCAAGTACTAAAACGCCTTTTTCTTTAATTTCATCTAATTTTGTTTTTGCTACCGCAGCAGTTGTTTCAGAAGCTGCAGCTGCTGTTGTTTCTGCAGCAGTAGTATCAGTTGCTTTCGCTGCATCAGAGCTAGCACAACCCGCTACTGAAAGTATCATCACTAGCATAAGTGATAGTGCCATAATCGACTTCAACATTTTTTTCATTCCCAATTTCTTCATTTTTATTTCCTCCACGAGTTATTTTTTATATTTATTTAGGATGGCTTTGCCATTTTCAATACTTTGTTCGATGGCCTTCCTAGCCGTAGAACCATAAGAAACCTTTGCTTCAACAACCTCAATCGGTTTTATTTTTTCATAAATATCGGATTCTATCTGTGGACAAAGAGCTTTTAGCTGTGACAAGCTCAAGTCCTCTATTGAAGCCCCCATTTTTTCACATATTCCAACGATTTGACCAGTGATGTGATGGCTTTCTCTAAAGGGAATTCCCTTTTTAGTCAGATAATCCGCTAGGTCAGTTGCATTTAAAAACCCTTTTTTTACTGCAAAGAGCATCCTGTCTTTGTCAAACGTGGTCTCAAGCCACATTTTTGTCATGACGTTCAAACACATCTTTATTGTCGTAACGGTATCAAATAACCCTTCCTTATCTTCTTGCATATCCTTGTTATAGGCTAATGGAAGTGCTTTCATGACGGTTAATATTGACACGAGATTACCATATACACGACCTGTTTTTCCTCTGATTAGCTCGGCTGCATCTGGATTTTTCTTCTGTGGCATAATACTACTACCCGTAGTAAATTTGTCGCTGATTTTTATGAATCCAAATTCACTGGTGCTCCAAATAATCATTTCCTCTGCCATACGACTTAAATGCATCATGATAATTGAAGCAGTGGCATTAAACTCAATTACGTGATCGCGATCCGATACCGCATCAAGCGCATTATCACTCACTTCGTCAAATCCGAGTAATTGAGCTGTGAAAAAACGATCATTTTCATAACTCACACCAGCGAGTGCACCTGAGCCCAGTGGTGAAATCTTAATCCTTTTAAGACCATCCTCTAGTCGCTCGATGTCTCTTTTAAACATTTGAAAGTAAGCCATAAGATAGAAGCTTAAACGAATTGGCTGCGCCCTTTGAAGATGCGTGTAGCCTGGTAAAATTACGTCTTTATGCATTTCAGAGAGCTCAATCAAAAGTGTATTTAAAGCGACTAACAGTTCAATGACATCATGTGTGGCATTGATTAAATATAACTTTAAATCTACCGCGACTTGATCATTTCGACTTCTAGCTGTATGGAGCTTTTTACCAACATCTCCGATAAGTGATGTCAACCTCGATTCAACTAACATGTGAATGTCTTCTTTCTCAAGGTCACACCAATCTGAGCTTAGCTTCATTTCTTCTATCAAATCTTTTTCAACCTTTACTAAACCCTTTTCAATTAGAGTAAGCTCCTCAGACGTTAGAATGCCAATTTTCTCAAGCATCTTTGCATGTCCCTTTGATCCGGTTATATCTTCTTTCAAAAGCTGGTAGTCAAATAGTAGCGAAGCATTGAATTGAACCATCAGTTCATCTGTATCTTCACTAAAGCGCCCTGACCATGCCTTCATACTGCGATCTCCTCCCCACCATACACTTGAAGGTTAAGTGTAGAAACTGACACTTCTTTATCATTCTTATTACCTATGGAGCTTTGATTCTTACTAGCCAAATCTTCTTCCATCAATGCTTTCAGCTTAATCGGAAGTGTAAATAGGTTGATAAAGCCATGTGCATCGTACTGGTTATAAACCTCATCTTCTGAAAATGTCACGTAGTCTTCACGATAAAGTGAATAAGGTGACTCTGATGCTACTGCTTGACAGCTGCCTTTGAAAAGCTTTAGCTTTACATTTCCAGAGACGTTTTTCTGCGTCGTTGCAACAAACGCTTGAAGTGCATCCATCAATGGTGTGAACCATTGTCCGTCATAGGTGAGTTCGCTATATTTCAAAGCAATTTGCTTTTTAAATGACATCGTTTGTCGATCTAATACTAATTTTTCAAGTGCTTTATGCGCTTCATAAAGCACAGTACCTGCTGGTGTCTCATAGACACCTCTCGACTTCATTCCCACCAATCGATTTTCAACGATATCGATAATGCCAACACCGTGTTTTCCAGCCATCTGATTTAATGTTTCTATCAAGGAAACGGGTTCGTATGCTTCTCCATTAATGCTGTAAGGAATGCCTTGTTTAAATCCAATTGTAATCGTTTCAGACTGATCTGGTGCTTCATCTGGTGAGGTACACCATTTGTAAATGGCTTTTGTATGCTCATTCCAAGGGCTTTCTAATTCTCCGCCCTCATGACTGATATGCCATAAATTCTCATCTCTTGAGTAAATGTCTTTTTTAGTGACACTAAGAGGTATATGATATTTGGCTGCGTAATCGATACAATCCTCACGAGATTTGAGTGACCAGGTACGCCATGGTGCGATAATATCAAGATGAGGTGCTAACCCTTTAATACCAGCTTCAAATCGAACTTGATCATTACCTTTACCAGTTGCACCATGTGCGATAGCAACTGCTTCCTCTTTAAGCGCTATTTCCACAAGTGCTTTTGCAATCAATGGACGAGCAAATGCTGTACCTAGTAAATAATCTTCCTCATATACGGCACCTGCCATCAATCCTTCAAATAAGAACTCTTTAACAAAAGCTTCTTTAACATCTGCAATATATACTTTTGATGCCCCTGTTTGAAGTGCTTTCTTAGCAACTGCTTCAAAATCATCCTTTTGACCAACATCTATACAAGCTGCGATAACGTCAAAATCGTGTTCCATTTGAAGCCATTTTAAAATAACCGATGTATCCAGTCCGCCTGAATAGGCCAAAACCACTTTCTTTTTCATACCTACCTCCAATATATATACATTTATTTGGATATTTATACATTATGAGCATAAAAAAATAACCCTCAGAGGATTATTAAATGTGCTTAGTCAGCGTTTATATGTCACACCTGAAATATCCATCCTTTTCTTGGGACGAATTACTCCGCGGTGCCACCCAAATTAGCTTAAGCTCTCTCTGATTCAGTACGGGCAACACTTGCCGATACTTATTCCCTTTAACGGTGGACCTCCGACTTGCCTTACTTGTTACTTTTTTCTTGCAAGTTGCTTAAAAAAGTTCTCAATAACTTCGCTTTTGTATGGGCTCACACCATCCCCATATCGCTGAACCAGCTCGGTTATATTTTCTTTTTTTCGAACGCATTTTTATATGAACTTGTGGTTAATTATACATAGGTGGTATGGACCTGTCAACACTCTTTTTTATATTTTTTTTTAAACAACCATATTAATTTATTTATACATTTTTTATCTTTATGGTTTCAACTTCACCAGTCGTAGCAAGACGAATCAATGCAGGTTGCACATGACCATATGCTGTTGTTTCAGTACTGCCACTTGAGAAAACCGAAATCACCTGATCTGCATGGAATT
This sequence comes from Fusibacter sp. QWL-12, assembly GCF_058683495.1. NCBI lineage: Bacteria > Bacillati > Bacillota > Clostridia > Eubacteriales > Fusibacteraceae > Fusibacter > Fusibacter sp. QWL-12. Next base: position 959,219 of record NZ_CM178745.1, read on the forward strand.
TTTCAATTCCCATAACAAAAACTTCGTGTCCTCTAAAGAGACCTTTTAGATTAAACTTTCTTAGAAATGCATCGGTTGATGACGCTCTAAATTTGAAGCGCTTGTTAAGAAATTTAATTTCTTCATTTCCCCTTTGTGGATCACTCCATATGAGTTGCTCTACAATAGTGGCACCGCCATTATCAAGCGCCTTATATTGTGTCAGGTCACTAAAAGAATGAAGATAGTCATAAGCATCTTCTACATTTGTTTTTTCAAGGAAATCAACGACATCGATTTGTCCGAAATAGGGTTTCGGAAGCCCGCCATGAACACAAAGAAAATTACCTATATTGGTTTTAATGAGCCCTAAGTATGGAAGTTTATCAAACCAATCCAGATAGCTGCAGAGTAATTTGCGTTCGTCTCGAAGCATCTTTTTTTCCAACTCAAGCAGATAAGGTGGGAAATAATCCAATGGATTATCTTGATCAGGGATTCGATACGGTAGCTTTAATTGCCCCTCATGATCCAATTTACCACCGTCATGGTTACCTCTTAGCAGGGTCACATGATCACTAAATAGATTGGCAATTACCAATAAAAGCTCAGTGGTTTTTAGATGTGCCATTCCTCTATCCACATAATCGCCCATGAAGATCCAGTGATGCTCAAAGCAATTGTCATAGAAGTGTGTGGCTTCAAGTATATTGATTAATGACTCAATATCTGAGTGAATATCCCCAATAATAAAATAATGGCTCGGAGCATTAAGCGTTACAATTTGATCAGTATAATCACCATGTATGGCTGTCTTTAAAATCAGTTCGCTATTACAATGTTCATTTAATAATCGCTTATTAATTGAACTCGATTTACCTTCAATAATCGCATTGTTTAGTTGAATTAAGTATAAATGATAATCATATGCCTCTTGAAACGAATTACTTTCATTTAAAACAACACCATTATCAGCCTTAAAACCAAATTGGTTGATCAGTCCGTTAATGCGTTCTCTAAGCTCCTTTGAAGATAGTGACTTATAGACACTTTTAAGTAATTCAAAATTTTTAATCGCAGCATTGGATTGATTTAGTATTTGCTTCATGATTGTCTCCCAAAATAGATTAGTCTTTTACACATCATACACTATAACAGCTTATGTAGGAACCTGAATCTATGATTCTATTACAAAAAAAGAAGGAAAATTCACTTAGAATTTTCCCCAAGGTAGGTAGGTATGGCTAATCCCATTTGGATTTAGTCCCGAAGAAATTATAGCCCTGGAATGGTGCTACCGTCTGATTCTTTTGATAATCAGTTTTAGCGATATTACCTTTCACATGTTCTGAGCCCTTTGGCATTGCGTTGCTTGATTCCATTTGTTTAGATTGCATTTCCATTTTCATAAAAACCTCACTTTCAAATATGGACGAAACGTCCTTCAGATGCCATAGTTTGCTTAAAACCTACAGTGTTTAGTTATAAGCACTATGGAAGATATAAAAAACCTCGTCACTACAGAAACTGTAGGGACGAGGTTTACTCGCGTTACCACCCTAATTGCCTTTGGCCACTCAATGGATTCTATCAAATCCTTCGTCTATAACGGGACGTCCCGTTCACCTTTACTCTAATTTCGAGATGAAAGCTCCGGAGTGATTTGTATTAATTGATTTCATCGATTTACACCAACCATCGACTCTCTACAGAAACCTGATTAACACCGCTCTCTTTCAACACTGTATATGTTATATTGAATACGATTTTAACAGTGTCCTAATTATCTGTCAATGAGTTTTTAGAAAATTCCGACAACATTTTTTGTCTTACAATTTTTTTTGAATTTTATCTTTGATTTTAACTGTGTTTCCCTTTAAATATCGTCTGTATGCAAGATTCGACAGCAAGCTTAAGCCTGTAAAAATACCTACTAAAATAAACGATACCAATGCAAAAAAAGTAAATATACTTTGGAAAGCATTTTTTACCTTCTTCACATTCTTTTTTGATGTTTCCATTTTACACCTCGATGTCTTTTATAAAACAAACAATTCTGTTAACCTCTCTGAATCCAATAGATTTATGGAACAACAAACTCGACTCATTTTCTTGTATCACATCAGAAGCAAGCTCGACACAGCCTTTGGTCTTAGACCATTGTTCAGCTTTTTTTATCAATGCCTCTGAGACTCGTTTTTTCCTAAATTCAGGACATACATACACACCTTCAATATAGCCAACTGGCGAAGTATGGCAGCCTTCAACATAGTCCGTTCTTAAAGACACGTGAACGAATCCAATAGGTAAATCTTCAAAAGCAGCTATAAAAACCTTATCTTTTTCAGAATTTAATAGTTGCTTAAATTCAGCTTCAAGCTCATCAAACTCATTTTCAGGCCATAAATCAATCGCCATACTGGTTAGGTCATCTAAATAGGCTTCAGTGCAGGGTACAATTTCATAGATGATTTTCATACATTTAACCTCTCAACATTTTATTTAGAGCTGAAAATGTCAATCCCTCATTGATGTCCATCACAAATCTGATACGTTCTTTGTCACCACTAGCAATAGCACCTCTTAACAATAGCGGCGTATAATCTAAGTCTTGTGCGCCTCTGTACGTTGATAAAACACAGAACTCTGCGCAATATCCTGTGACAATCACCGTATCTACACCTTGTTCTTTTAAAAATGAATCCAGCTCCGTCTTATTAAAGCTGTTACCATAAAACTTATGAAAGTTTCTTTCGAAGCTTGCATTTTCAATATAATTTGGAGAAAGCGCATCGATAAACTCAAACCCTTCTGTGCCTGGGACAACGCCATCGTATTCAGAAACATCTTGAATCCATGCGATCGGCAATTGTTTTTCTCTAAACCACGGTAACACTGCATTGATATACTCACAAGCTTGATCCATACTTTCTTTTGCAAAGCCATTATAATATGCTTTTTGAAGATCAATGATCAATAATCCAAGTTTCATACGCCCTCCTATAAATACTATTTTACCGGTATCAATTTGGATACCATTTCTATAAAGCTCTCTTTTTCAGAGTCACTTTCAAAAGCAGTTAAAGGTACAATATACGCCATTACTTGACTCACATAAACAAAAATATGGGTTTTAGTCTCATTGACCTTTTCAACAGAATTATAATAAGTAAAGCTCTCTTTAGTCTTATCTGAAATCTGAGACGCATCCACTAATAGTTCATGTTTCCCAATAAGTCCAGGTACCTTACCACCTTCAATCAATTTGCTTATTTTTCTCTTTATACTTTTACGATACCATTTGTCATAAAAAGCCATCCAAACGACGACAATGATTCCCATCATAATCAGCAATGGCACCAACTCCATTTCTAAAATCGGTTGTAAAAATTTTGCAATGACCAAAAAAATCAACGGAAATAAGAATCTTTGAACCAGAAGCGAACGTTTCATAGCCTTTGATGTGTCAATAAAATTCATATTAAACGCAATGTAATCCTCTAACTTGATCTCATATTCTAACTTCATTATTTACGCCCCCTGTAAATTGCTGTTCTAAGCTCATTTGAGTAATCCAAAAGCTCAGGCATATTCATTTTTTCTGCAACCTTTATTTCAACCTCTACATCATATGGCACTCTACATATTGAAATGCCATACGCACTTTTGGTGAGATTCGGCTGCCATTCCTCTTCAAAGTCCCCTTCTACAATTGCATATGAAGCCACATTAAAGTCTAATGGATTACCGACACTACCAGCATTAAAAAGTACTTTATCACCAATACTGTCCACGTATGCCCCGTGAATATCACCATATCCTACAATATCCGAAAAATAAGGTAAAGTTGGTGTTTCCTCAAATAATTTTATTCGCTTCTCATTGTCTGTCGTAAGGTGTACTCTGTAAAAAATATCATTTGGTGCTGCGTGGCAAAGTCTCAACAGATAGCCACTCACACTGACCTCATAATAATTCGGAAGCGCATCTAAATAGGCTTCTCGATCAGCGCCGATTTGCCGTCTATGCCACCATATCGTTTCAGAATCAGTAACATGCGTTAAAAAATAATCCCAGTTCCCTTTTACGACGATAGCACATTTTTCTCTAATAATATCAATCGCTTCAGCCGACCTCGGTCCTTTACCCGCGATATCACCTAAGCAAATGATTTTCGTAATATCTCTTTTTTCAATATCTCTTAGTACGGCATTTAAAGCAGTTAAGTTGCCATGTATGTCCGAAATAATTGCATAGCGCTCCATTTTATCTCCATCTGTATCACATTTTTCGTCAGTTTGTTATAATAGAATTGCGGAATTGTTGCTCTCATTATAGCATGAAAATTTTCATGAAATGATGTCTCTTGCTGATTTAATCAAATTCTAATAATCAAGGCGGTTTGTATGTTATCTACTAAAAAACAAAATCAACTAGACGATGAAATAAAACAGTTTATAGAGTTAACTGCCTCTATTTTATTGCATCCTAAATTTGAAGAAATGCACAAATACATTCAACATGGAACCATTGATTGTCTAGATCACTCAATCAGTGTAGCCTTTCATAGTTTTTTACTTGCAAAAAAACGACACCTTGATTATAAAAGCGTCGCACGTGGCGGCTTATTGCATGACTTCTTTTTATACGATTGGCACCATCCACGAGCATCCGAGGGACTACATGGATTTACACACGCACGCAAAGCACTTGAAAATGCTGAGCTTTATTTCACCCTGTCTGAGACAGAACGCGAAATTATATTAAAACACATGTGGCCACTCAATCTTACACTCCCTAGAAAAAAAGAAGCCTTTGTCGTCATCTTTGTGGATAAATGGATCTCATTAAAAGAGTCTTTCCGTTTTAAAGAATCTGAAGCCTTCGTCTATTCTATCAACAAAATAAGAGAATATGTCTATCTTCCTGTTGGTTTCTCCAACACATAGAGTGCATCTTCAAGTTGATTTTGATATGCCTTTATCACTTTATTCACATCAAATAGTGCTTCATTATAAATATGTGGTTTAACCATCTCTACGATGTAATCCATCACCTGTTCTGTAACGATTGTGCCCATTTCCTCTACACCGAGGTCTTCTGCATAGCTTTTGATCAAACTGATCATTCTATTTTTTTCTTCTCGATTATACACAAGCTGCTCCTTTTGCCCGTTTTTGTTCCACTTCAGATTTTCTATAGTGTATCATTTCCTTAATCAACAACTCTGGTAAAGGTTCACCATTAGGAAACTGAACCGATCCTTTAGCATACTTGTATTTGTGTTCTTTAATGGCTGCTTCGAAAGCTGAAATCGCACTCGGTGTCGGATAAAAACCTAAATGCTTGGGATAGGCAGCAAAATGAACAAGGTTTTCAAAATAATAAAAGGTTGGCATTTGATAGCTTATTTTTTCAGTGGCATCAGGTACAATTTCATGCACCCATTTTCTAATCTGCTTCATTTTATCTTGTAATTCTTCAGAGAAAGCATTCATGTACACATCAATCTCATTACTCATTTTTTCCATGATTTACTCCTTTAAATTAAATTACTCTCTACAAACTGTTTGAACTCTTTCGCCTCATTTTCATTAAAAACGACAATTCCTTTTTCTTCTAAAGCCTTAACCGTAACACCTTTGCCTTCAACCAATCCGCCATCAAAATTACCATTATATACCTTGCAGTTGCCACAAGACGGACTGTTCGCCTTAAGTATCGCAACTTTTGCACCAACTATTTTTGCAATTTCTGTCGTTTTCTCTGCACCCATTTTAAATGCACAGGTTACATCAGCGCCGTCCTGGCTGTATACTTTTTCTCCAGTAATTTCACAAGGCAATCTCGGTATAGATAATCCCCCTAAAACCTCAGGGCAAACTGCTATTGTTTGACCTTGTTTAGATAGATGATCTACCCATTCTACCACCTTAGACTTACCGTCATATCGACAGTTTTGTCCGATCAGGCAAGCACTAATAACGATCATCTATTTTTCCCCCAAACTTAATCGTATTTTATCAAAAACCTCAGGTAACATGATTTGGTTGTGCCCAGATACAATTGTAGCTGCTTTAAGAGCCATTAATTTTTCTATTGTGGCTCTGTAGACTGCTTCAGTACAGTCCAAATCAGGGACGATTTGTTCAGGTGTGTCCCCAATATTATCACCGACATTAAGAACACCCTCTAAATAGTCGAAAACGCAAATAGAATCACTTGTATGTCCAGGCGTATGAAGTAATTTGATTTGGTCATCTTCAAAGTCTAGCTCATCTGTAAACGTCAATGTCGGCAATTGCATACTTAGCGGTTCTTTTATATAGGATTGATTTGCAATTAAATCCTTATCCCAATTGGCTTGAATTAAAGCACCACAAGTTTGATGCGCAATAATTTGCCTTGCTTCACGTAACCGATTGGCCCAAATGTGATCCCAATGAAAATGCGTGTTAATTATATAGATCTCTCTTTGATTTCTTAGCCTTATAAAATTGATCATTGGATTTAACATATGCGACCCCATTCCAGAATCAACAATATAGTTTCGATGCGCTCCAATAATCACTTGTAAATTCAAATTCCATTCAGGTGAATCAAAAAAAGTAAAAACAAAATTTCTTTCACTTAGCTGCTTAATTTTCATAATAACCTCATTTCATTAAGACAAAAGTAAAATCATTTACTATAGCAAACCATTCTCTTATAACAGGTTGTATCACCAAAGCTTTTGGTGTATTTGCCGATTGTGTACCATAGTTGTACTCATAATAGTCTGCCAAAAGATGCACTCTATAGAGGTGAAACCAACTTGAGACAATCAAGACCTGAGGGACTTCTGACGCCTGCCAGTCCAAGTTAATTATACTTTTCGATAACAACAAATTTTCTCTCGTTGAAGTTGCTTTTGATTCAATTAAGATAACATTTTCAGGGATGCCTTTAGAGATGAGATATCTTTGCATAGCAATGGCTTCTGGGATATACTCATCTTTTCCCATCCCACCCGACACAATGATTTTTAAGTTTGGATTCTCAGCGAACAAACAGTACTGGCTGATGCCTTCTTCTAGACGTAAAGCCAAGCGTTCACTTGGTCGTTCTCCTTTTACAGCGTCCCCTAGGATTAGAATATAATCCGGAAAATCTATCTTTTTATCTTTGTATGTAATAATTAAAGACATACATAGAATGCCAACTGAAAAGTAGGTGATGATTAAACCTTTTGATAAAAAATTTATAATTTTTATAGATTTTCTTGACGACGATAAAGTGAGAACGTTGATGATAATTGCACTACCAAAAAGAACAAATGCAATTCTAATTAAAAGCTGATAAAAGCTAAAAAAAGCCCAAATGACTAGGAGTGTCGTCATGAGAAACAAAACCCTCTTTTTCGTTTTTACCACCTCCTATTCTTGCTTTAAAGTATACCAAACTCCACTAAAAAAATCACAATTTTAGAAACTGTTTATATATTTTTTAGATTTATACGTTATAATACGTATATGAAGGCGTTATTGTTAATTTTTTATCGAATGGTGTGTGTATGAATAAGATCATCTACCGGCTAGGATTAGTCGCTGTTATTTTTACTGCAATTGCATATGCTTTGTTTTTCCAGCCTAAAGTTAACGTGGACGATTCCGAATTACGTGCCAAAAGGTGTTGTTTCGATTTAAATGAAGATTACCTAGTTGGACAAAACTACATTCGTGAGGGTGCGATACCAGGAATATTGAAATCAGCCTATTTTGTTGACAAAACGGGAAATAGAATCACTGATGATCATCTCCCTTTTGAATACGATATTTGGGTCGCTGAGAAAAGTACATATGGTTTTTTACATGTCACAAAAAACGAACTTTTGAAGCTTCACAGAAAAACCATACAAAATCATCCAATGCTCAATCGTGCATTCGCTTTAATTTTGCATATCACACCGAAGACTAAGAACAAGGTACCTCATGACTATTATCTTCGACTTGAATACGAAATTATGGGCATTCGTAAATCCATAACGAGAAAAGCAATTAGCTTGTAAATTATATAAAGACCATTATTGGTCTTTTTTTTTGATTTGCATAAGGTTATTTTATTAACCTGAATATACATGGGTATAATCAATAAATAAGGAGGTGGTGTCATGCCAAACATCAATAATGCCACAAATTTTGATTTCTTTAAAGTGCTCCTTGAAACGCTACCTCATCCAGTTTTCTATAAAGATAGAGCTGGCTACTACCGTTTTTGCAATAGTGCATTTGCTAACTTTCTTGGTTTAGATCTCAAGGATATTATAGATAAAACCGTTTATGACATATCCCCCTATGAGCTTGCAAAGGTTTATGACGAGCATGATCAAGAAATTTTCGAAAGTAGGCAACTCCAGATTTATGAAGCACAAACGATGCACTCTGATGGCACCATTCATAATGTAATCTTCAGCAAAGCGCTCCACTACGATAGCTATGGAGAGCCTATTGGTTTAATTGGTTTGATTCAAGACATCACCGCAAAGAAGGCTGCTGAAAAAGAGATTGAAATGCTCCATACCTTAAAGGATGCTTTTCTTCTTTTAAGTCAAAGAATCATCTCCTATAAAAACGAAACCGAATTTTTAAACGACCTTTTAAAAGAAGTACAAAACATTTTTAGCCAAAGTCAACAGTCAACTGTGCTTGAACTAGATGAAAACGAAACATTGAAAGTTGTTGCTTTTACAGGGTATGAAACCGTAGACATGTTTGATTTTAGCATCCCACTTGCTGAAAGCTTTATCCTTTCAGACTTGCGAGGTAAATTTCACCACGCCCATATCGTCAATGATATCGATGATTTCACACTCAATGGCCATCAACCAGTTGCAATACCAGTATCTAAAAAACCAGTTCAATCAACATTGGTCGTACCAGTCTGGATTAATGATAAACTAAGATGGATCTTTGCAATTGATAGTTCCTACAATCATGTTTATACTGAAACCGATCGAAAAGTGGCTGACTATATCAGAGAGCAACTGCCACTCTTTTATAAAATTTATGAGCTTTATATGCAGACACTTCATTTAAGTCAATACGATGCCCTTACAGGTTTAATCAATCGAAGGTATTTCGATGAAAAACATCTGTTATTCTTTAACGATGTCAGTAACATATATACCTTGGCACTCTTTGATTTAGATGGATTGAAGCATATTAACGATCAATTCGGACACCAAGCAGGTGACGCTTACTTGATCACTTTCTCGAACTGGTTAAAGCAATCTGGTATTGAAGGTATGTATTTTTCCAGACTCGGTGGTGATGAATTTGCTTGTCTTTTCCCATTTGAAGCCAATACAGAGATTATGACGCGAATTATTGCATTCCGTAAATCGTTTGAATCCATTATAATAGAGACAAATGATTCTATGTTCTATGGTAGCTTTAGTTTTGGACTCGCAACTTTTCCTAACGACACTACTGATAAGATGAAGTTATTCCATATAGCCGACACAAGGCTTTACAAGGATAAAAGGAGGTAGTATCAAATGCAGCACATTCGCGGTAACAGTTATTTCTTTAACTCCCCAGCCGCCATAGGTGGCTATCTTTTTGAGCAGAATTTGATTTTGTTTGATACGGGAAACGATGATTCCAGTGTAAAAAAGGCAATAAGAGATTTAGGTGAAATAAGCGTTCAAGCCATTTTCAATACACATTCACATGCAGATCATTGTGGTGGCAATGCCTACATTCAAAGGCAGCATTTAACGACCACTTATGCACCTGCTCTTGAATCCGCCTTTATTGAAAATCCTTTGCTTGAACCTACCTATCTCTATGGCGCAAATCCAGTTGCTGAGCTACAAAACAAATTTTTAATGGCAAAACCCTCTCATGTCAATATGATATTAGTTGATGATACACCAATTACCATACCGCTCTCCGGTAAAGATGTAACCATTCGACCCGTATTACTAAAAGGGCATTCACCTAATCAGATGGGTTATGTCACTGAAGATGGTGTCGCATTTTTAGGAGACGCACTAATCTCTATATCCATGATTGAAAAGCATCCACTAATCTTTACTTTTGACGTTAACTCTCACCTGAAATCGCTAAATAAACTATTTGAGATACAGGCAGATACATTTGTAATCGCGCACGGCGGTATCGTTGAAGATAAATCGCTGACCATACAGAAAAACATAGATGCCTTAGAATTGACACAGTCTTTGATTTTGGAATCTGTCGGAAAAGGTGCATATACGATTGACGAAGTGCATCGTTATCTTTCATGCTACTATCAGTTAAATGAGAACTTGGGGCAACACCTTTTAAACCGATCTGTTATTAAGGCACATTTAACACATCTCGTGTCTAAAGGCGAGATCACTTTTTCTGTAAAAGATGGCATTTTACAAATCAGTCACACATAAAATAAAGGTTCTGTCGCCTATCTTTTAGGATAGCCAACAGAACCTTCTTTTATTCCCCTAAATAAACATTATGCCCACACCACATAGTGCCAAGATGGTACCAATCACTTCCTTCGTTGTCACCTTTTCCTTTTTAAAGAACATCGCATAAGGAATTAATAAAACTGGCGTTATCGAAGTCAGTGTTGAAGCAACACCTGGATTAATCCTTTGTACCGCATAAAGCGACAGAGAGATCCCTAGAAAAGGTCCAAAGAAGGAACCCAAGGTTACAGAAGCCAAAGCATCTGTACGTTTAAGTGATTTGAAAAAGCTTCCCCAGTTGTTTCTAAGCGTAAACAAAATCATAAAGCCGATCATACCAGCGATTAATCTAATCTGAGTTGAAGCAAATGGATCGTAGTTTGCCATTCCAAACTTTCCAATGATGTAACCAGCAGCTTGACCAAATGCCCCACCAAAAGCGAGTAAAATTCCCTTTAGAGGATGAGACAGCTTTACTTTCTTACTATCCGCTTCACCGACCAAAATCACAAGTGCTATACCCGACATAGTAACGAGCATGCCGACGATCTGCATCAGGTGCATGGATTCGCCAAGAAAGATAAACGCTAAAATTCCACTTAACGGTGGGACACTTGCATAAATTAACATGGATATTCTTGACCCAATCTGTACAAACGCTTCAAACAATAATAAATCGCCAACGACAATCCCCACAAATCCGGAAAGCAGTAGCCAACCCCATTCAGATGCACTTGCATCGGTTGGTAATAAAACCCCTCTTGTAATTAAAGTAAAGGCTGAAAGAAAAACCATCCCAATTAACAATCGCAGTAAGTTCAAGTTCATAGAACCGATTTTTTTTCCCGTGTCTTCAAACGCTGTCGCTGTAATTGCCCAGCATAAAGCTGTCGCTAGAGCAGCAATTTCTCCCATATAAGCTGTCATAATTACCTCACATATTATCTATTTATCTTTGAATTATAGCCTTAATTGAGATTAATTAAAAGAGTGAATTACGAATTATCTTCTAGAGGTAAGTTTATAGTGAAGTTGGTTCCATTCCCTAGCTTTGACGCCACTTCGATAGTGCCACCAATTTCAGTTACTAATTGTTTTACTATAAAAAGGCCTAAGCCTTCACCTTTCCCAGCTTGTTCATCACCTCTAAAATATGCGTCAAAAATATGTGATAGATGTGCTTCTTCTATTCCCTTACCCGAGTCAGAAACTATAAGTTGGCAGCTGCTCAATGTCTTTGCAACACTTATTTCAATGAGGCAAGGAGCATTAGAATATTGGTAGGCATTTGCGATTAAATTATAAAGTATTTGAGTTATTTTAAAGCGATCAGTTACTAGGTTGATTTTACCTATACCAGTTACCTTTATGTCCCCGTTTTTCTGCTTAACTGCTGGTAGAAAACCAGAGGTAACCTGATGGATTAACTTTACAACTTCGACTGTTTCCATACGATTAATCTCAGGTGACTGTTCAGTTTCGATTAATCCAGCTATATTGGTGATCACTTCTGTCAAATTATCAATTTGAAGGGTTAAATTTTCAAACTCAACTGTTGAAGGTTCAATAATGCCATCTTGTAGGCCTTCCAAATGTGTTTTAACAATCGTTAGGGGTGTTCTAGACTGATGCATCATTTGATCTATTAGTGTTTTTCTTCCTATACGTTTTTGCTTCAACCTTTGATTAAGTGTTCTCAAACTATCATTGATAACATCCACTTCCTTGATGCGAGTGGTTTTCAAAGGTTTTTCTATACCTTGCTGTAAATTTGAAGCATACTTCGCGGTTTCACTAAGTGCTTTGGTCACTCTACGATTAGCAATTATACCTATTGCTAATGAAACAGATAAAGCTAGAACAATTGATAATGCAGCATTCATCCAAAGAGATCTTTTAAAACTTGTCGCAATTAAAGAAGACTCCACTGTACCAGTTGTTGTAATATGTAGATAACCTACAGTCTGATTGCCCTTTGATAAAGTGTACTGAGAGACGGTTTCCTCTGTGGGGCGGTTCATCCCCATCATATGACCCATTTGCCTGCCATTTACCCATTCTGATGAGTTGTCTACTGTAACAAGCTCATTGCCATCAGTATTATAAACACGTATTTTGACAATTGGATCTACAAGATGCGTTTCAAGTTCCATTGCCATCTGATTATACGAAATATCGTTCGAAGTTAAGACATTTACCGCATAAGAAGAAACTTGAGCCACATGCGTTTCGTAATTCTCAGTTAAATAACTTTTGAAGTAACGATCGATCAGCAGATTTAAAACAGATGTATTTATGAGCACTGATAATAAAGCAATGCCAATTACGATTCCTATCCAAATTCGTTTAATAGACATTAGCTACCTCCAAAGACATAACCCATCCCGTATTTTGTCCTTAAAAAGACTGGGTTCTTAGAATCTGCTTCAATTTTTTGCCTTAACCGTTTTACGTAGCTATCAATATTTCGATCAAATCCTTCATAATCATATCCAAATGCCAAAGCTATCAGTTGATCACGCGATAATACATTACCGATATTCATCATAAAAACGCGCATCATTTGGTATTCTGCTGTTGTAATTTCAATTAAAGTATCCTCTTTATAAAGCTTCATCGATTCTTGACAGAGCTTAAATGGTCCAAAGACTAAACAATCCGATACGGTCTCATGTACGGTTCTTCTCAGTATCGCACTTACCCGTCTCACAAGCTCTTTAGGGCTAAATGGTTTAGTCACATAATCGTCTGCGCCATAATCAAACCCTAGTATTCTGTCATTTTCACCAATTTTAGCCGTAAGTAGAATCACTGGTACATCAGAGGATTGCCTTAGCGTTTTTAATATCTCAAATCCATTGATACCAGGAAGCATGACATCCAAGATCAACAGATGAAAGGTTTCATTCGCAATTATCTCCATGGCTTTCAGACCATTCTCACAGATTTGACACTGATAGCCTTCACGTTCCAAGTATTTAGCTACGATATCACTGATTTCACTTTGATCCTCTACAATTAAAATACGATACTTCATATTCACCTTCCTTGGCTAAGAAAAAACCGCCACATGGGCGGTTAGCTATTTCAACAATGCTTTTTTAGCAAGATACTCTTCTTCTGATATTTCACCCTTCGCAAATCGATCCTGAAGAATGGTCAATGCAGAAGATTCAGTTTTGCTACGCTTAGACACCTTCATAATTACTATTATACCCACAGCGACAACAACTACCAATAAAATCATCATCGGGATCATGCCATAGAATCCGTATCTACTCAATCCAAAGCAATCTCCTATACCGTAAAAACCTCTTCCAAACATCATAATGTTCACCTACCTTTGCTAGTAGATTAGCACTTAATTATGTCAGAATTATGATATTAGAGTCGATCTGCTAATTGACCTAAGGCGTCTCCTGTCACACGATATACGGTCCACTCATCCATAGGAATAGCACCCATTTCCTTATAGAAGTCAATAGAAGATTGATTCCAGTCAAGACACCACCAATCCAAACGCTCACAGTCTCTCTCAATGGCAATCTTACCGAGACAAGCAAGAAGTGCTTTTCCAAATCCTTTTCCCCTAATTTCAGGTGTCACATATAAATCCTCAAGATAAAGATTGGCTTTGCCTAAAAATGTGGAGAAATTGTGGAAGTAGAGTGCAAAACCAACCGGTTTACCTTCAAACTCACCTATGATTACCTCAGCTTGATGATGATCAAATAATGATTTTTCAAGCACCGCTTCAGTTGCTACAACTTCATGTAATAGTTGCTCATAATCCGCAAGCTCTTTAATGAACTTCAAAATGAGTGGCACATCTTCTCTTTTCGCTTCTCTGATAATAAACCCCTCAATAGATGTCTTATATTGTTTCATCAATTTTCACCCTCCATACCATATGATCTATTCCTGGTCCCCAATAATCCTGTAACAAAAATGTAGGTTCACCGTATAAATGAATCCAAATTCCTTGCGCCGTTTTATAACCACTGTCGATACAGAAATGCGTTTCTCCAATACTTTTTAGCCTAAGTTGCATCGCTCTCATAAGCAATTTTCCCACGCCTTTGCCTTGATATTCAGGGAGAACAAATACAGTTCCGACCTCTTGCAGTGCATTCAATTCTTCAGAATTACAGGATTTAATCGTATCATTTGCTGGTCCATGCTCAGCAACGCCTACGATTCGTTCACCATCCTTAGCAATAATAAAATGCCTTGCTCCTTTAAGGTTTTCCAAATCTGCTTTGACAAACCCTAATTTTGTCTGTATCTCATCGTTCAAATCATCTTCTAAATCATCCAGTTGATTTCTTTTCCAATTATCTTTTAAAACTTCGATAATTAAGGCCACTATTTCATTTTGATCCTCAATTTTTGGTCTAACAATTTGATAACTCATTTATCTATCCCCTCTGATCTTTCGTAATGGCGTAGGTTGCTAAATCGTAAAATTCATCGCCTCTTCGTTTTGCTTGGCGCGCTGTTCCCTCATAAAAGAGTCCCGTCTTCTGCATCACTCTTCCCGATGCTTTATTTTGTGTGTCATGATTGGCACTGATACGATTCATGCCGACTTCATCAAATAAAAATGGGATGATTGCCAAAAAGGCTTCTGTTGTAATACCGTTTCCCCAAAACCGTTTTCCAATACAATAGCCTATTTCGCATGAAAAATGCATTTCATTCAACGCCACGACTGAAATACCACCAATCAAAGCACCAGTTGCCTTCAATTGTATTCCCCAATTATAGATATTATCATATTGATATTGATTCATCCATATCTCAATAATTTCTTTGGTCATTTCAATGTTTTTATGAGGTGACCATGAAAGAAATCGCGTCACATCAGAATCACTGGCCCAATTATGGAACATATCAAAAGCATCTTCTAATCGATACCTTCTAAGAATGAGCCGCTTAGTCTCAAGTGTCAAAGTGCCTCTATGATTTAGTCTATCGTGCATTTCTCCCTCCAAAATTATGACACATAGTGTATATTCAACAAATAACTAAAAATTCCTTTATAAAAGACTTTCTATCAAAACTAATACTAAAAAAGCAACTACCCAATACGAATAGTTGCTTAAAATCATTTACAAAATTACGCTCTGTATTTAATTCGCATACGCTTTAATCGCCAGTAACTTAAATAGCCAATTAGGCTAATTAATGCAATTAAAATTATTATGAGTACGCTAATAACGACTGGATAATTACCTGCAAGCTGTTCTGAATTAATATGTCTAAATAGTATTCCTGAGAACGACCAAACTGCTACTATAGCAAAAGTAATATCTTTGTAACGCGATGTAATTGAAATAATAATAAAAAATCCAATTAACAACCCTAAAACCGTCATTATTTCATCAGACAAACTACCAAAGTCAATTCTATGTTTTACCAAAAAAGTGGCTACATTTGCAATAAGAGCCACATTAATCCAGCTATAATAAATGCTAAAGGGTTTGTGTACCCAAATTCTCTCCTGAGAAGTCAGCTTTGATGAGTGAACCTGCTTCATAGCTTTTTGTAAAGCAATCCTCAACCCAACCATAGCAAAGAGTGACAAAAATATTAAATCATAATGCCAAAGCACAATCCAAAATGCATTTGCCAAGCAAGAATATGAAAATAACCTTCTCAGTTGAATCATCATTCTATTGGTTTCAGGGGAGAAAAATGCATCACGCCACTGAAATATAACAAATCCCCCTAATCCCAAGTAGATTAGGCTCCAAATGATGAAAGTAAATGAGATTGGTACGAACAAGTTGTCGTATCTATTTGAAATTTGTCCAGTTGTAACCCCATTGATTGGTAATGTATTTGCCAGTATATTGATGAAGATCATAAATAGATACGCTAGTGTTACAGTAAATTTTGAATCCTTATCGCGTTTAATTGTCTTAACCATAATTCCCCTCGGACGCTTTATTCAACTCTGAATTTATCACGTTCTAATGCGTCTTACAAGAGGTATTTTAAACCGCTTTCAAAGATTTCGAATTCTTAATGGTTTCGTATTCTACAATTGCACCTGCATCGCCAAACCACTGGATAAAATCCGTTAAAACACGTTCTAATCCTAAAATTTCAAATGTTTTAGGTGTAATATTCGCACGCTTTATAAGCGCCTCTGGATGCTTGTAATAGTAATGGTAAATCGTACTTATAAGCTCATAAGCCATTTCATCGTATTCAAGCAATTGTCTAGACTTTAAAATTCGTTCGTCTATATAATTCTGAACCGCTGTAAATGCACAACTAAAATGATCGCTAAAGGATATATGTGTGCTCTTACCATATTGTTCAATCAAATCATTGATAAAAGCGTAGTGCCATCTATTTCTGTCAAAGGGTTTATCAAAAAACGGGTGCCACACACTTTCTTCAAACTCTTCATATCGTGCAATCCCATTTTGTTCCGCATCGTATAAATCGTGCAGCACATATGAGAATTTATCTGCGATTTGAACGACCTGTGCTTCCAAGCTTCCTGGGCTTTGAGGATTTAGTTTATCCAAAATCTCAACACCAAAGCTCTCACTCGGTTGAAAGATTGTATGCTTCCAAATGCCCTCTAATGTGTCATGCGTTAGATTCATGCCACTATAGAATGCTCCTTCTATATCTCGTCTATCTAAATTTAGCTGTTCTGCTAACCAAACCGATTGTGCATTATGATGAAAACTCTTGCCACTCTCTTGTAAGAGTTTATGTAAAGCCTTCCCACCCGCATGTCCAAAAGGTGTTTGTCCTAAGTCATGACCAAATGCAATCGCTTCAATCAAATCACAATTAAGGTAGTTCGGTTTAGCGATGGTTTTTGCAATTTGATTGACTTCAAGGGTATGCGACAAACGCGTACGGTTAAGGGGATCACCTGATCTAGAAATAAAAGTTTGTGTTTTAAGTCTAAGTCTCCTAAATGCTTCTGAGTACAGAATTCGATCGATATCTCGTTGATATTCGGTTCTAAAAGTGTCCTTTTCTTCATCGTGCGTCCTTAAAGAGAGCATTGATTTCTTTGCTCTTTTATCCAAAGTCTTCAGTTCGAAAAGTTCTTGCTGTTCTCTGTAATCCATCATACTGTTATTCCACCTCGAAATACATCAAAATCCACATTTGATATCCACTGCCATGACTATCGCTTTATAAAAATCTTCAGGCAATGAGCCCTTAGATTTTACCACAAGCAAATTTGTGGCTTAAAAAGACAAAATCCACCTAGAGGTGGATTATGTTTTATCTTGAGAATAATAATTAAATTTATGGAATGTCTTAGGTATCGGTCTCCCGAACTTATTAAATTATTATTCTTCTAAGAGTGACATAATTACGATTCTAGGCACTGGAAAATCATCATCTGCAGCAAAAGTTAAGTCAAATCCTATAGTCATCGTTATCAAAGTTAAAGCAACCACCAAACCCAATTTAAACTTTTTCATATCCAACCTCTTCTTTTTCTTTTTTCTAATTCAATGATATAATTAATTATAAAAAAATAATACCCGTATGAATACGGGATTTTTGAGGTTGACGATGTTAAGCAGTTATGATTTGAAAACATTTGCAGAACGACTTAGAACCATTCGCAAATCATTGGGGTATTCTCAAAATGAGGTGTCTGATAAAACAGGCATTAATAGCGATACCTTAAGAAGACTAGAAAATGGCATGTCTATCCCTAGATTTGAGACACTAGAGGTATTATCGAGTTTTTATAAAGAAAATCTCATACTTATACTGGACTCCTATAAAACATCAAATGAACTTTCCTATTTTTATGATATGATCGATTATCATATTACAAACGCAGATGCTGATTCGATCAAAGAGACGATTGCTTCTTGTGAAAAATACCTCTCACGTACAAATCCTCAACTTATTGACGCTAGAGAAATCAAACAGCTTATGACTTTTTTCGAAGGTATCGAAATAAGTTATCAGGATAACGATGATGCTTATAATCTTTCGATGGACAAACAAATTGAAGCTTTAAGAATCAGCATTCCTAGCTTTACACTTAAAAACTGGAATTCGTGCAAATACAATTCATTGGAGTTAAGAATTTTATTTTCAATTGCTTCCCTATTGGGAATTTTGAGAGATTGTGTGAGAAGCAACCAAATTATGCTTATGATTTTGGATTATTTAGATACCAGTAAATATGCAAAGCATTATGAGAAATTATTAGTTATTAAATCTTTCTCCATATTATCATATAACTCTCATCGTTTAGATCAACATCAACAGGCTTTAAAATATGCAGAACTTGGAATCAAGTTTTGTATTGAAAATTCCATCATGGCAGAGTTAGCACTACTTTTATGTCGCAAGGCATCTGCTATGTATCACTTATCAATGGATAATTATGAAAAATACTTTTTTCAAGGTATCGAACTCCTTAAAATTCAAGGCAAGGACAGTCTCGCTGAACAGTACGAAATAATTCTTCATAGATATGTTAAGAGCGATACTAACACAATTGTTAAAGAACTTTAGAACTTATAATAACAAAATCTGCAATCATGAATAACGCACCGCCTATGGGGTAGAATATGAATCCATAGTGAAAGGAGGCTATCATGATTAGCTGGGAACAAAAATTAATTCTTGGCGTTCCAGAAATGGATAAAGAGCACAAAGAGTTGGTTGAGAAAACAAATGATATGTTATTGGCTCTGAAAAGTGGCAATAGCACTGAGGAAGTCGTGCGTCATATGAAGTTTCTCGCAGAATACGTCGTGAAACACTTTAACTCTGAGGAAAAACTACAAATGCGCGTTGGTTATCCAGATATGGCAGCACATAAAAAAGTTCATGCTGAATTTAAAACCACGGTTACACAACTGATTGATGATATCAACAAGAATGGGTTAACTACCTCTAAAAAAATTCAAGTCAGTCAAATGACCGTCGACTGGTTACTCAAACATATAGGTGTAGAAGATAAAAAGCTAGCTACATATATCATACAAAACAACAAATGAACCATTACCCTATAAAAAGCTTCGGGCGTCAAGTCCTCAAGCTAACCACATGCAGAGTATGGCAAATAAAAAAGTTACTCACCTTATACGATGAGTAACTTTTTTTTAATTATACTGTAATTTATATCTTAATTCTTTATTCTTCGATTACATTAAATACGCCGTTTCGCCATGAAGTGCAGCATCGATTCCTGTCAATTGCTCGTTTGCATCTACTCTTACTGGTGTAATCTTATCTATTAAAGTTAACATCCCGTAAGAGATCACAAATGCATATGCCGCAGCAATTACAACCGCTGCTGTCTCAACTAAGAAGAACTGTACATTGCCATGAATGAGACCATCTGCTCCAGCTGGATTAACCTTTGTACTTGCAAAGATACCGAGTAAGATCACACCAGTAATACCACCCATACCGTGAACGCCCCAAACATCTAAGGCATCATCCCAGCCAAATCTGTTTTTAAGTCCTATCGCTAAGTAGCATACCACTGACGCAATACAACCGATTAAAGCAGCAGTAGACGTGCTAACATAACCCGCTGCAGGTGTAATCGTTGCAAGACCTGCTACAGCACCCGTTAGCATACCAACGAACTTCGGTTTGCCCATCTTCTTCCAATCAATCGCCAACCATACCACAGCTGCAAAAGATGCTGCAACGTCTGTATTTAGAAATGCAAGAGCAGTTACGCCGTCCACTCTTAGCTCACTGCCTGCATTAAAGCCATACCAACCAAACCACAATAGAGCAGTTCCAAGTGCGATCAAAGGGATACTGTGTGGCTCTGTTACACGTTCAACGCGTTTACCAACAAAGAATACAGATGCAAGCGCCGCCATACCAGCAGTCGCATGAACCACGATTCCACCAGCGAAGTCTAAAACGCCCCAGCTTGCCAATAAGCCGCCGCCCCATACCATATGTGTAAATGGGAAGTATACTAATAATAGCCATAAAATTTGAAATAAAACATAGGCTTTAAAGCGAACGCGCTCTGCAAAAGCACCCGTTATAAGTGCCGGAGTAATAACTGCAAACATCATTTGGTACGAAATAAAGACGATTAATGGAATATTATTATTTGGAGATAACGCATCCATCATAGATACGCCACTTAAAAACGCCATATCTAAATTGCCAATAATCCCAAAGACATCACCACTAAAGCATAGCGAGTAACCAACTGTGAACCAAAGCACTGTCGTAATCCCCAACGAGACAAAGCTCTGCATCATAATTGTTAAAACGCCCTTCTTACTCACTAAACCGCCGTAAAAGAAAGCAAGTCCTGGTGTCATTAGCATAACTAAACTAGTCGCCAATAACATAAATCCCGTATTACCTGTGTCAAAATTCATGATTCCCTCCTATTTGTTCCGAGCAAACTCGGAAATGTCTGACACTTATTTAACAGCAAGACTCATGCCAACTTGTTTTTAAATTCAAACACAGCATTTTCAACGATTTGTTGAAGTACTAAAAAATAATGGTGCGCCAAATTTGTCACACTGTGACATTTCTGGCGCACTTAAATTTTTAATTACTTGATTATTTAATTATTTGATAATTTGATGATTTGACTATGATTTGACTACGATTTATTTTAGATGATATTTATTAATCTTTCTATGAAGCGATCTGCGGCTAATGCCTAACTGCTCTGCCGCTTTAGTCACATTACCCTCAGAGCTGATCAATGCACTTTTAATCACATTTGCTTCAGCTGCATCGATTTGCTCTTCATAATAAAATGGATCTTTTGATAAAAGGTGCTCTGGAAGATCAATCAGTTCAATTTGAGCGCCTTCACTCATCAGAAGTAATCTTTCGACTATATTTTCAAGTTCTCGAACATTGCCCGGCCAATCGTATGCCAGCATTGCTTTATATGCTTCCTCAGAAATTGCCTTTCTTTTGGTTTGGTAGGTTTTCGACGAGTGTTCAATAAAACTCTCAATTAAGTCCCTCATATCCTCTCGACGCTCTCTAAGTGGTGGCACATCAAGCGGTATAACATTTAACCGATAATAAAGGTCTTCTCTAAAGTTGCCCTCTTTTACTAGCTGCTCTAGACTTTTATTGGTTGCAGATATAATTCTGACGTCTAATGAAATCGTCTGAGTTCCCCCAAGTCGTTCCAGCTCTTTCTGCTGAATGATTCTCAATAATTTAAGTTGGATTAATGGTGAAATATCACCGATTTCGTCTAAAAATATCGTACCGCCATTTGCGAGCTCGAAGCGACCTAACTTGCGATTAAACGCACCTGTAAAAGCCCCTTTTTCATAGCCAAAGAGTTCACTTTCAAGTAAGGTTTCAGGTAAAGCTGAGCAGTTCACTTTTATAAATGGCTTATCATTACGATCACTCAGTTCATGAATCGCATGCGCAACTAATTCTTTACCAGCACCGGTTTCGCCGTGTATATAAATATTGGCATTACTTTGTGCCACTTTATGCAGTAGCTTTAGCAAGCCCTTCATTTTATCACTGTTTGCTACCAGAAGATGACTTTCGCTATAGCTTACGGGTAAATCGGCTTCCATCTGTAGGACCACTTTTTTAACCGCAGAAATGACTTCCTCCAGATCAAAGGGTTTGCGTATATAGTCTCTCGCACCCATTTTTAGTGCACTGATCGCCGTTTCAACCGTAGCAAAAGCCGTCATTACAATCACTTCAATATCTACACCCTGAGCCTTAATCTTCTCCAAAAAAGAAATGCCATCGCCATCTGGGAGTTTGATGTCTGTGATCAACAAATCAAAATGCTGTTTTTTTAATAGCTGCCAAGCTTCATCGATACTGCCGACAGCGGTCACCTCGTATCCTTCGCCCTTTAGTACTCTTAAAAGAAGTTTGGCGAGATTTTCCTCATCTTCAACAATAACGATACTGAAAACACGATCTAATTTTGATTTCATAAAACACCGCCTTCAAGTGGTAGCTCTATCGTAAAAACGGTTCCAGTATCACTAGAGGTCGTTAATTCAAGACTACCATGATGATTCTCTACAATCCTAGCACAAATAGATAAACCAAGTCCAGTCCCCTTAGGACGCGTCGTAAAAAACGGCGAAAAAATTCTCTCCTGAATCTCCGTAGGAATACCTTCACCCTCATCCGTCACCATCAGTCTAAAGACATTTTGTTCACGAATTACTTCAGAAGCAACGGTTACCACTTGCCCTTCTTTTGAAGCTTGAACCGCATTTAAAATCAAATTATACAAAACTTGCTTTATCTGATCGCTATCAAAGCTAAAGCTAGCATCTTCTCCGATGCTGACGTTTAAAGTAACCCCAGCATCTGTAACTCTCTGATCCAGCAGATAAACGACTTCTGCCAGGACTTTGTTCATATCTTGATTTTTATAGATTGGTGTATTAGGACTTGCAAAGCTCATAAAACGCTCGATTAATCGGTCAAGACGATCAACCTCATTGAGCACAATCCTTAAATCAGACACCACAACAGAATCCTCAGGTAGCTCACGAATGGCCATTTGTGTATAGCCTCTAACGGATGCCAGTGGATTTCTAATTTCATGCGCCACACCAGCGCTCAGCTCTCCCAACTCAGACAGTTTCTTTGCTCTGATTACACTGTGTTCAAATCGCTCTCTCGCTTCAATACTTTGAATGAGTACCGTCATCCCTACGACGTTTTGATAGATATCTCTTTGAACCAAGGTACTGAGCCATCGCTCCTCACACTTTAGATCCTCAATTGGCGCGCCTTGCAACAAGCTTTGATAGATTGCATCGGTTATCTCTTTATAATTGGACAGCTCAAGTGATTTGTTAATCACATTTGCTTCATCCTCAATCCCAAGAAGTTCTAAAGCTCTTAAATTGATTGAGGTCACCTTGCCATGTCCATCGATGGTGAGCATCCCAGTGCTGGTATGATCGACCATCGCATCAATAGAATCCTTTACCCTTTTTACAGACTCAATTTCACCCGTTTTCTCAAGTGTCTTTTGTAGCATGAACACCAACTCTTCGAGGAGGAAATCAAATGTATGCGTCAATGCTTTAACTTCATCCGTTACACCATAAACAGCTGGTGATGCTTCAAGCTTATGTGATGCGAGTAGCTGAGTCGTTCTCTGCTTTAATAGTCGGATGGGGTTGGTAATACGCTTGGACAAACCATATGAGAATAAAAGCAATAGCGCAATCGTAACGATTAACACCAGCGCAAAGTAATATCGAATACTGCCAACGATTGCCAAGGCTTCTTCTTCCGGTTCACTGATCGAGAGATACCACGCCATACTTTGTGTGTCGTACTTAATGATCGGCACATAACAGACGACATAGCTGATTTCACCTGAGGTTTCATAATGTACACCATTAGGATTAGAATGTGTCGGTAAACTTGTTTTACTAATTAAGCGCGCTTTCCCTAGGCTACCCAAGTTAACATTCCTTAGAATTTCATCGATTGCCTTGAAGTTCATCTTTTCTACTACAACCCCCACGTACTGCTGCTGATGATCGTATAAGGGTCTGGCAAATAAAATATAATTATCATCATCTATGTCAGATACATAAGGCGTTTCCGAAAAAACAGTCTGTTTAAACGCATCATTCGAAGATAATATGTTCTCAATTGTGCCATCAACATCAAGAACAATTTCTGATGTTTGAGTGTTCTGTGAGTTCGGATTTACACCTGCCTTTTCAACGATTTGCTTTTGATAACTATCAGAAAAAGCAGAGTATAACGTCTCACCAATAGGACTGAAGACGACGATTTCATCATAGGTTTGATAATAGTCGACAACATACTGTAGATAGGCTTGCTTATCCTCTGCAGCGACTTGATCTAAAACTAAAATCTGCGACTGAGAGATAACTTGAATGTCCGCTTCCCTTTCAAACAAAAACCGCTCAATTTTATTGGCGGTTTCTTTTGCAAGTGTCGTTAACTCTCTTTCTTTGTTTTGAGTCACCGTCTCAGTAATTTGATTATAAAACACGCTACCCAAAGTCAAAGTCAGCAGCAAGCTTGATACAAAGAAGATGGCCATAACTTTAACCTGTAGCGATGCATTTTTATACTTGGCTATGAATTTTACCATTTGCAAACATCCACCCATTGATCCGTTCCAGAGTAGGTTGCAAGCTCCTCTAAATCTACTCTTATGGCTGAATTGCTACTGCCACATGCTGGATAGACGGTTTCAAATCGTTTAAGTGAAGCATCTAAAAAGACGGGAATTTCTTCCTTAAGTCCAAAAGGACATACACCACCAACTGCATGGCCGGTGTAATGTAAGACTTCATCGGGCGTCAACATTCTCGCTTTAAAGCCAAACTGATTTTTAAATTTTGCATTATCAATCTTAGCATCGCCTGCAACGACGACGAGCATGCCGCTATCTTCATTTCGAAACGATAAGGTTTTGGCAATCCTCGCAGGTTCAACACCTACTGCTAAAGCCGCTAGCTCAACGGTTGCGCTAGACGTTTCGAACTCCATAATGTCAGATGCCTTATTAAATGCCGACAAGTGTTTTCTTACTGCTTCTATTGCCATATAATCCCCCTTATAATTTTTTTAATAGTGCTGAAACATCACCTTTAACGCTGCCGCCATGATAACAGATCACTTCGGAAATTTCGAGCTCGCTTAACTTTATCGCCGAGCGTCTCGCTTCTTCCAAATCCAGTGAATATTGTGGATTTGCCATAAACAGAACACCTTCTTCTGAGACGAGTGCATCACCAGAAATCAACCGCTTCTCTGTTGGTAAGTAAACCGACATATGACCAGGCATGTGTCCAGGTGTTAATATTGCCACCACTTCACCCAATTGATCAATCGCTTCACCCTCTTTTACAGTTCGATCTACGGTTACGGGCTCTATCTCACTTAAATATTTATGAAAGCCCCTCGCCCATTCCTTTCGTTCTTCAGGTAAAGTATCATAAATGGATTCAGCTTGTACCAAACGAAGTGATTTTAACTGTCCCTCAATATAATCTTTTTCAATCTCAGAGCTAATTACCACAAAATTAGGAAACTCTCTTTTGAGTTCAGCCAATGAACCGAAATGATCGTGATCATGATGTGTGATTACAATTTTTGTAAGGTCTTTAGGATTGTAACCCAGCTTGCTGATTGCCTCCTTTATAAGCGGTGCAACACCAGGATTGCCACAATCTACGAGTATAAGTTCTTCGCCACTTTTTATGAGTACAGGATGGATGTGCATCACCATTCCATTGTTTGTAAATCTAATATCCAAATCATAAGTTTGTGTCATAATAGCCTCCAAATCCATTAGAATTCGATTCGTTCAATTGGTCGATAGCTGCGCTTACCCGATACCACTTCTGAAATAAATATCGTGACTGCCGTTACCTCAAAAGAACTGTTTAAAGTTTTAAAATAAGGTGCTAATGTATTTAAACCACCTTTTAATTTAATGCTTTGCCCTAGCGTTATATGTGGCGTGTATTCTCGATGATCACGCGGATAGCAAAGCGCATCAAGTACACATTCCGTTTGAAAATAAAGTCGATTTAACGCTTTAAGATCACCATCTACACCTAACCAAAGAACGCGAATATTACTCTGCTCTTCACCCTTTGCATCAAAGGTACCGCCACCTTTTAAGTTCAACGAAAATGGTTTGAAACCCTTTATTTCGCTTCTGAGTCCTTCTGCAATGCTCTTAACCTCAGTTTCCTCTATCTCGCCAAGAAATCTTAGCGTTATATGAAATGAATCGGCAGGCTTCCAGTTCCCCTTATATGACTGTTCTTGTATTTTTTGCTCAAGCTGAAAAATGTCTGATTTTAAAGCTTCAGGTAAATCAACACCGATAAATATTCGCATATGGCCTCCGTTAACGGTTCATTACACTTAATTTTAACGTGTCTTTTGTAAAATAATAAAGTGCAATTAATCCCTGTATCATTCCAAAAGTAAAAAAGATGACATGTAGGGCAACAATTGACTGTAAAATAATGCACTGTATCACAATCCAAAGTACGAGTGCAACTGCTTCAAAACCACTAAAATAAACCCATAAGGGATGTTTTTTAAATAGAATTATACCAGAGGTTACATTGCCTACACCTATAATAAGCATTAAAAACAGCCCAGGGATTAAAAATGAGTCAAAGGGTCCGAGTTTTAATGCATCTGTAGACATCCCCATAGGCATGGTTGGATTCATCACAGCGCCTAAACCACCAGCTATGGCGCCAAAGCCAACAAGGAAATGAAGCCCCATTAGTAACTTTTTCATTTAAACCTCCTAAGGATTATCCTTAAACCGGATCATCATATAACTTAGTATCATTTAATCTCATTATCATTTAATCTTATCAGTATTTAATCTTATCAGCATTTATGCTTATAATCGCTTATGCTAATTTTTATTTAAAATTGATTTAATTACTTCATTTGGTTCCCGACTCTAAGATCGCAAAGCTTCGCTCCTCACAGGAGATTTCAGCCAATGCCCCTATTGGCAGCGTCATCATTGGGGCTGTATGACCAAAATTCAAATTATATAAAATAGGTAATTCCGTCAGCTTAAGCTCTTCTGATATCACTTTCATTATGACGCCTTTATAAGCTTCATAATGTGTCTCATCATAAGGCTTTCCAAATAGGATGCCCGATATTTTAGAAAACACAGACATTGCGCCTAATGCTCTAAGCATTCTTTCTAACGCGATGGGTTCTACCGTTTCTTCACTGGTTTCTAGGAAAAGCAGTGCCCCTTCGAACTGACTGTCATTTGGCCAAAGGTCGGTTCCTCTTAACCCATCGATGACTTCTATACAGCCTCCTATTAGCCTTCCTTGCACACTTCCATTCCCTTGAAGACATTCGACGCCATGTGTTTCAGGCATCATTTTACGCTTTATGGTTAAATTTTCAGGCACATGCCATTCAAGACGCTCAGAGGTCCATTGATTGCTATGACTGATCTTGCCGATCACTTCTGAACACATCACAACGCTTTGAAATGAATCTATCGTATAATCATGTAAAGCCACATTTTCAGCAAACTCACTGAGAAGTGCAGGACCATAGTAGCTTCTAATCCCAGCTTTTAAACACATAAAATGCGCTACGGTGGTATCTGAATAGCCAATAAAAACCTTCGAGTGCTGCTCGATGACAGCAAAATCAATATAAGGCAGCATTCTGATACTCTCATCGCCACCTATACAGCTAAAAATGCCCTTTATCTCAGGGTCCAGAAATGCCTGCATAAAATCCTCAGCACGCTTTTCAGGATGTGAATAGACATACTCAGTACCTTTAAGGGTGTTCGGCATTTCTATCAGCTCAAGTCCAAATTGTGATTTTAATCTTTCCTTTGCTAGCAAATATCTCAAATAAATCCCTTCGTCACCAGCGCCACCCCATGACAAACTAACTGCTGCAATCTTATCGCCCGCTTTTAAGGTATTCGGTATTTTTAACTGCGCTAAATTCATCATAATGCCCCCTACATTCATCCTCTTATATCCTGTATGCGCTATTCGGCTTCCATTCCAAGTTTACTCATTTTTTTATAAAGTGCAGTTCGATGAATCCCTAAGCTATGTGCAGCTTTGGTACGATTGCCACCAGCTGCCACAAGTGCTTTGGTGATCACTTCTCTTTCAAAGCGATCCATCAGTGTATAAAGATCTACAGATTGATCTGAAGCAAAGGCATCGAGGTTTAAACCTGTGGCATCAATAGCTTCACCCTTCTCGTGTGCAATATAGTCAGGTAAATCACTTACGATAATTTGATTCATTTTCGATAAACTGACAGCACTTTCCACGACGTTTCTAAGCTCTCTAACATTCCCCGGCCATTTATAGTGCTCGAGACAATGCTTTGCTTCTTTGGAAAAACCGTCAAGAGAGATATTGCGTTCCTTTGCAAAAAGCTGTAAGTAATGATTGGCTAAAAGCATGATGTCGCGTTTGCGCTCTATCAGTGGCGGCAACTTAAGATGAACAACTTTAAGTCGATAGTATAGATCACTTCTAAATTTACCCTGTGTGACGAGTTCATGAAGGTCTTCATTACTTGCTGAAATAAACCGCACATCAATATTAATTCTTTGATTGCCTCCCACGCGCTCCATCTCACGCTCTTCAATTACTCTCAGTAGTTTCGCTTGCATTTCAAAGGGCATAGAGCTCAGCTCATCTAAGAAAATCGTACCGCCATTGGCAAGCTCAAACTTACCGATTCTACCATGAGTCGATGCACCTGTAAACGCACCGGGTTCATAGCCAAATAGCTCTGATTCAAATAAATCTCTAGGTATTCCCGCACAGTTAATGCGTACAAAAGGTCCATAACGTCTTAAACTCGCTTCATGAATGGCATGTGCAAAATACTCCTTGCCCGTACCACTTTCCCCCTCGATATAGACACTAGCATTCCCTTCAGCAGCCATTTTTGCTGAATCGATCAAAGACAACATATGTGGATCAGCCGTCAAAATTTGCTCAAAAGAATACTTTGCCAAATTAAGACGTTTGATCTCTTGTTTGTATTTTTTTACGTGTTGCTTCATTTGTTCAAGATGATCGGATAAGTGTTTTACTTCTAGGATGTCCTTGAACATAATCGTACCTACAGCACCCACGGCTTCACCATTTCTGATAATTGGGATCCGCGAAGTGACGCAGTTATGCCCTTTTATAACCTGTAGATCTCCAATTTCGGGCATACCCGTTTTCAAAACGATATGAAGGCGTGTATTTTCGATCACTTCAGTTACATGCTTCCCGATAACCTCTTCTTCTTTAACATCTAAAAATTTTTCGTATTTAAATTTGATGATGAGGCCATTTTTATCGATGATGATGAGACCCTCGTATGCTTTTTCTATAAACTCATCGATAATTTCCATTTCCCATTTTAATTGTTCATAGGATTTTTCCATAGCTTCACCTCATTTTTGAATATTTATTTGATCTCACTTTCTATTACAATGTCGATGAGATCCATTGGCGCATCGATAACATAGGTTGGATTTTTAAGCATCAGCTTTTCCTTATCAAGCAGTGTCCACGCCACCAAAACTGAATCACAGCCAGCATTTTGAGCGGTCTCAAGATCGTGGCCACTATCACCAACGAATAGTACTTTTCGCATCGTCTGCTCTCTTTCACTATCTAAGACGCCCATAATTTGCAGTGCTTTGAAAACGCCTTCTTGATGTGGCTTTGCCTGAACGACGTCATTGAAAGAAATACTGACATCCACTAGTTCTGTTAACCCAAAGAGTTCAAGTCCATGCCGAATACCATTGCTACCCTTATTGGAAACCACGCCGATTTGACATCCCAGTTGTTTTAATTTGGCTAACATCTCCTTACAGCCATCAAATAGCGTCGTGTAAGCATCTCTAACATTTTTGTATGACTCTCGATAGATGGGCATCAACTCTTGAAACTGATCCAAACTAATAAATCGCATCTGTTCTTCAAGCGTTTTACCTAAAACCGATTCAAGCTCCTCTGGCTTAAATGGCGTACCGCGATGCGATATAGCCGCCTGATTAAGCGCATAAATTACCGCTTTATTAGAATTAACGATGGTCCCATCAAAGTCAAATAATATATATTGATATCTTAGTTTTTCGTTTATCAAAATAACCTACCTTTACTTATTTCATTATATAATATCACAAGTTATATCAAAAGAGCGATTTAATAGGTTGTTTCCCTAATAAATCGCTCTCATTTCAACTCTCTAGCTTTATTAAACTATTCAAATACTCTTTCTACAGTAAAGCCATTGCTCTCAAGCACTTTTATCATGTTTTCTGGATTGATAAAGTGACCTGCGCCAACAACGACAAAATAAGTCGCTTTTTCATTTGAGTTTAAGATCTCCATAACTTTTGTCGCCATGTCTAAATCTCTTTGACCAAATAACATATCATTCAGTTCATTTGACTCACCAGTTGTCGCTTGATTAAAGCTCTCTGTGAAACCGTCGATATCGCCGTCAATCCAAAGTGTTAACCATTCTTGTAAAAGATCGCTACTATCTGTCTCACCCGCTTCAGCTGGGTTGAGGATACCGTCCACGATAGCACCTAAATAGCTAGATTGGAATTCTTCAGATAAGCCATCAAACAAATCAGTTTGGTAAGCAACGCCTTCAAGCTCTACCACTGGTTTACCAGTAAGGTAAGCATTGATCGTAAAGTACAAATCGATTCCATAGTTTGCGCCACCAGCACTTTCAGTCGTGCCTTCCTCTGATGCATCAGTACTTGTCATTGATAAGACACTAAGTTCATTAGCAAGTGCCCAAGGCTTTAAAGTACCATAGATGGATGCATCTAAGCCATATTGTTCGAACACTTTTTCTATTTCAGAATAAAGGTCTGCATCTATATGATCTTTTAAAGTGGTACCATCTGTATAAAATGCTTTACTTCTAAAATAATCTAAACCGCCAAATGGATTTAATAAATCCGCTTCCACCATCAGCGCATCAGCAGCTTCAAATGCCGATTTCACTTCTGTATTTAATGGATATTGATCTGAGCTGCCTACGTGAATAGAGCCTAATAAGTATACCGTCGTGTCGCCGTTTTCAACTTTCCAGAATACGCCTTTGCCACCTTGCTCAAGCTTTTCATAAGCGTAACCAACCGTATTAATACCAAAAATTACCGCTTGCTCAAGTGTACATTCAGCATCGAGCTTCAGACCACTGCCTGTACCATTGACGATACCATTTTCATGTAAAAAAGCAGTCCATTCACCTTCGGTTACAAGACCGTATTCACCAAGAAGGTTATAGTAATTCGCTAAAACAGCGCCTCTTGTTGTCCCCTCTGCAGCAACGCCATCTTTAAAATCAGCCTTATCTGCAATCACGTCAAGCTTTTGATCTACATTGTCTAAAAGTGTCGACAGATGTGCTGCGTCGATGGTTCCTAAAAAACCTTCAGTGTACCACTCCATCGGATAGATACCATATTTTTCGCCCTCATTGAGGACTTGAATCGCCCATGAACTATAAGCCGCTTCGTCTGCCCAAACTGGTGACACTGCCGTTAGCAATATCGAGAGCATCAGTACGACACTCATTGCCTTTTTCGTTAATTTCATAATTTGCCTTCCTTTCATCCTAACTAAATTTACTGTCCTTATCATAGCAGACCCGTTAATTTATTATCATTAGAAAAGTCTTAAAGTTTCATTAATCTATGTTAGGATAACTTATCAAAGTATTAACACAAAGAAAAAAGCAGTTCCTGATTCACAAACGTCATTCAGGCAACTGCTTATTTTAACTTTAGGATGATCCATCCTTGCGATTTGCAAATTCACGAGAGCCTATTGGCTAATCCCTACTCGTGCATGCAATTTATACTAACACATCTCTTTGATATTTTCTGGAATAATTAAAGCTGCTTCAGTCGCCTCTTTAATTTGCTCTAAAGTATATTCAGGATTGTACTCCGTTAAGACAAGACCCTCTGGTGTAACTTCCATTACACCCATCTCTGTAATAATCTTGCTTACTTTTTTCGCCCCAGTTAGAGGCAATGTACATTTCTTTAATATCTTTAAATCGCCTTTTGCAGTGTGTGTCATGGCAACGATTACTTTTTTAGCACCACCAACCAAATCCATCGCACCGCCCATACCTGGTACAAGCTTACCTGGAATCATCCAGTTAGCAAGGTTTCCTTCTTCGTCGACCTGTAACGCCCCTAAAACGGTGGCATCCAAATGTCCGCCTCGAATAATCGTAAACGACATCGCACTGTCGAAGAAAACCCCACCTGGAATTATCGTCACTGGCGTCCCGCCGGCATTAACCAAATTTGGATCGATTTGATCCTCTTCTGGCGCAGGTCCAATTCCTGTAAATCCATTCTCTGAATGCAGGATAATTTCTACCCCTTCGTCTATATAATTAGGAACTAAAGTTGGGAGACCTATTCCTAGATTGACGACATCTCCGTCTTTGAACTCTTTCGCAACACGTCTTGCGATGATTTCTTTTGCATCCATGTGTAATCCCTCCTAAGCCTTAACGATTTGTTTAACGAATAAACCCGGTGTCATAATTAAATGTGGGTCTAATTCGCCGACTTTAACTACTTCTTCTGCCTCAACGATAACAAGGTCAGCTGCAGTCGCCATCAATGGGTTAAAGTTACGAGTTGATTCATGGTAGTAAACATTCCCTTTTTCGTCTACTTTAGAGCCGAAGATTAAAGCCACATCTGCTCTAAGCGCTTTTTCTAGTAAGAATGTTTTACCGTCGATAATTAAGTGATCTTTACCCTCAGCAACTGGTGTTCCAACGCCTATCGGAGTTAAAACGCCACCAAGTCCTGCCCCTCCTGCACGAACTTGCTCTGCGAGAGTACCTTGAGGAACTAAAACCACCTCAAGTTTGCCTTCATTCATTAACCTGCCAGTTTCCTTATTTGTGCCTATATGTGAAACGATGACTTTCTTTGCTTGACCGCTAACCACAAGTTTACCAATCCCTCTATCGATAAACCCAGTGTCATTGCCAATTATCGTCAAATCTTTCACGCCTTTTTGTATCAGTGCATCGATCATCTTATGTGGGCTGCCACATGCTAAAAAGCCGCCAATCATAATCGTCATACCATCTTCAATTTTTGAGATGGCCTCTTCTATTGATACTAATTTTTTCATTTATCGCCCTCCGAGAAATGGTGATTTATAAAATGAAAATCCCTGCCTATTATATAAGCAATTCTCATGCCAACTTTAAAATCAAAAAAATTTTCGGTTGGAAAACGTTGAAATTTTAACAGACTTTATTTCAGGCACCTTAACCTTATTGCTTTACAGCTTTAATAAAGTGAATAAATTCACGAAAATTGTATCCGTATAGCTACAACAATTATTAAAAATACCGTACAACCTTTATTTTGTAGCAAAATAGATACATTCATTATAAATAACATGTCTCCGTTTTGATACAACTTGAAGTCAAACTCATCTTTTTAGATTAAAACTGGTCCTATATAGTGCCATACGCACCCTAAAATAAACGCATATGATATTTTTTCCCATTAATTACTTAATCATGTTTTTAACAAACTAAAAGGGGTATTTTTACATCAAGGAGGTGGCTTAATGCAAATTTATAAGTGGACTGAAGCGCTTAGAACCAATGTCGATAAAATTGACAATGATCATAAAATGATCATCAATAAAGCGCAAGAGCTTACAGAAGCCATGCAACAGGGCAAAGGTAAGCAACAAATTGTGGAAACTTTGACTTTCCTACAAAAATATGTGAAAACGCATTTCGCAGAAGAAGAAGTTATGCAGCAAAAATCTCATTTTAAGGACTTTGACACACACAAGAAAAATCATACTTATTTTATTAGTGAACTCGACAAGCTATCTGACAAGATTAAACTTGATCCAACTTCGACTGTCAACGTCATCGAACTTAACCGTTTGATTTCAGGTTGGTTTATGAATCACATTCAAAAAATGGATGTAGAGGTAGCAAAACATATTAATTCAACCGATAACAATAACTAAAGTCCAAGTCGATGCGTTCGACCAATCGCCTTTTTAGGCTTAAAAAAGCTAGTCATCCCATAGTGGAAGACTAGCTTTTTGCATTCTAATTATTATTAATATTATTCTAAATATTATTTTATAAACCTATTTCTGCCACTTAGCACCTTCAGGTGTGTCTATAATTGTGATGCCTTTTTCTTTAAAAGCATCTCTTATAGCATCTGCAGTCGCCCAGTCTTTGTTCTTTTTAGCCTCAGCGCGTTTTACAAGCTGTGCTTCAATCCACTGTACTTCATCATCTGATACTTCTGCACTTAACGACGCTACTGGTTCAAGTAATTTTAATGACAGCACCGTGTCCATGTATTCGAACAAATCTACCTTTTCTGTGTCATTTATGTCCGCTTTTAATACATCGTATACAACAGTAAGTGCATTTGCTGTATTTAAATCATCTGCTAGGCAATCATTAAACTTATCTACTAATGTTTTAGCTTCACTGGTTAATCCACTCAATACCTCTGAGCTCAACTCAGTATAATTTCTAGCTGTTTTACCTTTAGCATGGTAGCCATTTGCTTCCGCTAAAGCTGAGGTTCTTTTTCTCAATTTATAATAAGCATTTTCTGCCATATCCAAGCTATCATATGAGAAAGTCAATTGCTTTCTATAATGTGAGCCAAGTACAAAGTAGCGGTAACTAAGTGGGTCATAGCCTTTTTTTTCAAGCAGCGAAACTGTTAAGAACTCGCCTGAGGATTTACTCATTTTACCTTCTGACTCAATTAAGAATTCAGCATGCCACCAGTACTTCGTCCAAGGTTTGCCTGTATAGCTTTCTGTTTGAGCGATTTCGTTTGTATGATGCACAGGGATGTGATCCACACCACCACAGTGAATGTCTAGCTGTTCTCCCAAGTTTGTCAGTGAGATAACAGAGCATTCGATATGCCAGCCTGGGTATCCAACACCCCATGGCGAATCCCATTTCATCGCTTGGTTTTCAAACTTTGACTTAGTAAACCAAAGGACAAAATCCTGTGGATTCTTTTTAAAAGTATCCTCTTCAACATCGTGTCTATGTGCGACACGAAGCTCTTCAAGGTTCATCTTAGAAAGCGCCGTATAGAGGTCAAACTTTGAGATATCAAAGTAAACATTGCCATTTGCAAAGTAAGTATAGCCTTTATCTTCTAACGTTTTAATAAAGTCGATGTATTTGTCGATGTAGTCTGTGGCTTTCGCAACGACATCTGGTTTTTGTATATTGAGCTTTTCGCAGTCTTTAAAGAATGCATCTGTATAGTACTGCGCGATTTGCCATACGGTCTTATTTTCCCTTAAAGCGCCTTTTAGCATTTTATCTTCGCCATCGTCCGCATCTGATTCAAGGTGACCAACATCCGTGATGTTCATCACACGCTTCACATCATACCCTAAAAGCTCTAGTGATTTTTGAAGGATATCCTCGTGGATATAGGTTCTGAGATTGCCGATATGGGCATAATTGTAGACGGTCGGTCCACAAGTATAAAGCTTGACCTCATTTTCATGATACGGCACAAAAGCCTCAATGCTTTTGGACATAGAATTATAAAGTTTCATAATTTTGACCTCCTGATTTACTTTTTAAGTATACTAATTTTATTAATTATAATTGCAACATGGGGACGTTACTTATGTCAAAAAATATAAAAACCTCGCCTATACAAAGGCGAGGGATATCGCGGTTCCACTTTGTTTGTGTCTCTGAGACGATTAACGGGGTCAACCGGCAACGCCTACTCTTTTCGGGCTGCACTCACGAGGGCATTCACTATAGCTTTAAGACCTTCTTGCACCATCCGAAGGCTCTCTAAACTCGCCACTATAACTACTCTTCTCGATCAACGCGTTACTATATTCATAACACGAATCGGTTTATTTTGTCAAGGTGTCGAACGATAAATGACAAATCGCTCGAACCTAAGACTGCTTAATCAAAATAATCGTCTAAGAAATTATGCATCTTGCCGCTTTTTTGCCAGCCCACCACGCAGTCCATTTGAACATTATGTGCGGATTTGAGGATACTCTTTTCCACATCAGGGTTAGAAGCCTTTAGCTGCTTGATGAGCGCTTTCATTTCCAGTCGTTTGCTCGATGTCTTCTTAGCTGCAACCATACACCCACAGTTCATCGGGGCTAAACCTGAGCTTTTCGTAAAATGAATGATTTCGTCTTCTCTAATATAGTACATCGGACGGATGAGCTCTAGCCCTTCAAAGTTATCTGATTTGAGTCTCGGCATCATGGTTTTCGTCATTCCTGCATAAAAGATATTGAGGAGCTGAGTTTCGATGACATCATCAAAATGGTGTCCAAGCGCTAGCTTGTTACAGCCCATCTCTTTAGCCTTCGCATATAAAGTGCCTCTTCTCATCTTGGCACACATATAGCAGGGATAATCACTTGAAATTTTATCTACCACTTCAAAAATACCTGAGTCGAAATAAGTGATGGGAATATTTAGATGTGCACAGTTTTCCTTTAAAAGCTTTTCGTTAACCGGATGATAGCCTGGATTCATCGCTAAAAACTCTAGCTCAAACTTCACTTGTCCGTGTCTTTGAATCTCCTGTAAAAGCTTACAAAGAATCAAACTATCCTTACCACCTGAGACACCGACAGCGATACGGTCGCCTTCTTCTATGAGCTTGAATTCTTTAACCGCTTTTATAAACTGGGTCCAAATGGTTTTACGATACTTTTTAATGATGCTTCTTTCAATTTCCTCAACGCTTTTAAGTGGCGAAGTTGCAAGTATTAGTTCACAGCCACTTCCCCTCAATTGTTCACTCATGGTATTTCCTTTCTATTTGACAAAAGCCTATCTGACTTCAGTCGTTTCAACTTTTCAATCAAGTTAAACCAGTAAAGATTTAAAGCCTATTAACATTTTTAAGTCCGATAGATATTATACGATACCCTTTAGATTGTGTAAAGGTTAAAACGATTTAAGAACTGTTTCACTCTTTCAGGTGCTTGATTTGAGAAAATCGTTTCTGGTGCGCCTTGTGTGATGATTTTACCTTCGTCCATAAATACGATTCGATCCGCTACTTCCTTTGCAAACTGCATCTCATGTGTGACAACTACCATGGTAAACCCTTGACGGCTGAGGGCTTTTATCACCTCTAAAACTTCACCCACACGCTCAGGATCAAGTGCAGAGGTTGGTTCATCTAATAATAGGACTTCAGGTTCAAGCGCAAGTGCTCTAGCGATACCGACGCGTTGCTGTTGTCCTCCAGACAGTTGATGTGGGTAGGACGCTAATTTATCTTCAAGTCCAACTTGTTGAAGGACATTTTTCGCTCTATGATCTGCCTCTTTTTCGCTTAGACCTTTCGCTTTTACAAGTGGAAGTGTCAAATTTTTCAGTACGGTAAGATGGCTAAAGAGACCAAAATTTTGAAAAACCATTCCCGTTTTTTCTACCAGTGATTTTTGAAAGCCTTTTGTCACTTTCTGAACGGTCAAGCTAGTCCCCTCTATTTCGTAAGTGCCGGCATCTGGCTTAACCAACAAATTCAGCGACTTTATTAAAGTAGATTTCCCCGATCCAGATGGCCCAATAATTGCGACGACTTCCCCTTTGCTCAGTTCAAAGTCCACTTGATTTAGCACCGTTAATTGCCCATAACGTTTGGTTATTCCAGTAACTTTTAGGATTGGCACTGACTTTAAGTCATTCGTCTCATATAACATTAGATGCTCTCCTTTCCCGCAGCCATCTTACTTTCAAGCTGCCTATTAATGAAAGTAACTGCCATCACGATCAACCAATACCATATGCCTACAGCAAGGTAAACCTCAAAGAATCGATAATTTTGAGCGGCACGCATTTTGGCAAGACCTAGTAAATCGCTGATGCCAAGCATAAAGGTTAACGATGTCCCTTGGATGACGCCTATAAAAGTGTTGCCCAGTGAAGGTAAAGCGATTTTCATCGCCTGTGGTAAAACGATGTACCAAAGGGTTTGCAGCTTTGTTAGACCAACCGTGTAAGCAGCATCACTTTGTAATGAATCCACGGCTCCAAGAGCACCTCTGATAGATTCAGCCACATAGGCACTGGCATTAATACCCATTACCAAAACCGCTGATTGAAAAGCGCTTAGTTTTCCTATTATAGGAAACAGCTGTGGTAATCCGAAGAAAAATAAAAACAGCTGAATCATCAGTGGGGTTCCTCTGAAAAAAGAAACCCATACACCTAGAATCTTATTGAGTTTGGTTTGTCGTAATATGCCGATGATCGTTCCTAAAACAAGTCCTATCGCCATGGCGATGAACGCTATCAGTAAAGTTCTTGGCAATGCTTTTGTCAACTCAACAAAAGCATTTACCAGCACCTCAGGTTTAAAGTTCATGCGCCTACCTTTCTGTTATATCGACGTTGAAGTACTTAAGTGAAAGTGACTTCATCGTACCATCCTCATACATAGCTTCAATCGCTTGATTGACTTCGATTAGAAATGCACCATTTGCTTCACTTTTTACGAAAGGAAAAGCATTTGTAAGCGATTCGATTGGCTCACCTGCAAGCTTTAAGTTTAAACCTGACTCGTTCACTACTGAAAGCAGTGCCAATTTGTCGTTTAATACAGCGTCGATTCTGCCCAGTGACAAATCTTGATATGCGCCTGAACCACTGTCGTATGTCACCACTGTGATTTCATTTGCGGTATCAAATGCCTTCACCATCGTTTCATAGTTTGAGCCTAAGCTAACGCCAACTTTCTTACCTTTTAGGGTTTCAAGGTCATACACAGAATCATCATCAGCTCTCGTCATAAGCTGTGCCCCATAGTAGACATAAGGCACTGAAAAATCGTATTTTTCTAAGCGCTCGTCAGTAATGGTAATTTGGTTGGCAATTGTATCGATTTGACCTACGTCTAGCATCCCGAATAGACCGCTAAAATCACTTGTAACGAACTCTACTTCTCTGCCTGTTCTTTTAGCAATTTCTTGCCAAACCTCTACATCAAAGCCTGTCAATGTGCCACTTTCATCTAAATAGGTGTAAGGTTTATAAGAACCACTCATACCAACTTTTATTGCAGTTGATTCAGCAGTATCATTATTTGATTCATCGGTGTTATTAATCTCTGTTGATGTCATCTCAGTGCTATTAGCTGCTGTATTCTCTGTATTCTTTCCTGACAGTAGTTGGCTACCCGCATATAAAGCTATGCCCACTACGGCAATGATGAGTATGATTATTAAACTTTTATTTTTCATTTTTGTTCTCCCTTATTTTTCTCTAATAAATTCAATTTTTGTGTTTTAAATTTTTTTTTCAAAATTAACTTTGAAAATCTTCAATATTTTGAAATACTTTCGAACGCATTTCATTTGTGACTGCAAGTATACTTTTGAACAAATAAAAAGGGAAGGTCTAAAAACCTTCCCATAGATCACTTGTATTCATCTAGATGTGGAAACTATTTTTTAGCACTCAAATTAGCCATTATTCACTTCTATCGAAAGAACAACAGCAACAGCATGCTAAATGACTTGGATTCAATTGTAAGCTCTTATACTCTATACGATTCATAAAATAACTCCCAATCTCATAGTTTCTGTTTGAAGTATACGCAATCAATTCCGACTTGTCAACTAAGAATTAAATAAATTACATTTTTTTAATGAAATTGAATCTCAATTGTGTTTATTACAAATTTGTTCGGATATCTATATACTAGAAAGGGGCGTGTCATATGCGATATATCATGGGTATTCAAATCGGAGATCAGGAACAAGACGAAAAGCGAGTAAAAGAGTTATTATCAAGACACGGACATATCATAAAAACCCGTCTTGGCTTACATGACAATACGTCATCAAAATCCACTAAAGGGATTATATTAATAGAATTTGTTAAAGGCTTCGATTCTGAAATTGCCTTCATGCAGGCTGAGCTTTCAGAACTGCCTACTGTAGAGGTTCGTCAAATGACGTTTACACAATAGCTTAAAGCTTTATTTATAACTGTAAACTATTTTCTATATCTGGTTGAGCCTTTCTAAGTATAAAATTTCTGTGATTTATTATAAATATCTCTCTGTTGATGGGAGATATTTTTGCTGTTTCGACTTTAACCTTCAATTTTATTTGAGGGATTTTATAGAAAAAGAACAATTAGTGACATTTAAACTTACATGAATAACTTAAAATATTATATTCAAGAGTATGCTTAATTTTGATTTTTATGATGATATTTGGATTCTAAACCAACCGACTGAAAAAAACTACGTCAATATCAAGTAAAAAGAGATAAAGAAAAATCCTCAACTACACGATGATAATTGAGGATTCATGATAATTCGAATTTTTTTTATAATTGTTTTTAATACCCTCCTTTTTACGCTTAAATGGTGATGTGCGTACAGGGTACTTCATGAATTTTTAATGCAAGGCTGACAAAGGTAACCATTGTAGTTATTGTGGTATTGGTCTCGCTAGGCACCGGGTGTACCACCCCAAGAAAAAGTGATAGACAATATATTATTATCTATCACCAAATTATAACTCTCTTGCAACCCTAACATAGTCGTTATATTAGAATTTTAAATTGCCTGCTCTCCATTGCTTTAATGTCATTTTGGCTGTGAAGGGTAATGTACCTTTTTTCTCTGTAATCTTAACCATAACCTGTTCCGCATTTGTATTGTCAACAGTAAGTAATTTTGAAGCGGCTTCAAATTTAACTCCATCATCATCCACAACTAAAAGACTTTCCAATGAATTTAATTTACCTTCATTACGCAACTCTTTGGCGATTGCTAATAACTCATCATAACATTTATTACCGTTCTTACTATCGCCTTCTTCAAGATAAATCCATCTTTCTTTAGCTAATTCTTGAAATCTAGACACTCTTGCATCCATCTATATCCCTCCTTAGTCAAACTACTTGAATACCCAACCACTATCAGTCGCAGTAACAGTTCCGAATTCTTCTAATAATTCTTTTCCATATTGAAATTGTTCGTCAAATGACTTTGTAGAAAGCCAATCTCGAACTGTTAACCCACCAGTAAAATCAAATTTTGATGAATAATGTGCTGAAATTTTCGAGTGTATTGAGCCACTACCATGAGGGATTGCTATTACATTATTAACATTATTGATTTGGTACGATGCGAAATTGGCACTTTTGCCCATTTGAGACTGTTCAACAAAGTGATGCCATGCCTTTCCATCACCAGGACTACCAAGGTACTTCTTCAATTCTGTAAATGAACTAAACCCTTTATTAGGTATAGCTTTTACCGTCCCCTTATACGCATCACTTATTACATCAGCTACGTCATCCATAGCCCTGCTATAAAATGGGGTAATCGCAAATAGTTACATTAATTCGATATCTTCTTCTGTTAATTTATGTCCAGAAATAATATCCTCACCATAATAACTATCTAATAAATCTTTAAATACATCAACCATAGGTATCATACTTACCAATGCAGAGTCTACTTCTTTTCCACCATAATTTTCATAGAAATAATGAGCTATTTCCCTAGCTTCAGCCAAATATCTTAATCTATATGAATCATGCCCAGATGGATCGATAAAATTTATTGGGTCATTTAAGCAATACGAATATCTGTTTAAGCTTCCTGGATTTTCTATTCTACCTCTAAATGAATCTTCAGTAATAAATCTACTAATTTCAGGACTATAATATCGACCTCTTAAATAAATCAACCCCGACTCATCGTCAAAATACTCTCCACTATATCTAAATGGATTTTTCTCAACCTCGCTTTTGCTTTCTAATAAGCCAAATGCTTCGTACTCATAATTATTTATAATTTGGCCTTGCTGATTGAGTACTTTAATTATATCACCATTTAACCATCACCTATCATACATAAGAATATGTATAACATTATAGATTTATGATTTTTAGGAAAAGGTAAATTCTTATAAAAGCTATTTCAAATCAATTTTTAAAAGATTCAATCATTTTTAATGCGGACAGAGCAATTTCGCTATCAGGGTATTGCTTGACAACTTTTTCATAATACTCTTTTGATTTGTCGCCATTTCCTGTTTGACTAAAGCAAAAAGCTATATTAATTAAAGCCATTTCTGAGTAAGACATCCTACTTGATGAAAGAATTATAATACTACGATATTTATCAATCCAATTATAGGAAGTAAAAAAATCATAACTTTTTTGAAATTCTTTAATTGCTAGATCATACTTTTTTTCTTTAAAATACTTCACACCTCTTCTATGATATTTAGGTACTATTTTTTTTTAAATTATATTTAATAAAAAAAATATTAAAGCTCCATAAAAAATCGGATCACTTAAATGTAAGCAACTTAATAAAAATGAAATTATAACAAAAACAACTATCTTTGCTACTATGCTTGACCATTTTAATTGTATTATTATTGGTTGTTTAGAAGACATTTTACTTCCTCCATTATTTACATATTTTTATAGTTTTATTTTCTATTCCTGAGTTAACGCATATAAATCCCACTGGACATTTATTTTTTCTTTCCATCCTTTTTTCTTATAGGTACGACAATTAGATAGTAAATAAATCAGCCCATCATTTCCTAAAACACATGAAACAATAGTTCCATTTATTGCAAACTCCCAAATTTTTTTCCCTTTATCAGAAAACACTTCAAGCCACGACTTATACTGAGGATAGTTCTGCATAAAGCTTGCTTGTATTACATTACTGAATTTATCAAGCACTGGTGGCATGTTAACGGCACCAGTAATCTGTGTTATCCATCTTTCCTTTCCAATACTATCTATTGAAGCCAATTTAAAATCATTCAGATTTAAATATAAATTTCCACCTTTATCAATCGCTGGGGAAGTTACTGCATACCCCTCAACGGGGTAATACTCCCATTTAGTATTACCATTCTCATCAATAGCTAATAAAGTATTTGATAAACAAGCATATATTGAGCAATCTTCTTTAATTATAAAAGGGGATGAGCCTAATCCCTGACCTAATTTTTTTTCAAATACTTTTTTTCCACTTTTATCATAAGCACATAAGCTTTTATGCTTATTTAAACCTATATATATTAATCCATTCTTAGATATAATAGGTTCAAACCAATTAACAGAGTCAAATTTATTCTCCCATTTCAGATTACCTTTATCTGTTATGCAAGATAATGTTCCTTTTTCGTTTTCATATGTAAAAATATAAATATTTCCATCCGCATCAAGAACAGGTTTTGAATAAGGCTGATCATTAATTGTAAATTCCCAGTTAAGTTTTCCATCAGGAAATAAACAATATAACTTGTGTTTTGATCTATTTTTAGAGTCTGTAGTAGTTAAATAAACCAAACCATTAGTTCCTATCACAGGAGATTTTAATCTCATATTGGTTTTAAATATAATATTTATTTGACCTGTACTATTTATTTTAATTAATCTTCCAACATTATCACCAACAATATTATTATCACAGTCTGAAATTAGAATATTATTTTCACTATCTATTGCAAATCCGCCATTTACTATAGCTCCATCTATATAAGCATTATCCATACTTACTTTCCATAATAACCTTGGTTTGCTTGGCACTTCAAATCTTGACAATCTCGTCCAATTTGTGTCAGTAGGGTGTATAGAATACTTATCATAACCACCGTACTCAAAACCACCAACACCTTCATTATTATCGAATTGAAATAAATTAAAAGACATAATAATTTCCCCCAATATGAATTAAGATTGTATTATCTATTATTGATGTGGTATCAATTTCATAAATGAGTAGCAAGAATGTCTCTATTTTCTTGCTACTCTTTGTACTTCACAACCATTTTGATTCATTTTTACTATTAGCTCGGTTCTCGCCCATTATGGAAACTTTTTTATTTCTACTGATACCTAAAAAATGATAGGCTGATACCGTTACCTGGGCTATCGTGTATCTCAGCAACACTGACCAGACATACA
The DNA here is from genome assembly GCF_058683495.1 of Fusibacter sp. QWL-12. Classification (NCBI taxonomy): domain Bacteria; kingdom Bacillati; phylum Bacillota; class Clostridia; order Eubacteriales; family Fusibacteraceae; genus Fusibacter; species Fusibacter sp. QWL-12. Next base: position 1,003,203 of record NZ_CM178745.1, read on the forward strand.
TTGATCAATCAAAGTATTGTTATAGGGAAAAAACTAGATTGTATTTTGTTTTTCTTAAAAAGATTACGCACCCTTGAACTAACAATTATAACTTGCAAACGAAAATTATCTACATATTCATGTGACAGGTTAAAGTCCAAAGCTGCACTTAATTTTTTTCTCTCATACTGAGCATCTGAACGGTGATAAACAACTTGATGCCCACACTTTTCATACCGTTTATCAATATACGGATTCTTTATCAACCAAGCGCAATCACTCATAGGCGGTAGGACATTATGAATGTTCATCACGAAATATTTTGGCATCTCTCGTCCCTTGTAGTCTTTTACTTCACACTCAAATGACACTCCTGTCAAATTATTTTCCAATATAAGATTCTTAATAGGCTCAGTTACAAAGATTTCAGGGTATAGTGTTCCGATACTATATTTCTTGATGAACTTACGATCAACAAATACATCTCCAATTGGTTTTCCACCAAGCCCACAATATGGACAACCAAACGAATACTGTGTACCATAATCATCAGCGTCTGTACCTTCAAGTTGCAACGGAGAATGAATACGCATTTCGAAATATTCAGCACGTTCTTCCTCAGTTTTTGTATAATGTACTGTTTGAAAAATAGTTGGATTTAGATGGCATTTTTCAGCTAAATCCATAACATATCGATAGCTTGAGGAATTCTCTGGTAATGGTAAATTAAGCTGCCCTCGTCCTAAATATTCATAACTTTTTTTAAATACTTTAGGAATATCATGTTTGACATGCTCATAAATTTCACTAAGAAGCGCATCTCCTCCATCTCCTCCGGTTATAATACATATTAATGGTACTCTATCCAACTTACCACTTCCCCCAATCAGTAATTTCACCAGCTTTACCAGCATCATTTCCAAGAATTTTAGCAAATCTCATTTCAAATATGTGATGTACCTTTAATCCAAGATCTGTAGCAATCTTCTTTATCTGTATATGAACCAGAGCCAAAAGATACAGCTATAGCTCCGTTGTCCCATAAAAGAAAGCTTGGGTCATAGTACTTAATCGGATTGTTGGCACAATATGTGTATAAATTCAAGGTTAAAGGATTTTTGGGTATCCTCTGTCACTATCCTCTAAAAGCGTTCGAAAAGTTGCAGGATTATAATTTCTCTTTTATCAATTCTCAATCTTCATAAATGTTCTTGTAATTAATCAGTTGGTGATCAATCATCAATTTATTCTACTTAACTCGGAAGAATACTGGCTAAATTTAAAAAATTGCGTTCCATACATTTGTCACTACCTCAAACCCTTGTAGGAATACAGTTATCACTGAAATTATTACTCCTATTAAAAATTGAATCAAGTTTGCACGTAAAGCATAATTATTATCATTGATATAGTTTGAAATGAAACGCAATTTAAAATAAAATCGTTCAGTAATTATTCCACTAATAGCAGAAATACTCACTAACATCCCAAATATAAACATCACATTATTTGAAGGTAACGACCTTCCAACTCTAATCATTAAAAAAACAACAATGAATAAAATTGGATAATGAAGTGCTGTACTTCTGTACCATTTTGGCTTGCTCAGCTCTTGTTTGTTTTCATAATCAACCATTTTAAAATCCCCCTAAAATTTAATTTGTTATTTATAAATACCTTTATTGGTATTTTCTGATAATTATAACAAAAAAATTAAATCCTCAATATTCAATTTCAAATTTCTAATGATTTTCTAATATCCTTTACATAATTCATATTTTGCAAATAAAAAACCTCCCAACATTACAGTTGAGAGGTTCACTTATATCATTGCCTTAAGCTTATCTAAATCATAGATCAGTATTTTTTTGACGCCAAGTAGCTTTATAAGGCCCATTTCATCAAATAGCTGTAGCTTACGAGACATGGTTTCCCTTGCTATACCGGCATAGCTCCCCATCTCCTCGCGATTGATGGTGAGTTCTAGCATTACACCACCTTCATCGTCAGGCTTTCCAAAATCGGATGCCAAATCGATCAGAAGTCCAATTACCTTCGCATCGGGGTTGCTACTTGAAAGTCTCTGAACAAGACTCTCAGCCTTAATGATGCGCTCATAGGCCTTTTCAAATATCTTAAGTGTGATTTCTGGATTACTGATCATTACCTTGTCAAAGGATGATTTTTCTAAGGTACTGATGTGTGTATTTTCCAGTGCAACTGCACTGAAATCAAACTCATCTTCCTTTAGTAGATTAAAAGCGCCAATAAAGTCTCCTTCTGATAAAATGTAAAGGATTTGCTCTTTTCCATCCATCATGTTCTTAAAGATTTTGATTTTACCCGTACAGACGATGTAGAGCTTATTTGCTTTTTCTCCTTGTGAGAAAATAACGTCGCCTTTTTTATAATCACGTGAAGAAACCCCTTCCGAGATCTTTTCAATTTCTTTATCGTCAAGACCTGACAGTAAGGGGATGTTGTTGATACATAATAGTTTTCCGCATTTTATACACTGATCGTGGTTGCATTTAACTGATAAAATAGGATCACCTTCCTACGCTATTCTAGATAGCGTCTTTTTTTTTCGCACATTCAGCTTTTCATTGATTTCTTTCTCGAAAATATTGGCGCGATCTTGATTCATAGCTGGAACTGTTTCTAACTGATAAGGGATATTTAATTGAGAATATTTTTCAGTTCCAGCTTTATGATAAGGCAAAATGTCAATTTTATCAACTTTTTTTTGAATGGGTTCAATGATATCGAGGATTTCTTCAATGATTTCACTGCTATCAGAATAGCCCGGCACCATGACATGACGTATGGTTACAGTCCCGTCAAATCCTTTGCTGACCTCTTGAATAAAATTTCTAATCCCACTCATATCTAAACCTGTGATTTCTTTATGCATTTCTTCTATTGGATGTTTGATATCCAGTAAAATGTGATCGGTTACTTGAAAGATCGCCTGATAATAAGCCATCTGCCCATAGCCCGAAGTGTCAACACAGGTTGTGATGCCTTCTGCTTTAAGTGCTTTAAAAGCTTCAAGTACGAATTCGCCTTGCATAAGTGGCTCACCACCCGAAAAAGTAACACCACCGCCAGACGCCTTGTAATAGCTTTTATAACGGCTTGCAAGGGCAACCACTTCTTCCGTTGTAATGGTTTTCTCTCCCTTGAAAGACTGAGAATCTGGGTTGTGGCAGTAAAGACATCTTAAAGGACAACCTTGTAAGAAAAAAACCGTTCTTATACCAGGACCATCAACCAGCCCCATCGTTTCTATCGAATGTAATTTTCCTGTCATTACGACCACACACCTTTCTCTTTTTATATGATTCATTCCTCATTTTTTCCGATTTCTCGGTTTTATCTCTATTTAATATTTGCACATGATTCTTATCGAAAATTTAAACTATCCAAAACGCTATAATTTCATGCGTATCAGACTTGATCTATACTCTTTCATGGAAAGTTCTTCTGATGACTTCTTCTTTTTGTTCTCTCGTCAATCGGTTAAAGTGAACGGCATATCCAGAAACTCTAATCGTTAAAGTTGGGTATTTCGCTGGATTTTCCATTGCATCGATCAAAAGTTGACGTGATAGAACGTTAACATTGAGGTGGAAAGCATCTTTTCCAAAGTAGCCATCTAAAAGACCTGCTAAATTGTTCTCACGATCTGCTTCTGAACGTCCAAGCGCAGTTGGTACAATTGAAAATGTATTTGAGATACCATCTTGGCAAACGCCTTCAAAAGGAAGTTTTGCAACTGAGTTAAGCGATGCCAGTGCACCCATTTGATCACGACCATGCATTGGATTTGCACCTGGTGCAAATGCTTCGCCCTTTGCTCTACCATCAGGTGTTGCGCCTGTTTTCTTACCATAGACGACATTAGAAGTAATGGTTAATACAGATAAAGTTTTTTCAGCGCCTCTGTAGGCTTCATGCTTTTTAAGTTCACTTGAGAAGAATTCAAGTACCTCTTTCGCTAAGAAATCCACACGATCATCATCATTACCAAACATCGGGAACTCACCTTCGATTTTAAAATCGATAGCGATGCCCTTTTCGTCTCTAACCGGTGATACTTTAGCATATTTAATTGCACTCAGTGAATCAGCTACGATTGATAAACCTGCTACACCAAACGCCATATAGCGATGTACATCTGAATCATGTAATGCCATCTGTCCTTTTTCATATGCGTACTTGTCGTGCATAAAGTGGATCGTGTTCATCGTATTTACATAAAGTTCTGCAAGTGATTGCATGACGGTTTTAAAATTCACCATGACTTCATCAAAGTTTAAAACTTCATTTGATTGATTTGCATCCACTAACTTTGGTACACCTGTTAATACGTTAATTACAGAACCATCTTTTTCTCTTTTGTACTCATCGTTGCCTTCGTTGATGGCATAGAGTAACGCTTTTGCTAAATTGCTTCTCGCTCCGAAAAACTGCATGTCTTTACCGATGCGCATCGGTGAAACACAGCATGCGATACCATAATCATCACCATAAATTGGTCTCATAAGGTCATCGTTTTCGTATTGAATAGCGCCTGTATCGATAGACATCTTTGCACAGTAACGCTTGAAGTTCATTGGAAGCGCCTCTGACCATAACACAGTCATGTTCGGTTCTGGCGCTGGATCAAGGTTAGTAAGTGTATGCAAAAATCTGAAGGCTGTTTTTGTAACAAGCGTTCTACCATCTTCACCTACACCGCCAATTGACTCTGTCACCCACGTTGGATCTCCTGCAAACAAAGTGTTGTAGTCAGGTGTTCTAAGATGACGGACCATTCTTAATTTTATGACCAATTGATCGATTAATTCTTGTGCTTCAACCTCTGTAAGTAGGCCAGCTTCGATTTCTCTTTCAATATAGATATCTAAAAATGCGGTATTTCTACCGAGAGACATAGCAGCGCCATTGTTTTCTTTAATCGCTGCAAGGTAGCCATAGTAGAAAAACTGTACTGCTTCTCTAGCCGTTTCAGCTGGCCTTGAGATATCATCACCATAGCTTTTTGCCATAGCGGTGATTTCTTTTAGCGCTGTGATCTGCATGGAAATTTCTTCTCTATGTCTGATATTGACTTCCGTTGCAGGTGCTTTTTCGAATTTTCTTAAATCCTTTTTCTTTTCAGAAATCAAACGGTCTGTCCCATAAAGTGCAATTCTTCTATAATCTCCGATGATGCGACCTCTACCATAAGCATCTGGTAATCCAGTTAATAGACCAACTGATCTAGCAGCTTTCATGTCAGATGTATAAGCGTCAAACACACCTTCGTTATGTGTTTTTCTATAGGTTTTAAAGTCATCCGCCATCTCTGAGTCCATATGATACCCATAAGCTTCAAGCGATCCTTCTAGCATTCTGAAACCACCATAAGGATTCATGATTCTTTTAAGTGGGGCATCTGTTTGAAAACCCACAATGACTTCGTTTTCTTTTTCGATGTAGCCTGGTTTAAATGCATCAATGCCTGAAAAAACATTTGTTTCAATATCAATGATGCCCTTTTCAATTTCTTCTTCAATTAAAGCTTTTGATTTCGCCCATACTTTACTTGTTCTATCACTCATTTTAACCAAGAAAGTATCATCACCGGTATAAGGTGTGTAATTTTTTTGAATAAAATCTCTTACATCTATTGAATTTTCCCAGTTTCCCTTTACAAATTCCCTTTTCATGTGTACCTCCGTATCTGCCGAATCCTCTTATCTTGTATACATAATACTTAATTCTTGAGTTCATTATACGGTCTTTCCCAATTTAAATATGTGACTGGACGCACACTTTTTGATTTTTTTACCCCTTTTTCATGACATTTTCTTCATAAAGTTAATCTAAACCTTACATTGGACTAATCTGTTTTTCACATTCATAGGTTAATATTAAGTCGTACCAACAAACAACCTAAACAATCGCATGATGATTCGCTTTAAAAAATAGGAGTTCAGATGCTTACTCTCAAAAACCTTCTCCTCAATCAAGATAAACAAATTTACCTTTTTTTAAACGCTGGGTCAAAACACGACTTTATCGCAAAAGTCATGCGATGGATCACGCATTTGGGTGACACGGTGACTGCTATACTATTCGCACTACTCGCACTGATGCTCACGCCAATTTTAAATATGCCTATAGGTCTCTTGACGGTTTCGACTCTGTTGATTTCACAGCTTCTTGTGCAATCTATAAAGCGAATCGTCAATCGTCCTCGGCCGTATAAAAGTATTAGCTTTTCAAACGTAACGCAGCCCCCGGCATGCCAGTATTCCTTCCCATCAGGACATACAGCGTGTGCCTTTACCATAGCTTTGTCGTATGCTTTCAGCATCCCCTCGCTCACCCTATTTTTTATGTGCATCGCTTTTTTCGTTGGTTTATCTAGAATTGTTCTAGGTTATCATTATCCAACCGATGTGCTTATAGGGATGCTGCTTGCATACCTCTCCCATTCAATAACCTTACTCCTTCTGTTCCCGTAATGCGAAGAACATCATTGGAACAAAAAGAGCCTAGTACATCCTGCGTACTAGGCTCTCCTACTTTTTTGATTGATTTAATTTATAAAGCTTCGTTATTAGTTAAATCGTTTCCGTACCGAGATCATCTACCTTTGATTGCCTACTTTGATGTCCAGTACCCTTGTTATCCGTCGTATTCGATACTTGCTTATCTACGGTCAAAACGGGTTCAGGTTTAATATCAACCTGCTTTTTAAAAAGGAGCTCGTAGAATAGAACCACGGTTACGATGGTAATAATGATCGCAAACGGTAGTCCTGTTGTGATAACAGCTGTCTGTAGGATAGAAAGCGCTTGTTCTCCCCCAATGATCAGTAGAACTGCAGCGATAAAGCCTTCCATCAATGCCCAGAAGATACGTTGACCGACTGGCGATTTAATTTTACCACCGCTGGCAAGACTATCGACAACCAAAGAACCAGAGTCACTTGAAGTAACAAAGAATGTAACCACTAAAAATACAGCTAGAATATTGACGATTAACTTAATGATGTCTGAGAAAAATGGTGCATTGATTAATTGTATCATTTCAAAAAGTGCAATTGAAAGATTAGAATTCACCGCTTCAGTAACCGCACCTGCTGTAGATGCATCCACATGTAATGCAGTAGAACCGAAAATACCTAACCATATGATCGACAGAATCGTAGGTACAAATAATACCGCTGTGATAAACTCTCTTACTGTTCTACCCTTTGATATCTTAGCGATAAACATCCCAACAAATGGGCTCCATGATATCCACCATGCCCAGTAGAATATCGTCCATCCCTGTGCCCAGCTTGCATCATACTGATTCACATTAAGTGATGCATCTACAAATCCCGTTATATAGAGTCCTGTAGCACCAAAAATGTCACCGATAATTTTAAAAGTAGGGCCAACGATCAATACGATCATCATTAAGACAAAGGCTGCTTTTATATTCAGCTCACTTAAAAATTTAACGCCTTTATCGATCCCTGATACGACTGAAGCGGTTGCAATTAAAGTGATTCCTGTAATTAAAATCACTTGAATAACGATGCTTGTGGGGATACCAAAGATATGCGCCAGGCCGCTGTTGATCTGCTGTACACCAAGTCCAAGACTTGTGGCAAGGCCAGCAAGAGCAGCAAGTACAGCCAATGTATCGATTACATCACCTAATAGTCCAAAGATGCGTTCTTTAAAAATCGGATAAAAAAACGATCTCGGAGATAAAGGTAATTTCTTATTAAAGGTAAAATACGCAAGTGCCAACGAGATGATCCCATAGATCGCCCATGGGTGAATGCCCCAGTGGAAAAACGTCGTCGCTAGTGCTGACTGAATTGCATTGTCGCTTTGAAAGATTGGTGTCCCCGCGACATGATAGATGGGCTCGCCTACCGACCAAAACATTAGACCAATCCCCATACCCGCAGACATGAGCATAGCGTACCACGAAAACTTACTAAATTCTGGCTTAGCATCTGTTCCACCAAGCCTTATTTTCCCTGCTTTTGTAAATGCCAATACGATTAGAGCAACGATGAACAGGTTTGCTGAGAAGATGAATACCGTATCAAATCTCTCTAGTACCATCCCTTTAAACTGGTTGAGTTGTTCTGAAGCGCGATCAAGATTTAGAAATGCATAGATGGCAAATCCAATTAATAATAGTGCGGATAATCCAGATACAACTAGGTTCAAATCCAGACCAAATTTCGTGAAATTTCGGTCATGCAGCTCTTTTTTCAGAGCCATTATCTTTTTACTCACTTAATTTCCTCCCTAGTTTTTCAATTTTTAATCTGCCAAATGTATAGCTAGCCTTTGGTTTTTAGAACAAGTGAGATTTGGTTAAATAAAAATCTTCAGGCATCGAGCCTTCAGATTTTGCCACAAATAAAATTGTGGCTAAATAAAAAAGGCACTCTAACTCCTTTTAAAGAGTTAGAGTGCCTAAGTTTCACCATTTCTGATTCACATTATACCATCATTGATAGTATAGCGCATTTCCTCATCGTACCTGCGCAGACCCCAGTTCTTTGCTAATTTTTCAACACCCATTTCTTTTTTGTGAACAGCTTACTAAAATCTACGAAAGCAAACAACGCGACGCATACCTTAGCTCGAAATTCAAATACTCTAAGCATTTACTTCATTTGGCATATCTTTTTTACATCGGTCTATTATAGCACAACCATAACGCATTTGTAAAGTTGTTAGAAAGGCAGTGTCTGAATCCACGCTCTAACATCTGAAAATGCTGCCTTCATCACCTCTGGAACTTCAACTTGATCCAGCGCTTCGGTCATGGCAACCTTCTCTAATCGACATCCAACAAAGATCCCACTGAGTGCATCGATCAAATCCGTAGACATGGCATCAGAGAATACTTCATCCGCTTCAATTTGAGCGCCCTTCAGCTTAAAGCTGAGAACCAACTCTCCCCAGTCAAATTTTTCTTCAAAGGTCACATCAAAATTTGGCGTTTTACCAAATCGCCATTCCCAAGAAGCATAATGGTCATAACGGTTTGCAGCTTCACCAGAAACATTATCCTCTGATATATAGAATACGTCTTCAGCCTTCCCGTATTCAAATTCAAACGCTTCTCCTACTGCGGTCATCATCGTCGCAATTGTGATATCTGGATTGAGTTCTTTTAAGTTGATCACACGAGATTTTACAGACTCAACACCCTTTGCACTCAACTTTTTCATAGAGACATTTAGGTATTTGCCCAGCTTGCTCATATCTACATCCACTAAGATGGTACCGTGATGATAGTAATTTTCTTTGCCATAATAAAAGGCATTTCCTGAAAACTTTCTGCCTTCAGCTAAAATATCATTTCGCCCTGAAAACTCTGCTTCAATCCCAAGTGACTTGACGCCTTCCACGATAACTTTCAATTGTCTGTGTAGGTCTTCATGCTTTTTATTCATTACAAAAGTAAAATTTAAATTGCCTAAATCGTGATATACAGCACCACCACCTGAAAGACGGCGTGCCAACTTACCAGCATCCGATTCAAGCTCAGATACCAGTACCTCTCGCCACGGATTTTGATGCTTACCAATAACGACGGTATGCTGATTTTGCCACAAATATAGATAGATCTCATCCTCAGCAACTTCCTTCACAAGTTGCTCCTCGTAGGCGAGATTAAACCACGGGTTAGTCGATTTCGAGATAAATAATTTCGTTTTAATTGCCATATTAACCCTCCTAGATCTGTTTCTAGACGCTGTCGAAATTCGCATGATGTTTGATAAACTTCGAACAGTACTACCTAATGTATATATTAACAGTTTCGCCATCGCCTAATCAAGATATTTCTATATTACCAGCTCATCGATAAACTCAGCCTCAACCCCCTCATTATCAAGGTGAAGCTCCTCAAAAAGCGCCTTTAATTTGGGCAAATACGCGCTTAGCGTTTCATCTACCTGATTACAGTTGTAAAATACGAGCTTAACAGGTTCATTTCTAACAGATAATTCGTCCCATAAGGCATCTAAGTTTTTACCATAATAAGGAGAAAGCGATAAAATCTCCTTAATAAAATCATGAAAAGCATCGACAGATTTAAATAAACTTATATCAATTCTTAGTTTACTTAATTTTTCATCGCTTGTTTGATCATCGCTTAATTTATCATTGTTCAAATTATTCCCCATAAAAATCTCCTCACCACCTATGGAAATAACGGTTCAAAAGAACCATAATGATCTTCTGTATAATAGATCAGCCCATCATTTGAAAATACAAGTCGCATGGCGTTTCTAAAACCGCCTTCATAGTTCACATCACACTCATAATAAGTTCTACCCTCTTTTTTAGGCAAGAGTCCCTCTCGATTCCCAAATCGATCGCCACCGATGACACTGCCATAGGACACATCCCACAAATTACCTTTATCTGCATCCCATCCCAAATCGATTGCCTCTGATTTAGTTATATAATTGGGCGGCAACTCTTCATAGGTGTGGAGGTAAGTCGCCACATCGTCTTTTAGATAATAGTCCTCCCCATAGATGACTATTAAGTTAGAACCCTGTGTGCTGTTTTCATCACTCTTATTTTCTTTGGTATTATTGCTACTTGTATAGACATCATTTAAGATCTCAGCTTCAGTGGCTTCTGATGATCTTTGCTCTGATGACAGTTGCTCCCCGATATTCGAGTATATAAAGAAACTCAAAACAACAACAATGGTAGCAATCAACCATTTCTTTTGTTTCAACATATTTTCCTCCTAAATAATTACAAAAAATGATTCAAATTATGGTAAATTAAGTATATCATAAGAATAGGAAGACTTAAGGAGGTAATTATGGCGGGATATATCGTTTATTTTACAAGAAGTGGCAATTCCAAGCGAATCGCTGAAGCTTTGTCAAAGCAAACTGGCTATGAATTAGTTGAATTGACAGATGGTATGGATTATCACGGTGTGTTCGGTTATATAAAAGCGGGCTATTACGCAACTCAAAACAAACCTCTTGATGTAAAACTATCTAAAGAAGTGCCTGTTGACGCTAACGTTATCGTCGTTTCGCCACTTTGGGCGGGTGGCGTCGCACAGCCAACTAGACTGTTTTTAAGAACGAGACAACCTAAAAACACTTCAGTACTTATAACTTCTAAAGGCAGTGTCGCTAAAAAACTTGAACGTCGAAATGATTTTTATTTCGTAGGCGATATCGTGGATCGTCTCAATAATGAAACTCAAATTCTTGGCGCTATTTCAAAAAGAATTAAGGAGTAAAAATGAACATCCAGATCTTCGGAAAGAAAAAATGCTTTGATACACAAAAGGCAGAACGCTATTTTAAAGAACGCCGTATAAAGTTTCAAAGTATTGATATGCCCTCAAAAGGTATGAGTAAAGGTGAGCTTGAAAGTGTTTCAAGAGCTATCGGACTAAAAAATCTCATCGATACCAAAAGTCCACTGTACACTCAGAAAAATCTCGATCGCATTTCAACACCAACTTTAGTTCAAGAAATTTTACTTGAAAATCCAAAGCTAATTCGAACCCCTATCGTAAGAAACGGTCAAAAGGCTACAGTTGGATTCGTACCAGATGTTTGGGCAACTTGGGAGTAAAGTAAAAAAGGAGTCGCTGTTTATCTATTATAGATAAGCAACTACTCCTTTTATTTTGCTTAATATTCAGTGATTGATATAGGTCATTGCATTACTTTAACTACACCTTGTTCTAACTAATTATATGAATTGTTTTTTACTCTCAAAGCTTACAACTACTTGTGCCCAAGGCTTTGGAACCGATCCAAAATAGCCCTGGTAGTTACCACACTGTAGCAGTTTAATGTATTCGTATTGTGCCTCTGTCTCAACTCCCTCGATGATTAACTTAATTCCCATTTCATTACCCATTGCAACGATGGCCTTTAATATATTACCATTATCTCGTTCTGGATAATCTCCAATAAACATTCTATCAATTTTGATTTCATCCGCATTTAACTTCTTTAGATAACCAAGTGAAGAATATCCTGTACCGAAATCATCGATTGAAATCTCAATGCCCTGCTCGTGTAAAAGCTGTATGATTTCATTTGCTCTATCTAAATTATCTACTAATGTGGTCTCAGTAATCTCAAAACACCATTTGAGCTGTGGATAATCCAAGGATTTGATTTTGCGTATGAGTTCTTGTATGATTTCCGCATTTACAAACTCTCTACTGGATAGGTTAACAGAAATCCGAATCGGTAAATCTGGGAGCGCTGACGCTGAAAGTTCATTTATGATTAAATTAAGAACATGCTTGCCAAGCAGTAGAATTTCATCCGTCTCCTCAAGAATCGGTATAAAATCAGTAGGCGGAATATTTCCTAACAGTTGATTTTTCCATCTAACAAGTGCCTCAACACCATACATATCTCGTGAAAACGTGTTATATTGCGGTTGAAAAACCACACTAAACTCATCACGAGCAAACGCCATCTTCAACTCATTTTTTAATGTAGAGTGATATTTAACATACTCATAATACTTCTCATCATATACAAGATAGTTTGTCTTTTTAAACTTTTCAAGTGCCTCTAGCGCAATTAATGCATCCTGCAAGAGGACTTTCCCTTTTTTTGCATGTACCTTTGAAATAGATACACCTGTTATATACTTACATTCAACCTCAGTATATCCTAATGTGATTTGAAGCTTTCTTAAGAAGCTATCCAAATCCTTAATCGCTTCATCTACGATTTTTTCTTCAGGTTGATTAAAGGAACCTTTGTCTTTTGATAGCTCAGTCTCCAAAGGCGCCACCATAATCAGCATATCTGTCTTCGGTACTGCGAGCATTTGATAACGCAATTCTAATTTTAATGCTTCTTCTCCAGCCATCAGAAACTTTCCATGAACCGATTGACTGGTTTCAAGCAGTTTACGACTTTCACCAACCATTTGTATGGCGATCACCATGAAATCAGATGTGTCATACATCATTTCATCAATATAATCCCCAATTTGGTCGATTTGAGTGACAGCAAGTAATGAGGTACTGTATTCTGATAATGAATTTTGATCTAAGAGTGGGTCACCAGCCACAGGCTCAGAGTAAATGCCAACGTAGTACTGTAATCGCTTTTTCTCATCTAGAATCCTTTTGACTACTAGATGTTTATATAACCAGTTGCCTCTTTTGGTTTTATTCCATATATTTGCATTATAGATTTCATCGGTCTCGCTGGCTTCATTAAATGCCAACCCAGAGTTAAACAAGGTTACAATCGGTTTATTTTGAATTTCACTTAATTTATAGCCATAGATATCCTCAAATACCGTATTACAGTACAAAATTTCCTTGTTTTTACCCAATAACAAGATTCCTTCATGTGTGTTATTGGTAATATACGCAGACGTGAGCATCAGTATATTCTGACGTCTCTTTTGACCTACCAAATAGATTAAGGCGTAAGATATAATGAATACCACAATAGAAGCTGTCATTTGAACAACTAAGCTCGAATGTATAAATGGATGATCGTGTTCAATCAGCAGATCGATGTTAAAATAGCTTACAAAATACCAAGAAAATATTTTACCTTCAAATAAATATTTATTTTCTTCAATCTCTGCAATTTCTTTATACTGATAATATTTATTTTCAAGATTGAAATCACCCTGCTTTGGTGCGCCTTGTTTTTGAACGATTTCATCGAAAATACTTCTCATCTCATCAGATTGATTTGACTTTACAGTTAAAGAAATACCCAAATAATCATTCTCCATAGTATTACTAAGCGACCAATAATTGTTATAATCCAGAATCCCAATTTCAATATCACTGATATCGAGATTTTCGTATCGGCTGATCACAGAGAAGAACTTCTCACCATCAAAATTTAAAACGATTAGGCCTACTAATTTTCCAGTCACATCGTTTACTTTAATTGTAAATCGAATGGTTGGCTCATAAGGGACAATAATTACACCATTTTCTATGTTTAAATCAAAATCAGACACATAAATCTGATTTTCTGATGCACCAAGTGCGTGTATATAATAGTATCGATCTGATTTATCCTGTAGCTCAGATTTAGGGACTCTTACCACTTGATCATCTACTTTGTTGACCCTAACGAGCTCCATACCTTCATCTGAAAGTAATCTTACTTGTGTAAGGCCACTCTTATTTGAGGCATAACGTTCAAAAAGTGATTCAATTTGCGATAATGCATATTCATCTTCTGAATTAGACTTATAGAGTAAAACTTCGTTTGAATTTCTAATGATATTCAAATCATCGTAGATACTTTCAAACTTCTCTGAAATAAATAAATCCGCTATGTTAATGGCTGTATTTTGTTGATTTTGATAATCTTCAATATAATGATCAATTGAGAGGTGTAAGTAATATGTATAGATCAAGTTAAAAATAATCGTAATTAGTAGTGCCCACGCCATCAATCTCAAAATCTTATTAGATGTAATTTTTTCTCCTAGCATTTCTACCTCCTTTAAATCGAGAGTATAACATACTTACCCCATAGAACTATAAAAAAACCTGTATACAGGAAATGTATACAGGTTTACATCTTACTTATTATTGAATTCGCTAATTAAGCTCTTTTCGCTTCGTATTGACGAAGTAGTTTAACAAATAATTCAGGGATTTTAGCCATATTTTCAGGGGTCTCAACAAACGAGATTCTGAACTGTGTGCTACCAGGATTATCCATGCTACCATCGATATCATAGAAGCCCTTCATCGGTGCAACTAAAAGTGTTGTTTCAACGCCATCGATTTCTACAGCGCCTTCTTGCGCACAGTAAAGCACGAACTCTACTGAGTCAAAGCCAGGTTTTACAACATTTCTAACATCGATTACTGAATAAATTGAAGCATCTGGACTTGAAACGATTAATTTTGGTTCAAGCGCTTTTAAGCCGTTGTATACCATTAGGATTTGCTCTTTATAGTAACCGCGGATGTTTTGGCACCAGCCCGCGATTTGATCTTTCGTTTCATGTGCTAATGCGCCGAAAATATGCTGACCAATTACATTTGCACAAAGGTTTGCTGTGTATTCTGCAACCGAACGGTTGTTGAATTCTGGGCTATCTGTAATCATAGCGCCAATTCTCAAGCCACATGCATTCCATACTTTTGAAGCAGTTTCGATGCTGATTCTTCTACCTTCGATACCAGGTACTTCTGCATCAGTAATACCCCAGATACTAACAAGTGGTGTACCTTCTTCGTAATAAAGCTCTCTGTAAGCTTCATCACTCACCATCCACATATTGTATTTAACGCATAATTTTGCAAGTTCTTGTAAAGTCGCATAATCATATAATTGACCAGTCGGGTTATCATAAGGAATAACTAAAAGTGCACCCGGTTTATTTTCAACGATAGTTTTTTCAATTAATGACATCTCAGGTAATGAAAACTTACCATCTTCTCTTAATTGTCTTTTTACAGTAACCGTTTTTCTGCCTACGCGTTCAGCGAAAGAAATATAGTTAGTATAAGCAGGGTCAATCATTAATAGTGGACTTTCATCTGAACCAGCAGGTCCACAAACACCAATTAACAAAAGTTCCATACCTGCAGAACCACCATCAGTTACTTGAACATGTAATTTGCTTGTATCAAAGCCTTCGCAGCTAAGAATGTTCTTGAACGCATCTTGACATTCTACTGTACCAGCAGTCGTTGAGTAACGGATAACGCCTTTAGAAAACGGACTTTCTGGTGCATTCATTTCAAATAAACGCTTCATCATAGCTGGGTTAGTTGGTAGTGATACGTTACCGATCCCTACATTGATAACTGCCTCTGGCTTAACGGCACGTTCTTCGTACTTCATCTGTGCCAAACGCACACTTGAAGGCTTTCTAGATTCAAAATGCTTAGAGAGAACTGGTTTGCTCATAATACATCTCCTATTCCTTATTAATAACCCTAATCAAGTAAGGTAATTCCTTACACTGTACACTTGATGTCCCACTGACATTATAATATATACCGATTCCCTTTTACAACCGTATTTGCCGTATTGTTAATTTTTTATAAAAACCTTTTGAGCAATCTTTGAAAGCTCACCAAAAACCAGTGGTAACAAGCTTAGGAGTAGGATTAAATCCACTTCACCAAATGAGAGGGGCACAGTACTAAATATCACTTGTAATGCAGGAATATAGATGACGCCAAACAATAAAGTTAATGCGATCACAACGGATAAATTGAGCAACTTGTTTGAGAAAGGGTTAAATTGCCAAATACCTTTGTCTTCACGTCTAGCAGAATATGCTCTAAACATTTCACCTAATATAAGCGTACTAAAAGCGTATGTTCTTGCCAATTCTATAGTTGAACCTTCGATTCTCAGCCCTATTTGATAAGCAGCGAGCACTGCTATGGTAAGCCCTATACTCTGAAAACCGATGGCATAAGCCATTTTACGATCGATAATCGGTTCATCAATCGATCTTGGTTGATGATTCATAATCGTAGATTCGCCTTTTTCAAGTCCCAAAGCAAAAGCAGGTAGTGAATCGGTAATGAGATTCACCCATAAGAGCTGTATCGGAACCAATGGAATTCCCCAATTAAACACCATTGCAATGAAGATGATCAGAATTTCGCCAATATTACACGATAATAAAAATCCCACGAATTTTCTAATATTGCTGTAGATGATGCGACCTTCTTCTACAGCACTAACGATACTCGCGAAGTTATCATCTGTTAGAATCATATCCGCAGCTTCTTTACTCACATCGGTACCTGTGATACCCATTGCGACACCAATATCGGCTGACTTTAACGCTGGTGCATCATTTACACCATCACCCGTCATTGCGACTACCTGACGATCTGATTTTAAGGCTTTAACGATACGCAACTTGTGTTCAGGTGAAACCCTTGCAAATACATTCTTGATTTTAAGAAGTTCTATCAGTTCAGATTCACTTAAACCATTGATGGCACTCCCTTCAATTCCAGCGGTATCCGTTTCAATGATCCCCATTCGCATAGCGATAGCGGATGCCGTGGTAATGTGATCACCTGTAATCATAACGACGCGAATGCCTGCATTTTTACAGATTTTTATCGCTTTGATTGCCTCTTCTCTAGGTGGATCAATCATTCCCGACAAACCCAAAAAGGTTAAATTAATTTCAGAGTCTACAGCTTTATCATTTTCATGTATTTCTCTCATAGCATAGCCAATGACCCTAAGTGCCTCTTTGGCATAGGCTTTGTTTTGGGAGAGGATTTGCTCACGGTCTTCTTCTGTCATGTCAAAGCTTTGCCCGTTTTTCCAAATCTTAGTTGCTCTTGACAACAGCTCATCTGGAGCTCCTTTGGTTAAAAGAACGCGTTTTGAATCAATTTCATGTACGGTTGACATGAGTTTTCGATCGGAGTCAAATGGAAACTCGTCCAATCTTGGATAGTCCTTCCTCGCAACTTTATAATCCACGCCACCTTTATGAGCAAGCACAAGTAGTGCACCTTCTGTTGGATCACCAATACAGCTTTCCCCTTCGATCTCTGCATCATTACAAAGGGCTGCCGTTAGGTAGAGCCATTTCGCAGAACTGCTTTGTTCATTAACACCTTTGATCTCACCTTCATATGAGTAGCCCGTTCCTGTTACTTCGTAAAGATTTAGACTTTCATAGAGGGCTTGAACGGTCATTTTATTTTGTGTTAAGGTTCCTGTTTTATCGGTACAAATCACTGTGGTTGATCCAAGCGTCTCAACTGCACTCAATCGTTTCATGATGGCATGCTTTGAAACCATTCTTTGCATCCCTAGCGCTAAAACGGTCGTAACAACCGCTGGAAGTCCTTCTGGAATCGCTGCAACAGCAAGGGATACTGCCGTTAAGAACACTTCTAAAAGCGGTTCATTTCTTATGATGCCAAGAACTATAATCAATACACTGACTATTAAACAGACGATGCCTAGCATCTTGCCAAACTGCGCCAGTTTCTTTTGAAGCGGTGTCATTTCATCTTCAGTTTCATTTAGCATTTTAGCTATTTGACCGATTTGTGTGGACATTCCCGTCTTGACGACGATGCCTTTACCATAACCATAAGTGACGATGGTACCTGAAAAGGCGGCATTGGTTTGATCTCCCAAAGGTGCATTTTCATCGACGGTGCTTAGGTAATCCTTTTCCACTGGAACGGATTCGCCAGTTAATGCAGATTCATCTATTTTTAAGTTAACAGACTCAACTAATCTGAGATCAGCAGGTACAAAGTCACCTGTATCTAGTTTGACTAAGTCTCCTGGAACCAACTCCGGTGAATCAATCTCGATGAGCTTTCCCCCTCTTATGACTTTGGTTTTGGGAGAAGCCATCTTCTTAAGCGCATCTAGTGCATTACTCGCCTTGTTTTCCTGATACGCACCAAGGCCTGCGTTTAAAACCACGATTCCCAAGATGACGATCCCATCGATCATCTCCTTTAAAAATATGGATATGACAGCAGCGATCATAAGTATAATTACTGTAAAATCTTTAAACTGATCTAGGATCATGTTGATAAGTGTTCTACGTTTGCCAGCCTCTAATCGATTATAACCAAACGTCTCACGCTTTTTTATGGCTTGATCGTCAGTTAATCCAGTGACTGTAGAAGACTCTAAATTTTTAATGAGTGCCTCTAGAGGCGAATTATTTTGATTTTGCATAGATAGGCTCCTTTCTCACTATAACCATTATACCAATATTATCTAAGTGTATGCAAAGATTACCAATTTTTCTTTTTTTATAATGTCATCTGGCTTATAATTTATGTATTGAGCGTTATGATTAAACGCAAAGAAAGGTGAATACATATGGCTAATGGTGCACTTACTCTTGAAAACGTTAAACAATTTGCAAAGCAAAGAATCGAGGAGAATAATCGCCCCAATCGGTATCCATTTCGCAGTAGATATGAACATACTTTGAGGGTGGTAAATTGGGCTGAAAGGTTAGCAGCAGCTGAAGGTGGTAATTTAGAGGTTATCCAATTCGCCGCACTTTTACACGATATCGGCTGGGATGATCAGATCGAGCATGCGTTGGTGGGCAGACAAATGGCTGAGGTCTTCCTCACCAGTCAAGGTTATCCAGAACCAAAGAAAGCGATGGTACTTGAAGCAATAGAAAAGCATAATAAGCGGTTGGAAGATAGTAGTCTGCTTAATCTTGAATCAAGGATTATAATGGATGCTGACATTCTCGACGAAGTCGGTGCAATGAGTATCGCTTGGGATGCTATTGCAGCTGCCACTGAACCTGAAGTCACATACAAAACTATACTAGACAGAGTCGAAACTTATCACGCTCAATTATCTAGCAGAGTGCCATGGCTTCAAACAGCTACTGGTAAAAAACTCTACGAAGAACGCTTGGCAGTCTACACTAACTTTATAATCGCTTATCGCTATGAGCTTGGCATAGAAAGGAGCGAAACATGATGGGAACTCTAGGCATCATCGCCTTTTTACTAATCGCATTTGGCGTTAGATCTTATGTAAGTAATGAAGTGCTTTCCAAAAGACCCTCTCGTCTTGATCAGTTTTATTTTGGTGCGTTAATTACTTTTATTGTTATTTGGTTATTTTCAAATTATCCAGTTTATAGTCTACTCGACTATAATCGATACATACCGTTTAAAGAGTTTACTTCGCAAATTAAATTACAAGAATTCTTATCTCATGTATACAAATACAGCTCTTATTTTAAATATCAGTTCGGTATAGTAGAAATCTTAAAGAGCCTACTTAAAATCTTAGGCACCTTGCTACCGATTACATTTTCATTCCATTTGCTACAAGTACAGTCGCAAGCTAGAAGAATCCTTTATAGTGGACTCATTTTAGGGTTATTGGTCATCACTTATTCAGACTACTCACTTGGAACACTTGTCGTGCTCTATCTTATGGCACACGCACTTTCAATTATATTTAAGTTGATCATTCAAAAGATTTTGACCTCTATCGAGCACTTATCAAATGAAAGTGATCTACCTAAATTACACTTTGGAGTGATTCTCAAAATCATCCCCTTTCTTCTAATATGCTGCTTTGGACTTTACATCAGTTGGCCAATGTTTAGTCGTCAGTTTGATTTTACTACTACCACCGCTTCTTATCAGGATGTTGAAATTCAAGCAAAAGGCGCTAACACAACGCTCTCGATTCCATCCGGGAATTTCTCAATGTCATATGTAAGTGGCATTAAAAGAGAGAACAATTCTGAGCTTAACTTAAAGTTTAATGTAGAGCAGTCACCTGAAATTGATTTTCCCTACAGAATCGAAAGCAGAAGTATTGGTTTTTTGATAGAAATCAACGGCGAAACTCAAAACTACGGCGGACACCTTTATACAGATGATTTTAAGTTGGGCTCTAATAGTGATCCTTCAAAAAAAAGGCGTATTCTGGAGGGACCGATTGCTCTAAGCGTTAATCATTTCAGCACCGATGATTTCAAACCGATTCCTATCAAGTCATTTAAACTCCTAGGGATTCAAGACATTGGATTTGTCATCACCGATGCAAACTTACTTGATCAATTTGAAATAATTAGTACCCAATGGATCGAAGATGCAGCAGGGTATCCCAACTACGAGGTGAACTATCGTCTTCCCAACGATAGTGATTATGAGTTTAACTGGTACATTCACAATTCCACTTATCCAACAAACGCGTTCTTCGCAAAAATGTCCAATAAACTTGGTCCAAATATGTATGTTGAAAGACAGGAGTTAATCTCTTATAGCGATGAGGCCATACTGGTTTCGGAAAATGAGTTCGAAAAAATTTATCGTGTTAATTACTATTACTATGATCAATATCAGGGTGTACTTAATGAAAATGACATTGAAAGTATCGTTATAAAACCCGTAACGGTTTATTATAATTTTTGGACAAAGGAAGCACTTTTCGACACACCTTTGGTTCTAAATTTTACTGAATAAGTCTTGACGCTTTTACAAATTTTGTGTTACCATCTAAAAGAATTATAAAAAAGATTGGAGTTGAAAAGATGAATCATACTTCTTGCTAAGCAATTAAATAGGTGTCAAGAATCGGTTTTATACCGTTTTTTTGTCATACGCTGCAAGAGGTTCGTTATCATCCGCTCAAATTATAGATTTATGCATGAAGTCCCCTTTCCCAAGGTGGATTTGTTTTGCTAAGTGTTTATTAGGATGCGAGGTTTCTTGCATCCTATTTTGTTGCATAAAATTAAACGCTATTACACCTTGCAAATCAAATAGGAGGACCACAATGTCACAAATAAAAGTTACAAATTTAAGTTTTGCCTATGAGGGCAGCTACGATAAAATTTTTGAAAATGTATCCTTTCAAATGGATACAGACTGGAAACTTGGCTTTACAGGTAGAAATGGTAGAGGTAAAACCACATTTCTAAAACTACTGTTAGGTGAAATGCCTTTTACTGGTCAGATCAGTGCTTCAGTTCATTTTGATTATTTCCCCTACGAAGTAAAGGATACGTCATTATTTACGAGAGAGCTTTTAACACAAATCGATCCGGATTTAGAAGAATGGGCACTCCTTCGTGAATTTAGCTACATCGGTCTGGACGAATCTTTGCTTGATCGTCCATTTGAGACGTTAAGTCAAGGGGAACAGTCAAAAGCACTTCTTTCAGTGTTGTTTCTAAAATCCAATAATTTTCTATTGATTGATGAGCCAACCAACCATCTCGATGTGGATGCCAGAGCTACGGTTGCTGCCTATCTCAAACGAAAAAAAGGGTTTATCATCGTCTCACATGATCGTTTGTTTTTAGATGAAATCATCGACCATATTTTATCGATCAATAAAACAAATATAGAAATTCAAAAAGGCAACTTCTCTACTTGGTTGCAAAATAAAGCCTATCAAGATCAGTTTGAAGTGGCTGAGAATGAAAAGCTTCTAAAGGATATCAAGCGGTTGGGGGATGCCGCTAAACGAACTGCTGGTTGGTCGGATCAAACTGAAAAGAGTAAGTTTGGTTCTGATGTTCCAGATCGCGGGTTTGTTGGTCACAAAGCGGCGAAAATGATGAAGCGTGCGAAGGTCATCGAAAAGCGAAGAGATAAAGCATTAGAGGACAAGAAAAAATTGCTTAAGAATCTCGAGGTTGCAGAGCCGCTGGAGTTGATACAAGAACCGGCATTATCGCAGCCATATATCGCCTTTGATATAGAATCACTAGCGTATGGCGAAATGCTTGTGCTTGAAGATCTCAGCTTTCAAATAGAAGCGACGCAACGCTACACCATTACAGGTAGAAACGGATCAGGCAAATCAACACTACTCAAAGCTGTATTAAAACAATATGACCCAACACTTTTGGAAGAAGATGTTTCAAATTTGATGACTAGCGGACGAATTAAAATAGCAAGGGACTTAGTTATCTCTTATGTCTCACAAGATACGTCCTTTCTTGAAGGTAGCTTTAAAGCATATGCCGAGGCCAACCAAATTGAGCTACATCTTCTACGCAGTATGTTAACTAAATTAGATTTCTCTGCTGTTTTATTCGATAAGGAGTTACAACACCTCAGTGAAGGCCAAAAGAAAAAAGTGTTACTCGCAGCTAGCATCTGTCAAAGAGCACATCTCTATATTTGGGATGAGCCTCTTAACTTTGTCGATCTCCTTTCACGGGTTCAACTAGAAGATATGATACTTAATTATGAACCTACGATGCTGTTTATCGAGCATGACACGCACTTTGTTGAACGCATCGCAACACACATCATCGAACTCGACTAATTAGAGCTAAATTGGGTATAATCAGATAGCGACATTATCAACTTAATTGCGGATAAGATATTATGATTTTAACACGATCAAGTAAAATAAGTTTTCACTCAATCACATCACCCTTCACTGGAGGCAATCATGCTCAAAAACACACTCAACAAACTCACAAGACATGGTATTGGTCCACGCAGTATAAAAACTGGAATCGCAGTAATGATTACCCTTTTTGTAGCAGATCGCTTTCAGCTGACAAACCCGTTTTTTGCAGCTATTGCAGCCGTATTTGCTATGGAATCGACGATGACAGCAACCTTTTCCGTCATTCGCGATCGACTATTGGGGACTGTTTTAGGCGCACTTATTGCACTAACATTTTCACTTTTACTTCCCATGAATCCGATTACGATAGGACTTGGAATTGTCATCGTCATCTATGTCTGCAATTTATTTAAGTGGCAAGGTACGATTAAAATCGCAATCATTGTGTTTCTAGCGATCGGACTTGGCACATCCAGTGGTAACCAAGTATCATATGCTTTCTATCGTACACTGGATACATTCATCGGTTTGATTATAAGTGGCCTTATCAATTATTTTGTATTTCCAATGGATAAGGTCAATTCAAAAGAGTAACACAATTAACAATTCTAAATAGCCACTCGAAATGTGTGAATTTTCAGAATAAACTTTTAATTGTTAAATAAAATTAAATGTGTTGACAGTATGTATCAGATTGTCTATAATCCATTTCATAGCAATTACAATTTAACTCTTATCCAGAGCGGCGGAGGGACTGGCCCGATGATGCCCGGCAACCAACCATTCATAAGGTAGTGGTGCTAATTCCTGGGAGAAATCCACAGATGAGAGAGAGCAAATGTTTATCATGGCCTCTTTTCTTGTGTGAAAAGAGGCTTTTTAATTGCAGTTTTCGCGAAAATTTAATATGAGCTCATATCCAGAGAGGTGGAGGGAACGGCCCTGTGAAACCCAGCAACCAGTCTTATGACATGGTGCTAATTCCGTCAGAGTAACTGGAAGATGTGAGAGGATGTTTTTAAGCTCCTTTTGCATGTTCTATGCAGAAGGAGTTTTTTAATGATTCAAATCTCAGAATTAACAAAAGTATATTCAAAAAATGGTCAAATCGTTAAAGCGCTTGACGGTATTGATCTAGAAATTGAAAAAGGTGACATTTACGGAATCATCGGTTTAAGTGGTGCAGGTAAATCATCACTGATTAGATGCATCAATCGCATTGAGGAACCCTCATCAGGGCGCGTTGTAATTTCAGGTGTTGATATTACAGCTCTATCTGAAAAAGAACTTAGAAAATCAAGACAGAATATCGGCATGATCTTTCAGAACTTCAACCTTTTAAGCAGCAAAACCGTTTATGATAACATCGCGTTTCCATTGAGACTTCAAAAATACAGCGAAGCGATCATTAAAGAAAAAGTTACCTCACTACTTGAAAAAGTTGAACTAACAGATAAAGCCAATGTTTATCCAAGTAATCTAAGTGGTGGTCAAAAGCAAAGAGTCGGTATTGCAAGAGCTCTTGCGACGGAACCAGAAATTCTATTATGCGATGAAGCAACCTCAGCACTTGATCCAAAGACCACCAAGCAAATACTGTCCTTATTAAAAACGCTCAGCTATGAACTTGGCATCACGTTAGTGGTCATCACACATGAGATGGAAGTCATTAAAGCGATATGCAATAAAGTCGCAATTCTTGAGGCAGGTAAAATAATCGAAAAAGGCGTTACTGCAGAACTCTTTTCGACCGTTCCAACACCTCAAACTCGTCATTTTTTAGGTGAGCTAGAAGCACCTGAATTTTTAACTCAAAAAGGAACCAGATTACACCTAACCTTTTCAAATGGCAGTGCAAACGCGCCAATTATTTCTGGATTCATTAGACAATTTCCATATGACGTAAACATCTTGTCGGGGAATATCGAATCCATACAGAGACAAGTAGTTGGAAAATTATTAATCGAAGTTCTAACACCGTCTGAAGATGAAATGGGTCGTGTCATCGCCTATTTTGAAGACCAACATGTTGTAGTGGAGGTGCTCTAATGACTCAGTTACTTTTAAAGGCCAGTCTAGAAACACTCTATATGGTGTTTGTGGCAACTTCATTTACAATTTTGTTTGGCTTACCGCTTGGCATCGTTCTTGTGATTACTTCTAAAGGTCATATATTAGAAAGACCACTGCTCAATCGCATTTTATCTTACGTCGTTAACATGATGCGATCGATGCCCTTTATCATATTGATGATTTTTATCATCCCATTTACGCGTTTGATCGTCGGAACCTCTATCGGAACCAATGCGGCCATCGTACCGCTTGTGGTCGCTGCCATCCCCTTCTTTGCCAGAATCGTAGAAACTTCACTCTATGAAGTTGACGGTGGCGTCATAGAAGCAGCAACCGCTATGGGTGCAAACCAATGGGAAATCATTACAAAAGTAATGCTGCCAGAGGCATTGCCTGCCCTCATTCTAGGTACGACGATTACCATCATCAACCTTATTGGCTATTCTGCTATGGCAGGTGCTGTCGGTGGTGGTGGTATCGGTGACCTCGCAATCCGCTATGGTTATCACCGCTTTCAAACAGACGTCATGATTGCAACGATCATTATATTGGTTATCATGGTTCAATTATTGCAATCACTAGGTAACTGGTTGGCAAATCGCCTACTGGTTCACAGAAGAAAATAGAAAATCTTGAATAAGGTTGATCAAAATAATAAACAACAAATATAAATAATCTAATTTGGAGGCATCAAATGAAAAAAATAACAACTTTGGTTTTAACGATAGGTTTAATTGCAGCCCTTGTACTTACAGGCTGTGCGAAAAAAGAAGAAGCGACAAGCGTCCTAAAAATAGGTGCAACACCAGTTCCTCACTCAGAAATTTTAGAGCACATCAAACCTGCACTTGAAGCAGAAGGTATTACACTCGAAATCGTTGAGTTTACAGATTATGTGACTCCTAACCTTGCACTTAGTGAAGGTGAAATCGATGCAAACTTCTTCCAACACGTTCCTTACATGGATTCATTTGCAAAAGAACACAATATCGAGCTTGTTAGCGCTGGTTCAGTACATGTAGAGCCACTTGGCTTATATTCAAATGTTTTTGATTCGGTAGATACAATTGGTCAAGGTGCAACTATTGCGATCCCAAATGACCCAACGAATGAAGGCCGTGCACTTTTATTACTTCAAGCAAATGGCATTATTAAATTATCTGCAGACGCAACATTAGAAGCAACTGAAGCGGACATCGTTGAAAATCCACTTGGACTTGTATTTAAGCCAATCGATGCAGCACAACTTCCAAGAACTCTTGAAGATGTTGATGGTGCGGTTATTAACACCAACTACGCACTTGAAGCAGGCTTAGTGCCAACTGAAGATGCAGTTGTAATCGAAGGTGCAGACTCACCTTATGCAAACATCGTCACTGTAACACCAGAGCATTTGAATGATGAAACAATCCAAACGCTAATTAAAGTGTTACAATCTGATGATGTGAAAAACTTCATCCAAGAGCAATATAAAGGTGCAGTTGTTCCTGCATTCTAATGATTGTTGCTTAATAAAAACCAGTAACGTGAATGTGAAATGCGCCCCACTTATTTGACATAATAAGTGGGGTGTAGTTCCAATGACACGATACTGGTTTTCTTTTATTTTTAATGCTTATTATAATAAAAAAGACTCTAATCCCTTCAAGATTAAAGTCTTAATTCACATCTTATTACAGTACATTTTAACGTTCATCATCATGCGCTCTTCGCTTGATATATGCGATAAGCTCTATCGTTCCCGCTCCAATAAAGAACAAACCTATAAAAGGAAAGAATACCCCCATTGGGCCTAGACTTCCCACCTTGGCAACAAACTTAGTTACCATGATCACCCAGAGGATGCCAAACAATATAATAGTAGAAAAACCGATAATTGGTAAGATACCAATTTTAAATTCCTCTTTAACGGATTTCATAAGACCTCCATTACAGATAAGTTTTTGATACTATTAGTTTAGCCTTCTTTTCTATAAACCGCCTTTGATTTTCATTAGAAAAGCATTAGAATCTTGAAAATCTAGCACCAAATTGCGCGCATCGAGCTAAATCATCCTCAGATGGTGTCTCATTGATGATTAACCCTTCCTCAAAAAGTGAAGCGCCAGCTGCTTCTGTGCGACTTTGCCAGTCTCTCATCCACTCGCCGTCACCCCATCCATATGAACCAAAGAGAGCAACTTTTTTCCCACTGAGTCCTTTTTCTATGTCAGAGAAAAATGGATCAAACTCCATTTCTTCAAGAACTTCAGCACCCATTGAAGGACAGCCTAATACCAAGCGTTCAAAACCGAGAGCTTGTTCTGCAGTTATTTCAGATACATTATAAAGTGTAACCTCACTATTTTCACTCTTTAAACCTTCCGTAATTGCTTTTGCCATTGCTTCTGTATTACCTGTACCGCTCCAATAAACGACTGCTGTTTTTCCCATTTTTTCCTCCTATTTTTAAGATGCTACCGTCAATATTTCTGCTACAGTATAACCCGAATTTACTTTTGCACACATTTCATCTCTCGCCTTGCTAAATGAATCAAAGAGACATTTCGCTTCACTTTCATCTCCATAAACTTTCCAATAACCACATAACTTACAATTTTGGCCATTGTTTTTGATAAAACCCAAGACATCGATTAATGGATAGCCCAAAAACAACCCGACTTCATGTGGGAACTCTTTCAACTCAATAATTCTTTTTTTAAGATGCCCAATGATGGTCTCTAAAGAGCTGTACATTGGATAGCCTTGCACCATAAGGTAGCCCCATATTTCTGGTGAATGCAGATGCTGCCACAGTTTTTCACGATGATATACCAAAGTTAAATCTTTACAATTACAGTGCCACAGCAAAGTCATATCAATGGCGTTATCATCTAATGCTTTTTTTGTAGTTGCAACCACTTCAAAGGGTTTATGAGAGATTAGGTTTGCAGGTTTAAGGCCCACTAACGTCGGGGCACAATGAAATGCTAATATTTGATCGAGACTCAATAGCTTACTCCTTTATTGAAAATAGTTATCATTTATTCGTTTTAATGATAATTATTATCATTTGATTTGTCAAGCCGTTGAATCACTATTTTTTAAATATTAAGAATACTTCATTGAAAAACAAAGTATTTATGAGCATTCTTGGTATTTTAATGCAAAAAAAAATCCTATGGCTAGGGCGTAGATGCTTCTACATTAGCTCATAGGACTTTATATATTTTATTATCTTATTGTTGTCTTTCTATTTCTCTTTCAATCAAATGCGCAATCATCTCAGCTGCTTCCGCTCTAGATAATGGTTCCTTTGGATTAATATTGTTTTGAGCATCTAATTCTACTAAGCCATAGCTTAACGCTCTTTGTATCGCCCCACTGAACTCTGGTGTAATACTTTCTTCATCAGCAATATCAACAGGAATCAATTTTACCATTGGTAAATTGTACTCTTGTTCGTAGGTGGTTACCAATACATTGATAAAGTCCTCTCTCGTCCAATTTTCCATCGGTAATAGATCTGCGTCTAGTGCAACACCGTTAACACTCGCTGTGATAAATCCATAAGCATACCAAGCTGCATCATCCGCATTTTTAAAGTAATCAGTAGCTTTCGGTTCCTTGATAAATCTAACTGTATCTAAGTTTAAATCAAATGTGTTGACGAGTAGTAAAATCCCTTCTGCATGATTGAGCAGTTTATCCGGTTCAAATGTCGTTTCACTCGTTCCATGTATTATGCCTCTATCAAACAGCATCTCAATCGCTGCTTTTTGTGGCGTTTCGTTTATATCCACAAAATTTGTGGTCGCATAGGTTGGCTGTGAAAGTGTAGAAATGCCAACAAGGATTGCGAGTCCAGTTGCTAATAATGACCTTTTCATGATGTCACCTCACTTTTAAAGTTTTATACTTATTATGACGTAGAGCGAATCAAAAAGTTCCGTAAGATAATCATTCATTGCATCTGAAAATTAAAAGAACTAATTATCAGTCAAAAAATGAAAGCTGATGCTGCTTTCTTGGCCACTTATACGCTTTTGTGATTTCAGCCATCTTACTGTATAGTCCATATTCTTTGACCAGCTTTTTAAAGGTATTTGCCAATTGCTTTGAATTGGGTGACTCACAGTAATATTGATTACCAAAGGTTTGCTGATATTTTAACGTGAGATTAGGATCGATTCGATTGAATGCCTGATAAAGATATTCACGATTTCCATCTCTCAAAGTCACACCAAATGCTGGATAGACAAACTTTGCACCCATTGCAGCCGCAGTCTCAACAATTTGCGTTATGTTCTCCTCTGTATCGTTAACAAAGGGAAGAATCGGCATCATCAAAACGCCAGTGAATACTCCAGCATCAGATAAGACCCTTATGGCCTCAAATCGTTCTTTCGTAACGCTTACATTAGGCTCAATAAGTCTACAAAGCGTTTCATCATAGGTTGTGATGGTCATCTTGACGATCACTGGACTGATCTCAGATAGAATATCTACATCTCTTGCAACGAGCGCACTCTTAGTTGCAATAGCAACACCAAACTGATTGTCTCTTATGATTTCAAGTGCACCTCTGGTCAATTGTTCCGATGATTCAAATCGATTATAAGGATCGCTCATAGCACCCGTTCCTATAACGCCAGTACTTCTCTTACCTCTAAGCTCTCTTTTAAGCTTTTCAAGGGCTTCTTTTTTACCCCTTACGCGATCAAAATCCTCAAGATGATAGCATGTACTTCTACTGTCGCAATAAATACAACCATGGTGACACCCACGGTAAAGGTTCATATTAAAGTCCGTACCAAACCACTGATCATTTTTCGTTTTTGATACGATTTGCTTTGCTTCGATCCAATCCATTTTTCGCCTCATTTATATAATCTCTAAAAAAATCAACTACTCTCTTATAAGATATCATAGAACCTCGGTCAGCTAAATACCGCATCAACTTTTCATCTGAGATGTGATACCCAACGTCATGCTTTGCTCTGTCTTTGACGTATTCGATGGGCAGTGTCTGTTGATTGAATATCTCTTGATAGCACTGTTGCATTTGGCCGATTAAGGCTTGATTGGTATAGGTTTCTTTTCCTGATAAATTAAAAATCTCACCTGTTACGGAATCGAGTAAAAGCATCAGTAAGATTTGACAATAATCTTCAACACATAGCCATGATCTCTGATTTAAGCCATCCCCATATAAAATCACCGGTTGACTCTGTAGGATTGCTTCTAATGATTTGGGAATTAGCTTTTCCTTATTTTGAGTTTCACCGTAAACGTTACTGCTTCTTACGATAACGGTCGGGCAAACCGCTTCATTCATCAGTTCAATAACAAGCTGATCGGCTGCTGCCTTTGTGGCTGCGTAAGGATTCGTTGGATTCAGCGGATCAACCTCTGTTGCAGCTACAGCTTCATATGATCTACTTCCGTATACCTCATCGGTTGAAATATGTAGGCACTTTTTTAGCGTATGGCTATTTTGATAATGGCGAATCGCTTGTATCACAGACGCAGTCCCTATGACATTGGTTTCTATAAATGGGGCTAAATCCGCTAAGCTTCTATCCACATGAGATTCAGCAGCAAAGTGAATCACATAATCTATTTGATACTTAATTAACATCTCTAATAAACGCTCCGTATCTTTGACATCTCCCACTTCAAGCGTATACATCACGCCATCAAGACGCTCTAAATCAGCTGCATAGGTTAACTTATCAAATACAACGATGGTGTCAAAATGCCCAGATTTTCTTGCATATTTTACAAAATGACTGCCAATAAATCCGGCGCCACCTGTCACTAATAGGTTGAAAGTTTTCATGCATTGTTGCTCCTTATTTACGCATTATTTATTCCCGTTTAATTCCATAATCCCATTTAGCAAGGTTTCGATAATAAAATCTTGCTGTTCTTCGGTGAGTTCGTGGTAAATAGGGAGTCTCAGCAGTCTGTCAGCGATGCGTTCTGTCACTGGAAGTGCTTCGCCCGTTTTCCCATATAAGCGCCCTGCAGTTGATAAATGGAGAGGCTCATAGTGTGTGTAGGCTGAAATGCCGTTCTTGGTAAGTATGCTTTGGATGAGCTGGCGTTCCTCTACCGAGTTGAAAACCATCCAAAAGATGTGTCCATTATTGGAATGCGCTTCTGATGATTGTGCTATGGTAAATAGCCTAGTCTGTTCACTCAGCGATTTTAATGCATCTTCATATTTGTTATATATGTTTTTTCGTCTTTCTACGATCGATTCATAATGCATCAGCTGATCCATTAAAGTTGCTTTACTGTAGTCGGTCATCTCAAACTCACCGCCCAGCTTCTGCCAGGTATATGTAGGTACTCGACCCTCAATAAATGCAAATCGATCGGTCCCTTGTGTGTAGATGGCCAAGATCGACTCGTAAAGCTGTTCTGTATATTTGGCATGGTTTCGGTTGAGTATCAGTGCCCCACCACTACCGCCACCATGGATGTTTTTCGTATGATGAAAACTATAAGCACTCATTAAACCTAACGTGCCGAGAGGTTTACCTTTATAATGTGCACCGATGCCGTGCGCTGCATCTTCTATTATTACACACTCAGTGTCCTCGCATAGCTTGGAAAGCTGCTCAAAGTCAGCCGCCTCACCACCATAATGGATGGGAACAATCGCTTTCGTTCGCGCATTCAGCAGTGACTTAACTGAGTTTGGTTCGAGGTTTAACGTCTCCGGTTGAATATCGGCAAAGACAATTCTCGCACCGGTTCGTGCAAAAGCATTGGCAGTTGCTGCATAAGTGAAGGAGGGCATAATGACTTCATCCTCACAGGTTAACCCAAGGGCAAGTGCTATCATTTCAAGAGCACCCGTAGCCGATTGTGTGAGGAAAACGTCATAGCTGTCATCGAGTCCGAGTTTCTCTTTTAACAACTGTATCGCCTTATGATTAAGATCTTTCGTTTTTTTTAAGAGCTCAAATACAGCCGAATGATGCAATCGATATGGCTGATGATATGGGATTTTGATGTTCATATTCACCTCAAGTGAGATTGTGGCTTTAAAAAAGGGCCTCTCATGATTATATCACGAAAGGCCGCTTGTCTTGACTCTAGTTCAGTTTTACTTTTCAAATGATGAAGCAACAACTATTTAACGACTGGGTAGCCTTTGTTTAACCAGCCATTTGGAGCATTTGCAGCTGTTCCCATACCACCGTTAAGCGATACAGCATCATAGCCCATCAATCTCAAAACAGCTACTGCTTGTCCAGCAGTTTGTCCAGTATAACAGTAAACCACTACCTTTTTAGAAGCGTCTAATGTTGAAACGAATCCTGGAATCATTTCTTTTCCAAATGGAACGTTTACAGCGCCTTCAATATGACCAGCAACGTAATCATCTGCTTTTCTTACAGATAATACTTGGAAACCTTCTTCTTTATTGTCAATCATTGCTTTTAAATTATCTTCAGATACTTTGTAGTTTTTAAATCTTTCATCAGCAATTGTACCTAAGCCTTCATAATAGCTTGTAATTGCACTCATGATTGCAGGTGAAATTTCTCTAACCTCTGAGCCTAGTGTTGCTGCATCTGTTACTGTAACTGCATCTACGCCTTCAACTTTTGAGATACCAAGATTCCAGCCTAAGTTGACACTTCTTGCATCAAGTCCAGCAAGATTTAAAGTAACCACTGCTTGACCAGCAGTTTGACCTGTATAGCAGTACACGAATACTGGTTTATCAGCAGGAATGTTAGCCATTTGCTCTGCTATTGCAGTTCCCCAAGGTAAGTTCACTGCGCCTTGAACGTGACCTTTGCCATAATCTTCAGCAGAACGAATATCTAAAATCGTCATATCTTGACCTTCTACAACCATTTGTACAAAGTCTTTTTCACTGATTTTATAGATATGCTCTGGCATTTCAGCATAAAGCTTTTCAAGTGTCGTCGTTACCTCTGATACAAGTGGGAAGCCTTTATTTGCCCAGCCTGAAGGTGCATTTGCGCCAGTTCCCATGCCACCATTTAAAGAAACTGCATCATAGCCCATCAATCTTAATGCTGCGGTTACTTGACCAGCAGTTTGACCCGTATAACAGTATACGACAATGGTTTTATCCATAGGAAGGGTTGCAAACGATTCTGCCATTGTTTTTCCAAAAGGAATATTGCTAGCGCCTTCGATATGACCCTTAGCAAAATCTTCTGCTTTTCTTACTGACAAGATGTAGATTGATGGATCTGCTGCATCTACCATCGCTTTTAAATCGTCTTCTGATACTTTATAATTTTTGTATTTTGAATCTGCAACTGCAGCAAGTCCTTCGTAATAGGCTGTCATTGCAGCTTGAACGTCTGCTGAAATTTCAGTAGCACCTGCTGTAAGTGTTGCAGCATCCGTTACTGTAACTGCATCAACACCTTCAACTTTTGAAATACCTAAATTCCAACCGAGGTTGACACTTCTTGCGTCAAAGCCAGCGATGTTAAGAGTCGCAACCGCTTGACCTGCTGTTTGACCTGTATAACAGTAAACAAACACTGGTTTGTCTGAAGGAATGCTTGATAAGCCTTCTGCGATAGCAACGCCCCAAGGCATATTTACAGCGCCACTTACATGGCCTTTACCGTAGTCTTCAGCACTTCTAATATCTATAATCGTCATTTCTTCTGACGCTTTTACTTTTTCAATAAATTCAGTCTGATCAATCTTGTAAATATGCTCAGGCATATTTGCAAAGTAGTCAGCCACTAATGCAGTCATATCAAAGCTTACCGCTTCAGTCGTCTGTTGCGTTTCTTGTGTCGCCACTTCCATTGATGCAGGTTCATCGGCCTTACCACATGCTGCTAAAGATAAGATCATAACCAATGACAATAGTAACGCTAACCATTTCTTGCTCATCTTCTTCCTCCATTTGATCCATCAGGATCCATCAGATTCCCCAACGGGTGCTGTATCTTCTTGTACTTCTGTTGTGTCCATCAAGCTAGACCATTCGATCCAAGCACCATCATAAACCTTAAGGTTTTTGAAGCCTGCTTCTTCTAAAAGGGCTACCGCTTGTGTTGCTCGATATGAGGATTTGCAATATAAGATGATCTCATCGTCTACAGAAAAACCTGCATCTTGATAAAATAGCTTAAGGTCTCTGCTCGACATAAAGGTGCCATCTTTGTAAAGATTTTGAGTGTGCGGATATAAAATCGCACCAGGAATATGACCTTCTGCATACTCAGCCGAAGATCTCACATCTAAAAGCTTAACTTTTGTTTGTGCATCTTCAGTGACCGCTTTAACCGCTTCAAAGCTCGCAACTTGGCTTGAATCTAAAGCACTTGCTGTGTAGCTGGTTTCAGGCAATACCGTTGGGTCCACAGTTAGTTCTGCTTTCGCTTTAACCAACTCCGATGCGCCACCATTGACGATCATTACTGAACTGTGTCCGTAAACGTGCAGTGTCCACCAAATTCTACCAGCACTTACGCCACCGTTGTCATCGTAAATATAGACAACAGAGTCATTTGAAATACCATGCTTTGAAAGGATGCTTTCAAATGTCGCCTGATCGACCAAGGTCTTTGGCACAGGCGATTCAACGACTAATTCATCGGGAGAGAGACAGATAGCGCCAACGAGATGGCCTTTATCGTAGGCCTCTTGACCTCTTGCATCTATCACAATGACACCTGGACTGTTTGCTGATTCAATTACTTGCGACGCTTCAACGATATTTAATGTACCTGGATAACTGGTATCTGTCATACAGCCAGTTAAAGAAACCACTAAAAGTATCATCATAAAAAAAGCGACGATTCTAAAGTTTCGTTTTGTCATGTTGACCTCCTAAACGAATTTGTGAGATTGCTTGGGAGTATTTGTTAAATATTAGACAATTACTTCGTCATAATCTTAACGATTTCATCCCAATTATACGGCAGAGTAACCCTTTTTGGTTATCGTAAATGCTTATGTTAAATCTCTTATTTTAATGATACATTTTTAACAAAATAATTTCGTCATCCATTATACTATACTTATAGGATCCGTGCATGAAAAATCATCTATTGTATTAGCTATCACAAAACATATAATTAATTCAGCTGATACAGAACCATTCCTATATGTGATAAATCATAAGAGGTGCTTATGGCAAATATAAAAAGCTTTATCTTAAAGAACAAAAGAACGCTGGAAAAATGGCTGATCCCTGTCCTATTTGTTCTCTATATCAGCATTCAACTCCTTACAATTATGGCATTCCCTATCGTACATTCAGATGAAATTTGGCTGAGATCCATCGCCAATCAAATGTGGGCAGATAAAAGTTACGCGATAACAGAATCCTACTTTGACTTACTACCAAGGGTAGTTCATCCTTTCAGATGGTTTTATAACGCGATATTGGTGGTCGTCATGCCTGCTTTAGGAAATGGCGTTTTCAGCATTCGATCTATTTCTTTAATCTTTGCAAGCTTGTCACTACTGATTTTTTATCGGTTTGCCATCATAAAAACCAATAACAGTTGGGTGAGTCTACTGATTACCGCAACGCTTGCAGTTAATATTCAGTTTCTTTATAGTGCACATCAAGGTCGACAAGAAATGGTATTGTTCTTTTTGATGACCCTTGGTTTATATCTACTGTTGCAGAATCATTCGCGTTTATTGTTAAAACTGCTTTTAATTACATTTATCGCTTTGGGCGTGCATCCCAACAGTTTTATACTTGCAGGCATTTTCTTTGCTGCTTTATTATTTAAACTTGGACCTAAAAAGGCAGGATTATACTTCTTAGGAACCACAGGCATTGCGTTATTGTATTGGTGTATTGGCAATCTCATTCAGCCAGATTTTATTTCAGGTTATCTAAGTTATGGTGCAACTCAGGGAATCGAACCCTCCGCTAGCAATCGCCTTATGGGCCTCTACTGGTATTTCTATAAGCTGTATCATCAAATTGGTGGCACTTATGATCTTTTTGACATTCGCATGAACTTGATCTTATTTGCATTCATGCTAATATCGACTGTTTTATGGCTCAAATCCCGTGATTTACTGGTTATATGCTTCTGTAGTTTAACTTATATACTCACACTCATCCTAATCGGGAGATACAATCAGACGGCGATCGTCTTTATTTTAATGCTACAAACCTTTTTTTTCATTTTAGTGAATAACTTTTTTCCTAAACGCATTTACACAATTTTATTGGTCTTGTTTTTACTTATGACTGGCTATCAAACTGTTGCGAATCTAAGTACATATGAAACCAATCACTTTTACTCAGTATCTTATGAAACGGTTGTCCTTGAAATAAAAAAAACTGTTCCTGAATCAGCAACAGTTTTAGGTAATCTCAATGTTTTGGAGGGGGTTTCACAAGCGCATTTCTACGATGTGAGAAACTTGACCTTCTATCGTGGTGACATTTCAAACTATTTAATCTCACACGGAATTGAATATGTTATTCTCCACGATGAAATGGATTATATTTATAGAACTGCGCCTAGATGGGATTTCATGTACGGCGACCTCCATTATTATCCCGATTTGATGACCTATCTTGAAGAAAATGCCACACTGATAAAAACGATCGATAATCCACTTTATGCGATGCGAATCGCACGGTTTTCTGGAACGTATCCTTGGCAGACGCGTATTTATCACCTAAATCTGAACTAATATAATACGGCACATGTCCAAACGTGATACTTACAGCTCATTTTGTTCTACTTTTAATTAAAATTGTCCCGTCAAGGCACAATCGTAGTCAATTACGAGGTTATTCCCATTTTCGTCAAAGATTTTTAATAGCTGATATACTTCTTTAATTCTTAACTCTACTTCTTCACTGTTTGAACCCGTAATGATAATAAATCCAGCACGTTGTGATGCATTTTCTAGGGGTTTAACGGTATCGCCAATTCTAAAGTTGTATCCAGCATCTATCACGTAGCTAAGTGCCTTTATTTTCGCCAGCGGTGTCATTCCCGTAATCTTTCCGGGTTTTATAAAAAACAGTTGCGTGTTAAAGGCACATTTTTCTTTTGGCGCAAACACCACCCGTTCCATCTTTTCTGGTGGTGTCAAGCTCCCTTTAATCACCAAATCAAGTGGTGAAACCCCAGTGGCGAAAGGTATGGTCATATCTTCGTAGGCCCCACCCAATCGACATGCGATTTCATTGATTAATACGCCTTGATCGCCTACCAATAATTGAAAGTAGATTGGTCCTTCGTTTATACCAAAGTAGGTGCAAATTTCTTGTGTCAAACCTTCAATCTGAGCTTGTCTTTTAGCGTGAATCGATGGATAACGGTGTGCGATGCAAACCCCCAGCTGCTTTTCTGCTGGAAAGGTGACGCGATCGGTCAAGGTAAAAATAGTCGATTTACCTCTATTAACCCATCCACTTACGGTAACCTCCGTGCTTTCGTAAAATTGTTCAACCAGTATTTCACTCTCCCTTGAGTATTTGATCACCTCATCAAATTTCAAACGAATCTCATCGATAGAATGGACGATAAAAATCCCTCGTTGACCTTGTGAGTCGATGGGCTTAATTACAAAAGGTGGCATTAACCCACTTAAATCACTCGACTGAAAATGTCGATTGATCAGTGCAAAAGGTACTGTTGGTAAGTTAAATCTTTTGAAGCGTTGCTTCATATACTTTTTGTTAGTGACGAGTACTGCAGTATCACTGTCGATAAAGCGATTGAGCTGAAGTGCTTCTGCTACTTTTGCTACGGTTAGTACCGGTTGATCGGTGCCAACGGTTAAGATACCATCTACACCATTCGACTTTGCGGCTTCTAAAATCGCCTCAGTATCAAATGCATCTGCAACGATAGCAACATCTGATAATCGTTTTCCTTCAGTCGTCTGATTGTAATCAGCAGCAAATACCATATGTCCCATTGCTTTCATTGTTTTTATCGCATTAATTTGGCAGCTTCCTGCGCCAACCATCAGAATTTTTTTCATTTAAGGTCTCCTGTTTCTTATCTGGCAAAATACCATAATTTAAGATTAAGCAACAGCCAATTTTTGCACACTTTAAAAACGTATACCCTGACTGACCATATACTCTTTGTCTTCTTTCAATAAAGACACTTTCCACATGCATCGCATATTTTAAAAGCTCAGCACTTAGATAGATAAACGATTGACTTATTTGTGCGATCTCTATTTTAGGCAAGCAAGTATATAACCTTTTGTGGATTAAACGATAGCTGCTTACACGGTGTCCATTTAATACAGGATACCTCATCTTAAAAAATGTGCCAATGATCTTTGATCCTTTTTTTCTTATTTTACCCGTACCATAAGAGCTGTATTGACCGAAAACCAAATCTGCGTTTTGAGCGACCGCTTGATTGAGAAGTAAAGTTAACGATCTAATATCATGTTGTAAATCATCATCTATGGTAACCGCATAATCGCCTTCTGCCTTCAAAAGTCCCAAGTAAATCGCCTTCTGTTGTCCTAAGTTTTGAGGCAGTGTTATAAGCTTCATGTCTTTACAAAACGGTGAACGAACTTCTTTTAGAACGTCCTGAAGAGCATCTTTTGTAGCATCATGACTACAATCATCTACCCAGATGACTTCGTATTCCCAGCTTTGATTTTCGAAATAAAGGCTGATTTCTTTATTCAGTATAAAAAGCGATGACGTGCTGTTATAGACGGGAATAATAATCGAAAACATCTTTGCGCCCTCTTTTCTTGTGTTATACTAATTTATGTATAAAAGTTTGGGAGATGATTATTATGAATAAAATCGATTGCTTTGGCGATATCTGTCCAGTACCTTTAATTAAAATGCAAAACGAAATGGAGCACATGACCAGTGGCGATTCACTTGAAATGGTTGTGGATCACAGCTGTGTCATTGAATCCATTAAAGAATACTTAGCAAAATCAGAGTTTACTTTTGAGATCGATGAAGTGATGAATGGTGTTTGGGAAATCATCGTCACAAAACCTTAATATGATATAAAAGTCCAAAATCGGCGTACTTATAAAGTCCGCCGATTTTTTTAAAGCCACAATCTCGCTTGTGGTAAAATCTGAAGGCTCGATGCCTGAAGATTTTTATTTAGCAAAAATCCTTTTCGCCATTGTCGACAAAGTAGTTATATACATCTGTAACAGCCTTGTGACGATTGCATTTTTTATGTGTAACTAAAAATATATCAAAATCCAAATCAAAGTTTGCAACTTCAATAATTTTATATTTTTTTTCATAGATTTCTTTTTTTACTGACATATACGGCAAAAAGCAAATCCCCAAATTGTTATGAACAGACGATTTGGCAGCTGGTATGGAATCTACCTTAAACATAATCGGAATTTTATCTATGGTAAGACCTACTGTTTTCAACTTACTTTTCATAAAATGTGAAATTGTAGACGTATCATCATCTAGTAAAACCATCTCATACTTTTGCAAATCTTGAACGTCTATACGATCAGGGATTCTTGCACCTGCAGAAGCGATTAAAACAAACCGCTCTTTACCGATCCGACTAAACTCTAACCGATCATCACATGGCTCTTCAGTGATAAAACATAAATCTGTTAATTCGTTTAATAGGTCATTAATAGAATCCAAATTGGATTTAGCCTTCATTTCAAAATTATAGCTAGGGTATTTTTTCTTTACTTTGTAAAGAACACAAGGTAAAGAATAATCCACTAAGGATAATGAACCGTTGATTCTAATATTTTCCATACTAAACTGAAGCGCATCTAACTCTTCAGTCATCTTTTCATAAATGCGCATCATCGTCCCCGAATACTTAAACAAGATTCTCCCTGCCTCAGTGGGCATAACGCCTTTGTTGCTTCTTTCAAGTAGCATGAATCCCAACTCATCCTCAAGCTTATGAATATTTTGGCTTAGAGCAGATTGGGAAATATGGCGATTTGCAGCCACCTTTGATATGCTTTTTGTTTCTACCACTTCTCTAAAATATGCCAATGCTTGTAAGTTCATCGTTCACCTCATTATCATAATGCCTTATATCGTCCGCAGTTTGGTATCGGTTTTTCTTATACTGCTTCAGAATTGTGTGGGATACCTTTTATTGATAAAATGTTATCATATTATTGTGAGATTGTTAAGAGTGTAGCAAACTTTTTTTCAGGAGTGTGAAAAATGGCTGAACAAACTAGTACAGTATCATCGAGACGCTCTT
Source organism: Fusibacter sp. QWL-12 (assembly GCF_058683495.1). Taxonomy (NCBI): domain Bacteria; kingdom Bacillati; phylum Bacillota; class Clostridia; order Eubacteriales; family Fusibacteraceae; genus Fusibacter; species Fusibacter sp. QWL-12. The sequence goes on from NZ_CM178745.1 coordinate 1,043,295, forward strand.
CAGCGAATCGAAAGCCTAAGAAGAATCAGATTCCATTCGGTGTACTAACCGTCGCTTTCATCGTCGTTGTTGCTTTATTACTAAATATGAATTCTTCAAACGTTGCCTTTTTCTGGATTACTGGATCCGCTTTTGGCTACATTTTGCAAAAAGGAAGATTTTGTTTTACTGCATCGATGCGTGATCCTTATTTGACTGGTGGTACTTCTATAACGCGTGCTGTCATTATTGCATTTGCCATTACGACCATCGGATTTACTGCGATTAAGTATGGTTATGCCTCTGCTGGCTTACCAATCCCAGGTATGAGCTATGTCGTTCCTATCAGTTTAGCAACGGTGATTGGCGCATTCTTATTTGGTGTAGGTATGGTAATCGCAGGCGGTTGTGCATCTGGTACATTAATGCGTGTTGGCGAAGGTTTCATTATGAATACCATCGCACTTATATTCTTCGTTATCGGCTCATTATGGGGCGCACATGATTTTGGATGGTGGAAGGAATTCTTCATTTCAAAAGGCCCAAGCATCTTCTTACCAGACGTATTTGGTTGGATGGGAGCAGTTTTATTACAGCTATTTGTGCTGTTAGCTCTATATATTATAGCAGAAAAATACGAGAAAAAACGTGGTGCTAGTCACTAAGTCCTTCTCGTCATAAAGCATTATCGAAAATTAAATTTAGAGTTCATATAACTCAATAAAATTCGGAGGTTCTCATGAAAGAAGTAATGTTAGATTGTTTTGGTGAAGCGTGTCCAGTACCTTTAGTAAAGGCTCAAAATAAAATTGCTGAGCTTGAAGTTGGCGATGTCCTTATCGTACAAATCGATCACAGCTGTGCGATGAAAAACGTGCCTGAGTGGGCTAGAAAAGAAGGCTACAATGTAGAAGTTGAAGAAGTAGATGATGGTGAATGGGAAGTAATCATTGAAAAAACAAAATAGGGGTGGTTTCACGCCATTTATGGAGGTGTAGCTCTTGGAACAAAAGAAAGTTAAATTTTTCGATAAAGTAAAATCGAATGAATACTATATAAAATGGTTAAAAAATCCTTTCACTTATGTCACTGCAGCAGTACTCTTATCTCTATTTCAAATTGTAACGCTTGCAGTCACAAAAAACCCTTGGGGAGTATCAGGCGTATTTGCAGTCTGGGGTGCATGGGTATATGAGGCATTTGGTGGTAGCGTGGACAAATGGTACTACTTCGCGAGTCAAGGTGCGCAGAAAACACTTGAAGGTGGCCTTCTCAATCATGCAGATTCTTGGAGAAATCTTGGTATCATCTTTGGAGCGCTTGCAGCTACATTGTTGGCTTCAGGATTTAAGATTAAGAAGATTAAATCAAAAAAACAAATCGTTGCAGCAGCACTTGGCGGTCTATTAATGGGATACGGTGCTAGATTAGCGTTTGGCTGTAACATAGGTGCTCTCTACAGTGGTATCGCATCTCTATCTTTATCTGGATGGGTATTTGCGATTGGCATGTTTGGTGGCGCAGTTGTGGGCAGTAAGTTGTTGGTTAAATACTTTATGTAGGCTTAAAGGAGTTTTAAATGGCTAGAGAGAAAGTCGTTGAGCATTATGACGTCGTGATTATCGGCGGAGGTCCAGCTGGACTAAGTGCTGCTATATATGCTGGTAGAGCAAGACTAAAAACACTTTTGCTTGAAAAAGCACTCGTAGGTGGTCTTGCAACTTATACCAATGAAATTGCAAATTATCCTGGTTTTCCAGACGCGCCTAAAGGTGAAGCAATTACAAACCTTATGAAAGAACAAGCTAAGAATATGGGGGTTAATTTCAAATTAACTGCTGTATCGAGTGTTGATTTAAAAGGTGAAGAGAAAGTGGTTGAAACCTTTAGAAATAAGTATCTTGCAAAGGTAGTGATTATTGCAACTGGTGGTCGTCCAAGAACGACTGGTGCAGAAAACGAGCAAGAATTCTTATTTGACAAAGGCATCAGCTTCTGCGCAACCTGCGATGCGGCTGCTAATACTGGCAAACACGTTGTTGTCATCGGTTCTGGTGATGCGGCGATAGAAGAAGGCATGTTCCTTACAAAGTTTGCTGATAAAGTAACCGTATCGGTTATGCACGATGAAGGCATCATGGACTGTAATGAAATCGCCAAAGAAGCAGCACTTTCAAATCCTAAAATGGCATTTGTATGGAACTCTGTCGTAACGCGTTTTGAAGGTGAAGAACATTTAAATCGCGTGGTTCTTAAAAACGTTAAGACAGGTGATGAGATTCCTGTAGACTGTGATAACTGTTTTGAATTTATCGGTTATTTGCCTAATACTGAGCTTTTCGAAGAGCAACTTCCTTTAACACGTCAGAAATACATCACAGTAAACGAGAAAAAAGAGACCGGTATTGAAGGTGTATTCGCAATCGGTGACGTTACAGATAAATGGTTAAAACAGATTGCTACCGCAGTTGGTGATGGTGCTATTGCAGGTACTGCTGCCGAAAGATACATCGCTGAAAAAGAGATCTTTGATCACAAAATCATGCAAAAAGATAAACCAGGACTCATCTATGTCTACAATGCCGTAGATGAAGCAAGTCGAAATTTTTTATCAGAGATTGAATCCATTGAAAGTACCTTTAGTGGTAAAATCGCAGTTAATCGTATCGATGTTTACAAGTCTAACGGTTTGGCACTTAAGTTAAATCTAGATCAAGTGCCAGCAATTGTTCTTACTAAAGACGGAGAAATAACTGACAAGCTTTATTCCTTAGATTCCTCAATCGTTAAGGCCAAGCTGTAATTCATAACAACCCAATTTGAAAAGGAGCGATCATCATCTAATTAGCCAGATGTGATCGCTCCTTTTCAGTTGGTTTGATTCATTTGTTCGGTCCGTATGGTTTGATTTGACTGGTTTGTTTGACTATACTAAATTCTAATGATTCGTGTTGCTATAGCTTTTGCTTCTACTTCATCGTGCGTAACAAAGATCAGTGTTTGACCTAATCGTTGCGTCAGTTCCACAATTAACGCTTGCATTTTCTCTCTTAAGTTTCGATCTAAATTAGAAAAAGGTTCATCCATGAGTAATATTTTAGAATCGCACATAATCGCACGTGCGATACCCACGCGCTGCTTCATGCCACCAGATAGCTGATGTGGTTTTTTATCCTTTGCATCAGATAAACCAACCATTTCCAAATAAGGTTCAATCGCTTTATTCCCTGATATAACTCTTAAATTACCCGAGACGGTCTTCCAAGGCAATAGATTTTCGTTTTCTTGAAATACAATTGGATAGGGAATTTTAATGCCTTCCTCTATGCTAGGCGCTCTTTCTATGATACCCATATAATCTTTATCCGTTTTAGCGATGAGATTTAATAAGGTGCTTTTACCTGAACCTGAAGGTCCCATAATGACCAATCGTTCACCTTCTTTAATCTCTAAAGAAAAATGCCTTAATACTTGTTGTTCACCAAAGGACTTACTGATTCGATCTATTTTAATTAACGTCTTCATGATAGACTCCTAAATGCTTCAATTTTCTAAAGCCACCCTCTAGTAGTGCACCACAAGTAGCAACAACAGCAAGTCCAGCGAGCATCCCCGCCGTATCCATATACATCCTACGCTCATAGATGAGCCATCCAAGTCCAGAGCTTCTCCCAGCAATGCCAAATATCATTTCAACACTGATTAAAGCACGCCACCCTCTTCCCCATGCCACTTCAAGTGCACCAATTATATCTGGTAAAGCACCATGCAGATAAACATGGATGAGTCTAGTCAGTAGATGCATTCTAAAAGTAGACATCAATCGACTATAACGCTGATCTATCTTTAATACACTTGCATATAAAATCGTATATATCGGCCATATCATGGCGTGGATCATCACAAAATACATCGCTGTTTGATTTAGCCCAATCCAGAGGATGACGATTGGTAAAATTGCGATGCCAGGTAATGGACTCGCAACGGCTGCTATCAGTCCTGTAATTGCTTCCATCATCATATACCGTTTCGAGAGAAGTACCAAGGTGAAAGCCAATATAAAGCTTATTCCGACAGAAATTACAATCAAAAGCAAACTGTTTCCCGCCTTAATCAAAAGTGCATCTTCCTTCAAAAGTCTTAAAAATGCTTCTAGTATCTGACCAATGGAGGGGAAAATTGCTTCCGGATACATTTTTAACTTTACAATGATTTGCCACAAGAATAACATAACGATCACAAAAACAATCTGAATGCTTAAACGTTTTTTTTGCATCAACTCACTCCCATATTAGGTCTTCTACAGGTCTCTCCTCTTTGAGTAGCCCTATCTCAAGCATAAAAGTTTGAAAGGTTTCAAGCCCCTTCACTTCACTTGAATACGATAAGTCACCACTTTGAATCATCGTAAGAATTTGTTCTGGAGAATAATCATAATACTTAGAAAGAATTTCAGCAGCTGCTGCAGGCTGTTCATTAATAAAACCAATACTTTCTTCTAGTGCTTGATTAAATGCTTGATACAGCTCAACATCATCATAGAACGCTTCTCTACACATGCCTACTATAAATGTAAACTCACCACCAAAACAGGTTTCACCCTCTAATAATATCCGTGCCTGCTCTACTTCTAAGTCCTTATCAATATAAGGTGGTGTTGTAAAATGAAGGTCATTTTGGTCTCCTGATTGAAACGCAACGACACCATCGGGATGTGATAATGCAATAATTTGATCATCAAATTTTGAAACTTCAAAGTTGTTGTTTGCAAGAGCCATCTTCAAAAGAATGTCTTGAATGCTTCCAGGCTGAGGCATGATGATCCGATGCGTTTCTGTAAGATCACTCAAATCTTTAACGGTATCATCTTTTGTCACCAATGCAACTGCGCTTTCAGACAGCCCAGAAAAAATCCGCCAATCCATACCATTGTCTCTGCCTAGTAAAAATGGCGGAATACCTACAAACCCAACATCAAGGGATCCTGATAGCATCGCTTCTCTAATTGCGGTTGTATTGCCATACTTCTCCCAAACAATGGTCACATTCTCGGAATCAAGTTTAGCATCCAAATAACCTAAATCTTTCATGATCGTTAGTGGCGCGTAAGCTAAACCAAACTGATCTGCAATGGTAATCGTTTTCTGCTCTGACTTTGCACAGCCCGTCTGCACCAATAAAACTATCAATATGAACAAGCAGACCACCTTTTTCATAAATGCATCGGGAGTTGTATTTTTTGTATATGTCTTTGATTGATAATGGGTAAACATGAAGCCTCCAATAGATTGTTTATATTTTGTCAATATCTATATTATACCACGATGAAATTTTAGCTACGCCAACGGATTCTCTTATACTGGATTTTATTCACTTATGTTCTAAATAATGATTGTGGCTAAAAAAAAACACCTAATTGAGATAGGTGTTTTAATCATTCTTATGTGTGACACAAGTCGTTTCAAGTTCATTTATTCAAAAATCAAGGAATAGTATCGATCGATAGATGCCTCGATATCATCCATTGAAAATACGCGTTCGAACCGCTTCGTTTCTCTGCCTTCAGCGAAAATGATAATCGTCGGATACACGAAAACCATATAGTCACCCACTAAGGACTTAATCACTTCCACATCTGCGGTGACAAAATCTGCTCGACTGTATTTTTCTGAGAGTGATTCGAGTTCTGGCGTAATCGCAAGACAAACATTGCATTCTAAATCGCTGAAAAGCGCAACTACTAACGCCTTCTCTCGTATGGTTTCTTTTACAGCATCATTTGAGTGATAATTTACTAGCATGATAGCCCCTTTCTAAAGAAAAACCATTTCGATTACTTGATCCCATTCAGCTTCTTTAGTAACTGCTGTAGCTGAACTTTTTCTTCAACCTCTAATCCAATAAAAAAGCCCTCTAGCACTGAAAGATGCGCATCAAAAACTTCTTTAATTAAACGACGTCCCTCTTCTGTCAAACCTATAACGAATGCTCTGCGGTCATCCGGATTGACATTTCTTTGAATCAAGCCCTCTTTTTCAAGATTCTTAATAACAACGGTCATGTTCCCACTGGTTGAGAGTGTTCGATCGATTAACTCACAAATCTTTAAATCACCTAGGTGATAGAGCGTTTCTAACACACCAAACTGAGCAATTGTCAGATCGTAATTGCTAAAAAAAGGTTGCATGGTTCTCTGAAATGAAGTATTTGTTCTGGATAAGGCAATTACTAGCTTAAGATTAATGGTATTCTCTTCGCCATAATTAGCATGATTTTTCATAAGAATAGTCTATCCTCTCAAATTAATTTTATCTATGACTTAATCACGGATTAACATGCTCCAATAAAAAAGTATAGGTTTCTTTTAAGGTTTCTAATGGTTGATTGAAGATAATTTTTTTATCTTCGTACTCAAAATAAATATACCCTTTATCGTTGGTGTTTACAAATAATTTTACAGAGCCCATATCTTTTGTTTTAAAATGTCCTGTCAATCTTGAGCCGATAGCAGCACCATTCGTCCTAGCGGTTATATCTGGCAAGGCATCTAAATACGCTAAATTGCTCATATTAGCATATTCATAGGTGCCACCATACATGCCTTTAATTTCCATTGTGTCATCATTTAAAATTACTTTAACCGGTTGGAAGTTTACAAGAATTAATATACCGACAACGATAACGATTACCACACTTGAAAGAACCGGAAGAAGCATTTGCTTAAGCATTCCCTTTCTAAGCTTATGATTTTCATCGTATAAGTTACCATCAAACCGCATCGCATAAACTGCCATGAAAAGCAGTGATACCACTACCACAACTGAGATGGCAATAATATTAACTTTTATTGAAAGTGCCACTAATAGCGCTGACAGCAAAAATAATGCGCCATCAAAATAGAAGATAATCCCCATAAATCGCGTCATGCCTTCAATATCCACATGCGCCTTTTTTTCAACTGGCATTCTCCTATAGTGCTTAATCAGTGAGTACATCTTAAATACGTGAATTGAAAGTCCAAATAGGATAAAGATTAAACCTAAAATAGCGTATAACAACATAGAAACCTCCTTATTCGTTCTACTATGGTTGTTATACGCTATGAATCTTAAAAAAGTATTAAATTAGCATTATTATTGAGTTAATCAGCATTTTTACTGGATTTCCAGCTGTCCTTTTAAGTTCTCAATTCGCCCTAACATGATATTTATAATCGAAACATCGCTACCACTCAAGCTCATGCCGCCCATTTGACGGCCATCCTTTTGATCACCTTCAGGTCTAGCTCTATCTCCATTTTGTGGCTGTACTAGATTGCTTCCATCCGCATTCTGATTTGGTACTTGTTCAGAACTTTCTATGGAAGCTGAACTCTCTGCATCTACTGGCGGCATTTGACCGTCAGTTGGAACCTGTCCATTCGTTGGTGCTTGCCCTTTATTTGGAAACTGTCCATTTTCAGGTATTTGGCCATTTTCTGGTATTTGTCCTTTACCAAATGCACCATCTTGTCCACCCTGGAAGTTACTATTTGCTTCGACCGCTCCACCCTCTAAATAAGTGGTCGCTGTTATAAACGCGTCGTACGTAACGAATTTAGTTGGATCCGCAGCAACATAGTCGCTTATAAAGGTTTGTAAATGAGTTACTTTTTCCTCAATATCTGAAAGTAGTGACATATAATTTTTGATGTATGCCTCATATTTTACTTTATATTCTGGAACACTTAGTAGGTTGTTGATTAGCGGTACCTTTTCCATGGTTGTCCCAGATATTGGTGTATCGATATCTATAGTGGATTGTCCACCACCTTGGAAGCCTCCAAAGGACATATTATAATCCCAAGGAATGACTACAAACTTACCCTCTTTCTGATACAAATAATAGTTTTGAGCAAAGGTACCATTGTAGCTATCATAATTTTCAAGTACGGTATTTGCAGCGATATAGTTGAGTGCACTGTCTACATCTAAAACACTCTCAATATCGCCTTTTTCACCGGTTGGCATCTCGTTGAGCGTATTAATAAACTTAATAATATCTTCTTTACTTTCATCATTTCCATTTTTCTGTTCTAGTGTGTTGTAGGCACCTGTTTTATCAATGAGAAGATTGCTACCAGATTCGGCTTTGTATAAATTTGAATCATTTTCACCAAAGTTTCGAATGAGGAAACTATCGTCAATTGCTTCTACCATTAAGTAAAAGCCTACTAGCTCACCATTGATATTCACATTGACAAAAGTGCATTCTGGAACATTTAAACCCGCCTCACGCATAGTGGTATAGCTTATATACTCACGTAAATAAGAAGGGTCAGAAAACATGTTGTTTAATACCAACTCATCTAATCCAAGAATGGTTTGATCATCCACGTATTTGTCAAATTTAACTCTAAAGCTATAGCGTTCTGAATCAGAGCTCGCTACTGATTTAAGTGAAGAATTTCCCTTAGTTCTAAAACCGACGTTTTCAACGGTTTGACCATCTAATGTCACGGTTGTTTCATAATAGACTTCATCTTCAGGACTCGCTAATATCTCAACCCAATCAGCAGGATCGATTTGAATGTTAATTTCATGAACGATATCACTTGAAAATAAACTGCTGTAATCTATTGCTGAAGAAGCACTGGTAGACGATGTGTTTACCACCTCTGAACCATTACTATCTTCTATCGCCTCTGAAGAATTATTCTCAATGCTCGCAGCGGTTGTGCAACCTCCCAAAACCATGATTGTAGCTAATACCAGTAGCATTAACCTTTTAAATCTTCCTAGCTTTGACATCTCCTGCCTCCAAAATTTTTTTATCGACTCTATTAATTAAGCTTCGCCAATTAAGTCAGAAACCAGCGTCAAACTGATGTTTAAGTTACCATTTCTACATCTTAGTTCATCTATAAATGCCTTTGTACTAACGTTCTCCTTCAAATCTATTTCATAATAAATTTGATATAAGCTACCGAGTGCCGTCGTTTTCACTCTTTTCAGTAAACATCTATTCGTAAATTGCTTCATTGGCTCTTCAAAAGCAGTTTCATAATCTAAATCTTCAGGAATTGTTATTACCAATTGCTTGGTTTCACTTAAGTCTGATTTAAATCTCGTTTTAAATAATATATACATCACCAAACACAGAATTAATGTAAATACTGCAGCATATGCAAATGCACCTACACCACTAGCGAGACCGGCTGCCATTGCAAATAAAACATAGGCAATGTCTTTTGGTTCTCCTGGAGCTGATCTAAATCGAATGATAGAAAATGCACCAGCCAAACTAAATGCTCTTGCAACATCACTTCCGATTAGCATGATAATAATAGCGATGACTGCAGGAAGTAAAATCATCGTTAATGCAAAGTTCTCAGAGTATCTGCCCTTAGCTGAAGTTTTGTGATAAGTAAAGCTTATCAATCCACCACACATAAAAGCTGCGATGATGGTCATAATCACCTGAGATAGGACTAACGAGCCGCTTGTCGTTGAGGTAAATAAGGATTCAAACATGTAATAGGTTCCCCTTTCATTTCTTTAATTTTAGAATTTGATGTTTCATTTTTCTCTTCATTTTTAACCAGTTGTAGGACCTTTGAAGGTCTTAAATTCTCAGCATGGAGTTGATACTCTCTACCGTATTTAGAAAAACTAGTCGCATACAGCTTGTGGTCTGATAAAAGCTTTACAAACCACATTGGTAATGTTTTTTCAGCTTTAACCTCCATAAGCCATTTGCCCTCTTCTAAAAGCTGGTCGCCATAATCGCCATATTCAAGCCCAAGATCGTATCTTCTCGTTCTAATATTAGTATCAAAGGTCAATCTAAAATCACCGCTAAAAAAGGCTTGGCGATCGTAAGCGATATAAACGATGGGTTTAAGATCATATTGATGCAACATAAAGTTAATTTCCTTTAATACTTGTCTGTTTTGATATGGTTTGCATTCTGGAATCTCGTTGGAAGCAAGAAACGCATACGCTTCATCAAGTAAAAGTGTCGTTCTTCTTTTGTTGACCAATCCTTTGTATTTTTTCTTTATTTCAAGAAAAACTTTTGATTCAAGTTCTGGTACACCATAAGCACGAAGTCTCAGTTTTTCTTTGTAGACTGGCTTTGATAAGGACTTTTTAATTAAGTCGTCATTTGGCGTATCACAATATAGATTACTAATGGTGTAAAATCCATTTTTCACATTGTAAGGATCAAGCTCCATATTGTCTTCAATCAATTTAAGGATCGTTTCATAGGTCTCTTGATCAACAATGAATTTTTTCTCGTATCGATTAAAAACTTCTATACTCATAAAACCCTCCCGGTTAATTTCGTTTGATTTAATGTCATTATAAAAGCCTTTCCTTTAATGAACCTTAAAGCGAATAAATATTTTAAAATCAACGTTTTTAAGGTTCATTAAAGGTAGACTTGCTATTCTAAATCTATAAAATCGGGTATAATAAGTAGGAATTATTATAGAGACCAACCTAGGAGGTATAAATGAGAATTTTACTAGTCGAAGATGAAAAGCATTTGGCTGAGGCAATCTCACAAATCCTAAAAAAGAACAATTATACAGTAGATATGGTTCACGACGGAGAAGATGGACTGGATTATGCACTGAGCGATATATACGATTTAATTTTGCTGGATATTATGTTGCCAAAGTTAAATGGAATTGAGGTACTTAAAGAAATAAGAAAAGAAGGCATTTCTGTACCGGTATTGATGCTAACAGCTAAAGGTGAGATCAGCGATCGCGTTACTGGACTCGATAGTGGCGCAGATGATTATTTACCAAAGCCATTTGCCACTGAAGAACTGCTTGCCAGAATCAGAGCTTTGTCTAGAAGAAAAGGTGAGGTGCCAACTACAGATGATCTAGAGTTTGGTGATATAACCTTAACCCCCTCTACGTTAATGCTGACAAAAGGCGCAACAGAAATCAAGCTAACACTTAGAGAATGTGAGCTAATGGAGTTTTTAATCCTAAGAAAAGGACTCATCGCCTCTAAAGAAATGATTATTGATAAGCTTTGGGGATTTGATTCTGAAGCTGAACACAACAATGTCGAAGTTTATATCTCTTTTTTAAGAAAAAAATTGAGTTTTTTAAAATCTAATGTGGTCATAGCAACTACGCGAGGCGTAGGGTATGCACTGGAGGTCAATAAGTAATGTTTAAGAAATTAAGAAATCGATTGCTATTAATGAACCTTTCAATCATTTCGATCTTGATGTTGATTTCATTTTCAACCATTTATTTCATTACATCTAATAATATTCACGATGCAATACAACAAGACTTGTTTCGAGTCGCTGACATCAACAAAAACGATAAAATTGTATTACCCAAAATAGATGTTTTTGGAATTGAGGTCGTTGCTCCTGAATATAATAAAGATGAAAAAGATGATAAGGCTAATGATAAATTTTCTCAAGAAAGATTGACAGGTTTTATTATTGAAACGGATGATAATTTTCAAATGACCTCTTGGCTATCCTTTTTCTCTGCAGATGATACGTTCTTCGAGGCGGCGCTTTCAGCGGTTAAGCCAGAAGATCGTGCCACAGGTGACTTCGATCTTGACGATAGCCATTGGGCATATATGGTTCAAAAGAGACCGTCGGGTTATGTAATCGCTTATGTGGATATGTCTACACAAAAACAAGTGCTTGACCGTCTAATTCTAACTTTTATAGCGGTCTCTGTTGGTATGTTTGTCCTAATCTTTTTTATAAGTAGTTTTTTAACTGAACGTTCGATAAAGCCAATTAAAGAATCCTACTATAAACAAAAACAGTTTATTTCAGATGCATCTCACGAGCTTAAAACGCCACTTGCGGTGATCCATACCAATGTAGATGTTCTTCTAACAAACACAGACGAACAAAATAAAAAATGGCTCGAATACATCAAATCAGAAGTTGAACGCATGGGCCATTTGACAAATGATCTATTATATCTCACTCAAATGGAAGGTGCCGAGGATCATCAAATGATGAAAACCACATTTAATATCAGTGAACGTTTAGAGCATATTTTACTCGGGCTTGAGGTCGTCGCATTTGAGAAAAACATATCACTGAGTTATGATATTGCACCTGATATTGAGATGCACGGCAATGCCGAGCAGGTTTCTCAGGTAATGATGATTTTACTCGATAACGCCATTAAGTATACGCAAACCGGTGGTGAAATATCAATTCTTCTAGGTAAGAGTACACATCATATTAACCTATCTGTCTCCAACTCAGGAGAAGGTATTTCCGAGGAAGATTTACCATATGTTTTCGACCGCTTCTACCGAGCAGATAAGGTTCGTTCAAGAGAAAGTGGCAGCTATGGCTTAGGGCTTTCCATCGCCAAAACCATCGTCGAGCAGCACAATGGTAAAATTACCTGCGAAAGCAAGGTTGGCGATCAAACTAATTTCACTGTGCGCTTTAAGCTATAGTTATTAAATTTAAGTACATGCGTTATGAAATGTTAAAGGAGATATATCACATCAATTGTGTTAGATGTGTTATATCTCCTTTTTAATTTAACTTTCATCAATATAATGTGAGCACAAATAACTCTCTCCAGAGGATCTGTCCTCGGCTGGTCGTAATCTTCGATTACTGCTCGCCAATGCATCCTAGTATGCACTGCGGAGCCTCCTACGAGAGTTATTTATGCTCACATTTATTTCAATATTATATAGCCTTTAATCTAATTTGTTAATAAAACTATACTACATTAAAATTGAATATCCACGAGGAAGCGACTGCCTTTCATAGCTTCAATCTTCTCTGCGAATGGTACAAGTGCTTCTGTTTCAAGCAATTCTACCATACCCTTATCACATGCTGCAGCATTTTTAGGGTCAATTGGGAGCTTAGCAAGTACTTCTAAATTGTGTTCTTTTGCAACTGCTTCTGACTGGCTTTCACCGAAAATAAGATGCTCTTTATCACAGTCAGGACATTTGAAATACGACATGTTTTCAACGAGTCCAAGGATAGGCACATTCATCATGCTCGCCATTTTTACTGCTTTAGCGACGATCATAGAGACCAGATCCTGTGGCGTTGTGACGATAATCATACCATCAACAGGAAGATTTTGTAGTACAGTTAACGCTACGTCACCCGTTCCTGGTGGCATATCGACAAACATATAATCCACATCACCCCAAACGACATCTGTCCAGAACTGCTTAACGGCACCACCTATCATTGGGCCTCTCCATACAACTGGATCTGTATCGTTGGCTAACAGTAAGTTAATCGACATTAACTTAATGCCCATACGTGATTCAACTGGCATGATGCCTAGTTCATTAGAGCTAGCTTTCTCTGTTACACCAAAGCTTTTAGGAATGGATGGACCCGTAATATCCGCATCTAAAATAGCGGTTTTGTGTCCTCTACGGTTCATCTCTACTGCCATAAGTGATGTCACCAGTGACTTACCAACACCACCTTTACCACTTACAACGCCTATCACTCTTTTTATCTTACTAAAATCATGAGGTTTAGCAACACCTAGACCTTGATTGCTCATTATTGCCTCCTGTTTATCCATTTACGATTCGATTATTGACAGCACTGTCCTACCACTTCAGTTTCATCTTCAGTAGTTTCTTCTGTTTCATTCGATTCAGAACTACCACAGCAGCCTTGCTTGCCATGTGCATGTCCGTGTCCGTGACCATGGCCCTCACCGTGACCTTTACCGCCGCCACAACATCCGCCGCGTTTTTCACCTTCTATTTGTACGCCTTGAGCGCCCTTGTGATGTCCGTGACCGCCACAGCATCCTCCTTGTTTTGGTCCTGTTCCGTCTCTATTTGGCATAGTAACCTCCTAATTGTTTTCTAAATTAAGTATAAAACGTTTTCGGCATATGTCAATAATTTGCATAAAAGTTTTTTTATGAATCCCGTTCATTTTTTTGCTTAAAACGGTTATTTCATTGTTTCTACGGGTATAGATATTCAAAATACTAAGGAGGCAATCGCAGATGTCCTATCAAAAAAATTATTCAGAGTTTTTAAATGCGCTTCATCAATTTGATAAAAATGCAGTCGTTGCTCAGTCGATGTCCCTCTTGGAAAGTGGACAGGTCAATATCGTCGACCTTTATGAAAATTACTTGGCAAAGGGTTTATCGGAAATTGCGAGTAATAATAAAAGCCAAAGTATTCCAATTTGGCAAGAGCATGTCATGAGCAATATCGTACGCTCAGTCATAGAAATTAGTTATCCATATGTACAAAAGGAAAAAAATGATATTGGTAATAATACACCGACTTTAAAAGCTGTAGTTCTCTGTCTTTCAGAGGAATATCACGACCTTGGTGCCCGAATGGTACAAGACTTTTTAGAAATACTTGGATTTGATACTTTGTTTATTGGTGCAAATACACCCGATCATGAAATTGAAGATGCAATTGCATCCATTCAACCTAATCTGGTTTGTATCAGTATTACCAGCTATTATCATTTAACACAGCTCCACAAGCTTGCGGAATCTCTAGACGCCAAGTTCACTCCTAGACAGTTTAAACTTGCTATCGGTGGTTATGCTGTCAACAGTAGCAATAATGTTTTTAAACAACTGTCCGTGGATCACTTTATCACTTCTTTTGAAGATTTGAAAGACGTAAAGGAGGGACTATTATGAGACTCTCCTTCAGAATCGCCTTAAGATTCCTATTATCCAATAAAGGACAAACTTTTTTAATTCTTCTTGGGATTGCTATCGGTATCTCCGTACAAATTTTTATTGGTTCTTTAATTCAAGGCTTACAAGCAAGCTTGTTAGATGCAACGATTGGAAGTTCTCCGCACATTACCATCAGCGCGAGTGAAAAAAATACGCCTATGGATAAGAGTCAGCAGCTCATCCAATCTGTAAAAAATTCTGATGCTACAATCACCTCACTTTCAGATTCTATCACCATCGGTGCTTTTATTAAAACAGGGGATCGTAGTGAGCAAGTTGTCGTTCGAGGATTTGATTTTAACCTTTCAAACGCTATCTATAAGTTTGATGAAAGACTAGATGCAAACTCACAGTTACCAGCTAATGATAATGAAGTGATCATTGGAAAAGGCATTGCTGACGAGTTTGATCTAAGCAAAGGAGACACCATCGAACTCCTCTCAGTGGATGGTACTACTGTAAACGCTACTATCGCAGGTGTGTTTGATCTAAAAGTTGCAGCGATTAACCAGTCTTGGGTGCTAGGTACTAAGGCCTTGGCGCGAGATATAACTGGCTATACCGATGATCAAGTCAGCGAGATCGAACTACAAATTGAAGCACCCTTTGATGCAGATCATGTCAGTGCGACGATTGCGAGCAACATAAACAACAGCGATATTAAGGTCGTTGATTGGAAATCACAAAACGAACAGCTCTTAAGTGGTCTCAGTGGACAAAGCACCTCTAGCTTGATGATTCAAGTGTTTGTCGTGATCTCTGTCGTCCTAGGCATCGCAAGTGTCCTTGCGATTTCAGTGATGCAAAAGTCTAGACAGCTTGGTATCCTCAAAGCGATGGGAATCAATGATGCGATGGCGAGTACCATCTTCTTATCTCAAGGGGTTTTACTTGGATTAGGCGGTGCTGTACTGGGCATCTTATTTGGCTTTGGTTTGCTTTATTCATTTACAACGTTTGCACTTAATCCAGATGGCACACCGGTTGTCCCTATTTTGATTAGTCCAAGCTTTATTGCCCTTTCAGGTGCAATTGCAGTTATTGCCTCAACGACAGCTTCATTAATCCCAGCTCTTAAATCTCGCAAACTCTCACCAATGGAGGTAATTAAAAATGGCTAATTTAATTGAACTCAGACAAGTTTCTAAAATATATGGCACATCAGTTAAGACCAAGGTTTTACACGAGGTCGATCTAAATATTGCACAAGGCTCGTTTAATGGCATTATCGGTGCTTCAGGGAGTGGGAAAAGTACACTACTCAACCTGATTGGCACCTTAGATAAACCCTCAAATGGTCAGGTTTTGATAGATGGCATCGAGACGTCCAAAATGAAGGCCAATGCACTGGCAAAACTGAGAAATCAAACCATAGGTTTTGTGTTTCAGTTTCATTATCTTTTACCTGAATTTACAGCACTAGAGAATGTACTGATGCCTTACTATATCAAAGGCAAGAAAATCGATAAGAAACTTAACGATCGTGCAGAGGAGTTGCTTGAGCTAGTAGGCTTGACTAAGGTTAAAAACAATCTCGCTGGCAATATGTCTGGTGGTCAGCAACAAAGAACTGCTATTGCAAGGTCGCTGATTAATCAACCCAAGTTAATTCTCGCAGATGAGCCTACTGGTAATCTGGATAGTGAGACAACGGAACAGGTTTACGAACTTCTAAGAGAAATTCATAAAACCTATAACACGACCTTCGTCATCATCACTCATGATCGTCGCATCGCTGAGAAAACCGATCGAATCATTGAAATCAAAGATGGTCGTATCTTTAGTGATTTCTCTAAGATATTTTGATAAACCACTCAGTCTTAAATATTCACATGAACAACTACTAAATAAGGCTTCAAAACGATTTTGTCAACGGAATCGTTTTGAAGCCTTTAACTTTTATTATGGCACCAATCTTTGTCCATCTCTTGGGAATAAGGATGTACGTCTTACATTGCTAAAGCCAAGTAAGAGCGCAGTCAATCTTTCAAGTCCAATCGCTAGTCCCCCATGAGGTGGCGCACCATATTTAAAGGCTTCCAGATAGCTCTCGTACTGCTCAGGATCTAATCCCTTTTCTCTCATGGATTGGATGAGCATGTCTAAACGGTGAATCCTTCTGCCTCCTGTTGTGATTTCCATCCCTCTAAATAGTAAGTCAAAGCTGTGTGTCTCTTCCTCACCACAAGGCATTGTATACATTGGTCTTTTTCGTTTTGGATAGTGGGTTAAAAAGACAAACTCTGATCCAGTCGTCTCATAAATGTATTGACTGATTAACTTTTCGCCTTCAGGATCTAGGTCACCTTCCAGCTCGGTTTTACCATAGTTTTCTTTCAAGATTGCGATTGCTTCAGACAGCTTCATATGGGGGATTTCATTTGGTACTTCAGGTAGTGTCACCTCTAATATTGAAAGTTCATTATTACCATTTTCTTTAAGACTGCTCATTATAGATCTTAAAAGCTCTGTTTCAAGTCTCATTAATTCGTCTTCATGAAAGATGAAACCCATTTCTAAGTCAAGGCTGACGTATTCGTTCAGATGGCGACTGGTACTGTGCGCCTCAGCTCTAAAGACGGACCCCACTTCAAAGACGCGTTCCATACCTGAGATTACCATCATTTGCTTATAGAATTGTGGACTTTGCGCAAGATAAGCAGTTTCACCAAAATAGTCCAACTTAAAGACATTTGCACCGCCTTCAGCACCTTCCTTTACCAGCTTAGGCGAGTGAATTTCTGTAAAGCCCTGTGCGCTTAAAAACTGTCTGAAACCTTCTCCAATGAGGCTTTGAATTTTAAATATCGCTTGTTCCTTCGGATGTCTAAGACTGAGAATACGATGCTTGAGTAGGGTTTCCAGCTGAACCTCTATCTCTTTACCGTTTACAGCCACAGGCAGTTCGCCAGCTGCAGGGTTTAAAACTGCTATGCGCTCACCTGCAATTTCAAAGTCTGCATAGTCATTTTTCCCTTTCACTTTTTTACCCGTCAAGCATACGACGGTTTCAAGGGTTAATTCAAGAGGTTCAATTAACTCCGGTGCAAAGGCGCATTGGACTAGCCCAGTTCGGTCTCTTAAAATGATAAACACAACGGTTTTTAGGCGTTTGATTCGATGCACCCAGCCCATCAAGCATACGGTTTCATCTGAGTTAACTCTAATTCCTGCGTTTGATTTAGATTCTGCTTTTGCCACAATCAGGTTGTGTTCACTTTCAGTTACTGGTTCCTTAAGACTGTTAATTAGACTTCTTTTAAGCCCTTTCATTTCCATTACTTCTTTCATATCGTTTCTCCTCTCTTTACTTTTGTATGAGGGGATTACCACAATGAGATTATGGCTAAAAAAACACCCCTCGAACGACTGTTCAAGGGGCGTACGAATACGCGGTGCCACCCTATTTCAACTTTTATTAAGTCACATGACGACTACAAAATTTTAAAATTGTATGCCTTTGATGTGGGCAATACCAAAAAAATAAAACCTCCGCCCCATATAGGAGCGAAGGTGTCTTCACGGTACCATCCTACTTTAACAAAAGTCCTTTAATCCCTATAACGTGGGTTACGGCATTTTCTACTCTTTTCAAAAATGCACCTTACGAATGTCTTTCCATCTCGTTTCACTATGAGGCTCACACCACTCCCTCACTCGCTTAAGCTCTGTTAGATGTACTCTTTCGATCATTGGTATTGGCAGTATCATAACAAATGCATTTTAAGTTGTCAAGACAGGACTTAAATATCAAGTTTAATTTGTCCTAGATCTGAAGGTTGATCCTTCAAAGAGAGTAATAGCGCCCCAATATCTGCATTAAGAACTGAGGTGATCTCCGACTCATCCGCTGCTTCGCTTAACCAAAGATCCACTTCTTCAGGCTTTAGCATCAACGGCATGCGTTCATGAATTTGATGCATATCGGCATTCGCCTCTCTTGTGACGATACTAAAGGCCCATTCTTCTTCGCCATTCTTATCCAGCTGCTTTCTATAAATCCCTGCAAAGCACATCAAAGCATGATCGGGAAGTTCAACCGAATAGCCTGTTTTTTCTGCATTCCATTCATAGAATCCTGTGGCTGGTACCACACATCTTTTCGATCTTATAGCCTCTTTAAACAGCCATTTGTCAAAGATGCCCTCTGATCGACTGTTAAAGATGACCCTTTTATCCTCAGGTCTTCTAAAGCCCCAGTTCATCTGTCCAAAACGCCTTTCACTTTTGTGCTCTATCACTACGGGTGCACTTTGTGCTGGAAATACTGTATCTTTGGGAATGTTCACAGCCGGTTTATACTTGATTTTAAAATAATTGAGTAAAAATTCCGCGTCTGCATCGAGATAAAATCGACCACACATAGACACCCCTCCCAACTTGATTAAACGACTTTATTTATAACTTAATAATGTTTAAGTAACGCCTTGTAAAAGTCCACTGCTTCTAATAGTCCTTTGATGGTGATGCGTTCGTCATTGCTGTGAATGAGACCCCTTTCGGTCTTCGATAGCGCCATCGCTGAGAAGCGAAGCACGTTTTTCGACACCTCACAAAAATGTCTTGAATCACTTCCGGCAAGCATCAAATAAGGTGATACCACTGCATTTGGCCATACGGCTTCAATTGCATTTTTCACGTTTTTAAAGCCTGTGCTGTCAGAAGGAGAATCCGGCGACGCCTCACGACGCTCATGTACAGTCACTATGAGATCTGGCTCGCCACTAACTTTCTTGATGTGTGCAATCACGTCATCTATTTTATCGGTACCCAAAATTCTAAGGTTTAAGCCAATTGTCGCAACTGGCGGCATGACGTTAAAGGCTTTACTGCCCGCCATCTTAGTCGGTGCAATAGTAGTGCGAATCATGGCGTTCATCTCGCCACCCTGCTTTGTAAAATACCATTTTAATAGAGGTGCAAAAACATTAAGATGCTTAAAGATAAATTTGTAAACGCCCTCTGACTCCTTGCCTAGCGTCTTAAACATATCGCTCACTGGCGGTGTGAAATGCGCCTGAAGTGGATTTTGCTCCAGTTTTATGAGCACCTTCGCCAGTCGCGTCACCAAGGTCTGTGCCGGTGGTGCCGATGAGTGGCCGCCTTGCCCTTCAAGGCTGATGGAAACGTCCAAGTATCCCTTTTCTCCGACACCGATTAGCGCGCACGGCTTCTTAAGACCAGGGAAAACCTCTTCTACAACAGCGCCCCCCTCATCTAACACGAGTGCTGGTTCTATACCAAGCGATTTTAGATGACGAACGATGCTCGGTGCCGAATCGCCTGATATTTCTTCATCTCCTGAAAAAGAAAGATAGATATCGTTTTTCGGTACAAACCCTTGATCGAGATTTTCTTCCACTGATTCCATGACGGCAAAAAGAGTGCCTTTTGTGTCCAGTGTTCCCCTGCCCCAGATGGCATCCTCTTTAATCAGTGCATCAAACGCAGGCACAGTCCAAAGCTCCTCGTTAACGGGAACGACATCGTAATGTGACATAAGTACAATGGGTGCACCTGTTTCTCGACCTTTAAGGTGAAATAACAGTCCCGTTGGACCGTGATGTGTTTTTTCACATGCAGCATGGATGCTAGGATATAACTGCGCTAATGTATTTTCAAACTGTTTGAAAACTGCAAAGTCTATCTTTTCAGGATCGTTATATGAAATGGTCTTAATTTTGATTAGCTCTTGAAACCGTTCAATTCTCGATGCTTTAGAAAACTTTTCTTTAATATTTTCGCTACTCACGTTCATCCACCCTTTCTATTTGTCTTCTAGTAAACCCTTTTTATATAAAATCCGCGCTGTAACGATGGCGATCAAAGCTCCTACTGGTACCAAAACCGACACAGAGCTCGCCAGAGAAGGCACTAGAATAAACAATAGGCACATAAAGACCAATGGTGCCATCGCAATTTTCCAGTTTTTACTGACATAGACTACAGCAAGACCACCGAACAACGCTGGCAGAATGTTGTCAAATGCTGGCTTTAGTAGTTCAGAATTTAAAATCGGAGTCAGAGGTGTCAACATCAATACGCCTAAGGCGATAATCAACGTCGTTACAATAGATGATGTCGCTATGGCGATCGTCGAGATAACCTCGCCCTCAAGTGTCCCTTGGCTCACCTTTGCATTTTCCATGGCATAGAGTGCACAGGGTACCTTTAGATTGGTCAGATTACCAGTGACAAACCCTAGATAGGAACCGCCTGAGCCAAGCATCGGCGTATAAGTTAAAATCTCAATAACCGCTACCGTCCAAAAGATAGGTGCAACGCCTAAAAGACCTTTTATCACACTGCTTGCTGCTGGCCATGCACTGAAATAGGTACTAATCAGTACAGGAATGCCCAGCATCATAAAAAATGCACAAAGCATCCAGATTCGTCCGAAGGTATGCACTGAGGCCTCATATGACTTTGTTGATTTTGACTTTGTTGAATTTGATTTTGCTTGCTGATTTAAATTAGACATATCCAGCACCCCCTAAACTATCACGCGTGTAATGAGGATTACAAATCCCATTGCACCGAGTATACTAAATGGCAACGCGTAGTCCTGAAGCCACCTGAGCTTGTATTTTTTCAGTAAAAGCCCGCAGATAATCATAATCGCAGCTGAGCTCAGCAAGACGAAAATTGGAATAAATCCCTTTAGACCTTCTCTTATGTCCGCAAAAACAACCCCTAGAAAGGCGGAAATCATCCCAAGGAAGATGGCAGTTACAAAGAGCTCGCCCCACTTCTCATCTTTTTTCTTTACCGATTCCAGACCACTCTGAATCTTTTTAAGAAAAAGTGGAATCAAAATAACACTTGGGATAATACCTATGGTCATAACCCAGGCAATGGTACTGAAAACCACAGGATCCTTAATTTGCTCTGAAACGGAAACACCAACTGATGCCGCCGCTGAAGCTGCTGCAGTCAGCTCATAGGTAATCGCCCCCAATATACTAAGCCTAATCCAAGGTAGTGGTAAGCCTAGAAATTTCGATAGTGAAATAACGCCGAGTAGGATAGAAACGGCAGGTGCTATGGTAAAAACCGCGCTGCTTTTTATCGTTCGCCTAATGGTATCTGAAGTCATCCCCATTACCTTAGCTTGCTTGATCGCTCTATAAAGAAAATAACTGGACTGCGCAATGACAAAAACGATCACGCCAAGTGCCAATAAATACATAAATCCACTATTGCTATTAAATGCCATAACGCCTCCTATAACCCGTATTGTAGCCAGTAGCCCACACTGAGACCCACCAGAGATAAAATTGCTAATACCGCTTGAAACGGCAGAACAAACCTAAGCCATTTGCCATAGCTCATCTTTGATAAACCCAGCGCAATGAGTAAAACTGCATTGGTTGGATACATGATGTTGGAGAAGCCATCTCCAAATTGAAACGCTAATATCCCCAGTTGCCGTCCGATTCCCAAATAATCCATCAAAGGCATCAGAATTGGCATGAGTATAAAAGCCTTTGCACTTCCCGATCCGATAAAAAAGTTCATGGCCATCACCAGCAAAAAGCTGTAAAACAGCGCCACCAATGGCGAAGTATGCTCAAATAAAACAGTTAAATGGTATAAAATTGTGTCTAAAATCTGTCCTTCCATCAGCACGTATTTGATCCCTGTTGCAAGTAAAACCAACAAAATGGCAGGTGACATCTCCTTTGCGCCAGTGAAAAACGTCTTAGCCGTCCACTTTCCAGTGTGTCCACTGAGCCTTGAAACCCCTATCCCAGCTATTAGAAAAAGAAGACCTATAATGGGCAGCGTTACATCCCTGATCCAAGTAACGAATGGCACCATTGCAATCATAATAAACATAATAGCCATTATAGATAAAAAATAGAGCATTACTTTATTAGATACTGCATCCGTCTCGCTTAACTGCGATTGTCCTTCATTAACCTGTGTGGTTTTCTTAGTTTTTCTAACATGTCTTAGAATAAAGAGATACGTAGCGCCATAGATGACTCCGAATACGATGATTCGATACAACGCACCTGAGAACATCGGCAATCCCGCTAGTTCTTGCGCGACACCTATGGTAAATGGATTCGTCACCGCAGCTGCAAAACCCAGCCCAGTCGCTAAGATGCTGACGCCCAGCCCAGTCAGATCATCCCAACCCATACGACTGGCGAGCACAAGCATCATTGGAACCAATGGCACCACCTCTTCGAATACCCCCACAAAGGCACCCAACGACATGAACACTAAAATCAAAAGCGCTAAAAGTCGTTTCTCGTCGGTCTGATAGCGAATGACTATTTTTTGAATGACACTTTCAAGCAATCCCGTCGCTTTTAGTAAGTGAATTGCACCGCCTATTACAAGTAAGAATAAAATAATTGCAATGACCAGAACACCTGAATCACTTCCCAATACAAGGATTGGTGCGGCGAGAATCTGCCAGAACGGTATTCCTGACTTCTCCGCCTGCTCATAAATTCCAGTGATCGGATCAAAGGTTCCACCAGGCACAAGATAAGTCAGTATGCCCGTGGCGACGAGCAGCGCCAAAAGTATCAATATGGCGCTGATAAAGGTCTTAATGACCCCAGTTTGTTTTTCTTCCATGGTTTTCCCCCTATATATCATCTAATTTGTAAACCATTGAAATGAAGATCTATACTTAACCAAGCATAAATCACTTTTTCGTAAAATCCATCGACTGCCTGATTGATTTCTTTTTCATCTGTCCCCCCTAAAACTGCTGTTTCTATAGCCTTCAGCCAGCTGACTACAGAACCCTTGCCACTATGAGCGATGATGGCTTTGCCCACATTGACGACGCCAATTTCAAACTCATTAAATAGCATGGCGTATATGGGATTATCGATGGCTCTGGCTAGCATTTTAACCCAAGCAAACAAATGGCTACCTTCTGAGATTTCCAAATTACTTAGCTGATTGATTAAGTCTTGCTTTCTTTCTAAAGGCAAATGGTTCACTTCATATAAGGTCGCTTTGAGATTGCTGATTAAAAACTGCAGCATGGCTTTATTAAGTGCTGGATACTTACCTCTTTCCAGAGGATAGAGGTGCTCAAGCAAACTGAGCTTTCCCGACTCAGTATAATCATTGACCCGAATGCCTTTGCGAGGAACAATCGTCACGACCCCCTTAGCTTCAAGTCTGATAATCGCCTTATGGATGACAGGTCGGCTAAGCGTCAACTGAATCGCTAGCTCTCTTTCTGGTTCAAGGTATTGTAAGGGTTTATAAAACCCATTTAAAATCCTTTCAAGTATGTAATTTTCCGCTAAGCTTTCAGCTGAGATGGCTTTCGTCATAAAACCCCCTTGTGGTAATACCACAGATTTTATCCTATTATATGACCTTCGTATCAAAGTTGCAAATGTTTTCTCAGAATTTTCTGATATTTATTTGAGTATAAGATAAATGACAATAAAAATCTTAACACCTATCAGCTTTGCCAATAACATAAGTGAGTTTATGGCTTAATAAAAATCTTCAGGCATCGAGCCTTCAGATTTTACCACAAGCGAGATTGTGGCTAAAAAAAAAAGAAGTAAGTTGAGTTCAACTTACTTCTTAATATACAATCTATTACTCTTGTAAATGTTGCGTCTTAGGTATCTCAAACCAAAAATGTGTTTCCCGATTTGGAACTGAGTCCACACCATAATTGAACTGATGCGCCTCCAAAATGCCTTTTACGATCGCCAGTCCAACACCCGAACCCGATGGTTTACCATCCTCTCGCGATTCTATTTGATAAAATCGATCCCAGATTTTGCTCTGTTCTTCGAGTGGAATCCCTTTACCAAAATCAATGATTTCAACGCGATAACCACTGTCATTTGATATCAGTTTTAAAATCACTTTAGCAGCATTTTCACCCACTGCTTGACTATGATGTATGGCATTGGAGGTTAGATTGGTCAACACCTGTATAATCTTTGACCGGTCTGCTGACACGATGGCCATCTCAATATCCGTCTCAAGTTCAACCCTAGTAAAAATCTCAAATTTTAGCTTAATTTGCCTGATTACTTCCATGAGGTCAAACGCATCACGGTCTAAAGCCATTTGACCAGATTGAAGTCTCGATAAATCCATAATGTCCTGAATCATATCGGTCAATCGGTTGGTTTCTTCTATGATGAGGTTAAGCTGTTTGTTGCGCTTCACCGGATCGTCACCAGTAACATCAATCATCGTTTCAGAATATCCTTTGATGACACTGAGAGGTGTCCTTAGTTCATGCGATAGATTGCCAATCAGATCTCTCCTAAGCTGGTCAATCTGTCCTAATGAGTGACCCATCTCCTCGATGTTTCTCGCCAGCTGTCCAATCTCATCACGCCGTATAATCCCAGTCTCAATCTCAAACTGTCCTTCCGCGATCTGTTGAGTGGCTTTCTCTAGCTTCAATAGTGGTCGACTTAATTCTCTAGCAATTAAGAATGCAACTACAGATGCCAAAACAAGAATTATCAAAGTAATCCAAATCAACTGTTGCTTGATAATGCCGACCGTTTCTGAGACCGCTTCTATCGGGGCTGTAACTGCAATAGCCCCTATGACATTGCCATTTGGATCTTTAATAGGATGCGTCATCACCCAATATTCGGTGTCAAATCGCATATGACTGATGATCTCAATCTGAGTTTCACCTAGAAGTGCTGATTCTAACTGCACCGCTAAACTTCTCTTGAACATTTGCTCAAATACCAAGGATTCTTGGTATAAAGATACACCATCGTTGTTAATCAGCATAACACCCAGTCCTGACACCTCGGTCAGGCTTTCTAGCGCATCCAACTGATTACTACTTAGCGCACTTGCAAGATCAGTCGCATCTTGTAGCTTCGACGTCTCAAGTTGACCCGCAACGGCCATAACTTTATCTTCAATTAGGTTAAAATGAACCTTATAATAGAAATTCTCTAAAAAAACCACTTGAAACAACCAAAGTAGCACGATAATCACCATTACAAGCGCCATCAACCAAGCCCAAATTTTACTACGTAACCCCTTCATCGCCACCTCAATTTTTAGGTTCAAACTTATAGCCGACACCCCAAACCGTTACAATAAAGTTTCTATAGTCACCCAAATGCTCTCTCAGCATTTTTATATGAGTGTCCACGGTGCGATCATCGCCATAAAAATCGTAACCCCAAACCGCACTTAAAAGCTGCTCTCTTGAAAAGGCATGTCTTGGATTTTGCATTAAAAAATATAGCAGCTCATACTCCTTTGGCGTTAAAGAAAGGCGTTCACCTTCTCTATCGACCGTACGCGCATTCGCATCTAATATTAAACCGTCGAAAATCAACTTAGAGTCGCTGTCAGTGACAGGCGTCGTCGCACGGGCTAAGACCGCTTTGATTCTAGCAAGCAGTTCTCTTGGACTAAAGGGCTTCACCACATAATCATCTACCCCCATCTCAAACCCAAGTAATTTATCGTACTCTTCACCTCTTGCAGAGAGCATAATAACAGGTATGCGATGTGATTTTCTAATTTCTCTTAGCGTTTGCCAACCATCTAGCTTCGGCATCATCACATCTAAAACGATGAGATCGATCAGATTTTCTTCGACTCTTTTTAGTGCCTCTAGACCGTCAGATGCCTCAAGCAGCGTAAAATCTCCTATCGCCATATATTCTTTAATAATATCTCTGATTTTAGGATCATCGTCTACTAGTAGTATCGTACTCACACGCACACCTCCTCTTTTTATAAATTATATACTGAAATAGATAAAAATTCACAAATAATTGTGTAATTCAGTCACTGCAATCAATCGTTATTGATCTCAAGTCGATTTCTGCCTTTGCGTTTTGCAGCGAACATAGATGCCTCAACTGCTTTTAGAGAAGTCTGAGGATCTACGCCTACTGTTATTGGGATCATACCGATACTTACAGTAAGGTGAATTTCTTGTGCATTAAAATGATAGGGCTCTGAGCACCGCTTGATTATCGCATCGGCTAACGCTTTGATGTTAGAGGCATCATCATCCTTAATCAAAATAATAAACTCATCTGCACCCAATCGGGTGACTTCGGTCTGATAGCCATATGACTTAAGGACTTCCTTCACTCTATGAGGCAGCTCGGTCAGCACAAAATCGCCGCCAATTCTACCAAAATTATCATTAATTCTACCAAAGTAGTCTATGTCAACGTCAATCATATATCCATCACCCAACTGATTAACGCCCTCCATAATTTGGTCGTTGTTCATTTTATAATCGATCTGCATACGCTTGTCCTTCCTTTCAGATATTTTTATCTTCTGTATTTGTGGAAATGTCGCGACAAATTCAGCTCTTTTGCGATAAGCGCTAGGGGACATGCCATATAGGAGCTTAAAAGCCCTTGAAAATGCTTCATAGCTCTCGTATTGAAAATCAAGTGCAACTTCTAAAACCGTTCTGTCCGTTGATGTCAGCAAAAATGCTGCCTCTGACAACCTTCTTTTTCGGATGTACTCCTTAAGCGTCATACCTGTGAGCACTTTAAAAAACTCGTAAAAGCCACTTAAGGACATACAAGCCACACTTGCTACGCGTTCAATATCGATCGCATCATTCAAATGACTCTCAATATATTCTATTGCATCTTGAATGGCATCCACTCTATTTACTAATTGCATGATAGCCTCTTTCTTTGTGAGATCTCATCTTTATTTTAGCTGAATTATGTGATAGATGTATGATATTTTTTCCAATTCAATCGTGACGCATTTAAAAAACGAACAAATTGTGCTAGACTTAAGTAAATTCAGCTTGGAGGTCTTATGGGACAAATATTACAAAACGATTGGAATGATATTTTATCTGGTGAGTTTGAAAAGCCATATTATCTTGCACTTCGACAGTTTTTAATTTCCGAGTATCAAGAACATACCATCTATCCAGACAAAAATGATATTTTTAACGCTTTTCAGTATACGAGCTTTAAAAATCTGAAGGTTGTTCTTTTGGGACAAGATCCTTATCATGGACCTGGTCAAGCACACGGCTTATCCTTTAGCGTAAAGCCAGAGGTGCCAACACCACCTTCGCTTGTAAACATCTTTAAGGAGATGCACGATGATCTCGGTTTAGAGATTCCAAAGCATGGTTATTTGAAACATTGGGCAGAGCAAGGCGTCCTCCTATTGAACACCGTTTTAACCGTTAGAGCCAGCGAAGCCAACTCGCATAGAGGCAAGGGATGGGAGAAGTTCACAGATGAAGTCATCCGCATCATCAACGATAGAAACGACCCTGTGGTATTTTGGCTTTGGGGTAAGCCAGCTCAAAGTAAAGCTGCACTTATTACAAATCCCAATCACCTCATCCTAAAAGCACCACATCCAAGTCCACTTTCTGTGTATCGCGGATTTTGGGGTAGTAAGCCTTTTTCAAAAACAAATGCTTTTTTAATAGAAAATAGAAAAGCGCCCATTGACTGGACGCTATAAGTCTTGAATTTCTAATTATCGATTATAGACAACTAAACGCTTATCAGTAATCGTATGCTTTAGGGCTAATGCCTAACTGAATTCTAATGGTTTATAAAAATTTATTGCACAACTCTAAACTTATCGCCAAATTCGATTTTAAAAAAGTCAATGATGCCTCTTCCGAGTATCTGCTTTTCGATATTGGCGATATAATTTTTTTGAATCGTTTGTAAGGTTAATTCATCATTGGCAAGTGGATTATAATAAACCTTCATTATTTGAGGGAAGTCCACAATAAAAACTTTATTGCCCTTTTCACATACAAATAAAATTTGCCGATTGCGGTTATCAATCTTCATAACTGCTGGTTCAGACTGAAAAAAACCAGTTTTTAAAGTAATGGGGATGTCCATGCTCATTTGATCACCTCATCCCCACTATAAAACGAATTCAATTTTATAACAAGTCCTTTTGACATTTTGTCAATGACAACGCACTTATTTTATCTGACTATTCACCGAAGTTATTATCAATTAACGCTTTTAAAGCAGCTAATGCAGCTTCCTCATCAGCACCTTCAACTTCAAGTTTGAGTTGATCGCCTTTAGAGGCTGCAATCTTCATAAGACCCAACATACTTTTGCCATTGACCTTAGTATCTCCTTTGAAAAGCGCTACTGAAGATTGAAACTTACCACATTCTTGAACGAAAAGTCCCGCTGGTCTAGCGTGTAATCCATGTGTATTTTGAAGTGTAAACTCGTATACTTTCATATTATTCTCCCTCACAATTAATCTACATTATAGTAAGCCAGTAGGTATGCTTCTGCCTCTGCATTCCATAAACCATCGTATTTATCTACTAGCTCTGCAAGCTTCGCAAATAATGGATCTGTTTTGCCAAGCTCTGCGAAATCATCTATGGCAGTAAGCGGCATATTGATATGGTTGTAAACTAATTTTTTTCCACCTGGAATGTTTGGAAGATCCATAACCGCATCTATCGTACAGTCTAAGCCTCCGATGTGTGTCAGCATAACTGAAGGATTTATGAGATTTTTAGCGGACATATCCAACGCTTCTATCAAGTCGTCGGTATTTCCGCCAGTTGACCCCATAATATGCGTATTGTTGTAGTGTACGTTATAAAGGTTAATAGGCGCTGTAAATTCAGTATTCGTAGGACCTGCAAAGAAGTTCATACAGCCATCGTATGCTAAAATCTTATCCCCTTGCTCAACTAAAGGTACCACTGGTGCATAGACGAAAACATCATCATAACCATGACCATCGGTTAAGCTTCTAAGATGTGCAACAGGATCATCGTAACTCGCTGTATTCACATAAATTAATTCAACGCCTTTTGCAGCTGCTTTCTCTGGTGAAATAAACTTAGCAGCTCTGTTTAAACGGTCATCAGAAATATCTGTCACTACGATTTTTGATGGTTTGTTTTCAATTGCAAGTGCATAATCGATTGCACCAAGCCCCATTGGGCCAGCACCACCTAGTATGGCAACAAAGCCGTCCTTCTTTGTCCCCATTACATGCTCATATTTATATGGCACTGTATGGTAGCTTGCATGATAGCCGCCAATGATACATGACATTGGTTCACCTAATGAAGCACCAAAATAGCTGTCACCATCATAAATCAGTAGGCAACCTAGCTCCATGACTTCTGGTGGAATAACATTATAAGTTGCATTGCCACCGAAAAACTCATAAGAATAACCTGGTGAATAAGGACTACCTTTATAGTTAAGCGCTGGTTGAAGTGAAAACTTCATACCTGGTTTGAATTTATCTTGATGCACCTTACCTACTTCTACGATTACACCTGCCATTTCATGGCCAACGATAATTGGATGCTCTGCAATGTTTTCTGGAACACGTTTGTGTTTGCTACCTTGCTTTACTGCTTTAAAAGTTGACATACAGATACTGTCTGAAACCACCTTAACTAGTATTTCATCTTCTTTGATTTCTGGGAGTTCAAACTCTTCAAGTCTAAGGTCATCTTGACCATACATTCTTACTGCTCTTGTTTTCATATATTTACTCCTCTTTTTAACGTTATCTATGGGTTTCTGTTTAAATTTGATCTATAACGACCAAATCCAGTTGATTCATAATCCATTCAACATTCATAGGCTTTGTCCCAACGGTCATAACTGCTCCTGCACTCGTTGCAACTGATAATTTCAAACATTCATTTAAACCCAATTCTCGGTCTAGTCCATAGACAAATGCACCTACAAAAGCATCACCTGCACCAACTGAACTATGTGCCTCAACTTTAAGTGGTCTCAGCCTGAATGCATGGTCTTTGTCACAGTAAAATGCACCCTCACCACCCAGTGAGATAAATACATTTTCGACGCCTTTTTCTATAAAATGAGCTCCTGCAACTTTAAGATCAGCATCTGTTGGTATTTCATGACCGAAATACACTTCAAGTTCATGACGATTGGGTTTAATAAAATCAGGTTTGGCTTTAATCCCTTCGACAAATGCATCTCCAGAGGCGTCTAAAAATACGGTAGCACCTGCATTTTTACCAACTGCTACGAGATCTGCATAATAAGTTGAAGAAATTGACTTTGGCGCACTTCCAGAGATGACTAGGATATCGCCACTTTTAAGCAGTTTGCCTATTTTATCTAGCAAGGCTTCTGTTTCAGCTCCAGTTACCAATGGACCAGGTTCATTGATTTCTGTCGTTTCATGTGTCGCCGCATCAAACACTTTCATGTTCGTTCTGGTCTCACCTTGAATCCTGATAAAAGACTGTTCTATTTCAAGTCTTTCAAGGGCATCAGAGATATATTTACCTGCAGATCCACCTAAAAATCCAGTTGCGATACTTTTACCACCCAATGACTCTACGACTTTAGATACATTGATTCCCTTACCTCCTGGATCTTGAAGTGTATTTAGAACCTTATTGAGCTGGGCAATTTCAAAATTCTTAACCTCTATGGTTTTATCAATTGCTGGATTCAGCGTCACCGTTAGAATCATGCTACATCATCCCTTCACTTGAAAAAAGTTCATAGATATAGTTTGGATCAGTCGTTGTCAGCATTTTTTCAAGAATTGCGTCATCCTCAATCGCTTCAGCAATGTTCGCAAGTAATTGAATATGCTCATTGCCCTTTCCAGCGATGCCGATGACAATTTTAGCTAGCTTTCCTTCTCCAAAACTTACACCATTTGGGTATTGAACCAAGACGATTCCAGACTCGAAGATAACATCTTTAACGCTATTTTCACCATGTGGAATAGCGACATTGTTGCCAATGTAAGTAGAAAACTTCTGCTCTCTCGCTAGCATTCCATCGATGTATCCTTCTCCAACATAGCCACTCTTAGTTAACAGCTCTCCTGCATGTCTAATTGCTTCTTCCATAGTTACAGATTCACGATTTAAGATAATATTTTCCTTCATTAGTATTTCATTTGGTTTGCTCATCTCTTCTTTTACCTCCGTTATAATACAATATGCCTTTATAGCATCAACCAACTGTTCATAGACTTCCTTGTTAAGAAAATCTTTTATGCCAATATGAATCGCGCCCGGTGCTTGTCGCTTCGCTCTGTTAAGGAGGTCCGTGTATGTGATGACTAAATCTGAATCAGATGGGATTGCATCTATCGGTACATTTACAACGGGTAAATTCATCTGGTTTTGTTTCACAACCTTTGTTAATAGTGATGCACCTAAAGCACTGGAACCCATGCCAGCATCACATGCAAACGTTATTTTGGTAATCTTCCGCCCTTGTGGTAAGGCATCAAAGATCAGTTCGAAATTTTGTTTTTCTTGTGTTTCTTCTTCTGTATCCTGAAGTGGATACCTCTTGAAAATGAGATAGGACAGTATAAATGTAACCACCATAGATACAGTGACTCCTGCAATAACACCAAGAATTTGATCTCTAGGGGTTAATGCGAGAACGGCAAATATACTTCCCGGTGAGGGTGTCGCTCTGAGACCTGCGCCGAGTAATTGAAAAACAAATGTACCACTCATGCCACCCAGTATGACTGCGCCAAAAAGAGCTGGACGCATAACGACATACGGAAAATAAATTTCGTGAATCCCACCTAAAAAGTGGATAATCATCGCGCTTGGTGCATTATTTTTTGCAATTCCTTTTGTATAAAACCAGTAGGCGAGCAATATGCCAAGACCAGGACCTGGGTTAGTCTCTAATAAGAAAAAGATTGAGCTACCATGTGCCAACGCATCTTCAATGCCTAATGGTCCAAGGATGCCGTGATTGATTGCATTGTTTAAAAATAAAATTTTCCCTGGTTCAATAAAGATAGCAGACATAAACAATAGTCCACGATCTAAAACAAAAGCTACTCCTGATTTAAGTAGTTCATTGAGTAAAACGATCAAAGGTCCAACAGCTTTAAAGGAAACTAACGTGAGTGCAACCCCTATGATGCCTGCGCTAAAATTAGTCACTAACATCTCAAAACCTGCTGGAATTCGATCTTTTGAAAATTGATCGAACCTATTTAATAGCCATGCGCTGAGTGGTCCCATAATCATCGCACCAATAAACATTGGAATATCTGCGCCTGCTATAAGACCAAAAGTCCCTATAACGCCTATGACTCCCCCTCTTGTACCCCCGATGTTTTTACCGCCGGTATAGGCAATCAAAAGAGGTAGTGCATAAAAAATCATAGGTCCAATAATTTGTTCAAGTTCTGCATTGGGCAACCAGCCATCCGAATGAAACAGAGTGGTTAAAATTCCCCAAGCGATAAAAGCACTAATATTTGGCATCACCATTCTAGACAAGAAACGACCGGATTTTTGTAAGCGCTCCATATTAGAGTCCTCCCGTCTTTAGTTGTCTATTGAGCCATTTGTGCATGATCCCCTTGATGTGGCCCAATAAAAGTTTTTCATCTGCATCTGAGATCATTTGAATCATTAAATTGTCTTCCACTAGCGCTTTACTTAATAAACTCATTACTTCAAGTTGTACTTTTGACGCATTTTCCGGAATGAGCATAACAACCGCTTTATCAACCAATTCATTTCGTCTAAATGCTTGCATGGTAATTGGTTTTGCCAAACGCCATACGGAAAAAGTCATTTCTTTAATCACTTCTGATTTGCCATGAATTAAAGCAATACCTTCACCTTGAAGTACAGTACTTCCTAGCTTTTCTCTTTCTTGTAAAACACTGATGATTTGTTTTTTATGCTTACTATCAGTTGCATTTGCATCAGCTATTTGCTTTAAAAGCTGCTCACTATTTTTTGCTTTTATATCCCTAAACAGCTTTAGATTCCGTTCAATGGTAATGACACTTTCTGTTAGTGCATGAATGCGCTTAACGGATTCGGATTCATCCTGTTTTTCTCTTTCGAGCTGGCTTTTATAAGGTCTAACGTTATTGCTTAAAATACTGACAACCTGTTTTATGCGTTCAATATCTTCTGTCATAAGCAGTGGATTTACCTGTATAGATGGCAATTCACTCGCATCAAGCGCTATGGTTGTAATCAGAAGCTCTAACTGATGTTCAGAGATGCGATTGTAAATCACATCTTCCTTTGAAAACTGTCCAACGACTTCTAATCTTGGGAAGAGCTTTACAAGTCTGGAATACAAGAGACTTGAAGTCCCAATACCACTTGAACACACAACCCCTGTCCTAATTTTTTTCTCGATGCCTTGGAGCTTCAAATATCTTTCTACGGCTGCACCAAAATGCATCGCAATATAACCCACTTCCTCATTTGGCACTTCCACATCAAATTGCTTTGCAATTAACTTACCTGTTTCAGATGACATCTTAAATATTTCAGGATACATCTCCATGATTTTTTCAAGAAGTGGATTTCTAATATCAAGGGTTAATTTCATCCTTGTGACTGCAGGTCTAAGATGGCTAACGAGGCCAATCAGAAGTTTTTCATCCTCTTTGAGATCGTAACCACTTAACTCCTTAAATTTTTGAATCATAGCAGAGCTAAGTCTACTAAGCTCAAAATTAGATATAATCAGATCTTGATGATCAATCAGAGCCCCCGTTCTCAACTTGGAGCCTTTAAGGTGCATCGTGATATAACCAAGCTCATCCTCTGGAAACTTGATGTCAAACTCCTTTTCAATATCAACACCAATGTTGCGGGCGATGTCAAATTGTGAATCCGATCTAAGATTATCCAAAATATCACCATTCATAATGATGCTTTCGCCTCTTAAAATCCTTTGAACTGCAATGGATAAATGAATCATTAAGCCCATGTAGGATTGATCGGTTAAACGATTAGCGATATAGGTCTCATACTTTGATAAGATTTTACTCACTTTCAAACTGATTTCTTTATCCATGACGTTTTCAACGAAGCCACTTGTATTGCTAATCATAGCCACAAGATCTTGATGTTCATAGTTTTGATATAAAAAGTCGACGATGGCTTTTCTAAAATCGATCTCTTTCCCTTTAACGAAAACACCAAAACCCGGCTTGCGAACGAGTGTAATTGATCGTTCTTTGAACCAAGGCTCAATCTTGTCCATATCGTAAGAAATGGTTGCTTCTGAAACGCCTAATAAATTTGAGAAGTAATAAAATTTTCTAGGTTCTCGACTTCTTAGAAGCTCCATAATGATTTGATTGAGTCTTTCCTCTTGTGAAAAATGAGTCCCTTTAAACTTGTTTGCATAATTTTGAATTTGTTCTCTTTGCTTTGCATCTGCCACAACCTTTAAGCCGAGCTTTGATTTTTTTGTAAGCTCAATACCAAAGTCTTTTGCAAACGCTTCTATATCGTCCATGTCTCTAAATATTGTCCGTTTGCTTATATTCATTTCGTCCGCCAACTGGGCGATTGAGAGATAATCACTCTTTTCGAGAAGCATCTCGATGATTTCTACAACTCTCTTTGAATACTCCACTTGTTACCCCCATCTTTTGAGACACTGTTTATCATTAAAATATTCTGACAACGGTTCTATTATTATTATACGCTCTTTTTATAATAGATACATCAAAAGATAGGTAGAGCATGTCACAACTTATGAGTGACAAAATTGAATAACACTGTAAATAGAGAGAGACAGTGAGCTTCACTCACTGTCTCTTAACTGGACTTATTTTAAACGATTGACTAATTCATCATAAACTGGGTTGCCAACAAATTGATCGATTGCGATTAACTCAGCATTTCCAGCTTTTGTTCTTGCACGTTCAGCTAAGCTTTCATGTGTAATAACGATATCTGCATCTGATGGAATTTCATCTAATGAAGTATTGACTACGATAATATCAAGACCTGCTGCTTTTACTTTTTTCTTAAGTGTTGTCGCTCCCATTGCACTAGATCCCATACCAGCATCACAAGCAACTACTATTTTTCTTACAGAACCTTTAGTAGCAGAAATTTGTTGTGTTTTGCCTTTTGATTCTGCTTTCATGCTACCCACTTGAGTTTGTGCTGCAAGATATGCTTCTTCTTTAACTTCACTTCTCTTTAAGAAGAATGCTGCAACAACAAACGATACTGCTGTCGCGACTGCAACCCCAGCAAGAACTGGAAGCAAACCACCTTTTGGTGCCATCATTATAAGTGCCATAATACTTCCTGGAGATGGTGTAGCAACTAAACCAGCACCAAGTAAGTTAAATGTGAACACACCACTCATACCACCAGCGATTACTGCAAGTACAAGGATTGGTTTCATTAATACATATGGGAAATAGATTTCATGGATCCCACCAAAGAAGTGGATAATGATTGAGCTTGGTGCAGATTCTTTAATCATACCTTTTGAGAAGAACCAGTAAGCTAAAAGAATACCAAGACCAGGACCTGGGTTTGTTTCAAGTAAGAAGAAGATTGATTTTCCGTGTTCAGCAACTTCTTGGATTCCTAAAGGTCCTAATACACCATGGTTCATCGCGTTATTTAAGAATAAGATTTTACCTGGTTCAATAAAGAGTGATGCAAATGGTAATAAGTTAGCGTTAACGATTGCTTCAACGCCACCTTTTAAAACGTTATTGAGTGCTAATACAACTGGTCCAATACCTACAACTGCTAAAAGTGCTAATAACATACCAATAATACCAGCTGAGAAGTTCGCAACTAACATTTCAAAACCAGCAGCGATTTTACCTTCGACTGCATCGTCCCATTTTTTAATAACGAAACCGCCGAGAGGTCCCATGATCATCGCGCCGATAAACATCGGAATATCTGAACCTGCGATAACACCCATTGCCGCAACCGCACCAACGACACCACCTCTAACACCACCGATTAATTTACCGCCTGTATATGCGATCAATAATGGTAACATGTAAATGATCATAGGTCCAACAAGTGTCGCTAATTTTTCATTTGGCAACCAACCTGTAGGAATAAAGAATGCTGTGATAATACCCCAAGCGATAAATGCACCAATATTTGGCAATACCATACCACTTAGAAAACGTCCAAATCTTTGGACATTATTTTTTACAGAAGTTTTTTCCATTGTGTCCCCCTTATTCATTTTCAATCATTATTCGTTTTCAAACATTTATAACTGGCCTGTTACAATTGCATTATATTTTTAGGGATTAAAATTTACAAACAAAAGACCACCAAAATTGACACAATCTTATCGTGACATTTTTTAAAAACAAGTATTTTCAGTTGCTTGTACGACTTTGAAAACAAAAATAAATGTAATAAAACTTACATTTAGTTAATATTTTTTGTGTCCAATTAGGACTAATGTGCTATAATAAGACATCATAAACACAAGGGGGATGCACATGAAAATTAGAGCAAGAATCGTCCTTTTCACTAGTATCATTATCATTATTGCAATTGGCTTTCAGGCATTATTTAGTATTTACTCAACCAATTCATCCTTAGAAAACATCGTAGAACGTCAGTTAGCTGATCAAATCAAAAACATCACAAACGAACTCCACACTGCAAAAGATGTTATACAGATAACGAAAGATGCTATGAATGATAAGAACGCAGTCATCGCTCAAGCGATAGCAGAAATGATTGTTTACAATCAAACCTGGCTAAAAACATATAATATGGATAAGCTTGCGGATCAACTAAGAATTGAGGAAATACGGGTAACAGATGTCAATGGCGTCGTAGAGTATGGTAATGATGAAAAGATATTTGGCAATAAAATTTCAGATGATCCTTCTATGTCAACCTTTAGCCCGCTTATCGGTCAAAGAGATCAATGGGTGGCACTTGAGCCCGCTCCAAGAGAAAAAGACGGTAAGATGTATCAGTTTGTCGCAGTTTCTAGACGAGATGTGCCAGGAGTCGTCATCATCGGATTTATCCCTACTACACTAATTGACTTACTTGAAAATTTGGATATTCAAAAGAGAATTGAAGGATTGGTTATAGGAGATAGTGGTTTTGGTACAATTGTTGATGAAAATGGCTTTATTATCGCAAGTAATGATCCTACCTTGGTCGGTACAGCAGCATCTGAGCTTCCTTGGCTCTCAAAAGCACTTTCAAATTCATCAGTTAACTCAACTTATAACATAGATGGTAATGACTACTTCACCTATAAAGAGTCTGTTGATATGTTTACAATCGTTGTAACTTATCCAAAATCAGTCGTTACAGAAATTATACTAAAAAGTTTATTGAACAATGGCATTGTCGTTGTGATTTCAGTTCTTTTACTTGTATTTGTGATTTCTAGTATGGTTAAAAAATATGTTACAAAACCTTTAAAACGTGTAGAAACAGCGATGATTGAAGTTGGTTCTGGAAACTTTAGAACCTCTGTTGGTTATACTTCTAAAGATGAGATTGGCTCATTGTCAGCTAAGTTTGATACCATGACTGCAAATGTTAGACATTTGATTTCTGAAGTCACAACAAGTATCAATAATCTGGCGAACTCTTCTGAAACCATTTCTGGTAATGTTGATGGTTTAAGTGCCACAACTCAGGAAGTGACAAAAGCAATCGAAGAAATCACATATGGCGCGACCGATCTTGCCTCTAGTGTTAGTGATCGACTTCATACTGGTCATCAATTAGGTGATAGCGTCAATGTCATCTATGATAAATTACAAAATGCAAAAACAGTTACAACCGATATGGTATCAACTAACCAGATTGGGCGTTCAAAAATAAATGCGCTTAAAGCGGTCTTCCAAGAAACTGTAGACAGTACTGAAAATGTTTCATCTCAGGTTCAAGCTTTAAGTGTCAGCTCACAAACAATAGAAACAATTGTCGGTACGATTAAGGGAATTTCAAATCAAACCAACCTTTTAGCACTCAATGCTTCTATAGAGGCTGCCCGTGCTGGTGAAGCTGGAAGAGGATTCTCTGTAGTTGCAGAAGAAATTCGTAAACTGGCAGAACAATCATCAGCTTCTGCTGAAGAAATCAATGCCATTATTGATGAAATCGTCAAAATCGTCAATACGACAAACGACACTGTTTTATCTACAATACGTTCGGTCGATCGCGCAAAATCAAATATTGATGAAACCGTAACTGTCTTTCAAAATATTGACGGAAGTGTTTCAAAGGTTGAATCCATTATTGATGCCTTTATTGATGAAGCTCAAACCATTGAAGGACTTAAGAATGAACTAATAGAATCTCTAGAATCTATGGCTGCAATCAGCGAAGAATCTGCAGCCTCAACAGAAGAGATTAACGCATCAACCGAAGAGCAGCTTTCGCGTGTTTCTGAAATCGTTCAAGCAATTGAACACTTAAACGAAGATGTTGCTAATCTATCCGTTGAAATGACCAAGTTTAAGGCTTAATATTATTTCTTTCATTGCACTTCGCTTCAACAGTCATTTTAGAATCCTTCATTCACATCAAAATACAATGAATTCAATTAACATTAAAGGACATACTTCAATAGAAGCATGTCCTTTGTTAATTTTTATTAATATTTGTTTGCTGCTGTGATATACTCAATCCATGGAGGGATAAGTATGAGATTTAATGAGAAATTTGATCTTTTGATGAATTTATTAAATATCCCAAACAACAAAATGGCCAAGTTCATGTCCGTCGACCCATCTCTAATTAGTCGATGGCGTTCTGGAGAGCGCGATCCACTTAAGAACGATGCCTATGTAGAAATGATTGCCGAATATATCATGCAACATGCTACAGATAGACAATGTCTTTTCGAACTCTTATCTGTTAACCCCAATAGTGATGGCTCAAATCTATATGAGCAAATTTTAAACTGGTTAAAAAGCGATTATATAAACGTCTCTAGTATAGCAACTAAATTTTTATCTCAGATTCAAAACTATAAAAATTATGAGCTACCCTTTAATAAGGAACTACTAGACGAAATGCCTGTTGGTGACCGTTTAAAAGTAGAAGTTTATCACGGTCGTGAGGGTAAGCGAAAAGGAGTGATTCGCTTCTTAAGCTCAGTCATTCTTTCAGGTAAACTCACCGAATTATTACTTTATAGTGATGAACCTATGGATTGGTTAATGGAAGACCCCCAATTTACTCAAAAGTGGGCTTTAATGCTAGCTGAGCTAATGCGAATTGGACATAAAATAAAGATCATCCACACCGTTGATCGAGATGCCAACGAACAAATTGTCGCCATTGAAAGATGGTTGCCACTCTATCTGTCGGGACAAATTGAGCCTTATTACTACCCTAGTTATCAAGAAGCCTTATTTAAAAAGACTTTGTTTATAGCACCTGGAATCGCAGCATTAACATCAAGTGCAATTGCAGGGACAGAATCTATGGAACAGATCTTTTATCACGATACTAAAATGATACAGACCTTAACAGAAGAATTTAATACGTACCTTAAAGTCTGTCGCCCACTCATGAAAATCTATAACGAAAGAAATCTTCAGCAGTTTCACGAGCTCTTATTAGAATTTGAAGGCCAAGAAGGCGACTTAGTGACGATAGGACAAGGACTGCCTTTCGCTACTTTGTCTTATGAGGATTATTGTCAGGTT
Source organism: Fusibacter sp. QWL-12 (assembly GCF_058683495.1). Lineage (NCBI taxonomy): Bacteria > Bacillati > Bacillota > Clostridia > Eubacteriales > Fusibacteraceae > Fusibacter > Fusibacter sp. QWL-12. The sequence continues at coordinate 1,083,421 of NZ_CM178745.1, forward strand.
ATTAACACTGGTACCATGAGTGATGAATTGAAAGCCTACTATATCCATTATTATGAAAAACGTCATAGTCTGTTTAACTTACATCTAAAAAGTAGCAAGCGTAACGACTGGATCAATCAAAGTTTTTTAAGTGAGCCTAGCTGCATTGACGTCGACACTTATATCCCTGGACCTAATTTTCTGAAATCTTCGTACGTGAATCGTCAATTATCAGTAGTTGAACGCTTGTTAAAAGAAAATAAGCACTATCATCTTAAATTTTGTTCCAACGATATTCCAAATAACATCTATCTCGCATTTAAGAAAAATACAGGGGTGTTAATCTATAAAACTGACTCCCCCCATATTGTCTTTGCAATCAATCACCCTTTGATGCTGAATGCATTTGAATCTTTTATTGATGAAATCACCTTAGAGAACTCAAGTGATAACAAACATACATTGGAAAAAATTCATCAAATTATCGAACAGCAGAAATTTTAGTAATCCTCTACAGAAACTCTTTTTTGTCTAGGCAAATGTTTTTGACTTTTACGATCTAAGGACTTGATTTTCAAGTTCTTTTTTCTGTCCAAAAAACGAAGTTCTTTCTGAAGTTTTTTCCAGCTATCCCATCTGTGTTGATCTAACTCTCCTTTTAGAAGGGCTGATCTCACTGCACACCCAGGTTCATTTTGATGTGTACAGTCATGGAATCGACATGCTTTTACCAACCGTTCAACCTCGCCAAACATTTTTTCCATACCTTCATCCGACTCCCACAATGAAAGCGTTCTCATTCCGGGCGTGTCCATAAGAATCCCCCCGTTTTCCATTAAGACCAACTCTCTATGTGTGGTTGTGTGTCGGCCTTTACTATCATCTTCTCTGATGTCCTGTGTTTTTAATACATGTCTACCACAGAGCGTGTTAATCAACGTAGATTTACCCACACCTGAAGATCCCATTACAGCAACTGTTTTACCTTCTTCTATATATCGATCGAGCTCTTTAATGCCTTCACCGGTAAAGCTACTAACCGCAATAACATCCACACCAGGCGCCACTTCATAAACGGTCATCAGTTTATCCATTACATTCTCACACAAGTCAAGCTTAGTTAATACGATCACCGGATTTGCGCCACTATCCCATGCAGCTACAAGATATCGTTCTAGACGTCTCATGTTAAAATCATGGTTTAGTGACTGAATGATGAATACCGTGTCCACATTGGTCGCAACAATTTGTTCCTTTACTTCTTTACCTGCTGCTGCACGTGAGAACTTTGTCGCTCTTTTAAGAACTGTCTTAACACTCCCTTCATCAGAATCGTTTGTAAACCCTGCTATGATCCAATCCCCCGTCGCTAATTGCTGATCAAAAACATGGGATCTTTGTGGTCTGGCAACCGTACGTTCGCCATTTTCTGTCATAACTTTCACCTTTTGTCCAAAGTCCGAAACGACCCTAGCTGGTACATAAATTTCCTTTGAATCACTATTTTGTGCTTCTATTGTTCTAATATTTGAATCGTATTGATCTTTAAAAAAATCATTGAATCCATATTGTTTTAAATTCACTCTATCACAACCTTTCTGATCTCTTAAACTACTTATATGAGTTGTCGCACTTATACATTCTGTTTCAAATTGCTTATTTGATTCTAATTGCATCTAATTTTCTCCTTTTCAAATTGCCATATTTTTCCTTCTTCCGGGCATAAAAATACCGCAGACGACCATCCGCGGATTTTAGATACAAAAAAACACGCCATAAGACGTGTTGTATTAACGCGATCAGATTGCTCGAAAGAAATGCACAGCGCAAAAGCACTGGCCAATATCCAGTTAGTTTTCCATTACCTCTATTCTGATTTCTAACATTTGACATCTCTCCTTTCGGGTTAGTGACTTACTTTAGATTATAGGGATGTAAAAAATAATTGTCAACCCCATTTCACCCTAACCTAAATTTCATTTTTATTACAAGCAAGTTAATCTTCAATTTTAAGTGATGGTACTTGAAGATTTGGCAATGCTTCTTTAAAATAATTACTTTCTTCTCTATAAAAATTATTATCTGATTGAAGCCTTGGATGTTTCTCCTCAAATTCGTTAATCACCTGTTTGAGCATATACATGCGATCATCCAAACTTGTAATCAGCTCTGCACATTCTTTCAATTCTGCTTGTATCACCTTGGGTGCCTTTTCACGGTATTTGTAATAAATTTTATGTTCAATACTCGCCCAAAAGTCCATGGCTATGGTTCTAAATTGAATTTCTACTCTTGTGGGCACCACACCTGACGATAAATAAACTGGATACTCAACGTGAACGTGCAAGCTCTTATAGCCATTTTCCTTAGGATATTTAATATAATCCTTTACTTCCACAATTTTAAAATCAGACTGTCTTGATAACAGTTCTAAAACATTATATATATCTGCAGTAAATGCACAGATTATTCGAATCCCAGCGATATCAAAAATATTAGACTTTGCATTTTCAATAGTAGGTTCAAGCCCAATTCTTACAAGTTTCTCTTTAATGCTCTTTGGTTTCTTAACACGATAGCGAATGTGCTCTATAGGATTATAGTCATGAATGGTTCTAAACTCTTCATCAAGGATTGTCAGCTTTGTACGGATCTCATCAACAGCGAATTGGTGTACAAGTAATAAGTCTCTCCAGGGTTTCATTTCATCTGTTAAAAGTGCTTCATACATGTCTTGGCCTCCTAATGATTCTTACTGATCTCATGATGCTTCAGTTCAGCTTTATTACGGTATAGATGGTCATCCGCTTGCTGAATAACTTCTTCGATGGTCCTACCTTCACTCTTAGCTATACCATACCCTACTGATAAGTGAACACTTTCGTACTTCTTTACGGTCTCATAAAACATTTCATCAATTCTGTTTTTTATACTTTCAATACCTTCATAGTCCGTATCTGGTAAGATGAGCATAAACTCATCACCTCCATAGCGCACTGGCAAATCATTTTTTCGACACGTTTTATTTAAAATAGTGCCAAAGTTTTTCAACACTTCATCACCTGCATTGTGTCCAAAATTATCATTAACCTTTTTAAAATTGTTCAAATCCATCATTAATACTAGAAAATCCTTTGAACCTTTATTGAGTGCGTAATAGCGCTCTAACTCATGGAACATATGTCGTCTATTAAATATACCTGTGAGCTGATCCGTAATAGATAGCTCATAGATTCTTTTATGCTCCGATTTAAAAAAGTTATTTACAAGTAACATTAATGCAAAAATAATGATGCTAACCACTGTAAAATTAATGGATAAGTCTATACCTCTAACTGTCAAATCCGAATATACATTGTACTGTTCCGGATGTTTGGGTTCATAATTTAAAAAATATATTATCTCAAGATACGATATTATCGGAAAGATGTAATCGATATTCCTACTTGTAAGAACGATGCCCACAAAGAATATAAGCACAGCATAAAAGGCCATCGCACTGTATGAGCCTGGTGAAGACAACCAAGCCATAGGCAGATAGATCACACATAAAAATATTGAATAGCTGTACTTGATCTGATTAATAAACTTATTTTTCAAAACCATCACATAACAAAATATAGCTACAAAGCTCCCAAATAATGGCAAAATAACATTCAGAATCGGTCTACTATTAAATACATTAATTCCTGCTACAAGAAAAAAGGAAATAATACTTACCATTAAAATCATTCGTAGCACTCTTTGCCTTAAAAAAGCCATCGGATTACTATTCTCAATCATAAGCAGCCTCTTTCCATTTATTTACTCATTAACTCTAGCGCTTTAGCTTCAGGAACTGGTCTAGAAAGATAGTAGCCTTGTCCATAGTCACATCCCAAAAAGATTAAACGATTTGCCTGAGATAGTTCTTCTATACCTTCGGCATTTGTTTTTAACCCTAGTTTCTTGGAAAGCTGAATGATTTGCTCGACAATCAACTGATCCTTACCACCTCTTGAAAGCTGGTCAATATAGGCTTTATCTATCTTCAATGTGTCAAACGGAATTTTTCTTAAATAATTCAACGATGAAAAGCGTGTACCGAAATCATCGAGAGCAATTTTAAACCCAATTCTCTTTAGCTCATTAATTGAATTTAATGAGACCTCAAAATTTTCAATTAATGAATGCTCCGTAATTTCAAACTCGATAATATTAGGATTGACCTCATATTTATCAACCAATTGACTCACAAGTGGAATCAACTGTGATGAAGTCAGAGATTTAGTTGATAAGTTAATTGAAATGCTTATACCTATCTCTTTTAAATAAGCCTTACTGAACTTAAAAGCATTTTCCACTACCCATTGATCAATTTCAATGATTTGACCTGTTTTCTCTGCAACATCTATTAAGTCACCTGTCGAAATGGATTGAGTCTGATCCTGCCAACGCAGTAAAGCCTCAAACCCGACAATTTTTTGATCCTCTAAGCGGAAAATAGGTTGATAAAACAACTCAAAAGTATTTGCAATTAGCGTTCTGTTGATAGTGCTTTCTATGGAAATTAGTCTTTCTACTTCTGACTGAAATGCTTTTTCATAATAGCAGCACTGCTGCTTTCCAGATTCCTTAGCTTTGTAGAGCGCCATTTCAGCATTTTTAAGTAACTCTATGTGGCTGAAACCATCTTTGGGGAATTGTGTTACACCGATACTGATAGATGGAAAGTATTCAAAATCTGACATTACCCATTTCTTTTTTGTCAGTTTCATTATATTGGTAATTGCTTCTTTAATCTCAGTTTCATCATCTGATTGAGCAACAAGTATGAACTCATCCCCCGACCAGCGATAACAACTGATTTCAGGCATAGCCTCATCAATCGATTTTGCATAATTTTTTAGGAATGCGTCTCCTTGGGCATGACCTAAAACTTCATTGATATTTTTAAAGTTATCAAAATCAAGATAAAGCAACGTAAAGTTCTGTCTTGATTCTATTAGCTGATTAATCTCAGTTTCAAAAACCGTTTTATTACTCAAGCCAGTCAGCTTGTCCTTAAAAGCTAGGTCATAAATCATCTTTTCTTTTTCTTTTTCTCTTGTCATATCTAAACCAAAAGAGATGACAACTTCTTCATTCAATTCTGGATGATTCATAATTGCATTCGACCAAAGAAAAGTAAGGCATTTTCCTTCGTTGGTACAAAGCTCAGATTCAAATTTATTGTCTAAAGGATATTTTCTGAGGTTGGTAATTAAACTTTCAAGATTGAAATCTTTCTTGTCAAAGACTATTTCAGAAATACTTTTCCCCATAATCTCATGTGCTTTAGTTTGTGTGATCTCTGTGTAAAAAGGGTTCACTTCCACTATTTCACCAGAAAGACGCCAAGCGATAACACTCGTATTGGTATTCGAGTAAAAACCTTCAATAAAGAGCTTGTGGTTTTCAACTTCTTTCATCGCATTTTGCAGTGATTCATAGTTTTCTTTTAGCTCTTCCTCTACTGCGATCATTTCTTCAGAAAAGCTGACCAAATCTTGATTTTTTTCAGTAAGAGATTTTGATAATTGAAAAATCTTTCGATTGTCCATCCTTATCAAGATATACAATAACCCACCAGTTAAAAACACATAAAATGAACCTTTAATCGATTGAATCAATGTATACATTTGATAATCTCTAACCAGTTTTGCTAAAATCGTATCTGAAAATTTAATCCACGCAAAGCCTAGCACCATGTATATTAATATCGTCTTCCAAGGGTTGTTTTTTATAGTCGCTATTGTCTCAGGTTTTGTGTTTTCATATTCATAAAACCGTTTATTATCCATATTTTTTCCTTCCATTCTGAACGATATCTCTCTTATACCCGATATAGGATAAAAGTACCATAGTATTATTATAGTTCATCTATGATGAAATAACAATTTAACAACTATATTAATATTATATTCATAGATTAAAATAAAATTTTCTGACTTCGATTATTATAACTTTACCACAACCGAGATTTTGGCTAAATAAAAAACTCAGACAAATCTGAGTTTCAATAGTACCATAGAATTTAATTATACAATTAATAAGCTATCCTCATTTTATCTTCTTAAGCTGTGTCACACATTCAACGCCACCTGTCCAAGGGAACATGTCAACAAGCGTAATTTCATCGGTTTCATAACCCAGTTTTCTAAATACGATCAGGTCATCTAATAGCGTTGACGGATTACAGGATACATAAACGATGCTTGGGATATTATAACCAGCAATTGCAGTCGTCGTTTTCTCACCCATACCACTTCTCGGGGGATCTACAACGATGACATCGGGCTTTTCAGTTATAGTTTGAAGCTTTTCAAATACGTCACCACAAATGAAATTACAATTTGTGAGTCCATTAAGCTTTGCGTTTTCTTTTGCAGCATCAACTGCATCTTGTACCCATTCGATACCAATCACTTGACTGGCTTTTTGCGCCATAATCTGTCCAATCGTCCCCGTACCGCTAAATAGGTCAAAACAAACTTTATCAGATAGATCATCAACTAGATCCATCGCCGTTTGATAAAGAATTTCCGCACCTCGTGTATTGGTTTGAAAGAATGAATAAAGCGTAATTTTAAACGTTAAATCAAACAGTTTTTCTGTTATAAAGTCATCACCAAATAGAATCTTTATATCTCCAGCTACGACATCACTAAGTCCATCGTTTTGAACATATAGCACACTTTTCAAAGTGCCCTTAAGTGGTAGCTCTTGTATCATACTTAGAAATCCAGTCGCATCAAAAGGATTGCCTTCAGCATCTTGTGGACCTGTAGTAGCAGATAACGCCACCATAATTTCACCAGTTCCTTTGGATTTTCTAACAACAAGATGTCTTAAAAAGCCTTCGTTACTTCTTTTATTGTACTTAATGAGCTTATTTTCAGTTGCATATGCTAAAATCCCATTTAAAAGTGTCCTATAGTCCTCATCTACAAGATGACAGTGAGGCACATTTACCACATCATGATGGTGCCCTTTCTTATGCATGCCTAAGGTTAAAGGTCCATCCTTAAATTCATCTCCAAAAGAAAACTCCATCTTATTTCGATATTCAAAAATCTCAGGACTACCAATAATTTTATCAATTTTTATCTCAAGTCCAGCATCGTCAAACAAATGCTTTACCATTTCACGTTTTATCGAAAGCTGCCCATCGTAGTCAAGGGTTTGTAGCATACAACCACCACAGCTTCCAAAGTGCTCGCAAAAAGATGCCTTTTCTCTTTCGGATCTCTCGATTACCTCAAGTGGTCGCGCTTCAATTTTATTGGATCTCTTTTTACTGATTCTCGCTTTTAAAGTTTGTCCAGTAAGTGCACCTTTTATACGTATTGATTCCCCTTCAAAAGTTCCAATCCCAACATTCGGATATTTCATCTTCTCAATTTTAATTTCAATTTCTTGCCCTTTTTTCACACGAACTCCTAACCTATTCCTTTTATTAAGCGCTGAAAAGCTCTTTAAAGCTCAAAATATAATGATCTGCATCCGCCTCAATTGACTCTCGATACGGTGCTGATAAATCATCATAAACAGCGATGACTTTCATACCTGCGTTTTTAGCTGCTAATACACCTGCATGGGTGTCTTCAAATACCAGACACTGTTCAGGTGTCACACCTAAATCCTCTGCTACTTTTAAGAAGATATCTGGACTTGGCTTACCTTTAGCCACTTCACAGGAAGTTCGCATTGATTCAAAATAAGTGTGAATCGCATGTGCACGTGTTACTTCTTCTAAGAGTTCTCTAGAGTTACTTGTACCTATCCCCAATTTGATTTGATGTTTACTTGCGTATTCAATCAGCTGCTTCGCATATTCCTTTAAAGGAATTCTAGATCCATAAAAAATCTTAGCCATCTCATTCCATTCATCTTGAATACTTTCTAAGGGTTCTTTAAGCCCAAAACGCGAAATAAAGTAGTTTGCAGTTTCAGTAAAACTCATTCCCTCAATTTCCTTTTGAAGGTCATCTGGTAATGCAATTCCCCTCTTTTCAAGAAAATCGATGTCGATTTGTTTCCAAATCCACATCGAATCCACTAACGTTCCATCTAAGTCAAAAATAATCGCTTTTATGTCTTTCAAAACTTGCATAATTTCTTATTTGCCTGCCCTTTCTCTATCTTGTGCTCTTTTAACTAATATTTTATGATCTACAATACTACGTGTGTGTTGTCCTGACCCGATTGGACCAAACTCATCATACGCGTTCATTTCAAGTGTATATCTGTTATCGATGATCTTGACGATCTTCACCTCAATCGTTATAGTTGCGCCAACGAGTGTAGGCTTGAAATGATCGACTTCGAAATGATGTCCCACTGAGACATATCCTTCTGGTAGTGCACCATCAATTAATTGAGTACTTGCCTCAATCATCAATGCAACGAGTCTTGGTGTTGCGAACAAATCTTGAATTTTTCCACTTCCGTAATGCAACGCTGCGTCATCAACAGTCACTTTTTTTTGGATTGTCAAAGACATACCTTGTTCAAGTGCTTTTTTTAGTTCCATACAGTCGCCTCCTTAGTAGATTTTTGTGTTTACATATGTCGCTATCACCGATGCTATTGGTTCTTCAGAGAAACAACCCATCTCTTTTAGCTTATACAAAATTTTACGGTCTTTAGAATGTAATACCACTTTTTCATAACGATTAAACCGTATTTCAAAAATCTGTCCCATTAAGGATCGTGAATTCATTAATATAAAATACGCTTCAACACCTTCGTAATTGACGGTTTCGAGCATATTTAATGTGATTTTATCTTTTTTGATATATAAATCAAAAGCTTCATCGCGAAGTCGTCTAGAACGATAAGCATCTTTAAACTCAATTGCATCCGATTCGAGCATTTTTTTCTTCGCCATTGTATTAAAATAATGGTACTTTATGATACCGTCTTCAACGGTGGTGACTTTAACACCACATGGGTTAAAGGTGCTCATCAAAGCATAATTTTCATTAATGAAGCCTTCTTTATCGAGTACGCCTGTTTCTAATAGTTCAATTAACTCAATTCTTTTCTTGAAGTAGTCCTCCGTAGACTCACATCTCAAATTATTTTCCAAAATAACGCCTTTCTAATCTAAAAGCTTTAATAGCTTAAAATCTAAATAATCACATGATGTTAGATAATAATTGACACCATGATATTCCCCTTTTAATGCATTTCTAAAATTCCCTTTTCCATGAACATGACCATAGATAACATGTTCAATCCCATATCGTTCAAAAATTTCTGTAAATCCAGAAGGCGATTTGTGCTCGTTAGTAGGTGGAAAATGTAAAACACCTATAATTTTACTAAACCCATTTTTAATGGCTTCCTTGATTGAAAGTTCTAATCGAATTAACTCGCGTTTATAAACCCGCTCATCTTCTTCTGAAAAATTATCGCCGGGACAAATCCAACCTCTAGTACCACAAATTGCATAATCATCATAAATACCATAAGTATTGTGTACAAAATTAATGCTCTTAAAAACGGGATCCATTTTAGTTTTAGAGACCCACCAATAATCATGATTGCCCTTAAAAACTATCTTTTTGCCAGGTAGAGCCTCTATCCAATTTAGATCCTCAAAGGCGCCGTTAAAGCTGATCGCCCACGATATATCACCTGGGATGATAACTGTATCTTCTTGTGTCACTTTATCAAGCCAGTCTTCTTTTATCTTATCAAAGTGCTTATCCCAGTGAGCGCCAAACACTTCCATTGGCTTATCACCACCAAAACTCAGATGCAAATCTCCGATAATATATAATGCCATGTTGTACCTTTCTATCTATACTTAATTCAATTTATAACAATCTGTTAAAATCAACATTGCCAAGCGCCTGTATCACTCTATCTGAAAACTCTGGTGTTGTCAATTCAATTTGCTGAATCAATGACTCTGCACGACTTCTAAGTCTTTCTTTCGCAAATTCACATGTATCAGACATCAATGGAAACCCTAATAAATCAATTGATTTTATAATACTCTTTTCATCTACGAATATAAGCGGCCTTATCATAGTAACACCTTCCTCAGTGTCAGATATCGGTGCCATGGTCGCAATTTTTCCATGCTGTATCATGTTCATCATAAAGGTTTCAACCAAATCATCTTTCGTATGACCTAAAGCGATTTTATTGAATCCATTCTCAAGTGCATAGCGTTTAACAATCCCTTTTCTAAGTCTCGAACAGGTGTAGCAGGGTGCAAATTCTTTTCCATGGGATAACGCTACCGCATAATGCTCTTCATGGATTTCGTGCATCATATCATTTTCGACGCAATGATTATGATACTTATCAAGATTGCCAATTAATCCATGATCGATGGTTAAACCTACCACCTCAAAGTCTTTATAACCAATCTTCTTTAGTTGATTCAATGCGTAAAACAGAATTGTACTATCTTTGCCACCAGAAACAGCGATCAACACTTTGTCTCCATCAGAGATCATATCATAGGTTTCAATCGCTTCTCTAATGCGTTTTAGATACAAATTATGCATCCAACGCTTCATATTAATTTGCCTTTCTCAAAATGATTATACCTAGGCATACTCATTTTTATCTCCGTCAATAATAGTTCAAACTCAAACATATTGTCATTGTTCTTAATGTTGTCAAATCGCTGTTGAAAATCAAGTGCCTCTATCTCTTTGCCCTGAGTAAACAAGAGCTGAATATTTGTAATGATTTCTCTAATGGTGTTGGATTTTTCTTCAAACATCAACTGTGCGTTAATAATTTCTCTACTAATTTCCATCATTTCTTCATCGAGTCTTGTCGCTGCAAGTGCAGAATTTTTGAGTCTTTCGATGATGTCTTCAGGAATATGAGACTTGTATTTGTAATTTAACGAGTGTTCAATCGTCGCCCAGAAATTCATCGCCAAAGTTCTTATTTGAAGCTCTGCAAGTATTTCTTTAGTCCCAAGAGCAGTTTGTACAGGATACTTTATAATGATATGATAGCTCTTATATCCACTTTCTTTTGGATTGCGAATGTAGTCTTTCTCATATAATACGGAAAAATCTTTCCCACTTCTTTCTCTTATTAAATGTACCACTTCATATATGTCATCAATAAACTGGCACATAATTCTAATCCCAGCGATGTCCTCCATCTGTTCCTCAAGATGCTCCATTGGAATGCTTCTACGTTCAGCTTTTTCTATGACACTTGATATTTTCTTTACTCTTCCCATTACAAATTCAATTGGAGAATACTCATTTAACTCACGGTATTGATTACGGATGGATTTAAATTTTACTTTTAACTCTTCAACTGCTTGTTCATAAGGAATCAGCAACGTTTTCCAGTCTCTTATTGCGTTCATACTATTCCTCCTGGCGTTCAAATTGAGATTTATATAAGTCGCCCTGACGGTAGCCATGACGCATCATTTTTTCCTCTAACTCGTTTTGTAGCTTTCGCCAACTCATCTCCCAGTTGCAAAACAAGGTAATCTCCTCTGGTGCTCTACCAAATAGTCGCTGTACCACTACTGTAGGCTTTAATAATCTGAGGAAATGAACCACTCTGTCTATGTATGCATCTGGGGTAATCATGTCAAAGGCATCCTGTTCATACCAATCTCCAAGAACAGTACCTTTTACTATATATAACGAATGTATTTTTACTGAATCTACATTTAATACGTTAATCAGCTTAGCCGCTTCATAGAAATCTCTTTCAGTATCCCATGGCAAATTGCCGATTAAATGTGTACAGACTGAGAAACCATACGATTTAATTTTTAAAACAGCTTCTACATATTCAGCAAGACCATGGCCTCTATTAATAATCTCAAGTGTATTGATGTTAATAGATTGTAAGCCTAGTTCAATTTCAATTAATAGTCCAAAACGTTTCTCGACCTCTTTTAAAAACTCTAAATAAGGATCCGACAAACAATCCGGTCTTGTAGAAACACTGATTCCAACTATGTCTTCTTCGCAAGCATCAAGTATGTACTGCTTAAAAACTTCAAGTGCCATATAGGTGTTGGTATAATTCTGAAAATAAGCGATAAATTTGCTTGCTTTATACTTTGGCATAATGACGGCTTTATTCTTTGAAAGTTGCTCACTAACACTGAGCGTTTCTGATTGCGCCTCAAAACCAGTTCCTTCGGCAGCACAAAAAATACACCCGCCAACACCAATGCTACCATCTCTATTGGGACAAGTGATGGGTAGGTTAACCGGTAATTTATATACCTTCTCTCCAAATTTTTCAATTAATGCTTCACTGTATTTTCTATACAACATTGAAATCTCCATAAATCATTCTCTTAACACTTTATTTTATCATAATAGGGCAAATATGTATACAAAGTCTAGGGACCTATAAATGCGTCTTTATGAGACTTTCACACAGAAAAACCTGCTTTCTGAATCGCGTTTATCACTCGAGAAAGCAGGTTTTAAAGATAAATTTAATTAAAACATCATAATTCCATAACAACCAAAATTAGTTAGCAGGAATCATAATTACGTCACCTGGGAAAATAAGATTTGGATTAGCAAGTTGATTATACTCAGCCAAAGCTTCCCAAGTTGTATTGTACATTTCTGCAATTTTCCATAGAACATCACCAGAAACAACTGTATAAGTCATTTCTTCAGTTGGTGTAGGCTCAACAGGAGTTGGTTCTGATGGTGTAACAACTGGTTCTTCTGTCGCATTTGGATCATAAAGATTTACTCTACCTTCAACTTGGACAGTTGCAGGATCAACGACTTCAAGATATTTAATTAACGCTTCATCTAACGCCGCGTATTCACCAGTTTGTGCTGAAGCACCTAAAGAAGTGTATTCGTCACCACCAGCTGCCATGAAGTCATTTGTAGCTACAGAATAGTATTTATCAGGATCTAATGGCATGCCATTAAATGTAACACTTGTAACTCTTTCCATTGCTGGTTTTTCAGGATCAAAAGTAAAGCTAATACCAGCTACGTGAGGGAAAGCTCCTTTTGCTGCTGGATAATCAGTTACGCCATTTTCCAAAGCTTTAATAATATCTGAACCTTTAACATCAAGCGTAATAATATAGTTACCAAAAGGTAAAACAGTAATGACATCACCCTTTGTTATATCGCCTTCTTGGATTGAATCTCTAATACCACCACCATTAGTGATCGCAATTTGTGCACCGGTTTCATAAAGCATAGCGTTAGTGATAATATTACCTAAATTCGTTTCACCCGTTCTAACGAGTTCACGAGTTCCTTCAAGTTTAACACTTGTTTCGCCAACTTTTACTTGTGTGATTAAATCATTAGCTGCTTGAACGTCTGCAATTACTTCAAGCACAGCTGGATCTTCTGCAACATCTGCAGCTTCAGCAGCAGTAATCAATTTAGCAGAGCTTGCAACTACTTTACCACCTGTAACTGTTAAATCTACTACACCAAGATTAGCGTCGTATGATCCAGTTTGAACTAGTAAAGTATCATTGATCATTTCGCCATTTGGCTTAGTTGTATGAGAGTGACCATCGACAAATAAATCAATACCATCAACCGCTTCAATCACTTTTTTAGAAGTATACACTGAACCTTCATCTTCTCCTAAGTGACCAATACAAATCAATACATCTACATGATCTCTTAATGTATCAACCATTTCTTGTGCGCGTTCAATTGGATTTTCAAAAGTTAAACCTTCAACGTTTTTTGGATGTGTTTTGAAAGCAGTTTCTGGAGTTGTTAATCCAAAAATACCAACTTTCACGCCATCAACTTCTTTGATTATAAATCCAGGTAAGAAGTGAGTGCCTTCATCTGTCTCGATATTAGCTGAAATAATTGGGAAATCGAGCATTCCTTTTAATTCTAACAAACGATCTTTTCCATAGTTAAAATCGTGATTACCAGGAACCATCACGTCATAGCCCATTGCGTTCATAACTCTTGTGATTGATTCACCTTGATTTAAGGTTGCAATGGTTTGACCATGGAAAGTATCACCTGCATCTACTAGAAGTAGATTCGGATTATCTTCTCGGAGTTCGGCTACCTTAGTTGCAATTTTGGCAAAGCCCATAATGCTGCTACTAGATTGAATACGTGCGTGTGTATCATTGGTGTGTACAATGGTTAAGTGAACCGTGTCATCTGCAGCCATTGATACGGTCGACAATGAGAAAATCATCATCATAACCATGAAAATACTGAGTACCTTTTTCATCGAAAGCCTCCCTTGTTTTAATGTACAGATTTTTTTATCTGTCTCACCTCAATATTATAACCACATAGACATATTTTCAAACCTTTTTAACGAATTTGTAACTTATTTATAAACAAAAATTTACAAGCCCAAGTGTTTTCGTAAAAACACGCCTTTTTTTCTTATTTCAGCAATTTTAAAGCAAAGAATTTTTAAGGAAGACTGATTTGAATACTAAAAAAAATAGAACTCCAACCGCAGTTAAAGTTCTACTATAAATACATTTATAAGGCAACTAATGGCGTTGCTTCCTCTTCAAAATTAAGTGGTACGATATAAAATTTCACCTTTTTTGTCATTTGCTCTTGAAGCCTATTAATCATATTCTGTTGTTCATCGCCTTCAAAGGATTCACCCATAATAATATCTGTGATCTTATTTTTATCTGCAAACTGCGATAAGGTTTTTTCAATATCCTTTGCTTTTAGTACAGTCAGTGCTGCGTCTTTGCTTTTTGATGCTTCAAACAAATAATCTAAAGCGTCCTTTTCCTCAAGCTGTCCAAAATACTTCCAATTTTCCTTAACAACATGAATTACGTGGAGCTCATCTGCATCGTTGGTTCTTAATGTAACCCCAAAATCAATCAATCTTTCACATGATTTCTGCTGGGTCACACAGACCATAATTTTCTTATTGTGCTTCATTTTTAGATCTCCTTCCAGATTGCTCTGCGCTCAATCTCATTATAACAAAACTACCCTTAAAAAGATTTAAATAATTCGATACAAATCGTAAACTTTATATAAATATGACGTTTAGTGCTGATATTCTTACAGGTTTCATGTATAATATGTATGAACTTTAACGCAGGAGGGCAATATGCATCGCTATACTAAAATAATCGGCCTTACAGGATATATATACGTCAAAGAATTTGAAAAAATCAAACATCACAAAAACAAAATCAGAGAACTTCGTGAAGAGACAGTTGCAAAGGTTTTCAAAGAGGACGATGCTGAGATATGCGTCTTTTTCGAAGAAACTGGTGAAGAAATTTTTATTGATGCTTTTACTGATAATGAAACGATCAAAAAATATCTTGGTAAGAAATTTCTTAAAAACTTATAAGCTAGCGTTTAAAAACCCATGCAAAAGCATGGGTTTTTTTAAATTATATAAATTTATATTCTATTTAACTAAAATTCTAATTCAAAAATCTGTGAAGTTTTTCTGGGAGATCCGTTTCATGGTTCAGTGTTATGACGAAGTCTATGTTGAACGCAGTAGAAATATCATCGATCTTACTGAACCAACTCGTTAGTTCAGCCTCAGTCATTTGAACAGCATTCATGATACCATCAATAAATATCTTTTCTATATCATAGTTATTGGAGATTAACCCGCATACAAATCCTAAGAATTCACATGAATCTTTCACTGGGAATTCGCTTAGATTAATAAATCTAATATCGTGATGCAAATCATACATCGCACGGTTGTCGTCGTCGATAAAAATCATATTACCCTTTGATGCAAGCAATTCATCATTTGCCTTTTTAACGATTTCTTTTGATTTACCAGAACCTTTTTTTCCTGCAATTAAAGTAACCATTTTAATCTCCTCCTTCGTAATTAAACACTTAATGTATTATTCTCTGTACATGATGCAATCTCCTTCAAAACAATAAAAATATTTTCGCCATAAACATTCGTGTTTTACTACAGGTTCGCTTCTAACTTGCTGTTGCGAAGCTGTCCACACGCAGCGTTTATATCTGAACCGAGCTCACGTCGTACAGTGGTATTAATCTTATATTTATCCACTAATTGCGACTTAAATCCATTAATTCGATTATTTTGAGTCGGTTTGTAACCTTTTTCTTTAACCGCATTTACAGGAATCAAATTTACATGAACTAATTTTCCTTTTAAAAGCTTACCGAGTTGCTCTGCATGACTGATTGTATCATTGATACCGTCGATGAGTGCATACTCAAAGGTAACTCTTCTTCCCGTTTTTTCGATATAATAATCCACGGCTTTTAACAGCTCTGTAATACCATATTTCTTGGTAATTGGCATAATCTCAATTCTTTCAGTCTCAAAAGGATTGTGAAGTGAAATTGCCAATGTGATTCCCAAATGCTCATCCGCAAGCTTATAAATTTCCGGTACTAGGCCACACGTAGAAACTGTTATACTACGAACAGAAATATTTAAACCTTCAGGATCCGTAACTCGTTTTAAAAATTTCACTGTTTCCTCATAATTATCGAGAGGTTCACCGCTACCCATCAGTACGATATTATCAATTCGCTTACCAGTAAGGTTTTGTAGGGCATATATTTGACCAAGATATTCACCTACCGTCAAATTTCTGACGATGCCGCCAAGAGTAGAAGCGCAGAATGAACATCCCATTTTACAGCCAACTTGTGTGGATATACAGGCACTGTGACCATGTTTATAGGTCATAAAAACAGATTCAACTAGATTGCCATCTGAAAGTGCCCCAAGTGCTTTAATGGTGCCGTCGCTTGAGACCAGCTGATCCACAATCTTATAATTATCAATTGTAAAATCGCGTTTTAATTTCTCAATTAAATTTTTGGGTAAATTGCTCATCTGATCAAAGTTAGATACACCTTTTTGCATCACCCATTCAAAAACTTGTTTGCCTCTAAAAGCCTTTTCACCAATAGCTTCAAGCGCTTCAATCACTTGGCTTTTAGTCATATTTCTTAAATCTTTCATTTTCTTTTCCCGTCTAAAAAACTGGCATAAGACACGTCTCAGCCAGTTTAATTTATAAATTAGTTTTCTTGTTCGTATTCATCGATATACAGTGATAAAATATCTGCAAGTCCAACAAACTCACAGCCATAGCTGTAGCCTTCTTCAATTTCTTGCATCCTCATAATGCGAAGTACACTGTAAAACTGTTTGCCACTTCCTAAATCAATTTTAGCATTAAAATAATAATTCAATGGAAGATGTTCTTGAGTATTAAAACCAATACCACCTTTTGAAATATCAATAATTTCTATAGGAAATTCTTTATTACCTATAATCGTCTCATCTTGATTGTAGACTTGATCGATATTGATTACAGCATTATAAGTCATTCTGTGCGAACGCCTTCTCTCTCTCATAAACGCCTCCTTAAACAAAAGGTTCTCATACCATTATACATTATTATTACTACTTTGAACCCTCATTTTCGATAAAATCATTGAAATTGTCATACATTTTTTTCTTTTCATATCTACCTGACAAATCATTGATAATATAAAAATCATTATTAATATCTAGAGCAAAGCCTTTTTTACCACTGTTTGTAAAATGCTTCACATAAGATATGCCTGGTGCCTCAGTAGGATCAAATATTGGTTTACTAGCAGGTGAATTGAAATTACCCCATATATAAATTTTTCCCGTTTTCAGCAGAGCAAGTACCAAAGACTCTTTTGCTCTAATGTTTTCAACGTCTTTTAGACCGATGATCTCTGTAGGAAATAAAACCTCTGACTTGCCCTTCATCCCTAACTGACCATAGGTATTATTGCCACATCCGATTACTTTACCCGATTCTGTAACGACAAGCGAATACTTATCGCCTGCATGAACACTTTTAACATTTGAGTATAAGCTAACCGATGCGTTAGGAATACTCCCCTTATAACCAACCGCTAATTGACCATGTGAGTTATCGCCCCACGCCATTACGGTCCCATCGTATTTAAGTGCCAATCCAAAATTTGAACCACATGCGATTTGCTTAATCCCAGATACCCCTGAAAGCTTTATTGGCGTTGTTGAATCCACCATATCTTCTTTCATCAGTTGATTATATGAATTATCGCCCCATACATAAACATTGCCTTCATAATCCAGTGCGGCAGCAAACTTATTTCCTGCAGCGATTTGTTTGATATTTTCTAATCCCCATACGATATTTATGGTCTTCTGATTATTTTTATCACCCGTTGCAAGCTCACCATTACGGTTACTACCTGCCGTACCTACTGAACCATCGTGAAATCTAAATACATTGAAGTTTTCACCACATGCAACATCGAGTACAGAATCATACATCGAATTGTACTTTAAATCAGGCGACGCATGAAGCGATCCAATTCCCAATTGTCCAAACTCGTTTTGTCCTCTAGAAAGTGACTTACCATTATTATATACCATGAAAAAAGAACCATCGTATGTTTCAATCTGTTTAATGCCTTGTTCCTCTGCTACTTTTATTTCTCGTTCAAAGACGTCCGACCAATTGCCATTTTTATCTTTGATCTTAAGTCGGATCGTGTAGATTCCAGGCTCCTTAAATGTAGCTTGTTTGTTTTCCCACTTTTTTTCAAGTATTTCGCCATCTTCAGCAATACACGAAGTCGTATCATAAGTAATATACGAGGTTGTTGTAAATTTATTATCGGGTTTCATTGAAAAATGAGCGACTGGTTTGATTCGGCTAAGATCATTTACACGTCTTAGGGTCAAATATGTGTAAATGCCATTGATATAAGAATCCCCTCCGATTTCATTGATCAATGACTGAGCTTCTTCTTCAGGGAGACCAGAGACAGTAAGAAACTTACCATCTAGGGAAAGTGCGTATCGCTTTAAGTTTAGCTTAAAGGGCACATTTATATAAGAAGTCAAGCGCCTTATATCTTTTGCATAATCTGGATGATGCTCTCTATATTCTGTCATTGCATTGAGAAAAAGCTCGTAGTCCCTGTAAACATCTATAGGGATTTCATCCTTTTCCTTTGCAAAATACACTGCTGCGCCAATTATTGAACTGATAGTTAAAACAATCCCTAGGATATTCACTATTTTACCCCTTTAAAATGTTCTATGACGTTTAATAATAAAACTGCATTTGTTACTGGACCTACGCCACCAG
This sequence comes from Fusibacter sp. QWL-12, assembly GCF_058683495.1. NCBI lineage: Bacteria > Bacillati > Bacillota > Clostridia > Eubacteriales > Fusibacteraceae > Fusibacter > Fusibacter sp. QWL-12. The sequence goes on from NZ_CM178745.1 coordinate 1,102,535, forward strand.
GAACTGGTGTAATCATTTGCACGTAGTCTTTCATACTCTCGAAATCCACATCGCCAACAAGCTTTCCTTCGACTTCGTTCATGCCTACATCTATGACGATTGCTTTTTCACTAACCATTTCTCTTTTTAAGAAATTTGCAATGCCAACTGCAACGATAATAATGTCCGCTTTTCGAGTATGTTCTTCTAAATCGACGGTTCTAGAATGACAAATGGTAACTGTAGCGTTATTCTCCATCAGCATAACAGCAAGTGGTTTGCCAACGATATTACTTCTACCGATCACAACGATGTATTTCCCCTCTAGATCGATTTCGAGTTCCTTAAACATAGTAATTACGGCAAGTGGTGTACAAGGACGTGTCGCCTTCTCACCTTTGAATAATCGACCTGCATTAATTGGATGAAAACCATCCAAATCCTTTTCAGGCGCAATTGCCATAATTACTTTTTCTTCGCTAACATGTTTTGGTAGTGGCATTTGAACCAAGATACCATCTACCTCTTCATCTTGGTTTAATTTTTGAATATGTGCCAATAAATCATGCTCAGACAGTGATGTGTCAAATCGATCTAAGCGATAACCAAAATCGACACTATGACAGGTTCTCTCTATCATTCTTAAATATGCTTCTGAGGAAGGATTATCGCCCAACATAATGGCTACAACATTGGGTTTTCTATAACAGTCTGAACAACAGTTTCTTGCTTTATCTTTAATTTTCTTCGCGATTGCATTGCCGTCAATTATCATATAGCCTCCTCGTCTAACATACCAAATGAGCCCATTCACTAAAAATGGGCTCATCGTTAACTCAATCATTATTTTGCTTTGATTTCTGTCCAAATACGATCGTATTCTGAAATAAAGTCACCTGGATCTTGGAAGATTTCGAAATTTGTTAATAACGCATCATCCGGATAGGCATAAGTCGTACCCATCAAAGCTGGATCCAATAGTTTCATCGTTTCATCATTACAGGTCGCATAACCAACATAATCTGCATTCTTAAATCCGATATCGCCTCTGCATAAGAAGTTGATAAACTCATGAGCAGCATCGATATTTTTTGCACCTTTTGGAATAACAATATTGTCAAACCAAATATTAGAACCTTCTTTTGGCAACACGTACTCAAAGTTATCATACTCTTGAATAACATTACTTGCTTCACCAGACCAAACAACTGCCATTGCAGCTTCTTCACTGATTAACATGTCTTTTACATTATCGCCAACATAAGCAAGCACTAAAGGTTTTTGTTCAATTAAGGCTTGTTTTGCTGCTTCTAGTTCATCAACACTCTTAGTATTCATAGAATACCCAAGTTTTTTAAGTGCAACCATTATTGAATCTCTTTGAGAATCAACCATAGTAAATTGATTTGCATATTTTGCATCCCAAAGAACGCTCCAAGAATCAATTGGATCAGTAATAAGATTTGTGTTATAAATGATACCTACAGTCCCCCAGAAATAAGGTACTGAATACTCATTATTAGGGTCAAAATCTAGGTTTTTAAACCTATCGTTTATATTAGCATAATTCGGAATTTTAGTTAAGTCAAGTGGCTCTACTAAATCTTCTTTGATCATTTTTTCGATCATATAATCTGAAGGAATAGCGATGTCATATTGAGTGCCACCCTTCTTAATTTTAGTGTACATTTCTTCGTTTGTTGCATATGTCTCGTAGTTGATCTTGATACCTGTTTCTTCTTCAAAGGTATCGAAGATATCCTCATCTATATAATCGCCCCAGTTGTAAACATTTAATACGACTTGATCATCTTTCTTACAGCCAGTAAACAAACTGCTGACGAGTACGACCATTAACAAAATTGCTAAAACTCTTTTCATTATCATTCTCCCTTCTCAATCTTCTGTAAGCACAGCTTCATCTTGGATAAACTCACACAACCCAATCAAATGGTCACTGAATCTATCCTGATCGCTTATCAGATTTCTTCAATTTTTGTTCTCTTATTGAGTATTAATAACAGTATTAAAACTGTTAAAAACATTAAAGTGGACAGTGCGTTAATTTCAGGTTTAATGCCTCTTCTTGCCATAGAATAAATCGCTATTGATAAGTTGCTTACTCCGTTACCTGTATTAAAGAAACTGATAACGAAATCGTCAATTGATAATGTAAATGCAATAAGAGCACCTGTTATAATTCCTGGTTTAATCTCAGGATAAATAACTTTTCTAAAAGCATACCATGGTGTTGCGCCTAAATCCATTGCCGCTTCTAGCATCTCACTTGGCATCTGCTTAAACTTAGGCAGAACCGAGAGCACCACATAAGGAATACAGAAGGTCACGTGCGCGATAATCATCGTAATCAGACCCAGTTTCATATTTAGCGCAACGAATAACGTCATTAAAGAGATACCTGTAACGATATCTGGATTTAAAATGGGTAGTGAGTTGATATTTAAAAGCACTTTTTGCTTAAGCGGCTTCATGTAGAATAGACCAAAAGCTGCAAAAGTTCCAATGACAGTTGAGATCGCTGCTGCAATAATTGCAACCAAAATGGTGTAATAGAGTGAACGCATAATCAAATCATTTTCAAAGAGACTTTTATACCAATCAAAGGTAAATCCACCCCATTTAGCAGTCGATTTTGAATCGTTAAATGAAAATACGGCTAGAACCGCAATAGGCGCATAGAGGAAACCAAACATGAGTGCTGTATAAAAACGTTTTAGCCATTTTCCTACCATAGTCCTGTCCCCCTATCTTCAGGATTATCCCCGCCGACTTTATTCATAACAGCCATAGAGATTAAGATCAGAGCCATGAGAATCATTGCAACTGCAGAACCAAAATTCCAATCATTGACGACGAGATATTGCTGTTCGATCAAGTTACCGATTAACATGTACTGTCCACCGTAAAGTAAGTTAGAAATAACGAAGGTACTTACAGCTGGCATAAATACCATTGATACACCTGATAAAACACCTGGAATGGACAATGGTAAAATCACTTTTGAAAATACGGTTACTTTATTGCCTCCTAAATCTTCTGCTGCTTCAATTAAGCTAGAATCCATCTTCATCAAAACCGTGTAGATTGGCAATACCATAAATGGTAAAAAGTTGTACACCATACCTAGTAATACTGCGCCTTCTGAGTAAAGAAACTGTACTTGAGGCAAACCGAAAAAAGATAAAATCCCATTCAATACACCGTTTTTACCAAGTATCGTCATCCATGCGTAAGTTCTGAGTAGGAAATTCATCCACATTGGAACAACAAACATCATAACCGCAAAGGTTCTGTACTTAACGTTCATTTTTGCCAAAATCATTGCCATTGGATAACCCAATAATAAACAAATTGCAGTTGCTTCAAGTGCGATCTTAAGCGATCGTCCTAACACGGTAATATAGATAGGATCAAAAGCACGGGCAAAATTTGAAAAAGTAATTGATAAATTACCATCGCCATCGGTTTGAATGACACTATAGCCAAATACCATCAAAAGAGGTACGACGATAAACATAATTAACCAAAATAAGTAAGGTCCTGAGGCAAGCCTTTTTATCATTCTTACCCCTCCTTGCACATAATGTGAATGTCATCAGGTGTCATAAACAGCCCAACTTCAGTGCCTTCTCTCTCCATAGTTGTGCTATGAACCATCCATTCACGATCATTTTCTGCTACGAGCATTTCGTAGTGTACACCTTTAAATACAACTGACTTAACAACGCCAGTCAACAAGCCCTCGTTTTTTGACACGAGCCTCACATCTTCCGGACGTACAACGACATCTACGTTTTCATTTCGATCAAAGCCTTTGTCTACGCATACAAATTCTCTATTACAGAAATTTACTTTATAATCTTCAAGCATCACACCATCAAAGATATTACTCTCACCTATAAAGTCGGCGACAAAAGCATTTTCCGGCTCATTGTAAATATCAATAGGTGATCCGATTTGCTGAATTTCACCTTGATTCATGATAATTATTTTATCAGACATGGTCAAAGCTTCCTCTTGATCATGAGTAACATAAACAAAGGTGATCCCCAACTCTTTCTGCATGTTCTTAAGCTCTATTTGCATTTCTTTTCTTAATTTTAAATCCAGCGCACCTAACGGTTCATCTAAAAGTAAAACTTTGGGTTCATTAACAAGTGCTCTAGCAATAGCAATTCTTTGCTGTTGACCTCCTGAAAGTGAATTGACACTTCTCTTTTCAAAACCGCTCAAATTAACCAATTCAAGCATTTTTGCAACTTTAGAAGCCACCTCTTTTTCACTGGTCTTTTTTATACGCAATCCAAACGCAATATTCTCATAGATATTCATATGCGGAAATAATGCATATTTTTGGAATACGGTATTAATTTGTCTCATATAGGGAGGGACATTTGTAATTTCTTTTCCTTCAAAAAAAAGTTGACCTGAAGTCGGCGTCTCAAATCCAGCAATCATTCTAAGCGTCGTCGTTTTGCCGCAACCACTTGGTCCAAGTATCGTAAGAAACTGATTTTTTTTAACCCAAAAATCAATGTTCTTTACCACTGGAACACCATTGAATTCTTTTGTAATGTTTAGTCCTTTTACGATTTTATCGCTCATGATTCCCTCCAGATGCTAGAAATTAGGAGGGGTTCCCACCATTAATAGAACCGCTTCCCTTTTCCCTTTATTTACAATTTCATGTCCTTTATTTGCCTTGTAATAAAAAGAATCGCCCGCCTTGGCAACGTATTTCTTACTGCCAAGTCTAATGACGACTGATCCTGATAAGACATATCCAAATTCTTCACCAACATGCGGCTCATGTTCATCATACGCACCATTTGGGGCTAACGTCAGTAAAATAGGTTCCATCATATTTTTCTGAGCATTTGGAATAATCCATTCTAATTTATATCCGATTTCTTCGTTTTCTTTCTCAAAGAAATCTTCAGTCCTAAATACGATTTTTTCTTCAACGGTTTCACTAAAAAACGATTGAAGATTTGTGCCTAAACTCTCTAGAATATCCACGAGGCTGGCTATGGACGGCGAAGTCATATCGCGTTCTAACTGCGAGATAAATCCTTTAGACAACTCACAGCGATCCGCTAGCTCTTCCTGTGTAAGATTGTTTTCTAGTCTGAGACGTTTTATCTTTTCACCAATCTGCACAACAAGCTCTCCTTATCAATATTTTTTATAATTTATCAGTAAATTTTAAGTTTACTATCATTAAACTTTTCACTCGATTTATTATACTTTATACTTATTTTATCGTCAACACCAAAAAAAAATAAAAAACGCAACACTTTGTAGTGCTGCGTTTGAGACATATAAATTATTTTGTAATATTTAACAATTGGTCAATGAGTTTTACAAGATTTTCAATCTCAGGTTTACTCATTTGTGCATCAGCACCTACTGCTTCACCTTTATGAAGAAGGTCATCTGTAATTAAAGATGAGAAAATAATAATAGGTAATTTTTTGAGAACCTTATGCTCTTTTATTCTACGCGTTAATGCATGACCATCTAATTGTGGCATTTCAATATCCGTAATCAGTAAGTCAATATCATTTGTGAAAGCATCGCCCTTCTTATCTGCAAGCATGCTTAAATATTCCAACGCTTGCATACCATCATCGAAGAACTTTAAATTCATAAAGCCTGCTTTTGTAAGCGTATCAAGTAATACCTTGCGTATCATAGGCGAATCATCCGCAAGCGCAACCTTGATCTTAGAACGATCTTTAACTTCAATCTCTTTAATTCGATCCATATTGATCCCTGTATTCGGGTTAATATCCATAACGATTTTCTCAAAATCAAGAAGCATTATAATCTGATCGTTGAGATTAATGTTCCCAATAATCAATGAATTTGAAGTTAATTCATCTGGCTTATTAATCGCATTCCAACCAATTCTATTGATGCCAAGAACGGTTTCAATGGCAAAGCCAACTTTGATTTTATTAAACTCACATACTAAAGTCATGCTGTTTTTAACATTTGGATTCTTTTGATTTTCTAAAACGTAAAGCAAATCCACTATGGAAATCATTTCTCCACGGATGAGAGAAATTCCCGATACTGCTGGATGTGAGTTTGGTATTTTAGCGATATTTTCTATCTGTAGTAACTCTTTTACTTTTACGACATTAATAGCATAATGTACACCGGCAACTGTAAAATGAAGTATTTCAACTTCGCCTGTACCACTTTCGAGTAAAATACCTTGTTTATTTTCCATAACGTAAGCATCCTCCATTTTTTATTTGACAGCATTGACCTACAATGCGACCTTTAGATATATATTCTATTATACATATGTCACACTTATTAATAAACAACTTTTATCAACCAAAGCATTTTGTATGTAAAACTATTTCCATTATACCCATGCGTATCGCTTAAAATCAATTTTCTAAATAAGAAAAGCATTCCGAATTAAAGAAGACTCTTCAAATAAGGAATGCTTATAATCTTTATAATAATGACATCTCTTTTCCAACTTGCTCAAAAATTTGAACCGCTCTTGCAAGCTGCTCTTCTGAGTGAGCTGCTGTAACCATGCAACGTACTCGACCAGTTCCCTTCGGTACCGTTGGGAACACGATTGGAGAAACGAAAACGCCCAATTCTAGCATACGTTTAGAAAATGCAACGGTTTGTGCTTCATCGCCTATGATTACTGGCGTAATAGGGGTTTCACTAGCACCTGTGTTAAAGCCAAGTTTACCTAATTCAGCTTTGAAAAACTTAGCATTTGACCAAAGACGATCCGTATACTCAGTTGTCGAGCTCAACAGTTTAACTGCTTCTGTAATCGCACCAACAGCAGCTGGTGGCAATGACGTACTAAACAATAGTGGTCTTCCTCTGTGAAGTAGCCATTCCTTCATAACCTTGCTACCCGCTACATAACCGCCGATAACGCCAATCGCTTTTGAAAGTGTGCCAATTGAAAAGTCGATTCTACCATGTAAGTGGAAATGATCTACTGTTCCTCTACCATTCTCACCTAAAACACCTGAGCCATGTGCATCATCAACATAAGTCATACACTCGTATTTTTCTGCTAGTTCAACAATTTCAGGTAGCTTAGCTATATCGCCATCCATACTGAAAACGCCATCCGTTATGATAAGACAATTTGTATACTGTCCTCTTTTTTCTTTTAATACTCTTTCTAAATCTGCCATATCGCTATGTTTATAAACGGCTTTATCTGCTTTAGATAATTTAACACCGTCAATAATACTCGCATGATTAAGCTCGTCAGAGATGATAAGATCACCTTTATTTGTAATGGCTTGGATTGCACCAGCATTACAGTTAAAGCCAGATTGGAAAACCATAACTGCTTCTTCTCTTTTAAATTTAGCGAGTTCGACTTCTAATTGCTCATGTATATCCATATTTCCAATGATCGTTCTTACTGCACCAGAACCAACACCATATTTTTCAACTGCTTCTATAGCTGCTTTTTTTAATTGTGGATGATTTGCAAATCCTAGATAATTGTTAGAAGATAAGTTAATCACTCGTTTACCATTGAGCATGCACTCAGGCTCATTTGCACCTTCAAGAACAGGTAAAACACGGTAAACGCCTTGATCTTTAAGTTCTTCAACTTGATCTTGCAAGTACTTTAATTCATGTACATTTGACATTGTAACCCTCCCAAATATGTGATTTACGATTTTAGTATATCACTAACTGTCCGCGGTGGAAACACAAAGACTATTTATTGCCCAATTGTAATATTCTCCGAGCTTTTCATCCCTTTTAAGCTCTGAAAGTCCTAATAACTGTCGATAGACTTCTTCTGATTTCGAATTACCAAGAATCAAAAGTGCATTTCTTTTATAAACCCAGAGCGAACGCCAAGCAAAGCCCATGTGTCCAAATTTTTCTTTAAATTTCTTATTATTTAAAGTTAACAATTCAAATAAATCCACCCAATTTGGGGTTTCCGATGAAAGGAGTGGCTTTAGCTGTAGCCCCGTATTTGCTGGACATACCTCTTGGCAGATACTACAACCGTATAGACGTACTTTAAACAGGTCACGATGTAAATCTGAAATTTCTTTCTTGGTTTGAGTTAAAGCAGATAGACAAGCAGAACGATCAGTAACATCAAACCCACAGACGAGCGATGGACAAGCCGTTACACATTTACTACACGCTTCACAGCGCAACTCATATCTCGGATAAAGTACTTGATGCGCAGGGATCTGACTAAATAGATTACGATTTCGAATCACAATATACCCTATAAAAAAACGCGTCCCTAATTCAGGATGAATCAACAAGTGGTTTTTCCCAAGTGATCCAAGTCCAGAAAGATAACCAATCTCACGATCGTCATAGGGAGAAACGTCAACAAAGGTATGAACCGTTTCAGGACTTAAGCTGTATGCTTCACACATTTTGTCACTTAATGGACGGAGTAAGTTTTCTATCTCCGTATGATAATCAAACCCCCAAGCAAATGACTCAACACGCCCATATGACGAATTGGGCCTAGGATGATTCGTCTTTAATTGATAAGGAATTGCACATGAAATAATCGTACCCGTTCCAAGACTTTGAAGCGTCGCTGAAATTTCAGTACAATCATTATTCATACATTTACCATCTTTTATTAAAACAATGCCCCAATGTTTAATCATTAGGGCATCCAATTCTAGCTTTATTAATTCAAAGTCATTGATCTGCATCATTGTAGTACCTCAACCTCGATGTTGCTTATTTTACCAGTCCAAGATCCATAAGCGTCTATTGTCAGATTCTTTACACGGCTATTGTATGCCCATACCGATTTCATTCTAGCAATCGGAATAACAGGTAACGTCTCATTTTGAAGCTGATGCCACTCAATATAGTAAACTTCCCTTTCATAATTAGAATTCACTTCGTGAAGCTTATCAAATAACGACTGGGCAATGGCATTATCATAGCCACCAAAATTATAAAGTCCAGCTTCTGAATTAGAAAACAAAACTTCTGGGTTCTCATAAGACTTAATCTGCCAAGCTAAATTCCACATTTGAGGAGTAGCTCCCTCTAAAAGTTGCGTCATCATCGTTTGATAGTCAAGGTACTGAAGTTCTACTTCGACTCCCAATTTACGCCAATCACTTTGTGCCTTTTGTGCAAGGTTATAGGACCAGCTCAGCTCTGGAAAGACGACATAAGTCACCTTTAAGCGCTCTCCATTTTTCTCTCTATAGCCATCACCATCGGTATCTTTCCACCCAGAGGCATCTAACAATTCAGATGCCTTATCAAAATCATAGGCATATGCGTTTAGCTGTTGAGCGTCCATCGCATACTCAGAGTTGTCTACTGCCATAAAGTTAATCACATCTGCATAGCCTTCCCATTCTGATTGAACAAAAGATTGACGATCAAGTCCATATATTAGAGCCTTTCTTATCTTATCATCAGATAACAATGCATCTTGAAGATTTAAACCAATGAACATAGATGTATTTGTACCTTGCGTCATCACTTGCCCAAAGGGTAGTGATTTAATTTCAACCACAGAAGCTCTCTCAGCTGAGAGTCTAAAAAGATCAATTTTACCTTCCGCAAACTCAGCTTTGGCTTGTGTCTCGTTTAACAGCTTAATCAAAATGCCCTGTAACTTTGGCTTTCTCTGAGTCGTATTTGAGCTAACCGATAAACTCAAGCTTTCGCCTGAATTATAGTCTTCAAACTTAAATAGCCCCGTTCCCATTGGCTCTTTATAAGTCGTTACAAATGTATTAAAATCATCTGCTTTATAATACTTTTCAGACAGAATTGGAATCTCAAGGGATTTTAAATTGTCACCCGCATTGGATTTAAAATTAAAAACGACCTCAGAATCTGATATTGCCTCCACAGAAACCAAATGTTCTTTCACCTCTTGATAATAGCCATTATAAGCTTCATCTAGCACCATTGAATACGTAAATACAACATCACTCACAGTAAGTTTCGTTCCGTCCTGAAACAAAATATCAGGTTTCAATTTGACATTTACCGTCTTCTCATCCTCTGAAAAGCTATAGCTTTCTGCGAGAACCTCTTCAGAATTTCCCGCCTTATCAAACGCAAACAAGCCATTAAACACAAGATCATTGACCCAGTATTCAACGGCTTTAGAACTATAAAGCGGATTAAATAAACCTTCTATATCATCGACACCTACCACTAATACATTGGATCTTGAAACTGCTGGATTCGAAAAAATCTCCTGATTGACAGGATCCGTAGCAGTTGTTTTGGGGATGTCATTTTTATTAGTTTTTGGCGTACAGCCTACTAAAATGAATACAATCATGAAAATGGGAAGAACGCTTTTTGCGAATTTCCGAAACACCATTTAATACTCCTATTCCTTGTCAGGCATTGGAAAAACCATTTTTGCCAAAGAATGTCTTTGAGCACCTTCTCTTGGCTCAGTTTTATCTTCTAAATACGCATCAATCATTTTTGTAATTTTTTCATTTAACTCTTTTGCTTCTGACTCTGTTAGAAAGTAATCACTATAATGTGCCACTTTTCTTGTGATACTACCGGTATAATTTTCTACCGACTCATAGAAATCTCTCGATATCCCTTCAAAGAAAGCTACCGATACATTGCTGATTGAGTCCGACATTTCATCATCTAAAGTCACGGCACTAGAATCAATAATTATCTTATAAGCAACTGGACAATAGTATTTCTCTACAACACCATATTTCGTCACTTCTTGAACGAGCTCAATTATGCCCACTTTCTCCAAAATCTTAATGTGATAATTTACTCTACCATGTGGTTCGTCTAACATTTCAGCAATTTGCTTAGCTGTTTTTGCTTTACTGTCAAACGCTTCAATAATGTCAAGTCTGTACTGTTGAGAAATTGCTTTGATTTGTTCCAAGTCTTTTAAGACAATAATATCTTTCATAGTCACCCTACCCAATTTTTGTTTTCTTTTCAAAAATAATTATAATTCTTATGTCTATACCCGTCAATAGAACTACACTTCTAATAGAATGTAGGTGATGTCGTCGTTCAATTCATGCTTGAATGGTTTTATTCTCTCTACGATCAAAGCATTGAGCGCTTCCATTGAATAATGCTGATGTGTTTGTAAAAGTTCAATCAATTCGTCATAATGATACGTATTATTTTTTTTATTGTCAATCAATCCATCCGTGAAGAATAATAGTCGATCGCCCTTATCTAGTTTAATCCGCTCACTTTTAAATTCAACTTCTACTTCGTCTAACAACTTACAGATTGGAAAACCTTCACTTTTATCTAAAAGCTCAATTTTCCCATTTTTCTTGAGGCGAATTGGACTACAATTTAACCCCGCTGAACAATATGTTAACATTTTTGTGCTCAAATTCATAGTCGCATATATTAGAACCATATGCATTTCATCTGGAAAATTCATTTTATTAAACTCATTATAGAACTGAGTTAACACTTGATCGGGCTTTAATCCAAAATATCTCTGCAGATTTTTATCATTTGATCTTAAGTGATTGCCGCTGAACATCGTTACCAGAGCAGCAGGAATACCGTGTCCTGATACATCCATTAGATAAAATGCAACGTTATCTTCATCCACACGGTAATGATCAAAAAAGTCACCACTGAGTCTTTCACATGGGAAAAATTCAGAAATAAAAACACTGTCGCGATATTGTACTTTTCCTTTAGGCAATAGCGACTGCTGAATCATCTTCGCATAGTCAAGCTCATCAATGAACTTCTGATTGGCTTCACGCATTTGATAGGTTTTTTTGTCAATGATTTTCTTTAAATTGACCGCATAAAGATTAAACTGTGTTTGAAGTGTTTTCTGTGCTTCATATGGAATCAGTAGATTGCTTTGATTGAGATAAAAATAATAATAACTAAATCCAAACCCAAAGAGAATGAGACTTTGGATTTGCATCGTTATGCTTAAAGGCATCAAAGTAAGTAGCATTTGTCCTACCAGCATTGTTGTAAAGGCAAATAGGTAAGCAAACTGATTTACTACATCATGTCTTAAAATATAGTCATAACATATGATGACTAAACAAATCACTGCACCTCCGTTGATTAAGAACATTAGACTGTTTAGATCAAAGAAGCCAAGCAGCGATATTCGAATCATAATCACTTCAAAAATCAGATAACCGATCCCCATTATTGATAGTTTCGGAAAACTTGTAAACCACCCTGGCAGTCTACGTTGCAACTCAAGTGTCGCAATTCCAAATACAAAATAGAGCTTTCCCATGGATAAAATCAAAGACATAATTTGCCAATTTTCATAATTCAAAATCAACAACCACATCAGAGCACCTAATAAATTAACCATAAGAATAAACAAATAGGTGGAAATCGCAATATAAATGGTGTCGATTCTAATTCTACTGTGATAGTAAGCTGCATTAGACAAAAGTGTCACCGCAATCAGATTAACACCCAAAACTAGGCTTAGATAAATTTCTAAATCGTTATAAAAGGTAGGGAACAAGTAACTATTATTCACCAGCAAAAGCGACATAGCAAAAAAGAGGGATACAAGATACGATCTCTTAATTGAAAAGCCTTCTTTATCAATCATAGTTACCTCCCAGCTTATCTATCGCTTATAAATCAAAACCGCTACCACCAATGAACTCCTTAAGAATAGAGACTTTTGGAACCAAATCATCATCCTCAATTGACATAAAATAGCCAAGAAACTTCTTAAGCATTAACGCCTCACTATATTCAGGTTCATCACTTGTAATCGCCTCTAATAAAGGAAGTGCATGCTTTTTAAGGATTGCCAATTCATAAGGTAGAGCAGTGTTAAAAATTTCATCGGCTTGTTCCTGGAACGGAAAGATGTTGAGTTCTTCTCCCCTTCTAACAGATGCCCACATACCAATGGTTTTTTTTGCACTATGGCCTCTGAACTGATTGTCTCGAACGATTCTTCTTAGCAATCTCGTCTGTGTGGTTGGTATTCTATTATGCTCGTCAATGTTTAGCTGTGTCAGTGCACTCACATAAATTTTAAACTTATCTCGCTTAAATATATGTGCCGTTAATCCTTCATTTAATCCGTGGATACCTTCTATTATGATAGGTTGGTCTTCGTCAATTTGCATAAAATTCCCACGGTATTCTCTTGTACCGTTTTGGAAATTAAACACTGGCAAATCCACTGGTTCGCCATCCAGCAATGCATTTAGATCTTTGTTGAATTGTTCAACATCCACTGCTGCTAATGACTCAAAGTCGTAATCGCCATTTTCATCACGTGGTGTTTTATCTCTATTTACAAAGTAATTATCTGTCGAAACTGTAACTGGATTAAGGCCGTTAACCCTCAATTGAATCCTTAGACGATTGGCAAAAGTAGTTTTTCCTGACGAAGAAGGCCCCGCGATTAAGATGACTCTTTTCTTACGTTTAGTTATCTCATCCGCGATATGTGCGATCTTCTTTTCATGTAAAGCTTCAGCAATTTGTACAAGTTCTTTGTGTTGATCGGTTTGAATCATTTGATTCAAATTGCTAACGTAACCGATGTTCATAATATGCGACCACTGCTCTGACTCTTTAAACACTTCAGCAATCTTTGGTGACTCCACAAACTCTGGAAGTTGATTTGGATAATACTTTGTCGGATGCATTAAAATAGCACCATCATCGTACTTGATAAGATCAAACCATTTTACATAGCCTGTGCTTGGTACCATATAGCCATAAAAGTAATTGTGTACGCCATCACATTCATAAAGACGAATATAAGGATTTTGTCTAAATTTTAAAAGCTCTACCTTTGAAAACATATGATTTCTTTCAAATTCTGAGCTGGCATCTTCAATAGAAAAGTTTTCTTTCTTAAATGGTAAATTTTGTTCAACATATCGTCTCATTTGATCTAGGATGATCTGATAATCCTCATGTGTCAATCGACGTTTGTAATCGTATTCACAGTACAAGCCTTTGCTTAGCGAATGTTCAATTCTAACTCTAATTCCTTCAAAGCAAGCCATTGCAGCTCTAGTCATAATAAAGGCTAAGCTTCTTTGATAGATGCGTTCACCATCAGAGTGTTTGAGATCGATCAATTCCACTTCACATTCTGGCATAATTTCATGTGTTAGTTCTCTAAGCATGTTACCACATTTGACGGCAACGATTAACGGCATCTCATCCTTCTGAATTTGCTTAGTAATTTGTTCATAGGTATCACCTGGTTCATACGTAAAAGCACCATATTGTTTTACTAAAATCTCCATATTGCCTCCTATTCAAAATTCGCTGTTGTGCTTTGATTGATTTTATAGTAGGTGTTGTAATCCTTATCTAGAAATTCTGAAATCAATTCATTGACGATAGAGTATTTATATCTTTGAACTTCGATGCCAAGTGATAATAGGCAGGTTCTAAAATCATCGAGTACATTATATGGATTGCCATAAACCTTTTGAATTTCTTCTGCACTAACGCCTTTAAATCCATGACCAATCAAGGAATCATGTCTTAATTCAATCAATTGGTTCATTTTTTCTGAATTCATAAGCTTAATAATTGGATCGACAACCTGAGTGTTCTTATCATACTTTCTGAAGTAAGTATTTAGAGCGAATATAAGATTGCTATTGAAAATCTTGTAGTGATTTCTTAATATTTTTAGGATTTCTTTTTTCTGCATAAATCGCATCTGAAAAGTAAAATTTCGATCTGGCAATTGGCTTTTGATAAACATGTATTTGTAAATGGCTTCTTTAAATCGGTAGACCCTTCCTAGAAAATCGATATATTCTTCATTTACTATTTGAAATTTTAAATTTTCAAGTAGTTCTGACATGAGAATATCAGGGTGACCATCGTTAAGCGCATCTAGATTGACAATCAACTCTTCGGTTTTTGAATGCGCTTTACCTTCATCAGAAAGCTTCTTCAACAAATTTCTCGCAGTATAAAAGTCAAAGTTTACCGCATATCTGCAAGAATTAATGACGATAGCAGAATCCATATGCTCCATACTTTTATTTTTCAGTATTTCATAAGCACCGCAATAGTCATATCGCTCTATTAACTTCTTAATGACTTGCATCGATTCTAACATATTGCCTCCAACTGATTTATTCGGTTTGCGACTTTATAAATTCTTCAATTTCTAGGGACTTTGCTTCAAACTTTTGTCCATCAACGACCAATCGATTGCTATGCAGCAACTGATTATTGTTACCTGCAACGCGTCTGCCACCGTATTTCAAATCGCCTACAATTGGATGCCCTATATACTGCATCGTCGCTCTAATTTGATGACTTCTTCCAGTCATTAGCTGAACTTCAACCAATGTGTAAGTGCTAAAAACCTTAATTGGTTTGTATTTTGTATGACAATATTTTGCATCATCCTGATCTTCATCTAAAATGCTAACTTTGTTCAAGTACTCATCCTTTACGAGGTAGCCCTTTACTTCACCCGATTGCTTTAGTTTGCCATGAACGACACAGATATAAAATTTCTCTACATTGCGTTCTCGCATCAAGGCATTATATTTTTTCAACGATTCATAGGTTTTGGCAAAAATGACCAAGCCACTTGTGTTTTTATCTAATCTGTGGACGGGTGCAGGCTTAAACGTAGGCGTACACAAATCCCTTAGATAAAACTGAACGATAGTCGCCAAGGTGTTTTTGTACTCTGTTTGGTCTGGATGCGTCAACATGCCCTTAGGTTTATTGACGACTAAAATCTGTTCGTCCTCATAGACGATATCGAGTCCCAGCTTACTTGGTTTTATTGGTTCAAAAACCTTAATCATCGCAGCCATGCTCTCATCTGAAAGATAGATCTCTAAAATATCATCCTCTTTTAAAAAATAATCTTCCTGTGTGATTCGCTTGCCATTGATTTTAAAAACCTTTTTCCGAATAAGCTTGTATATATTGCTTCTAGTTGTATTATTAAAATACTTGAGTAAAAATCTATCCAATCTTTGTTCCGACTCATTGCCGGTAATTGTTATCTGCTTCATATCTTCTCCATTTAATAATCTACGGTCATCAAGGTATACGTTTCAACACCTTTATACCCAATTTTCTCATAAAGCTGCTTCGCCTCTTGATTATTGTTCTTTACAAACAAATAGGGTTGTTTGCCTCTTTCGAGCAACTTATTAGTCAAACGCATCGAAACTGCTTTTGCATAGCCTCTTCTTCTATATTTCGGCGAAACATAAATGCCCGATAAAATCCCCATACTCTCGGTTTCATCTTCTATGAATCCTTGTGCGACAATTTCATTGTCAATGGTCCCTAATACATAATTATCCTGATTCATTAGGAGCTTTAAATCCTTTGACAAATCGTTGATCGCCTTTACCTGTCTACCAAAATGGGTTTCAACATCTATGAAAAACTTCATATCGTTAATTAACTCATCAATCATCTTATTTCTACCACTTAAGAGCGTCAATGCATTTGGGTCAGATTCTTGTTCACTTGCTAAGCCCACTTTGTCGGTTAATTGCGTATAAGTCATCAGTAAGATTTTCGCTTCACTGGTTGCACTGGTCGCTCTGCAAATAAGTCGATAAACACCATCTACTGCAGCTGATAAACCTTTAATAAATCTTGGTTTATAGTATTTTATCGCTTTTAGTAAATCCAAGTTGCCAAGTGCCTTTTGATTGACGACGTGAAGAGCGAGAACACTTTTGTTCGAAAAATAAAAAACGGCTGTCAATTTTTCGGATTCTTGGTAGCCGTAGAACGTCCCCTCCAAATTTCCTTCTTTATACTGAGCATATGGTTTAATAAGGTAGATTGCCTCATCTCCAGCAGCGTTTATATAGGCTTCCAGTTCTTGACTGTGTTTTTCTTCTAGTTTAATTAGCATAATGCACCTCAAAAAAATTGTAACACGAAAGTAATCTATTTGAAAAGAACAATACTATGAGAATACCTTGAATTATGTTATTCTATAAGTAGTAATCTGGAACAACCTAAGTTAAGGAGCGTTAAAAATGTTCGAAAAAATCAAAGATTTTTTATATGATATAAGTGATATAGTACTTTCATTAATCATCATCGGCTTAATTTTCTTTGCCGTTTCATGGAAAATTTCCGATACACTCAGTATGGATGTTGAAGCGCCTACAGATAGCGTTATCGAAACAACCACAGGTAGCCAAATCTCAGTAACACCAGTAGAAACTACAGAGGCAACGGTTGAAAGTACTGAAGAATCCACCGAAGCCACGACAGAACCGACTACAGAGGCTGCAACAGAAGCACCTAAGCTTGAAAACTTTGTAGTAGCAGAAGGTGAGCTTGGCTATACAATCGGTAAAAACTTAGAATCGCAGGGGTTTGTAGCAGATTCCGATGAATTTGTTAAACGCTTAATTGAAATGGGCTACGATAGTAAATTACGTGCTGGCACATTTAAAATTAGCAAGACGGATTCACTGGATACCATTATCAAAGTTCTAGCTGGACAGGGTAGAAACTAGTCGCAACTCGCTTATAACTGAAAATCAGATATAAATTCTTATTCATCTCTTAAAATCATCTGATATCGAGTTCACAGATATCACCATAAGCAACATTATGCCTATACTAAATAAAACCTGATTCTTAAAGAATCAGGTTTTTTATTTCTATCATTATAAATCAATTCCTTTAGTTAAAGCTTTAAACTCATCCTCTGTTAGCGGTCTGAATTCTCCAACTGCCAAATCGTCAGGTAGTGAAAGTTCATTCATTTTAATTCTTTGTAAATACGTTACCTTTAGATCAATTGATTCAAACATTCGCTTCACTTGATGAAACTTACCTTCATGAATGGTCAGCTTGACTTCGCTCTCATCCATTGACGTGCTTAATATTTCAAGCTCAGCAGGCTTACACTTATAGCCATCATCTAGTGTTATTCCCTCTTCGAATTGTGCAACTGCCGAGGCATTTAACGGTCCGTTGATAAATGCGCGGTAGGTTTTAGGTACGTGTTTTTTTGGCGCTAACAGATTATGCGTTAGCTCACCATCATTCGTAATTATAAGCAGACCCTCTGTATCGATATCCAGTCTTCCAACTGGAAACAAATCATAATGATCATATTCAGATCCAATCAATTCTAGAACCGTTTTGTGGAATTTGTCTTCTGTTGCTGAAATATAACCATCTGGTTTATTCAGTAACAAATAGACATGTTTGATATAGACAACTGGAATACCTTTATAAAGTATTTCGTCCTTATCAGGATCCACCTTCTCTTTTCCTGTTCTTACGGTTACGCCATTGACTTTAACACCGCCAAATCGTAGTGCATCTTTCATTTCACTTCTAGAACCTTTTCCCATATTGGACAAAAGTTTATCTAGCCTAATTTTTTCACCCATTCTTGCTCCTTATACAATGAACACATGCTTATACACTTGAGTTCCGTTTTATTTTTTAGTGTCAATTTGAGAATTATATCATTCGCCATGATACTGGGTACATATTTTTCAAAGTCCCATTGGCAATTTTTGCAAAACCAATTGGATAACCATCTGTACAGATCAAATGAAGACCACTGTTGTCTGAGTTGACAAAAACCGTCTCTCCTTTCAGATAGCGAACCACTTCATCTCCCGAAGCAGGTAGATCTAAAACAGGATGGAAATCCATCATCTTTAAATACATTGCCATAGCTTGACTCGGTGCGAACCTGCCTTTTTTTATTTCTCCTAGCAATAGACCTTCTCTTACCACTTTTAACCCCTTTGTTGGAACTTTAATCTCTGGTTTAAGATAAAGTTTTTCTCCTACGAGTGAAAAGAAACCAGTCATTGGCTGTGTGAAATGTGTCGCCATAAATTCTATAAAAGCTTCTGGCGGCTGATTTTCCGGATACTTTTCTACTTTATAATTTGTCTCAAAATTATCAGTAGCCTGTATGCTGGCGATGAAATGACCTTCCCCCATGTGCTGGTGGGGCCAAATATGTGTCATATAACGCTTTGATACATCATCATAATCAATGGTATTTAAGCTAATATCTCTTGAAACGAATTGACTTGGATTCTCTAACAAATACGCTATCTGCTCTTCATTTTCCTCAGGTGCAAAGGTGCAGGTAGAATAAACAATAGCCGCATTCGAAGCTGCTAACCCCTTTAACTGATCAATGATTTCCCTTTGCATCGATTGACACGCTAACGGACCAAACGTTTCGTAGGATTTAACCGCTCGTGGATCTTTTCTAAACATTCCCTCACCCGAGCAAGGTGCATCTACTAAAATTCGATCAAACCGATTGCCAATTGCTTTAGCAATTTTATCTGGAGATTCATTTAATATCAATACATTTCTAAGGCCAAACTTTTCAGCATTTCTTAGAATGGCTTTCACTCTTGTTTCGTTGATATCATTGGTAACCAGCAGCCCCTGATCTTTTATATTGGTTGCGATTTGCATGGATTTTCCACCTGGAGCAGCACAAGTATCTAAGCATAGATCACCAGGCTCAGGTGCTAAAGCGACCACTGGTGACATCGCAGACGGCTCTTGTACATAAAATAACCCTGCATAAAAGTATGGATGCTTGGTTACAGGATCTTCTGGTCGATAGTAGAAGCCATCTTTCGTCCATGGAACAGGTTTTAAAGGGTAGGGAAAAATCTCTAAGAATTTTTCCACGGTTATTTTTAATGTATTTATCTTCAAACTGACATAGTGTTCTCTGTCATAGGAAGCTTCAAAAGCTTCATAGCTCACACCAAGCTGCGTTTTCATACGATTAACAAAGTGCTCTGGTAGTCTCACGGGTCACTCCTCATCCCTACGGGATATTTACAATCTTTTTTCATTTTAAAACTAGTAAATTCAAATTACATGCTATATAATATCATATATAGCAGGGCATTGTTAATAGGTTGTTATCAAGATTTGCACTTAATCCATATATTAAAAGGAGTGATTCGAGTGCCATTAGTAACCACTAAAGAAATGTTTAAAAAAGCCTATGAAGGCGGATATGCAGTTGGCGCATTTAACGTAAACAACATGGAAATTATCCAAGGTATCGTAAAAGCTGCTGCTGAAACAAAATCACCATTGATTCTTCAAGTATCTGCAGGTGCAAGAAAATATGCGAGCCCAGTTTACTTGAAAAAATTAGTAGAAGCTGCTTTAATCGAGCATCCAGAGCTTGATATCGCACTTCACCTTGACCACGGTGATGATTTCGAAATCTGTAAACAATGTATCGACGACGGTTTTACTTCAGTTATGATCGATGGTTCACACCATTCATACGAAGAGAACGTAGCACTTACTAAAAAAGTCGTTGAATACGCACACTCTAAAGGTGTTGTCGTTGAAGCTGAGTTAGGAAGATTAGCTGGTATTGAAGATGCGGTTAACGTATCTGCTGAAGATGCTACTTATACTGATCCTCAACAAGCTGTTGATTTCGTTACAAGAACTGGTTGTGACTCATTAGCAATCGCTATTGGTACAAGCCATGGCGCTTACAAATTTGCTGCTGATTCAGATCCAAAACTTGACCTTGAAAGACTTAAAGAAATTTCTAACTTACTTCCAGGATTCCCATTAGTACTTCACGGTGCTTCTTCAGTTATTCCTGAGTATGTAGAAATGTGTAATGAATACGGTGGTCAATTAGTAGATGCTAAAGGTTGTCCAGAAGATCAATTAAGAGAATCTGCAAGATACGGTATCTGCAAAATCAACATCGACTCAGACTTGAGACTAGCTTTGACTGGTACAATCCGTAAGCAATTTGCTTTAGATCCAGCAAACTTTGACCCAAGAAAATATTTAGCTCCTGCTAGAGAAGCTATCTACGGTATGGTTAAACACAAAATTGTTAACGTATTAGGTAGCAATCAAAAATAAAAAATGCTAATAGTCAGGCCTTTGGAGACAAAGGCTTTTCTATTCGAATAAATTGATAATGATTTAACAAATGATCGTCTTTGAATTGGGCTATCATTTTTTTTATATTATGTTACAATAGGACTAAATTAAATGAACGAGGAGCATCTTTATGTTTGTAATCAAAAATCATACCCTTTATATGGATGGCGTTTCCACATTGGCATTGGCTGAGCAATTTGGAACCCCGCTATATGTCTATTCAGAAAACAAAATACTTGAGAATTTAAACGAGATAAAGAATGCTTTCATTAATAAATATGAAAATTCTCATGCAGCGTTTGCATGTAAAGCGTTCTGCACGAAGTATATTTGTCGCCTGCTCGATCAAGAGGGCTTTTGGCTTGACGTGGTCAGCGGTGGCGAACTTTACACCGCTATGAGTGTAAATTTTCCAGCCGATCGCATTGAATTTAACGGGAATAATAAATCTACTGATGAAATAAAACTTGCTTTAAACTACGGCGTAAATCGATTTGTTGTCGACAGCGTCAGTGAGTTTTACACACTGGAGTCCATCTGTAAACAACTGGGCATGCATGCAAATATTCTTTTCCGAATTACGCCAAACGTGTCTGCAAATACACACGATTATATCTCTACAGGAAAAAAGGATTCTAAGTTTGGGATTCCACTTAATGAGACAGTTTTATTTCCCTTGATACAAGCCGCAATAGCTTCAGAAGCGCTTAATTTCTTAGGGTTCCATTTCCACGTTGGCTCACAGTTACACGAGTCTCAGACGCATTTAAGTGCACTAGAAGTGATTCTTGATTTAATATTAGAAACAAAAGAAAGATTTGATTACACAATTGAAGATTTTAACTTTGGTGGTGGCTTTGGTATTAAATACACTGAAGTAGACCAGCCTTTGAAAATTACCGACTTTGTAGATCCTTTAATGGCGCGTCTTACAGAGTTTTGTGAAACAAACGCTCTTAAACGACCACATGTATCGATGGAACCAGGGCGTTTCATCGTCGGAGAGGCAGGTATTCAACTTTACAGCATTGGAACGATTAAAGAAATTCCCGACGTTAAAACCTATCTCTCAATTGATGGCGGTATGACAGACAACATACGCCCAGGCTTATATGGTGCCAAATACAATGCAGTTCTTGCAAATAAAGCTGACCTAAATGCAACAGAAATAGTAGACATCAGCGGTAAATGCTGTGAATCGACAGATATACTCATCAAAGCCATCCCTCTAGCAGCTGCCGAAACAGGTGATCTATTAGCTGTTTTTTCTACTGGTGCATATGGCTACTCAATGGCAAATAACTATAACAAACTCCTTATTCCGCCGGTAGTCGTCATTCGTGAGGGCGAGCCTAAATTAATCGTAAGAGGTCAAACTTACGAAGAAATGATTTCTAGAGAACTTTAAACGGTGGATATGTGTATCATTTTGTTGATTAAATATTCAGAAAATGGGCATATATAATTAAGCAGGTATAACCTTTCAGATTTGAGAAAGGAGGCATTATGGGTGCAGTTGGATTAAGTACCAATGCAAGCGATTTATGGAAAAACTATAATAGTATGCCATCAAAAACGACAGCGCTTGACCGTATTATTGAGAAAGAAAAGTCAGCTCAGAAAAACAATATACAGCAAGCACTTCAACAGGCAACAGATAGCAAAGCCATCCAAGCGAAAAATGCGACTGGTGGTCAGCTTCAGAAGCTCAGTGATGCAAGGGCCTCACAGATGCAG
Organism: Fusibacter sp. QWL-12; assembly: GCF_058683495.1. NCBI lineage: Bacteria > Bacillati > Bacillota > Clostridia > Eubacteriales > Fusibacteraceae > Fusibacter > Fusibacter sp. QWL-12. The sequence continues at coordinate 1,125,182 of NZ_CM178745.1, forward strand.
CAGTCTGCTAAATCGTTAAATGAGCTTAAGCAGTTCATGGGCAAAGGAATTAACTTTGACAAGTATGTATAGCACAATTATAAATTAAATATAATGCAAAATAGAAAGGCTATTTCACGATTGTGAAATAGCCTTATTTATTTAATCAACTGATATTACATTTTTTCTGGTTCAGGGTATTCTTCACCAAAAGTATCAACCACCATGGTTTCAATTTTTTGCTCATCCAGTGGACGATCAGAATGGTTTGTTTTTACATCTGCAATTTCATCTACAATTTCTTGACCTTCGATGATTTTACCAAATGCTGCATATTGTCCATCTAAATGAGGTGAATTTTGATGCATAATAAAGAACTGTGATCCAGCTGAGTTAGGATTTTGAGCTCTCGCCATTGAAAGCACACCTTTTGAATGCTTCAAATTATTTTGCACGCCATTGATTAAAAACTCACCTTTGATACCATAACCAGGACCGCCCATACCATTACCATTTGGACAACCGCCTTGAATCATAAAACCTTTGATGACTCTGTGGAAAATCAAACCATCATAGTACCCTTTTTTTACAAGACTGATAAAATTATTAACTGTATTTGGCGCTACTTCTGGGTAAAGCTCAACTTTCATTTGCTTTCCGCCTACCATTGTAATTGTAACGATTGGATTCTGAGCCATTTTTACTCTCCTCAATAATTATTTATAGTTTGTTACTGCCATCCTGTCTTTCCATAAAGATGTCAATTTCGTTGGCCTCGAACAACTCATTAATCATATCCCAAAATTCGTATTTGCCATCTCTCGTTTGAGAAGAAACAGGTAATATAACAGCATCCTTTTCCATTCCCAATGTTTTTCTAATGACCGATAATTGTTTTTGAATTTGATTTTTTGTGAGTTTATCTGCTTTTGTCGCAATGACAATGCCATTAAAGCCAGCTGTTCGAATCCAGTTGTACATCTGGATGTCTTCAGCAGAAGGGGTATGTCTAATATCGACGAGCTGGAATACCTCAAGAAGCGTTTTCCTATTGTGTAGATACGTCTCAATAATCTTGCCCCATCCTGCCTTTTGCGTTTTGGATACCTTTGCAAAGCCATAGCCAGGTAGATCGACAAATCTAAATATCCCATCGATGTCATAAAAGTTAACCAATTGGGTTTTTCCTGGTGTTGAACTGGTTTTAGCAAGTCCCTTTCTCCCAAGTAACATGTTGATCAACGAAGATTTTCCTACGTTGGATCGACCAGCAAAAGCAAACTCAGGCAATTGATCTTCTGGGTACTGTGTTTTAGAAACTGCACTTATTACAAAGGAACTATTTTTTATCTTCATTTACTTTTCCTCTCTAACCAAAGCATGCTCAAGAACCTCATCCATGGTTTTAACCGCTATAAACTCAATTTCCTTCTTAACGGTTTCTGGAATATCATCTAAATCTTTTAAATTGTCAAATGGGAAAAGTATCTTTTTAATGCCTGCTCTTTTTGCAGCCAATGCTTTTTCTTTAAAGCCACCGATTGGTAATACACGGCCTCTTAACGTGATCTCGCCAGTCATTGCGACAAAACGATTCACTGGAATTTCAGCCAATGCCGAAATCATAGCGGTTGCCATTGTAATACCTGCCGATGGACCATCCTTAGGAATGGCACCTTCTGGTATGTGCACGTGTAAATCTACAGTTTCGTGGAAGTTTTCTACGATACCGTAGGTGCTCGCTACTGTTCTTATATACGATAAACCCGCTTGAGCAGACTCTTTCATTACATCGCCAAGCTGACCGGTTAATTGAAGTTTACCTTTGCCCTTCATCGTGTTTACTTCAATTGAAAGCGTGTCACCACCTACCGCTGTCCACGCGAGTCCTGTAACGATACCCACTTGATTTTCTTCAGCAATCAAATCATAGTGGTATCTTGTCTTTCCAAGATATTTATCTAAATTTTTATCTGTTACACGAACCGATTTCACTTCGCCTTTAACGATTCTTACCGCGGCTTTTCTAGATAAATCTGCGATTTTTCTTTCAAGCTCACGAACACCAGATTCTCTTGTATACTTTCTGATAATTTCGTATAACCCTTCATCAGAAACAGAAAGGCAGTTCTTTTGTAAACCGTGCTCTTCCATTTTCTTAGGTACCAAATACTTTTTAGCAATGTTTAGTTTCTCATATTCAGTATAGCCAGAAACTTGAATCACTTCCATACGGTCTAAAAGTGGTCTTGGAATCGTATTCAGAGAATTTGCAGTTGTAACGAACATAACCTTTGATAAATCAAATGGCACTTCAAGATAATGATCTGTGAACTCTTTGTTTTGCTCAGGGTCTAAAACTTCTAGAAGTGCAGAAGCAGGATCGCCCCTGAAATCGCTAGAAAGCTTATCTATCTCATCAAATAAGAAAACAGGATTCTTTGTTCCAGCTTCTTTAATACCGTTGATGATACGGCCGGGTATCGCACCAATGTAAGTACGGCGATGTCCCCTTATTTCAGCTTCATCACGAACCCCACCCAGTGACATTCTTACAAATTCTCTTCCAAGTGAGCGTGCGATGGATTTGGCAATAGAAGTCTTACCAACTCCCGGAGGGCCAACAAGACAAATGATCGGGCCTTTCATACTCTGCGTTAAATCTCTTACCGCAAGATATTCAACCACACGTTCTTTTACACTTTCAAGCCCAAAATGATCCTCGTCTAGAATTGCTTGAGCTTTAACAAGATCGATTTGATCCTTTGTCTCTTTGCGCCAAGGCAATTCTAATATCCAGTTTACGTAGCTTCGAATCACACCGCTTTCAGCTGATGAAGGTGACAATCTTGAGTAACGATCGATTTCAGCAGTTACTTTTTTGTCTATTTTCTTAGACAATTTTAGTTTCTTGAGTTTTTGACGCATTTCTTCAATTTCATCTTCCTGTGCGTCTTCTTCTCCAAGTTCATCTCTAATTGCTTTTATCTGTTCTCTCAAGTAGTATTCTTTTTGAGATTTGTTGATTTGACTTTTTACTTTATCGTTGATGTTTTTTTCAACTTCAAGAATTTCTACTTCTGTTAAAAGGATCTTATAGAGGTGCTCTAAACGCAATTTAACATCTATAGCATTGATCAGCTCTTGCTTTTGTTCTGTTTTGAGTGTCAATTGAGCAGCGATTGTATCTGCAAGACGCCCTGGTTCATCAATGGCTGTAATTGATAAGATCACATCTGCACTCACACGATTTGTCGTCGCAATATATCTTTCAAAAGCAGAGATATTGCTTCTCATAAGCGCACTAATTTCTTTATCTACAGTAATATCATCTTCAAAAACATTGACATCTACACGGAAGTAAGGCGATTCTTCAACGATTTCACTTACTTCAGCACGCTGAATCCCCTCAACGAGTACACGAATCGCATCACCAGGCAATTTTAACATTTGCTTGATTTTACAAATTGTACCGACTTTGTAGAAATCAGTGGATTCAGGCGAATCATTGTCTATATCAAATTGCGTTGTTAAGAAAATACGTTGATCCTTTGCCATAGCGGCTTCAAGCGCCTTTATGGATTTTTTTCGACCCACATCAAAGTGTAAGACCATATACGGAAATATGGATAACCCTCTCAATGGAATCAAAGGAATATTGATTACTTTGCTTTCTTGTTCCATGATTTCACCTCTCTATAATATATACATGTGAAAAACAAGTTGAATGATTGTTATGATTGCCCTTTACCACAAGTGAATTGTAGATTAATCAAAAAACGAGCTTTCGCTCGTTTTAGGATACACTTTCTTTACCCTTAGTAGATTCTTTCTTAGAAGCTTCCTTCTTAGAATCATACAACACAAGGGTTGGCAATTGATGGTTTCTGATGGTTTCCTTAGTAACAATGCATTTCTTGATATCGTCACGTGAAGGAATTTCATACATGATTTCCATCATTATGCTTTCAAGAATCGATCTTAAACCTCGAGCACCTGTTTTTCTTTCTATTGCCATTTTGGCAACTTCTGTCAACGCATCGTCCTCAAATTCAAGTTCGACACTATCTAGCTTTAACATTTTTTGATACTGTTTCACAATAGCGTTTTTAGGCTCCTTAAGGATTCTAACTAGCGCATCGTGATCAAGTTCATGAAGGGATACGACGATTGGCACACGTCCTACAAACTCTGGAATAAGTCCAAATTTGAGTAAGTCCTTAGGCTCAATCTTATCAAACAATTCGCCAAGAGGAATATCCTTCTTGCTTTGAACTGCCGCACCAAATCCCATGGCCTTCTCACCAATTCTAGAACTGATAATTGAGCCCATACCATCAAAGGCACCACCGCAGATAAACAAAATATTAGTGGTATCTACCTGTAAGAACTCTTGATGTGGGTGTTTACGTCCACCTTGTGGTGGCACGTTAGCAACGGTTCCTTCAATGATTTTAAGCAATGCTTGCTGTACACCTTCACCTGAAACGTCTCTAGTAATAGATGGATTTTCAGATTTTCTAGTGATTTTATCAATCTCATCGATATAGATAATACCCTTTTGTGCACGTTCTATATCATAATCTGCAGCTTGAACCAATTTTAATATGATGTTTTCCACATCTTCACCAACATAACCCGCTTCAGTAAGCGCAGTAGCATCGGCAATGGCAAACGGTACATCAAGGATTTTAGCTAAGGTTTGAGCCAATAGCGTCTTTCCTGAACCCGTTGGACCAATCAGAAGAATATTACTCTTTTGAAGTTCAATATCATCCTCTTCGGTCTCATTTTGTATTCTCTTATAATGATTGTACATCGCGACGGCGAGTGTTCTTTTTGCCTTTTCCTGTCCGATAACATACGAATCTAGTATATCTTTAATCTCAGAAGGTTTTGGTAAAGACTCCAAAGACCATTCGTCCGTATCTTCCTTTTTGTAGATCGAAAGCTCTTCTTCAAGAATTTCATTGCAAAGTTCAATACATTCGTCACAAATATAGACGTTTGGACCTGCAATTAAACGCTTTACTTGCTCTTGACTTTTCCCACAAAAAGAACATTTTAATGTAGGTTTATCCATTGATTACCTCATTTCTTACGTTTGAATTATCTTTTGACAAAAACCTTGTCAATAAGGCCATATTCTACCGCTTCTTCCGCTGTCATAAAGAAATCTCTATCTGTATCTTTTTCGATTTGTTCATATGGCTTCCCAGTTTTTTCGCTGAGAATTCGGTTTAAATCTTGACGCATTTTCAAGATACGGTCTGCTTGAATTTTGATATCAGAAGCTTGACCTCTTGCACCACCAAGTGGTTGGTGAATCATAACTTCTGCATTCGGTAACGCGTATCTTTTACCTTTTGCACCAGCAGCAAGTAGGAAAGCACCCATACTCGCTGCCATACCGATACAAATCGTCGATACATCAGGTTTAATATATTCCATGGTGTCAAAAATAGCCATCCCAGCTGTTATTGAGCCTCCAGGACTGTTGATATAGATGTTAATATCCTGTTCAGGGTTTTCAGCTTCAAGGAAAAGAAGTTGCGCAACAACTGAATTTGCAGTATTGTCATCAATCTCTCCACTAATGAAAATAATCCTGTCTTTTAAAAGTCTCGAATAGATGTCGTATGATCTTTCGCCTTTACTTGTTTGTTCGATAACATAAGGGATATAACTTGCCATTTTGCACCTCCGTTAATAAACTAGACTAACTTTGCATTGTCCACTAGGAAGTCTACTGTCTTTCTAGATTTTAAGTTAGATTTTAAATAGTCATAATTGTCTTGGCTGAATACTTTTCTGATTTCTTCAATTTCTCTCTTTTGAAGCTCAGCGATTTTTTGAAGTTCTGCTTCGATATCTTCTTCAGTTACTTCGATGTTTTCTTGGTTCATTACTTTTTCGATGACTAAGCTTGTTTTTACTCTAGCAAGTGCATCTGGTTTCATTTGCTCTTTCAACGCATCAAAGCTACCACCAGTAAACTGAACGTATTGGTCTAAGCTTAAGCCTTGGTATTTTAATTGTTGATCAAATTCTCTTACCATGCCATCGATTTCAGCTTCGATCATCTTCTCAGGAATCTCTACTGTAATTAACTCTGTTACTTTATCGATGACTTTGTCTCTTTGTGCTGCTTTTGCGCTTTCTGCTGCCGATACTTCAAGTTCAGCTTTTAAGCTAGCTTTATAAGCCTCAAGTGTATCAAACTCTGAGACGTCTTTTGCAAACTCATCATCCAATTCAGGAAGCTCTTTAAATTTAATATCATTAACCGATACGTGGAACACGGCTTCTTTTCCAGCAAGCTCATCTGAATGATAAACTTCAGGGAAAGTTACATTAACATGTACATGATCGCCAACATTAGCGCCAACAAGTTGTTCTTCAAATCCTGGAATGAACTTACCTGAACCAATCACTAACTCTTGATTCTCTGCAGTACCACCTTGGAATTGATCTTCGCCAACAAAGCCTTTGTAATCGATGATTACTGTATCGCCGTCTTGCACTGCTCTATCAGAAACAGAAACTAATCTAGCGTTCATATTTCTAGTTTTGTCGATTTCAGCATCGATCATTTCGTCAGTCACTTCAGCATTTACTGTCTCAACTTCGATACCTTTGTAGCCTTCAAGTACAAACTCTGGCGCCACAGTTACAACTGCAGTAAACACCATGTCTTTTTTTGCTTCAATTTCAGTAATGTCAATGTCAGGTCTTGCAACTGGCTCAATTGATAAAGCATCTAATGCTTTTTCATAGTATTCAGGTAATAATAAGTTAACTGCATCTTCATAGAAAACGCCTTCGCCGTATTGCTTTTCAATAATTGATTTAGGTACTTTGCCTTTTCTAAATCCTGGAACGTTAAATTTGCCTTTATTTTTGTTATAAGCGGCAAGAACTGCTTTTTCAAATGCTTCAGCAGGTACAGTCACCTTAATGGTCACTTCACTATTTTCTTTCTTTAAAATCTCGTAGCTCATGGGTGCCTCCCGATCTCTTATTTATTTAACTCCTCAAGGGAGTTTAATTAACCTCTTTAACTAATTAATAGTAACTTATTTGATGAAAAATGTAAAGTTGTATAGCTAAAATCACTATAATTATACCTTATACACGTCTTGTAGCAAGGGTTTATTGCAAAATTTACCCCCTTGTTATATATTATTCATAAATCATTCACACATAAACCCCTTTTTTATATCAAAACAGAACATATATTGGGGTTTTTTTGACAAAATTGCCCTATTAGGAGTTAAAATGGCAGAAAAAAACCTTACAAAAGGACAATTAGAAGCCTCAAGACATTTTACTGGCCCTGCACTTACACTTGCGATTCCAGGTAGCGGAAAAACAACCCTACTTTTACATCGATTAATACATTTGGTGGATCATTATCAGGTCTCGCCTGATTCAATTTTAACACTTACCTTTTCTAAGGCATCAGCCGATGATATGGAAAGACGCTATCGCTCTACTTTTCCAGAAGGTGCATCCTTTCAATTTATGACCATTCATCGTCTGGCTTTTAGAATGTATAAAAGCTATTTGAACTCTATTAGCAAAGAGATGACACTCCTTGAAGATGGTTCACAGAAATACCGAATTCTAAATGAGGTCTATCGAAAAAGACATCACGAATCACTGAGTGAGGATGACTTCGAAACACTTTCAAATCAAATAGGTTTAATTTACAATCTCAGGCTAAATCGCAATCAATCACACGACCAAACCTTTGATTGGGATGATATTTTTGAAATGGCCGAGGACTATCATAAGTACAAAAAAAGGCATTTACTATTTGATTTTGATGATATGCTCATCAGCGCCATTCAGCTTTTAAAAAAATCGCCTCAATATCGTAGAAGTCTTGTTGAACAATATAGATTTATTCAAGTAGATGAAGCACAAGATACCTCTCTTCTTCAGTTTGAGCTAATAGAGTTACTTCTCTCTGATGAAAGCAACTTGTTTTTAGTTGCAGATGACGATCAATCTATTTATGGATTTAGGGGAGCTTATCCCCGATATCTACTTGACTTTCAAAAGAGATTTGAAGGTGCCAATTTATACTATTTAGATCAAAACTTCAGATCCGACGCACATATCGTCACAGCAGCTGCTGAAATCATTGCACATAATAAGGATAGATACCCCAAAAAAATGCTGCCATTCTTTTCGCCCATTGAAGAACCTGTTGTTCGAATATTTGATGACTTAATTGGGAGAAATACTTATTTGAAAGCATGCTTTGATGAAGCACATGACCAAAAACAAACACTGGCAGTACTCTACAGAAACAAAATTTCAGCGATTAGCATCATCGATTTACTTGAAAATGAAAAAATGTCCTTTCAAATTAAGGACATGCCTCATGCAGAGTTGAGTCATTGGCTTTTAGAAGATTTGTTGGCCTTTATCACTTTGGCGATGATTCCACAGGATTTCCAAAGTTTCAGTCGAATCGTTTTTAAAACCAATGGTTTTATTTCAAGAGAAATGTTAAATTACATTCAGTTGAATCAAAGAGGTAGAAATATATTCAACGTTCTCATTGAAATACCCTTTTTACAAGATTATCAAACCAGAACACAAGAAAGACTAAAAGAGCAATTTGAAGCCCTCTCAAAATTAAGACCTTACGATGCCATACATTTCATTGAAACTGAGCTCGGTTATCTGGATTACATTAAGAATAGTGCCTCAAAGCTTGGATTTACGATGACCTATGCTCGAACCCGGCTTGATACGTACAAAGCAATTGCAAAGCCATTAAAGACAGGCTTCGATTTTATCAATCGAATTGATACCCTCAGAAAATTCTTGATGAGCAATCAGGGAAATATAGAAGAAGGGATTACCCTTTCCACCATCCACGGCTCCAAAGGATTAGAATTTGATGAAGTCTATATGGTGGATGTTAATCCACAGGTCTTTCCAAATGCAAAAAATAGAACAGACGCTCAAATTGAAGAAGAAAGGCGACTGTTCTATGTCGGTTTAACGAGAGCTAAAAAACGGTTTGAGCTCTTACATTCTGAATTTATTAACGGTGCTTTTAATGCCAACTCAAAATTCATCGATGAACTCCTCAGTCAACCGATTACGCAGCACCGTTTTAATAACGTCAGCGGAAAATCCGCGACTGGCTAAAAATCTTGCCAGTTTCTGATAGATTGCATTTTTATATTGATAGTCTGATTTCATGCGAGTCCAATCAATGGTTGTACTCGCTATTTTTTTCTCTAAAATTCTAGAAACAATATCGTTTTCAGTAATGGCATCAGAGGCTTCCATCGCTTCATCTTCTTCGTTCAAAAATGCCAAGTCTATATCGGTTTGCCTGACGCCTTTTTGCTTCAAACTCATCTTAAGACGATAGCTACCATACTTATGACGGTTGGCTCTGATATAACACTGCGCATAATTAACATCATCTAGGTATTTTACCTCTAATAGCTGGCGAACAATTTTTTCAATAATCTCATCCTCATATGCTTTGCCTTTGAGTTTATCTCGCATTTGTTTTTCCGTTTTCATTTGGCCAGCCAACAAATAAAGGGCATATTCCAGCCCTTTTTCGTACATACTCTTCAATTTAATGTCCTCTTAACGAGTAGATTTGTCTTCTATGGTTACGTCCATAGAATCAACTTCAATTTTATTTCCTGTTCCAGTCCCGTAAGGATGCATCAATATACGGATGGCACTTTTATCTAACTTATAGCTATACAGCTTATATTCTTTATCACCTAGCTTATAAATCATTTGATTGGAGCGCATATCAAAGATTAAAGTTTCATCCACCCATTCGTCATAAACCGGAGTAATTAACTGATAGTTCTCATTGTATTCCCAATCTGCAGCTAAGAATCTAAAAACATCTTTTCCAGGTCTTTCAGTTTCATGGGTCAGATCATATGAATACTCTATCAAAGCTACGCCATCTCCAAAAGCTGTAAACCACGCACCATCAGTTGATTCAGGCATTAACTCCAAATCTAAAGTTTGATAAAGCGCCAAGCCACCTGAGAAGGTATCTAAACCATGGGAAATTTTAATCCTTCTTTTAATGGTCAAGACATCTTTACTTTGAAGCTCCAATGGTTTACTAAGCATGTACGGCATAATGCCAGTAACGTCTTGACTGAGTTCGAGAATGCCATTATCTGTTTTTACCAAATCATACGCACGTTTGTAGGATTCCCATTCACTAACGAGCCAAAAATCCTTATCGATCTCGTCAAAATCGAAATGATAGGTTTCTATGTCTTTAGGTTTGTCTGTGTGAGTCGCGATACTGTAAAACAAAAATAGTGCAACTGCGATTAATAGAATAACAACAACCCTTCTCATTTTCTCACATCCTTATCATCTTTAATTACTTTGATCGATTTACAATTTCATCTACGTCTTTTAATCCAATGACAAATTTATACTTTGGCTGTAGTTTTTCAAACTTCAGTTCAAAAACAAACTGGATGGCATCCACGGATTCCCAAGTGATCGTTATGTCTTTTACCCATCTAGATAATTTGATTTCTTTTAATTTATCAATCAGATGTGTCTTTAAACGTGACAAATCGACAAAGCCCTTAGGGGTATGTTTTAAATAGCCAAAAGCAGCGATGAGGATTGCCTCTCTTACTCTCTTGAAAATTAAAAACTGTCTAAAGCTCTTAACGGTTTCAACGCTTATAAACACTATGAATGTCGCAAATCCCGCGATTAAAACATTTTCTAACATGATATCCCTCAATTCCAATCAATAGCAGTCATCCTCAAAATGACTTTATCTCTCTCTCCGTTTAAACACTCTGTCTCTGAATTAATTATCGTCAAAATCCTCAGCTTCCTTTAGAAAAGCTGTCTCATCATTTTTTGAAACAATTGCTCTTAATGCACTTTCTTCATCCTTGCTCAAATGACGCCACTTTCCGTATTCAAGCCCCTCTAACGTTATATTTAATACCCTAGTTCGCTTTAAATTAAGCACTTCATAGCCTAACGCTTCACACATCCTTCTTATCTGGCGATTTAGCCCTTGCGTTAGAATGATCTTAAAGTTTCGTTCATCTAGCTTTTCAACCTCGCAAGGTCTGGTTACTGTATCCAAAATAGGGACGCCTGCTCGCATTTGTTTTAAAAAGTCTCTAGAAAGAGGCTTGTTCACTCTAACGATGTATTCTTTTTCATGAAAGTATCTGGCTTTTAAGATGCCATTGGATAACTCACCATCATTGGTCATTAAGATCAAACCTTCTGATTGTTTGTCCAACCTACCCACTGGATAAAGACGTGTCTTATAACCCACATAATTAACGATATTGTCTTGTACATCTGATGCACTGGTACACTCTATACCGATAGGCTTATAAACGGCCAATATTACCTTTTCATTCACAACATTGACCTCTTTACCATTAAAAGTTACGCTATCGGTAGCCTCAACTTGAGTACCTAATACTGCTACAACACCATTTACGAGAACCTTACCCGCTTCGATTTGTCGATCGGCTTCGCGTCTTGAGCATACGCCAGCATCACTTAAATATTTATTGAGTCTCATAATAATTCTCCAAGATTTTTAAGTTCTATACTAACAGAACCATCAGGATGATTGACGATACTTAAGTTCTCAGTTCTAGAAACATATTCGAAAGGCAAGATAATTTCGACACCACTTGCTGTCTTTATTCGTTGTGTTCGTTTGAGCTTTTTAGCCTGTGCTTCATTGAGCTTTACTCCTTCAGAATCCACACCCTTTTCAGTAAGTGACTGATAATAAGTATCTTTAGCAATTTGAGTGTCCATACACGCTTCAACAATTGGAGAAAGATCGATGCTTCCTGTTTGATCCAACTGTTCCGTAACCATTTGACGCATTTTTGCCGTTTTAATTAATGGTTGATCATCGTATTTTTCAATTACCTTCTCAGCGGTTTTCGTGATTAAATCAATTTTCCGCTTGGTGGTTAACGCACCAAAGGTACCAAAGATTTTCTCAGTAATGTACTTAACCTTGTTTCCATCGATGGTCACTTGCTTGTCTTTAACAAAAATAGTGTCCGAGCTAAAGTCAATTAAAAAGCCCTCTTCAACCTTTTGAGATTTGTAAGGCAGGGTCGTCACCTGACGCACAATTTTATTCATGATTAAATTTTCTTCTAGTTCTACAGCATGCGCAAAGCTCGTTCTAAAGTTCAACTTCAAAAAAGCATAAAAAGGACCATTTTCATCCTCTAGGCTCAGACACATTAAGTCGCAGGGTTTTATTTCTTCGGTTTGCTGCATCGCATCGAAGAACAAATCTGCTACTTGTAGGGTTACCTCTTTGAAATCGCTGTTTTCAGATAAACCAAGCTTGGTTTGTACATTAAGCGGCAATTCGGAAATATCCAAATGATCCTTAAAAATCTCGGTATGCTTTATTGCATACTCTTCTATTTCTACGTCGATTTGCATCGCTTTTTCTGAAAGTAATTTCACATCATTAACTGCATCGATTACGTGCAGATAAGCTTCTTTAATTTGCATGTCCACCTCTATATATGACGAATTTTTATTTGAAAAGTTCAGTCTACTCTAATTTTAAGTACATACATAAGCATATATTAGCCAACTTATAATTTCAAGTCCTCAGATGATCATCTCACTGCCTTTTAAAGTTGATCATCCCCAAACGCTATGAATGGCTACTTTCGGAGAACAATTAAAAAACCCTTCAAACTTAAGTTTGAAGGGTTTCACTTTATACTTTAAATCGATTTGTCTCCGTTTCTAGAATTGTCGCCATATTCTTAAGTTCTGAAATACTCGCTGCAATTTCTTCAAATGTTGCAACTTGATTCTCTATACTTGCGCCAATTCGTTCTGATGAAGACACATTGTCTTGCATAATATTAGAAAGTTCATCCACTGCTCTTGCCATTTCTTCAGAAATTTGTGATTGTTGGCCGGCACCTCGACTGATATTTGAAAGCTTTTGATCAATTGCTTCTATCAATTTTAATATCTGATTGAAGCTTTGGTTGGTTTCATGTACTTCAGAAACACTCTTCTCAACCAATTGCTTTTCAAGTTGCATGGTTTCACCAGCGCCATGAATGTCTTTAGAAATTTGTGTAATAATATCATTGATTTTAAATGCAGAGCCTTTGCTTTGTTCTGCAAGCTTTCTCACTTCCTCTGCTACTACCGAGAAGCCTCTTCCATGCTCGCCTGCTCTTGCTGCTTCGATTGAAGCATTGAGTGCCAACAATGAAGTCTGTTCTGCAATGGCGTTGATAATATTGACAATTTCAACAATCTCATTTGAGGAATGTCTCAAGGTTGTAATGACGTCCGCCATTGATTCTGATGATGCCTTAACCTTCTCGATGCTGTTTACAACGCCGCTCAATTTTTCCACACCATTCTTAGACGCTTCAAGTACGTTCTCAGAATCTACAACGACTGCTTCAGCTTCTCTTGAAATCATTTGAGCACTACTAGAAAGTTCTTGAATGCTTGCGGTTGTCTCTTGAACCACACTTGCATTATTTTGTAAGCCATCAATCATTGACCTTACTTCAAGATTAATTTGCTCAATGCTCTCATTTGCTTGATCAATCGCATCGTGAATCTCATCAGTATATCCAGTTAAAGTGGTTGCACTGTCCTTTACCTTAATTACAACTGCTTGTATTTTAGAGACAAACTTATTGAACAGGGTCGCCATCGTACCCATCTCTTCTTTTGTATTAATATTCAAGGTCTTTGTTAAATCGCCTTCACCCTCAGAGATATCTTCAAGCATAAGATTGACATTTTTAACTGGTTTAGAGATGACAGTCGCTAATACAAATGCAAATGCAATGGCTGCTCCAGTTACCACTAAAACTAATAGAATCAATTTTCCAATTAAGCTTTTTAAGCTTGATTCAAGCTCTGTTTTAATGGTTTCAGTTATTTGAGTCACGAGCTCATTTGTACGATCGCTAGATGCGGTTAACTCTGCAAATAATCCTTCTTCAGGATTACGTCCAATGGTATCGTCTAAAGCAACCAAGTTAGCGAATGCATTTACATACCCCTCAGAGATGGTATTGTATTCACTCTTATAACTGTCTGTAAATGAGCCTAACATAACCTGAGTGTTCGGATAATTCAATTGATCCTTAATTTGATCTAGAAAACGTTTTTCCTGTGTATAAAGATAATTTACATGTGCACTATCAAGATTGGCTATGGCTTTATCGAGATTGCTATCCTGAGGCATTGCCGCTAACTTTGCCTTAAGTTGTTTTTTCATCGTATCAATTTCACCTACGACGCCATAGCGATCGAAACCACGCTTTTGAATATTTTCATGCATCTGATCAAAAATTGTATTATAGTTATTGATTTCCATTTTAAGCTGATCGATGCTGTCCTTTAAAACGGGCTCATTTTTTACAAGATCAGTGTCTTGAAGCTCGTTGACATCCTTTAACGCACTTTGATAAGAGTTTGCAAATTCAAGCGTTCTCTCGGTTTGTGCCAACTGTCCTTCTTCAAGCTTTGAGGCTTCTTTAAAATAATCTTCATTTGTTCGATCAATCATTAGGAAGTCTCTTTGAGTAGCGTTCATATGCTGAACGGTTGTGCTAAGCTGTGATTGAAGCTGAATTACAGGAATGTATTCATACGCAATAAGACCAATAAAATTATAAGATGATACCGTAACGTAAATTAACGCAATAATGATTACTAAGAATCCTGCGATAATTTTATTTCGTATTGACCAATCCTTAAACCTCAATCTAATCTTCGAGTCCACACTTCTCGATGATTTGCTCTTTTGTTTTACTTTTTTCGGCTTATCGCCTTTCATTTTCTTTGTAGCTTTTTTCTCTTTAACTTTTTTCTCTTTTACTTTCTTAACTTTTTCAGGCTTAACCTTTTCAGGTTTTTCAGCCTTGACAAGTTCGTCTTTCCCCCGTTTCATTCGTAGCATTCAGCCCCTCCTTCGAAGTGATCCTTGGTCTTTTCTTATTATACAGATTTATCTGACTTTTTTCTACATTACGGCGCAATTTACCTCAATATATTTTTTTTTGGATATTGAATTTCCAATACTTTGAAACATAAAAATTTTTCGATATATCTTAAAATTTGTTAATATTTGTGAACGAATATATAAAATAAAAATCTTCGGACATCGAGTCCTCAGATTTTACCACAAGCAAGATTGTGGCTAAATAAAAAAACGTCACTTCATTTTATATAAAGTGACGTAACTTTGAATGATTATACATTTTCTTGATAAACTAGCCAAACCTTATCCTGATGCTTAAGAAAAATATCTACCAAAATAGGATCTAAATGTGTTCCAGCAGATGCTCTAATCATTTCAAGTGATCTTTCAAAACTGAAAGGCTCCTTGTAGTGGCGTTTGGAGGTCAAAGCGTCAAATACATCCGCAATTGCAACAATTCTAGCTGCAAGCGGTATTTCTAACTTCTCTAATCCTTCTGGATAACCAGTCCCATCCCATCTTTCATGATGATAACGTGCAATATCTTCTGCAAATCGATAGAACTCCGCATCAAAGACTTGAAGTCCTTCTCGTAGTGATTTAAATATATCAGCGCCGATAGCAGCATGTGTTTTCATAATTTCCCACTCATCAGGGTCTAACTTTCCAGGCTTTTTCAAAATTTCATCTGGTATACCAACTTTACCGATGTCATGAGCAGATGCATTTCTCTCAACTTCTAGGACAAACTTTCTGTTAACGTCATAATTCTCAATTTTTGAGACTCGAAGCCCTTCAGCGATAATTACTGAATATCGAACCATCCTCTGAAGATGATCCCCCGTTTCATTGTCCTTCTTATCCACAAGTTCAGAAAAGCTATTCGTGATCCTTGATAGAACTACTTTCGTAAAATAGGCTCTATTCAACATACCGCTGATTTCATAAATCAACTTTTCAGCAAGTCTTAGATGTTCTTGATTGAAATGGTGTTTTTCAGTTGATGAAAAAAATACCATTCCAAAAACAGCCTCGCCCATAATTAACGGTACAACTAGATTGGATTGTACGCCTTCTTCCATGAGGAGCTTTAGCGATGCACTATTGGGTCTTTTAACCAACTCTTCTTCCAAATCTTCAGTGATAAATGACATTTTTGAATAGAGAATCTTGGTTAATGTCGTCTTTCCAAAATTCACTTCAAATCCTGGACCAAGCTTAATACCATCATAATTAGCAAAACCAAACTCGGCGATAAACTTTTTGCGGCTGTAATCTACAAAGGCAATTCCAACGCGATCGATATTAAGACGAGATGAAACCGTTTTAAACAATTTTTCAATTACATCATCGATATGATAAGTCTCAAGGATAATTTCTTTAACATCCTTCGCAAACTGTTCTTCTTCATATATAACTTTGATTTTTTCGTAGATGTCTCTTTCTTCTGTAAAAATAGCACGCGTTTTTGGCAAATGATTAAAATCATAATTTTTTTGCTCCATTTGCTCAAAGCTTTTAATAATAAATTGTTGATCGTAAATAACGTATTTATAAACCCCTAAACTAAATAGAATTAAAAATAATATCAGTAGAACGAGGATGCCATTGATTAAAATCGTTAAATCATTAACAACATTATCGTTGAATGCTTTATTTAATAACTCAAGCTCTCCAATGGTTTGTACAATGCGTTCATCATAATTTTTTATAATGTCAAAAGGTGTATTGTCAATTTTACTCCCGCGAATAAGCTCATTTATTCTAGACGCACTTAATGAGAGCTCATCCAGCTTATCGTCCATTTCATTTAACAATTCTTTATGTCTTGATAAGCTAAGCTTGTTGACCGAAAACAAATCCATCTGTATCAGCTTGAGCTCAGACTGCATTTCTTTAGTGGCATTCATCATAAGCTTTTGATTTTTGTCATAGGCTTCGAGTAGTTTGATATTTGACTGATTGGAAGCATCATTTGCCACTTGAGTTAAAACATTATCGATAACACGCATTGGCAAATCCAATGCAATAATGTTCTCTTTAACATTTTGAATCCTTTGGTTACTCGTATTTAAGTAAGACTTCGTGGTGGGTACAAACCAAAAGTTAATTATAAATGTCAATACAATGAATACAATGATACCAATTATAACTTTTCGAATCGTGTTTTTGAGGCTAATCATATTCCCTCTTAAATAAATGACTTGTGAAGGTATTTTATCAAAAATTGTTATCAATTAATAGGCATATTGTGAAAAAATTTAGTATACTAAGGATATCATGTCACTATTAACACTCACCTGAGAAGGAGGAAATACATGAGTCGCATAAACGAGCAGAGACAATTTCTCAAATCCAATTTCAATAGTTCTAAAACGCCAACGACTTCAGATCAAGTTAAAGGCATCAAAGCACCACCACTTCAGTCTTCACCAAAAGAAGGTAATCTTATCATCGATTTACCTAGAGTAAAAGATCATACTCCTTATGAACTCGACGTCTATAAATTATTGATGGAACGCCGTTCTCTAAGAAAATATAGCACTGCCTCAATGCAAATCGAGGAATTGAGTTTTATCCTTGAAACCTCATGCATCATCCAAAAGATCTTAGGCGATAATATTGCAAGCTTTAGACCCGCACCCTCTGGAGGTGCACGTCATCCATTTGAAACTTTTCTTTCCATCCAACGCGTTGAAGGTATCCCGGAAGGCTACTATCGATATTTACCACTTACACACCAGCTAGAACAGCTCTGTGATGCACTGAATACAAATACTATTGTCGCATCGGTAAACGGTCAAAGTTTCGCTGGCGAGGCAAATGTCGTCTTTTATCTTGCAGTCGTACCTTATCGTGCTGAATGGCGTTATGTTGAAAAGTCACATAAAGTGATTTTACTAGACCTTGGACATGTTGCACAAAACATCTGTTTATCTGCTGAAATAGTAGGTGCTGGTGCATGCCCCATCGCGTCTTATGATCAAGACATCGCTGATGGATTATTCGAACTAGACGGCGAGGATATTTATATCAGCTATATTCTACCGGTTGGTAAGAAATAAAATAATTTGCATTATGAGGAGGTAACATGTTAAACGAGCAACGATTGGTCGATCATTTCATCAAGTACGTTAAAATATCAAGTCCAACCAAACACGAAGGTGCATTTGCACGACAATTAGCTGACGAGTTACAAGAGTTGGGCTTTGAAGTGAGCATAGATGATGCAGGTGAAAAAGTCGGCAGTGATACAGGCAATCTCATCGCAAAGAAAAAAGGAACTACTAAGGGCAAGACCATTTTATTCAGTTGTCACATGGATACCGTTAGTCCGAGTGTTGACGTGAAGCCAATTATTAAAGATGGTGTTATCTATAGCGATGGTACTACTGTCTTAGGAGGCGATGATAAAGCTGGGATTGCTGCGGTTATGGAATCTCTAAGAACCCTAAAAGAGCACAACCTACCTCATGCTGATATTGAAATTATATTCAGCATTTTTGAAGAAGGTGGTCTGCACGGTGCCAAAAATGTTGATATCTCACAAATCGATGCTGAGGAAATCTATGTGCTCGACAGTAGTGGACTACCAGGTCAAATCGTCATACAAGGTCCAGCACAAGACAAATTAGAATTTACCGTTCACGGCAAACCTGCTCATGCTGGTGTCGCACCAGAAGAGGGCATCAGTGCAATCATGGTTGCAAGTGAAGCCACCAGTCAGATGAAGCTCCTTAGGATCGATGCTGAAACAACTGCAAATATCGGTAAATTTGAAGCTGGCTCAGTGACAAACATCGTTACGCCTGAAGCATATGTCCTCGCTGAAGCGAGAAGTTTAGATAACGAAAAGTTAAACCGTCAATCACAACACATGGTTGATTGCTTCAACTCAGCAGCCGCGAAATACGGTGCGACAGTTGATGCAATAGTAACAAATATGTATGGTGCTTTCAAAGTCGATCCTGAATCAGATATCGTAAGAAAAGTAATCAAAGCATACACTGCCTTAGGGATTCAAGCATCAACCATGTCTACCGGAGGCGGCAGTGATACAAACATCTATAATTCTAAAGGTCTGACTGCAGTTAACTTGGGAATCGGCGAACGTAAAGCTCACACACTCGAAGAACATCTATACATCAGCGATCTAATCACAGTAACCAAAGTTGTTTTAGAACTGATATCTCTTAGTATTGCACTATAATAATTAACTTGCTTTCAATCATCACTCTTTTTTGATACAATTCAACATAGAAAGGAGTGTCTCCTATGAAAGCAATTCTTTATTTTCAAAACGGAAAAAGTGAGATTATTGAGAACTTGACTCACATCAATAAAATCAGCACATCTAACTCCAATGTCACCAAGATTTCAGATTTTGATAGTTTTGTCGTTTACCATCAACCTTATGTCTTTGTTGGAAGCAATCGAAAAGTCACCGTAAATGGCGCTGATATTCATTACGTTTCATTTGAAGGCTAATTGTAAGATGTAATTTTCACAATGATATAGATAAAAAAAGTACCAATATCCTAAAGATATTGGTACTTTTTTTTGGTGCACCCTGCGGGACTCGAACCCACAACCAACGAATTCGAAGTCCGCTACTCTATCCGGTTGAGCTAAGGATGCAAAGTTAAATCTATTAAGCTAATTATAATGTAATAACAAACAAAAAGCCACCCCGATTCGCAATCAAAGTGACTTTTCTAAAATGGTGATCCATCCGCGACTCGAACGCGGGACACCCTGATTAAAAGTCAGGTGCTCTACCGACTGAGCTAATGGATCATATGGCTGGGGATACAGGATTTGAACCTGTGAATGACGGAGTCAAAGTCCGTTGCCTTACCGCTTGGCGAATCCCCAATAAATGGGGCGGCTGATGGGAATCGAACCCACGTATGAAGGAGTCACAGTCCTTTGTCTTAACCGCTTGACGACAGCCGCCATGTATCAGAAAACTATAAAATTGTAAATGGCGCGTCCGTAGGGACTCGAACCCCAAACCCCCGCCTTAGAAGGGCGGTGCTCTATCCAGTTGAGCTACGGACGCTCATGGTCGGGGTGGCAGGATTTGAACCCGCGGCCCTCTGGTCCCAAACCAGATGCGCTACCAAACTGCGCTACACCCCGTCGTTAACTGACGAATTTTATTATACATGAATTGATATAGTGCGTCAACCACTTTTTAAAAGAAATTATTTACCCAAACTTTACAGTTTATTCATAGAAAACGCAGTAGTCAGACTAGTCAGAAGATTGCGATTGCAACAATGGTACCAAAGTCGTAAAAATGCCTCTTTGAGATATACTCACCAGACCAATCGAAGGATAGCCACCTCTTCTCGGTTCTGACGCACTTCCTGGATTAAATAGCATGACACCATCTTCAAACGCCTGTGTTGCAACATGTGTATGCCCAAAACAAATCATATCTAGGCCATTTTCAAGTGCATGAAGATGCAATCGAAGTAATGAATATTTAACGCCATATAGATGACCATGGGTAATCATGATTTTTTTGCCTTCTATTTCAATAATTTTATCTTCACTCACATTGGCATATGGATCGCAATTGCCTTTAATCGCAATAACCTCCCTGCCTGTCGCACTGGCGATTGCCAGTGCATCCTTATAATGATCTCCTAGATGAAAGACTTTATCAAACAGGCTCTCATTTTGAAGCATATAGCGTACGACAGGTTCAATTCGACCGTGAGTGTCACTAACAACCAGTACGTTCATAATAACGCTTGATTTCCTCTCTCATGACTTTAAGTGCATTGCCTCGATGACTGAGTGCATTTTTCTCAGTTTCAGTCAGCTCTGCAAAAGTTTTTCCTAATTCAGGTACAATAAAGAGCGGATCATAACCAAATCCGTTTTCACCCTTAGCTGTAAAGCCTATTTTACCTTCAACCGTACCTCTAGCCACTAACGTATCTCCATTTTCAAACACGAGCGTTAGAACGGTTACGAAACGTGCTGTACGTTCTTCGTCACTGGCATCTTTTAATGCATTTAAAAGCTTTTCATTATTTTTTGAATCCGACTTAGGTTCACCAGCATATCTCGCTGAATAGACACCTGGAGCGCCATCTATATAATCAACCTCAAGTCCAGAATCGTCTGCAAGTGCTGCTACTTTCAAACGATTGTGTACTGCCATTGCCTTTATCATTGAATTTTCTTCAAAGGTTATTCCTGATTCATCGATATCATCGTCACCATAACCAGCCGCTTTCATCGTTACCAGTTCAAACTCAAAATCCTTTAAAATACTTTGAATTTCTTGCAATTTATGTTGATTGGCTGATGCCAAAACAAGTTTTTTCATAACACACTGTCCTATCCTTTTGTTTATTTGTATCAATTTTCTAGCGATATGCCTAACCAAACTATACTCAGTCATATTCAGTTAAGCTCACTTAAACTTCCTTATACCCATTATTTTGATAAAGCTTCATTTTGTATTTCTGTTAATTTGATAATGCCTTGTTCTCCTATAGACATAAGCGCGTCTAGCTGTTTACGGTTAAATGGTTTTTCTTCCCCTGTCCCTTGAACCTCGATAAACTCACCTGCGCCCGTCATCACAAGGTTCATATCCACATGTGCATTCGAATCCTCTTCATAACAAAGATCCAAAATGACTTGATCCGACACAATACCTACACTAACAGCAGCTACAGAGTCTGTAATTGGCGATTCTGCCAATAACCCCTTGTCGATTAATTGTCTGACTGCATCTGTAAGAGCAACATATGCACCAGTAATTGATGCAGTTCTAGTGCCACCATCTGCTTGAATCACATCGCAGTCAATCCAAATGGTTCTCTCACCTAATTTGCTTAGATCTACTATCGCGCGTAGTGAACGTCCAATTAACCTTTGGATTTCTTGGCTTCTACCATCTATACCCTTAGTATTTCTTTGCTTTCTTTGTCCTGTCGACCCTGGTAACATACCGTACTCAGCTGTCACCCATCCACTTCCTGTCCCCTTTAAAAACGGAGGTACCTTTTCCTCAATCGTCGCCGTACAAATGACTTTTGTTTGACCCATTTCGATTAAACACGATCCTGCTGGATGAACGATATAATCTCTTGTAATTTTCACAGGTCTAAGTGCATCGTTTGCTCTACCATCTATTCTATTCGCCATTTTCTTCCTCCATAAAGTCTAATCATATATTTTAATTGAAAAATCAATCAATCCACCTTACAACTTCCTATTATAACATACTCTTGACTAAAATCTTCTAACATCTAGTCATCAGATTTTACAACAAGCGAGATTGTGGCTTAATAAAAAAACCGCCCAACCGTATCATCAGCTGGGCGGAAATAGATGCCTATTATTTTAAGAAGTTGACAATCCCTCTTGCCATAGCTTCAGCCGCTTTTTTCAAGTAGCTTTCACTCATCAGCTTATCTTGTTCTGCTGCATTGGTGATGAAACCAAGCTCTGCTAAAACAGAGGTCATTTTAGACTCTTTTAGTACGACCAATCTAGGTAAATAGCCAATACCTCTATCCACTGCACCAAGAGACTTAACCAGCTCAGTTTGCATTGCACTTGCAAGTCCTTTATCACTGCTCATAGACTCTTCACCATAGAGAACTTCCACACCTGATGCAGTTCCATTTGTAAATGCATTGATATGGATGCTGACAAACAAATCAGCGTCAAGCTCATTGGCAATAGCAGGGCGGTCATAAAGGCCAACATACTCATCTACCGCTCGAATCATGTAGGTCTTAAACCCTTGCTTTTGAAGTTCGCTTTCAAGCAATTTTGCCGCTCTTAGCGTCAAATCCTTCTCCTGTGCTTTCGATCCTACTGCACCAGGATCTTTACCACCGTGACCAGCGTCGATAACGATTAATGTTCCTTTATTTTCAGAGTTTTGAATCACTGTATTTGTGAAAGTCAAAGAGATTGACCCAGTCGTATTTAGCCTTGAATAAGTGGTATTCTCAGCAAGTACAACTTCGATATGATAATTAGCGCCTACCTCAGAGACCACAAACTTATCGACAATGTGGTCATTGATCGCTTGATCAAAGCTTCCTAAATCCGTTTTATCCTTAGGTACGTCGATGGCAATCGTCCTAGTCGCTGAATTATAATCTAGTGCGTAATCCGACTTACTAAACAGCTCTATGGTCATTAACCCTTTTTCACTCGATTGTTTTACATAGTTAAAATTATTAATTGGTTGATTGGTAATATAGACTAGAAGCTCATCCCCACTAGACTCAACATAGAAATCATCATAGGTCATCTTTTCAGAGGTCTCTATCGTAACCCTGGTAACTTCCATTTCTGGAGAATACATATCGTCTTTACTCGTATCCAATTGACGGTATGAAATCGCTTCGATTTTACCTTGATTCACTGGTAGCACTTGATAAGCGCCATCGTTGATTTTAAGATAACTGTTAATAACATCTACAATAACTTGATTCCCATTTACATCAACGTTATAATACGGCGCTTCACGCGTCCCAATTACCACCGTATCCGTACTATAGATGTTCTCAACGCCAACTTCGCTGACCGTATTGATTAATTGAACAACCATTTCCTTGTTGGCTGCATCGTAACTAATTTCCGTTCCACGACGTTCGTTTTGATAGATTGTAACCCTAGTATTGTAAGGATTGTCGCTATTTTGAGTAATCTCAAGCTTATCGACACCAAAGATATCATCTGAAATATTATACGTCCAAACACCATTCTTAATGGTTGCACCACTTGGTGGCGTCAACTTTGTATTTTGAAGATCGATAATCGTTTTATCTTGCCCGCCAACATCTGTGCCGTTGATTACAAAAGTCGTTGCATCAACCTCACCGGTCACTTTAAAACGAATCTCAGGATAGGTTTTATAAACGTCCATTGTAAGATTCGTCATCGTCTGAGCCATTTTATTGATCGCAACCGTACGCGTCTCACCGATCCAAGACGCACTCAGTCCGAGAACATCACTGATAAACTTCAGTGGTACATAGGTTCTGTCAACAAACTCTCCCGTAATGCTTTTATAGGTCATAATTCTTGGAGCGACACTATCTGGTAAAAGCGTTTTCTTCCCGTCGATCGTCGCATAGGGGTTATTAATTTGCATCACAACAGATTTGCCACCATAAGAAAATGAAATTTCCTTAGTCGATCCGTTCCACTGATATTTGACACCCAACTCAATTAAAATGGCAGAAACCGGTACAATTGTTCTACCATTGACGATTATCCCCGGCGCATCAGAAAATATATCGATACCACCGATCATAACGTTAACCGGTTCATATTTATTAAAGATCCCTAGACCACTTTCGCTAAGTTCAACGTAATCATACTCAGAATACTTATTTGCAAATGATGGCTGCATCTGAATTAGCATCGCCATGCACACAATTAAAGAGAGCAATTGTTTGACATGTAAGCGTTTAAAATTATTGATTTTTACCATAATCTCTCCTTTACGTTCAATACTTCTATCCTATCATTCATATATTACTTGATCACTTTATAGAGCTCATCAGCATCAGGCGATTCAATATAGTCAAAAATCTCCTCCACACTGGCATCACCCATTATCAGCTTTTTATCACGTTCTTCAGTGATTACACCAACTCTAGAATACTCAATGCGAAAATCGAGCAAAGCTTTTTCCAAGTCGCTTGCCAAAGCTTGAGGCATACAGATTACCATAGTACCACTGCTGATTAATTTTAAAGGATTGATGTTGTAATACTCGCAAAGCTTTTCAGTAACTGGATGAACTGCTATTTTATCTGCCTTAACCTTACACCCCTTACCACTCGCCTCGCATAGCTCGTGAATCGCACCTAAAATGCCACCTTCCGTAGCATCGTGCATCGCTGTAGCACCAATTCTAACGCCAATTTTACCTTCATTGATAACGTTAATTTGCTTGAACATATCCTTCGCTTCTTGAATTTCAGATTTGGATAACACGTCATAAAGTGCATCCTCAAGTTCACTAACGATAATCGCAGTTCCTTCAAGCCCTGCAGTTTTCGTCAAGTAGATATAATCGCCGACCTGTGCACCAGAGGTTTTGATTAGTCGTTCAACCGGTGTCTTACCTAAAGCAGTAGCTGATACAATGATTCGATTAACTGCATTTGTAATCTCAGTATGACCGCCTATGATCTCAACGTCATATTGATTGGCCGTTTCATTCGCCTCTCTTAATATCTGACCGATGGTTTCTTGAGTTGTCCCTTCTGGACAAAGTAACGTTAGCATGATGCCAACTGCTTCAGCACCACTAGATGCAATATCATTTAGACAGACATTTACTGCAAGCTGGCCAATATTTTTATCCGTTCCTGTAATTGGATCGGTCGTAAGGACGCATGCCAGATCACCAAAAGCGACCGCTGTACAATCTTCACCGACATTAGGTCGAATGAGTATATCATCTCGTACCGTATGAATCTCAGATAAAACGATTTCACCTAGTACTTCATTTTTTAATTTACCGACTTCCATCATTTGCTCCTTATTACGATTGACTTAACATTGCTTCAAATTCTGCTTCATCAATGATTGGAATACCAAGACTTCTCGCTTTATCGGCTTTTGATCCCGCATTTTCACCAACGACGACATAATCCGTTTTTGAAGAAACACTACCGGCAGCCTTACCGCCATTTTGCTCAATTAATGCTTTAATTTCATCTCGACTGTATTTGACTAAGGTCCCAGTGACAACCAAGGTTTTTCCACTGAAAGCACCTTCCACCTTCGAAGTGAGTTTCGAAGTCAAATTAACACCGAGCTCTCTTAAATCTTCAATTAATTTTTTACTGTCTGAACGATCAAAATACTGGATAATACTCAGTGCCATTTTATCTCCAATTTCATCGATCTGAGTCAAGGACTCTACGTCTGCTGACATTAGTTCATCCATTGAATTAAAATGCTTTGCGAGTGTCTTTGCCGCTTTTTCACCTATTAATGGGATGCCTAATCCTGATATCAACCTATAATAATCATTAGACTTACTATTTTCTATAGCCTCTAGCAGCTTATTAATCGATTTATCGCCAAATCCTTCTATGGTTTTTAAAGCGTCTTGTACATCCTTGAGGCGATAGATATCGGAAATTGACTCGATAAATCCCTTTTCTATAAAATTTTCAACAATGGCTTCGCCAAACCCATCAATATTCATCGCTGTTCTTGAAACGAAATGCATGAGAAGTCTTTGAAGCTTTGCAGGACAATTGTCATTGATACATCTTAGCGCTGCTTCTCCTGGTTGTCTGACCGTTGGTCCTTCACAAACCGGACACTGCTCAGGGAGGTGGAAAGGCTTTGTATGCTCTGGTCTTTCCTCAAGAACCACTCGTACAACCGCCGGGATAACATCCCCCGCCTTTTGAACCAAGACGGTATCTCCCACACGGATATCCTTTTCATCGATATAGTCCTGATTATGGAGGGTCGCTTTGGAAATTGTTGAGCCTGCTACAACTACTGGTTCAAACACAGCAAGCGGCGTTATCACACCCGTTCTACCCACTTGTACCTGAATGTCACGAATAATGGTCTTTGCTAGTTCAGCAGGGAACTTGTAAGCAATTGCACCTCGTGGACTTTTAGCTGTAAAACCCAGTTCATTCCGCATGCTTAAATCATTGACTTTAATTACCAAGCCATCAATTTCAAAGGGCAAATCATGCCTTTGAGCCACCATAGCTTCTGTATAATCGATCACATCTTGGATGTCATTAAATTTTTTAATCGGAGCCGTTCTAAAACCCAGCTGAGTGAGTTTTTCAAAAGCCTCAGTTTGAGAGCTGATGCCAAGTGATTCGACACCTGTAATAATATCGAAGATAAAGACGTCTAACTTTCTATTGGCAGCGATCTTAGAATCCAACTGTCTTAAAGAGCCTGCAGCTGCATTTCTTGGATTTGCAAATGCTTCTTTTCCTAAAAGCGCTTGTTGTTCATTTAGTTTTACGAATGATGACTTTGGTAAAAAAACCTCACCTCTAACCTCTAAATCAATGTCTGACTCTAGTGAAAGTGGCAGTGATTTAATGGTTCTAACATTTTCAGTAACCTCTTCACCCGTTGTGCCGTCGCCTCTTGTTGCACCTCTTACGAATTGACCCGCCTCATATAGACAAGCCACCGTCAAGCCATCAATTTTATATTCAACCGTGTACTCTGGCATTGCACCAAGATCTTTCTTTACTCTGCTATCAAACGCTATTAAATCTTCTGCATTATATGCATTATCTAGACTCAAAAGTGGTACTGTGTGTGTTACTTTATTAAAAATTTCTAACACCGCACCACCAACGCGCTTAGTCGGCGAGTTTGGGTCAGCTAACTCTGGAAATTCTTTTTCAAGCTGGATCAGTTCGTTCATCAGTGCATCGTACTCCGCATCGGTTATGCTTGGCTGATCAAGAACATAATACGCATGACTATGACGGTTAATCTGTCCCTTGAGTGCCATAATTCTCGATGCTGCTGATTCAACTGAATTGTATGTGCTCATAAATTCACCACCTTAACCTATAACTTCTTAATTGGTGCAATGGATGGATCTAATTTCTTAATGCCATGTGCATCAAAAACAATGGTCAGCACCTGACTAGAATTATCTACAGTGATAATCATACCCGCACCAAACACTTTATGCATCACCTTGTCACCAGGTGAAAATCCATCTGAATTCCCTGATTTTTCAGGTGCTGTGTAGGTTGATTGACCAGGGTTAAAATAGGGGTTGTGTTTTAAAGTCATGGATCCTGTCGGTGCTTCCTTGAGAATATTTCCTAGTGATTTTTCACCCATAGACTCAAGCAGCGCTTGATTCATTTCAGATAAAAAGACACTTGGCATTCTAGGTTCAAATCTACCATAGTGATTTCTATTTTTTGCATGAGTAATAAATAAAAGCGACTCTGCACGCGTAATGCCCACATAGCAAAGACGACGCTCTTCTTCAAGTTCAGTTTCATCATCCATCGCACGGAAAGATGGGAATAGGTTCTGTTCGAGACCCACTAAAAAAACAACTGGGAATTCAAGACCTTTTGACGCATGAAGTGTCATCAATAGAATACTTTGTTCCTCTTCCTCAATGCTATCTTGATCACTTCTTAGTGTTGTTTCTGCTAAGAAATCCCTTAATCCCGGAGAGTCCTGTCTCTTTTCAAACTCTTCAATAACTGTTTTTAACTCGTAAATATTGTCGATTCGACCATCGGCTTCATCGTTTCTTTCTCTTTCATAGCTTGCGATGATTTCTGACTGTTCAATTAATGCGTCAAAAATTTCGCCTGAAGTTGCAACATCAAGTCTGGCCGATAAGCCATTCACCATATTATAAAAATCTCGAATCGCAAGTGCCGTTTTACCGGTTATTCCAGGAACTTCATCTATATTAGCACACGCCTTTAAAAGGCTTAAGCCGTGCTCTGTCGCATAATCTTGCAACTTTTCAATCGTCTTGTCCCCGATACTTCTCTTAGGTTCATTGATAACACGTCTAAAACTGACATCATCAAAGGGGTTGACCATCAACTTAAAGTATGCCAAAACATCTTTGATTTCTTTTCTTTCGTAGAACTTTAACCCACCGACGACTTTGTATGGCAAGCCCTCGATATTGAGTGCGTCCTCTAGCGCTCTTGACTGTGCATTGGTACGATAAAGTATCGCAAAATCACTCTGATCAAAGTTGCCCTCGCGAACTTCTTTTCTTATCTGATTGACGATAAATCTCGCTTCATCCTTCTCATCATAAGCCTGATAATAACGTATTTTTTCTCCAGCATCCGCTTCTGTCCAAAGGGTTTTATCACGTCGACCTGGATTATGTTTAATCACACTATTTGCAAGATCCAATATATTTTGTGATGATCTATAATTCTGCTCTAATTTAATGATTTTTGCGCCTGGATAATCCTTCTCGAAATCTTGAATATTACGAATGTCTGCGCCGCGCCACTTATAGATCGACTGGTCACCATCGCCTACGACGAAAAGGTTTTTATGTTTGGCACTTAGCTGGCGTACCAATGTATACTGCGCTTTATTGGTATCTTGATACTCATCCACATGAATGTATCTGAACTTATTTTGATAATAAGCAAGTACTTCAGGGCATGATTTAAAAAGCTCAATCGTCTTTATTAAAAGATCATCAAAATCCAGCGCTTGATTGCTTTTCAGCTTTTCTTGATATAGCTTATAAAGCTTAATAAAATCCCTTTCACGTGGGTCCTTATGAAAGTTAATCTCATAGGCATCTGCAGACATCATATCGTTTTTACAGCCTGAAATCTTATATTGAAAGGATTGGATAGGTGTTTTCTTCTCATCTAATCCCAGCGCCTTAAAACAGTTCTTTAATAATGCCTTCTGATCGGTTGTGTCGTAGATAACGAAATCACTCGCATAGCCAATGTTATGGCCATCTCGTCTTAAAATCCGAACACACATAGAGTGAAAGGTTCCTACCCACATTTGATTGGTCACTGGTCCAACCAACTGTTCAATCCTGTGCTTCATCTCAGTAGCTGCTTTATTTGTAAAGGTAATCGCCATGATACTTGAAGGAAAAATATCATATGCCTCAATTAAATGAGCGATACGATGCGTTAGCACCCTTGTCTTTCCCGAGCCCGCCCCCGCAACGACTAGAATTGGACCATCTATTGATAAGACCGCATCCCTTTGTGCAGAATTAAGACCATTTAAATTCATGTATTCCTCCTAAAATGTTTATTTACTAATTACTGTAGATTTACTAATTAATGCCAATTTCCATAATGATGATTTATTTAGATCACGAGATTCACAAGTAAACCTTGTATTTCCCCCACTTTTTTTAAGACATTAATTTCCTTATGTTCTCTTTTGATGATGAGATTGGTTAATTCTAAGAGCTTTGCATCGATCTCAGAGACGGTTCTCATAACTTTAGTTCGACCGGTTCTTGAGAATCCTCTACGCTCCTTAATTTCTAGTCCCTTTAGAACCGTTTCTTCTATGAAGCCTTTGATTAAATCCTTGTAGGCATAAAGATTTTCAACGGTTCTATTTTCCACTAAGGCTTGCCCTTTACGGTCAATTTCATCTAAAGCTTTTTGAAGTTCTTCCTTTTGCTGATCATAATCTTTAAAAGCTAGAATCTCAGTGAAACTAATTTTGGGTTTTTCTTCTGTTTTAATCCCAGCGTTTGGCTTAACGGTACTTGTTTTTCCTGATTTGGTAGATTTCTCAACTTTCATAGAAGTTCCTCTCTTTAGATCCTGTGATACATACGGACATGCTCTACTTTATACGCTTCTAACAACTACGACATTTTAACATCAATATTCAATCCCCATGATATTACTTTGACGTAGTTTTACCACAAACGAGATGTTGTGATATAAAAAAAAGATTTGAGCCTAGACTCAAATCTTATTATACCTTATTTTTGATGGTTCTTGTATGGTAAATTACGCCCTAAAGACTCCGCAGAGCGTTCAATTGCCTCATTAATTTGCCCAATCAATGCGTACAATTGAGGCGGTATCACATCTCTCAAGTCAGACTTCACCATATGTTTCGTTTGTGTGACATTTTCATTAAGAGGGATCTGGTTTTCTTTTGCTTCAGCAATCAGTTTCTCAGTAAAGCTTTCAAAATCATCCTCTATCTCATAGGTCTCATAAGGTTTCATATCTTAAAATCAAACCCCTTTCCTTCATCCGACTTTTTAACCACTCTTCCTCTATCCTCTATTGTTCCTGATAGGTGAACCATTTCAGAGGTTTTAAGCGGTTGATCTTGTTTTGACGCATCACTTGTATCAAAGGTTAAGCTACCGATATTGAAACCGAGTTCAGACAAGGTACTCATAACACCGCTCAGTTCTGATTCAAGAACCTCACGATGCTCTGTGGTCACAGCGACATCTAACTGTCCTTGTGTAATTTTTACTCTTATTCCAGTAGTACCAAGTGTGTTGAGTTTCATACCAAAATAGATTTCAGTATTCTGCCAATCGATTTTCGCGTTTTTACTTGCGCCTTTCATGAAAATCTTCACATTGCCTAAATCTTCGCCATCCATAATCGGTACGTTGAAAAAGTAAAAAGGCTGTTTCCCACTTTGCGAATCATTCATCATTTGTTGTCCGTTGAGATTCATTAAGTTTTGCTCGGTGGCAGTCACAGTTCGTTCTTGTTTGTCTTCGTTCATCATCTTGAGAAGTATCTCTTTAACGTTGGTATTGCTTCGTTCCTTTAGAGCTTCAAAATCCAGTTTTTCAACCGCATCGGCGACTTCAACTTCATGATTTAACCCTAAATAGCGCAAAGTTTCCACCACGTCTCTTGAAAGCTTATTGCCATTGTTGTTTTGTAGCGATTGTCTTATAGCTTGCTCTAAAGTGCTTTGCTTAGCATTTTCTACTTTCTCACCTTCGCCCAAGGCGTCGAGGATTGCCTCGCCTTTACTAGAAACAAACACCTGTATCCTTCTTTGGCTCGGTTGAAATTCTATACTTTTAAGGAGTTTAATCCCCTCATTTACGACATTTTGGGCTTCCTTGAGCTTGCCCTGCTGAAGCAATCCAGCCGCTTTTTCAAGTTCGCTGGACAAAGCAATCAATTTCTTCTCAGTAAACATATCCACCATAAGTGTAACATCACTTTTCAGGATAAATTTATTGAGCTTATCTATGGCTGTGCCAATTTGAGTACTTAGCTTACCGGAATCGGGTTCCAATAATGCTGTCATCTCTGTTTTCATTTGATCAAACGACTGTTTTGCCCTAATGGTCGCTTCTGTTGTCTGTTCCACCAAATACGTTTTAAAGTCAAACGAGGACTGTATACTTTCAAAGACTTCAGCCATTTGGCCGATGACCGTACCAATTGCAGCCTCTATTAGCGCCTCAATATCACCCGTGTTCTCAGCAACTGAAGAAAGCGGATCTACACCTTCTAACACTTCCGAATCAGATGGTTCACTGTCATGTATTCGATCCGTTTCGGAACCTTCGCTTAACCTTGCGCCGCTAGCACTCGCCTGTCTTCCCATAGACGCTTGACTTAAATCGAGTTTATCTTGATGCTCATTTTCACTCGTCTGGTCCCAAAACACTTTGGTATTTGACGCAGAACCAACAGTCGCTTCACCCTTTGCGGTATTAGCATCCGCATCGCTAAGTTCATATTCAAGTGTGTCCTCTGTTTTGATAATGCCTATTTGGTCCTTGGATAAACCAGCTGACGCATCATTGACTGCGACATTATTTGTCATAACTTTTTCAAGCTGTTTTTCGATTAAGGCAATCAGCTTAGCGCTTAAATCAGTTCCATGGCTAAGCTTAGAAAGGATCTCTTCCTTTGAAAGACTTTCGAAAGCCTTCTTTAATGCAGAAAGCACTTCAATCGTGCTTTTTAAGTCAGTTACAGATGATGAAATTAGCTTAGATGCGCTATTTGCATCCGAGCCTGACTGTGAAAGGAACATTTTAGCCAGTAATTTAACTGCATCTTTAAGGGACACGCCCTCTTTGACCAGCTGCTTTAAGGTTTCCGTCAGGTTTTTAGGAAGCTCTAACCGATCGATCAAATCAAGTGTTTCAGCTTTAGTTAATGGGGTCTCAGCTGTTGGCATCTCAGTCAGTGAAGCCACCACCTCTTGATCGTGATCAAGCGCTTGTGAAATAGCCTGTAGATTCTCTTCACTTGGCGAAATGCCTTTGTAAAGCGCAATATCGATAGACATCAATTGGTTGTCTTTTGATGCACTGCTGTTCTTCAAAAAAGACTGAATGCCCTTAACCTCGTCTGAGGTAGGGCTCATCTGGTATTTATCATATAGAGAAGCTACCGAACTCGGTAGCTCTTTTTTATAATCCTGAAGCAGGGTTTCACTAACTGATTTTTCACCTTGTGCCCCTGTTGTCGTTTGCGTTGTCGCTTTTGCTGCCGATTGAATGTTTTGTAAAAATGCACTGATTTTCATCTGTTCACCTCTGAAATGACTTTGGTAATCAAGGATGCATCCCATAGTCTCTTTACAAACATATCGGCAAAATACCACTTAACCCTTAGCGGTTAATTCACTTTTTAAAGCTTGTTGCTTATCGTATAGCGTTGTTACTGTCACGGAAAGCATGACAAATGCACCGCCTATGAGTTGCTTGAAGGTCACTGCTTGCCCCATGTAGAAGTAGCTAAAAACAATCGTTACTATAGGTAAAAAGTTGATAAAGATCGACGATTCTGTCACACCCAATAGATCCATTGCTTTGGCATAGTAATAAAAACCAAGAACTGAAGCGAAAACGCTTAAAAACACAAGATGGATTACCGCTTCAACATTGATTTCAGACCAAAGGTTGTGTTCAAAAGGCACTGCCAATAAGAAAAATGGCAAGCTATATAAAAACTGATAATACACGATGGTTAAATAGCTGTACTTTGCAAATAACGGTTTAGATGCCATAGAGTAAATCACCCATGATATAACCGCACCGATCATCATCAAATAACCGAAAGATTCTTCAATTTTAAAGAATTCATTCCACCTTAAATCGACGATGAGGAGCACGCCTATGATCGAAGCCAATATGGCCAAAGCGTCTACCCATTTTACCACACGTTTGTAGATAATCGCTTCAAAAATCAGTGTAAACATCGGGATTGCCGCTATGATTAATGCAGATGGCGATGCGGAAATATACTTTATTCCGGTGTTTTCAAAAAAGAAGTAAATGGCAATACCCACTCCACCTGCAATCACAAATAAAAAGTGATCCTTTTTATCAATTTTAAGCGGTGTTTTCGTCGCACGCATTACGCCGTATAGAATTGCAGTTGAAATGACAAATCGAATCGCGCCAATCGTCATCGCACCTAAATAATCTAATAAAAATTCCGTACTCACAAAAGAGATTCCCCATGCGATTACAGGAATCATTACACTCAATAAACCTTTTGTCTTGCGATTCATAAGTCCCCCTAATAGGTCTGTATTTTTTTATTTATTTCGGAAGCAACTGCAAATGCAGAGGAAAATGCCCACTGCAAATTGTAGCCACCTGTATCACCATCTATATCGAGCACTTCTCCTATAAAATATAAATTCTCAACGGTCTTTGACATCATCGTTTTAGAAGAGACTTCCTCTAAACAAACACCACCCACCGTTACCATCGCTTGTTGATAGCCGATTAAATTTTCAATCTCTAGTGGATATGCCAATAATAAAGAAAGCAATCTTTTTCTAAGAAGTTTGTCGATATTGCCCAGTTTCATTTGTGCCAAGCCTTGAATAGACATTTCTTTTTCTAAAGCATCGACGATGAAATTTTTAAACGTATCGGTAATTTCAAGCTGATTCAACCAAAATGCAAGTGGTTTATCACCATTGCAGTTTACTGCCTCAAGAAATTCCTTTTCAACGATTTCCAGTGCTTTGCCTAAAAAGTTTACTTTTAGTTGATCTCCTGGATAGAGCCATCTCGAATGGTTGAGAACGACCGGTCCGCTTAGCCCAAAATGTGTAATTAACAAATCGCCTTTGATTTGTCGATTGGTTTTAGGTCCAGTACAAGTTATGATGCAATTTTTAAAGGATTGTCCCTGTAAAGCTAAAAGTGTTTTTTCTCTTGTGACCACGCCTGTTAATCCCGGTCTGGGAGGTACGATGCTGTGACCGAGAGTCTGAGCCAGTGAATAGCCGTCGCCCGTACTCCCCATCGTCGGATAGCTTTTACCACCCGTAGCGATGACTACATATTTAGCATTAAACGCTTCGCCTGTCTCAAGAGAGATAACAAAGCCATTTTCATTTTGCTCTATTGATTTGACGTTAGATTGATAGCGTATGTGCTGAACTTGACGCATAAGTGCCGCAACGACATCCTTTGCTTTTAATGAAGCGGGAAACACCTTGCCATCTTCTCTCTCCATCGTTTTTAGCCCAAGTGACTCAAAATAGGCAATCACTGCTTTATTATCATGTGCCTTAAGGGCAGGTTTAACAAAGTTTTTGTGATCGCCGTAGCGTTCGTGAAAAGCACTGATATAGCCACTATGCGTCAGGTTACATTGCCCCGATCCAGAAGCGAGTACTTTTATACCTGGCCGATTGTTTTTCTCAAGAATTAATACATTGGCACCATTGAGGTGTGCGCCAAGGTATAAACCGGCTGCACCTGCGCCAACGATTATCACATCATACGTCATCTGATACTCCTCTAACGAAATCACTATCTCCATTGTATTGATTTTATGGCTAGGTTTCAAATTATAATTTATTCATTATTACAAAAAGGTTATAATAGGGATATTACTGTTTTAGTTCACTGTACCTAAAGGAGGTCCCAATTGTTATTATCAAATGAAGAAGCCCTCAGAATGATCAATGCGTTGAGAAGCGGCACGTCGCCTATTAACAACTCTGAGACCATCCTCTCCGGCAGAGATGCAGAGATGGATTCGTTTAAGCACGCCCTTCATTTGCTTGGGAAAGGTGCTGGTATGGTCAAGCTCATCACCGGGCCTTTTGGCGTGGGAAAATCACTTCTTGTCAACACGTATAAGCAAGCTGCCATCAATGAAGATTTTATCATTGCTTCCTTTCAGGTTAACAATGGCTTTAGACTCAATAAAATTGAAGACCTGTATTATGCGATTATGCATAATCTTTATTTGAAAAGCAAGCCAAATATGAAAGTCTCTTTTGAAGACATCTTTGACTTATGGATCGAGAACTTGCAAAACGCTCCGTTTTCAGACAGAAAGCGATTCGAGGTGAACACCGTTTGCCAAGAACTTTCGAAATACAACATGAACTATGCAAGGGCTTTTTTAAGCTTTATGCGCGGTCGTATTCAGCGCAATCAGGAGATGACCAATGTTTCGTGTGCATGGCTTACAGGTGAAAAAAATGTCCCATATGAGCTCAAGCAAAAGTATGAACTCGTCGGCGCAGTGGATAAAACAAATACCATGGATTTCTTACGCGCTTTTATCAAGCTTATTACTTTACTGAACTATAAAGGGCTCGTCGTTTTTATCGATGAAATCGATCAAGTGACCGGTGAGAGAAGTGATTTGAGACAGGTGGGTTATAACAACCTCAAACACCTCATCGACTTATCTACCTCTGGTGAAATGAAGCATGTCATGTTTGTATTTTCAGGTACTGAGAACATTCTACACGATAGAGAAAAGGGAATTTTAAGCAATATCCCTTTATCACAGAGATTAAACCTGCACCCAGATCAACCACTGAGTGGCAATGAGAATGTAATCCTCTTAGACACATTGGGCTCAGAGGCGCTTCTTGAGCTCACAGAGAAAATCATTCGTCTCTATCAGCAATGTTATCGATTAAGCGCTCCAATAGATGCTTTAACCTTGTTTAATGAAACCATATCTACGTTTGATCCTACACAAGACGTTACGCGACATTTTGTAACGCGTCTCATCCAAAAACTAGATCAATTAAAAGCATAAATAAAAGGTGGTTCTTTTGCTTTACAAAAGACCACCTTTTTGATTTTATTATTTAGCTTTAGTAGCGTTCTTTTCACTTAGGCTAGGTAAAAAAACAGTGAACTTGGTGAATTTATTTTGTGCAGAAAGTACTGAAATCCTTCCACCGATCTGCTCGACCTTTTGCCTTACATTATAAAGTCCCTCGCCTAAATAGCCTTGACTGGCGATTCCCTCATTAAATATACTGGACAATACTTCTTGTTCTGACATAGTGACGATGTCGTCAAAAAATATGGTCTTGCTCTCGTAAAGGGATTCTTTAATAGCATTGATATCTATACCACGGCCGTCATCCTCCAGTTCGATTAGATAGCCATCATTAAATCTTTGCATTCTAACGATTAAATGACCTTTTTCAGACTTATCAATTAGATAACGCTCAGCCGGAGATTCAATACCATGAGTAATTGCATTTGCAGCGAGCTCAATAAAGCTACTGATCATCTCTTTATACTGTTCTTCGTCGAAGAATAATGGTATTCCCTCATACTTAATCGGTGCGAGCTTTTTATTGTGCTTTTTAGCCAAGTCTTGTGCAAAATTATCAAACCGTCTTATGATTTCATGAATGCTCACAAATCCAATACTATTAAAACGATTCAAGAGCTGTTGCTTTTCACTCGAATCCTCTAACGATAATATCAATCGTTTTAGCTCTTCCAATGCCTCTAGTTCCACAGATATATTTCTAGCAGTCAATATATCACGATCCAAATAATGATTCAGATTTTGATAATCTTCTTCTAATAATGCTGCTATCCCAAGATGCTCAATCTGTTTTTTAAACTGATTAAAAGTCAAATCCTTTGGCAATTTAGACATCTCACTTAAAAACCGATCGATTTCATCCACTGAATGAGACATCTTAAGGACCCTACAAGCACCTTTAATTTCATGTAGTTTTGAACTCAGCTGATTCATAATCGTCGGAACATCTTCAGAAAATGTAAAGATTCGGTCCAACTCCTCATTGATCATTCGATTGTACTTTTGACTTAAACTATTAAAATCTCTCTGATGACGAAAAACCTCTAGCGCAGTT
Organism: Fusibacter sp. QWL-12; assembly: GCF_058683495.1. Lineage (NCBI taxonomy): Bacteria > Bacillati > Bacillota > Clostridia > Eubacteriales > Fusibacteraceae > Fusibacter > Fusibacter sp. QWL-12. The sequence goes on from NZ_CM178745.1 coordinate 1,162,800, forward strand.
TCCATCTCCATGATTTTGGTATGGAATTTTTCAAACTGTGTCGTCAATTGACTTTCATCTGCGATGAAAATTGCAAGTTGTTGTGTTTGTGCAATATAATTGTATCTAAAAGATATTTTTTTATCTTTATAGTGTTGTTCAATGGGTAATAATGAAATAATCTGTTGTCTTTGTTGATAATCATCAGCCATAAAGAGTTCAGTGAACATCTCTTCAATAACCTCAGTTTCTAAGTACCCGAGTTCATGAAAGAAATTAGGCACATCAATCTCAGCAGACTTAGAAATTTGTGTGTCATCTGCAATGTGCCACCACTTGGTATTTACTCTCATGTTAGCATCCACAAGCACGACGGATTCGGCAAAGTTTTCTAGAAGCACATCATAATCCAACTCTTTGTTATGAATTTTATGCAAGGTCAATAAAGGGTCTTCTTCAAAAGACACTTTATTTCGATTCAATCTTATATAAGAATATCGATTCCCAATTTCATAAGAGACTATACCTACCGCAACCAAGGCGACTAGGACTAAAATCGGATTTGACATAGTACTTCCTCCTCACCCTATTTTAACATATGTTTGAACAATTTTTTAAATGTTTTAAAAAAGAATACCCGTTTTTTTCTTTCTACTATATAATGATATTAAACTGTTTTCAACATATCTAAATCTCGCTGATGCGATACCTTTCGTATCAGATCACATAACAAAATACTAATAAGAAGGTGAACAATGAAAGGAACTGTCGTCAATATTTGGCTTAACACCATCGTTACCATCTATGGTGAAAAAACTAAAAATGATATTTTGACAAAAGAAGGGTGGAATCCGCACAAACTAATTACACCCTTAGAAGAAATTGAAGATGCAAAAATTATGAGTTTAATGGCTGCGTTTGCAAGACACGAAGGTTTATCGACTGAAGAACTTTGGAAAAAACTTGGTCAAAACAACATCGCATCATTTTATAAATGGTTTCCATCTTTCTTTGACAAATCATCAGCAATGGGCTTTTTAGGTATGATGGATAAAATCCATACACAGCTTACAAAGATGATTCCAGGTGCAAAACCACCTAGATTGATTCCAGATGAACTTGATCCAAAAAATATGGTAATCACTTACAAGTCCAAACGTGGTCTTCAAGCTTATTTGATGGGATTAATAGAAGGCGTTGGCAAGCATTTTAATGAAAAAATTGATGCTAAAATTATCGATCAGAAAATTGATTCTGATGGTACACATGTGGTTAAAATTCACTTGGCATTTGAAAAAACGCCAAAGCAAGTGCGTTCTTACGGATTTTCTAAATTTATATCACTAGGCTTCTTAAAATCACCTTCTCTTAAAATTATAATTTTCCCAACTTTGCTATCCTTGTTGGCAGTTATCATTTTAAATGGATTAGAAAATATCCCACTTTTAATTGCTACGCCTGTTGTCGTCTTCCTAGGTGGTTTGTTAAATGCCAATTCAGTTCACAAGCCAATTAAAGATTTATCAACTGAGTTTGAAAAAATTAAAGCGCTTGAGCTTTCTGAGGATTTAATCGTACGAACTGGCGACCAATTTGAATCAACCTATAAGGGATTAACATCTGCTAAGGAAAGCTTAAGAGAAGAAATCACTTATATCAAAGGTGGTCTCGATGACCTTTACTCATTTACTGGTAAATTCTCGACTGTCGCTAAAAATTTAAGTGAAGTATCAGATTTAATTGCAAGTGCAGTTCAAGAAGTTGCGGAGGGTGCAACACATCAAGCAACAGAAACTGAAAGCTCTGTCAGCATCCTGTCTGATAACATCGAGATCTTAAATACCATCAGTAAAAGAGAACTTGAAGGTAAAGAAAGCCTTGAGTCAGCAGTACAGCAAATTGAAGTTTCATTTAATGACCTCGAAGATGTCTCTAAAAAATTAAACGGTGTTAAAGATAAATTTGCAGAAGTAAATGCGCAAGGTAATGAACTTAGTGAAAAAGTTTCGGATATCATCACAATTGTAAGTACTGTTGAAAGTATCGCAGAGCAAACGAACCTACTCGCGCTTAACGCATCTATCGAAGCTGCAAGAGCAGGCGAAATGGGTAGAGGTTTCAGCGTTGTCGCAGAAGAAATTCGAAAGCTAGCAGAAGACTCAAAGCAAGCTGTTAATACCATCAACAGTAGCTTAAAGCTCTTTACACAAGGCGTTAATAGCATGGTTCAGCAAGTTAACGATCAGTTCAAAGAGCTTGAAAACGGAACTAAGACTATGGAAAACGTAACCGATGAAAGTAAGCATGCTTCAAGTAGAATCAAAAGTGTATCTACTTCCATTTCTGAGATTTCTAAGCAACTCTCAGAAGAAACTGCTAAAATCAATCGCGTATTTGAGAACATGCATACACTTGCAGCTATCGCAGAAGAAAACTCTGCAACATCGCAGGAAATGAGTGCAAACGTTACAAACTTCTCTTCAGAGATCATTTCATTAACGTCAAATATCAGCGAGCTAGAAAAAGTAGTTCTCTTCTTAAAAGATGAGTTAAAACGCTATAAAATCTAATCACATAAAATTAGGGAGTCCCATTATGGCGACTCCCTTTTTATATGCGTAATATGATTTAAAGAACCCTTACTTAATTAAACGATTTTGGGCTTTTGATAAATGTTGGTTCTAAGATATAAGAATCCGTTGAGAATCAGTCTTACAGACATATCTATACCAATTGCCAAGAAGATGATATTTACCGACCAATTAAACACATATGCTGCCGTTAATGCAATAGGTACTCGTACCATGTACAGACCAACAAACGCGGCATACATCGGCATTTTTGTGTAGCCCGCACCTCTTAAAGCACCACCTAATACGCCTGCAATATTTTGAGGCACTTGTGCCAGACCGCACACCAATAAGTAAAAGCTCCCAATCTCAATCAGCTTTGCATCAGGTGTCATAAATCCCAGTAAGACGGTTGGGAAGGCGACTAACATACCACCACCAATCATAGATATTATGATGGCTCCTAATAAGATCTCCTTCAAATACTTTTTTGCGACCTCAGGCTGCTTAGCACCTAAATAGCGTCCAATAAACGCCGTCGCTGCTATTTGAAATCCCGCAGCAGGCATGTATGCGACACTCTCTGCCTGTAATCCAAGCTGATAGGCTGCATACGGATCTTCCCCATAGGTTAGAATTGCTCTAATAAGCAGAATAGAACTCAGTTGCCAAAACAGAGATTCAATTGCACTTGGCACACCAGTATTATAAACAGAAGTCATAATATCTTTACTGAAATTAAAGAATGCCTTTATCCTTACACCTGATAATATGCCAGATTTTCTTAAAGTTAAGTACAAAGCGAAAATCGCAGCTACAAATTGCGACAGTGCAAGTCCATATGCAGCTCCCATAAGTCCTAACTCAGGCATACCAAACAACCCATATACCAAAACAGCACCAAACAAAGCGTTTAGGACGTTCATAAGGCCACTGATCATCATAGGCGTTTTAGCGTCCCCTTTGCCTTGAAGTCCTCCTGATATGATTAGGACGATTCCAAGGAACGGCATACCACATCCCACTACTCGAAGAACCTTTATACCCGTTTCAAGCAAGCTGCCTTTTGCACCAAACAATGTACCTAACCAAAACTGTGGTACGATTAGCATAGAGGATAAAAACAACATTGAAATTAAAAAAATTGATCCTATGGTTTGAGATAATGCACGTCTGATTCTATCTGGATTGTTTGCGCCATAGGCTTGTGCAACGACAACTTGAACACCAATTGCGATTCCCTTGTAAACTGCCCAGATAATCCCTCTTACCCGTGTACTCAGACCCATAGCCCCGATGGACTCAGATCCAAGGTCACCTATTAGCTTCATCGAAACGATGCCCACTAACATTTCTAGGATACTTGAAATCAAAATGGGTATTAAGAAAGTTAGGATTTGCCATCTTATTTTTTTCTGTTCTTCCGTCATCAATCGCATCAGTCACCTCGATATTTCGTGCCCCTTAATAGTTTAGCAAATCCATACCAACAAGCAAGCTTTATTTATTATTGCAATAAAAAGATTTTTTTTTTCGGTTTCTTAAATATTTGTTCATTTTTTATAGATTGACATTAGAAATAAATGCCTATAAAATGAAATAGACCCCCTAGGTAGGGGGGTGTTTGTAAAATTACGGAACGCTCTTTATTATGAGGTTCCCCTATTTAATACATTATAAGAGGTGAAAAATGGAGAAAATCGTTATTATTGGTGGTGTCGCTGCAGGCGCTACAGCAGCAGCTAAAGCGAGAAGACTTTCAGCAGACGCTCAAATTACTATTTTAGAAGCAGGCGCTGATATTTCTTTTGCAAACTGTGGGCTTCCTTACTATATCGGTGGCGATATTAAGAACAGATCAAAATTGATCCTACAAAGTCCAGAAAGTTTTAAAGAACAATACAACACAGATGTGCACATCTTCACTGCTGCAACTGAAATTGACAGAGCAAACAAAGTCGTTCATACTTTAAATGCTAAAACTGGCGAAAAAAGAAGCTTTGAGTATACGAAACTTATCTTAGCACAAGGTGGCAAGCCGATTGCACCACCACTTCCCGGTGCAGATCAAGATCATGTTTTCCAACTTTGGACTCTAGACGATATGGATCGAATCAACTCATTTATTACAGATAAAAATCCTAAAACGGCAGTTGTTGTTGGAGGCGGATTTATCGGTCTTGAAATGACTGAAGCACTTGCTAAAAGAGGGATGAAGGTTTCTGTTATCGAAATGATGCCACATGTTATGGGAATCATGGAAGCTGAAATCGCTGGATTTATTCAAGAAGAGTTAATGGCATATGGCGTTTCATTATATACAAACAAAGCTTTAGCTGAAGTTGGCAAATCAAATGTCATCTTGAAAGATGGTACAACCGTAGAAGCGGATATGGTTTTAATGTCAATCGGCGTTAGACCTACCTTAAAGCTTGCTCAAGAATCAGGTTTAGCTCTTGGTGAAGCTGGCGGATTACTGGTTGATTCAACTTTAAAAACAAGCGATGACAGTATCTATGCTGCTGGGGATATGATTGAACTCGAGCACAGAGTTCTTGGCAAAAAGGTAAGAATTCCATTAGCAGGACCTGCAAACAGACAAGGCAGAATTGCTGCTGAAAATGCATTTGGTAAGAAACACGAGTATAAAGGTAGTATCGGTACATCAATTGTAAGAGTATTTGAAGCAGTTGCTGGTACAACTGGTTTATCTCTTAAAGCTGCAAGAGCTGAGGGAATTAACGCAGATGCCATCGTCGTTCATAAAGAGCACCATACTTCTTATTATCCTGGTGCTGAAATGGTAACCGTCCTCGTCGTATACGATAAAGAAACAGGTACCATCATTGGCGGACAAACCGCTGGTTATGAAGGCGCAGATAGAAGACTTGACGTTTTAGCGACAGCGATCGCTTCTAAGCTTACAGTATCTGATTTGTCAGATGTTGATTTTGCATACTCACCACCACTTGGCAATGCAAATGATGCAATCAATATGGCATCTTATGTTGCTGAAAACAGAATGTCAGGTTTCTCACCTGCTTTGACAATTAGTGAATTAGACGCTTTCCTAGAGGGTAAAAAAGCAACTTGGATCGATTTGAGAGATGTTTTCTCATATGAAAAGGCACATGTTGAAAGCGCTATCAACCTACCATTAGAAGTATTATCTAGCTCTCTTGCAACACTCGATCCAAACAGCTTAATTTTACTTTATGATCAAACTGGTAAGAAAGGTCATCAAGCCCTTAGAACACTCGTTGGTGCTGGATTCACAAACGTCATCAACGTAAGCGGTGGTTTCATCAGTCTCTCAAATTATGTTAGAGCTTTATCACCTGCAAACTTTGAACTCAAACTGCCAGCTCCTGAAACGAAGACGCTTGGTGAAGCAGCTGAAAACGCAACCGTTGAAAATGAAGCAGTCGTCGTTGAAACGAAAAAGGAAGCAACAAACGAACCGATCATTATCGACGTAAGAACAGAAGAAGAGTTTGCTTATGGTGCTTATCCTGGAGCAATCAACATTCCTCTTGATGAGCTCGAATCTCAAGTTGATGATTTGGGTAGTTCAGATCGTCAAATCACACTCTATTGTGCCTCTGGAGCAAGAAGTGCTTATGCCGTTCAAATTCTTAAAGCTTATGGCTTTACTAACTTAGAAAATGGTGGCGGACTCGCTAGAATGATGGCAAATCTAAGAAGAAACGCTTAAATCCATTTGCTTTAACAAAACAGTATAAGTCTTAAAAAAAGAAAAGCCTGGCTAAATCTCCATTTTGGAATTTAGACAGGCTTTATTATTGTTTTCTACTGATTACATCCCTTTGTGAAGGATTGGTGATAAGTGTTTATAAAGAATTAAAGTTAAAACGGAAAGAACTGCACCTTTAAATAAGTTAAAAGGTAAAATGCCAAGTAAAACCAAATCCCATACCGAATTAATATTATGGTTTACAGCAGTACCCATTCCTACGATTGCATCTATTGGCATGAAAGCTGTATAAAATGGAATTAAGACGAAGTAGTTAGCAAGTGCACCGGTTATTGCCATTGCAATTGTACCTATAGCCAAACCGATAATCGCTGATTTTTTTGATTTATTTTTTTTGTAGATGAGTGCTGCTGGAACGATGATTGCAGAACCGATTACAAAATTAGCAAGTTCGCCAACACCACCGGTTGTCGTTTGTAATAAGTGCAAAATATTTTTAACTGCTTCAATTGCAACACCCGCAAATGGTCCAAGTGCAAAAGCGCCAATTAATGCTGGTAAATCACTCACATCAATTTTTAAAAATGCTGGGAAAATCGGAATTAATAATTCAAGTTGCATTAATACAAATGCGATTACACTTAACATTGCTACTTTTGTCATTGTTGATACATTGAGTTTCTTTTTAGTTGTTGTCACCATTTCTAAAACCTCCTAATGATTGTCGTCGGATTACCGACCAATTGTGTGTGGGGCTTCAGGGTATTTGTTTGCTGTTTAAAGCAGTGCTTATAAAAAAAATACCCCTAAAGCTAGACTTCAGGGGTAAATGCATACACATCAAACATAAACCTCTTCTTCCATCCAGACTATAACTGTCGGCTCTGGAATTACACCAGATCAACCTTTCGGTTCGCGGGCTTTACCGCCGGTGGGGACTTACACCCCGCCCTGAAGATTCTTTATACTTAGAGTATAAACAACTCGATTCAATTTGTCAACGACTTCACACAGCAAATTCATCCACCAAAGATTTCTTTTGCTTAATAATTTTATGCTGCCAGCGCCCTGTACTGTATATCCCTAGGCCAATTAAACACGTGATTAGGTTGGAGAGTATCATCGCCCACCAGATCGAATCCGGCCCAAAGCCATCCAAATGACTGAGGGCAAATACCATTGGAATTCTCAAGCCCCATAATCTACCCATCATTAAAATCATCGCAGATACGGTATGACCAGAGCCTTGGAATGTTCCCACTAAAATTTGAAAGAAACCCATCAACGGAATAGAGTATATGATCATTTTAAGGTAATTCGTTCCGCTGATGATCACTTCAGGATCATTGCTGAAAGCAGAAACGATTTGTCTTGAAAAAGGAAGCATAATCAAGCCACCGATCACTAAAAAAGCGGTTGATAAATACGTGCTATTTCGAACTGCTAGCTTTGCTCTACCAACATTGTCCGCTCCTAAGTTTTGACCCACTATCGTGGCCAGTGCGCTACCAATCCCCATGGCGGGCATCATGATCAATGAACTGATTCTATTACCAACTGCAAACGCAGTAAGTGTAATGTCTCCGAAAGAAACTAGAAATACGTTCAATATCGTGAAGCCAAAAGCCGTAGTTGCTTGACCCGCAGATGATGGAAAGCCTATGCTGATGATCTTTGACAAAATTTCTTTGTTATATTTCAGATGTGAAAACGTCAATTGCAGGCTTTGTTTTGAGCTAAACGTTGTAATAATGCCGTACACCGCAAAAATACCCGTCGCAATTACAGTTGCAAGCGCTGCACCCTGAACTCCCATATCGAGAACAAATATAAAAATCGGATCTAATATAATATTTGTCCCAACTGACAGAGCACCAATAATCAGAGGAGATACTGTATCTCCCTGCCCTTGTTTAATTGCATTATACGCATTGAGTAAAAATGTTGCCGGCATACCTAAAAACATGATACTCAAATAAGCATATGAGTTGTCATACAGCTCACCTGTCGCTCCCATTGCCTTAATGATCATCGGCGCAAAGAAAAAACCAACAATTCCGGATACAATGGATAAACCTAACATTAAAAATATCGCTTGACCAGCCGTTTGCTTTGCCTTTTCCTGCATGTGCGCTCCAATATACTGCGCAATAATCGAAGAAGTTGCAACGGCCATACCAATCCCAAAAGACATGATTAAAAAGATTAACGGCCATACGAACTGAATGCCTGCAACGGCATTTCCTGGAATTTTTGAAACAAAATAAGTATCTGTTAAGTTGTAAATGGTATGAATAAAGTTATTGAGCATAATCGGAAGTGATAAAGTTAAAATCACTTTTTTCATATCCCCTTTAAGTATCATTTCTCTCTTCTGCAAAAAATCCATACTGCCCCCTATTTATGTGCTAAAACCATTATAGCATTTATTTTTTCGCCACTCAAATATTTCGAGTCACAAAATATTTACAGTTTCTTATAAGTTAATGCCCTAAAGTGTGCGTGGTAGAACAAATAAATGGTATAATAAAAATAGAGAGTTGAACTTAAATCAAGGAGGCAGATATGATTGTCGGAAATTTTAATGAACTATTAGCATCTGAAATTACAAGTCCTGAAGCAAAGAATGCGGCTATGAAAGTACTCGTTTCACCAAAAGAAGGTTGGGACGGTTACGTAATGCGTGTAATAGAGCTAGAAAATGAAGGTTACTCCCCAAAACATCAACACAATTGGCCACATATTAATTATGTTATTGAGGGCAATGGTACCTTGTTAATTGGAGATACTTTACACGAACTCAAACCAGGTAGCTATGCATATGTACCAGCAAATACACTTCATCAATTTTCAAATGTCGGTAAAGGTATGTTGAAATTTATCTGCATCGTACCTGAAGAAGGGCATAAATAAGCGTACATTAAAAATCGTAATATTTAAAGCCAATCTAAAAGGGCAGTTATAACACCTCTTCTTGTACTGGACTTCTCCACTACCTGAGGCGTTATAACTGCCCTTAATAATTACCATTGTAGACATCTAAATCACCAATACATAAGATTTGTCGTTCAAGAATGCCTTAAAGATAAAAATACAAACTATCTATTAAATAATGAATTTTGTATTTAAATGCCAGCTTCAATAAAAAACGCTTTAACAGCTCTATCTGATGTTCAAAATCAGCTTCTGAAGACTCTATTCGAGCAACTTGTTTTTCGTATTGTTTAACTTCTTTAGCATCAGCGACCTCTCTAAAATACCCCCAGACATGTTGAAACGCGTTGATTGATCTTCCATATTCTAAAGGCGTTCTCTGAGCGTTTTCTATCCATTTGTAAAATATAATTGCTGGATAACCAGTCTTATCCTTTAACAAGCTTCTGATTTCATTATAAATCTTAGGAGACCTTTCAAGGACATAGTACTTATACTTTTCCCATTCTTTCTCCAAAGTGCTAATTTTATTATATTCTGATAAAACATAGATACATTTCAAAGCAGACAGATTCTTATCTTTCACCTCTAGCATGATATCTGGTTTCACATCACCCAAATTTGCGATAAAGTTTAAAAACGCATCTATATAAATGGTATCCGTATGCGCACCCAGTCGTTTGTTTTCTGCTTGTTGAGAATAGTGAATTTTAGGCTTGCCATCCATCTGTCGCCAAGTGTGAGCCGCTCGATCGATCCATATCCGATCCGGCACATTTGAATCTGACGGGTTAACCCAGTTGTGCAGATTATCATATACAACTGGTATTTCAAGTGCCTCACCCAGTTCAAGCACATCAGAAATCGTATACAGCCTGTCGTCATTTTCGATAATCAGCCTTCTTTTTATCGAATTTGATAGCGTCTTATAAACCCTTTTAAATCGTTCCTTTGCCTTTATTTTGTCACCATAAACCCCACCAATGTGCAGAATAATCTTATGGGAAGCGGGAACGCCTAGCGCATCTAAAAATCTCGCATGATATTCGAGGTCTATGATCGCTCTTTTTACGACATCTTCATCCGGTGAGTTCAAAACGGTATACTGCCCAGGGTGCATAGAAACTCTAAGATCTTCGTTTAAAATAAAATCACCAATTTCTTTTAGCTCGGTCTCAAAAATCAACCACCACTTCAGTTGATTGACTGGACTTGAGCCAAAAGGTATAATATCCGAGCTAATTCTCATCATTCGAATACCATGCTGAACATCGTAGTTTAGCATCCTTTTTAGCACATCTAAATTATGACGTATTAAAGCTATAAGATGATCTTCTGTTGCATTCTTCTGTGTACAACTCTTAAGCGCGGTATCTCTAACGCCGACGGTGAGGCAGGCATATCCTATTCTCATTTTTGATCTCCTATACAGATTTTTCTATGGTCAAAGACTTGATACGAGGGTGCCATGTCTCGTCAATATTAAGGATATGAAAAAGCCTGCATTCACAGCGTATTTTATACGTAAGAAGGCAGGCTTTTAAAATTAACGCAACTATTGGCGTTTGTCGTTAAGCTGACCTGTCGAAGAAACCTTCAACAGTTAATTCATACCACAATCTATAGGGTTTAAAACTTAGCAATATCCGTTCTATAGCTCATTTTATCAAACTGAATCTTTGATACATTTTGATAAGCGAGTGTTCTTGCAGCATTAAGTGTTTTCGCTTTTGCAGTCACGCCTAAAACTCTTCCACCGTTTGTCACGACATTCCCCTCAGAATCGAATTTTGTTCCACAGTGATAAACCACTACCGATTCGGACATCGATTTGAGACCTGAGATCACTTTATTTTTCTCATAATCTGCTGGATAGCCACCAGAAGCCATTATGACGCAAACTGCTGATTCTTCTGTCCAACTGAGTTCTACCTGTGAAAGACGTTTTTCTAATACAGCATCGATCACATCTAAAAGATCATTTTCCATACGACATAGCGTTACTTCCGTTTCAGGATCGCCCATACGTACATTGTATTCTAGTACATTAATCGCATCACCATCTATCATAATACCGACAAAAAGAATCCCTTTAAAGTCGATATCATCCTTTTTAATACCAGTGATAAACGGGTTGAGAATCTCATTTTGTATACGATCCATTAGTGGTGCATCAATGATCTGACTTGGAGAATAAGTGCCCATTCCCCCAGTATTTAAGCCTTCATCACCATCCATTGCTTTCTTGTAGTCCTGTGCAGGTGCCATTGGTAAAATCGTGTTACCATCCACAAAGCAAAGAATAGAGGCTTCAATCCCCTTTAAGAATGCTTCAATGACGACTTTGGTACCAGAGTTACCAAATATCTTATGTTCCATCATCTCTGAAAGTGCCATTTCAGCTTCTTCCTTTGTTCCCGCTATGATAACACCTTTACCAGCAGCAAGACCATCTGCTTTTATCACCACAGGATAAGTGAATCGATTCAAAGCCTCTAGTGCAGATGTATAATCCACATGGGTTTCCGACTTAGCTGTTGGGATTTTGTGTCTTTGTAAAAACGCTTTTGTAAAATCTTTACTACCTTCAAACTGAGATGCATATCTTTTGGGACCAAAAATCCTCAGTCCCTCAGCTTCAAACAGATCCACGATTCCCATAACGAGAGGTAGTTCAGGCCCAACAATGGTCAAATCTATCTTTTCAGTCACCGCGTATGAAAGCAAACCTTCTAAATTATCTACTGCTAAAGGGACACAGGTAGCGATATCGGCCATCCCCGCATTTCCTGGCGCAACAAACAATTCTGGTTTCCTTTCACTTTGGCTTAATTTATACGCAATTGCGTGTTCACGCCCACCGCTGCCAATAATCAATATCTTCATTACGACCTCCGATTAGTGCTTAAAGTGTCTCATTCCAGTGAAAACCATTGTCATACCGTATTTGTTTGCTTCTTCGATAACTTCTTGGTCTCTGACCGAGCCACCAGGTTGAATAATCGCTGAGATGCCTGCTTCTGCAGCTGCTTTTATCGCATCTGCAAATGGGAAAAACGCATCAGATGCTAAAACAGCACCCTTCACCGGGAAGTTAGATTGGCGAATGGCATTTTCAGTTGCCCAAACTCGGCTAACTTGACCTTGTCCGATCCCTAAGGTTTGACCATCGCGTGTAATGGCAATTGCATTCGATTTCGCATGCTTAACTACTTTCCATGCAAAAGTCAATTCTTCTATTTCTTTTTTCGTTGGAATTCTATCGGTTACCACTTGGAGTTCACCTTCAAATAAGCTATGATCCACTTCTTGAACCAATAACCCACCAAGTGTCTTTTTCATATCCAGTTGATTGGCCGTCTTTTCCATCATTGATGCCAATTTTAAAATGCGTAGATTCTTCTTTTTCATAAGAACTTCCAATGCATCTTCATCAAAATCAGGTGCAATAACGATTTCTAAGAACGTTTCATTCATTTTTTCCGCCGTCTGTACATCGACTTTTCTATTGAGAGCGACGATACCACCGAAGATCGATACCGGATCACAGTCGTACGCTTTCGTGTAAGCATGTAACAAGTCAAAGCCTGTTCCTACGCCACAAGGACTAGAATGCTTCACTGCGACCACTGCTGGTTTTTCCCCAAACTCTTTGACAAGTGCAAGTGCACCATCAACATCATTGATATTGTTAAACGAAAGTTCTTTACCATGAAGCTGAACTGCTTCAGATAAGGTGCCTTTCGTATCGAGAACTTCTTTGTAAAAAGATGCTTTTTGATGTGGGTTTTCACCATATCTTAAATCTTGGGCTTTTTCATAGGTGACTGTAAATGTCTTTGTAAAAGGTGTCTTATTCGCATGCTTCATCAAATACTCAGCAATCATCGCATCATAGTATGCCGTGTGCTGAAAAACCTTAAGTGCCAAATCGTATTTCATTTCATAAGGAACTTCACCCTCTGATCGTATCGCATCAACTACAGCTGTATAATCCTCAGGGTCAATTACAACCACCACATCTCTGTGGTTTTTTGCTGCAGATCTCAGCATCGTCGGACCACCGATATCGATATTTTCAACAGCATCTTCAAAAGCAACGTTTGGCTTTTGAACCGTCTGCTTAAAAGGGTATAAGTTAATGATGACATAGTCTATCGTACCAATGCCCAACTTTTCAAGCTGCGACATATGATCTTCACTATCGCGGATGGCTAAGATGCCACCGTGTACAACTGGATGAAGGGTTTTTACTCTACCGTCTAAACACTCTTCGAAACCTGTTATTTCACTGATGTTTTTTACTGGTATACCCGCATTTTTAATACTTTGTTCAGTACCACCAGTTGAAACCAGCTCTATTCCTAATTCATGAAAAGCGCTAGCCAATTCAACGATACCTGTTTTATCCGAAACGCTTAACAAAGCTCTTTTTTTCATTACTTTCACCTTTTCTCGCCACAAGGCTGAATTTAATAGCTAATTTCCAATTAAAACAACACCATCTTGAATGTCTTTAACCGTCTTGACTATAAGTCGGTGTTCCTCTCTTAACACTCTCTGAGCCAAGGTTTCTGGCGTATCACCTACTTTGACCTCAATCTGAGCTTGATAGATGATGCGACCAGTATCCACGCCATTATCCACAAAATGTGTTGTCGCACCACTGTATTTTTCACCTGCTGCTATAACCGCTTCGTGTACCTTAGCACCATAGTATCCTTGACCACCATACTTAGGTAGTAGTGAAGGATGTATATTGATGATCCTTCCTTTAAAAGCTTCGATAAAGCTTTCATCAAGAATTGCTAAATAGCCCGCAAGGACGATTAAATCGACATTGTAATGCTTCAACAACTGAAGCATGTGCATGGTTCTCTCTTTCGTATCTGGAAAATTACCAAGTCCAAAGTAGTGCGCATCTATGCCATATTTCTCAGCACGTTTTAAACCAAACGCCTCTTTTCTGTTGGCAATCACACACTTTATTGAGGTTTGATTCAATTCATCCTGAAGCGCATCGATAATGGCTTGCAAATTTGATCCACCACCTGAAACCAATACCGCTATATTTAAGCGTTCCATAAAGTTACGCCCTTTTCTCCTTCAATTACTTCACCGATAATCGAAACCGTCTCACCTTGCTCTGATAGCAATTGAACCGTTTTATCGACATCATTTGCGTCAACGATTACGATAAAGCCTACACCCATATTAAAGGTGCCATATAAGTCTTCTCGATCGATGTTACCTACTTTTTCGATATAATCAAAGATTGCAGGTTTTGACCAAGAATCCAACTTGATTTTTGCGTTTTGACCCTCAGAAAGCACACGCGGAATATTTTCATAGAAGCCGCCTCCTGTCATGTGAACCATACCTTTAATATTCACCTCTGACAAAAGCTTCAATATTGGTTTCACATAGATTTTAGTTGGCTCTATCAGTGCCTTTCCTAATGTCGTATTCAATTCAGGAATAAATGTATCAACGGATAATCCCAATTGATCAAAGAAAAGTTTTCTAACGAGTGAGTAACCATTTGAATGAATGCCACTCGACTTAAGACCAAGGATGACATCGCCTGGTTTTATGCTCGCACCTGTGATGATTTTCTCCTCATCGACGACGCCTACAGCAAAACCAGCCATATCGTACTCACCTTCACCGTAAAAACCTGGCATTTCAGCAGTTTCCCCACCTAATAAAGGCATTGCAGCGAGCTTACAACCGTCTGTAATCCCTTTGACGATTTGCTCGGCGCTTTCTGCATTGAGCTTACCAGTTGCTAGATAATCTAAAAAGAAAAGCGGCATAGCCCCTTGGCAAAGGATATCATTAACACACATCGCTACCAAGTCTTGACCCACGGTATCATGTTTGTCCATCATAAAAGCAAGCTTTAATTTTGTACCAACACCATCTGTTCCAGCAACCAAAACTGGACTTTTGTAGCTACCACTTAGTCGTAACAAACCACCAAAGTTTCCTAGATCGCCAATAACATCGCCATTATAAGTCTCTTTAACGTGCTTTTTCATTAGTTCCACTGCTCTAGCGCCTTCTTTGACGTCTACTCCAGAAGCTGCATAGGTTAATTTATCTTTTGACATCGTCTTAACATCCTCTTTTCACTATAATCGTTGGCGTTTATTCAAACATAAATTTATTTGCTTCTTCAGGCACTTCCATTGGATAGTCGCCATCAAAGCAAGCGGTACAGAGTCCACATGGTTTAAAATCGATGGATTTTTTCAGACCAGCGTCACTTAAAAATGCCAAACTATCTGCGCCAATCATCTCACAAATCTCATCTATCGTATGGATTGCACCGATTAATTGCTGTCTATTGGGCGTATCGATTCCGAAATAGCAAGGGTGCTTAACTGGTGGCGAGCTCACTCTTACATGAACTTCAGAAGCACCAGCCGCTTTCAGCATGTTTATGATACGCTTGCTCGTCGTTCCTCTTACGATGGAATCATCTATTAAAATAAGTCTTTTTCCTTCAATATTTCTTTTCATCACATTGAGTTTAAGTCTAACAGCAAGTTCTCTAGACTTTTGATCTGGCTGAATGAACGTTCTACCCATGTATTTATTCTTAATCAATCCCGTGTTATAAGGAATACCAGACTCTTCGGCATAACCGATAGCAGCAGCAATCCCCGAGTCAGGTACAGCGATCACCATATCTGCATCAACAGGATATTCTCTCGCTAAAATTCGTCCAGACTCAACACGCGTTTCATAGACACTTTTACCATCTATGATACTGTCTGGTCTTGCAAAGTAAACGTATTCAAAAGCACAAATGGCTTTTTTATGACCCTCAGTGAAGAAAATAGATTCTACACCTTCATCACTGATGATAACGATTTCGCCTGGTTCTACATCTCTTACAAACTCTGCACCCACAACATCGTGTGCACACGATTCTGATGCAAGCACATAGCCACCTTCAGGTAACTTCGCAAGCGAAAGTGGTCTTAAGCCATTTGGGTCTCTCACACCAATCAGCATATGATCGATGACGATGGTAAGTGCATACGAACCTTTAATTTCTTTAACCGACTCAACGACAGCTTCTTTCATACCTAAGCTGTAATTTTTCGCGATAAGGTTTGCGATAACCTCTGAATCGATAGAAGTTTGAAAGATTGAGCCTTCATCTTCAAGACGATTTCTAATTTCCACCGCATTGACTAAGTTGCCGTTATGTGCAAGAGCAATACTTCCACCCTTGTATCTCACCACAAGAGGTTGCGCATTTGATACATAGCTGTCTCCTGTGGTACTGTATCTAACGTGACCAATACCGATATCCGCTGGTAAACGATCGAGGATTTCATTGTCGAAAACTTCTTGGACCAAACCCATTTCTTTATAATATTGCATTTTATCGTTTTTTAGAACTGCAATCCCTGCACTCTCTTGACCTCTGTGTTGAAGTGCAATTAAACCGAAACAAAGCATGTGCGAAATGCCACTTACACCTGGTGCGTGGATTCCAATAACGCCACATTCTTCACTGAGTTTGTCCATCTTTAAAAAATCATCCATTAATATGCCTCCGCCTAATTAGGCTTGAATTCTACTTAAAACTTCTTGATAAGTTTGCTCTACATCGCCAAGATCTCTTCTAAAACGGTCTTTATCCATTTTTTTGTTTGTTTCTGCATCCCAAAGTCTGCAGGTATCCGGTGAAATCTCATCTGCCAAGATAACTTCCCCTTTAAATAAACCGAATTCAAGTTTAAAGTCAATTAACTTTAAGCCATGTGCTAAGAAGAACTCCACTAAAATCGTGTTAATTTTAAGTGCCATTTCCTTGATTTTTTCAACTTGCTCACGTGTCGCAAATGCCATTGCATAGATGTGATAGTCATTGATCATTGGATCACCAAGTGCATCATCCTTGTAACAGAACTCTAAAACGGTTTCCTTCATTACGACGCCTTCTTCAAGACCCAATCTTTTAGCAAGTGATCCAGCTGCTACGTTTCTAACGATAACTTCAAGTGGTAAAATAGTAACCGCTTTTACGTATTGCTCTCTATCAGAAAGTAATTTTTCGAAATGTGTTGGAATGCCTTGTTCTTCTAGCATCTTGAACAAAAGTGCGCTCATTTTATTGTTAACCACGCCTTTATCCGAAATAGTGCCTTTTTTCTCTCCGTTAAATGCGGTAGCATCGTCTTTGTATTCTACAATATAGTAATCTTCATTTTCTGTTTTAAAAACCTTCTTAGCTTTACCTTCATAAAGTTGCTCTAACTTGTTCATATGAACCTCCATATATTTTATTTTTTCTCTTCTAGATGCCACCTACAGTAATCGACCGTGTGACATTTACATATCCAATATAAAACGGAATGTCATCTTTTACTTTATTTACAGACATTGCTTTATAAGCAGATATAAGCTTGTAGCATCGCCACAAGCTTAATGAATTAATAACGAGATTGAATCGAAGCGTCTTTCTTTAAAACTGCTTCAGCCATCTCAGATTTATATGCTCTCATTTTTTCTCTTAACTCAGGGTATTTAACTGAAAGGATTTGTACTGCTAAAAGACCAGCATTTTCTGCCCCGTCAACAGCAACTGTCGCAACTGGAATGCCACTTGGCATTTGTACGATCGAAAGGAGTGAGTCTAGACCGTCTAGCGTGGATGATTTGATTGGAATGCCGATTACCGGTAGCGTTGTTACCCCTGCGATAACACCAGGTAAGTGCGCCGCTTTTCCAGCCGCACCGATAATAACCTCAACGCCCTCTGCTTCTGCATTCATTGCAAACTCGACAGCTAAGTGTGGCGTTCTGTGTGCTGATAAAACTCTAGCAACAACTTCCACATCAAATTTTTTCAAAATACCTATACAACGTTCAACGACTGGAAAATCCGAGTCACTGCCCATTAGAATAGCAACTTTCATAACGCCTCCTAAAATCCGAATGTTTTTTATGCTTTTCAAAGGTTTATTCGTATATACAAATGATATAGAAGTTTCTGTCCTGCGTCAAGACAAAATACGAATATTTTTGTATCAAATAAATTTAATATTCATAATTGTACAGATAAAAAAACACCCTCTTGCTGAGGGTGTTTGAATTGTAACTATTTTTGAATTTTAAAGGCATATTTGGTTTCATTTACGTACTTAATCCCAGCATCGATAACATTCACAGCATTTGGACGCTTTTGTGTTTCAAAGCATATACCATGGTGATTTTTGTACGAAATATTATTTGTATATATGACCACATCCGATTGATCGCTTGTAATTTCAAGCATCCTACCAGACACGGGGTCCTTGTAAATCACCTGAGGTTTTCCTTTATCAATTGGGTCTTCTAGAGAAAACGGGTGATCGATGCCTTGGTAAACACTCATATAGGCGCTTAAAATTGGCGTCAATTGCCTAAAATCGTACGCTGTCCCTTTAACATGAATTTTCTCTTCGATTGGACAGCTTTTTTCATCCAAATTATAAAAATAATCCGCATTAACAAAGAGTAAATGTTCGTCTATTTTGCGTTTTTCATTTCCTGAAAGGTTAAAATAGGTATGATTGGTCGTATTGATATGGCAATCACGATCCGCCATAGCACGATGTGTCACGATTAATTCATTGGCATCATTTAACTCAATCACCATCTCAAAAACAATGTTTCCAGGAAAGCCACCCTGTAAATGTCCATGAACATACTTCAAGGTGACACTACAGGACTCATTGGACATCATCTCGCCTGTAACCATCCAAAGCTGTTTGTGAAGTCCCTCTTGACCACTATGAAGGTTATTGCCTATTCTATCCACAGGTAAACTGTAGACTCTTTCACCAATAATGAGCTGGCCTTCTTTTATACGACCGGCATTGGGGCCAATAACAGCATTTAAAAACATTGGATTTTTTACAAAGTCATTTGGGTCATCATATGTCATAACCACATTTTCAATTAAACCAGAAGCATCTGGTACCATTAACGACTGTAAAATTGCCCCATAATTCAAGAACTTTGCAGACATACCTTGGTTGTTACTTAATTCAATCCATTCTATCGGTAAATTAAGTAACTTACTGAGCGTTTCTTCTTTGCCCATCTTAATGTCCATCTTTGCCTCCAAGTCAATCCTCTAAGCCTTTAAAAATTCAACAATACCATCATACTGCTCTTTATATATGCCAGAATCTCTAAGTGCAAGCTCAAACTTTTTACCAACCTGTGCTTTTAAGAAGTCAGATAAGGTCTGGTCCATACAAGTCGTATTCCCTTGCTGTGCAAACAAATCAACTATTTCTGGTCTCATCTCTTGAATCCATTTTTCATGCTTTTCTGTTATTTCTGAGAACTCTATTTCATCTAGAACTGCCTTTTCACTGTCCCAAGCAATTATAAGTTCTGTTTTTAACTGCTCTAGCTCCGCTGCAAGACGTGCAGGCAGAACTGCTAATCCCATAACTTCTATTAAACCGATGTTTTCTTTTTTAATGTGATGGTGTTCGACATGTGGATGGAAGATACCATCAGGATGTCTTTCTGATTTTCTATTATTTCTCAAAGCGAGATACATTTCGTACTCACCATTCATTTTTCTTAAAATTGGTGTCACCGTATTATGACGTTCATTTGTGTGAGCGGAAAGCTCGTATTTTTCATCTGAGTAACCGATCCATTTTTGAAGCAAATCAGAAGATGCTTCAATGATCCGTTCTCTATTCTTACTTCTTAACCTTACAACCGATAATGGCCATTTCAGCACATCATAAGCAATGCCATCAAACGATTCAAGACGAATCGTTTCATAGACCTCTGCGCGCATCATTGGCATTTCATAATTTCCCGCTTGATAATGATCGTGGGTTAAAATAGAGCCTCCCACCGTGTGAAGATCCGCATTGGAACCGATAAAATAATGTGGCACCAAATCGACAAAATCACAAAGTCTAACAAATGTATTTCGATCGATTTTCATATCGCGATGTTCACGACACAATACGATTGCATGCTCATTGTAATAGACATATGGTGAATATTGCAGATACCAAGGTTCATTTTGCAAATTCATTTCAACAATTCTGTGATTGTGTCTTGCTGGATGGTTGATATTGCCTTGATAGCCGGCATTGTCAACACAAAGTAAGCACTTTGGATACACAGATGGTGGTAGTGTCTTTGCTAAAGCAATCTCTTTCGGATCCTTTTCTGGTTTTGAAATGTTGATCGTAATATCCATATCACCATATGGCGTTTCAGTCACCCAATTGATGTTTTTACTGACGCGATCCATTCTGATATAAGTAGACGCATTTGAAAGACTATAGAAATACTCAGTAGCAAATTTGGGATCCGCATGATGCAGTGACCAAAAAATACGATTAACTTCTGAATTTCTCGGCATTAAATAGCTCATGAGCTCCGCTTGAAACTGCTCTATTTGATACGAATATTCTAAAGGCTCACCCATTTCAGCTGCTGATACGGTGATATTGTTTAAAAGCTCATATACGCCTAAGGTTGGCACCTCTGCACTAAGGACTTCATCAATATCTGCAATTGTATTCAATCTCTTCCAGAACTGATTTCTAACGACTTCCACATCAAGCTCACTAATCATTCGATGTTCTAGCCCAAAGCGTATAAGACCTTCAACATCGATTAATAATTTATTCAACACGTGCAGTTCCTCCCGAAATTCGCGCAACATAAAACGATGCTTCTGTGCCAGTTAGCGCTTTGTATTGTATAGAGATACTCTGTTCGTATGCTTCTATGTGGTCTTTATGAACCAGTGCTATTGCACAGCCACCAAATCCAGCACCAGTCATTCTTGCCCCAATTACACCGCGTTCTTTTCTACTAAGCTCTACAACAGTATCCAGTTCAAAGCAGCTCACTTCAAAGCTATTGCTTAAAGACTCATGAGAGCTGTACATCCATTCACCAAAAGCCAACAGATTCCCTTCAGTGAGCTCAGTCTTACTACTTTTAGTTCTGAAATTTTCTTGAATCGCATGAATGGCTCTCTTATAGACTGAGCTGGATTCAAGCACTTCTGATACCTCAATAAACTCTTTAGGCGTCATATCACACAACGATGTGATTGGTCGCTTTTTATAATTGGACTTCAAAAGACTAAATGCGGTTTCACATTCACTTCTTCTCTGATTGTACTCTGAGTCAACAAGACCACGCTTTTTATTCGTATTAATAATTACAATTCGATAATCCCCTAATGTTGCAGGTACATATGTGTAATCTAAAGTATCACAATCAAGCATAATCGCATGATCTTTTTTACCCATTGCGATGGAAAATTGATCCATAATACCGCAATTAACGCCATTAAACTGATTTTCCGACAACTGGCAAAGTTTTGCGATTTCAACGCCATCAAGTCCAAGGTGATAATAGTCGTTGGCAATAGTCGCCATTAAAACTTCGATCGATGCTGATGATGATAGACCCGCGCCATTTGGTAAATCGCCATAAAAGAGTAGATCAAATCCAAAAGGTGTCTTATGTCCTTCAGCTTGAAGTGTGTACAATACGCCCATTGGGTAGTTCGCCCAATCAAGAGCAGGGTCATACTCTATCGAATTTAAATCAAAGCTCATCACACCCAGCGATTCAAAGTTTAATGATTTTAATCTTACCTTTGAATCCTTTCTTGGACTCACGAGCGCATAGGTACCGAGGTTAATCGCAACAGGCAAAACCATACCACCATTATAGTCGATGTGTTCACCAATCAAATTGACTCTACCTGGTGAAAAATAAAATGCTTCAGAAGCGTCATTATAACTATTTAAAAATTCTAATCTCATTTGTTCCTTCATATCCGTCCTCCACTACGCTTTATATCCATTTGGATGTGACAGATGGAACCGCCATGCATCAGATATTATCGTTTCAACTTTAGTATATTGGGGATCCCATTTTAAAACCGACCTTGCCTTTTCTGAAGATGCAATTAGAGTTGATGGATCGCCAGCACGACGTGCATCTACTTTCTCAGGAATAGGATGTCCAGTCACTTTTCTTGCCACTTCAATAATCTCCTTAACTGAGAATCCTTCGCCACTTCCGAGATTGAACACATTGCTCTCACCCTTGTTTCTCAAATAAGTAAGCGCTTTTATATGTGCATCAATCAAATCAATCACATGCACATAATCTCGGATACACGTGCCATCTTTCGTTGGATAGTCATCGCCAAATACCGTAATAAACTCGCGCTGTCCCAATGGTACTTGTAACACCAAAGGAATCAGATGTGTCTCAACACCATGTGCTTCTCCGATTTCACCCGTTTGATCCGCTCCTGCGACATTAAAGTATCTTAGTGAAACATAACGAATGCCATGCGCATGATCTGCCCATTTAAACATATTTTCCATCATTAACTTTGATGCGCCATAAGGATTCGTTGGATCCGTTTTACTCGTTTCTAAAATCGGTACCTGATCAGGTTCGCCGTAAACAGCAGCAGTAGATGAAAAGACAATTTTATCTACATTAAATTCCTGCATGACCTTTAAAACATTAATTGCACCGCCTACATTATTTTCAAAATACTTGATTGGCTTGTGTACTGACTCGCCAACGAGTGAGTTGGCACAAAAGTGCATTACTGCTTCAACATTGTTTTCAGCAAAGACTGCTCTAAGTGCTGCTTCATCTCTTATATCAACCTGATAGAATTTTGCATCTTCATTTACCGCTTCTTTATGTCCTGTTTCCAAGTTGTCGACAACGATTACTGACTCACCAGCTTGTATCAGTTGTCTTACAGCATGGCTACCGATATAGCCAGCGCCTCCTAAAACCAATATCATATGATTCTCCTTTAACCGAATAGATTCGTTTACTTAAGACTATCATATCACATGAGTTAATAAAATCAATTATTTTAGTAAAAATTTACTTGGCTTTTTTTTCGGTTAAAAACTGCCAGTATTTCTTAGGCATCATTTGCATATGTCTACGTTTGTCTTTGCGTTCATCAATTGCTATATGATCAAAATACGCTTGCCACATTTTCTGATACTTCTCCTCTCGGCTGGAATAATAAAGTGATTCCACCGGATCAAGATCACTAAAGTGAACCTCTGTCTTGTTATAAAAAGCCGCTTTCCGCCTTTTTGTATCATGTAACACCCAGAGTTGATCGCCAAGACGATCGACAAAATGCGGCACCACCAATGCCAACAAATCGTAGGTAGGTTCAAACTGGCTATAGTAAATTCCCTTTTCGAGCTCTGCGAAGCGAATAAAACCAATCATTCGATGTGACTCTCTAGCGACTGCATTATAGCATTTATAAAGGGTCATAATCGCCTCTTCAGAATAGTTTTCTAATCCATTGCCACCAAACTTATAAGCTTTTTTTAAGGCTCTAAACAGCTTCGTCCCAAACTGTTCGTCCTCAGACAAATAGGCATAGCCAATCCTTCGAAATGCTTCTTCTCCAAAAGTTTCGATGATAGATGCAGTTACTTTTCCCGCATACTCAGAAACTGTATGACATTCCACCACTTGATCAAACAGATCATACTGATAGAGCGCTCGAATACATAGCTGATCATTTTCAGGGTTTGCCTTAGCATAAAACATTTCATACACCGCTGAAAGTACGCCTTCAAAGCTACCATCAAATAGATAAACCATTCTGTCCACCCCCTGAATTGAAAACACTTGGATATAGATCAAACATTTTCAGCTGATTCGCACCTTTTTTAGGCGGTTCTATAAGAAGCGTTCTTAACTTTCTCGGTTCCAAATCAATGTCACCAAAGTACTTTCCATTGCAAGTAACAAAATATTTCGCACGCTTCATTACAACACCCATTTTCACTAAAGCATCAAAACCGACAGGTCCAAATCGCCTAGCAGCCATAATTCGCCTTGCTGTTACATTACCAACCCCAGGAATGCGTAGCAGCTCAAGCAGGCTCACCTTGTTGATTTCCATCGGAAATAACTGTGGATTCCTAACCGCCCACTGACATTTAGGATCCATCTCCATATCGAGATTTGGATCCTCCTTTGTTAGAATTTCATCTGCGGTAAACCCATAAAATCTCAAAAGCCAGTCCGCTTGATAAATACGATGCTCTCGCTTTAACGCATCCGTGTGATACATTGAAACAATAGCGTTTTTTCCAACAGGAACATACGCCGAATAATAGACGCGTTTTAGCGACATACGATTATAGAGCGCTTCAGAAATTTTTATAATTTTATAATCAACCTCATCCGTCGCCCCTACTATAAGCTGTGTACTTTGACCCGCTGGAACAAAAGAAGGCGTGTGTTTGTATCTAACGATGGAAGATTTATTTTCGACGATGCGTTCTTTGATCATCTGCATCGGTGCAATCATTTCATTTCTATTTTTTTCAGGCGCTAAAAGTCTCAAGCTTTTGGTCGTCGGTAGCTCAATATTGATACTCATCCGATCCACATAAAGGCCAGCTTGTTCAATCAGCTTAGGATCAGCGCCAGGAATCCCCTTAAGGTGGATATAGCCATTAAACCTTTCTCTCTCCCTTAATCGTTTGACAACTGCCAAAAGCTGCTCCATGGTGTAATCTGGTGATCTTACCACACCAGAACTCAAAAATAATCCTTCAATGTAATTTCTTCTATAAAAGCTGATGGTTAGATCCACTACTTCATCAGGCGTAAACTCTGCTCTCAGCATATCTGGGTTACTTGCCCGATTGATACAATATGCACAGTCGTAAAGGCACTTGTTGGTATATAGAATTTTGAGTAGCGATATGCATCTCCCATCTTCAGCGAAACTATGACAAATCCCTGGTAATGCAGCATTACCAAGTGCCCCTTTTACAGCTTTTCGCTCACTGCCACTGGAAGAACAAGACACGTCATATTTTGCAGCATCCGCTAAGATTTCAAGTTTTTTTAAAGCTTCCATAACACCCTCCAAACAGAACGTATGTTCTATTTAGATTATACGCCTTTTTCCCAAAAATGTATATAAATAATGTTCTTATGAAATCAAGTAATAAAAATCTTCGGGCATCGAACCCTCAGATTTTACCACAAGCGAGATTGTGGCTAAAAAAAAAGACGTTACTCATTTGAGTAACGTCAATCATGCTTATACCTAGTTTCCTTTTATCTAGAAATAAAAGTAATCGCCTTCAATCAACTTATAAAAGCTGTCCGCCTTTGTTGAAAACGGAATATAGTTGAAATACAGGCAGTTTGGTGCAACTTCAATTCCCATCATGGCTCTTTTAGCCGCCATCAAGCTTGCTTGAGACGGTTCCTTTGTCAGAAAACTGCTTTTGTAAGCAGGGGGAAACTGATTGCGCTGATAGATAACTTCATATACAGTGTTTGGAAATTTAGGGCTGGCAACGCGATTTAAAACCACATTTGCCACAGCTGTTTTTTTGTCCAAAGAGCCACCTCTGGTTTCCGCTTCTACGATCTTAGCCAACCAGTAGTAATCCTCTTCAGTATAATTCATTTTTCTTACTTCGCTGGCAGCAACCTTGAATTCCGGATGACTCAATGTTACATGTACAAGTTCAGGGTCCCATGTCATTTGAATTCCCATCACTTCACAAATCGAATATAGCGGAACGTAGATTCTACCGTCTTTTACAAAACTTTCACTTGTTAATTCATCTGATTTGTTATTTATCACGATTAGATTTGAATCCATTTTGTAGCTGACATAATCCTCGCCTATGTTAAGCACTGCAAACTTAGCATTAGGGAGCCATTCTAAGGATATGTCCATTCTTTGAGCGAACTCGGATAGCAGACCATATGGGATACCATTCTCTTCTATTATAATCCCTTCGTCTTCTAATAATTGGTCATTGATGGTCACAAGGACATCACTTGCAAATCCAAGCCCAGAAATCAATAAGCATGAAAAAAGCATCAAAAAGAATACCTTTAACTTCATAAAACCTCCTTGACTATTTTTCGATTTTAACACAAATCCAAAAAAAACAAAAGACATATTATGGAAATATGTCTTTAACGTTTTTACTTGCAATAGTTTGTCCTGTTTTTAATTATTGAAACATAAATATTTCAAAAGCTATTTATTTGTAGTTTTTTTATAAAAAACACATCTTATTTTTGCTTTAAAGTCATTTTTCTATTTAAAGTATGAAACACCAGAGGTAAAAATATCAAAAGTTTTTTCACCGTAAATATTTTTGTAAAGACCTTCAGCGGTTCTTTCAATGTGACCCATTTTACCAAACACTCTACCATCTGGCGAGAAAATGCCTTCGATCGCTTCTACTGATCCATTGATATTATAGTTGCCATCGTAAGTCGCTTGACCATTTGGATCCACATATTGCGTCGCAATTTGACCATTTGCCTCTAAAATTTGAATCGTTTTTTCATCGGCAAAGAAACGACCTTCTCCGTGAGAAAATGCCGTTTGGTAGATCTCACCTACATTTGCATTTGATAACCAAGGTGAGTTGACTGAAGCTACCCTTACTGAAGCCATTCTAGCGACGTGTCTACCAATCTTATTAAAGGTTAAGGTTGGGGAATCTTCAGAAAGCTCTCTTATTTCACCATAAGGTAAAAGTCCTAGCTTCACTAAAGCTTGGAAGCCATTGCAGATCCCTAACATCATACCATCACGTGAATTTAGCAACGCCATTATTTCTTCTGATAGCTTCGGGTTTCTAAAGACAGAAGCGATAAACTTACCTGATCCCTCAGGCTCATCCCCTGCACTAAATCCACCTGGTAGAGCAATAATTTGAGATTTTTTAATTTTCTCAGCAAATCGATCCACTGATTCTTTTACAGCTTCAGGCGTAAGATTTCTAAAGATTTCAAACTCGACAGTAGCACCTGCTTTTTCAAAAGCCTTAATGGTATCGTATTCACAGTTGATCCCTGGGAATACAGGTACAAAGACTCTAGGCTTTGCAATTTGTATAGCTGGCTTACGATTGCTTCTCACTGTGTATGAAATTGTTTTGGCAATGCCTGTATCGTGGTGTTGTGTTGGAAAAATCGGCTCAAGTGTACCTGTCCACGCCTTTAGCGCATCATTACCTGAGATCACCTCATCACCAACAACAAATTCAAATGCAGCTTGTGTTTGTCCAATAAGACTAAAACCTTCATTAATTGTAAAGCGATCCACCGAATCATTTGAGACTTCGATTACAATTGCGCCAATTTCAGGAGAAAAAAGTGTGCTTTGTAATTTTGATTCAAGCTTAAAGCCAACTCGATTACCAAAAGCCATCTTAGAAAGTGCCATCGCCACGCCACCTTCTCCAATAGCGTATGCCGAAAGTACGTTTCCACTGTGCATTTCAGATAAAATCACATCATAGCCTAATTTTAAAGCTACATAATTTGGCATGTCTGCCGCTTCTCTAGAAGGGTTAAACAAAACCAATTTTGAGTTATTATTCTTAAGCTCCTGTGAAATAACATCGTTAGTTTTACCGTAAGTGACAGCAAATGAAATAAGCGTTGGTGGTACATCCATGTCTTTAAACGTACCAGACATTGAATCCTTACCCCCGATTGCAGCTGTATTAAAGTTCACTTGAGCATCACACGCACCAAGAAGCGCTGCCATTGGCTTTCCCCATTTAACAGGATCAGTTCCTAATTTTTCAAAATACTCCTGAAGCGATAATCTAACCTTTTTATAATCACCGCCAATTGCCACAAGCTTGGCTATAGATTCAACTACCGAATAAACACCACCATGGAAAGGTGACCATTTACCTATTTCTGATTGATAGCCATAGCTCATCATAGAGACCGTATTCGTTTCTCCGCCTAAAACCGGTAGTTTAGCTGCCATTGCTTGAGAAGGTGTCAGTTGATTGACACCGCCAAAAGGCATCAATACAGTTGCTGCCCCAATGGTATTATCAAATCTTTCAACGAGCCCTTTTTGAGAACACACATTTAAGCTCGACAGCTTGTTTAACCATGTACTTACAACGTCTCCGTTGAACGAATTGTCAAAATATGAGAATTCCTTTGGAGCAGTAATATTTACTGAGTTAGTACCTCTGACACCATTTGTGTCCAAGAATGCTCTCGACACATCAAGAATTGATTGTCCTTGCCAAGTCATTTCAAGTCTGCCTGAGTCAGTTACTTCTGCCACTACTGTCGCCTCAAGATTTTCAGAATCACAAAGTAACATAACTTGATCTAAGTCCTCTGGTGATATCACAACCGCCATACGTTCTTGCGACTCAGAGATAGCAATTTCTGTACCGTCTAGTCCTTCATATTTCTTTGGTACTTTATCTAAATTGATTTTCAAACTATCCGCTAGCTCGCCGATGGCTACAGAAACGCCACCTGCGCCAAAATCGTTACACTTTTTAATGCACGCTGACATATTTGGATTTCTAAATAATCTTTGAATTTTTCTTTCTTCAGGTGCATTCCCCTTTTGAACCTCTGCGCCACAAGCCACTAAACTTTCCTCATCATGGGCTTTAGAAGAGCCTGTTGCACCACCGACACCGTCGCGTCCAGTTCTGCCACCGATTAACACAATTAAGTCACCTGTCTCTGGTTGTTCTCTTCTTACATTTGAAAGTGGTGCAGCACCCATTACGGCACCTACTTCCATACGCTTTGCTACAAAGCCATCGTCGTAAACTTCAGCAACATGACCAGTTGCAAGACCGATTTGATTGCCATAGGCACTAAAACCAGCAGCCGCTTTTTGTGTGATGATTTTTTGTGGTAGTTTTCCTTCAAGTGTATCTTCGATCGGTGTTAAGGGATTGCCCGCACCTGTTACTCTCATACTTTGATAAACATAGCTTCTTCCTGAAAGCGGATCTCTGATAGCGCCACCTAAGCAAGTAGCAGCCCCACCATAAGGTTCTATTTCAGTCGGATGGTTGTGCGTTTCATTTTTGAACATAAGTAACCAAGGTTCATCTATACCATTGACGTCTACATCGATCTTAATGCTACATGCGTTAATCTCATCAGAGACATCCAAATCCTCAAGTCCACCGTTTTTTCTGAGTGTTTTCATGTTAATTGTCGCCAAATCCATAAGCGTCATCAATCTACCGGAGTTACCATAAATCGACTCACGCATTTTTAAATAGCTTTCATAAGCTTTCACTATTGGCGTCGTGTATTCTGATGCTTCTATAGTTACATCTGTTAGCTCTGTCATAAATGTTGTATGACGGCAATGATCTGACCAGTAAGTGTCGATTACTTTCAGTTCTGTAATCGTTGGATTCCTTTTTTCATCTATAAAGTAGTTTTGAATGTGCTCTAAATCTGAAAGTGTCATTGCAAAACCCATCTGGTTTCTAAAATTTAAGAGCGATTCAATTGATAGATTGATAAAATCCTTAACGGTTTCAACTGGCTGAGGAATTGGCATCTCGAGTGCTATTTTATTTGGTCGTTCAAGTGCCACTTCACTTGATTCTACTGGGTTGATTAAGAAAGCCTTAACCTTTAGGACCTCTTCCTCTGAAAGTGTGCCTTTTAAAACGATGATTTTTGAAGCTGTAATCTCTGCTCTATTTTCCAAAGTAACAATTCCGATACATTGCGCTGCCGAGTCAGCTCTTTGGTCATATTGGCCAGGTAAAAGCGCATATCTAAACGCCGTCTCATCGCTCTCGATCTTTATATCAGAAAGCCTAACCTGATCGACGTTCGGTTCTGAAAGAACAGTATTAATTACCGTTTCAAGCTTATCCTCAGGTACGCCTTCAAAGTCATAGCAATTGATGATTCTAACACTTTTTAATCCTGATAAATATAGATCGTGTTTGAGTTCACCCGCTAATGCAATCGCTTCAACATCAAACCCTTTTTTCTTTTCTACCAATACTCTAGTAACCATTTTTGCCTCCTCAGCACATCCTTTTATGTTAACTTAAGTGTATCATGAAAATATGCATAAATAAATTTAATATTAATAATATATATCATTAGACATGCTAATACTAAATCAAAAAAAATGGCACTCTTATTCAGAGTGCTTAAAGAAGTAAAGATATATTTGAAGTGATTGCTAGCGAGTAAGAATTTTTATCATTGTTCCAAATCATTGATAAAGTTATCAAACAACCGTTTGATCATCTCAATATTGGTGATATAATACATTTTTTTACCTTCTTGAAGGCTCAAAGACAAGAGTCTTAAACCTAACAAAATAGAAATATGATGGCTAATCGTTGCTTTTGAAAGCTTTAATCGATTGGCGTAATCCTTTGCACAGACTGGCTCCTTTGAAGCCATTTGTATCATAAGAAGCTTGGTTGGATCACCAAGAGATTTAAAAACTTCTTGCTCAATGGTTTTTTCCTTGTCTGAGATGACTTTTTTCATGCCAAAGCCGACAATCATATTGAGACTTTGATGACTTTTATGAATAGAATACATTAAAATGTACTCTCCAAGCACGGTCATACAAACTGTAATTTCCTTGATGGCATCCGTCTCACCTTCAAGCTGGATCATTAGATAACTGTTTCTAAAACGATTTTCGTCAATCATATCCGCTTCAAGTAGAACGATTTCACGATTATAAATTTCCTTTACACGATCCTCTATTAATTCATAAGTTTCAACATAGCTTTTTAAGGTATTCACACACAGCTTAAAAATTTCAGGCGCTTCGTGTTTAAACTTTTTAAGTTGAGAATAAGACATAACGATTTGACTTGTATTATTCTCAATTAAGCTTTCTATTCGTTCTTTAATGGAAGCTTCAGTTGATTCAGTTGGACGAACAAACTCATTGATATAAGCTTCATAAAACTGATCTGCACCAATGTCTTCGATTAATGCGATTAACTCTCTCGGTGGTAAATCAGGATGCTTCACCGCCAAATTGTAAATTAAGCTGTCTAGATAGTATTTTTTAAAAAGGAGCTTCAAATCTTCAGATACGCGCATAGAAACATTCGAGGACAGTTCATCAATTAACGCCTCAATCTCTTCAGAAGGCGCGACCCCTATTTTCTTAATTTCTTTTCTAAATTCATGACCCCCGAGTAGACGGTTGATCGAGAATACGAAATCCAAACTTTTAACGCGTATGCTTTTTACCATAATTGATCTCCTAACAATAGTATTCTAATCTATTATTACACTATCCTTCAGTTAGGGCAACCTCTTTTAGCGCTGAATTTTTTTGTACAGATAATGCAATGATGCCAAGTGCAGCCGCATCAAACAGCAGTAAGGCATAGCTTGGTACAACATCCATTAAGACGCCAGTTAAAATATATGCAATTGGCATAACCCCTTGAGACATAGCGCCAAGAACGCCCATCGCTCTACCTCTATATTCATCTTCTATGGTCACTTGAAAAAGTACCTGAAGTGGCACATTAACCAATATCACAACCATCGCGAGTCCAAGCATCATAAGACTATAATACCCAGGAACTAAAAGCCCAAAGTTGACACCTGGTAAGACGGGTACAGCAAAACTAAATAGCAGTAAACTGAACAACAGCATCGCATTTCTGAATAGTGATTGTGAAAATTGAATGTTCTTTTTCCCTACTATGATTGACATGATAATCGCACCAATAGGAAATGCCGCTTGAATCCACCCATTTACCTCAGGTGATATGCCATGTGTTGTAATTAAATCTACTGGAAGAATAATTGAAAATCCAGAAAGAAAAAAGTTAATAACAAGTGCATAAGCAGCAATCGTCATAAATGCCTTTTGCTTAAGGACATAGCCAAAGCCTTCCTTAAGATTTTGTATAATAGAAGTTTTTTCTAAAGCTACTTTTTTAGTGGTAGCAAACATATTAAAGTCAATAAAGCATTCGCTAAAAGATGATAATATAAATGAAACGCCATTGATCAAGAAAAAGAGTTTTATATCTAATAGCCCATAGATAATGCCTCCTAGTATAGGCGATAATATCGATAAGATGCTGTCCATGCTTTGTGAATACGCATTGATCTTTGTCAAATTGTTTCTTGAAACAATATTCGGATAAGCTGCTCCAAACGCACTATTGAGGAAGACGAAGAGTACTGCAAGGACAAGCTCCGCTAAATAAATCATCCATAAACTGAGACCCGCTTTTGGAATAAAGAAAAAGAACAACAGCATCACGATGCCACTGATAAAATCCGCACCAACAACGAGAGTCTTTCTACTCATCTTATCAGCAATAGCACCCGCTATTGGACTAAGTAAAACGATTGGGAGTGTTGTAATGAGTAACGAAATTGCGAAACTCTGAGCTGATCCAGTTAATTTTAAAATATAATAACTCATTGCAAACCCAAATAATTTTGAACCCAATTGGCTGACACCTTTACCACAAAGTGTCAGCCATAAATTTCTAATTTCTTTCATCTAACAAACCCCCGATTGTGTCACAGTCATCTTATTTGCTTTTTCTTGATTTCACTTGTTTTTCTTCATCGTGAACTGGTAAGAAAATAATTCTGCCATCGATGCCTGTTTGTATATTCAAGTAATTCATAATAACCTCCTAATGGAAAGAAAGAGAGATAAACTAACAACATTAACTATTCTGTAAGTTAACTATATCACTTTTCTTCTCGAAGTTCAATAGTTATCTAACTAAAATAAGGTTAGAAATGTATTAAACGTTTGTTAATTATATTTTAACCAAACATTAACGAAACAATTTTTCAGAATTCTCAAATAACTATTTGTGTAAATAGACATTATCTTGGTATAATAACATTAGCTGGACTTATTTAAATTTACATAACAATCAGCAGGGTTAATTATTAACCCGGGAGGTCAATATGCAACATCAATCGGTTAATTTTGAACTTTACAAAATTTTTTACTGCGCTGCAAAGGCACTCAACTTTTCTAAAGCGGCTCAAACACTTCATGTTACTCAATCCGCAGTGAGTCAAGCCATCAAATCATTAGAGTCGCAGCTTGGAGTTGCACTCTTTTACAGGCAAGGACGTATCGTCTCATTGACTTATGAAGGAGACGTTCTTTATCAGCACGTTGAAAAAGCCTATCATTTTTTCCTTTCTGCTGAAAAAGCGATTGATAATATTCGTTCACTTGATGAAGGGACTATTTTTATTGGTGCAAGTGATACCATCACGCGACTATTTTTAATTGATTCCATCAAGAATTTCCACGATAAGTACCCTAAGGTCAGAATCTCCATTAATAATCGTCCTTCTCCACGATCGGTTGAGAAGCTTGAGAAAGGGGAATTGGACTTGGCCATCATCAACATTTCTCCAGATGTTTCATATGATGATTTAGACTTACACCCACTCGATCGACTGGACCATGTTTTAGTATCCGCAAAGCCAATTAAGGGCATCAATCATTTATCTGATATCAGAGAGCTACCCTTGGTAGCACTTGAGAAAAACTCTACGACTCGGAAAATATTTGAAAGCTTTTATCAAGAGCATGGTGAGCAGCTCGTCACTGCATTTGAGTTTGGTTCTTTTGACGTTATAATAGAAGCGATTTTATCTGGCATGGGCATAGGGTTTGTACCAAAACGCATGGCAGCCCCATATATAAAAAAGGGAGAGCTGCATTTAATCGACATTTCAGAGCCGATTCCATCGATTGCGATTGGCATATTACTCAATAAAAACAAACCACAATCCATCGCAACACAAAAATACCTAAATATTTTAAAAAAAAGCGACGAAACCTTGTAATTTAGGATATAAATCCTATGAATGGAGGTTTGAGTATGCAAAAACTACACTTAAGGGAGACAATTATGGAGAAAGGCTATTTTTATTTAAACGAAGGTGCTCTCGACGTTCATTTGTTTCATGAAGGCACCAACAAAATGAGCTACAACTTTTTTGGTGCGCATGCCATTCAACATTTTGATACAGAAGCTGTCAGATTCATCGTTTGGGCACCAAATGCGAGAGAAGTTCATTTGGTCGGCGATTTTAATGACTGGAACGATTATAATTTACCGATGCAGCGCATCTCAGACAGTGGTGTATGGCAGATATGTGTGCCCTATGTTCAGTCTTACGATCGCTATAAATATAGAATTACAACGGCTTCACATCAGATCATTTACAAAGCTGATCCCTTTGCATTTCACGCCGAAGAAAGACCGCATACCGCATCAAAGTTTTATGACCTAAGCGGTTATGACTGGCATGATTCAGAATGGCTACATAAAAGAAGTCATACCGATCACCATCACAGGCCTATGAGCATTTATGAAGTAAACTTGCTCTCTTGGCGTAAAAAACACGACGGCGCACAATACTCTTATCACGATTTAGCGGAAGAACTGATCCCGTATGTTAAAGAAATGAACTTCACACATATAGAGCTAATGCCTATTATGGAACATCCTTATGATGGTTCATGGGGCTATCAGGTCACTGGATATTTTGCTCCGACGAGTCGTTATGGCACACCTAAGGATTTTATGTACTTTATTGATACCTGCCATCAGCATGGCATTGGCGTTATCTTGGATTGGGTGCCTTGTCACTACTGTAAGGATGCACATGGGCTATACTATTTTGATGGCTCTCCAACTTTTGAGTCTGCAGAATACGATCGCGCGCATAACGATCAATGGGGAACCATCAACTTTGATTATGGCAAACCAGAGGTTCAGTCCTTCTTGACTTCAAATCTCTTTTATTGGATTGAAAAATACCACATTGATGGCATTAGAATTGACGCAGTCGCCTATATGCTCTACCTCAACTTTGGAGGGAAGCTACTCAAAAACAAGTATGGTGGCTTTGAAAATCTAGACGCTATTGATTTTATTAAGAAAATGAATACCACAGTTCTTGACACGCATCCAGATGTTCTAATGATGGCAGAAGAAAGCACTGCTTGGGCTAAAGTCTCTGGAAAAGTAGCAGAAGGCGGTTTGGGATTTAACTATAAATGGAACATGGGCTGGATGAACGACATCCTCGAATATATGGCACTTGATCCCGTGTATCGAAAAGGCTTTCATCGCGCATTGACCTTTACGATGACCTATGCTTTTTCAGAGTATTTTGTTTTACCTCTTTCACATGATGAAGTTGTTCATGGCAAGCATTCTCTACTGGATAAAATGCCAGGAAACTATAATGAAAAGTTTGCAAACTTGCGTCTGCTATACAGCTATATGTATGCACATCCCGGAAAGAAACTGCTTTTCATGGGCAGTGAATTTGGGCAGTTTATAGAATGGAACGAATGGAAGGCACTTGACTGGCACCTACTAGAGTACGACTCACATAGAGGTGTTAAAAACTTCCTCAAGGATCTAAACTGGATCTATCAAAATGAATCAGGCTTATACGATCAAGATACCACCTATGATGGCTATGAATGGATCGAAGTGGACAACCAAGATGAAAGCGTCATTTCATTTGAAAGAATCGCATCCGACGGCAGTAAAATTATCGCAGTCTTCAACTTTACTCCAGTTTCAAGAAATGCGCATCCTGTAGGCGTCAATCATCCCGGCAAATATGAAGTCATTCTAAACACGGATGATGTTAAATACGGCGGTCACGATACAGAAGCTTCGAGCCAAAACCTATACGTCGCTTCCAAAGAAAAAAGCTTCAATCGTCCGTATACCATTAGAGTCAAATTATCTGGCCTTTCAGGCTTGTTTATCAAATATAAGGAGGATTAATGTATGAAAGAAGGAAAAATGATCGCTATGCTTTTAGCTGGAGGTCAAGGCTCCAGACTAAAACTCTTAACCAAAGAGGTTGCAAAACCTGCAGTCCCTTTTGGAGGAAAATACAGAATAATAGATTTCCCTCTTAGCAACTGCTCCAACTCAAACATATTTGACGTTGGTATACTCACACAGTACAAACCCTATCAGCTTAACTCACACATCGGTATCGGTAGCGCTTGGGATTTAGACAGACGTTCTGGTGGCGTCAGAATCTTACCTCCTTATACCAACGAACAAGGTGGCAGATGGTACAAAGGTACCTCTAATGCCATCTTTGAAAACATTAGCTTTATCGATGAACTCGATCCGGAGTTTGTGCTCATTCTATCGGGTGATCATATTTATAAAATGGATTACTCAAAGATGCTGGATTTCCACATTGCAAAAAAAGCAGATATCACCATCTCTGTTATTCAAGTACCGTGGGAAGAAACATCACGCTTTGGTATATTAAATGTCGATGCCGACAATTTCATTACAGAGTTTGAAGAAAAGCCAAAACACGCAAAATCAAATCTCGCTTCAATGGGGATATATATATTTAACTGGAAGCTTTTGCGTGCCTACCTCATTGCAGAGGAAAAAAAGGCGGAGTCAGCAGGTGATTTTGGCAAAGATATTATTCCACAAATGAAGGCAGACGGTAAAAAAACCTACGCTTATCAGTTTGAAGGTTACTGGAAAGACGTCGGTACAGTAAAAAGTTACTGGGAAGCAAATATGGATCTCTTAAGTGAAGATAACGAACTTGACCTATATGATAGCAATTGGAAAATCTACACTAAAAACAAGCATTTACCGCCTCAGTATATCTCTTGCGGTGCTAGTGTTACAAATTCGCTAATCAACGAGGGCTGTACAATAGAAGGTAACGTTGAAAACTGCGTCCTTTTCAATGAGATCCATATCAAAAACACCTCAAATGTAAACAGTACCGTTATTCTGTCAGGTGTCACTATAGAAGAAAATTGTAACATCTATAATGCTGTTATCATGGAAGATGTCGTCATTAAAGCAGGAACAACTATCGGCAGCCCAGACAGCGATGTCGTCTATCTCGTAAGCAAAAATAAAATTATAGAATCGGAGTGATGTACATGAAAAACTGTTTAGGAATGATCAATTTAAGCGAAAATGACGGCGCATTTGGCGTTCTTTGTCAAAATAGACCAACTTCCATGTTACCTTTTGCAGGCAGATATCGTGTCATCGACTTCATGCTATCTAACATGGTAAACAGTGGCATCAACAACATTGGTGTCTTTACAGGTAACAAAGTCCGTTCGGTAATGGACCATCTAGGCTCAGGACAGCCTTGGGATTTAGACCGAAAAATTAATGGTCTCTTTCTTTTCACACCAACTTACGACTACACCTCTATCAATGCAAAAGTCGGTGACTTGGACTTATTTTTCCAAAACAAGTCTTTTGTCAAAAACGCAAAACAAGAGCATTTATTTTTCGCAAAATCCTATATGCTAGCGAATATAGATTTGAGTCAAGCTTATGAAGATTACCTTGCAAGCGGCGCAGATATCGCCATCGTCTATAAAAAGGTTTCTGATGTGAAAAATAGATTTATCGGTTGTGACAAAATCAACTTTTCAGAAGATGGTGAGTTCGTCAGTATTGGACATAACCTTGGTATGGAGGAAGACTTTAATTTGTCCCTTGAGATGTACTTTATGAAAAAGACCGTTTATTTCGATTTGCTTTTCGACTCTGTTGAAAAAGGCAATGCTAACTATTTAAAGCAAGCAATTCTCAACAATCTAGGAAAATATAAAGTGCATACCATCGAATATAAAGGGTATGTATCATGCATTAACTCGATTAGAAATTACTTTGATGCAAATATGGCAATTTTAAATCCTGAGATATCAAATGAGCTATTCTTTGAACATGGTCATATCTTTACAAAGGTTAAGGATGAACCTTCTACTCATTATAAGAAGAATGCTAAAGTCAAAAACTCATTTATCGCCAACGGTTGTCAAATTGATGGCTATGTTGAGAACTCAATTATCTTCAGGGGTGTTAAAATTGAAAAAGGCTGTATCGTGAGAAACAGCATCATCATGCAAAAGACCCATATCGATGAGAACGTTCATCTCAATTATACTATTTTAGATAAAAGAACGACCATCAACCAAGGTGTTACTTTGATCGGTGATCCTTCCCTTCCTTATATCGGTGGTAAAAAAGCGGTGATCTCTAAGGAGGGCAATCTATGACAAATGTGGTATTTGTCGCTTCTGAAGCGGCACCATTTGCTAAAACAGGAGGCCTTGCAGATGTAGCAGGGTCTCTTCCTAAAGCACTAATCAAAGATGGCGTAAATGTTAAGGTTTATATGCCTCTGCACATCAAGATTGCACCCTCTTACCGTGATAAAATGACCTTCATCGGTTATACAACCGTCAATATGGGGTGGCGGACACAGTATGTCGGACTATTGACACTTAATTATGACGGTGTCGATTATTATTTCATCGATAACGAATTCTACTTTAAAAGACATGCTCTTTATGGTGATGGCGATGATGCTGAAAGATATATCTTCTTTAGCAAAGCAGTTTTGGCAGCTCTAAAGATGACCGATGTGAAACCGGATATCATCCATACCAACGACTGGCACACCGCATCAATAAATGTTCTATTAGACTTTTACTCAAAACACGATGACTTTTACAAAGGCATTAAAACTGTATTCACTATCCACAATTTAAGATATCAAGGTGTTTTCGACCCCTATATAATGGGCGATTTACTAAACCTTCCATATGATTACTATAATGAGGAAGGACTTAAATTTTACGATAACATCAATATTTTGAAGGCAGGCATCGTTTATAGCGATCACATTACAACGGTTTCGAAAAGCTATGCTCACGAAATCACTTATCCTTACTTTGGTGAAAACTTAGATGGTGTCATCAATAAATATAAGGATAAGCTCACCGGTATCGTCAATGGTATCGATTATGACGTTTATTCGCCTTTAACTGACACCAATATACCAGTCAACTTTGACTTTAAAACGGTTTCTAATAAAAAGGAAATCAAAAAACACGTTCAAGCAAAATTTGGGCTCCCTATCGATGGCGATATTCCTATGATTTCAATGGTAACGCGCTTAGCAGATATGAAGGGTCTCGACCTTGTCGAACACATATTGGCAGAACTGCTTGAACTTGACATTCAACTTGTCATCCTCGGGACTGGAGAGCACCATTTTGAAAATTTATTTAGATACTATCAGTACAGATTCCCTCATAAATTATCCGCAAGAATTTATTTTGATCAATACGAATCTCATGCCATCTACGCTGGTTCAGATCTATTTTTAATGCCATCACTCTTTGAACCCTGTGGCTTAAGTCAGCTTATTGCCCTAAGATATGGTACGATTCCTATCGTCAGACAAATTGGCGGTTTAAAGGACACTGTAACACCATATAACAAATTTACAGGTGAAGGCAACGGCTTCGGATTTATGAACTACAATGCACATGAGCTTTTGTTTACAATCAAGGATGCACTCGATTATTATCACAAGCCGGATATATGGCTCAATCTTATGGAGCAAGCCATGGCGGCAGATAATAGTTGGGAAAAATCCTCGAAAGAATATATTAAGGTGTATGAAACGGTATTAGGTAGAGAAATATAAGAGGTGACCTATGAAATTAACTGTCAACGCATTCAAAGAAGATTATATCGCTGCGATTAAAGCTACCACTGCTAGACAAATCGAAGATACGACCCCACTTGAACGATATAATGCACTTGGAGAGCTTCTCAAGGACTATATTGGCCCACTTTGGGCAAGTACAAACAAAACCTACAGAGAAACAGGCTCGAAGCAAGTTTATTATTTTTCGATGGAATTTTTAACAGGTAAATTCCTTGCGAATAATCTCAACTATCTAAGTATCTTGGAAGTAGCAGAAAAAGGGCTTGAGGAACTCGGGATTAAACTTGACGATTTGGTCGATGTGGAAGTGGATCAAGGACTAGGAAATGGTGGTCTTGGAAGACTTGCCGCTTGTTTCTTAGATGCGATGAGCTCAACCTCTATACCAGGACACGGGTGTGGTATACGCTATAAAAATGGTCTGTTTGAACAACGGATCATAGATGGCTATCAGGTTGAATTTCCAGATCGTTGGCTGGTTAATAACAATGTTTGGGAGTACAAACGTCCTAATAAAGCAGTTATTGTAAAGTACAACGGACGCGTTGAAACCTATATGGATGAAGATGTGCTGAAGTTCAAGCATGTGGATTATGATGCCGTTAGAGCAGTTCCATATGATACGCCTATTTTAGGATTTGAAAACAACACCATTAACACCTTAAGACTTTGGTCTGCAGAAGAAATTGATGATATTTTTGATTTTGAGAACTTTTCAAAGGGCAATTATTTAAGTGCTTTTGAGAAAAAACACTCTGTGGAAATCATTACACAAATTCTCTATCCAAACGATGCTTACGAAGAGGGTAAGCTTTTAAGGTTAAAACAAGAGTACTTTTTTGTATCCGCTGGTATTCAAAGTATCTTTACGACTTTTAAAAAGATGAATCTACCAGTTGAAAAGTTTAGCGATCACATTGCGATTCACATTAACGATACGCATCCCGCACTTGCAATTCCGGAGTTGATGCGCATTCTGCTCGACGAGGAAAACCTGGATTGGGATACAGCTTGGAAAATCACAACCTCATGTATTTCCTATACCAACCACACCATTATGTCTGAAGCGCTTGAAAAATGGCCACACTTCATGTTGCGTGATTTACTACCACGCGTAACGATGATTATTGATGAAATCAACAGAAGATTTATCGAATCTTTACGATTTGTGTATCAATATACAGACGAAGACAAGATTCAAAACATGGCGATTATTAAAGATGGCATGGTGAAAATGGCCCATCTAGCAATCGTTGGTTCTCATAGTATTAACGGTGTCGCTAAACTACACACTGAAATCCTTAAAACAAAAGAGCTCAAGGATTTCTATAACATATATCCAACGAAGTTCAATAATAAAACCAATGGCATTATGCATCGTCACTGGTTACTCAATGCCAATCCTGAACTCACGGATTACATCGAGGAAATGATAGGTGAAGGGTTTAAGAAAAATCCAATCGTTTTAAGAGATTTGCTAAAATATAGAGAAGACAAAAGCGCGCAAGATGCACTTTTCAAAATCAAGCATCACAACAAAGAAAAGCTTGCGAAGTTCATCTACGAAAAGCAGGGAATTAAAATTGATCCTTATTCAATCTTTGATATGCAAGCCAAAAGAATACACGAGTACAAACGTCAACATCTAAACATCCTTCACGTACTCCATCTTTATAACAAACTAAAAGAAAATCCAAATTTGGACATACCTCCTAGAACCTTTGTCTTTGCTGGCAAGTCAGCACCAAGTTATTACGTTGCAAAACAGATTATCAAGCTCATCAATACCGTAGCAGATCTGGTCAATAATGATGCAAGTATTAAAAATAAACTCAAGGTTGTTTTTTTACCTAACTATGGTGTATCATTAGCAAGTAAAATGATTCCAGCTGCTGATGTAAGTGAGCAAATATCAACGGCATCTAAAGAAGCTTCTGGTACAGGTAACATGAAGTTTATGATGAACGGTGCCATAACACTTGCAACTTTGGATGGTGCAAATATTGAAATTAAGAATGAAGTTGGTGAAAACAACATCGTCCTATTTGGCCTAAAAGATCATGAAGTCTATGACTTCTATCACAATGGTCATTATAGTGCTTATGAAGTTTACAACTCAAATCCAAACTTAAAGCTAGTGGTTGATCAATTGGTTAATGGCTTCTTGCCAGTTGCTAAAGAAGAATTTTCTCCAATAGTTGATCGTCTGTTACGTTTTAACGACGAGTTTTTTGTTCTTGAAGATTTCGAAGCCTATGCAGATGCGCAGGAAAGAATCGGACTATACT
The DNA here is from genome assembly GCF_058683495.1 of Fusibacter sp. QWL-12. Lineage (NCBI taxonomy): Bacteria > Bacillati > Bacillota > Clostridia > Eubacteriales > Fusibacteraceae > Fusibacter > Fusibacter sp. QWL-12. The sequence continues at coordinate 1,204,706 of NZ_CM178745.1, forward strand.
ACCGTGACAAAGCGCATTGGATGAAGATGTCTCTGACAAATATCGCTTGCTCTGGTGTTTTTTCTGCAGATTATACGATAAAAAAATACGCTTCCGGTATTTGGAACATCAACCGAAAACCTCTTGATTTCAAGCTATAATTAATAAATGTAAAGTAAAGGTGAAAGTATGACTATTAAAGAAATGCCGATTTCAGAAAAACAACTTGGTGCACACTACTCAAAAGAATCAACATCTTTTAACGTTTGGGCACCAACACACGATAAAATCAGTCTTGCCTTATACGATACAGAGAAAGGTTTATTCAGGTCGCTTTTTCCTATGGAAAAAGCACCTGATGGTGTTTTCTCTACTTGTATAGAGGGTGATTTACACGGGTATTATTATACGTACCTCGTAGATGGCCCAAAAGGGATTTCAGAAGTGACAGATCCTTATTCAGTAACCGCTTCAGCAAATAGCGTTCGAAGTGGCATCCTTGATCCTCAAAAAACCAATCCTGAAAACTGGGAGACGCATCATCGTCCAAAGGGTTCATTGGGTTGTGACGCGGTTTTATATGAAGTTCATGTTAAGGACTTTTCAGGTCATCCTTACAGTGGCATGGAAAACAAGGGCAAATTTTTAGCCTTTACTGAAAACGGTACCAGTATTCAAAATACTAAGACTGGTCTAGATCACATCGTCGATTTAGGCGTTACGCATGTTCATTTAATGCCTGTCTATGATTTTCTCTCTGTAGATGAAGAGGTCGAAAATTTAGATGGCAATTATAACTGGGGCTATGATCCAGAGCTGTACAATGCACCAGAAGGCAGTTACGCTAGTAACCCCCATGATCCTGTGGCCAGAGTCAAAGAGCTTAAAGCGGCTATACAAGCTTTACACGAGAATGGCGTAAAAGTCGTCCTAGATGTGGTTTATAATCATACCTACCAAACGAAAACTTCAAACTTCAACACATTGGTCCCAAACTACTATTACAGAATGACTGAAGAAGGTTATTTTTCCAATGGTTCAGGTTGTGGTAATGAGTTTGCATCCGAAAACCCAATGGGTCGTAAATTTATCATCGATTCCCTTTTGTATTGGGCTACCGAATATAAAGTAGATGGGTTTAGATTTGACCTTATGGCACTGATTGATAAAGAAACCATTCGACTTGCTCGAGAAGCACTCCTTAAAGTTGACCCAGAAATCATTATCTATGGAGAGCCTTGGATGGGTGGTTTATCTACTTTACCTGAAAATATGCGTGTCTATAAGGGCGTTCAGTGCGACCAAGGCTACGCACTCTTTAATGACGATTTTAGAGATGCAATTAAGGGTGATAATGACGGCACTGGCAAAGGCTATATTCATGGCAATCGCGATATGAAGTATCGTATTCATACTGGAATCGTCGGTTCAATTCCATACGATCAAAAATACATTGGCTTTACTACGCATCCTTGCGAAACGATTAATTATTTTAACTCACATGATAATTTAATCTTATCTGACAAACTGAAAATCACATCACCTGATGCAAGTGAAGATCAATTAATTAAGCTAAATAAAATGGCGTTTAATCTGCTATTTTTGTCACAAGGTACACCGTTTATTCATGCTGGAAATGAGTTCATGCGCGATAAGTCAGGCTATCATAACTCTTATAATGCCCCACTTTCTATTAACGCCATTGATTGGGAGTTAAAGGTCAAACACATTGAATTCTATAAGTATGTCAAAGGCTTGATTCAGCTTCGAAAGGATTATCCTTGCTTTAGACTTAAATCCATTTTTGATATTCAAAAGAGAGTGCATTTCATAGAAGAAAATGACTTCGCAGAAGCTTTTAAAGATGCGATCGTCTATATCATTAAAGAGGATGCTAGCGAGGATTATGATTGTTTACTAGTAGCACACAACCCTGGTAATGAGCCTTTACTACTATCTGTTCATCAGATGAAGGAAGCTATTTTGGATTTCTATATTCCAGAGCCTGAGCATGAGCCTGCAAAAGTGAAAAAGCATCATAAAGTAGCACATGGTAAACATCACGAAGCCCTAGAACATCCGAAAACAACCAAGCATACAAGTTCAAAGGGGCATACACCTCTAAAACCTGAGATATCAAATGATCGTTTGAAAATTGATTTATTATTCGATGAACGTGGCTATTTGGAAATTAGCGAGGCTATTGATCCTATTAATCACCACGTCGTTAGAGTTGCACCAAACGCTTCCGTAGTCTATAGACTCGGGCATAAACCTAAGGTGGTATCAGAGCCATCCGTAAAATAATTTTACTCTCAACATCAAAATAAAAACAGCAAGGTAAATCAATATCAAATCAACCAATTATATAACATTGCGTAAAAAGAGGCTGTGCTCATCTCATAACGAGATTGGCAACAGCCTCTTCTATTTAACAACTTGATCCGCCGCCCTTTACTGGACCGACAGAATAACTATAGCCATTCCATCTTACCTGGACTTGACCAAATGCTTCTTCTAAATATTTTTCCATTATAAACTTGATACCACCGACTTCTTCAACGATATCATCTTCTTTTATCTGATCTAGACCTAGACCAAAGCTTGGGCCACCTCAGCCCATTCCTGCAATATAGACTCTTAAATTCTGTGGTTTGTCCACTTGTTTTTCAAGGACACCACGGATACGTTCAAGAGTTTCTTGATCCACTACAAAATACATAGTCCCCTCCATGTCTCATTAAATCCATTTTAAGTCTATGCAATCACAGACTCATGCATGACAATTATACCCGAATTATTCCGTATAAAACAGTGACTAAGACACGCTCGGTCTAGTACTGAATTCTCTCCAGCTTTATAAAAACATTCTGGCATTGAGTCCTCAGATTTTACCACAAGCAAGATTGTGGCTAAATAAAAAAAGCTTACCCTAATCAGGTAAGCTTCTTATGTGATTAATTAACCACAGCTTGAGCAAGAACCACATGCAGATGCTGCTGGTGTAACTGGTTGAACAGAATATCCGTTTCCAACCCACTCAACTTTGATTTCACCAACTGTATCGTAAACAGATTGTTCAACCACAAAGTTTACACCATTGATTGATTCTGAAAAATCATTCTCGTTCACGTTGTCTAAACCTAATCCAAAGCTTGGACCGCTGCAACCCATTCCTGCGATAAAAATTCTAATATTTTGTGGTTTATCTGCTTGTGCAGCTAATACTTCACCAATTTTTTCACAAGTTTCTTGATTAGTAGCAATGTACATACATTCACCTCCGTAAATTCTAACGATACCAGATCAGGCACGACTCTGGTACCCTGATCTGATTAGATTATAATATAATTCCGAGTAAATTAGTATAGTTAATTTAATTTTTTAATGAAACTTTACATTTTGTTTTAATTTATTAGGTTAAATTAACTAAAAACAGATCGATGACAAGCTCAATAAAAACTTGAAATAAGCGATTAGATCCTTGTCTTAAAAAATCATTTCATCTCATCTAGATTCTTTATCTTCTTTAACTATACTAGAATTTTCGTATATATTCAGTAACATCTGTTACATTTAATACAACGAATTATATTCCCTTCTTAATTGATACATTATTGATTCAACTAACAATATAAGGTACTATAGTATTGTACAAATAAGTAGACATCATATTGGGAGTGAATTTTTATGCTAAAATTAAACGAAAAATACATGTACGGTGTCGAAGAAATGGATACTGAGCATGCAGAATTAATCTCAAGAGCTGAAAGATTAATGGAGGCTTACCAAAAAGGGGAAGCTGACTCTGAAATTATCAAATTGCTTGAATACCTTGCCGCTTATGTCGTCATTCATTTTAGAAACGAAGAAAAGCTACTTGCTAGCTATGACTATCCTTTGATTGATGCACATAGAACACTTCATCGAGAGTTTAAAAATGATGTTATCGCACTGCAAAATGCGATTCATGCGGAAGGTATGACCCTCCAATCGCGATTAAAGCTAACACACTTAACTACAGAATGGATCGATCATCATATTGGAACAGAGGATAAGATTATTGCGGAATTTATCAAATCAAAGCGTGTTTAATATCTAAGCGTATATCAGATATATAATTATCATTATGTTTACTAGTATTGTTTATCCAAATAATAAAGCCAGAGATTTCTAGTCTCTGGCTTTTACTACGATGTAATGTAAGTGTTTCGTTTGCTCTTATCTCAATCTATAGTAACCATAATCATCATTAACATAATAAGCAATTACTTTACCACTATCATCTATAGCGGTCATGATATAACCACATTGATTTTTTTCAGAATTTAAATAAAGAATTAAATACGTTTCAAATCCGTCACCATAAGCGACATAGATCTCACTAATATCTCTATCATTTACAGCCGATCCTTCAGAAGATTCAAGTAAAAAATTGATAGAAGGAAAATCTTCAACAAATGTGTGAATGCTATAAGCTTCTACTTCTAAACCCCAATATTCACCTTCATAGTTAAATATTCCTGTTGACTCAATTACAGGAAAATCAACTTCATCGAGAGGTACAGCAGTGTAATCGTATCTTTGTAATCTAGAGAAATCTTGATTATAAACATATAGTTGATTCACATCTAAATAATACTGATAGTCTAGCATAATATCGTCAACGTAGGTCTGGAGTTCTTCTGTGAAAGTATTATATAGCGCTTCTGAAACGGTAAATCTGTCTTTATCAAGTCCGACTGAATGACCGAGTATTTCTGATCCTGATAATGAAGCAGCTTCAGGTAACGAGAAATAAGTATAGGGTTGTGTTACGTACAATGCATACTCGTAAGCTGTAATTGTTTTTTCTGAAAATCCCAGTTCTCTGATTCTTTGGTTGCCTTCTGCATTATCTGAATACAAGGCTATTGCAATCATCTGAAATACTTCACCGCGAGTAATAGATTCAACTTCATGCATTTCTCTGTTAATGCCAATTCCCATAGTATTATTTAAGTACCAATATGCGCTTTCATAGCTCATTTCGCCACCGAAATTACCAAACCCAAGACTATTTGCAATAAATGCAGCTGCTTGATTGTTTGTAATTTCTTGATTCATACCAAACTTACCATTACCTATTCCAGAAGTAATGCCTTTTGCCTTTGCGAACTCAACCTCCTTAAATGCCCAATGAGTTGTTGGAACATCTGAAAAGCTTGGTTGTGTTGGTGGAATAAAGTTTTTATAACTCTCTTGATCAGGATAAATCTTGTTGATAATTGCGACTAGTTCTTGTCTGGTTAATGTTTTTTCTTCTTCTAGTCCTTTGTTTGTCCCTGTAATAATACCAAGGTCTTTGAGTAGGTTGCCATATGTACTGTATTCTTTAAATGTAATATCTTGTGAGAAGCTTAGATTTGATACACTCAGAATTAACAACAGTAATAATATCAGTTTTCTTTTCATTTTTCCTCCTAATTTTTTATGTTTATTAAAATAAAATTATAATATCATTATACTTTTATTTTAATAATTTTATTTTATCATCTTTAAGAGAAAAAGTATTCAATAATTTACTAATATTTGTAAAAAAAAGCGCATAAGCGCTTAAACAATTACAGGTTTAAAGACTAAACCACCTGATGCGATTTTCTTTTACAAAACCCAAACCTTCAAACAAGGTAATTGAGGCTAAATTGTCCTCTTCAATATGGCAGTATATTGGTAGGTCATTTTCTTTGAGCTGTTGTATGATACTGACTACAATTGCACTTGCTAATCCTTGTCCACGATACTCTGGTAAGACGTAAACAAAACCAATTGCACCATCATCATGAGTAAGTCCCCATCCTATTAGCTCTCCATCTTTTTCTATGCCTATACCAACACCTAAGTGAATTCTCATCTTAACATAGTCAATATCTGTGTAATCACTGTATTCATGAAGTTTTTGAATTGCATATGCATCAGTTGGAATGAGATTTCTTAGTAAAGTACCCGTTTGAAAGGACTGATTCTGATTGGATAGACCTTTCTTCTTTTTTGAGTTTTCTTTAGAAAGAACATAGCGGTCACAAATAAGCTCACGTTCTCTCTGATGGTTAGGGTCAATTATTTCAACCATCCAATCCTCAACTAACGCAAAATTGCGATAATCTTTTGGAAGGCGTTCTACTAATGTGGAAAGATTTACTTTAGTTACGTTTTCAAAGTACGTCCAAGCGCGATCGCTTTTACCCACGTATACTTTAGCATTTCCTTCTCGATCTTCATACAGAGGCGGATGTTGTTTTTTAAAGTAATTAAGGTTATTCATTATACTCTTCCTTCAAAATAGATCTAACGACAAGATCACAAATGCCCAAGTTACTTGCACCACCTTGCCTTAAAATACCCTCATAAATCATGCCACATTTAGTCATTACAGCTCCTGAAGCTGGGTTTCTAACATCGTGTTTTGCGGCAATTCTATTAATCCCAACCGTTTCAAATAAATACTTGATAACTGCGTTTAATGATTCCGTCATATAGCCTTTTCCCCAAAACGCTTCACCAATGCAGTATCCTATTTCAACTGAGTTTGAACTCTCATGTATATGAACGACTGAGATGCTGCCAATGACTTCACCTAAGTCTTTAGGAACGATTGCCCATTGATAGAATTTAGGATCTGCATACTCATTGAGCCACATTTCAAGAACCTTCTGACTGGTTTCGACATCTTTGTGGGTCGGCCAAGTTAGATGCTGTGTTACCTGATCATCATTTGCCCAATTGTGATACATTGGTTCTGCGTCTCCATTTTCAAAGCGTCTTAAAATAAGTTTTTTTGATTCTAAATATTGCGTCCCTTTATGGTTCATAGCTACCTCCAATTTTATGCTTGTCCTTCTCTTTTTTGAGCAAATCTGACTCTTAGACCTTCACTTATGAGCTTGATACTTACCGTTGTCGTCATAACGATCATAATCGGATAAAACCATATCCAATAATACTCTTTAAATGTATTCACCCCTGTTAAATTGGGAATGAGATTTCCCCAAGTTGGAATTAAACCCATAGGAAAACTAACACCAATAAAAAGCAAAATGACTTCTACAATAATGACTTGAGATAAAAATTGTACTGCTGCAACTACAATTTGACTCATTAAATTCGGGAGAAGATGTTTAAAAATGATTCTAACTTTTCCTGTGCCCGACATTTCTGCAGCACGCATATATTCTTCACTATTAATTCGCATGGTTTCTGCCTTAATCACCTTATATAGTACAGGCGAACTAAACAAGCCATATGAGAATATGATGATTAAAATTTTTATAGTATGATCAACCTCAAAATGGGCTATAAAGATACTCATAATAAGTAAAATAGGAATCAAAGGAACTGCATACATAAACGTCGTCATACCTGAAATAATGGACTTTGTTTTATTGCCAAAATAGCCTTCTAAAATCCCAAATAATACACCAAAAAACACATATGGTAATGTGCCTACTATAGCAAGGAATAATGACATTCTACCACCTTGCCATATCCCTGTAAACAGATCAAATCCTTGCTCGGTTGTTCCAAAGAGATGCTCACTTGACGGTGGTCTAAATCTCGCATTACCATCTAAGGTTCCCCATGTATAACTTGATATTTCCGGAAATACGATTGTGCCAAATACTATGATGCCTAGTAGAACCAGACCAATCACTAATAGAGGATTCTTTTTCATTACAGCACCTCCTGATTGAGTCTAGCATCTGCCTTTTTAAGTAAGAAATCTGAAAAAAAGTTACTCACTAAAACAACTAATGCATATATTAGCAAAATCGCCATAACCATATCTCTTTCGCCCTTATTTATGCTATCGATCAAAAGAAGCCCCATTCCAGGCCAACTAAATACTTTTTCAACTAAAATGTTACTAATGACCAGCGTTGGCAAAAGCATCATCGTGATAGAGATCATTGGTAGTATTGCATTTCTAAATGTATGTTTAAAAAATACCGTTAATGGCTTTAATCCTTTTGACTTAGCAGTTCTTACATAATCCTGATGCAAAACATCAAGCATTGATGTTCTAATAAATGGGACCAGCGTACCTACCCAAACTAGAGCTATTGCAATAACGGGTAAAACCAAGTGCTTCATCACATCTACTATTTGAACCCATATATTGGGATACCCCTTTGCAATATAAAGGATATCTCCCATGCCACTTACTGGAAGTATGCCAGGAAAATGTCTTACAAAGGTTAAGACAAAAAGTAATCCAAAATAAAAACTTGGAACAGATGTAAAAATCATAGTAAGTATCAATATTAATGTATCTGTCTTTTTCCTAACTTTTACCGCTGCCAATACACCAAGTGGCACTGAAATACCAAGTGCTATGAAAAAAGCAACCCCATTTAGCAGTACGGTTCTCCCCATAAACTTAAATAAATAGTCGTTAACTGGTCGTGGTACGACTTTATAATCATAGTAGTCGCCAAAATCACCTTTTAAAACATTTGTTGCCCATTTTATGTATTTAGTATGTATTGGATCATAATATCCCATTTCTGTTAGCATCTCAGTAACTTCAGCCTGAGATCTGTTCTGATTTACCGCTTGCTTTTCAGCCTTAGGTAAGCCAACTTCTAAAAATGTAAATGCAATCGCTGTAATTACAAATAAAATCAAAACTGCAGATAAGCTTTTCGCCAATATTTTCCTCATAAAGTCCTCCTTTTAATTATAGTAACATAGGCAGTTCCGAAATTGTCTGAATTTTCTGTAACGAATGCCTTAAAAAAGAATTAAAAAGTGTGATTCTAGAAAAGCTTCAAGAATCACACTTTGTTTTATGACTATTTACTATTCGCCATACTTAGGCTGGTGGTAAATCATATCGTACACATTCCCCGTGAGATCAATATCATTTACAACTGAACGAACTTCTTTGCTCCCTCTTCTAGCGATCACTTCAATGAAATAAGGTTCCTTTAATCGATTGTCGTCTACGTCCATAGTCTCACCTGCCAGTGGTAGAATGTAAGTCGCTTCCCACACTGAGAATTGTTCATTACCACTTATCTTAGAAAAAGCCAATGGAAACTCTGGTTCATAGCCTATTTCGTCTCGATAATAATAGGTTTGTCCATACTTGTTGGTATAGGCCATCGCTTCAAGCTCAGGTGATAAGCGAAGCATTACACTATCCGGATTTCCAGATATTTCTGCAGTAATCTTAATCTTCTCATAGGAGAGAAAGCGATGCGGCATGTAGCTCAACCGCTTACCAAAAAGATCAATCTGTCCCCGCCAATGTTGCCAATAACCAGTTACTTCAACACTACTTATATTTAGTGCTAACACTTCTCTAGTCAAAAGATCTTTTCCAGTTTTTCCAGAGGCAGTACTTGCTGTAAACTCAAAGCTATAGTCACCCTCTGGTAAGGCATTTGGAACTGTGAACTGCAATTTCCATGAAATTTCACCTGTTACATGATCGACTTTGTCCTGTTGCATGTTCAGCGTTCTTTCATAAGGGGTCCCTTTAAAAAGAGTGACTGAAACCGTTTCAGCATATTTATTAGTAACTGCTGTTGCAGAGCTGTCGAGCCCTGTAATCATAGGTTCTAAAGATCCTTTTATGGTGATGGGGGTCACTATGTGAAATGGCAGTCTAATGGTTGAAAATAGTGCTGAGTTTGAGGTGTCTACTGCTTTTAGTTCGATGTAATACAAGCCATCTGGTAGTGTTTTAGCAAGTGTATCATTCACAATTTGCCAATTGTATAAATTGTATTGTTTGGAATTTAATGGGTTTTCGCTGTTTAAATTTAACGCTATTGGCTTTACAGGATTGCCAAATGCGTCAGCTAAAGTGATTGATAGATTATGTGGTTTATGATAGTTCGTCTCGATATCGTAAATGGTGATGCCTTCAGAAGCCGGAATGGCATGAATTGAAAACTTATCGTCCTGTGGCTTTAGTTTTGCCCAGATTTGAATCGGCGGCGCATCTGCTAAAACAAAGGTTTTCACCTTCTCATCCGACCAAGCACCTTCGATATCCTTTACGATGTACTTCAGCTCATAGATACCTGAGGTTAACCGCTCTGGGATCGCATAGTGCCAAACATTATCCCCATTCGTCTTACGATACATAATCTTTCGATCTCTAATTCCCTTGTCTGGATCTGAAAACTCGTGGTCAAGATCGTAGCTGAGATCCACCCAGTTGGTTAAGTATTGATTTGTATTTTGATCGTATGTCCATGAGAGTTCGAAGTCTGCAATGGGTTTTCTGTGGACGTAGATTTCCAGTTGTGCAATATTTGAGTTTTTTTGAAATCCTGTATAGTTAGGAATTGTATCTCTTATTTTTCTATAAACGGTATACTTTCCCGTTTTATTGAAACTTGTTTTTATGGTCTGAGCTTTGAATCCACTATCAGAAAAAGAGGTTAAAGCATTTGATTCTAAGCCCATTGAATTATCATAATAATTTGTATCTTGAACATACTGAATGCCAATATTTGTTAAAGTATCCCGCTCTTCGTCAAAGTCCATAAAATAGGTTTGGAACGTCTCACCTACAAGCAGCAATTTCTTATTGTCCAAAGCTGAATCATTTCCAATAATGTCATTCACTTGAGTCATGATATCTGATAACGGCTGATTGGCATCAACAAAAGCATAATGTGAAATCGTATTTTTCAATGATGGATTGCCCACTAGTATCACTTTTCCAGAGGCTTTTTTTAACATTGCATCTAGATCAGTTTTGTTATTTATTTTGTCTTTTGCAAAGTAAACGATGTACTTTTCAGAATCAAGGCTTAATGTAGGATCAAATGTCTGTTTAACTGACTTCGATATATTTCCTTGGTAATCACCATAGTAATCTGCCTGCCATACATAATTACTCACCCATTCATAGCTTGTTGTTGTTTGGTTTTCATAACCAATAATCCCGTAACAGTCTCCACGAATAATACAATCGAAATCTGTTGCACCTCCATATATTGGCACAGATACCGTAGTTGTAACAGTCGTGTAGTAACCATTGTCATAATAACTGCCATTATCTCTAACATTTACACGATCAAGGACTCCCGAATACCCTCCAGAAGAATAGGTCCACTTTAATGGTGGATAGGCACCACCTGTGTTTTGAGTTGGCGCTACAAATTTTGTATCAACGTAGGTATAAAGATCCCAAAGGAGAACATTTGCAGAAACACCTTTAGACTGTCCTAACGCATTAATCCAATCAACTCTTTTATTAGAAATTTCATTGTTAAGCTCACGTGTAATGCCTTGATCTGATAATACCATTACATCAATTTTAGGAATATTCACATCAATATTTGTTTCAATAGCTGTTACTGGAGCTACGTTATCAACATAAAAATAACGTTCTGCGGTTGCTTTTCTTTTGTCTGTTGTAGTAATAAATTCTGATATAGTTTCTTGTCCAAAACTTTCCTCGATGTCAAAGACGATTTTATATTTGCCTAGCTTAGTTGGTGTATAACCATCGTAACTATCCCAAAGTCCTTGCTTAACAATTTGTTCTGGAATGCCGTCACCATTTGAATCATAATAAATTGAGAATTTGTTCATGCTAATCGAATCGTCATCATATGAAGATCCATCATAATTAAAATCTAAAGTTTCTCCACGAATCATCACTCCTAACCATATGTTTGCCATAATTGCAGGCTCATAGTCTTTATCAATGCGATAATCCTGAGTATATTCTTCAGAAACAAAATATCCTGATGGAATGTCTGATCTCTCAATTAAATTAGGTGGTACAATTGTTTGAGATTTTATATTGATTAATAGCTCTGACTCATCCTTAACAAGAAATACCATTTGATTTGAATTCTTTGTTTGAAATTTTAAGCTTCCTGCGCTATCGCTTGTGGCATCAAAGCTAATGTTAGAGATACTCGCATGGCTCAGTAGATACGAGGAATTCACTGAAGTAAAGTCAGTATTAACTGTGATTTTTCGATTTTCTTTGAAAGTACCTACCGTTTTAAACTGAGCTTTAGGTTTTGTAGTATAAACTACAATGTAACTACTATAAAAAACATCCGTACCCTCTCCATCAGTATATATTACTGAATAAGTGTAAATTTTATCTTCTCCTACGAGTGGGAAAAGATGCTGACCAGCAATGAAATTTTCTGATTCTTCGGGTGATAGCTCTTGACTCTCCAGGATCACTTTTCGAGTTGCATCATCAGGAAGTTCAGTTGCATCCACAATTTTAAAAGTCTCAGTGTCTAGCATGTATCTAGGTGCAGAAATATCTAACTCTACTTTTTTTACAAAAGGCGTCTCAGGGAAAGTTTCTTGTGCACCATCTTCATTTAAGTCCTCAAGGTCTGGTGCACGTTCACTGTTTGTTGTTCCAATCGATTGTGTAAGGGTTTTCTCATTGAAAAAAGTTACTGTCACTTCTCCTGTAAAAGCGACGGTCACTTCCTTGTTTGGGTCAGAAGACAGCTGATTTTTGTAACTGTCATAAGGGATAGAAACTTTAAAAGTATTCGTACCTTTATTTCCATTTCGAGGGATGTTATCTACTGTTACTGTTTTTCCGGTTAAACTATCTGTGAGCTTCAGCGTCCATTTCTTTATATCATCCTTATTGTAAAAAACCGTTCTGGCAACTTCTACAGGCATACCCGCATAAGTTGTATAAGGCGACCAAAGTTCAGCATCTCTATAAATGCCCGTTAATTTAACTTCGTATTCTAAACCAGCTTTAGTCGTTGGATCAAAAGAATCTCCGATTTTAGTTGCTGCAATAAAAGGTTTTAATTCAAGCGGGGTTTTAGGCTGCGTGATTTTACTCAAGGAAAACGTTTGATAATACACGATATCAGATTGATGATACATTAGAACTTCACCAGGGAAACGAGTTGTAGGCGCCGTTGTAACGTGAGCATAATTATAAGCATCTTTGTTTGCATTGGTTGAACTTACAATATCAAAAGGCAAGGTGTCTTGTATCCACGCTCTCGTAGCTATCGCATACTGATCGGTCTTTTTAGCTGTATCATAATAGTCACTCGCTTTTTCTATTCTTGTAGATTTATAATACGGACTCGTTTTTTCCCAAATTTGATAGATCCATTTTTTTGTCTCTGGCTTTCTGCCTGAATCTGAGTCAGCTGGAAAATCAAGGTTGACGTACTTATTACCCGCTGCATCATACCCGTGATAGCGATATTCACCTTGAAGAGATCCTGAACGATAATATCCTTGTTTTTTATTTCCAACCGTTAAATCGCCACTATAGTTCTTCAGCGTAGCATTCTTAAAATCATTTCCTGGTACATTTTGATAATCACCATAAACCACGATTTGTTGGTCTTGCCATAATTCAATATTGAAAAACCAACCGTTCTTATTTTTATACTCAACATCACTAGGAACGCCATAGTAATTTTTATACTCAGTCCAAGTCATGTTATACATAGGTGAAGAAGTATAGTAATCACCAAAGTTGTTATAGTTCGATGAATCATAATCCATAGCGCTAACTGTTCCCCCATTAAAAAAGGGAGCAATTAACGTCATGACCAAATACAGACCAATAATTCGTTTAATATTTCGCTTCACAAAATCTTCTCCTTACTGATACTTAACTGAATAATTAATATAAATTTTGGTTGATGTATTGTTAATTGATACATTCCGTCCTGCTATTCCAAATTTGATCAAGTCTTGTTCATTAGTAATCATCGCATTGTTTATCCTGCTAATAACTGTAGCCGAGTCGCTTCCAAATGAGAATTGAATCATTTTTTCAATAAAATCACTATATATTTCATAGTTTTCTTTTTGAAGTACAATTGAATATGAATATTCGCCGTACATATAAGCTTCTGCTCCCAAAATAATTTCTGTTTTTACTGGAAATTGAACTACTTGATCTCCATATAAAACATAATCACTAAAAATTGATAAATACTGATCTTTATTCTTATATCCATAAATTGAAAAACCATTATCACCTTGATTGAAAATATAGAAAGGATTATCCCCCTCGTTTACTGTAAGTTGATTCATATACTTACCTAGTTCATACATTTCAGTAACATTTATGCCTTTATAAACTGGCATATAGAAATCTTCTTTAACAAGCTTGAATTCACCGCTCTTATAGATATTTGTTTCTGCAAATACACGTTCTCCGTTAGGATTAATCCAATACCATACATCTAGTGATGTCTTGTACTCTTTATAAGGTTTATCTCTCAACTCAGTATTAATAATCTTACTAATAAAGGTTGTAGCTTCTGCACGAGTAGAAAAGTTGGATCCTCTGAAAGTCTTATCTGAATACCCAGTCGTTATTCCCATCTTGTACGCATCTAATACACTTTGAGCACAGTAACCACATATATCCTTATAATCTTTTATTTCATTTGAGACGTATTGGTCATACTCATTTGTTGGTCTCTCTTCATTGAGATAAATCGTATTCATTGTAATAACCGCCATACTTTGACGCGTAATCTTTGCATTATAATCTGTAAATTGATTCGGCTCAATAATGTGTAGCTCAAGAGCCTTATCAATATATGGTTTCGCCCAATCGCCATTCACAGGCTCTAACCAAAACCCTTGAGTTTTCACAGCCATGGCGATATATTCATTTACCTTGACATTGTTATTGGGTCTAAAAGTCCCGTCAGGATAGCCATTAACGATATTGCTTGATTGCAAAGAGTTGATGAATTTATACGCCCAATCACTATTGTTAACATCCTTAAATGATTTGCTTAAATCTTCTGCATAACCAAACGATGATAAGGTCAATAAAACCGTCAGCAAAAATCCTAACCAACCTGTAATTTTAATGCTTTTCTTCATATCATTGATGACACGCTTAAGTAACTTTGGATCTTCATATGTAGATTTATAAAGTTCAGTCTGCTCTTTGACGAGTGATTCTTGACTATTGCATGAATAAATAGTGTTTCTTTCCTCAATATTCTCTTTGATAAATTCCCGCATTTTGTTCCCCCATTATTTTAATAATTTTAACATTTTATGTAAGTACTCGTTATTTTAGTATAACTGATTAAACTGTATATGAAAAGTAATAAATGTAATAATTTTACATTTATTTGGAAAATGAGTCCCATTTTTTCTTTATCTAAGTATGAAAATCGAACTATAATTTATACATTTGTCAACCATCAGTTGATTTTGTCCACCAAAGTTAAGTTAGAATCCATTGTATTCCACATTAAAAAGCATATAATGAGGGTATAAAAAAGGAAAACCGAGGAGGCTTTCATGAAAGAAATCAACCTTGCACGTATATTGACTCAAAAAAGGAAGGAAAAAGGACTTACACAGGACGATCTTGCTAGTTATGTTGGCGTTTCAAAGGCATCCGTCTCCAAATGGGAAACGGGCCAGAGCTTTCCAGATATCCTACTCCTACCCATATTGGCGACTTACTTTAACATTAGCATCGATGAGCTCATTGGCTATTCGCCTCAACTAGACCATAATAGCATTGAGAGACTCTATACAGAATTTACGGTGAAATTCATCACTGAACCCTTTGATAAAGTTATCTCTGATATAGAACAATCGATCCGAAAATACTACGCTTGTATGCCACTGATTCATAAAATGTCGCTACTTTTAATGAACCACTTTATGCTTGCGCCATCACCCGATCAACAAATGGCCATTCTCACGAAAATCGATGAACTTTGTGAAAGAATAAAAGTGGAATCCGATGACCTAAAGCTGGTCAACAGTGCGAACTCACTTCAAGCCGCTGTTTACCTTATACAGCAGGAGCCTCTAAAGGTCATCGAAAATCTAGAAGGCATCTTAAGTCCAACTTCTAGCGATGAGCCAATACTTGCAAGCGCCTACCAGTTACTGGGTAAGACAGATAAGGCAATTCAAGTCTTACAGGCAGGTCAATACAACTATCTGATGCAGCTCATCGGCATTTTACCGTCTTATGCTTTGGTATGCATCCATGACCCAGCGCGGTTTGATGAAGTCGTAAAAAGATCGCTAAGCCTGATGGCGGACTTTGGAATTGAAGACCTCAATGCTGGTATCGCTGTTCAGACACATCTTGCCTTTGCACAGGGCTATATGCAGATGGGCAACAAAGAGCATGCGCTTGACCAACTTGAGAAATACACTGAGCTCTGCACGCATAAGCTCTTCCCTATCAGGATTAAAGGTGATGCTTACTTTGATCAAATAGAGGAATGGTTTAAAGAAATTGAGGTCAGAACACAAGCACCTCGCTCAGAAAAAGTGATTGGGATGAGTATGATTCAAGGGCTTGAAGCAAATCCATTCTTCACAGCAATAAGTGAAGAGCCAAGGTTTAAAAGCTATCTTGAACAGCTTAAAAACTTTTATAAGACATTATAGACGCTTACCTTATTCAGTGATTTAAACATGTGGAACACATGAGCATACAAAGAGTATAATCAGCAAAACTTATAACATAAAGAGCATACAACGTGTATCGCATAAACCATTTAACACTAAAAACATTTGCATAATCTCTATTCATAAATCTTAACGCATATAATAATTCAATTTGGAGGAACCTTATGAACGAAATCAGTCAATTAAAAGAGTATTTACCATTTTTAATCCCTGTAATTATCCTTGAGCTAGCCCTTGCGATTACAGCTCTTGTACACGTCTTAAAGCATCCGAATTATAAATTCGGTAATAAAATCCTATGGATCATCGTCGTCCTTTTCATCCAAATCATCGGTCCTGTGGTGTACTTTCTATTTGGTAGAGGTGATGAATAATGCTCGCCCTCGAAATTCAACAGCTTCATAAATCATTTGGTAGCAATAAGGTCATAGACGGATTAAACCTTGTCGTTCCTGAAAACAGCATTTATGGGCTTCTTGGACAGAACGGCGCTGGAAAAACCACGACCATGAAGATGACCTTGGGTCTGCTTAAAATCGACCAAGGAACGATAAAAGTATTTGGCGAAAACGTTCATTATGGTCAGACGCCAACCAACCAGCACATCGGGTTTTTACCTGATGTCCCAGAGTTTTATGGCTATATGAAGCCACAGGAGTATCTAGAGCTGTGTGGCAGGATCACTGGCATTCCTGAACCTCTATTAAAGCCAAGGATTCAAGAGCTTCTTACTTTAGTTGGACTTGAAAATGCGAAAAAGAGAATTGGGGGCTATTCTAGAGGTATGAAGCAACGCCTTGGCATCGCTCAAGCGATGATCAACGAACCTAAGTTGCTCATCTGCGATGAACCAACTTCTGCACTCGATCCCATCGGGAGAAAGGAAATCCTAGATATCCTTCTCAAACTGAAAGGCAAGACAACGGTTATTTTTTCCACCCATATTTTATCTGATGTAGAACGCATCTGTGATCACATTGGTGTTTTAAGTGGCGGTAAGCTCGCACTAGAAGGCAACCTATCTGAAATCAAGGAAAATGGCCGAACCGATATTATCGAAATTGAGTTTGCCTCTAAGGAGCAACTCAGTCAATTCCGTGAACTCGATGCGACGAAGGCTTACTTTTCATCCGATAACACTTCAAAGCTTTCTGTAGAAGGTAGTAGTCTTTATATTGAGACTGAATCCGTGAAAAGCACACAGCTTCATGTACTGAAGATTCTCGCTGAAGCTGAGCTCGTACCCAACCGGATAGAGCTTTTGGAACCGACGCTTGAGAATCTCTTCATGGAGGTGGTGAAATGAGACCTTATATCGCATTTGTAAAAAAGGAGTGGTTAGAAGCACTTCGCACCTATAAGGTGTTCATCTTTGCAGTCGTCTTCGCACTTTTGGGAATTATGAATCCCATCACTGCTAAGGTGACCCCACAGCTACTTGAGACTTTTATGCCTGAAGGGATGCAAATCACTTTACCCGAACCCACCGCTATGGATTCTTGGGCTCAGTTTTATAAAAACGTCGGTCAGATGGGGCTCATCGTACTCGTCATCCTATTCAGTACGTTGATTTCACATGAAATTACCAAAGGAACCCTCATAAATATCCTTACTAAGGGGCTAAAGAGAAGTACTGTCATCTATGGTAAACTCACACTTTCTATCCTGCTTTGGACGGCAAGCTTTGTACTTTGCTTTGGTTTAACAGACATCTATACGCGCTATTTCTGGGATGTGAGCATTTTACATCACGCCTATTTTGCAGGGGTTTGTCTATGGCTGTTTGGCGTCTTTTTAATCAGTGTGACACTTCTTGGTGGTATCTTGTTTAGCAACAGCTACGGCAGCCTCTTGACGACTTTACTCGTCTTTATCGTCTTGATGATCTTGGGAATTTTTGAGCCAATCGCAAAGTTTAATCCCACATGGCTTGCAACACAAAACATGAGTCTGGTTCAAGGCAGTTTGTCACCAGATCGACTCATTCCTGCAGTCGTTAGTACCATTATTGTCATCGTGCTCTTAAATGTCGTTTCGGTCATTACCTTTAATCGAAAAGCGATTTAACATAACAAACAATAATTCAAACTCATCTTAAGACTAAAAAAATCCTATAAAGAATTCGTCGACAGCTAACTGTTTTAACGGGATCTTTATAGGATTTACTTTTTTAAATTTACTTTTTTAAACTTACTTTTTTAAACTTACTTTTTTAAATTTACTTTTTTAAATTTACTTTTTAGATTTACTTTTTTAGATTTTCTTATGTTGCCATTTGCCTTTTCCAAACCAGATCGCCATAATCGCCGCCTCTGCTGCAACTGAGATGCCAATTGCGAGCCAGACACCGTCAGATCCAAGAGGGATTAAGGTTGTGAGTAAGATGGCAAGTGGAATTTTTACTGCCCAGTTGCCCACAAGTGATGCCAGCATTGGCGGGAAGGTATCCCCTGCGCCTGAAAACGCCGATCCAAATACCGTGTTGATGATCGCGAAAAGGACACCTGTATAGGTGATTCTAAGGTAATTGACACCAATTCGGATGACTTCAGGATCATCGACGAAAAATCGCATGAAGCTGTGTGGAAAGATATAAAAAGGTATCGAGAACACAATCATATTAATTGTTGCCAGCAGAACCCCTTGTTTAACCAGACGTTTTGCCTTTGGAATATCTGATTGTCCTAGACTTTGCCCTACCATAACCGAAAGTGCTGTGCCTAGACCTGCAAGAAAGATAAATACAAAGTTAAAAAATCGTCCGCCGACACCAAAGGCCGCACCTGCTGCCACCCCTTGTGCTAGCACCAATCGATACATAATCAAACCAGTAAATGGACGTGTAATCATTTGCATCACAGCAAATCCACCAATTTTCACGATGCGGATGACCATGCTGATCTCGAGCTTAAGATGTGAAAATAAAACCTCTAGTCTCCCCTCAAATACATTCTTAAAAGTGAGTCGCGTCATGAGCAAGAAAGCTACAACTTCTGAAAGAACAGTTGCGGTCGCAGCGCCACCAATGCCCTGATGGAAAACGTTAATAAAAATATAGTCTAAAATGATGTTACAGATGTTCGCCGTAATAAAAATCTTTACTGGATTTTTTGTGTCTCCTGTTGCCTGTACGATGGACCTAGAAGTGGCATTGTAAAAGAAAAACGGCAATCCCAGTAATCCGATTCCGACGTAGGTTCTGGCCATGTCGAGCACTGAAGCGTCTGCATCGCCAAAGATCCAGAGGAGGCCATCTAAACCTAAAAAACTACCCACTGTGACGACCGCACCGATGAGGATCGACAGAATCAGCCCCGTTGACGCAATGGTCTGAATCATTCCCTTGTCCTCGGCCCCTGAGTATCTGGCCACCAATGCGACCACACCTGCTGCAACGACGGTTGGTAAAACTTGTATAACACCTAAAAGCGATGTCCCAGTTCCTGCTGCAGCTGCCTCTGTACTGCCCAGCCTTGCTATAAACCACATATCCGTTATCACTAATACTGTATGTAACGCTTGTCCTAACATAACCGGCCATGCCAGTTTCCAAATTAACGCTATGGTTTTAGCGTCTAGTCCTATCCCTTTTATTATCTTATGATGTTTGTCTGTAGACGCCATAGTTCCCCCAATATTGATGTTAAAAATCCAAAAAAGTCAGCTTGTATAATATTCGATACAAAACTGACTTTTCCTTTTATTATATTTAGTGTTACGAAACTTTAATTATTTATCTGTTATAGCGCATCGATTAACGAAGCCATGATAAAATCATTTCTCGATAGCCCATGAATTTTATGTGTCATCAAATAGACAACCACACGACCCCATCCCAACTCGATATCAGGATGATGCCCCTGCTCCTCTGCGATGGCACCAACTTTATCGACAAATTCCAGTGCCGATTTAAAATCTTTAAATTTATAATGCTTCTCAAGTTTCGCTTCTTCTATTACTTCCCAGCCATCTGATAGCTCGGATTTCAGTGCTTTAAGTTCTTCCCCTACGATCGGTGGCGTTCCCAGAGAACAGGGGATACATCTTTCTTGACTTAATCCAGACATAACGACCTCCTTTGTGTTACTTATACCCCTTTTTTCAGGAAAGCATTGGCATAAATTTCTGAAGATCGCGTCATCTCTTTAGCAAAGTCTGACATGTATTTTCGATTGCAAAATGCTGTAATCGTGCTATCGAAGTCATAATCAGGCTTGCCCGACTGTTTAAGGTGCATCTCTCTAAGCTCTGTCTCAGTTAATCTTCTATAGTGATTCTCATGTACAATGTATTCCGCTTCAAAGCGATTTGGCTTTTGTCTGTTCTTCTGACCTTCAGTCGGATAGCCAATTACCAGCATAGCGATAGGGACGACAAATTCATCGAGCTTAAGAAGCGCACGATGGGTTTCGACATTTTCAAGTATATCCCCGATATAGCATGAACCCAGGCCAAACGACTCTGCTGCAACCACTATATTTTGAGCTGCAATCACAGCATCCTGTATCGCTAGGAAAAGATCCCCCATTCCTGGATCTCTGGCTTCTACCCCTGCTGCATGATAAGCGTCCAGCCACCTTCTCGTATCCGCTAAAAAGATAAGAACGATCGGCGCTTTAGCGATAAAGGGTTGATGATCACAGGTTTCAGCCAATTGATCCTTTAACCCCTGATCCGTTACGTCTATGATACTATAAAGCATCTGATTGCCTGCAGTCGGTGCCTGAAAGCCCGCATTTAAGAGCGCTTGTTTAATCTCAGTGGGAACTTGTTTTTCTTCAAATTGTCTGGTTGATTTTCTAGATACTAAAGATTCATAAATGGTATTCATATACGCCTCCTGCTAATGATTATTGATTATTCGTCGAATAAAGTATGTAAAGAATCCTCTTCTCTCACAGTATAGCATACAATCAAATTTTATTTCTGACCGCTCGGACAGTTTGTTTGTTGACGTGCGCTTTCATTTATGCTAGATTATAATTATCAGGTCAAAGAAGGTGGATTATGAAGCAAGACTTAAGAGTCGTTAAAGGAACTGAAACCAAACACAAGCTTTTAGAAGCTGGACTTCAAATACTGGCATTAGAAGGGTTTGCTGGACTCAGTGCAAAGAAGGTTTCAGATGCAGCTGGCGTCAGTAAAAGTAATTTTTTTCATCACTTTACAAGTGCTGAAGAAATGACACAACAGCTATTTGATTACATGATGACCATCGCTTTTCCAGCAGCAAATACAATGATTACTTTCAAGAGTGTTAAAGAATTCCTATCGGTACTTGGTGATCTCACGCTAAACATCAACGAACGTGAACGAACTGCCTATATGGCACTTTACCACTATTACAACCTCGCACTTGTTAATCCGGAATACCAAGTGAAAATTGAGGCAGTCAAGCTTGAAATGGCCGCATTTATTAAACAGATGATTCTCCAGATTGAGCCAAATGCCACAAAACTTGCACAGAAACTTGATGAAGCGATTGAGCTATTCGTGATCCAATTTGACACCATAGGCATGCACTTTATGCTTGAGAAGGATTTAGAAAAATACAAACGCTTATGGGCATTACAAAGTCAAATGATGCTCGACTATCTTTACAGTTAAACTAAACAACCAACACTTATCATAAATCGCTCGGTTTGATCCAGCGATTTTATTCACCTCATTTAATTGACCGACCGAACAGTTATATAAAATTATCAGGAGGCATTTATGCAAAATAATATTACCATCCCAAAGTTTTTTCATGAATTATTTGGAACCGAGCAAACCGTCATCGAACTTCTACTCGTTCTTATCTTTACAGTAGGTTCTATCTTTACCGTTGGTTTTCTAACGCATTCAGAATGGTCATCGCTGTCACTTATAAGACAAATCGTATTATGGTTTTTATATCTGGATATCTCTGGTGGTATCGTCGCCAATTTAACCCACGGGACAAACTCACATTATGCCAAGTCTTCAAAAGCCAGATGGGTGTTTATCGCCATTCACATTCAGCCACTTCTACTTCTCATCGCTTACCCAGAGCGATGGACAGCTGCAATTACCATATGGGCATTTACCATACTCTCTGCGAGCCTCGTCAACCTACTCAGAAAATACGACTTCCAAAGAACCCTCGCAGGATTTTTGGTTGGTGTTTTATCGATACTACTTTTCACCTATTCACCCTTTATCACTTTGCCCAATATCTTAAAGATCATCTACAGCTTTTATGGCTTCAAGGTCATCTATAGCTTTGCTGTCGATCACGAAAGGATCTACAAATGATTGTATCAACTGCTACATTAACTGATTACGAGCGCATCCTTGCCGTTGGGCTCCTGACCTCAGCTTTTGAAAACGATCCTTGGCTACTTATGCTATCCAGTGGTCAGCGTGATAAAATAAGCGCATTCTTTGACTTCGTCATACAAAACGGAAATCATACAGGTCAACTTTTCTTAAAAATATATTTAGAGGAAGTGCCACATGTGATGGTGGGTTTTGCGGTAGTTGAACCACCGAAAAAAGATCAGAAAAAAAGTACATGGCACTATTTGATTTTCATCCTTCGCTATTTTATGACACTTGATTTCAAATCCTTTAAAAGGCTCAACGCCTACATGAGGCAGACCACAAAACACCGCCCAAGGGTGCCACATCATTATCTCGTCTGTGTAGGCATAGCGCCAGAGCATCAAGGTAAGCATCTAGGAAAAGAGGTACTCGACTATCTGCACACCCTAAGCGCAAATCATCCCCTTTCCACCGGCGTTGGACTGGATACAGAAAACGATAAAAACATCGGTTATTATGAGAAAAACGGCTATCGCTTTACAGCGACTGAGTCTCTCGAAGCACTTAGCATCTACACATTTTTCAGGGAAAATCATTAAAACTAAAAAAAGAGGCGAATCATTCGCCTCTTTCTCATTAATAACTAAATAATAAACTTAGAAATCTCTCGATCTAGCTCACCTGCAATTTGACTTAACTCTTGTGCCGCCTTTGCAACCTCTTCAACTGCATAAGTTTGTTGTTCCATAGATGCGGTTACTTCTTCCGAAGCCGCTGCGGTTTCTTCTGATACAGCCGAGATATTTTCGATGCTGCTGACGATTCTTTCCTTATCGGTATTGACTTCTTTTACAGCACCACCGATGGATTCGATGTTGCTAGAAATCGTTTGATAAGCGGTCTTAATCGTCGCAAATGCACCGATTACCTTTTGTACCGCTTCATTTTGCTTATCTGAAATCGCCTTTAGTGTCGCCATACTGTCTACTGATTTTGTACTGTCTTGTTGGATATCTCCGACAATCTTACGAACATTTTCAGTCGCTTTTGCAGATTGCTCCGCCAGCTTACGGATTTCTTCAGCAACAACTGCAAAGCCTCTACCATGCTCTCCAGCACGAGCAGCCTCTATTGAAGCATTAAGTGCGAGAAGATTGGTCTGAACTGAGATATCTGAGATACTATCAAGGATAGAACCGATTTCTTGCGTTCTAAGATTGAGTTCGTTGATAATCATTTCAATTTCATAATTTGCCTTTTGAGATTCATCGTTGCGTTTGCCTAGCTCCTGTACAGATTCTATACCTTCATTATATGCCACACCAGTGGTTTCAGCTGAGTTCACCATATCTTGAGTGTACTGATTCAGGTGACCAAACTTATCTGAAAGCGCTTGAGCGATCACTGAGCTTTGCTCTGCATCAGATGCCTGATCTTGAGCACCTTTTGCGATGTCCTCTACGGTTTTAGCGACCTCAGTAGCAGATGCACTTACTTCTTCACTTGTCGCAGCAAGATTTTGTGACGAATTGGTCAAGTGATTTGACACATTTTGGATGTTACCAACTAATTTTGCTAAATCCTCTAAGGTTTCATCAAAATACTGACTGAGTAATCCAGTTTCATCCTTTGAGTTGATATTAGAATGTTCACTTAAATCACCCGTTCTCGCTTTTTGCATAGAGGCAACTAGCTTGCGAATGCGTTCGTTAAAGGCACGTGTTAGTAAGAAAATAATTCCAACTGCAACTGCTATAGCAACCAAAGATTCAATTGCATTTACTATAATGATGGATATGATACTTCTATTAATTTCATCATAATAGAAAGTAGAAACAACTGACCAATTGACAGATCTCATTCTAGTTATTGAAGCGTACTTTTTCTTTGTCGTTCCATTTTCTTCAAATTTATATTCAACTGAATTCACATCTGTCGTTTTTAGTGCATCTACAATTTGAGTGGTCGTCAGCTCTGTACCTATTTTCTCTGGATTCACATGTGCCATGATAACATTGTTACCATCGACGATGATTGGATACCCTCTTTCGCCTATCTTAATGGATTCCGTTTGTCTATTGAGTGTTTCAAGTGAAATATCTGCTGCCAATACGCCGACAAATTTTCCTGCATTATCGTATACTGGTTCACAAGCCGTTACAACCATCTTACCTACAGTATCATCGAAATAAGGATCTGTCCAAAGGAACTCTCCTTTATCTTTTGCGGCTATGTACCAATCTCTCGTTCTTGGATCATAGTCACCTAAGTCGTCGTCTGGCTTCATAACCATTCGTTTATCCTCAGTTCCTAAGTAGATAAATAGTATGTCTGGATTCGCTTTTATAACTGTATCTAAAATTCCTAGTAATTTTGATTCAGCTGTGGCATCTGACATGATTTTTTTTGAAAATTCTTGTTGAGATATGGAACGAATTAACGTCTCATAACCCTTTAAATAGTTCTCAACCGATGTACTAATTTGTTGACCCAAATAATCAACTGAGTTTTTCTTATCCATTGTGAAAACTGATCCTACAACAATTGTAGTCCCCAAGCCTACTGCGATCTGAGTTAACACAATGATACCTACGAAGATGAGGATAAAGGTCTTCCTTATACTCCTTTTAACTTTGATTTTCTCCATAATAACCTCCCACATGGTTTCCGATAAACTATTCCCCAAACAATGCTTATCAGCGTAATATTATATTATCACAACTAATGATAGTAAGTATACTTGCTTTGTTGAAAGATGATGCTATAGACCTAATAATACCAACTGGATTTTAGCGTCTTATAATCCTCTTTAAAATAAGTAAATAGTTCCTGTGGTGGTTGATTGTTGTCAAAGTAATCATCATACCTCAAGCTAACCAGTTCAGATAATACAGGCCTTGATGTATCTTCTAAGTACAAGTGAAGTGGATAATTTACTCCTTTTGGCAACGATGTTACTTTTCCATAGTAAAGTTTTTCAATCATCAAAGTCAGTACAGCCTGATGGATAAATATCTTGTAAAGCATTGATTCAGTGATGATCGCAATAATTTCTGGAAGGCGTAGCATGTTTTCCAGTGCCATAAAGGTCTCCTGAAAGAGTGCTTTCGGCGCATTGATCCATAACATCCCAGCATTGTAGTAAGGATAGATAAGCTCTTTCGATATGATGGTCTTTGTTGGTGATTGCGTATTTAGAGAATCTAGAGGCAAACCAAGATGCTTTGATAGCAAGCACCAGAAATCAGAGCGCTCCTCTCCATATCGATCGCCTATGTTGCGTTTGTCCACTGGATTTATGGCGAGCTCAGGTAAGTTCTCACTTATACTTATATGAAGTGGGTTGATAAAGCAACTGTCCACATCCATCCAAAGATAAGCTGCTTCGCAAATCTTTTCAAAGCTTGCAGCAGCCTCAATTTTATCTATGAAAGGGACTTTACAGTCCGTTAAAACGCTGTCGTAAACCATCACATCAACCTGATTCGCCTGAAAAAAGGCATTAATTTCATCTGGTATAGCTGATGCAACCTCATTTGAAACCATCATAGTGGGTTGATATTCTCTTAATACCTCTGACTGTAATTGGTTTGATTCAAATGTTTTAATTAAAAATACTGCTTGTGGCAATTGCTGAATATGCCCTAGAAAAAAGCCCAAACGATTCATGATATCCCCTTTTAAAAGCAAAACACACCTCTACATGTATGTATGTGAGATGTGCGCCCTTGTTTATTTTAGTTTGTCGATAATCAGATAACTGATGCTAGCTGTTAACGTCGATAAAGTGGTTCCCCACACGAGATCAATGACGGTAATGATTACAGGCCATGACTTGATCGTCGCTAAGTTGGTAAGATCATAGGTTGCATAGCTGATTAAACCAAATAATGCACCCGATAGCACGACATTTCCCAAAGACGTCGCTGGTGTAATGGCAAAATACAAAATACCGATGATAAAAAGAATGTAAAATAAGATCGCCGCTGTCCAATTTACCTTCTCAGCCATTATATAGCCAAGATGCTTCGCATAGAGATTCTTTGCGATGAGTCCAAGCCAAGCTAAATCAATTACGAAGAAAACAATAAAGGTAATCACAAAATTTCTCAAATGAATCAACATATTGCCTCCTAATAAAGGTTCCTATAACATAAGAATACCCCAAAGAAGGCAGTTTAATTAAAAAATAATCAGATGCAATATGCCACGAATGATGATACCGACTACAGCAGCCAATATTGCGGACTTTGCAACCTTCGCGACTCTTGGCCCTGTCGCCACGAGTACGGCTAATCCAACAGGGTCAAGCGGATTTAAGGTGAAGCCTGCTACACGATTGAGTTCTTGAGCGGTCATAAGGCCTTGCTTCATAAGATCTAGAATAATCGCCATCATGGCAGTACCACCTGCGATAAACTTCGTCACAATAGGAAGTACAGCGACGCTAGGTATCCCAATAGCGGTGAGAACAGGCGATAAAATCGTCTCTAAAATACCAATAATACCCGCAGTTTTTAAAACATTGACTAAAAATACAGCTATGATTAAAGGTGGGATGGATTTTAGAACGATGGCAAGTCCCGATTCGCCACCTTCAAATAAAAGTGCGATGATACTCTTCTTTTTATGTGTTGCTTCAATTGCATCGAGTTTTTTTTCAGAATCGTCCTTATTTAAATGGGGCGTTTCAATGTTGTTTTTATTACTATGATTTGCTTCTTTTCCCTTTAAAAGTTTATATGCGATTAAGCTGGCAATTAATCCGCCTACTAATGAGGTTGCAATACCCACAGGAAGATTTAACCCCACTGATGTCAGAGGAAAAACAGCATTTGCTTGTGCCATAACTAAAATTGCAGCTAAGGTCGCTGCCAAAGAAGCATCACTTATGGTATCATCTTGATCGATGATTTTAAGCGTAGCCACAGGTGCCGCAAAACTGATAAAAAGAATTTGGAGGATTGCAAAAACACCTAAACCTGGTAGACCAAATAGGAGCATCAATGGCGCTACCCCTTTTGCAATCCAGCTCAATATATTTTTTTTGTCTAGCACGTTCATGATCGCCATCATTATAACCATTATCGGTAAAATGGTATAAAGAGAAAGCTCAACTCCGACCTTTCCCGACTCTAGCATCATTTGAATCACTTTTTCCATAATCAAACCTTTCTTTAATCGAGCATAATTTCAAAATATTAGTTTGATTATAAACTAATTTTGTGCAAGATGCTAGATGAAAAAAGCCCACTTGAAAGTGGACTTTTTTAGACTGTCGAATATGATTGAACTTGATTGAACTTTAAAAATTGGATGGCTACTATTCAATCATGATCATTTTAGATGTTTCTAGTTTGTTACGCTTTGGAATTTCAATCTTCAACACACCATCTTCAAGCTTTGCCTTGATGCCTTCTGCATCTGCATCTTTTAAGAAGATATTGCGCGACATAGAGCTGATACGTCTTTCTCTGTGGATGTAGTTTTTATTGGTTTCTTCTTTATTTTCTTCTTTATTAACCGAGATATTAAGTTTTCCGTCATCTAAAGATAAACTTATTTCCTCTTTTTGAACACCTGGTATTTCTGCTTCCACTAGATATGCCTGCTCGCTATCTTGGACGTCAATTTTAAAAGTATCTGCGACGAGGCTTCTTCTCATTGGCCAAGTGTCTGAAAAAAAGTCATCAATCATATTCTGAAAATCATCAAAACCAACACCCATTAAATCGTTACGTCTTTTGTTGAATGGTATTAATCCTGCCATGCTTAACAACTCCTTTCATAAAAAATAGATGTGAATTTATGTTTTGTTAGCACTCTATATTGACGAGTGCTAATCTTAATTTATATATACACCTTTTTGTTTTTACTGTCAATGCACTTCAAAATTTTTTTACAATTTTAAAAAACCGTTAAAAAAACTCAGTGACAGATGCCTGTGCATCATCACTGAGTTTTTTTGTCATTACATTTAACTATTTAGGAATTTTAATCGTTTTACCGTCTTTCTTCCATTGTTTAAACTCTGCCGCAGCAGTAAAGATAACGTCTGTTGAAGAGTTAAGTGCTGTTTCACATGAATCTTGTAAAACACCTACGATAAAGCCTACACCAACTACTTGCATTGCAATATCGTTTGAAATCCCAAATAAACTACATGCTAATGGGATTAGTAAAAGCGAACCACCTGCTACACCAGAAGCACCACAAGCGCTTACTGCAGCAAGTACACTTAAAATAAGTGCAGTAGCTATATCTACTTCGATGCCAAGTGTATGAACTGCAGCGAGCGAAAGTACTGAAATGGTAATTGCCGCTCCTGCCATATTGATCGTTGCACCCAGTGGAATCGAAACTGAATAATTGTCTTTATCAAGTCCAAGTTCTTCACAAAGCTCCATGTTCACTGGAATATTTGCTGCAGAGCTTCGTGTAAAGAATGCAGTTAAGCCAGAAACTCTGATACTCTTGAGGACTAGCGGATAAGGATTTTGCTTAATTTGTGTATACACGATGATCGGATTCACCACAAATGCAACAAATAACATACATCCAACTAATACGACAAGCAATTGACCATAGCTCATTAATGATTCAATACCACTTGTTGCAATTGAGTCAAACACAAGACCCATAATGCCAAGTGGTGCAAAGTTGATGATAAATCTAACGACGTTAGAAAGTGCATCTGCAACATTACTAATCATCAGTTTGGTTGTATCTGCAGCACTTCTAAGCATAAAGCCAAGTAAAGCTGCCCAAGCAAGTATACCGATGTAATTTGCATTAAATAACGCTTTTACGGGATTATCGACTACATTTAATAGAAGTGTTTTTAATACATCAACCACGCCTCCTGGAGGAGAAATACTATCAACGCCTGCTGCCATGGTTAAGCTTACTGGGAAGGCAAAGCTTGCAACAACCCCTATTAAGCTTGCTAAAAACGTACCAAGAAGGTATAACTTAATGATCGAGCCCATGTTCGTTTGATGTCCTGCTTTATGCTGCGCAATGGCACTCATAACTAGGAAAAATACCAACATTGGTGCTACGGCTTTAAGTGCCCCTACAAATAAAGAACCGAAAATCACGACAAAAGCTGCCTGTTTTGGAATCGCCACAGCGAGAAGTATACCGATGACCAAGCCAACGATAATACGCTTCACTATGCTAAGCGCATTCCATTTCTTAAAGATTTCTTTCACTACCTACCTCCACTTTTTCTCTCTATTTAGTGTTTAAAGTTTAACATTACAACCATTTTAACATAGGAAGTCATAAAAGCAAGGTAATTTGTTACGAAATATTAATATAGTTTATTTTATATATAAAAAGATTTTTATGTGTTCGCGACTCGCATACGCACTGCGTTATAAAGCTGATCTAACGCTTTTTCTAGTGTTGCTTTTGGACAAGTAATATTCATTCTTTGAAAGTTCTCACCACCGATGCCAAACATCGTCCCTGAATTTAACCAAAGACCTGCTTCATCGGTTATGAAGCTGTTAAGCTCTGCAGGTGTTAACCCAAGCGCACTAAAATCGAGCCATAATAGATAAGTACCCTGTGGTTTGATTAGCTTTACCTCAGGTAATTTTTCGTCTAAAAAGTCTTCAATTAAGCGGATATTTTCTACGAGATATGCCTTTAAGGCTTTAAGCCAAGGTTCTCCGTGCTCGTATGCAGCTTGACAAGCTACAAACCCCATTACATTGGGAATGCCAAGTCCCATGCGAACCAGTTCTTTTTTAAAGTCTTCTCGAATTTGCTCATTGGCAATAAATATATTGGACTGCTGAAGGCCCGCGAGGTTAAAGGTTTTGGATGGCGCTGTACAAGTGATGGTTCTGTTTAAATACTCCGGCTTTAAGTCAGAAAAAACAACGTGTTTATTTCCAAAATCCTCATACACAAAGTCTGCATGAATTTCATCAGCTACTACGATGACATCGTGCTTCACACACAAATCGCCCAGCTTCGTTAAATCCTCTTTTGACCATACCCTTCCTATTGGGTTATGTGGGTTACATAGAATAAACATTTTAACTTGATTCTCTACGATTTTGCTTTCAAAATCTTCAAAATCTATTTGGTATGTGTCGTTTGTAAAGAGCAGCTGATTGACCACAAGATTTCTTTGATTGGTAAGGATGGATTCTGCAAATGGATGATAGACCGGCTGTTGTATGATGATGCTATCGCCGACTTCAGTCAGCGTACGGATGGCAACACAGATCGCGTTAACGATACTTGGTGTCATAACGAGCCATTCCTTTTGAGGCGACCATTGATGATGTTTGATCATCCAATTTTGAACTGCATTAAAGTAATTCTCAGAAATAGCATCTGTATAGCCAAAGATACCGTGCTCTGAACGCTCTTTCATCGCATCTATGACTTCCTTTGGTGCTTTAAAGTCCATATCTGCAACCCAAAGTGGGATTAAATTTGATGGTTTCCCCATGTTTGCAGCAGCATCATATTTAATCGAATTTGTATTGTAACGGTTGATGACCTCATCAAAGTCAAAACTGCTCATCTTAGCCATAAGTCCTCCTAAATTAATCTATAGAATTTCAACGCCTGATCTTACGAAAACGACGCACTAACCTATTTCCAATTTCTATAAATCTATAGTATCATAGATAAAAGAAGTCATACAAATATTCTTTAATATAAAGGAGTCCTCCATGTTTATAAAGCAAACCCTAGAAGAAAAGGAACGTTCTATTCGAACGGATTATCCTGAAAAGTGCCGCCTTACAGGCAAAAATGCAGCGGTGATTAAAAAGATTCAAGCTGTTGTTGGCAATACCAAATCCAATCCTGAAAAGCTTGTTGGCGTGGAAGGCATTTGGGCATGTAGTCAACTGATTAAATACGATGTAAAGGTGAAAGCATTACTACTCGATCTCGATAACATCACAACCAATGATGCCTATCAAATTATGATTTCTCTTTGTGAAATGGCTGAAGAAATCCACATCGTATCAACGACGACATTTAAGAAAATTGCTGAGGTTGGTACCTCTGCAGGTATCTTTGCGCTGGCAAAATTTCCACAAACGTTCTTACACAATCTTAGCCCGAAAAAGCATGAAGTGATCGTCGTATTGGATGGTCTAGAAATCCCAGGTAACATCGGAACGATCATTAGGTCTAGCGATGGCACAGACACAAATGCCATCTTCATTTGTAACCGAAAAACGCGTGTTACACATCCAAAAATCCTTAGAAGTAGCCAAGGCTCATGCTTTAAAGTACCTATAGTAGAAGATGAAACTGCAAACATCATCGAATGGCTTACTAAAAACAATTATAAAATCATCTTAACCGATACGGACGCAGATAAGTTCTACTACGAACAAAATTACAATGGCAGAATCGCCATCGTTATGGGCAGTGAACGCTATGGTATCTCGAGGGATTGGTACGATGCAAACCTTAAGACTGATCTTGTGAAAATACCGATGTATGGTGATTGTGATTCACTTAATGTGGGAATAGCAGCAACTCTGATGTTATATGAAGCTGCTATCTACAGAAGTGGTGCGAGACGCTAATTTGGGGTATTATATATATTTATACAATCCAATTATAGGTGGTGATTCATATAGACCCTAATTCTGTCTTTCAAAATGTTTTTGACAAAGCACCTTCATTAACCGCCATTCTTTCGCCAGATGGTGAAATCTATGCCGTTAACCAGTCTTTTATTGCGCTTAGTGGCTAGACCGTGAAGTCATTATCAACCATGCTTACTGGGATTTACCTTGTTGGATTCATTCAGATGAAATGCAAAATAGAATATTATTCGCTATAGAAGAGGCAGCGATCACCTTTCAAACCGTGCGGTTTGAGGCACAATATAAAGATTATAATGGTAAAATTAACGATTTAGATTTGAAAATTAAACCTGTCTTTGATTCAAACGAACAGGTTGAATACTACATTGCTTTTGGCTACAACGTCACCGAACTCGTTAAGGTGAGAAGAGCACTCTCTAATCAACAGCGTCATCTTACTGCCTTGTTTAATCACTCAAAGGAAGGCTATTTGTTTAACATTTTGCCCGAGGGGCTTAAATTAGATGCATTTGTAGATAAAAAGGCACTCCTTAACGATAGTATCCGATATCTTAAGATCGTCGAGATTAACTCTGCACTAGAGAACATATTAGGCATTTCAAGTTTTGATAAGGTAAAAGATAGCCGCTTTTACGAGTTATTGAAAATTCCTGGTGCATTGTATCGAAAATGCGTGTCTGAAATTATCGAAAAAGGTGAATATAACTTTGAACACCATATTGAAAATGCTGTAGGTGAATTTAAAATTCTTGAAATTACACTCTCTACTATCGTGAATGAAAACACCTATTACGGATTTTTTGCTGTCATCCGCGACTTGACGATCCAAAAAATATACGAGGCCGAGCTAGAGTACTTTGCTAACAATGATCCCCTAACCGGCCTTAGAAATAGACGCTATTATTTTTCTTTTTTAGATAAAGTATTTTCAGATCCAAATCACTCTGGTTTTATTTGTATGTTCGATTTAGATCACTTTAAAAACATCAATGACTCGTATTGTCACGATATGGGCGATGAAGTTCTAAAGAAATTCTCAGAACTAGCAAGGTCTCACTTTAAGTCCTATGCAGATATTTGCAGATATGGCGGCGAAGAATTTCTAATCTATTTATCCTTAGTTGATTCGGAGTCAGTTTATCAACTCCTTGACGATTTTAGACGAAAGGCATCCGAAATTGAATTTAAACCTGAAAACCACTCATCATTTTCCATAACGGTTAGCGTCGGAATTGCATCCTGTACATTAGAGACACCCTTAAACGTCGTAATTTCAAGAGCTGACAAAGCCTTGTACCAATCAAAAAATAACGGTCGAAATCGTGTTACGATTTGTGAAGATCAATAAAAACTAAAAACTGGTTTTAATCGCTTCTGTCGACAGTTGATTGTTCCACATTTCATCTTCACAAATATAAACTGTTCGGTAACTACTACCGTCAGTTTTTACATACTCAATCAAATAAACCTGACCAAACTCCACCTTTGCAGGATAGTTGTCGTAAGGTAGCACCTCTCCCGTTTTACTATGGCCTTTAAAAATCTCGTAGGCATCCTCTAACCGCCAAAACTCCCGGTAAGAAAAATCCTTAAATCCTGTCAAATCTTGCTTCCCAAAATAACCTGCATCATAGATCTGACCTTCAACCTCTTTTTGATCGATTCTGATAGGTTGAATGGCTTTCGCCAACCAGCTTAAATCCTCTGAAACGATCTGACTGCTGTACAGTGACATGAGTTGTTTCCCCATACAATCGATTTGACCATTGTAGCTCATTGCATCCAGTCCAGTATGAGCCGCACCATAAATGCCCATAATATCTTCATTATTAACCACTGAAAGCTCTCTTAAGAAGTTCTCCACCATTTTATTTTCTCTATAATTATCGTCATTTTTCTCATAATAACACTGACCTTGTTCCATCACTTCTAAAGCAATTTTATAGGATTCACTCTCAGCCAATCCCTGTTCCTCAAGATAGCTTAAATACCGCTTTCCAATCGTTTGATATTGATGCCCGACGTCAGTGCCGTGAAAGATGGTTTCAGGAAGTTCATCTTTAATTCTCTTATAGAAATTAATATAATCCATGTTATGCGCTGCAGTTCCTCTAAAATCATCATAGATCGTCATTATGATTTCATCATCTTCTGCTTTCATCCAAAGATTAAAGTACTCCGCCGTATAATAAGGCATTTCGATAAATAAATGACGCATCCCTTGATTCTTGTAAAATCCTTTCCAAATCTCAAACTCATGATCTAAGATGCGCTGAACACTATGTTCTTCACCATACAAATATATATGACCTGAGTAATTGGGCATTATGAGCGCCCACTCAGAATCGGTCGGTTCACAAATATCATTGACATTCGTCGTTTCTTCTGAATATGTATCCGTACCACTATATCCTTCTGCACTCTGATTTTCACATCCCGTTGCCAGTGCGACGATGCACCAGATTAGGACAAAAAACAGGATTGAAAGTACTTTAGAATTTTTGCTAATCCAACGTTTCATCTTTACCTCTCTATCTCTCTTGCAATCTAATTCTTGTTAGTAAAACGTCATTAAATAGACTTGTGTTGTTAATATACTGTCACCCTTAAATCACTATAGCATCCTTTTATTGGAATTCTCTTAAAAAAAAATTAAAAAGCGGCTTTTGCCGCTTTTTCGTTTGAGTTATGGGTTAATTCTATTTGGTATCTGGATACCGCTCCTTTAAAAATCGAATGGTCTCTAAAATCAATTCTTTCAGTATGACTTGATCGATGTCTGCGAGCTTGTTCACATAGATACAGCCAACTCCCTTTTTGAACTTACCAAACTGCTCTAAGAGGGCATCGTTTTTTGGGGTCTCCATATACACATACAGTGAAATGGCTGCTTTCCTAGGTGAAAATCCCACAAGTGGCCAATCCCCTTCTTGCTTACTCCGATCTGATTTATAGTGATAGCTTCCAAATCCAATGATGGATGGGCCCCACATCTTTGGTGTATATCCCGTCACCTCTTGGAAAAAAGTAAGCAGTTCAAAGGCGTCTTTCTTTTTCTGTTCTGTCGCTGCAAAGGCTTCGATAAAAGCGTTTACATCTGCATCCGTTTGTTTGGTTTTCAGTTCTGCCATCATTTCACCTCTCAATCAAAGGATAACATGAGTATAATACTCAAATAAATCATTGCTCAAATAAATCATTGCTCATATTAATAATAACTTTTTACCTAATCACAGCTAATCGTCTAAGCATAATACTGCGCCTGAGCATTCCAAAGTGCCGCATATACGCTTTCGTTCTTAAGCAGAAGCTCGTGTGCGCCACGCTCTTTAATCGTGCCGTTTTCAAACACCAAGATGTCTTGGCAAAAGCGACAGCTGCTCATACGGTGAGAAATATAGACGCTGGTTTTATCTGCCACCATTTCGTCAAAGCGTTCGTAGATTTCAGCTTCACTGAGTGGATCCAGTGCTGCAGTTGGCTCATCGAGGATGACAAATGGCGCATCCTTGTACAAGGCTCTTGCGATGGAAATTTTTTGACCTTGTCCACCACTGAGATCGATGGCATCTTCTGTGCCATTTTCTATAACCGTTTCTATCCCTTTATCCAGTGTGGATACAAAGGAGAGAACACCTGCTTTTTCAAGACACGCTGTCACCTTTTCAGCATCATAGTCTTTTCGAACGGCTATGTTCTCTGCTATCGAAGCAGAAAAGAGATAGAAGTCTTGAAAGACCACACTAAACAGTGACAGGTACTCTTCGTAGTTGTACTTACGAATATCGATACCGTTAAGGGTAATATACCCTTCCGTTGGGTCATATAATCTTACTAAAAGCTTGATAAAGGTTGTTTTACCTGCACCATTTCGTCCGACAACCGCCAATTTATTTTTGAGCGTAATCTTCGCATTTACGTGATGAAGCGTATCTTTATCGCTTCCGGGATATCTAAAACTCACATCGTGAAACTCGATTTCATAGATGTTATCCGTTCTCTTTTCTATCGGGAGTGTGCCTGTATAACGTTTGTTAACACGTTCGAGATAGTCGGCTAGTGGTAGAAGGTTCTTGGTCAAACGATTGACCTCACTCTCAGACCAAACGAGCTTTGAACTGGCTTGATGAAACTGTAGGAATGCACCTGCATATTGCGTTAAAGCACCGATACTGATGGCACCTGTAACGACCTTCACCAGTACAAAAAGATAGGTTACGATAGAAAACAGTCCACTTTCTAACCCTTCTGATAAAATCCGTTTGCCACTGCTGATCCCCATAGACTCATAAAGTGGCATCGCCTCTTTGATGAACTTGTCCATATTTTTATCGATTAATTCCTGCATGCCATTGACGCGAATGGTTTTACCGCTCTCTGTATCGTAAAGGACCTCGCCGATCCAATAACCGATTTGATTTTCTACAATATAGTGCTTTTCAGCTATCGCATCGTCTATCGCCTTAATTTTTATGGATTGATGCTTTGACATTTGAAGTCCTAAAAGCCAAGCGGTGATTAAGTTTATCCCTGTAACAATAGGGTTTGCCATGATCGCAAGAATGCCTGTCGATGTGTTTGGTACACTCAAACAAAATATAACGGAGAAAACAACTGCAGTAACTGCGCTTAATAAATACTTAAGCAGATCTTTGTAGGTGGTGACCAAATGTCCCAAACCACCGTTAAACTTTGCTGCTTCTTCTGCATTTCTAAGTGCTTTTAATGCTTCTGAGTCACTGATGACATCGTACTCAAGCTCCATTCCCTTCTTTCTTATGAGAATTTCAAGGTTGTTTTGAAGGCCTCTTTGACTTTGTTTGGTTTTATAGAGAATGATTGCATCTAAGCCTCCGATGATCAGGAGTGTAACGATCATAATGCCCGCATAATAGCCTGCGCGGTTATAGTCAATGGTTAGGAGTCGATCGATGATTTGCGCAGTGAAAACCAAAGCGACATAGGGGAGTGCGGTGGTTAAGACCGCATCGATCAAATTAAGTGGTATCAAATCCCGGTCGATTTGCTTAACGACTTTAAGGAGTCTAAAGCCTGCTTTATGTGTGTTTTTAAAGGACTGCCAACGATTCATATGCACTCACCTCCCTATTGGATTCGAATTCTTCTTTATAGTATTGCGCTTGTATGTTAAACATTTGTGCGTAGTCACCTGAGAGTGAAATTAAGTCCTCATGAGTCCCTATTTCTGTAAGCTGTCCTGACTTCATAAAGCAGACGCGATCACAGAAACGCGTACTGCTGAGGCGATGTGAAATAAACAAACTGGTTTTGTCCAACGAAAAGGTGCTGTAGGTTTCGTACATTTCACTTTCTGCGATGGGGTCAAGTGCTGCAGTCGGCTCATCAAGTATCAATATCGGTGCGTCTTGATAAAGTGCTCTTGCAAGCATCAGCTTTTGCGTTTCACCACCAGAAAGAAGCACGCCATTTTCTGAAAGGTGGTGTGTCATATCGGCATCTATGCCACTGGAAAGTGAAGCAATTTTTTCCCATAAACCTGCTTTTTTTAGGCTTTCGACGACCTTCTCGCGATCGGGCTCCAATGAACAGGAAACGTTTTGTGCCACGGTTGCCGCATAGATTTTTAGATCTTGGAACACCACCGAAAAAGCCTTGTAGTACTGTTCACGACTGATTTGTGTCATGTCGATGCCATCAATGGTAATCCTGCCCCTCGTCGGTGCGTAAAGCCCTGAAATCAGTTTAACAAGTGTGGTTTTTCCTGCGCCATTTGCGCCGACCAATGCGACCTTTTCACCAGGGCGTATGGTTAGGTTGATGTCTGTCAGGACATCTTGTTCGGCACCATCATAACGGAAAGAGACGTTTTCAAGCTTAATCTCGTGTTGTCCCTTTTCAAGTGATAGTTGTGTGATGCTGTTTTCAGGCTCATTGCCGTATGCTAGGAAGTCACGATACTGAGAAACGGTATACGCATTGGCTGCGATTTGTTGTACCGCTACGAAAAGCTGCTGCATCCATGCGCTATAGCCTGCGACAACCCCTACCATCAAGAGCAGTTCACTGATACCGATTTGTCCGAGTGTCATTTGACGTATGAGAATAAAGTACACCGCACCGTCTCGAAGGGCATTGATGAGTAGGATGATGAGGTTCGTGCTGGTTTCCAATCTGAAGTATTTGCGGTACACATCTGCATAGGCTTTTGCAACGGCATTCAGCTTTTCACACAACCAGTCCTTCATCTGATAAAGGATAATATCGCCACGTGCATCGACGGTCATGGTCTCGTGAAAACTCTTTTTTCTGCGCATATATAAGCTGAGCATGTTTTTGTACATCTTATTCCAGTAGTTGCCTTGTATAAGACTTAGTGCACTAAAGACGATTGCAGTGACGAACATGAAGACGAAAAGCCATGGGCTGATTTTGATAACGATTAAAGAGTAAAGTAAAAAACCTAAGACGTTGAGCACGACTTTGGGGAAAGCTGAGAGAAACGCTTCGATCCCATGTTCATTGCCGTGAAAGACGCATTCGTCTGCTGCCCTTACCTTTTCTTGACCTTCTTTGCGCTCAAGGGCTTCGAAGTTCATGTCTAAAATATGACGACGCTTAGGCGCTGCCGTGGTGATTCTTCCTAAAAAGTAGTCCATCTGCTGAACGTTACCGATATATGCGGTTGCCACTGAAAGTCCCTTTAGTATGAGCACATAGCCAATGATAAAAATAAAGATCGTCTCTAGCG
This sequence comes from Fusibacter sp. QWL-12, assembly GCF_058683495.1. Lineage (NCBI taxonomy): Bacteria > Bacillati > Bacillota > Clostridia > Eubacteriales > Fusibacteraceae > Fusibacter > Fusibacter sp. QWL-12. The sequence continues at coordinate 1,243,730 of NZ_CM178745.1, forward strand.
CTCGGTCACTTTGAAGCTGCGCCACTGCAAAGCTTGGAAATGCCATAGCGATAAATGGCGATGCCACGCCAAAGAGGATTGCGAGTAGGTCGTGAAGGTGGTATTTTTTACCCACACCCTCATGGTAAAGATGGATGGCAAATAAATAATTACTCAAAACCGAGTAGGTTTGAGGATTTGATTGCTTATTGCGATTGTGTTCATGCTTTTGTTTTGATGATTTTGAATCGGCTGCCATAGCTCACAGTTCCTTTCGATATGATTTCTGTTTTGAAGATAAAATATTATAATTGCGAAGTCTTACTTTTATGAAGTGAGTATAGCAAAAAAAGTGGTTCACCAACCACTTCTTACACGAATTGTCGAAATACTGCACGAAATGCAGATCGCTGTTAAATAATGACATTTAATAGCCATTATTTGTTTGGAATCATAATCTCTGTGGCAAAGACCCCTGGCTCTTGGTTAAGCGAAATATAGCCGTTCCACTTGTTCACCACTGCGGCGACGCGCTTAATCCCGAGACCATGGTTGCCTCTTTTAGTAGAGATAAAATGCTTTTGCTCGAAGTCCATTTCCTCTAAGGCTGCATTTTGAATCGATAGATAAAGCTGTTCTTTTTGCATCGCCAAATAGATTCTAACGAAGCGCTCTGACTTAGCCACTTTATCACAGCTTTCTATGGCATTGTCCAGTAGGTTGCCCAATATGGTACAAAGATCTACATCGCTGATGAACAGATCATCCGGTAAAAAAGCATCACAGGTAATTTGAATGTGCTTTTGCTCAGCCAATGTCAGCTTGCTGTTGATGATCGCATCTGCCATAACGTTGCCTGACTTCACATAGGTATCGACCTTTCTTAAGGCATCTTCTATCCCATCGAGATAGCCACGCGCGGTCTCCACTTGATTTTGATCCAGAGTCGCCTTAAGCACCTGTATGTGGTTGTGATAGTCATGTCGCCATCCCCTCATATTGAGATAGATGGCCTGAATCTCATGGTACTGTTGGCTGAGCATCTGTTCTCTCAGCTCCTTTGTGGTATGTAGAAAACCCTTCTCATAGCCGCGAAGTGTGGTTTCAAGCAGTGCAAAAACTAAAGTCGCTATGGCAATTAGAACAAAAGGCGACGATACGAGTATCCTTAGATCGGCATAGATCAACAGTGCGTATACCAGCGTTACTGCACCAGCATTCCACACTCTAAGGTAGTTTCTTTTATAGCTCAGCCCTAAGAAAAGGAGCTCAAGCATAAGGATAACGGCTACGGTCTCTGTGAGCCACCCCCCTGACTGTAAGGTTAAATTCATAAGTAAAAGCCAACCCCCATAGATGAATGGGCTAAGCCAGTTCTCCCCAAAAACTGTTTCTGAATAATAATATAAAAAGACCTCAGTGACGAAGAGGATGGCGAGTGTGCCCCAAATCGGCCAAGGCGTTAGTTGGCTTAGGAAGAAAAGCGTCATGTTAACCAGTATGAATACGACGTTTTTAGAGGTGCCCTTGACGAGCCTTCCGCCTGCGAATATCCCATAGAGGTAGAGGAGCAGTAGTGTGAAATGGACGATCATAGATTTCTTCCCCTTCGATAATAGTCTAGATAACACTGGTTGACCTGAGCCCATTTGCCTCTGGCAATAGGAATCTCGTGGCCACCATCCATTAAAACAGTGGTCTTTGTGATTTTTGAGATCCGTTCAATGTTCACGAGATAGGAACGATGCGGCATGCAAAATCCACTGGCTGACAGCTCTGACTCAAACTGATTGATGCCCTTATTGATGGTGATTTGAGTCTTTAGGGTTACCACCTCTGTGTCGTGTTTGTGACTTTCTAGGTAGATGACATCGGATAAATACACCTTTTCAAAGGCGTCTTTGCCTTCTAACAGCAGGACGGCTTTGCTTTTTTCACTCATGGCGCGCACGCAATCCAGTGCAGTAAAGAGCTTTGATTCACTTGCAGGCTTTAATAGGTACGTCACCGCACCGACATCGTAGCCCTCAAAGACAAAATGCTCGTATCCCGTTATAAACAAGATGGGAATATGGGCATCGTTAAGCCGGATGGCTTTTGCAAGCGCCATACCATTCATGGCACCCATCTCAATATCGAGGATTAAACCATCGGCATCCGACCAATTTTCTATGTCAAAGAGCATGGCTTCTGCACTTGGATAGGTCATAAGCTTCAGTGGCTCTTTTCTAGCCTCGCTCCAAGCGGTGACCGTCCTTTCAGCCCATTCTCTTGCTGTTTTTTCGTCATCACATATGATTAGTTTCAAGGATTACCTCTCTTAATAGCTTGATAAAATCATTCGTTTGGCTCGGACACAAAGCAAAAGACCGACTCTGTCGATCGTGATGCGTCGTATGCAAAGCCCATTACAAGGATGTCTTTTAAATCCTCTGGTGATGCTGCCTTCATCACTGCAGCCTGTCTCAAAAACTGCCCTCTCGCCATCTTTGAGAACGTTGCTACGTTGACGAGCTTGCCCTCACGTCTTTCTTTAAACTCTATTTTGATGACTTGTTTGTGTGGCTTCTGTTTGCTTTTACTATGTGAATTTCCCTCATTGAGCATTTCTAAATCCAGCAGCTGACTGTACTCCTCAGACGCTAGATCGATGATCCATTTGCAAGGATGTTTCACCATCGCTGCGGTTACTCTCTTTTTCCAGTACTGTGATAGTGACTGTTCTTCCAGAGTGATGGGATTATCAAGGTCTAAGCGATAGGGTCTAATCTGCTGCTTTGGCGTAACAAGACCATAGAGTGCTGAGCCAATGATGAGATGTGACGCTAGATATGACTTTTCACTTTCATCGAGCGTTGCATAGCTTAAATTTTTAAACACAAGCCCTTCAAACAGATCAATGGCTGCACCTGTCTCCTTAACTCTAAGTAGTTCATAAGCCGTTTGCGCCACCTTATCACTGACCTTATAAAAAGCTTTTAGTTCATCGACGCTAAGCTTTGAAAGCTGGGTCCTTAGAGTAGCTGCAGGCTGTTTTGCCAGTATAAACGGCCCCTCAGCCTCAGCCGTCATCTGTATTAATTTCATAGTTTTACTCGGACTGATATAAAATAGCATGTTGTTCCTTTCTAGTGCTTTAGGCTTGTTTCCAGCCCGTTTTGTTTATCTTTATTTTAAGAATAAATTAGCGACGCTTCTCACCACATTGACCATCACATTCTTTGATTTCAAATCCACTGCCTCCACCATACAGAGCTCATGACAGCACAAACAATCGATACAGATGCTATAATCGATTTTCTTCGTCGCTCTATCGATGGCACTTACAGGACAGCTGTCCACGCATGAGTTGCAGTTCACGCATTTTTTCGTGTTCACCACAGGGACAACCTTAAAAAAGTCAATGACCCCTTTTACGCCAGAATTGTCCTTAGTGACGTTAGTCACATAGCTTTTAGGCAGTTCGTAGTTGCGAAGCACCTCATAATCACCGACAACTTCGATCTCCTGAGGCTCCCAACGACCGATGCCCCTTTTGATGCTGGCTTTTAAGATGTCCACGCGTTCAGGCTTAATCCCCATCATCTCGATGGCGATGCGATCCAGCGCCAGCGGATCTTCAGAAATTAGCACCTTACCCGCTGGATAAGGCTTACCCGCCGTCGGCCCTTCTCCCTGCATAGAGACGATCCCATCCATGATGTGCAGCGGCATGTTGTGAATGGATTTATGAATATCCGCTAATACCTCTCCAAAAACCTCTGGATTCGGTGCATCGCGGTGATACTTCGCCTTTCTAAGACCTGGAATCGCGCCAAATAGGTTCTTTACCGCACCGGTGTAGATGCCCATAGAGTGCGTCTTCATCTTTGGCAGATTGATCACCACATCCATTTCCTCGATGGCCTTCGTGATAAAAAGCTCCTCAGTATAATTTTCATCTGACTGCTTCGACACGGGTCCAACCTCATCGAAATTGATTAAGGTGAACCCTTCCTCTTCAGCGATGCGCTCAATCCCCGCTACTGTAAAGCTCTTCTTCGTCGGTGCCATACCAGCGATTGCACCCCCTGAGCTATCCCCCACGTACACCTCTGCCCCAAGTTCCTTCACCAGCTGACCCACCGCTCTGACGAACTCAGGATGCGTCGTCGCAGCACGATCTGCCTTCTTTGGACCGATGAGGTTAATTTTAAGGAGTACCTTCGACCCTTCCTTTATATAATTGGAAAGACCGCCCAAAGGGTTTAACCCTTCTAAAATCGCCAATTTCACACGGTCGTTTTCATAATCCGAACAATTTTTTACGATTACCTTACTCATCTCGTTACCCCCAATTATCTCGAAACCTTTTTCAATATATAACTCGCCAGTTTTACAATGACCACACCACCAAAAATCAGCATGGCTAAATTCAGCATCAACCATTTAATGCCAGTAAAGATCGGCGCAAGATAAAGTGCAATCCCTAGTGGGCTCGGATACGTCGCCATGGCAGTTGAAACGGCGATGTTCTCTAGAAAGTCAAAAATCACTGCGATAAAAGGCAGAAAAATCAACCCTTTTCGCCACCCACCTTTTAAAACGATGCTCAACCCCGAAGTCAGCCAAATTCCATAGACGATGGGCCATAGGATGTCGAAGCGCACCTTAGCGATGATATACTCTTTTCTAGCCAGCTCACTGTAGTTAGAGATGAGCGCTTTTAAATCAGAAGCCGAATAGATGAACTGCGTATCCGGTGACGCTAAGCCACCTGTTGAAAGATCACTTCTCGTCGCTTCTCTCGGTAAAAAGACCAAAAGAAAGAGGATAAAGAGTGCTGTTAAGGCTAAAAATACCCATTTGCTATTCAGTCGATCGATCAGAAGGTATATCTGGCTTTTTCTTTGCTTTTCTACAGGCATCTTATTCACCTCCCATAAGCTCATGATCCATAAACTCTGCAGAAGGAATGCCCAGTGCCCTTATTAACCTCGCCCAGTAGTTAACCTGTGCGGCGGTCGTTACGATGACGATGATTTCACGTTCATCAAAGGTGGCTTTCACCTCTGACATAAAAGCATCGCTTATGACGACTGGTGTCTGCGTGATCATGCGCGTGTATCGGATGGCGAGCTTTTCCCTCTCAGAAAAAGTTGGAATCAAATCTAGGTCAAGGGTGCCTTGAAGGCCTTGAAGCTCTTCAGCAGAAATCGAGTTGTGTTCATAGCCATTGCCGTTCATATCGATGCAAAATGGACAAGCTGACAGCAGAGATACCTGTATCCGAATCAGCTGTAAGGTCCTTGTGTCTAGCTCGCCCTTGCCTTTTCCATGTGCCACTAAGCCTTCCATTACGCCGGAGCTGATGGCCGCTTTAGGGTACCAAGCCAATAATCTAGGCGGCAATAAGTCTTTTCCCGTGACCCGCCTTGCGAAAAACAAGCCAATACGGATATAAAACGGTATTTTAGAAGGTGGATCGATATACGCTTTCATAGGACACCTCGCAATCTGATTTAATTATATCACCATTCATTTAAAATCGTCTTAGAACTATAACCCATTTAAATCTTTATACTCAAGTATAGCCGCTAGAAAAGCTTTGCCATATCTATCATACTTCTTCTCACCAATCCCCTTTATGTCGAGAAATGCTTCCTTAGTGGTTGGCAGTTCACTTGCGAGATCGGTAAGTACAGAGTTGGCAAACACGACAAACAAAGGCACATTTTTTGACTGTGCGATGTCCGATCTTACTTTCGCTAAAGCGTCATATAGCTCAGGGTGTTTCGCAGCCGTATTGGCACGCTTTTTAGCCTTTTTATGTGTCTTAACCTCTAGACGTGTTTGTTTCATCACAATTTTTTCTTCACCTTTTAACACCGCTCTTGAAAGAGGACTAAGTCTCAATATAGGATACTCATCTGAAGTCATCATTATATAACCCTTTGAGATTAAGAACATGATTTGCTCTTTAACGATTTCAGTAGAGACCTCTTTCATGAGACCATAGGTAGAAAGTCTGTCGAAACCAAGCTCTCTAACCCTTTGCGATTTTGCACCTCTTAGGACGTCTACCACTAGGTTAATCCCAAAGCGTTGGTCCATGCGATAGATACACGACAGTATTTTTTGTGCATCCTCTGTACAATCGATCTCCTCTGATTCATCAAGACAATTGCTACAGCTACTACACGCTTTAATTCCTTCACGTTCGCCAAAATAGCTCTGAATTTCACCTCTTAAACAATTGTTTGTATTACAGTAATCGATCAGACTTTGTAGGTTCTCCATCTGTATGGTAAAACGCTCTCGATCGGTACTATTTTGTGTGATGAGCATCTTCTGCTTAACGATATCCGACGAATCGTACATCAGAATACAGTCGCTTTCAAGGCCATCACGCCCTGCACGACCCGCCTCTTGATAATACGCTTCCATGTTTTTCGGCATATTGTAATGGATGACAAATCTGACATCTGGTTTATCGATGCCCATACCAAATGCATTTGTGGCAACAATTATACGTTTTTTATCGAGCATAAAGGCATCTTGAACGCTATTTCGCTGTTCAGCCGGCATGCCACCGTGGTAAAAGCCTGCGTTTATCCCATCTTTTTTCAGTGCCTTCGCCACCTGCTCTACCGTCTTTCGAGTTGCACAGTAGATAATTCCCGTATAATCAGAGGGTACCTCTTTTAGCCAATCTAGCAAGTAGGCGTATTTCTTAGGTGGCTTCACCACGCGATAGATGAGGTTTTCACGATCCACACCAGAGATGTATTGACCTGGCTGACGGAGTCTTAACAAGTCGATGATGTCTCTTTTTACTGCGTGTGTGGCTGTTGCAGTAAAAGCTGTGATGACAGGTCTTTTCTTAAGATAAGTGACCCACTCAGAAATCACCTTATAGCTCGGTCTAAAATCGTGTCCCCATTGACTGATACAATGCGCCTCGTCCACGGCGATCAGGCTAATGTCCAGCCCCTTTGATAGTTCGAAAAACTGACCGGTCATCAGTCCCTCTGGCGCGACATAGATCAGTTTATAGGCACCATGTCTGATCGCCATCAGCCTTTGATTCAGCTCTGGAAGAGACAACGTACTGTTAATAAAAGTCGCTGAAATCCCATTTTGATCCAAGGATTCAACCTGATCCTTCATTAGAGCGATCAGCGGTGAGATGACGATGGTGATGCCCTCTAGCATCAATGCTGGAATTTGATAACAGATGGATTTGCCACCACCTGTGGGCATAATTACAACTGTATCTTTATATTCTAAAATCGACTGAATGATCGCTTCTTGTTGATCTCGAAAGGATTCATAGCCGTAGTATTTTTTTAAGAGCTCATGTTTTGTCATTTTTTCTCCATTTCTATTACTCTAAAGCTGACTTGATTTATAATCGTTAGTGTAAATCTATTATGACATTTATATTTCTATCTTATCCTAAATAACTGGAATATTCACTATTACTTTCAACTAAAGGTGCAGCATAACAATTTATTTCACCATATTATGGATATTTTGTCTTTGAATCAATATTATGTTATGATTAGCAGCAGCGATATGGGTATAGATAGGGATAGAAAATACTTAAGCTAGGAGGCAGACATGCAATATACAACCATCGATAAATTTGGAGCAAAACTGTCGAGAGTGGCATTTGGTGGCGTTATCGTTTCTGATGAAACGCAAGAGGATGCCAATAATTATGTGGCTGAAGCCATCGATGCTGGCGTCAACTACTTCGACGTAGCACCGACTTATTCAAATGCTGAAGAACGTCTTGGACCTGCACTGTTAGGCAAAAGAAAGGATGTTTTTCTCGCTTGTAAAACTGAAGACAGAACCAGAGCGGGGTCTCAAGCCCTACTTGAAAAATCACTAAAGCTATTAAAGACCGATTATTTTGATCTCTATCAATTACATGCTGTCTATAGCTTATCTGACGTTGAGCGCACCTTTGGTCCAAACGGCTCCTTTGAAACGTATTTAAAGGCAAAGGAAAAAGGCTACATCAAGCACATTGGATTTTCAGCACACTCCACTGAGGCCGCTCTCGCACTCATGTCTTACTATGATTTTGATAGCATTCTATTTCCATTTAATTTTGTATCCCTACTAAAAAACGATTACGGCAGCTATGTGCTTGAAAAAGCGAAAGAGAAGAATATGGCCATTCTAGGAATCAAGTCCATGGCTCAGACAGAAAAACAGCCTTCAGACGCTGTGAAGCATCCAAAGGCTTGGTATCATCCTATAGAAGACTATAATCTTGCAAATCTAGCGATGAGATACACTCTTTCTCGTGGTGTAAACATCGTTGTCCCACCAGGAGACATTGACCACTTTAGATGGGCTGTAAAAATCATCGATCAGCTGGATCAACCCCTTACCGAAGATGAGCTTACCCTTTTAAAAAATGTGGCTAAAGAAAATGTGCCTCTTTTCCCACTTAAGGCAAGATAAATCAACTCTTTGTTAAGCTTTCAAGGGCAATTCTATATTCAAAAAGATTGCCTGTCATAATGCCATTGACTATTGAAGGATCTGAATTCATTATTGCATTCGCTTCTTCCCAATCCTTCGCCTGTAATATGACGATGCCAAATCCATCCTCATATTCTCTATTGGTACGTCCGACAATTAGAGCGACCCCTTTTTCTGTTAGATCCTTTAAATGGTTAAAGTGGTCGCTCACTATTTGACGATCCGCCTCTGACCAAGCTTCATCTGAATTCAATCTTTGAACTAACTTTAATTGATATAAATATTGATTCATCCTATTCTCCCTCACCTATTCGCTTAAAATTGCCTCTATTTGATTCATCACTTGATTGAAAACTGGCTTATCATTTACATTGGATAACAGAACAAACCCCACATCTAACTTGGGATAAAATAGATTGATGCTTCTGACGCCATTACCGCCACCTGCATGGTACTGTTTATGAACTGTTCGCCCCGATTCAACTGCTTCCTCCAAAAAGATACCATAGCCAGAAAAAACACCCTCAGCTATCTTAAACTGCTTATCAAACATTTTGTAGACACAAGCGTCACTTATAATTTTACCATTTCTAAGCCCAATAGTGAACTACTCACCACTAAAACGCACTACGTTTTGAAGTGGGAGCTTCTTAGTCAATGCACCTAACGGTGCAAGTTTACCTAAGCTATTCCCGTCGTTCCGACGGTTCTGTAATTCAGTATATTTATAGATGCATTAATATCTCTATCGTGCTCTGTACCGCAGGATGGACAATTCCATTTTCTAATAGCGAGGTTTTTAACTTCGCTATTTTTATGTCCGCAAATATGACAAAGCTGGCTGGATGCATAGAACGTATCAATTTTGATGAGTTCTCGTCCATACCAGTTTGCTTTGTAAGATAGCATTTCGACAAACATCGACCATGATGCATCTGAAATGTGCTTCGCTAACTTGTGATTTTTGACCATATTTCTAACTTTTAGACTTTCCACTTTGATAACTTGGTTTTCGTTTACCAATTGTGTAGAGACTTTGTGTAAGAAATCTTTTCGAATGTTAGCAATTTTTTCATGTAGAAGCGCTATTTGTTTTTTGTTTTTATAGTAATTATTGGAACCTTTTTCTTTTCGAGCTAACGACTTTTGCAAGAATGCCAACCTTTGTTCATGTTTTATTAAGGCTTTTGGAGATAAAATCTCATCACCATTTGAAGTGACTGCGAACGTTTTAAGTCCAAGGTCTATGCCAATAGAGTTCATTCCCTTAGTCAATGGTTCGATGTTTGTCTCAACTAATATGGATGCGTAATATTTTCCACTGCTGGAGCGCTCAATAACGACCGATTTAATTACGGCATCATTTGGCGGTTGTCTATGAAGCTTTATTCTTATGGGCGTTTTCAGTTTAGGTATTTTGAGAAATATTGAATCAATTAGTCCAACGGTACCATTTTGATTGTTAGTTTTGAATTTTTGATTATAGGTTTTCTTCTTGAATTTTGGAAAACCTTGGTCATTATTACCTTTTTTGATTTCTCTAAAGAAATTTTTATAAGCTGACTCCAGGTTGAGTTGAGCGTTGGCTAATGCCAAGGAATCAACCTCTTTAAGAAATGGGAACTGAGCTTTATACTTAGCGGGAGTGCTATTTAACGTTTCGCCATTTATTTTGTAATGCTCAATCTTATCATGAAGCATCGCATTATAAATAAAACGAACACAGCCAAAGGTTTTCGCAAAGTAGATTTTTTGTTCTTCAGTTGGATAGATTCGATAGCGAAAAGCCTTCTGTTTTAACATGTACACTCCTTTCTAAGAACGTTTGTTCTTTATTTACATTATACGATATTTTTACTTTTCATACTACTTCTAAAACAAAAAAAGAAGCAATTCATCCCACCACCTACGCTTCGCTTAGAGATGGGGGAATTCTTGCTATGTTTTGTTAAATCGATTGATATCTTCTATGCTGGTGTATAGACCACCACCTGCACCCGCAATTCGCATATCGATGAACGCCGCATTTTTAAGAACCCCATCGCTGACATCGTATGGGCTAGCTCTATGCTTAACGATCTTTTGGTAGTGATCAAATCCAGAAGCCTTCATACCAAGTGGTTCAAATAAATTGGCTTGAAGATAATCTTCATAGCTCAATCCTGTCAGAAGCTCAATTATATAGCCGAGAAGTAGGAACCCCGAGACCGAATAGGCAAACTGTGTACCCGGTTTAAACTGTAGTGGTTGATCCTTAAAAATATGGATTAATGCTTTTAATACATGATTTGCTCTAAGCACCTCATAAAAATCATAATCCAGCTCACTTGGCATCCAGAGCAAAAAAAAGAGCGTTTCATACGCATTGAAACGCTACTTAAATACTGCCTCTGTTTGACTCCAAAATAAAGAATACTGATACGTATAAACTGGCTCATAGTCTTCATAACTCAGTTCAAAGATTTGAAGGATGTCATTACTAAAAAAGAATGCCGCATTCCTTTCGAAATCACCTTCAATGATGCTCTTTCTTTCAAACTCTCCAGTACTTAAATCAAACCATTCTATCCCATAAACGGTTTCCCCTTGATAGGAAGTACTGCCGATATAGAGAATCTCATTTCTAAGATCATTTCTTTGAAGCAAATGTAATTCCACATGATCTGCTACAAATGTGTGCTGCAGTTTTACCTTAAAGGTGTTTGCGTCACAAATCAAAGCCATCGTCCGATCTAGTCCACCTACATGAGGCACATCTAAGAACTTAAAAATCACCATCGCCTCATCCGAATCGACATCAGTAAATGCACCATACTGAATAGAATCAAGTACAATTAATTGACTCAACTCTTTATCCTTCATCATTTCAAGATAATCGTCTTGACTTCTATCCACTTGACTCAAAAGATTCGCCTCCAAATCGCTCAAATCATTCGTATTAGGCGTACATGCCGTTAAAACTAAACCAAGTAGAATCACACCCAAACCAAGCTTTATGTATTTCATCATCTTCGGCTCCCTTCTAAATAAACGATCACAACTTCAAACTAATATTTCGCCTCTCACAGCACAATTCATCCTCAATATCTATTCTACTCGAAAACCCAACAACTCTCCATTTAGAACTCAAAAATAAGGGTATGGATACATATGATAGATAAATTTTTATCAGTTGTCTATTCAATAAAGTGGATTTATGGAAAGGGGTTGAGTTAGGATGAAAAAAGCATTATTGGTGCTTGTAATTATTATCATTCTAGTTGTTGGCGGTATATATGTGTTTATCAGTACAGGGAAAACGGTAGATGTTACTTGGACTGAAGCCGACTATGAAACTGCTTATGAAAAGTCACAGATCACTGTAGAAAGCATTGAAGAGTTAAACCTTGTGACATTGGCAAAAGGCGATTTTACAACATCAGGGACCAATGCCATCGAGGCGGCTTTTTCAAACGAAGAGATGAGTGCGCTCATTGATACAGCAAATGCTAATGGTGGTCCAATCACCGACTTTAAAGTTTCATTTAATGGCAATAATCAAGGGGAGATGAGTTTCAATTTAACCGATGCTTTTATTGATTTTATTAAAGAACAAAATATGGTTGAGCTAGAAAGCCAACGTCTGCTTGCTAGCATTTCACCCTTTATATTAGCTTCAACGAGCTCTAGTATGTCAGATACGGTTATAAAAATCATCACAAATGTCGCTGCAAATAAGCCCGTATACGCTAAGGGAACATTGATTCGCACGAGCTCAAATTCAATCAGTATCGATATCACTTCCCTTCAAGTCGGACAGCTTCAAATGAGCGATAGCGTTATCAATAAAGTCGAGACTGAGGTCGTACGATTTGTGAACGGACTCATTACAAGCTCAAACGGATTTTCAATTGAAGAACTTCGTGTGGAAGATGGTGCGCTATATTATAAAGGTACACTCCCAGCTGAAATACAGGGTACAAAGCTAAATCAATAAGCGATAGAAATGTTGAAATTTCAGCATTTTAGCAAGGTTACTTTTTCTAAAAAATGAAACAAATTATTTTTTTCAAATAAGTGTTGACATAATTTCAAACCACTGATAATATAGTTTGCATAAGAACTGTTTTAATGCGAACTAATTTTGAACGAGGTAAATATGCAAAAAGAAAATCCATATGCGTTTCAAATCCTTCAGCAAATCCGAGAGCTCTACGGGCAAATCAACTTAAGCTTCTCACATAATGACCAGCCAGTATCTGAAGCCTCAAAGGGCATCGTCAGTCATTTGACACCTCAGCAGCTATTGGTTGTGAAGCTTATTGGACACGAAGGTCAAACGACCATCTCGTCATTATGTCAGCAAATGTCGCTTTCAAAAGGAACGGTTTCTGGCATCGTCAGTCGAATGGTCGCAATGGATATTTTAGAAAAGCATCACGACACTGAAGATCGAAGAACCATTTGGATTCGTTTTAGCCCATCAGGGAAAGAACTGGCCAAACACTTTCGATCACATATGTCAGATGTTTTAGATGCACTCGTTCAAGACTTTACAGTAGAGGAACAAGCAACACTATCAAATGATTTAAATCGATTGATCCAATCGATTAAACAGAAGAAGGAGTAATTTTATGGAACCAAAATTAATTTTAGCAATCGTTATGATCACATCAGCACTTGTATTTTACACTTGGGGCGTTTGGGCAGAGCATAGAAAAGGCCGCCTTGAGCCAAAACACCTCATTCTCTTCCTTATCGGACTTTTCTTTGATACGTCAGGTACACTTACCATGAGCTTTATCGCTAAGGGCAGCGACACCGTTATCACTGGCATCAACTGGCACGCAGTTACAGGTGGGTTAGCAATTGGTCTCATGCTCGTACATGCACTTTGGGCAGCCCTCGTACTCAAGAAAAAAGACGAAAAATCACAAGCATCCTTCCACAAGTTTAGTCTTATGGTTTGGTTAATCTGGTTAATCCCATATGTAAGTGGAGCATTTGTCGCAATGCGATAATCAAAAATAAAATTAAGCTGAAGTCTCAATAATCTTGGACTTCAGCTTTTTTTCAACTGAATTACTTATCCTCTATCTCAGAAGGATCAACGGCTCTATATACCGTTTTACCATTTTCCAAATTTGCCAAATACACCTGAGGTGTATCCTGATCCGTCGCCACTACAAACGAAAACTCAACGTTTGTCCCAACGCCCCATTCGCCCTTATTATTGGCACATACTAAAGAAATCGCACCCGCTACGCCTTTTTTACGCTTCAGTTTCTCTGAAAACGCTTGCACCGCTTGATCCGCAGCCTCTTGTGGCGTCAAGCCCTCTGACATCAGCCTTACCACTTCATACGACAGACAGCCCTTCATGATGTCCTCACCCAGACCCGTCGCAGTCGCACCACCGATTTCACTGTCTACATAAAGCCCAGAACCCGAAAGCGCAGAATCCCCTATACGCCCAGGCTTCTTCATAAAAAGACCACTGGTTGAAGTCGCCGCCACCATGGCGTTGGCACTATCTAAAACCACCATCCCCACCGTATCATGACCATCATATGGACTAAGATTCTTATCATTCACTTCCTTGAGTCGCGCTTTCCAAGTATCTCTCGCCGCTTCAGTTAACATGTTTTTTCTTTCAAACCCATTCATATGCGCATAGGCATCCGCCCCCGCACCAACTAGAAAGATATTAAAACGATCCTCACTTAGCTTTTTAGCGACAGAGACTGGATTGGCATAATCCTTAAGTCCAGCAACTGCACCTATGCCCAATGTATCACCGTTCATATAAGCCGCATCCAGCTCCACCTCACCCACATAATTCGGCAGACCACCATAGCCCACAGAACCATAACGCGGATTATCCTCCACACATCTGATCGCCTTCTCTATCGCCTCAGATGCACTACCATTCTCCTTCAGCAGCTCCGCGCCTTTGCTCACACCCTCAAGTGCCATTCGCCATGTCGCTATAATCGTCCAACTCATAGGCTTTTCTCCATTCTATTGATATATATTTTAAGTAATTGATTTTATGGGAACACGTGCTTTCGCTTTTCAGTTACAGTATACACCGCAGCTACTCCAAGCTTTCCACTATAAAATCGATAAAATAAAGCTTCAAATAATCCTTATACACAAGTAATCCTACATTGCCCTCAAACATAAGCGAAAACTGAGTTGCATTTACTGAAAACTGCTTCGTAGTCTTGTCTTCAAATTCAAAGTCTACCACAAAATAAGTTGCGACTTGAGTCACCCCGCTTCTCGTATTAAAACTCTGACCGCGAATGTCCTTTGCGATCACCTTAGCGCTTACCACAGTCGGATCCATAGAATTAATCTTGTAAGCATTGTAACCAACCGCACATATCCCAGCTAACATAATACTTGATAAAAATGACATGCTGACTCCAAATTTAAAATTACTCTCGTTCATTCTTATGTAAAATTCGTTCAAATTATAATAAACATCACCGGCATCGACATCGTATAAGTCGTATTTTTGCCCTGGATAGATAATAAAGATAAAAGTCATCATGGCTATTATTAAGATTGGAATAAAAGCGATAAAAACCGTCAGCCAAAACCGTTTGTGGTTGATCATCTTACACCTCACTCTGTCAATTGCATAAATAATTATAACCCTTTATGTATCTATATTAGCAACGTTGACGCATTGATTCAATCCTTTATAAAAATCTTCGGACATCGAGTCCTCAGATTTTACCACAAGCAAGATTTTGGCTAAATAAAAATGTTGTTTTATAAATTAAACCACCGAATGTCACAGTCTCCTGACAGTCAGTGGTTTTGGTTTAAAGTGATTCACTAGAATCTAACTCAATATAATATCATCTAATAGTAGCTTACCTGATTCACAGCTTATGGTCAGCTGGTGATACGCACCTCTAACGGTTGGGTTAAACTTAAAAGTATATGCCCCTGCTTGATCTATGACGTATCGCTCAGTATGATCCTCAACTGTCAAAAGCATCATATTTGTGGTTTTTTCATCATTCATATTAGGCAACTCTCTGCTATTTTCACACTTAAGAGTAACCTTAATTTCGACAAGTTCTGTATCCGCACAAAAACCATACGATACAGTTTCACCTTGATGTAAGACGACAAGTAAATTTTCCTCTATCGGCTGATCGGCTCCATTGTTCCTTTTATAGTCCACCTCTCCTACTTTGCCATTTTCAAAGATGATGTCAATCGGTTCAGTTCGCCTCAAATCAGCGCCAGCGCCTCGTACCCTTCCCTCTATAACCTGATAATCGTCGTAAGCTTCTGCTGGAATCACAACTGGTGCCTTTCTAATAAGGGCATTGATTACACTTTTAACTTCTCTTGGCTGTGAAATTTTTAATAGAAAATCATCGAAGATTGCTTGCGCTTCTATAGTTTCTAAAGTTTCTAAAGTTTCTAAAGTTTCTAAAGCGTCTAACGGATTACCTGCAATCTCTCCACTACCTTTTAAAAACGCGTCATTTTGCTCTGCCCACAGCTCGATCTTGCCCCAGCTATCGGGACGTTCAAAGGTGATCGGTGAATTGATACAATCCATCTTTTTATAGCTCCAAAATGACCAGCTGATTTCATTTCTTTCAAGCAATGGAAACATGGTTGCATACCACTCCAGATTATTTTCACCACTCTCACCCATAAACAAAGGAATGTTTAAGCGTTGGCTCGCCTGAATATAAGCTGTAATGCTCTCTAGATCAGGATTGCTCCAGTACTTATGAAATTCAAGTGCGATGCCATCCGTTACATCTGCTGCAGTCAGTTGATCAAAAACCGAAAAATCCGTCGCCCAGTGAAGGCCTTCTAGGATAATGAGATGCCTCGTGTCTATGGCTCTGATTTTTTGAATCAACTTCTCATATAGCGGCATTAGCATGTGATTGTACTGACTAAACCAGTTCGGTAAAGGCTCATTGAGCAAATCGTAACCCCCTATGGCAGGTTCATCTTTGTAGCGCTCTGCAAGCATTCCCCATAACTCAATGAGTGCATCTTCATATTCTTTGTTTATAAATAAGCTTGGTAGATCCTCTAAACAGTCATCGATGTTCGCACCGGTTTGTCCACCTGGCGCTCCATGCATATCTAATACCACATAAATCTCATATTGTTTGCACCATGAAATCATTTCATCTATAAGTGCGATTGTTTCTGAATTGAAAACCATTTGACCATTTTCGAAAGAATAGAGATGCCTTGCATTAATCGGTAATCTAACCGAATTAAATCCATTCTCTGCAATTAACTCGATATCCGCTTTGGTGATATAAGTCTTATAGTAGCGCTCCCAAAACTGCTTTGAATAATTGGTACCACATAACGCTTCGATCATCCTTTCCATACGTCTAGGACGGTCGCATTTATCATAAAGTCCCCACATGTAGCCTTCAGGCAATAGCCAACCACCGAGTCCAAATCCTCTCAATAAAATTGGCGATTGATCTTTATAAAATTTACCATTCTTTGCTTCTAAAAATGTCATAGGTTGTTGTCCTTTCATCAATAGTGTTTTCTTAGGTGTATTTTCTTTGTCTTTTTTTCTTTAAATTGTTTAATGAAACTCAAGCTTATCAAATGATTATATTAGAATTAGTATTATTATTTTGAGTTCATTATAGCATACATTTTTACTCAGTACCTTATTCGCTTCTTTAAAGGTCAAACTATTGACTTAAACTTAAATTCGGTCTATATTTCAATTAACAGTGATCTCACCATCACTGAAATTCAAAAGGAGGTGAGCAATTGAACAACCAAACATTAAAGAAGGAGGCAATTGCCCGTGAGCTACAAAAATGCAGCGGAGATTTTGCCAACTCACCTACTCGAGGAACTACAAAAGTATGCTGATGGGGCTGTGATTTATGTCCCAAAATCCTCCTGTAGAACAGGTTGGGGAAATCAGTCTGGTCTAAGAAAAGAGCTCGATGCCCGCAATCAAGCGATTATCAAAGCGTTTTATTCTAAACGCCAAATCGCAGAACTGGCTAAGGAACATCACCTTAGCGAAGCGGCCATAAAAAAAATCGTCTACGCTTCTCAAAAATAATGCCGTAACTGTCATCTTTTTGAGTAGAAAAAACGATTTAAAAAAGTCTTTCTCTAGACCCGTAACGTCTCACATGAGACAATGTACTTGACCGGTTAATACTTCAAAGAAAGGAGTGTGATTTTGTTGAACGATAAGAGGTGGTTTAGACGTTAACGCGTCTAAAACGTGACAAAGGGTGCTTTTGCACATCTGTTAAGATGGGCAATTGCACCCTTTTATTTTAACGCTCGATGCCATAATATAAGCAGCGATGCGTCACGCCTCTATAGCTAATTTCTTCTTCTTTACCCAGCATCTTCATGCCACACTTTTGCATCACCTTAAAGCTCGCCTCATTTTCTTCAAAAGCACCTGCAACTACCTTGCGATGCCCCTGTCGAAACAGCTCTTCTATGACTGATCTTAGCATCTCTGATGCGTAGCCATTGCTCTTATGAATAGGGTGAATCACATACCCTAGCTCGATATGATCCTCAGACCTCTCAACCTCATTTACAAAGCCTATCAGCTGATCCTTTAGATAGATCCCGCGTTCAAATTTTGTTTCAGAATGTGAGTTCAACTTCAGCCTTTCAAACATATTGATGACCTGTTCCTCCGAAGAAAAATCAGGAATCATAAAGGTCTCTTTGATTTCTTCGTTTGTTAGAAGCTCTACCATTGCCATCCGGTCTTCTGCTCCATAAGGTTTAATTTCAAGGCGATTTGTTTTAATAGATTGAATGGTGTTGGTCATATGACTGCCTCATTTCGAATAAAAATTTTCGTTACCCTTTACCTACATCCTCATATCTCATATAATGAGGTAAGGTATTTTAAGTTCTTACTTAAACCATATCACATTTCACGTTTCGATCCACCATTAAAAATTATTAAATAGGAGAATCCATTGATTAAACTCTGGGGAAAAATAGTTAAAAAGAACAACATCATACTAAATCATGTTATCGAACTCAACATAGACAAGTTAACCGATGCAAAGCCCTTACTAAAAGGCATAGAAACCCTATGCAACCATTTCGATATCTCAAACCCGATCTGGATGAACAAAAATACAGACGAAATCGATCGCATCAACAAAACCCGCTTTAAAGCACAGCACTTTATTGAAGAGATTGAATTTGATTATTTTGAGATTGAGCTGATTCATGAGAAAATTTAATTAACAAATTAAAAAGCTGCCCGTATCATTTATATTGGGCTGCTTTACTTTTCTTTTTTTAAAAGTTATTCTACTTTCGTTTCACACTAAAGGATTTAAACGCCACGCCACTATCAAATCCAAAGAATATCTTGATAATCCACGAGAAGATGATAATTACAACGATTGGAATTACACATGAGGTGACGATCAGCACTGCGATGAAATCCATGAAGGAGGACAGTGATTCTTCGCCTTTTTTAATCATGCCATTGATGCTATCGCCTACACCAGAGGTTAAATCAGAAAGATAATCTCCAATTTTGTTAAACCAGTTTTTATCCTCTGCATTTAACTCTTCCTTCTTATCTTCGATATAAGTGTTATTATCTTCTACCGTCTCTATCACCTGATTCACTGAGCTTTCATATGACTCATAGATCTTCTCACTTACACCGATGCTCGCAGGTATGGCAAGATATAAAACTACGCCAAATATGGCGAGCTTAATGGCCATACTGCGGAAAATTTCTTGATGACTGTAAATGAAAATAATCCCGAGAACACAGGCAAAGGGAATTATATAAGTGAACACCACATGACCGATCACCGTAATCAGCATCTTTTCAAGTAAGATTGCCCCTAATATAAAAATAAAATAAGTGGACAGCTGTGCGATCTCGTTTGCAATCGGCATCGCCGTATCACCAGGTATTAGCGTCAACGCTGTAGAAGCCGCCGCGGCTGATAGCGAAGCCTTTAGCACCGTATCCTTTTTCTGATCCAAAGATTCTATCGTTGCCGCATTAAACTCAGGTGATCCCGCAAGCTTCGCAATCAAAAATACAGATGCTAATGCGATGATGACTAATATCAGTGTAAAGACGATCGGTTTTGAGTATTTACTATTTCTGAACATTTCCATGTATGCCCCCTTTTTTGAATGTTGCACATAGTCGATTTCATTCACACATTATAAAATTGCTATTTCTATTAATTGAAGTGTATCTCATTTCTAAGGGGAAATCATTTTTTTTTGAAATACAGTTCAAAAACTTTAATTTCTATTTTTTATTGGTAAGTCTGCATTAAGTGCAAACCACTCCGGATTTTCTGTGTGTATCGGAATAATTTCACATGGATGAGTTTTTTTAATAATTCTCTTAATCGTATTGACATCAGCATGTCCACTGGTATGCAATGTAATAACCTCTAATTCAAGCTTTTCACACTCTTGCAAGAAGTATTTCACCTGCTCATTCTCCTTATAACCACTCCAGAAAGAGTACACTAATAATCCATTTTTAAAAGACATTTCTTTTGATAGAGCCTTTAAGTAGCCAAGCATTGAAGTTCTGACACACATAACAAAAGATAACTTTGAAATACGTTTTATTCCAACACGATTTTTGTATTTCAGTAAATCTTTGTACCGATTGGGGCTTAAAATAAATGGATAAACATCCTTAAAGGTAGGATTTGGAATATTACCACCTATAGCTGAAGTTATTTCAGCCATATATAATTCTTGCAAGAGCACTCTACCACTGCGTTTTGTTGAACGATAAACTGTGACAATTCTATCTATGTTTGTAGTCGACTGTAATACAAAAATTGGACCTTTTATTTCTCTAAATTTTTTGGTTGCAAATTCTTCCAGCTCTTTTTCTGTTACAGCTATATATTCACCACGAGTAAGTGTCGTGCCCTCACAAATCAGTTTATCTACTTTATTAGGGAGTTGTTCTAAAAATCTATTGAATGATTTTCTACCATTTGAACGAAAATCGCCAGTGTATAATACACTTTCACCCTCTCCCTCACACAATAGCATATAACTATCGAAGGCAGAATGATCACAGAGATACGGAGTTACCGAAATATCACCAATTTTTATTTGCTTTTTATTTTCAATAAAGCCTTTAGGCGAAATAGTTTTAACATGCTTATATTCATCAGAAGCTTTAACGATTTTATAGCTTGCCTCGCCGATAAATAATGGTATTTTATTGTCCATATAATATGCCAACCCCATATGATCACTATGATAATGCGAAATAAATACTGCATCAAAACCATTGCCATCATATAGACCATTGACATTTGGTAGTTCATTATTTTTTTTATAATCTAATTCAATCCCTATATCTAATAATATTTTGGTCGTCTTGGTAGATATCTCAATAATATTACCACCAATTTGATTCTGCCCACGAATAATATTAGTTTTCATAACTATTCAACCCTAATATTTGCTGAAGCAAGATATGCCTGAAACATGCTATTAAGTAGATTAATTAATTTCATAATATCTTCATCACGTAGAATCGGTTCAATTTTTACTATTATCTCATCGGACTTTGAACTTGCAGCTGCAAAACCTTTATACTGAAAATTAATAAACCCTGAAAACATTTCACCAAGCTTTGAATATGAACGCTTTAATTCATCTTCACTTTTCATAACCCCTTCAAAAAAAGTTCCTTTATTCAAGTGAAAAGTAATATCAAAGGGCTCAGTCTGAAAGTTTTCTTTTTTAATAATCGGCAATCGTACAAACCAACCTATATTCTTTGTAGTAGGGTTTGCTCTATAGAAATCTCGAATATCTGTCCTCATTGAAAAACCATATTTATGAGTCTTAACATCGTCTAGACTTTTAATAATCAAGGTTGAATTAGATTTTTCCCAATCTGAGAGTGCAGCGATTATTTTCTCCTCAAATGTCAACTTATCTTTGTGAGGAATTAAATTTCTGATTGCAATCAAAAAGACCATAACCGCAACCATTGTTCCCGCAATATCCTTTATTCCACCCAAAATAGATTCATTGGAAAAGCCATTTTCCCTAATTTCCAAAATTGCTGCAAATATCGCAATTATGCCAAAAATGCCACCTAAAGTAGTCTCTACACCAAACGTTTTGTTTTTCATCTCAATACTCCTCCAAAAACTGAACTATTGGCAACATGTTTTCAGCATATAATCCGCTCCCCATCAAGCTTGATTTTGAAATTTTTATATCTGCTTTGGTTGGAAGATTTGGGTGCTCCGTCATTGCCCTTAACAGTTCTCGCTTCATGACCATGCTGGTAGGTTTATGATTTACATAGATCATTATAAATTCTGGCTTCGCCCTTCTGTTTATAGAAATATCTCTGTTCATTTTCCCCATCAATCCTAGACAAACCTTTTGGTTATATTGGCTTTCAACCTCATCATATAATATTGAAAGCTTGCTGCTATCAATGAATTTTTCGATATCATCAAAATGCTTTGTTATGCCTGCAGAACCAGTCATTGCACCATCACCGTATTTCACCTCAAACAGCACTAATTGAGGTGCTTTAACATTCTTCCTAGCTGCCGAAGTGGACAACCACTTTATTCCTGTCATATCAAATCTGCTTTTATTTCCCGAACTTGCATATTCTACATCACATATGAAATAATCAGTATCTTCTGAAATTGATGAACGATTGTTCTCGCGAAGTACTATTTGTTGGTACTCTCTCTCAGTCTTCGGTTTTTTTGCAAACCAATTATCCATTTCTCGTTTTATTAAAGGCATACTTTCAATATAATCTTCTATAAATACCAACCGAGACATGTCAATTGTTTTCCACAAACCACCGTTATCAATACAATACTTAGCATCAAAATCGAATTTATAATTGTCTTTCATTTCTGAAACCTTTAAAAGACTTCCACCTCGGTAGTAAATATTGATGTAATTTTCCCTTATTTCTAAACAAAGTGTATCATCAGATTTTACCGCTTCAAGAAAATGAGACAATCTTCCTTTTATTAAATCATTCATAAAGGTATTACTTAATGCTCTCATATTTTATTCTCCTTTATCTTGATTACATATTTACTCTGACAAATCTATAACACTCCTCCCATTGTAATTATCAGAAATGAGGTTATCTACCAAAAGTCCACAACACTTTGTCAATTTTTCTTGGCGTCCAAAAATCAGTTTTATTAATGAGATTTAATTTATCTGCCTTTTTTTTCATGATATCGATTAAAATAACGCCATCTTTGATACTCAAACTTTCAGGTTTCATTTTGAAAATTTCTGATGATTCATTAAAATTTTCAATACTACATAAGGCTTTAACTACAAATTGATCAACTGTGGCAAACTTACTTGGATATAGCAATGCTAACAACCCAGAAGCACCAGCAACTCCAAGACCATTGATTTGTTTGGCAATGCTTAGTCCATATAATATATCATTTCGATCAAAAGTGAATAACTTAGACTGAATCTCAGCGAGCTCGGACATTCTACTCTCACTTTTGTATTTTACTAAATGCATACGAGTAGTTGCCAATCTATTAGGAGCTGTGTATTTCCAAACAAAATACTCATTAGTTAAAAAATCATAAAATGCTTCGGTATTCAACTTAGCTATTTGATGCCAATTCAATTCTTCCATTTTTTCTTCTAGCTCGCGATTGGCACGTTTTACATAACTCCAGTAGTTATCAAGAGCACAATCCCATAGCGATTGATCTCCAGAATACCATAGATTAGACAACTCATAATTAGTATCTTGACACAATGAACTCGTACCATCTTTTTTTATACTTTGTTCTCGAATCTTGATATTTTTACATTTCTTCTTTTCATTTTGAGCGTTGACAAAATCTGTTAGCTTCATTCATGTCACCTCCTAAATTATCAATAACTTTACTCCTCTTCTTATTCATTTGCTTGTAACTGTAAATTTCTCCTATGTTTTTACTCAGAAAAAAAGATGCAAAACGAATAACACACTAATAAATTCGTTCTACATCTTAAATTCAATTAATACTGAATATGGACATTATTAAATTAAACTGCTTCTATATCTCAAAGTGATATTACCCATTTTTTAAAATTCTATTCAGTTTATGATTTTACCCAATCTCCACAAATCGATTGGAGACCCGCATTAACCTAACAGGCATCTTCTCTCTCAACTTATACACAATGCTAATCGGCGCACTGCCTTGATGGTTGGTGTAATCCGCAAGCCCAAGACAAGTGTAGACCTCCGTCTTTCCGTTTTCATCACTTCGCTCCTCGCGGACAAATAACATGACCTTAGAGCCATTTGATCTCTGAGTGATGTACCTTTGACCCGTTGGACTCTCTAACGTCGTACGACTTTGCGACTGCCAGTGGAATAGCTCAGAGTCAATTCAAATACACGTTCAGAGCATGAAGGTGTACATTCCACCATTCAGTACTCACCAAAATTTGCATCCTTTAAAACTGCGCTATAGGTCTTGCAGTTCTGCTTTAGGATCCACTCTCGATGTACTAAAAACAAGAGCCTGCTCTGAGAAATTTCCCTATTTAACCGAATATAGTCGAACGTAGTGACCATGGTCTTTCCAGTTCCGGTTGCCGCCACTACCAGTTTGCGATAAAAACTGTGCACCGAACGCAAGATCTCAAGCTGTTCTAAAATCTCCTGATGATACGCAAAGGGCTCATGATCAGAATAGAGCCTCTGATAATTGTCAGGCTGTTTTTCTAAACTCAGTACTTCTATCAGATTTTCGCGATCTGCTTCAGAATCCTCATGTTAAGCCTCAAACGCAGGCATGTGCCAGTACGTCTCAAACGTGATCATAAATTTTGCAATGATCTCAGGCGACGTGTAATTAGATACCTTTATGTTCCACATAGTACCTTCACTGAGTGCCGCCTTAGTAAGATTTGAAGAGCCGATGTAAGCCGTACTATATCCCGTACTAATCTGGAAATATTAAACCTTTACATGTAGCCGTGTTCGCTTAGGATCATAAGATATGCGTACCTCTGTATTTGGAAGCTTGGAAAGCCCCTCTATGGTTTTCGCAACTGTTTCACCCATATGCAAAATTTTCTAACCATTCTTGTACTATAAAATACTTTGAATATTGACCAATTCACTATCAAGTTCATTCAGTATCTCAGGATAATCCCCATAACTATAAATGACTAGATGACTTTTAGCTCGAGTCATCGATACATAAAGGAGTCTGCGATTAATATCTTTTTCATCTTCGTCCTCAATCTCTCGCCATTTTTCAATAGCCATATCTGCAATAATAACATAATCAAACTCTAAACCTTTTGCAGAATGAAAGGTAGTAAGCTTTACACCAGGTTTGTGAGTGTTTCCTTCATTCTGTTTTATGAACTCATATAATATTCCATGATTATTTAATTGGTATTTCAAGCGATGCAAGCTCCTCCATTCCTTCGAGAGAAGACCTATAGTAATATTCTTATTTTCACTCCATACCTTTATTTGCTTACTTATAGCTAAGTCTTGAGTTTGTTGATTTGAACATTGATACCATCTAGGTACTGGTCCTTCCACTACAGGTAGTAAAGTAGTGGTAAATTCTTCATCCTTAGATATTGAATCATTAATTTGTAAACAGCTTGCCAACTGCACGATTTGCTTTGTTGATCTAAATGTTTCATCAAGGATCTTTGTTCGTCCGCCTAGAATATTCAGCCCTACGTCCTTCCAAGTAAAGGATGTTTTATAAATCTTTTGCCCTTTATCAGCTGCAACTATATAGCGTTCTCTTGTCAAACCCCTAAGAACTTTTAATTGCATCATCTGAAGATCTTGAGCTTCATCTATGAAAATAGTGTCAAAACGCATAGATTCTGGAACTAAACTCAAACAATTAAACAAATCAGGCGCACAGTCATTAAAATCTTTTTGACGTCCCAAAAGCTTTTTATACTCTTCAAGAACATCATAAACCCTATTACGATCATCTTTCGAAACACGTATTAAAGTCCCTCTGCCAGTACGATTAATTTTTAAATACTCTTCACGATTCAAGATTCCCATGCCTTTAATCCATGAAATCTCATCAATGACAAAATTTATTTTTTCTTCATCTGCAAAAAGACGATGTTTGTTTTTTTCATCAATGTTCGCTATTGCTTGCTTTAAAACATCCGTTGATTTATTGTTTATATTATATTTGCCAATTTTAGGAATCCTGTTCAAAACTTTTATTGCAAGACTATGAAATGTTAATACTTCAAGATTATTCAGATTAAATTCTTCTACTTGCTGTTCGGCAGATTTTTTGAGAGTATTATTGAATGTAATAATGGCCAATCTTTTCATAGGCTCTTCCATAGCCATTTTAACCGCTTTTCGAATAAGGACTACAGTCTTTCCACTTCCTGCAATCCCACGTATAAGCAACTCATCACCAGCAGACTCGACTATCTCAAGCTGTTTTGGGGTTAACTTGAACTCCTTCATTTATAAACCTCCATGTGCGATATGAAATTATTCAAAATTTTCTACTATGATTATAGAGAGAATTGTACAAAAATAATTTAAAACAAAGTTATTATTTAGAAATCAAGACCATCATCTTTATCCCAATCAATATTACTGTATGTCTCCAGCGATTGTTTTGATTCAATCAAATCTTTTGTCGCCTCAACTTTTAATTGCTCTAATATAGTTTCCGAAACTATCTTTTTTAACCAATTTTTAGCTAGAATTTCGAAGATGTTTGTCATTACACTCCCTCCTTCTTACAATACTCGTCGCAACGATCCATATACGGACAAAACACACAACTGGTTTTACCCGACCTATGAAAGCGTCCAGCTTTTAACAGCTCGGGAATCGATGCTTCAGCCTCAATTATGGCATCATCTGAGTAATAGTGATTGATATCCTCACTCTTTGATCCAGGAAAGATGAATCTTTGTCTAGATAATGGAATACTAATGTTTTTATAAGAAGACACCTTATCTCTTGTTAGATGCAACTTCAAACTTTTATATCCCATAGCTCGCATAGTAGTCTCATTCCATTGAGGAAAGAACCGATATGCTTCTAAAAAAGTTTGGTCTTCACTTAGTCCACAATGATACTTAATTACCCGTAGCAAGTGAGTGAACATGAAATTCTTTAGTATAAAATCATTATTGAAAGTTGAATATTTACTCAAAATGTATGAATACATAAATCGCCTTGGACAATAAGCATACTCAGCCAAATAATCTTCAAAAACAGGAAGAATCGACATATCTTTTTCTTCCAATATTTCAGAGTTACCTTTGATAAAAGTATTTTCATTTAAGTTAATAATTACTTCTTGAAAAAGTCCTTTCGCTATCTCAGTATAAAAGCTTCTTTTAAGTCCTTCTTTATCATAAAAGTTTTCTATCCATGAAAATTCAGTATCCGAACTTGTGAACTCTAAAGCAATATAGAGCAGATACCTTGAGACTTTCTTCACAGTCTGGTTACGACTGTTGAATAATGATACTGGAGAAATTCGTTTCCCAAGTACAGCCAACGTTTGTTTTCTATACGGCCAGGGTAATTCAAATTCTCCAAAAGGGAGACCAAATTCATCCATTCCAGTAATGTGAATTTGCTCAATATCAAGCCTCATTACAGCACCATCTATTTCAATAAATGGATTTATTAATCTCTCTGGTTCACTTTCCAATGGTTCACTTTCCAATGATCCACTAAGATAATACGAGAGCGCTGAACCTATGTCTTTATATAGAAAAGCATACTTCCCATCAATTTTCTCTAAAGCATCACATACTTCCTTAACAACTTTACGTTCAAGTTCATCATGAAAATTCTTGCGAGTTTCGCTCATCTGAAGGATAATTCTTGTGAGTTTTCCAAAGTGTTCTTTAAAATTTGATCTTTTTCCTTCAGAAAAAAGAATCTTTGACAAGGTGATAACCATACTAAAAAAATCTTTTAATTTCTTTAACTCTACTTCAGATAATTCTGAAATTGAGAATCTGCTGAATGGACTCTTAAAGCTTTGATAGACTCTATCTTCATTCATTTCAGATATATCAAAATAGCGTTCTATATTTGCGACAATATCTAATAAGTTATCGAATCTATTCTCCCATTGTATTGGATCAGAACATCCAATGAAATGGCTTTCAATTTGTTTCATTCTAAACAGAAAATCTCGAGCGTTCTCACCAGTCTCTTGATTAAATATCCATCCAGATGAATACAGCCGATATAGTTGGTCAAAATTAACAGAAATCTTATCGTCTTCTCCATACAAACTGTGTAAAGTGGCTATGAACTGCCCGACTGGATACTTGAGAAAATTACGTAATCCCCCTTTATGATCAGGATAATTATTCTCAAGAATATTGTTTAAAATGTCTGCATTTGTACCAAACACCATAAAACCTTGATTTCGAACATAATCTTGATTTTCATAATGATAATTCTTTGATAGAACATCGTATTGAAAATGGCTCAATGATCTATATTTCTTAAGCGGTACATTTCTTTTAGGTTTAATTCTACCTCCTCTTACGAAAGCATTAAGAAAAACATGACCATTACCCATTTCTTGATATCCTGATAAATCTTCAATCTCCCATGTATCAGGCCAACCATTGGAAGAACATATGGATTCACGTATGAACTCAAATGTTTCAGGGTAACGATTGTCATAAAGATTGAAGAAAACAATCTTACATCCTGATTTTTTCAACATTTGGAGCACTACTTGCTGTTGCGGAGTAATGTAATAGAATCCATCTAGAAAAATTTCTCTCTGAATCAATGTATTTGGATTACATTCAAGTACTTTCGCTAATGTTTCCCTAAAATACATTATTTTGTCTGAGTATTTCAATATGTCTCGTTCGATTGATTTATATGATTGACATTTACTTATATTGTACTTCCAAAACATTGTAACAATTGCTTCAGATTTATCAAGTGGCATACCATCCATATCTTCCGGATGTACTCCAATGAACCTCAAGTTTACTGCAGTGTCAATAATTTCTTTCGCATTCTTTCTAACGAAAGCTTTTTCTTCTGATTCCATCGATGATGTTTCTAATGCTTCCATAGATTCCAATAACAATTGAAGTCTCACAGCACTAGAAAATACCACTGGGAACAACGAATTCATTACCATCTGGTTATTAAAAACATCTTTTAAACCGAAGGATTTATATCTTGATTGAATCCCATTTGTCATACTTTTTGTAGCACAGATATGGATACCATCTACTATTCTTTTAAAATCTTGTCTTGAATCCCAATTATTAGGATTAACATATGTTAGTACACTCACATTCATAGCTGTTCTCCTCTAGCAATTTGTATCATTTCAGCCCATGTATTCAGTTGAATTTTTTTCGGGAGGAAATATACAATCTTTCTTTCAGCTCTTGTTAGCATAACGTATAGAATTCTGGCTTCTTCTTTCCTTCGTTCCTCAAGTTCAATCCAATTAGCCGAATCATAATTTTCACTCTTGTGGTTGAAGCCATCAGACCATTCCAAACTATAATAGCCATTCTCATCTTCAACTAATATAAAGTCCTTCCATGTTGGATTTTTATAATCAAATTGCTCATCAGTGAATGGAATAATCACTTGTCCATATTCTAAACCTTTTGATTTATGAACAGTTGAAATATAAACAGTTTCTTCATCACTAAATGGATGTGGTCCATCTTCTTGTTCGTTAGTAGAAATATTAGTCTGAAGCCATTCAAGAATAGTCACTATGTTTGTCGTCTCGGTACTAAAAGTTGTTTGAATCAATTTTAGTAAATAGTCAAAAGCAACAGCATACTCCTCAGTATTTAATGCTGCCGAAACATCATCCACACCTTCAAAAGTGTATTTAGTATACACGTTGCTTAAAAGTCCTTCAGACGATACAATTCTTTGAAGAACGCTAAGAAATGGCTCATACTTAATTTTCTCTATATATTCTAAAAATCGATTTCCATGCATACTGTCCAGTATCCTTAAAAGTTTATCACGTTGGCCCTGCGCTTTTATCAAATCAATCAATTGTATCGGTACACCAAAATATGGAGACTGATACATGTTGAAACGCGAAACAGGATCATCTAAATATAATAGTCCCTCTAAAAGACTACGGAAATCAAGTACCGGCTTAGATGTGAAAAAAGAACCTGTTAAGCTAGTCTCTGTTCGAATCCCATTTGATTCCAAAATGCTACGAACAATTTTCGCTTTATTGTTACTTCTAGTTAGTAATGCAATAGTCTCTCTTTTTCCTTTATCATTAATTCTACGATTAGCTATTGCCTCTTGAACAACTTCTAAAATCATCTTCTCATGTTGTTCCTTAGTATTATAAACTTTTGCAATTAATATATTTGTAAACGACTCATCTCTTACTCCACGAACCCAATCTTTTTCTTCATAGTTGATAAGACCTACTCTGTTCAGATTTGAGAACCAACAATTCAGTTTGTCAAGCAGAAGTGTTATGGATCGATAATTGCTTCTGAGTTCGTAACTTACTTTTTCTTGTTCTGTCCATTTATGCATTAAGTCAAACCCAGTATAGTCTGCTCCGCGAAAGCGATAGATTGACTGCTTGATATCTCCTACAAAAAACGCTTTGAAATTCATACGATTCAAAACATCTGCAAAGAATCTAATTTGTGAACGATCTGTGTCTTGAAATTCATCAACAAAAAGAAACTTTGCTCCGTGCGTTACCCCGTTCTCAGTACCGTTGATATCAATTAATCCGACTATTCTGATTAAATCACTCACTTCAACTTCACTTTTGTTTAGTTTCTCAGCTCTAAGTTTGACATCTAATCTAGGTAAAGTATATTTCATGATTTGAGCCAGTATTGGTGCATCAATACTATCTGAAATCATCATAGAACTTACACTATTGTAGGGTAAGCCAACCTTTTCGATAGTTTCATAGGCTTCAAGAAGAAGTCTAATCAATTGGTAATGATCATATGGCAATTCTTCCAAAAATCTAGTAGGATTGTCATTAAAAAAACTATCAATTAACTCCTCCAAAGTCACATTTTTAAGATGTTTCTTACTTGAAATTTTAAAGTTTCTCGACAAGCCAAGTGTACTTGCTTGAGTTCTTAAAATTCCTCGCAGAAACGAATGAATAGTACTAATCTTTAAGTCGTTCACTCGTTCTAGAAGCATGATGTATAGAGTAGACTGTGTCCTTTGAAACATATCCAAAGCCTTCTCACGAATTCTACGTTTTAAATCATCTGCAGAAGCATTTGTGAATGTAACAAATGTAATATCTGACAATTCGACATCATGTACAGTCA
Source organism: Fusibacter sp. QWL-12 (assembly GCF_058683495.1). Classification (NCBI taxonomy): domain Bacteria; kingdom Bacillati; phylum Bacillota; class Clostridia; order Eubacteriales; family Fusibacteraceae; genus Fusibacter; species Fusibacter sp. QWL-12. The sequence goes on from NZ_CM178745.1 coordinate 1,274,543, forward strand.
TAAGATAAATAAGCCTTTCAACCATAAGATATGTCTTACCAGTTCCAGCACTTGCAGTAACAAATACGTGTTTATCAACTGGAGCATGTGTTGCTAAATACTGTTCTTTATTAAACTTGTTGAAGGGTAAAACAAGCTCATTGAAATGCTCCTCATTACCGACATTCCCATTAATAATTTCTATTTTGTGTGCTAATTGAGATTCTGAAATATGAATCTCAATATTTTCTAGATATGAATCTCTACCATCTCCCCTTTTAAGCGCTTGAACAGCTTGTTGCGAATCCGTTAATACAAATACTTTTGCTCCGTCTTTTGCCATATTAATAAGATTCGCACAATGACTAACTGTGAGTTCGGAGGATGTAGCCATAAAAAGCATCGAATAGATTCCCATTCGAGAAGGTTTATTAATCATTACTCCTGAAAAGGACATCATGTTAAACATATTCTCCCATGAGTCATCATCAATGGAATCATTTACGTTGTTTAATTTTGAAGCTTTGATTTTTTTTATCCATGTTCCCGAAATCAAATCATCCTTGAAGATTATTGATTTTGGAATATTGGGGGTGTTTAAGAATTTTTGCTCCCATTCTTTCCGTTCGATAAATGGAAGTGCTAAACAGATTCGTTTTTGAAACTCCTTATTACATACATCATTAAGTAGATTACCAATTGAGTCAATCTGCATTTCCATTTGTTTAAACGGCATTATCTTTTCTTCGTAAAATCCACTACAGTACCATGTGTATCCAATAATCTTCTCAATATTCTCAATCAAGAGTCCTTTCGATTCCACTACAATCAATCCAAGATTCCTATCAATGATTAGAAAATCCAATTCTCTACGATATCCACTCTTACCAAGATATACAGGATAATTTTCTAAGACAATTGATTTTTCTCTCTTGAAGTAAGGCACTAAATATTTAGCAACTGCTTCTTCACCCTTATTTTTATACATACAAGACACTCCTATAAAGATTTTCCTTTTATCTATTTAAATTGGCTAATACTCATCGATTTGCGTAAATGTCACGTAATAAAACATAGTTATTGCCTTCTTCGATTGATATCATTTTTGAAATTGACTTGATAAATATCAAATTATTCGTAACTCTATATGCAACTACAATTATTGAACAAATGCGATTGGTTATGCATTTAGTTATATGTTTATAAAATTATTTCATTAATCTCTCAAGATTCTTCTTTAACTCACACTCCAATATCAAAATAATAGACCAACCATCGTTTTCCAATCCACTTAATATCTTCAAATCACGTTTAGCATTCCTGCTATCTTTTCTTTCCAGAATTCCACATTTGAATGAGGCAACTTATTGTGTTTGCAAATCTCATGTCCATTCCCAAAACAACTGTTAACAAAAATCGCAATCTTGTATTTCTTGGTGAAAGAATAATCGTACCCTTTATAGACTTCAAGTTTTTTGATACCGTTTTCCTTTAGCTAATAACCACTTCCCGACTGGAACTTCTATATTAGTATCTTTGCCTCTAATGTGAGACATGATTTCACTACGATTTTCCTTTGTGACTCTATTAGGCATAATCTATCTAAAGAGTGTTAATTACTCATCAAGTTGCGAAAGGATATACGAATTATTTAACCAAAAACACTGCTTTGTCATTGCTCTACCATCTGGCAATGGATAAGTATCCAAAGCATTTTTAGCATGTGGCCTGACATGCGCCACCATACTTTCTTCACTCTTTGGCAAATTGTTATTGATTCTTCCTTTGACTTCAGTCAACTCTACACCGGCACATACGACTTGTTTTGTACGCTCCCAAACAAGGCGGACTTCTTCCAAATCATATGCTGACATATTCCAAAACTGAAGTTTACTTAAAAATAACTGCTCGTTCTCAGATTCTTTAAATACAACAAAAAGAAATTTGGTCTGTGTTAAATACTCGTATAAATCACTTTCCTCCCATTCTTGTTTCACAATATCCAAAAATTTAAATGTGGGAAATGACATGCTCTCGACGATATGACCATCTTTTCTTACTCTAATTGTTTTGGGAACAATATTGGCCTTTTGAAACTCTGATGTTTTTGATATTCGTCCTTTCAGCCCGAAAATTTTTGACAGAATTATTTCATTCAGGTTTTTAGGTTGATTTTTTACCCCTAGTTCGCTACATAGAGAATCAACATCTTTTCCTAGATATGGTTTAATCGTTTCCAGTATCCATTGTTCAAAAGTCAACTCTTCGAGTTGGTTTGGATACTTAAATATAGACTCAGATCTTTTATTGCCATATATATACTCGCGCAAAACATAAGTCATATACGATGATTTCAATGCGTATGCCCTTTGCATAGCCAGAGTCTCAGAAAATGGCTGTGGCCTCAAGCTCTTTGCATTTGCACCTTTCGTACAAGCACCTAAATAAAGTGTATCTGACTCAGAAATTTCATGTGCCTTGCCATTTCTAATCTTAGAGATAATTTTCTCCCAATCGTCTTTAATGATGATTAAATCTTCCAATGGGTAACTGAATAATGCCACCTCATCTATCTCAAACTCATTCTTCAATTTGCTTTCTACATGCTCATAGAGCATCAGTAAAATTGAGCTACATTTTTTCATAAAACTGCTAGTTTCAAATGTTTCCTTATATTCTGACATGTAATCGATTATATTACATACCAATCTTTCTTTCGCGCTTATCCCATTTCTTGTACGTATAAAAGGGGTTACTTTTAGCTCGACACCAAGCTCTTCAAAGTCTGCAGCCGAGTTGCTGTTTGGCTTGTAACCAAAGTAGCCTTCTTCCATAACTGTACCAATAGCCCCTTTTCCCGTTGCTAAACGATTAGAAACATCATACATTCCGATGGGATTTCCTATTGCTTTTCTTGCGTATTCCAATAACTCTTTTTTACTTTTGAATTTTAGATTTTCCATAAATACCCCTTTAAAATTTGAATTTAGGTATTGATCTTTTATGATTATTTTGTTATAATATTATAGAACGTTTGTTCTAAAGGAGATTATATGAATAAAACAGTTTGTGAATTGTTTGCTGGTGTTGGTGGATTTAGAGTCGGATTGGAAAACGCAGGCGAATGGAATACTGTGTTTGCCAATCAATGGGAGCCTAAGTTCAAAACACAATTTGCTTATAATTGCTATACAAAAAATTTTGGTGAAAATCATAATTGTTCAAACGAAGACATCGGAAAGGTTTCACCAAATGTAATACCAGATTTCAATCTGCTTGTTGGTGGATTTCCATGCCAAGACTACTCTGTCGCCACTACTGGTGCGAAAGGTATTCAAGGTAAAAAAGGGGTACTATGGTGGGAGATTTACAAAATCTTGGAAGCGAAAACACCACCTTTTGTTTTACTTGAGAACGTAGATCGTCTATTAAAATCACCAGCATCTCAAAGAGGTCGTGATTTTGGTATTATACTTGGTTGTCTCCACAACTTAGGATATGCTGCTGAATGGCGTGTAATTAATGCGGCCGATTATGGTAATGCTCAACGACGACGAAGAGTTTTCATATTTGCTTACCATATGAACACAGCCCATTTTAATCGAATGCAAAACGTCGAAAATCTCACTGATCTTATTACAAGAGAAGGTCTTTTCGCAACTCAATTCCCTGTACTGATTCCAGCTCATCAACCAGAAGAGAATATTATTCATATGATGGAAGCTGATAATACGGTAGATATTCAAGACTTATCCGATAATTTTCATCATCAATTTGAAAATAGCGGCGTTATGATTAATGCGCAGATTTTGACATTGCGACTAACTCCAAATTACAATTTGCCACCTATCACTTTAAGGAATGTTCTAGAGAATGAAGTGGATGAAGCTTTTTACTTGTCAGATACCCAATATGCAAAAGCACTCATCGAAAAAGGTGCAAAATCTAAAGAAAGAGTTAAATCTGACGGTTTTGTATATCACTTTTCTGAAGGTGCTATTCCATTTCCAGAACCTCTTGATAGCCCTTCAAGAACAATGTTAACTGCTGAAGGGAAAGTCAGTCGAACATCACATATCATACTAGATCCAAATACCAATCGATATCGTTTCATAACACCGGTTGAATGTGAACGGTTAAATGGTTTTGAAGATAATTGGACAAATACCGGAATGACAAATAGTCAAAGATATTTTTGTATGGGAAACGCATTGGTTGTTCCTGTAATTACTCAAATTGCTAGAGAGCTAAATCGAATTTTTGAAAACGAACCTAATTAGGTTCGTTTTCTAATTTATTCACATAACCAATTTTTCTATTACCATGATTTTTATGTTTAATTTCAAAGGTATCTGGGGCATCGAGTCCAATAATTATTAAAGGTGTCGTTAGTATTGTCGTAAGTGCTTTTGAGTAACTAATAAAATTTTCGTACGTTCCTATTGCCCCATCAAATCCACCATATTTTTTCATCTTCTCTGTTGCACAAATTATAACACCAATTTTGGTTTGAATATCTTTTTCAATATGGTTTAATTCGGATGCTAAAACTGGTTTTATTAGATTCCATGCTATTGATCCACCATGATTAAAGGCAACTTCAATTGAAAAATCTTTCTTTGCAAAATCTAATCTCCAATTATCGTTTTTCTTTTGTCGATACTCATTATCTTTAAATATATAACTTTGTGGCTTCCAACCACATGATGTGAATTTTTCGTCAAAAATTTTATTTATTGACTTTGAAATGCTTTTACTACCCCCATTATACATCTCAAAATGGTTAATAATTTCTTCATCACTTGTGCCACTGATTATATTTACTATTTCTAAATATAAATCATGTAAACTTTCATTGCTATTAACAATTTCAAAACCATATCTATGTGAATATACTACGAAGTTCATCATTTTCCTCTTTTCAATAATAATATATGTTCAAAAAAAACCAATAACCCTCACTCATTCATTTGAATGAAGGTCATTGGTCCTTATTAATTTGTATATGTATTGCTCCCATTGCAAATATGTGGTGCTGAGTTCATCACATATCGCCATACATGTGTGCCCCATAACTTCCCCTCTATTTCCATAGTGCTCTCTATGAACTGTTTTCCATTTTTGACAAAATTACCAGTTCTCTTTTGAACATTATAACATAGAGGGTGACATAAGTGTATCAAATTGAGCTTTATTGTTACAGAATTTAACAACAATTCCACAACTGCTATCGAATTTCATTTTGCATCAACAACTGTTTGTTTACTTGTGAATTACTATTTGAATCTATGAAGTCAACTTTTATTATTATCTTTGATTGCTTTCAAAATAAACCCACCCATAATTGCAATCGGAATAGAAACAGCAAGTGATATTGGTTCTACGAACTCCCCAATAACGCCTCCAATTAAAGTACAAATCACTGCTAATACTAACATAACTTTCCTCCTTCTTGATTGATATTTCACACAGTATTCTTATATCCATAGTAGACTTATTTGCGAGGGCTGCGTGTTACGAGAAATAGACTATTATTCATTTCAAAGAAATTTTCAGACACATATCAAAAGTCCTGTAGGCTTTGTTTGAGAAAATTACATAATTCAATATATAAAGCAACAAAAAAGACCCATAACCCTCACTCATTCATTTGAATGAAGGTCAATGGTCTTTATAAACTTGTATATGTATCGCTCCCATAGCAAATATGCGGTTCTGAGTTCATCACATATCGCCATACATATGTGCCCCATAACTTCCCCTCTATTTCCAAAGTGCTCTCTATGAACTGATTTCCATTTTTGTAAAATTTATCAGTTCACTTTCGAACATTATATCATAGCGGGTGACATATGCGGTAGGCAATTGAATCAAATATTAACAATACTACGAATCATTATCCTCTGGTCTTCTAAACTATTGCCTACAAAAAATAAAAGTTATTTTAAAGTTATGACCACAAATCCTATTTAAAGAATCAAACAATTAACTTAAAAGTTTTGAAAATCCAATAAGAATAATTACCACTGCATGTATGGTTGTACCCGCTAAAAGTGGTGGAATTGTATTCCGAATTTTGAAAAGGGAATAGGTATAATAAGAAATACCAGTTACCACAATAGTAGTATAAACATCATAGACGGTTACATTGAACTTATTCACAATCAAATAAACAATCAGTAGTGATGAAACTGACAGTAAAACTGATCCTGTGATTCGACTATACGGATTAGCTTTAACAAGTATTTTATGAAAGAACAATGTTGGTAAGCCATACATAGCTAATACGTTGCCTACACTTTTAATGATAATTTTAACAAGTAACAATAGACATGAACCGATAATAATGTAAAACGGTTGATCCAGCAATCCAGCATCCATACGAAAATCAATTCTTATCAAACTCGTATTATCTAAAGTTGGTAAGGTCAGTATGAAAGAAAATAGTATAGCTAGTAACATATACAACCTAACATCCATTACGAGCATCTTCTTATGGCAATCGTTTAACCATCTCATAGTCTTCCCTCCTCATAAAAGCATTTTCCATCTGATCAATTGTTTCATTTGAAAATTCTAGATTTTCTATCTCAAAATTAAGCTCGTCCACGTTTCTTTTTAGTGAAATGTACTGAAGCCCATAGATGATCCAATAATCACAACAAAGGAAGATTACAAATAAACCGATAACAGATAATGGACTTGTAAAGATACCAAAGTAGATAATGCACCATAAGTAATATACCGTGAAAACTAGCACGGAGTTAATCCCGACCCTAAGGTGATATCTAGGTGCTTCATCACTGGCAAGTGGTGCACACAAAGGGATAATAAACCCTGTCCAGCAAGCGACAGCAAACTGTACGAGATAGATGCCAAGTTCAGAAAGTGGTAACTTATTTGATAGTATCGGGATGAGGACACCTTTATCCAGTGAGTTCAAGATGATGATGATATGTAGTAAAAATACGCTGATCATGATGCCATTTAGCGAATGCTTAAGCTTATAGTTTTTTAATAGCTGTGGTTTTAACTGCACTTGCTCAGTAGTTCCTTTATTATGTCTTTGCTGATTCATAATTAATCCCCCTCCTTTCAAATTCCAAGATGCCTTTTAATCTTTTCCACATATCGTCTAGAGACGTATGTTTTGTCGCCATTTTTAAACTTAAGTGTGATGGTTCCTGTCAGGCTCAGATCAAGGCTTTTGACCTTTTGAAAGTTGACGATCTCTGAGTTAGAAATGCGTACGAAGTATTTACTTGGTGGATTGTTCTCAATCTCGTAAAGTCGGTTTTTAAGTATGTATGAGCCGTCATCACACAGTGCGATGATCCGACCTCCCTCTGTCCTTATGCTTAATACGGTGTGTGTCTCTAACATAAACACTTCACCCTCGTTATACCCCAGCAGCCTAGACTCTTTCTGTGTGTTCAATAGGTCTAAAAGTGCCTGTATCTCTGCCGTCATTTGGTCGGTATGTACGGTTAGGCAAGGCGACTTGTATTGTTCATCTATGATGATTTTGATTTCCAATGTTTTCTCCTATTGGCTTGTCATAGGTTTATTGTAGTGAAATTGTTTTGTTAACACAATAGTTGTGAAGCAGATGGTCGATATGGGCACCTAATTGGTGGATTATTGTAACACACTTTTATGGTCTCATTACAAAAGCCACGAGACTAAACTCATGGCTTTCAACTATTATACTCTATTTCCATTTTCAAAAAAAATAATTTGTGGTGATCTATATCTAGTAGAACGCGCATGAAAGACTATAAAGATGCCAAACTTATACTTCAAACTACCATTTGGATCAATATATGCTTTTAACTTTTCATAATCATGCTCATAATTTTGTCTATTGGTTGATTTTTTCACTTCTATCGCGATCAAATTCTTCGCATTAGTCCCTCTTCTATGAACAATTATATCCGGATAGACTTGATGTGAGTTTGTAGAGAGGTTATCTGTATAAATTACTTTCTTTAGTCTGTCCTCCACATTTTCGCAATTCTTATTATACTCACAATCAACATCATATGTTTTTCCAAAAGTTTGATCTAGATACATCGCTAGTTTATGAGAAATAGAACGCTCATTTACATCATTTACAAGTAAATAGTTATCATTGACACGAACATGTTCAATCGCAATATCTAGTCTTCTTCTCACTTGAGATAAATTCAATTCTACCTCCAATTTATTTAATTAGTCAGACCATTTAATTCTTTATAAAGTTCCTTTGCATATGAATCCGTCATACCAGATACAAAATCAGTCACCATAAGCAATCTCAAGTATAACTTCTCACTATCATTTAAATCCTTAGAGGTTTCTTTGTATACACGTTTGTGGCTTTCCGATATCAAACTAACTACTTTTTTGTGAGAATGTGATAATCTTTTTTCCTTTTCTTCGCCGGTATAATAGATGACAGCAGGCACAAAGGTATCAAGTAAGTTTGTAATGATTTTCTCTGCAGCAATTTCAAGCTTTAAGATACTAGGATGGCAGAAGATATATTTAATAGATACCATTTTAAGTGCTTCAATGAAAGATTCTGCATAAGTATTCTCAAATAAATCCGTTTCAAACTCACCGGATAATATACGCTCATAATTCTTTCCAAAAGAGAAACTTGCAGCATATATAAGTAATCCCTGAACACGTACCAACCAATTCTGAACGAGACTTAGCTCAGAAGTATTTGAATCATTCGATTTAGCTTTACTTTCCAGATCATCTAAAGCTTCTTTTAAATACTTAGTTGAGTGCTCATAGTTTTCTATACTCTGCGTATCAACAACGGTCTTTAAAGTTTCTTGTAAGGTTATAATTATTTTATCTATCGAGACAATTCCCTTTTTCACACCATCTTCAAGATCAGCTGTCAAATAAGCGATGTCGTCTGCCGCCTCTAATAACAAGGTTAAAGGATGTCGTTTATCTCCTGTCATCGTACTTGACACAACACTTTGGAATGTATTTTTATCTGCATAGAAATAGCCCATTTTTTTTGACTTTTTGGGTCCTTTCTCCTGTATCTCCATTGAATTCACGGGATATTTTATCAGTGTACTAAGAAGTGCTTTGGTTAAGTTCATACCGTTTAGATCTACCATGATATGTAGTTTCGATATGATTCTAAGACCTTGGGCATTCCCTTCAAAATTGAAAAGATCATTTAACATTTGGGGCTCTAAAATCTCTGATATCGGTCTATCATTATAGTTCATCTGTTGGATATTATCACTAAACCACTTCCTAATTATAGTTTCTCCAAAATGTCCAAATGGTGGATTGCCAATATCATGTAACAGACCTGCACACTGTAATATGTCGGTTATCGTCGTTTCAAAATTTTCAGGTAGATTTCTATTTTGATTGTATTTCAGTAAATTTCTTGCTACTGATTGTCCAAGGGATTTTGCTATAGAAGACACTTCCATTGAATGGGTCAATCGCGTTCTAATAAAATCACTTTTCTCAAGTGGAAAAACCTGTGTTTTGTCTTGTAAACGTCTGAGTGCTGCACTTGCAATAATACGATGATAATCTTTTTGATATTCGCTTCTTAAATCATTATTTGATTGACTGGTACTTTTACGTATACGTTCCTCACTTAGTAAATACTGCCACTCCATGTCATCCTCCTAATTGTCAAAAAGTATTAAAAATACTCATAAGTAAAGTAGTTTGTTAAGATCTTCCCCAAATTTATTGGCTTTAGCGTAACTTATAAGCTCCGTTTTAATCGTATCATCAATTTTATCCTTATGATCGTTCCAATATTTATATGCAACAAAGCTTTTGCCTGGTTGATCACCAATATATTTACTTAAATAGATTAATTCTTGGGCAATATATTGATAATAAACCGTTGAAATTTTTTCATTGCCAAATGCATTAAAAATCATAAAAATTATCTCTAGTTCTTTTTTATACGCAATGAAATTACCATCAATTCTTTGATCATCATGTAGCTCTTTAAATAATCTACTGAAGTAATCTATCATATCATTTATCAAGAAGGGTGACTTCCAGTCAAAAGATTTAAAAAAACATTCTATCTCCGATGAACTTGATAAATGCTCATAAATCAAGTCATCATTCGCTAATTGAGATTTGAGAAGTAGTATCTCTTTATGTTTCTCATCCTCAACTTTTTTAAATGCAATCATAAAATGATTTAGTTCTTCGAAAAAAGATTCTATACTATTAATCTCAATAATAATTACGCCATTATCGTCTTTATAGACTTCCTTTGGATCACCTTCAACATAAAGTAATTGAATGACTTCGTTTGGGCAAAAAGTCTCATTTTTCACATCAAAAACTTTATTCGACCAATCTATAGCTGAAAGAACATTTATATCACCTAGTCCATATCCCACAAATAAAGTTGTCGATTCTTTCAATAATATCGGCAATTTAATTTGTCGATACTCTGTTGGTCTAAAAAGCTCAATATAGTCTTGTTGTGTCAAAATAATAGAACTTGGATTATGCCTAATTCCATGTAAGTGATAAATTGGGATTAAATTCTTCACTCGTATAATAAGTTCATCAGAAGATAACGAGATGCTCTCCCCTGCAAATATCGCTTCGAGAACGGTATCGTAATTCGTCGTAATTATCCATTGAAAATCTAGATCTGATAGCAATTCTTTATATTTCTTAAGTACCTTTCTCTCTGGCATGAAATTAAGCAAATCCGCTACAGCTTGCTTAATCTGATAGACTGCATCGGAAAGTTGTAAATTATTCATATCTGCATATTCACGACTCATTTCAGAAGCAACCTCAGGAAGTGAAATGTTTTTCTCTAAAATTTTCTTTACGTCCATTTTTTTAATCTTCGATTGCGCGTCATTTATTTCTGTTATCATTTCACAATTTAACTTATCCGAGATCGCTAAAAGCAGCTCATCCCATTTATAAGTTTTAAAGCTTGTACTGTCCTTCATTACTGATTTCGTAAAACCAGCGCCTACAAATAAGCCTAGATTGCCATAGGACGATGACTGTACAATTTTAGTTAAAACCTCTGCCCTTGGTATTTTTATGTTCATTTAAGCACCTCATAACTTGTAGAAATTCAATTACAATTTAATTCACTTTTTCCATATTTGGGAATCTTATTTATTATATCATAATTTCATATCGATTGTTAATTGATAAGTGTCATATTATAATAATTACTCATCTTTAAAAATGCTCTGATTATTACCAGAGCATTTTTTACACAAGAATATATTCTATATTTGTAAATGACAAATTATTTTTGGATTACTTATGATAATCCACCGTCAATCCCTTTGCAATAAGGGCTTCTAGCATACCTCGGTCGATGATTTTCTTATCCAGCTCTTCATAGGCTCTGAGCTCCTCGAGGTGTGGCAACTGCATGATCGGTGCGATGTTGGAGATCTTGTTATATGAGATGTTCAGGTAGACCAGTGATGACAATGTCTCAAAAACGGAGATGTCTTCGACTTGGTTTTGATGGAGCGTCAAATCGGTGAGATGGACTTTGTCCTTTAGTGGTGTGACGTCCTTGACTGCGTTGGTGCTGAGGTCAAGGTTTTCTAGGCTCTCCCAGTCCTTTAGAAAATCTATGGATGTGATGCCATTACGGATAAAGGTCGCACTGGTTACTTCGGTCAGCTTGGATAAAAAACCGAAATCGGATACATTTGTTTCTGTAAAGTTGATTCGACTCAGCATCTCAGTGTTAAACTCAGCTGACGCTTCATCTACAGTGGAATAGCTGATGGTCATGTAGGTGATGTTTTGAAGGTCCTTGATAGGATCTAGTGACTTTAGCTCGCCATATCGATATGAAAAATCACCTAGGTAGATGGCGTATTCTAGTCCATCGATTTCACGGACTGGATACTCCTTGTAGTCGATGTTAATCGAGTAGACCATTTCCATATCTAGCGCTGTGATGTCACCCTCAGGTTTGTCGATGGCGAGGCGAATCAGCTTTTCAAGCTCTGGATCTTTAATGGTGATCACTTCGTCAGGTGAAGCCGCCATCGCAGTGGATGCTTCCATGGTTTCTGCCATCGGTTCATTTATGGCCTTTGCTTCTGTGGTCATCGTGTCCAGACTTTCGTCGTTTGATGTACCTGATGAGCAGGCGGTGATGGTCAGTAGAATTAGAGTCAGTAGTAGGCTCCACAATAATCGTTTGTAACGCATTTGAATACCCCCTTTTCTAATATAAGGTTACATACCCTTTTGAAATAGAGGTATTCATCAAGTCGGTTTTAAGCACTATGTGTCAATCTTCTTGTCCCTCTAAAAGACAGGGCTACAGACTTATATTTTCCATATTGGTTTCGGATTATGAGTGTGGTAAGATAAAAATGTTCGCAACTATAATTTAATACTAGGAGGATTTATGAAGTTAAAGGTTGGGGGAATACTTGTCCTTGTCTTGTTACTTAGCTTTAGTTTGGTCTCATTTGCTGACGTAAGCACATCAACAGACTATGATACATATGAAGCGGAAGCTTTAAAGGACTTAGGATTATTTAAAGGAACCGATAAAGGTTTCGAGCTTGAAAGAGAACCAAAGCGAGTTGAAGCTGCGGCGATGCTCGTAAAGCTCCTCGGTAAAGAAGAATTAGCTAACAAAATGAAATACGAACACCCTTTTACTGATGTTCCAGCATGGGCAGATGCCATCGTTGGTTATCTCTACCACGAAGGTTTAACAAATGGTGTTAGCGATACACTGTTCGGATCAAACAAGCTGATGACTGCAAGAGATTATACCGTATTTATCTTAAAAGCATTGGGCTATGGTTCTGATGACTTTGATTACAAGGAAACACTTCGTTTCGCACAGTCACTGGGTATTTTTACGATTCAAGAAAGTGTTCTGTATCAAGGCAGTTCATTCAAAAGAGCAGATATGGTTCATATATCGTATAATGCATTATCAACTTCTTTAAAAGATCAAGATCGCTTTCTCATTTACCGTTTATATTTAGATGGCGTCGTAAGTCAAAGTGCGATTACCGCATCGACATTTACTCCATCTTATGTAAAAATCTTTCCATATCAGGATGAGCCTGAGTGGTCGTTCAATGATCACTTTATGAATCTAGAAGCGACACCATCTGAGTATTACTTTAACAATATGGTAACTTTAGGCGAGCCAGAAACATCAGGTGTTGCGCCTTGTAGTGAGCTCTATATAGAGTTAAACGATCGCTATCGTATCTGGGATGATCAGATTTTAGTAGCTACAGTTTCATTGATGAAAGATAATGACATCGTTTATGTTGATAATGTCATTTCAGACCGCTATACACCGAAGGAAGACGGTATCTTATCTAGCCTGTATTTTAATATCCCTATACCAGAGGTTGATTATGATTACCTATATGTTTATGTTACTCCAATGATTGCATTAGACTTTGATTTTTCAATCGATGTAACACACTTTAATTCAACTGACGTAGAAGCCATCAAGAAGGCTTTAAAAGAAAGTCATGCCTTTTCAATCGTTTATGCTGATAAGGCAAGTGAATTGAAAGAGTCTGAGTATTATGATATGGGTATCATAATGATAATGACGGTAGAAGGATACTGGTCGCAGGTTATGAGCAACACTGATTACACGGACTCTTTTATTTTTACTGAGTCTTATAAACCTTCGTTCCAATTGAAATTCGTCAATAGTGAAGAAATCTCTTATACAACGACAAATTACTTTAGTTTAGATTTGCCTTATCCAGACAATGCTATCTACGATTATTACTTTGGTTTGTATGATGATGATGGTAACTTGTACAGAATCTTAATTATTGATAAGTAGTACTTCACCAAAAGCAAAATTAAAACGCCTAGAATTCTCTAGGCGTTTTTTATATGAAAATCAATATCTATTTCTTCAAACTATCCCGAATCACCAGCTGTGTCCCTATGGAGATGCGGCAGGCCACATCGCGCTCGTTCGCAATGCGATCCAATATGGTTTTTATCGCCAGTACCCCCATCTGCTCTGAGTGAATCTTCAGTGTCGAGAGTGCGGGTGTGGTGAACTTCGCCTGCGGAATATCGTTAAAGCTGATCAGCGATACCTCGTTGGGTACGTGGACGCCAAGCTCATAAAAGGCTCTTAACACACCTACTGCCATGGAGTCGTTGGCTACGACAAAGCACTCAGGTAGGTTGCCTTTGACAAAGTTTGCTTTAACGGTTTCATAGGCGGAATCCGATGAAAACTCACCGATCCAGATCCACCCTTCGTTCAAAAGTCCTCTCTTCGTCATCTCACTGATGAAGGTCAGCTCTCTTTGGTCCTGATGGTTGGTCTGTTGGTCAGGAAAATCCCTTGCACCGATGTAGCCGATGGTCTTAATCTCTTTTTCGATTAAAAATCTTATGATCTTTTTCATGCCGAGGTCGAGGTTCACTGTAACCGCATCAAAACGCTCATCGTCTGGATCACTGTCCACGAAAACGATGTGTTCATAAGTCTTCGCGATCTGATTGACCATCTCCTTTGTAAATGTACCCACTGCGATAACGCCGCTGAATTCAGATGAAGATGGGAATTCCTGTGTCAGTTCGTTATGATACATTCTTTGAATGGCTATGCCGCGTTTTTTACACTCCTCATCAATCCCATAACGAATCGCCAAGTAGTAAGGGTCTTCAATTTCGATCTGACTGGTAAAGGCGCACACCACCAAAAGCTTAAGGTCGGATTGAGCCGTACTCAGTCGGTTCGAATATTTTTGTATGAGCGGTATGTACTCGAGCTCTTCTGCTGCTTCATATATCTTAACGCGCGTCTCTTCACGAACGCTGATGTTTTTATCTCCGTTGAGAACTCTCGAAACAGTCGCCGGAGAGACGCCTGCCTTTTGAGCGATTTCTTTTATCGTAACCATAGTTCACCTTTAATTTTAGTAAATTTTTTATCATTATATCATAAGTTTGTTCTATTGTAAGAACATTTAGGCTTTTTATTAGAAAAAGACGCTACAGAACTTGGGGAGATCGGTCAACGTCTTTTTCTATCTATCTTTAAGGAGTGTCTGCTGTAATTATGACTGCATATACTGACGCCGTCCAAGCGAAGCCAGTATCTACAAGCCCCTCGCCTGTCAGCGGGTCGAAGTTTTCTGCGAAACCACCGGTTAAAACTGCCTTGATAAATTTATCTGTAATGCGTTTTGCCCAATCTGATTCGCCCGACTGCATCAGTGCATCTATGAAAAGGTACGTCGTCGGTGCCCAAATCGGTCCACGCCAGTAGCCATTGTATCTATAAAATTCACTATCGGTACGCTCTGTCGCAAAGCCATACTCGGTTTCAAAGGTCACTAGATCTGCCTTTAGCTTCTCTGCAATCGCTATCGGTAGATGCTTTGCTATCAGAAGTGGTATTATTCTTTGAAGCGTTCCCGCTCTTACGATGCGTTTTTTCTCAGGTAGCTTGATGGCTATGAACTGCTCACCATCCCAGAGTTGCTCCGTTAACGGCTTGATCAGTGCATCAAACTTTTCTTGAAACGCAGCTCTCTTTTCTGAGTCAGGTGTATGTGCGATTAAAAAGTCCAGCTGTAAGAGTAAAAACGTCGTCAAATCCGGTGTGATCACGGGCACGCCTTCACTGAAGAAGGTACCGTTGTCCCATCCCGAATCGTTCCCATGTGTATAAAACGGTAGTCCAATGTCGCTCATGCGATGTGCAAACCAGTAGTTCACCTGCTTTTCAGCCATCGCAAGGATGCGCGATAACCGATGTGCTTCTTTGAAGTAGGCATCCTTTTTCATGAGCCAGTCATAGCACCACCCCAGTAGCGGTGGCTTGTTACAGCTATACGACGCATATCGATCGTTGACGTAATCGGGAAATGCGCCTTCCTCCGACTGAAGCGACTCAAAAATCACCAGCTGCTCATACGCCAACTGAGGCGATGCACTTGCAAGCCCCATAGCGCTGAAAAAGTTATCCCAGCTCCAGATGTTCGTCATCCAATTTTTCGTCATATAAAGCGCTTCATACTTTAGGAGTCCCATCGGCTTGACGCGGTTTTGCCACAGTATATGCGCCGCTTCCCTTGTTTTCTCTGCAAGGACGTCATCGCTTTTCACAAACTTAGTCTCCCAAGCTTCAAACTGTTCACCGATTCTTTTTTCGCAGGTCTCAAAGGAATCCTTCTGTGTCGCCACCTGAGTCGCACTGACGGTATAGGTGCTGAATCGCCATTCGCTGTTGTCGCCTAGTTCTATGCAGATGTTCTTATTGCCGATACCCGTCCATTCAGAGGTGATAACACCATTGCCACTTAAGCTCTGAATGCCGAATTTCACTTCTTTGAAGTAGCTTGCAAACTCCCAAGTCTTCGGAGAGAGCTCCGCCAATGTGTCATAACGATGTGTAACGGGAATCAGTCTGACTTTAGACGCTGAGTCAAAGGTACGAATTCTAAAGGTATCCTCGTTTTCAAAGGTAATCTGGGCAAGGACTTCGCTTTCCTTTTCAACCGTTAGAAGGCTTGGCGTCGCTGCGAACTTTAGTGCGTCTATAGAGAGTTGTGAGTCATCTATCTCCTTATAAAACTCAAATCGAAAGATCAAACCAGGATCGAGATCGCCACCTCTCACATCTCTGATAAAGAGGGCACGCCCTTCTTCGTATTTCATGAGGGAAAAAACAGTGAAGGCACCTCGTGTGCTAAATGGGATTTTGATTAAATCGATCGCTTTCATAGATGCCTCCTTTATTTTTACTTCTGAACCACACGCCATGTATAGCCAAAATCAAAGTCTACAGGCTTGAGCTTGTGCTCTGGTGAAGGTTCAGGACCACAGCTGTTACTCCCTAGTCCGTTGACTTTATAGTCGAGGTGGAGGTAATAGCCATCTGATTTTAATAGGTTCATGTGTGTTGCCTTTTCAAGCATTTCATCGCTGTAAATTCTCAGACCAAAGTTACTTGGTTGATCAAAGCTGATCTCAAGTGTCAGCTCATCGTAGCTGAGTTCAAGTGCAATAACCTTTCCTCTGTTTCCATTTTCCTGTGGGAATGGATAATTGGTAAATAGGTCATCTACCGTCGCTTCGTGTCTGCCCATCCATGCAGAGAACTGACTGTCAGGATAGTTTTCATAAGGACCTAGGCCTTCATAAGTGACTTTTGTAGGTGCACTTGAAAGCTGTGTCATCGTTCCAATCTTAGGCAGTGACGCTTGATAAAAACGTTTTGCGTCCTTAAACTGTCCCTTGAAATTAAAAGCTAAGGTGCCATCGGTCTTAACCGTGATTTGAGATTGTAAGCGATAATACCAAACCTGATTGGGTGCACCAAAGATCGCATCGGTTTGAACGACCACTTCACCATTATCAGAATCCTGATACCAGGTAAAGCCCTCTGGGTATACCTTCGCAAGGTTCAGTGCATACTTATCTTGCCATTCCTTTTTCACATACATGTCGTTATCGATTGGCGCTCGCCAAAAGTTCATCTCAGGTCCATCATTGATAAATGATTTACCATGCGCTTCATAGGCGACAAGCTTGCCATCTACTTTATCAAACCTTGCCTTTACCGACTGATCTGCTGTTATTACCTCTAGCGTATCATGTGTTTCTGTAACTCGCAATCCATCGTTGGCGTCAGTTGTATCAAAGATAGGATTATTTTCACTCTCTGAAACCAAAACCTGCTGTCTCAAGACTTCTCTACCCGATAGGGTATCATTCGCGATTAATAGGCCACCCCTGATTTTAGATGCGATAATGTGATGATCAGATGTTACAAATGAAACGGTCACGCCATCAGGTGCATCTAAAACATACCAGTCTGATTCAATCTCACATTTATCAGTTACACCGCCTTGCAATGCCTCTGAGCATTCTGATTTTATACAGTTTGTGCCAGCATATTTTAACGTAATCGCTTCTCTTGGATTTAAACCCTTTATTCTAAATGAAACGCTGCCACGAGCAGTCTCCCAGACAAACTCAAGGTTATCCAAGTTCAAATGATCGTAGTCGTTAGATAGTGTAAGTTCGCTACGCGCTTCATCGAATTCGAGCCAAACTGGCGCATAGATTTGCTTGACTTCACCCAGTGCAGGGGAAGGTTGACGATTGGGGAACAAAAGTCCGTCACAGTTGAAATTACTGTTGTGCGGTGCATCGCCATAATCGCCACCATACTTGTAAAACACTTTTCCTTCTGCGTCATAGCATCGGATGCCATGATCGATCCACTCCCATATAAATCCGCCATGCAATCTCGGGTACTTGCGCATCAGCTTTTGATACTCAAGTAAGCCGCCTGGGCCATTGCCCATCGCATGAGCGTATTCACAAAGTAGGTGTGGTTTCGTGCCATCTATGGATTTACCAATTTCCTCTAATCTCTCTAATCTCGTATACATGGTGCTATACACATCTGAAACCTCTACGTCTCGATCGCCCTCGTAGTGTAACAGTCTCGTGTCATCCAGTCGTTTGATCGCTTCAGCCATTGCCACAAAGTTACGGCCAAACTCGGATTCATTTCCCAGTGACCACATTATAATCGATGGTCGGTTGATGTCTCTAAACACCAGTCGCTCAGCGCGATCCACGTAGGCTTCCGTCCACGTGGCGTCATCCGTAATCCAGTCGTATCTGCCTGCGAGCTCAAACCCATGACACTCTAAATCGGCTTCACTGATGACGTATAGGCCAATCTCATCGCAAAGCGCATAGAATTCCGGTGCATTGGGATAATGTGCCGTTCTCACCGCATTGAAGTTGTTTTGCTTCATCAGCTCAAGATCGTAGCGCATGTCCTCAAACGACACCGTTCTTCCCGTATCACAGTTAAAGTCATGACGATTCACGCCTTTAAATCTGATGGGTTTCCCATTGACCAAAAGCTGTGTGCCCTTCACTTTAATCGCTCTGATGCCCACGCGATCAACTACTGAATGTATTACCGCACCATCCTTCACTAAGGATAGGGTTAAACCATATAGATAGGGGGTTTCTGCTGTCCAAAGCGATGGTGCATTCACATAGATATCGGTCTGGTGTCTGTTCTGACTGCCCAAGCGTCTGTTTCGATTTAACACCTCACTTGCCTCTACTATGGTACGACCTTCATCGTCCACCAGCTTCACCACAAGTGCATAGTCACTGGTTTTCATCAAATCACTAGCAAACTCAGCGGTTATCGATAGCTTTGCAGCATTCAATTGATCCTCTAAAACAGAATGAGTGGATTTATCAGCTCCAGTTCCAGCTTCGTTTCCAGCTTCATCTTCCGCTTCAAGGGTGGTCACTACTTTAAAGTGCTCGATTCTTACCTTTGGTAAAACCAGCCACTCAACGCTTCTAAAAATCCCGCTGAGCCACCACATGTCTTGATCCTCTAAGAAAGTACCCACACTCCACTTGCTAACCACCACCCTGATGCGGTTCTCACCCACAAAGAGATGTTCCCCGATCTCAAACTCAGAGGTATAGCGCGATCCAGTACTGCCACCGACCTCAACACCGTTGATAAAAACGGTAAACTGACTGTCTACCCCATGAAAACGCACGCGATGATCAAACTCTGGCTTCAAATCACTTGCCAGCACTGTAAAACCACGCTCATAAACGCCAGTTGGATTTTTCGCCGGTACATAGGGGGGTAAAAGTGGAAACTGATAGTAAAGATCCGTGTAGTGCATCTGATCGTAGCCATGTAGCTGCCAACAAGATGGCACG
This sequence comes from Fusibacter sp. QWL-12, assembly GCF_058683495.1. NCBI lineage: Bacteria > Bacillati > Bacillota > Clostridia > Eubacteriales > Fusibacteraceae > Fusibacter > Fusibacter sp. QWL-12. The sequence continues at coordinate 1,294,265 of NZ_CM178745.1, forward strand.
GGGATTTCATCCCATGCCTCTATGGTTTCGGGAATACGCGCAGGGGCATCGAAATATCTAAATTGCCACACGCCATCAAGTGAGTTTACACGCTCATAGTCGCTGTTAAAATAAGCCCTTGACGGCACTCTGTTCTGCATTAATCTTAATGACTCCATTGACATACTCCTTACTTAATTCCTGTACTTGAAATACCTTCAATAATCTGTTTCTGTGCGAAGAAGAAGCCGATGAGCGGCGGAATACAGATGATTGATGTAATCGCCATGATTGCCGACATGTTCACGTCACCGACGCCTTTAAACTGTGCAAGTCCCAGTGTCAACGTGTACTTGGATTGATCGTTTAGGAAGATCAATGGCCCTAAGTAGTCGTTCCATACCGAGAGGGTATTAAAGACTGCGATGAGTACCAGCGTTGGCTTAACCAGTGGCATGTATATTTTGTAGTAAATCTGAAAATGATTGGCCCCATCCAGTAGCGCTGCTTCCTCTAGTTCTCTCGGTATGTTCAGCAGGAACTGTCTCAGGAGAAAGATATAAAAGGGCGATCCGAACCACGCGGGCACAATCAAGGGTTTCAAGGTGTTGATCCAGCCGAACATGTTAAACTCCATGTACATAGGAATCATGGTAACGTCCCAAGGGATCATCATCGTCGCAAGTAGGATAATGAAGAGCACGTCTCTCCCCTTAAAGCTAAACCTTGCAAACCCATAAGCCACCAGTGAGCACGAGATCAACTGACCGATGGTGGTGCCGATGACCACTAACGACGAGTTAAAGAAGTACTGCGTAAACGGCTGTGATAGCCATGAGTCAATGAAGTTTTTAAAGCTAAACGACGACGGAATCCAAACCGGTGGATACGCATGTAGCTCCGCTTCTGTCTTAAATGCAGAGGTCACCGTCCAAAAGAATGGAAATAAAAACAATACGGTAAATAAAATCAAAAGTGCATAGACAGGTAATTTGCGTAAAAATGATTCTTTCATATTTGTCTCTCCTTACTTCTTCACTTCTGATTCGTAATAAACCCACATGGAAGATGATTTTAAAACGAGTAAAGATAATGTCAGTATGATTAAGAACATGATCCAAGCGTTGGCAGAGGCATAGCCCATCTCAAAGTGCTTGAAGGCGTTGTTATACACATACATCGCGTAAAAATATGTTGAATTCGACGGTCCGCCCTTCGTCATAAGGAGTGCGAGGGTCAATTGTTGGAATGCCGAAATTATGGTCATGATCAGGTTAAATAAAAGTGCAGGTGTAATCAGTGGTAGCGTAATCTTAAAGAATCTGTGAATTGAGCCAGCGCCATCGATCATCGATGCTTCGTAATAGTCTTTAGGTATTTCCCTAAGAGCACCTAAAAAGATGAGCACCATCGTCCCTTGTCCCCAGAGGCTTGCGATAACCATGGCCACCAGTGACCATTTGGGGTCGCCCAGCCAGTTAGGACCTGCGATACCGATGAGTGAAAGCAAATAGTTGATAACGCCGTATTTAAAGTCAAAGATCCAAATCCAGATCATGGAAAGTGCCACGCCTGAGATAACGGAAGGTAGGTAAAAGACGGTTTTGAAAAACCCTTGACCTTTGATTTTTTGATTCAATAAAAGTGCCAAACCTAGGGCGATGCCCATGTATAAAGGTACGAATAAGACCGCGAATTTGAAGGTTACCATCAAGCTGTGAGTGAACATCTTGTCTTTGGTAAACATTCTGATATAGTTGCCAAAGCCGACAAAGCTTGGCTGTCCAACGATGGGCCAGTCGAAGAAGCTGATTGCCAGTGAAAACAGTAATGGTCCCAATGTGAAGATCATAAACCCTATGATCCAAGGCATTATAAACAGATAGGGCACAATTTCTCTTTTGATTTTGATTTTTGCGCTTGGTTTTGCCATTGTTCTCTCCCTTATATCAAGGTAGCTGCGTTGCCACAGCTACCTCGCCACCTAATTATTCAAAAAATTGTGCTGATTCTGATACCGCTTCGTCTAAAACTGCTTTAACGTCTAAAGGCTCTCCATTGACTGAATCTACAAACACTTTTTCAATCGCATAGAGCATTTTTTCTGAAATTTTGCTGTACTCAGAGTTGAGTAGGAACGCAGGTGTGTGTGCATCTGCTGTTTCTAACATGTCGTAGAAAGGCTTGTAAAATGGATCTGATGTATAATTGAGTTCTTCTGAAACGCTCTTAAGAACAGGTAAATCGATTTTCGCTCTCATCTTAACCGCTTCTGGAGAGGTATAGAATTTGATGAACTCCCATGCCAAATCCTTGTTTTTAGAATCCTTCGCCATACAGATCGCAGAAGAGTTGATGACGCTAGCCACTTCCTTCGCAACTGGTAAACCGACGATGCCTAAGTTCTCTTCACCGATGCTTTCGATGTGACGCTCAAGAGGCCAGATACCACTTTCCTGCATCGCGACGTTGCCGCCTCTAAATGCGTTGCTGATGCTGTCCTGTGCACCAAGTGCCGAACCCTCAACTACCATATCCGAGAACATTTGCATCATTTCAACTGCCTCTGGGCTGTTAAAGTAACCGTCCATCATCTTGCCATCAGCTGATAGGTAAGATGAACCGAAGCTCCAGTAGTATTGTTCAAAATCATAAGGGTCTGGACTTGTGGCAAATGCAAATCCGTAGATGTCATCGCCGAGTGCTGAAAGTGCCACTGCTTTTTCTCTTAAATCATCCCAAGTCCAACCTTCTTCTGGGTAAGCGACGCCAGCTTGGTCAAAAAGAGCTTTGTTATAGTAGATAACGTGTGAGGTGTAACCAACTGGCATCCCTAAAACGTTGTCATTCATAGTGCTGTAGTTCAAAATACCAGGATAAAGATCATCCATCAATGCTTTAAAACTCTCATCTGAATCCATATAACTGTTGAGTGGTTCGAGTGATGCTTGGTAAGTTGGGAAGTCCCACATATACATAACATCTGGTGCGTTTTTCGCGCCAAAGCCAGCAGCGATTTTTTGATCGTAACCATCGCCGTAGCCTTCTACTTGAACCGTCACACCTGGATTTAATTCTTCAAATCGCTTAGCGATTTCCTTTTGAACCTCAAGTGTATCCTCTGAATCCCATGTTGCAAAACGAATTACATTTTTGTCCTCTTTGGCGCATCCCATTAAACCAAATGCGAGGATCAACACCAATAACAAACAAAGCTTCTTCATAAAGAATCTCCCTTCCAAATTTTTATGTTTGGTTTTGATGTTTTCAGTTTACTAAATGTTTTACTAATTGTCAACGCGTTTGTTTAGTAAATATTTTAGTGATTATTTAATTGATGTGTTAATATTCTTAATCGTTTGCTTAACTACTCTTTAACGTTTGGTTCAAACTCGTCGCCAAACTATTTAAGTAGCGTCTTTACCTAGCGTAGATAAAATGATAGAATGATACCGACTTTTACCGCTAACTTATATGACAGAAGGAGTGCCTATTTTGAAGGATTTAGTATTAATCATTGTTCTACAATTGTTTTACGTCCCAATGCTTGCGCTTAGAACCATCAGCATGGTGAAACAGCTTAAGCTTTTAACCGCATTTTTCGGCATCCTTGAAAGCTTGATTTATGTATTAGGGCTCTCTCTGGTACTGACAGGTGAGCAAACCATATGGGAAATGCTCGTTTATGCCTTAGGTTTTGGTGCAGGCTTAATCGTTGGAATTCACATCGAAAATAAAATTGCCATCGGTTATACCTCAGCAGTGGTCAATATAAGAGAAAAAAATGCAGCACTCATTAACCACCTTCGAGAAAACGGCTATGGCGTAACTGTATTTGAAGGGGAAGGTAGAGAAAGTACGCGCGTACGTCTGGATATCCTTACAAAACGATCTAAAGAAAAAGAACTGATGACCGCAATCACCAGTTACGAACCTACAGCATTTGTCATCTTCTACGAACCGAAGTTCTTTAAAGGTGGCTTTATACTTGAACAAATGAAAAAGAGGCTGCAATAGCCTCTTTAGTTGTTACATATAGTATTGTGAGCTAACATAACACGCTCCGAAGGACCGGTCCTCGCTCCGCTGCGGAGCCTTCTCCGAGTGTTATGTTAGCTCACAATTAAATTATATCAAATAGAAATTCGCCTCACTAAAGGTAATCCACCAAAACATCTCGGTCGTATCTTACTGCATCGATCTTAAAACGAATGAACTCTCGTTTGAGTTTAATCTTTCCCTTGTTCACCAAAACCGTTTCGGTATTTTCATTGAGGTCCTTTAATACAAACTCTACTTCAAAATCATAGTACTTGTACTGGCGGTCCGATGAAGTCTCTGTTAAGCTGACATTTGAAAAATGCATCGATAGGTTCTTTTCACTTGCTAATTGAGGTGCAAACATCAAATAGCGATCTCCTATGAAAAAATCGGCGTATAAGAGATCTGTATAAAGACCATCGAATTCTTTCTCTATGTAACTTTTGTAAGTTGCCATCTGCTTTTCTATGCTTTCGCCAGGTGGCAATATTACCCCATAGGTTTCAGGTGTGACCTCATACATCTGGGTAAAGAACTTGGTCACATCCGCCTTAATGGTCTCTTCTTTAGATGCGGTTTGGTAGCTATAAGTAATTATGACGGCAATCAGTAGAACAGTGAAAGCAACGACAGTGATGACATTCCTTCTGTTTTTCATTTTAACCTCCTTAAATTGGCTTATGCACTTACCTTATTATACACCCTATACGGTTTTACTCAAAACAACGGAAGGACGACAATCAATTAACTCAGACTCCAAATCACATCTTTTTCTCAAGCTGCACGCGATGATATATCCCATAAAAAATAACGAACAAATAGGTACCTACCAGCAACAGCGTCGCAATAAGATCCACCTCCATCAAAGCAAATGACAGCATCAGCGCACCAAACACAAAGACCATCATATCATAAGCTTTTGCCTTTGCTGCATTACTTACAGCGATGTTGCGTTCATCGTTCTTATCGATTTCCATCTGTTTTGCAATCTCTGGATGATTCTTAATGGATCGCTTTTGAATGATCGTCCCCATGCCACTTCCAAACACACCACAGCCCACCCCCACGAGGATATATGGTAAAGTTCTCATAATACCTTCTGGCTCAACGACTGACTTAATAAAATAAAGTCCAAGCCCTAACATCACTAATCCCAGTAGGGTTATCAAATAATCTTTCATTTTATTGTTCTTTTTATTTTTCATCTGAATCCTCCTCATAAATAAAGATTTCCTCAATGCTTAAATTAAAAAACTTAGCTAGCTTAAACGCCAAAACGATCGATGGGTTATACCGTCCGTTCTCAAGCGAGCCAATGGTCTGTCTAGAAACCTCTAAAATTGCTGCCAGTTCTTCTTGCTTAATACCGCGTTCTTTACGCAACTGCTCAAGTCTATTTTTCATGCAAGCTCCCTTCTATGTAAAGTTTACTTTCCATATCCAAAGTATATCACAATTTTTAAAAATGTAAAGCTTACTTTCCATAAAAAAAAGCAAATCCACATTTGGATTTGCTTTTTAGAATTTTTCTTATTAAACCAACAGCGCCTCAACACTCTGTTTCACCGACTGATACAGATGTGATAGCGACGGCTTTGTGATCAACGCCCCTATCGGCTGGATAGGGTGGTCCTTTCGCTGATGCACCTGATCGTAGTAATCCAAGGAGAGCTGATGCACTTTTAGATGCGGGAAAATGTGCCACTGCTTTGCAGTTACTAAGCGCTTCACCTTTATCTGCGCAGCTTCCAGCGTCTCACTTACCTCAGCAGACAGCTTTTCACTGTTATAGCCATAGACATAGGCCACTAAAAAAGTATTTTCCGCCTGCTTGAAGGTATGAAAAAATTGGATTTTATCTTTTCTTCCCAAATTCGCCTTAAAATAAGTGGTTGATAGATTTCTGTCCACTGCTTCGTAGACATAGGTAACATAGGGGTTCGTATCCAGTTGCGACATCCATGCGGTGTAAAAATCATCCTCAATCACTTGATCTGGAAGCTTTGTGGTGATCAGAACTTTATCGTAAATCTGTTCCTCATAGTCAGTTTTGACACTCACATGCTCACCACGTGTTGTAATCTTTCGAACTGGCATGCCATAACGAATGTCCTTTACGCTTTCAGCGAGTTTATCGATCAGTGCGCCAGTTCCCTCCTTTACATAGAGGAGTTTATCACTTTTAATGAAGGTTTCTATGGTGTGCGTATCGAAGATTTTAAAAGCGTAGTATGCCTGAACCTCGTGGATACTACCAAATCCAAAGGATGAAAAGTGAGGGGCAATGACTTGGGCAATGGTGTTCAAATTATGTTGATCTAGATATGCACTGAGCGGCATACTAAGTGCTTTGGGAATCTGACCGTAGGTAACTTCTTTCACCATCTCTCTATAACCCATCAAATGCTCACTGAGCACAGCAAGCTCGCTCATCAATTGGCCGATTTCGTCACTTGGGACATGTTCAACCTGTTGAAAATGCTCATCTAAAAATATACGATGCGTAAACCTTTCTGTATATGCGAGTTTAAGTTCTATTAAAAGCTCCTTGATGAGCTCTGGGAATGCGAAGACAGTACCGACCTCCGTTACGTTTCCCCCATTTACCAAGGTTTTGCAATGACCACCAATTGTAGCCTCTTTTTCATATACGGTGACTTTTGCGCCGGCTTTTTCAAGTAAATACGCTGCGACCATGCCACTAAATCCTGCTCCGATTATCGCTACTATCATGTTTACCTCTTTAGTTAATTCTATAAACTTCTATAAACTTCTATAAACTTCTATAAACTTCTATAAACTTCATTAAAATTCATTAAAATCCATCTTGATAAATGGCTTTACTCAAATTGATCAATACGGTTTATCCAAGTACGTCCATAAAGGCAGAAAAATCTTTTCGCCCATCTCTTTTCTATGATACTCAATCGGTGCAAAATCGCCTGTTTCATATGAGATGAGTTCATTGATGTTATAATGCCTCACCCATCTCTGAAAGCCAAGCTTTATCGCTTCTATTGGTTTCTTATTATGAACCAATCCCTTGATGTGATGCAAGGACTTTTCTGTATAGGTGCCTCTCGCATCACTCATCTCAGAAGGTTCGATCTCAACCTTTGGCATTAAGCCCCAGTGTTGAAAGATGGATTCGACTTCTCCCTTTATCTTCTTCTTAGATTTTCCCCAAAGCTCAGGCTCATAATCGACAGTCACACTTTGCACATCAAAGTGAAGTGCCAAAGCCACTGGAATAGCCACAGCGTTTAATAGATCGTCTAAATTATCACTTCTTGTGGCTGTATAGAGTCTTGAACAAGCGATTTGACTGACGTAATCCATAATCACGTATTGATAGATCGTCCCAGCCTCACTTAGTTTTCCAAAATCTGTGATCCATATGTGCCAATGGCTACCACTTTTAAGTGTGGCATCCATTTCAATGTGTGTCGTCATACTATCCTGCTGATGACTTATTTGCAGCTTTCTATTTTGCTTATCCAAATACTTGCCATAGGCAAACTTTAAGCGCTTATCCTTTGTGGTAAGATCATGACGTTTCATGATGTTATATACTGCTGACTCACTTATGCCAAGTGACAGCTCATCCGTAAGATAATATATTGCTTTTGGACCATATGTAGGGTAATTGGTGATGAGTTCAAGTACCTTAAACGTGATCTCGGGACTGGTTTTGTTAATAGGCGTTCTGGACTTCGTATTTGGTTTCAGTCCTTGAACGCCTTGTTTTTTATATTGATGATACCATCTATAGTAAAGTGTTCTTGAAATCTTATATTTTTCACAGGTACAGCTCACACCTAACGCTTCGGCCTCTTTAATAATTGTCATTTTCTGCTGATAATCCATCGTCACCCTCAATCCGTCTGACTTTAACAAAAGTTTAACACACTCTCTGAAGTCCTTCAACTCTAATGGTTTTGGGAGATGCTAAAAACATTTTACTTTAGGAAAAAGTTGACACTTTAAATGCGTTTCTAAGCCCATAGCCCCATTCATATCCCTTGTTTTACGATTAACGATATTGTAAACACTTTGGTAAAGTAAAATCTCATTGAGTTTTCTGACAATTTCATGGATTGTGCTAATTTTTAGACATTGATATACTCTAGTCAAACAAATAACGGAGGTCTTTATGGACGAGCTAAAAATCTTTAGTATCAAAAAAGGCATACAAGAGGATAATGTAAAAATAGCCAATATCACGCGATCAGAGCTAAAGGAAAAAGAAGTTTTCATGATCAATGTCATGTCTTCTCCTGGAAGCGGTAAAACCTCAACCTTGGTAAGAACCATAGAGAAGCTAAAGGGTGAAATGGGCATCGGCGTTATAGAAGCCGATGTGGACTCTGATGTGGATGCGAGATCGGTTCAAAACGCAGGTGCAAAGGCAGTACAAATGCACACGGGTGGTCTTTGTCATCTCGATGCGACTATGGCTAAGGCCGGAATCGATGCACTTGAAGTAGATGGCCTCGATCTCGTCTTTTTAGAAAACATCGGCAATCTCATCTGTACGGCAGGCTACGACACGGGCGCAATGAAAGACATCGCCATCCTTAGTGTACCTGAGGGCGATGACAAACCTTTAAAATACCCTATGATGTTCGAACGAGTGGATGCACTCATCGTCAATAAGATCGATGTTATGCCCTACTTTGATTTTAATATGACCGTTTTAGAAGAACGCGTTAGAAAACTCAATAAAGACATTAAGATCTTTCCTATATCGGCAAAAACCGGTGAAGGTATGGATACTTGGATCAACTGGATTAAAACAGAGATGAAGGGTGGTAACTAAAATGAAAGCAACGCATAAAGTGGATTTTGCATTTAGCTGGGAGGATGTGGGGAACCGTCCTTACCGTCAGGTCATCGTGGATCTTGCAAACAAAATTGGTAGAACCAAGGCAGGTACAGGTAGAGAAGCCATTCCACTTGGACCAGAGTACTATGCCTTAGCACCTATCCTCACAGATGAGCAAGCAGAAATCGCACTGCACCTCGCTTTCAGGGAAAAGCGTTCGGCTGAGGATGTGGCAAAGTCATCTGGTCGTCCTGTAAATGAGGTTAAGGATATCCTAGATTATATCGCATGGGCAGGTGTGGCTTTTGTTAACACTGTAGATGGTGTTGATCTCTACTGGCAGGACATCTTCGTACCAGGTCATCTTGAAATGATTAACAACAACAAGGAAATCGTCGCAAATCACCCAGAAGTGGCTGAAGCGTTTTATTATTTTGGTAGTAAAAAAGGACCTATGGCAGCGGGCATCATGCCGATAGGTGGCGGTCCAATGCGCGTTATCCCTATTGAGCGTGCCATCGATGGTAACACGAAAAAGCTCTCTTATGAAGAGGTCTCAAAGCATCTCAATGAAGCAACTGTGTTTTCAGTATCAGACTGCTCTTGTAGAACTTCTCGCGAGTCTATGGGCGAGGGCTGTGGCCATCTTAAGGAAGAAATGTGTATCCAACTCGGTCACGCAGCTGAGTATTATATCAAGACAGGTCGCGGTAGAGCGATTAGTCGTGAAGAGGCGTTTGATATCATCAAGCGTGCTGAAGACAATGGTTTGATGCATTCTATTCCTAACCTCGATACCCCAGGACACACACATGCCATCTGCAACTGCTGTGGCTGTAGCTGTTATGCAATGCGTCTTGCCAATGAATTCTTAAACAATGACATCGTCAGATCGAACTATAAATCCGTAGTAGATGAAACCAAATGTGTGGCTTGTGGTGAATGTGTGGACGTGTGTCCAACCAATGCACTTAAGCTTGGTCAAAAGCTTTGCTCAACCAAGCCAGTAGATGAAGCGATCACAAAGATTAAGCCAAACAACACTGAGTGGAAGGAAGACAAGTGGAACCTGGACTATCGTGTTAATCGTAAAAATGCACTCGATTCTGGTACTGCACCTTGTATCACCAAGTGTCCAGCGCACATCCCTGTTCAAGGCTACATCAAGCTGGCATCGCAGGGCCGTTACCTCGAAGCACTTGAACTGATTAAGAAGCACAACCCACTGCCTGCTATCTGCGGTCGTATTTGTCCGAGACTTTGTGAGGAGGACTGTACTAGAGGTGAATTCGATACTGCGGTTGCAGTCGATGACATCAAGAAATTTATCGCAGAGAAAGATCTACATGCAGATACGCGCTTTGTACCTAACAAACGACATGATTATAGCGACAAGAAGATCGCGATTATCGGTGCTGGACCTTCAGGATTGACCTGTGCGTACGATCTGGCTGTGGATGGCTATGACGTTACCATATACGAAAAAGAAAACGTACCGGGAGGTATGCTGAGATTTGGTATCCCTTCTTATCGACTTGAGAAAGACGTTATCGATGCTGAAATAGAGGTTTTAAAAGAGCTTGGCGTTAAGTTTAAAACGGGCGTCACCATCGGTAAAGACGTTACGATCAAAGCACTTAGAGCAGAAGGGTTTAAAGCCTTCTTCGTGGCGATCGGCGCACAGTCAGGACGCGGTCTGGGACTCGAAAATGAGGATGCTGAGGGCGTCTTCAGCGGTGTAGACTTCCTACGAAAAGTCAACCTCGGACGTGAGACACATACGACGGGTAATGTCGTGGTAATCGGCGGTGGTAATGTTGCGATGGACGTGGCGAGAAGTGCAGTGCGATTAGAAGGCGTTAAGGCTTCTAGTGTGTTCTGTCTCGAATCGAGAGAACAAATGCCTGCACACGAGGAAGAAGTACATGAGGCACTTGACGAAGGTGTAGAAATCGAAAACAGCTGGGGACCACATCATATCCATGTTGAAAATGGTAAGGTCGTTTCAGTTGAGTTCATCAAGTGTGTATCCCTGTTTGACGCAGAGGGCAAGTTCAGTCCAAAATACGACTACAATCAAAAGAAAACCGTTCCTTGTGACACTTTGCTTTTATCAGTGGGTCAAACCTTTGATTACGGCGACCTCTTTAAAGATGAAGCGGTTACTTTTACGCAAAGAAAAACCATCGCGATCGATCCGATCACACTTCAAACTGCTGTAGCAGATATCTTCGCAGGTGGAGATGTAGCGAAGGGTCCAGGTCTTGCAATTGATGCCATCGCTGCTGGTAAAGAGGGTGCTATCTCGATCCATAGATATGTACAACCGGGTCAGTCGCTTGTATTTGGTCGTGATCGTCACGATTATAAAATGCTAGAAAAAGAGGCACTTGCTCCGATCGACTACGATGGAACTGAAAGACAACGCATTGATGCAGTTGAGGGTGCAGTAGCTAAAACGACGTTTAAGGATTTAAGAGGCGTCTTAACCGAAGAGCAAATTGCGCTTGAAACGGCACGCTGTCTAGGCTGTGGTGCGACGAAATCCGATGAATACCTCTGTGTAGGATGCGGCGCGTGTACGCTAAAATGTAAGTTCGATGCAATCCGTCTTGAACGCGTTCACGATGCTATGGGCTATGAAATAGATGATCTGCCAAAAGCAATCATTAAGAATACCGTCATCAGAAAAGCAAAAATAACGCTGAATAAAATCAATCCTTTCAGTGAAACGAGGTAATTATGCACGAACTAGGAATCGTCTATGAGGTAATCAAAATCGTCGATCAGTTCGTCGTAGAAAATCAGCTGCTGAAAGTAGAAAAAATCGTTCTTGAGATCGGCGAGCTGTCTCAAGCCATCCCGAGATTTATTGAAGAGTGCTTTCCTGCTGCAGTTGCAGATACCCCTTATGAAACTACTGCACTTGAAATCGTGTCTGTACCCGCTGTGGCAGTCTGCAAAAGCTGTCACACCGAGTATGGCCTCATCGAACACCGAAAAATTTGTCCAAGCTGTTTGAGTGAAGACTTTACACTGATTTCAGGACGAGAGTTTAGCATTAAGGAGATTGCCGCTTATTAAAGTAAGGTAGCCCCAAAATTTGGGGCTATTTTTTTTACACTTTTGATTCAATTCTTATGTGATATACTTCCATAGTTTTTCTTGCAATGGGTTGCGCAACTATTGACTCTACTAAAAAAGAAATCATAAAGTTTCTAGGCCAAATGTCTATGAATCGATGGAAGGGTTCTAAGCTAATGGTTCTGGTTCCAATCCATGTTCCTAAGACCGTTAAAACCATTGACATCATAAATACAGTGATTAGTGTATTGATAATCATATGCGCCTCAAATTCGCTGTTGGTTGTGATGATTTTTTTCACCAATAGCTCAGTTGGTTTGTGTGTAATGGCTACTAAGGCAATTACAAACCATATGAAAGGGATAATTTTTAGTGTCTCCATCCAAATCTCAAAGCTAAACCCTCTTTCTAGAAAGGTGATTAAGGGTGCAACAAAAAAGCACGAGACAAATTGTATCAAATTAATGGTGAAATTTTCCTTTCTATCGTGTAGAATGTTAAGTAATAAGTCCCATTTACTACTTAGGCTATACGCCTTACCTTTTGGAGGCAGTTTTGAAACAAACGGATGTAAGATTACGGCTTTATAAAACCGTACTAATCGCAGGAATCTCATTATCAATTATAAGCGTCATCGGTAATTTTATCGCTGGATTCGAAATAGGAATCAACGTAAAGTGGGTATTCCTGCTCACAATATGTTCAATTGCCCTCCGTTATTCGGGAGATGAAAAATACAGTCCGCCTATGATGTTTACTGTGTTCATGGCACTTATCTATATCTTCTTACCAATTGGCTTTATCAATTCTGGAGGCAGCAATAACAATGCCATAGGCTACGCACTTGCATTTTTGATCACTATAACTTTTATATTTGTTGGTATTAAAAGAATTTTTCTAGTGGGCTCTTTGACTACAGTTTTTTTAGGACTTCAAATCTTTGAGTATCTTCATCCAGAACAAATAGCTGTACATACGAGACAAACTCAGTTTATCGATCACATGATACAGGTCCCACTACTAATTATCGTCTGTTACATCGTTCTTAATGTTTTTGCAAAAGAATATGAGAAAATGAATGCAAAGCTCTTACTCTATGCCAACCATGACGAACTAACGGGACTTTATAACCGTCGTGCTTTCAATCGTGCAATGGAGGATCTTAAAGATACTTCTTCAGGAAACTCACATTTACTACTACTGGATTTGGATAATTTTAAGAAGATCAACGACAAACACGGTCACTATATTGGCGATGAAATACTCCAAAAACTGTCGGATTTCTTAAAATCCCATTTTGATCTCCAATATCACATGGTTAGCCGTTGGGGTGGTGATGAATTTGCCATCATCTATCACGGAGACAGAAGTCACATGATAGAAAAGCTAGACATCATTCAAAAAGAATTTAAAGCGTATGTCTCTCAATACGAAGAAGCTGCTGGTATCAGTATGAGTATCGTAGCCCTGACAGATTATCAAAACGGTACTGAGGGTCTTATCGCAGCAGATCATCTGCTCTATGAGGTCAAAGCCTTAAAAGGCGAGTTAAATGAATAAAACGAAAAAATAAAAGTCCAGACGTGTTCTGGACTTTTTTATATTCTGTATTAACTAGAGTGCATCAAAGCGCGCTTTTGCTAGATCGTATTCTCGAGTTAGAAACGGTGAAACCTTCCCAACCGTATTTACCTCTTTTAGAAGTGGAAAATAATCCGCCGGCTCCCCATAATGCCATTCACCATTTGATAAGAGATTTCTAGTTCTCGTCTTTGAAAGATCAGATCGTTCAACTCTCAGCTGTGGCTGCTCCTCTTTACTTAGTTTATCTTGAAGTAAGTCAAAGCCTTCTTTTATAACAGCATCGGCTGTGTTCGACCTTCTATAAGCTTTCCATCTTACAAGGAAAGTCAATCCTCTTAGCACATCATAGCTATAGAATCTTGGAAATTGAAGCATTATAAAATCAGGATCCATCATTTCACCTGAGGTTTTGTAAATCAAATGATGATCGATGACATACTTTGCTGCTTGATCTAGAAAAAGAGTTTCCTCTTCACTAAGATCGCTTTGCTCTGCACACAGCATCACAGCTTCAAAAACGGGTAGACTCGAAGCGATTGAGCTCTTCTTTGAATGGCGATATGCCTCATCCTCACAGTTAAGGCCACCATCTGGAAGCTGGTATTTTAAGAACCAAGGTCTAATCCATGGAATGTGTGTATCTATATCGCTTTTTATGGTTCTCAAAATTTGATACATATTGCCCAATTGACAGTGACAGGGAATTTTTGTATAGGGATCGATCTCAGGATCGACTTCATCCTCAAAAATCGGGAAAAATCGCAAATACTGTTCATTCATCTGATGAATCATCTTATCGATAACAGCTTCTGGAATCAAATTGGCTTGCCCCATCTCAAACAGGGTAGACATGTGCCACCAGGGTGAATCCCATTTTGGCCAATAGGCATCCCGCTCAATGCTTTGAATCGCGGCTTCGCTGTTTAAATAGTTAATGCTATTTTCTATACATTTCTCTAAATCCATCAAACTTTCATTCATAACTAATACCACCCTTTTATTAATTGTCACTGTTAAGTCTGTTTTATTTGATACTAAATAGCTTTATTTAACCAACTTAATACATTGTATTTAAGCCACTCTAACTAGAATTTCATTATGTCTGAATAATGCGGGGACAAATGGCCCATTATAGACTGCCATTTTATAACCCGAAGTAACGCTATACCCTTTTTTCTCTAGCCAATCTCTTAGTTCTTCTGCCTTTTGTTGTTCTTTACCAGACGACCAGCTACCTCTATAAGAAAGGACGCCATATTTTCCCGCGTCAAACTGAGTGATTTTCAGACTAGGATCTAGGGGTTTGGGAATTGCATCCCATTTTTCCTTAGGTACGACAAAGGCCATTTTCATCTGGTCATGTTCTGTTTCCATGATGACTGGCACAGTCATACTAATCTTTTCTCTGGACTCGTTTTCATTACTAATATAACGAAAGAGCGTCCCAAAAGCTGAGTTTCTTCCTGATTGATTCGTCTGAGCCTTTTGAGATTTTTCGTATGTCACCATGTAAAATGCTTCATAGTTTCGGATTTCAAAGTTACCTTCTGTTAGAACGATCTGGTAATCTGGAGATTCATAGTTACTCATATTACACCTCACATTATATCAAAGCTATTTAGAAGGTGTATACCCGTTTTTAACTCAATTATAGCTCTGACAATTGTGATAAAATCCAGTTTACTGATAAATCTATATCTTCATAAGTTGTCTTATAAGAACTCACACTGATTCTGATGACAAATTCACCTTTCCAGGTAGAACTCCCCATCCACATCATTCCAGATGATTGAATTCGCTCTAATAATACTCTCGTTTTTTCCTCTGTTTCCAGTTTAATCAGGACCTGATTGAACACGATATCATTAAGGATTTGAACACCACCCGTTGATAAACTTGATGCAAAGTATCTTGCTTTCATATGAAGTTCATAAACCAACTCAGCGACACCTTTTTTCCCAAGACTCATTAGCGTTGCCCAAAGTTCTATTGCCCTAGCACGTCTTGACATCTCAGGTGTGTATAACATCCCATCACGTTCTGAGCTGAGTGTGATATAGGCACCTGTCATATGCATGGCTTCGATCATTTCATTTTTATGGCGACATAAGATAACGCCGCTATCATAAGGTGTATTTAGAGTTTTGTGTCCATCCACTGACCATGAATCAGCCATAGATAACCCCTTATATAACTTTTTAAACTTATCATTTGCAGCTACCCAAAGTCCAAATGCACCATCCACATGTACATATGCACCAGCTTTATTTGCATGTGGCAATATTTTGCTAAAATCATCAAACGCACCCGTATTGACGTTACCAGCTTGTAGGATTAGAAGAGTCATATCATCCATCTCTGGAAGCTGATCGACATTGATTCTGCCTTGAGCATCCATTGGTATCTTTATGACATTCTCTGCTCCAAGACCGATAATAGACAGGGCTTTAAAAACCGTAGAATGTGCGCCTTCACTTAAGATTACTTTAATTTTAGGTGCCTTGTTAAGCCCTTGCTTGGATACGTCATAGCCTCTTTTTTTGAGTAAATAATTTCTTGCCGTTGTGAGACCGACAATAGTAGCGGTTGAGCTCCCACTCACAAATCCTGCAACGGTTTCTTCAGGTAAGCCCAATAGGTCTACAATCCATCTTTCAGAAATGCTTTCAAGCTTAGAAGCTATAGGAGACATCACATATAGAGCAGCATTCTGATCCCAAACATCACTCAGCCACTTAACACCAAGTGCTGCAGGGAGAATGCCCCCATTCACAAATCCGAAATACCTGCCCCCAGTTTGAGCAACGGTAGCTGGTGAACCATACTTATGAAGAAGTGCAAGGATGTCGTCAGGCGTTTTAGGTTGATCCTCTAATGGTTCATCAAAAAACGATAGATTTTCAATCGCTTGATCTGTTGGAAACACATTTCTATCATCAATGTTGTAGATGTAATCTATGGCATATTTTTTTGCATTTTCTAAAAGGCTTAATGTATTTTGCTTTCGAATCGAATCAAGAATCGGACTAACATAGGGTTTCATATTTTCCTCCTTGGAATATTCTAAAAAAAGTATATAATGAGAGCATATAGCCATACAATATTACGATTGTATGGCTTACAACTTGGAGGCACTATGATTGATTTTCTTGGTTATCAGTTTCACTGGATGCCCAAACTTAATTCGCAAAGCCAACTGCCATTATATATTCAAATCGCCAATCAAATAGAGTCCGATATCCAAACGGGGATATTAAAAATAGGCGATCAGCTTCCTCCACAAAGAATCGTTGCAGAATATCTGAACCTCAATCATAGTACGGTTACAAAAGCATTTAAACTTTGTGAAGAAAAAGGGATTATAAAGGGAACTATTGGCAAGGGGACCTTTGTCAGTAGTATGGTAGGGGTGCCAAGTAGTCTTATAACTTTGCCAAAACCAGCGACGGTTATTGAACTTGGCATGCTATTGCCACTTTATGAAATGAATTCTTTAATTCAAGAGCATGTCAACGCAGTTATGCCTTTACTTGATGCGTCCATTGCCTATGAATATACCCTCCCGGAAGGCAATCTTAAGCATCGTTATGTAGCAGCCAAATGGTTAATGAGTCAAAACATTATCGCGTCTACAGATACCACTATCATTACAGCTGGTACTCAAAACGCTTTGGCAGCAATCCTTTTATCGAAGTTTAATAAGGGTGATCGACTGATTGTTGATGAGTATACTTACTCAGGAATCGTCAATCTTGCACAGAGGCTAGGCATTATTCTACTACCAGTGACGAGTACGGCTTTCGGAATTAACCTAGATCACGTTAAAACAACACTAAAAAGAGAAAAGGTAAAAGGCATCTATCTCATCTCAGACTGTCACAATCCTTCGACGATTTCTTTGTCCATACAATTGCGGAAAGATATTGCTGAAGTAGTAGTTAAATACAACCTTGTCTTGATAGAGGATGGTACCTTTCGATTTTCAAATGCTTCCATGCCTCCTACGATATGTTCGTTTTGCCCTGATCATGGTTACTACATTTATGGTACATCCAAATCGATTAATCCGACCCTTCGTGTTTCATATCTCATCGCACCAAAGTCGGAGATAAAAGCTTTGTCGGATACTTTATATGACTTAACTTGGATGACTTCTCCACTTACAGCTGAAATCACCTCTCTTCTTCAAGCGACTGGTCGATTTGATCAAATTATTAATGATAAAATCACTAAGCTTGAAGAACGGAATCAACTTACCGATACACTTTTAAAAAATTATAATATCCGAACTGCACCTCACAGCATGTACAGATTGATAGAACTTGATTCAACGATTGACGATCTTTCAATAGAAAAAAAGTGTTATGATGCAGGTGTTCAAGTTTTTTCCATGAAGCGATTTTCATCTGGTAATAAAACGAGTCTTCAAGGAATTCGAATTGCTATTAGTAGCCCAAACTCAATATCTGAACTTGAGGAAGGATTAACCCTTTTAAACGGTATACTGTAACGAAACACAAAACCCCTACTCATTTCCATGAGCAGGGGTTTCTTTGTAAAATTGTTACTAAAGCCTTTTAACTGTTACCGTATTACTCTACCTTAAATCGACTCATCTCATTTGAAAGCTTAGCGATATCGCCGTTGAGTACTTCAATTGCATGACCAATTTCTGTCACTCTTGAAAGCTGTTCCTCTGTTGAAGCATTGATTTCTTCTGTAGATGCTGCCGATTCTTCACTTAATGCCGCCATAGACTCAAGTGAACTGATTAAATCATCCTTCAAAGACTCAATTCTTTGTGCTTCTGAAGCAAAGGCCTTGATTAAGCCATCTACACTGTTAACACTTGAATCCACGTTGTCGAACACTTCAATCGTCGCTTCAAGATCCTTTTGTGCTAAATTGACTGTTTGCTGTGTTTCAGTAACGGTTTGATTGGTATGTTCAACCGTTTTAACGATGCCACCGATGATCTTACTAATTTCACTTGCTGAATTGGATGACTGTTCTGCTAATTTTCTAATCTCATCTGCTACGACAGCAAATCCTCTTCCTGCCTCACCTGCTCTTGCAGCCTCGATAGAAGCATTCAGTGCAAGTAAGTTTGTCTGTTCAGAAATGCCTTGGATTGTCACGACGATATTTTCTATTTGTTGAGAGTTCGCAGTTAAAGTCGTAACATTATCCGCAACTTCATCCGTACTATTAACGGTTTTTGAAAATGCTGTTCTTAAAATTTCAATCTTATCTCTACCATTTTTATTTTCAGTAATCATCTTTTCTGATTCTGCACTTGCTTGCTCAAGCTTACTAAAGATTTGGTTAATGCTATCGCCAAGCTCTTGCCCTGTTACAAGTCTTTCATTGACGCTAGATGCCATCTCTGTGGAACCATGTGCGATTTCTTCCACAGCCTTCGTAACCTCATGAGAAGCACTGGTTAATCCATCGACGTTATCAGTAATCATCATCGATGAACCTGCAACTGAATCAATTCTCTGCTTGGTTTCATGAATAAGATGCTTAATATTGGTATTCATTTTATTAAAGTCTATGGACAAGACCCCTATCTCGTCCTTAGAGTCATACGTAATTTCTTCAGTAAAGTTACCGCTTCCCACAGCTTCCATACCATTTTGAATGAGCTTGATTGGCTTAGAAACCCATCTGCCAATCAATAATTGGATTACTAACACTAAGATGGCGATCGTCACAAGAATAATTACGATATCACTAATGATAATAGATCGCATAATCGCTAAAACAGAAGCTCTTGGATAGGTCGCTACAATTTTAACATCATTTGAGGAATACGACATAGCGTATGATGGTGTCCCATTGTCATCGATACTTACCAAGGTATTATCAGAGCTAACGACGTCACTTAACCAAGGAATCTCAGAGATATCCTTTCCAACAAACTCTGTATTTGCATGATTTCTAATAAGTCCAGTAGAATCAACGATTAATCCATAGCCACCATCGCCAATATCCAAGAGTTCAAGTGATCTTTGAATGTCTAGCTTGCTCAACAGCTCTTGAACCGCAGTTGGTTCAATTCCAATCTGAACGATCCCTGCCGCATCCAATCTGGAAACGCCGATGTATTGAAATAAAACGTTGTCGGTACCACGAGGTGAAGGCTCCTGTGCCAAAGCAGCTGTTTTGGATTTTGCAAGAGCCACAAACGGAAGCGTTTGATCTGTAGTATTAAAATCAAATCCATAAAATCCAGTAATGTTCCCGTACTGTAATACCCCAGCACCATCGGTGACGTGAATTTCATCCACCTCTAAAAAGTTCGCAAGCGCAACCATTCTGTCTGTTTCTAGAATCGTCGGATCCAGCACAATCATCTGTGCGATGGAACGAGTCAATGCGATGTTTTTTTCATTAATTGCATTCTTTGTTATGTCAACGGTATCAACCGCCTTTGACATTTCACTTTCGATATTTGTAAGTTGGTTGTTTAAAAGCATCGTAACGACTTCTTCAACTGAGCTGTTGGTTTTTAAGACGTTGAAAATACCTAAAGCCGCTACTGCGATTACAATGAGCACACCCGTTACCAATACAATTTTTCCTTTTAGTTTCATAATTACCCCTTTCGACTTATATGTTTAAGACTCAGTTACGTCTGATTGATCCATTCTGTCAAAATAAATATAAGTAAATTTAGGTACGCGATATGTATGAAATTAGGAAAAAAGTATAAAAAAATTATACCCAATTTTTGCAAATATACGCTCAAACTCGCCAGAACATGATATACTAAAACCAAACATACGTTTGGAGGTGTCAGATGAATTATCCTTGGCTCGATGCATACTGTTTGTCCCTAAAAGGCACACAAAAAGACTTTAAAGTTGAATGGGGTGCGACGCGATATTTACTATACGATAAAATGTTCGCTATGGTCGGTGGCGACAAATCCGGTAAACCGATCGTCTCTCTAAAGCTAGCACCAGAAAATGGTGAAGTTTTAAGAGCAACTTATGAAGACATCATCCCCGGCTACTATATGAACAAAGTCCATTGGAATTCTGTTTATCTTGAAGGCAGTGTCCCAGATGAAGTATTGAAAAAGATGATCACCGAATCACACGACTTGATCTTCTACGGTTTAACAAAAAAACAAAGAGCCTTACTTGAGTAGGGCTCTTAACGGTTAATTGAAAAGATCGGCAATTTTAAAATACGCCTCTTTATCTATACAAAATCTTTGAAATCTTTCTCCTGAGTTAATCTCAAGGATGTATTTACCATCCATCAGTTCAAAAAATTGATATTTAAAACGGCTTTGAAGATCAAGCGTCGCCACATCCCTTATGATAATACTTGAGTTCGTAAAAATCGCCGTTTGAAGGAGACCCTCTTTCAAGATAAAAAAGATCGGACTCAGTAGGAGGACGTGCAAAGCATCTACGATAATAATCGTAACCATCGACATCTCAAGAACATCATACACAAAGGTTAAGCAAACTAAGACAATGATCAGATAAATCAGCAAAAACACTGCATGTCCCTTTTTCTCTGTGCTGACCATTCCAAAATAATCATCTCCCTTAGCGAGTATCACATCCTCACCGTGCGCTATCAGCATGGATTCTCTTTTAAGTTGATTGGTTTTCAAACTCTTTCGAATCATAGGCGTCATTATCAAGCCTAGAAAACCGATGATACCTAAGAAAAAACCTCTTCCAATCATACTGTCTATAAACAGCACTAAAACGATGATGGTAAAAGCCGCGTTCGCAATTAGATAACGGTTAATCCGTTGATTTCTATTTAGTTTGTCTTCCATGTAGTCTTTGTATGTCATCAGATGCGCTCCTTAATGATAGAGTTCACTTGTAGATATTGATTGGCATTGACTTCTATGTTTCGTTTGACGGTCATATTATTGTATCTGTATTTTCCTTTAGCTTGGTTGGATACTCTATAGATATGCTCTATGGTTAACTTATAATGTCCTTTGTCAGTTGATAGATAATCCTTGGTCCAATAGATGCGGTCTATCGTCGTCCAAGAGACCAAGCTGTTCTTAATGACAATGCCCTCTTCCATAATCATGTATTTGGGAATACGATATTTCTCACTATGCATCAATAGCCATATACCGAGAACAAAGGCAAAAATGACTCCAAAAAAGCTAAATGGACTGCTCCCTTCACTGATGAAGATCACTGCAAAGGTCAGGATGATCGGCACAAAGAAAACTGATAAAACTAAGTATTCTAGTGGAAATCGCTTTTTATACGACCAAAGCACAAGTAAGGGTTCCTTCGAAATCTTGAGTTTTTTAACAGGGATGCCACCTATTCCATTTTGCGATTGTGATTTGATGTTGATCCAAAAAAGAACTGGAAAGTAGATCAAATAATACAGCGATAGTATTCGATCTAATCCGCCGTCGTGATGTGCGTTAGCATTTACCACTGTATCGGGCTCAGGTGTACTGCCACTGGAAACCCATATGACAAATGCTGTAACCCCTATCATAATGGCGAGAGCAAGTACTTTAAACCCAACCAAAAGTCTTCTACGTCTTTTCATCCCTTCATAATCCGTAAAGCTGTAGCCAATCTCAGCGGGATCGCCCATCTGGTAAAGTGCCTTTCGGATACTAGCTTCAATGCTGTGTCCTGCTGCGGCATAGTCTTCTGCTAAGCTTAATATGTGATCCTGAAGCTCGGCCTTAATGGTCATCCCTTCATCCTCGGTATAGATTTGATCGAGCACCTTTTGGATGAATTCATTGACGCCGGTATTCTGTTCTAATGTTTCTAGAGTGATTTTTTTTCTGTCTTCTCTCTCGATTGCTTCTACTATTTCCACTGTTGCCACCTCTTACTCTAGGATGGATTTCATTGCGACGCTAAACACGTCCCATTCTTGACGCTTTTCTTCTAAATTCTTACGACCTTTATCCGTGATACGATAGTATTTCCGCTTTCTACCTTCAGTGACCTCCCAGTAGGATTCGATGTGATCCTTCTTTTCAAGTGCGTGTAGAATGGGATAAAGTGTGCCTTCTTTTAAGGAAAATGCACCGTTTGACATGATCTCAAAGTTTTTTATCATCTCATAGCCGTAGGTCGGCTGACGATCAAGTATCTTTAAAATCATCATTTCAGTTGTGCCTTTTATCAATTCCTTGTTCATATACACCTCCAAGTTAGTGAAGCTCATATTTATGTAATTGATTCATCTAGTCAGATCGACATGATGCTGAATGCATAGTATTTCGATGCATAGCATTTCGATACATCGTATATCTATGTATAGCATACACCGATTACTTTATGTTTTCAATCTTTTTATTATTGTATTTTTCAAATATGTACAAAAAAGAGAGATGCTTAGCACCTCTCTTTTTTATATACCAAAACTTATTTATTTAACCTCAACGACTTCATATCCAATTTCTTCGATTACGTTTTTAAGTACATCATCAGAAATTTCATTTACAATATCAAAGGTAGCAGTTTTTGCACCTAAATCTACTGTTACATTGCCTACTCCTTCAACACCTTCTAATGCATTTTTTACTCTTGACGAACAATGACCACATGTCATTCCATTAATAACGATTTGCTTACTCATACTTTTCCTCCTAGAATTTATTTTGAAACCTTTTTAATCCACTCATCCGAAGTTGCAGTAACTACAAGTTCATCATTTACGTATCCGTATGCCTCTGTTTTGTAGCAACCACAATTTTCCATGCAACCCACTTGCACTTTAATTTCTCCTACAGCTTCTTGTAACTGTTCGATATTGATATTCGAGCAGTGCTCACAAACTTTAATCATTGACATCTCCTTATTTATTATATAGTTGGTTTAAATCTTTTTAATCTAAGTGCATTTAACAATACTGATATTGAACTAAATGCCATCGCACCACCAGCGATCATAGGGTTTAATTTTGGTCCACCCAATGCGAACAGTATACCTGCAGCTATTGGAATTCCAGCTGTATTGTAAGCAAACGCCCAGAAAAGATTTTGCTTAATATTTCTAATCGTATTTTTACTTAGCTGTACAGCTGTTACAACATCCATTAAATCACTTTTCATTAGTACAATGTCTGCTGATTCTATAGCAACATCAGTTCCTGAACCAATTGCAATCCCCACATCTGCTTGAGCCAATGCAGGAGCATCATTTATTCCATCGCCAACCATAGCTACAATCTTATTTTGCTTTTGAAGTTTAAGAACTTCATTGGCCTTATCTTCAGGTAAAACCTCAGCAAGAACTAAGTCTATTCCTACTTCTCTAGCGATTGCATTAGCAGTTCTTTTATTATCACCAGTAATCATTGCGACATTTATCCCTAATTCGTGTAATGCTTTAATTGCAGCATAACTGCTTTTTTTGGTGGTATCCGCAACCGCTATGATACCCTCTAACTTATTGTCAATCACAACATACATAGGGGTTTTACCATCGTTTGCCAGTAAATCAGACTTTTCCTCGAGTATGTTTTCTATCCCTTTATCTGAGAGCAATTTCTTATTGCCTAGCATCAGATGCTTGCTAATAACATCTACCTCGATCCCATGTCCAGGAATTGCTACAAAATTTGTTATTTCAGTTAAAACGAGATTTTTTTCTTCTGCCTTTATTACAATTGCTTCTCCTAGTGGATGCTCTGAACCTTTTTCAGCTGAAGCAGCTAAACGTAAAAGCTCATCTTCACTATAGTTACCTTGTGTAATTATATCTGTAACTACAGGTTTTCCCTCTGTTATCGTTCCAGTCTTATCAAAAACAATCATATCGATTTTATGTGCTGTCTCTAAAGGGGCGCCTCCTTTGATCAAAACACCATACTCTGCGCCTTTACCAGTACCAACCATTATAGCCGTTGGCGTTGCTAAACCAAGTGCACAAGGACATGCGATTACTAAAACTGCTATAAAAATTGTAAGTGAGAATACCGCTGATTGTCCTGATATCAACCAAGCCAATCCTGCTATGATTGCAATGATAATTACTATAGGAACAAAGTAACTCGAAATCACATCTGCCAGCCTCGCTATCGGTGCTTTTGATCCCTGTGCATCTTCGACAAGTTTAACGATTTGTGCGAGTGCTGTGTCTTTCCCAACTTTAGTAGCTTTAAAATGAATCAAACCATTTTTATTGATACTTGCGCCAACTACATTTGAACCAACTGATTTTTCAACAGGTAAGCTTTCACCTGTTAACATAGATTCGTCGACTGATGACGATCCTTTTACAATAATCCCATCAACGGGTATTTTCTCTCCCGGTTTTACGACGATAACGTCTCCAACCTCAACTTCATCAACAGGTAAAACTACTTCTTCACCATTTTGAATGACAATTGCAGTTTTAGGTGCCAATCCCATTAATTTTTTTATCGCTTCAGAAGTTTTACCTTTAGTAACAGATTCTAAATATTTACCTAACAGGATCAAAGTTATAATTACTCCTGCCGTTTCAAAATAGAGATCTTTCGCATAAGATACTTCTCCTTGTGCTATCATAACTGTAGCATATAATCCGTACAATACAGCAGAGGCAGTTCCAATAGCTATTAAAGAGTCCATATTCGGAGTACGTCTAATCAAAGCGCTAAACCCGATAGTATAAAACTTATAGCCCACCACTACCGAAGGAATCACGAGAAACAGCTGGATTAAAGCAAAATTTAAAGGATTCATCTTAGGGTCAATGATCATAGGTAAATGTAAGCCCAGCATATGACCCATCGCGATCACTAAAAGTGGTAACGCAAATATTGCAGATACAATAAACTTCTTCCAAAGTGTTTTCATAGTTTTTTCTTGTCTGGTCTTTTCTTCATCTGAAGAAGAAGTTATTTCGATCTCTTGCGGCTCATAGCCTGCCTTTTTTATAGCCTGTTTTATTTCAGATATTCTTACAAGGTTTGAATTATAAACAACTGTCGCCTTTTCTGTAGATAGATTTACGCCAGCTTTCTCAATTCCATTCAGCTTTTTTATTGCCTTTTCAATATTTGCAGCACAAGATGCACACGTCATGCCCATAATTGGAATTGTTATCTCACTTAATTCTTTCAGCTTACTTACGGAATAACCCGCTTTCACGACTGCTTGTTCTACATCTTCAACACTTACAGAGTCGTCGTATTCCACGTCGAGTTTTTCTGTTGCAAAGTTAACGTTTACCTTCGAAACGCCTTCAATTTTTCCAACACTTCTTTCAATTGCAAGTGCACAAGATGCACATGTCATTCCTTCAATTTTTAAAGTTTCACTATTTGATTTCATCATTACCTCCAAATCATTCGTACTCTTTAACGATACTCATAATTGAGTACATAAAAGAGGGGGTTCCCCAAAATACAAGCCTGATTTTACTATCCACTTCATCGTAAACATAGTTAAATCTACTTTTCTTATTATCCAAGCTATGCTCTGCAACTACACTCATTACTTCTTTTAATAATTCTTTTACATTCTCATTTGAAACATAGCAATCAACAATGGAACAAACTTGTAAGGAATCTTCTGAATCAAAGTACTCGCTATCCATAAAGATACAAAAATCATCCTTACTAATGTGATTTTTTCCATGTCCACTCTCACATGAATCCAAGTATACATCTAAAGATTCAGGATTGATTCGCCATGCACCACCAATCTTTTGCGCTGATATTTTACCACTGTTGATATACCGTCTTACCGTCTTCGGATGAATGCCCAATTTGTCTGATACTTGATCTATGGTTAAAAACTCTATCGCCATCGTACACCTCCATTAAACTTTGTTCGTGATCTTATCTATACAATAACACCCTATTTTGTACATGTCAATACTTTAATTGTACTTTTTTGTCCTTACTTGTCTACTATTGTCCACTTTTAGTCAAATTCTATCTCTTAACTCATTAAAGATGTTTTCAACGTGGAGCGTTTTACTCATATTAAATAATATAAGCCTGTTGAAACGCTAATAAATTAAACATTTCTACAGGCTTATATCAATATTATAACCTTACTTAATCTTTTATTATTTCACGTACGAACTTCTGCGTGATGAGCTGTGGTCTCGTTATCGCAGCACCCACTACTACGCTGTAACAGCCAAGTTCTAAAACACGCCTTGCTTTCACTGGTGTGTCGATATTGCCCTCTGCTATAACAGGAATTTTGAGTTGCTTAACAAGTGCTCTTATAAACTCAAAGTCGTTGTCTTCAACTCTTTCACCCTTAGTATGCAATGTATAACCTAGAAGAGTTGTACTTACATAGTCAAATCCAAGTCGTTCAGCTTCAAGAGCCTCTTCAACTGTCGAACAATCCGCCATAAACTTCTGATTGGGATACTTTGCTTTGACCTCAGTAAAAAAATCATGTAATGACTGCTGATTAGGTCTTGTGGAAAGAGTAGCATCCATCGCGATAATATCCACACCTTCATCCACTAATTCACCAACTTCTTTGAGGGTGGGCGTGATATAGACCTGAGAACCCGGATAATCCTTTTTAATAATCCCAATAATGGGTAATTTCACTGTATTTTTGATAGCCTTTATATCAACAATTGTATTGGCTCTAATTCCTGCTGCACCACCTTGATAAGCAGCCAGTGCCATTCGACCCATGATAAAGGGCGAATGTAGTGGTTCATCAGGCAATGCTTGACAAGATACAATTAGTTTTCCTTTGAACGCAATCATAAATGCCTCACAATCTTCAATTATGTAGAGGATACACGCTATGTTTTAACTTATATGCTAATCTTGGACTTGATCTACGCATTTTGCAAATCAATTCTAAATATATTATTGAAAATATAGCATATCGCAGTAGGCTTGTAAACCTGCTCTTAACAAACCACGGTAAATCCACTATAATGAAATCAAATCTAGAATCCAGAGATAATAGTTCAGTTACCCAAGCGGTTTATTGTATTTTGTCATTCTAATTTAAGAATAAATGGTGATTAAGAATGAAAGCTTTATAGATAGCAACATATGCATTAAAATTGAGATTCATCAAAACAAAGCGATTATAACGAATAAGGAGTCTTTATGAATGAAAAACAAAGAAGGATTTTGATGACCGTCATAGGTGTTCTCATCTCGGGATTTAGCGTGGGAATTTTTAACTTTTCTATGTTTGGCATGGATCCCTTTCAAGTGTTTGCACACGGTGTTTGGACGCACACGACACTTGGATATGGCACTTTTTATACCATTGTTAACCTCATTATGCTCGTGGCAATATTCTTGATAGATAAAACAAAAATCGGACTAGGTACCATGATTAACATCTTTTTACTCGGTTACGTGGTTGAGTTTTCCTCGTGGCTATGGGTAACGTTGATCCCAGACCCTTCTTTTATACTGAGAAGCATCGCCCTTGGGATTGGCATCCTACTGATCAGCTTTGGATCTGCACTCTATTTCACTGGTAATCTTGGCGTATCGACCTACGATGCGGTCGCTCTTCTCATGGCAGAAAAGAAAATTGCTAAGTTTCAGTACTGTAGAATTGGGACCGATCTCATCTGTACTATTACGGGATTTGTGTTAGGCGCAACCGTGGGCGTCGGTACAGTGGTAACTGCATTTTTTATGGGTCCAATCATCGCCTTCTTCAATAAAAAAGTGGCCATACCTTTCCGCTATGGGAAAAATAGACCACAATAGAGCTTATTAAAGCAAGTTGTAACGTCAACATCAGCCACCACCAACAGGTGGAAATAATGCGAGGACATCACTGTCATTTAGCGGTGTATCGTTCTGAACGCTTCTACCGTTGACCATGATGATAGCAACGGTATCGATCGGTATATCCAAAATACTACAAACATCAGTTGGTGTCGCATTTGCACCAAGTTCAAGCGGAAATATTTTTTCTCTATTTTCACGTAGAGTTGCAAATAACTTTACCGTTATGGTCATATTGCCTCCATCATCTTATTGATCATCCTGTTTATCATCTTTATTAAGTTTAAAACTGGCTTCGTTGCCTTGGTTTTTGCCATAAAACCCTAGCGCAATCCTATAGGGTCCAGGACAACCAGGCGGTAAAAAGGCAATACGATCACCTGGATGAATGATGTACTCTATTTCGTGGACGAAACCATTTACGAAGATGACTTCTATATCTTCACGTTTGATGCCCATTTGTATGGATAAATCAAGCCCACTGATGGGGCCATCTATCTCTAAAAAAATTGGCATCTTGCCGTATTTCTTTTTTATAAAGGCATCTAACTGTAAGAAACCTCTTATTTCTATGGAATGATCTGTTTTTTCCATCATTCGCTCCTTTATAATCAACCCTCATTAAAATTTATAATTGAGGAAAAGTCGAATCGAATCCGACTTTTCCTCTTTTTATTTATCTACAAACTTGCTTTTTGGTAAATTAAAACTTCATAACCTCATCGATTTCTTCAGGTGTAAAGTCCCATACCACGTTATGTGGAGCGATAGGTTCATATTCCATGAATTCTGGTAATCTATCGTGTTCATTTGTAAAGCCTGCGCGTTTATTAAAGTCTCTTTCGATTCTAAGCACGGTTTTACCAAGTTCATCCACATCGTCAGATGATAAGTTAATGCCGTATTGTGCATTAATCATGTCGATTAGCGCTTGATAGCCACCTGGATTATCAGCAACACCGAAGTAAACAAATAGACACATACCGGTACTGTCTACAGCTGCAGTACCGATTTGCATTGCTCTTGCATACTCGATTTGACCGTCTTTTTTAAGCGGATCAATATCTGCACCGATTTTGAGGATATTACCAGATACACAGTAGCCTGCAGTATGGTCAGCGCCCATAGTCGTCGTCGCATAAGTTAAGCCCATACCTTTAACCGCTCTAGGGTCATAAGCTGGTATCGCTTGATCCTTAACCGTAGGGGTTCTATAAAGACCACACACCTTACCAACGATCGCCGTACCACCTCCAATGATTCTAGCAAGTGGCGTCGGTTTTGCCATATCCTGAACGATCTCAAGAACTGCTTTACCGTCTCCCCAAGGGATCAGTCCGCCTTCCATAGCTGTTGCAACTGCAACTGAAATTTCGATACTGTCTACGCCCATATCGTCCATCGCTCTATCGATATATGCGATTGCATCAAGGTCTTCAATACCTGCATCTGCGCCGAGACCCCAGATGGTTTCGTATTCAAAGCCACTTGTAATATATTTACCTTGTTTATCAGGGTACCATTGAGAACATCTAATGATACAGCCTCTGTGACAGCCATGTGAAACTTTACCATCACCACCGCGTTCAGTAATAGTCGCATTTAATGTTTCGCCTGAAATGTTATCATTAAAATCAATTCTACCAGCAGTAAAGTTTCTTGCTGGTAAACCACCTGCTTCATTTAAGATGTTAACCAAAACGTCTGTACCATAAAGTGCCAAGCCTTGTCCAGCAACTGGATGGTCAAGTAAAGCTTTTGCAAATACCTTAGAAGCCGCATTGAATGCTTCTAGGTTTGCAATTTCAACCTTACTAGAGCCAGTTTCATCGATGACGATTGCTTTGACCTTTTTAGAGCCTAAAACCGCACCTAATCCACCTCTACCTGCACTTCTGATATTGCCTTCTGGATCTTTAAAGGAGATGTTGGCAGATGGGAATCTGTATTCACCTGCTGGGCCAATGATTGCAACGCCAACGTGAGAACCGTATTTTTCACCTAAAATTCTGATCGCTTCGTAGTTGCCACAACCACCGATGATTTCATCTGGTGCTTTATCGATGCTTACGCCGTTCATATCGAGCTTGATGACATAAAAATCATCGCCTTCAGGCATACCTTCGATGACAAATGCTTTAATACCCATTTTAGCGAGCATTTGAGAGGACGAACCACCTGTGTTCGACTCTTTAATAGTACCTGTCAATGGACTTTTAGAGCCAACAGACATACGACCAGAGTTAGGTGCAGATGTACCACTTAATAAACCTGGTGCAAAGATGATTTTGTTGTTTTTACCAAGCGCATGGCAGGTTGGGATTACTTCGTCATTTACAAAGCTTGAAGTAAGTGCACGACCACCTAGACCGACGTACTTTTCAGGAACTTCCGATACGCTTGTTTCTTTTGTTGTCATGTTGATTCTGATAAATTTTTGCATGAAAAAACCTCCCTTTAATTAGAATAGATACGACAAAAAACATTGTCATGCAGGATAACAGTGGACTCCAGTGTTAACCCTATCCTTTCCAAGTCTCGGGAGGCTGACTAGTTTCCTATTCAACCCATTGGTTAACCTTCATAGCAATCGCCTTAGAGCAGTTAACTCGGATAAGTTTGATTATTCTGACAATTTAGATTCTATCACAATCGCCTTTCTTTGTCCACGCACCACTCAAAAGTGGTCTTACTTGGTTGCACATTCTTTTGCATCGCCGATTAAGATGTCGATGCCATGTGCCAGTGGGTTCATTATCACCTCCATACACTCTCTTACAGCCTTCGGACTCCCAGGCATGTTCACGATAATCGAGTCGCCTCGAATTCCAGCGATCGCTCTGCTCAGCATAGCTTTAGGCGTCTTTTGAAAGCTGATCCAGCGCATCGCCTCTGCAATCCCTGGACACTCTCTTTCGATTACCAACCGCGTCGCCTCAGGCGTGTTGTCTCTTTTTGAAAATCCAGTGCCACCTGTGGTTAAAATCAAATGGCATCTAAGATGATCTGACTGATTTATCATTTCTGCTTTTAAGTTCTCTATATCATCAGAAACGACCACCTTGCGAATTACTTCAAAACCCAAGGCTTCCACCATTTCTTTAATGACTTCTCCACTTTCGTCTACACGTAATCCCTTCGCGCCTTGATCACTTGCAACGATGATACCGACCTTTCTCATAGACTCACCTGAAGGACAGCCTCTTCAACCCTTATTTCATCTCCCACATAGACCTTGCCGCCAACGAGCACCTTTGTAAATATGCCTTCTCTCGGCATCACACAGTCGCCAACCAGCTGTCTAATCGAACAGCCCTGATGACATTCCTTGCCGATTTGTGTCACTTCATGTACGGTTGAACCGATGTATAGTTTACTCCCTACTGGAATTTTCCAAAGGTTGATCCCTTCAGTCGTAATGTTCTCTGCAAATTTTCCTGTACAGAGGCCTTCAACCCCTTGATTCCTCATTTTATCGACACTTTCGTTTGCGAGAAGACTCACTTGTCTGTGCCATTTTCCCGCATGCGCATCGCCTTCGATTCCGAAGTCCTCTATCATTAAAGCCTCTGGGATAGACGTTTTAGGGACCCCTTTCGTTTCACTGATACTGATCGCCAACACCTTACCATTCATATTCTTACCTCCAATCGGTTATAACTTCAATTTAATCCTCAAATCGCTGATAGTGACCGCTTTTTCCGCCAATTTTTTCTCTGAGATAGATTTTTTGAATCACCATTTCCTTGTCCATCGCCTTGCACATATCATAGATGGTGAGTGCTGCTACGCTTACAGCTGTGAGGGCTTCCATCTCAACCCCTGTCTTTCCGTGAACTTTTACCTCTGAGCTGATTCGAATGGTGTTATCCGCTTCTATCAAATCAAATGATAAGTCAACCCCCAGCAGATTAAGTGGATGACACATGGGGATAATCTCACTTGTCTTCTTAGCACCCATAATGCCTGCAACCTGTGCTACGGTCAATACGTCGCCCTTCTTAATTCCACCGTGTTTTACACGTTCGAAGGTTGCTTCAGACATGCTAATTTCACCGATAGCGATGGCGATTCTCAAGGTATCGTCCTTTTCATCTACTGCAACCATCTTTGCATAGCCTTGATCGTTAATATGCGTCAGCATTTTCTAGCCTCCAATCGTGTACATGTTACGTGATATCGGTAGATGATTTTCACTGCCCAAATGATGTGACTCTGGCTTTAACCCCACAGCACCAAGTATCGTCTGTTTAAGCATTACTTCATCTGTCAATACCGTCCTTAGATTCACTTCAGAAGTATCGTGGAGACAGGTCTTCAGCATGCCATCAGACGTGACTCGAAGTCGGTTACAGCTGGCACAAAAATGTTCAGAAATCGAATTAATAATCCCAACTCGTCGCCCTGTCGTCGTCTGTCTGAAATATCGACAAGGACCGGATTTTCCATCGTTTGATTCAGCTTCATATCCTTCTCTCGTTAAAAATAAGTGACTCAAATCTATAAATTTATCCTTACTCCACGAAGCGGCTTCACCTATGGGCATCAGTTCTATAAAACGCACTTCAACCATAGGATCAAAATAGTGAATCATACGATCGATTTCATGATCATTGATCCCTTTGATGAGAACCACATTGATCTTAATCGGTGAAAAACCTAGCTTGATCGCTTCCTCGATACCACTTAGTACTTCTGAAAGCTCACCACCACGCGTCAGCTGACGATAGGTATCTGGTTCCAAAGAATCCAGACTAATATTAAGTCGATTAACCCCTGCTTTTTTTAAAGCTGCCAAATGTGGCTTTAGTAAGATGCCATTGGTTGTAAGTGTCACTTCCTTAATCCCATCGATCTGTTTGATTTCACCGATCAACTCCGGAAGACCTTTCCTTACCAGCGGCTCACCACCAGTAAATCGAACCTTAGTCACACCTAAATCAGCCATCGCTTTTACCAGTTTAATGTACTCTTCATTCCTGAGTACACTGTCATGAGGATGCTTTTCAATCCCAGTTTCTGGCATACAATATTGACACCTTAAGTTACATCGATCGGTCACAGATAGTCTTAAATAAGAAAGCACTCTTCCAAAATTATCTTTCATATTTAGCACCTCCTACAGTGATGAACTTAAGGTCATCAAATGTATAACCACCTGTTTCTAATAGCTTTTTCTTAAAGTCGTCTGATTCTAAAAGCTCTAAAAAATCTAAAACTGGCTTGAGCTGCATAAACTTAGCTGGAATTAGAAAGTCATACTCTTCTATGGCGACTTGACGATAGTTTAATCCCATAAGTCGTGCTACCGACTCGATCCCCATTCCCACATCAGCATTGCCCGCTAGTACAGCTGATGCAACTGCAGTATGTGTCAGTACCTCTGTTTGATAACCGATGATTTCGGTTTTATTGATCTGACTGGTTTTCAATAGATAATCGGTCAAGAGTCTTGTTCCTGCACCGTTTTGTCGATTGACAAACGTCAGTGCTCTATTTTTTATTTCCTCAAAATTTTCAACCATCTGATCTTCTTTTTTCATATAAAACCCTTGCCATCTCTTGATGCCCTTCACGAGCACACAGGGTTCATTTGGCAAATAGCGCTTTACAGCTTCTACGTTATAAGTTCCAGAGGCTTCATCGAGCAAGTGAATCGGAGCGATATGTGCCTCTCCTCTTTTAATTGCCATGATGCCACCTAAACTGCCCGTATGTGCCGATAGAAGATGGGTTGTTTTTTTCTTTTCTAGTAATAAGTCCGATACCCAGTCCATAATGATGTCGTGACTGCCTATGGACACCAGTCCATTTTCAGGCTTGAGATGCATTCTAGTCATTTCTACGGACACATTGCTACCTGCAGTAAAGCCTTCAGAGGTTTTGTCTATTGTCAATATGCCGTTGGCTTTCACTAAGGACATGGTCGAAGCAGCGCCTCTTTTTAGCGGTGTCGCAATTAATTTATCATCTACAAATCCCAGCTGTACTCTTACAAACTCCTTATGCTTTAACGATGACGGAACTGCCTGCGAGAGGACAGCTTCGCTTTTTTGCGTCGGCTTTTTTATCGGATCCAGCAATGGCATAACAAAGTGCTTGAACGTCATATAGGCTGAAACCGGATAACCAGGTATCCCAATGACGGGCACATCTTCTATCGCACCTAATATCGTCGGTTTGCCTGGCTTAATATCGATGCCATGCACCCATACCTCACCTAGCTCAGCGATTAGTGAAGATGTATAATCTTCACTGCCAGCAGATGAGCCAGCATTGATGATCACGATATCATTTTCTTGAACCGCTTTTTTAAGTGCTGCACGAAGCTGTTCCTTATCATCAGGGACGATCGGGTATCTTAACGGTAGCCCGCCACTCTCAAGGACGAGTCCTGAAAACATATGACTATTGGATTCTAGAATATCACCGGGCTTTAGCTCAGTGCCAATCTCTACGATCTCAGTACCAGTCGGTATCAAACCTACTTTTAACTGCTTATAGACTTTTATATGCTGAGTACCACCACTGACAAGTGCACCTAAATCGACAGCAGTGATCTTATGATTTCGAGTCAGAAGCATTTCACCTACGACGAAGTCTTCTCCAACCATGCGGACGTGTTCCCACTTATGGCTAGGATTTCTAATTTCTACACTTTGGTCCTCTAAAATGACAATATCTTCTATCATAATAACGCTGTCATATGGTGATACCATCACGTCGCCTGTATCGACAAAGATAAAATCCTCTGGAGATTTTAGACGCAATGGGTTTCTCTCATCTGCATGAGCCGTTACTTCAGAGCGCACTGCTATCCCGTCCATGGCAGCAGCGTTAAAATTGGGATTAGAGTACTTGGCGAAGATCGGTTCACTTGTGATTCTACCAAAGGCAGCTTCTACACCAATTGTTTCCTCTACTTGAGCGATCTTTCCAGATGTCTTTTCTTCAAAGCAACTTATGGCATCTTCTATGGTGACTGTTTTAAGATATATATTTCGCTTCATAGTTCCTCCCCTACAACAGATAGGCAGTAAGTCGATCACCCTTCAAAACGCCTTCATGATGCATAGGGATAACCACGTAGGCATTTGCCTCTGACATGGCACTTACCATCCCTGATTTACCATAAAGAACGGATGCAATCAACTCACCCTCTTGCATCGTTAGTTTTACTAATTGGTAGACATCTCGACCACTGGAAGCGTATATTTGAAAATCGGCGATACAGGGAACGCTTTGTATATGAGATGGGGTCTTTCCCATCAAATAATGGATAAAAGGTTCAACCAAAGCTTTCATAGTGATAAAACAAGCAGCAGGATGTCCTGGTAAACCAAAAATCGCCTTGTCCTTTACTTTCCCGACTATGGTTGGTTTCCCCGGTTTTATCGCCAACCCGTGGATAAAGACATTCGGTGCACCTTCAAAAGAATCGATTACCAATTGCGTCATATCCTTCGTTCCAGCAGAGCTACCGCCAGATAGGATTAAAAGATCCGCATCTTCAAGCGCAGTAGCAACCGCACTTTTCAGACTTTCAAAGGTATCGGGGACATGTCCTGAATAGACGACATCACAATTATTTTCCAGTAAAATTGAGGCGATAATACTGCTATTACAGTCTCTTACTTGACCATAATCAGGCGTCTGATTCACTTCTACCAGTTCATCACCTGTTGATAAAATAGCCACCTTGGGTTTTTTATTCACATTAACCACATGATAACCTAAGCTTGCAAGTAAACCAGCGTGCTGTGGTGCTAATTGGGTACCTTTGGTTAAAACTGTCTTGCCCTGTTTTACGTCCTCTCCAACTGAAACGATATGTTCACCCACTCGCGCTGATGTATAAAAGGCGATATCTTCACCTAGTGCCTCTGTATGCTCGATCATAATCATCGCCTCAGCATTTTGAGGGATTTCTCCACCAGTTGGTACATATTGCGTGGTACCTTCTATTAAAGGCAGCAAGGCTTTAGTCCCGATCGACACTTGACCTGTTTCGGCCAATAGGATCGGCGATTGTTCTGATGCGCCTAAAACATCTGCACACACGACTGCATAGCCATCCACCATCGATCGTCTAAAGTCAGGGAGATTTTCATTTGATACAATGGATTCAAAGAGGATATGTCCATAGCATTGATTCAAAGCCAATGTCTCATAGCCCTCTAATGGTTTAAATCGTTCTTTTAACTGCTCTAAAGCCTTTTCAACTCTTACGACATTCAGGTAAGCCATTTTCTACTCCTTTATACTTTAAGTAGTGCATTGTCCTTCAAAACCCACGATTCTCCAGCAATACGGCTGATTTGATGATGATCGTGACTAACAAGCAATAACGTTCTTGAAGGTATTTTTACATACTCAAGTAATATATTTTCAATTTCCCTTACTGTCTCTCTATCTATGTTCGCCGTCGGTTCATCTAGAAGTAAAATGTCTGGTTGCCAAATCATGGCACGCCCAAGAGCGACCTTTTGTTTTTCTCCTGATGAAAGTGTTGCAGCTTCTCTATGCTCAAGTCCTTGTAGACCCAGCTGTTCGATCATTTTATAAACCTTATCTTTGTCAGGTTGACTGCCATGTCGCTTCAACGTTAATGGATAAAGGATATTATCAAATACGGTGCCTCTTAGCATGTACGGGTTGCTGCCAGAATAGGTGCATTTTCCAATTTTATGAACCATACCCCGGTCTGACTTTTCAAGCCCTGCTATAATTCGAAGTAACGTCGTTTTACCAGTGCCATTTTCGCCAGTTAAGCAATTGCAAACGCCACTTTTAAACTCAGCTGTTACATCTGAAAAAAGCAGTTTATTCTTAAAGGACTTCCCCACTGAATGACATTTAATCGACATTTGACTTCCCTCCTGACATATGATGTGAAATTCCGTTGATGATCAGTGAAATCGTCAGTAAAACAATCGCCATTGCGATGGATTTTTCATAAGCACCCATACTATTGTTCATAGCGATAAAGGTGGTCATAACGCGTGTTCTCCCTTTGATATTACCGCCGACAAGCATAACCGCACCCACCTCTGATATGGCACGTCCTAAACCATACATGACCGCTAAAAGGACAGAGCTATGCAGCTCTTTGATTAAAAGCTTCAAGCTTTCCAGCTTATTTGCACCCAATGAAATGGACAGTTCATAAGCCTGCTTTCCCTTCTCCTTTGCCGTACCGTAAAGCACACCTGTTACGATAGGTAAAACCAATAAAAACTGTGCGATGACCATCGCTTCAGGTGAAAATAAAAGCTCAAAAGACCCCAGAGGTCCTTTTCTTGAAAGCATTATGGTTACCAAAAGTCCTACAACCACAGGCGGTATCCCCATGAAGCTAAAGAGGATACTGCCATATAGTTTTTTAAGTGGAAATTGTTTTATACCTGTGACGATACCAAGAGGTAACCCTACCAATGTCGCAAGCAAAGTGGCAACGCCAGATACCCATATTGATAACCATATGATGTTATAGATCTCTGAATCGCCACTTAACAGCAACCAGACCGCTTCTTTAAAGCCATCAAGTATATAGTTCATGTTTACTCCTCAGCATTCGGTACAAATAACGCCTGTCCAAACTCTTCTATACCAAATACAGCTATTTTTTCTTGAGTTTCTTTTGATAAAATCCACTGAACGAAATGATTGGCTTCATCGATGTGAACGCCAGGATTTTTATCTGGATTAACCGCGATTACACCATACTGGTTAAACAAATCTGTTGATTTTTCAACGACGACCTGTAGCTCGACATCATTTCTCATACTCAAAAATGTCCCTCTGTCTGATAATGTGTAAGCTTGCATTTCATCTGCCATTTGGATAACATCGCCCATGCCTTTACCTGCTGATACGTACCAATCGCCACTTGGCTCGATGCCTGCTGCCTTCCAAATTGCTAGCTCTTTCTTGTGCGTACCAGAATCATCTCCCCTAGAGACAAAAGTCTTTTCTTCTGATGATAAGTATTCAAATGCACCAATAATATCATTTTTTAAAGCTTCAGGTAGTGGCTCTGCACCTAATAGAACAAAGTCGTTGTACATAACGTCAAAGCGTTCGACCCCATAGCCTTCTTCAACAAACTGTACTTCAGATGCTTTCGCATGTACTAAAACAACATCGGCTTCGCCATTTTTACCCATTTCAAGTGCCTGACCAGTACCTACAGCAACAACCTTTGCTTCAATGCCCGTTTTCTCCGTAAAATCAGGTATTAGTGCGTCTAAAAGCCCCGTCTGGTCTGTAGATGTCGTCGTAGCAAGTACGATTGGAGAGACTGCTTTTTTTGTCGTCTCAGGCGTAGCTGTGGTTTGTGGCGCTTCAGTGGTTTGAACAGCTTCTGTTGTCTGTTGTGTTTCAGCAGTTGCTGCGCAGCCAACTTGAAATACCAATGCCACCAGCAGTGCGATTAAAAATAGCTCCTTTGACCATTTTTTCTTACCGATCTTCATTTTTCCCTCCTATTTCTCTGTGCTATCTATGTTTTTTCATTGATTACAAATTCATTCTTACAATGTACTCGAGTGTTTAACTCGCTTAATATTACTTAATGTTGCTTCATATTGTTTAGTGCTACTTACCTCTAATAATCTCGATTTCATTATTAAACAGATCAAAGTACATCAGCTGTTCCCTAACGAGTGAGCCTCTATTGAGCAAGACCTTTATCGCCTCAGAAACTTGATAACTGGCCATTAGCGCGGGTGTAAATGATGGATTGCCGATTTTCGTTTCGATCCCACTGGCTTGTGCTTCTCTAAGATAGTCTCTAAAAAAGGTATCCTCTGGGAAAATCGTACAGAGTTGTCCATACCATCCTGCTATGGCTCCATGGACAAATGGGATTTTCAGGGTTTGACAAGCCTTTAATACGATCCGCCTCACAGCGTTTGAATCCAGTGCATCTATGATTAAGTCATGACCTGTGATAATATCATTTACGTTATCTTCATTGACAAAAACCGACAAGACTTTTACTTCAATAGAAGGATCTATGATCTCTAATCTTTCTGCAGCTGTAAATGCCTTTGCTCTGCCAAGTGTGTTCAATGTGCATAAAATTTGTCGATTGAGATTTGAAACATTGAATACGTCACCATCCACAACCGTTATATGACCAATTCCAAATCTGGAGATCATTTCAATGATATAGCCACCTAAACCGCCGCACCCCAAGACGCAGACATTAGCGCTTTTTAAAAACTCTTGTTCTTTCTCGGTGATGATTCCATTGCGTTCATACCGTTCCACAAAACACCTCCAAACTGACTTTGCTCACTAATCCTCATATAACGCAATAAGCTTGCCAACTTTCAAAAGGGTTGATTTTAAATGGTTTGATTATTCTGACAAATGAAGCGTTCCATTTTAGAACATCAGAACCCAATAAAAAAGCGTTCCAAAACAGAACATTGTTCTATTTTGGAACGCCAAATTCATTGACTTCATTCTTTTATATCGATTTAAACCGTCAAACCATAGTGCTCAATTTTTCTATAAAGTGTATTTCGTCCGATGCCAAGTTGTTTCGCAGCAGTGGTAATATTAAATTCCGACGCTTCTAAAATCCGTTCAATATGAAGCTTTTCAAGCTCATCTAGCTTTAAAATACCACCATAATCACTTGCACTTTTCCGATCAGACAATCGGGTGACAGCGATGTCATATGGGATAACCTCAAGCTCTCTCGTCTTTCCTAGTCTTGGCATTTTTCTAGTATTTAGCATGAGCTCAATAACATTCTCAAGCTCTCTGACATTACCAGGCCACTCATACCGCATCAGCTGTTCCATGTATGCCTCAGGAATCTCCATCGGTCTTTTGTTGATCGATCTGGAAACCTTCTGATTAAAGTGATCTACCAGTAATGGGATGTCAGAACGTCGATCTCTTAAAGGCGGTAAATGGATCGGCAGTACTTTCAATCGATAGTAAAGATCCAATCTGAAGTTGCCTTTGTTGACTTCTTCGTAAAGATCTTTATTTGTCGCTGCAATAATTCTAACATCTACAGGAAATTGAGAGTTACTTCCCACTCTCGAAACCACACCCTCTTGTATGACGCGCAAGAGTCGCGTCTGCATATCCAAAGGCATTTCACCGATCTCATCTAGAAAGATGGTACCGCCATCTGCGATTTCAAACTTTCCAGGGTTTCCCCCTCTTTTAGCCCCTGTGAAGGAGCCTTCTTCATAGCCAAAAAGCTCTGATTCTATTAAGCTTCTCGGTATCGAAGCACAGTTCAAAACGATAAAGTTCTTGTTACAACGGTTGCTGTTGTTATGGATGGCATGAGCGAAAATTTCTTTGCCGGTACCACTTTCTCCAGTAATCAACACCGTTGATTTGCTATCTGAGACTTCCTCACCAAACTGTATCACTTCTTTTATTTGATTAGAACCACCAATGATTTGATCGAAGGTATAGATCGCCCTTCGTCCCATAATTTCATTGGCGAACTTATGCATTTTTTTTACATCTCGAATTACTAAGATTACCGCTTCTAACTCATCATCATCTCCAGCGATGGGATAAGCACTTACACTGA
Organism: Fusibacter sp. QWL-12; assembly: GCF_058683495.1. Lineage (NCBI taxonomy): Bacteria > Bacillati > Bacillota > Clostridia > Eubacteriales > Fusibacteraceae > Fusibacter > Fusibacter sp. QWL-12. Next base: position 1,335,049 of record NZ_CM178745.1, read on the forward strand.
CATAGCCGACGTTGGCGATGCCCATCACTGCAATCTCTTCATTTTGAAAGTCTGCGCCTGTGCGACATGCCTCTACGATCTCATCGAAACGATCGAGATACTTACTAGCTGGATGAGATTTAAACTGACTTTCAGAAACTCTAAACAGTTGAAGCGCTTGCTTGTTGACGGTTTTAATGTTGCCTGTTATATCACAGGAAATAATCGATGCCTGTATGGAGTCGAGTAGGCTTTCGATAAACTGTGCGTTTGCTCTTATCACATGTGTTTTTGCAGTGAGTTTCATGGTATTTTCTATGGCATTGACAGCCGCAACCACCATTCCAAGGGTATGTGGATGTACGTTATCGATATAACCCGTTAAATCCAGTGCACCGATGATTTCACCATTTTCACCTCTAATGACAGCTGCAGAGCACGTCCAACGATGATACGCACTGATACTGTGCTGAGCGCCTGAAACCTGAACAGGAACGCCTTCTACCAATGCAGTTCCCATAGCGTTGGTTCCTATATTGGCTTCGTCCATAAAGGCACCTGGAATCATCTTCAGCTCATCAGCGGTTTTAAGGATGACATCATCGCCAATAATCGAAAGGATACACCCCTCCGCATCCGTTAAAATGGCAAAAAATTCCGATCCACGTACAAATCCGTAAAGTTGGTTCATAAAAGGTTCAGCGGCCATAATGAGGTCTCTATTTCTTAGAATGCGGTCACTTAAACCAGTTCCATCGACGATCGTCCTACTATATACGAGTGATTCTGAAATGCCATATGACATGCTACGCGCTCGAGATCGATTAATTACCTCTACCATAGAAACCCCCTTATACTGTTCCTTTTTAGAACAGTATATCAACACATTTTTTAACATGCAACTTTATTTAACGCTCTTGACTTAAGTCAATGCGTTGTTTAATTGCGCATGGTACATTATAAAAAAAGCAATCATTCTAATGATAATAAATGTATATGGAGGAAACTTTATGACGACAATTATTTATAATAAGACAGCTGCACGCCTTACTGGCATCTCACTCATCCTCATGGCTTTGATCTCTTTTTTCGCATACGGCTATGCGCATAGTTCACTGATCGTTATGGGTGATGCCGAGGCTACCTTTGCCAATTTAAGTGCCTCTAAAGGGCTTTTTACTGGCGAGATTATCGGGTGGGGCTTCATATGGCTCACCGATCTGATCGTCACTTGGGGGCTTTGCACGTACTTCAAACCCATTAAAAAAAATCTTTTGATGATCGCTGCTGGCTTTAGACTCGTCTATACAGCGATGCTCGGTATCGGCATACTGTCACTGATCAGCGCAAGCGGAATGATCGCAGGTGGCAATAGCGCAGACATCATGGCGAAAATCGATCAATTCGATCAGATCTGGTCACTTGGATTGATCCTCTTTGGCGTCCATCTGTTTCTAACCAGTCTTTTGGCACTGAAAAGAGTTGGCCTACCTAAGCTCATCAGCTACCTCGTTCTTATCGCGGGCGTCAGCTACGCTTTGGTTCATGCGCTATATAATTTTGCACCGAGTTTGACGGATTTGACTCAAACACTCGAGATGATTTTGATGCTGCCTATGTTTGTCGGCGAGCTTAGCCTTGCAGTTTGGCTACTTATAAAAGGCGCTTCTTAATACGGCTGAGCGACTCGGGTGTCATTCCTAGATAACTGGCCAGTTGATGCTGTGGCACGCGCTGGATAAGGTCAGGACGCTTTGACATCAAGGCTTTAAACCGCTCTTCGGGTTTTTGCGATATGAAAAGTGCAAACTCGTCGTTAACGGCACCGATATTCTCTTCCATGATTTGTCGCGTCATATCCGAAAGCACTGGAAAAGCTTCATACATCTCCTGTTCTGTAGATAGATCACCCACGACTAACACCGAGTCCTCGACACAGTTTAAGCTGTATTTCGAGGACTTGTCTTTTGTATGGCGGTTATAGATGGTTACATTTTGCTCTTCTGTATAAAAGTTCGAAGTGATTTCACGTCCCTCCTCGTCGATGAGATATTGACGGACACAGCCCTTCAGTACAAAGTAGCAAAGCGTTGGCACTTCACCCTGTTCAAGCAAAATCGTACCCTTTTGAAAGGTTTGGATGTTGATTTCAGCTGCCATTTTCTCAAGTTCATCTTCGTTTAGGTCGATGAATTTTTTCATATATTCGATGAGTTTATCCTTCACATGACACCTCTTTCTATCTTTCTATCTTCTTTCATTCGTTCTATATTTCTTTATATTCATTATAGTCTAATTTCCTGATAATCCAAAATTTCGCTTTTGACCAGCGATCAGCCATTTACTTTGACAGAATAAAAACAAGTAATCCTTTTATATAAATATATTGCTGTGATGCAACTATATTGACATGGTTCGGTGGATAATTACTATCAGAATCCCCTATAAGTGTCCATCAGACTCTAATGTACTAAAATAAAAACTTTCCTATACTTAAATTATTAGAAAACTTACAATTCTTGTATAGGAGGAAATTATGAGAAAAGCTTTTATTGCACCTTCAAAATACGTTCAAGGTGAAGATGAATTACTGAATTTAGGGTATTTTGTAAAAACCTTTGGAGATTCTGCTCTTTTAATTGCGCATCCAGAGGATGTAAAAAGAGTGAAAGCAAAGCTCGATGCCACACAAGAGAAGTTCGGAATCAAATTCATAGAAAGTAATTTTGGTGGTGAATGTTCTAGACAAGAAATCAGCCGACTTGAAGAAGTTGCTAAACAAAACAACTGTGCTTGTACCATCGGTCTAGGTGGTGGCAAGGCAATCGATACAGCAAAATGCGTCGCTAAGGGTCATGCACTTATTATCTGTCCAACCATAGCTGCTACAGATGCACCAACCAGCCACTCAGCAGTACTTTATACACCTGATGGGGCTTTTGATGATTATGCTTATTTCAACCAAAACCCAAGCGTGGTTTTAATCGATACAACCGTAATAGCCAGTGCACCAACGCGATTTTTAGTTTCTGGTATGGGCGATGCTTTATCCACTTACTTTGAAGCGCGTGCAACTCGTAATTCGTTTTCAAATGTCAATGCTGGTTTACCTTGTGGCTTTAGAGAGGGCTTCAGCGCACCTGCTAAGGGCACAAATACTGCCTTTGCACTAGCGACGCTCTGTTATCAAACGTTACTTGCTGATGGTGTAAAAGCGAAGCTTGCGTGTGATGCCAACCAAGTAACCCCTGCTCTTGAGAACATCATCGAGGCAAATTCACTTCTTTCAGGTTTGGGCTTTGAAAGTGGTGGATTGGCTGCTGCACATGCGATCCATGATGGGTTAACGCTTCTTGAAGGCACACATCACTATTTCCATGGTGAAAAGGTTGCTTTTGGTACTCTGGTACAACTCGTTTTAGAAAATGCACCTACTGAAGAACTTGAAACTGTATTAGAATTCTGTCTCAGCGTAGGCTTACCAGTATGCTTAAGCGACATAGGCGTCGATACGATTTCTGACGAAGAATTAAAAGCGGTCGCTAAGAAAGCTTGTATTCCTGAGGAATCCATCCACGCGATGCCTTTCCCAATCACCGATTTAATGGTATCCGCTGCAATCATTACCGCAGATGCAATAGGCAAAGCATTTAAAGCTAATAGAGCTTAGTTCAGAAGGATGGTAAAGATGAAAAAAATAATCAATCAACCAGAGAATTTGGTTTATGAAATGTGCAAGGGAATTGAAATCGCACATCCAGAGCTTGAATTCGTCGAAAAGTATAAAATCATAAAAAAGCGTCAGATTAATCCTGACAAAGTAACGCTTATCAGCGGTGGTGGCAGTGGACACGAGCCTGCACACGCTGGTTTTGTGGGAAAAGGCCTTCTAGATGCTGCTGTTTGCGGCGATGTGTTTGCCTCCCCTTCTCAGATACAAGTTTATCAAGCGATCAGAGAGACAAGAAGTAACGAAGGTACTTTGTTAATCATAAAAAATTACAGCGGCGATATGATGAACTTTAAAAACGCAGCTGCACTGGCTTCGGATGACGGACTTACGGTTGACTACGTTAAAGTAGACGATGATATTGCGGTACAAGACTCGCTATATACGGTTGGTAGAAGAGGTGTAGCAGGTACTTTGTTTGTCCACAAGATCGCGGGTGCTTTTGCAGAGATGGGCAACACACTATCTGAAGTAAAGCGCGTGGCTGAAAAAGCGGCTCAAAACGTTAAAAGTATCGGCTTTGCCTTTAGCTCTTGTACCGTTCCTGCGAAAGGCTCACCAACATTTGAAATCGCTGAAAATGAAATGGAATACGGTGTGGGGATTCACGGTGAACCCGGAATTCAAAGAGAAACCATTATATCGGCAGATGCACTTTCAAAACGCATGACAGAGGCGTTATTAAATGAACTTAAGCTTGAGAACGAAGAAGTAGCCGTAATGATCAACGGGTTCGGGAGTACGCCTTTACAGGAACTTTATCTACTCAATCACGCCATCACAAAAGAGCTCGTCGCAGCAGGTGTGAAAATGCATCGCATCTTCGTGGGAAATTTTATGACCAGTATCGATATGCTCGGCGCTTCTGTTTCAATTATGAAGTTAGACTCGGAGCTAAAGCTTTTATTAAATCAACCCGCACAGTCTGCAGGTTTAAATGTGTATGGGCCAATTGATCCAGTTAATTATTCCCCACTCTCATATGAGCAAGCAGAAAAGGTAAAAGCGGCTTTCACTTATGAGCTTGAAACCAATCCAAAGCATGCTGTAATTATAGATGAGCGTTTAACGCTTCAAAATCTTCAGTTTATGATTGATGCCATGAGCGACGTCATTATTAAAAATGAAGTGCCGTTTTGCGAACTCGATGCTCACGCTGGAGATGGCGATTTCGGTATGAGTGTTGCGAAGGGCTTTAGAAAATTAAAAGAAGAATGGCGAAATCTTATTCAAGACACCACTACTATCAGTGCGTTTCTAGATCATTGTGCTCTGATCATCATGGAGCATTGTGGTGGCGCATCTGGTCCTATCTGGGGCTCTGCTTTCAAAGGTGCAAGTCGCTCGTCAGAAGGCTTAGAACATTTGACCTTAAATACATTTGCTGAAATGATACAAGCTGCAGTAAAATCAGTTCAAGTGACTGGTGAGCGTTCCTTTGGTAGAGGAGCAGTCGTAGGAGATAAAACGCTGATTGACGCTCTCGTTCCTTATGCGGACAGCCTTTTACGCTCAGCAAATGAAGGCAAATCGCTACTTGACGCTCTAAAATTAGCTTCTGCAGAAGCCGTTAAGGGCGCTGAGTCTACAAAGCTGATCGCAGCCCGAATGGGTCGTGCTGGAACTGTCGGCGATAGAAGTATCGGATATCCAGATGCTGGTGCACATGCACTGGGTGTGATCTTTACAGAAATTACTGCTAAACTTTCATAATTCGAATTTTGCATATAACCACCCATCTACTTAGGAGCTGTTAGGCGACAGCTCCTAAGTAAAAATGACTGGAACAAATCTATGAATGATTTGCTCCAGTCATTTTTTTTAAATAACATTAGACTCTTATAAGCCTATCGTTTTACGATATTCGTTTGGTGTTATACCCGTCGCATTTTTAAATCGTTTGATGAAGTAGCTGGTATCATCGTAACCACACATCTGAGAGACTGTGTTTATGGTAAGTTCTGGACTTACCAATAGTTTCTTAGCATGCCGAATACGGAGCTCTTCTAAATATTCTGTGATGCTCACGCCATAGACTTTAGAAAACAATCGACTAAAGTAACTTTCAGAAATGTTCGAAAGCTGTGAAAGCTGCTTTAAAGTGATTTTCTCATGAAAATTCTTTTCCATATAGTCAACTGCACTGGTAAGTAGAGATGTGTTCTTTTGATCGTTTAAAGAGGTCTTGTCGGCGTTCATCGATAAGTCTTCTAGGATCTTTTCACCTGGATTTTGAACGATGTATCGACAAATGGTTTGGATGACATTTGCCGCTGCCTCTATCTTTCTATAGGACATCTTTGGCAAACTTTGATAGGCGACTTCTAAATGCGGATGCGCTTTGAACATCACTTCAAGATCGGTCATGCTTGCGATGCGCTCAATACTGGTCATACGTTCAGAAGACTCTAATCTGATCTGCCCAGCCATGATTGCACCCAGATACATGTCATTAACGATAATAGGGACTGCAAAATCCACGATGTTGGCGTGACACAAATAGATAAATGGCGCTTTGAGACGTGCCGCCTCTAATCCGCCATGGGAGTCACATTTTTCACATTGCTTTTCGTATTCGGGAATTTGTCGAATCGAATCGCAAAATGCGTTACAGCGACTATGCGTCGTTAACGGTCGACCTTTGTAATCCACCGTAATCACGGCTAAGTCTGTGGACGCAGCTAAATTGTCTTGAATTTTTTGAAACTCTTCTGTTTTTACAGCATCAAATAATCTTAGCCATGCCTCTCTCACAAAGTAACCTCCCGCGATCTAAAAATACCTTATAAAATGATTCTATCATAATTTCACTAAAGCTTTGGTAAAATCTCGCTCCAAATCGCTCTTAAAATATCCTTGTGATTCGTCTCATTGTGCGCTGTAACTGTAATCACCGCATTATAATCCTTGAGAATGACACACATCTGTCCGTACATACCATCCGCCCTATAGGTGTTCGGTATCGTACAGTTCCAAACCTGATAGCCGTATCCCGCACGCGTTTCAGGATCGTCTTTGCCAAGTGTCGGTACAAGATCGGTATGCATCCTATGGATATAGTCACTTGGTACGATTTGATGCTCACCGTATTTTCCTTCATTTAAAAGCAAAACGCCTAGTCTAGAGAACTCCTCTGTGGTGAGATAAAGCCCCCCAGAGCCACTTGTATGTCCCATCGCACAGGTTTGCCACTGTGGGTTTAGAATTCCAAGCTTATCAAAAAGTCTTGGTTTAAGGTACTCCAGCAAGATTTGTCCCGATAACTTCTCTATGATTCTACCGAGCATATAGGTCGCTGAATTTTCATAAAAAAACTGTGCCCCCACCTGATGCACCATAGGGGTTTCAAAAAACAGCTTTGCACGGTCCGCATTGCTCTTCAGGCGATACTTCTCTTCTGCGTGACCTGTGCTCATATGCAAGAGGTCCCTAATCTGTATGCGTTCAGTCCCCTCACTCGCTACAGCCGCATATTCAGGAAAAAACGACAACACTGGGTCAGTCAGCTTGAGGTGACCTTCCGCTTCTGCAATCCCCACACCGATGGCTGTAAAGGTCTTTGACGCCGAATAAAGGTTTTCTCGATCGTCACTTCTAAAACGATGTTGGGCAAGTACGCTGCCATTTTGATGGACGTGGATGCCATAGACACCGAGGTTATTTTCAAGGACAGATAGCCTAAAATCAGTCAGTAAACTCATGTATGCCTCCTTTGACTTATTATATCTGTATAAATTATAACCCTTCTGTCATTCTAAAACAAACCCTACTCTATTTATGATTACTTTTAAGAGGCGTTCTGATGGGATATAATAAGATAGATTGGAGGTCAATATGAAAAGAGGGTATTTTTATTTAGGAACGATGCTGATCGTTCTCATCATTCTCAATGATCGCTTTGATGGTCTGCCCTTTGAAGGAGTAATGACCTTAGGCGTTATTGCACTGATTCTAGTATATCTTGGCAATCTTCAAGACAAAGTAAGAGATTGCCAAAGGCGCATCGAAGCACTTGAACAGCAATTGGCAAATGAAAAGTTTAAAGAAAAAGAGGATAACCAAGAAAATATTTAGATATAATTTATAAAAGAGGTGACCTTATGAAATATCGTGCAGCACTATTTGATTTATATGGAACTTTACTCGACATACACACAGATGAGTCAGACCCAATCCTTTGGGAGAAAATGCGTCATTATTACGCTTCTAAAGGTGCTTTTTATACCTGCGAAGAGCTTGAAGAAAGATATCATGCACTGGTTCAGGATGCCCTTGATAAGTTAACTCAAAAAGGGGTTGAAGCGCCTGAATGTGACGTCATCAAAATCTTTAAAAAACTGTTCAAAGAAAAAGGCATTGACATCAAAAAAAGAGAAGCTGAGGAAACAGCGACCCTTTTTAGAATCTCATCTTTAGCTTACGTTAAGCCCTATCCACATGTTTTTGATCTCATCGAGCACTTGAAAGCGAACGGTGTATTAGTCATACTAGTGTCCAACGCACAGCGTGCGTTTACCCTAGCGGAGCTTAAAAGTACACGACTCTACGATCATTTTGACGCGATTTATCTGTCATCTGATTATAAAATAAGTAAGCCAAATCCTGAGTTCTTAAGCATCGCGCTAAAAGAACATCACCTCACACCTGAGGAATGTCTCTTTGTTGGCAATGATCACAGAACCGATGTCTTGATCGCAAATCGACTTGGGGTGGATGCCGTTTATCTCCAAACCAATTGTTCCCCTTCTGCTGACACCGTTCCAAGTGAACTGGAATGCGTCCTTAGAATCGATGATGGGAACCTAGAAACTTTAATTAATTTTCTAGAAAAAAATAAATAAATTTTCATGGACAGTTTGCTTTAGTTCCACGTTATATAAGCAGTAATAGTGATCACATACTTTAAAAAAAATGTAGTAACTCTTGATTACAATTGTCATTTCACACGAAAGCAGGTACCACTTGAAAAAACTATTGAGAACCTATCTGCCCTTCACCAAAGCGGTGATGCAGGGCTTTATGGCATACCGAATGAACTTTTACGTCTATATCTTAGGCGAGCTCTTCCAAACTGTGGTGCTCATCTATATCTGGTTTGCCATTTTTTCCAGCGCGACTTCAGAGGTCATCCAAGGCTTTACCTTTAAACAAATGGTAGGCTATGTGGTGATGAGTACACTGACCAGTATGCTCATCGGAAACGAGGTCCACTGGGACATCAGTCAGGACGTCAAGTCTGGGCGTATCGCCACAAACTTAATCAAGCCCGTCAATTATCAGCTTTTAAAGTTCTTTAACTGTATCGGGAATATCGGGATTAACCTCACCTTTTTATTTTTACCACTTTGGAGCGGTTATACGATTTATGAGTTTATCTCAAATGGGGTAATTCCAAGCATCACCAACGGCCTACTTTACCTTGTTAGCGTATCCCTTAGCGCACTCATCCTTTTTTATATCAACTATCTTTTTGGGCTAGCGGCATTTTTCATCGAGTATGTCTTTGGATTTATTTTCGCAAAAGAGGCGATATTAAAGCTCCTATCGGGTCAACTCATTCCATTGACTTTTTTCCCAAAGGGACTTTTTAACGTCTTTAAATTTTTGCCGTTTGCAGGTTTGGTCTATACACCGACTATGATCTACCTCGGTAAATTCTCAGAAGAGGATCTTCTTTTCAACTTAGGGGTTCAAGCCGTTTGGGTTCTTCTTCTGATGGCACTGACGCAACTGGTATGGCGTAAAGCCATCAAACGACTGACCATACTTGGCGGATAGGAGGCTAACATGTTCACAAACGCAAAACGTTATATCAAGCTGTATGGTATGTTTCTAAGTCATTACTTAAAAGCCATCATGCACTCGAGAACGGATTTTATCATCGGTTTTCTCGCCTTTTTCCTGATCCAATTCGGTGGCATCGCCTTTATCGCTTTGGTCTTTAGACAAATCCCCGACCTCTTAGGATGGTCGTTTTATGACCTTCTGTTTATCTATGGCTTTGCGAACATACCAAGGGGCATCGACCATATGTTTACTGACTATCTCTGGCTACTGGCAGGAAATGTCATCGTCGAAGGTGAGTTTGATCGCTATCTTCTAAGACCGATCCATCCGCTATTTCAAATCATCGCACAGCGTTTCCAACCCGATGGTGTGGGCGAAGTGATTATCGGTATCTTATTAGTGGTCTATGCCTCAATCAAAGGCGGCATCATTTTCTCACCGACAAAGCTGCTGATTTTCATAGTGATGATTATTTTTTCGACCATCATTTATACGAGCATCAAACTGATTCTATCTTCCATCGCATTTTGGACCAAACGCAGTCAATCCATCTTGTTCATGTTCTATAGCATGAGTGAGTTTGCGAAATACCCACTTGAGATTTACCACAAATTCATACGCACTTTTATCACCTATATCGTACCCTTCGCCCTAACCGCCTACATCCCAGCTTCCTATTTCTTAGGCGCTTCATCGCTTTTCAAAAGCTTGGGCTTAACGATATTGATCAGTTTGACGGCACTATTTCTTGGACTAAAAATCTTTAACCTTGGAATTAAAAACTACGAAAGTGTAGGCAATTAAAATGAACGAAAAAAACATGATTGAGGTACACAACCTCACCAAAACATTTACAGCTTATAAAAAGGGCAAAGGACTTGCCGGTACTATAAAGTCACTTTTCAAACGCGAAGCCATTCACATAGAAGCGGTTAAGGACATCTCCTTCGACATCAAGCCAGGTGAAATCATCGGTTACATCGGTGCTAACGGTGCGGGAAAATCCACGACCATTAAAATGATGACTGGCATCCTTAATCCAACCTCTGGCTATGTCAAGGTAGGAGACTATATTCCCTATGAGAAAAGACAGGAAAACGCAAAGCACATCGGTGTCGTTTTCGGTCAAAAGACACAGCTTTGGTGGGATCTTCCTGTGGGCGAGACCTTCGCTATATTAAAAGAAATCTATCAGGTGCCAGACGACTTCTATGCGTCACAGATGGCCTACTTTGATGAAATTTTCGAGCTTTCAGAGTTTATGGGGCAAACCGTGCGTACGCTTTCACTTGGCCAAAGGATGCGCGCCGACCTTGCTGCCTCCATGCTACACAATCCTAAGGTCCTCTTCTTAGACGAACCAACCATCGGTCTGGACGTCATGGTGAAGGAGCGTATCCGCAAAGCCATAAAGGACATGAATCAGCGCTATGGTACGACCATACTGCTCACTACTCACGACATGAGTGATATAGAAGAGCTGTGCCACCGAATCATAATCATAGATAAAGGAAAACTCCTTTACGACGGTGGTATCGACACCATTCGTAAGGAGTTTGGTTATGAACGTAAGATCGTCTTCGATTTGAGATACGATGATGCCACGTTGGTCGAACAAACGCTTGAAACACTGATCCCCTCTGTGGATGGCTGTCAACCTGATAACACCACCTACCAGCTATCTGAAGGACAGCTCACAGTGAACTTTAACAGAAATCAAGTCGGCGTTTCAGGGATTATGAACTTTGTACTCAGCCATTTCAACGTTCTCGATTTCTCAGTGCAGGATATGGACATAGAAGCGATTGTCAAACGATTTTAGTATGATGAGGAGGTAAAATGCCAAAAACTGAGCTTACAAAAGAACCTCAATCTGGTCTATCACTGAAAGATATTCAAATAATTGACGCCTTTAAAGATCTTTCCCTTGAAACACAGAAGGAACTCCTAAATATTTGTACGTTAAAGACCATTGCAAAGGATGAAGTGCTCTTTGCCAATCACGATGTGATCAATGGACTATATGCAATCGTCAGTGGCAAAATTCAACTTTTAAGGTACAGTGCAAATGGCCAAAAACGAGTGTTTTTTATACTATCAGAAGGCGCACTGATTAACGAGGTGGTTTTTGATAACCTCCACGTCTCCATAGATTGTGAATGCTTTGAAGATGCAAAGCTACTTTACATTCCAAAGAACGAACTTCTCAGTATTATGAAAAAAGACTTCGACTTAACCCTGAACATCCTAAACTCAAGTGGTAGGAAACAAAGGCGACTTTACAGACAGCTCAAAAATACCGTTCAGACGCGAATGGATCGAAAGCTTGCTGCCAAGCTTTGGAAGTTAGCTAAGGATCATGGCAAGAAGGATGAATCAGGTGTTTGGACGATAATTTCGATCGATATCACCGTCACGTATCTGTCTCATTTGCTAGGTGTTCCAAGAGAAACCATTTCAAGAGCTTTAAAAGAGCTCATCGATAACGATTTGGTTTGCTGGTTCAACAAGAGCCTCGCTGTAAAAGAAGAAGAAATTTTAGAATATTATAGAACTGCGTGATAATTGTCACCGACTTTAAAAATCCAATGTGGTAAACTCTCCTCAAAGCTTGTTATTTTTTAAACAAACGGAGGTTGAAATGTTTACTGAAACATTGGATTTTTTAATTGGGGCAGCACAAAAAAAAGCAAAGTTCATTAATGAAAGTAAAGGCAGATACCTATTAGCATCTGCATATGCCGGTCTATTTGTCGGTTTGGGAATTCTATTGATCATGGTTATTGGAGGGATTGGAACTGCAGCAGGTTCACCCTTTACAAAGGTAATTATGGGGGCATCTTTTGGCATTGCATTAAGCTTAGTTATCATGGCTGGCTCTGAGCTTTTCACAGGAAACAACATGATCATGATGGCAGGTTCACTTGATAAAAAAGTATCATGGAAGGATTCGATTGCAATTTGGATTTACAGCTATATTGGTAACTTCATTGGCTCTTTCTTTATTGGTTATCTCTTCTTTATGACAAACATCTCTGGATCGGCTACAGGTGACTTTATCCTAAAAGTAGCTGGTAGTAAAATGAACGATGCCTTTATGCCACTCTTTTTCAAAGGCATTATCTGTAACATGCTCGTCTGTCTGGCTGTACTTTGTTCTCTTAAGCTCAAATCAGAATCTGGAAAACTGATAATGATTTTTTGGTGTTTATTCGCATTTATAACGATTGGCGCTGAGCATAGCATTGCCAATATGACGATTTTTGCTATGGCTTTATTCCAACCACACCCTGAAACGGTTTCTATTATGGGCATGATCAACAATTTAATTCCAGTTACTTTAGGTAACTTTGTTGGCGGTGGCGTCATTCTCGGCGCGGGTTACTACTACCTTGGTAGTTCAAAAAAATAATTCATCTTCGGAGGGTTAAATTATGGCAAATCGTAATGGTTTATTCATCGTTCATCGTGGCAGTTCTTATGCTAAAGCCTGGCAAGCACTTAACGCACTTGCAGATCAATTCGCTTCTATATTGAATCACTACGATGTGAAATTAGCACTTACCTCTACTCGTGCAGTTCAAAAGCTTCAAGCGAGAGGCTTTGATGCTAAGACGGTTGAAAATCAAATCTTTGATTCAAAGTATGATACGATTACGATTTTGCCGTTAATGTTATTTGAGGGAAATGAGTATGAGTCACTGGCAAACGATCACCTTAAATATTATCAGTCTGATCAGCTACACCTTCTTCCCCCATTGATGACCTGCGAGGAAGAAATCATCGCATTTTCAAAATCATTAGCAACAACTTTACCTGACGGACCAGTTCTTTTAGTGGGGCATGGTAGCGCAACTGAAGCCAATAATAACTATGAATATATTGAAATGTCACTAAGAAATTTGACGGAAAATCAAGCCATCTTTGTCACAACACTCTTAGAGACACCCAAGTCCGTTTTAAGTCGCCTACAGTCGGCAAATGTTCAGAATCTTACACTGATGCCCCTTATGCTAACGGCGGGCTATCATGTCACAAAGGATATATTTGGAGAGAACTCTATCGAGTCTGTTTTAAGTGATGCTCAAATAAAAGTAGATGTTATAAATGAGGGTTTAATAGAGAATGCGTTAATTCAGTCTTATATAATGACGAAGTTGAATAAGAGTTTGGAGGAAGCAAATGGGATTTAATTTGACAACGGTGCAGTTTGATACTTTTATTAGTGCACTCACTGCTAGTTATAGAGTCTTTGCCCCTACTTCGGTGAGAGGCAAAGGAAAATTTTCAGACACCAATGTGATTGGATATGGTGAAGTTCAATCGTTTTCGGAAATGGTAATCGATCAGAAAAGCTATTATTCACCAAAGGAAATCTTCTATCCAATAAGAGAAACACTGTTCTATTTTAACGGCAATGAAATCATCGAACCAAAGCTGGATGAAAAACCGATACTCATTTTTCTCCGACCTTGTGATTTAAACGGTATCAAACGATTAGATACGATTTTTCTCAAAAATGGCGATGTGGTGGATTATTACTACCTGAGAAGACGAAACTTGATACGCTTTGCGATGATTGAATGTACTACTGGCTTTGACTCATGCTTTTGTGTTTCTATGGGAACCAATGTCGCATCTGAATATGATCTTGCGGTGCGCTTTGACGCAAAGCAAATGATGCTAGAAGTCAAAGATAATGCATTTACTGCGTTTTTACCATCAGATGTTAAGACATTGGATTTTAAACCAGAGTTCATCAAAGAAAATCAGGTTGTAGTCACAGTACCTCATCCAGACGCAATTCAAGAATCCATTTTCAATCATCCGATTTGGACCGAATACACTCAACGCTGTATCTCTTGTGGTCGCTGCAACACTTCTTGTATCACATGTTCTTGTTTTACCATGCAGGACACAAAGCTATCAGATGATCAAAAGATCGGTGAAAGAAGACGCGTTTGGGCTGGGTGTCATGTAGATGGCTTTACGGATATGGCTGGGGGGCATACCTTCAGATCAAAAAAGGGCGACCGTATGCGCTTCAAAGCCATGCACAAAATAAACGACTTCCATAAGCGTTTTGGTTTTCATATGTGTGTCGGCTGTGGCAGATGTGACGATGTATGTCCAGAATATATCTCGTTTTCAAAATGTATCAATAAGATCAATCAGATTATTACGGAGGGGCAAAACAATGAATAATCCCTATTTACCGAAACCCTATGTAATTAAAAGTATCCAAAAAGAAACCGAAATTGACTGGACTTTTGAAATTGGCTATTATGGTCCACTTACTGGCGGTCAGTTCATGGAAATCTCAATTCCCGGTGTGGGCGAAGCGCCGATTTCAATAAGTAACTTTACAGATACATCTGTCTTTATGACGATTCGTAAAGTCGGCAGATTGACGGATCAGGTATTCAACTCTAAAGTTGGTGACAGCTTGTTCTTCAGAGGGCCATACGGCAATGGTTTTAATCTCGACCTCTTTAAAGGTAAGGACTTAGCGATTATAGCGGGTGGAACTGGCCTTGCACCGGTTCAAAAAACCATAGACACCTTTATCCAAAACCAAGATTTAGTAAACAACATTGAAGTTATTTGTGGTTTCAAATCTCCTTCAGATCTTCTATTTAAGGATACCTTAGCAGATTGGAAAAGCAAGGCTAAAGTGATTGTATCCGTTGATCAAGCGGATGAAAACTGGACGGGCGAAACGGGTCTCGTTACAACGCATTTAACCAAGCTCGATTTATCAGATGCTGCTAGTAAAACTGCAATCGTTGTTGGACCGCCAATTATGATGAAATTTACAACGCTAGAGCTAATCAAGCTTGGCGTCAAAGAAGAAAATATATGGGTATCCTTCGAAAGAAAAATGAGTTGCGGCATTGGAAAATGTGGACATTGTAAGATCGATGAAACTTACGTCTGTCTTGAAGGTCCTGTATTTAATTATACCAAAGCAAAGCATTTAATCGATTAGGAGGGTGACATGAGTATAAATAGAAAAACAGTTACAAAAAATGCTTACCGCATTACCAAAACTCGAGATAAAACATGCCTAAGAATTCGTGTACCCGGAGGTCATCTAGAAAGCAACTACTTAGAACTCGTCAATGAAATCGCACAAACCTACGGCAATGGTACTGTTCACCTAACTGCACGACAAGGCTTCGAAGTACCCGATATTGATTTCGATGCCATTCCAGAAATCAACAAAAAAATACGACCATTAATAGAAAGTCTTGGCCTTGCATTGGATGCAACCGATGATGGTTATCCTGCAGCTGGAACAAGAAACATCTCAGCATGTATCGGCAATAGGGTGTGTCCATTTGCAAACGACGACACAACTCGAATCGCTCAAAGTATCGAGAAAGCTGTCTATCCACATGATTTTCACTTTAAGATCGCAGTTACTGGTTGTCCTAACGATTGCATCAAGGCACATATGCAAGACTTCGGTATCATCTGTACCACTGAACCGATGTACGACGCTTCAAGATGTATCACCTGTGAAGCGTGCGTTAAGAACTGTAAGAAAAAAGTGACTGGTGCATTGTCAGTGGACGGTTTTAACATTAAAAGAGATCATGAAAAATGTATCGGCTGTGGCGAATGTATCTTAAAATGTCCAACAGGTGCTATGACGCGTTCTGATAAAAAATCCTACAGAATGGTCATCATGGGCAGAACCGGCAAGAAGAATCCACGAATTGCAATGCCTTTCATTAAGTGGGCTTCTGAAGAAGTGATCACTCAAATCATTGTGAATACTTACGCATTTGTCGATCGTTATATCGATCGTTCTTTACCAAAGGAACACATTGGTTATATCGTCGACCGCGTTGGTTACCAAGTTTTTAAGCAAGAGGTTCTTGAAGGCGTTACCATTAACCAAGAGGCTCAAATTGCTGATAATATCAATTGGGGTGGCTACTGGTACAAACAAGAAGAGAATTTCAGATAGGAGGCAATATGTCATCGTTATTCCAAATAGAAGATTTGTTTAATGTGCTGATTACACTTGAGCAGGCCGGTCAAAAGCAGTATTCTGAAATGTCAAAGCATGCGGAGGATTTTACTGTAAAAGCCCTTTTTGAAAAGCTTGCACAAGAGGAAGTTAAGCATGAACAGCTTTACAGCAAACTGAAAAACGCTAGTTTACACATCAGTACAGACAAGATTACAGTAGAGTACAAGCAATACGCACTTCAATTAATTGGAGATACGGTCACCTTTTTAAATCGTTTATCACCAGTAACCACTATAAAAGAAGGCATCGCAGTTGGCTTAAAGCTTGAAAAGGAAACCATCTTTATGCTAAATGAATTAAAGACCGTGCTTGATGAGGCGCATCATTCTCTAGTGGATGACATCATACAAAAAGAGAAGGAACACATCCAGCTTTTGTTGAGTTTATAGGCTCAAATTTGCATGTACATGATAAAAATCAAGGGACACTAGCTTAACTTTATTTCGATAAGCTAGTGTCCCTTTTTTTTTTTAATGAGTATGTCGATGATGTAAATCCGGTAAATGTTCATGTGTATGCTCTACCGCTTCATGCGTATGTTCATGAGAATGCTCGCCGACGACTTCATAATCATGCGTATGGTCGTGGTGCCCATCGTGATGGTTGTGCTTATGCTCGTGTGTCTCAACCACATGTTTGTGCACGTGACCATGCTCTTCTGTTACTGCGAAATAAGTGCCCACTAACATAACGAAAAGTGCAATCGTGAACATCGGTGTGATTGGTTCTCTAAGGATTATCCAAGAGATGAGTACGCCTATAAAAGGAGCCGCTGCATAATAAGCACTGGTTCTTGCAGCGCCAAGGGATCTCTGTGCAATGATATAAAAATAGATGCTCATGCCATAAGCTACAAAACCGAGTAATAAAGCAATTAATACGTATGTCCAATTCAACTCAATTTTTCCCACAGATAGCGCAATAATCAAAGCACCAAGTCCAGATCCAAAGCCTTTTACAACTACGATTTGAAGTGGATCCTTAAGTGAGAGCATCCGTGTACAGTTGTTTTCAAAGCCCCAAGAAATACAAGCTAGTAGAACAAATATGGATCCCACTGTAAATGATAAGCTGCTGATATCAGATACGGATAAGAGAATACTTGAAAGTGTAATGAACCCAATTGCAATCCACATTCTCTTTCCAATCGTCTCTTTAAAAATAGCCAGCGCAATGATGGAAGTCGCAACAATCTCAAAGTTATTGAGTAGCGACGCATTGGCTGCTGTGGTCATCTTAAGTCCAATCATTAAAAAGATTGGGGCAGCAATGTCTAGAAGAATCATACCGATGATAAAGGGCATTTCTTTTTTGGTCATGTTTGCTTCTACTTTTTCCTTCTTAAGCAAGACCTTAAAGAAGTTGAGACCGAGCATCCCTATCCCAGCACCTAAGTAAAGCAACGCTGCCATAAGTGTCGGCTGAAGTTTGACCAGTAAGAGCTTTGATACAGGCGAGCTAATGCCATATAGCAACGCCGCTAAAATTGCGAATCCTATTGCTTTGTAGCTTTTTGAATTTTCCATAATCCACCTTGTGTCATTTAATGTATGCCAGCATCCTTTTTAATTTGCATGCCCATGTATTTGTTAATCGCTTCAATCATATCTTCGATGACTTTATGGTCTCCGACTTTTGCTGCTTCAACCACACAATGATTGATATGGTCTTCTAAAATGATTTTACTGGTATTGTTAATCGCTGAGATAACCGCTGAGAGTTGATTTAAGAGCTCACTGCAGTCGCGACCTTCTTCAGCCATTCTCTTTACTGACTCTAAGTGTCCTATCGCTCTAGAAAGACGATTGATCACTTGTTTGCTCTGTGGATGATTGTGTTCGTCCATATGCCACCTCCATATCCCCTATAGGGGGTTATTTACATTGTAGCACTAACTCTTCATTTTGAAAATAACAATCTGCATCTTAGGATTATATGAAAAATAAAGGGCTACTTTTATTCTAAAGTAGCCCTTTTGTTAATCATTATAACGTTTCATATTCCGTAATAATATAAACTTAATTCGTCAAACCCAAGTAACGTTTGACGCCTTCCCATCCTTTGTCTCCAAGTGCTTCACTCACCTGATTTAATGTCTGAGGATCCTCTAAATCAAGTGATTCTTTATTTTTGATGTCTTTAATCGAATATCCCGTCTTAATCACAGCAAATTTTAGCTTACTAGGTGTAAGCGCTTTTTGTGGACAGCCGTAGACACATCCTAAGCAGAAGTGACAGACCTTTCCGAAGACAGGCATTTGCTCTTCTGAAAGCTCCTGGAAAGCAATGTTGCCAGCAGGGCAGTTCTTCACACACCAGCCACAGCCGTTGCACGTACTCCCCACCACAATGTTTTTACCGAAGAGGCGTCCGCCGTGCTTTTCTAAGGTGCCGACCTTTGTGATCACACGATCAATGGTTTTAACTGGTAGCACCTTGTTGGGTTGACCCGATAAAAAGGCGTCGATCCAATCGGCTACCTTTTGTGGTGCTATCGCCAGTAAGGCTCTAGAGACGATATCGGGATTGGGCGACATCCAGTTGTTTGGCATAGCCGCCATTGCTTCTGTGATAACTTTATAGCCTTTTGAGGACAGCTTCTTAATCGCTGTGACTCGGCAAGCTGTGTTGGATACCATCTCGCCACCACCTGACACCGAGATCACCATCGCCGGCTTAGCTGAAACGCTTTCAAGTCGATCTAACCACTTGTATACAGGCTCTGGTGCATTAAAGGCGTGAACGGCATATAGTAGAATCAAACCATCGTAGCTTTTTGTCAGTTCGGATAAATGATCTTTGTTTGAATGGGTTAACCTAAACGCTTCTGCCTCGATGCCTCTTTCCTTAAGGTTGTTTAAAGCATGCTCAGCGACGATGCCTGTGCTTCCAGTTCCCGTGTAGTAGACAATTAAAATACGATTCATATGCCGACCTCTCTAACGCTCAATATTAATCCTATTATAATACGCGACCGTCATCGAGTCTATCTTGTTATCTAATACATCTTATTATCTATTAAATCTAATCGTTATCTCGTCACAGCCAAACTTTATCACATTACTGCCACTTATTGACTTGATACTTTACTTATTTCTCTTGTGACCTAGCTATTGTGTCACTTTCAAAAGATAATTTACTGACGTAATGAAACTTTCAGGTGCGCCAGAGAACGTGCTGTTTTCTATTGCGAGCTTGTCTAGCACTTCCTTAATCGCAAGGGCTTCGTCAAGCTTGCCCTCCTCGATCTCGATCTTGTCTGTCAATGCTCGAATACCATCTTGGTTAAACTGAGTCATTCCCTCTTTAAGTGCGACACCACCATCAATTAATGTTGTCGATGCTGTCTGTAGGGCATCAAATCCACCACTTAGCATTTGATTGGCATTTTTTAACTCAGGAAGTTTTGATAAAAGTGTTTGCATCCCACCATCTAACTGTCTTAAGCCACCTTCAAGCTGTTGGCTACCGCTGACGAGAGCAGACATGCCTTCGGTTAATTGAAGCGTACCATTTTGAAGTACAGCTGCACCACTGACGAGCTCAGTTGCTGCTGCACTCAGCTGTTTAGAGCCTTCACTAAGCCCCTCTTGAACTGTAGAAAGGCCAGAAGCTTGTTTTGCGAACGCATCTACGCCTGCGTTAAACGTCGTCATATTACTTGAAATTTGTGTCATGCCATCGCTTAATGCCGAAGTTGCGCCATTTAATTTTTCCATTTCAGCTACGATGCTTGAATAAGCTACATATTCTTTAGAGTCCTTTGCCAAGCTGTTTTGAAAACCTTTCATCGCTACTAAAAGTGCATCACTCCCACTTGCCACAGTACTCAAGCCATCATCAGTCTTTTTTATACCTGCTGTTAGCGCATCGCTCGAGGTCGCCAAAAGCTCAGCCTTTTCAGGTAATACAGCTAGCGCACCTGAAAGCTGTTCTACTCTTTCAGCGAATGTCTTTGCACCATCTGCAAACGACTTTGTGCCTTCACTGAATTTCACATAGCCATCCACCAGTGGTGATGCACTATTTTGAAGTGCTAGGATGCCTTGGGATAAACTGCTTGCGCCTTCCACAAGCTGAGTAAGTGGCGATGCAATTTGCTTTACACCTTCAGAGAGTTTATCTATAGAGCTTAAAAACGTTTTTAATCCCACTGTCGCTTCACCGAATTTTTCAAAGTAGGTAATCTGTCCATCACTTAGATCGGTTGCACCATTTACTAGGTCATTTCCTGCTTTTTTAAACTCAGCTAAAGAGCTGTCAAGCTGATCCACTTGATCTAGTAGGCTGATATCTTCCACATCAGGAAGCTTGTTCGACATCGCAAGGTACATTGGCTGCGCTTCATAATTTGTTACAATTGCACTGATGATCAGATCATCCTCAACCTTCAAATCCATTAAGTCGCCAAAGTTTTCCGTCATACCTGGGGATAAGAAACCGACCACTAAAAAACTCGCACCATCGTTGGAGATTTTACCTTGATTGATGGCAACATCTGTAAAGTTTGAAGCATCAAATCGCATTGTTGCAAGTGTATAGAACGGTGCATACACTTTTCTCTGTGTGCCCATGATTTCAGCTTCAGTATAAACGAGGTTGTCTTGATGAATGACCATTTTCAACTCACCTGACTTGCCGATAAGCGCCTCTGGTGCAGTTTCCACACCATCAAGATAGTAGGTGATCGTCGTGTCCACTGGAAGTGCTTGCTGGCTTGTGCCTTGATAGTTGAGCTCATAGCCATCTACCTGCCATGTAAGAGACGTTTGATCCTTTTCAGGTAGCACATCACTTCTTAGATTATGAACATCTTGTAAGTTTGAAATGTCTTTAAGTGTCTCGAGTTTTTCTGCACTGTGAATATAGTCACTGACTATGAGCTTAGTGGTTTGTCCAGAAGCATCTATTAGACCATACACGGTTTCATCCTTATAAATTTCCTGTGCTGTATCTGCATGCACTGGAACTGAAGCAATCAGTAAAACACTCAGTCCAAGTGCGGTTATTTTTTTTGTTAAATTTCTCATATTTTTCTCCATTTCAGATTTTTCTCCATTTCATCGTCGTTTTTTGAATCACACCTTCGAAGATCAATAGTACAGACGGTAGGATCAGCATGATGGTTACCATACTGATTAGTGCCCCACGTCCTATCATCCCAGAGAGACTCGAAATTAAGTCGATCTTAGAGATAAATGCCACTGAAACCGTGGTGACAAAGAAGGTTAATCCACTGGTCATGATGGATTTGGATGCACTTTTAAGTGCCACAGTCATGGCTTCAAATTTGTCATTTTGTACTTCTAATTCCTCTTTGAACCGTGTCGTTAACAGGATTGCATAATCTACTGTAGAGCCAAGCTGTATCGTTCCGATGACGATGGTTGCGATAAATGGTATGGTTGCACCCGTATAATAAGGAATCCCCATGTTGATGGAAACCGCTAGCTCAATTACTGAAATGAGAAGCACTGGAATACTCAACGATTTAAACGAAATCATTATGATGACAAAAACTGCAATTATAGAAAGTATGTTGACATTCTTAAAGTCGATGTCTGAAATCTCTATTAAGTCTTGAGATAGCGCGCCTTCACCTGTAATCAATGCCTCAGGGTCATAGGTGCGAATAATCGATCTAATTGCTTCAAGTTGACGACTGGTTTCATCACTTGCGACCGCCATAGATGAATTGACGATAATTTGCTCGTAACCGTTTTTATAAAAGACGTCTGAGAGCTCAGCAGGTACCATTTCTACTGGTATCATCGGTCCAATCAGTTTGTTATAAGCGATGACCTTAGATACACCGTCTAACGCTTCAATTTTACCAACCATTTCGTCAATCTGGTAATCTGGCAGATCATCTTTAAAAATAATCATATGCGTCGTTGCCATATCATAAGTCGCTTTCATCTTATTAAGCGAGACGATGGACTCTAAATCTTGAGGCAAGGATTCATCTAGCTTATAATAAACATTTGTATTTGATGCGCCATAAATCGCTGGAATCAACAAAAGTAATCCCAAAACAAGCAACAGCACATGGCGTTTTACCACAAATCTTGAAAGCTTTTCAAAGCTTGGCATTAAAACAGGATGCTGAAAACGGTGGATCGCTCTATCAAAAATCAGAATAAGTGCTGGTGTCAGTGTCAAAGTACTGATGACACCTATTAACACACCCTTCGCCATTACGATTCCGATGTTGCTTCCGATCGTAAGCTTCATAGCACAAAGCGCAAGGAAACCTGCAATCGTGGTTAGTGCTGCACCAGATATTGAAACTGCAGTTTTGTTAACCGCTACGCCCATAGCTTCTATATGATCGGCGTAGTTGGCGCGTTCCTCCTCATATCGGTGATAAAGGAAGATGGAAAAATCCATGGTTACCCCTAACTGAAGTACCGCTGCGATGGCTTCTGTTACGTATGAGATATCCTTTAAGAAGATGTTAGTCCCTAAATTAACTGCGATGGAGAAGCCTATACTGAGTAAAAATAAAATTGGAATAATCGTCGATTTTAATGTCAATGCGAGTACGATGATTGTGAGCACCACGGCTAGTGCCATGTAGACGATTTTTTCAGTGTTTGAGATGTCAATGGTATCCTTGATCAAAGCACCCATGCCACTTAAAAAGCTATGATCACCGCTGATTTCTCTGATATCTGCGATGGCATTCTGTGTCGATTCATCCGTTGCATTTCCCTCAAAGTTAATTAAGACGAGGACACAATCGTCTCTGTAGATGATCTCAGAAAGTTCCTCTGGTAGAATCTCTTTTGGTACGCCCATATTGAGCATGTCTCTGATCCATAGAACATTTTGAACCCCTGGTACTTCTTTAATTTTAGATATTTTGTCGTCGATAATGTACTCTGGGGTGTCTTCAAAAACCAAATAGCCTTGATTTGATGATTTAAAGCTCTCAGATAATATCGCCTGTCCTTTAACAGACTCAACATCCGAAGGCAAATATGCCAGAATATCGTAATTTATTGGAACCATCAAGAATCCTATCACTGATGGAATAAATAATAAAATTGCGATAAAAACGATGAGTTTTCTTTTTTTACCGACGAGCATGCCAAACTTTTCCAAACAATCACTCCTTTTAATTAGTTTTTTAGATCATATTAAGAAGCCAAGCGCTATTATTTCACTTCTAATTATGACCATCGGTCAATCACTAGCAGATTGTACTCCTTTTTTGACCGTTGGTCAATTAATTAATTGTAAAAAAATATCGCGAATTGAGTTAATTCCGCGATATTTCATAAACTTAATATTTAACTGTTGGATGTGGATCGTCATTCCTTATACATACTCAAAATTCCCATGATGCCTCGATGCACATAGGGTTTCATCTCTTCAATTGGCGCAGGCTCGTTTAAAACGATGGCGCTGTAAGCAACGGTACTTACTAGCTCAAGTATCAAGCAAAACACGTAATCAGGACGCGTCATCTGGTAGCCACTTTCCTTAGCACCCTCTATGAAAAGATCCATGATGGTAGTGTCTGCACCCTCACGTACGGTTTTCGAAAACGTCCCCTTATAGATGCCGAAGATTAGATCACGATGCATAAAGCTTAGAAAAGCCTTATTCTCACTTAGATAATCCAAAATAAAATCGACGATGAAAAGCAATCGGTCTTCAAAGTTCTCTAGCGTTTGAATCTCTTTTTTAGATATGGATTCTTCAATTAATCGATAGGTTTTTCGAATGATAATTCGATCTCTAATATCGTATTTGTCTTTGAAATAAAGATAAAAGGTACCTTTTGCAACCCCAGCCATGTTCACGATATCACTGATTGTGGTCTGGTTAAAGCCCTTCTCTAAAAATAGTCGGTAGGCGGTGTCAAAAAGGCTCTCTTCTTTTTGTTCCTTATTTTCATCCCATTTACTTTTCACTTGGCACCTCTAATGTGTAATCTATTTTCATATTACTAGTGTCGCACAGTTCTGATTTTTTTTCAAATACTCTATCTGAAATTTTATCGTTAAGTTGTCTGAAAGAACACTAAAACCAGCACTTTCTCTTAGGTGGATTGTATCCAATCATGATTATTCAACTTATTTTGCGGGTAATAATTTTTAAAAATCCACATCTATTTTCAAGATTCCATGTATATTTTAATCATTTACGAATGTTACATCATTCCTGTATTGGAGGTATTTATGAAAGTCGGAAAAATAATCGCATGGATTGGTCTGTTCGCTATGACAGCAGGACTTTTAAATGGTTTTATCAACGGTGATTTTTTTAAGGATGGTGCACTCTTATTTGACAATCCTTGGGGAATCATGTCTCTCGTCGATCTTTATGTCGGCTTTACACTTTTTTCAATGTGGATTTTTTTCAGAGAAAAGTATCTTATAGCAAGGATTATATGGATTGTAGCGATGATGGTTCTTGGCTTTTTTACAGGTGCTCTTTATATTCTTTACGCGTTTTATACCTCAGAAAATGACTGGCTTAAATTCTTTTTAGGGGCAAAAAAAGAAATCCTTTCAAAGCACAGTTAGACTTCAAAATGTGTCTTTAAAGATGAGGTGTATACGATAAAATCTAATGATCAGATAAATACTAGTAAAAAGGTAATTAGGTGATGAAATGACTGTTAAAGAACTTGCTGAAGAACTGAAACTCGTGTCAAAAGGCAATACCTTAGACGCTATCCTTCCGCCGATGATTTATCTCATTGGTAACTCGCTTTTTAGTTTGGAGCTTGCTGCGGGTTTATCCATCAGTGCTGCGTTCCTTTTAGCCATTTTTAGAAGGATCAAAAAGCAGTCTTGGTATTATGCACTTGGTGGTTTGCTTGGCATTATCGTCGCGGTTAGTTTTGCTCTGTTTGCAGGAAGTGCTTCAAATTACTATGTGCCAAAGCTAATAACAAGTACGGGTTTGGTCATCATTACAGCCGTCAGCTTAGTCTTCAAAAAACCACTTGCAGCTTGGCTCAGCCATATTTCAAGAGGCTGGGAGTTAAACTGGTTTTGGCGTAATGATATACGTCCCGCTTATTCTGAGGTGACCACGCTTTGGCTGGTTTTGTTTGTTTTAAGAGGTGTTCTTCAGCTGATACTCATTCAAGATCAAAACTTAAGCGGTCTTTTTATAATCAACACACTTTTAGGAATGCCTTTAACCGTTATGGTGTTACTCCTCAGCTATATTTATGGCATCTGGCGGCTTAAAAAGCTAGGTGGTCCTGGGATAGAAGAATACAGAGAAAACGCGCCTAAGCCTTGGAAGGGTCAGACGCGTGGTTTTTAATGATTTCAATAATTTCTGTATTTTCAATAGCTGAATGTCAATTACAATAGTTGCATTGCATTTTCTGTATAGGACATCAACTCGACACGATTGCCATCAGGATCGGTCAACCAAAACTGGTAGGCACCTTCTGCACCTAGAGTGATCTCAGTATCAGGCTTGATACCGTTATAGATTACGGCTTTGTAAGCCGCTTCTATATCATCTACCTCAAGGCAAAGATGATTATAGCCATAACAGCGTTCGACATTCTTTGCTGCTTTCTTCACTTCGTTTGGTGAATGGAAGAGCTCGAGATATTGATGTGGTGCGATTTCTATAAAATCAATCCAAGCGCGATCACGCAAACGTTCTATGGCTTTCATCTCAGCTTGAATTGATTCAATTTGTGATGCTAACTCATTTTTTGTATCTATATTTGCCAGTTTCAGTTTATTCTCAAGATCCAAATAAAGATCATTATAAGTTAGGGTTAATGCTTTATTCAACCCAAGTCCTTTTACATAAAAATTCAACATATTAACTGGATCTTTAACTTGAAACGCCACCTGTGTGGTATGCGTCACCTTAGAACAGCTCTCGTGCGCTTTTTTAGCCGAGAGCTTTATTTTTGCATGCTCTCCT
The DNA here is from genome assembly GCF_058683495.1 of Fusibacter sp. QWL-12. NCBI lineage: Bacteria > Bacillati > Bacillota > Clostridia > Eubacteriales > Fusibacteraceae > Fusibacter > Fusibacter sp. QWL-12. The sequence goes on from NZ_CM178745.1 coordinate 1,361,502, forward strand.
TTAGCGTATTCCGTAAACTGAATTTCGTTGCCATCTGGATCTAGGATGGTCAATTCCTTTGAGCCATCGACGACGACGTGTACGTCTTCAACCAAGGTTACCCCTTTGGCAATTAGATGTGTTTTAAACGCCTCGATGTCCTCTACTTCAAAATTGACCTTCATATAGCCATAGTGTTCACGTCTATCATTCACTGTCTCATATGTGGCACCGTTATTATATAAAAGCTCTAGATATTGATGATTTGCCAGCTTAAAGTAAGCTAGGCATGGTCGATTATCTTCATCAACTATATTGGGGTTGATCTCTTTTAAAGACAATTCAAATAGGGGCTTCATTTCAAGGACTTCGCTATAGAATTTAAGCATCTCTGATTCGTTTGCCATCCGAACTGAGATGTGCCCGATGTTGGTAATCGGTACGCATTTTCCTTCCAATGGCAGCGGCCTTGTGAAAGTCGATTCTATGGTTTGAAATGCACCCTTTTCGCCACATTTTAAGATAGCGTCAAGGACTTCAAGCACATGATAGGCCATCTCTTTAGACGCCCGATTCGGTCTTCCTTCTATGATTGCTTCTGCCATTTCAGAAGGACCGAGCCCTCTGGAATTATCTGAGAACGGTGTAAACTGCCATAGATTGACAGGTAAAACCGGTATATCTAAGACAGATTGATCGGGAACAAACTGCACACTGCCACCAAACAGGTTGGGATCGGTTAAATATAGGATGCCCTTTGTGCCATAAACCGCGAAAAAGGTTTCCTCATCTCTATTGCTTTCTGTGTTCAGATGTAGGTTCCCCGTCATTCCATTTTGTAGCTGAACGATTGCCGACACTTGGCTTTCGTTTGGCGTTTGCATGGTTTCACCGTACTCAGAGCTCTTTGGATTGATATTGATATGCGTTTTATATGGTGCTCTCACGATAGCGCCTACCTTTGCCACTGGCCCAAACAAGCTAACCAGTGCCGTCATATGATAAACCGCATAGTCAAATAAAACACCAGCTCCAGGTTGTTTTAGGAATGGGAACAAGCTGATTAGAAATGAGTTGCTTCTATTTACCGAGATGGCAAACGAGTTGACTTCTCCGATGATTCCGTCGTCTATCGCTTGTCTTGCAGACTGAAGGGCACTTCCCATAAAAGTATCTGGGGCTGAGCCAAGATAAAGTCCTTTTTCATCCGCCAAATCCAGTAGCTCTTTTGCTTGAATGGGGTCAGAGGTCAGGGTCTTTTCAGTATAGACGTGTTTCCCTGCCATTAAAGCTGATTTAATGAGGTCGTAATGTGCGCCAACCGGTGTTAAATTTACAATCATTTCTATTTCAGGATGACTGAGTAAGGCTTCAACGGTCATCGTTTCTATTCCATACGCTTTTGCTTTTTCAGCTGCACCAACACCTCTACGGTCTGCGATCGCAATCACCTCAAGGTTATCAAAAATTTCTATCATGTTTTTAAGGTAGATGCCACTAATGGCACCTGAACCGATTATACCTACTTTCATAACGTCTCCTTCTACAAGTCTATTTCTTCGTATCTGTTTCTGCGTATCTGTTTATTCACTTCTGTTTATTCTATTCCGATATTTTAGACTATTATTTGTGATCTATCATATGTTCACTATCAATGGCATAACCTTTTATAGACCTAATGATGCGCTTCGCCACTGTCGTCCCCATCACCCCAAATACCATGCACAATGCACCGATCCCCACAAAGACGATATAGGGAATTTCATCTACGATGCCACTGATGAATAGCTTCGTGATCGAAAGTGCAATTACACCGGTATAACCTGCATAGAGAACGCTACCCCAGTATGCTTTTCTTTCGTTATTTTTGATCCATAAAACTGAGACATGCGTACAGAGCGTTGTGAGTAGAATTGCAATTCCCATAAAGAGATTAACCAATGTCATCACCAGAGCAAAAACACCACCAAACTTAAGTATCGTGGTCTGTCCTTTTAGTTTTATTTGCATCACATATAAAATCGTCGCAATAACCGGCGCCATCATGACATACTTGCTTCCTGGCACTGGGAAAACCGCACTTATTGCATATATGCCAATCCCACCTCCGATGAGCATGGCGACGCTCATGGCTATCATTGCAATCTCGTAAGTTTTGTTCTTTTTTTGTTTCAAATGTTTACCATCCTTTTATTAATTCAGATAAAATTAAATCTTTATTTTGAGCCATTATCACTCTCATTATACCCATACAAGACAATTAAAAGCAAATACGGTATTTATAAAACTGCCCAGAATACATGTTACTTTTTTATATATTGGGGTATACATCTTTTGTGTTCCTTTAAAATGAAACATATTAATTTCAAGATAATTACTTTAATTAAACATTCTTTATTAATTCAACCATTATAAACTCTCTTTTTATCCAATCGCACTCAAGCCACTGAGTGTTTTTATTTTTTGTAGTGGAGGTGAATTCATGATTTTGTTGTTAAAGAAGTCAGTGGGGGTATTCTTTTCATTCTTATTAATTTGCTCACTCTTATTACCTTTCAGTACGCCAACATTCTCAGATGACCAACCTCTTGATCTAGCCTATGATGAGTTTTCTAATCCTTATGTATCAAGTCAATTGATCGTCGTTTATAACAAAAGTACACCGGCTGATTCAAAACGTTCATTAAGAGCACAAATGCAACTAGAGTTAAAAGCAGAATTAAAAAGCATCAATGCTGAAGTTTTAAAGGTAAAGCCAGAGGATTCAAAAAGCACAATAGATAATTTAAAACGAAACAAAGACGTCCTCTTTGCAGAATACGATTATATCACCCAAATAGACTTCACGCCTAACGATCCAAATTATGTTAATCAAGTTTACCTTCCACTTATGAAAGTGCCAAGTGCTTGGGATACGACGATGGGCGATGGCAGCGTCCTAGTAGCGATACTCGATACTGGACTCAATACCGCAAACGCAGATCTATCTGGTATAAACGTCACTGGATACAATGTGCTTACCAGTTCAACTAATTTCTCAGATGATAATGGACACGGAACAATGGTAACCAGTGTACTTGCTGCAAAAACCAACAATAGTTTTGGTATCGCAGGCCTTATACCTAATGCGCGATTCTTAGCGGTGAAAGTTATGAGCTCAACAGGAACTGGTACTTACTCAGATATGATTAAGGGCATTGAATACGCAAGCTCGCAGGGGGCAAAAGTCATAAACATGAGTATCGGTGGTCGTTCCGCTTCCTCTGCACTAAAGCTAGCGGTAGATACGGCAGTAGCAAATGGCATTACTATTGTCTCTGCAGCAGGAAATGAAGGAACAACCACTTTAAATTACCCTGCAGCATACGACAATGTCATTGGCGTAGGTGCTGTGGACACGCAAAATAACAAAATGTCTTATTCAAATACTGGTTCAGGTTTAACCGTTATGGCTGGTGGAACAGCTCGTGTTGCAACCTCAACTGATTATATTACCAATGCATCCGGAACTTCATTTGCTTCGCCTTACGTCGCTGGTCTTATCGGAATGATGTATGCTGCTGACCCAACGATGACCGCTTCAAAAGCAATAGAAATTCTATCACAAACCTCTGTTGATTTAGGTCCAAGCGGATATGATACTACATTTGGATATGGCTTAATAGATATGGAATCTGCTGTTCTAATGGCATCTGGAAAAACACTTGCCACTGCAGTGGATTTATTACCACCAGTTGTAACTTTAAACGGTGAAACCACTATTAAGCTACCAATTAATTCTGAATATACCGAACCTGGATATACTGCTTTAGACGAAACTGATGGCGATATCACCAACCTCGTTCAAATCAATAGCAACCTTGACGTCACAAAAGTTGGTTACTACGAGCTTGTCTATACGGCAGTAGACAAAGCTGGAAACATATCCAACATCGCAACAAGAAGTGTTGAAATCTATGATAATACAGTAGTTGAAACTACAGCAAGTACCGAAGCATCAACAGAAAGTACGACCTTTATCGAGATTACTACCGAAGCAGAAACGGTTATTCTCGAACCAGAGATCAAAATCGTAAGAGACGTTGAAGTCGTTGAGGGCACACTTAACAAAAAAGTGCCTATTGCAACTCATATCATTAACGTCTTAACACCAGGGAAACTGGACATCGCTTTAACCTATAAGAGCAAAACACCTCCAACCGTTACGATTACTGGTCTTAACTTTAGTGGTACAGGAGGTACTTATGATGTTCAACCAGGTGAATATGTTATGACCATAAGCACCGATGGCACATTAAGCTTTTCAGCTACAATCACATATCCTGAACGTGAAGTAGCAGTCGACGTACCTCTTGGAGAAGCTGAGGTTATCCAATACGGTGCTCAAAGCAATTTATTGTGGTACATCTATCTTGCAGTGACATTATTCATCTTCGCTGCATTCTGGGTAATGTACCAAAAAGGCACTATTGAAATTCACAGAAACAACTAATGATTCGCTTAATATAAAGTTAAATCGTTAGCTTCTATTTTTAGATTAACAAAGCATTTTTGACTTGTGTATGCATAGGAATGGGGCAATAAAAGTTTGCCTAAAGCAATCACGCTGCGGGCATAGCTTTTATCTATGTACAGTCAAGGAGGTGTATGTTAAATCGGTTAACCTCATTTGTCCAAAAAAATGAGGCTGAAAATAGAGTGCTCCTCCAGAAAAAGAGCCGTTAACCCCGTTTGTCGCAAAACGAGGCTGAAAACAGAGTGCCCACTCTAAAAGAAGGCAAACTATTAAGGAGGTAGTAATATGAGAAAGTACTTAAGTTTTCTCTTAGTTTTTACTATGATATTCTCTATGGCTGTCATGCCATCCTATGCTTATGTACCACTTGATATTGGTTTGGCTATGAATGCCACTGGATCAGAGGTGGGTGTTTTAACTGGTTTAAATACAAATCCATCTAGAAGCAATCCGGCTAATGCTTATGGAGAATTTGATGCTGTTCAAAATGCAGGTGAAAATTTGTTCTATTCGCTTGCAACTTACAACTATACTAAGTTTACATTTGACGATGTCTTTTATAATATCGAGGACAATGCTAATGTAACAGATATGGAATTTTCTGAGGTTACATGGGGAACCAGTTGGCATCCAGAAGCAGCACTTGTTTTCTTGACAGGTGTTAAAACTGGAACCGTTGATTCGCCTGTGGACTATGTTGCTTTAGATGGTGGCTACGGCTACTTTGCAGGGATCATTTGGAACAAAGTCGGATTACAAAATGTATCGGATGTTAATCGTAATCTCACACTTGCAGCTTATGCTGGATTATATGGCGTCGGCTTAAGAACTTTTTTACCTAATGTCTATCATATAGATGGTAACTTTGGGGTAACACAGTTTAAAATGCCTGAGGAAGTGGTCTCTGCAGATGGTGTGATTTTAGTTGACATTACAAGTGAAGTTTATGGCCTTGCAGGCACTTCTCGAGCAAGCACCTATGCTACTGGTAAAGATGGCTATGATCTTGACGCTATCCGAGTATATGGCTATGAACCTATAGTCGTTTCAGGATTGGTTGATGGTCAAAAATACGATGCATCAGGAAGCTTCCTATACGATGTGCCATTTGATTTCGAGATCTATACTTGGGTTGAAGGTCAAAAAGGTGAACTCGTTGCCAAAGCACAAAGTGAAGTAGCCAATCTAGGTGACTTCTTATTCTCACAACCAGGTGAAATCGATAATATTACCGCAAGTAACCTTGAGCTCTCAGAAGGGGAATATTATATTGAAGAAGTCAATATTCCTCTCAATTATGAATTTGTGAAATTCGTGATTGCTGATGGCCTAAATCCAGTGTCAGAATTTGGTAATGGTGCAACCTTTAGTGTCATTGGTGAAAATCAAAACATTGCAATTGAAGCTTATAACCAAAAGAAATTAAGTCACTTTGTCGCTTATAAATACAATGGCGCATCAGCTGAACCTGAAGGCTTCGTTGATTATAGCTTCGACTTCGTTTTAAAAGATGTCGATAATTTGATGGATTACGCTTATGGCCATAGTTTAACCGATGGTTCAGGATTAATTGTTTGGGATTTGGCTGACACTGAGGAGATTGAAATGTTAGAAGATCTTGAACTTCCTGAAGGCAACTTTGAAGTTATGGAAATGCAAAAACCTGGCTTCAACTTAACAGGAACAATGCTTTATATTCAAGATGTTGATGACCTCGAACCAGCAGTTACACCAGGTTCAGAAATGACTGTACCTTTCATGTCTTTAGCTGGTAGAGAAATACGAGTTGAGTATGCTAACTCTCTCATCTATAGAAATGAGACTGCTTACGCATTCTTTGATGAGAGCAGCGTCCAACTTAACACCATTAAAAAGAATAAAAACTGGGGCTGGTACATCGAAACTGCTAACCTCACTACAGGAACACCTTATACGATCTATGCAGGTGCTGGCGGAAATGATATCAGTAAAGCAATGAACATGGGAACAGTTACTTTTGATATCGTAGATAACTACTACGTATATTATATCAATTTGACACCATTCCCAGGAGAAGCACAACCTATGGTTACAGAGGAGCATTTCGGTGTATATATGAGTTCAAGTGATATACCAAATGCACCAGGTAAGTTTACGAACATAGTTCCAGCTGATATGGCAGGTGTACTTGTTCTACACATGGTAGTATCCTTCCCTAGTGTGCTGCCGGATTAAGGCTGATTAATCTCTAAATAGCCTTAGTTCTATGAATTAAGATATAATTAATCAAATATAAAAGCACCTTCTCATCAAGTTTAGACTACGAGAAGGTGCTTTTGCTTTTTTTATTTCACTCTATTACATACACCTGATTTCGCCCCAGTTCCTTCGCCTTATAAAGTGCCTTATCCGCAGCTGAAATCTGTTGATTGATCCACTCTAGGTTCCCTGACGTTTCTGTCACCAACCCAATACTAATGGTTACATAGGAACTACATTCAGAGGTTATATGTTCAATCATAAGCGCTTCAACTTCTCGTCGCATGCGTTCAGCAATTACCATCATTTCTTCCTTACTCTTTGAAACGTTGATAAACAAGAATTCTTCCCCACCAAAACGAATCACATAATCATTAAGAGAAGTAACGAACTCTTTTAGCTTGCCACTGATCTGTTTTAAGGTGTCATCCCCAGCCATGTGGGTGTAGCTGTCGTTGTACTGCTTAAAGTAGTCGATATCGATCATTAAAAAAGAAATCGTCGTTGGCTCTGTCTTATAAACGCTAACGATGTTTCGAAGGAACTTGTCCAGCCCTCGACGGTTAGGAAGACCAGTTAGAGAATCCTCTATAACCAAAGCTTCCAGTTTATAAACCACATCTTGAAGCTGCTCGTTGATCTCACTGTTCACATCAAGCTGTACCTGAAGTTGGCTTTTATTCAGATAGTTGCTGGTGAAAATATTGTAGGATAAAAATGAAGCCAACCATACAAATACAAAAAGAACCGTACTGTTAATATAGTGCCCCAATAAAATATCCATACTGGTTTGAAACTTCGATATAAATATAAAAAAGATCACTGCCTCAGAAGCAAACATAATCAAGGAATTCCTAGGTGCTATATACAGAAATGAGGCAATCGCTATCAAATTGATAAATAGCGCATTTAAATTGCTATACAGCCCTTGATCCGCAAAGCTGACCAGCATTCCCCACAGGATAAAAACATAACCAAATCCCACAGTGAGTCGATAAAACTTCCTTTGGTACGCCTCTGACGCTTCGTTTGGATTGTATCTTTTCAACAATCCATAAAAAACACTGCTCACAGCGATCAATGAAATATACATAACCATATAGAAATTATAGTTAAACGATGGGCTTACACCATTTGCTCGACTTAGTATCGCTATGATCATAAACACAACCTCAAAAATCAAAACACCTACGGCAAGCACTTTGCCATGTGCCGCATTCTTTATGTTTCTCTCCCTCATAAAATCCGAGGTCTTGAGCATAGGTTGATCTATCTTTTTAAACATTTTTATCGCCATATAGCGCTCCTTTAAAAGCATAATATTACAAAATTATAATAGCATAGTCCTAACGCTAAAGTAAATCCAAAGCCAAGATATAAAAACATTTGTATGATTCACTTAAATTTTAGTGTTATTTGACAAGTCTATGTAAAACTAATAGATTATTAGTTAAGCATTTCGATAATTGGCTATAGATATAATTATAAAAGTATGTCTTTCTTATTATTTTTAAATAGTTTTCTAAAACACTTATGTGAGTACGTTCTTTAATGTTGAGGTAATTATGGATTCAAGTAGCTTAGATCTTTACATTGACCAAGTTAAAAATCAGACAGATTTACGCAATCAGTTCATTCACGATTACACACCCTTTGTAATCAAACATGTATCTGAACTTAAGCATGCTTATGTCTGTGTTAGAAACGATGATGAATTTTCAATAGCGCTCATTGCGTTTAATGAAGCCATTGATCGTTACGAGATTGATAAAGGTCATTTTTTGTCTTTTGCTAGAATTGTAATTGAAAGTAGGTTAAAAAACTATTGGGAAAAGGAAAAGCATCATCAACACGATGATATTTCAAACGTTGAAGTCGCTGCACCCAGTGATGAGGACCTTCACCTAGAATTAATTGCATATGAAAATGAACTCAGTTACTTTGGGCTTAGCTTTGAAGATTTGTCCAATCACATGCCTAAGCATACAGACACTAAAGAGGCGGCTTTAAACATCGCGCAAGAGATTGCCCTGAACGCATTCATCATGACACAGGTCTATATAAAAAAATCCCTTCCTGTCACATTGGTTTCTAAAAGTTTAAAGATTGGTCTTAAAATGGTTAAGAACAATAAAGTCTTCATTCTTGGAACAAGTATTATTTTTTATAAAAAATTTGATAAAATTGAAAACTGGTTAAAAAAATAGGCCCTAAAAATCAAATTAATTTTGTATTGTATTATGAATGAGTAAGTTGGAGGTGTTTATGAAACAAGGTGTTGTTGTTCAAATTAAAGATGATTTTGCAGTCGTTATGACTAAGGATCATTCTTACACAAAAATTAATAAAAAGAATAATATGACCCTCCATCAAGAAATCTTTTTCTTCGAAGAAGATTTATACCACTCTAAACATAAGGAGGGCTATATGAAGAAGAAATTATTAGTGGCTGCAACTGTAGCTGCACTGTTTTTGATATCAGTGATTGGATACAACTTGATGCCGAGCTCAGCATATGCACTGATTTCAATTGATATTAATCCTAGCTTGCAAATTGAAATTGATAAAGATTATGTAGTTACAAAAATTATTACCTTAAACGATGACGGTAAATCTGTTATCAATGACGACATGGTGGGAAAAGATGTTCATGATGTCATAAAAGAAATCGTTCAAAATGCAGAGATTGAGAAGTTTTTAAATGATACAAATAACAACATCTTAATCTCATCAGCTATATTAGATGAAAAAGCAGCTCTTGACGCAGTGACATTGGCAGCCTTTGGCGAGGAGCTTGAACAATTTCTATCAAGTAGTATGAAGGTTCCAGATAATGTTCATATTATTTATATCGAAAGTGATCTTTCAACCGCTGAAAAATCTCTTTCTGATGGTGTTACACTCGGTCGCTTAGAGCTTGCTAAAATTACAAAGGATAGTAAACCACTTGTCAACTCAGTTTCAAAAACCATTGAAGCGATAGAAGACGTCGATATGTCTGTTTATGAAGTTGAAGCAGATGACGATCTTGTAGAATCTGTAAAAACATTCTTAAACAAACTCGAAACCGCTAAGAACGATTCGCAGTTTGGTACTTCGATTCAAGCTTTCTTAAACAGCGCAGAGGTGGCTAAGTTCAACTCAGGTATTGCAACTCAAGCAGAAACCTTGGCACTATTAAAATCAGCTAAGCTGCTTTGGAAACCTGTAATGTCACTTTATCAAAAAACTTGGGCTTTAGCTCAAAATGATGATTCTGATGACGATCATGACGAAGATGAGGACGATGCATTTGACTCCGAAGATTTAGATGATTTAAGAGAACGCTTACAAAAATTAACCTTTGTAACAGAACCTTCAACAGTAGCTGGGATCAGCGTTCAAGCATGGGCAACACAGACATTGGCTACTTTAGATACAATGAGTATCACTCAGCTTCAGGAAGTTAAATCCGTCGCTAAAGCGTATTTTATGCAATATAAAGATGCTTATAACAAAATCTGGTCAGACGATGATGACGATGAGGATGAAGCGGATGCAGAAACAAGTGCTAGTATAACGAACGAAGCTAATTCTTCTGAAAACAGTTCAAGCGACAGCATATCTGGTGCAAGTGTTTCTGATGCAGATAAAAAAGAAAATGATGATGACGAAGATGAGGACGATAATGATAATGATAATGATGATGTTAATGATGACGATAGAGATCAAACATCAGAAGCGATCAAAGAGATTAATAAAGCTCTAAGTAGACTTCAAGAAAGATTTGGTACAGATCCTGATGTCGTTGCTTTTGTAACTCAAATCAATGCACAGCTTCAAACTGAATCTCCAGATTATAAACAAATCGAAAAGGCCATCGAAGCAAAATACGAGGCTTTAAAAGAAGCACTAGAGGATCAAGAGGACAGTAAAGACGATGACAAGGATCAATCATCTGATGATAACAGCGATGACGATGACGACGAAGAAGATGACGGTGACGATGATTAATGAAACCATGATTTAGTATTGCATCATAAAAATAAGCTCCCTAGTATAGGGAGCTTTTATTTTATCCATCAATTTCACCAATCGACTTATGAGACGTTTGATGCATAAAAAGTACCGCTATTAAACTGAGAACTGCCGCACCCAGTACCAGCACCATCGCCGTCGTGTAAACCTCTTCAAGAGGCATACCACTGAGTTTAAGCCTTTTAATCATAAGACCCATCAGTAGACTGATGATGCCACTACCGACGAACTCACCAATATTGACCAGTGAGGTTGCAATGCCTGTATATTTTAATGGATTAATCTCTTTAACATTTGAAAATACAAGGATATGACAGATGATTAAAATTCCCATTAAAAAGTAGATGAAAGGCCACTGCTCAACTGGTGGCTTTCCCTTTTGAAGAATGAGCACATAAGACCAAATCAAGACATAGCCCGAACTCGCAAACAACAGTATCTTCTTAATTGCACCACCTAGTAGATCCGATAACTTACCTACTATAGGGGCACCGACAATAAATCCATAGGTGATAAAGGAAAGATAATAAGCAGCCTTTTCGTTTGAAATCTGATATACCGTCTTCATGTACCCATTACCCCATAACCCAAGTACAGCCGTTAATGAGCCTACGAAAAATACCATGATAAAGAAGTCTGGATAGATCGCTTTATTGGAAAGGACATACTTGACCGCTTCTTTTATATTTATTTTTTCTGACTTAGGCTCTAAGTTGTCATTCTTAGCTGCAATATTCTTAGCAGTTACTTCTTCACTAAGCTCTATATTACTAGATAAATTATTTTCAGCCCTATTACTAGAATCGTTTAGATTCTCTTCGTTTATACCATTAAACTCTGATGAAATTCTCGTTTTTGAAATTTTCTCTTTAACAAAAAAGTGAATACTTACAGAGAGAGCAATTGAAATCAGCCCCAGTATAATAAACGTGCCTCTCCATCCGAAGTTAACGGCGATAAACGAAAGTGGAATCGTTGCAAAAAAAGCACCAAAGTTACCAAACAGCGACGTTAAACCCGACAGTGTCGAGTACATATTAGATGGAAATAAAGTCGATTGGATCTTCATAACCGATACGATGATAACAGAGGTACCGATGCCCACCAAGAATCTCGCTAAGTACGCAATATAGACATGGCCTGCGATACCGAATAGAATTGACCCTACCGCAGTAACAAACATCCCAATGGTACAAATCCGCCTAACCCCTATGGTATCAACCATAATCCCCACTGGTAGCTGCATCAAAGCATATCCATAAAACGTCATGGACGCAAGGTTAGCGATTTGGATGCTGTCTAGCTTTAAGTCCACAGTTAATTGATCCGCCACCGATCCAATCGATAACCTGTGAAAAAACACCACGACAAACCCAAAGACTAGGATGCCCCATGAAAGCCATCTATTTGTATTTTTCATAATTCCCCCGTAAGTAAATTGTTTATGTAACCTCTAATAGTTTAACTAGAAAATGATTCTAGTTCAAACAAATAATTCTCATAATACGATAAAACAACATAATTTAAACACAATTAAATAGTATAACTAAGTTAGTTAAATAACATGCTCTATAATGTGCATGATTGAATTATTCAAGAATTGATTTAACTTAGTCGAACATCATAAATTTGGAGGTATATCATGAAAAAGTTTTTATCTGTATCTGCACTTAGTTTATTAATCTTAGCTGCATCAAGTTCAACATTTGCAGCAAATAACGTTTCAAATATGGCGACTCAAAAAGGTGGACAGCATGTTGCTGAATGTGCACAAACCATGGAACGTGGCGTATCAGAATGTGCTAAAATGAACATTTGTATGGAGTAACTTAAAATGAAATAACTATAACCAGTTGCAAAAAGACACTCAAAATGAGTGTCTTTTTAAATTTCAATTTATCAATACACAAGTTTTAGAGCTTCATCATCTAAATGCATCATGAAGTCGCCACTAATCACATATAACCTTTACTTTTTAAAGGACATTTCCTCCTTGGATAACCATTCTTTTAAAATTCGAATGGCTTTTGGTCCAACGCCGTGAAGCGCAAGCAATTCTACCTCTGTATAATCACATAGCTGAGCAAAAGTGTCAATTCCCTTTGCTTCTAAAGCTCTGTGTGCAGGTGCGCCTATTTTAATGGTTTTCAATTCTGGTAACATAATTTTCCCTTTCTTTGATTACGTTTATGAGTGTGATGTTTATACCCACTAATGATCTCTTCCTCTCGAAAAAAACATCTGAAGGAAAAACGAGCTAAGCGGTAATATGACATATAACATCAACGCAACCGATGGCTGATGCCATGCTAGGTAAAGGAGCAGTGCATTTAGAGCAAACAACATTATGAACTGTGCGACGATAAAAGGCACCCTAAGTATAGAATGCCTAATTAAACTACGGTTATTCGTTTGTCTGTTATATTCTCCTATTAAATTACATATTATTTTTGCATATTATTTTTACCATTTTATTAGCCTATTTCATTTGCTCTTCAATCGACTTTGTCATCTCCGATGCCACATCCCCAGTGTGCTTGGTTTCCTTTTTTTCAATCAGCATCACCCAACACTCTTCTTTTGAAGTAGGCTGATGCATGATTCCTTTTTTTACGACGTAAAAGTCGCCTTCGTTTAAAGTCACCACTTCATCATCAAGATGCATCTCGAATGACCCTTTAATCACATAAAACATTTCATCTTCGTTTTCATGATTGTGACGGACGATCTCACCTTTGAATTTTGCTAGTTTGATGTAATCTTCGTTCACTTCTGAAATTATTTTGGGCGACCAATAGTCTGATATAGAGTCGAATAGTTCGATTATGTTGCCTTTTGTGTTCATAATAGCTCTCCTATTCAATATTTATTCCCTTAATTAAAACTATAATTAATAACCTCTCAAATAAGTCATTGTCCATTTACACTGTACTTTCTTTATTTCCCTTTAATAGGTAAAGAGCAATCATAGTTTTGTACTCATTAATCAAACTCTGAGCATGTTTTGTGTTACCCCCGCTTAAGTGGGCCATGATCATGTTGTCATTGACCTGATAAATCACACTTGCTGCCAACTGCAGATCATCTACTCTTAGTAGGTCACTGTAGCGACTCATATAATCTATAAAAATCGTGATTTCTCTTTGGGTGTAGTCCTCAAGCAAGGCAGCAACCTCTTCATCACGATACCGCATGTGGTTGATTTCTAAGTGAAAAGCCAAAGGATAGCGTTCAGCCACTTCTATCTTTTGGTTGATAAAGTAGTTAATCACTTGTTCAAGGGTGTAATCCTGTCCAGGATTAGACTTATCGAAGTCACCTGAATTACCACACATACCTGCGCCTAATAAGGCCTCTTTATAAGTTTTAACAATCTCTAAAAACACTTGTTTTTTGTCTGTATAATAACCGTAAAAGCTTCCAATTGCTACCCCGGCAGCCTTGGCGATTTCCTTTGTATTTACCTTGTGAAAGCCCTTTTCAGCAAAAAGCTGAGTTGCGGCTTCAATTAAGGCCTCTTTTGTTTCTATACTTCTAGACTGTGACACCTTACGCATGCACTTTTGTGTAACATCTGTCGTCATTGATGTCCCCCCTTTTCGTACCTTATTTTAGCATGAACGGGTCATAAGGTCAAAATAAATTGAACTAAAGTTCATTTTTTTCTTGACAAAAACAGACCTTGTGGCTATGATGAGATTATAAATACTGAACTAAAGTTCATTTTTTAAATAATACTCGCTAAAGGAGCAAAATATGAATTCAACCATTAACACATTTCTCAATCATAGATCCATTCGTCAATACAAAGACAACCCCATCGAAGCAGAAAAACTCGATGCAATTATTAAGGCTATTCATCATGCCCCCACATCCATTAACGGCCAACAGGTCAGTGTGATTGTGGTCACTGACAAAGAAAAAAAGTCTAAAGTCGCCGAATACGCTGGAGGGCAAACATGGATTGACCAAGCCCCAGTTTTTCTTTTATTTGTAATGGATTATCACCGTGCTCACTTAGCAGCCAAGTTAAATGGTGAAGACCTTGTCATCACAGAAAGCATTGAATCCATCATGGTTGGCAGTGTGGATGTGGGCATAGCATTGGGTACAGCTATCGGTGCTGCTGAATCCTTAGGCTTAGGTACTGTACCCATTGGTGGTATACGTAAATCCCCTGAAGAAATGATTGCCCTGTTTGAGTTACCTGAACGTGTTTACCCCGTAGCAGGCCTAGTTTTAGGCTACCCAGAGGATATGTCAGAAATGAAGCCCCGTATTCCTCTAAGCATCTTCAAACATGATAACACCTACAACCCAGACCAGTCAGAAGCACTAAAAGCTTATGACCAACAAATGTCAGACTATATGGTGGCACGCACGGGTGGTGAATCCAATAGAAACTGGAGCCAAGGGGTTGCTGGTACCTATAAATTTGTTTACTTCCCTAAGGTTTATCCTACTCTCAAACAACAAGGATTTGAAAATGCTAAATAATCAAACCCAAACCTTAAACTGGCTTGCCGATGCAGAGGGTATCATCCGCGCCAGAAGGTCTACAAGAGGCTTCAAGGATATCCCCGTTACACAGGAAACTCAGGCCCGAATCTTGCATGCCCTTAACACCGGTCGCAACCCCTTTAAGTCAGACCATCGTTTTAATATCATCGAAAATAGCAATACGTCAGACGATAACATGAAATTAGGTACTTATGGGGTTATAAAAGGCGCCAACACATACCTCTTAAGTGCCATGACACTTGGTGATAACCACTTAGAAGCCCTTGGTTTTGATATGGAGTATGCCGTTTTACAAGCCCAATCAGAAGGTATTGGCACTTGCTGGCTAGGTGGTACATTTAATAAAAGTCAGTTCGCCGCAGCTATGCAGCTGCAAGGTAACGAAATACTTCCCATTGTCATCCCTTTGGGTGTACCCGCAGCTAAAGCTGGCCTTGTTGGCCAAATGATTCGAGGTATAGCCGGTTCCAATAATCGATTGCCCTTTGAAAGTTTGTTTTTTAAAGACACTTATGGCAGTCCCCTTACCATGTCCCAAGCAGGAAAGTATGCTCAAGCCCTTGAAATGGTTCGACTTGGACCGTCTGCATCTAATAAACAGCCTTGGCGTGCAGTGCTAGATGACAACACAGTACATTTTTACTTAAAGCCCACCAAGGGTTATGCCAAGGCCCTTAGTTATGATATTCAACGGGTGGACATGGGTATTGCCATTTGTCATTTTGATGCCATGGTTCAGGCCCAAGGTATTCCCGGTCACTTTGAAAAATTAAGGGATACTGAATTAGACAATAGTGACGATAGCGAATACATCATATCCTTTGTCGGTTAATCGAAGCCATCTTTTGATTTGGTCTCTATAATGATCTTTCTCTTTAGGAAAGTAGCTTTGAACTTATTCCATTTATATAAAAAAGCAGCTGAGAATAATTTTACTCTCAACTGCCTTTTTTTTATATTAATTTGTGCACTTCTTCAATTTTACGATTATTCCCACTCAATCGTACTTGGCGGCTTACTCGTAACATCATAAAGAATACGATTAACCCCTTGTACTTCATTCACGATACGGGATGAAATTTTGTCTAATACTTCATATGGCAGTCTCGCCCAGTCAGAAGTCATACCGTCAATCGAGGTTACTGCTCGGATGCCGATGGCATGTGAGTAGGTACGCTCGTCGCCCATAACGCCAACTGATCGGACGTTTGGAAGGACGGTGAAGTATTGCCATACTTCTCTGTCGAGGCCAGCTTTAGCGATTTCGTCTCTAAGGATGGCATCTGATTCACGCACTAGGTGTAGGGCTTCGTCAGTGATTTCGCCTAGGATACGGATGGCAAGACCTGGACCTGGGAAAGGTTGGCGCCATACGATGTGGCCTGGAACGCCGACTTCTTCGCCAACGCGTCTTACTTCGTCTTTGAAAAGGTCTCTTAGTGGCTCTATGAGTTCAAACTGCATATCGTCTGGAAGACCGCCTACGTTGTGGTGACTTTTGATGACGTCTGCAGTGTCTGTACCGCTTTCGATAACGTCTGGATACACTGTACCTTGAACGAGGTAATCGATGCCTTCAAGTTTACTAGCTTCTTCTTCGAAAACTCGGATAAACTCTTCGCCGATGATTTTACGTTTGGTTTCAGGATCAGACACGCCTTTAAGTCTACCTAAGAAACGCTCTTTTGCGTCTACTCTGATAAAGTTCATGTGGAACTCATCTGCAAATACCTTTTCTACCTCATCGCCTTCGTTCTTTCTTAAAAGTCCGTGATCGACGAAGATACAAGTGAGTTGATCGCCAACTGCTTGGTGCACCATAGTCGCTGCAACAGAAGAGTCAACGCCGCCTGAAAGACCGCAAAGTACTTTCTTATCGCCTACAGTTTCTTTGATCTTTTGGATCATGTTCACTGCAAAGTCGCCCATGTTCCAGTCGCCTTTACAGCCACAAACTTCGTAAAGGAAGTTCTTGATCATGGTTCTACCAAATGGTGTATGTTCAACCTCTGCGTGGAACTGCACTGCGTAGAGGTTTTTCTCTGGGTTTTTCATCGCCGCTACTGGACAGTTGTCTGTCGTTGCAATGACTTCAAATCCTGCTGGTGCTTCTTTAACGTAGTCAAAGTGGCTCATCCAGCATTGTGCGCCAGTGGTTACATCTTTGAATAAATCTGCATGCGACTGAATGTCGAGTTTGATTTTACCGTACTCTTGTTGTTTCGCTCTGTCTACGACACCGCCGAGCTTGTGTGCCATCAGCTGCATACCGTAGCAGATACCGAGAACTGGAATCCCTAGTTCGAATATTTCTGCATCGAGTGTGGGTGCATTTTCTAGATAAACCGAGTTAGGACCACCTGTAAAGATGATGCCCTTCGGCGATTTTTCTTTGATTTTCTCTAGTGCATGTCGCCATGAAACGACTTCACTGTAAACGCCAGATTCGCGGACACGTCTCGCGATAAGCTGGTTGTACTGACCACCGAAGTCCACGATGATCACGAGTTCATTATTCATTGGGTTCCTCCAATTTCGGGAATTTTATAGGTTTCATTTATCATAACATGACTGGAAGGCGAATGCACGCCTTCCCATAGATGCTCTTAATTACTTATCACTGCTTGAAATGCTGTAGTTTGGTGGCTCTTTTGTAATCGCGATATCATGTGGATGCGATTCTTTGAGGCCAGCGTTTGTGATGCGAATGAACTTGCCGTTGTTTTGTAAATCTTCTATCGTACCAGTACCGCAGTAACCCATACCTGATCTAAGACCGCCGATGAGCTGATAGATGATGTCTTTGAGGTAGCCTCTGTAAGGCACGCGACCTTCAACGCCCTCTGGTACGAATTTTGTGGTTTCGTTTTGGAAGTAACGGTCTTTCGAGCCCGCTTCCATAGCCGCTGTAGAGCCCATACCTCTGTATGTTTTAAAGCTTCTGCCTTGATACATAACGATCTCGCCAGGGCTTTCTTCTGTACCTGCGAAAAGTGAGCCAAGCATTACCACATCTGCGCCTGCTGCGATGGCTTTAGGGATATCGCCTGAGAACTTGATACCGCCATCTGCGATCACTGGGATGCCATATGGTTTTGCCGCCATTGCACAGTCGTAGACAGCAGTGATTTGCGGAACGCCGATACCTGCAACTACGCGTGTTGTACAGATTGAACCAGGGCCGATACCCACTTTAACACAGTCTGCACCTGCTTCGATCAGGTCAACCGTCGCTTCTGCAGTCGCTACGTTACCTGCGATAACGTCGAGCTCTGGATAAGCTTTCTTAATCGTTCTCACTGCTTCGATGATGTTCACGCTGTGTCCATGTGCTGAGTCGAGACCAACCACGTCTACGCCAGCTTTTACAAGAGCCGCTACGCGATCCATCATATCTGAGCCAATCCCTACTGCAGCGCCAGCTAAAAGTCTGCCTCTGCTGTCAGTTGCTCTGTTTGGGTATTTAACTTGTTTTTCGATGTCTTTAATGGTGATTAGACCTTTTAAAACGTTGTTTTCATCTATAAGAGGTAATTTTTCGATTTTGTGTTTTCTAAGGATACTGCCTGCGTCTTCCATAGAGATGTCCGCGTGTGCAGTGATGAGATTGTCTTTTGTCATGACATCCTTGATATCAGCTTCCATGTTTGGTTCGAAGCGGATGTCACGGTTGGTGATGATGCCCACGAGTTGGTGCTTTTCGTTTACGATAGGCACACCAGAGATACGGTAACGCGCCATAAGCTGCTCTGCGTCTTTTACCTTGTGATCGGGTGTGAGTGAGAATGGATCGACGATAACGCCGTGTTCGCAACGCTTAACTTTATCTACTTCAAGCGCTTGATGTTCGATGCTCATGTTCTTATGGATGATACCGATACCGCCCTCACGTGCGATGGCGATGGCAAGCTTAGACTCTGTAACCGTGTCCATACCTGCGCTGACGATAGGTACATTAAGTGTAATCTTCTTTGTAAGCTTCGTTTTAATGTTAACTGTGTGTGGTAATACTGCCGATTTTTGAGGAATAAGTAGTACGTCATCGTACGTTAAACCCTCTTTAACCAATTTGCCTTCCATTTGCTCCTCCCAATTTTTGACGCTAAATCATAAGTTGTAATGACTAAAAAAAAAAAGACAACCCTCAGGTTGTCCTAATAATCTTTTTATGCACATAGACCCAGCATACAAAAAATTAAAAGATCAACCCATAGTACGATATTTGGCTACCGCGTAGAGACTTCCAAGCCGTTTTTTTGGAATTATATGAGTGCATTGTCTTTTATCATAAACGTTCGTTTAATGAATGCGTATTAAGTTGAATTGCTTTAATATTAAACACTAAATTATCATTTTATAACCCCTTTGTCAACCTGTGAAGGTGTGGCTTTTTTGTTAATTTTTTTTTATATGTATAAAAACGTGCTAAGCTGTTACAAAACAAGGTGCTTAGAGGTACAAACATTTGTTCTTATTTTTTGTCAAAATCGTTTTTTCTCCTATATAATATATGTTACAATAGATACACAGTGTCCCTAAATAATTCGGAGGATTTACATGAACGATTTTAGATACGTCGCAGGCTTCATGCGAAAACACATTAAAATGTACATATTTGGGATTGGGCTATTGATGATTATCGATGCGCTCCAGCTCATGACACCACTGATCATAGGTGCCTTTACAGATCAGTTAAAGGCAGGTACGCTCACCTCTGGCCTAACGCTGAAGTACATCTTCTATATTATGTTGATCGCTGTGCTGGTGGCCATCGGTCGCTATGGCTGGCGTATGACCATCGTTACCACAGCGAAAAGACTAGAATACTGGCTGCGAAACCGAGTGTTCGAGCACTTTGAAAAAATGTCACTCAACTACTTTAATCACCACAAGACAGGCGACCTCATGGCACACTGTACCAACGACATCTCCGCGATTCGTAACGCATTCGGCGGCGGTGTTATCATGATGGTAGATGCCATCTTTATGGGGATTATGACCATCGTTTTAATGATCGTGAAGGTAGATCTTAAACTGACGTTGATCGCTTTGATCCCAATGCCATTGATTGCCTTCTTTATTATAACCATGGGAAAAAAGGTTCGAGATCGCTTTAAATCAGTTCAAGAAGCTTTCTCAGACCTATCGGATGTGGCACAGGAAAACTTTTCAGGCGTGCGCATCATCAAGTCCTTTATACAAGAGAAACCGTCACTCGGTCACTTTAATGAAAAGAACCATCAGGTCTTCCGCAAAAACGTGAAGCTCGCGAAGCTCTTCGGACTCGTGCATCCTATGGTCGGCTTTATCGCTATGATGAGTACACTGATCGGTATGATCTACGGCGGTAGCCTCGTACTGGACGGCGTTATCTCTATCGGTAGCTTTGTGGCGTTTCTCACCTATGTGGGGATGCTATCATGGCCGATGATGGCGCTGGGCTTTGTTTATAATCAGCTACAGCGTGGTCAGGTTTCACTGAGAAGAATTAATGCCATCCTTGAAACGCCTGCTGAAATCGTAGATGGCGAGGTCATCGATACTTTACTGGAAGCTTATGCGGTTAAACCTAAGCTGACCGTCAAAGACCTTACCTTCACCTATCCAGGGGCGGAAACACCAGCACTTAAGGACATCAGCTTTACAGTTGGCGAAGGCGAAACTTTAGCGGTGGTTGGGAAAACAGGCGCTGGGAAAACCACGCTGGTAAACCTCCTCCTAAAGCTATACGAAGTACCTGAGGGGAAAATCAACCTAGGCGATTACGATATCAATCAAGTGCCTATTAAGAAGATAAGAGATATGATTGGTTACGTACCTCAAGATAACTTCCTGTTCTCCAAAACCGTCTCATATAACATCGGTTTCGGTCGAGCGGACATCACACAAGAGGAAGCGAGCCACTTCGCAAAGATCGCCCACATCCACGATGAGATCATGGACTTTCCTAAGGGCTATGACACTGAGCTCGGTGAGCGTGGCGTCAATATGTCAGGTGGACAAAAGCAGCGTGTCTCTATTGCGAGAGCACTGGCTAAAAAACCTGAAATTCTAATCCTAGACGATTCGTTATCCGCAGTAGATACGAAGACTGAGGAAAGCATCTTAACGCACCTTAAGGAAACGCTGTCGCAAACCACCAGCATTCTCATCGCGCATAGAATCTCAACGATTCAACACGCAGATCAAATCATCGTCCTCGAAGACGGCGCCATCGCTGAGAGGGGCACACACGCTGAGCTATTAGCACTCAATGGCTTGTATGCAGATATGTATAGCAAACAATTACTCGAAGAAAAATTGACGGAAGCTTAGGAGGAAAAATGTCTGAAACGATCCATCACGAACAAGAGATAGAAAAGTCGTTTGACGGCAATATCATGAAGCGTCTGCTGAAATACGCTAGACCTCAAATTGCACTTTTACTCCTTAGCATCATTTTGATGCTCTTTGTCACCGTTGTGGATTTGGCGATCCCTTTCGTGACAAAGGTAGCCATCGACGACTACATCGCACCGACGCAGCAAGTGGTTTATACCGATAACAGCAACATCATCGTTCCAACGCTACTCGACCGTATAAAGGGGACTTATAATAAGGAAATGTATACGCCTGCCATCCTCTATACCGAAGAAGGCAGCACTTATATGATCGTGGGTATGAGCAAAACAAAGAGTCTAAAGGATTTTAGTTTGGACCTAAGTACAGGGACAGCTACTTTAGATGAAGCCACGTATCCTGTTTTATCACTTAACGATGGTTTTATCCAGCAGGTGAAGGCACATAATAAGGATCAAATCTTTACATTGTCCATCACGGTGGGCATCATCTTGCTACTCAGCTTTTTCTGTTCTTTTGGCCATACGTATCTTTTAAACTATGCCAGCCAGAAAATCGTCTACAGTATGCGTGAGGAGCTCTTTAACCACATTCAAAACATGAGCCTTAGCTTTTTCGATAAAAACCCAGTTGGGCGTTTGGTAACTCGTGTCAGCAACGATATGGAAAACATCAACGAGATGTTTACCAACGTGCTCGTCACCTCGATCAAGGACTTCACCTTGCTTTTCGGCATCGTGGTGGTCATGATTTCTATCGATATCAAGCTGACTTTAATCTGCTTTAGCACCATGCCATTTGTCATCATCGCAGCTTCTATCTTCAGAAAAAGGGCGAGAGAGGTACAAAGGGCGGTTAAGGTTAAGCTTGCGAGAATCAATGCAACTCTAGCCGAAAACATCAACGGTATGAAAATCATCCAAATCTTCAACAAGGAAAAAGGCATCTACGATGATTTTGATCACATCAACTCGGACTTTTTAAAGAGCTCGATCGAAGAGACACACGTCTATGCGATCTTTCGACCGACTATGAACTTGGCTTACTCCGTTTCACTTGCTTTACTCCTTTGGTTTGGTGGCGGGGATGCGATGAGCAAGACCGTAGAACTAGGGGTTCTTGTGGCATTCATCACCTATACACAGCAATTTTTTAGACCCATCATGGACTTAAGTGAAAAGTTCAACATCCTTCAGTCTTCTATGGCAAGTGCAGAGCGCATCTTCATGCTATTGGATGAAAAAACAGCTGTTCCTGATCCTCAGATGCCTCTACCTTTCCCTGTGGGAGAGTTTAAGGGTGAAATCGCATTTGAAGATGTATGGTTCAGCTATATGAAGGAACCTAAAACCGAAGAAGACTATGTCCTTAAAGGTGTCAGCTTTAAAGCGGCTAAAGGTGAATCCATCGCCCTTGTCGGTGCGACAGGCTCTGGTAAGACGACGATCATCAGTCTCCTCAATCGTTTTTACGACATTCAAAAGGGCCGCATCACAGTAGATGGTGTGGATATTAGACACATCGACAAAATGGCACTTAGAAAGCACATCGGCATCGTGCTACAGGACGTCTTCTTATTCTCAGGCGATATCAAGGGCAATATTAGACTCTACAACAACGACATCACCGATGCACAGATCAAAGAGGTGGCAACCTATGTCAATGCCGACCGCTTTATCTCAAGACTACCAAAAGGCTATGACGAGCCCGTAGTCGAGCGCGGTGCCACGCTGTCCGCTGGACAGCGCCAGCTGCTCTCGTTCGCCCGTGCCTTAGTGTTCGAGCCCGGCATCCTCATCCTAGATGAAGCAACCTCTAACATCGATACAGAGACCGAGCTGCTCATCCAAGATGCGATCAACAAAATCATACAGGGTCGCACCACCCTTATCGTGGCGCACCGCCTCTCCACCATACAACACGCCGACAAGATCATAGTGATGAGTAAAGGTGAAATCAAAGAGATGGGCAGACATCAAGAACTACTTGCACATAAGGGCATGTATTATGACCTTTATAGGCTGCAGTACAGTGAGGGGGAAGGGATTTAAACCCTTTTACCTTTGAAGATATTGATGTGGTAATTAGGATATGAATTAAAAAAGAATTTAAATCTATCCCCTTCGAATCCGGTTGGCTAGCCAAAGGATTCTACGTGGTTAGATTTACAATTCTTTTTTTATGTCATAGTATCTAAGTTTACAGATGATATGTTTTAAAGAGATAAGGGATTAAATGCGCTTCTTGGGAGGTTAAAGAGATATGAATTGAAAAAAGAGATTAAATAACCCCCCTTCGAATCCGGCCCGTAAGCCAAAGGATTCTGCGTGGATTGATTTACAACTCTTTTTTTATGTCATAGTATCTAAGTTTAGTGATGATATGTTTTAAAATGAAAAGGGAAAAGGGTTTAATGCGCTTCTTGGGAGGATAAAGAGATATGAATTAAAATAAATTAAAATGCATTTAAATCTCTCCCCTTCGAATCCGGCCTGTGAGCCAAAGGATTTACGTAGATTTATGAAGTTTTCTTTATATATTGAAAACTCACATAGTTTGTATTTCTATTTATAAATTTTACACCTATAATATTAGGGTATAATACATACATTTCTAATTCAGGGGTATTTCCACATGAGAGTACATGAGAGAGTCTTTTTTAGAAGTAAGATCGAGGTTTATCGTCTTTATGATTCAAAGGGAGAGCTGACGATATTAGAAGAGCCTTATACCTTTGAGGTTTACGATATTTCATTGGGCGGTATGGGGGTTTTAACTAAAAAAGCTGGACTTGAAGCCTCAATTTTAGAATTCACACTGTACATAGAAGATTATCCCTATCGCGTTATGACCAAGATCGTATGGCATAACACAAACGGCATTTTTCATCGATACGGATTAGAAATAATCGGTCACAACAATATGCTCTTCAGACACTTACAGCAAATTATTAGTAAAGAAAAAGAAATCACCATCCACCAAAATTTAACGCATATGTAAGATAAACTGTGGCAGATCACACTACCTTCGGAGAATCCTTTGGCCAGCCAACCGGATTAGGAGAAGGTAGTGTGATCTGCCACAGTTTCCATTCATATCTTAAATTCCCACCACTCAGAATTGATTTTTGCCTCATAATGTGCTATGCTATCCCTGTAATACAACTTAAGAAATGATTCACCTAGGGGTGCCCTCATGGCTGAGAGCGCAAAAGCGTAACCCTTTGAACCTGAACTAGTTAGAGCTAGCGGAGGAAAGTGTGGAAGAATGAAAATTTTGACCATGTTTGGATTCCCCAAGCATGGTCTTTTGTTTTTTAGATTTCATTTGACACCCAAGAATCATTTAGATCCCGCAAAACCAAGCGGACTATTTAAATGGAGGTATCTTTCATGGAAAGAAAATCAAGCATTTCAACTAAAATGCTCGTCGAAGGCGCAATGATGATCGCCATCGCAACTGTTTTAAGCTACTTGAAAATCCAAACGCCACTTTGGGTTAACGGTGGTTCTGTTACTGCAGCAAGCATGGTGCCTATCATGGTATTTGCTTACAGATGGGGCGGTGCACAAGGCTTATTTGTCGGTGCAATCTATGGCCTTTTACAGTTCATCATCGAACCGTATGCAGCTCACCCACTTTCAGTCATTCTTGACTACCCACTTGCATTTGGCTTCATCGGTCTATTTGGCTTTTTCGCTAAAAAAGGCAGCGCTTTATCAAATGTGGTTTTAGGTGCGGTAGTAGCACTTAGTATGCGTTTTATCGCTCACTTTTTATCTGGATTTATCTTCTTTGCAGCATATGCACCAGAAGGAATGAACCCAATCTACTATTCTATGATCTACAATGGTTCATATATGTTACCTGAGCTTATCATTTCACTTGCTGTGTTCTTACTTTTAAGAAAACCAGTGGATCAGCTTAAATAACTTTGTAAAACTGTATTAAATGTAATTAAAATACTTTAATGAAATAGCCAACCTAAAAAAGCAACCTCAGTGTATGAACAGCGCTGAGGTTGCTTTTTTTACCATTGATTAACATCAACCTCCATCGTCACATTTAGATCATAGTGCGTTTGAGCTGTCGCTTCAATTTGATCTGACACCTGAAAGATATAGTCTGATGTATCAGAAAGCAAGACAACATAAAGCTCAAACGTTCTAATACTCTCAGGATAAATCAATTTCACAGAAGCGTTAAAGTCATTTTTTATTTTATCCCTCAGCTTTTGAGCCACTTGTCTTCTATCCTTCAGGGAGTTAATCCAGTTTGCTGAAAGGTTTAACTTGATATAGCCGATCTGTACCACAGAATCACCCCTTTAACTTTTCATGTTGATTTTACTTTTTAGCATTTCATTTTGACGGAATATTTCCCCTCAAGTCTATCATACTCTATACCGCTACATGTACAAGTTTAAATCATCGGGCATCAAGTTCACATATTTTACCACAAGGGGGATTGTGGCTAGTAAAAACGATTGTGACATAAGGAGAATGTTCTTCAAAAAAAAACGCTTTCACCCATAGAGAATGAAAGCGTTTTGTTTTAATGTTTGTTTTAATGTTTGATTTAATATTTGATTACATCATGCCGCCCATACCGCCCATGCCACCAGCCATAGCTGCCATGTCATTTTCTGACTTAACATCTACTACTGCTGCTTCAGTGGTTAAGAACATCGCTGAAATAGAAGCTGCGTTTTGAAGTGCTGAACGTGTCACTTTAGTTGGGTCAACGATACCCGCTTTGATCATGTCTACGTACTCACCTTTTAGTGCGTCGAAGCCGATACCTGCTGTAGCGTTTTTCACTTTTTCAACGACAACTGATCCTTCAAGACCAGCGTTGATTGCGATTTGTCTAACTGGTTCTTCAAGTGCTCTTGCGATGATAAGTGCACCTGTTTTTTCGTCGCCTTCTAATGTTTCAATTAAAGCATTTACAGCTGCGATAGCGCCAATAAGAGCAGTACCACCACCAGGAACGATACCTTCTTCAACTGCTGCTCTAGTTGCGTTAAGTGCGTCTTCAATTCTAAGTTTCTTTTCTTTCATTTCAACTTCTGTCGCTGCACCAACTTGGATCACTGCAACACCGCCTGCGATTTTAGCAAGGCGTTCTTGAAGTTTTTCTTTATCAAATTCAGAAGTTGTTTCTTCCATTTGAACTTTTATTTGTCTTACACGCTCATCGATTAATGCTTTTTCACCCATACCGTCGATGATGGTCGTATTGTCTTTATTGATTTTAACTGATTTTGCTCTACCAAGCATATCAAGAGAAGCTGACTTAAGCTCGTAGCCTAGCTCTTCAGTAATTACTGTGCCACCAGTTAAGATTGCGATATCTTGAAGCATCGCTTTTCTTCTATCACCAAAGCCTGGTGCTTTAACTGCGATACACTCAAAAGTACCTCTAAGCTTATTGAGGATTAAAGTTGTAAGTGCTTCACCCTCAATGTCTTCAGCGATGATTAATAGCTTGCCACCACTTTGTACGATTTGCTCAAGTAATGGTAGAATTTCTTGAATGTTGTTGATTTTTTTATCTGTAATTAAGATATATGGGTTGTCTAAAAGCGCTTCCATTTTTTCAGCATCAGTTACCATGTAGTGAGATACGAATCCTCTATCAAACTCCATACCTTCAACCACTTCAAGCTGTGTTCCGAAAGTCTTAGATTCTTCTACTGTGATAACGCCATCTTTACCTACACGCTCCATCGCTTCAGAGATTAATTCTCCGATGTTTCTGTCAGCAGCCGAAATTGACGCTACGTCAGCGATATCCTTTTTATTAACGATTAATACGCTTTCGCTTTTAATCACTTCTACAGCAGCTGCCACAGCTTTCTCGATACCACCTTTAAGGATCATAGGGTTCGCACCCGCCGCTACGTTTTTAACGCCTTCTCTGATGATTGCTTGAGCAAGTAAAGTCGCTGTTGTAGTACCATCACCAGCCACATCGTTGGTTCTAGTTGCAACTTCTTTTACAAGCTGAGCGCCCATGTTTTCGTATGGATCTTCAAGGTCAATTTCTCTTGCAATCGTTACACCATCATTTGTAATCAGTGGTGCACCAAATTTTTTATCTAAAATAACATTTCTACCTTTAGGTCCTAAAGTTACTTTTACCGTATTCGCTAATTTGTCTACGCCAGCTTCTAATTTCTTTCTGACATCTTCGCCAAACATGATATCTTTTGCCATAATATCCTCCTGTTGATTTAATTTACTTTGAATTCAAATGCAATTACTTTTAATACTAAAAACCAAACTTTTTCTAGTAGTCAAACTACTATTTTTAACTTAAAGCTCTATAATTTAAGATAATGTTAATTTCCGAAATGCATTATTCCATAACTGCTAAAATATCTGCCAATTCACAAATTGTCACTTCTTCTCCATCTACTTTGATTTCAGTACCAACGTATTTTTTAAATACGACCGTATCGCCTACTTTTACATCCGTAACTTCACTGCTCACCGCTACAACTTCTGCCATTTGCGGTTTCTCTTTTGCTTGTGACGGTAACACGATACCGCTTGCTGTTTTTTCTTCTGCTTCTAATCTTTTAATAATCACTCTTTTTCCCAATGGTCTTAACATTCTTTACCTCCTATTGATTTGAGTATTTGGTCAGCCACAATGGGCGATTTTTTAATAATGCATTTCTAGACTTATTCTAATATAATGGGGTCAAAAAATCAACAATTTTTTAGCACTCATTTGCATAGAGTGCTAATAAATTCACAGTTCGTTTACATTTGGTTAAACAAATTGGTCGCCTCAGATACAGCTGCCAGATAGTAGTCATTTACACGCTCCGAGGACAAATGGTTTTGCTCCTCTATGTCGATAACAATGTCCCAATTGCCGAGTTCGTAATGCTTGATCAGCCTTAAAATCTCATGGAAGGTGTTGTTACCACCGATCATGGCACACTTAATATCATCATGAAGTGGCAATGGCTCAATAATATCATAAACCGGCTTTTCTAAAACGGTATCTATCAATGAGAACAGTCCAAGCAAAAACGCTTCTGTTGAACGATTGTCCATGCCAAACAGTACGGAAAGCTTCTCTGCAAACAAGGCTCTTGAAAGCGATACCTTAAGCAGTTCGTCTGGTTTATCCTCTGAAATATCCTTTAGTAATATAAGGGTCGTCCACTTTCGAATTTCGTTAAGTCCTAAAAGTGTCAGCGCATGATTAACTGAGGTAATCTCCTGAACGGTATAAAAAGCTGGCGAGTTGATCAGCCTTAGCAGTTTATAAGTTAAGCTATAATCCTGTTTGATGATTTCAGCTAAGTGATTAAAATCTGGTTCTTCACTCATGGTCTCGTTGAGCAATGACATATACCTCAACGAGCTGTGACTAATTCCCTTGCTCTTACAGATAATCGGTTTTTCAAAAAAGTAACCTTGAAAGAAGTGATAGCCCAGATCGACTGCTTCAAGATAGTCCTCGTTGGTCTCCACTTTTTCTGCGAGGAGTTTTACACCTAACGGTAAATATTTCTCCGCGATATACTGTCTACCTTCTGACTGTAATACTAAGAAATCAACCTTAATGATGTCCACATAGGGCATTAAATCATCAAAGCGATTGTCACCAGTAAAGTCATCCAGTGCGATGGTATAACCTCTTTCTTTTAAAATGCGACATTTTTCCACTAATAGCTCATCGACGTCTAAGGTTTCTAGAATTTCAACTGTTAATCGATCGGGTTCAAAGACAAATGGCAAATTCTCAACAAGTAAATTTCGAGTAAAATTCACAAAGACGCCTTTTTCACCTGCAAGCTGCCCTATACCAAAGTTGATAAGAGCATCTATTACGACAGAAGCCGTTGCCAAGTCCCCATTGATGCTAATGTCGTATGTATTTTTATTGCCACTCCTATAAAGAATCTCATATGCCACAACCTTTAAGCTCGTGTCAAATATTGGCTGCCTCGCCAAAAAAACTTCCATAATGTACCCTCTGTTAATGCGACTGCATCAACTAATCCCTTTTAAGTATTCTTTGCCTCTCTTATATAATAAAACAAGTACTGTTGTGCAATACCTGGGTGTTCATCAAAATACTGTTTTACAAATGCTTCATGCCCTTTCTCTACGCCATATAGCTGAGCGAGCACCTTTTTTACCCAAGTGTCTACTGGAAAAGCGGTATCATCTGCATAGCCAAAGAGAGCGATACAGCTTGCGACCTTAAGTCCTACACCATAAAATTGTTCCAGCCATTTAATTCGATCCTCATGCGATAATGTGTATGCAGTGCTGAGATCGATCTGTCCGTGAACAATCGTCTTTACGGTTTCATAAACTGATTTAGCTCTATAGCCTATGGCCTTTACCTTCAAATCGTCCTCAGAGGCGTTTTTTAGATCCATCACCGTTGGGAATCCATAGAGTGACTTTCCTTCAAAATCACCGAGATAACGTCCGAATTTCTCACATAATGCTTCAACCGTCATGGCGATTTTAGGGATGTTGTTGTTGCTCGATAGAATAAAGGTAATCAGCATTTCAAACTCAGGCTGCTTCATGATGCGAAGGCCTTTTCCATACGCAATTGCTGCATTTAGATGCTCATCTTTTTCAGACAAGGCGCGCAAAATGGGTGCGTAATCTCTGTTTAAGTCAAAGTAGGTTCGAATACGCTCCTCTGTTAATCGTTCACCATAGAGTTTAAATCCAAATCGTCTTCGTTTTTGCACCTCTTTTAAAGGCTCTCTATCCTTCGGTTCAGTTAAATCATCTGGATCAACCAAATCATCTGAAGCATCAAATTTACTTGAATCAGATAAAGTCTTTTCATAAGCAATCACGAAGGTTTGATCAATAAAGCCTCGATATGCGTCATCGGTCTTTTGCCATCTAAAAGCCTGTCCTGAAAATAATGTCTTCTCCAAATCAAAGTCGCTGGTTTCTATCGTAATTTCTGTTATATATGGAATTTGAAAACGACCGTCAGTTTGCATGGATAACCTCTAAATTACAAATATTCGTACATTATCATTATAGCTTAAAATCACATTAAAAACAAAAAAGCTTCACTAATCTTAGCGAAAAGTGAAGCTTTGAGTCTAGCGTCCTATAAGTCCTATTTAAGTGACTTTATGAATCCTATAAGAAGATAAATTTAAGGATGAATAATACTGCAAGAATAAGTGTAACTGGTGTAACATCCTTGAATTTTTTGCTTGCTAATTTTAATGCTACATAAGAGATAACACCAAATACGATACCGTCTGAGATTGAGTATGAAAGTGGCATCATAATGATGGTTAAGAATGCTGGGATTGCTTCAGTGAAATCGTGGAAGTTGATTTCAGTTACTGGGCTCATCATGAATAAACCTACTAAGATTAGAACTGGAGCAGTTGCAGCACCAGGAATCATAATGAATAATGGTGAGAATAATAAAGCAATACCGAAGAATACAGCAGTTGTAACAGCAGTTAAACCAGTTCTACCACCTTCAGAAACCCCAGAAGCTGATTCAACATAAGTTGTAACTGTAGAAGTACCAAGGATCGCGCCGAAAGTTGTACCGATTGCATCTGCTAAAAGAGCTTGTTTTGCTTTTGGCACTTCGCCTTTTTCGTTGATTAAGCCAGCTTTTGTACTAACGCCAACCAATGTACCAACAGTATCGAAGATATCTACGAATAAGAATGTAAATAATACGACGAACATATCAAGTGATAGAATATCGCTCCAAGCAAAATCAAAGAAATAAGGTGCAGCAGGCATAGATGCTATTTTGTCTGGGAATGTTGTGATACCCATTGGGTAACCGATGATTGTTGTTAAGATAATTGCGATGAATAGTGCACCTTTTACATTATACGCAAGTAAGATACCTGCGATAACTAAACCAATGATAGCAAGTAATGCTGTACCTGAAGTAATATCGCCAAGTGTTAAAATTGCACCACCTTGGATTACGATGCCAGCATTTACAAGACCGATGAATGCGATGAAAAGACCAATACCAACAGAAATTGCTTTTTTAATGTTTTGTGGAATTGAGTTGATGATCGCTTCACGTACGTTAAAGAATGATAATAAAATGAAGATAAGACCTTCTAAAAATACTGCTGTTAACGCGAACTCTGGAGATTTACCCATACCAAGTACGACAGTGTACGCGAAGAATGCATTAAGACCCATACCAGGAGCAAGTGCAAATGGTAAGTTAGCTAAAAGACCCATAACAAGTGTTGCAACTAAAGAAGAAACTGCAGTCGCTGTAAACACTTTGCCCATGTCAAGACCTGCTGCATTTAAAGTAAGTGGATTGACGATTAAGATATATGCCATCGTCATAAAAGTTGTAAGACCAGCTAAAACTTCTGTCTTAACATTTGTACCATGATCTTTGAGTCTAAATACTTTCTCAAAGAAACCGACGTTTTTTTCCATAATAAATATAACCTCCAATAATTTCGTTCTTACAAAATAGA
This sequence comes from Fusibacter sp. QWL-12, assembly GCF_058683495.1. Lineage (NCBI taxonomy): Bacteria > Bacillati > Bacillota > Clostridia > Eubacteriales > Fusibacteraceae > Fusibacter > Fusibacter sp. QWL-12. Next base: position 1,393,604 of record NZ_CM178745.1, read on the forward strand.
TTGTACCAAATCGTTCGTAAAAACACAAATATTATTTTCGATTTTTGAAGTATTTTTCGTCTTTTTGTTAATTGTACTGTATTTTAATTACAAAACAATCGGATTTTGTCCGCTTTTAGGACAACTTGTATTGTTAATATTCTCTAAACGATTTATGGGAATACGTACTTTCGTTTTAAAATCACCTGTCAAATTCATAAAATTCGCACTATTCACACACAAATCCCCCTATAAAAACATTGTTTTGTTCGTAAATATGAAAAAAAGCTTAATTATTCCGCCTTCTAAGTCATTTACTTAGAAAACAACAAACAATTAAGCTTTCACTTATTCTATTATTCGGTTTATAAAAACGTCATGACAAAAGCGTAAAGCATTGGTAAAAGCACCGCAGGAAGCATATTCCCTACTCTAACCTTGGTAGAAAGTACCATAGATAAGCCCAGACCAAGAATTAAGAGACCACCAGTTGCAGACATCTGAACGACGACTTCATCTGTAAGTATAGAGGTTAGTCCGCTTGCAAGTAATGTAATAGAACCCTGGTAGATAAACACAGTCACTGCTGAAAACGCAACGCCAATTCCCAAAGTGGATGCTAGTACGATAGAGATAATCCCATCCAGTATGGATTTTGCAAAAAGAATTTCATGATTGCCATTAAGACCACTTTCAAGAGAACCCATAATCGCCATTGCACCAACACAGTACAAAAGACTTGCGGTTACAAAGCCTTTACTAAAGGAAGAGCCACTTTTTGAAAATCTTTTCTCCAAATGGTCGCCTAACTTTTCTAGTTTTTGCTCAATGTCAATCCATGCGCCAATCAAACTGCCCGCCACGATAAACAATATAATTTTCATGAGGTAATCCGTACCCTCAAGCGCACCAGACACCCCTATTAATGCGACACATAGTCCAACGCCTTGCATAACGGTTTGGCTGATCCGCTCAGGTAATCCACCTTTAACGAGAAGTCCAATCAAACTCCCTGCTATTATCGCTATGGCATTTACAATCGTTCCCAACATAACTTCACCTTCTTACTTATTATAGTAGCATATTTTAATGTACGAAAAATGTTGAAAATATTATTACTTATGGTATCAAGTTCGGCGAGAATAAGCAAGCGGAAATTTTTGAATCTTTTTACTGGGTAGCTGGACAGATGAGCGAGATATAAGTACACCTCCGAATCCGGTTAGTGAACTAAAGGATTCTCCGGTGTTCTTATATCTCGCTCATCTATCCAGCTAATGCGAAACGGATTCATATGGTGTTCCGCTACTAGGTTGGGGGCAAAGCCTACGGTGGTAATTATGAATCAAAAGGTCTCTTCGGTGTTCTTATATCTCGCTCATCTGTCCAGCTAACGTGAAACTGATTCATATGGTGTTCCGCTACTAGTGTGGGAGGCAAAGCCTACGGTGGTAATTATGAATCAAACAGATAAATGGTTAGAATTTCGTTAGAAAGCCTTATTAGGTGTTACAACTATATAAATGTCAGGTATATGTATAGATAAGTATTATCATTTAGGTGAACATTCAAAGAAAATGGGGGGCTTATGGAGCAAAAGAAGATCGTCAAAGAAGTCGGACTATATTTTATATTAACATTTTTAATTACTTGGTTGTTGTGGTTACCTTCAGTTTTAAACGCTTTGGACTATCAAGTACCTGTTTTTCTACTTATTATTAGCATGATGGCAAGTTTTACACCGTCAATTGTTGGTTTAATATTGCTCAAAAGGTCGTTGGGCGATCAATTTAAAGCTCATTTAAAGAAACGTTTTTCACTCAGGTTTAATAAACTATGGTTATTCGCTATACCCATCTACTTTTTTGCTACTGGTGGATTATCTTACTATTTGACCTATGTATTTGATCAAGGGTTTAACCCCACAAATGTGCCTCCTGTTTGGATGGTACCTTTGGTTTTTCTTCAAATTCTATTTATTGGTGGTGCATTCGGTGAAGAACTGGGATGGCGTGGGTTTGCCTATCCGAGAATGGTCAAATTAATGTCTCCATTTAAAACAACACTTTTACTCGGTGCTTTATGGAGCTTATGGCACCTTCCTTTATTCTTCATGGAAAACACAGTGCAATCCAATCTGCCAATTTATCAATTTATGCTACAAAATACCTTGATCACTTTTGTTTATACGTGGCTTTATCAAAAATCAAAAGGGAGTTTATGGTTAATCATCTACTTACATGCAATCGCCAACACAACCGCTGCCGTTCTACCTTACTGGCAAAGCAACACTGGACGATGGATCAACTTTATCATTTTACTAATCACAGTAATCGTTCTACAGTTTGCAAACAAAAAAGAAATACCTCAGAATTAATTTTAAGGTTAGAAAAAGAGCCTAAATACGACTCGCTCCGATCCCGGTTGGCTTGGCCAAAGGGCTCTCCACGACTCGTATTTAGGCTCTTATATTTTATAAGTTAATCTTTCATTTTATACTTTGCGTATCTGTGAAAGTAAATCAAACTTAGAATAATCCCACGATTTCTCCATCTTCAAGGATATCAATTCTGTTTGCAGCTGGCACTTTTGGAAGTCCAGGCATTCTCATGATATCGCCTGCCATCGGAATAATGAAGCCTGCGCCTGCAGATACTTTTACATCGTTAATCGAGATTTTAAAGCCAGTAGGTGCGCCGTAAAGATCTGGATCATCTGAGAAAGAATATTGTGTTTTTGCCATACAGATCGGCAAGTTGCCTAAGCCGTCTTCTTCAAATTTCTTGATATTTTTAAGTGCTTTTGAGCTAAACTCAACGCCATCTGCTCTGTAGATTTCTCTAGCGATGGTTTGAATTTTCTCAACGATCGGCATGTCAAGCTCATAAAGTGGTTTGAATTTAGCAACGCCTGATTCTGCAATCTCTACTACTTTGTTTGCAAGATCAACTGCGCCTTCGCCACCTTTTGCCCAAACTTGTGTTAAGACAACTTCCACACCAATTTCAGCACATTTTGATTTTAATAATTCTACTTCTGCAGCCGTGTCTGTTGGGAATTCATTGATCGCTACAGCTGCTGGTACGCCAAACTTACGCACGTTTTCAACATGACGCTTTAAGTTTTCAAAGCCTTCAGATAATGCCGTTAAGTTTTCAACACCAAGATCGTTTTTGCCAACACCACCGTGTTTTTTAAGCGCTCTTACAGTTGCAACGACAACTGCTGCACTTGGCTCAAGACCAGCAAAACGACATTTGATATCAAAGAATTTTTCCGCTCCAAGGTCAGCGCCGAAGCCCGCTTCTGTAACGACATAATCTGCAAGTTTGAGTGCAGTCTTAGTCGCAACAACAGAGTTACAGCCATGCGCGATATTTGCAAATGGTCCACCGTGGATAAATGCTGGTGTATTTTCTAATGTTTGAACTAAATTAGGTTTTATTGCATCCTTTAATAAAAGCGCCATAGAGCCCACTGCATCTAAATCCGCTGCAGTTACTGGTTTGTTTGCATAGGTGTAACCGATGATCATCTTTGAAAGTCTTGCTTTTAAATCTGTAATATCATCTGCAAGACAAAGAATTGCCATAACTTCAGATGCAACCGAGATATCGAAACCATCTTCTCTTGTAACGCCGTTTGTTTTTCCACCTAGGCCAACGACGATATTACGAAGCGCTCTATCGTTCATGTCTACAACACGACGCCAAGTGATTCTGTTCGGATCGATGCCAAGAGGATTGCCTTGGTGTAAATGATTGTCAATTAGTGCAGATAACAAGTTATTAGCTGTTGTTACTGCGTGAATATCACCAGTAAAGTGAAGATTGATGTCCTCCATAGGAACTACTTGAGCATAACCACCGCCTGCAGCGCCACCTTTAACGCCGAAGCATGGTCCAAGTGATGGTTCTCTTAGAGCAGTAAAGGTTAGTTTGCCAATTTTGTTAAGTCCCATACTAAGACCAACGTTTACAGTTGTTTTACCTTCACCAGCTGCAGTTGGATTAATAGCGGTTACAAGGATTAACTTGCCATTTGGTGCATCTTTCTTACTTTGAAGCACCTCAAGATCAACCTTCGCCTTGTAGTTACCGTATAGCTCAAGACTGTCTTCAGAAACGCCAACTTTTTTAGCAATTTCCCTAATGTGCATCTTTTGAGCTTCTTGAGCAATTTGAACATCCGTTTTCATAAAAATCCCCTTTCAGTTATCCAATTAATGTGTTTTCTAGACTTTCTATTAACTTGATCGTTTCAGGTGTTCCCATGATATGAGCGTGTTTTTTAGCTTCAGCTAAATAATGTCGCCCTCTTGCTTCATGTCCGTTTTTTACTAATATAACCCCTAGATAGCCTTCGGCTTCACTTCTTCGCCAAAGTGTATCTACGGTTTCAAAATGTTTAAGAGCTTCTTCAAAATAATGTTTTGCCAAAGCCTCTTCTCCCATTTGGAAGGCGATAATCCCTGCATTTGTATTAAAGATAGAACCACCTCTAATAATATTCTGTAATTTGCAGAGCTCAATTGCACGTTCTACTTCAGCCAAAGCTTCCTCAAGGCGATTTTGCCTTCTAAAAGCTTCAGATATATAGTTATAAGCGGCTGCGATGTTTAGCATATATCGACCTGATTTGCCTAGCTTTTCAAATCCTACAATAGAATCAGAAAAGTAAACTCTCGCCTCTTCATATCGCCCGGACATCAAGCTACTTATACCCATCAATCTCAGTAAAACGGCATCATTTTTTAAAGATCGGTGTAACTCAGAAAGCTTTTCAATTACTTCAGGCATTTGCAGTGTGTGTTCCGTCTGAATCAAGTAATAGAACCACTGAACATATGCCTTAAATAAAAGCTCCTCATCACCACTCTCACTTGCAATCTTTATCAGTTCATCTACCAAATGCATCCCTTCTTCATAAGCACCATTTCTTATAAAGTAGCGTGCCTTCATATGAATAAACTGACCTCTTAGTGTCAGAGTTGCAGCATCTTCATCAATGCGATCAAAGATAAGCTCAAGCTCTTTAAAATAATCCTCTGGATGTCGATCCATAACCACTTGAACCTGAGAATTCACTTCAGGATAAAGCTCATGGCTAAAATCGAAATACGCTTTTAGATATTTAAGATAATACGTCAGATGCTTAACGTTATTGCCAGCACTTTCGTAATGATAAATCAGTTTTTGATAAAGTAGCAAGTCCTTAGAATCCCCAGTCAACCCTTCTTCTAAAAGGCTACCAATTCTATTGTGTAAGATCCTTTTTTTAGTGGCAGGTGTTTGACCGTAGACGTGCTCCCTTAATTTATGATGTGTAAACTTTAGCTTTAAGCTCGTTTCTCCCTCAATCTCTTTAATCAAATATCTTCTCTTAAGTGATTGAATGGTTTCAAGTAACGTATCTTCGTCTGTGATATAGAGTTTACAAAGCAATTCAAAGTCAAGTTCATCGAAAAACATCGATAGCATGCTGATGAGCTTTACTTCATGTGCTTCCAGACCGATAAAACGTGAATCGAGGATACCCTTAAATCGATGTCTGCGATCTGCTAGGTCCTGCTGAATCGCAACTGAACCTTCTACTATAAAGAAGGCATTCCCTTCAGACTCATTATAGATTTGCTTTTTCTGATCGATGCTAAGCGGGCGATCGGTCAAATAATCCATAAAGGCATATGACTCTTCTTCCGAAAAGCGATCTAAAGAAATCAACAGCATTCGATCATATTTATAAAGCTGACCCATAAAATCATCTAAGGTCTCCGAAAACTCATTCCTTACAGTTGCAACAAATACGAAGCCCTCTACATGATGTACCAAGCTAAGCAATAACCTTAAGCTCATTGGGTCCATCCACTGTAGGTCATCTACATAGACGACCAATCGCGTTTTCTTCAGGAGGCGATCAAACAATTTCATCGTCAACTTCTCTAAATAGTCTGAGTTAATGGTTTCTGGATTTTCCATTGACTGACTAGCTGACCACTCATCAAATCCCGGGAAAAATTTCGTTAGCACTTGCTTAGCGAATAGTGGCATCTCAATTCTTTGCTCTTCCAAAAGACTAGAAAGTTGCATAAAAATGTCATTCCACGCCTTGTAAGCATAACCTGATTCTGCTGGATAGCAAGTGGCCTTTAAAACTTTAAAGGTACTTTTATATCGACTTAGGCAGGATTCAAGAAGCTTTGTCTTGCCGACCCCAGCTTCTCCACTGACGATAATCGACTGTCTATTTTGACCAATAGCCGTCTGATGTAATGTTCGTTCAATGATTTCCGCTTCTTTTAATCTCCCAAAGTACGCACTTTGTTCCTTTTCATCGGTTTTTGGGCTGTATATCAAGCTATAATAATGATCCCGAGTTAACTTATCTGGCTGGATACCCATTTCTTCATCTAGCAAAGTTTTTAAATTGTTATAGACCTCGGTAATCTGTTTGTACTGTCCTAAATGATAATGAAGCGTCATCAATTGGCGACTTGAAAGCTCATCGTATTCATCAATTCTATGCATCACAGTTGCGATGACAAGCGCTTCATCATAGGCTTCATCCTGTATCAACTGGTCAATCTTACCTTGGGCAAGTTTTAGATACTTTTGATTAAGGGCATTTTCAACCTCTAATCGCCACTTTTCAAACCCTTCTGCTTCTTTTATGGCAAAGGCTTCTAAAAAACGACCTTGGTATTGCTCTAAAAAGTAACGTTCGTCACCGTCGATGTCAATCTCGATATCGACACTTTTCCCCATCTCAACCATGTGCTTGTTTGGACAGTCAAAGAGTTCGAAGTCTAAGTCTTTTTTGAGGCGGTACAAGCTGTTTCTGAGATTTTTCTTTGCTGTGGCATCCGGTACGTCACACCATATGAGCCCTACGAGCTCATCTCTTGAAACGCGCTTTTCATAAGCAATATAATAGAGTAACGCTTCACTTTTCTTAAGTGAAATCTCAATTAATTGCCCATCAATTTTTACATGTGGTTTACCGAAGAGTTTGATAGATACTTTCATACACGCCTCATTACAAATTTATATACATAGCAAATACTTAATTAAAAACCTCCATTCAAAACGAAAGTGTCTGTGAAAAGAGGTTTTTAATTCGTTAAATTCTGGCTTAATATGATGATGCCATTATAGCACACTCTTAAATTCATCTAAGCAAAGATTAAGTGATTAAAATTTATTTACCACCTGGTACATAGTGTTGGTTAACTAGTGAATTGATCAGTTCATCATCAGCAAGATAAGGTAATGTGATATGATCTCTTTCTCTCATATCATTATAAGCCATCGTTGTTTCGATCGCATGCTCATTTCTCGCCCATGCACGTCTACCAACGCCACCCATAACATCCCAAGGCATTGCATTTTTAAGAATCTCATCCACACGCTCGCTACCATCAAGCACCATACCAAAACCACCATTGATGGATTTACCGATACCGACGCCACCACCGTTATGAAGTGCGATCATGCTCATACCTCTAGCCGCATTACCTGCGAAGATATGTGTGGCCATTTCTGCCATAACATTTGAACCATCTTTGATGTTTGAGGTTTCTCTAAATGGTGAATCTGTACCACCAGTATCGTGGTGGTCACGACCTAGCATAACTGGTCCGATTTCGCCATTTCTAACCATTTCATTAAATTTAAGAGCGATTTTAAGTCTACCAAGTGCATCTTGGTATAAAATACGCGCTTTTGATCCAACAACAAGCTTGTTTTTCTTTGCATCGCGAATCCAAACCCAGTTGTCTCTGTCTTGGAAACGTCTATTTGGATCGATACAGCTCATTGCTGCTGCATCTGTTTTATCCAAATCTTCATCTTTACCACTTAAGCAAACCCATCTAAACGGACCATAGCCATAGTCAAATAAGACTGGACCCATGATGTCTTCAACATATGAAGGCCAGATAAAACCATCTAACTCATTGACGCCATTTTTACAGATTTCCTTAACACCAGCATCATAAACTGCCTTCATGAAGCTGTTGCCGTAGTCAAAGAAGTAAACGCCTTTTTGTGTTAAGCCTTGAATCGCATGATAATGTCTCACCAAAGTTTCGTCTACTAGTTTTTCAAATTGCTTTTTATCTTTCGCAAGTAAATGCGTACGTTCTTCAAATGTGATACCCGCTGGACAGTAACCGCCATCATACACGTTATGACAAGATGTTTGGTCACTTAAAAGGTCTATGTGAACATCATTTGCTACTGCATATTCAAGCAGATCCACGATGTTACCATGGAACCCGATAGCGATCGCACGTCCTTCCGCCATATATTGTTTTGCTTTTTCAAATGTTTCTTCTGGTGTTCTAGTGACTTCACTGATCCAGCCTTGTGTAAATCTCGTCTCGATTCTAGATTCATCTACCTCTGCGATGATACCGACGCCACCAGCGATTTCAACCGCCTTACCTTGAGCGCCACTCATACCACCGAGTCCAGAAGTAACGAAAAGCTTACCTTTAAGGTCGTCATTCTCAGCGATGCCAAGTTTATCACGGCCAGCATTGAGGACTGTCGAATAAGTACCATGTACAATCCCTTGAGGACCGATGTACATCCAACCACCTGCAGTCATTTGACCATATGATGCAACACCTAGAGCTGCTGCTCTGTTCCAGTTTTCTAGATCGTCGAACATACCAATCATAAGACCATTTGTGATAATCGCTCTTGGTGCGGATTTAGGTGCTTGGAACAAACCTGCTGGATGACCCGACTGCATAACGAGTGTTTGCTCATCAGTCATCACTTCGAGGTAACGTTTAATAAGGTGATATTGCATCCAGTTTTGGCATACAGCTCCTGTTTCACCGTAAGTGACAAGCTCATATGGATAAAGTGCAATGTCAAAGTCGAGGTTGTTGTCGATCATAACCTGAATTGCACGACCTTCAACTGTTTTACCAACGTACGCGTCGATGCCTTTCGCTTTTATGTTGCCTTCCGGTCTAAAACGATAGCCATAAATTCTACCCATAGTAAGTAGCTCTTCTAAGAACTCTGGCGCAAGTGTGTTATGCCATTTTTCAGGAATGTATCTGAGTGCGTTTCTAAGCGCTAATGCAACTTCATCTTTATTCAGTGTCAAGTTACGCTTTGGCGCTCTTCTGATGCCCTTTATAAACTCAGGCTGTTTCGGCAATTCAGGGAAAATATCCTCAAGTTTCACCTTCATCGCCATAGAAATATCTTGATTAGTTATCATCGAATCCCTCCAAGTTATATTCTCATCTTTAGACGAAATACTATTCTAAGGTGGAGTTTATCAGTTATGCGTCTATTTTTAGTCCACCTTTATGACAATCTTAGAATTTTATGGACTTTTAATGCCGTTTGCGCTGCGAATCGATGTTCTTCCTTTTCTAGGTTAATCTTCATTATTTCTTGAATTCTTGAGAGTCTATAAAGCACTGTATTGTAATGCGTATATAAGCTCTCTGACATCTTTTTAAGATTACCGTTACATTCAAAGTAAACTTCAAGTGTCTTCACAAGCTCCGTATCTTTGCGTTTATCATAAAGTGCAAGTGGTTCTAATATGTCTTTATAGAAGATCTCAAGTTCACTCTTGATGGCACTGTTGGATAGGATTTTATAGATGCCCATTTCCTCAAAGAAAACGATATCTTCTTCTATATAATAAGTAGCCGCTTCAAGTGCTTTTGTTGCGTCCTGCAAGCTTTTGTGCACTTGTCCAAGACCTTTATAGATTCTTCCAATACCCACTTGAGTACTGTATTTTTTCATTTTAGAACGCAAAATATCGTAGATGTATTTCACGTACTTTTTAACCGTTTGAGCGCCTTCGCCTTCTTTAAGCATTACCAAAACATAAATACGGTCGCTTTTATTTAAGATCATATAAGCGCGACCCATGTCTTTGCAAATCATTTCTATTAAATAGGCGGCTTTTAATGCTTTTTCGCCATCGTCACCACTTGGCTTACCAGATACATTGACATCGAGAATCACAAAGCTCGCATTTTCAGAAAACCTAAAGTTAGCTGCACGCTCAATTGCCTTCGATCGTCTTTGTTCATCAAAAGAAATCAAGTCATCAAAGAACTCGAGTTTGTATTTGTTCTCAACTTCCTGTACAGAAATTTTCTTTAAAAACTCAAGCGCGATAATATTGGATGCCGCTTCAAGGCCAAGTTTGTCATAATTGGAAATCGCTCTATCTTTTCCATAGGTAACAATGTGCCCATACACTTGATTTTTCACAAAAATAGGAATGATTAGGCGTTCGATTTCTCTTTCTTTGAAAGTAATCGTATCCCAAATCATTTTAGAATTTTTACCATCTAGCTGAACGCTCTCTATGTTCTCGTAAAGGAGTGCATAGTCGTCTTCGAAAGTTTTTTTAATGAAATAAGTGTCTTCAAAGTAATAATCTCTGATGAATACTGGGGAAGTAATGGTCTTGTGAATGCTACGCAAAATATCATCTAAATTACCACCATTTACGACGACGTTCATCGTGTCTTTGTGTAAGTTTTCAACGCGCTCAAGTACAGCCGATTGTCTCGCGAACATTTGGCTATAAACGGTAGAAAAAATCTCTGTAAAAGAGACTTCATATTCTAGGTCGAGGATCGCTAGATTAAGTTCAGAACACACCTTGATTACTTCAGGATCTAAAGCTTCTAAATAAGGGGTTACTTTTAAAAACACTGCAGTAACATTTTTCTCTGCAATCTCTTTGAAAAGCTCAATTTGTTCAGAGGCTGATACCTTTAGAAATATTTGACCAGTCGTTAATATGATTTGTCCATCTTGTCCGATCCATTCAATAATTTGAGTATCTAACATAACGTTAACCGATGAAACCGGCATACTGAGATTCTCATGTTCAGTTAATAATTTTGAGGTTTGAAACAAAGGAAGTTCTAGCACTTCTTTTAATGTTACATTCGATTCATTGACCAATTTTTACCTCCCATTTATTACTTTTTCATAATTTTATTATAGCAAAACTGGGAAGTTATACAAGAATGTCTTTTTTCATTGTATGCTTTTGACAATTAAGTGTTTTCACTACTGGTGGACTGCTAATAAAAATAATGCTCTCCGGAGGACCGGTCCTCGCTTTGCTGTGGAGCCTCCTCTGAGCATTATTTTTATTAGCAGTCTAATGTATGTGACATAATCTATTGTCAACGCTTGTAGAGGGGTGACTTTATGTTTGAAGATAGATTTAACATATAATGAAACGTTACAAATAAAAAAGGAGATATTGCAAATGTTTGCAATATCTCCGTATTGATTATTTGAAAGCTAAATTCTAGTAGTCGCCTTGAGCTAACATAGCGTCTGCAACTTTTTTGAAACCAGCGATATTAGCGCCAGCTACTAAGTTGTAACCGAAGCCATATTCTTCTGCAGCTTTTCTTGAGTTTTCATGAATGTTGATCATGATTTGCTCAAGTTTAGCATCTACTTCTTCTGCAGTCCAGTTGTATCTCATTGAGTTTTGGCTCATTTCAAGAGCTGAAGTAGCAACGCCACCAGCGTTAGCTGCTTTAGCAGGACCAACGATTACGCCATGCTCTAAGAAGTAATCAATTGCTTCGTTTGTACAAGGCATGTTAGAAGCTTCGCAAAGGAATTTAGTACCGTTAGCAACGATTGTTTTAGCGTCTTCGATTCTAATTTCATTTTGAGTCGCACATGGGATAACGATATCAGCTTTAACTTCCCAAGGTTTAGTGCTTGCAACGAATTTAGATCCAGGGAATTTATCAGCATATGGAGCTGCTATATCTTTACCACTTGCTCTAAGTTCAAGTAAGTACTCGATTTTTTCACCAGAGATACCAGCTTCATCATAGATGTAGCCATCTGGACCTGAGATTGTAATAACTTTACCACCTAATTGAGTAACTTTTGTAGCAGTACCCCAAGTTACGTTACCAAATCCTGATAAAGCAACTGTTTTACCTTCAAAAGACTCACCGTGAGCTTTAAGCATTTCTCTTGTAAAGTAAGTTACACCGAAACCTGTCGCTTCTGGTCTGATTAAAGAACCACCGTAAGGTAAACCTTTACCAGTTAAAACGCCATTTTCGAATGCGCCTCTAATGCGTCTATATTGTCCATATAAGTAGCCAATTTCTCTACCGCCAACACCGATGTCGCCAGCTGGAACGTCTACGTCTGGTCCGATATGTCTATATAACTCTGTCATGAAGCTTTGGCAGAATCTCATTACTTCAGCATCTGATTTGCCAGTTGGGTCGAAGTCAGAACCACCTTTACCGCCACCGATTGGAAGGCCAGTTAAAGAGTTTTTGAAGATTTGCTCAAATCCTAAGAATTTGATGATCCCGATGTATACAGATTTGTGGAAACGAAGACCACCTTTGTAAGGTCCGATTGCGCCATTGAATTGAACTCTGAAACCTCTGTTTACATTAAGGTTACCAGCGTCATCAACCCAAGGTACTCTGAAAGTGATTTGTCTTTCTGGTTCAGCAATTCTAGCTAAAAGATTAGCTTTAACGTACTCAGGATGTCTTTCGATAACTGGTTCTAAAGATTTGAATACCTCTTCAACTGTTTGCAAGAATTCTGGTTCATTAATGTTTCTTGCTTTAACTTGCTCAAATACTTCTTGAATGTACTTCATTTCAAACATCTCCTTTAAAATGATATGAGGTTACCCCAAGGCAATACGCCCTTTATGCTTCGCGATTAGAGTTTGTTAAAAAAATATTAATCTCTCTAACGCTTTCATCTTAACACATTACACCTACAGTGTAAACTATCTTGAACAGTAAATCTATAAACTTTTTGCAACAGTTATTGCATTTTTTGATGCCCATAGGGTTTTTGTTTGTCCCTCATATTTTTGAGTTTTCTGACTATTGCAAGTTACCGAAATGTACAATTCAATCAATAATGATTATCATTGTATTTGGTCTATTTTCAATTTTTTTCTTATTTTTATCGTTGTGAGAGACCAGTGATGGGTATTATAATGAGGTGACAAAAGGTTGAACATCGATTCAACCGATGAATATAAGGAGGTTTATTATGTACGTAATTAACGATTCATGTATTTCATGTGGCGCTTGTGAACCAGAATGCCCAGTAAACGCTATTTCTGCTGGCGATAGCATCTACGTAGTTAGCTCTGATTGTATCGATTGTGGCGCATGTGCAAATGTTTGCCCAGTTGACGCTCCACAACCAGAATAATTTTATTCAAGTAAAAAAGACCCTATTATAGGGTCTTTTTTTATTATGAAGTATCGAGTTGATATAAAATCTGAAGGTTCAGTGCTCAAATATTTTTACAATCATTATATTGTATACATGCATCTTCTTATACAAAAAATTTCATTGCGTTTTAGATTAATTGTACGCAACTCATTTTTCCGTGCAATAAAAATTTCATAAAAAATATTGTATACATTCCGTAAAAATATTCTTTTATACCCTACTTATACGAATGATTCCGAGAGTATGGTTTTTGTTTCCAATTCTCTAATATTTATAGTACTAATTTCACTTCACATCTAGCTTTAAAAATTTTGCAAGTAATCCTGCGGTACTTGCTTGGAAGGTGAGTGTCACCATAATAGTTGCAAATGTCACTGCAGAAATCACATCCGAATGAGCAACGCCTGAAGTAACAAGCATTCCAGCCAGCGCCGCTGGTATAACGCCTGTCTCACGCACCCACATCAAATAAATAATCTGCTTTCTCGTCCACTCCGCTTTCTTATCAAATAAGATGCACGCAAGCACAGATACAGGTCGAGCAATGAAAATCAAAACACCTACGACGATTAACGTTTGAACAAGGTTGTCCAATAACACACTAAAGCTTAAATGTGTTCCTAATAAGACAAAGATCATCATTCTAAGAATAATCGTCAATACTTCTTTAAATCTTAAATGGGATTGGAATGACTCTTCAGGAATCCAAAACTTAAAGATTTTTTTATTGCCACAAAACATCCCCATAATAAATACTGCCATAAAGCCACTAAAGTCAAAATGGTTGGCGATGAGATAAGAACCTACAACAGAAACCAGTACAAGCTCTGTTGCATACTCTTTGAAAAGGCCTAGCTTATTTCTTTCATCGGTTAAAAGATGTGTCATATAACCGATTACAGCACCTATGGCAAAGCCACCACCTATGGATTTTACCAAATCAAAGAAGCTGTCTAGTGGTGAAAAAGTACCACCTAATATAATAGAAAGCAATGAATAAGTAATCACCGCTCCAGCAGCATCATTGAATGCAGATTCAGAGATAATAGACTGCTTTAATTTGTTGCTGATATTCATTTTCTTAAATAGAGGCACCAGTACTGAGGGATCTGTCGATGCGACAACTGAACCCATGAGGAGTGCATAAGTAAGTGGAATATCAAATACGCGACTTGCTACAAATCCAACGATTGTAGTTGAAATGAGTACACCGACAGTGGCTAGCATTCCAACCGATAGTTTTACTTGATTGAGTACCTTCAAATCTATTTCTCTACCACCATCGTATAAAATATAGGCAGCGCCGAAAGACAAAATGAGTTGATTTTCAACTGGGAACTTTTCAATGTTAATCCAATTTAAGAGTTGGGGTCCAAGGATTATACCAGCTAAAATATATAAAACGACATCAGGGAGCTTCACGAGGTTACTTATTTTTGTAAAAACAAGTCCGACTAAAATAACGAGGCCAACTAGCTCCATCAGTTGGTCCGCAGATTGGATAATTGCGTTTTCCATAATTCCTCCTAGACAAACAAACTTGATTTTACGCCTATTTTTAACAAACTTCAAGTAAAATTTTATGTAATTGTATTACATTTTTAAAGGCTTTTCATGAAAGGACTTTCGGTCACTTGCCTTATTTTGCAATGCTTTTAGCTTGTATCTTCGAAAATAAAAAGACTACTTAGCCCAATGGACTAAGTAGTCTCTAGTTTATACCTATAAAAAGGTACTAATTCCCCTCGTGTTTATGCGTTTCATTTGGTTTAATTTCATACTTATCTGTATGATATTGTACCATCTTACTGATAAACTTTAGTATGGTCTTCTCTTCATTAATCGTTATGTCACTGAGAATAAATTCTAACTCCTTGCGCTGTTCTTCAAGTAACGCTTGATACAGCTCCACTCCTTGGGGCAAAAGATAGCAAATTTGACTTCTACCATCCAATTGATCGGTTTTCTTTTGAATCAGCTTTAAACCAGATAGACGCTTTAGAGTCGTTGTCATCAGGTTTCGATCGATTTCCAAGGTTTTGATTAGGTCATTCATTTTAACTTCACCCTGTTCACCCAGTTGCTTGATTAACAGAAGTTCAACTAAATTGAGCTTTACCTTAAGCTTTTTCTTGAAATAGCCACTTTTGTCCTGCATCAGGATTTTCGTGTTCATACGATCGAGCATATGCGCGATTTCTTTAGTATAATTCGCCATTTTGCCTCCGTCACGCTTAACGACTCATTCGATTAAACGGATGTCATTAAGCTCTTTTTATGATCAATGCTTCACCCATACCGCCACCGATACAAAGTGTTGCAAGGCCATATGTGCCTTCACGTTTCATAAGTTCGTGGATCAGTGTAACTAATATTCTGTTACCTGATGCACCAATTGGATGACCAAGTGCAATAGCACCACCGTTTACATTTACTTTTTCTTTGTCAAAGCCAAGCTCTTTTGTTACTGCTAATGCTTGAGCTGCAAATGCTTCATTTGCTTCAATAAGATCTAGGTCAGCCACGGTTAAGCCAGCTTTAGCTAATGCCTTTTTAGTAGCTGGTACTGGTCCGATACCCATTATTTTAGGATCAACGCCTGCAGAAGCATGAGATACAATTGTACAAAGTGGTTTTAAACCAAGTTCATCTGCTTTTTCTTTGCTCATAACAATTACACAAGAAGCACCATCGTTGATACCAGAAGCATTTCCTGCAGTAACACTACCACCGTCTCTTTTGAACGCCGGTTTAAGTGCTGCTAATTTTTCTACTGAAGTTTCTTTTATATATTCATCTTGATCAAAACGAATTGGATCCCCTTTTCTATTTGGTAAGAAAACAGGAACGATTTCGTCTGCAAATCTACCATTTGCTCTTGCAAGTGCTGCTTTTCTTTGTGAGTTAAATGCCAACTCATCTTGTTCTTCACGAGTTAAGCCCCACTGAGCAACGATGTTTTCAGCCGTCATACCCATATGGTAGTTGTTAAATGCTTCCCATAAGCCGTCCATTACCATAGTATCATATAACTCGCCATTGCCCATTCTTTGACCCCATCTACCACTTTTGATAACATATGGTGCCATGCTCATGTTTTCTGTACCGCCTGCAATCACCACATCATTAGCACCTGAAACGATTGACTGGTATGCCATAGACACAGCCTTAAGTCCAGAACCACAAATCATGTTAATCGTCGTACATGGTACTTCTACTGGATAACCGTTGTTAATCCATGCTTGGCGTGCAACGCCTTGACCGTATCCCGCTTGGATAACAGAGCCTAAGATAACCTCATCTACGCTCTCAGGTGCTACACCTGCTTTTTCAAGTGCTGCTTTAATGACAGTTGCGCCAAGATCAGCTGGTTTGATGTCCTTTAAAGAGCCACCAAAAGAACCGATCGCAGTTCTCATTGCACTTACAATTACTACCTCTTTCATTTGTTGTTACCTCCCTGATTTTTTATCCCTATAATTTTGTGACAATCCCTATCTTACATTTTATCAAAAAAAAAGAATTAGGTCATCCCTAATCCTTTTGTTTCACTTTAATATTCTGTTAAATTATTTATATTGCTTCATTTGATTCTTTTAAGAAGTAAGATACAGTTAGTAAATTGTCAATCAAATGAATGTTTTCTACTATAATATTACTCTTAAGTTTTAAATCTACTGGCGCAAAGTTCCAAATTGCTTTGGCACTTGTTCTTTGAATTTTATCAGCTACGTCTTGTGCACCATCTCTACTTGTACAAATGTAAACAATTTCAACATTATGTTCATTTACAAATGACTCAAACTTATCCATATCAAGTACTTCTACATTGTTGATTTTTAGTCCAATCACCTTTGGGTTAACATCAAACATCGCTTGAAGCTTAAAGCCAAGGCGATCAAAGCTTGAATAGTTTGCTAATGCTTGTCCCAAGTTACCTGCGCCAACGATAACAACATTATATGGTCTTGTTAAGCCCAATATTTTTCCAATTTCATTATACAAATCTTCAACGTTATAGCCATAGCCTTGTTGTCCGAATCCACCGAAATTATTGAGATCTTGTCTAATTTGAGATGCAGTGAAGCCGATCATTTTGCTCAACTCTTTAGAAGAGATTCTCTTTATGTCATTATCAAGTAATTCCTTTAAGTATCTATGGTACTTCGGTAATCTTCTAATTACCGCAACTGAGATATTTTTATCCTTCATACATCCACCTCATCACCAATTTATGTTATTAAAATTATAGCACTTTCGCAGAAAGAATGTCAAATATATAACAAGGCGTTTAGCCTCTCGAATCTCTTTTTATTTTATATGATTTACGTTATAATATCTAGTGACTTAGTAATAATTTTTTCACAAGTTAAAAATTTACTCGTATCTAGTATCACGAACACAAATGAAATGAGGATAACATGATCGCACTTTCTTGTAACAACTTATATAAATCATATGGCATCGACAGTATTTTGGAAGACATTCAATTTACAGTTAATGTTCAAGATAAAGTCGGTTTGATTGGTGTTAATGGTGCCGGTAAAACGACACTTATGAAAATATTAATGGGTATTGAAACCAAAGATGAAGGCGATTTATTTGTCGGTAAGGATTTGGTCGTTGGCTATCTTGAGCAAAATACAAGCTTGGACATATCTGAGTCCATCTTTGATTATTGCGAAGCTGTTTTTGAGGATATCTATAAAATAGAGCACGAAATGCGTGCTCTCGAGCTTCTTATGGCTACCGATCATTCTGAGTCAGTCTTAAACGAATACAGCCATCTTCAATCCGAGTTTGACCGACTGGAAGGATACTCAATTAGTAGTCGCATACGTGGTGTACTCGTGGGACTTGGTTTTGAAGAAAGTGAGTTCCAAAAGTCCATTAACCTTCTCAGTGGTGGTCAAAAATCTCGAGTTGGTATCGCTCGATTGTTACTGAGACAACCCGATATTTTACTTTTGGACGAACCAACGAATCACTTGGATATTGCAGCAATTAATTGGCTGGAAGGTTTTTTAAGAGATTATCCTGGTACTGTCATCATGATTTCACATGACCGTTACTTCTTAGATCAAGTAGCAACAAAGATATTTGAAATAGAGGATGGGGAACTTTCTGAATACAACGGTAATTACTCTCAATTTATCATCCAGAAAAAAGCATTTTTTGAAGCGGAACTCAAACGCTATGAAAATCAAAAAAGGGAAATAGATAAGCAAGAAGCCTTAATTAGAAAATACAAAGGCCATGGTACTGAGAAACTCGCTAAAAGGGCTAAATCGAGAGAAAAACGTTTGGCACATATGGAAATCATCGAGCAACCTAGAATTTTTAAGGCGGTTTTCCATATGGCACTTAAAGCAAGTGAGCCTAGTGGTAAAGAAGTACTAAAGGCTGAGGGTCTTTCAAAAGCATATCCAGGCAAGGACGTCTTTAAAGATGTTTCTTTTGAAATGTATCGCGGTGAACGCATCGGTTTAATCGGTCCTAATGGCGTGGGTAAAACGACACTTTTCAAAATCCTTCTTGGCGAACTCTCTCAGGATGAAGGTAGATTTAATTTTGGTCATCACGTCTTACCTGGTTATTACGATCAAGAAATGAACAATCTCGTTATGGAAAATACAGTTTTGTCTGAAATTCACGACGAACATCCGAACATGAGCCTAACAGAGGTTCGGAATTTACTCGGTGCATTTCTTTTCCATGGTGAAGATGTCGATAAAGTTGTTTCAAAGCTCAGTGGTGGTGAGCGAGGCAGATTGTCCCTGCTCAAACTCATGCTTTCGCCTTCGAACCTTTTATTCCTAGATGAGCCTACGAATCACTTGGATCTTTATTCAAAGGAAACCCTTGAGGAAGCACTTACCAATTACGATGGCACTATGATCACCATTTCACATGACCGATATTTCTTAAATAAGCTATGTACTAAGATTTATGAAATGACGCCTGAAGGTATAATCGTCTATTGGGGCAACTACGATTACTATTTACAAAAGCTTGCTGAACAGAAACAACTTGAAACGCAACCAGAGGAAGAAATAACACTGACAAAAACCAAGCAAAAAGAACTGATGCGAAAAGAAAAAGAAAAACAGCAGGAGAATAAAAAAACAAAACTTGCAGTTAAAACCTTAGAAAAACAAATTGAGCTTTCTGAAAATGAGCTTCACGACCTTGAAGAATCACTTTATCTTCCAGAGGTTTATGGTGATCATATAAAAGCCGCTGAGGTACAAAAAAAGATCAATGGACTTAAGGAAGAGATTGAAAGACTTTATTCTGAACTTTACGAATTGTTAGAAATATTATAATTTGTTCAGAAGTCCTAGTTCGTTATCACTAAAAACGTTCTAGACAAATGGAATAATTTCATTATAATAAAAAATAAGAATAGCGTGAGAGCAATTTGGATTTACAGAATTTTAGGAGGTACCTATGTTTAAAAAGATAAAAGCGATTATCGTCGAGCAATTAAGTGTTATCGATCCAAGTGAAATCAAACAAGATACGACTTTTGACAGCATGGATATTGATTCAATAGATGCAGTTGAAATCATTATGGCAATTGAAGATGAATTTGAAATCGAGATCCCAGATGAAGTTGCCGAAGAGTTTGCTTCTATATCTGATATCATGAACTATTTAAACGGTCTTGGCATCGAAAGCTAATTAAAATCTTAATGAGTCTGGCAACAGACTCATTTTTTTATGCACTTAACCTGGATTATGCAAGTATCAAAAGTAATCTAAGTCTATCTAATTTCATACTTTCAAACTTTAGGTCTAGGTTAATTCGGGATTATAATGATTTTTGATGCATTGTGGTTAACCTCGTAATTATTATGTTACCCTTCTTTTTTGTTTATTTTTATACATTCATTCGTTTCAAAATGAATAATATACAAATTGTCCACATAAGAACCTAGTTATCCACTCTTTTTCACACATTTATCCACAGTTTGCCAAGATAGTTGTCCCCTAAAAATCAATTGTTCCACACTATCCACAGCGTTGTCCACAAATGTTTTAAAATTAGTACATGCATTTTACATAAAGTTGGCGGTTGACATAATGTCATTTTCGATAGCCAATTAGTTTTTTTGCCACAAAAAAGTAAATGGGATTTTAGTCCCATTTTCGTCTTGTTTTTTCTTAAGCTTTCTGAATTTTAGAATTTTTGTTCTCCGATTTTTAAGTTTGGTACCGCGTTAGTTGTGAGCGACCCCACTCTACCTGCTCTTGCTGTATAATACCCCGCACTACCAATCATTGCTGCGTTATCTGTGCAAAGATTTAGCGGTGGATAATAAAGAGTAATCCCCTCAATTTGTGATAGTGATTCTCTCAGTTCACTATTTGCTGCAACTCCGCCAGCTAATACCAATTTTTTATATTCTGTAGCAGCGAGCGCTTGAGTTGCTTTATGCTTTAAAACCTCGACGACTGCCGCTTGGAAGCTGGCACAAACATCGGGTACATTTATTTCAATATTTTTCATCTTACAGCTATTTAAATAGTTCAACACAGCGGATTTTAACCCACTAAAACTAAAATCCATGTGGTCTTGATCCATCATTGCCCTTGGGAAATCTATAGCATTTGGGTTGCCCTCTTTCGAGAGTTTATCGATCAACGGACCACCTGGATAGCCAAGACCTAAAGTACGTGCTATTTTATCAAAAGCTTCACCAGCTGCATCGTCTCGTGTTCTTCCTATTATTTCAAAGGTATTATAATCTTTTACATCGACAAGATGCGTATGCCCCCCTGATACGATCAGGCATGCAAATGGCGGTTCTAAGTCTTTGTGTGCAATATAATTCGCTGCAATATGGCCTTCAATATGATTGACTGGAATCAAAGGTTTGTTTAAAGCGTACGCAAGTCCTTTCGCCGTAGACAATCCTACAAGAAGCGCGCCAACAAGTCCTGGTCCATAAGTTACGGCAATCTCATCTACCTGTTCTAGAGTGACACCAGCATCACCTACTGCTTTACGAATCACCTCAGAGATTTTTTCAAGGTGATTACGGGATGCGATTTCAGGAACAACACCACCAAACGTTTGATGGATTTCAATCTGTGTATAGACCTCGTTCGACAAAATTTCTCTACCATTTTTAAGGACGGCACATGCCGTTTCATCGCAAGAGGTTTCTATCGCCAATGTTAATATATCTTTGTTTTGCATCATAATTATTTTCCTTTTTTTAGATGTTTAGACCGTCTGTGCATCGCCAAGGGACTTCCACATAACCAAGGCGTCCTCGCCTGTGTCGACGTAGTATTTCGGTCTTTTACCTACACTGAAAAACCCAAGCTTTTCGTATAAGTTGATTGCGGTTTGGTTGCTCACTCTGACTTCTAAAGTCATGTGTTTAAAACCCGAAGTAACTGCATATTCAATCAAAGCATGCATCAAATCTTTACTATAGCCTTTTCCTCTATAGGGTACATCGATGGCCACATTGGTGATATGCACCTCATCCATGATTTGCCACATTCCGCCATATCCGATAATCACGTCTTCTAGTTCGAGTACGATATAGGTTGCTAATGTGTTCTCAACGATCTCGCTCCGAAACGCATCCATTGACCAAGGGGTCTTAAACGATGCAACTTCGATCTCATAGACGCGCTGAATATCATTGACATCCATTTTTCTTGATTTAAGCATATTATCGATCCCTCTCAGCCTGAGATTTTCTCATGTAATTTGCTTTCGCTGTATAGGCGGTCTCCGCGGATTTTTCAAGAACTGTGGATAAGTTTAAATTACCCGCTCTTTGAATAGAGAGCGATTGTTCTCCCAGAACTCCTCGCCACTGATCGGCTATCTCAGGGTAATTAATGGTCGCATCACCTATTAAAAGTGCATGCTCATAGCCTTTGACAGCGTTTAATCTTTCGATTAAGGCTTCAAATCCATCTACATTTTCTTCAATTATTATGAGTTTTTCGCCTTCCCAGTGATAAATGCCATAATAGACATCACTTCTCTTTGCATCAATCACAGCAATAATATGGTGCGGAAACGCTTTGACGCCACTTGCTAAGAGCATCATACTCGAGTAAGTGTAAATCGGTTTATCCGTTGGTAATGCAAATCCCTTTACAGCAGCCAAACCAATTCTTACGCCTGTAAATGAACCAGGTCCTTCACATACTGCAAATGCTTCAACCTCATTTAACGAGAGCTCGGTTTGCTTTAGCACAGCATCTACGACAGGCATAAGCTTTTGCGAATGCGTTAAGGCTGTGTGTACGGTCACCTCTCCCAGCAATTGATTGGATTCGAATATTGCAGCACTTGCTGAGGTTGATGATGTATCTATTATTAGTGTTTTCATGATTTCCTGCTTTCTTTTTTATACTGAACTAATCTATTGATACCCCTTGTAGTGTCATAATACGCTCACCCTTGTCGTTAAAATGAAGGTCAATCCAGATTCTTTGATCCGGTAACAGTGAGGGTACTTGATTCGCCCATTCGACGATGCTGATCCCCTTTCCGAATAAAAACTCATCAAATCCAATTTCTATCAGCTCATCTTCATCAAATATACGGTAAACATCAAAATGGTAAATCTCAACCGGTGCATTATTTAATTGACCCGTATAGGTGTTCATCAGGTTAAAGGTTGGGCTGGTCACATATTCAATGACACCTAGGGCTTCACATAAGTACTGAGTGAAGGTGGTCTTCCCAGCACCGA
Organism: Fusibacter sp. QWL-12; assembly: GCF_058683495.1. Classification (NCBI taxonomy): domain Bacteria; kingdom Bacillati; phylum Bacillota; class Clostridia; order Eubacteriales; family Fusibacteraceae; genus Fusibacter; species Fusibacter sp. QWL-12. The sequence goes on from NZ_CM178745.1 coordinate 1,416,573, forward strand.
GATCACCTACCAAACAAATGACTGTTCCTGGCTGTAGAACCTTCGCTATTTTAACAGCAATTTGCTGGGTATCCTCAAGTGCTATTAGCTTAATTTGCATAAATACTCCTTTATTTCAACAGACAAAATTCTCATGTCTGAATGTACACAAAATCTCACTATATTTTATAACAAATTGGATGGGAAAGCAATTTTATGGGTGGTGTTGATCATCAACTCACTCTCAAAATTATAGTTAAACTTCTGCTATATAAAAAATGTGGTATTAGCTCACAAATATTCGCTTTAACAAAAGGTTGTAAAGATTATTTAAATCGATACAATGTATATTAGGACACTTAAGGTTAAATTTTTATCAAACCTATGCGCGAGGTATGTATGGATTATAATCAACTCAGGTTAGTGGTAGAGGTTGTAGAAACCGGTAGTATTTCAAAAGCTGCCAATAATCTCTTTATCTCCCAACCCAATTTAAGTAGCCAAATAGCTAGCTTAGAAAAAGAAATAGGAAAGAAGCTTTTTACGAGAAGCAATCGCGGTATGACGCTCACTGCCTATGGTGTAGAAGTATATAACCAAGCGAAATCTGTCGTCAAACAATTTGAAATCGTTGAGAAAAAACTACTAACCAAATCCAACGATAACAAAATTAAAATAGCTTCATTTGGTTCAGAAATTATCAATGAAGAATTTTTTGATGTTTGTAGTAAGTACAGCACTAATTGTTTGTTTGAACTTCGTGATTGTAGCGTAGAGGAGTCGATCCAAAACGTCATCAATAGAGATTGTGATATCGCTTTGATTTTATATAGCGATCTTCAGCAAAAGAAATTAACTCAATTTTTATCTGCAGAAAAACTAGAGTTAAGATGTCTATTTGAAGGTAGTCTTCGAATTCACGTTAGTAAGAATTCTAAACTCAGCGTCAAAGAAAGCATCTCAAAATCTGATATACAAAATTTGTTCCACGTTCAAAAATCTTTATTGTTTGATGGTATGTTTGGTTTTCATTTAGAACTTGAACATCTAGACCTTCCAGACAATGAAAAGGTTTTATTAACCAATGACATAAAAACCTATCACGACGCATTACACCGGTTGCCTTCATTTGGAATAGAAGTTGATTGGAAATGTAATAAATACCTTCCAAGTGATTTTACTCGAATTCCATATGAAGATAAGAAACTTAAAATATACTGTGGCGTCGTTAAGAGAGAAAATGAGCTTTTAAAAGAAGAACTAGATTATTTCATCGATAAGTTAATTAAGGCTTATCGATAATTTCAAGAGTTCACAGATACTCATATTTCAGTGGTTTTATGTCCATAAAATAAAAATCATAACTGTGAGGAAATCTATGAAAAATAAATTTTTATTCGTAATACTTGCTTTTTCCATGCTTCTTGTTGCATGTGATAGTGAGTCTGCAACTCCAACTACAACAGAAGTTACAAGTGAATCTACTACAGAAATAGTAACTGAAGCTACAACTGAAAATGCGACTGAAGCCACAAGTGACGCTGTCTCATCTCCGAGCACAGATGCAAAAACATCTGCTTCCATAATGCCCGAGGAACTTATTGCATCTTATACGCCAAACGGCTTTAGTGATGGCGATGCAAAAAAAGCGCTTTTCGTAGTCGCAGATCCTCGTAAATATAGTGTTAACTATGACCTTATCAACACTGCAATGGCCTATTTTGAAGCAGAGGGGGTTGAAGTTGAAGTTAGAGATCTTTATGATCTAAACTTTAATCCAGTCGTTGCAGCAGAAGAGTTTTACTATGCAAAAGACGGTAACGGTACACCGAGCCCAGAAATTCAAATTGAACAAGAGTTTGTCACTAAATCAGATTATATCATTTTCTGTTATCCGAACTGGCATGACACGCCAACTGCTATCGTTAAAGGCTACATGGAGCGTGTATTCGCGAAACAATTCGCTTACCATGACACAGCTAATGGCTTAGAAGGTTTGCTCAGTGGTAAATCACTCTACACCATTATGAACGCTGGTTTCTTAGGTGGCGGTAGAGGTTATATCGGAGATGGCGTCGGTATAGATGACGCTGCTTGGGACAAATATATGAATGCATTTAAAGTCATGGACGATGATACTGCCGGGTTCTGGGGTGCAGAAAACAAAGGTAGATTTGTTAATGATAGAACGCCTAAAAACGGCTCAGAGACTTATTCTGAGGATTTAGAGAAACTGAGAGAAGCATTAAGAGCTGAATTAAGCGAAGTTTTTTTTAATAACTAAAATCCAGCAAAATAAGTTTATTCCACTGCTAATTTCTACCCAATATATATAATCCAAGTAATAAAGAAAGCCCTCTCAGTTTTGATGAGAGGGCTTTACATATCTACTATTCTACTATGCTCTTTGATAAACGACTTTACCATTTACAATCGTATAGGTTACTTTTGCTTGCAAATCAAATGGATGAGCATTCCAAATGACCAAATCCGCATCTTTGCCTAGCTCAATGCTACCAAGACGATCTTCAACGCCTAAAATTTCAGCAGCGTTAATCGTGATGCATTTTAATGCTTCAAACTCATCAAGACCTGCTTTATGTGCTAAAGCAGCAGCCATTGGTAAATACTCAAGTGGAATAACCGGGCTATCTGTCATAATAGCTACTTTAACGCCTGCTTTATGAAGGACACCTGGTGTATCAAACGTCTTTTGGTTGAGCTCAAACTTCGACTTGTTGCCAAAAGATGGCCCAACGATTGCAGGATAGCCTTCTTTAGCAAGATGCTCTGCAATTAGATGTCCTTCTGTACAGTGTTCAAGTGTTAATTTAACTCCAAACTCCTTAGCGATTCTAATCGAAGTAAAAATATCATCGGCTCTATGTGCATGTGCCTTTAATGGAATCTCACCATTAACGACAGGCAGCATCGCTTCAAGTTTCATGTCATAAGCAGGAAGCTTAGTTGCATCATCACCTGCAGCAGCTTTTTTATCGCGGTATTCTACTGCTTTTGCAAGCGTTTCTCTCAACTTAGCAGCAGTACCCATACGAGTCATCGGCATCATTTTTTTATCGTTATAAACACGCTTAGGATTTTCACCAAATGCACATTTCATCGCGAGTGTTTCTTTGACGATCATATCGTCGATCCGATCACCATGTAGCTTAATTACAGAAAAAGTACCGCCGATTACATTGGCACTACCCGGTCCTGTTGCAGCAGTCGTAACGCCACCTTTAAGTGCGTTTTCAAAAGCTTCATCTCTAGGATTAATGGCGTCAATCGCTCTAAGGTGCGGCGTTATAGGATCTGTCATTTCGTTCCCATCAGCACCTTCAAAGCCGATGCCTTCCTCCCACATACCGATGTGACAATGTGCATCGATAAAGCCTGGATAGACAAATTGTCCAGCTGCGTCGATTACTTCAGCGTCTAGTGGCGCAACACAGTCAACCCCTACTTCTTTAATCTTGCCATCTTCAATAAAAATACAGCCATTTTCAATGGTTTCACCAGTCATGGTGACAATCTTAGCATTTTTGATAAACAACATGGTGGTCCTCCTCATAATATTTCGACTATCTAATTAATTATATCACGACTATAGTAGCCTGTATTAATTTTTTATATAATCTACGAAATATTTTATTAGTCATTTTGTGCTTATTTTATGAGTTTTCTTAGTGACAATATTGATTCAGTGATCCATTTAAATCATAAATTATTAATCTAGTAAATGATTCGCTTAATAATTGGTCACTATTCTTTTATCCCCTTCATCGTAAGTCCGATCTTACCACGTTTGTGATCGAGAGATAATATTTGAACTTTCACATTATCCCCTACAGAAAGCACTTGCATCGGATGCTTGATAAAGCGGTTGCTGATTTCAGAAATATGCACAAGACCATCTTGTTTCACGCCGATGTCCACGAACGCACCAAAATCCACGACGTTTCTAACGGTGCCTTGCATGATCATCCCCACTTCAAGGTCTTCCATTTTTAGGACGTCGCTTCTAAAAATAGGCTTTGGCATGTCTTCACGTGGGTCACGACCTGGTTTTTTAATCTCTTCAACGATATCTCTGAGTGTTGGCACACCGATTTCGAGCTGTTCAGACAGTTTTTCTAAGCCTTTTTGGTACTTCACAGACTCATCCCCTGCACCCATCATACCAGAATGGATCAATACCTTTGATGATATATCCTTTACCGCTCCTGTTTTAACATCATTTGCAGTATAGCCCAAAGTTTCAAGTAGACGCATCGCAGACTCATAAGATTCAGGATGCACCGCAGTATTATCCAGCGGATTCACTGCTTCAGGAATTCTCAAGAAACCGACCGCCTGTTGATAGACCTTGTCACCCAAACGTTTCACTTTTAAAAGTTGTTGACGCTTTGTAAACTTGCCGTTTTCATCTCTGAATTGTACGATGTTTTTTGCAATCGTCGATGAGATTCCTGACACATAGCTTAAAAGTGATGGTGTCGCTGTATTCAGGTCAACCCCAACGCTGTTTACACAGTCTTCAACGACATTTTTAAGCTGCTCTTCCAAACGCTTTTGGTTAACGTCGTGTTGGTACTGACCTACACCAATGCTCTTTGGATCGATCTTAACCAGCTCAGCCAGTGGATCTTGCAGTCTTCGACCGATGGATATCGCCCCTCGAATCGATACGTCGATGTCTGGATACTCCTCAGTCGCCAGCTTAGATGCCGAATAAACAGAAGCGCCTGCCTCACTGACGATGGTATAATAAACTTCCTCTTCCAAATGGTTGATCAAATCTGCCACAAGCTGTTCCGTCTCACGTGAAGCCGTTCCATTGCCGATTGGGATGATGTCTATTTTATGTTTTTTAATTAACTCAGTTAATTTCGCCTTAGATGCCTCTACTTGATTTTGAGGTTGGTTTGGATAGATCGTCGCATACTCAAGCAACTTGCCAGTTTCATCTAAAACCGCAAGTTTACAGCCAGTACGGTAGCTTGGATCCACCGCAAGAACGCGTACATTCTTAACTGGTGCTACTAATAACAGAGACTTCGTATTTTTACCAAAGACCTTAATCGCCTCTTCCTCAGCCACTTCAGTAAGACCATTTCTCACTTCACGTTCAATAGAAGGCGAGATCAAACGCTTATATGCATCCTCAATCGCTGCTTCAAGATAAGTGTTTGTAACTGCTTCCACTCTTCTTTTCGTCTTAGGGTCGTTCATCATTTGGTCTTTCAGCCAAGCGACCACCTCTTCATCAGGCGTTTGCACCTTTACGCGGAGAACTTTCTCACTTTCCCCTCTGTTCAGCGCAAGCACACGATGGTTGGCAATCTTTGAAACTGGCTCAGTATAATCGTAGTACATATCAAATACAGTCGATTCCTCTGGGTTAATCGCCACAGAGGTCACAACGCCAGCCGCTACACTACGGTTTCTAATATAGGTTCTAAACTCAGGCGTATCCGATACACGCTCTGCAATAATATCCATCGCCCCTGCAATGGCTTCTTCCACAGACATGACACCCTTTTCTTCATCTACGTAAGGACGTGCTGTCGCTTCAAAGTCACCTGAAGTAAACGTTTGAGATAAGATCACCTCAGCCAGTGGCTCAAGTCCACGTTCGATTGCCTTAGACGCACGCGTACTTTTTTTCTGTTTGAATGGTCGATACAAATCTTCAACCGTCTGTAAAACCGTCGCAGAATCGATGGCCTTTTTAAGCTCATCGGTCAACTTACCTTGCTCATCTATGTTTCTGATGACTTCAACTTTTCTAGTCTCTAGATTTCTGAGATATTTAAGACGGTCGTCAAAATTTCTTAAAACCTCATCGCTGATACCACCTGTCATTTCCTTACGGTATCTTGCGATAAAAGGAATGGTATTGCCTTCATCAATAAGGGCGATGGTCGCATCCACTTGAGATGCCTTTAAAGAAAGCTCATGTGATAAAGTCGCTATAATCAGTTTCTTCACACGCTCATCTTCCAGTGGATTTTTAGTAGTTTCCTCTGATAAAACTGATTGATCCGCCATCATCCCATTCACCGTGTCTTTATCCGTTGATTTTAAGCTCATTTGTGCTTGCCTCCTTTAAATATGCATCTATAAATAAATCGAGATCACCATCCATAACCGCTTGGATGTTTCCCATTTCAGCGCCTGTGCGATGATCTTTTACGAGATTATATGGGTGGAACACATACGATCTGATCTGGCTTCCCCAGGTGATCTGCGAATAATCGCCTGCAAGGTCTTCAATTTTATCTTTGTGCTCACGCTCTTTTAACTCGATGAGTTTTGCCATTAACATCTTCATCGCAGTGGTTCGGTTTGCAATTTGTGAACGCTCATTTTGACACTGAACGACCACACCTGTTGGAAGATGTGTAATTCTGACTGCAGAATCCGTGGTATTAACGTGCTGACCGCCCGATCCAGATGATCGGTAAGTGTCTATCTTAAGATCTACTGGATTAATATCGATGGCAACAGAGTCGTCGAGCTCTGGCATAACGTCTACAGAAGAAAATGAGGTATGTCTTTTACCAGATGCGTCAAAAGGTGATATCCTAACGATACGATGCACACCCTTTTCTGATTTTAAAAAGCCATAAGCATTGATCCCTTCAAAAAGCAGTGACACACTTTTGATTCCAGCTTCTGTATCATCCTGTAAGTCAAGCGTCTTAACCGCATAACCGTGCTGCTCTCCCCATCTTTTATACATTCTTAGAAGCATAGAAGCCCAGTCCTGAGCATCTGTTCCACCAGAACCCGCGTGAATGGACAAAATTGCATTATTGGCATCATAGTCACCTTTAAGAAGGGTTTCCAAAAGCAGTTTCTGATAGCTGGCATCAAGCTCATTATAGCTCGCTTCCACCTCAGGCTCAAGCGAGTCATCCTCATCCATCAACGCCATTTCTATCAAGCCCTCAAGATCCTCAGCTTTGTTCATTAAGGTTTCGTATTTTTCAATTTTCGTCTTTAGTGCCTTTTGAAATTTCAGTTTTGTTTGCGCCGCTTCATTGTCATTCCAAAAATCTGGCGCAGTCATATCCATCTCAATTTCTTCCACTCTATAGCGTACATTCGCTAAGTCAAAGTGACACCTCAAGCTCAGCGATAGACGCCTTTAGTCGTTTCGTTTCTTTACCCAATTTCTCCAATAAAATCATACTTACTTCTCCTCTACAAAAGTGAGACCTGAATGAACGCTCATCTCAGGTCTCTCTAACACGTTTATACTGTTTATTATACGCTTGTTCCATCGAAAAGTCATTTCCTCAGAAACAGAACTGAAATTCCGATTCATTTGATTGAATCAATTTATTCTCGCTTATTCCTGATCAAGTGAAGCGCCATGGCATTTTTTATATTTTTTACCACTGCCACAAGGACACGGATCATTTCTGCCTACTTTTTTATCTGCTTTTACAGGTTTCTTGGTCGTTGTTCCATCACTGCTACCAGAAGTATTTGTAATTTTAGCAACCACCTTACGTTCTGTTTCCGTTTGAATCGTCGCATGGAATAACGCTTTTACCGTTTCTTCTTGTATGCTTGAAATCATCTCGTCAAACATATCAAAGCCTTCCATTTTATAAGCCATAACTGGATCCTGCTGACCGATTGCACGAAGACCAATCCCTTGTTTCAAATCGTCCATAGCATCGATGTGATCGATCCAGTGCATGTCAACCACTCTGAGTAAGATGGCACGTTCTACTTCACGCATACGCTCAACGCCAATTTCCTCTTCTTTCACGCTGTAAAGGTCTTTAGCTTTATCCAAAATTAGCTCTTTTAGTGATTCAACTGTTAATTTTTCCACATCATCAATCACCACAGCACCTTGTGGTAAGAAAATCGGATGTAGGTGATTAAATAAACCTTCCAAATCCCACTCTTCAGGGTATTTATAGCCTTCAGTAAACATTGGAATGGTTCGGTCAATCACACGCTCTGCCATACTTATGACATTTTCTCTTAAATCCTCACCGTGAAGTACTTTATTTCTTTGACCGTAAATGATTTCACGTTGCTTATTCATAACGTCATCGTATTGAAGTACGTGCTTTCTAATGCCAAAGTTACGCCCCTCAACTTTTTTCTGTGCATTTTCAATAGATTTAGTCAACAGCTTGTTTTCAAGCTGCATATCCTCTTCAAAACCTAAGCTTTCTACCATTGATTTTGCTCGTTCGCTTACGAACAGACGCATCAAATCATCTTCAAAAGAGATATAAAACTGAGTAGAACCAGGGTCACCTTGACGACCTGCACGACCTCTTAACTGGTTATCAATACGTCTTGACTCATGTCTTTCAGTACCAATAATATGAAGACCACCGGCTGCTTTTACTTTCTCGCCTTCTTCGTCTGTTACTTTTTTATGTGCTGCTAAGAGTTCGTCATATACTTGCTTTGCTTCGAGAATTTCAGGCTCATCTTTTACTATAGGACTTGAAGCGGCATTAATAAGATGCTCTTCATAGCCTTTTTTTACCATTTCACGTTTTGCTAAAAATTCTGGATTACCACCGAGTACGATATCCGTACCACGACCTGCCATATTTGTAGCGATGGTTACAGCACCCAAGCGACCTGCCTGTGCAACGATTTCCGCTTCTCTCTCATGTTGCTTCGCATTTAAAACTTCATGTTTGATGCCACGTTTTTTTAGTAGGGTACTTAAGTACTCTGAGGTTTCAATGCTAATGGTACCCACCAATATCGGTTGTCCAGTTGCATAACGCGTTTCAATATCTGTGAGAACAGCATTGAATTTTCCTTGAAGGTTTTTATAGATGGCGTCATCCATATCCTTTCTTGCGATCGGTTTATTGGTTGGAACCATCACAACATCCATGTTATAGATGTGTCTAAATTCTTCTTCTTCCGTTTTAGCAGTACCTGTCATACCAGACAGTTTTTTGTACATTCTAAAGTAGTTTTGAAGGGTAATGGTTGCAAGGGTTTGCGACTCTTTACGCACTTCGATATTTTCTTTCGCTTCTATCGCTTGATGAAGGCCATTTGAATAACGTCTACCATACATTAAACGACCTGTAAACTCGTCGACGATAATAACTTCGCCATCTTTTACGATATAATCGACGTCACGTTTCATAAGGTAGTTTGCACGAATCGCTTGATTGATATGATGTAAATATTCTAAGTTTTGTGGATCAGAAAGGTTTTCAAGCCCAAAATAGGTTTCGGCTTTCTTAACCCCATTTCGGCCCTCGCTGCCTTCTTCAACTATACCAAATTTATCTTGAACAACGCCATCGGTTAATGCGATGGTTTTTGCTTTTTCATCTATTTTAAAATCATCTTGTGGATTTAATGTTTTTGCAAACATGTTGGCAACGCGATAAAGATCGGTTGATTTTGCACTTTCACCAGATATGATGAGTGGTGTTCTCGCTTCATCGACCAAGATACTATCAACCTCATCCACGATTGCAAAGTTAAGCGGTCTTTGAACCAGACGTTCTTGACGCATTACCATGTTGTCTCTTAAGTAATCGAAACCAAACTCATTGTTTGTACCATAGGTAATATCAGCAAGATAAGCATTTCTTCTATCTTCACCTTCAACACCATGAATCACGCAGCCAACTGAAAGTCCAAGGAATTCATGGATTTTTCCCATCCACTCCTTATCACGGGATGCGAGGTAGTCATTGACAGTTACAACGTGAACGCCTTCTCCTGACAGTGCATTTAAGTATGATGGTAATGTCGCTACCAAGGTTTTACCTTCACCTGTTTTCATCTCTGCGATACGGCCTTGGTGTAAGACGATACCACCCATTAATTGTACTCTAAAAGCTCTTAATCCAAGAACACGTTTACCCGCTTCTCTAACGACAGCAAATGCTTCAGGAAGAATGTCATCTAGTGTTTCACCATTTTGTAATCTTCCTTTAAGCTTTGGCGTCATAGCCTTAAGTTCGTCATCAGAGAGTGCCATTATTTTAGGCTCTAGTGCTTCAATCTGATCTACGATTTTATCAAGTTTTTTTACTTCTTTTTCATTAATGTCGCCAAAGATCATCTTAATTAGACTCATAATACTGTCCTCTATCTTTTATATTTTTTAAACTAGTAACTAAATATATACTTTAAAATCATCTATTTATGCTCAACTACCATTCGCGATAGCCTAATAAATTTATCTAATCTTAGAATTATAACTAAATTGTACCATTGAGCCCCTGCTTTTTAGTGATGACAATAGCATCTCATATTGAATCAATACAATGATACCAATACTGATGAGAATGTCGCCAATGCTGAGCACTTTTGCCAATGGATATGCTTTAGGTAGCTCGATTACTTTACCAAGATACGCACTTAAGCTATGTGCACCTTCAAGTGCTGTATAATTAACCACTTCACCATTTCCAAGTGACTCTACGAATGAATGGAAGCCTAGATCAGTCATTTTAAGTGTATCAATAGGCATTTGGAAGCCATTTAAGCCCATAATCACTAGATTTAGAGCCAGTCCTAAAAAGATGATTTTCATACCTGTCTTTTCAAAATTTAGAAGTGTAATAATGCCGATTACCACCATCGCTGCAAATGGAAAAACTTCAACATTTTCAAAGTCCATACCAAATGCTTTTATCCCATAAGGCACTAAAAATATTAAAAATGCTAAAATACTTAATCCCCAGCCTTTGAAGCGTACTTCAAAAAAGTTGCTTATTCTACCGTTTCGAGCCATTCCTATGATGACACCTAATATAATTGCTTCAATATACATAGCACACTCCTTATACGGTTATAAATACTAGTATCGTTACATACAGTTTATTTTATCACAAATTACAGTTAATTCAAATAATGCTATATTAGGCGATTCCTATTATAGCATCCTAGGTTTAATGATTCGCGACAATTGTATGAACATTTTATAAACTTCCGTTTATGTGAACTTTCGTAGCTCTATTTCACGTTTTGTGTACTTCTCTTTTTTCCACATCCTTCTATGATAAAATTTCTTTAATCGTTATGTTGAGGTAAATTTTATGATTGGTGAAAAACTAAAATCTATTCGTGAAGCTTATAACTTAAGTCAAAAAGAGGTGGCTAACAAACTTAATGTTTCAAATACCACATTAAGCAATTATGAGAATAATTTGAGAGATCCTGATATAAATTTTGTCAAAGCATATGCCAATCTCATTGGTTTACCTCCTGACTATCTGATAAGCTATGTTTATAATGAGTCCGTTAGCGAGAGCTATGAGCAGTATCAATATCATACGAATATGCACCAAGACATAGACTTTGCATTTTTACCTCAAGAAAAAATCAATGAACTGCCATTAAGTGAACTACTAAAGATACGAGAATTTGCAGATTACATTTACAATCGATATAAATACAAAACAAAATAAAATTATTTTTTTATAATTTTCTGTCAATGCGGTTGCGTCATCTATTTATGAATGTTATACTTTTAAAGTGAAATGTTAATATTTGTAAATAGAAGGGGGAAATGTAAAATGAAAGTGAATAACAATCCTACAAAGGCAATCACTAGCTATTGTAAAATCTGCAGAGAAGAACATGATGTCATTACATTTAAGGAGCATTATATCTGCGAGACCTGCATTACCTACATAAAGAATAATCTATAAAATCTTAGAAGATCAGAAAACCAAAGTGTCGCACAACATACTTTGGTTTTTTGGCTTTTCAAACAGCTTAGCGACTCACAAAAAATTTAAAAGCCGAGTAATATCTTAACGATACAACTCGGCTATAATTATTTAGTTATAATGTCTATTAATTATAAATAGGGTTCGATTAATCCAAAATCGCCATCTTTACGTTTGTAAACTACGTTTATTTCTTCAGTATCACCATTTAAGAATACGAAAAAGTCATGACCTAGAAGCTCCATTTGTAAAACGGCTTCTTCTGGTCCCATTGGCTTAACACCAAATCTTTTGGTTTTAACGATTGAAGACTCAACTATAGGTTCAACTGCATCTGGGATCTCTTCAAAACGAATAGAATCATTTGCATGGAATCTTTTTTCTAGTTTTGTCTTATGTTTTTTCATTTGCTTAGAAATGCGATCTATCGCTTCATCAATTGACATATACATATCATCTGAAATTGCTTCTGCTCTAAATAAAGCCCCATTCTTAAGGGGAATAGTCACCTCCACAATGTGTTTATTCTTTTGTACACTAAATGTAGCGCTCGCTTCGATGTCACTGTTAAACATCTTATCAAATTTTGATAATTTCTTTTCTACTTGTTCTCTAATAGCATCAGTAATAACTAGGTTTCTTCCTGTCACGTTTACTTTCATAAGCTCAACCCCTTTACTTTTGATATTAGCATTATACCCACCATAGGTTTCACTAACCAAGTAAAAGATATTTTTTTATAATTTATTTATGTTTTTATAAGCAGCTGATACTTTTTGTTTTTGTCTATTTTCACCTTTGGTCCGTTTAAGAGAAATCTCGGTCTCAGCCCAAAGTTCTTTCAAAGAATTGATTTGATCCTGAAGCGAATTGACCTTTGCTACTAACTGTTGGATGAGTGAAAATGACTTTTGCTGTGCTTGATCTAATTCATCGAGTGATTTAATGTTCATTGCTCTTTTAAACTGATCAAAGTAGTTGGAAAACATCAAATCTAATTCAATCATTTTATCAGAACTGCTATCTATTTCGCCAAAATATTGACTCATTTGAATTGATTCATCAGAAGAACTTGCCTTAGTCAGCTGTTCAATTTCTCGGTATCTAATGATGATTTGCTTTTGCAAAACAATTTTTTCCATTAAAACATCTTCAATACTTTGAATAATCTTCATTGTTTTCCCCCACTATCTTTTGGAGTATACTTGAGCTACTCTTATATCCAAATAGTAAAATACACACTTACTTTTCTAATATTATAAATCAAATTGACTCTCATTACTTACTTTTCTTATCCAAAAATGCAAATAAGGTTAAGCAAGCGCTTAACCTTATTAATTATAGCTTAATGTCTAAATTTTGTCCTAAATGTGGTGATACGGATTGTTCCATGGCTTTTACTATATTGTCTACTGATTGGGCATCCTGGTTCATTACTTTTTTTAGCATTGAAACATTTAACGCTTGCTTAACACTAGTAAGCATTTGAGCCTGATATCCAGAAGGTTGTATATTCATTCGCATCCTTCCTTTCAATTAAGTAATCTTATACTCAAATTATACCTTAAAACAGACTACTTAAATAAAAACTCTTTGTAAACTTTACTTGATGTTGAAAGCTTCTTTCCAAGTATCTTTGAAATTCTCTGCAATTTCAAGTGCCTCATTGAAATGAGATTCGCTTTTATCAACATTTGCCAGCAACAATTTATAATTTAAATATTCATACAAAGTATCTAAACTCGCACTCAGAGGAACATCCATATTAAGGGTACTTCTTAACTCATCAACAATGGCTTGAGCTCTTTGTGTATTGTAATTCACCTGTTCATGATTACCACTTTCCAAGAAAAGTAGCGCCTTTTTAATGAACTTGACCATTCCTTCATAGAGCATATAGGTCAACTCCTCAGGCTTCGCTGCTATGATTTTACTCTCGAGATACTGATCCATTTTGTCAGTAACTGAACTGACTTTTCTTTCACTCGACAATAACCCAGTCTCTTGTTTAGATTGAGGTTCCACCCTTATATAATTTTTAGGTTTTGAATAATTATATGGGTTCATGACTGCCATATTATGCCTCCTACTTTCTATTATCAATCTTGGAACCAAATTCACTTAAAGCGTTATTACTATACCTATCATGTGCAATTCGATTCTTATGAGTTTGGTGTTTTAAACTTCTGTTCTTATAAAATGCTGCTTCTGTTTCATTCTTTAAATCTGCAATCAAAGTTTTGCATTCTTTATCAATTGCTTCATATTCTGGATAAATTTCTTTGATAGTATTGGCTCTTTCAGGAACATTTAACTGTTCTAGCAAACTAATGAGTTGATCTCTTTCATTCAGTGCTTCAAGAGCAACCTCAAGATCACCAGCTCTTAGAGCATTTTGCATTATTTTAGTTTCCTTCATTAATTGATCAATTAAAGATTTTATTGTATCCATTAGCTGCTACCCATCATATTAACCAAAGAATCTGCTTGCGATTGTAATCTCGACATCGCAGTTTCCATCGCTGAAAACATATTGTAATAGTAGGTTTCCTTATCTGCAAGATAATCCTCTAATGTAGAAATTCTAGTATCATAATCCAACATTCTTTTGGTTAATTCATTTGTTAGAACACTTGCATCATTTAGAACACCCGCTTTATTAACTAAAATACCTTTATTACCATTATCATCACGTGTTGTTCTAGCATAATCGTTCATAATATCATTTAATCTTGATCCTATGCCACTTTCTTTATATCTTTCAGTAGAATTCCCAGTCAAATAAGGTTGATCTGATTGTTGAGAGAATAAATTGACAATATCATCAAAATTCGTCTCTAGTTTCTCTGATAATTTTGTTTCATCAATGGATAACTTCCCTTTATCAAGATAACTATTACTTGTAATACCAATCGAACTTAAACTAACTCCAACACCATCAACAGGTTCAACAAGCGCATTTCTCAATCTAGATATAAAAGTATCTAACTCAGAGGATCCTCTTATGACACCAGATTTTGCCTTTTCTTCCCATTTTGTTATTTCATCATCAGAAAGTGCATCTCTTTCATCATCCGTTAAAGGCTCATAATCATAATATCTCTTTTCACCGTATTTGGTGCTAACATCGTCGATAAGCTTATTAAACTCTGTCACAAACTCTTTTATATTGTCAATAATAGAAGTTTTATCGACAGAAATTGCTATATCAACTGGATCTGTTGAGGTTTCTTTAAGATTATATGTCAAGCCATCAATACTAAACGTATTGCTACTTTGAACTACAGATACACCATTAATGCTTAACAGAGCATTTTTTCCTTCTTCTCTAACATAATCTGGAGAAGTGAAGTCAGATACACCAAAAATCTTGGAGAAAAAAGCTTCAGTGGTAGAACCACTTTCGATTTCAATGTTGTTTAAACTGCCTTCAGTATTCGAAGTCAAACTAAACTTGTCTTTCATACTATCATATGTGAGAGTTGCACCAATTCCTGCTTTATTCAATTTACTCATCATAGTAGAGTAAGTATCATCAGCGGAAAGTGAAAATGTAGTGCCATTGACACTCAGATTGGTTAAGTCAGTATCTGTTAATCCAAAAAGTTCACCAACTGTTTTAGTTGAAAAATCATAATTTGATTGTCCACTTGTAAATCCTAATGCTGTTAAACTTGTTGTTCCAGTATAATTAAATACTTTTACATTCGATCCAGCAAGGTCAAACTTTAATTCTCCATTTACATTTGAAACAACATTGGTATAGTCAGCTCCAAATTCTGTTGAAATCTTTGTATTCAAGAGATCTTTAAACTGTTCTGTAGTCAATCCTGTGTATTCACTTTGTGCAACCGAAATCACTTTTGTTTTTCCTGCAATGCTGAGAGACATGCTGAAATCTTCCATGTTCATGTCCGTCTCAAATGTCGCCATATCAAATCCACTCGTAGTTACACCACGCATCCCAGACGCCACACCTGACATGGTATCTTTAGTAGCCAACTGTGTGATACTATCGATGGTATAATTTTTTGATGTAATATCAGCATTTGCAGTTACATCAACCGCTGTAGAAGCAACGCCATTACTAGTGACTTTATAACTAAACATACCAAATGCTGAAGAGGAACTAATGTTTTTCTTTGGGTTTAGTGTATCAAAGTATTTAGACTGCAATGCTCTTACTTTGGTAATAATATCTCTATAAGCTTCCTGTTGCCAAGAAACGTAAGTTTGCTCTTTCTTAACCTTATCAAGCCTTGCGCTTTCAGCTTTCATTAGATCTTTGACCATTTGGTCTGTATCTATACCAGAGGTTAATCCAGTTAATCTTGTTACTGCCATATCATCACTTCCTTACTCATCTATGCACGTTCATCTACGAACAAACCTGCCAACTCCCACATCTTTGCAATCATATCTTGAATTTTTCTTGAAGGAAATTCTTGAATAACTTCTCCAGTTACTTTGTCTTTTACTGTGTATATGACCGCATGTGTTTTATCATGTACAGCTCTTTCGATGACTCTATTGTATTGTTCTAGTGACTTATTAGCTTGTTCAACTGACTTTTGAAGAATTTCTTCATCTACTTGAGCGGATTCTCCGTTTTTTCCGTTCTTCTTTGAGGCATTTGAACTCTGTGATCTTTCAGTCGGTTTTAGAGATTGAGTTTGTAATTTTTGATCACCATTTTTGATGCTGGCTTCCATGCCTACATTACTAGTCTGATTAACACCTATTGTGACTTGATTTATCTTCATAATGCGTTCTCCTCTCCATGGAACATTATATTCTGTTGATAATATCGGCATTTATATCAAAAATCTTTAATTTTTGAGTACTAAAATTCAAACTTGCCACAAATATCGTCACTCATATAGATGATTACAATTTATGACTCCTTTAAAATATATTATTCAGTAATCTCGTAAGCCTTTTTAATGATTGCAAGTGCTCTTATACCATCATTTCCATCAATATAGGGTTTTCGATTTTGTACGATCGCTTCATAAAAATCTTTGTAAAGAGGTGTATGACCTATACCATATACCGAGTCAACGTTTACATCAGTATCTATGTGATCGTAATCTCGTTCATCCTCGAACTGCCATACTTTTATTTCATTTACAGCCAGCCCCCCAATTACTACCGTCCCCTTTTCACCAAAAATACTCAATGTCTCCTCTAAATTTTTCGGATAGACACAAGCACTTCCTTCAACGATCCCTATTGCGCCTGATTCAAATCGTAGTAAAAGTGCGCCGAAATCTTCCATTTCTATAGGTCGTAAAAAGGTGTCTCTTTCAGCATGAACGCGTTTAATATCAGAATTCATCATCCATTGAAGCAAATCGATATTATGAATGCATTGATTCATCAAAGTACCGCCATCAAGTTCTTTCGTACCGCGCCAAGATGCTTGTTTGTAATAGCCATCATCTCTTGTCCATAATATTCTTGCAGTTCCATTAATAATCCTACCAAATCTATCCTCTTCAATTGCACGTCGTAACTTTTGAATAGGTGCATTAAATCTATTTTGATGTGAAACGGCGAGTTTAACACCATTTTTTTCGGCGGATTCAATCATTTGTCGCGCATCTTCAACAGACATCGCCATAGGTTTCTCTACTAGGATATGCTTTTTTAAATCTAAACAATAAAATGCATGTTCCGCATGATAACCACTTTCAGTTGCAATTGCGATCGCATCGATAGCCTCATTTTTTAGCATCAATTTATAATCTGTATAGACAGCAACATTTGAATCACTTATTGTCTGTTCATATTGATTTTTTCTATCAATTGCTCGACTTTCTACAAGATCACAAACTGCCACCAACTCGATCTCCTCTTTGTTTTGAACGATTGCTTCAATATGTTTATATGATATCCTGCCACAACCTAAAATGGCCATTCTTAATTTTTGCATGAAATACCCCACTGAATTTATAGTTTTTCAATATTATCTCTAATCACTACATTTTTCATCGCATTCTTCGTATCAAAAATATAATTCGCATTCTCTTGAACCCATTTATAATCAACGTTTGTATGTGCGGTTGTAACTACTATTAAATCTTTGCCTTGTATTATTTCAGAGTTCAACTCTCTAAGACCGACAAACGATTCACCCTTGTAACGATATTCTCTTATATATGGGTCAAAAAATTCTACTTCAGCGCCAAAGGATATAAAATTTTCAATGACTTTTAAGGCAGGACTTTCTCTATAATCATCTATATCTTGTTTATAGGCAACACCGAGGATTAGTATTTTCGAACCATTAAGTGGCTTCTTAAATCGATTTAATATGTGACTACATCTTTCAATTACATAGCCTGGCATAGCATCATTTATAATACCTGAAGTTTCAATTAATTGTGTATGATAGTCATATTCTCTGGCTTTCCAACTCAAGTAATATGGATCAAGAGGAATGCAATGCCCCCCTAATCCAGGACCTGGATAAAACGCTTGAAATCCGTAGGGTTTTGTTTTGGCTGCTTCTATAACTTCCCAAATGTCTATACCCATTTTGTTACAAATTATGGCCATTTCGTTTGCAAGTCCTATATTAATGTTTCTATAAGTATTTTCTAGAATTTTTTCCATTTCAGCAACTCTAGGAGAAGAGGCTTCAAAAATTTCACCTTCAAGAACACTTCGATACATTGCTGCAGCAATCTCTGTGGCGTCTTTACCAACACCACCGACTACTTTTGGTGTATTTTTAGTTTTGTATAAAAGGTTTCCTGGATCTACTCTTTCGGGTGAAAATGCAAGATAGAAATCAACACCACATTTCAGACCACTTCCCGACTCTAAAATGGGTAATAATAGCTCTTCTGTAGTTCCAGGGTAAGTTGTGCTCTCCAAAACAACAATGGTACCTGGCTGAAGATATTTAGAAATCTCTACAGTAGAATTTTTGACATAACTTATATCCGGCTGTTTGTAATCATCAAGTGGTGTTGGTACACAAATAGCAATGAAGTCTGCTCCTGATACGATAGAAAAGTCACTTGTTGCACTCAGCATTCCAGCCTTAACAATTTCTTCTAAATCACTATCAACTACGTCACCAATATAGTTTTTTCCTTTGTTCACCATATCAACTTTTTCTTTTTGAACATCAAAGCCTATCGTTCGATAACCTGCTTTTGCTTTCTCTACAGCAAGAGGTAAACCAACATACCCTAGTCCAATAACTGCGACAACTGCTGTTTTATTTTCAATTCTATCTAAAAGTAATTGCTTCATCTCATTCATACAGACTCCTTATACGATAGCTTACCATCACTCATCTCATATTTTTTCCCGCAAGAATCACAGATAATTGGATTGGCTTTAGATGTATCTAGCCTGTCGCCACACATACAAACATAACCAATCACCTTTGAAGGATTTCCTACGACAAGCGCAAAATCTGGAATATCTTTTGTAACAACAGCACCTGCACCTACAAAAGCATACTTTCCTATGTTATGACCACAAACGATAGTTGCATTTGCACCAATAGACGCACCTTTTCCTACAATTGTTTTTCTATATTCATCTTTTCGTTCGATAAAACTTCTTGGATTAATAACATTGGTAAAAACGCAAGAAGGCCCTAGAAATACATCATCCTCGCATATGACACCTGTGTAAACAGATACATTATTCTGTATCTTTACATTGTTGCCTAAAATGACTTCAGGTGATATTACCACGTTTTGGCCTATGTTACACTTCTCTCCAATAACGCAATTTTTCATAATATGAGAAAAATGCCATATCTTAGTTTCTTTTCCGATAATACAAGGCTCATCTATATAGCTTGATTCATGAACAAAATATGTTTTTTCTGACATTGTCTCCTCCAAAGTATTCAATTAAATAGACTACTGTATGATAGAACTTTTTGGCTAAATGTTATTGGCGTAGTTATGAATCGTACTTACGATATATGCCTGTTGTTCATCCGTTAATTCTGCATACATCGGTATCGCAAAAGTCCTTTTTGATAGATACTCCGCAACAGGAAAGTCACCCACTTCATAACCAAGATTTTCAAAAGCTTTTTGTAGATGTAAAGGAACTGGATAATAAATACCCGTCGATATGCCTTTTGAAGCCAAATAATCCGTTAGCGCCTCCTTATTTTCAGCTTTTAAAATATACATATGATAAACGTGTTTCACATCATTCGAAGCATAAGGCACCTTAAATTGCCCTTTATTCTGAACACTTGAAAGTTGATCCGAATAATTCTTTGCAATTTCAAGTCTTCGCTCATTCCATTTTTCTAAATAGT
Organism: Fusibacter sp. QWL-12; assembly: GCF_058683495.1. Taxonomy (NCBI): domain Bacteria; kingdom Bacillati; phylum Bacillota; class Clostridia; order Eubacteriales; family Fusibacteraceae; genus Fusibacter; species Fusibacter sp. QWL-12. Next base: position 1,436,556 of record NZ_CM178745.1, read on the forward strand.
CTAATTTGACATTTAATACTGCTGCCTGTAACTCATCCAATCTAGAATTATGACCAACAATGTAATTATAATATTTTGAGGCATTATAAACTGTGTTATCTGAGTTTACACTTTCAGTTGTATCACGATTTAATGCTTCTAAGCTGCCCTCGTTTCTATAGGTATAGGCTGCCTTACCATTTTCTCCGCTCCCGTGCACTCTTAACGCCTTTAAGGTTGTAGCAATTTTATCGTTAGAAGTTACGATCATGCCACCATCACCTGCTGCGCCTAAATTTTTTGTAGGAAAGAATGAAAAGCAAGCCACATCGCCAAACGTGCCCAGTCTTTGTCCTTTATAGGTGCCACCAACCGCTTGGCAAGCATCTTCAATCACATATAAATTATGCTTACTTGCAATTGCCATAATCTCGTCCATTTCACAAGCTTGTCCGAAGAGATGTACTGGCATGATGGCTTTTGTTTTTGGCGTAATTGATTTTTCAATTAGAGCAGCATCCATATTAAAAGTTTCTGGATCAACATCAACAAAAACCGGTTTTGCACCAACATATGCTATACTTTCAGCAGTGGCAAAAAAAGTATAAGTCGTCGTGATGACTTCATCGCCACTTCCTATACCAAGGGCTTCTAATGCAAGTACAAGGGCATCAGTTCCATTTCCACATGAAATCGCATGCTTTGTTCCGATAAATTTTGCAAAATTTTCCTCAAAAGTTTTAACTTCATTGCCCATTATATATTGCGCAGATAATATTACGTTCTTTATGCGACTTAATAACTCATCTCCTAATCTTGCACTTTGTTCTTTTAAATCTATTAAAGGAATTTTATATTCTGACATAAGCATTTCCATCCTTCTCTCTCATTTTCACTTAGTTTAATTATCGGCAAATCTATGATAAACTTAAGTAAATATTGGTAAAAGGAGCGATTTATGAACGGGTCTATTGAACAAGAGCTAATCCAGTTAATAAATACTGGCGATTATGAGTCTGCCATTCAGTTGGTTGAAACTCACGATCATCTTATTTCCTCTCCTACTCCTGGAGAAGCTTCTATAATGACAACGCTTTTAATTCTTATAGGTGAGACAGATGAATGTATCAAATATGGTGAATTTCATATTAAGAATATAGTTCATGTTGATTTGTTCTATAATTTGGCATATGCCTATGAAATAAGTGGAAATCGCATCTTAGCATTAAAAAACTATCAGTGTGCAAAGCTAGTCTGTATGGAATCTGACGCCCGAGATGAAATCAATGAAAAAATCTTACAACTTAGATACAACAACGTTCATGAAGAAGAGTTTCAATTGATTAAACAGTATTTAGCAGAAGAGAAGCTATATATAAAAGATCAACTCCTCAATCCAAATACTGATGTTGATCCCTCAGAATATATCACAATTGAAAAACCTAATACTCTTAAAGAAATCGATGCGGACAACAAGCTTAAAATACTCTATGCGCCTATTGAAATTGCAAACCATATGGCACAATACCTAGATTATTTCCGTAAAAAGGAGTATGAAGTTTTTGGTATCAATTATTATCCAAGCTATCTTGGATATACTTGTGACTTGTCGATTGATATTTCAAAATTAAATGATCAAGATCGCCAGACTTATCTTTTATTAAATACCATTGACTTAATTAGTGATTATGATGTTTTTCATTTCATCTTTAATAGAACTTTAATGCCTCAAAGCACCGATGTAATTCCATTAAAGAAGTTAGGTAAGCGCGTATTTATGCATAATTTAGGCTCTGAAATCAGAGTTCCTGAAATCGCAAGAGTTCACCACAAATACTGGTCCTACGCGGAAGATTATTTATCTTCCTTAAATGGCGATCAGATTCTGCATAATATTAAAGCTTATTCAACTTGGATTGATCATTGTATCGTAAATGATTATGAAATGCGATCTTACGTAGAACCCTATTACAAGCAAATTCATATGTTAGGATTGCCTATTGATACTGAGAAATACAGCTATAAACCGCAAGTCCATCACGATCCAATCCGGATTGTTCACGCACCAACCAATCGCTCAGTTAAAGGTTCCGTATATTTCGAGAAAGCGATTGAAAACTTACAAAAAAAATATGCAATCGACTATCATAGAATTGAGAAAACAGATCACGATGAGGCCATGAAACAGTATGGAAATGCAGACATCGTCTTAGATGAGCTAATTATAGGTACTTATGGTAGCTTAACAATGGAATGCTTATCAATGGGAAGATGTGTTGCTACTTTTATTAATCCTTCTTTCCAGACCCCTCATAATGAAACGATTCCTGTTTTAAATGTAACGGTTGATACGGTTGAAGCTCAACTTGAAAAACTAATCCTCTCCTTTGACCTTAGAAGTGAGCTTTCTAAATTAGGTCGCCAATACGTTGAAAGAAACAACACATTAGAAACCATTGGTGCTCAATTGCTTAAAATTTACAAGTCTATATAATGATCAGATTTTGATAAATTTTGATAAAAAAGATATTACCTTAATTTAAAAATATGCCGATAATATCTTATAGGGTTTTGCTTAAGCCGCTACAAGGAGGTAGAGATGAGAATAGTCAATAATCTCAGTGCGCTAAACGCCCAAAGGATTGGGACCTTAGCAGTTAAAGCCCAAGCAAACTCGATAGAAAAGCTCTCTTCCGGGTATCGAATCAACCGAGCATCAGATGATGCAGCTGGTCTTTCGATATCAGAAAAGATGCGAGGTCAGATCAGAGGTTTAAGTCAGGCTTCAAGAAATGCTACAGATGCGATTTCGATGATTCAAACTGCTGAAGGTGCTGCATCAAGTGTTCACGATATGCTTCAAAGAATGAGGCAACTCGCTGTACAAAGTTCAAATGGCACCCTAACAGAAAGTGATCGAGGTCAAATCAACATTGAAATTCAGCAGTTGATTAAACAGGTTGATGTAGTAGCTAACACAACTGAGTTTAACACCATCAAATTACTTGATTCAAATACCGCGTCTAGTTTTGCAGGTATTTCTCAATCCAGTTTAGATGTGTTATCCTCAAAGCTACCAGGTTGGATTAATGATGGTTTGGTTGCCATAAGCAATCAACTTGGAATTGATCTCCCAGATAGCCCGGTCAATAGACCAATGAGCATAAGTTATTATTATGATTCTGGTTCTACAACTGGCGCTTCAATGGGAACAGCTGATGGTGGGGCTACTTTAACATTGAGTGTTAATCTCTACGCATTTTTCGATGGCTCTGGCAACTTAAAATCTGAAGGTGTTCTGGATACTCTGATCGCACATGAAGTTGTTCATGCGCTTCAGTTTACTGAAATGCCTTATGCAACAACTGGTGGTGGTGAAGCCAATGAAAATTGGTTCACTGAAGGTTTAGCAATGACAATCCAAGGTGGAAACTTATTTGCTGTAACTGATCATAATGTCAATTTAGTTGATCCATTTGATGGTGATTATCGCTCTGCTTTTGAAGCTGTAAAAGTATTGCATGAGATCACCGATGGTGGTATTTCGGCATTTATTGATCGACTTGAAGCTGGAGACACTTTAGATCAAGCATTTGCAAACACGACTCAGAATATTGCAGGAACTGAACTCGCAGCTGCAACCGGCTCTGCTGATTTTGGAACAGTTGCCGCATTTATCGCCTGGTATAACAACAATGGTGCAAACGGTGTCCTCAGTTATCTTAATACGAGTGGCGACTTTTTAAACACTGTTTCTGGAGCGATAACAAATGGTTCTGTAAAAGGATCAACAAGTGCGCTTACACTTGATCAGACCATTACCAATGGTACTGGTCTCTCTGATGTCAACACGCATTATGCATTGAACTTTTTGAACAAGGGCAGTAGTAACCCTGATTTTTATTATCAGGTTGGTGCGAACTCCGGTCAAAACGTCACAATGGTTAAAGCGAATATGACTGCAAAGGGACTGGGAATCGACCAATTGGACTATACCACTGTAACTGGTTCGCAAAGTGCTATTGGCGCAGTTGATTCTGCAATCAGCATTGTATCGGGGATTAGAACCGTCTATGGAGCAATGCAAAACAGGCTGGAACACACTATTAAAAATTTAGATAATGCGACAGAAAATATTCAGTCTGCAGAATCTAGAATTCGTGATCTCGATATGGCTAAGGAAATGATGACGTTTACTAAAACGAACATCTTAACTAGCACATATCAAGCGATGCTATCGCAAGCTAATCAGGCACCTCAAAGTATATTACAACTCATTAGATAGCAAAATAAGCATGGGAGCTAGCTCCCATGCTTACATATTTTTTTGATAAATCACTATTTAGTCATGCTTAATCGTATATTTCTCATAAAATGATTTTGGAACCAATTCAAGTTTTTGCATAACGTAGAAGAACGGTCTTAATCTTTCAAATAATTGTTTATACGTTTTAAAATCCTTATAAGTTTTAATAGGCAGATTCATCACTTCTTCAAACTCGTCATCTGAAAAACCAAGTCTTTTCTTAACCAGCTCAAACACACCATCTTCTAAAAAAGGCGCCTCTGCCAACATCGCTTTGCCTTCTTCTTTCGTCATTTGACCGTGTCGAACTAAAGCAGCAACCTCATTTACCCTTTGATCTAATTTAAATCGCTTAGGCATAAAATAGCTATGATAAAAAGCAGTAAATCGATTTTCTAAATGATGACCGCCATACCATTGCCATCCATATTTTTCTTGTAAGAATTTTTTAGCCTCTGCTTTGTTATAGTCAATATAATACAGTGGCCTTACTCTTTTTATCCTATTAAAAACCATCCATTTCAAGAATTTATGAAACCACAGATTCGGAAATGTTTTCATAGGTAGTTTGCCGTATGCTTTGTGAACACTTTCAATATACTTGCCATCCATGTACAAGTGACCCAAAGGGGTAATGCCTTCTGTTCTAAATGAATGCCCATCAATTACATACTTAATTTTATATTTTTCACAAGCGATGTACATCGTCGTAGCGAGTCCAATATCAGTTGGTGTTTCTATATCTGGAACACCCGCAAGTAAAAATGAACGATATAAATCATCATACTCTTTATTATCAACTACTAAAGTAAATAACTCTATATCCAGTTGGTCTAGCATCGTTTTAATATTTTGTGTTGCTATGGCAGAATTCCAAGTATTGTCAAAATGTACCGCAAGAGGTCTAAGGCCCAGCTCCTTCATTAAATGTAGTAGATACGAAGAATCACAGCCACCACTAACGCCTATTGCGCAGTCAAACTGCTTGCCTTTACCTGCTTTCTTGATGTCTTCAGCTAACTTTTCTAATCTTTGTCTACCTTCTGCTCCAATGGGATAAGTTTCATCAAAGAGATCAGATTGTTTGCAATAGTTGCACACACCTTCTTCATCAAAAACAATATTTGGCATTGCATCTGTATACGTGCATCTTGTACATTCTTTCATAGGTTACCTCATCTCATTTTTTCGATTTCTGCATTTGGATAATTGATTAAAACGCCTCTAAATTGGCTTTTATATACGAATAAACTCCCAGCTGCTAATGCTTGTATGCCCAAATTAAAAGCTTTTTCTAAATCCGACAATTCACCTGCACCGCCAATAGCAATAACGGGCATATTTAGTTTTTCTAAAGCATAAGCAATTAAGTCCAAATTATAGCCTTGCATCATACCATCTCTAGAAATATCATTGATAAGTACCTCACCTACATTCAACTGATTTAGTTGAGATAATACCTCTTCGAATGATTTTGATGCTTTTTTCTTGCCATTATAGAGAAACACCTCATATTTACCAAACAAGTTTTTCTTAACATCAATAGATACGACTACGCTTTGAGCACCAAAGTACTCAATTGCCTTAGCTATCATTCCAGAATCTTCAAATAAAAGACTGTTGATAATAATTTTTTCAACACCAATTTTAAATATTTTAGCCATTTGCTCGATTGTTTTTACACCGCCACCATATGCAAGGGGGACAAAGCTTTCATCGACAATCTTTGCAATCAAATCAAAATTTGGTTCTCTTCCTTCAGTAGTAGCTGTTATATCTAAAAGCACAAGTTCATCAACTTCGCAGTCATTAAAGATCTTAACTGCATTAATGGGATCACCAATATAGTTATAATCCTTAAACTTTACACTTTTAACAAGTGACTCACCTTTTAATAGTAAGCAAGGCATTACTCTTTTTTTTAGCATATGCCCTCCATTCTTGCAAAGTTATCCAATAATTTTTTACCGAACCGATGACTCTTTTCAGGATGAAATTGAACGCCTATGATATTGTCTTTTTTAAAACCAGAAACAAATGGGTTACAATACTCTGTGATCAAAATGATATCACTTTGATTCTTACATTTGACATAGTACGAGTGTACAAAGTAATATCTAAAAGTCTTATCAAACCCCTCTGTAATTACAGAGGCATTTTCAACACTCACTTCATTCCATCCCATATGTGGGATACGATACTGATTATTATCAAAGTCAAACTTTACAGTCTCAGCGTCAATCCAACCAAAACCTTTTAGTTTCCCTTCTTCACTTGACTTAGTCATCAATTGCATACCTAAGCAAATTCCTAGAATCGGCTTTTTATCTTTAAGGACAAGTTGATTCAAAATATCTATCAAGCCGCAATCTTCAAGCGCCTGCATTGCAGAATCAAAGCTGCCAACACCCGGCAAAATTAATTTGTCTGCCATCGATAACACTTCATAATCCTTTGTGATTACAGACTCATGTCCTAGTTTTTTTAGCATATTTTTTATTGATCCTGTATTTCCAAAACCATAATCAATTATTGCAATCATGCCCTTCATCTCACTTTATCGCTATATTTAGCTCATTATTTAAAAAACTTATATCGGGGTACACCATCACTGATTTCAATGGTACCGATTAATTTTGCTGGCGTACCTGCAATGATGCTATAATCAGGAAACGATTTATTCACATAGCTATTTGCACCAATCACAGAATGATTACCAATTTTTACACCTTTGTCAATGACACATTGACTCCCAATATAAACACAATCACCAATTTCAGTCTTACTATGGACATACTCTGCATTGCCTCTTGTGATTACCCAATCTAAAGAACTGTGCGTATAAATTTGAACCCCTGAGGAGATGTTACAATATGCACCAATTTCAAGGCCTCCAGTTCCATCCAATAATGTAAATGGACCAATCCAAGTCTTTTCACCTACTTTGACATCTCCAAAAACATATGACGAATCATATATGTTTGCCCCTTTCGAAAAGCCTAAGCGTTCTGCTTTTTCCCAACGGTCATTGAGATACTCATTTCTAGGTAAAACACGGTTGTACTTCTTCTCTAGTTCAGATTCTTTTATCTCAATTTGTCTGATCAGTTCATTAATATCCATAGCTTGCCTCTAGACATAGTAGCACTTCATTACAAATCGTCTTAATGTCTTCTTCACTTAATCCTTGATGCAAAGGCAAACATAGCCCTTGCCTGTAAAGCTTTGTACTAATTGGCGTTTTTTCAGCATATAAATTGCCATATTTTTCTTTGTAGTATTGTGTTTCTAGCAATGAATAGGCACCGTAATTGCTTTCAATTTCTTTCAATTTTAGGTTTTCCTTTAGCATATCTCTATTAACTCGATCGTCTAAAACAATCATAAAGGATTGCCATGTATGTCCCTCTTGATCCTTTGGTAAATGAATCATTGGGTGCTTTAAATACGTTCTATAAATTAATTGTAGTGCTCTTCGCTTTGAAATCCAGTCATCAAAATGCTGTAGTTGACCAATGCCTAATACCGCTTGAAAATTTGTCAATCTATAGTTAAGTCCTGGGACGACAAAATCAATATGACCGTTTACCATATCCATACCATGATTTCTAAAAGTTTTACACTTTTTTATCAAGTCTTTGTTATTAGAAACGACTGCGCCACCTTCGCCAGTCGTAATCGCTTTTCTGGGATGAAATGAAAAACAGCCTATATCTGAAAGCAATCCAACCTTACTTTTTTCAAATTCAGTACCGAATGCACAAGCTGCATCCTCAATTACAAACAGTCCATTTCCTTTTGCAAATGCAATAATTTGATTCATATCTGCTGATGCACCAAATTCATGTACTACAATAATACCAACAATGTCATAATCATTTTTAAATGAATCATAAGTGTTTCTCAACGATTTGACAGACATCGTATAATCATCCTCATTGACATCAACAAAAATTGGTATTGCCCCTATCTGCTCAACCACATTGACGGTTGCAGGGAAAGTGAAGCTAGGTACCATGATCGCTTTATTCTTAGGTACATTTAAAGAAAGTAAAGCAAGATGTAAGCTTGCTGTACAAGATGAAGTTACCGCCACTTGTTCTTTCTCTACACCAAGATATGACGCTATGTCTGCTTCAAAGGTTTCACATGACGCACCATGCACCAACATTTTTGACTTCAAAACATCTTCAACCATTTTAATCTGATGGTCATCTATCCTCGGGTCTGCTAATCTATATTTCATACGCTCACCTTTTCAATCTAAGCTTTAAACATTTCAGGATAATCCGGCATTAAAATATTATTTGCTTTATACCATTCGCTCGTTCTTCGTATACCTTCTTCTAGATCAACTTGTGCTTCTATTCCCAATAAATGATTCATTTTGTCCACTTTGGGGATTCTAAGATCAATATCAGCAGACAAAGGACTTCTGAAGACGATTTTTGATTTAGAGTTTAATACTCTACAAACTGTTTGTGCTAACCCGTATATTGTAGTAATATCTCTGGCATTTCCAATATTAAATGATTCTCCAATCGCCTCTGGCTTTGTGATACATGCGAGCAATCCATTAATCATGTCATCTATATAGCACCAAGCTCTAATCTGTGTACCATCACCGAAAATAAGCAGATCATCCCCTCTTAGAGCCTTTCTGATAAATATCTGAATTGCACCTTCTCCAATTTGTCCTGGACCGTATATATTAAAAGGTCTTACTGTAACCGTCGGAAGGCCATATTTTTTGTGATAAGCTTCGGTAAAGTGCTCTCCCGTTAGTTTGCTTACTGCGTAAGTCCATCTCGCTTCTCCAGCGACGCCAGTAACCATATTGTCACTTTCTTCTGATTTATACGCATGTGTACCAAAGACTTCAGAGGTTGAAAACTCAACAAAACGATCAAGTCCTTTTTCTAAGTGGACTTCCTTTGCAGCTTCAAGTACATTGTAAGTTCCAATAACATTAACGGTCATGGTTCTTACAGGATCCTTTACTGTATTATCTATACCTGCAATTGCAGCCGCATGTATCACAATGTCTGCGCCTTTCATTGCCTTTTTTAGATGCTCACCATCTAAAATGTCACCTTCAATCAAGGTTAAATTCTTATGATTGGCATATTTCTTAGATTGCAATGAGTTCCGCTCTAATTTATCGTATACAACAATCTGATTTTCATCTATAAGTTGATCAATTAAGGTTGAACCAATAAACCCTGCGCCACCTGTTATAAAAATTGTTTTATTATTTATCATTGTTTCCCCCTAGTAGTATTAATACAAAATCAAAATACAAACTATTCTTTATTAATTGACTGGCCTCATTAATAATAGAGTGTACCTCGTTGATTCTTCCATTTTCAATTAATACTTTAATTTGCCCAATTAATTCACTTTCTAAATTTGCTAATCCATCATTGATCGTCCTATTAGTAGAGTACTTGTCCAATATGAACGATACAATATTTGACATGCTTAAGAATTGATGTGATATTGTTTTGATATACCGTCCTAATTCTACTGGATTGAATGAACTTAAAGACTTAAAAAGATAGATGAAGAATAATTCTTCCTCTGTTAGTTCCTTAGGGAATATCGGATTAAAAATAAATGCTCTCGAATATTTAGTATCTATATGTTTTAAACCTGTTGATATATACTTTAGAACAATGAGTTCAGATTTTACACTTTCATATTTAAGCGTTAAAAACCTATATATCATTTTTTGGACTGTTAGATTAACCAAATTTTCAGCACTGTATAATCCGATATAATTGATTAGCACCTCAGATAAATCCTGATATTTACTTTCACAGAAAGCAAGCATCTCATAGATTTCTGTTTCACTTGAATTTATTAATAAAGGATTAATATTCTTATTTGATTTGAAAGCAAAATAAATGAATTCGGAATTACAAGGATGTTCAATTAACCTTCCTTTTTCTAAAAATTCATCCACAAGAAAATCCTGTGTTGAATTTTGGATTTCTTGTGCAATTCTCATTTGTACCAATGTTGTATATGGATGATCAAATTTTAAGATGCTATCCACAATTTTATTAGAATCCTTCCTAAAAGTTTCAATTAACTCGACTAAAAGGTTGGTATATTGAGGCATCTTATTTACATATTCTACTGCTATATCGATTGCACTAGTTCTAATACAAAGCTCAAGATACATTTTTTCAATCTTGGTTTTCAATTGGCCCAAACTATTTGAGTGTTTCTGAATCAATTGGCTTACATAATCAAGGGATTTAGTAAACTCACTATCCTGATAATAAACAACTGCAAGATTATTTAATGCTTCCACTACAGATTCCTCATTATTTGTTGCAAGCTGTACTCTCAAATCTCTTCTAATTTCAAGTTCTTGAAATCTATCTTTCAGTTTAAAGTATGCTTCATATGCTTTGATACCTTCCTGGTTGTTACCATCCATAAACAAGGCATTCGCTTTATAAAAGTATATGTCAAAATTCTCAGGTTCGATTTTCAAACCGACATCTGATATTTTAATTGCTTCTTCATAATAAGCATTCATTATTAGACTTTTAATTAATTGCACAATTACGTAAGAATGCTGTTTTAGTAGCTTATTAGAATGTTTAATCTTATCATACGCTTTGTTGATTTCAAAAAGAGATTTATTATGATCACCATGCATATGATAGGTTACGGATAGTTGATAAATATAATAGATATTATCAGGATTTTTTTTAAGTTCTTCAATCAGCAAGGTTGATGTTCTAATAAACTTCTTCTCCATTAGTTCGTTGTCATCAGCATTATAGCCATAATGATATAGTATGCTGTCAATTTCCTCGGTTAGCCCACTTGTTATAGCAACATTATGAACGACACCTTCATAACGAAAATTGCCATCGTTTAAAAATAGTCGCTGAGATAATAATTCAGTCGCGACTCTACCCTTTTGATTTCTTCGAACGTTGATAAGTTTAATCGCACCACATGTCACTTTAGGATTATGAGGTTTGTTTAAAAATTTAACGATTTCTTCTGGTTTTTCCAGTTCTTCATCTGCATCAATTATCAAAACCCATTTGCCAGTAGCATATGAAATCGAGATATTTCTCATTTCTGCAAAATTATTGTTCCATGGGTGATGATATATTTTACCCGTATACTCAGATGCAATCTTTACCGTATTGTCCTCAGAACCCGTATCGACAATAATCAATTCACTATCAACTTGATCTAACAATGGTTTTAAACTCGATAAACATCTATTTAAATTCATTTCTTCATTTTTTACCATCATACAAATACTAAGTATCATCATTTGTCCCCCTAATTCTTTGATAGTGACTTTTATATAAAATCCCTAAAAAATAGCCACCCTCGAAGGGAGGATGGCTTTTTTCATGAGAAAAATTATCTCAATAATTGTAGAACACCTTGAGGTGCTTGGTTAGCTTGAGCCAACATAGCTTGAGCAGCTTGAGTAAGGATGTTGTTCTTAGTGAACGTCATCATTTCTTTCGCCATATCTACGTCACGGATACGTGATTCAGAAGCTTGTAAGTTCTCAGCAGCTGTATCAACGTTCTTAATAGTATGTTCAAGTCTGTTTTGCATAGCACCAAGTGCAGATCTTTGTGAAGAAACTTTTTCAAGAGCACCTTGAATTGTTTCGATTGCAACAGCTGCACCAAACTTGCTACTGATGTCAACAGTGTCAACACCAAGAGCAGCTGATCTCATATCACCCATAGAAACGAATGCTGTTTGACCAGAGTTTGCACCGATTTGAGCCATAACTGAAGTACCAAGAGATGCTGCAGCAGCTTCAAATTTACCAAATACTAATGTAATAGATTCGCCAACTTTCATGTTAGCATCTAAACCAGTAACTTGAAGAGAAGTTGCTTGACCTGCTGTAATTGCAGTTGTTAACTCAATTGAGTTAGTTGTTAATGTGATATCAGTCGAAACGCTTCCGTCAGGACCAATGATTTTGTAGTCGCCTGCAGCGTAAGTAGTTGCTTGACCATCATCAGAAACTCTGATAATCATATAAGCGCCATTTACTGCTGAAGAAGCTGCGATAGTAGAATCTGCAGTAGATGTTACGATTGATAAAGAAGAGTTGTTGTTAACTCTAATTGTACCATCAACTTGATCAGAAACACCTTTTGCAGAACCTTCAAGAAGTTTCTTTGTATTGAACTCAGTAGTATTACCAATTCTATCAAGTTCGTTTACAAGTTGTTTAACTTCGTTTTGAAGTGCTGTTCTATCAGCATCTGTATTTGTATCATTTGCTGATTGAACTGATAATTCTCTCATACGTTGTAAAATAGCATGAGATTCATTTAATGCACCTTCAGCTGTTTGAATCAAAGAAATTGTATCTTGAGCATTTCTAGATGCTTGATCAAGACCTCTGATTTGGCCTCTCATTTTTTCAGAGATTGCAAGACCAGCAGCGTCATCGCCAGCACGGTTGATTCTGTAACCTGATGATAATTTTTCAATTGATTTTGCGCCTGAAGCGTTGTTGATACCCAATTGTCTGTGGGTGTTCATTGCCATTAAGTTGTTATTAATTCTCATAATTTTCCTCCTTGAGTTTGTAAAGTCAGAATCCTTTCTGACTAATTTGAGAGCCTCTCTATATCGGCCGCTATAAAGTGGTCATCTAAAATAATTATCGGTGAATCTCTAAAATACTTTAGTTTTTTTATAAAAAAAGTTATTAATATTCTTAGTGTCTGCCTCTATTTATTTTTCATCTTTTCAGATAAAACCTTTAATCCATTCGAAGACTTAACCGCCTCAATATTTGCACTTAAAATCTTCTCATAAACTTCACTTCTATGAATTTCTACGTTTTTTGGTGCGTTAATCCCAAGCTTCACTTTTCCTTCTTCGATAGCGATAACTTGAATTTCAATATTATCATTTATTATAATACTTTCATCTTTTTTGCGAGTTAATATAAGCATGATTATTCCTCACTTTTCTTAGTGAAAATTGGATATTTTACATCGTCATATTCGTGAAGTAAAACTTGCTTACCAATTTTATCCTTTGTATTGATAATGATTGGGGCCACAATATTAATGGTCGTATTTTCAACATTGTCTGGAATGGTTACAATACTAAGGGCAATAATATTTTTCAAATCCTCTTCACTCTGTAATTTAAGCGCTTCAACATCATACTCAGAAATTTCAAAGTCATAGTTTTCAACAAATAAAAAAGGATCGGTTACAACAAAAGCCAACTCAGGTGTATGTTCTGATTGTAGCGTATTAAATGGGAAATTCACATCACCTGAAGGAATTAATACAAATGCATTTTCATCGTCAAATCCTGGGATGCCATTTGGAAACTTAATTACAGCTTCCTGATCGTATTCTAAATCACCAAATTGAGAAGTTTTTAGCAACATTGTAGCCTCCTATACCATAAATTTAAATTTTGGTTCTTCATACCTGAAACTAACAGAGTTGTACTGACTTACAGAAAATTGAACCTGATAAGGCGTATAACTCAAATTAACGGGTTGTGGACTAGAATTATTAGTTACACTACCTCTTTTAAGCGAATAATTAACCGATCCCTTTTCAAGGGTAATCGTAGGCCTTGTGGTTGGAATAGCTGCATAATTGAACTCTTTGTCAAACATATCATATGCATTATTTAAAGCTTGCTCAGGTATTGGATCCACTTCTGTATGGATATTTATAAACTCATTACCCTGACTCACTATCCTTGAAACACCACCCTGCACAATTTCTCTTGAGTAGGCAATATTGTCCTCCATAAAGGCTCTAATATTTTTTAATCCCGCCTCTGCAAAAGGCTGAGTCTGATCAATCCTGATTTGCGGCTTAACCGTTTGCATTTCTAATAATGGCTGCTCCGAGCTAATTGACAGCGTCAGAGCTGCGTTACCAGACTGAGAAATACTCGCAGGAGTTGTACTAACATTTAAAATTAAGGGTTGTTGGGTAATTTGGATAGGCATATTGCCTCCTATCTAATAAAGTCTACCAAGCTCGGTTGAATTACTTTTGATCCAACGGATAAAGACGCTCTATAAACGTTCTCCAAGTTTTTAAAATACATTATCGCTTCAGCCATATCCACGTCTTGTACTTTACTTAGTAAGCTTGTAAAGGTAATTTCATTCTCTTCTACTCTATTCTTGATAAAGTCCACACGGTTTGACTTACCACCAATTTCACCTGCGACTGTCATTACTCTATCTAGATGCAAATCTAATTTATCAAGTGCGGTTTGCAGCCCAGCATCATCATTGGTTGCCAATGCATTGATAAAGTTATCAATATCCGTTATCATTTCACTACTGTTAGCAACAACAAAATCAGTTGATATCGAATGTGATTGCCCATCGTTTGTTCCAGAAAGCGTAAAATCAATTGTACCACCGCTCACTGCGGATACGGTTACTAGGCCAGCTGGGGTGAAGACAGCGTTCACTTGATTTTGCATTTCCGTTTGTAGATCAGCCACATTATTTAATGTCGAAAAATCAACTGTAAACACATTTCTCACATCATCTACTTGAACCACAAATTGATGTGTGCCTGTTTCTGCTAAAACGTCAGCATCAGTAAAAGTACCCGTACCACTTACGGTTCCAGTGGTACCATCGATTCCAGGTGTAATTGAAACCGTTGCAAACCCAGCAGAAGCTGTGGTATCTGTTATCGTTTGTGCAGCGCCGTAGGTCTTTGATCCAATTACCAATTGATTATTTAGATCAAAATAGATATCCGCTACATTCCCAAGTTGATTAACACCGTCAGATGCACTTGATATAGCTGCAATCAATCGATCTTTAGTCATTGGATTTAAGGGTGAATGATCTAATATACTTTCATCAACGTTATAAGTAGAACCATTAATAGTAATATCAAGGACATTACCTGGTGCTGAAAAATCATAATTTAGATTTACGTTAGCCACTAATTGTGTCTGCGTTGCTTTACCAGTTGTAGCTGTATCTCGAACCATTTTTCCATCAAAAAAGTTATTGCTATTGATGATTCCAAATAAGTCTACTGGATGAACGCCAACGGTCATTACTTCTCCTACCGCCACTTCATAACCTATCGCGTGCTTTAAATCATTTCGTTCAGAGGTCAAATCTATGTTGTAGCTGCCATCATCAGCAAATAGCTTCTTATTGGTTTCAAGTCCAGAAAAAACATATCTACCTGCACTTGTGGCATTTCCTGAAACCAATACTTCTTTACGTAGCTCAGAAATCTCTGATTTGATTTTATCTCGATCAGCAGCAGTATTGGTACCATTTGCAGCTTTAACTGCAAGCTCTCTCATTCTTTGCAAAATGTCTTTAATATTCATTAAAGAGCTTTCAGACACCTCTAACCAACCAAGAGCATCATCAATATTTTTCTGATATTGTTGCGTCTCTCTAATATCGGTTTTATATTTGAGTACCTGAGTAATTCCAACAGGGTCATCAGAAGGACGATGTATTCTTTTGCCCGTTGAAAGTTCAGTTTGTTTTTTTGACATCGCAACTAAGTTGTTGTTTGAATTCCAAAGCATGTCTTTCACAAGCATCGTATTAGTTATTCTCATAATTTAACTCCTATCTACCTACTGTTCCCAGTCGATTGACCACAAGATCTAACATCTCGTCAAATACATTTACCATTCTCGCATTGGCATTATATGCCGTTTGATATTTAATCATATTCGCCATTTCCTCATCAAGTGAAACACCCATAATAGAGTCTCTCGCAGTTGAGTATTCGTTTGTTAACAGCGCTTGATTGGTCGCTACTCTATTTGCTTCAGCTGCATCGACCCCTAAGTTTGAAACAAGTGATTTAATATAATCTTCTGGAGCACCCCATTCATAAAGCGTTACATTATGTCTTGTTTCAATCATTTTTAGTATATTAGAACCGTCACCTGGTATGTCTTCAAGTCTAACAGCTGCCGCAATTTTATTAAGATCTTCTAGATCTTTGGCAATAGTAATTTCCGATGCTTTGACTCGATCGACAACATAATACTTACCATCAATCATCTTAACTGTTTTATCTTGATAGCTTGGGTTATTTTCAATTAATGTTTTAATATTCGAAGCGATCTTATCTTGTTGTTCATCTTCAGGCAATGCAGAAACACCGCTCATAACAGATGAAGTAACTTCAATTGCGGCTTGACCATCAAAGCCCTTGGTTAAAAGATAATTCTTATATTCAGCAGTGGTCATATTATTGATTGTGAACATATAATAGCCTGTACTACCATCTAAACCATAACCATCCTGATGAATTTGATTGAACGTATCGCTGAAGGTATCAACGAATTCATTTAATTTATCTACATAATAAGGAATACCCTTATTATCTCCATCGATATTGTCTCTTACATTTTTTAAGCCTAGTACTTTACCTGAGCTAACATTGAGTTTATTACCATTTGACCATTGGACATCTAATATGCCATCGCCATCATCAGCGTTTAGCTTGTCTTCTCTCGGTACTAATTCCAGTGTGTCTGCACGATAATGTGCAACAAGCTGTTGTCCACCTACTAAAACATAAAATCTATTTTGATCATCCTCATAGTAATCGATGTTAACCAGCTCTGATAATTTGTCTAATAACACATTTCTCTGATCGCGTACGTCATTTGCAATTCCACCTTCAAGTTCAGCTTTATAGATGGTCTCATTGAGCTTTGCAATTTGATCTGCATAAGCATTTACTTCTTCAACAGCTGATTTAAACTGAAAGTTCAAGTCTGCCTGAAGATCTTTGAGCATCGTCGATATACGCTGAACACCTTCTGAAAGTGCAATCGTATTTTGTCTTACAAGTGTACGCGCTGTTAAGTTTTCAGGATTCTTTTGAAGACTTTGTAATGACTCGTAATACTGATCTAAAAGCTCTGCTATACTTGAATCTGATGGCTCATTAAAAATCCCTTCAAGCTCAGTGAGAACGCTTGCTCTGGCATCCCACTCACCCTTAACACTGGTTTCTACTCTATATTTAAAGTCTAAGTAGCTATCTCTTACCTGTTTAACCGCAGTAACATCTACCCCAACACCAAGTGTGCCCATGCCACCGGGAAGTACTTGAGGCTTATATGCCACTGTATTCATAACTTGTCTTGAGTAGCCCTCTGTATTTGCATTAGCGATATTGTGCGATACAATTCCAAGTGACCTTTGATTTGCAAAAAGTCCGGAAAGCGCTGTATTTAATCCAAGAAAACCAGATGACATATAACTCTCCTATCTTAAAATAATGCCTATAAATCCATCAGAAATTTAGGCACATGTTTTACTTACCTACTAGAATTTTAATTCGCATTTCATCTATTAAACGCGAGCATCAAATAAGCTTCTTCGATCATTTTCTTCCGAATCCGCTTTTTTGCTATAGACACCACTATCGAGACCCGATTGAGTTAACAAATTAATGTTCATGTTAATTAACTCTAATCGTTCTTCTAATAAAACACTGTTAAAGCGCGTCTCTTCATTCACAGTTTTTACCAGAACCAACAATTGATTCTTAGCTTCGAGCACTTTATTTTTTGCATCTACACTTAAAAGCTGTGCCAATTGAGTTACATTTTCAACAAAATCCAGTTTCTCTTCTCTCATGATTTTGTCGACTACTTTTTCCCTTAGTTCTTCAAGTTTAAATAGAGATACAATTAATCCTTGCTCTTCATTGACCATTGATTGCAATTGATCAATATCTTGTGCCTTTATCACTTCTCTTTTTTGCTTTGCTATATTTAGTAAATCTCTATAGATTTCAGATTCTTTATCTAAGGTCTGCACCAATTGCTCAACACTTTTTGACATAGAATACACTCCTAATAAATTAATAACCGGACGAAACGTCCGGTAGTTGTTTGGGGGATAAGAAATCGGCTTTAAATTTTCTTAGCGTCGATACCGGAAAAAATTTTATCAACTATATCTTCCGCTGTTGGCTTATAATTACCAGAAGCCATAAGCTGTTTAATTTCCTCTAATTTATCAGTTCTAACATCAGGTACATCAGATAACGCTTTTCTAGCGATCTGAATTTCTCTAGCTGCACTAGAAATCTCAACTTTGTCACTTGCTTTTACAACTTTATCAGTTGCTTCAGTTTTCTTAACAGATTTTCCATAAGTCTGTAAGACGTTTTGAATATTCATTTGATTTGATATCTTCATATAAAACACCCCCGTAGGCCGATTTCTCTACTAGGTATATCGGCATATACGGGGGTAAGTTTAGCACTATTTTATTATTTTTTTCGATCAATTTCTCGAATGTGCATCCCAGCACCTTTCTTTTCGATCTCGTCTGCAGTAATTCCCTTCTTTAGACCGTCCGATAATTCTCGTATACATTTACCACAGAATCTACCGCCATCCGTTGGCGCATCGCATCTCTCGCAGAAGGATATGTTAGCATGTTCTGATAAAACAATTCTACCTTCTCTGATCCATCTGAGAATTAGCTCACTTTCAATACCCGTGTTAGAGCTTACTTCCTTAATGCTTGAAGATGGATTATCATAAATATACTCTCGAACGACAGAAAAGCCTTCATCCGCACTTTCATTACATCTGGAACATAAGGTTGCACCATCAACTGATGAAAACAAACGATTACATTTTTTACAGTTTATTAGAACACTAGATTTTCCTTCTTCAGTCATATTCGCCTCCTATTCAACCGCCCTCGCAACTGTTACGCAGTCGATGATCTCACATCCAGATTCATATAGAACCTTTGCACAGGCATTTAATGTTGATCCCGTAGTATATATATCGTCAATTAAAAGGATTTTTTTACCTTTTACTAGATTTTGATACTTTCGGTCTAGTACGAAAACATCCCTCAAAATCCGCTTACGCTCTTCTCTTCCAATGGCTTTCAGCTTTTTTGTATGTTTTATACGCTTTAGTAAATTAGTCGGAACATTTATCTTTATAACCTTAAGTAGCTCCGCTGTTATGAGCTCAGACTGATTGTACCCTCTTTGCCATTTTCTAATTTTATGAATCGGAACTGGAACGATATAATCATACTTAGATTCAAAACTATCATCATTGAGTACTTTTGCTAAATAGCGTCCCATTTGAACCGATTGATAGGCATCACCTTTATATTTCAGCTTCATTAAAGATACCTTAATGCTCCCTTCATATAAAGCATATGACTTATGTTTTCTAAAATAATGGAAGGATTCCTGGCATTCTTTGCATTTGTATCTGTATTCCGATAGCTGTTCATAGACATACTCAATTGGTTTACCACACTTTGAACAAACATTGCTTTCTATCTTTATTAATTGCTGCATACAGTCGTCACAATAAACTTCCTGACTTCTTGGTTCGAGCTCAGCATCACATGCATGGCAAGTTAAATTCTGAGGAAACACACTCTCTAAAAACGTTTGGTGTATATCAGAAAATAGTTTTCTTATATTCATCATATTCCCCTCTTCATCTTATTCCCCAATCATCATAGAAAGTAACGCAAGTTTCTGAGAAAGTCCTGAATTTCGTTTTGCTTCATGCGTTCTCTGGATCATCTGAGACAATGCACGCTTTTCCCCAACAAGCACAACCAGCTCTCTAGCACGAGTGATGGCCGTATAAAGAATATTTCGACTCATCAGCATTGGCGGAATAAATGCCATCGGCATAATTACTGCTTTAAATTCACTCCCTTGACTTTTATGCACTGTAATTGCATAGGCTAAAGTAAGTTCATCCAGGGCAGAAAAGTCATATACAGCCTCTCTTTCAAGATCAAATAGAACCGTCATCGTACGATCAATTAGATCGATTTCCTTAATAAAACCTATATCACCATTAAAAACGCCTTTTCCCTCTTCTGCCCATTTGGTCGTCCATTCGATGTTATAGTTATTCTTTATCTGCATGACTTTATCGCCTGTTCTAAAGATCCGCTTGCCATTGTGATACTCTGCTTTCTTATCACTCATAGGATTAATAACTGCTTGTAAAACTTCGTTGAGCACGTCAATTCCCACACCGCTACCTTTGACTGGTGAAATTACTTGTATGTCCTCAAGAGGGTTTAAATTGTAGTAGCTTGGGAGACGATCTTTAATGAGTGATTTGATTTCTTCGACAATGTCCTCCGCTTTAGTGCGATTCATAAAGAAAAAATCCTTATCTGATCGATTTAAAATCGGTTGCTCCCCCTTGTTGATCATATGCGCATTTAAGGCGATTAATGAAGTTTCCTCTTGTCTGAAAATCTCATTTAAAGCGACTTTAGGAATCCACTCACAAGAAAGTAGATCTTTCAAAACTGCCCCCGGACCTACAGAAGGTAGCTGATCCGCATCCCCCACAAAGATAAGGTGTGCACCGGTCGGTACCGCATCTAAAAATCGGTACATTAGCAGGATGTCCACCATAGAAATTTCATCGATGATAATAACATCTGCCTTTAAAGGATCGTCCGAATTTTTCTGAAACTGATTTTCACCTTGAAACTCCAATAATCTGTGAATGGTCTTTGATTCTCTTTGTGTTGCCTCTGTCATCCTTTTAGCAGCTCGACCTGTCGGTGCAGCCAGTAGAATTTCTTTACCAACTGATTCAAAGATACCGATGATTGCATTAATGATAGTGGTTTTTCCCGTTCCAGGCCCACCCGTTAAAACAAACACGCCACTTTTGATGGATTCTGCCACAGCTTCTTTTTGTTTTTCTGCAAGCAAAATGCCTCTTGTACTTTCAAATTCTTCAATATATCTTTCAACATAAGTATGTTTAATTTCACTTGCCTCTGCCTGTATGTTTAACAGTTTACTCGCAACTTGTCCCTCTGCATAATACAAGGCTGGCAAATAGTAAATGCTTTTCCCATCAGAATCACCCGCTCTAACAACATCGCCTTCGACGATTAACTCTGTCAGTCTTGATTCAATCTCTTCAGTTTTAACTCTTAGTTCAAGCTTCACACTGCTTATGAGATAGTCCTCATAGGTAAAAGTATTACCATTACCCGCTTCTTTATTAAGCATATATAAAATCCCTGACCCAATACGATAAGGTGAATGAAAGTCGATCCCCATTCGCATCGCGAGCTGATCGGCTTGTTTAAACCCAACACCTACCAGTTCGTCAGCAAGTATATACGGGTTTTTTGAGACGATTGCTATCGCTTCTTGACCAAACTTTCTATAAATCTTCATCGCCAAATTGATGGAAATAGACAAGTTTTGAAAATAGATGATAAAATCACGTAGCTCATACTGTTCTTTATAAGATAGAATAATCTGTTCTAGCTTTTTCGGACCTATTCCAGCTATCTCCAGAAGTTTTTCAGGCTCATATTGTATGACATCAAGTGTTCGCTCTCCAAAAGCTGAAACGAGCAATCCGGCAGTAGACTCACCTATGCCTTTGATGATACCTGAAGAAAGGTAGTTATAGATCTCATCCTTTTCCGTTGGCTTTAAATGCTCTGCGTGTTTCACATTTAGTTGCTCACCATAGAAATTATGGACCTCCATAACCCCAGTTACACGGATGTGGTCCCCTTCTTTTAAAAATGGGATGAGTCCCTTGATGCAGATTAACTCATTATATATATCTATATTGGCAATCACATAACCATTTTCTTCATTATAATAGATGATATCCTCTACGATACCTTCATAAATTTCATAATCGTCATTCCGATTCACTGAGCACCTCTAAAATACGAACTTATGTTCATAGTTTAACATAATTTTACATTAAAATCATTAGTCAACACTTAATCTGTATGTACTTGTAGCTACTTTCGTCTAATAGATAAAAACAACTCTCTTCAGAGGACCGGTCCTCGTTACCCTGCGGAGCCTCCTACGAGAGTTTTTTTATCTATTAGACTTATATTGCAAATAGGTAAAATAAAACCTCTCAAAGCAGATTGCTTTAAGAGGTTCATAATTAAAATGTTCTATAGGCTTCTACGTTACTATTACGCGTTAAAAGCTTCTTTTCTTAAAATTTCAGCTTTGTCTGTTCTTTCCCATGGTAAATCGATATCAGTTCTACCAAAGTGACCATATGCTGCAGTTTGTTTGTAGATTGGGCGTCTTAAGCCTAAATCTCTGATGATTGCACCTGGTCTTAAGTCAAAGTGTTTTTCCACTAAATCGTTGATTAAATCTTCAGATACTTTTGCAGTACCGAAAGTTTCAACTAAGATAGAAACTGGGTGTGCAACACCGATTGCATAGGCAAGTTCGATTTCACATTTTGACGCGAGGCCAGCAGCAACAACGTTTTTAGCAACGTATCTTGCAGCGTAAGCAGCAGAACGGTCAACCTTTGTAGGGTCTTTTCCAGAGAATGCACCACCACCATGTCTTGCATATCCACCGTAAGTGTCAACGATGATTTTTCTACCAGTTAAACCAGCATCCCCTTGAGGACCACCGATTACGAATCTACCAGTCGGGTTAACTAAAATTCTAGTATCAACAAATAAATCTGCTGGAATGATTGGCTTAATAACGTGTTCAATTAAATCTGCTTCAATTTGCTCTCTTTTTACTTTTGCACTGTGTTGTGTCGAGATTAGAACTGTATCAATTCTGCTTGGTTTACCGTTCTCATCATATTCAACGGTTACTTGTGTTTTACCATCTGGTCTTAGGTAAGATAAAGTACCATCTTTTCTAACTTCAGATAATCTTCTCGCTAATTTATGCGCTAAAGAAATCGGTAATGGCATTAATTCTTCAGTTTCATCACATGCAAATCCAAACATGATGCCTTGGTCGCCAGCACCTACTGCTTCAACCTCGTCGTTCATTTGTCCTTCTTTGCTTTCAAGTGCTTGATCAACACCCATTGCGATATCATCTGACTGTTTGTCAATCGCAACTAAAACACCACATGTGTCGCCGTCAAAACCGTATTTCGCTCTTGTATATCCAATTTCTTTAATTGTTTGTCTAACAATGCCTTGAATATCAACATAGCAATTTGTAGTAATTTCACCGGCAATAAGCACCAACCCTGTTGTTACAGAGGTTTCACATGCAACTCTAGCTGTTGGATCTTGCTCAAAAATCGCATCCAAAATCGAGTCAGAAATTTGGTCACAAATTTTATCAGGATGACCCTCAGTTACAGACTCAGAAGTAAATAATCTTTTTCTTGACATTAAATACACCTCCAATGATCTAGTGCTGCTAACGCAGCGGAATCCTTTAATCGCATTTGATGAATCGTAGGCATAAAAAAACCTCTTCACAAGAAGAGGGTGTATTTTCTACAACCTCATCTTCCAGGTATCCATACCTGTAGGATTTAGCACCGTGTATAACCGGTTGCTGGACTTCATAGGGCCTATTCCCTCCATCGCTCTTGATAAGGATTACTATTAAATTTACTTGACTATAGTATCACAAGGTTTTGTGAATTACAATAATATTATTATAAACATTCCGAAATATTTTTAATACAATCTTGACACAACTGCCAAATAAGCATAAACTAATTTGTGGAAATGCCGATATTCAAGTTATAGATAAAGTCAATTGCCCCATTTTCTTTAATAGATTGAGGAGTTATAAATGAACTACGTTGAACGTATTATGGCTGAAATTGAATCTAGGTCATTCCAACTGAGACAGTTGAGGCAAAAAAACGCCGTTTTTGCTTGTCAGGAAGTTGAAAAAGAAATTGATCTTTTGAAAAAGGAACTTCTGAGATACAAAGCTTATGAATCTGGAAAAGTTAATCACATTTATATTGAACCGACTGTGAAAAACAATTAAACCTATATAAATAACAATACCCCATTTTAAACAAATGGGGTATTTTAATGTCAATTATTATCCAGTATGAAGCAATATTCTTTGAAAAAACTTATCAGTAGTTACATTCATTTAAAATCTTATCCTATGAATCATCCGAATAACCGCTACTGAGATAAAAAGTCAAAAATGGTATCGTAGCCACTATTGATATATGAGTACAATACAGGATCGTCGGTTTTCAGTTCACAGATAAACTGTAAGCTTTCTTCATATAAATTTTGATCCTGGAGCATTTGATCGATACTTAATAGATTTTCTTCAACCAAAGAAGCAACTAAAAAATGACCTGATCTTGAGAAAAAATACATGGCGTAGATATCCCCATTCAAATAATATGGGTTTTGATTGACGTGTCCATTATCCTTATTAAACTCGATATATAAATTGCCTTGATAGTAAGTCTGCTTCATCATCTCCGGATTGCTTTTAGAGAATCTTCGCTCGAAGAAATGATCCGTCACTTGACTGACGATAATATGCTCAGACTTGTTGAGATTAAAAGCCGCTTCGATACTAGAAAGGGTCAATGACTCTGTATGAACTAAGCCAACTACCAAGTTTGTCGATTTTGATAGCTCGACATCAAAGAGCATCAACTTGTACTTTTCATCAAAATCAATTAAGGCTTCCACTCGATAATGTGCAATCTTTGTATCTTCAGAGACCAGTTTAATCGTGTTTTTAATTAGCGTATAAGGTAGTTCAAGACAGTGAAGTTCAACCTCGTATTGCGGATCAATTAGTATTTTAGCTGCTATGAAGTCTTTTCCCACCAAACGCATCATCAGATAGTTGATAATTGCGATATTCGTGTCTAATTTAGGTGCTAATCTAATATAGAGTTCCGCTTGTTTCACTGCATTTAAATGATCTTCCCAGCTATAAAAAGTCTCTGAGAAAGCGTCGAAATCCACATGTGTTTCGACGCTATTTTTATCGACTGCATAAGCTGAAAGAACAAGGTGGTAGAATGCTTCCTCTGTTATTTCTATAAAGTCTCCACCTAAGCCACCAGTCACCATCAATATCAGATTTTCCAACTCCTGATCACTGGGTTCTATTAAATGGTATATGCCATCTATACCGTAGACCTCATAATCCAAGTGGTATATTTGAACGATCTCTCGAAGTCCTTCGTCTAGAAATCTTGCGACAACCCCGACAACACCCATCAACCTCGTGTTCGTCGCTTCAGCCTTTACAAATTTTAATTGAGATGTTTTCACATCAAACATTAGCTAAGAACCTTCTCTAACATGTGTGTTTTATAATAATCCAACTTTTGTTTAGCTTTAACAGCGTCTGCATCACAAATAGAGAAATAGACTTTTAGCTTAGGCTCAGTACCAGAAGGACGCAATACCATCCAAGACAAATCATCTAAATAGAATTTGATGACATCTGATTTTGGAAGTCCTGTTTCATCGATGAGATAGTCTATTTTTGACTGATACTTAAAGAGGTCATCTGACGCCTCTCTAAAGCGTGCCATAATCGCTTTCATTTGTTCGCCACCTTCTTTGCCTTCAAAGGTTTTCGAGATTGTCTCATCTACAAAATACCCATGACGCTTATAGATGCTTTCAAGTACTTCACTTAAAGATTGTCCTTTGCTGAGGTAATACTCTGCCATTTCGATCGCCATTAAAGTCCCCATTACAGCGTCTTTGTCTCTGACATGAGGATCAAAGAGATAGCCATAGCTTTCTTCATAGCCCATAACAAATAAACTTGGATCTTTTTCGATTTGTTCTCCAATAAATTTGAAACCCGTTAGTGTTTTTCTAAGTGATACGCCAAAAAACTCAGCTTGTGCCTTTGCCAAATCCGAAGAAACAACTGTGTTAACAATGAAATGCTCTTTCGAAAGATCTTTTCTAGATGAAAGGACATATTCCACAAATAAAGAACCAATTTGATTGCCATTGATTGCTTTATAATGATTACCATCTTTAATCATTAAACCGATTCTATCACAGTCTGGATCCGTTGCAATTAATAAATCGGCATCGTACTTTGTCGCTGTTTTTATTGCGTATTCAAACGCTTCAACGTTCTCAGGATTCGGTTGGTTACAGGTTGGGAATTCTCCGTCTGGAGCCATTTGCTCATCTACTTTAATTAAGTTTGAGAATGACATTTCCTTTAATACTCTCGAAATGGTATGTCCACCTGTACCATGTAAAGGCGTATAGACGACTTTTAAATTAGATGTTTTTAGTAACTCTGGTCTGAAGGTTACCTTTTTAACCATTTCAATATATGGTAAATCCACCTCTTCGTTTATCACTTTGAGAAGTTTATTTTCTACTGCGATTTTACGATCCATAATTTTTACTTGTTCAAAATCTGTAATCGCCTCAACATGTTCTACTAAAGCATCTGCAAGATGTGGCACCAATTGGCAGCCAGTTTCATCATATACCTTATATCCGTTGTATTGTGGTGGGTTGTGGCTTGCGGTAATCATAACGCCACCCATGCATTTTAACTCTCTTACAGCAAAAGAAAGCTCTGGTGTCGTTCTCACATCATCAAATACATATGCCGTAACACCATTAGCAGCCATAACTCGAGCCGTTTCCATGGCAAACTCTAATGATTTTCTTCTAGAGTCATAAGCGATGACAACTGATTTATCAAATTTTGTTGTATCAATAGTATCTCTTCTCTCTAATAGAAAATTAACAAAGCCTTGAGTTGCCTTACGTACAATGTATCGATTGATACGATTTCTTCCAGCGCCGATAACACCCCTCATCCCAGCTGTTCCAAATTCTAAATCTTTATAAAATCGATCCTCAATTTCTTCAGGATTATTTTCTATCGCTTTCAATTCTTCTCTAAATGCCTCATCAAAATAAGAATCATTCAACCACTTTAAATAATACGCTTCAGCGTTCATAACGTCTCCTTTCAGTTGACTTTTCAACAATTTTACCATAAAAAAAGTAATATTGCACGATTTAGGTGTGTGAATTCTCTGGCTTCAACACCATCATATACAGGTGGATTAACAGTTCTGTTCTCAAATTTTTGGGAAACAACAAAAACCCTTTATTGGGGATCGCATTGATCAATAATTTTGAAAGCTCATCTTTTACCATTGGAATCTGTTGCTCATTTAAGTAATAAGCATCTACACGACTAACGAGCGCCTCATAGGTCATAATTTCAAATCGATTGATACCTGCCTGTTCCGCTAAAAACTCATAATAGCCTAAAATTAATGCGCTATAATCTTCAGATTTGTCTATCTTTAGTAAATCTGCAATCAAAGGCAATAACTCTTCAAATAGCATTCTATGACTTGAAAAATCACTTCCTATAAAAGTCCCAATTTTAACTAACACTTCTGAACTTAAACCTACAAGTCTAGCTAAAACACTTAACTCATCTGGCATATTCGTAATATAATACCTCTTGCCATAAAGTTTTTTTAGAACGCGCATCGCATCAAAATAGCCCAGCTCTATGTGTCTTTTAGCTTTTTCCAAATCAATTTCAAGTACTTTACCCAAATCATCCGAGGGTTCAATATAGATGACTTTTTCTCTATCTTTTTTACTTATTTTTTTGATACGCCCCATTCCAAAAACTCTTACTGCATATATGAGATCATAGTTTTTCTCAAGTAAAAGTGATATGGGAAGATTGTCGTAAAATGCGCCATCAATCACGCGCTTACCTCCGACAAAGTGATCCTGAAAAGTAGGTAAGCTTGCTGAGGCTAAAATATAGTCATGCAACTCTCCTATCGGAATTTGATCGACAAAAACCTCAATCGGTTTAAGATCTGTTAATGAGACACTTACAAGACCGAAAGCTTTATTGGAATTCCGGAGCTTTTTTTCATCTATCAACATTGCTAGTTTATCCTTAAGTGGCGATATATTAAAACCACGATTGACCACCACTTCATCTACCATTCGCTTGATTATATTGGGATCTAAAGGCACTTTGTTTTTTGCAATTTGTTCCAAAATGTTTGGATCCCCATCGATAATATCGGTAATCGTTGTAGACAACCATATTTGCTCAAGGGTATCTAATTGATCCATTGCCGCGAATGCACCATTGATCGCTCCAATTGATGTCCCAACAATACCGTCATATTCTACACCACATTCTTTAAGTGCTTTTAGTACACCCACATGAAATGCACCTTTAGCACCGCCACCTTCTAAAGCAACACCTATCATAATGCCTCCTTGTACCTATCCATTATATACCAACTTTCTGCGTAGATAATAAAAAAAAATTAAAGCCACTGCAAATTCAATAATTGCAATGGCTTTATATTTATCCTTGAATGTCTACATGAGCATCTTCAATTTCGCTTGGCTCAACTTCATCTGGGTCGACTGATTGATAGACCTTTAGCATATTGTTATAAATCATATCTGCTAGTCCGACGCCACCAGTTTTACTAATAGACTTTGACATTTCTTCATCTAGCATTTCTTCGAAGGTGGTTCTAGCTTGACTTTTCTCAACCAAGCCACCATCTTGAATGGTTTTTCTCATCTCTTTAAAAAGCGTATTAACAAAGTATGCTTCAAACTCCTGACTTGCTTCTTTAAGCTTATCAAGGTCTTTAGAAGAAGCTGCCTGCTCCAGCTTGTCTTTAAAGGACTCAACTTCTGCAGTTTCTTTCTCCCCTGTTAAGCTCGATTGATAGGTACTGCTTAACGTCGTTGCATCTATTTTCATATTTGCTCACATCCTTAGGTACAAATTAATCTATTCACTCGCTCTGAGTTTTAATTATCTTTTTAGATTGTTGGCGATTTCAAGCATTCTATCCGCAGTTTGAATGGATTTCGAATTGATTTCATAAGCTCTTTCAGCTGTGATTAAGTTAATCATTTCATCAACGATCTGAACATTTGAATTTTCGATAAATCCTTGCCACACTTCTGTTTTATCGCCTTCTTCCACACCTTCAAATGCAGCGCCAGAAGCAGTTGTTTCCTTATATAAGTTTTTACCAACTGATTCAAGACCTGCTGGATTGACGAATTTATTCAACGAAATCTGACCAATATCTTCATATTCTTCGCCGCCATCTCGTTTAACTCGGATAAATCCTTGGCTGTCTATGCTCAGTTCAGATACATTTTCACCTAGCACGATATTACCATCTATGCCTTGAACATAATAGCCATCAGAGGTTACCAATACCGCACCTTCTTCTGTCGAAGCGATCTTGAAACTACCATCTTTAGTATATCTCGTATTGCCATTGTTATCGATGACTTTAAAAAAGTGTTCCCCATTAATCGCCAAGTCTGTAGGCGTTTCAGTTTGTTGAAGATTGCCAGTTGTAAAATCTCTCAATGTAGCTGAAATCATTACACCGTGTCCAATCTCTATAGGGACAGGTCTACCCTCATCAGCAAGTTTTGCACTTTGATCTAGTCTTTCATACATAATATCTTTAAATTCGACACGTTGGTTTTTAAAACCGATTGTATTCACATTCGCTAAGTTATTAGATATTGTATCAATTTTAAGCTGAAGGTTTTTCATACCCGAAGCTGCTGACCACATCGCTTTCATAATTTACGCCTCCTAGACTCTTCCTAGTTCAGTAACACATTTACCAATCATATCATCAATTGTCGTAATTACTTTTTGACTTGTTTCATAATTACGGTTCATTTCAATAAGAGAAATCATTTCAGTTACAGCATCTGTATTTGAGCTTTCACGGTAACCTTGAATGATTTCACCTTCAAAATCAACCTTTTCACCCGTCATAGTAGGTTGTTCTAAATAATAGCTGGTACCCACTTTATATAAATCGCCCATATTTGTAAATGAGGTCATTTTTATCTTATCTGTAATCTCGCCATTTTGGATCACTTCACCAAACTCATTAACGCTAAAATTGCTATCTTCAATAAGGATTGGCCCATTTAGTCCAACGAGCTTTGCACCATCAAAATTTACAAGTTCACCAGCATTATTTATGGTAAATACACCATCACGCGTATAATATTCACCATTTGACGTGCTGACACTAAAAAAACCGTTGCCTTTTATCGCAAGATCATATGGATTATTTGTCATCTCAAGTTGGCCTTGTTCAAAATCCGTCATAACATAGTAGCCTTTAATTCCTGCGCTGATGGTCCCGATGTCGTTGGGGCCAATGCCAACCAATAAATTGTCTGTAGTCGCACCACCGACGAGGATGTTACCAGAATCGTCTAAAGTGAACTCGTTGTCACCAACATAAATCGATTGACCTTTGTTATTGAGCACCAAATCCCCTTTTAAATAATCAATAGAACCACCAATATTTTTTTGAATGGTTCTTAAATAGCCGTCCTTGTCTTTGAAGAAAATCATGCTCTTTGCATAATGAACGCCATTTTCAGTATCGACTCTAAAGTAGCCGTTAGTCGTTTCTGCATAAACTTCTCCATCTGTTGTGGTTGAAGTTACAGATCCCGTACCTGATTCTACCGGATACATTGAACCGTTTATTCGCGTCAATAGCCTTGCATTAAACGACTCCACCTGAACTCTGTCTTTCTTAAATCCAGTTGAATTAACGTTCGCAAGGTTATTGCCTATTACGTCCATCTTGTTTATATTTGTAATCATGCTTGAAGCACCGATGTATAAACCTTTTATCATAATTTCCTCCAAATTGCATTCACAAATGTTATCGTCATTCATTTTCCAAAACTTTAGAGCAATTTAAGGATATTTGAGGCAAAATTGATATTTTTATAAGTGTATATACAGAATTTATAATTGTTAAATTGTAAACTATTAAGTATTTCTATAGTGCACTTTCACATATTATGATTGGTTCGATTGACGTAATTTTATCATTGTGTTATATTTTAAGAGGTTAAAATACCATACCCTTTATTAATTTCAATTTCCTCATTTTTGGAATGACCGTCCGTTCGCGTCATTCCACCTTTTTTTTTAAATTCTAAAACCCAATTACTTCTTTTAAATATGAAATTATAACAACTGTCTTGATGGACAGTTTTTTTTATATGGTGCTGATTATACTTAATCTCATCTTAACTTAGGTCTAAAAAAGGGTTTAATAGTTTGTTATAAAACAAACTATTAAACCCTTAAATTCAATCATTTTTCCGTTTCATATTTAAAGTACCATAAACTCTTCTTTTAACATTCTAAAGTCATACTGATCATGTAGGGTACCGTTTAAAAGCAATGATTTCACTTTACTTGCTTCCTTAACAAAATTATTCTTTTCAGCAACTTTTATGCTACCAATATTTTGCGCACTACAAGATAGCTCAAATTTCAAGATATCAAATTTATCAAACCCATACGCTACAACTGCCTTAACTGCTTCTGTCGCAACACCTTGCCCCCAATATCTTTGGTCAATAAAGTAACCAATGTTTACAACAGCACCTTCTTCTGTATGATGAATCACTCTAAAACCGACCTCTCCAATATATGCGCCTGTACTTTGATCGGTGATGGCATAATAGAACTTCTTTCGCTTTTCTTTCTTTGACTCCATTAACGCATCAAAGAAAAGCTCCAATGTCTCATCTTTACTTTCAGGATACGCATCTGGCATCCAACACACGACTTCTTTATCTTGAGTCAAATTATAAAAGTTCTCAAAATCAGATTCTAGATAGTCGCGTATTAGAAGTCTTTCAGAGTATATAATTGTCATAGTAGCCCCCAAGATTCATTTTTTTTATTATACTACTAATCCCAATATTAAACTATTCAAATCTGAGACTTAAGTCCATCGCTTTTACAGAATGCGTCAAAGCACCTATAGAGATTATATCCACCCCTGTCTTTGCCACATCACATAAACGATCCAAGCTCATGTTGCCACTCGCTTCTAATAAACAATCTTCTCTTTTAAGCTTAACACAGCTCATCATATCTTCATTCGACATATTATCAAGCATGATTATATCTGCACCTGCAGCTTGAGCAGTAATAAAATCAGAAACAGATTCAACCTCAATTTCAATTTTTATCGTATGTGGCACGTATTTTTTTGCTTTTAAGATCGCATTTTCAATACTCCCACAAGCTTTAATATGATTGTCTTTTATCAGTACACCATCAGATAAATTGTATCTGTGATTGTAGCCACCCCCCTGCCTTACAGCTTGCTTATCCAGAAATCTTAGGCCAGGAACGGTTTTACGTGTATCTACAATCCTTGTATTGGTTCCTTTTACAGCATCAACACATGCTTGTGTCAAACTTGCTATACCAGACATTCTTTGAAGTAGATTTAACGCCACTCGTTCTGCAGTTAAAATCGATTTCGTTCGACCTTTAACTCTACAGATAATATCACCCTTACTTAGTCGATCACCATTTGATTTATACTTTTCAAAATAAATGGAGCGATCAATATATTCAAACGCTGCCTGGAATACCTCTATTCCAGATAAAACACCATTATCCTTAGAGATAAGCACTGCAGTAGTTACATCAGAATCAGTAAATATAGCTTCGCTCGTTAGATCAACTGAACTGATGTCTTCTTCATATGCCATCTGAAGTATTTTATTTATTTGCATTATTCTTCTCCTCTAATGTCTCATTTATCATTTTCTGAAAAGCCTTAAGTGCATTGTTCGCTCTAATATCATCCACATTTATGACGACATATTCTTCTGGATTTTGCATCAAGGAGTCGATCTGAGCTTTCATTAAAGCAATTTGTTCATAATTTTTGTTAACTGCCATGTTATTGTCCATCCAAATGGATAGTTCATCAATTTTTACATTGTAGTGTGGGATTTTTCTAGCATGATCCAAATGAACCTGAACCATTTTTTCATGCCCACGTTTCATTTCGTTAATTTCCTTTGCTGTTATTTTTGAAAATACGAGTGCCTCAAGCAGCGAATTACTCGCTAAGCGATTTTTACCGTGCACCCCTGTATGCGCACACTCACCAACAGCATAAATATTTTCATGCGAGGTTCTTCCAAACTGATCCACATCAATCCCACCCATTGTATAATGTGCACCCGGTGCAACTGGTATCAAATCTTTGTCTAAGTTTAAGCCTTCTTGATTACAATAAGCTGTTATTTTACTGAACTTTTGCATCATTTTCTTCTGGCCAATATGACGAACATCCAAATAAAGATAAGGTAGCTCTTGTTGACTCAGCTCTTTAATCATAGCAGAAGATACGATGTCTCTAGGTGCAAGTTCTAGTTTGTGATGGTATTGATTCATAAATCTATTCCCATTTTGATTGAGTAGCATACCACTTTCACCTCTTACAGCTTCTGAAACAAGAAAACCTTCTTGTTGTCCTTTAAGGTTATAAAAAACCGTAGGGTGAAATTGAATCCAGCTGACATGGCTTAACTTTAGCCCTAAATCAATTGCTAACGCTAAGCCATCATATCCTATGGATTTATTACTGGTTCTGTGATAAAGTTTTGAAATACCACCTGTAGCAAAAACGACTTTTGCACCAAGAAAATGATTCATATTTTTTAAGGTAGTGGCATCTGTCAATGTCGAAATCGAATGCACCAAGAATCCCTCTTGGTGGGAGTTGATCTGATAGGCTAAGCAATTTTCAAAAAAAGTGATGTTGGGTCTACTCTTCAGATTAAACCACAAAGTATCCATAACGGCTTCCCCAGAACGATCACCTGCCTTCATAATTCTAGGAAAACTATGTGCACCTTCTAGACCTAACGCAAATTCTCCCTTTTTGTTTTTATCAAATGGTACCCCTAACGCTACCAAATCTTGAATAACACTAGAGCCTTCCTTTACCATCAGCTCAACTCGTTTCTTATCGTTAAAGCCATGTCCCGCTACCATTGTATCCTCAAAATGATGCATCCAACCATCGTCTTTTCCCACTGCTGCTGCAATTCCGCCCTGTGCAAGATAGCTGTTCGCCTCTTTACTTAAACCAGAGTTTAAAATAAGTACGTTAAGGTCAGCATCTAGATTAATTGCCAAAAAAAGACTTGCGATTCCACTTCCAAGTATAATGACATCGTACTTTTTCATTTCCATAAATCACGACCGTTCTAACATAGCTTTAATGGCTTGACTGGCAGAGGCTTGAATTTCCTCTTCTATAAAAATCTCTCCTGTTTGGTTAACAAGCGTGTCAATAACATCATCAAGAGTTGTTTTCTTCATGTTTGGACACACCATTGCTTCATCAAGTAGATAAAAACGCTTGCTAGGGAATTGTTTCTTTAATGTCTCTACCACACCGAGCTCAGTCCCTATTATAAACGCCTCACAATCGCTCTCTTCACAAGTTTTGATAATTTGTGCAGTACTGCCAATAACATCCGCTAATGCAACAACTTCAGGTCTACATTCCGGATGGATTAAAACGAGTGCCTCTGGATACTTTTCTTTCATAGACAACACAGCGTCAGCTTCCACACGGTGATGCGTCGGGCAAAAGCCACGCCATAAATGAATGTTTTTTGATGGCACATGCTTCTGAACGTAACTTCCTAAATTTTGATCTGGAACAAAAATTATTTCATTCTCAGACAGTCCACTCACTATTTTTATCGCATTTGATGAAGTGCAACAAATATCACTTATAGACTTAACCTCCGCCGAAGTGTTGACATAGCTTACAATAGCCGCCTCGGGATGTTCTAACTTTTTCTCTAAAACCCATTCTTTCGTGGCCATATCTGCCATTGGACAGCCTGCATTTTGATTCGGAAGAAAAACCCTTTTGTCAGGAGAAAGTAGTTTTGCTGATTCAGCCATAAAATGAACACCACAAAAAATGATAAAATCAGACGTTTCTTGTGATGCTTTTCTAGATAACTCCAATGAATCACCAATAAAATCCGCCACTTCTTTAACTGCCATACTTTGGTAGTGATGTGCTAATATCACTGCCCTTTTTTCCAGCTTTAATTTCTTTATTACTTCTATTTTTTCATCGATCGATTCTGCTGTAATGTGTTCCAATTTTAAACTCAATTGTGACATTTTGTACCTCCGTTATTCCTGTATATACACTTGTATATTCATAAAACCCTCACCACTATACCATACCTCGCCAAAAACTTCAACAAACTAAAAAACCCTCTGTGAGTATTACCTCGCAAAGGGTTAATCTTTAACTTATAAATATTTCTTTTTTGCTGTGGTCATCATGTTTTTCTCAAGGATATCCAAATGTTCAAGTGACATACCTGTGCCTTTTGCAACACAGCTAACTGCATCATCAGCAATAAAGGTTGGAATTCCAGTTCTTTTTTCGATCAATTTGTTGAGACCATGTAAAAGTGATCCGCCACCCGTCATGACAATTCCTCTTGAACTAATATCAGAAGCGAGCTCAGGTGGTGTTTTTTCTAGAACAAAGTGAACCGCATCGGCAACTGAGTTAACAACTTCTTGTAATGCTTCCTGCATCTCTTCACTTGAGATAGAGATGTTCTTTGGTAAACCGGTTATAAGGTCTCTTCCTCGACAGTCCATCTTAATTGACTTCGTTCTTGGATAAGCAGTGCCTACATTAATTTTCAGTTCTTCAGCCGTTCTTTCCCCTATTAGTAGATTGTGCTTTTTACGCATGTATTTGATGATTGCTTCATCAAATTTATCACCTGCTACCTTGATGGAAGTGCTAACAACGATGCCACCTAAAGAAATGACTGCAATATCTGATGTACCACCACCGATATCAATTACCATATTGCCATCTGGTTTTGTAATATCAAGACCAGCACCAATAGCAGCAGCAATTGGCTCTTCAATTAGAAATGTTTTTCCTCCACCGGCTTCCATGGTTGCATCTAAAACCGCTCTTTTTTCAACTTCTGTAACACCACTTGGCACACAGATGATAATTTTAGGCTTAAATAATCTTCTTCTACCACAAGTTTTATTTATGAAATAGCGTAACATACGCTCTGTAACATCATAGTCCGAAATAACACCGTCTTTAAGTGGTCTTATCGCAACGATATTACCAGGTGTACGACCCAGCATTTTACGCGCTTCATTACCAACCGCTAAAACGCGATCTGTATTTTTATCAATAGCAACCACAGATGGCTCTCTTAATACAATGCCTTTTCCTTTTATGTAGACGAGTACACTCGCCGTACCTAAGTCTATACCGATTTCCGAACCAACACCGAACATCGCGTTCCACCTTCCATTAGTTAGTTTTATCAAAATTCATTACATTTATAGATGTTCGCAGATAGCTAAATCTCAACGCGTTTGATTTTACCACCTAAGCTTACAAGATCTTTTTCGATTTGTGGATAGCCTCTATCGATGTGATAAATCTCATCGATTTCTGTGATACCTTCTGCTACAAGTCCTGCAAGTACCAAAGCAGCACCTGCTCTTAAGTCAGTCGCTTTTACTTGAGCGCCTTGTAATGAATCAACACCCTGAATGACAGCACTATGGCCTTCAATTTTAACATTTGCACCCATGCGATTGATCTCAGCGACATGTCTAAAACGGTTCTCAAATACCGTTTCAGATATGACACTTGTTCCTTCACTAATCGCTAAAAGCGCCATAAATTGAGCTTGTGCATCCGTTGGAAAACCAGGATATGGAAGCGTTGTCACATCGACAGACTTAAGCGGACCATCCGTATAAACTCTGATACGATCGTCTTCGTCTTCAACTGTAACTCCCATTTCACGTAATTTTGCTGTGACTGGCTTAACGTGACTTGAAACAACATTCTCTATTGTAATATCACCTTTAGTAATAGCAGCTGCTACCATATATGTCGCTGCGATGATACGATCTGGTATCGTTTGATGTTTCGCACCTTTAAGGGAAGTAACCCCATTAATACGAATGGTATCTGTACCGGCACCTTTAACATTAGCACCCATTTCATTGAGGAAATTCGCTAGATCAATGATTTCAGGCTCTTTTGCAGCATTTTGAATCAGCGTTTGACCTTTTGCCATCGTCGCTGCCATCATGATATTTTCAGTTGCACCCACACTTGGAAAGTCGAGGTAAATTTCAGAACCAACCAGACCATTATCTGCTGTTGCTTCTATATAACCATGGCCTAAAGTAACTTCAGCACCTAATGCTTGAAAACCCTTTAAGTGAAGGTCAATCGGTCTTGCTCCAATCGCACAACCACCCGGCATCGAAACTTTTGCAATCCCTTTTTTAGCAAGTAATGGACCTAACACTAAAAAAGAAGCACGCATCTTTTGAATCAAATCATAAGGTGCTTCACATTTTAAGTCCTCTGCTGGGTAAGTCTCTATCACTTCAGTTTCTCTGTTATAATCTACTCTTAAGCCTAATGACTCGAGGAGAGTCGCCATAACCTCTACATCAAGTAACTCTGGTACACTTTCTATGGTACAGCTATCATCTGCTAATATCGATGCAGCCATTAATTTTAATACCGAATTTTTTGCGCCTTTTATCTTTACGGTGCCTCTAAGCGGCCCGCTCTTCTCTACCAATAACTTTGCCAAATGGATCCTCCTATCATATAGATGATATTATGCTGAGACTCTATCTAAAGTAATTTCATAATTCACAACTGGATATAGTAAACCAGTTAAAACTGGTCATAGTCATTTATTATTATATATAAAAAAGGGCATACTATCTATACCTTTTTATCTTTTTTTGTATAATATTACTTATTAATGAGGGAAAATAGGACTAAGTTCACAAATCATTGGTAACGATTTCAGATTACCTTGTAATAAAGTATGACAAATGAAAATCTTCTGGTACGGAAAAATAAAAAGAGAATCTCATTTGAGATTCTCTTTTATCAGTGACGTATGATGTCGTCACCATTATTTGTTGAGTTCATATAACCTAATACGGTTAATCGCTCTTTCAAGTGCAAGTCTCGCTCTAAGAATATCGACGCCTTTTTCAGGGCCTTCTTGAATGCGGGTCTCTGCACGTTTCTTCGCTTCTAGTGCTCTATCAACGTCAATTTCATCTACCCATTCTGCGGAATCGATTACCACTGTAACTTTTTCTTCATTGACAGTTAAGAATCCAGCAGAACAAGCAGCCCACTTAAAGGATTGGTCGTCTTGGCGTACGCGCATACTGCCAACTTTCAGTGGTGCAACCAGAGGTTCATGGTCATATAAAATTCCGATATCACCTTCTGTTGTCTTTAAGATCACCATGTCGGTTTCGCCTTCAAAGAAGACGCGATCTGGCGTTACAACATCAAGCTTGAATTTTTTGCCCATCCTGACACCTCCTATTGTGCTTGACTTTTCTTATACTTTTCAACGACATCTTCGATGCCACCACAGTACAGGAAGAATTGCTCAGGAATTTCATCGTGAGAACCATCAAGGATTTCTCTAAAGCTTCTGATAGTTTCCTTAACTGGAACATAGACACCTTTAGATCCTGTAAATTGCTCAGCAACCGTAAATGGTTGTGATAAAAATCTTTGAATTTTTCTTGCACGGCTTACGACGAGCTTATCATTATCTGAAAGTTCATCCATACCGAGGATTGCGATGATATCTTGTAACTCGTTGTATCTTTGAAGAATTTCTTGGACTTCACGAGCAACTTGATAATGTTCGTTACCAACAACATCAGGTGTAAGAATACGAGAAGATGAATCCAGTGGATCAACCGCAGGATAGATACCTAACTCAGAAATCTTACGCGAAAGAACTGTAGTTGCGTCCAAGTGGCTGAATGTCGTCGCTGGCGCTGGGTCAGTTAAGTCATCCGCAGGTACATAAACCGCTTGAACCGATGTGATAGAACCTTTATTTGTCGAAGTGATTCTCTCTTGAAGTGCACCCATATCGGTAGCAAGTGTTGGCTGGTAACCAACGGCACTTGGCATACGACCAAGAAGTGCCGACACCTCAGAACCTGCTTGTGTAAATCTAAAGATATTATCGATAAATAAAAGAACGTCCTTGCCCTCTTGATCTCTGAAGTACTCAGCCATCGTAAGACCTGTTAAGGCTACCCTCATTCTCGCTCCAGGTGGTTCATTCATCTGTCCGAATACAAGCGCAGTTTTTTCAATAACGCCTGAGTCTTTCATTTCATGATAAAGGTCATTACCTTCTCTTGTACGCTCGCCTACGCCAGCAAATACAGATAAACCACCGTGATTAGTTGCAATGTTGTTAATTAACTCTTGGATGATTACCGTTTTACCAACGCCTGCACCACCGAAGAGACCGATTTTACCACCTTTAGAATAAGGTGCGATCAAATCGACAACTTTGATACCTGTTTCAAGCATTTCTGCACTTGTACCTTGTTCAGCAAATGCAGGTGCCTCTCTATGAATTGGCCAGAATTCAGCATTTGATTTCTCAATTTGGCCTTGTTCATCTATTGTTTCACCTAGTACGTTGATCAATCGACCCAATGTCGGTTTTCCAACCGGCACAGAGATCGGTGCACCTGTAGATACTGCATCGATTCCTCTAATAAGTCCATCTGTTGAACTCATAGCAACGGCTCTAACTGTGTTACCACCGATGTGTTGCATAACCTCTGCAACAACATGAACCTCTTTATAATCAATTACGACAGCATCATAAATATTAGGAAGCTGATCCGCTTCAAACCTAATATCGAGTACAGGTCCGATGATTTGAACGATTTTACCAATCGTTTGATCCATACTCTTACACTCCTTTACGAATTATTTTAGTGCTTCAGCACCACCGACGATTTCAGAGATTTCTTGAGTGATTGCAGCTTGTCTCGCTTGGTTGAACGACAGTGTAAGGTCTTCAATGATTTCCTCTGCGTTATCAGAAGCATTCTCCATAGCGATTCTTCTTGCAGCTTGTTCAGCAGCAGAAGATTCGATAAGACCACCGAAAAGTGTACTTTCTACATATTTTGGAATGATGTAATGAAGTACTTCCTCTGGTGAAGGCTCGTAATTGATGTACTCTGACGGGCCTTCTCCTTCTACAACTTCTGGACGTTCAATTGGTAACAACAGTAAATCTGTTGCTACTTGTGAGATGGAGCTTACAAATCTCGTGTAAATAAAATGAATAGAATCTACCTCGCCTTTTTCTAGCATACTGGTCGCAGTTTTTGCGATTTGTACAGCATGAATAAACTCTGGTTTTTCAGAAATATATAAGAAGCTGTCGACGACATTGTAACCATTTTGCTTCAATACGTCATTCGCTCTTTTTCCGACAGCGATGTACTTCGCATTTTCTTTGTCGGTTACATTTTCAATCGATTTTTTAATCGCGTTGATGTTGTAACCACCACAGAGACCTCTATCTGAGCTGACCACAATGTAAAGTGGTTTATGGCTAACTCCAGAAGAGACAAACTTACTCTTAATGCTTTTATCAGCGCTTAAGATATCGTGTACAGCCGTTTGAATCGTGTCGAAATAAGGTTTGGTGATATCCATTCTATCTCTTGCACGTTTAAGCTTTGCAGTTGAGACGAGCTCGAAAGCCTTGGTGATCTGCATGGTGCTGTTGACACTTCGAATTTTACGCTTAATATCGCGTGTACTACTTGCCATGTTCAATCCCTCCTACAAGGAAGCTTATTATTCTACTACAAAGCTTTTCTTAAATTCTAAAATTGCCGCTTTTAACGCTTCTTCAACATCAGCAGTCATTTCACCTTTTTCGATGATTGATTTTCCGATTTCAGGATGATTTAACTTTAAGAACTCAATTAAACCACTTTCGAACTTAGAAATGTGTGCAACTGCAATGTCTGTCATAAACTTGTTGACGATTGCATAAATCACCATAACTTGCTCTTCAACTGCCATCGGTCTGTATTGAGGCTGCTTTAATACCATCATTAATCTCTCACCATGCTCAAGTGTCGCTTTTGTATCCTTATCAAGTTCAGAACCGAACTGTGCGAAGGCTGCAAGCTCTCTGTATTGAGCGAGTTCAAGTTTAATTTTTGAAGCGACTTTCTTCATCGCTTTAATTTGAGCATCCCCACCAACACGCGATACAGAGATACCAGCATTAACCGCTGGTCTTTGTCCTGAGAAGAAAAGTTCTGACTCAAGGTAAATCTGACCATCTGTAATAGAAATTACGTTTGTTGGAATGTAAGCAGATACGTCACCTGCTTGTGTTTCAATGATTGGTAACGCTGTGATTGAGCCTGCACCTAACTTATCTGAAAGTTTAGCAGCACGCTCAAGTAATCTACTGTGTAGGTAGAAAACGTCACCTGGGTAAGCTTCACGTCCTGGTGGTCTCCTAAGAAGCAAGGACATTGCACGATAGGCAACGGCGTGTTTGGACAGGTCATCATAGATAATGAGGACGTGTTTGCCATTATACATTAACTCTTCAGCCATTGTAACGCCTGCATATGGTGCAATATATTGAAGTGGCGCTGGATCAGATGCGGTCGCAGAAACGACACATGTATAATCCATTGCACCGTGGTCTTCTAATTGCTTAACGATTTGAGCAACCGTTGAAGTCTTTTGTCCAATTGCTACATAGATACAGTAGACATCGGTATTTTTTTGATTGATGATTGTATCAATCGCGATAGCCGTTTTACCTGTTTGTCTATCGCCGATGATTAATTCACGTTGACCTCTTCCGATAGGAATCATAGAGTCAATCGCTTTAATACCTGTTTGAAGTGGTTCATGAACTGACTTTCTGTCAATAACTCCAGATGCTTTTACTTCAATCGGTCTAGTTTTCGTCGAAGCAATTGGGCCTTTGCCATCAAGTGGCTGACCTAATGAGTTAACAACACGACCAAACATTTCCATACCAACTGGTACTTCAACAACGCGTTCAGTTCTCTTTACGAGGTCCCCTTCTTTAATCTTTTCGTCTGAGCCAAATAGAACAACACCGACACTATCTTCTTCTAAGTTTAGAACCATGCCGTAAACTTCAAATGGGAATTCAAGAAGCTCACCTGACATACAATTTTGGAGACCATGGACTCTTGCGATACCATCGCCAACTTGAAGAACAGTACCAGTATCCTCTACTTGAAGCTTAGACTCATATTTCTTAATCTGTGCTTTAATCACAGAACTAATTTCTTCTGGTCTTAGATTCATGTCTTGCACACTCCTACTAAATAATTATTTGAGTTAGCCCCTCGAGCATACCTTCTAGTTTAAATTTAACGGAACCATCGATAACTTTATCACCTAATCTTACGACCAAACCACCCAAAAGCTCTGGGTTGATCTGTGTCGATAACACGATTTCTTTTCCAGTCATATTCTTTAGATTATTCACTAAAGTATTTAACTGATCTTCTGATAAAGGCACAACGGATTCTACTGTGACTTTGACTACGCCTTTGTATTCATCAACGCGTCTATCAAAATCCCATTTAATAGAAAGTAAGTCGGATCCTCTCTTCTTGTCCATGATAATTTTCAAGAAATTGAGTAGTGTTTGGGATACTTGGTCACCAAAGGTTTCTTGAAGTACAGCTTTCTTTTCTTCAATATTTACCTTCGGTGTTTTTAGAATTTCGTAAAAGTCTGGATACTCTTTTAAGATCGACTCCACAAAATCAAATTCACTTTGAACCAAATCTAAGCGTCCTTCCTCAACAGCGACATCAAATATCGCTTCCGAATAAGTTTTGCTTACTAATTCTGCCATTGAGTCTCACCTACTTCACTTATGAACTTATTGATAAGTTCTTTGTGATCTGCTTCGTT
The DNA here is from genome assembly GCF_058683495.1 of Fusibacter sp. QWL-12. NCBI lineage: Bacteria > Bacillati > Bacillota > Clostridia > Eubacteriales > Fusibacteraceae > Fusibacter > Fusibacter sp. QWL-12. Next base: position 1,479,382 of record NZ_CM178745.1, read on the forward strand.
GAGATCTTTCTCTACAACTTTTGAAGCAGCAAGTATCGTAAGCTCAGAAATCTGACCTTTTAACTCATTAACCGCTTTTACGCGTTCTCTTTCAAGTTCTCTATGTGCATTAAGCTTCATAGTATCCACTTCGGTTTCAGCCGCTTTAACGATTTCAAAAGCTCTGTTTTCAGCACGTTGCGTGTATTTTTTAACGATTTCTTTGCCTTCATCATCAGCATGAGTCAATTTCGCTTCATAATCCGCTTTAAGCTGTTGTGCTTCTAAATCCAAGTTTTTAGCTGCTTGAATTTGATTTTTGATTTCGTTTTCACGCTTTTCCATGAATGCTGTAACTGGACCGAAAAGGAACTTTCTGAGAATCAAGTAAAGAATGAGTGTATTGATCAGCTGGAACACAAATGTCCAGTCTGGACTCACAAGTCCCAATCTAAGACTTGAGTTTACAATATCGATACTCATGTATTACCTCCCGTTTATTTCGGTTTTATTAGAGCATGTTTACAAGTGGGTTAGCGAATAATAAAATTAATGCGATAACAAGACCATAGATACCAGTTGTCTCTGCAACTGCTGCACCAAGTAGCATTGTTCTAACGATGTCACCTTGTGACTCAGGTTGTCTACCAACTGCTTCAGCACCTTTACCAGCTGCGAAACCTTGTCCGATACCAGGGCCGATACCTGCGATCATAGCAAGACCTGCGCCAATTGCTGATGCTGCTAATACAAGAGCTTTACCTGTAATTAATGTTTCCATAAAAAGATCCTCCCTTGATAATTATGATTCATATTTGATTAAAACTTGTCGCCTACTTGCTTGGAATTCATCCACTAAGGCGACGGCTAGAAAATTACGCCTATAACAACGGATTAGCAAAGAGTAATACAAGAGCGATTACAAGTGCATAAATACCTGTTGTTTGCGCAACTGCTTGACCTACAAGCATCGTTCTAACGATCTGAGATTGCATCTTCGGTCTTTTACCAGTGGCTTCTGTACCTTTGCCGGCAGCGTAACCTTGACCGATTCCAGGTCCAACTCCAGCGATCATCGCCAGACCTGCACCTATGGCAGAAGCCATAATCACTAAGGCATTGCCTTCCAAATTGATCAAAGGATTTCCGAAGAGCATAATTAGCGCAACTACAAGTGCCAAGATACCTGAAGTTTCTGCAACAGCAGCTCCAAGTAACATAACCATTGTGGTTTCACGAAGCGACTTAGGATTTCTCGATACCGCTTCTGCGCCTTTTCCCGCTGCATATCCCTGACCTACGCCAGGACCTATACCGGCAATCATCGCGAAACCCGCGCCAATTGCCGAGGCTGCTAGAACAATCGCCTTAGGTTCAAAACTCATCAGCCAATTTAAAAAATCCATTATAAAATTGCTACTTTCCATGAGTTCACCTCTCTAAGTACTCTCTTATTCCATTGCCCCAGAAATAAATACCATTGTCAGCATTGTAAAAATAAACGACTGTAACAGACCTGCGAACAAGTCAAAATAAATGTGAAGCACTGCAGGTAAACCTGCTTGGAGTAACGGAATTGTAAGTCCAAACAGCATTTCTGTAAAGCTTCCTAACGCACCATACAACAACGACATGATGATGACCCCTGCAGATATGTTTCCGAATAGACGGAAACCCAGCGAAATTGGGTTTGCCAGTTCACCAACGATATTGAGTGGCAACAGAAACGGCATAGGTTGTAAAAACCCTTTCGAATAGCCGCCAAGTCCTTTGCTTTTGACGCCAAATACTTGAGTCAATACAAAGGTTGTGATCGAGAGACACATAGTCGTGTTAAGATCTGCTGTAGGGGGCCTAAACCCTAAGAGACCTATAATGTTGGAAATCCCTATAAATAATAGAAGCGTTCCTACAAAAGGTGCCCACATGTAATTTCTCTCTCCCATGTTTTGCTTGGTGAGGTTATTAATAGTCGAAACAAGTTGTTCTACAACGAGTTGTAGTCCCTTTGGCTCTTTCTTCATGTTGCGCGTCGCTATTATCGAAAAGACAAATAGTACGGCAATTATAAGCCAAGTGACGGTAACCGTTTCCGAAACTGGGATATCGCCAATACCAGGTATACCTTCGATGGTAAATGCGATGCGTGGTCCAAAACCTTCACTGCCCACTAGATTCATCCTCCTTTCTTCTTAGAATGTTTCTGAAAAAACGTTTATCTCCTAAAAAATTGCCCATTAGGATGATAATCTTGATGATAACGAGGCCTAGGATTGTTCCTAATACATTTATATAAGGTGCGACGATCGATACATAAAGAACGATCGCTGTCACAATATACCTAATAAAATACTTAATAACAGTAAAAGACTGTGCCTTATCCGACTGCATTTGTACCGCACGACTTAGCGTATTGGATAACTCCATAAAATTGAGTCCACTGATTGCAGATCCAAAGATTACGCCTAAAATAAAAGGCTTCGGATCCTTTATGGCGATAAACAAAACGCCTATAATGATGGCGTCTACAATTAGAAGCCAAGTCATGATTCTTTTTTGTGTTTGTTTTAAAGCGTTCATTTTGCCACCTTTTTTATCATTCCCATTATTATATCATTTAACAATTCATTTGATAATTCCTCTTTTTGTTTACACTTTTTCAAATATTCTGATATTTAAAGCTAAACGATGAGGGCTCTCTGATTTATTGATCTCTCTTATCACGTATATCTTCATCAGAGTCAATGGCTTTATTTTGCTCAGTACTATCCTTATTTTTCTCGAGAGACTTCTCAAAATTATGGACATAAGATGAAGGACTTTCTTTACTTTCATATTCTTTACTCTTTTGCATTGAGAGCACATACAAATTTCGAAAAGAGGAACCAACACCTAGAAGAACAAAAATAATAAGGAATATGCCATTGGTTTTAAAAAAACGGTCCAAAAAAGCTCCGAGCAAAACACCCCCAAAAATGGGGACTAGCATCATAATTCCAACTTGAGAAATTAGTGCTAAGTTCTGCAATATGCTTTTGTTGGATTTTTTATTACCAAACATATTCCTTCACCTCAAATAATTGTCATAATACAAGAACAATACCATTTATTATAACACATTTTATGTTAAGCCAAAATATATAGTTAAATTTTTATCAATTTTTCCAATTGCGCAAAGCTTGGATAATTCTCTGGCATGCATGACCGTCGCCATAAGGATTCATCGCCTCTGACATCGTCTGATAATGCTCAGCATCGACAATTAACTTTTCCGTTTCGCGATAAATGTCTTCTTTTTCGATTCCAGCTATGACAACCGTTCCTGCATCAACTGCTTCTGGTCGTTCAGTTTCAGTGCGCAAAACAACAACAGGTTTACCAAGTGCTGGTGCTTCTTCTTGTATACCACCCGAATCTGTCATAATAAGATATGACTTTGCCTCTAAATTTGCAAAATCCTCGTAGCTTAATGGCTCAATTAAGTGAATTCTATGATGTTGATCTAGATATTTTCTTGCGACGGATCTAACAGCTGGATTTAAATGCATCGGAAAAACCAACTCAACATCTTCATGTGCTTCAATTAAGTCTCTAATGGCACCGAAAATATTTTCCATTGGCTGTCCTAAATTTTCTCTTCTATGCGCTGTCAAAGCGATAACCTTATGACTTTCAAAATCGATTTTATTCAACATTTCGCTTTCGAAAGTATAATTTTCATCAATTACTTCGAATAATGCGTCGATTACAGTATTCCCTGTTTTGTAAACTACTTGTGGATTAATACCCTCTTTTATTAAGTTATCAACATTTCCTTGAGTAGCAGCGAAATGTATGCTCGCAATTCTAGTGGTTAATAAGCGATTCATTTCTTCCGGATATGGGCTGTACATGTTAAAACTTCTAAGTCCTGCCTCAACATGACCCACAGGAATCTGAGCGTAAAAAGCTGCAAGTGCGCCAGATAAAGTTGTGGATGTATCCCCATGCACCAGTACGACATCTGGCTTTTCTTTCTTTAACACCTCTTCAACACCAAGCAAAACCCTTGACGTTATTTCACTTAATGACTGACCGGATTTCATAATGTTTAAATCATAATCTGGCTGAATCTCAAAAAGATCTAAAACTTGATCAAGCATCTCTCTATGCTGTGCTGTAACACAAACGATAGACTGCATATCACTTTCTCTCTCAATTGCTTTTACAAGTGGCGCCATCTTAATCGCCTCAGGTCTGGTTCCAAAAAGTGTCATTATTTTCATAAAATCCTCCTAGGTGAAGTCATCATATGTTAAAAAAAGCCCTCGAACAAATCGAAGGCTTTAATAAATCGTTATCATGTGAAAATGATTAACCATTTTTTTTCTGCATTATCAGCGTCCGATTAATAGGTATAAAAGTTACAATTGCAGCTAATATCAACAAAACTAATGCATGCATCCAGTTTTGTTTTAATAATGCAATCGCACCAGCACCTAATAGTGCAGAAATTAAATACATTGATAAAACGGTTTTTCTTTGCCCTAATCCCATAGACATTAATCTGTGATGTAAATGGCCTTTGTCAGCTTCCATTATAGGGCGTTTGTTAATCAGTCTTCTTAAGATGGCAAATGCAGTATCAAAAATTGGTATACCAAGCGCTAAGATTGGTACGACAACGGTTATCGCCGTTGCACTTTTAAGTGCTCCATCAATTGAAATGGCAGATAAAACCAAACCTAAGAACAATGCGCCCGCATCTCCCATAAAGATCTTTGCAGGGTTAAAGTTATATGGTAAAAACCCTATAGAGCTGCCCGCTAAGATCAATGTGATCATTGCTGCATCGTATTGATGATTCAAAATGGCAATATAGCTCAGTGTAACTGCTGCTATCGCTGAAATCCCAGCCGCAAGTCCATCTAACCCATCGATCAGGTTAACTGTATTCGTCACGCCAACGATCCAAATCATTGAAATAGGTAACGCAAAATGCTGCAAGAAGATAAAATCAGATTTACCAAAGAAATTTGTAAAGAAAGTGATTTCATAACCCGATTTCACCAAGATAAAAGCTGCTGCAATTTGAAACAATAGCTTTAGCTTCGCGCCTAATGGTTTAATATCATCGATCATCCCTGTGACGAGCATCACACAAGAAGCGATAAATAACCCTATGAGTTTTGTCGTTTCAACATTGGAAAAAAGAAACATGCTCACGAAAAAGCCTGAGAATATAGCGATACCACCCCAAAGCGGCATTGGCTTTTTGTGCATGCGTCGATCATCCTTCGGAACGTCCACTGCACCTAGTTTGTTGGCAAGCTTAATGACAAATGGCGTCATTATAAAGCTGATTAACCCTGCGATAATTGCTGGAATATACATTAAACACCTCGACTATTTTGTGCCGAATAAACGGTCTCCCGCATCTCCTAATCCTGGCACGATGTAAGCGTGATCGTTGAGTTTTTCATCGATTGACGCAATATAAATGTTAACATCAGGATGTGCAGCTTGAACTGCCGAAATACCTTCTGGACAGCCAATTAAGCAAACCAAACGAATGCTCTCTGCACCTCTGTCTTTTAAGAATTGAATCGCTGCATTAGCAGAACCACCTGTTGCAAGCATTGGGTCAACCACAATAAGATCTCTTTCATTGATATCTGTTGGCAACTTACAATAGTATTCAACAGGCTCTAATGTTTCCGGATCACGATAAAGACCAATATGGCCGACTTTAGCAGCTGGTAAAAGATTTAAGAAACCGTCAACCATTCCAAGACCCGCTCTTAAGATTGGTACGATACCTAATTTTCTTCCTGAGAGCATTTTTGTCTTAGTTTTACAGATTGGTGTTTCAATTTCAACCTCTTCAAGTGATAGATCTCTTGTTACTTCATATGCAAGAAGCATAGAAACTTCTTTAACGAGCTCTCTGAACTCTTTTGATCCTGTATTTTTATCTCTGATCAAGCTTAATTTATGTTGGATCAATGGATGATTCATTTCAAATACTGTACTCATACTGCACCTCTTATAAATATTTTGATTCGATTTCGAATATTTTTGCTACGCGACCTTCGTGTCTGCCGCCTTCAAATTCTGCGTCAAAGAATGCATCGACAATTTTAAGTGCCAACCCTTCTCCAACAACGCGTTCTCCTAGAGCGATGATATTTGCATTGTTATGCTTTCTCGCCATTTCAGCACTGAATGTATCGCTAACTGGTGCAGCGATAATACCTTTTACTTTATTGGCTGCGATAGAAATGCCAAGCCCTGTACCACACACCAGAACACCTAACTCACATTCTCCTGATGTAATGGCATTCGCCACTTTGAGTGCATAATCCGGATAATCACAGGATTCTTTGCATTCAACGCCGAAATCTACAACCTCATAGCCCCTCTCAACTAAATGTGCCTTAATGACAAGTCTTAGATTAAATCCGCCATGGTCTGAGCCCATTGCAACTTTCATTTGCAACCTCCTTATTCATTTTCAAAATTCCTAATCCATTATAAAATCTATAGATATAAAAAGCAAATTAAATTCTCGTTACTTTACCTTCCGCCGCTTTTTTCAATCGATTCATAATTGCCTCACCCAAACCGGTTTCTTCAACGCCTCTAGCGATAATTTGCGTGCAACCAACCGAATCAAAAGTTCTCAGTGACTCAAATAATATTTTTGCATACTCCGTCAGATCTTTAGATGATCCAGCGCTGATAATATAGTAGCTTTTATCTTCAATACCTTCTAGTGCAACCATGCGTTCTAACACTGATGCCTCTTCACCAAAAGTAAGGATCCCTAGCTTTTCATTATCTACTTGCGCGCAATTGACTACTGCTTCAAAAAGATGTTTAACAATCTCTGTTGGACTACCAATACAAACTACCACTGTTGCATTTGGCGCATAATGACGATATTTCATCCCTGGTGCTTTTGCGACGCCATCAGTTTCAATTTTATCTTTTGTAATTGCAGCATCAAACTCACATGCACCAACCACCTCTTTGATCATTTCACAAGTGACTTTACCAGGTCTTAAAATAACCGGAACCTCACCAGTGACGTCTAAAACTGTGGACTCTAAACCAACCTCTGCCGAATCACCTGCAACGATATAGTCAACGCGTCCCATCAAATCCTCGATTACAGTTTTAGCCTGTGTGGGACTTGGTTTACCAGAAAGATTGGCTGACGGCGCTGCGATTGGTTTACCCGATAATCTAATGAGCTCTAGTGCAACAGGATTTGAAGGCATTCTGATTCCTACGGTTGATAAACCACCAGTGACCTTTAAAGGAACCCTCTCATTTTTTTTCATTACAAAGGTAATTGGACCTGGCCAGAAAGCATCCATTAACTTGTGAACATTTGGTCTTATTTCTATGACAAGTTCATGCAGCATCTCCAAAGATGCGATGTGCACGATTAAGGGATTATCAGAAGGTCTTCCTTTTGCTTCATAGATTGCATCAACAGCGCTTTCAGATAGCGCATCCGCTCCGAGGCCATATACAGTCTCTGTGGGGAAGGCAACCGTTCCGCCATTAGAAAGGCACACAGCAGCATCTTTTAGTATTTCACTTAGCACTTCGTGCGTCATCTCTTCTTTTACATTTATAATTGTCGTATTTCTCATATCACTATTCCTCTGATTCAACCTCAATTTGATTGTGGCTTAATAAAAATCTTCGGACGTCGAGTCCTCTGATTTTGCCACAACAAAGTTGTGGCTTAATAAAAATCTTCGGACATCGAGTCCTGCGATTTTGCCACAACAGAGTTGTGGCTTAATAAAAATCTTCGGACATCGAGTCCTGCGATTTTGCCACAACAGAGTTGTGGCTATATAAGAAAAAACCTCGGATTGCTCCTCAGTTTTTAGTCAAAATTCATCTTGCGACCGATAGTTATAGCCGCACTAATGTTTCTCTATTAAATGCCCATTTTAAAAGCATTGGTGTAATCAAAGTTGAAACCAACACCATTGAAATGGTAGCTGCCATTCCAGATTCACTCAAAATACCCATTTGAACACCATAGTTGGCAACGATGATGGCTACCTCTGCCCTAGGAATCATACCAATCCCAATTTGAAGCGATTGTGCCTGATTGAACCCAGAAACTCTAGCGCCAAAACCACAGCCAATTATTTTACCGATTGACCCTAAGATGACCAGTAAAAGACCTATACTTGTCGCTCTAATTGCCGCCTCTAAATTGATGTCCATTCCGATCGATAAAAAGAAAATCGGTGTAAACATCATTTCAGAAATTTTATTAATATCATGCGATACTTTATGTTTATAGGTGGTCATAGAAAATATGACGCCTGCAAAATAAGCACCTGTTATCGCAGCAACACCAAACTCTTCAGATATAAATGCCAACGCAAGGCAAATAATTAATGCGGCGACATCTATTTTTTCACTTAAGTCATATCTTTCTTTTAGCCACTTAATCGCTTTTAAAGTAACAAAACCCACCACTGTAATCACTAAGAACAAAAGCGCAACTTCAATAACGACTTGACTCACCGAATGTGAAAGTCCAGGTCTGACGATACCTACTAAGATGGTTAACAGAACGATACCAATGACATCATCGATAATTGCAGCACCTAAAATCATTACACCTTGATGAGACTTTAGCTTGTCCATTTCCTTAAGTGTCTGTACAGATATACTTACCGACGTTGCCGTCGTCACGATGCCCAAAAACAACGCAGCTGTCTGGTCAATGCTTGGAAACAACAGTTGCACACCAAAAAATACCAGTATTGCTGGTGCAACAACACCGCCCATCGCTATCAAAGAGGATGTTTTTAAGCTTCTTCTAAGCTCATCCACATCTGTTTCAAGACCTGCGATAAACATCAGCATGATTACGCCGATTTGAGCAAAGGATTGAAGCGAATGCGTCTTCTCTATCAATCCAAATCCCATTAAAATCCCTGCGATAATCTGACCTAATACGGCTGGTTGCTTTAGCTTTGTACTGATTTTTCCTGCTGCATGCGCAACAAATAACAAAACCGCCAATTGTAAGATAAATAAATAATCACTATCCATAAATCCCCCCAACTTATGGAGACTACCTCAACTTACCAACGTTTATAGTATACGCCTTTTTTATAGGACTCACAAGGTTTACACTTCTTCAAGTGCTTTTAAAGCTTCTGTTTGGAAGAATGTGGTCAACTCATCGATCATTTCATCGATTTCACCTTGCATGTAACTGTCTAACTTATACATTGTAATTGGAATACGGTGATCTGTAATTCTTGCTTGTGGGAAATTGTAAGTTCTAATTTTAGCACTTCTATCACCAGTACCAACTTGACTTCTTCTTTCTGCAGCGATTTGCTCGTTTTGTTTCGTGAGCTCGATCTCATAAAGTCTTGCTTTTAAAACTTGCATCGCCTTCTCTTTATTGGACAATTGTGATTTACCATCCTGGCAGCTAACCACAAGCCCCGTCGGTAAATGCGTAATTCTTACCGCTGAGTCGGTTGTATTTACCGACTGTCCACCATTACCAGAAGATCTAAACACGTCGATTCTTAAATCATTTTGATTGATGTTAACTTCGACATCATCCACTTCAGGTAATACAGCAACCGTAGCAGTAGATGTGTGAATTCTACCACCCGACTCCGTTTGTGGAATTCTTTGAACACGGTGTGTACCGCTTTCATATTTCAACTTAGAATAAGCACCATTTCCTTTAATTAGGATTGAAGCTTCTTTAATCCCGCCAACACCCGTTTCATTCGTGTTGAGCAATTCAACTTTCCATCTTTTTCTTTCCGCAAAGCGAATATAGAGTCTTAAGAGCTCTGCAGCAAATAAACCAGCTTCATCGCCACCGGCACCTGCTCTAATCTCTAATATAACGTCTCTTTCATCATTCGGGTCTTTAGGAAGTAATAGCTTTTTAACTTCCATTTCTAGCACTTCAACCTTTTCTTCTAAGTCAGCCAACTCGATCTTCGCTAATTCTCGAATCTCTTCATCGCCTTCTTCGAGCATTTCTTTTGCTTCTTCTATCCCGTTTACAACTTCCTTGTATTCGCGATACTTAAGTACAATACTTGATAACTCCGAATGTTCTTTCATCAGTCTTTGCCATAATTTTTGATCGTTGATTACCTCAGGATCAGAAAGCTTAAGGCCAAGCTCTTCATATTTTTCTTCTATGAATTTCAACTTATCAAACATGCTAAAATCCTCCAACTCTTATCTTTGTCCATATATAAATCTCGGAATACCATTCAAATCTGAAAAATGGTCTACCGATTTAAAATCATTTTCTTTCAATAAAGCTTCAATCGCTTCATATTGATTGTGTCCCGCTTCAAAGTAAAGATACCCATTAGGATTTAAGTGTTCCTTCGCTTTGGGAATCAATCTTCTATAAATATCCAAACCGTCTTCGCCTGCAAAAAGTGCAATGTGAGGTTCATACTCTGTGACCTCTGGTTCAAGTGTCTCTAAATCACCGATTGGAATATAGGGTGGATTTGAAACAATCAAATCGAACTTACCTTCAATGTTTTCAAACAGATCACTGAGTACAAACTGAACCCGTTCAGATACATTGTGAAAAATGGCGTTCTTTTTCGCAACCTCAATCGCATTCTCCGATATGTCACTCCCTACGACACTTGAAAAAGGAAAGTGCATAGCGAGTGTTATCGCTATCGCGCCACTGCCGACACCAATATCAAGAATCTTCGGATTTGGAATCTTTATCGTGTTAATAATCCGTTCGACAAGTGTCTCTGTTTCTGGTCTAGGGATTAAAACAGATTCATTTACAAAATAGTCAAATCCATAAAAGCCTTGTTTTTGGACTAAGTATTGTAGTGGCACGCGCTTTATTCGACCTGTCACAAAGTCATCGATACGTCTTTGCTCGTCTTGAGAAAGCAATCTCTGTTTCGCCAGAACCAGTTCAATCGGCTCAACATCAAGCACATGACAAAGTATGACCTTAGCTTCATACTGCCAAGCATCTGTAATCGGCATTAAACTCTTTTCAATTTCTTTTTGTTTGGTATATAAAGTAATCATAACTAAAAAGTAGGATCCGCCTCATCTAAAACACTTTTAAAAGCTGCAATAGCAACCTCAAGTTGCTTGTCATCTGGTTCCTTAGTGGTAATTTTTTGCATCATTAAGCCTGGATAACTAAGCGCTCTAACAATTGGATGTGTTGATTTTCCAGCGATACGAATCATTTCATATGAAAGACCTGCAACCACTGGAAAGAGTAACAGTTTAATTAAAAGCCTTACGATAACACTGTTCCAACTGATGAACGTAAAAATAATAATACTGATCATTAAAACAAAGAAGATAAAGCTCGTGCCACATCTAGGATGTAACGTCGTAAAGGTTCTTGCGTTTTCAACCGTTACCTCTTTACCACTTTCGAAACAATGAATGGTTTTATGTTCTGCACCGTGGTATTGAAAGACTCTTTTTATGTCTTTCATCTGTGAGATTACCACGATATAGGTGACGAAAACAACAATTTTCATAACGCCTTCAACTGCACTTAGTAATAAAGTGTTTGTGATGACGCCTCTTAAAAATCCAACAATAGCCGTTGGCAATGCTCCGAATAAAAGAAGTGCAAATATCACTGCAAAAACGATAGAGAATCCTAAAAGAATATCATCTGCTTTTTTTCCAAACTTTTCATTCAACCAAAGCTCAAATTTGCCTTTTTCTTCAGTGCCATCTCCCTCAGCAAAAAACTCAGCTGAATACGTTAATGCTCTTACCCCTATAATCATAGAAGAAATAAGTGCAACAATTCCTCTGATCATAGGCAGTTTGAAGATAGGATGCGAAAAATGCTTGCTAATAGGATCAACCTTTAATTCGATTTCACCGTTAGGCTTTCTAACCGCAATCCCGATTTTGTCTTTCCCTCTCATCATTACCCCTTCAATCAGTGCTTGTCCACCGATCGAAGTATATTCTACATTTTTTTGTTCACTCATAAAGTCACCTTCGATTCCTTGTACTTGAAATAGCAATCCGCACATAAAGATTCGTACTCAACATGGTTTTCACCATCTATCGCCACTTGTTCACCTTCAAATACAAAATCACCATTTATTTTTCTACCATTAAGAATCGCCTTTCTACCACAACGGCAGATGGTTTTTAGTTCTTCTAGACTATGTGCCAACAGCAACAATCTTTCCGAGCCTTCAAAACCCTTCATTAAAAAGTCAGTTCTAAGACCATAGCAGATAACAGGAATATCTTGTTTAACGGCTATTTCGAAAAACTGATCAATCTGACCTTTCGTGAAGAATTGCGCTTCATCGACTAATATACAATCTATTTTACCGTGACGCTCACGCCACGCCATTACTTCCTCAATAACATTTGCTTCCTTTTTAACGATAACATCGACTTGCTTCGTTATTCCCAATCTTGAGACGACTTGATCGCCGCCTTTTGTATCTGTGTAGGGCTTAATAATGATCGCCTGCATACCACGTTCGGTGTAGTTGTGCATTACTTGCATCAGTGCAGTTGATTTTCCACAATTCATTGCGCCATATCTAAAGTATAACTTTGACATTTCAAGCTCCTCAATTTATAGTTTTATTCTATTTTAACACAATCGTATTTATAATAATAAAAATTTATAGTAAACAAATCTTAAGCCACGCTTCTTCTTTGTTCAATAAACCTTGTCAATATAAATAAAAATCTTTGGATACGTCACCCTCAGATTTTACATCAACTTTTTTGCAGCTAAATAAAAAAGGTTAGGACTACCCCATCCTAACCTAATTACAAGCGACTTATTTAAGATTGTATTTTTCCTTAAACTTCTCAGCTCTACCGCCACGCTCAACTGATTTAGCTGTACCAGTGAAGAATGGATGGCATTCAGAACAAATTTCAATTCTGATCTCATCTTTTGTAGAACCTGTTGTGAAAGTATTGCCGCATGCGCAATGTACTTCAACTTTTTTGTAGTCTGGATGAATTGACTGTTTCATTATGTTCACCTCTCTCCTTATTAATTTATCTCAAGTTTCAATATTCAAATTTCAAGCCTTATCATTGTAACACACTCTATTTAATAATTCAACCTAAAAAACAAAATCTTTTAATCTTTTGCTAAAATTTGAAAAAAGCTATGATTGTCTTTTGTAGAGAGTAAAGTATCAATAAACTTCTCGACAATTTCAGAGTTGTTATAGCGGTCGAGATTTCTTCTAATTCGCCAGATACCTTCAAGCTCTTCCGTATTTAAAATAAACTCTTCTCTTCTCGTTCCCGACTTACGTATATCAATAGAAGGAAAAATTCTCTTCTCAGACAATTTACGATCTAAAATCAGCTCCATATTGCCAGTGCCTTTAAACTCCTCAAAGATAACATCGTCCATCCTAGAGCCAGTTTCAACAAGTGCCGTTGCAAGGATCGTCAACGATCCACCCTCTTCAATATTTCTTGCTGCGCCAAAGAATCGCTTCGGTCGATGCAGCGCATTGGGATCAAGTCCACCAGAAAGGGTTTTACCACTAGATGGCATAACGAGGTTATAAGCTCTTGCTAAACGTGTGATACTATCCAGCAAAATAACGACGTCTTTTTTCTGCTCAACTAAAGCTTTCGCTCTATGAAGGACCATTTCAGCTACCTTAACATGATGTGAAGGCAGCTCATCAAAAGTACTATAAATAACATCCGCATTGATCGAACGCTTCATATCCGTTACTTCTTCCGGACGTTCATCGATTAAAAGAACAATCAACTCTACCTCTGGATGATTTTTTGAGATGGCTTTAGCGATCTTTTGAAGTAAAATCGTCTTACCAGATTTCGGTGGTGCAACGATTAATCCCCTCTGTCCTTTACCGATTGGCGAAACAATATCGATAATCCGCATCGCATGATCCTTATAGTCGCCAGAAAGTCTAAAGCGCTCATTTGGATAAAGTGGTGTCAAATCGTCAAACCTAGGTCGTCTGAACCCTGAAATCGGGCGCATGCCATTGATAGACTTCACATAAAGCAAAGCTCTAAAGCGTTCACCAGCATTTGGCTCACGAGTTGAACCTAGTATTTTATCTCCCGTTCTCATAGAGAATTTTCTAATTTGCGAATTGGATACGTAGACATCTTGATCACTGGTTAAAAAGTTTTCAAATCTCAAAAACCCATAGCCTTGCTCTGTGATTTCAAGGACACCTTCCACCTCTTCAACTGCGCCATCCTTGTGTTTATAAATTCGCTTTTGCTCTTTAGAAGCTTCAGCAACCTGACCTTCATATTTGATGTTTTCTTCAGAGGCTCCAGCATCCTTTGATAGTGCTTCTTGTGCTCTTATCTCAAGTGCACCTTCATCATCGCCAATTTCTGCCTCAGAATCCTCTTCATCCTCGGTTGTTTCATCCTCTTCAGCCACATCTTCATCTTCAATTTCCGGCTCATAAACAAAGGGTTCATCGTCATTCTCTTGAGGCACATTTCCGCCAATAATGAGATCAATCAGTTCATCTTTTTTCAGCTTCTCAAAACCAGCCAACCCCATTACCTTGGCAATTTCCTTAAGGTCAGCAACTTTTTTCTTCTGAAGTGTTCTTATATCCATATCGCCTCCATCTATTACCGCACAACTTTAAAAGGCTTTGCGAATTTTTCGAAAAGTCCTTAGCATTCAACTAAAATTAAGTAAATATATTAATAATTGGGAATTTAATAATTAATAGAAATGTAAATAAAAAAAGAGTAAATTATGATATAGTCTAATTAAGCTACAAACTTTATAAAGAGTTATAGCAACATACTAACACACTTTAAGAATCGAATCAAATGGTGAGCATATAATGAAAAGAAATCTATTATTCGCAAGTTTGTTTTTAGTCCTTTTTTTTGGTGGCAGTACGTCCTTTGCTGCGCCGACCATGGGCGAAAACGTCGTTCAGGGCGACATCTCACTTGCAGGTCAACACATCGCTTTTGAAACCGGCAGTTTTGTTATAAACGGAGAGATCATGGTATCTGCAAAAACCTTGTGTGAAAAGTTAGGAACGCAGGTATTTACAGTAGAAAAAACAGGACAGGTAATCGTCTATAGAGACAACATCTTCATGAAATTTTCTCCAAATCAAGCGACGGCATATGTAAATGGCAAAGCTAAAACCATGCCTGTAAGTGCCATCTTATATAAGGGTGAGCTATTGATTCCTGCATCCTTCGCTGCTAAAACACTTGAAATGAGCTACAGCACAGTAGCTTCATCTGAGCTGGCCATCGATTACAGAGAGAACTTACTCGAATATCAACAGATTGGTTTCAGACACTTTAAACGCATCAATCTATCCAACTGGGGTGTCAGCTTCTACGTGCCTGAATACTGGCAAAAACTAAGTGAAGCAGAAGAACTTTATGGCGTTGAGGATCCTTTTGAAACCTATTATTTTGATGTGAAATTTTATCCACTTGGCAAGCAGTATTCGCGTGCTGTTTTGACAGAATCGCTCCTTACAGACTTAAAATTTAAGTATGGCGATGATTTTCAAAGACTTTCTAACACAACACAGACCATCAATGGCTACAAGGCGGATGCCATCTATTATGATCTAATAGAAAATGGGATTACGAATCACTATGTTTCTTACGTCTTTTTCGAACAAAACAACGGCTACATTTTGACTGGAAAATTCCCTCAAACCTCTAACGAAGTAGATGCATACGATCTGATTGACGATATCATCGGGACATTTTCTATCATTAAGCTTTCAATCAACGATCAACTAGAGCACTATACAGAGCTCCCACACTTCTTCGAAATTGGCATGTCATTAAATAGTCAAATTTACTCAAATATGCCGGTTGAAAATCAGTTTTTATTTTCAGGAAGTATCGATCCTGAATCAGGGGTTAAAGGCTTTCATATTATCGTTTCAAAGGGTTCAGAAGAAATAGATTATTATGTTCCTGTGGAAGATGGACAATACAACAGTAAAATTTATACACCATTTGGTCTAGGCAAACACAACATCACCATTTATACGGATCTATCTGACGGCACAGAGGATATCTACACGTTACCTAGCGGTGGTGTTACTGAAAATTATGCTGAAGAACCTTCAGATGTAACAAATGCTCTGACAGAGGATACGATAGATGGTTTATCTGAAGAGGAAGCAATCACTTTAGATGAAATTGTTACAAACGCTCTATTGATGAACTTCGATATGAATACCGAAGACATGGTTATGAAATTTAGTTTGCTCAATACTTCAAGTGATGCTATCAAGTATCTTCTTCCTTCAGAGTATGTGAACTACGATGCACTTGCGGTATACAGCATATCAAATGGTCTGACTTATAATTTGACCAATCAATTTGCAAAGGCAAAAACACTCTACGGCTACGTAACTTCTACCTACGCGTACAGCAATACCGTCCACGGAGAAGGGCTACTCAATATGCAACAGCTACTTACAGTGAAAGAAGCCAATGCAATTGAGCTCTGCTTTGTCTACACAGGATTACTAAGATCAGTCGATATTCCAGCAAGAGTGGTCAGAGGCATTTCAGAGGAAGGCATTGAATACTGGGTTGAAACGTATATCAACGGCGCATGGTACGTATCCGCCATTTCACTTGAAAATGGAAATGCTTTTGATTACTTCAACTTGAACCGCAACATCTTCTATGAACCATTCAGTTCTGTTGAGCTGCTGCCTTTCTAAAAGGTAAACAACTTATATACTAGTAACTCCATTATATTTTAAAAAAAATCAGAGGTGATGATCACCTCTGATTTTTATATTCTGAAACATATATCTTCCCTAACTTACCAACTTTATTACTTTAAGCCCAAAATTGCTCTCGCTTCATCTGGTGTGGCCACTTCACGACCCATCTCTTTAGCGATTCTGACAATTCTTTCAACCAACTGCGCATTTGATTTTGCAAGTTCACCTTTGCCATAGTAAACATTGTCTTCAAAACCAACCCTAACATGCCCACCTAGTACGATTGCCATCACTGCTAAAGGTAGCTCACTTCTTCCAATTCCAGCAACTGTCCATGTCCAGCCCTCTGGCAGACAGCTTACCATATACATCAAATCCTCCGGTGTTCCTGGGCAAGCACCTGGTACACCCAGTACAAAGTCTACATGAACAGGGCTTTTGAGAAGACCTTTTTTAACAAGGCGCTTCGCATTTTCGATCATACCGCGTTCAAATACTTCAACCTCAGGTTTCACACCTTCTACTTGCATTTTCTCAGCGAATTTTTCGATATATTCTTCTGAGTTCATAAAAACATCGGGACCAAAATTACAAGTACCACAGCTGAGCGTTGCCATTTCTGGCGCTAAATCAACTGGCTGTAATCTTTGTTCAGGGGTATGCCAAACCGCACCACCTGTAGACGGTTGGAAAATGATATTGCATTTTGCTTCGATTTTTTCTTTGATTTCCTTATAGACTGCCATGTCTTGAGTTGGTTCACCAGCAGCATCTCTCGCGTGGATATGAACGATAGAAGCTCCCGCTTCATAGCATTCATAAGCATCTTGAGCGATCTCATCTGGTGTAAGTGGTAAATTGGGTTGCTGTGCTCTTGTTACCTCAGCGCCTGTTAAAGCTGCTGTTATAATTAGCTTTTCCATTGCCCACCACTACTTTCTTTGTTTGTTTTTAGGTACAACACAAGTGCCGACTGCACGACAAACAACGATTGGCTCTTCTAAGACATCACAAGCTGACTCATTAAGGTCAGGTCTAGGGATAATCACTTTTCTTGCTTCAAAAACCATTTTTCTAGAAGAATTACCGACTTGCGTAATTTCGCCCACCGCTTCAATATAGTCGCCAGCATATACCGGTGCTAAAAACTCAACTTTTTCATACGCTGCAAAAAGGCCTTCATCGCCATCATGACGAATTAACAATTCAGTTGCTACGTCTCCAAACAAGTTTAACATTTTGGCACCATCTACAAGGTTGCCACCATAATGCGCGTCGTGCATGCTCATACGCATTCTAATCATCGCTTTTTCTGACATAAAATCCCTCCTAAAATAGTTTCCCTCACTCCTATTTTAGCTAAGCAAAAGAGGTAGGTCAACCATCTCCTTCGGTTATTACAAAAACCAAAGATTTGGGACCTACCTCAAAATTGTAATTTGAATCTATAAAAGCTAATTCGCCTAAAAATCAGGACTATTTTCTATTATATAGCGTGTATACTATGCACCAAAACGTTTTGTTTTTGAAGCACTAATGAAATCTCTAAAAAGTGGATGTGCATGTGTTGGTCTTGATTTGAATTCTGGATGGAATTGAACCGCTAAAAACCAAGGGTGATTAGGAAGCTCTATAATCTCAACCAATCTTTCATCAGGTGACAAGCCACTTAAGATAAAGCCACTTTGTAAAAACTCATCTCTGTAAGTGTTGTTGAACTCATATCTATGTCTATGTCTTTCATAAACCAACTCTTCACCATATGCTTGATGCGCCAATGAACCTTGTTTTAACTTACATGGGTATAAACCAAGACGCATTGTGCCGCCCATATCCTCCACATCGTGTTGTTCTGGCATAAGATCGATGACAGGTGTTGGCGTTAAGCCATTAAGCTCTGCACTGTGTGCCTCTGGATAACCGAGAATGTGTCTAGCATACTCAATAACCGCCATCTGCATCCCTAAACAAATTCCGAAGAAAGGAATGTTGTTTTCTCTCGCGTATTTAGTTGCGATAATTTTACCCTCAACGCCTCTAAATCCAAATCCGCCAGGAACTAAAATCCCATCACAATCCTTTAGTTTTTCAGCGACATTGTTTTCATCCACCTCTTCTGAATGAACCCAGTCGATGTCTACGATAACTTCATTTGCAATCCCTGCATGTTTAAGTGCTTCAGCGACAGATAAATATGCATCTCTAAGCTCTACATATTTACCTACCAATGCAATCTTTACTGTCGACTTTAAGTTCTTCTCAATGTTAACCATATTCACCCATTCCGATAGGTCTGGTTTAACATTTGGCAATTTAAAGAAGTCACACACTTTATCCGCTAAGCCTTCTTCTTCCAACGTTAATGGTACAGAGTAAAGCGTTTCAGCGTCAAGGTTTTGGATGACATTTTTTGGGCCAACGCTACAGAAAAGTGCAATTTTCTCTTTCATTTCTTGAGAAATTTCTTTTTCAGTACGGCATACGATTAAATCCGGTTGAATCCCGATTTCACGAAGTTCTTTAACTGAGTGTTGTGTTGGTTTTGTCTTAATTTCGCCTGCTTTTGCAAGATATGGTAATAACGTTAAATGAATGTACATAACGTTTTCCGCACCGACATCATATTTCATTTGACGAATTGCTTCAAGGAAAGGAAGTGACTCAATATCACCTACAGTACCACCGATTTCAGTGATTACCACATCAGCACCTGATTCCTTCGCCGAACGCATTAAACGGTCCTTAATTTCATTTGTAATATGAGGAATAACTTGGATGGTTGCACCTAAGTAGTCGCCTCTTCTTTCTTTGGTAAGTACAGACCAGTATATTTTTCCAGTAGTTACATTGCTGTTTTTAGATAAATTGATATCGATAAATCTTTCATAGTGACCAAGGTCTAGATCTGTTTCTGCCCCATCATCAGTAACAAAAACCTCCCCATGTTGGTATGGACTCATCGTACCTGGATCCACGTTAATGTATGGGTCGAATTTTTGAATCGTTACTTTCATACCTCTTGCTTTCAACAATTGGCCAAGTGATGCTGCTGTGATACCCTTACCTAATGAGGAAACTACCCCTCCCGTCACAAAAATATACTTCGTACTCATTAAAGACTCCTTTCAAATAACCATATAATCCTATTTACTCACTGGCCTCAGCCAGAATATTATGAACACCATATGTCTAAAATCGAGTCCTCATTCTCTGCCATAAATCGTAATATACATACTAAAAATTTTATGGCATAAAGCCTTCAAATTTTACCACATACTAGGTTTTGACTAAAAAAAAAGAGTGAGAAAGTCCCCAAAAGGATGACTTGTCACTCTTGTTGTAAGGTTAATAGCCACCCTTCTGGGTGTCTTTAGACCGATTCAATTAAACAATACTTACATAGTATATCCACTTCATATTGAGAAGTCAACATAATTTTTGCAAGGTTTTCAATCCATTATTTTAGTAGTTATTTTTGTATTTATTGAGCCTGTACTGTAATTTTAATCACTTCAAAAATCGTATCTGCAATTGCTTTACCTTCTATATAAAGCACCATTCCCGCTTTATAATTTGAAGCCTTATATGAACTACCTGTTGGGAAAGTCACCGTACGCATACGATTGTTTTCATCCGTTACGATTAATAGATTAGAAGATTCAACCACTTGAGAAACGGTTGCTTTTATAGCTGTAGGCTCTGCTATGATTTTTCTGCCTTGTTGTAGCTGAACGATACCACCGATACCGATTTCTACAGTAACCTCTTGATCCAATCTCAAATCATAGATGGTGATTGCATTATCACCCGTCTCATTCAAAAGCTTTGCTTTAGAAGAAAAACCATAGGTTTCGGTCTTACCATTAGATAATAATATTGAGATTTCAGGATTTTTCTTAATGTTGATTCCAGTTACATCGCCGACAACCGTTTTGGCTTGTCCAATCCATTCTACCTTTACAATTTCACCAAATTTCAATGTCGCTTTTACGATATCGCCTTTGTTGTATCCAGCAGAACCATTTACAAAGATTACTTTTGGTGTGATGGTCCCATTAAACACAGTACCATTCTCCATTGTAATGCCAATTTTGGTGGTTGCAGTCATCGTAAACGTATCGTTTAATATACCATAAAACTCATATGCATCTGAATAAGCAATGATTCTTTTTGCATCATAATCTTTGTAATAAACAATAACTTTGTAATCAGCTTTAAGATCACTAGCCAAAGCAGGAACACCATTAATCGTGACTAAAGTATCCTCATAGACATTTCTAAACTCATTTGAAGTTGCCGATACTGCAACCTTTAGGGATCTTCTTTTATTGGTTGTTCCGATATAGCCTGAAAGTTGAACGACTTTACCTTCGATAGTGGCTAATTTTTCTGTTAAAGCCACACCTGTAGCAATACCATTTTTAACTGTGATTTCAATGACAGAACCAATAGTAATGTCATAATAAGTTCCCGCATTGCCTTTTATCGATACAGTTGCTTCATCTAACTTGTATGATTCTTCTTTACCTGAAAGATTTTTAATTGTGACTGTGAATGTGCCATCATCCATTTTTACTACGGTGCCATTTACGGTTTTTTCTGTTTCAATAACTGAAGGCTTTTCTTCTGTCGTGCCTTCAGTTGTGCCTTCTGTAGTAGCTTCTACTTGAGTTTCGCTTGTCGGATCGATATTTTCACCTGTTTTTAATGAAGTGTAAAGGCCATCGATCATAATCGCCAACGTTGCACGATTAATTGTGCTGTTTGGGTTGAAATTACCTAAGCTATCACCTGTACTAGAAATAATATTGTACTCAATCAGCAAGTTAACATATTTAATAGCACTTAACGAGATCTCAGCTGCATCCTTGTATTTTAAAAGTATAATCTTATTAAGATTTTCTTGCTTAAACACATTGAGCGTTTTGGCAATGATCACAGAGGCATTTACCTTTTTAACATTAGTCAATGTTGTGCCATTTAAAAAAACCTTAATTTCATCTAACGTAAGAATTTTATATTCAAGTGCAAACGCCAATGCAGGATAAGTATCTGAATCGTATGGTGAAAGCATTTGTGGTACACCAATTGATTTCAAATCTGCTTCGTATTTGCTCGTAAGGGTTCCCATTTCAATGTTGTCTAATAAGCCCACTGTTTTTACGGCTCTATAAGCAGCAGTCACAACTTCAAGGCTTGTAACCACAGCATCAGGTTGAAATGCACCATTCGCATAAGTCGGCATCAACTTGTTGTCGATTACCCTTCCTATTTGAGCATTTGCCCAGTGACCTGAAGTAACGTCAGTTACTGCCATAGAGATAGCACTATTGCCTATCAATAGAACACACAGCATGAGAACCAGTGTTCTAATTAAAGGTTTTCTTTTACGCATTTGCATTTTCCCTCCTCTAAAATGACTCTATCTATCAAGAGCGCTTTTCATTCTAGAATTATTATAACACGTGAGTACCAGTCCCATTATTAAATTTATTTTACCACCGCCTAATTCAAGTATATTACAGAGGTGTTTTTATGATAAAATAAAGAATAATACACTTTCGAGGTTATCAAATGCCATTTTATTCTTATGATACATTAAAAGTTAACTATAAGCGTCAAGGAAAGGGACATCCTGTCGTTTTATTACACGGCTGGGGCGCTTCTCTTCAAACCTTTGACGCTATTTTCGAGGACTTGAGTAAAAAATATGACGTTTTATCGATCGACTTTCCTGGGTTTGGCGCTTCAGATGAACCCTCACAGTCTTGGAACTTAACTGAGTACACTGATTTTGTCGAAAAAATGCTCAAAGACTTAAACATTCAAAGTCCGGTCTTGATTGGACATTCCTTTGGTGGTCGTGTTGCCATCAAACTCGAAGGTCGCATTAGACCAAAGGCCATCGTTCTCGTGAACAGTGCGGGTATAAAACCTAAGCGTCCACTCAGCTATTACTTTAAAGTCTACGGGTTTAAAGCATTTAGAATTTTAGCTGGATTACCTGGTCTTAAATGGCTTTTAGCGGAACCACTTGCAGCCTATAGAGAGCTATATTCCAGTAGCGACTACAAACAGGCATCACCGATTATGAAGCAAGTTCTCAGCAAGGTAGTCAACGAAGATTTAAGAGCACTTTTGCCGGATTTCGAAGCACCAGTGCTGTTGGTTTGGGGCGATCAAGATACCTCTACACCTATCGAAGATGCAAAGCTGATGTCAGAAATGATACCAGATGCTGGTTTGGTCGTATTTGAGGGTGCAGGTCATTTTTCCTACCTTGAACAGCCCGCACGATTTTCAACGATAATCAATACCTTTATTGGAGGCATTTAATGATCACCACAGCTCTAGGCATACTTGCCGTTACCTTGTTGACCTATTATAGAAATTTCACAGATGTCCATCGCTTTCAACAATTCGGGTACTATATGATACCCTATCTCAAAAAAGCGGTTACGCAATTATTGAGACCCTATGAACTCATCTATCTTATTGGGGTCACGCTTTACTTTGCAACGGATATGGTTGCCCTTAAAATCATAGGCGGTCTTTTACTACTAGCCAACATGTACTTTTTGAGGTTGATCAAGAAAGCTTATCCTGCTAAGAAAAAACTGGTATATACACCAAGGATTAAAAGACTTTTAACCACCGCTTTATTAGTGCTATTGGTTTTAGGAACAGCAGTCATTTATTTACCAAAACCGGTTTATACAATATATGCTCTCTTGATCTACCCATTTAGCTTTGTAATGATCTACCTTGGCAACACCATTAACAAACCGATAGAGGGCGCCATCAATAATTATTATTATAATGATGCACTCAAGCTAATGGCACAGAATCCTAACCTCATCGTTATAGGGATAACGGGCAGTTATGGGAAGACAAGTACTAAAAACGTTTTATATACAATGCTTTCAAAAGATTTTAACGTGTTGATGACACCTGAAAGCTTTAATACAAAAATGGGACTTACACGTACGATCAGAGAACATTTGAAGCCCACACATCAAATTCTTATCGCTGAGATGGGTGCAAAGGAAGTCGGAGACATTAAGGAATTGTGTGATTTTGTTAAACCAACTTACGGCATCATCACATCTATTGGGCCACAACATCTCGATACTTTTAAAACCTTTGAAAATATTATATGGACAAAAGGTGAGCTCTTTAGACACCTCCAACCAGGTGGGACAGCCATCGTCAACGTCGATGATGAAAACGTTAGAAACCTTCAGCTACGAGATGATGTGACTGCAATAAGATACTCAGCCACAGATGATCTCACGTTGTCACCAGATTACCACATAGAAGCGATTAGTGTGGGCTCAGCGGGGTCAAGCTTTACACTGGTTCAAACTAAAACCGGAAAGAAAATCAGACTAAGTACCAAGCTACTTGGCAGTCACAATTTATCGAACGTCGTAGCAGGGATTGCCGTTGCACTTCAGCTAGGTGTATCATTTGATCGCCTCAGTACGATGACCTCAGATTTAAAACCGGTTCTGCACCGTCTTTCTACTCGCCGTGTCAATGATCAGTATACGATACTTGATGACGCGTTTAACTCGAACCCAATTGGCTCGAAGATGGCCCTTGATGTGTTGAAAAATTATGCAGGTAATAAAAAGATCATCATCACTCCAGGTATGATTGAACTTGGCGATCAAGCCTACGCACTCAACAAAAAATTTGGCGAGTACATTGCCGATGCTTGTGATTTCGTCATTTTAGTAGGAAAAAAACAAACACAGCCGATTCAAGATGGCCTACTCGAAAAGGGATATGATTCTAAAAAGCTTTATATAGCAAGTCATCTCAAAGATGGGTTTGCCAAATTAAATGAAATCGTCTCATTAAATGATGTCGTTTTAATTGAAAATGATTTACCTGATACTTTTAATGAATAAACACGATAACCATTTCTAAGGAGAACATATGATTAACATTGGTGTCATTTTTGGTGGTACGAGTGTCGAGCACGAGGTGTCAATTATCTCTGCGCAGCAAGCAATTGCGCAGCTACTAGATATGTCCTTGTACAAAGTCGTTCCAATTTACATTTCTAAACAAAACCGTTGGTACACAGGAGATTATCTTTTGGAAGTCGAGCATTTTAAAGATCTAAAAAAGGTACTTGAAAATAGCACACGTGTTCAACTGGTTAAGGGTGAAAGAAATGCTTATCTAATAGAAGACCCTGTGAAAAAATTCAAGAATCCAATCATCGATCACATCGATGTCGCTTTCCCGATCATCCATGGAACTGGTGGTGAAGACGGTAGTTTACAAGGCTTGTTAGAGCACTTAGACATCCCATATGTCGGTTGTAACGTTCTTTCAGCTTCATTGACTATGGATAAAGTCGCTTCCAAACTCTTTTTACAAAGTACAGGAATCAGAGTGGTTGATGGCGAGTGGTTTTTTACACATCATTGGCTCAATTATCAAACAGACATCATTGAAGCTTTAGAGAAAAAGCTACCTTATCCAATGATTGTTAAGCCAGCGGATATCGGATCAAGCGTAGGTGTCACACCAGCTAAAAACAGAGCTGAACTAATCGATGCGGTCGATTTTGCCAAGCAGTATTCAACTAGGATTCTCGTTGAAAAAATGTTGGTTGGTATGCGAGAAATTAACATCTCCGTGTTAGGAGATAGTGAAAAATTAGAGATTTCCGTGTGTGAAGAGCCCATAACAGCAAGTGATTTCTTAACTTATGAAGATAAATATGTCGGAGAGTCAAGATCAAAGGGCATGTCCTCAGCAAAGAGAAAGATCCCTGCTGATCTAGCACCAGATTTAAGAAGAGAAATTGAGCAAATGGCAGTGGAAGCCTTTATTGCACTTGACTGTGCAGGTGTTACTAGAATCGACTTTATGGTCGATAAAGTCAGTGGAAAACCGTTCATCAATGAGTTTAATACCGTTCCTGGCTCTCTTGCCTTTTATCTTTGGGAGGCGACTGGAAAAACCTTTAAAGAGATGCTGCAGGAGATGATTGATGCAAGCTATAGAGCCTACAGAAGAAAAGAAGCTCTAATGCGTTCAAACGATATCAATATTCTTTCTACTGCAGATTTAAAAGGCATTAAAAAATAGAGATATACAATTCAAATAATTCTTAATGAGATCTTTAAACGAAGGGGGAACTATTTATGGAAAAAATCCTAATTGTCGAAGACGATCTGCAAATTCAGACCTTGATTCGCGATTATGTCAATGCATCTGGCTATATAGCTATCACTGCATCCGATGGTGAAGAAGCCCTACAAAAGTACGAGTCAGAAGGTCCACAACTTGCACTTTTAGATATTATCTTACCTAAGATCGATGGGTTTGAGATTTGTCGTAAAATCCGATCAGAGTCTAACATACCTATTATTATGATCAGTTCTAAAAAGGAAGACACCGATAAAATTCTCGCACTTGGACTTGGTGCAGACGATTATATTGAAAAACCATTTAGTCCAAGAGTTCTCATCGCTAAAATTCAGTCTCAATTTAGACGTGTTAACGAGCTCTCAGGCACACCGCCTCAAGATACTTTGGCGATAAAGGAACTGGTATTAGACGTTAAAGCAAGAACCGTTACCGTTAAAGGGGATGCTGTTCCTTTCTCAGTTAAAGAGTTTGAAATTCTACACTATTTAATGCTCAATAAAAATCAAGCCCTTTCTAGAGAAAAGATCTTTGATGAAATCTGGGGCTACAATGAGTTTGGTGATATCAATACAGTAACCGTTCACATGCGCAAGATTAGAGAGAAAATTGAGTCCGATCCATCCAATCCAGAGTACATCGAAACGGTTTGGGGCATCGGTTACAAATTTAAGGGCTAGCATATGAAGAATTTCAAAATGACCTTAAGAGGCCTAATTATTCTATTTATGATTGGGATGGTCTTTACGACACTTGGCTCAATGGCATTTCTATTTATTAACTTTGATATTAGAAGTGGTGAGCATTCCATGGTAATTAAAAATCCCTATCTATGGTTTGCTCTTTTTATGGTAATTATCATCATCTTTTATATGATTTTGGTCTTGCTCATGAACCGCTATATCTTTGATCCTATTTTCGCGATGCGAAAAGCCGCTGAGCATATTCAATCTGGCAATCTCAATTATCCAATCGAATATGATGCAGATAACGAAATAGGTGCATTCTGCACTGAGTTTGACAAAATGCGCGTTCGGCTTAGGGATACTATTTTAGAACAACATGAAATTGAGAAAAGAAGAAAAAGATTAATTGCTAGCATTACACATGATCTAAGAACGCCTTTAACCTCTATAAAAGGGTATGTCGAGGCGATACAAGACGGTATTGTTAAGGATCAAGATACTTACGAGAAATACCTTGCAACTATTGCTGAAAAGGCAGATCAATTGAATCACTTAATTGATGACTTATCGGTTTATACGAAGCAGGAGTTAGGTGAGTTTACTTTAAATCTTGAACGACTCAACTCAGGAAAAATCCTCAGCAGTTATTTTGATCATAAAATTGATGAATTCAAATACTCACATTTACATTTGGAGCTAAAAAAACCATTTATATCGACGTATATCAATGTCGATCCCTATCGGTTTAATCAAATTTTAGAAAACCTAATTGGCAATGCTAAAAAATATGCCCATTCAAAGATCGTAGTCAGTACAAAGGTCATCGACTATCATTTACAAATTGCGATTCACGACGATGGTGACGGCATACCAACGGATGTCTTAGATAGTATCTTTGATCCTTTTTTCATGGTCAACAAAGTTAAGGATCAAAAGGAAAAAGGCGGCTCTGGGTTAGGATTGGCAATTGTTAAGCAACTTACAGAACGTCATGGTGGGAAAATAACCGTTGAAAGTAGCATGGGAAATGGAACTACTTTCACAATCGATTTCCCACTGGATATTTAAAGAAAGGAGTCCTGATGAAATGTCCTAATTGTAGTTTCGTCAACGCTGACGATGCAAAACAATGTAAAATTTGTGGTTACGATTTACCCGTCGTTGCGCCAAAGAGGGAATTTAATGATGAAGATGATGAAGAAATTGATTCTGCGCTAAAAAATTTATTTGGTCTAAAGGATTCCGATGAAGAGGACCCTCTTGATGTGGCTACTGTAGAAAGAATGTTGCATAAAAAAAGACCGGTTCAGCCAAGTAGAAAGTCAGAGCCTACTTCACCAAAAGCTGAACCTTCAGCACCTCCTCCGCTCAAGAGCAAGCGACCTGAAAAGCCAGCTCAAAATTCCGATGAAGATGAAGAAATTTCTAAAAATAGCTATCGTGTAATCATCATCGTCCTCGCTATTTTAGTCCTGTTGTTTATCATTTTCAAATCAGGTATCATTAAATTGCCTTGGAAATACGATAGTGATAAAGAGGTGGTGACAACGGAAACCACTGAGGCTCAAAGCAGTGTTGAAACAACTGAGACCACAACTTTTGAGGCAATCAATTTAGGTCAAGCGCCTGCAATTGAGCCACTCAATTTATTTTTCAACTATTTACCGGAGTTTTCTAATAAAGGTAACTTAAATATTACAACCTTGTTTGTAAGTTCTTCAGATGCACTTTCCGTTTTAACAGAATTTGCAGGAACGGGTAAGATAGAAGAAATCATATCGGTTGATGTCACTGACTCTGAAATTAACGAATCTGATGCAACCTTTACTATCGATACCGTCATTCGTCAAAATGCCAATGGGATTTCTCAGACCAATAGCGTCCAATGGGACTTTAGAGTAGTAGATCAAGGCAGTAGCTGGTTGTTGGATGGGGTTAGCTATAATTCAACTGCGTATACTGGTAGTATAGATACTACAGAACCACCTTCTACAACTGAATCAACTCAAACACAAACTACGGAACCTCCTAAACCTACAACGACAGAACCAACCACATCAAAACCAACTGAATTTGATTATGCTGGTTTTAAATCATCAGGTAGTTTTACTGGTGGCACACTTTCTTCTGGTCAAGATGTCGGTGGGGTCAGATATGGCGATCATGGCGATTTTGAAAGACTGGCATTTGATATCATGAAGTGGGTCGATGGCACGCCAACTGAAACCGTTGATATAGCGACTTCGTATTCAGCAACACTTTCAGCTGATGGCAAAAAAATTACTATCGTGCTTACAGGTGCAAGAGATGCATATGCAAGTTTAAATCCGGTTAACTTCAAGGATAGTCCAAACATTTCAAGCGTTGGTTTCTCATTTGCTGGACAAGGTGAAAGCGTTCAAATTGATATCAATTTAAAATCACCTAGTCAGTTTAAGGTCTTCGACCTCAAGTCACCTGCTAGATTGGTTGTGGATATCGCACCAAAATAATCAATTAAAAAGCCTAGAAGATTGATCTCTTCCACTTTATGTGGTTGAGATGATGCTCTTCTAGGCTTTATTAATTTATGAAAAAGGATTCTTTAATGAACGACAAGTTTTAGTACGAAAAAAATGATGAGTAGCGGAATAATAACCACTGTAACAATCCCAAAGACGATACCAATAGCGCCAAATATAATTCCAATTGTGGCACCGATAATACCAAATATTGCACCTATTAATCCACCAATTGCACCAAATATACCACCGATAACACCACCAATTGCACCACCTAAACCACCAAATACAGCACCAAATACTGAGCCGATAATTTCAAATGGTAACACGAGAAGCTTACCTACTGGTAAAATATAAGCTGCGATACCACCTATAAGCAAATAAGGTAGCATTCTTTCAAAACTATAACCCTTGCCGTGTAACACCTTGGCGATAATCGCCATTACGATTAATGCAAATATCATATTTACCTCCATCTATTTAAGACCTTCGTCCGTTTATCTATATACATCATAATCGACATACTTATAAAACGCGTTAGCCTCAGATTAGAAATCGGTAAGAATTAACATTAATTTTCTACTTTTTTAGCTTGATTGATTTTTTTGATTTCTTCTATCACAAATGGTAATACTTTATGAACGTCACCTACTACACCAAGATCAGCTACTTCAAAGATTTTAGCACCTTTGTCTTTATTAACTGCGATGATGAGTTCCGCTTCTTCCATACCTGCAACGTGTTGAATAGCACCTGAGATACCACATGCGATATAAAGATTTGGTCGAACCGTCTTACCAGTTTGGCCAACTTGTCTGTCATGATCCATCCAACCGCTATCTACAGCTGCTCTTGAAGCAGAAACAAGTCCATTTAACTCTTCAGCTAAATCGTGAAGCAAGCTAAAGTGTTCAGCAGAACCAACGCCACGTCCACCTGATACAAGGACTGTCGCTTCTTGAATGTCTTGCTTTTCTTCAGTTTCTTTTTCAAAGGATAAAATTTCTACAAACTGAGCATTTTTCTCGATTTGAACTGGATAATTTACGATTTCGCCCGCTCTGCCAACTGCTCTTTCCATCTTTGTCATAACACCAGGTCTAACTGTAGACATTTGTGGTCTGTGATCTGGGCTTACGATGGTTGCCATAATGTTACCACCAAAAGCAGGACGTGTCATGAGAAGCATTCTATCTTCTGATACTTCAAGCGACGTACAGTCAGCAGTTAAGCCTGTTTCAAGTCTTGCAGATACTCTTGGTGCTAAGTCACGACCGATTGAAGTCGCACCAAACAATACAATTTCAGGCATTTCTGAACGAATCGCTTGTACAAGAGCTTGTGTATAAGGTTCAGTTGAGTAAAGCTCAAATGCGTCGTTTTCCATTACCAAAACTTTATCTGCACCGAACTCTACGAGCAATTTACTGTGTTTTTCTACATTTTTTCCGACAAGAGCCGCCACAACGTGAACGCCTAACTCATCAGCAATTTTTCTCCCTTTGCCTAAAAGCTCTAGAGAGACGTTTTGAACTTCACCAAAGCGTTGCTCAACGTATACGAGCACACCTTTATAATCATTGATATTCATTATATGGCCTCCTAGATTATGAATTTTTCTTGTAACTTGTCAACGATAGCAATCGCCAATTCTTTTGGCGTACCTTCAACGACTTTACCAGCTGATTTTGCGCCTTTAGTAAACGATTTTTTAACCTTTGTCGGCGAACCCTTAAGACCCATTTTTTCAACTGGAGCATCGATTTCTGCAAAGCCCCATGTTTCGATTTCAAGTGTTCTGTGTGCGTCGATTAAGCCCTTAATAGACATATATCTCGCCTCGTTTAGTTCAGCCAAAGCCGTAATTAAGCATGGATAAGCTACTTTAATCTTTTGGAAACCATCTTCAAAGCTTCTTTTTACAACAGCATGATCACCGTGGTGCTCAAATGCCGATACATATGAAATTTGTGGTAAAGCCAAATGTTCTGCAATTTGTGGTCCAACTTGTGCTGTATCACCATCAATCGCTTGTCTACCTGTGATTACTAAATCAAAATCTATCTTTTTAAGTGCAGCCGCAATTGTTGTTGATGTTGCCAATGTGTCGGCGCCTGCAAATACTCTATCTGTTAATAAGATCACGCGATCTGCACCCATAGCATAAGCTTCTTGAAGAGCAACTTTAGCTTGTGGTGGTCCCATTGTAATAACGGTTACATGTGCACCGTATTGATCTTTTAATCTTAATGCTGCTTCTAATCCAGCTTTATCATCTGGATTGATGATACTTGGAACGCCATCACGAATCAATGTACCCGTCTTTGGATCAAGACGTACTTCGTTCGTATCTGGTACTTGTTTTATACATACAACAATTTTCATCGTTTTCCCTCCATTTACACAGACTATTTCAATTCAGCTGCTGAGATAACCATTCTTTGAACTTCACTTGTACCTTCATAGATCTCAGTGATTTTCGCGTCTCTCATCATTCTTTCAACTGGGTATTCACGGGTATAACCGTAACCACCATGTAGTTGAACCGCTTTAGTCGTAACTTCCATTGCAACTTCTGAAGCATATAGCTTCGCCATTGCTGCATCTTGAGAATAATTCATCTTTTTCTCTTTTTTATACGCAGCGCTGTATACCAAAAATCTTGCCGCTTCGATTTTGGTTTTCATGTTTGCAATTTCAAATTGTGTATTTTGGAAGGCAGCAATAGGTCTGCCAAATTGTTTTCTTTCTTTTACATATTTAACAGTTTCATTATAAGCGCCTTGAGCAATTCCAAGAGCTTGTGCTGCAATACCGATACGACCACCATCAAGGGTCATCATTGCAACTTTAAAACCTTTACCTTCACTGCCAAGCATGTTTTCTGCTGGAACTCTACAATCTTCAAAGATGAGCTCACAAGTACTAGAGCCTCTAATACCCATTTTTGCTTCTTTCTTACCAATTGTAAATCCTGGTGTGCCCGCTTCAACGATAAACGCTGAAATGCCTTTTAAGCCTGCAGAACGATCTGTCATAGCGATTACGATGTAAATATCTGCATAACCGGCATTTGTGATAAAGATTTTACTTCCGTTAAGGATGTAATAATCGCCATCACGAACTGCAGTTGTTTGTTGACCTGAAGCATCTGTTCCTGCATTTGGCTCTGTGAGACCGAATGCGCCGATTTTTTCACCTTTAGCAAGTGGTACTAGGAATTTTTGTTTTTGTTCTTCTGTACCAAATTCATAGATAGGTGCTGCACAAAGTGAAGTGTGTGCAGATAAGACAACTGATGTTGTGCCACATGCTACAGCAAGCTCTTCTACAAGGTTGATGTACTGCCAGTAAGTACCACCTGCGCCGCCGTAGTTTCTCGGAAATGGAATACCCATCATTCCGAGGTTTGCCATTTTTTTAACAGTTTCTGCTGGGAATCTTTCTAAATCATCTATTTCCGCAGCGATTGGTTCTACCTCATTTTTTGTAAACTTTCTGAACAGTTCACGCATCATGAGGTCTTCATTTGTCATTTCAAATGTCATTTTTGTCCCTCCGTTTGTTAATAATTTAACTTTGTAAAGCAAAAAAAATAAACTATCCCCATGACAATAGTTTAACACTAATACCTAAAAAGTCAAAGGTCATAATTCATTTTTTTAGTAAATTCACGGAATTTTAACAAACTTCAAAATGATTAACATAACGACTAAAACAAATGCAATATATAAGTAACTTCGAAAGCGATTAAACTTAAACATTCCCTTATATGGGTTGTCATAAAGTTTCTTATTTCTAAAAGAAAGATCGTCTTCAAAAACGTGATAAAGTGATTCATGAGTTGAGATAATTGCCTTAACTTCACCCGTATAATACGCATTAGCAACTTCATAATCCTTTAGTGGCACAAGTAGTCTGTATCCACCGCCTGAAATTGGCTCAACACGTGTTCTTATACCATTTTCAGCCATGTCTTTTTCAAAGTCTAAGAAATAAGTCTCTGAGGTTGCATCTTTTCTTACATCTAACTCCTGCCATTTATATAAATGTTCCATATAGCCTCCTCACCTCACTACTGTACTTTATAGACACTATTTGAAATGCGCTCCTTGACGTTTTGTCTGTAGCCCAACCAATCGATCATCTGTAGGATTTGATTAATGCTTTTATCGGCATTGAAATAGTAGATACTTCGAACCGGCATAGTAGTTTGCGTCGTATCAATCTGCATCGCGTATGCTACTGCTCTTTCTGGATTGGCGCTTAGCCAAATACAAGCACGGTAATAAGCATTGCTAAAAGCAGCCACCAAATCCGGATAAACCTCATAAGCGTCTTTTTGTACGATGACTGCTAGCTGATAGTCTTCCACTTCATCAAGGGTGACATAGTTGTTGTATTGCTCAAATTTTGGATTATCGAGATAAACTTCTTCAATCATCAACAAGTCATTTGCATTTGTTTGAACCATATTTTCCATTGTATCAATATAGGATAATGTGTAATCTCGATCTAGTATTAAACCTTTTAAGGCAAGGTCATGTGTTAGTCTTTTTATAGATGAAGAATACACGCCTTGATAACCAGACGGATCATAGACCTTAATGGACTTCCCCTGCACATCGTATAAGGATTGAATGCCTAAAAGCAAATGGTTATTGCCTTTTGCTACGCCAAGCAACTTATAGTCTTCTTGGGCGATTAAGGTATCAATTGCAAGTGTAAAAGGTAATACGGCTATAGAAGGCTCTTTGTTTTCCAAAGCCTCCTTTAAAGACTCGACATCATTATACAATTTATAATCGAGCGTTATGCCTTCAGTTAAAGTAGGCTGCTCATATAGTATTTTTGTAAGAGAATAAGCCGATAAGCCCTCAGCAGCTGCACATGTAATGTAGACGTTTTGACTTTCCTCACCAAAAACAGAATTGGAAATTTGAAGTGTGTACTCATCCGTATTTTCTGTACTGACTATTTCTGAATCAGGCGAACAGGCTACTAGACTGATTCCCATACAGATGAGTAAGAAAAAAATAATTTTGTTTTTTCCTATAAACACACAATCACCTCTCTTTGTATTTTGATTCTAACATAAAAAAAAGGCAGTCACAACAGCACCGCTATATGACAACCTTCTTTAATATATAATCACTTTCTAACTTTACAACTTCAAGCAAAACTTGATCGTCCTGAAGAATGTAATTCTTATCAATCAACAAATCAAGCTCACCAACATACTTTTCAATATGCGTCATTACTTGTTCGCTTTTTTGCTTCGATTTAAATCTTGAAAATGGATTAATGCCTACTGTCTTTCCAAGTGCGATAAACAATCTACCATTTCTCTTGAGAATGCGACTTGCTTCAGTTAACATCTCCCTGATGGTATAGTCTTTACCTGCAATCTCGCTGATAACAACTTTATCAACACTTTCCGAGGCAACCGTTTGGATTTTTGAAATCTGAATTTTTTCTTGATCCCCATAGTGAAGCTCTACAGCTTGATTTGACCATTCCAATATGATATCGACAGGCGAAAAATCGTAAGGGCTTGTCGTTTTGAATTCTGTTAATGTCATTCTATGTACTCCTCGTTTCAATATGCCTTAAAAATACCATATAGAGTTTGGAAATACAATAAAATCGGTGTTAATAATCTCATACTTTTTATTAACAGAATTTTTAATGAACTGACACAATTATTCAGTAAACTCTCATATCCAAGCAAATGTTACATAATTGTCTACATTTCCATCCGATTTGAGTCTGTTTATATACATTATTTGTCCAATTATAAATTATCAGGATTTTTCTTAAAGTAAATTCGATCAGATGAAGTCTTTGCAGCTTCTATAATGTGATCAATTTCCTCAAGCTTTGACTTTATCGCTTCAGCTGTTTCTTTTGGTACATTGAAGTAGAGGAATAAATCCTCAAACTTTCTAAGCGACAAGTTGAAGTTTTGATTGATTTCAATAAAGGTCTCTATGTTATGACTATTTGAAGCATTTTTAAACTGTTCTAGGTCAATTTCAATGATCTCAATTACATCTTCTTCTCTTTCAAACTCTCTAAGTGCTAATGGATAAGGTTTTATTCGCTCTAAAAAATAGCGTCCTTTTTTGTTGACATTATAAACATACGCAATTTCAGTATTGCCAATTAAAAAGACAACAAAACACATTTTAGAGTTAATAACGTAAACATCTGCACCCATCTGTCTCAGCTTAATATCGTGTTCCATCAGTTCTGCATTCATCAATTTTCGCATATAGACGCCTCCTTATATGATAAAGACAACAAGATAAACTGTTGATATTGCAATCGAAACAATCATTAAAGGAAAACCAATTTTCAAATAATAACCAAAGCTTAGTTTTTGTCCGTGCCTTGCGACCAAACCAGAAACGATTACATTAGCCGATGCGCCAACCAGTGTACCATTACCTCCGAGACATGCGCCTAATGCAAGTGCCCACCATAAAGGTGTCACATCGAGACCAGACATCGCCCCAAAGTTCTTGATTAATGGAATCATCGTAGCAACAAAAGGAATGTTGTCCAATACAGAAGAAGCAATTGCTGATACCCACAAAATAACCACCATGGTAAACATCATATTGCCTTCTGTAACTTCTAGAAGCTTAGAAGCAAGATATTCCATAACGCCAACCTCTTCAAGTGCACCTACTAGGATAAATAAAGAGATAAAGAAGAAAATGGTTGCCCATTCTATTTCTATAAAGATATCCTCAACATCGCATTTACTAATCAATAAAAGGACGGATGCAAAAAAGAGGGCAATTGTCGCCGACTCATAGCCAAGGTACTGATGTAAAACAAATCCTAGCACTGTACATAACAAGACAAAAATACTTTTTTTCATAAGAACAGGATCTTTTATCGCTTTCTTTTCATCTAGCTTTAAGATCTTTCTTTTGTTTTCGTCTGAAGCAACATAGTGAATTCTGTAACCAAACTTAAAAATAGCCATGGTAATAATAAAGATTACCACTACCACTGGTCCAAGTGCCACTAGGAAATCCATAAATCCTAATCCAGTTGCACTACCTATCATAATGTTCGGTGGATCACCAATTAGTGTAGCCGTGCCACCAATATTTGCGATCAAAATTTCAGGTACTAAAAAAGGAATTGGATTTAGCTCCAGAGTATCGGTTATAACCAAAGTAACTGGAACAATTAATAAAACTGTCGTAACGTTATCAAGTAGCGCTGAAGCAAAGGCGGTAATAACGCAAAAGTAGAGAATAATTTTCCATGGATCTCCTTTTGCAATTTTTGCCGCCTTAATTGCGACATACTGAAAAATACCGCTTTTCTTCATAATATTGACGATGATCATCATCCCAATCAATAAACCGATGGTATTAAAGTCAATATAATGTAGTGCTTTTTCTTGCCCCTCAATATTAAGTATTACCATTAAAAGCGCGCCAACCATTGCAACTGCAGTACGGTTAAGCTTTTCTGACATAATCAGTAAATACGTAACGAAAAAAACACCTATTGCCAATACAAGATGAAATTGCATACCCCCGCACACTTCCTATACTTTGTATTTCGAGTCCATACAATTGGACTCGGATAAATTTAATCATACGCTTCACATGAGTAAAAATCAAGTAAGTTTACGAGTTCTTTACTTTGTTTAGTATTTTAAGTGTTTGGCTTTGTTAATAAAAAATTTACATTTAATCTTTAATTATTTAAAGTTTTATTAGCTAGTTTTCCAGTAAATCTGCAGTCCTATCACTAAACTCCGGACGCCTTTTTATGATGATGTTAAACCAAATAAAGACAATAACACCCTTAAATATACTACTAATGGTGATACTCCACCATATTCCGTTTAAACCAAGTATGGTCATTTTACTAAAATAAATTGCCATTGGAATTCTGAGCAAATTAAATGCGATACTGGTTAAGGCAGCGGGTTCCGTTCTGCCGATCCCATTAAACGCACCTGAACTAGTAATTTCCACACACATAAAGAGCTGGGAAATTGCCAAAATTCTCAAGTAGTCTATCCCAAGTGGAATAGCAGCAGATTCTCTGATAAAGATCATAAAGAGCCATTTTGCGCCAAAGAATAATAGCAATGTATTAAACAAACCAATAACCAGCGCAATTTTCATCGAAGTAAAATAACCTTTAACCACTCTTCTGTATTGATTTGCGCCATAATTTTGTCCAACGAAGCTTCCCAGCGCTACTGCAAATCCAGTTGCAGTCATCCAGGTGATAGATTCAATTTGTGATCCCACTTTTTGAACCGCAATCGGGAGCGCACCATATTCCGCAATAATTCTTGCAATAACCATAGAAATTAAAGTAAATAAGGCACTTTGAAGTGCTGGTGGGAATCCCATTTTAACGATGGTAGCCACTTCGTCAAGATCTGGTTTTCGAATGAACTGAAAGTGCTTAAACAAACTGTGTTTAAAGCGAATGTTATAGACGAAAATCGATAGAACGACTGCCTGAGCAAACACCGTAGCAATCGCAGCACCTTTGACACCCATAACAGGAAAAGGACCCATTCCGTTAATTAAAACTGGGTCAAGCACCATGTTGATTACAAGACCAACCGCATTGATCTGAAACGGCAATTTGCTGTTCCCTCTACCGTTAAAAACCCCTGTCAGAACTTGATTTAAAAAGTTAAAAATCAAACCTGATACGACGATGATCAAATAGGCAATTGCCATATCTTCTACAACTGCATTATTCGTATTAAAAAAACCGATTAGTGGTCTTCTCAGTAATAAGATAGCCGAGGAATAGATCACAGCCACTACCGAACTGATAAACAAACCATTTCGTGCAACCTTTTGTGCCACATCATTCTTTCCTGCTCCAGTTGCCTGAGCTACTCTAATTTCTGTACCCGTTTTACCTAGAAAAATAAAAGCTTGTGATAGCCACATAAAAAATCCTGCGATTCCAACAGCTGCAACTGCATTAGAACCCAAGAATCCAATCCAAATCATATCGGTTAAATTATATGCCATTTGTATAAAGCTCGTTCCCATAATTGGGAGCGCCATTTTTACAAGCCCCTTAAGAATAGGGCCTCTAGTTAAATCCTGTTCCATTGTTATGTCCTCAACTTTTAGTCTTTCTCACATTATAGCAAATCTAGTTTTTAATAGACAGTACGTAAATCACAATCTTACTGCTAATTCCAAAATACAGATTGCAATCATTAAGAAACTCAACTAATACGTATTAAGTGTAACTTTTGTTTACAGTTTTTCGTACATTTATATTTATATGTATCGGAAACTTTACACTTTTTAATTTTTCTGTTCCTATCATTACCAGCCATGTAATACCTACGCATCTTTAACGATGGCGGATTTGCTTGTATAGATACAACTAAGGGCAAGAATAATTTATAATTGCCATGGCATTGTTTTTGCATTTTATAATAGGATGAAACCATTCAAAAGGAGTGCATTATGAGTATACATCCACAATTAACACAATTAATTGAACTTTCCAAAACCATACAGGCCTTGGCAATTAGAGATACAGCAATCGCTGTAACTAGTTTAGATACCTACATACACTATTTATCAGGAAAGCAACTCAACCATAGAGTCAAAATTGGAGATCCAGTAAAAGTCGGTTCTCTTGTTGAAAAAGCTATGACTTTAAAAGAAAGACAAATGGCCATTGTAGATGCAAGCTTATTTGGCATACCTTATGTTGGAACAGCACTTCCTATTTATGACAACGAGACCGGCAAGGTAATCGGTAGCCTGTTTATCGGTGAAAGCACCGAAAAGCAGGAGCTATTAAGAAATATGGCTAAAGAGCTAAGCAATAACCTTTCGGATATAACTGACTCAACAAAAAACATCTCTGATAAGGCTGAAGAATTTACGCGTTTTTCCAATCAACTGGCTCAATTGACAGAGCAATTTAACAACAAAATAGGTGAAGTTAACTCTTTTACTGCCATCATTCAAAACATATCAAAGAAATCAAATATGCTTGGAATTAATGCAGCGATTGAATCCGCTCGTATCGGTGAGCAAGGCAAAGGTTTTGCAGTAGTAGCTGAAGAGATCAGTAAGCTTTCTAAGCAAAGTAATGATTCTGTGGTATCCATTTCACAGATGACCAACTCTATCATGACTGACAGTCAATCATTAAAAGAAGAAACTCAGACGATGTACACACTTTCTGATGAAATCATGACAATTTTAAATACGCTTACTCAAAGCATAGAGTCCATCTATGGTATGGTAGAAGAGTTGACCAGCATATCAGATAGTTTGTAAGCGAATCCAAATATGAAGCTCTCTAAAAGTCGCAGAATTTAATGCGACTTTTTTGTCTTTTAGGTATTCAAAACATTTTTTCATAGAATTGACTTATATTCTTTATGGAAATGTAATGCACTGGTAACACGATTCAAGTATAATAAAGGTAGTTTGTTGATTCGGGTGTAACTTTAAGTTTACACATTTATTATGTCAACTGCAAAGTAGATCTTAAGGAGAAATTATGAATCGTTTTATTAAAAGACTTTTCGTCACTGTTTTACTAATTGCTCTTGCTGTAACAAGTATACCCGCAGATTTTGCAGCTGCTTTTGGGGATACTACAGGGCATTGGGCTGAATCCTATATAGATACAATCAAACCCCTTGGCGTTATTAACGGCTATCCAGATGGTACTTTTAGACCAGATACCTCTGTAAAGCGAATTGAGTTTATTGCCATAATTGTCAATGCACTTAAATTACCACTTAGAGCTGCAACGCCAAATGAATATTGGGGTGCACCCTATGCAGAGTCTGCGCTTACTTCGGGCTTAATTAAAGATACTGAGTATGGCGGCATTACAGAAAGCAGCCTAGAAAAATCAATTACTCGAGAAGAAATGTCCAGCATCGTCGTCAATGCATTCTACAGTAGAGGTAAAACCATAAGTGAAACACAAAAATCCAGCGCATTAAGCTCATTATCAGATTTCAATACGGTTTCAAGTGAGTATTACGATCAATCTGTCGCTGCCGTTGCACTTGGCATTATAAATGGTTATCCTGATGGTACGTTTGGACCTACAAAGACCGCTACAAGAGCACATGCCGCTGTAATGTCACAAAAGCTTCTCACTGAAATTGGCGTTCTACAAGGAAATACACCTACAGCCACTTACAGTGTCAGTGGAATAAAATTAGGTGACTCTTACGACTCGGTTATCAAACTCGCAGGTCAACCCGTTCGCGAAGACTCTAGTGAATACGGCTTTAAATGGCTGGTCTATCACAGTAACTATAAAAGCTATTACCAAATTGGCATTCAGAACAACAAAGTTGTTGCGCTCTATACTGCTTCTGACTTATTAAGTGGCAAGTCAAACGTCACAATAGGCCAAACCAAAGCAGAGGTTACCAAGTTATTAGGAACGCCACTGAGTTACATCCAAAAAGGTACAACGCAGTATCAGCAGTACAATACAGCTGAAACGGCTGTTTATCTAAAGGACAATGCCTATGTAACCGCTTATTTTGATACTACTTTGGGTGGAAAGCTCTTCGCTGTAAAAGTAGTGGATTATAGCGTTGAACAAGCTATGAAACGTCAATATGGCACAGCATCTGATGCACTCAGAATTTCGTATGAGAAGACCATTTTTGACTTAGCAAACGTCTTTAGAGTTTCAAATGGCAAACCGATTTTGGCTTGGCATGAGGGTCTAGCAAACGTGGCTAGAAAACACAGCAAGGATATGGCAGTTCGTTCTTTCTTCGATCACATTAATCCAAGTGGTTACTCGCCCTTTGATCGTATTTTAGCAGATGGTATCGATTATTCTGTAGCTGCTGAAAACATCGCTGCAGGATACACAAATGCTTTTGCAGCACACTCAGGTTGGGTAAATTCACCTGGACATAGAGAAAATCTATTAAGACAGATTGATTATCTTGGTGTTGGGATCTACATTGGTGGTGAATATGTCAATTACTTTACTCAGGATTTTATTACGCCTTAATTTTAATGGTGCCATCTTCAGTATTGATTCTTTATTCTAAAAACAAGAGCAACTCTATTGCAAATCTGCAGTAGGTTGCTCTTTTTGTATTATACTCTCTATTAAATCCTGTCAATGGATGTCCCGATTTTCTTCTTTAATTACCTCTTTCTTGACACGAAGGACAGACGCCAAAAATTTCTAATCGGTGCTCTAAAATTTTAAAGTGCGTTTGATTGCCAAGATCCTGTTCATAGGCTTTTAACGGACAGCCTTTGATAGAGGTTACTTTATTACACTTTACACAAATCAAGTGATGCTTGTGCTCCCTACGATTAAACTCATAGGTAGACTTATGTTCATTGCCAAACGAATTTCTTAAAACGATGCTCTGTTTAACAAACAAATCGAGTATTCTGTAAACCGTTGATAGGTTCACCTTATCTTCGTAGGCGTCATCCTCAAATAAGGCGATGTAGATACTCTCAGCAGTTACAGGTTCCTTGCAAGTGATTAGATACTCAATGACCCGACGTCTTTGAGTCGTATTTTTTATTTGATTGGC
Organism: Fusibacter sp. QWL-12; assembly: GCF_058683495.1. Taxonomy (NCBI): domain Bacteria; kingdom Bacillati; phylum Bacillota; class Clostridia; order Eubacteriales; family Fusibacteraceae; genus Fusibacter; species Fusibacter sp. QWL-12. The sequence goes on from NZ_CM178745.1 coordinate 1,521,053, forward strand.
TTTAAATAATTCGACAATATTTTGATTCATAGTTGCCTCCTAACGTAGCTTTTTAATGATCATCGCTACTAGAAAGAAAATTGCGTTCACCATTACAATACTCGCCCCTGAAGGCAAGTTTAATACAAAGGAGCCAATCACTCCGATGATCACTGAAGCGACTGAAATAACTGTGGAAATAACGATGGTCGATAAAAAGCTTCTTGATACTTGTAGTGCAGTAACTGTTGGAAAAACAATTAAGCTTGAAATCAACATCGTACCAACCACTCTGATTCCTAAAACGATCGTAACTGCTGTTAATACAGCGATTAATGTATTCATTCGATTGGTATTGATGCCCATGACACTGGCAAATGATTCATCGTGTGTTATTGCAAACAAATCCTTATAAAATAAAACGATTGTACTGACAACCAATATTGCAAGTATGACAGATAGAACCACATCTGATTTGCTAATTAGAAGGATACTACCAAATAAAAAACTGAATAAATCAACATTGAACCCTTTGGACATACTCGCTATAAGGACACCAAACGCGACTGAAAAAGAAGACACCAAGCCAATAGCTGCATCCCCATGAAGCTGTGTTTTTTCATTTAATTTAAGTATCAGCATCGATGCTAAGATAACGATAGGAATAGATAAATATAGCGGTGATTGGTTGAGCAGTAAAGCAATCGCTACAGTAGCAAAGCTAACGTGTGCCAGACCATCGCCAATCATGGAAAATTTCTTTAATACTAAAAAAATACCGAGTAAAGAGCTACAGACTGCAATTAATATGCCCACAATGATTGCCCTTTGCATAAAACTATATTGAAGCGACTGAATAATCATATTAAAAACTGCCATCGTCGCCTCCTAAGAATGAAAATGCTTTGAGCCAAACGAAGAAGTAAATTGATCAACCGCATCATAAAACACAACTTCTCTGTCTAAAACCAGCATTTTCTTTGCATATTCTTGAATGCTCCCAAGATCATGGGAAACCAACAAAATAGTCGTACCATCTTTTTCATTTATATCTTGTATCAATCTATAAAAATCCTCACGAACCCTTGGATCTAGTGCGCTTGTCGGCTCATCCATAATCAAGAGTTCCGGTCTACCAACCAATGCTCTTGCAAGAAGGACACGTTGTTGCTGACCCCCAGATAAATCGCCTATTTTTTTATTCTTCAACGGTAGGATGTCAAGTCTTTCTAAAATAGAATCGATCAAAACCAAGTCCTCTTTGTTTAGAAATTTAGGCCTTTTTTTACCACTTAAAAGACCGATACCGACTATTTCTCTAACTTCCGCAGGAAACAACCGATCTGTCGTCAAAGCAATTTGAGGTAGATACCCCTTTTTAATGGTGTCCTTCTCATACTTTATAATTCCCTGTTCGTATGGAATCAGTCCAAGAAGTGCTTTAACAAGTGTTGTTTTTCCGGAACCATTTGCCCCTACTAGTCCCACATAATCGCCTCGTTTTATATCGAAGGATACGTGATCAAGCACTACATGATGACCATATTTTACAACTAGGTTACTCACTTCAATTAGCTTCATTTATATCCTAACCCTTCTTTCAATCTTTCTAAATTACCATACATAATCTCTAAATAAGTCGTTCCATTTGAAAGCTCTTCTTTAGAAATGTTATGTGCTGCGTGAAGTAATAGCATTTCAACTCCTGTCTCGTCTGAAATTACTTTAGCAACTCTTGGATCAATTAACTCTTCATAATAGATCGCCTTTGCTTTTGTGCTTGAAATAGTATCGATTAACTGTGCAATTTTTTGAGGCGTTGGTTCTGCATCAGGTGAAAAACCTTCATATGGAGAAACATTTTCAAGACCATAGCGATGAGCAAAATAACCCAAGGCAAAGTGCCCACCTGATAATATGGTTTTTGAGTCAAATCTTTCAACCGCTTCAACAATCGCCTGATCAAGTGCCTCTAAATCATGCGTAAGCTTTGATGCATTCTCATTAAAAAATGTTGTCTGCTCGGGTAACCTCTTTGAGAGTGCTACTTCTACGTTACTCACCATAATTATAGCATTATTTGGATCGAGCCAATAGTGCGGATCGGTTCCTTCATGATCATTTTCATCTTCATGATCTGCATCTTCTTCATGATCTGCATCTTCATGATCAGATGCAATCATATCAACGCCTACACTTGCATCAACAACCAATGTTTTAGACGGATCCAAGGTTTCTAGAACACTGGTTATCCAGGGCTCCATTTCAGCGCTGGTATAGATAAGAACATCCGCATCAAGCATTTTTAAAACATCCTGTGGCGTCGGTTCAAATGCATGTGGCTCCACACCTGGCGGGATGATGAGTGTCACATCCACGTTTTCACCACCAATTTCCTTAGTAAAATCATACTGAGGAAATAATGTCGTTACTACATTCAGTTGAGTGACCTCTTCTTTATTATTTTCAAGGGCATCACCCGCCCCAGTTATACCATTATTATCCGTTTCGTTTTGCGAACCATTGGCCTGGCATCCAGATAAAACCAGTATAAAGGTTAATAATATAGTCATTAATACCGTTTTCTTACGGTGCTTACGATCCGCATTTTTATGTTTAAGTTGAATCATTGTACCCTCCATTTTTCAAATTCATATATCCATCTTCAGACGTCAAGCCATCAGATTTTACAACAATAGAGATGATAGTTAATTAAAAATCGCAAATGCGATTGATTTGCATTTGCGATAATTTTATCACTTCTTATGAATTTGTCAATACCATCACTTGTTCTTTTTGCTTAACAAGTTTTTAATTTCCTCATCTGACAATGGGCGATAGTGTCCGAGCTTTAAATTTCCAAGCTTAATATTGAGAAATCGAACCCTTTTGAGTTTGACTACCTCATAGCCTAAAGCTTCACTCATACGACGGATTTGTCGATTCAGCCCCTGTGATAAAATAATGGTAAATGTCGTCGCATCTGATTTGTGAATTTTACATGGCAATGTCTTTTCGTGCTTCTTTTTAACTGGGTTATAGATAACGACACCCGACTGCATTTGCTCTAAAAAATCAGCATCAAATGCACGATTTAAGGTAACTCTATATTCCTTCTCATGACCATTTTCAGCTCTTAAAACTTCGTTGACGATACTGCCATCACTGGTTAAAAGAATTAACCCTTCACTCTCTTTATCCAGTCTTCCAATTGGAAAAATTCGTTCTTCATAGCCGATAAAGTCTATAATGTTGTTCTTTATATGCCTTTCCGTAGTACAGATAACGCCTTCGGGTTTATTAAAAGCGATATAGACGTGTTTCTTTTTCTGACCTATGCGTTTCCCAGCCACTTCCACACGATCCTGTTCACTGACTTGATCCCCGATAGATGCAACTCTGCCATTAATTTTAACTTTTTTTTGAAAAATCAGCTCATCTGCTTTTCGTCTTGAGCAATAGCCCGATGCACTGATGTAATTATTAATTCTCATGCTCACCTCAAAGGGAATATGGTTTTGCTAGCACTTCTCTTTCTTCCTCAGAATCTGCTTGATGGTAGCCGATATCTCTAATGACTTCCAGCTGTTCCATGAACACCTCTACGACATCCGGATCGAAATGGGCGCCTTTTCCCTCTAATATAATACCAATTGCAACCTCAAGTGTAAATGGCGGTTTATATACACGGCGACTTACCAAACCATCAAATACATCTGCAATAGCAATTATACGCCCAGAAAGTGGTATATCATCACCACTAAGTGCATTGGGATAACCACTGCCATCCCATTTCTCATGATGTGAAATGGCAATTTCCTTCCCTAAATGTAAAAACCCTAGTGAGCCGACATCTTTTTCAACTGCTTCTATCGCTTGTTTGCCATAGATCGTATGCTTTTTCATCTCTTCAAACTCTTCAAAGGTCAACTTTCCTTTTTTGAGTAAAATGGCATCTGGAATACCCACTTTTCCGATATCGTGTAGTGGACAAGACATGACAAGAAGCTCAACATACCGATCTGTTATCAGATGCTTGTATTTGTCGAGGCTTCTAAGACCGGTCGCAACCACTCTAGCATACTCTTTCACACGTTTAATATGCGCACCAGTTTCAGAGTCTCTAAATTCAGCTAAGCTTGCAAAGCTCATCATTGTCGCATGCTGTATCATCCTAACCTCATGTGTCCGTTCTTCAACCTTGTGCTCTAGAATTTCGTTCTGATCTTCAAGCGCCATCAGAGCAGTTCTAAGCTGCAGATGGGTTTTAACTCTTGATTTAACCTCTTCAATATTAAAAGGTTTAACGATATAATCCACCGCACCCAAATTAAACCCTTTGGTTTTGTTCTTGATATCTGATAATGCAGAAATAAACATAACTGGTACAGCATCATAGCTCTCAATTTTTTTAATCTTCTCAAGAACTTCATAGCCGTCCATATTCGGCATCATAATATCTAAGAGTATCAAATCAAACGGACATAGTTTGACGAGTTCAAGTGCTTCAAATCCTGACAAAGCAACCGATACATCGTATGCTTCACCTAAAATTTCAACCAATATTTCAAGATTCGTTCTCGTATCATCTACAATTAAAATCTTACATTTATTTAGGGCTTTCATAAACACGCTCCTCGTATTTGGATAACACCTCTAAAGCTTTATTAAACTCAAACCGTTTTATATGCTTTGCAATTGCATCGATAATTACCTTTTGATCTGGTACGAGGTCTTCTACTTCTAACTCTCTGATGATTTGTCGGCTGTCGATAGGTCGATGTAGCATCAGTGCCTCTTTTAGTTTTTCTAAGGATTTCATAAAGGAATCTTCTAAATTACTTGTATTCAATCGATTTGGTTTTGTAAGCTTCACGGAGGCTTCAAAAGGAATCTCTGACTGCTTATACCCCGCTGGAATTTTTACAGAGACTACAGTGCCCTTGGGTACATTGGCCATTATCTGAATTTCTCCTCCTAATTGCTGTACGAAGGATTTAGAAAGTGCAAGTCCTAATCCCATACCTTCAAACCTTCTGGAAGCACTTGCTTCCCCTTGTACAAAAGGTGAGAAGACTTTATTGACTAAAGCTTCACTCATGCCTTCCCCCGAATCCTTAACCGTCATCAATAAAAGATGGTCAGAACTCAAATAATCGAAACTGACACCAATCTCTCCTGTTTCTGTAAATTTAACTGCATTGCTGAGCAAATGAGACAGTACCTTTTCAACTCTCTTAAAATCAAGTACGAGAAGCGATGGTACCTGCTCAGAAAATACCACTTCAAAGCTTAACTCCTTATCTGCCGCCTCAAGTTCAAACTTTGTAAAGAGCTTTGAAAATGCCGACCTTGGTTGATCGACAATATCATCTATTTCTATTTCATCCTTCTCGATTCGAGCGTAATCCAATAGATCATTTAACTTATCCATAAGTAGATTCGATTGAAATTCAATAGTTTCTAAAAATCCCTTTGGTTTTTCATCCAGAATAATTTGCTTTAAAAGTGCGATAGAGCCAATAATACCATTTAAAGGGGTTCTTAGCTCATGGCTCATATTGGCTAAAAATTGTGATTTGGATGCATTTGCAGCTTCTTCTTTTCTTACGGACTCAAACAAACTAGCTTCATGTGAAATTCTAACTTCATAATTGGCTAAAATGGTAGCAAGTAGCTTCAACAAGTCAATTTCATCTGTTCGCCAGACCTTTATTTTTCTAACAGAGTCAAAGCCTACAAACCCAAGGCAAGTCTCCTTAAACATAACCGGTATGGTAATTATATTTTTAATCCCTTGGGAGATTAAGCTTTCTTTTTCAGCACCTCCGGGCATGGCTGACACATCATCATATCTAATACACTCACCTTTCAAGTGTGCTTCAACCCATTCAGGAAAATCGGAGAAAGGTATATTTTTGAGGTTATCAATCTGAGGTAAAATATCCGTGCCACACCATTCAAAAGCATTGTTCATCAGTTGGTTCTGGGCATCGTATTTAAAGTAATAGACGCGATCTATCTCATAAAACTCACCTATGCGTTCAAGCATTTGATTGATACTGTTACCGCTTTGCTCAATTGGGTTTCCCATTAACTCGATGGTCGTTTCTAACAAAGATAATTGTAAACCTGTATATGCTGCAATCTTCACTTCGTTTGCAACGCGATCACTTACATCTCTGATAATGCTTTGGAAATAGATTGGAACCCCTTTGCTACTTTTAACCAACTCAATATCTATCTCTACTGGGATAATATGACCATCCTTATGTCGAAATCTACGTCTATAGATACCTATATTCTCGCCATTAATCAACCTTTCCAGCATTGCTTGACTCTCGTCTAACTCAGCTGAAAGATCTCTATAGCTAAGAGAAATCAACTCTTCAGTTGAATAACCAAAGATTTCAGCCGCCTTTTGATTGGACACAATATGATGTCCAGATAGATCCAATAGAAAGATTGCATCATGACTCCGATCAAACAGTGCTTTATATTGCGTTTCTACATCTATCCACTTCATAAAATCACCTTACCTTGTGGTATGTACAACTCTGATTAAACTTATAGAATAACCATGATTATATCAAATAACTATGTTGCTGAATTTATACCTAATAATCCTTGAATTATTCCCAATAAAGAAAAAAACTTTCACATTAGTGAAAGTTTAAAATAAGTGGAGGAATATCTGAACATGAAGATTAATTGTAATTGGCTTAATTGGCTAAAGAATACTGTATCATTTGAGTATCCTTGTTTAATTTATATCCGACATAACCTTTTTCAATCAAAAATTTTTGTTCCATCAGGCTGTCCATTTTAAGTGATTTCGCATTTAAATCATTCCAAGCAGTGTCATTGGATATATCCCTATGCAAAATGAAGCGCCACATACCGTTTTGAGTATCATCTCCATATTTTCTCTTCAGTGCTTTAATGTTAAGCCCTGCAGACATAATATTATAAAGTGAAAACAAGTTATAAGGCGATACCGTACAGAGCAAATGTTTCATTTCCATCGGTTCAATCAGTTCTATGGCTTTTGATAAAGTTAAAGATTGGAGGCGATTGCCTCTGTATTCTGGATCAACTAAAGTGGTTTCAAGATGTACAACTCGATCAAGCTCGTTCTCATACAAGTGAATGTCATTTCCCAGATTCTTCTTAGAATTCCCCGGAAAACTAATGTATCGATAAGAAATCAATCGATCATCAGAGTTATACACACCAATAATTATGGCACCGTTATATAAATCCTCAAGCATTTCAAATTTTGTGTCTTTATATAGCACCTGCTTGTTAGGAAGTCCTTCATAGACTTGATGTTGTAGGTGCATGACACTGTCTATTTCTTTTGCTTCAACCAGTCGCATGGTATACGGCTCTACTTGTCGTGTGGATGTTTTTCTTTTTACTAAATAACCTTGATTCAAAATCATAGAAGTCCTCCTTTCTACACATATAAAGACATAATATTTATTACACTGACAACTTTAGACGAAAAGTAAGTTGTCACAATTATACACTAACAACTCATCAAAGTCAACAAGGTTGTTAGCATTTGGCATTGTCTCTTTTCCAATAGGTGATATAATAAATTGTAACTATTGAATTTGGAGGTTTTCATGAGCGAACAAGCAACCAGAAGGGTAAAGCCGCCTGAGGTTAAGATAGACGGTAAGACATTTTTAAGAATTCCAATTAAGACGCACGTCGTAATGAGAGAAGATGATTTAATCTCTGTTATTAAGCAATACGCGGGAGAATTAGTTCAGTCAAACGACCTCTTGTTTGTCACTGAAAAAATTGTAGGCATTACGCAAGGAAGAGCAATTCCACTAAAGGAAATTAAGCCGAGACCCTTAGCTAAGCTACTATCAAAATACGTCACTAAAACACCTGCTGGTATCGGTTTGGGGATGCCTGAAACCATGGAGATGGCACTTATAGAATGTGGTATCCCTAGAATTCTATTTGCTGCAGCAGCCAGTGCTGTAACGAAACCCTTTGGTAAAAAAGGTGTTTTTTATGACGTCGCAGGATATAAAGCGACCTCGATTGACGGTCCTACACCAAACACACTCCCACCTTATAATCAATACGTCGTATTAGGGCCAGCGCGTCCAAATGAAGTAGCCAAAGAGATTAGCGATGCACTAGGTGGTGTTAAAGTAGCGGTTGTGGATATTAATGATTTAGCGGGTGCTATCCTCGGCGTTTCTCATAAGGACATCGACAAGAATCTTATGGTGCGTATTCTTAAGGATAATCCACTTGGACAGGATCATGAACAAACACCACTCGGTATCATTCGAGAAGTCTAATCCATTAACTTAAAAAAAATATGGAAATCACATCTTAAGATTTTACTACATGTAAAATATAAAGACGGCCCACCATCGAAAGATAGTGAGCCGTCTTATTATTTAAATGAATGATACAATGGTTAACTTTGAATATTATGCCTCATCAGCCGCTACTCTTGCTTTACCTTCCGAAGCTGCTTTCATTAGGAAGTATGCAAAAGTGACTACTGCAACTCCGATTCCCACAGGAAGACCAATGCTCTCAGACATTTTAAGACCTTCTGGTGCTACGATGATATACGAAGTGACTACTGCAGTCATAAAAGTCGCTGGAAGCGAAGCAATCCAGTGAGGCTTAGCATTTTTATATAGATACGTCGCAGATGTCCATAAAACGATGGTAGCTAAAGTTTGATTGGACCATGCAAAATATCTCCAGATAATCGTAAAATCAATAAAGCATAGTGCGATCCCCACCGCAAATAAAGGTACAGCAATTAAAAATCTACTTACTAGTTTGTCTTGTTTGAAATTCATTGCATCTGCTATGACGAGTCTCGCACTTCTAAATGCAGTATCACCAGATGTAATCGGTGCTGCTACAACGCCTAGAACCGCTAAGATACCACCAAATGTGCCAAGTAATGTCGTAGAGATGTCATTGACAACAACTGCTGCAGGACCTGCTGCCGCAAGTGCTTCAGTGCTGCCATAGAAGCTCATCGCTGCTGCAGCCCAAATTAAAGCAATAATACCTTCTGCAATCATAGCGCCATAGAAAACGCGTCTGCCTTCTTTTTCATTTTTCAAGCATCTTGCCATAATGGGTGACTGTGTTGCATGGAAGCCACTGATTGCACCACATGCTATCGTAATAAACAAGAATGGGAAGATTGATTTTTGTGATGGATGAAAATTCTGGAAAGAAATTTCAGGAATTGTATAGCCACCGAGTAAAATACCACCCATAATGCCTACACCCATGATAATGAGTGCAGCACCAAAGATTGGATATACTTTTCCGATGATTTTATCAATTGGTAAGATGGTTGCAAATATATAGTATAAAATAATAAGTGCTAAGAAATAATATTTATTGATGCCTGTCATAGTTTGTAATAAGCCAGCTGGTCCTGAGATAAATACGACGCCAACGAGTACTAAAAGAACGACTGAGAAAACTCTCATCACCTGTTTTGCGCTTAATCCAAGATAACGACCTACGATTTCACCTATGGTTTCTCCACTGTGTCTAACCGATAGCATCCCTGAGAAATAATCATGTGTTGCACCTGCAAAGATAGAACCTAAAACGATCCAAAGAAATGCAACTGGTCCCCACAACGCACCTGCAATTGCTCCAAAAATCGGTCCAAGTCCAGCTATGTTTAAGAATTGAATGAGGAAAACGCGTTTCCAATCCATCTCAACAAAATCGACACCATCTGCTTTCGCCGTAGCAGGAGTCTCTACCTCTGGAGAAATACCGAAAATTCGTTCAACAACTTTTGAATAAATAAAATACCCCGCCAATAACGCCACTATTGACAACAAAAATGATACCATATAAGACGCCTCCTTATCCTTAATAATGAATCGCCCTCATCGTATCATCTTTTTGTTGCCTTTATGATGTTTTTAGATTTAAATGCAAAAATCCATACTTTAAATGCAAAAAAACTCAGTTAATATTCATTGCAGATTTAAATGCTTTTAAGTAGCTTCTACTTACGGGAATTTCCTCTTTGCTGCCTTCAATTTTAAGTACCAGAGTATTGTTAAAGTATGGAGAAATTTCCTGGATTTTTGATAGGTTGACGAGATACGAACGATGCGTTCTCATAAAACGATCACCTGGCAATTTGTCTTCCAAATTGACGAGACAGTCGTTGGTCTCATAACATGTCTTTTCTGTATAGACCTTGGCTTTGTTGTTCTCAACCGAGCAGTAAAGGATTTCATCAAAATTGATAAGCAACATTTTTTCACCGATCCAGATTGGTAGGCGCTGTAAGGTGGATTTGTTAACCACGGACGGCCTTTGAGGCGTTCGGTCTAGTAAATGCTTCAGTTTTAAAACTGCAGCATAGATGCGTTCTTCATCATATGGTTTAAGAAGATAATCTAATGCACTTTGATCAAATGCTTTTATCGCATATTCATCATATGCGGTCGCATAGATGACCTGAGTCAGTGACCCTTCCTTCTTCAGTTGCTCAGTCACCTGAATGCCCGTCATTTGAGGCATATCGATATCCATAAAAACCACATCGGGCTCTTCAATTTTTATAAATTTTAATGCGGCCATCGCGTCGGTAAAAGTGCTCACCACTTTAACATAGCTGATTTTACTTAAGATGTATTCGAGCTCTTGAATCGCCAATGGTTCGTCATCGACTAAAACTGCTCTAATCACTTTAATTCTCCTCTACTCTTTGATAGGGTATTGAAAATTTTATTTGCGTCCCTTCGTTTGGAACACTTGTTATATCCAGTTCTCTTCTATAGATACTCAATAATCTCTCTCTTACATTCATCAATCCAATTCCAGAGCTCTCTGAACTCACATCTGGATTCTCATCTTTCGCTGCTACGAGCATACCCACACCGTCATCACTTATGGAGAATAACACTTCATCTCCTTCACGCTTAATCTCCACTTTTAAATGTCCCGGTCCTTGCTTTTTTTGTATCCCATGTTTAACCGCATTCTCGACCAACGGTTGCAATATAAGTGGCGGTAGCTTAAGTGATAACGCATCCTCCACTGTCATCTCAACATTTAGCTTGTCTGGAAATCTTGCCTTTTCAATGTTCAAATAAGCATCGATAAAGCGAAGCTCGTCCTCCAGGGGAATAAAGGGTTCACTGTTTTTAAATCCGTTTCTAAGGACGACACTTAACTCTTGTAAAAGTGTTCTAGCCTTGTCTGGATCGGTTCGCGTCAGCGACATAATTGCATTAAGGGCATTAAAGAGAAAATGTGGCTTGATTTGCGCTCTCAGTGCAACCAGTTCTGCCTTTGCACGCATTTCCTTTTGTTTTTCAATCGCGCCCAGCTCAAGTTGTGTCGAGAAAAGCGTACCGAGCCCTTTGACCAGCTCAATATCAGGTTTACTAATAGCATTTGGCTTTGTCTTATAGACCTTAAGTGTCCCTATTGGCTGTTCATTTACCTTTAAAGGGACAACTATTACAGAGCTCAGATGACAATTTTCGTGATTACAGCCCACCTCTTTTAGGTTCTGTGCCTGCTGTATCATTCCAGTTTGTAATGCCTCTTTGGTTTTTTGCGTCCATATTGGACTGCCGTGGCTGTGATGGTCTTCTCCAGCGCCAAGGTGAGATAGTATTACCTCAGTATCTGTGATTGCAACAGCATCGTACTGTGTCAACCTAAATATAATCTCTGAGACGGCTTTAGCAGACGACTCAGTCAACCCTTTTCTTAGATATTGAACCGTCTGATTCGCAATTTGTAACGACAAATGTGCCATTTTTGCTGAAGCATTTTCATTCTCGTCGTAAATTTGTTGGATAAAGTATAAGAACATTCCGACACCGAGGGCATTTAGGAAAGTCATTGGCAAAAATATGATTTTTACTAGGGCAAAGGCTTGATCAAACGGCGAGGCTAAGAGCAGGATCAATCCCATCTGAATGACTTCAACCAAGATGCCAATAATGAAGCCATCATAGTAACGACGCGGCTTTGCATCCAGTCTTTTTTTCGAATAACCTCCGATAATCCCTGCCACAATGGTCGAAACACCACAAGAAAATGCCGTTAAATCACCACCATCAAAAATTAACATTCGATGTAATCCAGCGATGATACCTGAAAGCGTTCCCACAAATGGGCCCCCAATAATCCCCGACAAGAGGACTGGAATGGTTCTTGAGTTTGCAACACCACCAGAAATAGGTGTCCCCATTAGCGTCATGAGCACACCCAATAATCCCCAGAAGACGCCATATAGGATTTTCACCCACCAACTGTCTGTCTCACCGGTTACATATTTTTTGAAAAACACCGCTCTGGAAATGAGCAAGGCAAAAACTACGATTAATCCCAGACGTTCAAGAAAACCTATAGAAAGTGCCAAAATCATCATTCAGCGATCCTTTTGTTTGCATATCGTTCAACTCTCTCGATGTTCTCGGCTGCATTTCCCACATACAAGACGACATCGCCGCTGAAAAATACTAACTTGGGACCTGGAGAGAGCAATAATTGTCCGTTTCTGTTGATGCCAATGATGGTCGCACCTGTATGCTCCCAAAATTTCACTTCTCCAATAGATTTACCAATCAAATGGCTGCCTATTGCCACTTTAAACTCTAGTGGATGAATGATACCAACATGCTTCATAATAAGCGCTTGTTCAATTAAAGTATCTAAAGTTTCTATCATCGTGTCTTCTATTGCACGTTTTTCTTGTATCATTTTACTGATATCTTCTCTCATAGAGAGAACACGGTCTTTAGACTGGCTTTCTTTAATAAAGAGTTCAGCTGATTTTTGAGATTTTATTAGGATGCCACGTTTCTCAATTACTTCTACAACACTTTTCTCTTCAAGTAACTTAAGTGCTCTTCTTATGGTTTCTGGTGAAACGCTGTATTTGCCTGATAGTGTTGATCGTCCTTTGATTAACTCGCCAATTTTCCATTCTTCATTGAGAATGCTATAGGCGATATCAAGGGCAATTCTTTCATACCTTGCGCTCTTCGTACTGGTGTCAACCATGTCAACCTTTGTCATACTCATTATCAATATCCCCTTAAATAATTACATTTATAATGCCATAGCTTATCGCCATTATTACCATACCTGCAATGAAATTACCAATTAGAATTGCTGGAAAAGCCGTTTTAAACCGGATGTCTAAAAGTGCTGCAGCAAGTGTACCACTCCACACACCTGTACCTGGTAGTGGAATCGCTACAAAGATCAACAATCCAAGAAAACCGTATTTTTTTATATTTTTGCTTTTACTGATGCTACGAATGCTTAGATGATCCACCCATTTTTTTAAAAGTGGCTTCTGTCTTAAAATTTTAAAAACTGGTTTGATGCCGAGAAGTAGAATTGGAACTGGCAACATGCTTCCTAAAAAACTCACCACAAAAGCATGAATCGGAGATAGCCCAAAGGATATGCCAAAGGGAATAGCACCTCTAAGTTCTATGATCGGCATCGCTGCTATTACAGCTGTTTTAAATTCTGCAGATAAAATTCCAAGTAGTTTTATTATTAAGTCCATATATTGTTCCTATCGATTTTGATGTCATTTAAGCATAGTATAACACAATTTATTATAGTTATCTAAATTTCAATGAAACTTATACATAAGTGTTTAGTTGAGAAATATTATCGTTTATTTTTATTCTTTTAGGGTATATGATTACCAAACACTTTACAAGGAGGTCATTATGAAAGAGCTTAATGAAAAATCAAAAGCTAAGCTAGGTGCAAGCCAAACAGAAGCTTGGGCTGATGCAAAAAAATACGAAAGCGACTCACATGTCAACCTTCCATCTGAGATGGCCGTCGAAAATGCGAAAGAATGGGTTGAAGAAAACGAAAAGTAATTCATGAATAGAAAATGGAAAAGGACTATGGCAATTGTCATAGTCCTTCTTATTTAAGTAGATCCGCTTTCAATAAGCGACAACCTTGCTTGATTAAAATTGAGGGCTAGATGCCCAAAGATTTATATTGGTTTTAAATTTTTAGATATGATTTGATGACATCACATGTCACGTCATACTGTCCCGCAGCTTGCCCGGTAAAAAGAACATGATCTCTAACGAGCTTGGTAATTAATACTTCATCGTCTAAGCGATATTTACCTATAAACCTCAAATTAACACATACGTCATGCACCTGTTTTGCCTTTTCTTGAAAGTGATCCAGTTCAAGATTCACTTCTTTTAAGTCCTTACATTCAGACAATAGCATTTCATGAATATAAAGTATTTTTTTAGCCATCATCCGCTTATTATGAATGTATTTTTCTTCACCAAACTCTTCTTCTTCTCTATCGATAAAATAAGATAGCAGTTCACATTGCCTAGAGATTAAACATGGTCCTTTCTCAGGTTCTTTTTCGAATGCCTTTACATGTAATTTTACGTTTTGAAATAAGAAGCCCTTGGTTTCTTGAAGTTCATCCTTAAGATTCTGGAGAAGCGGTTCTTTAATCAATGCCAACTTTTCTTTAGTGGCATCCGTCATACTATCGGAATAACCGTTTTCAAAGACATCAATCTCTCGGATCAAAGAGGTCATGTTAAAATATTTCTTAGAGATATTTTCAATGACTCTATAATCACTGGGTCTGATATTGGGCATATAAAAGTAAATTAGAGCTCTAAACTGTCTAATACTCTCCCTAAAATTGTGTATGCTAATGTGATTAAAGCCTGCTTTAATCATCTTGTCCTTTTGCTCATCTATGGCTTCTAGATGCTTTTGCATAATGGCAGATACTCTCTTATCCCCTACCATAGCGACCTCCAAACCTATTAAGAGTTTTAACAATTATAACATGCTAACTCTTCCAATTCCATACTTCGTATATAAATAAATTGCACGCAATTATCATGCCAAAATATGCCAAAATGCGATTTTTCTTCTAATAAAAATCTTCAGGCATCGAGCCTTTAGATTTTACCACAAGCGAGATTGAGGCTAATTAAAAATCCCATAGTCATGTAAATTCTCTTTGACTATGGGACTACTATTATATTCATACAGGTTATAAGGCATTGTCTAAGAGTTAAAGCCAAAGATGTAATGATTAATCAAAATAAAATGCGCTAGGCTTCCTGCTAAGATGAAAAGATGAAAAATTTCATGAAACCCAAATCCTGAAATTGAAAATTTTGGTTTTTTAGCATAGAAAATGGATCCGACGGTATATAATACGCCACCGATGACCAACCAAAGAAACCCAGCAAACGGCAACGCTCTGAAGATAGGTACGATAAAGAAAATACTTAGCCATCCTAAAAACAGGTACATTCCTGCAGACAACCATCTTGGCATGTTGATGAAGATTACCTTAGAGATTGTTCCAAAAATGGCAAGTGACCATACTAAAGCCAATAATACGTATCCTAATGTTCCTCGTAAAACCGTTAAACATATAGGTGTATAGGTCCCAGCTATTAGAACGAAAATCATCGAGTGATCAAGCTTTCGAAGCTTTACTAAAATGGTTTCTTTTTTTCCGTTGTACCAATGATAAATCGTTGAAGCACTATATAACAGGATAATACTTAATCCAAAGATTAAACCACCTGCCAAGTAATAAGGGTTATGTTTAAAAATCGCTTGGGTCACCATAATGCCCAATGCTAAAAAGCCGAGTAAAACACCTATTAGGTGCGTAATTGTATTGATAGGTTCTCTCATTTTGATATCCTCCGATATAGTAACGAATACTACGTGATGTTGTGTCTATATAATATCACTTGATTTGCAATGTTGCAATAGGTCTTTATAAAAACTTAATACAATGATATAATCTAACTATATTTTTCTGGAGGTCATATGAAAACACTAAATATGAGTCACCTAACTTTCGAAAACCCACATGACGATCGAATTCCTTCAATTCCACTTTATATGGATCAAATTTTAGATTATTTGGAGGGGATTTTAGCACCGCTTAAACGCACCCAAGACGATACAGTTTTTACTAAAACCATGATCAATAACTACGTGAAATCTCAACTATTGGATGCACCTATAAAGAAAAAATACGATAAGACCACGATTGAAGATATGATCTTGGTGTATCACCTTAAGCAGATATTTTCTATTCCAGATGTAGATAGTTACTTGAAATTGTTAAAATCACAAGAAAACTATTATGACACCTTTTCAAATATTCAGGACACTGAAAGAGAGAAAGTGCTTAAAGCCATCGGTAGCGAAATTACACCTGATAATGCGGGGGGATTATTAACCTCATTAATCGCGGAAATTACAGTAAAAAAGCAGCTGGCTGAGCAGCTGCTAGATTATTTGAATCTTAACACTTCTGATAATATTAAAGAATCTGAATCCAAGTCAAACAACGATACTAAGTGATAGCGATCGTCTTTTTCATATTTTTTTTCTATCTGAATACTTTCATTTTCATCGTTTATCACAGCTTCAAACATTTGACCGTCGACGATAACGCAGAGATCCTTTTGATCAAATTGAAATAATTGATTCACATTAAGAGTAAACTGTGACGTCTGATTCAGCTTCATTGAATAACGCTGTTGTTCATCTAGTTGACAGACGTTCATTTTTTGATCAAAATGCTTTAAAAGTCTAAGGTTATTATTACCCATTATTGCATCTATCTTTTCGCTTGTAAAACCCCTTTTTTCAAGGCCAATACGAATCAAAGGTACTTTTGAAATATCTTCAAGATCGATGGGCATCGTAGCACCATCAAAGTCCGATCCCAAACCAACATGCTCATAGCCGATTAAATTTGAAATGTATTCGATATGATCAAGTAACGTCTCCAAATTACTATTTTCATCTCCTAAAAAATATCTGCAAAAAACCACATTTACAACCCCACCGGATTGCTTAATGGCAAATAATTGATCATCCTTAAGGTTTCGAATGTGATTTTTTACCGAATACGCACCTGAATGACTTGCAATTATCGGTTCATTTGAGCTTTTTACCACGTCCCAAAACGTCTTTTCATTCATATGCGACACATCAATCATCATACCTAAACGATCCATTTCTTTAACAAATGCGTAGCCGAGTTGGGTTAGTCCGCCCTCCGTTTTCGTTCCATCCTGATATGCCTCTAATGTCCCTTCACCTATTGCATTTGAATAGTTCCATACCGGCGCGATCGCTTGAACGCCTATATGAGCATATTGCTTCAGTAGTAATAAACAATTTTCTTCTGTTAGACTATATGCACCTTCTATCGTTCGAACACCAACTCTCTTATTTTGAAGGATGGCTTGATCCAACCTAGTCAAACCTCTATAGATTTCAAAAGTCGTATGCGCATAACGTTCAAGTTCTGAAAGCGCATTAAATGAAGCACAGATTCTATGCTGCGCTAACTTTACATCGCTCCCATCCTCAGAAAAGGCAGCAAAATATGCAATATCCACATTTCCTAGTCTCATCTTAGGTAGATCGATGTGAAAGTTGGTTTCAGATGATATGTCTACTTCTGGTTCTAAGGTCGCTTCGTTAACAGCTTTCATCAATGTATCATTGTGGGTATCGATTACTACAGATCTCATTGCAACACCTCTTTCTGAGCATAAAATTGGCACATATGTATATAAAATGTGGATATCCTCGTACTTATACACAGGTTATCCACATTTTTGTGAGTTTTGTCCTATTTTTATATTAAGTTATACAAGAACATCCAAAGCACCATAAATACCCCTAATACCGATTGTATTTGATAGATGCCTATAGACAGTCTCGACCATCTAAAATCTTGCTTTGCTCTACTAATCATTACAAGTGATGGAATTGTAAGCAATAACGTTGCGATTCCAAAAAATCTTGCACCATTTACCGCATCATTAATCCCATAGATAACGTCCCAAATATCATAAGTCATTGAAATCACCATAATGAAAACAAGGACACCTGATACGGATAAACTGTGAAGCAGAAGCACCACTCGAGGCGTGTCGTGGATACGGTTCACCTTCATATTAGACCATCTAAATAGAATGGTTAATAAGGCAAGTAAATTGCATAGTCCCATTAGTACTAACAAAGTCACTGATAAAATGATACTTTCAAACATTGAGGTTCTCTCATAAATGGTATTTCCAATAATAAGATATTCTAACTGACCTTCATTATCTGTCCTAAATTCAGCATAATTATCACTGTTTTCACTATAAAATACGGTTTCACTAATTGGCTGGTAAATGTCACCTGCTATTTTTAGCGTTTGATCTTCACTGTTGATTCTGATTTGATGAATGATTCTAGTGAGTTTCTCAAGCGTATCTTCTGAAGCATTAACTGGACTATAAGCGCCTTCAAACTTCGTTAAATCCGATATTTCAAAGAGAGTATACGTATCCTTCTGATCGACATTTTCTATAAAATCACTCAAAACGGCATTGGTTAAAGCTTCTCTTGCTGCAAGTCCATTTGAATTGTATGTTATGAAGAGCCCTAAATTTAAATCAGGAATAATCAGCATCCTTGAATTTGAACCAGGAACGCCACCATCATGGATGAACGCCTCATATTTGCCATAGTGAACAACTGTAAACCCAAAGCTTCTTCCTAAGACCAACGCATTATTAGCAACTTGTCTGGTTAGCATCGCATTTCTAATGTCATCATTTAAAGCATCTGAAGTCATCAACTTTAAAAATCGCGTCATATCTTGTGTCGTTGTTAAGAAATCATCTGATGGTAAAAATTTGGTCATAAATTGACGCATTGGCGTTTTTTGACCACCAAAAATTGAGTAGCCTTGAACCAAAGATGTTCCTAAGGTTGGCTTTTTCTCAAGCAAATTTTTTGATGTCGTCATTTCTAGTGGTTCCATAACATTTTGTGCAACATAATACTCATATCTCTCGCCTGAAATTGACTCTATTAAAACACCTGCTAGAATGTAGCCAACATTTGAAAATATGGTATAGTCATCTTGAGGAACGATGGCTTTAATCTTGTGCGTATCAAAAAACATCTTAGCTTGCTCTGAAAAATTATTGTGTAGACTTTTCACAGGATCTTCTGGATAGGCAGAATCCGCTTTTACCATTGGAATGCCTGTGGTATGTGTTAACAAGTTTCTAAAGGTAAGCGTGTTGATCGCTGCATTATTCTTAAGTGAATCCGGTAGATAGTCAACAATAGCCGCATCAAAATTGATCCCTTTATCCTCTAATAAGTTAAGCAAGGCGTAAGTGGTTAAAACCTTAGAAATTGAGCCCGTTTGTACTACAGTAAGCTCAGTATCCATCATTGTCTTAGACAGTATATTCGATTCTCCAAGTGCATACTCATAGAAGGTTTGCCCTTCTTTTACAACGGTCACCATTACACCTGGAATATTATAATTGATCATCTCAACATTTACTTTATGGCTTAACTCATCTGTGTCAATTTCTGCAAACGCTGGTATTGAAAAAAACAGAAAACACGAAAGTATGAGTGTGATTACTTTCTTCATAGACTTACCTTTCTTTTACAATTCTATATAATTTCCCAACTTTATCTCTATACGTTAAATCAAGATTAATGTCTTTACCTATAATTAAGCCTTCATTTTCAATAATCCCTTTAACTGTTTCGTAAGCAAGATCTGGGAAGTTGTTCTCTTTGCTTAAATGCGCTAAAAGAATATTTTTAACACTTCCAAATTCTATGAGCTCTCGAGCAATATGTCCTGCATCTTCATTGCTTAAATGACCAAACTCGCTTAATATCCTTCTCTTGAGGTACATTGGATAAGGTCCAACCTTTAACATCTCAATGTCATGATTGGATTCAATCATCAACAAATCACAGTCTTTAAAATGTTCTATCACTTCGTCACTGATTGCACCTAAATCCGTTGCAATTCCAATCTTACAACCATCGTGATGAAACGTATAACAAAGCGGATCTACTGCGTCATGAGTGATTTTAATTCCCTTTACTCTAATATCTCCAATAAGGATGTCATCAATTGTTTCAAATACGTGCAAAAGGGATTCGTCCACTTGACCGACTTTATCACTTAGTACCTCCCATGTTTTTCTCGTCACG
Source organism: Fusibacter sp. QWL-12 (assembly GCF_058683495.1). Classification (NCBI taxonomy): domain Bacteria; kingdom Bacillati; phylum Bacillota; class Clostridia; order Eubacteriales; family Fusibacteraceae; genus Fusibacter; species Fusibacter sp. QWL-12. Next base: position 1,541,126 of record NZ_CM178745.1, read on the forward strand.
TAAAGAGGTAGTTTATAACGACGCATCAAAACACCCAGACCACTGATGTGATCTGCGTGTTCGTGTGTAAGTAAAATCCCATTAATATCATAGATGCTGACATTAATCGTTTCCAATGAAGTTTTTATATATTTACCACTCATGCCTGCATCGACTAGCAGTTTAGTGGTTTGTGATTCGATAAATTGACAGTTGCCAGAACTGCCACTTGCTAATGAACAAAATGATAACGGCATAATTTCCTCGGTTATGAGAGCTTTTACTCCTGAATCGCGTTTACATGAAATTGTTGACCCGATTTCAATACTATCTTATAGTATGATAGCGCTTCCCCCATAATAAGGTCAGATACCAACAAACTCTCGTCATTTAATTTATAGATAAGTGTCATTTCCACTATACGATCACCTGCGTCAATATCTGGCAATATACTATAAAGCACCTTATCTACGGAAATTATATCATACTTCGTTCCCTCGGTTATAGTATTCTTGAGTATATTTTCACCCTTAAGGCCAATAATTTCATCATCGTATAGCCAGATCATCGTCTTTGATTCTTCAAATCGATACCCGTTAAAAGATTTGTAAAATGAAATCAACGTATACTTACCAAGTGTAGATACTTCATATGCATCATAAAAAAGTGGATAGTCAATGGATTCCAGATATGTTTTTGCTAACGTCATTCGATTCAGGCGTGTCTCTTCGTCCATAGTTCGACGAAATTGGGATAAACTTGAAATACCATCTTGTTTAACACGACTTGAATGATTGTTATCAAAATAAAGTAAATGTGTATCATCAAAATACAGAGTATGTGTCTCAGTCAAAAACGAATCACTTTGAACACTATAGCTATCACCTAATATTTTACCGATTAAAGCAACATCAAAGGTTTCCAATTCAACATTTGCTGATAGGGTTGATTTAGGAAACGCAAGATCAATTTGACTAACATCAATATTTTTATTTTTATAGAGTGCAACAACATCTGATAAATTGTTTTCATTATCAATTTCGTATCGATTTTGCTCTTTAATATAAGCAAATCCCAATATTAAATTTGTTATAATCAACACACCAATGAGTATTGTTTTTATCTTAGGCCAATCCATATCTACCTCAATTTTAGTACTTATAGGTTTTAATCAACTTACTATCATAGGCATTGAACAAATAGATTCGATCAGATATTCTAAGCTGCCATGTCGGCTGCATATATGTTAAACCATCGTTTGTCTTCTGCTCTATATAAGTCAATTCTATGCTTTTAATCTCACTTATCATAGGATAATATTGGTCAAATACACTTTCAGTTGGATTTGTTATCCCTTTATCTTGAAGATAATATACACTTAATTCAACCATATTATTATAGATACAATCATCTATCGTAGCTAACCTTTCAATTGGTGTACCACTTAAAACATAAGCACCTGCAAATGATTTTACATTCTTATCTATTGATACGACTTGACCTTCACGCACGACGATCGTAATCGGATAATCTTTTGAGGATAACCTTGCTACAGCTAGTTGATTTAACTTATAGTTATAATAGAAGGTATAAGTACTGGTTTCAGAATCGAACTTATAGTCCGCCAAATAGATTCCCTCTGGCATAGCACCAAAGCCTTCTAATTTACCAGCTGCAAACGATAGTGCTTGTACAAAACTGATTTTATCAGAGAGCTTTGCGTCAAATTTCCTTCTATAAATGATTTCTCCAGTCTGAGTAACGGTTAACGACTTATCGCCATAGCCATACATTAAAACAATTGAATCATTGACATCCTTTAGTTTTTTTACAAAGTCCAATCGATTCCCAAAAACCGCATTGGTAAAAGCTGAAATATCTTGATTAAAAAAAGCGTCGTCTGTACGCACTTCGTTCTGGACCTTTATTGCAGAAGTGATTGAATTATATTGAACCGGAATCAGAACATAATTAAGTGTGTTATAAGTCTCATCCAGTATATTGGGCAAGCTATAGCGATCATTTACTTTTCGATATTCTACTGGTTCTTGAGCTTTTATAACCTCTATCAGTGCTCCCACGTCATGCTTCATGGTTTTATGCTTTAAAAGATAATATTTATTATTAACCTCATCAAATAAATATAAAGAGCGTACATTACCCTCTCTAATCAGATATTCTCTCGGTTTTATGTTTGCAATTTCATCTCCTAAAACTTCGTCAGAAAAAACACTATAGAATTCTGATATACTCAGGCTAAATGGCATCTTTATCAATAAGCTATTCTCTGTAAATGCCTTTGTATAATCTTTTTCAGTAATTTGCTCTACTGATTCATAGTTGACGAAAGTACTTAGGATAAATGGTCGCACCTCACTCCAAATACTCTCCTGTAAATCTAAATCATATACCTTTGTATATGATAGACCCCCAAAGCTAACAGAATAACTTTGGGGGTTTATATACGTTGAGAGCTTTGTGGATGCTACTTCTGCCTCTTCTGATTGTGCTTCGCTTATCAATCCATTGAAGAGATTAACTCGTGTTAGCAACAATGAAGAAAGAATGAGTAAGATCAGCAGAACGGTCTTAAAACGTTCTTTAACCACGTGCATCTTTGGTTCCTTCCTAATTCGTTTTAGTTGTTAATGGTTCTAAAAGTTTAATAGATTCTTCTTTATCAATCACTTCAAATGTAAACTCTTTTATAAGCTGTGACGCTTCATCTAAAAATCTAACTTTATAAGTGCCGTTACCTAGTTTACCGACTAAATTATAGTAGCTTAAACTGTCAATTTTATCAGTCACAACTTGCTTTTCAAAAAACTTTGAATATTGAACCTGTAAAGTCGCGTATTCTTTCTTTAAGTCAACCAAAGCGCTTTTTAAATTTGACCACTTTGTAAAATCCTTTTTTGCTTCTTCAGTAAGCTTAGATATAGCTTCTTCATTTCCTACGATTAAATCAAATCGATATACTTTATTGATGGTTGCAATTTCATAATTATGTGAAAGAATTAAATCTTTAACTTCAAAAAAACGATTAATTACTTTAATTTCTGCGGCATAATTTTCAGAGTAGCTTGGAGAAGCTGTATTGTAACTGGTATTGTATTGAACGGTACGATCTAATTCACCGACAGCACCTGAAGACAACTTCATCACTGAGACATTTAAATCCGAACCTAGTTCGTTAACAAATGGCAGTTTATTTTCGATTTTTACGATAGACAGCGTAATAGGGTGGTCTACGATTTCTACATTGGTAATATTGACAACAACAAATACTTGCTTGTCATTTGTAACTTTCTCTGCAGTAGGTTCCGCGATGATAATTTGATTTGCTTCAACCGGATGATTGGTTGCAGCAAAGCCCATCTGGCCTCCCAACAGTATTAAAATTCCCAATAATAGTATCCCAATTCCCTTGCGCATGTGACGCTCCTCCAAAAAATAGAATCAACAGGGTCAAATTACCCACATTAGTATTATACACTTTTACTATTACAATACCATTACATAGGTTTTAAAATGCCATTACACCTTGTTTACAAATATGGTAACGAAATCGTTACTTTAGTCCCAATATTTACCTCTGAATCAATACGAATAGACCCTTGATGTGCTTCTACTATTTCTTTCGCAATAGAAAGTCCAAGTCCAGTTCCACCATGTGCTCTTGATCTTGCCTTATCTACACGATAAAACCTTTCAAAGATGCGATCAAGATCTTCTTCAGGAATTCCCATGCCAGAGTCAGAAATGACGATATCAAAGGTCTCATCTGAGGCACCAGGTCTTAACTGCACTTCTATTTGACCTGCAGACTGTGTATATTTTATCGCATTTGATAAAATATTGAGCACCACCTGTTCAATCTTATCTTTATCAAAATGACACTCGATTGGCTCTAAATCGTATTTTTTTATTATTGTTTGCTTCTTCTGCTCCGCAGTCATTTGAATTTTTAAAATACAGCTGTCCATAAGACGCGTAATTTCATAGGGTACCTTTTTTAGCTTAACTGAATTTGAGTCAAAATTACTGAGTTCTAACAGATCGCTAACCAAACGAGACATACGATCCGCCTCTGTATTGACAACTTCCAGAAATACTTTTTGCATTTCAGGATCATCCACACGCCCTTCAAGAATGGTTTCAGTATAGCTCTTAATAGACGTTATTGGTGTTTTTAACTCATGCGATACGTTAGCAACAAACTCACGTCGCATATTTTCAAGCTTATGCGATTCGGTAATGTCTTGAAATACAAAAACAATTCCCACCCTATTTGAATGCTCGTCCTGGAAAGGTGCAAAATTCACTTTTAACACCCTGCCGTTGACCGTCATATTTTTAGTTCCACCATCTCGACAAGAATTATAAATGGATAACAAATCGCCGATAACATCATCATCTATAAAGCTTTCTCTCATTAAAAGATTAAGTGCTTTAGGGTTTGAATGAATGATTTTACCTTCTGCATTTATAGCGATTAGCCCATCCTCCATATAGTTGATAATGGCTTCAAGTTTGCTCTTTTCACGCGTGATTTCACTAATACTCCCTTTCAGTTCACCTGCCAAGAAGTTAAAAGTACTCGATAGCATCCCTATTTCATCTTCTGATTTAATATCGACGAACTGATTAAAATCACCTTCAGCCAATAAAGTCGCTTTTTTAGTAACTTCATTAATCGGATCAGTGATGCTTTTAGAGATAATGAACCCAAGAACAATTGTAACCAGTAGCGACGTTAATATCGCCCTAAAAATTATCGTTCGCGCCATTCGGATCGATTCATAAATATCTTTAAGATCGTATCTAAGATAGATAATCCCTAACTGCTTACCATTCTTTACGACCGGATAAACTTTATCCTTTGTTCGAACAGAATCACTAATCTCTACATTTTTCTCAATTGTATTGCCATTTAAGCCTTGTATTACCAAGCTATCATTCAGTATCTCTGTGATATTTCGATTAATGTCCTCAGTACTCGTCGCAATGATATCATGTGTTTTAATGTCGATAATGAACATCTCTTCTCTTAGTCCAATATCCACGTGACGATCCAACGTTTCTTGAAGTTCGGCACTAACCATCGTAAGGTCATCTGCTTCTATCTTTGAAAGCTCTGACTGCATAATTTGTGCAATATCATCTAGCCGATTTGAAACGACATTGAGATTGTAATCCTCAAGCGATTGAACGATAAAAATACCGGAAATAATCATTGCTATAAATACCAGTAGAAAATATATAATTGTAAATCTAGAGCGGATACTCTTTAACATATGCCTCCACTAATGGCGTTTAAAGTAATACCCTACGCCCCTCTTAGTCATAATATAAGTCGGCTCACTAGAGTCGTCTTCCACTTTTTCTCTAAGTCTTCTTACGGTTACGTCAACCGTTCTAATATCGCCAAAATACTCATAGCCCCATACATCTTTTAATAGTTGTTCACGTGTAAAGATCTGATTGGCTTGTGTCGCTAAAAATTTTAATAACTCAAACTCTCTTAAAGTTAATTCTATAACGCTATCCTCTTTTAAAACCTCATAACGATCAAGATCAATTTTTAACTTGCCTGCAGAAATAACGTTGTTACTACCTGAGTTAACTTCGACATCAACCAGTGCTAATCTTCTTATATTAGCCTTTACTCTAGCGATTAGCTCTCTCATGCCAAATGGTTTTGTGATATAGTCATCAGCGCCAAGTTCAAATCCAAGCACTTTATCCACTTCTTCTTCTTTAGCCGTTAACATAATAATCGGCATATTAAATGATTCCCTAACCCGTCTACATACCTGAAACCCATCTAATTTAGGTAACATAACGTCTAACAGAATCAAATCAGGCTGAAATTGATATACTTTTTTTAACGCTTCTTCACCATCATAAGCGGTTTCAATTTCATACCCCTCTTTTACTAAATTGAATTTTATAATATCTGATATTGGTTTTTCGTCTTCAACTACAAGAATTTTCTTATTCATACATTGCCTCCCGCGTTTATTTGGACTGGAGCTAGTTATAGCTATGGCATCATACTTATTTTATCTGATAAATAAAAAAAAAGCGAGTCTTTGACTCGCTTTATCATTAAAACTTAACATAGTTTCTAGGATTTTGTGGAACGCCATTGATTCTCACTTCAAAGTGGAGATGCGGTCCTGTACTATTTCCTGTGTTACCACTGTATGCGATTGTTTGACCTTGGAATACTTTTTCACCTTTGCTGACCAACAGCTTGCTGTTGTGTGCGTATAAGGTTGTCATATTGCCACCGTGATCGACGATAATATAGTAACCATACGAGCTTGAGTATCCTGAGAAAGTAACCACACCACCATCAGCTGCCTTAATGCTAGAACCAACATTCATCGCTACGTCGATACCGGTATGTCTTCTATAAGAACGCCATACACCAAACTCTGAAGTGATAATTCCTCTAGATGCTGCTGGATATGCTAAAACACCAGTACCCATTCTAGGCGGTGGATCTTTTGTTCCTTTGTAAACGACTTTTGTTTGTGGCTCAGAGATGACATTTTCTGAAAGAATGGTTCTTCCAATTTCTCTGCCATTTTCTTTGATGACTTCTGCTACAACAGCTCTTTCACCATAAACACCGTTAACTTTGGTTTTTGTCTCACCTTTATAAAGTGAACTTGAATCTTCATATTGAACTTCAAACGCGATTGAATCGCTGTAGCTTGCTTCTTCAACTGTACACACGCTGATAATTGGTTTTGGTACAACTAACGAAATTTCTTGACCAATTTGTAACGTTTCAGCTTTAACATCTGGATTTGCTTTTTCAAGATCATATGGTGATATGCCATAGTATTGAGCAATTACCCAGTAGTTTTCGCCTTTTGCCACAACGTGTTTCTTTTCTTCCTTAGTTCCTTTGATGATGTATGCAAGTGCATCTTCAACGGTATCATATGCATCAAAATCCATGATATCCACTTGAGCTTGCTCTACTCTGACATCCTCTGAGAAATAAGCATCCTTAATTACAGAGCCTTCAACCGTCGTATAAGTGGCTTTTAAATCCTCTAACACTTGATTGGCTTCTTCTTCCGATTTGAAATTTGCAATCGGCTGATCATTGACGAGAATTTGATATGCCTTTACCGAAGCAAAGCTTAAAACCTTAAACTCTGGTACGCCAACAACCTCTGTAGATAATGCTGTCGTATTTACCTCTGCCTGTACTGCCTCAGTCGGTAATGCACTCTGTGGAATGCTAACGATATGCTCTTGTGTCTGTTCTGCTACTAAATCATTGTCATTTGAGACATTCGATAGTAGTGAAAAACCAACAATTGCTACTGCAACTAGTGCAGTTGCTCCTGCTACATAGTACTTGTAAGGTTTGATAAACTCCCAACCTTTTGTCGTACCCAGTTTGACTTTTGTCATCAGTTTGTCTAGTTTTATATTTAACTGCTTTGTATTCTGCGTCTTTTGGATTGAACTCTGGGCTTTGTCACCTTTGATGAGCCCGCTTAATTTAGCGCCTGCGTAAAAAAATGGATACAGCACAACAGCTACTGCTTTGGCTGCATTTTCACTAAGAGTGATCTTTTTTGAGTCGTTTTTTACGTAGTACTTGGCGCTGGTTTTTTTGTAAACGTGCTTATTAGTGACTTTTTGTCGTTTTTTCCCCATCCTATACTCCTTTAGTAACGGCTATTTCAATGGTTCTCTCTCTTTGAAAGTTAAAAATACCTCTTTCATTATAGCACAAGAAATACAAATGATAAATTAAAAATTTGTCCCTAATTAGGACTTTGCCACAATACTACTATATCTATCCTTATTTTATAACAAAACACCCATATATAGTAGAAAAAATTTAAAAAAATTTTATTTTTTCGTTATTTACTCTAGGACCTTTGTACTAAGTGAAAATTATATCTGATACACCTTGCTTTTCAATGTTATAATAAGGATTACCAATCACTATTAAGGAGTGTACTATGAGTTATTATAGAAAACCACCGATTTTCGATCTCGGCGAACTCAATATCGAGAACCTTTTCATAACGGACTTTATGCCACTGGCAAGTGGTACCTATGTCAAGGTCTATCTGCTCGGTTATCTGTTTTCTAAAGACAGCGAGCCTCAGTACGATCACAAAATGCTCGCATCCATGCTCACTCTACCACTCCAAGATGTCCACGATGCATGGCAGTATTGGGAAAAGCAAGGTATTATTACAAGACATCCACTTGAAAATTCAAAAGATTACGAGGTAGAATTTCATTCACTCAGATCACTTTATATAGAAAATACATTTGCATCTGATAACAAATCGCATGCGAAGAAGAAGACTAAGGTAACCCCTTCTCCTATTATCGATCAGAACTTCAAACAGTTAACGGATGCCATTGAAAAGTTAATCGGGCAACCTTTAACCTTTAAAGATGTGAGAGATATCAATGATTTTTACGACAACTACACACAAAATACAGCGCTGATATTAAAAGCGTTTGATTACAGCTACTTAATTAAAGGCATACGAAAAACCAACTACGTCAAGGCGACACTTGAACTATGGCTCAAAAACAATCTGAGCTCATCAGAGGAAGTAGACCGATGGCTTAGCGTTTCTGATGCTAGACAAACGGTCTACAAAGAGGTTCTTAAGACCCTTGGTGTCCGATATAGACAGGTCTCTGCTTCCGAGGCGAGCACCATCGACAAGTGGTTGGATGAATATGGTTGTCCACCAGACGATTTGGTTAAGATTCTCTTTGAACTCACTAAGAAAACGCTGAATCCAAATTTCAATTACATCGACAACGTGCTCAGCAGTTTAAGAAAATCGGGTTCCGTTTCCTTCAGTCAATTTGAAAGACAAAACTCAGAATTTAGCCAATCGAAATCTACAGGTGAAACTAAGCCAAATCGCAAAAAAAACTACACCATAGAAAAAGAATCCAGTTACTCTGAAGAAGAATTAGAAGCACTTTTACTCAACAAAAAACCGTCTAGGGGGAAACAATAGATGTCATCCTATCAAGATATACTTGAAAACTATCGCATCACACGCGAGCAGCGCAAAGCCGAGAGAAAAGAACGAAAAAAAGAACTCTACGCATTGATACCGAGACTTGCTGAAATCGATTTGGAAATGAGTCAAATCGGCTCTCAAATCAGTCAATCCATTTTAAAGAATCCCATCCAAGCTGAGCAACTATTGATAAAACTCAAGCGTCAGCTGGAATCTTTAAAAAGCGAAAAAGCGGTCCTCCTCACCGATCACAACATCCCTGCGAACTATCTTGAAATTCAATATGTTTGCAATAAGTGCAAAGACACTGGGTTCACTGAGGAAAACGTGCGTTGCACCTGTTTTACACAAAAGCTCATCAACAAAGCATATGAAATGTCAGGTATCGAGCAGCAACTAGAAAAACAGAATTTTAATCACTTTAAACTGGATGTTTTTTCTACTGAAATCCTACCAAAAGAGCAATTGACGCAACGCGATAACATGAAGAAAAACCTATCAGAAGCAGAAAATTTCGTCAAAGAATTTCCAAGTGGACACAACATGCTCTTTTATGGTGCCAGTGGTCTGGGCAAAACCTATCTATGCAACTGTATTGCTAAGTCATTGATTGATAAAGGCTATTCCGTTATTTATCAGACGCCTTTTACGATTATCAACATCATAGAAAAAAAGACATTTACGGATAAGGACAATCCTCTGATACAGCTGGCTTATTCGCAACTATTCGACGTGGATTTATTAATCATTGACGACCTAGGGACAGAAACTGCAAATTCATTTACCATAAGTGAGTTCTACAACATCATTAATACTAGGATTCTCAATGAAAAGAGCACATTGATTTCTACCAACATCAAGCTTTCAGAAATCGCGAGCTTTTACAATGACCGTATCGATTCTAGAATTAAAGGTCACTATGAGCTGTTAAAGTTCTTTGGCCCAGACATACGTTGGGAACATTAAGTTGACACTAAAATAAAACTTCTATCCTCGATAATTTAGAAATTATATCAATATCATTGATGCATAATAGAAAAGGAGATGCCTTTAAACTATCCACATAGTTTTAAGCATCTCCTTATTTTAATTTACATTTCTGGTGCATTGATTAGATTCACAAATGAGCCAAATCCCAATTAATAAATCTCGCCTCTAATAATCGTTTGGCTTCTTTTCGGACCAACCGATACGATCTTCACTGGCACGCCTGTTAATGCTTCAATTCTTTCGATGTAATTCTTAGCATTTTGTGGTAATGCATCAAAGGTCTCGCATTCTGATAAATCTTCACTCCAGCCTGGAAGCGTCTCATAAATTGGTTCACATTTACCTAAGATGTGAAGACTCGCAGGGAAGTTTTCAATAATTTCATCACCGTACTTGTATCCCGTACAGATTTTAACTTCTTCAAATCCTGTTAAAACATCCAATAACATCAAAGCGATACATGTCATCCCATTCACACGTGCTGAATACTTAACGACAACTGTATCAAGCCAGCCACATCTTCTTGGACGGCCAGTAACGGTGCCAAACTCTCTACCTGCAACTCTAATTCTTTCACCGATCTCATTATCGAGCTCTGTTACAAACGGACCTTTACCAACTCTAGTCGTGTAAGCCTTTGTAATACCAACCACTTCACCGATTTGATTTGGACCGATACCAGAACCAATTGTAAAACCACCTGATGTTGGATGAGAGCTGGTTACATACGGATAAGTACCATAGTCAAGATCAAGCATCGTACCTTGAGCACCTTCAAGTAATACTTTTTTACCTTCTTTAAGTGCGCTAAAAACAACTAAAGAGGTATCTGCAACAAAAGGCTTGATGCGTTTCGCATAAGCGTTGTATTGCTCTACTAAAGCATCAGCGTTTAATGGTTCACCACCATAAATTTGTGTAATGATTCTATTTTTTGCTTCTATTTGCTTTCTAAAAAGGGGCTCAAAAACTTCAGGCTCGATGAAATCACAGATTCTAATACCACTTCTCTCCACCTTATCCATATAAGAAGGACCAATCCCTTTTTTGGTCGTACCAATCATGTCCGCACCTCTTGCTTCTTCAGAAAGACGATCGATTTCTCTATGATATGGGAAAACCACATGTGCTCTATCAGAAACTCTTAACGAATCCGTTGAAATGCCTTTTTCTTTTAATCCGTCAATCTCCTTCAAGAAACCTTCTGGATCGAAAACAACACCATTTCCAATTACGTTAATCGTATTATCATTTAATATCCCCGATGGTATCAATTGTAAAGCGTACTTCTTATCGCCAACAACCACCGTATGACCTGCATTATTTCCACCTTGACCTCTAACGACAACATCTGCATCCTTAGATAAATAGTCGATAACCTTACCTTTTCCCTCGTCGCCCCATTGAGCGCCTACAATGACAACTGTTGACATAACAACACTCCTCTTCAATCTATATTTGACTTTGACTGTGCAAAGTTTAGTGCATTTTTGTCCATAGTCATAGTAACAGACTCCCTACACGCTGTCAACAATACTCCGAATAATTTTAAAAACTTAATAATTATTATTCGTATTTGCAGGGAATTTATCTTTTAAAAGCCTATCTATCGTGGGTTTTACGCCCCAACTGCTTTTAAATGCAAGATAATCAGAATAAGCACTTTCATTTGATGCGCAACTACCGACCGCACGGATTAATATGTTTTTAGGCGTGTGAACCATATCGATAAACTCAAGCATTTGCACCTCATAGCCTACAGATTCAAGTGCGAGCGTTCTAAGCGTATCGGTTACAATTGTTGCAAGCTTATCTTTCACCACACCATGCTTCAGTAGAGGCTGCATATCAAGATTGGATAATTGCCCAAAAAGTTCATGCTGACAGCATGGCACAGCAAAAATAACTTTAGCGTTCCAGTTCACTGCTTTTGCAATAGCAGCATCTGTTGCAGTGTCGCATGCATGTAAGGACACGACCATATCTACCTTTTCGTTGTACTGATAGTCTTTGATGTCTCCTATTTCGAAACTCAACCCTTCATAGTTCAAATCCTTAGCCACTTGATTACAGAAGTCGATAACATCCTCTTTTAGGTCAAGTCCTATGATTTTTACATTCATTCCCTTAACCTTTACAAGATAATAGTAAAGTGCAAATGTTAAATACGCTTTACCACAACCAAAATCAATGATCGTTGGCGCTTCACCCAATGTTTCAATAACATCTGACACGAACTCCAAATATTTGTTAAGCTGTCTAAACTTATCGTATTTTTTCTTGTAGACCTTACCATTTTCATCCATAACGCCAAGATGGATCATAAAATCACAGGGCTCATCCTCTGGTATTAAATAGTTCTTTTTTCTATTGTGCTCAACTGTGGTCAGTGCACGCGTCGGTGCTGAAGGCATAACGACGCCTTCACGTTTTTTATTAAATAAAATTTGATAATCACTAATTGTCGTAAACAGTTGCCCTTGCTTAAAATAAGTCTCTAGTAACTCATATAGTTTTTGCTTTGCATCAAGCGCATCTAAATTTTCATGTAGCACTTTTTTATCGAAAACGAACTCAAACTGGTAAAGGAGTTCATCTTTAATTTTGACAGGCTTAATGTTAACTTTATTAAAAGTTTTCTCAACCCCCTTTGCAACATTACTTAGTACAGCAAAAATCAATGTATTTATATCAAATTCTTTTGTCCAAATATCGTATGTGACTTTACGCATCATCAACCTACTTTCAAATTTCTTAAAACGGCAGTATTATTTTATAGTTAATCATTAATTTAATCAAGCAATTGATTTGATTTGGGAACAGCATGTATAATAGGGTTAGGTCTTAACTTTGAAACGAGGTGATCAAATGCCTGATTTTTGGAGCCATCACTTAGCTGCTGATGCCGCACTAAAAACCATTCGAGATAGAGGTCCGGTTTGGGATGATACACATGATAATTTATATTATCTTGGTGCGCAAGGACCCGATTTCTTTTACTACATTAACAAGCTTCATTTCTTAACCAAAACCAACTACAAAGAAGTTGGCAATCTCATACATGATAAAAGAAGAAACACCCTTTTTGAAAATATTTTAAATCTATACAGCAAAACACAAGCACCAGAAGTGATGAGTTATCTTGCAGGCTTTATTACACATTATCTACTCGATGTTACTTGCCATCCCCTGATCTGCCAGTTAGGTCCTGAGGAGGATACCCACAAACGTGTAGAAATGGATTTTGATGCGCTCATCCTTAATAAATATTGGAAGCGCAATCCCAAACATCTAAACCCAAAGCAGTTCATGTGCTCAGACACACAATTAAATATCGGATTTACACCTATATGGGAAAAGCTACTTTGGTCAACTTTTGCCGTCAAAGTACCTGCTGATTCAATGAAATCTGGCCATTTTGAGATGATACGCATCGAATCCTTACTCATAAGCGGTTTTATAGATAGGCTTCCTTTTAAAAGCCAAATTAGCAAATGGATTCATTATGATTTATCCACACTCACTTTACCTGATGTCTCTGATCCAAAACTTTCAATTGAAAGGCAATATGAAACATTTGAGAGTGCCTACATTAGTGGGATCAGCTTAATTACTCAGGCACTTTTCGACCTTGAAAAACTCCGAAAACAAGAAATGAGTATTCCAGAGTTTATGGCGCGTTATATAAAATATGATTTTTTAGGGGAGGCATAACATGTATTCTGACAAACTAGTAGCATCCAAAAATGAAATGGTATCCGCACTACAAGAACTTATCCAAATCAAAAGTGTTAAAGAAGAGCCAAGTGGCGAAAGTCCTTTTGGACTGGGTATTCAAAATGCACTAGATCATATCCTTAAACTTGGAGATGAGATGGGTTTTAAAACAAAGAATGTAGATAACTATGCTGGCTATATTGAGTTCGGTGAAGGTAAAGAACTACTTGGCATCTTGTGTCACCTTGACGTTGTGCCAGAAGGCGAGGATTGGACACATGCGCCCTATGGTGCTGAAATCATCGATGGTAAAATGTATGGTCGTGGAACACTCGATAACAAAGGACCTGCAATTGCATCTCTTTACGCTATGAAAGCACTCAAGGATTCAGGGTTTAAACCAAATAAAAGAATTAGACTGATCTTAGGAACAAATGAAGAAAGCGGCAGCGCTTGTATGGCTTATTACCTAAAACATGAAGAAAAACCTACGGTTGCCTTTAGCCCTGATGCAGACTTCCCGGTTATTCATGGTGAGATGGGCATCGTAGTTTTTGCACTAGAACGAGATTTCGTAGACGCTGATCCCGATGGTGGCATCGAAATTCTATCATTAAAAGGTGGCAATGCACCGAATATGGTTCCCGATTACGCAGAAGCAAAGTTATTGGAAACAAAACCGATACAAGATATTGTTAAAGCATTTAATCAAACGCGCGGCTCTAATATTGAGTATGTTAAGGAAGGCGAATTCACTTACCTTAAATCTCATGGCGTTTCGGCACATGGTTCCACGCCTGAAAAAGGGGTTAACGCTATTTCTCAACTGGTCTGTCTCTTGGATTTAATTGATATTCAAATAGGAGATCAGTCTAATTTTATCCGATTTATGGCAAGCCATATTGGTATGGAAACCGATGGCAAGTCCATGGGTGTGGGCTTTGATGATGCCTACAATCATCTCGTTTTAAACCTTGGAATGATTGATTTAGACCAAAGTCATGGAAAAGCAGTCATTAACATCCGTTACCCAATTACCATGAAAGAGCTCAAAATTAAAACCTCTTTGGACAGTACGGTGAGAGGATCAGGAATTGATATTACAGGTTTTAGGGGTTCAGATCCTCTATTCTTCCCACCTTCACATCCACTGGTAAAGACCTTGATGGATGTTTATAGAGAAAAAACAGGAGATCTTGATGCAAAACCGATTACCATAGGTGGTGGTACGTATGCGCGTGCCATTCCGAATGCGGTCGCATTTGGTGCTCTATTCCCTGGTGCTGATGATACAATGCACCAAAGAGATGAAGCCATTGTCCTTGATGACCTTTATAAAATGAGTGATATATTTGCACTTGCGATTCAACGCCTAGCTGAATAACACACTGTTAGATCGAATCGTTACAAACTAAAATAAGGCGCTTTTCAAGCTATACATTCTAGCCTGAAAAGCGCCTTCATTACTTCATTTGAAAAAGATACCTATTAGTGACACAATAACCGAATTAATAAAAACACCTCATTAAGCGGTCGATAATAAATACTCACTAAAAAAGATTCTTTAAATATGCCTTAAAGTCATCAGAGAGTTCTTCATTTCTAAGCGCATACTCAACCGTAGCGATAAGGTAACCTAGCTTGTCACCGGTATCATATCGTTTGCCTTCAAACTCATAGGCATATATTTCTTTTTGCTCATTGAGCATTTTAAGTGCATCGGTTAACTGTATTTCATTCCCTTTACCTGGTTTGGTCTGTTCAATCATATCGAAAATATCGGGTGTAAGAATATATCGACCCATAATTGCAATATTAGATGGCGCTTCTTCGATGGACGGCTTTTCTACCAAATCCTTCACTTCAAAGAGACGCTCTCCAACCTTTATACCATCGACGATACCGTATTTATTGACTTGGCTCTCATCCACGGATTGTACACCGATAATGGTACTCTCATATTGATCATACATCTCAGCCAATTGCTTGATACACGGTGTTGATGAGTAGACCAAATCATCACCTAGCAAGAGTGCAAAAGGTTCATCACCAACAAAGGTTTTGGCACAAAGAACTGCATGTCCCAGGCCCCTAGCGTCCTTTTGTCTTACATAATGTATGTTTGCCATATTTGAAATGCGTTCTGTTAAATCATATAATTCTTCTTTACCATTTTCTTTTAAGAAAAGTTCCAATTCTGGAGATCGGTCAAAGTAATTTGCTATTTCTTCTTTGTTACGTCCGATGATAATTAAAATGTCTTCAATACCTGCTTCAATTAGCTCCTCTACATTGTAGTGGATTGCAGGACGATCAACTATGGTTAACATTTCTTTTGGCGTCGATTTTGTCGCCGGTAAAAATCTCGTTCCGAATCCAGCTGCCGGTATGACGGCCTTTTTTACTTTCATCTGTGCTCCTCCCAAAAATCGTCAAGTTGTCGCTTAAGAGTGTCAAGATTGGTTGTTTCTTTACCCCATCTTGGCGGTAAAATTCTTTGATAAGTGAGCGATTGAAATCTTTGATCGATTAAAATGATCACACCGGTATCCGTTTCCCCTCTAATGACCCGTCCGGCACTTTGCATGACTTTTCCTATCCCCGGAAACTGATAAGCAAATTCATAGCCTGCATCCATTTCATAATCAAAGAAATTTTTGATTAAGTCATTCTCAAAACTAATCATTGGTAGACCCACGCCTACGACAATTACGCCTATTAGTCGATCTCCCTTTAAGTCGATTCCCTCCGCAAAATGACCACCCAAGACGGCAAATCCAATTAATGATTTATCACTCAGTGTTATGGCATCTGCATCAAAGGTCTGGAGAAAATCCTCTTTGTCTGATTCTGACAAATCTCTGCTCTGTATAATTATATCATACTTATCCTTATATAGACTTTCAAATAACTCCGTCACCTGTCTCAAATAAGCATATGAAGGGAAAAACACTAAATAATTGCCCTTTTTAGCGGACGCCATCGTGTCTATATATTGACACAAACTCATAACAGATGCTTCGCGATCCTTGTACTTAACCGAAACATCTGTAGCAAATAATAGCTTTCGCTTTTCTGTATCAAATGGCGAAGGTAATGAAAGTGCATCTGGCTCTAAATCACCTGTTAGTAGTGTTGAATAATATGCCAGTGGTGTTAATGTTGCAGAGAAAAATACTGTGGCAACCGAGTTATCAATAAATCGCTTTAACTGAGAGGCGGGATTGATATTAAAAAGCTTATACTTTGTTGTACTCTTATCCCCATCAGTGATATAGAACAAATAGCCAGAATCATACAATTCACTGATTCTCATATAGCTGATTATTTCAAAATAAAGATCGAGCACATCTTGATAAAAGGGTGCAAGATGATTTTCAGAAAGCCACTTTTCAATTGTGCCAGAACGTCTTTTTAACTGCTCATAAATATCTTGTTTTTCATCTGCACTGATGTAAAGTCCTCTATCGTCACAAGATTTTCTAACCTCTAATAATGCTTTATTAATGCCCTCTATCGCCTTAGATAAGCCTTTATCCACTTGTCCTAACTGTTTTTTTACACTTAAAAACTTTTCTTTGTGTAACTCAGCTGAATACATCGTTCTAGCCCGATCCACAAGATTGTGTGCTTCATCGACTAGAAAAACATACTTTTCTGTTGGAAACTCAAAAAAACGTCTCAAATAAACCCTTGGATCAAACGCGTAGTTATAGTCACAAATGATTAAATCTGAAAATAAGGCTACGTCTAACGAAAACTCATATGGGCAGACTTTATGCTTTTGTGCATAATAAATGACGGTATCCTTATCAAAGGTCCTCTCATTGCTAACAATATCCCAAAGTGCATCTAAGCTTCTGTCAAAATAACCATCTGCATAGGGGCATTTTTCAGGATAACAGGTTACCTCTTCATTTAAACAAATCTTATCTTTAGCCGTTAAGGTTAACGACTTTAATTTTAATGTTTTTTCTGAGTCCTCGTAAAGTCTGTTTACCGCTTCTTCAGCGACAACCTTGGTAATCGTCTTTGCAGATAGATAAAATATCCGGTCGACAAGACCCTGAGACATCGCCTTTAAACTTGGAAAAAGGGTTGACATCGTCTTACCAATTCCAGTGGGTGCTTCTGCGAATAATGTGCCGCCAGTTTTTATTTTATTATAGATAGAAACTGCTAATTTTCTCTGACCTGGACGATAATTTGCAAATGGAAATACAATGCTTTCCAAACTCGTATTGCGTTCGTGACGCCATCTATTCTTTAAGAACAGCCATTTTTTATATCGATCTACCGTTGTCATAAAAAAAGCTTCTAATTCGTCAACGGTATAAACCTTACGAAGACGTTTCACCTCATTGCTCTCAAAATTGGCATAGGTCAATTGGATGGTCATCTGATCCAGATTTTTATCTCTTCCATAGATCGCGCCATAAATTTTCGCTTGTGCCCAGTGTACAGGAAAGGTATCTATCTCAATCGACTCTAAAAAAATCGATGTCCCCTTTATTTCATCAATCGTCGTTTCACCCTCTATTTCAATTATACCATCAGCTCTTCCAGATACGAGCAAAACTGCTTGAGTCCCCTCTTCCCAAACTTCAATTTGCTTAGAGAGTGTCACTTCAGATCGATAAGCAATGCCTTGGGATTTCTGAATTTTTTGATGCAGTTTAATGCCATCTTGTAATTTTGACTTTCCTTGAAATCTAAGGTCTAATGAGCCTGAGCGATAGACAAACTCTACAAGTTCACGCACTGAAATTTGAAAAGCAGTACCGGAATCTGACATGATATCTCCTAATTTGGCAACAATTGAACGTATGTTCGACTTCTCTATTTTAACAAAAAAACAGAAAAAGAGCCAGTAAAAGCTCTTTTAACTCGATTTCTATGTTTGGTTGTCATGCTAATGTTATTGATTCAGTGCAACATAAAGCGTTTCATTACTCAATACTTTTCTCGAATAAGATGTGCTATAAGTTTTATATGCAGAATAGTACTTTGATAAGTTACCAGCGCCTCGATTGTAGACGGATAAAATTCTCTCGTAATCTGCACCGTAATCGTTCATAAGAACATCCAAAAATTTTATGCCAAGTGCAAGATTATACTCTGGTTCAAAAATACGATTTGGATCATAGGTAAGCCCTAGCTCATCGCCAAATGTTGTCGCTAGATATTTTTCGGTTACAGGTATAATTTGCATGTAACCTCGATCTTGAGACATGCCGACCAAGTCTTTTTCAAAATTACTTTCTACATCAATAATCGAAAGTACCAATGAATACGGGATGTCATAAATATCAGCGTATTTAACTAGTGCGACTGCACTTTCATAATCAAGGGGTGTCGCATCTGAAATTTCTTGTGCTTTTTCTAACTGTGTTAAATCCATCGAATCAAAATCGACAAATTTAGACAACTCTTTGTACTCCTCTACCAAGGGCTGTTGACGTTCAATTGTTTCATTAGCTTTTTCAAGTTCAGTTGATAGACTATCTATCGTTTCTTCTTGTGTATTTATCTTTTGAGTTAATTCCAAATTTGCAGTTTCATAACTTTCTAGTTTTTTATTCGTCTGAACTTGGTTTGTAATAAAGATCCCAACAACCAATAAAAGGATCGTCACCGTACCCAAAATAACGAATGATTTCTTTTTCATGATCTCAACCTTTCTAAAATAATATGAACATAGCAAACGCGCTATGTTCCATCATGACTTTCAAATTATAACCACAGGTTGAGTCAATGTCAATTAAGAAAATGTAACTTATGTTGTTAACCACTAAACAACTATGAGAATTGGCTTTTATTTCCACCTTTGAAACTCTTGTAAATGCCCATTTAGAACATATGGTCACTCGAGTGTATCTAATTGTTTTGTAATTTTTATACAAACGAAGTCCCATTTTTTTACTTTTCAAGCTGTAACCCAATAAAATAGCGAGCTTCAATTGTGTCTGAGGCTCGCTTTTTTTAAGTGTGAATTTTGATTAAAATGCCTTATATTCTATTGATTTTTAAGAAAAGTTACCTCATATAATACAATAAGGTCATATAATGCGGTCCGAGAGGTATTATTAAAAAGGGTTTCCACATCATTAGGACCATAATTTGGATTATAATCGCTAAGAATGGTCTCAATTCTTGTATAAAAGTAACTATCCATTCTTGTTTTCACGATATTTTCAACCGCAATTTTTAAATCGTCCTCAGAAAGCCCCTTGTCTAATTTCGAAATTTCTTCCATTAAAGCTTCATGATGTTCTTCAACATCAAATACACGCATCTCATCTTTAACCAATTCAAGGACAATGGCCATTTCTTCAGATGGCGTTTCCTCATAATACTGTGTTTCAGAAGTTTCTTCAGTGTTAAGGGTCTTGCTTACCACTATTTCCGAACGACTACAGGCTGTAACTGTAAACAGGATAAGAAGTAACATTACTGCCGCTAGTAGTTTTATCCTCATGGTTTAAACCTGCTGTTTTGATATGCTTGCATCTTCATGAGTCTACTGGTGTTAATTTGCGTATTATCTGCTTGCTTATCCTCTGCTTTAATGACTGGTCCTTCTTTCTTTTGAAGCTCATTTATAAGAACACTAATTGTATCAGAAACTTGAGATTGTTTTGCAATTGCATATTTCTTTTTTATTCGCTCGATGTCATTTGATGCAAAAGCCAATATTATATTTGCTTCTTTATAGCTTATTTTTTCTTCTATTAAGTCAATGACTTGATCGACCAAACTATTCGTCTCTTTTTTGCTTACAAAGGATTTTGGCGTTTCATCTGAATCTGATAGAAGATAAGCTGCAAGTTGTCTTCTCCGTTCTGCTTCAGAATCTATTTCGCTTTCTCTACTATTATTGTGAGCATCGAAGACTTCTACATCGCTTTCGTTTGACTTAAAAAAGCCTGGTTGAAACTCCTCTGTTTCTACTTCTACTGTACGTGTAATCTCTATAGCATCTTCATCACGAACGACATTACTATGTCTTCTGATCGCAGGATGCTTATGGTAGTCATTTGAAAGATAGCCTTTAATTCGAAGGGAATCAAATGCCCTTTTCGCTGTTACAGGGGAACACCCCATTGCACTACCCAGCTCATCTGAACTGAGGTGTGCCTCCTCTTCATCAAGGCTCATCAGCACAATTAGACACATTTTTTCATAAATATCCAAATTCTCATTATTGAATATTTCACTTCTTATGGTTTCCCAAATAGACATATACGCCTCCAAACGCTTTTGAGTTAACACTTTACAAAAATATCACTGAGTAGTTACAAACAAATATCAGCAGCCATGAAAATCTAATAAATCTCAACATAAATTGAATATTCTTACAATTATAGTTTAATCGATTAACTGTATTCTGTGAAAGACTTTTTTACCCTTTTTAATCATTAACTGATTATCCGTAAATGAAGATAAATCTATCATCAGATTAGCATCAGTAACGACTGACTCTTGAACGCTCACACCGTTTTGTCCGATTAAGCGTCTGCCCTCACCCTTAGATGGTATTAAACCCAACTCAACCATCAAGTCTAGTAGCTGCACTGATTCAGCAAACTTTTCTTTTGAGAACTCAGTTGTCGGTACATTTTCAAGATTATTTCCGCCACCGAAAAGTGCCTTAGCTGCATCTAATGCTTTTCTTGCTTCTTCTTCACCATGGACGATCTTTGTAAATTCAAATGCTAAAATTTCTTTTGCTTTATTGATTTCTGATCCTTCAAGTGCACTTAATCTAAGTACTTCCTCCATTGGTAAAAACGTTAACAGTCTGAGGCAATTTTCAACATCTGCATCTTCTACATTTCTTAAATATTGGAACAGCTCAAATGGTGATGTCTTATCAGGATCAATCCAGACGGCACCCTTTTCAGTTTTTCCCATCTTCTTACCATCACTTGTTAATAGTAGTTTAAATGTCAAACCAAAGACCTGTTTGCTGTCCATTCTTCTTACAAGGTCTACACCTGCGATTATGTTTGACCATTGATCATTACCACCCAATTGCATTTGGCAATCAAATCTTCTTTCTAATTCTAGAAAATCATAGGATTGCATAATCATGTAGTTGAACTCTAAGAAACTTAGACCTTTTTCTAGTCTTTGCTTGAAACACTCTGCTGTTAACATTCTGTTTACTGAAAACTTGCTTCCAATTTCTCTAATAAAAGGAATATATTCAAGCTTATCTAACCAGTCTGCATTATTGGCAATATACCCTGACTGGCCATCTAGAGTCAGGTATTTCTCCATTTGACGACGTAAGCCTCTTCCGTTTTCTTCAATGTCTTCAGGTGTTAACATTTTTCTCATATCTGTTTTACCCGATGGATCACCTATTTTTGCGGTACCACCACCTACTAAAGCGATTGGCTTATGACCCGCTCTTTGCATGTGCATCATCACCATAATCTGAATAAAGTGACCTAAATGCAAACTATCTGCAGTTGGATCGAATCCAATGTAAAATGTAACGCTTTCTTTTCCAAGTAGTTCTCTTACTTCTTCTTCGTGTGTAACTTGTTCAATAAATCCTCTTTCCATAAGGATATCGAAAACATTTCTTTTGTCCGTATTTTCTTGCATACCTACCACCTCTTGTCATCGTATTCATACTCTTATTTGCATCCAGACACTTTGTCATTGGATTAAAAACACGTTTTTGAAAAACAAAAAGGGTCCTCCCCGTCAAAGGACGAGAGAACCCGTGTTACCACCTTAATTTACAGCATCAAATTACATACTGCCTCTAAACAGTTAACGCCTGTCACGTGACGATTTCTCGTCAAGGCTCACAAGCCATAATTCAAATCCGAACTTGCTAAGCTTTCACCATCCGCTTAGTCTCTAATTTCAATTTCAAAATTCTACTACTCTTGATCATCACCCTTGTTTAATTATTGTAAAGTATAAATAATTTTGATAAGTCTGTCAAGTCTATTATTTTTTAGTTTTGCATCAGTTATTACATCAGTGTCTCGACGAATAACGTACGATCCTTTACCAAATCTACAAACTTATCATTCACTTTCACCGTTGGACGCGTTGGAAAGTTCGTATCCACATAGACAATAACGCCTTCAGATCCATCAGATAAGACGACTTTTTTACCCATAAAATACTCTGAAAGTCGCTTTATGAAAACATAGCAAACTTCTCCGTCAAATAGTTTCCCACTGTACCAAGAGATATAATCCGCAGCCATAAGCGGTGACATCCCCTTTTTGTATGGGCGATCCGTGATCAAAGCATCAAAGACATCGCAAACCATGATGATCTTTGCGAAATCATGAATTTGGCCCTCTTTTAGCCTTAAAGGATAACCAGAACCATCCAGCCTTTCATGATGATGAAGTGCAGCATATTTGATATTTGAAGATACGCCTTTTGTTCTTAATAGAATACTATAACCAAACTGCGCATGCTTTTTAATGAGTTCATACTCTTCCATTGTCACGTTGGTTGGTTTTTTTAGAACGAAATCTGGAATACTTAATTTACCAATATCAAAAAGGAGCCCTGCTTCACCAAGCTCAACCAACTCTTCTTTAGAATATCCCAACCATTTTCCAATCATAGTTGCCAAAATAGAGACCCTAACTGAATGCTGAAAAGTGTAGTCATCATTATCTTTAAGCTGATTTAAACGCATGAGAACATCGTTATTTCGAATCATATCCGGTAATAAATCTTCAACATTCTTTCGAATTCGATCTAAGTTGAGTTCGCCATCTTGCTGAATTTCATCGAAAATAGCGCGTGTATCTTCTATCGTCTTTTCATGCTTAACGTCTATTGGAACATTGCCTTCGCCTGTTAAAACATGAATTTCCATGTTCCTGTTAACCACGCTTCTAATCGTTGGTTCATAAACATGATCATCTATCTCTGCAAGGTCTTGCTTTAGCTTTTCCAAGTCGAAATTCACATCTGTAATTTTTGCTTTACTGATAATCTTTTCTAAATCGAGCTCAGGAGTTGAATAGGGTTCACCCTCATACTCTAAAATATAAATATCTGTAATTTTCATTTTTTCTAGTAGTGCGATGTGTCTTTGTGTTAAATGAGTTCCTCTGCTTAATAATTCTACAATTCCTTCTGCATCAACTATTGGCGCACCTAAAATCATACCTTCAGTTAATTGATTGTAATCAACCCTTTTCATAACATCACCATCTACTTTCTGTTAGAACTTTCAACTAAGATACTTTACTTTTGAAAAATATGGTTATCATTCCTGGACCACAGTGTGCTCCCACTGCACATCCTAATTGGTTTATTATAAACTTACTTGAACCATAAACGGTTTCAAAATGACTTTTTACTTCCAATGCTTCTTCCTCATTTAAGGTATGGGCAATCCCAATGATTTGTCGATCCAATTGACTGCCATGATCTCTAATGTATTCGTATAGCTTTGCTAAAAGTTTTTTCTTTCCCTTTGCCTTGTCAAAAGGAACCAATGCCCCTTCTTGTACATGTAAAATAGGTTTGATATTGAGAATATTACCGATGATAGCTTGTGATCGACTAACGCGACCACCCTTTAGAAGATATTCAAGATCATCCACTGAGAATACATGAACCATATTGCTCTTTGTCTGATCGATATACGACAAGATCGATTCAAGATCCGAACCCTCTTCTGCCATTCTCGCAACTTCAATTGCCAAAATGCCTAACCCAAGTGAGACACACTTGGTATCTACAATGGTCATATTAAAGTTTGGAAATTCTTCTTTTATTGATTCATATGCCAACACTGCGGTTTGATAGGTCCCTGATAATACAGAAGAAAAAGCAAGATAAAGATAATGATCGTCTGATTTTGCGTATTCTCTAAACTTATCAAGAAAATGACCGAGCGGAATCTGTGCCGTCTTTACTTCTGATCCTGACTTCATCGCATTGTACAAAGCGTCTGAATCAATTGTGACCCCATCTAAATGCTCTTTTCCATCTATATAGACCAATATAGGTAGTATTTCCAAGTGTTCGTCAATTGCTATTTGTTTTGGTAAATCTGATGCACTGTCTGTTACAACTCTAATTTTCATTTTTGCCTCCACCTATTCTATGTCTTTGTAACTTTTATTGATTAAGGCATACCTATTATGATCTTCCCATCTGCCATTGATCTTTAGATAAGCCTTCGAACAGCCCTCAAACTCAAAGCCTGCAGCCGAAATCAGACGAAGTGAGGCTGTATTTCTAGGAATTATATTGGCTTCTAGTCTGTGAAGCACTAAAGCATCAAAAGCAAATTTTATGGTTGCATTTACTGCTTCTAATCCAAAGCCTTTACGTGCATGCTTTTCACTGAGTTTATACCCCAGATATGCGGATTTAAAAACGCCTCTGATGATATTTGTAATTGCAACGGTTCCAATCAATTCATTTTCTTGAGTAAATATCCAAAATCGATACATCTCCCCACGATCCATTGCATAATCATCTAATTCTAAGCTTTTTTCTTGAAACGCCTCACTAAAAAAGCCTTCACTTCTGAGTGGCTCCCATAGCTTTAAAAATTCTCTATTCTCTAAATAGTATTTCGTCACCACGCCATAATCTTTTGGGGATAAAGTCTTCAAAATCAATCGATCCGTTCTAAGTGTTATCTGCTCCATTTGTTGCTCCTTTAATCTTTGCAATCGCATTGGCTAAACTAGCAAATTCGTCTATCGTCAACACTTCACCACGCATATTTTCAGGTATTCCAACTTCAGCTAGCGCCAATTTGGTTTGCTCTTTGGTGAGCTTTAAAAAACCAGAAGACAATGCATTCAACAATGTTTTTCTTCTTTTTCCAAATGCATCTTTTATGGTAAGGAAAAACACTTCCTCATCTAATAGCGTCACCGGCGGGTTTTCTCTTACATTAAGTCGAATAACCGTTGAATCAACGTTCGGCATCGGCATAAAAGACCCTCTGGAAACTCTTGTAACGATGCTCGGCTCCGTAAAGTACTGAACCACTACTGATAAAGCACCATAAGCTTTCGTTCCTGGCCCTGCAACGATACGATCAGCAACTTCCTTTTGTATCATAACGATCAAATCGCTTATAGGGATACGCTCTTCGAGAAAGAGCATAATAATTGGTGTCGTAACATAGTATGGTAGATTGGCAATCAACTTTGGTTTTCTATCACCAAACTCTTCTTTAATCAATGCTTTAACATCTGTCTTTAAAACATCTTGATTGACTATCTTAAGGTTATCATGATGTCCAACTGTTTCTCCTAATACAGGTATAAGCGATTTATCAATTTCAATACTCACAACCTTTTCAGCAGATTCGCAAAGAGCATTGGTCAAAACGCCAATACCAGGACCAATTTCAAGAACGACGTCCTCTCCTCCAACCTCTGCACCATCAATAATTCGCTCGATTACATGATCATCGATGATAAAGTTTTGACCTAAGCTTTTACTAAAGTGAAAGCCGTATTTCTCCATAATGTATTTAATCGTTCTTGGTGACGTTAATCTATCCATAATGCCTCACTCTTTAGTAATAATTTCATAAGCGTCAATGAACTCTTGTCTTGTAACGCCATAGTGATTGAGTCGATTTAAAAACTGTTTTGCATTGCAGTAGCCGATGCCAAGCACTTTACCCATCTTATTTCTAAGCACTGCAGAATGTGGATAGCCCTCAAGCTCAAGTGTAATCATATCCTGCTTAGTAAATGATACTTCAGAGATCTCTATTAAAGTTCTAACTTTTGAAAGTGCATCTAAAATACTCTCAGGAGAAGCATTCTCTATCCCGATATCGCCCTTGTACTCAGCATCTTCTCGACTTAAAAACGCATGCTTACAGTTAGGACAACGCTTTGCAATGCGTTCTCTAATTCTTTCACCAGCATGGTCTGGGTCAGTAAAAATAATAATTCCCGTGGTCTTAGCTGCATACTCAATCTGTTTAAAAATCTTTTCATTCAATCCAAAACCACTGGTTGTAATGATATTGCATTTTAATGCTTTTTTGACTGCCGCTTCGTCATCTTTACCCTCAACGACAATCGTCTCTTTAATTTGTTCCATAGACTCTCTTTCTAGCCCATTATGGCTACTCGTTTATATTAAAAAATCTCATTGCATTTTCCTTGGTTATTTGGGCCATTTCTTCTAAATAAACCCCTTTAATATTCGCCATTCTTTGACAGGTGTGGCGAACATACATTGGTTCATTTCTCTTGCCTCTGTACGGTTCTGGTGTTAAATAGGGTGCATCTGTTTCAATCATAAGTCGATCTACAGGGACAGCTTCAACGACCTCAACCGTTTTTCTAGCATTCTTATAGGTCAGAGGCCCTGCTATAGATATATATGCCCCAAGCTTAACGTATTGCAATGCCAGCTCCTTACTACCAGAGTAACAATGCATCAAAACGCCTGTCTCAAACTGACGCTCTTCTTTTAAAATTTTTAGCACATCTTCGTTGGCATCTCTATCGTGAATAACGACAGGTAGATTTAGCTTTTTAGCCAATCTAAGCTGCTCTATAAACCATTTCTTTTGAAGCTCTCTTGGGGATAAATCTCTATAATAATCCAGTCCAATTTCACCGATCGCTTTAACTTTAGGATTTTGAGCAAGCGTTTCAATCTCAGAGAGCATTTCTTCTGTCATCATCTCGACATCATGCGGATGAATACCTACTGCAGCATAGATAAAAGGGTAGAGATTTGCGAGTTCAACTGCCTTTTGACTCGATGGTAAATCTGCGCCAGGATTTAAAACAAAATCTATTTGATTGAGCTGCGTTCTCTTGATCATTAACTCGCGGTCATCATCAAACTGACTCGCGTCTAAGTGGGAATGTGAATCAAAAAACACGTTTACCTCCAATTCATAACCAAATCTTCGATATATAACTTTCAAACACGCTATTAGATACAATTAACCCTCTAAATAGGTGTTTTCATTCAATATTATTAATATTTCTAATACAGTCAACATCTTTAAAAAAAAATTTATCTACTTATTATATTATGCCTTAATCTCATAAAAAAAGAAATACCCCCATATGAATAACGGGGGCGTTTCAACATTAAGTTCTTTTTACTAATTTAAATTCTTTTTCTAATTAAGACACATTACTAACCTCTTAAGATACCGTACTACCATCTTCGATATCAGCAGTTACAAGCGTTAGCTTTTCACCACTAGTCGCTGCGAGAATCATACCTTGTGACAACTCTCCTCTTAGCTTAACTGGTTTTAGGTTAGCCACAACGATGACGTCCATTCCCACTAGCTCTTCAGGCTTGTAATTTTTAGCAATTCCTGAAACGACCTGTCTCTCCTCATTTCCAACTTTTAAAGTTAAAATTAAAAGTTTATTGGCATCTGGATGTGGTTTAGCAGCGATTACTTTTGCCACTCTTAAATCCACTTTAGCGAAGTCGTCTATTGTAATTTCTGGTTTTAAAGGTATAGAAGGTGCCTCAACTGCCTCCGCTTCCTTTGAAGCACCAGCAGCTGCTTCTTTTGCTTGTCTACTTAGTTCTTCTAAAGCTTCAAGTTCAAGCTTAACATCAATTCTTGGGAAAAGTGCTTCGCCCTTTTGTACTTTTGTTCCAACTGGATAGAGTCCAAACTGATAGGTAGTGTCCCATACAGTTAACTCACCCTCTTTGATACCGAGCTGCTCCCAGATTTTTCTTGAAGTATGAATCAAGAAAGGTTGAATTAACGCAGAAATCAATCGGATACTTTCAACGAGGTTATATAATACTGTATCGAGTTTTCCTGCTAACACTTCTTCTTTAGCAAGTGCCCAAGGCATTGTTTCATCAATATATTTATTTGTTCTTCTTACGACCTTCCAAATTTCTTCAAGTGCACCTGAAAAATCAAGATTGTCTAATTTTTTATCTACAAGATTGCTCGCTGAAGTCGCTACAAGCTTTAGATCCGCATCAAAATCAGTTGCATCGCTTGCACTTGGCACGATACCTTCGCGATATTTTTCAACCATTGAAATGGTTCTTGATACAAGGTTGCCTAAATCGTTGGCTAAGTCAGCATTGATTCTGTTAAGAAGAACTTCATTCGTAAAAAGACCATCTTGTCCAAAAGTATACTCTCTCAACAAGAAATACTTAAGTGCATCAACACCATATCTTTCAATTAATACGACAGGATCAACGATATTACCAACGGATTTCGACATTTTACCACCTTCTAATAGAATCCAGCCGTGACCAAATACTTTCTTCGGAAGTGGTAATTCTAAAGCCATTAGGATCGAAAACCAAATAATTGTATGGAATCTAACGATTTCTTTACCCACTAAATGCACATCAGCTGGCCAAAACTTAGCAAAGTTACCCTCCGTCGCTTCTGGATAGCCAAGAGCAGTAATATAGTTGCTGAGTGCATCGATCCAGACATAGATGACGTGGTCGTTATCCATTGGTACTGGAATCCCCCAGTTGAAAGTCGATCTCGACACACACAAGTCTTCAAGACCTGGTTTGATAAAGTTATTGACCATCTCATTGATGCGAGATTTTGGCTCAAGTATTTCTGGATTAGATTCAAAGAGCTCTAAAAGACGATCTTGATATTTTGATAATTTAAAGAAATACGCTTCTTCTTTTGTACTTTGTACCGGTCTACCACAGTCAGGACAATTGCCATCTTTTAATTGAGATTCAGTCCAAAACGACTCACATGGCGTACAGTATAAACCTTCGTACTCTCCTTTATAGATATCACCTTTGTCGTACAAATGCTTAAAGATTTGAGAAACTCTTCTTTCATGTTCCTCATCCGTTGTACGAATAAAGTGATCGTAAGAAATTTCCATGGTCTCCCATAGTTTTTTGATCTCGCCTACAACCTCATCTAAAAAAGCTTTAGGATGAAGACCTTTTCCCTCTGCTACGTTTTGAATCTTTTGGCCATGCTCATCTGTTCCAGTTAAAAACATAACGTCATAACCAGTTACTCTTTTGTATCTCGCAATCGCATCAGCTGCTACAGTCGTATAAGTGTGTCCGATGTGAAGCTTTGAGCTTGGATAATAAATCGGTGTGGTTACGTAATAAGTTCCTTTTGACATAAAATCGCCTACCTTTCAATTTTATAAATTATCATTTTTTATTTGTTTTTTGATTTTTTTTACCATGTATCATTTTTATTATTAATCTTTTCAATTATTTTTCTTTTCTAATAAATAACTTTTCTCATCAACCTACGCCGAAAGACATCAAAAAAAATAAAAAACCTCGACCCCCAAAGGGACGAAGTCAGTTCGTGTTACCACCCTAATTCAAGATTACATCACTATAATCTCCTCATGTTGATCCAACAATCAACTGTACGATAACGTGTACAAATCCGGAAAATGCTAATCATTCACATCTTCGGTTCAAGGGCCATCTTCACCTTCATTTCGACACCTACTTACACCAACCGCAGGCTCTCTCTGCTCGAGCTAAAAGTTACTCTTCCTATCATTACCTTTTATATTTGGGATTTTAACACAGTTGAAGAGAAAGTTCAACCTAAAATATTTGTAACATTTTAAAAAGGTGTTGATTAGCGGCGTATTATATGATATTAATATACTAGTTTTACAGCATGTTGATTTTAAGAAGAAAGAGGTGCACATGTCAAATAGTTTTCATCCTATTTTAGACACTTACTCTAGAGGAACCATAAACGCTATTAACTTTGATATGGATTTTGATAAAATATCTGTTGCCATTAGCAACAAATCAATAGATGATCATATAGAACAAGCTGAAATTGTCTTTGAGGACGTTAAAGCTTTCTACTATATTGATCACGATTTACCATCGGATATGCAGATTAAAGGTGAAAACCTGAACTCGATTTCTTACGACCTATACGGCTTTGGAGAATTCTCTGCAGCACATGCCAAATCAGAGGATGAAGCGTTCGTTTCTATTCCTAATTTTGCAGTAAGTATCAATGATTCATCATTATTTATCGATGCTAACAAAATTGTCATTAACAATCAAGCATTTAAAGTAAGATAAAACAATCTTAGGGCATACCGCAGGGTGTGTCCTTTTGTTTTTTTGATTCCACTGTTTAGAAATACCGATAATTGATGTATAATAATCGTAACATATCAACACAGGAGGGACTATGAATAGCGAATTGGTCATTACCGTCAAGGATCTTTTATTGTTTGTACTATGGGGCGCACTTGTAACCTTGTTCGTTTATTTAATATTGGTCGTAAGACGCGCACTTAAAATTATGAAAAGTGTGAATCTAATCGTCGATGAAAATAGAACAAAAATCGATGCGACTTTAGAAGTTGTACCAGATTTATCAAAACATATCGAAGTGATCACTGGTGAGGTTGCACACGACGTTCAAGCATTTAGAACAACTGTCGACAATGTGGCAAGTACTGCAGAGTCTGTTACGGGCACCATTAATGAGAACAAAGGCTTTGTCAGCGGTCTCTCTTCACTTTTACACACACTTTCAATCGGAAAAGTCCTTTACGATAAATACTTTAGTGGCAAAATGAATGACCTTAAAGAAGCAGCAGACGAAGTAAATGAAGTTATAGAAAACGCTACAAACAAGGAAAATACAGGAGATAGCGTTAGTTCTTAAAGTATAATATTTGGATTTCCTGAATTTCTTTTTTTTGGCACTTCCGTTGACTTTTGGAAAAGATTGGTCTATGATGAGTCTATGGAAATGTCATTAAATGTCTTAGGAGGTATCTTATTATGAAATCGACAGGAATTGTAAGAAAAGTCGATGAGCTAGGTAGAGTGGTTATTCCTATCGAGCTTAGAAGAACACTCACTATCGGTGAAAAGGATGCACTTGAAATTTTCACTGAAGGTGAAACGATTATCCTCAAAAAATACGAGCCAGCTTGTATTTTCTGTGGTCAAGCAAAAGGCGTTAAAAACGTCAAAGGCAAAAACATTTGCCCAGCTTGTGTAGATGAGATTAAAGACTTATAGAATTTTACACTAAAGCAAAAAATCAACAAAATAAATCCCAGATTTCTCTGGGATTTTTTATTTATCTTGGTATATTTTTATTATTTACATTAATATAGTTTTATTGTCTTTGGTTTTATTGTCTTTGGTTTTATTGGGTTTGATCTAATTTAATTTGATTTGATTTATTACGATTTGATTAAATCAAAACTTAACTATAACAGCGCTTTATACACCTCTGACTTTTTCAATCCCCTAAGAACGGCAACCTTTTTCATCGCCTCTTTTTTATCCATTCCGCTCTCCAAAAATGAACTCACATGTGCTTCGATAGACATTTCAGGATCATAGCTCGCCTCGACCACTTCGCCTTCATCACTTCCTGATACGATCAAAACGATTTCACCTCGAATTTCATTCTCAGAATAATACGCAATTAAGGACTCAAACGACCCCCGCTTATATTCCTCATACTTTTTCGTCAGTTCTCTCGCAACGACAACCTCACGTTCACCCAAAATGTCAAACATTAGTTTGAGTGTGTCTTTAAAGCGATGGGGTGACTCATAAAAAATCAGAGTTCTGGTTTCACGTTTAATTCGTTCTAAAATTTGTTTTTTCTGTTTCTTGTCTCTCGATAAAAAACCCTCGAAGGCAAAACGGTCCGTAGGAAGCCCTGAGCCGACAAGTGCAGTGGTAAATGCGGTCACACCTGGTACAACCTCAAATGGAATCTCTTCAGTTATACAAAGTTTTACCAAATCATGACCAGGATCTGAGATCCCTGGCATACCTGCATCTGTAATCAATGCGATTTGGTCCCCATTTTTTATTTTCTCGATGATTTCTTTGCCTGCTTTTTCTTGATTATGCTCGTGATAACTATGCAATGGTTTGGAAATTTCAAAGTGATTTAACAAACGAATAGAGTGTCGCGTATCTTCTGCATAAACCACATCCACTTCTTTTAAAATTCTAAGTGCTCGAAATGTAATATCCTCTAAATTACCTATTGGTGTACCACAAAGATACAGTTTTCCCATCATAATGTTTCCTCACGTTTAAACACATCAATATTTTCAGACTGATAAATCTCATAAATTTCATCTGTGTATGACCCATCATGATTATATACTACCAAAGGGTCAAGAAATTTAAGATCGGGTTGTCCGCCCTTTGAACACATGATTAAAAACAGATTTGGGCGCTTGCCTACATAAGGCTGAATCATGCGAATTTCTTTCGGCTCTAGCTTATACGTTCGACATAGCGTTAATATATCAACCATGCGATTGGGTCTATGAATCATATAAAAGCGACCTCTAAATTGCAACAGCTTAGATGCTGTTTTCACAATGTCCTCAAGCGTACAATATATCTCATGACGTGAAATGGTTTTAAGCTCGCCTTCATTTTTCAATCCACCATCACCTGACAGATACGGTGGGTTAGAAAAAACAACATTTACAGAGCCATTTGGCACATGTAGACTTGCATTGATTAAATTATCATTAATTATGGTTAACCGGTCTTCAAGTCCATTCATTTGAACACTTCTCGTTGCCATCTCTGCTACAGACTCTTGAACCTCAAACGCAACCAATTGATTGAAATTGGCTTTTCCACTTAATAAAATAGGAATGATGCCTGTGCCTGTTCCAAACTCCACCACAAAATCATTCTTCTTGGTTTTAATAAAATTACTCAGAAGAACAGCATCGATCCCAAAGCAAAATCCGTCAGGATTTTGTATGATCTTAAGTCCCTTAAGCTGCAAATCATCTATTCTCTCATGCGGTTTTAAATATGTTTCACTTCCGCGCTCAATCATTTTTATCTCCTACCTGAATCTGTTCATAAAACAAAACGTTTTGGGAAACCCAAAACGTTTAGCTTTAAAGTACTTGTTTATATCGTCTTCAATATTATTTAGATTTCACGTTTTTTAGTCTTCAAGTTTCTTGAGTTCTCTATAATCGATAGGACCATCCACTGGCATTGAAGAATTTGAATGTGCAGCGTTCTTATTCACCTCTACCACTTTGATTTGCTCTTTGTGATATGGAATAATGTCTTCACTCAACTCATTCGGTTTGTCTTTTAGCTGATGGCGTACCTTAACTTGCTCAAGTAAGATGTTCGTATCAACAACGATTGCAAGTCCATCAGGCGTCTTAACCTTATCGCCTCTATTTGGCATACCAACTCTAATCTGTACATACGTATCATACTCATATTTCAAGCAACACATCAAACGACCGCAAAGACCAGAAATCTTAACCGGATTAAGGGATAGGTTCTGATCCTTCGCCATCTTGATGGATACAGGTGCAAAATCACCCAACCAGCTGCCACAGCAAATTTCTCGACCACAGGGACCAAGTCCTTTTACCATTTTAGACTCATCTCTTACACCTATTTGGCGAAGCTCGATTCTCGTTCTAAAAATTGCAGCCAAATCTTTTACAAGCTCTCTAAAGTCAATTCTACCATCCGCAGTAAAGTAGAAGATGACTTTATTATTATCAAAAGTATATTCTACATCAATTAGCTTCATGTCTAGCTCATGTGCTTTAATTTTTTCAAGGCATACTTTCATTGCCTCTTGAGCTTTTGTTTTATTGTTTTGATGATTCTCATCATCTTCAGTTGTGGAAACTCTTAAAACAGGTTTAAGAGGACTCACAATTTGTTCCTCCGGAATCTCTCTTTTACCGATGACACATTCACCATATTCGATACCTCTTGCTGTCTCAACAATGACATGGTCACCTTGATTTACAGGTACTTCTAATGGATCAAAATAATATATCTTACCGGCTTTTTTAAATCTCACACCGACTACAGTGATCATTTACGCCTCCCTTTCAATGCATTTAAGTAACAGTTTATCCACCGTTAAGTCAAAATTCATGTTACTCTTAATTCGATTATCTGTCTCTTCTATAAGTTCTATTAATTCAACATTAAGTTTTCTACTTATATTTTGGCTCGCTTTAAATAAAAGCTCCTTATAATTCAGTATAGTTAAATTTGAGACACTAATCAATTGATAATTGCCTGTTTCTCTAAAAATCATCACATCTCTAAGCATTGATGAGAAAATTGAAAGAAAGTCTGTTATCTCAGCCTTAACTTGCTTCATGTAACTGCCCATAGAAAGGACGGTCCCAGCGTCTTGTTTCATAATAGCATGTAGCAAAGCAATCGTTTGATCTCGTTTCTCATCATCTATCGCTTTTACTGCTTCATTTGCTTTTATCAACTGGCATCGTGAAAGTACCGTGTCTAGCATGCCTTCAGGTTGATGTGTTAAAAATAAGAACAAAGCATACTCTGGCGGTTCCTCTAAAACTTTTAAAATTCTATTTTGAGCACGATCTGTCATCAAATGCGACTGATTGAAAACCACAATTTTGTGATCGCTTTCAAAAGGTCTTATGTAAATAAAATCCTGAAAGTCTTCAACTTGTGCGTTTTTAATTGAAGCACCATCAGGTTCTATCAACATATAATCTGGATGATTGTCACTCATTATCTTTATACAAGACGAACAGGAACCACAACCAGTGTGTTCCTGTCTGCAAAGTACCATTTTAGCAATGTCTTTGGCCAAATCAGAAGATTCTGTCCCAGCAATCAAATAGCTGTGGGACAGATGATTTCGCCCTATAGCTTCTTTAAAAAAATCAATTATCTCTCTCATAGACCTCAACTACAACTTTAAGTAATTTTCGACATCTACGACGAAAATCGTTGCGCCTCCAACTGATATTTCAAGTGGCATTCCCATTACGCTGTTATCACCCATAAGTGAAGTCGTTGTCGTAATTTCTTTGCGTGTTTTACAGGTTTCTTCTATAATTTTAAGCGCACGATCCACACGCTCTTTTGGAATACCAATGATGAGAGTTGTGTTACCTGATTTTAAGAAGCCACCTGTAGATGCTAATTTTGTTACACCAAAATCCTCAGCTGTCAATTTCTTTACTAGTGCATGAGCATCTTCATCATGAACAATTGCAATAATCAGTTTCATAAGCTCCCTCCATTCTAATCATCTCTATATAAATATTATACCACATTTTGAGAATTTAATTCACTGTACCGATTTTGTTAAGTGGCATAAATCTAAATATCACTTTTCCGATGATATCTTCTTCAGAAACAAAGCCAAGGTCTCTACTGTCATAGCTAACACTTCTATTGTCACCCATAACAAAGTATTTACCCTCAGGTACAGTCTCAAGAGGTACCGTTTTGTTGGTTGGCGAATAAATATATGGCTCATCTAATACAACACCGTTCACTTTTACAACTCCATTCACGATCTCAATTGTATCATTTGGACCCGCTATTACACGTTTAATTAAATTTTTACGTTCGCCCTCTTTGTGCATCAGCTTTTGAATGATATTAAGACTATCGTAATCCGCCTTAGATAAAGTCAACTCAGATTTAAAAGAGACAATATCGCCTTGCTGTATTTTCCCTAGTTTAACCATAAATAACATATCTTTTTCAACGAGTGTATCAAACATTGATGTATTATATACGGTCGTCGTTGCAAAAAAGAAATTATATACTAAAAATATTACAAGTGTTATTAAAATTGCCTGTACCCACTCTAGTGCTTCTCTTTTAACTCTACTCATCATTCACCTCTATTATATTTCACGGTTTTGTAAATCGTGATGATTCTTCTTATTTATTTACTCATACTAATTATTTACTCATATCAATTTTGATTCATACCTTAGATTTAATCTTCTCTGTATGTGTTATTAACATGCTTCTCACTATACTTCAACTAGACATTTTACTTGCCTTACTTCATGAGGAAATAGTGCTAATGTCGCTTCAATAATCCTTTCACCTGGAACCAATATTGGTATGCCAGGGGGGTATGGAACAATATATTCTTTTGCTATTCTACCGATACACGATGCCACATCGACATTCTCTGATCTTAAGTATATCACATCACTGGCATTATACACTTTCGTTTGTCCATTTTTAATAGCCTCATAGATAAGATCATAGTGACGACAATCATTTTCAGAATCCGCTAGTATCTCTTCTCCTGATTCTGGTTCTGTTGCATCCACTTCAAGTATAGAAACCGCCATCTCCTGATCAATCTCAGCTAAAGCATCAAATAGTCTAATAAAATCGGATTCAATATTGGCAATACTCGCCATCATTAGTATCAATCGTTCTGAATCGTATTCAGATTGAATCTGATATCTATTTCTAATCAAATTTGATAGCGTATTCATAGACCTTGTGGCTTTTGTATTATTTGACGCTTTTATCGTAATGGCAAACTTTGTTGGATCACCATTTTTAAAAGTAAAAATTTTAAGATGCTCGAAAGCCTCGCACTTATTATAAAAAGCCTCTAACCATCCTAATGTGTTTTGCATTAGATGAAAGCCCTCTTTTTCAACCTCGAAGAGCATTTGATCCATGGCGTACATGAGCAAATAAGACGGACTGCTACTTTGAAGTGCACCTAAATACCAATTCACTCGTTCCATTTGTTCATCCGTCAATATGTGATTTTTTCCAACATGTAATACAGCCGTCTGCGTCAGTGACGGCATCGTTTTATGAAAGCTTTGAATCACTAAATCCGCGCCTAATTCAAGAGCTGACTTAGGCCCTTTTTGATTTAAAATTAAATGTGGTCCATGAGCTTCATCGACGATAACCAGTACTTTTTTATCATGACATAAATCAATAATCGATTTTATATCATAGCATAAGCCTTCGTACGTAGGATAAGTCAAGACACAGGCTTTAATTTCTGGATGACTTGTTAAAGCCTCCGTAACTGTATTCATTTTCAAATCAACAGGGATGCCAAGCGCGTCATCCACCAAAGGAAAAAGATAGATAGGATCTAATCGATGCATTTCAATCGCATTGTATATCGATTTATGTGCATTACGATTCACCAAAATTTGATCCCCTGGTACTGTTACACCCATTATTGCACTTAATAGTCCCACCGTGCTACCATTAATCAGCATTTTAGAACTAAAAGCGTTATAAAATTGAGCAATTGCTAACTCTGTCTCTTTTATACAGCCCTCAGCACCATGGAGATGATCTGCACCAGGAATCTCAGTTATATCATAAGACAAGAGTTTCTCTGCAGTCGAACCCAAAATATCGATTTGCCCATTCTTATGCCCTGGCATGTGAAAGGATACAAGTTTCTCATTACTAATCTGCTCAAGTGCTTTTGACAAACGCATGTCAGCCCTACTTTCTTGCGATCTGTTTGTTTTTTCTATATTGATCAAATTGTTTAACATTCTTTTTTCGATCGCGGTAAAAATGAAGATCTCTAATTAAATCAGCTACTGAAATCGACACAATTATCACAAAAAAAAGAATGATCAATCCGATAAAAAACCATTCAATAAAAGACATTTAATACCTCATGATTGAGTTTTTCAAATTACTTGTTATAATAATTCTAACACAATCGTTCATAGGTTTCATTAATCAAATGTAAATTTTAACTTAAAGTACACGAAAGATAGGTGAATCAATGTTATCAAAGAAAGTTCGCACCATAACACCCTCATATACCATTAGTATCAGCGCAAAAGTAAAAGCCCTAAAAGAAAAGGGGACCGATATTATCGATCTTAGTATCGGCGAGCCTGACTTTTTCACTCCTGAAAAGGGAAAACAAGCTGCCGTTGAAGCTATAGATGCAAATAAAACCAAATATGACCTAGTTCCTGGTTTGGTTTCATTAAGAGAAGCCATAGCAGACAAACTCAGCCGTGAAAATCAGGTCACTTATTTGCCGACTGATATTGTCGTTTCTTCTGGTGCAAAGAATGCCATCACCAATGCATTGTTAGCTGTTTTAGATCCAGGTGACGAAGTCATTATTCCTGCTCCCTATTGGACCAGCTATCCTGAAATGGTTAAACTGTGTCATGGTGTTCCCGTCATTATTCAAACAAAACTCGAAAATGAATTCAAGGTTACAGCAGACGAACTCGCCTCATCCATTTCAGATAAAACAAAGATTGTTTTAATCAATAACCCATCAAATCCAACTGGTGCCATCTATTCAAAAGAAGAGCTTGAGCCAATTGTCAATTTTTGTATTAATAATAATTTGGTTATTCTTGCCGACGAAATATACGAAAGTATTCATTTTACAGAAACGTTTACTTCGATTCCTTCACTATCTGAAGCCGCAAAACAGCATACGATTTTGGTAAATGGTTTCTCAAAATCAGCTGCAATGACTGGCTGGCGTCTAGGATACACTGCTTCAAATCCTGAAATTGCCAAAGCAATTTCAATGCTACAAGGGCATTTAATCTCGCATCCAAGTACAATCGCTCAATGGGCTGGCTATGGTGCTTTGACGCAAGGCTCAAAGGATATGGCAGACATGGTAGCCACCTATAAACGTAGACGAGATGCACTCGTTCCTATATTAGAAGCAATACCTAATATCAACTATATATACCCACAAGGTGCATTTTATTTGTTTATTGATTTAAGTCATTTCCAATCAGCAGCTTTTGAAAAATCCTCAGGTTCATTCTCAGTCGATTTCTGTGATTTATTGCTTGAAAAATATGGTGTTGCAATGGTTCCTGGAATTGCTTTTGGCAATGATTCTTTTATAAGAATTTCATATGCGACAAAGCTTGAACTTGTCGTTGAGGGGCTAAAGCGACTTTCCGCTATGTTAACAGAATTAGAGTATTAGGCAAACTTAAATCATTTTTCAATCTTGATTCATTTTTTAATTTTGATTCATTTATCTCTTCAACCATTTATATCAAGAAGTATTATAAAGTGCTCTATCCAATATGACATAAAGTCAATGTCAGTTTATAAGTCAGCAAAAAGCCTGTATTCTTAGAATACAGGCTTTCATTTTATTTAATTTATTCAGATTCAACTTGCAATAAATTCTCCTCCTCAAAAAGGTCATACTTTTTAAGGATATTAAAGACTTTATTATCTATCTTTGTTAGCTCTAACTTTAACTTTTTCATGGGTATTTTCATTTCTTTTGATATTGCTTTCGGATCAAGTCGCATGCAATCAATTCCATATCTAAGTTTAAAAATAGATTCGGTTTTTTCATCAAAAACTGCTTCATCTAAAACTCTTTTAAGATTTTCATCGACCAGTTCGATTAAATAAAGATGCATTTTAACCTCTTTTCAAGATCGAAAGTAAATTTAAAGACTTGTTGACATATTCTTCTGACTTTGTATTAATAACTTCGATACGACTCTTATCATTTTCATGATAGATATCTTCATCTAATAAAAGCTCCATACTTTCTAATGTGTTCTTAAGCTGTAAAGCAGTTCCCATATTGCCATCGAAAATTTCAATCTTGCCCTTGTAGTATTTTTCAATTTCTTCTTTAAGAAAAATAAAATGTGTACATCCAAGCACCAAATTTTGAGCATTTGGAATATGCGTATCTAGAAATTGATCAACACATGCTTTGACGTAATCCTCATCGTCCATATGGTTTTCAACACATTCAACCCATTCTGGAGCAGGCACTTTTGCAATTCTATAACCTTCTTCTAGCTTATCCACCAAATTAACAAACTTACTTTCTTTCAATGTCATTTCCGTCGCTAACACGACAACTTGACCTTCAGTTTGTTTTAAAGCCGGTTTAATAGCTGGTTCCATTCCGATTATTGGTATATCATATAAGTCACGCAATCTAGATACTGCAGCGCTTGTTGCCGTATTACATGCAATTACAATTGCTTTCACATCTTTTGCGATTAAGTCATCACATATCTTTTTAGAAAGTTCAAATACTTCATCTTTAGTTTTAGTACCATAAGGCGCATTCAGTGAATCCCCAATGTAAATAAAACCTTCTTTTTTAAGTAATGACTCAACAGTGTTTAAAACTGAAAGCCCACCTAAACCTGAATCAAAAATACCTATCTTACTATACTTATTCAAATTATGCACCACCATCTTTCTGTGTATACTCTATTATAGCATAGCTCTCTTAACTTGAACATGAACAGATAGTTGGTGCAAATCCCAAATATTTTGTTATAATTAATATGTTCAATCGATTACCTGTGGATAAGGAGGTAAATTCATTGAGTTATACACGTATTGATTGTAGAAAGTGTCAACATTTTTATGTTACCTGGGATCCCAATGCACCTAATGGTTGTAGAAAATTTGCCTTTAAAACAAGGCTACTCCCATCAGATGTGGTTTATCAGTCTTCAGGTGAAGCTTGCAAAGGATTTTTACCAAAAGGAAGCGTAAAAAAATAAAGTGTTATACCAATAATAGGTATAACACTTTTTTACTTATCCACATTAATCCCTAGTTACTTGATAACTTAAGATCTCCTGGTTTAATCCAATTTTTCTTTCTCATCCACTCACTTACAAGTAAAGAGATGAGTGCAGGTAATAAGAAATGCATAATTGCTACCATAATAAAAAAGGTTGAAGTTGAGACCTTGCTTCCCATTTCTGCATAAGCACCAAATTGACCAACCAAACCGCTGGTTCCCATACCGGCGCCAACTGAGTTACTTTCCATTTTAAGTAAGGTTGTACTTATCGGACCAAGTACAGCACTCGCTACAATTGGCGGAATCCATATCTTAGGATTCTTAATGATATTTGGTACTTGCAGCATCGATGTTCCAAGTCCTTGAGCAATTGCGCCTCCAAACCCATTTTCGCGATATGAAATTACTGCAAATCCAATCATGTTACAGCAACAGCCAACTAATGATGCACCACCAGCGATACCTGTTAGTCCAAGAGAAATTGCAAGTGCTGCACTACTAATTGGTAAAGTTAAAATAATGCCCATTAAAACAGATACGATAATTCCCATTGGAATTGGTTGTAATTCAGTTGCAGTATTAATAACACTACCGATCGCTTTCATTAACTCTGACATGACAGGGCTAATTGTAATTCCCACTAAGCCACCAACTATAATCGTCGCTGCTGGTACTAGTACTATATCAACTTTTGTTTTTCCAGCGATTAATTTTGAAAACTCTGCGGCAATAAGTCCTGCAACAAATGCCCCCATCGGTTCACCAATTACGATCGCCATTTGTCCCGTTTCTAAAAACTTAATACTGCCTGCTCCAATTGCACCTGCGACCAAAGATGCGAAAATACCGAGCGGAGATGCTTTCACGCTATGAGCTACTGCTGCACCAATCGCTGGACCCATCATTACTTGAGCGAATTTCCCAAAGTTTGCTAATGTTGTGATTCCAGCTAGTTCACCTATTTGTTTTAAAATAAGCCCAATAATCAACGAAGAAAACAGACCTAGAGCCATACCATTTAAGGTTTTCGTTAAATAATTTCTAACTTTCATATCTACCATCCTTGCTGTGTATTCAAGTGTCTTGTCATGTGAACGTTAAATAAAAACCGAAGCTTTCAAAGTTTCATTTTGACAGCATTCGATTTAAATTAACTTACATAACTTTACGATAAAAAAAGGAGTATAAACTCCTTTATATGATTTCTATACTATTTTATATCATTCAGAGCTTGAAATCTACTATTATTTAATATACGCGTTTCAAGTATAATTACACATTAATGTAGTAGATTCTTAACAATTCGATGTCTTTTCAGTGTCCTACTGTAAGTCTTATTATTGTCTTATTCAAAGGCTAATCAATGAAATCTTTTTCGTTTAATTCCTTTAAAATTAACTGATATATTTTTTCACTTGGTACTTCAATCGTATGGATATGGTCACCATGAGTCAAAATTGAAAGCGGCTTAGCTGCTGTATTTTGAATCTTTGATACAAAATGATCAACATCAGCTTGTGTTTCTATGTTTAGTACACCAACAATTTCACCATAAATTGGATGCTCTACAATTACATCGATTACTTTACCACCATACTCGACAATAATGCGTAGTTCCTCTTCCATTCTATGAAAACCATCGTGCTTAGAGACAATCGTTCTTAGTAGTCTACTGTTTTGAACTTGTTTTTTTAAAGTGTAGCCACTTGATGTTGCTATTACAGGAACACCAGAAGCTCTTATTATTGCAATGTCTTGAACAATAACCTGACGTGTAACATCGAATATCTCAGCTAGTTCAGAGCCTATTATAGGCGTATCACTTCTTTCAAGTTTCTCTATCAGTAAACGTCTTCTCTCCTCTGACATAATCCCTCCGCATTAATCAAATAACACTGATTCCTATTCCTCTTTTGCTAATTTCTTTTCTTCTTCTTGAACGATCGTCTTTATGTTGTGGTTAGAATTTGCTATATGATTGACCAATGCTCTTCTTGTTCCCTCAACATCGTGATTTTTTAAAGCATCAACAATTTGTCTGTGCTCTTCTAGCGCGTTTTGAATTCTACCTTCAGACTTAAGAGAACTATTTCTTGCTGTTTTTATAAATAACTGAAAATCATTTAAGACGCCTTCAAGGTATCTGCTTTTTGTTGTCTGATATAGTGTTTCATGGAATTTAGTATTGAGCTCAAATATTTTTTCTACATCGCCTTTCTGAGAATAAAATTCCATTAAGTCAAAAATTTCTTCAAGCTCTTTTACTTCATGATCCAATATTCTTTCAGCAGCCCATTGGCCAACTAAACCTTCTATACAAAGTCTTATAGTCAATATGTCATCGATATCTTTTTTACTGATACCTTTTACTACAACACCACGATTTGGAATATTTTCAACTAGACCGTCTAATTCTAATTGCTTTAACGCCTCTCTTACTGGCGTTCTACTTACACCAAGTTCATCAGCTAGTTTAATTTCTACTAACTTGTCGCCGGTTGCATATCTACCATTTAAGATGTCCTCACGAATTTTCTCGAAAATAAGCGATGTTAAAGATTTGTTTTCTTTTTTCTGATCAAAAAGATCCATAGTTTCCTCCGA
Organism: Fusibacter sp. QWL-12; assembly: GCF_058683495.1. Taxonomy (NCBI): domain Bacteria; kingdom Bacillati; phylum Bacillota; class Clostridia; order Eubacteriales; family Fusibacteraceae; genus Fusibacter; species Fusibacter sp. QWL-12. The sequence goes on from NZ_CM178745.1 coordinate 1,584,791, forward strand.
GTTTTTCATTGAAGACTGAATTCATGAGATATGAGAACAGCCTGTCAACTATTATTCTATCGGTTATATAGGGGTGTGTCAAACAAAATAAAGGTTACAATTTTCCAATATATAGAAAAAAACTCAGTCAAAAGACTGAGTTTTTCTAACTAGCAACGTTCTACTCTCCCAAGCAGCTGCCCGCTAAGTACCATCGACGCTGGAGGACTTTACTTCTGTGTTCGGTATGGGAACAGGTGTTGCCCCTCCGCCATCGTCACTAGATATGAATTTGCTTTGCAAATTCAGCCGTGGGTCTGTTTACGAAGTAAATAGACTAGGCTTTCTATCAAAACATCATAAAATGATGGTTTCAACAGTTTAAGGCATATACCCTAAAAACTACATACAGATCATTCATTAAAAGTTTTAGTAAAAATTTGGTCAAGACCTCGACCTATTAGTACCTGTCAGCTGAATGCATTACTGCACTTACACCTCAGGCCTATTACCACATTATCTTCATGGGGTCTTACTCCATTTCTGGATGGGAAATCTCATCTTAAGGGGGGCTTCGCGCTTAGATGCCTTCAGCGCTTATCCCGTCCAAACTTAGCTACTCAGCTGTGCCTTTGGCAAGACAACTGATCCACCAGAGGTTTGTCCATCCCGGTCCTCTCGTACTAAGGACAGCTCCTCTCAAATTTCCTACGCCCACAGCAGATAGGGACCGAACTGTCTCACGACGTTCTGAACCCAGCTCGCGTGCCTCTTTAATGGGCGAACAGCCCAACCCTTGGGACCTACTTCAGCCCCAGGATGAGACGAGCCGACATCGAGGTGCCAAACCTCCCCGTCGATGTGGACTCTTGGGGGAGATAAGCCTGTTATCCCCGGGGTAGCTTTTATCCGTTGAGCGATGGCCCTTCCATGCGGTGCCACCGGATCACTAAGCTCTACTTTCGTACCTGCTCGAAATGTCTCTCTCGCAGTCAAGCTCCCTTTTGCCTTTACACTCTTCGCGCGATTTCCAACCGCGCTGAGGGAACCTTTAGGCGCCTCCGTTACTCTTTAGGAGGCGACCGCCCCAGTCAAACTGCCCACCTGACATTGTCCTGAATCAGGGTAACTGATTACAGTTAGAATAACGTTATATCAAGAGTGGTATCCCAACGGTGACTCCATTAAGACTGGCGTCCTAACTTCTAAGTCTCCCACCTATCCTGTACATGATATACCATTATCCAGTGCCAAGCTACAGTAAAGCTCCACGGGGTCTTTCCGTCTAGCTGCGGGTAACCGGCATCTTTACCGGTACTACAATTTCACCGAGTCTATTGTTGAGACAGCGTCCAAATCGTTACGCCTTTCGTGCGGGTCGGAACTTACCCGACAAGGAATTTCGCTACCTTAGGACCGTTATAGTTACGGCCGCCGTTTACTGGGGCTTCGGTTCTATGCTTCGATTGCTCTAACACTTCCCCTTAACCTTCCAGCACCGGGCAGGCGTCAGCCCCTATACATCATCTTTCGATTTAGCAGAGACCTGTGTTTTTGGTAAACAGTCGCTTGGACCTATCCTCTGCGGCCACCACTAGCTCTGAACCTGTGATGGCACCCCTTCTCCCGAAGTTACGGGGTCATTTTGCCGAGTTCCTTAACAATAGTTTTCTCGCTCGCCTTAGTATTCTCTACTCTCCTACCTGTGTCGGTTTACGGTACAGGCACCTGCTCCCTCGATAGAAACTTTTCTCGACAGTGTGATATCTGCTACTTCGCTACTATTTTCACTCCCCATCACAGCTCACCCTTACAAGAGGCGGATTTGCCTACCTCTCAGACTCGCTGCTTGGACGCACTCAACCAATCGTGCGCTTAGCATAACCTCCTGTGTCATTCCCTCTCTCAAACGGTTCTCGGTGGTACAGGAATCTTTACCTGTTGTCCATCGCCTACGACTTTCGTCCTCGGCTTAGGTCCTGACTTACCCTGAGCGGACGAACCTTCCTCAGGAAACCTTAGGTTTTCGGCGGACGGGATTCTCACCCGTCTCTCGTTACTCATGCCAACATTCTCTCTTCTATACAGTCCACACGTCCTTACGATCGTGCTTCACCCCGTATACAATGCTCCTCTACCAATTAGATTACTCTAATTCCATAGCTTCGGTAGTAAGTTTGAGCCCCGGTAATCTTCGGCGCAGGATCACTCGACTAGTGAGCTATTACGCACTCTTTAAATGTATGGCTGCTTCTAAGCCAACATCCTAGTTGTCTGGGCAATCCCACATCCTTTTCCACTTAACTTACATTTTGGGACCTTAGCTGATGGTCTGGGCTGTTTCCCTTTTGACTATGAATCTTATCACACATAGTCTGACTCCTGAGTATAAGATATCGGTATTCGGAGTTTGATAGTCTTCGGTAGCCGGTGAAAGCCCCTAGGACATTCAGTGCTCTACCCCCGTATCTCTTTACCTCAAGGCTAGCCCTAAAGCTATTTCGAGGAGAACCAGCTATCTCCGGGTTCGATTGGAATTTCTCCGCTATCCACATGTCATCCCAACCTTTTTCAACAGATATGGGTTCGGGCCTCCAAGAGGTTTTACCCTCGCTTCACCCTGCACATGGATAGGTCACCCGGTTTCGGGTCTACGCCATACAACTCATTCGCCCTTTTCAGACTCGCTTTCGCTGCGGCTCCGTGCCTGAAGCACTTAACCTTGCTGCATAACGTAACTCGTTGGCCCGTTCTACAAAAAGTACATGGTCGTTCTTTAACGAACTTCCATTGCTTGTAAACATAGGGTTTCAGGTTCTTTTCACTCCCCTCTCGGGGTTCTTTTCACCTTTCCCTCACGGTACTATTCACTATCGGTCACTAGGTAGTATTTAGCCTTGGCAGATGGTCCTGCCTGCTTCCCACAAAGTTTCACGTGCTCCGTGGTACTCCGGATCAGTCTCGCTATACTTCTCTTTTCGCTTACGTGGCTCTCACACTCTTCGGCCTGCTTTCCCAAGCAGTTCTGCTAAGATACATTTTCACTTTATCGACTGTCCACACCCCTTCGTCCGAAGACTTAGGTTTGGGCTATTTCCCGTTCGCTCGCCACTACTTAGGAAATCACTTTTGTTTTCTCTTCCTTCAGGTACTTAGATGTTTCAGTTCCCTGAGTTCCCTTCCTATAACCTATGAATTCAGTTATGGATGACTGGACATTACTCCAGCCGGGTTGCCCCATTCGGATATCTACGGATCTACACTTGCTTGCAGCTCCCCGTAGCTTTTCGCAGCTTACCACGTCCTTCTTCGGCTCCTAGTGCCAAGGCATCCGCCCTATGCTCTTATTATCTTGACCATTTGATATTATTTTACTAATATCGGGTTTTTTACTTCTTTCGATTTAGACTCTCATCTAAATCTACACTTTTTAATGTCTTCTCTATATGCAGTTTTCAAGGTACACACGAAAAACAGGATGTTTTTCGACCGACGTGAGGAAATCCAAAGAATTTTCTTAGGAGGGTATCTGTCTAAGATTAATATCTTAATCATCTACACTCTATCGAGTCGTTTCAGTTCCTATTCTTCTTTCAAGGTTCTTTTGCAAGACCCTCAAAATTGAACAGCGCAAATGTCTATTTCTCCTTAGAAAGGAGGTGATCCAGCCGCACCTTCCGATACGGCTACCTTGTTACGACTTCACCCCAGTCATTGGTTTCACCTTCGACAGCTCCCTCCTTGCGGTTAGGCCACTGGCTTCGGGCGCCCCCAACTTCCATGGTGTGACGGGCGGTGTGTACAAGACCCGGGAACGCATTCACCGCGACATTCTGATTCGCGATTACTAGCAACTCCAACTTCATGTGGGCGAGTTTCAGCCCACAATCCGAACTGGGATCGGCTTTTTAGGATTCGCTCCATCTTACGACTTCGCTGCCCGTTGTACCGACCATTGTAGCACGTGTGTAGCCCAGATCATAAGGGGCATGATGATTTGACGTCATCCCCACCTTCCTCCGTGTTATCCACGGCAGTCTGTCTAGAGGGTCCAGCATTACCTGATGACAACTAAACATAAGGGTTGCGCTCGTTGCGGGACTTAACCCAACATCTCACGACACGAGCTGACGACAACCATGCACCACCTGTCTCCTCTGTCCCGAAAGACATAGCCGGCTAAGGCTACTTCAGAGGGATGTCAAGACCTGGTAAGGTTCTTCGCGTTGCTTCGAATTAAACCACATGCTCCGCTGCTTGTGCGGGTCCCCGTCAATTCCTTTGAGTTTCACACTTGCGTGCGTACTCCCCAGGCGGAATACTTAATGCGTTTGCTGCGGCACCGAGTTTTGACGCCCGACACCTAGTATTCATCGTTTACGGCGTGGACTACCAGGGTATCTAATCCTGTTCGCTACCCACGCTTTCGTGCCTCAGCGTCAGTTACAGTCCAGTAAGTCGCCTTCGCCACTGGTGTTCCTCCTAATATCTACGAATTTCACCTCTACACTAGGAATTCCACTTACCTCTCCTGCACTCAAGCCTATCAGTTCCAAAGGCTTACATTGGTTGAGCCAATGCCTTTCACCCCTGGCTTGATAAGCCGCCTACGCACCCTTTACGCCCAGTGATTCCGGATAACGCTTGCCCCCTACGTATTACCGCGGCTGCTGGCACGTAGTTAGCCGGGGCTTCCTCCTATGGTACCGTCATTTGTTTCTTCCCATAGGACAGAGTTTTACAACCCGAAGGCCTTCATCACTCACGCGGCGTTGCTGCATCAGGCTTGCGCCCATTGTGCAATATTCCCCACTGCTGCCTCCCGTAGGAGTCTGGACCGTGTCTCAGTTCCAGTGTGGCCGATCACCCTCTCAGGTCGGCTACTGATCGTCGCCTTGGTAAGCCGTTACCTTACCAACTAGCTAATCAGACGCGGGCCCATCTCATACCGATAAATCTTTGTCGGCTACATCATGCGATGCTACCGACTTATAAGGTATTAATCACCGTTTCCAGTGGCTATCCCTTTGTATGAGGCAGGTTGCCCACGCGTTACTCACCCGTCCGCCGCTTTCATAAGTTTCGCTTTGACCGAAGTCTCCACTCCACTTAATCACGCTCGACTTGCATGTGTTAGGCACGCCGCCAGCGTTCATCCTGAGCCAGGATCAAACTCTTAAAATTAATTTTAAGTTTTGCCTGTTATCTCAAAACGAGCTAACTTGCTTTTTGCTTCTCAATTTCTTGCGAAGCGTTTCCGTTTTTTTATCACTTCTTTTGTTGCTACTAGAGCCTCAAAAGGTTGACGAGAATTTTTCAATTCTTTTTGGTTTTTTTCATTTGCGCTATTCAATTTTCAAGGTCCTGATTTTTTTCAAAGCCAGCATTTTCAATGTTTTTAAGACTTGTTAACGCCGACAACTTTTACAGTATACCAGTCTACAAAGACCTTGTCAACGAAAAATCGAAAAGTTTTTTTGTTTTTTTCGAGACTACTACATATAGTATGTTCTTTTAATGATAAACACTACTAATACAAGTATTAGTAGTGCTAAGTTTTCTGTATACAGTTACTTAAACAAACTTTCAAACGGTTCTAATCCAAATTGACCACCGGTATGAATAAAAAGAATTTTATCTTTAGAAGTGAACTTTCCTGATTTTATATCAGATAAAAGACCATGAAAAGCTTTGCCCGTATACACAGGATCTAAAATAATTCCTTCCAATAATGCAACTTCTTTAATTGTATCAATCACCTCAGGGTATGGAATCGCATATCCAGGACCCTGATAGTCATCTGAAATATCAAGTTTTAAATCTAGGTTTTTATGACAGTTGACTAGATCTAATGTTTCTTTGATTATTTGATTGCATTTATCATAGAAATATTTTGAGGATCCTCCAACGCTGTAACCGTAAACTGGGACATTAATTGAATGACAGGCACTTCCTATCACAAGTCCAGAGTATGTTCCTCCAGATCCAACCGTACATATGATGGAAGATAAATCAATTTTATCTTTAATAGTTTGTGCAATTATTTCATTATATGCATTGATGTATCCAAGATTACCTATTCCGTTTGAAGCGCCAATTGGTATCCAGTATGCTTTCTTTCCAAGTCTTGAATATTGGTTGATCACGCTTTCCGCATAGGCCTCAATATTCGCAAACTCAGTAGGATCAAGATATTCAATTTTACTATTTACTATTTTATCAAGTAGTAAGTTTCCAGTGGCAGTAGATGGTTCATTTCCCCTAAGTAACAAATGGGGTTCTAATCCAAGTTTTCGGCATGCTATTGCAGTGGCCCTTGCGTGATTGGATTGAATCGCACCAGCGGTGATAATAACTTCACTATTTTTGTCCATAGCATCCTTTAATACATATTCTAGTTTTCTTACCTTGTTGCCTGACAACACCATTCCTGTTAAATCATCACGCTTGATAAAGATTTCAACACCATATTTTTCTGATATTTTCTCTAATTTATTAATAGGAGTTTCTTGGTAGATTAACTTTACTTTTTCTCTTAACTTATAGTTCATAGTATCCCTCCCCTCCTAATAATTATAATCCAAAATATCAATTTGTTGCTTATTATTTCTTATATTTGGTATTCTATTAAAGATATAGAAAGGAGTAGACTATGATTATGAAAACATTTTCAGGAAAAATTACACTTATACTTTTTACCTTTTCAATTATTATTATTCTTATATTATCAACGATATCTTTTGTTATGATTAAAAATTCAGTTATGAATCAAATGATGGAAGACGGCAAGACACTAATAAAAACCATACGATATGAGATTGAAAGTAATGATATTAGTAATTTAAACGAAATTCAATCCATATTTAAAGCAGTAAAAGATAGAAGTGAGGGAAGTATATCATACATATCTCTTTCTGATTCTTCAGGACAGTTAGTCGTTACAGATGAACAAGTTGTTGTTGATGCGATTTCTTCCTCTAGTCAAACTGAAGAAACAACAACACAAAGTGCGTCATCAGCTGAACCTGTTCTTATACAAGTAAGTAAAGATATTTTTAATGTAACAGAGCCATTATCTGACAATCAATATTTACTTAACATTGGTATTTCACTTACACATCTTCAAAATGAATTAAGTCGTGCGCTTACAACTATTGCTCTGATTGGTGGTTCTATGACATTAGTTGTCATCCTCCTAGGATATATTATTACAAAGAGCATGATGAAGGTTCTTAGTACAACAATCTCGAGTATTGAAACATTCGCAACGGGTAATTTAAATACAAATTTCATTGAAACACGAAAAGACGAATTTGGTAAACTTGGACAGTCATTAAATAACCTATCAGAACAATTTAGAAATACGATGTCCGAAACATTAACTGTAGTCAACCAACTAAATGTGGCTTCAGAAAATATTACAAATACTAAAATTAGTTTGAATGCATCTACTACAAAAGTTCGTTCCAATACTGATGAAATTCAGTCAGTTATTGAAATTCAAAGTGATTCAATTAATGAAATGACATCTGTGGTAACTCAATTAAACACACTTTTATATGAAATGAGTAAAAAATCTGCTCAAATTGATCTTAATAACAATGATATCTACGATTCTACCCTATCTGGTTTGAATAAAATGAAGACTTTGAATCACTCTATGGTGGATGTTTCAGAAACTATGATTGAAAGTTCTCATCAAGTAGACAAATTAAACGATAACTTTAGTGAAATTTCAGATATAACCAATGTCATTAATGCAGTTGCTCAGCAAACAAACCTTTTAGCTTTGAATGCTGCAATAGAGGCAGCGAGAGCTGGTGAATCTGGCAGGGGATTTGCTGTAGTTGCTGATGAAATTAAGAAATTAGCTGAACAAGTTATAAACGCAGCGGATCAAATTAGTACAATCATCTCTAATACTACTCATGTTGTTGCTGAAGTAACGCGTCAAAATTCGTTGATTGAAAATAAACTAACCAATCAAGAAAAAGAAGTTAATGCAGTTAATCTAGCTTTTGACCAAATTAGAAATAGAACTTCATCCTCTATTGACACCATTAAATCATTCTTGTCTGAAATAGAATCAATTTTGGAGAGCAATAAAGTCATGCAAACTGAAATGTCTGCAATTGGTAATGTTTCTGATAATGTTATGTCTTTAGAAAAAACTATTGTTGATTCATTAGATCGACAAATTCTTTGTATCACTAACTTAGAAGATATTATAAAGGATATAGTTGATTTAAATCAAAGAATGTATGAAACTACCTCTTATTTTAAAATCTAGTTGAGTTATTTAAATTAACTGAATTAAAACAAAAAACACCAATCATTGATTGGTGTTTTTTTACTTTTATTATGAAAGTAACTTTTTTAATATCAAAATTGTTTTCTTGTAGAGTTCGTCGTATTCGCAACCACAATTTCCGCACTCAACATCTGCTATTTCTATTGCTTTTAATAAATCGATGGTTTCTTGCTCTGTCGGAATCTTAACGCTCATCCACTTTTCTGATGGCAATGCAATCAAATCCCATCCTGAATTTTTAAATTTGGTAAGCATGTTCATCAACTCTATTCTTTCATCCATTTGATAATACCTCCACACTTAATAAAGATATTCTATTCTCTTTTTAATTTAGAGTCAAACACACCTATCATTCGTTGTCAAAAAAATAAAAAAGAACTCAAAATGAGTTCTTTAATTTCAAGCATCTGGCAACGTTCTACTCTCCCAAGCAGCTGCCCGCTAAGTACCATCGACGCTGAAGGACTTTACTTCTGTGTTCGGTATGGGAACAGGTGTTACCCCTTCGCCATCATCACCAAATTGCTTGAATTTGAAACTAGCAACGTTCTACTCTCCCAAGCAGCTGCCCGCTAAGTACCATCGACGCTGGAGGACTTTACTTCTGTGTTCGGTATGGGAACAGGTGTTGCCCCTCCGCCATCGTCACTAGATATGAATTTGCTTTGCAAATTCAGCCGTGGGTCTGTTTACAAAGTAAATAGACTAGGCTTTCTATTAAAACATCATAAAATGATGGTTTCAAACAGTTTAAGGTATATACCCTAAAAACTACATACAGATTGATTATTAAAAGTGTTACCCTCCTAAATGGACTGCGTCCATTCACGTTCGGGATTTTTACGAAGTAAAATCTTGGTCAAGACCTCGACCTATTAGTACCTGTCAGCTGAATGCATTACTGCACTTACACCTCAGGCCTATTACCACATTATCTTCATGGGGTCTTACTCCATTTCTGGATGGGAAATCTCATCTTAAGGGGGGCTTCGCGCTTAGATGCCTTCAGCGCTTATCCCGTCCAAACTTAGCTACTCAGCTGTGCCTTTGGCAAGACAACTGATCCACCAGAGGTTTGTCCATCCCGGTCCTCTCGTACTAAGGACAGCTCCTCTCAAATTTCCTACGCCCACAGCAGATAGGGACCGAACTGTCTCACGACGTTCTGAACCCAGCTCGCGTGCCTCTTTAATGGGCGAACAGCCCAACCCTTGGGACCTACTTCAGCCCCAGGATGAGACGAGCCGACATCGAGGTGCCAAACCTCCCCGTCGATGTGGACTCTTGGGGGAGATAAGCCTGTTATCCCCGGGGTAGCTTTTATCCGTTGAGCGATGGCCCTTCCATGCGGTGCCACCGGATCACTAAGCTCTACTTTCGTACCTGCTCGAAATGTCTCTCTCGCAGTCAAGCTCCCTTTTGCCTTTACACTCTTCGCGCGATTTCCAACCGCGCTGAGGGAACCTTTAGGCGCCTCCGTTACTCTTTAGGAGGCGACCGCCCCAGTCAAACTGCCCACCTGACATTGTCCTGAATCAGGGTAACTGATTACAGTTAGAATAACGTTATATCAAGAGTGGTATCCCAACGGTGACTCCATTAAGACTGGCGTCCTAACTTCTAAGTCTCCCACCTATCCTGTACATGATATACCATTATCCAGTGCCAAGCTACAGTAAAGCTCCACGGGGTCTTTCCGTCTAGCTGCGGGTAACCGGCATCTTTACCGGTACTACAATTTCACCGAGTCTATTGTTGAGACAGCGTCCAAATCGTTACGCCTTTCGTGCGGGTCGGAACTTACCCGACAAGGAATTTCGCTACCTTAGGACCGTTATAGTTACGGCCGCCGTTTACTGGGGCTTCGGTTCTATGCTTCGATTGCTCTAACACTTCCCCTTAACCTTCCAGCACCGGGCAGGCGTCAGCCCCTATACATCATCTTTCGATTTAGCAGAGACCTGTGTTTTTGGTAAACAGTCGCTTGGACCTATCCTCTGCGGCCACCACTAGCTCTGAACCTGTGATGGCACCCCTTCTCCCGAAGTTACGGGGTCATTTTGCCGAGTTCCTTAACAATAGTTTTCTCGCTCGCCTTAGTATTCTCTACTCTCCTACCTGTGTCGGTTTACGGTACAGGCACCTGCTCCCTCGATAGAAACTTTTCTCGACAGTGTGATATCTGCTACTTCGCTACTATTTTCACTCCCCATCACAGCTCACCCTTACAAGAGGCGGATTTGCCTACCTCTCAGACTCGCTGCTTGGACGCACTCAACCAATCGTGCGCTTAGCATAACCTCCTGTGTCATTCCCTCTCTCAAACGGTTCTCGGTGGTACAGGAATCTTTACCTGTTGTCCATCGCCTACGACTTTCGTCCTCGGCTTAGGTCCTGACTTACCCTGAGCGGACGAACCTTCCTCAGGAAACCTTAGGTTTTCGGCGGACGGGATTCTCACCCGTCTCTCGTTACTCATGCCAACATTCTCTCTTCTATACAGTCCACACGTCCTTACGATCGTGCTTCACCCCGTATACAATGCTCCTCTACCAATTAGATTACTCTAATTCCATAGCTTCGGTAGTAAGTTTGAGCCCCGGTAATCTTCGGCGCAGGATCACTCGACTAGTGAGCTATTACGCACTCTTTAAATGTATGGCTGCTTCTAAGCCAACATCCTAGTTGTCTGGGCAATCCCACATCCTTTTCCACTTAACTTACATTTTGGGACCTTAGCTGATGGTCTGGGCTGTTTCCCTTTTGACTATGAATCTTATCACACATAGTCTGACTCCTGAGTATAAGATATCGGTATTCGGAGTTTGATAGTCTTCGGTAGCCGGTGAAAGCCCCTAGGACATTCAGTGCTCTACCCCCGTATCTCTTTACCTCAAGGCTAGCCCTAAAGCTATTTCGAGGAGAACCAGCTATCTCCGGGTTCGATTGGAATTTCTCCGCTATCCACATGTCATCCCAACCTTTTTCAACAGATATGGGTTCGGGCCTCCAAGAGGTTTTACCCTCGCTTCACCCTGCACATGGATAGGTCACCCGGTTTCGGGTCTACGCCATACAACTCATTCGCCCTTTTCAGACTCGCTTTCGCTGCGGCTCCGTGCCTGAAGCACTTAACCTTGCTGCATAACGTAACTCGTTGGCCCGTTCTACAAAAAGTACATGGTCGTTCTTTAACGAACTTCCATTGCTTGTAAACATAGGGTTTCAGGTTCTTTTCACTCCCCTCTCGGGGTTCTTTTCACCTTTCCCTCACGGTACTATTCACTATCGGTCACTAGGTAGTATTTAGCCTTGGCAGATGGTCCTGCCTGCTTCCCACAAAGTTTCACGTGCTCCGTGGTACTCCGGATCAGTCTCGCTATACTTCTCTTTTCGCTTACGTGGCTCTCACACTCTTCGGCCTGCTTTCCCAAGCAGTTCTGCTAAGATACATTTTCACTTTATCGACTGTCCACACCCCTTCGTCCGAAGACTTAGGTTTGGGCTATTTCCCGTTCGCTCGCCACTACTTAGGAAATCACTTTTGTTTTCTCTTCCTTCAGGTACTTAGATGTTTCAGTTCCCTGAGTTCCCTTCCTATAACCTATGAATTCAGTTATGGATGACTGGACATTACTCCAGCCGGGTTGCCCCATTCGGATATCTACGGATCTACACTTGCTTGCAGCTCCCCGTAGCTTTTCGCAGCTTACCACGTCCTTCTTCGGCTCCTAGTGCCAAGGCATCCGCCCTATGCTCTTATTATCTTGACCATTTGATATTATTTTACTAATATCGGGTTTTTTACTTCTTTCGATTTAGACTCTCATCTAAATCTACACTTTTTAATGTCTTCTCTATATGCAGTTTTCAAGGTACACACGAAAAACAGGATGTTTTTCGACCGACGTAGCCTGGTCGCAACTTACGTTGCTGCTCGGCAATGCAACCTAGGAAATCCAAAGGATTTTCTTAGGAGGGTATCTGTCTAAGATTAATATCTTAATCATCTACACTCTATCGAGTCGTTTCAGTTCCTATTCTTCTTTCAAGGTTCTTTTGCAAGACCCTCAAAATTGAACAGCGCAAATGTCTATTTCTCCTTAGAAAGGAGGTGATCCAGCCGCACCTTCCGATACGGCTACCTTGTTACGACTTCACCCCAGTCATTGGTTTCACCTTCGACAGCTCCCTCCTTGCGGTTAGGCCACTGGCTTCGGGCGCCCCCAACTTCCATGGTGTGACGGGCGGTGTGTACAAGACCCGGGAACGCATTCACCGCGACATTCTGATTCGCGATTACTAGCAACTCCAACTTCATGTGGGCGAGTTTCAGCCCACAATCCGAACTGGGATCGGCTTTTTAGGATTCGCTCCATCTTACGACTTCGCTGCCCGTTGTACCGACCATTGTAGCACGTGTGTAGCCCAGATCATAAGGGGCATGATGATTTGACGTCATCCCCACCTTCCTCCGTGTTATCCACGGCAGTCTGTCTAGAGGGTCCAGCATTACCTGATGACAACTAAACATAAGGGTTGCGCTCGTTGCGGGACTTAACCCAACATCTCACGACACGAGCTGACGACAACCATGCACCACCTGTCTCCTCTGTCCCGAAAGACATAGCCGGCTAAGGCTACTTCAGAGGGATGTCAAGACCTGGTAAGGTTCTTCGCGTTGCTTCGAATTAAACCACATGCTCCGCTGCTTGTGCGGGTCCCCGTCAATTCCTTTGAGTTTCACACTTGCGTGCGTACTCCCCAGGCGGAATACTTAATGCGTTTGCTGCGGCACCGAGTTTTGACGCCCGACACCTAGTATTCATCGTTTACGGCGTGGACTACCAGGGTATCTAATCCTGTTCGCTACCCACGCTTTCGTGCCTCAGCGTCAGTTACAGTCCAGTAAGTCGCCTTCGCCACTGGTGTTCCTCCTAATATCTACGAATTTCACCTCTACACTAGGAATTCCACTTACCTCTCCTGCACTCAAGCCTATCAGTTCCAAAGGCTTACATTGGTTGAGCCAATGCCTTTCACCCCTGGCTTGATAAGCCGCCTACGCACCCTTTACGCCCAGTGATTCCGGATAACGCTTGCCCCCTACGTATTACCGCGGCTGCTGGCACGTAGTTAGCCGGGGCTTCCTCCTATGGTACCGTCATTTGTTTCTTCCCATAGGACAGAGTTTTACAACCCGAAGGCCTTCATCACTCACGCGGCGTTGCTGCATCAGGCTTGCGCCCATTGTGCAATATTCCCCACTGCTGCCTCCCGTAGGAGTCTGGACCGTGTCTCAGTTCCAGTGTGGCCGATCACCCTCTCAGGTCGGCTACTGATCGTCGCCTTGGTAAGCCGTTACCTTACCAACTAGCTAATCAGACGCGGGCCCATCTCATACCGATAAATCTTTGTCGGCTACATCATGCGATGCTACCGACTTATAAGGTATTAATCACCGTTTCCAGTGGCTATCCCTTTGTATGAGGCAGGTTGCCCACGCGTTACTCACCCGTCCGCCGCTTTCATAAGTTTCGCTTTGACCGAAGTCTCCACTCCACTTAATCACGCTCGACTTGCATGTGTTAGGCACGCCGCCAGCGTTCATCCTGAGCCAGGATCAAACTCTTAAAATTAATTTTAAGTTTTGCCTGTTATCTCAAAACGAGCTAACTTGCTTTTTGCTTCTCAATTTCTTGCGAAGCGTTTCCGTTTTTTATCACTTCTTTTGTTGCTACTAGAGCCTCAAAAGGTTGACGAGAATTTTTCAATTCTTTTTGGTTTTTTTCATTTGCGCTATTCAATTTTCAAGGTCCTGGTTTTGATTCAGGCCTTTCGGCTTTCATCTTTATAAATGCTTTCACATGTCATCGCTATTACTAACTCAACGTGACAGCTTTTATACTTTATCAAATCTCACAAGCTTTGTCAACACTTATTTTTAACTTTTCGTTTTTTAATGTTGCCATCGCTTAGCGACTTGATTATCTTACACCATAAGCATCACTTACGTCAACCCAATTTAACATCTTTTTAAGTTAACAAATTGTAACAACAGAACTAATTGATTGTTTTTATTTATATATGAAGTAAACTATTATATAATATCAATAGACCTAAGCTGGTGAGATAGTATTTATATTATCTTATATAAAGTATCTTGTTACTTATTAAATAATGATTAACCAGCATTAATAACATAAAAATCAGTTGATTTTATAGATTTATATTTTAATCGGAGGCTATTATGAAACGCGTTTTTTCAGGAGTACAACCTACTGGTCAAATTCATCTTGGCAATTACATTACTATGAAGAACTTTGTTAAGCAGCAAGAAGATAAAGATTGTATTTATTGTGTCGTCAATATGCATTCTATAACTCTACCTCAAGACCCTGCTATTTTAAGAGATCGCACTGTAGAACTTGCGGCTCTATATCTGGCAATAGGTATCGATCCCAAAAAGGTAACTTTGTTTGTACAATCACAAGTACCTGCTCATGCAGAGCTCGCTTGGATTTTAAACTGCTTTTCATATATGGGTGAACTAAATCGTATGACTCAATTTAAAGATAAGTCAGCTGGAAAAGACGTCGTGACAACAGGTTTATTTACGTATCCTGTATTAATGGCGGCTGATATCCTATTATATGACACACATTATGTTCCAGTAGGCAATGATCAAAAACAACATTTAGAGTTGACGAGGGATATTGCTATCAGATTTAATAATAAATTTGGTGACACCTTTATTGTACCTGAGCCAATGATTGCCAAAGTTGAAGATGGTGCTAGAATAATGGCTTTTGACGATCCTAGTCAAAAGATGAGTAAAAGCAATCCGAATGAATTTTCTAAAATCACATTATTGGATACACCTTCAAAAGTTAAAAAATCTATTATGAGAGCAACTACTGATAGTGATATGACTATCCGATATGATTTAACAAATAAGCCAGGAGTAAGTAATCTATTGACCATCTACTCACAATTTTCAGGAATGTCTATTACTGAAATTGAAAGTAAATATGAGAATGAAGGTTATGGCACTTTGAAAAAAGATTTAGTCGAAGTTGTCAATCTTGAACTTTCAAAAATTCAATCAGAGTATAATAGAATTCTTGAAAGTGGTGAAGTTTTAGATGTTTTAAAAGCTGGTAGAGAAAGAGCACAAGAATTGTCTACGGTTGTTTTAGATCGTGTAAAAAATAAAATTGGTTTTTTAACCTTCTAAATCCAAAGTGATTCCTTCCAATATTCTTTATTTTTACCTATATTGGTCTACTCTGCTATTTGATTCATATTATTAAATCCGCTTTTTGCGGATTTTTTATTTTACTCTTTTTATTCGGGTATAATATCCACAAATATTGTTATGAGGTGAAACTATGATACATGAATTTGATGCTGTTATTACAAAGGTTAACGGAAAGAACGCTTCTTATATAACACCACCTTTTGATATACAAGAGGTATATGGCAGTAAACGCGTTAAAGTAAAAGCCACCTTTGATGGCATACCTTATAGAGGTTCTATTGTAATAATGGGTGGTACTACTATGTTAGGTATCACACAGGAATTAAGAAGCCAACTAAATAAGTCTTATGGTGATACCATCCATGTGACGCTTGAAAAGGATGAAGAAGAGAGAGTCGTAGAATTATCAGATGATATTATGAATCAACTCAACTCACATCCAAAAGCCAAAGCCTTTTATGATAGGTTGTCTTATTCACATAAAAGACAATATGTTTTGTGGGTTGAATCATCGAAAAAGGAAGAAACGCGTCTGACTAGGATAGAGAAAATGATACTTATGCTTGAAGACGAAAAGCGATATTCATAATAATTAGCTGGCTTATAAATAAAAACCTCCACATAGGGAGGTTTTTTATATTGAAACTATCACTTAAATACATGGTTTTTGAATCCATTTCTTCCATTTGGTATCGATATCTTAGTCCAAACATAATTTATTTAAATTTTCTATCAAACTTAAAATTTGTGTTTCTGGAACTGGTTTACTAAAATAAAAGCCTTGTACATAATCTGCTTTCATTTTCTGAGATTTGTTTAAATACTCTAGATCCTCAATTCCCTCAGCTACAACTTCAATATTAATCTTATGTGCAAAATCGACTACTGATTCAAGTAAATTATATACATGCTCACTTGAAATGGATTCCTTCATGATCGCCTTATCAATTTTTATTCCTGTTAGTGGTAGGCGTATAAGATTTTTAAAAGTTGAATAGCCTGTACCAAAATCGTCAAGTGCAATTCCAAATCCTTGACTTCTTAGCTGGACCAGTTTATCTATCGCTGCTTCATTTGACTCTAATGTAATACTTTCTGTTATCTCAAGTTTTATACGATGATGTTCTATTTTATATTGATCAACAATTCGAGTAACTTTTTCGACGATATTATCCTCTAACAGCTGAATTACAGAAATATTAACGGACATATCAATCGTTTGATTGTAAACAGTATCTATTTTCTTCATAAATTGACACGTTTTTTCTAAAACGATTAAACCAATCTCATTGATAAGCCTAGTTTTTTCAGCGATAGGGATGAACTTATCTGGCATTACAAAACCAAGTTCTTTCGATTGCCATCTGACAAGTGCTTCAAAGCCTTTAACATTCTTATTATTGATGCTCATTATAGGTTGATAATAGACTTCGAATTCTTCTTCTTCTATTGCTTTTCTTAGATGATGTTCATAATTCATTTCAGTAATTGCACTACTCTTTATCTCTTCATTAAAGAAGTAAAAACTCTTTTTAACGATTTTTCTAGCGTGGAACATTGCAATATCTGCATTCTGTATTATTTGTTCAAATGAACTCCCATCTTTAGGAAAAATTGTAACGCCCATACTCGAGTTAATCTTAAGTACAGTTGTACCATTGATAAAAGGCGTTTCAACTATATCGCAGATTTCTTTAATAATACTAATTATTTTATGATAATCTGTAACATTCTTAATTAAGAATACAAACTCATTACCACTAAATCTTGCTAAGTTGCCGTCTATATGATCTGAGTATGATTTTAATCGATTTGCTACTTGTTTTAATATTTCATCACCAAATGTATGGCCATATAGGTCATTAATATACTTAAAGTTATTGATATCGATTAATAATAAAGTTCCTTCTTTGCTACTTTCTATAAAAGCGCGATGAGTTTCTTCAAAGTATGCTCTATTATTTAGTTTTGTTAAAGAATCCGTATAAGCCATATTTTGAATATGAATCTCATATTTTTTTCTAGCTGTTATGTCTTGATGTGAACCAGACATACTTACAAACTCATTGTTTTCATATTTTGAAATGCCAACTGCTTCAATCCATACATAATCGCCATTCTTATTTAGTACGCGATATTCAATTCTATAACTTTCAATTTGTTTGGTTATATAATTTTTTATCGTATCATAAACTCTTTTACGATCCTCTTCATGAATTAAATTGATCCACTCTTCAAGTTCAGATGAATTTAAATTGATATCAAAATTATTGTACCAACTCGGTGTGAGATATGAAATGATGTAATCCTTATTCATATCCCATAAACCTTCTTCAGATGCATCAAAAATAGAGCGATAGCGTTGTTCGCTTTTTTCTATAAATATTTTATTCTCATAGAGAAGATCATATTGTTCCTGAAGGGTTTCTTCAGATGCGTATAATTCTTCATATAATGCTTGCATTTCAATATTTTTCTCATTAATACTTTGTATCATTGAATTAAATCCATCAACGAGTGTACGCATTTCGCTATCATTTGATTCAATGTCACATTGAATATTCATGTCACCATCAGTTACTTTTTCCATTGCTTTTGATAATGCGATGACAGGTTTAACAATTTGATTGCCATACTTGATGGTTATTTTTTCAGCTATATAGATTATAATTAGAGTTACAAATGTAATCAAAATAAATATCCATAGCATTGAGCGTAAAATTTCATTGATGCTAATTTGACCGACTAAGATTAAATCTTTATCTTTAACTTTTACAGAATAATAAATGTTCTTCATATCATGTGATATTTGACCATCCTTGAACTCTGAAAATTTAACATTAGCTCCCGATAACTCATCCCAATTTTTTGCCAACAAGTTTTGATTTTTAGTTGCAATAATAGTCCCCGATGAATTTAGAATGCTAATATAGCCATTGGTTCCAATTTTTTCATTCTCAACAATGTTGGTGATTTCAGACAATAAAATATCCACGCCTATAATCATTTGATCATTAATTTTCTTAGAAGCTGTGATAGCATACTCTCCAGTTCCATGGTCTACATATGGATCTGTCCAAACGATACTACCTTCATTTTCCTCAGCATTAATGTACCAAGTTCTTAAGCGTGGATCATAATCCGGAGCAACATACCGCGCCGGATAAAGTGAAAATTCACCGTTAGAATAGCCAACATACATCGTGCTAGCATCTTTAACATTTGTAATGAATATATTGAGTGTCTGTGTCATATCAATGGTTTTGTCTTCATTTTGTACAAATATCTCTAAAGCATTGAGACTATTTTCCGCATCAGAAAAAGTATTCTCCAACAAAATATTTGTTAATTTAATAACACTAAATGCATTGTCTGTATATTTTTCATTTATTTGATAATAAGTGAACAAATAAAATAACAAGCTACTTATTATTGCAAATGAAATAATTGTTCTTTTCAACAACTGCTTTAGTTTATCTTGAATACCATTAACACTAATCATCGAATCACCAATTATATTTCATTTAATTTCATCAATTCTTTTCTAAATTTTTTAATAATCTTCTTTTCCATACGTGAAACTGTCATTTGGGAGACATTAAGTTCATCAGCCACTTGTATTTGAGTTTTATTTTCAAAGAAACGATCATTAACAATTTTAATTTCAACTTCATTTAATTTTTTTAGGCACATGTTGATAAAATCTCTATTTTCTATGATATCAAAGTATTTATCATCTCTGCCAATAATATCTTGAAGTTGAATATCTTTGTCATCACCTGATGCATCATATGTTAAATCTAAAGACTTAGGCGTATAAACTTGAGAAGCTTCCATCGCTTCAATAACCTCTTCTTCAGTAACATTAAGATACTCAGCAATATCGCTCACTTTTGGAATTCTTTGCAGATCTTGCTGCAATTTGGCTTTAGCTTGATTAATTTTCTTAGATAATTCTTGAATTCTTCTTGGTACTCTTACTGACCAACCCTTATCTCTAAAGTACTTTTTAATCTCTCCAATAATAGTTGGCGTCGCAAAGCTGGAAAATTCAAATCCTCTATCTACATCATATCTTTCAATCGCATAAATCAATCCAAGAGAAGCAACTTGATATATATCCTCGTATTCTATGCCTTTGTTAATGTACTTTTTAGCAAGAATTTCGGTTATATACATATGACGCTTGATCAGTTCATTTCTTATGGCAATGTCCCTATCATTTTTATATAAGTTGAAAAGTTCCTTTGTACTTAGTTTCATTTTTTCTTCACTTAAAGGATTATCAACATAACTGATTACTTGCTTTTTCTTCATGAACTCAGCCCCTAACCGTAAAAGAACATTTATTCAACGATTTTACTCATTTTTATTTTTGTTCCAGTACCTTCATTTGTTTCGATTTCTACTTCATCCATTAGCGATTTGATTATAAAAAGTCCAAGACCGTTTTCTTGAAGTTCTTCTGCGTCTGGCTTACGATATTTTTCAATGTCAAATCCATTTCCAAAATCCACTACTTCAATTATCAAATTATCCAATTCTTTAACAAATTCTAAATTGTAAGTTTTATCTGTTCCTGAATGCAAAATTGCATTGTTACAAGCTTCACCTACTGCAAGTTTAATGTCTTCAATTGACTCGATATCAAATCCCATTTGGTTAGCGACAAAAGATGCCGTTAATCGCGCTATACTCACATATTCAGGCTTGCTAGGTAGCGAAATATTTATAGATTCCCTCATTTACTTTTCCACCTTTACAATTAATTACGTATAGAAAAAATTCGATCTAAACCAGTTAAGGTAAATATTTTTTGAATGCTTGGTTTAAGATTTTCAAAATAGACTGCATTTTCATTCACTTTTACATTTTTATAGAAGCTTATCAATACACCTAGTCCAGTACTATCAATGTACTCAAGATTTTCACACTTAAATAAAAAGTCTGATTTTCTCTTTTCATTTAATTGAATTAACTCATCTTTTAAGGTGGATTTTGAATTGATGTCAACTTCACCAATCAACTCGATTTCCCAAATACTTTCATTTTCGTTATAGTTGGTATTCAATCTTAATGACATTACGTGCTCCCCCTTTTAATAGGTTTATGCAATTTATGTACAAATGCTTAATCTACATTATACACTAAATTGAAATATTTATGTTAAATCTGGAAATGAGATTGACCCCATTTCCAGATTTTTTTTAACCACATATTATGTGTGGTAAATGATTTTACGTCTCGTCATATTAAATTCAGTTATTCTTCAACAGTTACAACTTCAGTTAATTCATTCTGATCTTCAACTTGTTCATCAGAACTCTCTTCATTTTCTCCAACTTTAGCGATTGAGACCAGTTTTGTATCATCGTCTACTCTCATAACTCTAACACCTGAAGTAATTCTACCAGTTACAGAAACTTCGTTAACCTTAATTCTAATCAATACACCACTATCATTAATAATCATTAGTTCATCTGAATCTTCTACAACCATTGCACCAATTAGATTTCCAGTCTTACTGTTTAGGTTATAAGTAATAATACCTTTACCACCACGTGACTGAACTCTGTATTCTGTTAATGGCGTTCTTTTGCCATAACCAAACTCAGAAACAACTAATAACTTAGCATCATCTTTAACCACTTGCATTTCAATAACATAATCATTGCCAGTTAAATTAATCGCTCTTACACCTGTTGCAGTACGCCCCATACCTCTAACATCATCTTCATGAAATCTAATAGATTTACCTTTAGTTGTAATAATGATGAGTTCATCATTTCCAAATGTACGTTTTACAGAAATCAATTGATCATTTTCTTTGAGGTTAATTGCAATTAAGCCTGTTTTTCTTGAAGTATCAAACTGATCGATTGTCGTCTTTTTGATAACACCATGTTTGGTACATAATGTGAGGTAACCTTCTTCAAAGTTCTTAACCGGCATTAACGCTGTAACTCTTTCTTCAGGTTCAAGTGGTAGTAAATTAACCATCGCTGTCCCTTTAGATAATCTAGATCCATCTGGAATCATATATGCTTTCAGCTTATAGACCTTACCAAAATTAGTGAAGAACAATAGATAATCATGTGTAGAGGTTGTAAAAATATCTTTAACAAAGTCCTCTTCTCGTGTTGATAAGCCAGTTTTACCTCTACCACCTCTTTTTTGTGAAACATACTCACCTGTAGAGACGCGTTTGATATAACCCGCGTGTGTCAGTGTAATAATGACTTCATCTTCTTCAATCAAATCTTCATAATCAATTTCATCCGGGTTGATACTGATTTGAGTTCTTCTCTCATCATTGTATTGTTTCTTAATTCTGAGTAAATCTTCTTTGATGATATTGAGTAATAAGTGTTCGTTTTCAAGTAATTCATTAAGATAATCGATCAATTTCAACAACTCATTGTATTCATTTTCGATTTTTTCTCTTTCTAAACCTTGAAGTCTTCTTAATCTCATGTCGACGATTGCTTTAGCTTGAACTTCAGAAAGATTGAATCTTTCCATTAATTTTTGTTCAGCATCGTTATATGAACTTCTGATAATTTTAATAATTTCATCAATATTGTCAATTGCAATGCGTAAACCCTCTAAAATATGAGCTCTATCTCTCGCTTTTTTAAGATCAAAAATAACGCGTCTTCTTTCGACAATTTTTTGATGTTCAAGATAAGCTTCAAGCATTTGTCTGATATTCATAACTTTTGGTTCACCATGATGAAGTGCTAACATGATGATCCCAACCGATACTTGAAGTTGACTATTTTTATAGAGCTGATTTAACATGATATTCGCATTGACATCTTTTCTAAGCTCAATGACAATTCTAATACCATTTCTATTACTTTCATCTCTAAGATCAGTGATGCCATCTACTCTTTTGGCTTTTACGAGCTCGGCAATCCCTTCAACTAGCTTTGATTTATTAACTTGATATGGTATTTCTGTAACGATAATTCTCGATTTACCATTTTTCATTTCTTCAATTTCAGTTCTTGATCTAACAATTACTTTTCCTCGGCCTGTTTTATAGGCACGTTTAATCCCTTCAACGCCCATAATCTCAGCGCCAGTTGGGAAATCAGGTCCTTTGATACATTCCATAAGATCGTAAACGTCAGCCTCTGGATCATCGATAAGTTTAATAACGCCATCGATAACTTCGCCAAGATTATGAGGTGGAATTGAAGTCGCCATACCAACTGCAATACCGTTAGAACCATTAATTAGTAGATTAGGAAATCTACTTGGTAAAACAACCGGTTCACTTTCAGTTTCATCAAAGTTTGGACTGAAATCTACGGTTTCTTTATCAATGTCTCTTAATAACTCGCTAGAAATTCTCGCCATTCTTGCTTCTGTATAACGCATAGCAGCTGCGCCATCACCATCGATAGATCCGAAGTTACCATGGCCATCGATAAGCATATATCTCATGGAAAAATCTTGTGCAAAACGAACGAGCGCACCATAGATAGAAGAGTCGCCGTGAGGATGGTACTTACCCATAACTTCACCGACGATACGCGCCGATTTACGATGTTGTTTATCGTGTGTAAAATTCAGTTCACTCATCGCATATAAAATTCTTCTATGAACTGGTTTTAATCCATCTCTTACATCAGGAAGCGCACGAGAAACAATAACACTCATCGCATAGTCCATATAAGATTTTTTCATTTCTTCCATGACATCTACTAGAAGAATTGTCTCGTTAGAATTTAACGTTTCATTGATGATTTCATCAGATGAATCGTCCTCATTCATCTCAATTATTTCATCATCAAACTCTTTTGATTCATCACTCAAAGCACTATCCTCCTAGCTAATATCTATATTTTGTACGTATTTTGCATTGAGTTCAATAAACTCTCTTCTAGGTTCAACTTTATCACCCATTAGCGTTGAGAAAATTAAATCCGCTTCAATTGCATCGTCAACTGTAACATTCATAATGGTTCTAACAGATGGATCCATAGTTGTACTCCAGAGCTGCTCAGCATTCATCTCACCAAGGCCTTTGTATCTTTGAATGGATACACCTTGTCTTCCAATATCATTTAAAAGATTATTAAGTTCTTTATCTGAGTAGAGATAATAAACACTTCTCCCTTTTTTAACTTTATAAAGTGGTGGTATTGCGATATAGACGTGACCATGCTCTATAAGTGGTCTCATAAATCTAAAGAAGAAGGTTAGTAATAGTGTTCTAATGTGAGCACCATCTACGTCAGCATCGGTCATAATGAATATTTTATCGTATCTTAATTTTGAAACGTCAAACTCATCCCCAATACCACATCCAAATGCCGTAATAAGCGCTCTAATTTCACTTGAACTAAAAATTCTTGCAAAATTCGCTTTTTCAACATTCATTATTTTACCTCTTAGTGGTAAAATTGCTTGAATATTTCTATCTCTTCCTAACTTAGCAGAACCACCAGCAGAATCCCCTTCGACAATGTATATTTCACACTTTGAAGGATCTCTTTCAGTACAATCTGCAAGCTTACCTGGTAGTGTTAAACCGTCAAGAGCGCCTTTTCTTCGCGTCAACTCTCTAGCTTTACGTGCTGCTTCTCTTGCCTTTGCAGAGGTTAAACATTTGTCAATAATAGTCTTAGCGCCATTTGGATTTTCTTCAAGATAGCGATCTAGCATTTCTGTTGCAGCTGTCTCAACAATACCTCTCATTTCACTATTTCCAAGCTTGGTTTTTGTTTGTCCCTCAAATTGAGGTTCTTCTAGTTTGACTGAAACGATTGCAGTCATCCCTTCTCTAACATCTTCACCTGTTAGATTCTCATCTTTTTCTTTGATGATACCTTTTTTTCGACCATAATCATTAATCATTCTCGTTAATGCAGATCTAAAACCAACTAAATGTGTACCACCCTCATGTGTATTGATATTATTGGCAAAAGCAAAAATATTTTCTGAATAACTGTCTGTGTATTGAAATGCTATTTCAACAGTACTGCTTTCATTAATTTGTTCAATATAAACAACATCCTCATGAATTGCTGAGCGATTGACATTTAAATACTCAACGAATTCTTTAATACCACCTTCATAAAAAAAGCGAGTACTTTTTTTGCTTTCAATCCTATTATCACTAATAATAATCTCTATACCTTTGTTTAAGAATGCTAATTCTCTTATACGAGATTCAAGTATTGCAAAATCATATTCCAGAGTTTCAAATATCAAATGATCTGCTTTGAATGTCGTCTTAGTACCCGTAATTTGATCATTTTCGAGTTCACCAATCACATGAAGTTTTTCAACCGTAAACCCACGTTCAAATCCAATTTTATGGATTTTACCATCTCTTTTTACTTCTACTTCAAATATCTCTGAAAGTGCATTTACTACAGAAGCACCAACGCCATGCAAGCCACCTGAAACTTTGTAACCGCCACCGCCAAATTTACCACCAGCATGGAGCACTGTATGGATAACTTCAACTGCTGGAATACCCATTTTTTGATGCATATCAATTGGCATCCCTCTACCATCATCTTCAACAACAATGATATTACCTGGTTCAATATTAACGGTAATTTTCTTACAGTATCCAGCCAATGCCTCATCGATACTATTATCGACGATTTCATAGACCAAATGATGAAGTCCCTTGGAACTTGTTGAGCCAATGTACATCCCTGGCCGTTTTCTTACAGCTTCAAGACCTTCTAAAACTTGTATCTGATCGGCATTATAAGCTTGATTTGACATCTATAACCTCCTAATGGTCTAAAATACCACCATTTTTTATTTTAGTAATTTTTGATGCACTTATATATTCATCTAATAGATTTTTAACATCTGTTGTTGTTATAATCGTTTGAACATTTTTAAGTGTGTAAATGAGATCTTTCTGTCTGCTTAAATCAAGCTCACTCATTACATCATCTAAAAGCAGGATTGGATACTCACCAACATCCTGCTTTATAATTTCTATTTCTGAAAGTTTTAAAGAGAGTGCAGCTGTCCTTTGTTGACCCTGAGAACCAAATGATTTAATGCTAATACCATTAATTAAAATATCTAAATCATCTCTATGGGGCCCAACAGAAGTAAATCCTCTTTTAACATCCACATCAATCTGTTTGCTTAACTTGAAAATTAAGTCACTCTTTATTGTATCATAATTTTCTAAATTCTTCACTGACGTATTATATGACACACTTAAAGTTTCTTTTCCATCAGTGACACTTGCATGTATTTCTTTACTAATTCGGTCTAAATCATCAATAAATTTTTTTCTTCTCAAGATAATCTTTGCACCTTTGTCTGCAAGTTGCTCATCCCATATGTCTAAAGTATCTTTTAGATCAGCCTTAAAGACTATCTTTTTTAATAATTCATTTCTCTGATTGAGAATTTTATTGTATTCAATAATATCAGCACAATACAGCGTACTTATATGCGAAAGCTCCCTGTTTATAAACTTGCGTCTTTCAACAGGGCTATCTTTAATCAATTTTAAATCATCAGGATAAAATAAAATTAGATTAATGGTTCCAATCAGTTCTGAAATTCGAGTAATATTGACACCATTTATCAAAAATTCTTTTTTTGATTGTTCATTAATTCGGTATTCTATTGATTCTTGTCGACCATTATCGTGTTCAATTTCAATTTTAACATGCGCAATTTTCTTATCAAACTTAACCAAATCACTATCTTTTATTGTTCTGAATGATTTTCCAAAACCAGATACGTAAACGGCTTCTAATAAGTTTGTCTTGCCCTGAGCATTATCACCTATTATGATGTTTAAGTTTCGATCAAAATTTAACCTTAGTTGGTCGTAATTTCTATAATCTTTTATAATGATGGATTTGATAAACAATATGCATCAACCTTTTTTGATTACTTTAATAATTTCATGAATTGAACCTTCATCAAAATCTACATTCACTTCTACTTTATCATCGTGTACAACTTTCTTACCTCTTTGTGTACAAATCGTACCATTTAACTTTACATAGCCTTCTGTAATGATTACTTTCGCAAGTCCACCAGAATCTACTACATCAGCAAACTTTAACAATTGATCCAACTTAATAAACTCAGTTTCAATAAAAACTTTTTTCATATTTGCCTCCCCTATTTTGAAATACGACAAGGCAATACAAGATAAGTATAATTATCGTTGTCTTGTGGTCTTACGATACATGGACTAACATTATTTACAAATTCAAGTTTTATGGCTTCACTATCGATAATTTTTAAAGCATCCATTAGATACTTTGGATTAAACCCAATTTCAAGATCGTGTCCTTCTAATTTGATATGAACTTTTTCCATAGAGCTACCCATTTCTGAGTTAGAACTAATTTTAATGATATCGTCTTTTATTTCAAGTTTAATTGCTACATTTTTATTTTCTCTCGCCATTAAGAAAGATCGATCGATTGCAGTTAAAAATTGATCTGTATCAGTGATGACTAAAGATTTATATTCATTTGGAAGTATTTGATTATAATTAATAAACTCACCTGCAAGTAGTCGAGAATAGACTTTAAGTTCTGGTGTTGAAAATAATACTTGTTTGTCATCAAATGAAATTCTTAAATCGCCTTTACCTTCAGCTAAAGATAATAACTTATTGATTTCATTTAGCGTTCTGCCAGGAACAACAGCTTTTCTACTTAATTCTGTTTTGACAATCGCCTTTTTTATCGCCATTCTGAAGCCATCAATAGCAACCATATTGAACTTACCATTTTCAATTTCGAGTAAAGCACCTGTTAAAATAGGTCTAGATTCATCTTGAGATATGGCAAAGCTGGTTTGACGAATCATATTTGCAAACAATTCTCTATCAATTAAGAATGAATTGTTTTCGTCGATCACTGGTAGCTCTGGATATTCATTACCTGGTAATCCAACAATTTTAAAATTTGAATCACCACATGTAATATCAACCACACAATTATCATTGATATCAAATGTAATTAAATCATTTGGTAATTTTCTAATTAATTCAGAAAACAATCTTGCTGGAATAACAATGGATCCAGATTCAATAATTTCTGCTGGAATAGATGTTTCTATACTTAGATTTAAATCGTTACCGATCACTTTAATTGATCCATCCATAGCTTCAAAATAAATACCTGAAAGAATTGGTAAAGTTGTTTTACTTGAGACTGCTTTAGATACCATGTTAATCGCATTCGATAATAAATTTTGCTGACATTTAAATTTCATTTGAAGCCTCCTTTGGATTTAGCTATATAAACAAAAAAATATATAAACAAAGATAGTAATAGTAGTAGGCGTTGTTGATTTGTGGAAATGGTACTTGAACCATTGAAAAACTTATAAAAACTGTTCGAAATGTCTTGTTGATTAAATAATAAAAATTAAAGAGTTATCAACAGTGGATAATCGAAACAATTTTTATGAGTTATCAACAGATTTTTTATACACATACCAACACTACTCACCTTTAATTTCCTTAATGATGCTATCAATTTTATTTTTAAGATCAAAATCAGATAACATTTCTGTACTGATTTTTTCACATGCGTGAATAACTGTCGTATGATCTCTACCTCCGAATTCTTCTCCTATCTTCGGCAAAGATAAATCTGTGAGCTCTCTTGCTATATACATTGCAATCTGACGAGGATAAGCAATTTGACGCGTTCTTTTCTTTGATTCAAAATCTTCAATTTTCATATTAAAGTACTCAGCAACTGTTGATTTTATAAAATCGACATCTATTTTTCTAACTTTAGTAGTTGAGAAAATATCCTTTAATGCTTCATTGACGAGTGAAATATCAACTTCGCGTTTTGTAAGTGTTGAGTATGCAACGACTCTATTAAGAGCGCCTTCAAGTTCTCTAATATTTGATTTTATTTTAGTGGCGATAAATTCAAACACTTCTCCTGGAATATCTATTCTATCGCGTTCTGATTTCTTCTTTAATATAGCAATTCTAGTTTCGTAATCAGGTGCTTGAATGTCAGTAATAAGTCCCCATTCAAATCGCGATCTTAATCGATCTTCTAATGTTGGTATTTCTTTTGGTGGACGATCTGAAGAAACGATAATCTGCTTATTAGCTTCATAAAGTGCATTAAAGGTATGGAAAAACTCTTCTTGAGTTCTTTCTTTACCAGCAATAAATTGTATATCATCCACTAGTAGAACATCTACTGTTCTATACTTATTTCTAAACTCTTCGTTTTTATCGTCTTTAATAGAGTTGATCAACTCATTTGTGAACTTCTCACTTGATACATAATAGACTTTAGCATTTTTATTTTGAGATAAAATATAATGACCAATCGCATGCATTAAGTGCGTTTTTCCAAGACCTACGCCTCCATATATAAATAGAGGGTTGTATGATTTAGCAGGTGACTCAGCTACTGCAAGTGAAGCAGCATGCGCAAAACGGTTACTGTTACCAACGACAAATTCATTGAATACATATCTTGGATTTAAGTTAGTTGATTCGAAGAGATCATTTGTATCTGATTCTTTGGATTTATTATGTTCAAGTGTATTCTCTTCTGGAATAATGTATTTAATAATGTAATCCTGATTGGTTACGTACTTTATGGTATTGGTAATTAAATCGTTATATCTGTTTTCAAGAATATTACGATTCAAGTTACCTGAAGTTTGAAGAATCAGCGTATTCCCTTCTATAGCAATTGGTACTACATTTTCGATCCAAGTGCTAAAACTTAAGGGCATAAGCTCGTTTTTCATATTATTTCGCGCTTCTTCCCAAATTTCTACCAAACGGTTATCCATGATATGTCCTCCTAATAGTACTTGTTTATCCACAATAAATCAGTTGCATTGTTGATAACTCTTATATATTTTTTTTTGCATTTATTTAAATTTTCAGTAGAAAAAAATGTGGATAATATTATTGAAAATTGAGTTATCAACAGAAAGTGGCGTGTTTTATCAACACTATACACAGCTAAAAACTCAAAAAGCCAAAAAAAAATTGACAAATAATCAACAAAATCGAGTTATCCACAAATTACATAATGAAAAAATTTAATACTGTGAGTACAAATCATTTTAACAAATTTCTATCCAATTTTCAAACTTATCCACAAAAATAGTCCAAAGTTATTTTTGTGGATAAGCCTTGAAACGATTTAAATTTTAAATTTTTGTGGAATATTGTTCGATTTTATTCACATTTCTGTTGATGAATTGTGAATAACTACAATATATAACTTTTGACTCATTTTCCACAACTATATATAGTAGGTATTTTCGATTTTCTACTATAGTAAAGTCTTTCTGCTTATAACTTGACATAGCAAAGTCTTCAAGTTATAATGTTTTAGCAGACTTGTGAAAAAAATATGTTTATATATATGTATATGTAACGCATGTAAGGAGGTGGCTGAAGTGAAAAGAACGTATCAACCAAAAAAGAGACAAAGAAAAGTTGAACACGGTTTCCGTAAAAGAATGAAAACAAGTTCTGGAAGAAACGTGCTTAAGGCTAGAAGAAGAAGAGGTAGAAAGAAATTATCTGCTTAAAGGATTAAAAGACCGCAGCCAGTGGTCTTTTTTTGTAAGTAGTGTTTTGGAGGTATGATGATTTTTACAAGCTTAAAAAAACCTTCAGAATTCGCCAAAGTTTATAAACGTGGAAAGTCGTATGCTGATCGAAATATTGTCGTATATTACTTACCTAATAATACTGATGATCTTAAGATTGGGTTTTCTATAAGTAAAAAAGTAGGAAACGCTGTCGTCAGAAACAGAGTAAGGCGCTTAATAAAGGAAGCTTTTCGCAATGAGTTTCCTATATTAAAGGGATATGATATAGTTTTCGTTGCTAGAGTAAGGTCAAGTCAGGCCGATTATCATGAAATAACGAAGTCTTTAAAGTTTATCTTTAGGAGAATCGATATTTTTAATCAGAAAGTGTAATGAGAATGAAACATATACTAATTCTAATGATTAAATTCTATAGAAAATTCATTTCACCGTTGTTGGGTAGTAATTGTAGATTTTATCCAACTTGCTCACAATATTCTCTTCAGGCGATTGAGAAATATGGAGCTATAAAAGGGACGCGTTTAAGTATAAAACGTATTTCAAAATGTCATCCCTTTCATCCGGGAGGTTATGACCCATTAGAATAGTTTAGGAGGGTAAGGATTTGGCTATTTTCGCACAAATTTTTGGTTATTTGTTAGGTCTGATATATGGAGTTGTTAAGGATTATGGAATCGCCATAATCATTTTTACTTTAATTACTAAATTATTGTTAATGCCATTTACAATTAAACAGTTGAGATCTCAAAAAGCAATGGCAGATATTCAACCTAAAATGAAAGAAATTCAAGAAAAATACAAAGACAATAAAGAAAAGCAAAATCAAATGCTTGTTGAATTATATAAGGAACATAAGTACAATCCATTAAGTGGTTGTTTGCCACTTTTAATTCAGTTTCCAATCATCATTGGTTTATTTACTGCGATGAGACAACCTGAAACATATGTATTTGTTAACAATCCTGATTTACTAGCTCAAGCAACACAAGATGCTTTCTTATGGATTGGTAATTTATCTCTTCCTGATTTAATGAGTAATATTTTTAAATCAGGTCCAGAATGGTTTTTAGGCTTTCCAGGTTTAATGCCAATTATTTCTGCTGCACTTACCTACTTCCAAATGTCGAGTACAACTTCGTCAACTGGTGGGTCAGATGCGATGAATAATCAAATGAAAATCATGCAAATATTCTTCCCTGTAATGATCCTATTTTGGGGTAAAACAATGTCTGCAGGTTTGATTCTCTATTGGACTGTCGGTAGTATTTTCCAAATCGTTCAACAGTATATTATGAAACGACCAGCTAAGGGGGATGCTAAGTAATGAAATTTGTTGAGAAATCAGGAAAAAGTGTTGAAGAAGCATTAAGACTCGCACTTATTGATCTCGAAGTCTCTAGAGATCAAGTTGAAATTGAAATTTTGGAAGAAGGCTCTAAAGGATTTCTTGGAATTGGAGCTAAAGAGACGCGTATTAGAGTAACTAAAAAAAATGATGTTATTGAAACCGCAAGAAATTTTCTTTCGAATATTCTTAACCAAATGTCAATTAATGCTAAGCTAGAAATTGAACAAAATGATGAAGTTTTAAGCATTAATATGATTGGTGAAGATATGGCTATTTTAATAGGTAAAAGAGGACAGACTTTAGATTCTTTACAATATCTTGTGAGCTTAGTAGTAAACAAAGAAAGAGAAGATTATTTAAGAGTTGTGCTTGATACTGAAAACTATAGAGCAAAAAGAAAAGAAACTCTTGAAGCTTTAGCAGAAAAATTGGCTTCAAAAGTTAAAAAATCAAGAAAAAATGTTATTCTTGAGCCAATGAATCCTTATGAGAGAAGAATTATTCACTCAGCACTTCAAAATAATCCTAGTGTTAGTACGAAATCTGAAGGAGAAGAACCTTATAGAAAAGTAATTATCTACTATGATTATAAAAAAAATAAAACGAACTAATTCGTTTTGTATATCTAAATTTGACGATCTAATGATAACCCAGTTAACTAACTGGGTTATATTTTAATTTGTAAGGAGAAAGATATGATAACAGATACAATAGTTGCAATATCTACGCCTATAGGTGAAGGTGCAATCGGTATCGTTAGAATGAGTGGTCCTGAATCATTTGGAATTTTAGAATCAATATTTAAGTCAAGCCAAGTTTTATCAAATCATAGAGAGCTTGTGTATGGCCATATAATGAATGATGATCAAATTGTAGATGAAGTCATGGCAGTAAAAATGTTTGCACCTAAAACTTATACGAAAGAAGATATGGTTGAAATCAATTGCCACGGTGGTATACTGTCTGTCAAAGAAGTGTTATCATTGTGTATTCAAAAAGGTGCAAGACTCGCTGAAAAAGGTGAGTTTACACAGCGTGCTTTTCTAAATGGACGAATTGATTTAGCTCAAGCAGAGTCAATCATGGATTTAATTAGTGCTAAGACTAAAACTGGATTTTCAGTAGCTATGAATCAACTGGAGGGCGTTTTATCAAGAAAAATAAAGTCGACTCGTAACCAATTAATAGCAACAATGGCTCAGATTGAAGTTGGAATTGATTATCCAGAGGAAGACATAGAAGATATTACCTACAAACAGATTATTAATGAGTTAACCGTTGTAAAAAATGCTTTAAAACAATTGTTGGCAAATGCTGAAAATGGTAAAATCATCC
Organism: Fusibacter sp. QWL-12; assembly: GCF_058683495.1. NCBI lineage: Bacteria > Bacillati > Bacillota > Clostridia > Eubacteriales > Fusibacteraceae > Fusibacter > Fusibacter sp. QWL-12. Next base: position 1,617,602 of record NZ_CM178745.1, read on the forward strand.
GAGAAGGGTTAAAAACTGCTATTATTGGTAAACCTAACGTTGGAAAATCTAGCTTAATGAATGCACTTTTAAGGGATTCTAGAGCGATTGTTACAGAAATTGCGGGTACGACGCGCGATTTAATAGAAGAATTTATGAATATTGGCGGTATACCTATTAAATTAATCGATACAGCTGGTATTAGAGAGACTGCTGATATTGTCGAAAAGATAGGCGTTGAAAGGTCTAAGAGTGCTTTTAATGAAGCCGATTTAATTATTTTTATGCTCAATGCATCTGAAGCTTTAACGGATGAAGATTTGATGTTGATGGAGTTGGTAAAGGATCGTCACGCTCTCATTATCATTAATAAGACGGATTTAGAAATCGTAATTGATGAAGCATATATTAAAAATCATTTTGAAGATAAAATTGTTATAAAAACCTCTCTTGAATTAGATCAAGGTATTGAAGACGTTGAAAAATCAATACAGGAGATAGTATTTGGTAAGCAATTTGAAATTAATAATGATGAGATCGTAAGTAATTCAAGACATATAGCTTTGTTGAACTTAGCATATAATAACATTGTTGATGCAATTAGTGCTGCAAATGATAGAATGCCTTACGATTTTATTGAAGTTGATATAAAAGATAGTATTACTCATCTAGGTAATATTACTGGTGAGGCGGTTGAAAAGGATTTATTAAATTCAATATTTAGTAATTTCTGTTTAGGAAAATAATAATCTATAACGATTGGGTTTTAGATTTTCCACAAATGTATTGTGGTTCGATAAGGAGAAATAAATGGTAAGAACTTATGATGCAGGTCAATATGATTGTATCGTCGTTGGTGCAGGTCACGCAGGAGTCGAAGCTGCTTTGGCAAGTGCAAGAATGGGTGTCAAAACTTTAATATTGTCTATTAATTTAGATTCTATTGCTATGATGCCATGTAATCCATCAATTGGTGGAACTGGTAAAGGTCATTTGGTTAAGGAAATAGATGCTTTGGGTGGAGAAATGGGTCTAAATATAGATCGTTCATTTGTTCAAAGCAAAATGTTAAACAGTTCAAAAGGTCCTGCGGTTCATTCGCTTAGAGCACAAGCAGATAAAAATAAATATCATACTGAAATGAAACGTGTTTTAGAAAATACGGATAATCTATTTGTAAAGCAGGGTGAAGTCAAAGAGCTAATAATTGAAGACCATACTGTAAAAGGTGTTGTCACTCAGACGGGAGCGAGATATTTGGCGAAAGTTGTTGTTTTAGCGACTGGAACTTACCTTGGAAGTAAGATCTTTATTGGAGATGCCATTTTAAATAGTGGTCCAAATGGCCTTTCTGGCTCATATGATTTGGCTCAAAATATGAATGCTCATCATTTTAATCTGAGAAGATTTAAAACTGGAACACCTGCAAGGATTGATGCGAGAACTTTAGATTATGATGAGATGGAAATTCAGTGGGGAGATAAAAATTACGAACTGTTTTCCTTTATGAATGATCACATTGAACTTGATGAGCTACCTTGTTGGTTGACCTATACCAATAAGAACACACATGAAGTAATATTAAATAATTTAGATAAATCCGGTTTATTCACTGGTACAATTGAAGGTACTGGCCCTAGGTATTGTCCATCAATTGAAACTAAATTAATACGTTTTACAGATAAAGAAAGACATCAATTATTTATAGAGCCCGAAGGCAGAGATACACATGAGATGTATGTACAAGGTATGTCGACTAGTATGTCTGAGGATGTTCAACTCGCTTTTATGCGTACAATACCTGGACTTAAACGATGCGAAATTATGCGCCCAGCTTACGCTATTGAATATGATTGTATTGATCCGCTTGATTTAAATTTGACTTTGGAAGTTAAGTCAGTGCAAAATTTATTTTCGGCAGGTCAATTTAATGGAACTTCTGGTTATGAAGAAGCTGCAGCTCAGGGCATTATCGCAGGTATAAATGCGGCTTTAAAAGTTAAAGGTGAGCCACCATTTATACTTGATCGTTCAGAAGCCTATATTGGTGTATTAATTGATGATTTGGTAACTAAAGGTACGGATGAGCCATATAGAATGATGACTTCTCGTGCTGAGTATAGGTTGTTGCTTAGACAAGATAATGCTGATAAGCGTTTAACTGAAAAGAGCTATCAAATTGGTTTAGCTACTGAGGAACGTTATTTTAGATTTAAAGAAAAAATGCAAAATATTGAAGTTGAAATGACGCGCATATCCACTACGACACTTAAAGCAGACCTTGTTAATCCAATATTGGAAGAGCTTCAAATTCCAACGATTGTACATGGTATAAAAATTGTTGATTTGCTGAAGCGCCCTGAAATTCACTATGATCATCTATCAGATATAGATACAACTCGACCATCTGATTTACCAATTGATGTTATGAAACAAGTTGAAGTAAGTGTTAAATATGAAGGGTATATTAAAAAGCAATTGGCTCAAGTTGAAAAGTTCAAAGCATTAGAAGAAAAATTAATTCCAGATGGTATTATTTACAGTTCTGTAGACAATCTACGCTTGGAAGCTAGACAAAAACTGGATGAAATCAGGCCTGCATCTATCGGACAGGCTTCTAGGATTTCTGGTGTTTCACCAGCTGATATCTCAGTATTATTAGTTTATATTGAACAGTACAAGAGGAAGAATAATGATTGATTTAATACGTTCTTATGGATTTGATTTAAATGAAATTCAAGTCACTCAATTTAAAAAATACTATGATTTGTTAATTACTGAAAATGAAAAGTATAATCTTACTGCAATTACTGAAGAAAAGGAAGTATATGTGAAGCATTTTTTAGATTCAATATTACTTCTCTCTTCTGATATTGATTTAAGTGAAAAGTCAATGATTGATATAGGAACAGGTGCTGGTTTTCCTTCACTGCCTTTAAAAATCATGGCTCCTAGTTTAAAGGTTACTGGATTAGATTCTTTAAATAAGCGAATTAACTTTTTAGAAATGGTTAGTCAAAGTTTACATTTTACTCAGACTAAATTTGTTCATGGTCGCGCTGAAGATTTTGGACAAGATAAGTTGTATAGAGAGTCTTATGATTTTGCAGTTTCAAGAGCGGTTGCTGAGTTGAGATTACTTTTAGAGTTGGTTATGCCTTTTGTAAAAGTTGGAGGTATGTTTTATGCATACAAAAGCTTAAAGACTAAAACTGAACTGGATGAAGCCAAAAATGCATTATCATTAATGAAATCTTCTTTAGTGGATATCAAATCATATGATTTGCCTTTTGAAATGGGAACTAGAGATATTTTAGTGATTCAAAAAATGGGAAAAATTGACAAAAAATACCCTAGAAAACCGGGCATTCCTAAGAAATCACCTTTATAACGATTAAAACATAGTTTAAACCCTTTTTAGGGTTTTTTTTTATTGTGCAACTAGTGTATAATATTACTAGTATTCTCAAAAGGAGGTTATATGAGCAAGGCAATAGCTATTTTTAACCAAAAAGGCGGCGTAGGCAAAACAACTACTGCCGTAAATTTTTCAGCTGCCTTAGCTGAAAAGGGAAAAAAGGTTCTTTTAATTGATAATGACCCTCAAGGTAATTTATCTAGTGGTGTTGGAATAGATAAAAAGAGTCTTGAAATGACCATATATAATGTACTTCTTGGAGAAAATGATATTAGGGAAGTTATTATAAATACTGCTTTTGAGAACTTAGATATCTTACCAGGTAGTATGGACTTAGCTGGTGCAGAGATTGAATTGATTGAGTTTGAGAATAGAGAGTTTTTATTGAAAAATCAACTTTTAAAAGTTAAAGATCAGTATGATTATATTATTGTAGATTGCCCCCCTTCTCTGGGCATGCTTACAATCAATGCACTTGTCGCTGTTGATAGTGTCATTATTCCTATCCAGTGTGAGTATTATGCTCTTGAAGGTGTAAGTCAGCTTGTAAATACGTATAATTTGGTTAAGAGAAGTATTAATCCAAATTTGGAGATTCAGGGTGTACTATTAAGTATGTTTGATGGTAGAACCAATCTATCCATTCAAGTCGTGGATGAAGTTAAAAAACATTTTAAGCATTTGGTTTATGCTACGATTGTACCTAGAAATATTCGATTAGCAGAAGCTCCTAGTTTTGGTTTACCAATAATACACTACGATAGAAAATCTAAAGGTGCAGAAGCTTACTTGGATTTAGCGGATGAATTTCTTAACTTAGAAGAGGAGTAATTATGAGTGTAAAGAAGAGTGGTTTGGGAAGAGGGCTAGGGGCATTGATACCTAACGAAACTTTTGAAAGCATCGAAAGTAAAGTAACTGAGACGGGTGAGTTAATCCATGAGGTTGATATTAATCTAATTATGCCTAATAAGGATCAACCTAGAAAACATTTTGATATGGAAAAAATCATATCCTTATCTGAGTCTATTGATGAGCACGGTTTAATGCAGCCGATTGTGCTTCAAAAAAAGGGTAATGTATACGAGATTATTGCAGGTGAAAGAAGATGGCGAGCTTGTAAGTATCTAAATTTAAAAAAAGTGCCATCGATTATTAAAAATGTAGATGAATCAACCATTGCGCAGCTTGCTTTGATAGAAAATTTACAGCGTGAAGATTTAAATCCTATTGAAGAAGCTATGGCATATACACGTTTAATTGAGGAATATAGTATTACTCAAGAGAAAATGAGTAAAATAGCAGGAAAGTCTCGTGTACATATAACGAATACTATGAGACTCCTTAAATTAGACGATTTTATTAAGGATGGCATCGTTTTAAAATCTATATCTAGTGGTCACGGTCGTGCTTTGCTTGCATTAGATCATGAAAAGAAGAGAAAAAATGTTTTTGATTTAATTTTATCTGATTCTTTAAGTGTTAGACAGACTGAGGATATCGTTAAAAATTATGATAATTATTTTAAGGCGGCTACAAGTAAGGCAAAACCTGTTAAAAATAGAGAAATCTCATCGATCGAGGATGAATTATCTGTTTATGTTGGAACTAAGGTAAATATTAAAGAGCGTGATGGAAAAGGAAAAATTTCAATCGATTTTTATAATTACGATGATCTAAATAGAATACTTGATTTAATACAGAAAAAATAGATGTTTCACGTGAAACATCTATTTTTTTTACTATCTAGAGTATACTTATCAACATTTGTACATAATGTGGTATTTAAATATCGATGTGCAATTAAAATCTATAATCATATTCATAACATTAATTTTTCATTTACAATTAATTCATGGTGATTCATAGGTGATGTACGTCATTCCAGTAAGATCCGTTTAAAGTTAAGTATATAGCATTTATAATATCACACACTATTTATAGTATAATACAATATTTAATATAAGCCATTTCATTTTAAACTATGTCTTGGAAATTTTAATACTGTCAAAACGATATATCTAATTATCAATAGGTTAGAATGTATCAAATTAGTCCTATCTTGTGTTAATTATCTATGATAATTAGGACAAAAGCACTAAATATCTATTTGCTTATACAAAATCAGATTTTTGTACTATTTTGATTCAAGATGAGAGTGCTTATATGAAAAAAATAGAATGTTTCACGTGAAACATTCAAAAAACCCCTATATTTGACTCAGATTGATAATAAAACCGAATATATAGGATAGCATGTCAAATCAAATAAAACTAAATAGAGAAAAATATCAAAAAAAAATAATGTCAATATATTGGAAAAGCAGTAATCTTAATAACAAAATTTATGACTAAATCGAGAAAAGTAATTAAGAAGACCAATAACAGATTATTTAAAACAAATTTGTAAGTTTGATATGATTGAGAGGTAACTCCAATTATAAAATACTGAAAAATATGAAAAAAATCAAAGTGGAAAGCACATACAAAATTAAAAGATTACCCATAATATTAATTAAAAACTCATATAAAATATTAATTGGTATTAAGAAATTGATAACTTGTAATTGCTCGAGTGAAAGTTACATGTCTTTTAGAAGCATAACTTAAATCTTTTAGTTAAAGATCTAAATCAATAAGATAATATCTAGATCATTTAATAAGTAAAAAGACATAAATCTATGCTTACTAAAATGAGAGAAAATGATTTTAAAAATGAAAACAGGATCATCTACAAGATTTAGTAGGAAAATAAAAAAAAGGAATTTGGGTACACATTTAGTGCTTAATAGGGTAATATAGATACAAGAACATAAATAAAGAATAGTTAAAATTAGTCGACTATATCAGTATTCTTAATGAAGCAGCAAATAAAATAAAACACATACAATAGAATGTTTCATATATAAAAAAAATATGTTAGGAGATTCCATGAGTTCTTTTATAAATACAGAGTTTAATCCGAATACAAGGAATATTCTCTTTATCGTAAACCCTGTTGCAGGAAATGGTAAAACTAAAGAAGTATTACCAATTATAAACGAAAAGTTAGTTCAATATAGACATTTAATCAGCTACAAAATATTAATATCTAAGTTTAAAGGAGACATTATAACCGAAGTAAAAAATCATTATGATCAAGGTTACAGAGAATTTGTTGCAGTTGGAGGAGATGGTACTCTTTCTGAATTGATTAATGGTTTTATTTTGCCATTAGTAGATAAACCAACTATTGGTATTATACCAATGGGAACTGGAAATGATTTTGTAAGAAATATTGATTCGAATAGAGACGTGGATAAAATTTTTCATGCGATTATAGAAAACGAGTATAAAACAATAGATGTAGGTGTCGTGAATAATTACTATTTTTTAAATGTTTGTTCTTTTGGAATTGATGGTCCAATAATTGAGGATACGGATCGACTTAAAAAATATATACCAGGACAAGGATCCTATTTGCTAAGTACATTGAAAGCAGGTTTAACTTTTAAAGCATCGGAAGTAAGTTTGAAATATTCTGGTAAAAGTATTAAAGAAAAAATGATTTTGGTAGCAATTGGAAATGGCAAATATTTTGGTGGAGGTATGAAAATATTTCCTGATGCAAATTTAGAAGATGGTTACCTAGATATGGTGAAAGTTAAAAATGTAGGCAAATTAAAATTCGTGAAAGAAATGTCAAAAATATATTCTGGCAAACTTGATCAAGTAGAAGAAGTTACTTATTCAAGAATAAATGAGCTTGAAATTGATAATGATGAAAAAAAGTACTGGATTAATGCTGATGGAAATTTGGTGGGTAGGACGCCTGCAAAAGTTAGGATTATTTGTAAAGGAATTAATTATTTTGCATCAGATTTGGTATAATTTGTATAAAATATAGCCCTTAAATTCAATTTTTATATAACGACCTATATTTTTATATTAAAAGAGATTAAAATCGACTACGCGTCTAAATAGCGGGGATTAGAAAGAAACTAGGAGTTTTTATGGAAACGTCAATAAAAGATATAAAAAGTGTATACATCGAGACTGGAAGACTGAATAGAAATGTAATTGAAAAAGAAATTGCAATCTCATGGTATAAATGTAAATTACAAACTTTGCATCCAGGGGATCAAATAAAGAGAAATTTTACAGAATCAAAATGCAATTTTGAAAAGAAGTTTCTAAATTTTATAGATTCAATTATTGCAAATAAATTTCAGTATTTATTAGCAAATAAAAATCTACATGTATGCCATTCTAGATTGATAGATAATCCATTGAAGCAAATCAATAGTATAGATGATCTTTTTATTGGCACAAATGCTGGATATATTGCGAATAAATTAAAAGCAAACTATCAAGTTAAATACGACGAACATTTTTTAGATGTTCTTTCAGGCTACTGCACATATGGTATTTACTTAAGTGATGGAAATACCAGCTATGGCACCTTAACCTTAGTATCAAAAGACGAAATAACAAATTATGAAGTTGTTAAAATTGTTGAAAATCTTAATAAGTATTATCGTAAAGAAGATTTTGATGTAATGCCAGCTGAAGAAAAAAAAATAAATACGGATTTGTCTTTATCCGATCTTTTCAATTATGAACCAAGCTATTTCAATGAATTTGAGTATAAAATTAATCGTCTTATCAGCCAAACGCATACATTTCTGATAAAAGGAACACCAGGCTCAGGTAAAACAACACTTTGCCAGTACTTAGCTATGAGAAGAGAAGGGATCATTGGGTATATTGATGTTAAAGAGCTGAGTTATAAGTTACAAGAGCAATATATTATAAGGGTATTGTCTCAAAATGATACAGTAATAATTGATAACATAGAGTATTTAAATGAATCAGTTCTTAATGTGTTAACTGTTTACAGCGAAGGATTAATCACACAGAAAATACATCCTAACTATAGTGGTTTCAAATGCAATGGGTTGATATTGTCAACTGCTAACACCGCAGAAAAAAACGAACTTAACGCGCCAGAATCTAAAGCATATACAAAGCTAATCTCAAAGTTATCTTTATGTACTGTAAACCTTGTTAACAGCAATTGTTTTAAAGAAGAAAGTAACGCATTTGCAAGAAAATATATCGAGATGAGAAATATAAAAGCATCCAATTCATTTGTTAAAAAGGTAGCTGAGGACTTAGAAAAGACCAACTTTAAGAATGCAGTACAAAATTTCGAAAAATCACTTAAATTGCCTGCAAATACTGAATTAGACCAAGTTCGATTGCACATTTCTGATCACGAAATTAGCATTAAAACTCTTGAAGAATACGAACTTGACTATATTTTAAGAGTATACAAACAGTTTGATGAAAATATAGCTGCAACTGCAGAAGTTCTGGGAATAGGTAGATCCACTCTCTATAGAAAGTTAGAAAAAAAGAATAATGTATCAAAATGATACACAAATAAGAATTTTTAAATTAACTCAAAATGAAACATAGCTTAAGACGTATCAAAATGCAACACTTTTGATATATCTTAAGCTATTTTACAATTCTATTAATGATGTAAAGACAAAAATGCTTATGTCGATTAAATACTTCAGAAAGAGCCAATTTAACAAGGAGAAATAGTCAATTTTCTTACACTCAAAAAAAAAAGAATGTTTTATATTATCTAAAATAATCAATAATGATGCTGTTAAGCAGTATTAGTAAATAATATGACGTAATTTCAAGCGTTTCAAGTAGAATCTGTAAATCATATATAAGGGATATAAATAATATATAGGAAACTAGTAAAGTTTACTGTGTTTATATATATGCATTGAATTCAAAGGATCAAGGCGTTATTTTAATATTAAATTCATTTTAGTGAGATAAATAAAAATAGTATTTGAATAAAAGTATTAGATTATGTAGAATTAGATATATAGTTCAAATCCAGTTTATAAGCGAATTTAGTAATTTACAGTTAATTTACTGTAAACTATAGGGGGGTTGTTGTGTATAAGGTAAGTGATGTAGCCGAGCTAATCGGTGTAGAAAAAACTGAAATATTTGAAAAAATGATCACTCACAAAGCTTTACTAGATTTGAATATTTCCAAGATCGATGGCGTTACTTATTTTGATGAAAGAGGATTTGAAATTCTGAAAACTCTCTTTTCTAAGAATGAAGATATCATTCAGGTTGAAAAGATTGAAGTAAAGCCTATAAAGAGTATTTCAAAATTTGAGAAAGAAAGAGACATTCTGTACGATAAAGTCGAAATACTTAAAAATGAATTATATAATTTAGATTCTGAACTGGAGTTGAAAGACGAAATGATTCAGAAATTCCAGGAAAAATTACTTGAAGATGTAGAATTGCTAAATAAACTTCAATATCAAATGATGAAGAAATATGTGGAGTAGTATATGTATCGAGTTATAGAAGTAGCGAGAATGTTAGGAGTTAGTAAAGTAACTATTTACAAGAAAGTAAATAAGAATAAAAAACTTCTAAAGAATCACATTCATACAAGAAGTAATATCACATACATCGATGATATTGGTGTTGATATTATAAAAGACACAATTGAAATCAATTCTTCAAGCTCATTAGGTGGTATAAATGAACTTGATGATTTAAAAAAGGAGTATATAGACGATCTAACGGAAATGATTGATTATCTAAGTTCTCAAATACAAATTAAAAAAAAGCAAGTTCAAAAGAAAGATGAAATAATTGAGTCTTACAAAAGTATATTAAAAAGCAATAGAGGAAAAATACAATATCTTGAAAGCAAGATAAATCAAGTTAATTAGGAGGATAAAGCTGTGGTACCTAAAAAATCTATTTTCGAAAGAATGGGTTTAATCGAACATACTCAAAAAGAAGAAGAATTCGGAATTGAAGAGTCGAACGAAGCCATTGACTTAGATAATGTTCCAGAACCAGATTATGTACCGGACTTGACCCACATGGACTTAGACGTTAAAGAAGAAAAAAAAGTTGAGCAAAATGAAATTTCAAGCGAGAAAGTACTAGAAACTCAAGCTAAAATTGACGTTGATGATATTCCCAAAAATATTAGCGATAAGCTCGATTTAATTATTGGTGCATATGAAAAAAATAAACTAATGACCATAGATGAAATTTATCGTAATTCTCATCTTGAGTCAGAAGTAAAAAAGACAATTTTTATGACTGATGTTTATCTTAAAGCGATACCTGAGAACTTACCACTTGATATTAAAAGAGAAACAGTCTTAAATATCATGAATGTATCCAATATTAGTTTAGATGATTTATTAAATGACGCCTATAAGAGAATTGATTCACTTAATACGGTTTTAGAAGAAACCGTTTCAACAACGCAAGAAGTATTTAATCGAAATGATGCTACGATTAGAGAACTTGAAAAGAGAATTGAAGATATTAAAGAAATCAACAAGAATCGTAAAAAGTTCCAAGAAGATCAGAATACAATGATAGAATATGAAATTCAAAAAATCATCAATTTAGTAGAGTTTGTAAAACCGAAGAAATAGCTTATGGCAGATTATAAGTTAACGAGAAAAGGTAAAATCGTGTTGACTGTTTTTATCTTAGTTCTTTTGATTGGGTGGATATATTCCGGCCTTTATATATTGAATTATTTTAGAGATCAAGCAGTTAATGAATTGAGTTCGACAACTGATGAAGGAAGTTCAGAATATAGTTCATCCGATAGCTCAACAGAAGAAGATACGAGTGAAGCAATAACTTTAGAAACTGCTACAGATTCAAGTGATGAGTCTACAGAAGTGTTTACTGAAGAATCTACCGAAGAATCTACCGAAGAATCTACTGAAGATAAGCAGGAAGGTGATGGCTCACAGTCAAATATCTATTCAGTATATGATCTTGAGGATTTGAAATTATTTAAATTAATTATTTACTATGATAATGAACTGTCAAAATTAGTTTTAAGTAGTGAAGATCAACAATCAATATTCGAAATGCTTTCGTCGTATCCCAATGAGGTCATTGCAGTTTCAGGATATATAAATGGGTATCCAAAGTTTAATAACAGTGATAAACTTAAACTTGAGTCACTAGAAATGGCTAATAGTGTTAAGGAAATTCTAGTACAAAATGGACTAGAGGCGACGATGATCAATGTATATGGTTATGGAACCGATTATCCTATTTCCAAGGATTATGGAAATCAAGAAAAAAATAATCGCGTTGAAATATATTTTGAAAATCATTATGTTATTGGTAGTCAGTCAAAATAGTCATTCGCACTCGTAGCTCAGAGGATAGAGCAATCGCCTCCTAAGCGATAGGTCGGATGTTCAAATCATCTCGGGTGCGCCAAATAGTATTAAAGCCTTGTAATCAGTGGATTACAGGGCTTTTTTTATTTGTATTAAATTATTCAGTTTTCAGTATTGAGTATAGGTCACTTTTTACGATTCATGTTCTTTTGAACATTAGTAAGTATGCCATACCGTTGAGTCTTTATCAAATATTGATTTGCTAAATGAAGATATTGTCGGGTGACTCTAGTTGACTCATGCCCTAAAATCTCTCTAAGTTGCTCAATATCAGATACACCAGTAAGTGTAATTTGATTAATCAAGAATTTAGTAGCGAAAGTATGCCGAAAGTAATGAGCATTAAATTGTCGAATTTCTAATTTTTTTTGAAGTCTTTGAAGTACCATTTTCATAGACCATTCTGTCATAGGCTCTCGATCTATATTAATGAATACATTACAATGAGAAGTTAATGGTCTATTATTTATGTATTTCAAATATAGCTTCTTAGTAATACGACCAAGAGGTACATTCCTATCTTTTGAACCTTTACTATCTTTGATACGGATTAGGTCATTGATCACATCAACATTAAAAATCTCAAGGTTAAGTACTTCTTGTTTTCTAAGACCTGAATCTAACATCATATAAATCATGAGTTTATTTCTCTGCTGAGTCCAACCATTTTCGGGTAATTTCATAATCTGGTCAATTTCATGATCTTCAAGAATATCCAATACTTTTTTAGGTACTTTAAGCAATTTAATTTTGAATTTAGGAATAAGCTCATAATCAAAAAGATAGTTCATAAACGTTCTCAGAGTTCTAAGATAAGAGTTTATAGTTTCTTTAGATAAATCTCCGCCAGTTGGTTTAAAATCGTGATTATCGTTCTTTTGCTTATTTAGAAGATATAATCGATATTGAATGAAGTCTTGTTGTAATAATAATTCGATATCTTTATCTTTAGTAAAGTTGATAAAATAGCCTATATCTCGGAAATAATGAATTACAGTTGCATCTGATACACCTTCAGAACGTTTCTCATTAACAAACATTTCAAGAGCTTTTGATAATTTCATATATCCCCCATATTAAATTGTCTTATAATCTAGCGCTAAATTTGACGTATTATTTTCCTGATATTGACGTAATTTGACTGAAGGTAATTTACGTCATTATTTTAATGAGTAATTATGATTATTTTTATTTAATACATAGTGAGCCTTTAAGTATCGTTCAAGTGTACGAATAGAAATATTATACTTTTGACAAATATATATTTTTTTATCTGTTCGTCTTTTTGAAGGTCCCCAAAAAAAAGGATAAGAATTATGCCAATCAACATATTCAAGTGCAGCATTTTTAGTGTTGTATAATTTCATATATCCCCCATAAAAGTTAATTTAATTACATGAATAAGTTTCTTAAAACTGGTCATATTGTCTATAAAATCATAAGCTTCAATTTCTGATTTAAATTCAACAGTAATTTCTACTAACTCATTTTCAAAGTCACTCCATTTTAAATAAATTAATTCAAACATATGTCCTCCAATTATTCAATTTTTATATCAATAATATAAACATTACGATTATTATTTAAAAATGAAATAAATTCATTTAAATCGAAATATTCAATTTCGATAGCATCAGAATTAAATATGTTATAAAAAACCACAAATTTCATAAAATTATCCCCCAATCAAACTACGTTTTTTATTAACCTCAAGTGTAAAATCTTGATTCTTTTCATCAAGTAAGAAATATACATCAGCTAGCATTTCTCTAGCATATTCAGTAAAATCAGTAATTCCTAAGTGAGCTGCATCATTAACCATGTAACACTTTAACATATTAAGTAAATGATCACGAGAAGCACCTACTTGTTTATGTCTTTGAATACCGTTAATACTACGCCAGTCATTATCATAAGCATGAGATAAATCATCCCAAAATTTTTCAGTAGAACAACGAGATTTATGCTTATTATCTAATTTTACATAACGGATCCATTTGGTAGTTAAGTAAATCCAAATCGATTTAATTTCATTGTTGAGTTCTTCGTATGTATCAATCTTATGAATTTTCATGAACTCTCGATTAAGTTGAAATTCAACGTTAACTACAATGTCAGTTTCAGTGATACCATGTTCAGACCAAATATCTTGAAACCAAGTCTTTTTACTACTCTGAATAATTTCTAAATTCTTGTCATAAATTCTTAACCGAATAGGACTTTTACCAAAACTAAGACCAGTAAGATTTTGACCAGTCATAAATATTTGAGCCTTATTGATTAATTCAGCTGATGTATCATTATCAGCTGTTTCGACATGTAACTCTTTTGAAGTACTGCGAGTAACAAATTTTGAAAGCTTTAAAGAATTCATTTTAACTTTGTCAGTATGACAACATAAATCGCATCGAGATATTTTTACGTCGACTATCTTGTGAAACAGTTCCTCAAGAAATCGAATAGATTCATAATAAGCTTGATTTCTAAGATTCCATAAAAATTCAGACTTAAGCTTTACATAGATAGGAAAATTAGAAGATTTATCATTGTAAATTTGCTGGAGCTTAATTTCATACTTGCTATTATGAAGTATGTACTTATAGTTACGAGCTCCATTTGGTAATAGTTCAAAGGTTTCAGTACCAAGAGTAACAATCTCATTTGAACGTTTTAACTTTGCAGAATCTTGGTTTGCTTCTAATAGATCAAGCAGCTTCTCAATGCTTTTGTTGTAGTTGTGTGGTAGTGCAGTGTATACCAAAGTGTCTATATTGGGTAGAAACATTGAAATACCTCTTTTTAAATGGGATAGGGTGTATTTTAGACCCCCCATGATATCAAGGACGGGGGGAAATGACTTTTTAAGTCAAAAAATATAATCTAAAATTACCAATATTGAAAAAATAATTATGAAAAATAAAAATACTAAAGACCAAAAAACCGTTGTGGTAGAAGTAAGAAAATAATATAACTCATTCATGACTTAACTCCTTTGCCATAGCACTTAGGACAAGGTAAATGTTGAGTCATAGGAATATTAGGATAATCATAAATGCTAAAATTAACTTTCTTAATAGTTTTACCAGTTCCATTGCAGTACTTACATTTCTTTGCTTTCATGATCTATCTCCTTCCAAATAGTTTCGTTTCCACAAGGACAATAATCAACATTATATGGAGTACCAAACTTAGTTTCATTTTCAGTAGCGATACAATGTTTAGAACCATCAATATCTAATTCTGGACATTTAGCAATACAAATAAATTTTTTTAAATAACTCATGATCTATCTCCTTTCCGTTTTCTAGGTTCAAATAGAGCTGCGATTGTATAGCATATTAAAATAAAACACGCGATAACGAAAAATACATCAGTCATTTTTTCACCTTCTTTCTTAGTAAACTAGAGTGAACTGCAGAGCTCTTTGTGTTATGCCTGTCTCCCTCGTATATGGTTAAATCTAAATAGGGCTACGCAGCTTATTAGATTAAAATAATTCACTCGGTCATGTTAGCCAGTATAGAAAGGCATTCATTAGAGTGATTATGAATATAGGGTAATTTAGTTAGTGTTGCTGTAATGCAGTGCCACCTAAGATTTAGGCGGCACCACATTACAATGTCTCAATCTCATCTTCTTTAATCGTAGTAAAAAGTCTTTTAAAAATTGGTCTTTTAATATGAGGTGGTATTTTCTCGAATTTCGATAGATCGTGAATAGGTATATCTTCTGGAATCCACCATGAGTTAAAAAGTTTAAAGTATAAAGGTCTTAGAAATACACGCCATGAGAAAAATATACGAAACTGATATTTATCTACGATGTCATTTGTCATTTCATCAATACCAACGTACTTACGAATAGGTCGAATTAAAGTGAAAAACGGAAGATAATTCAAAAGGTAAATTTCAGTATAAAGTCGTCTTAAAGTCACATCTATATCATTATAAGATTGAGATACTACAACAGTGGTACAGCGATAATGACGAATTAACTTAAACCATCTAATTTCTAGTTCAGTTAAATTCATTTTTCTATTATTGTAATCAATGGAACCTTCGTCAATTAAAAGTAAAGTATCCTGTAATGCACCTTTTTTCATTAAAGCTCGTATATCATCAAAATGAGTAACTCCACTAATAGAAGCATTACTAACAATATGTTTATATTTACTTTTACCTTTAGCCATACGTTTCTGCTCCTGGATCGCCAGCTTAGAAAGAAAAGTAGTTTTACCAGTACCAACATTAGCAAAATAAAGAACTACTCCCCGAGGAGCAGGAGGTTTAAAAAACCAAAATAAAAAAGCTAATACAAGTATTATTAAAATAATCATAGTAAGCCTCCATTAAAGTAAGTGTAAAAAATTGAGATGTGAAAAATATTGATAATTGCATAAGCAGAAAAACAAATATTAATCAGTTTATTATTAAATTTACGATTGTGATCATTAAAATAAGATACGATTGCTAAAAGTAAAGAAGTATATAAAATTTTAAATAACAAAGCATAGATAAAATTGACATTAAAAAGCCAAATCATAAAAGGATTTCCTTCAATAATGATACCAAGTTCAATTCCGATATATGTAAACATGAAATCCATAATTACAAGTGTAAAGACTGTTACAAGTTTAAAATTAATAGTTTTCATAATATACTCCTAATGGTAATGAGTGGACCAATAAGGTCCACTCTGAATGATTGCTAAAGATTAGTGAGCAAATTTTTTGAAAAGGCCAACAACAACGCCAAGTACGCCAAGGCCAAAAGGTAAGAGTAAAATCGGTTCTGCTATTACAGCAGCTGCCACGCTTCCAATCCAACCAGTTACAGCAGTAATGATTTCTCCAAATGAAGTTAATAGTGTAGTCATACCAGTTTCCATATTATCTCCTTTCTTTAGAATTTGTTTGGAAATTTGCTAATGAAAAAATGTTTTGAAATATAATCAACACTATTGCTAGTGCCATTAAAAAAATAAAAGGTGTATTAGGAATTTCATGAGCAATAACTTGAACAAAATATAAAGCTAAATTAACACAACTAACAACTGATTCAGTCATTTTGCCCTCCTAGAAAAAGACTTTTGAAAATTAGAGATAAGAATAAATAAACCAACGAAAAATAAAATAAGAATAATTGAAGCAACAATATATTCAAGATCATACTGATTAACAATTTGTTCTGTTACATTCATATCAGCATCAGTAAATATGTTTTTATATATCTGAGGTTCACCGATAATCTCTCTAAGTAAAGTAATCAATTGAGGAATCATTTACTATTACCTCCGTTATAAATATTCATTTTGATGAGTTTGACAAAAATAGCAGCTAATATAGCAAAGAAAAATAATTGCCATAGCTTAACAGATATATCATCTCTAAAAGGGATCTCAATCTGTAGATTTGCCCATATAAAATTAATAAAAAGACCAATAAAATCAATCATATTAACCTCTAGCTAATTTAAAAATAGAAAAAATAAAAATAGCGCTAATAATAACAACGATAAAGCCAGATACTTCATCAGGTAAAAAACCAAAAATAGCTTTAAATAAATTACTAATAGATGTCATCCAAGACATAGATTCATTTAACCAATTATTAATTATTAAGACAGCAGAACCAATAGCTTTAAATGGTAATTGAATAAAATATATTAATTTATCAAAACCATATTTCATTTGACCAAGAATTGAATCATCATACATATCACTAGTTGGTATATCAACAAAATCACCTATATTTGGTAGTGGTCTTTCTACGTACTCAGGTTCATTAGTATTATCATCAAAACCATCGTTATTTTCATCTACAAAAGCAACGATTTCAAAATCAATTTGATCAAAAAGATATTCACCTTGATGTGCAGAAACTTCTGGACCTGCATCTATTTCAATATCAACATTACCTAAAAAATCAGAATTAAACTGAATCAAAACAGAATAAATACCAGATGCAGTTTGTGTTTCAGGATCCCAATTATAAGTCCTTAATCGAGTACGCCAGTCCTTTACATTTTCATTGGTTTTAAGATATGTGTATTCAAGATTTACAAAATCAACAAATCTAAGTCGAATACCATCACCGGGATTTTGAGCATCTTGACCAAAATTAGAAGTAGCAGGTCCATCAAGTTTTAAAGAATAATTTATGAAAATTTCTACTTCTTTTGAGGTTGTTTTATAGTTATCTTCAGGAGCAGTAATATTGAGATAATAAGCTGGAGTACTAGTTGGCATAGCATCTGAAATATCAGAAGGTAAATCAGGATGAGAAGTACTAAGATTTTCAGATGTTGAAGTTTTATTAATAACAGTAAAATCAGCTTGAAAAAAGATTTCATTTGAAAATGTTTTAGCAAAATTTTGTCCAGAAGAAACAATGTAGTTCTGTTCCAATGGGTCATATTCAAAGTAAACGACATATCTAATTTCAGTAGATAAATTAACATTTCTCAAATATAATTGAATAGCATCATTGGTTAAAGAATGATGAATTAAAGCATAAGTATCAGCTTGACCTTCAATAGAATAAATTGCTACTGCTTTATAAGTTCCATCATTATAAATAACAATTTTACGATCAGAAATATCAAAGTTTAAAGTAGGATTGAAAAGAGAAATATAGTAATCAGCATTATCACAAAGCTCATCATAATTAGTAAAATAAGTAGTATATGTAACAGAAAAAGATAAATTAAAACCAATAATGAAAAATGTAAGAACAATAAATAAGATAATTACTTTCTTCATAACAACCTCTTAAAACTATTGCCGAGTTTTGATTCCAAGACCCGGCTTAACTTGTCAGTTACACTATGTAACTACTTTGATAGGATTTATCATTATTGCTTTAGGAAGCAACTAACTGCTTTGTCGCGTCCACTAAGTGGTACATTGATACTAAGTTCGACAATATCGCCAACAAATGAATTTTTGGGTTCTTCTTTAAGGAAGATTTCAGCTACTTCAAAAACATCATCGACCAAAACCTTTGCGATAGTGTACGTACCTTTGTTGTCTTTCTTAGGAAGCGTTTTAACTTCCAATAATTTACCTGTCTTAATAATATTCATGTTATTCTCCTTTCAAGGCTCTTCCGTCCTCAATTTATTATTATTTCAGAAACGATATAAAAACCGTCCCAAGAAACTTTAACCTTTAGATTGTGTTGATGTGCTTCAAATGAGTATGTATCGATATTATGTAATTGAGCACCTTTATTAGTGAAATCTTGTTGTAACTTAATTAGATCAAGAATTGCTTCAGATTTAGTAGTAATCATAATAGGAATTTCAATTTTAGGATTATTCATGAGAACACTCTTTCTCTAGTGAAGAATAAAAAGATTTAAATTCAATAAAAAGGTCAGAATACTTTTTAGCATCTTTAAATCTTTCATCTTGAATAGAATCTGAAAGTAACATAGCAGCTATTCTGGATGAACTACTAAAAGCTTCAAATGTAGTTAAATCGTATTTTTCAATACACTCTAAATAATTTTCAATTAACATATTATTTCTCATAATATTCTCCTCTCGTGGCACTTCCGTCCTCAAATATAATTAATTTATTAATTAAATACTAGATTTGCTAATATTATATCACATAAAATTAACATATCAATAATAATAATTGCATTTGTTGTATATTTATTGAATTTTACAACATTAGGGTATAATTGAAACGTAAATATTAAAGGAGCAGATATATGTTTGATGGTGAGTTAATAAAAAAATTAAGAAATGAAAAAGGAATTAATCAAAAAGAATTAGCTAAAATATTAGGAATAACTCAAGCAAACATTAGCAGCTATGAGACTAATAGAACACGTCCAGATTATGAAATATTATTGAAAATAGCTGATTATTTTAATATATCAATTGATTATATGTTTGGTCGAAATAGAGAAGATTTAAGTTCATTAAGTGAAAACGAATCATATATTATAGATACTTATAGATCATTAAGACCAGAAACAAAGGTTGATTTTTTATCAACTGTTAAAATGATAAAAACGCTTAGAGAAATACAAAAAAAGAATATGGGGTGATAATATGGGAAAAAAAATAGATTTAATAGCAGCTTTATTATATATAATAGGTTTAGTGATTTTTATTCCAGTAATAACAATGTTAGGATTTATGTTAGGAGTAGGAGAAGAATCTTTTAATGCAATAACAATTCCAATAGTTATAGGTGCAGGAATTCCATTAATTATCGGTTCATTATTAATAATAGGATTTGCAAGAATTATTGAATTGTTAAATGATATCAAAAATAAATAGGTATGGTCGTTCCCCCCATGCCCCCCAATAAAAGGAAATGAAAAATTAATAGTTATTTAAATGAAATACATAAACGTTGAAATTTCAACATTTTATAAGGTTAAAAAAAAGGTCAAATCCGATTATACTGACTCCTAAGCGATAGGTCGGATGTTCAAATCATCTCGGGTGCGCCAAAATGAATGAAAGCCTTGTAACTTAATAGTTGCAGGGCTTTGTTTAATTAAACATTCGGCAGCAACATTAATTTATAAGGGGTTAATATAAATGTATAATGAACATGAGAAATTTATGCTTGAGGCGATTAATGAAGCTGAAAAAGCGCTTATTATGAATGAAGTTCCTATTGGAGCTATAATTGTGAAAGATGGGGTCATAATTGCACGAGGGCATAATACGCGCGAAGTTCAAGAATCAGTAATTGGTCATGCAGAGATAAATGCGATACAACAGGCAAGCCGTAAACTTGGTACCTGGCGATTGACAGAGTGTGATATGTATGTTACAATTGAACCCTGTCCGATGTGTTCTGGAGCTATATTTCAGTCGCGGTTACGGGCAGTTTATTTTGGATCAAAAGATGAGAAAGCTGGCTTACTCGGATCAAAATTCAACTTATTTTCAATTGAAGGTTTGAACCATTATGTACAAGTTAATTCAGGTCTACTGGAAGAGCGATGTAAGGCATTAATGACAAACTTTTTTAAGAAAAAGCGAAATAAATAAGAATTTGGAGAGATGTCCGAGTTGGCTAAGGGGCACGCCTGGAAAGCGTGTAAGGCTGTCATGGCCCCGCGGGTTCGAGTCCCGCTCTCTCCGCCAATCATATATTTATAAAGCTATGCCGTGCTAGACGGGGAGGTAGCGGTTCCTTGTAACCTACAATCCGCTGTAGTAGGGTTGATGCTTAGCTGAGGACACCATTTGTAGAGTCTGCGCCTATTAAGTGATGTTGAGAATTGGGTCTTACGCAATAGATACTTGTGAACCTCGTCAGGTCCGGAAGGAAGCAGCGATAAACTTGACCATCTATGTGCCGTAGGGTCGCCTGGTTTGAGTCAACTGGTAGGTTAACGTCTGTAGATATCTGCTCGAAGCTAAGTGCACGGCGTAATAAAGAATCATCACCATTTATTTGGGGATGATTTTTTATTTATCCAAAATTATGTAGGTCATAAATATGGTGTTTGTTTCTTTTAATTTGAGACATTTTCTAATATAATTTAAAGTAGGGCAAAAATAACAGAAGGAGAAAACCATGAATCTATCTAGATTGGAAAAGCGAAGATTATTAATTGGATTTAGTAGCGTTTTATTTCAATTGTCTTTGATTCTATTTTTGACACTGTTATTGGTTAATGGTTTTAATTTAAGCATTTCAATATCATTTCTAGCCATTCTAGGTGTCACGATGGTTTTAATGATACTGATGCTATTTTCAAATGTATGGCTCATTTCAGTTATAAGAAGAGACAAATCTTTTTTAATTATAGATATTGATGAACTTTCGAAACCGGTACCATTTGAAGAACTTTCCCCTTTAAGAGAGTGCTATAAAGAGAAGTTAGACAAAATTAATCTACTAAAACGAAACTTTGAAGAAGAGAATCATAGTTCTAATGAAGTCTATCAAGATTTGAAAAAGAATCAATTGATTCTTAGAACGACAAACTCAGAGTATAAAATAAAAGAAGATCGTATGAGTAAATTAAGTGATGGATTCTCAAAGATTTCGAATAGTTTACCTTCACATGTATGGTTAACAGACTACCAAGGCAACCTAATTTTTCTTAATGAAAGTGTCAAGCAGAAAATTGATCTCCCAATTTTAAATGACAACTTAGAGATTTATGATCTATTAGATATTTCTTCTATACAATTTGATCTTTTTAGGAGAAGAAATTTTCAAAGTATAGATATGCATTTTAAAAACAATAATGTGACAAACGGTAAAAATGCGAGAATCTTCTATGATGAAAGCATTAAGCGAATTTTATTTATTGCTGCCATCTCAAATCAAGATAATCTAATGAATAAAACCTATCTAAAAAAGAGTAGAGATTTACATTTTGTCAATGAGATTAGTAAAATTATAAGTGGTCAAAATTCAATTGAAACAACCTTACAAGATGCAATCGATCGTATCGCATTTTTAGGGAATTATAATTCTTGCAGTATAAGATTAGTTAATGATAATAATGAACTTGAAATAAAAGCTTTGGGCGGGTATAGCCATGAATTTGTAATGAAAAACAAGAAAAACCCAACAAATTCACATTTAGGATTTAGCTTTAAAAATAATCGAATCGTAATTTTAAATGACATTAGTCAAATGTTGTTTGAAGAAGCGGATATCGAAAATGTTTTAAATCATAATAAGAGAGTACTTTATATCCCACTTACAAACTACAATAAAACACTCGGTGTATTAGCAATAGTCAGTGACAATAAATTTGATGAGGATAGTATTCAACTCCTTGAATCCATTTCGATTAACGTCACAATTGCACTTGAAAAAATCTTATTATATGATCGATTAAAATCAAATTACTTTAAAACGGTTGAAGCTTTTGTTACAGCAACAGACATTAAGTCTGATCGATTTAATGGACACTCTAGGAGAGTAGCTGATATTTGTAAGCTTATTGCTGAGAAACTATATCTAAGTCCAAATGAAGTTGATGAAATTTATATGGCAGGATTACTTCACGACGTTGGGAAACTTGCATTTTCAGATCATTCTCTAGATTATTATTATGATATTGACAATCATGGTTCAATTGGAAGGCGAATGGTAGAAAAAGTGGGTCTGACTAAGGATATCTTAGAAGGAATAGAGTTTCATCATATAAATTATGATTTATCAAATTGTAAAATTGACGGTTTAAATGAACAGCCTTATTATGCGCAAATCATTAGAATTGCAAATGATTTCGATCTTTATATGAATTATGAATCAACAGAACCTAATGCTCCAATGTTCATTAAAGAAAATCAACATTTGGCAGGTACGGTTTATTCTAGTCAATTTTTAAGAATAATGAACGATATTATTGAGAATCATTCAGATGAGTTAAGTAGAATATACTCTAGTGAGGGGCAATATGAAGCATAAATACAGTAGTAAGCTGCTATTACTTACTTTTTTAACCATATATTTACCAATTGCTTGTATGTCTGTTTGGGTATTAACCTCTGTCATTATAGGATTGTCGATTGGTATGAGAATCATTCTTATAATTTCGACGCTTTTATTTGAAGGATTTATCAATTATATCTTCTTCTTAAAATCACGTTTGATTTTCACTGAAGATTTTGAGGCTTTGAATACACTTGATTCTGATTTGACGGATATTGATGTACTCAAGTATAAAATTGAGATGTTCAGACAAGCTGAAGATATGTATCAAAATGAGATAAATACCCTGAAAATTCAAAAGACAAATAACCTGTCTGAAATAGATAAAATAAAGCACCAAATTGATGAATTAGCTGTAAAGGATTTAAATCTAACTGAGGAAATAGAATTACAAGACAAGCTGAATAAAGCTCTAACGGAGCTGACAGCACAGTTCATTCTCCAGGTTGACTCGGAGGGGAATGTTTTAAATATCAATACCTCATTAGCCTTGCGTCTAGGATATTTATCAAACGAGTTAATTGGCCATCCCATTGGCGAGTTGTTTATGAATGATCAAGCGACCTTTTCTGGTATAAAAAGTTCTATTTTTGACCCAGTACTCAATACCAAACAATGGCTAATTAAACTTGAAGGGTCAATAAATGAACCCGTTGCTGCGTATTTGAAGGTCAAGTCAAACAATCCGAATGCCTGTGAATACATTCGGTTTTCATCAACTAAGTTATCTGATGGCACGTTGATTTGTGTTGGCAAATCCATAAACGATGAACTTGCAATGCAAAGTAATATTTTACGCAAAAACAGAGAATTTGAATATATTAATCAAATAAATGAAAGTCTAATCAGTAACTGGGACATCGACGCCTTATTGGTCAATATTATTAATCGAATAGAGTATTTATTCGATACAAAAATGGGTGCAATATACGTCTTAGATGATTTAAAGAAATGGCAACTAAGATCAGCTAGAGGTAAAAATTTAACGGAGCAAGAAATAAAGGAACTTGAAATAGAGAAGTATTTTGATCATTCTGTTTTAAATGAGACAAATATAAAATCAATTGAAGTTGGTACTGACTACTATAACTATTTAATACTTGCACCTCTTGAAGTAGAAAATGAAGTCATTGCAATTCTCGTAATTGCCCTTGCAAAAGAAATGAGTCCTAATGATATTAGCATTTTAAAAATGCTGAAAAACCAAGCATCAATGGTTATTCAACGTGCTATTATCTACGATCAACTCAGAAATCAATATTTTGGTACAATAGAAGCATTAGTAAATGTTATTGAAGCGAAGGACAAGTATACAGAAGGGCATTCAAGGAGAGTTTCAAGATTTTCAGTTGAAATAGCCAAGGAAATGGGCTATAGTAATGAAGAAGTTGAAAATATTGAAATTGCTGGGTTGTTACATGATATTGGCAAGATTGGTATCGACCAAAATATACTAGCAAAGCGCGGTAAGCTAACTCAAGAAGAGTACGAGGTTATTAAAGATCATCCCGTCAAAGGTATTCAGATCCTTGAGGCGATTAGTTTTGATGAAAAAATTAAGGAAGGCATTTTATACCATCATTTAAGATATGACTTAAATGGTTATCCAAAATGTGATTTAAGAGAACTTCCAGACTATGCCGCAATTATTGGACTTGCAGATGCTTTTGATGCAATGACCTCTGCAAGATCTTATTCAGTTGCAAAATCGATGGATGTTGCACTTGATGAGGTCATCAGAAATAAAGCGACTCAATTTGAACCAATCGTGGTAGAAATTATTGAGCGATTAATTAAAGAATCACCTGATAAAATTCAAGATATAATAAACGATGTTGAAATCGTACAATTCATAAACTAGATTGAAATTAAGGAGACAATATGTCATATCAAGCTCTATATAGACAATGGCGTCCAATTGACTTCGATGAAATCATTGGTCAAAGTCATATAACGATACCATTAAAGAATCAAATTCAGTCGCAAAGCTATGGACATGCCTATATATTTTCAGGTACAAGAGGAACTGGTAAAACATCAACAGCTAAGATATTTTCTAGAGCGGTTAATTGTCTAGATAATAAAGATGGGAATCCCTGTAATAAATGTGCCAATTGTTTAAGTATTTTAGAGGATCAGTTTATAGATGTTGTTGAAATGGATGCTGCTTCAAATAATAGTGTCGATGATATTCGTGAATTACGAGAACATATAAAATTTGCACCCTCTAGGGGAAAATATAAAGTTTATATTATAGATGAAGTTCATATGCTTTCAACAGGTGCCTTTAATGCACTTTTAAAGACATTAGAGGAACCACCTGAATATGTGTTATTTATCTTAGCGACAACTGAAATTCATAAAATTCCAGCAACGATACTTTCACGTTGTCAAAGGTTTGATTTCAAACGTGTTTCATATGAACAAATTTTGGGTCGCTTAGAGCATATTTGTGGTCAGTTGGATATAGAGTATGATGTTGAAGCTTTAAAATTGATTATTCAAAAAAGTGATGGCGCTGTTCGAGATACGTTAAGTGCACTTGATCAATGTTTGAGTATCAGTGAGAAGAAACTCAGTATCTCAGATGTAGTTGAGATATTAGGTGTCGTTGAGAAAACACAAATATTAACATTGGTACAATTCATTGAACAGAATCAGTCAGAGGAAGTTCTGTTAACGGTTGACAATATACTGAAGCAAGGCAAGGATTTAAACCAGTTCGTTAATTCGATGATAGAAGTTTACCGGGATCTACTGATTGTTAGCATGGTAAAGGACAATCACTCACTGTTAATTGATGCTTCAACAGAATATATCGAGTCACTGAAGGATTTAGTTAAAGCAGTGACACCATCACATTTTTCCAGAGCTTTGGATCATCTTTTGGAACTATCAAAGCAATTGAAATATGCACAGAATAAACGTGCATTATTTGAAGCGGTGTTGATTCGACTGTTATATCCTCAAACTGAATCGAACTATTCTAGTCTACTAGAGCGAATTTCAAGACTAGAAAAGATTATTGAGAATGGTGAAATATCAGTTAAGAAAACCAATCAACTCAATACTTCGCAAAGGAGTTTTGATGCACCCAAATCTCAAACGACTCAAACTGTTACTGAAAAGACCACAACTCATCAAACAGAAGTTGCAACGAAACAAAATGAAATTGAATCCTTTATAGAATTTACAGATAAAGAAGTAACAATTACAAACATTAATGAAATATGGCAACAGTTTATTGAGCAAGCGTCTGTAGAGAAAAAAGGCATTATGCCTATGCTACAGGGGGCATCTCCGTATGCTTACAACGGTACAAAGTGTCAGGTTAACGTAAGCCCTGAAAACAAAATGTTTTTATCAATTTTAAATAGCAATGCAAATGTCAATGCTTTAGGTTTAATGTTAAGTCGACTGGTTAAAAAGAACATTCAGCTAGAGTTTGTATCAGAAGAGGTTCAATCGGGCAAAGAAAGTGAAGAAGAACAAATTAAGGATTTTTTCAAGGACTATACCAATGTTCTTGAGATTAAATAGAAAAGAAATCTAAGGAGGTTTTATTATGGCTAAAGGTAGAGGACCAATGATACCAGGCAATATGAATAATATGATGAAACAAATTCAAAAAATGCAAAAAGATATGACGGATGCACAAGAAAAAATTGAAGCTGAAAGCTACGAAGCAACTGCAGGCGGCGGTGCAATCAAAGTTGTCGTAAATGGAAAAAAGGAGCTTATTTCAATTGATTTAAAACCTGAAATTGTTGATCCTGACGATATCGAAATGTTACAAGATTTGATTATGGTTGCAGTTAATGAAGCAATGAAAATTGCTGATGAAACGATGAATAAAACAATGAGTAAATTCACAGGCGGCATGAATATGCCGGGATTGTTCTAGGAGAATTAAATGTCAAAGTTTATCCCAGCTATTGGTCGGTTAATTGACGAATTTGCAAGATTACCAGGTGTTGGCAAGAAAAGTGCTCAGCGACTCGCTTTCCATATTGTAAATATGGAGCAGAGTCAAGCGGTTGCATTTGCTGAGGCCATACTGGATGTCAAAAGAAAAGTGAGATATTGTGATAGATGTTTTAATATCACAGATCAGGATATATGTGAAATTTGTCAAGATGTGAAAAGAGATCAGCAGCTCATTTGCGTAGTTGAAACACCACGTGATGTTATCGCTATTGAGAATACCAAAGAATATCATGGTTATTATCATGTACTACATGGTGCAATATCGCCAATGGAAGGGATTGGACCCAATGATATTAAGATTCGTGAACTGATCATAAGATTGCAAGGCGACGAAACAAAGGAATTGATTATTGCGACAAACCCAACAATAGAAGGCGAAGCAACAGCGATGTATATTTCTAAGCTGCTAAAAGGTACCGATATCAAGGTGACACGGTTGGCACATGGGATACCAGTTGGAGGCGATCTAGAATATGCCGATGAAATAACTTTAGCTAAAGCTATTGAGGGTAGAAGGGTGTTATAACAAAGTTAAAGACAAAAAAGTGTAAAGTGTTAAAAGAGTATCGGTTTAAGATACTCTTTTTTATTTGCAAAAAAATAATTTACAGAATATGGTAATGATGATATAGTATTTACAAATTATGGTAAAGAGGTATGCATGCAAATCTATATCTACAGCACAGAGGTTATTTTAGAAGAACAATTGGATTTTTTAGAAGATAATACAATTGTTTGCTTTGACGAGATTGAAAAAATAAAGGATGGAATTAGTGAAGAATGGCTACCTATATTATTAGTGTGGTCACAGCCGAGTGATGAAACAATAAAATCACTCAATCAACTTAAGTGGTACAAAATACTGTTAAGAATGGGCATTAGATATAAAAGGGATGAGTGTTTGCATTTTGACAACTCGAATAAATATGAAATCCTAAAAAGAATAAATGCGCAATACAATATAGATCTAAAAAAATCATACCTAGAAACAATCAGAGATTTCATTCTTGAAAAGGAGGATTATCAATATCTATCGGATTACTATAATGAAATTGACTTAAAGGATTTTAAAGAACATAAAGAGAAGCGTCAAAAGGGATCTTTTAGCGGTATGCTCACTTTAGTAGGACACCAGATAATTTCAAAAAAGCAGGTTCAGACGATTGCAAATAATGTAAATGGAAAAACACTTCTGATAGATGGTAATGTATTAACCCCATCTTTAGATGAAGTTTATGGTATTAGTCAATTGGAAACGGGTATCAAATCGCATTTGACAGGCATTGATAATACAGGAATCAATGTCGCTTTAGATTCGATATTAAAAGGTGTTGATATAAAGAGTTGTGTTGACTTGTTGGTAAAAAAAATATCATCAAATTTGGATGTTATGTTGGGAAATTACAATATTTATAATTATGAACACTATGATGTCAATACTATCAAAATACTGCTCTCAAAACTACAGCAACACTATCAATGTGTGATTGTTGTCGTATCTGGATTTCCTTATGACGAAATTACACTGCTATCCCTGCATATGAGCAATACAAATATTTTCATTACATCAGGCGCATTATCAGAAACTAGGCATCTGTATCAGTTTATTAATTTACTTGAAGCAAAACAAGGCATTGCTAAATCAAAGAATAAAATAATACTAAATAAATCGAGAAAGCTAAAAGACATTAAAAGAAATACTGTATTAAAATTTTTATTTAAAGAGCACTATTACAGCTCAGATGAAGAGATTGTTAGGAAGGGGATTGGAATAAAAAAATAATGGGAGTAATAAACAGTCTAATAACACCATTTGATTCAAGTGGTCAAATTGAACTTAAATCGAATCTAACGGTCATTAACGAGCTAATAGATGATTTAATGCTCAATTATGCAACTTTAATAGCTGATGTTGAAGAGGGCCGCGTCAATGAACTGGTGTTAAAAAAAGAGATAGAAAAAAGAATTAATAAGCAAAAAGGCGTGTTTGATCCAGAGGAAATGAAGCGGATTATATTTGATACGATCTATGGCTATGGCCTACTTCAACCTTTTGTAATGGATGAGGAGATATCAGATATTGATGTGCCACATTATGATTATATTTTAGTAAAAAGAAGAGGAAAGCAGGAAAGAGTAACCTTGAAGTTTGAAAGTGAAAAATCATTTACTCGTTTTTGCAAGCTATTAGTCACTAGAAATGGTGGCGTTATTAATGAAGTCGATAATCATTGCCGTGTTAGTGATAGCCAACATTTTTTGAGAATTAATGTCTGTATTTCTCCAAGAAATAATGATGGCACCTCCCTAAACATAAGAAAGCACAAGAGGTTTTCGTATAGCTGGGAAGAATTACAGTCACTTGGTTTTCTAGATGCTGCAAGTATGAGTCTACTGAAAATGATTAATTTTGAAAAGAAAAACATGCTCATCTGTGGAAAAGGTGCAGCTGGTAAAACGACACTTTTAAGAACCTTGATTGATTCTGGGGATGAATTAGAGAGAATGTTGATATGTGAGACAGATTCTGAAATTTATCCACAGAAAAGAAATGTTATTTCACAAAAGATAAAAAAATCTGAAATCGGGGGTAAGCCTTTAGCGTTAAAAGATTTGATTAGAGAAGGGTTAACGATGAGTCTCGATACGTATTGTATCGGAGAAATTATTGGTGAGGAGTCATGGGATTTTATACAAGCTGGTTATACCGATCATAGAATATTAGGAACAGTTCATGGCTCAAATGTTGTAGGTGCAATGGATCGGCTGATAATGTTAATTGAGAATAATTCTAAAATTCCATATGAAAAGCTAGCAGATATGATCGCTAGTACCATTGACTATATCATCTATCTTAAATCATTTAAGGTTGTAAACATAAGTCGTGTTTCAGGTTTTGATATGGCGACCAAACAATATATAACAAAGTCAGAATATACATATGGTGATTGCCAATGTCAATAGCCATCTTATGTTTAAATGGGTTGTCCACTTATGTGTTATTTCGATTATTAGTTAAAATCGATTTTCGCAATAAACTTAATCACTCTCAAATCGCAATGATTTCCTTTTATAAAAATGAACACATTATACAAAGACTTAAGCAAAGATACATTGATGAACTACTGATTGAAGAGAATATTACATTTTCTGAAATGCTAGTATTCTATATAATTTATATCGCTTTAGTTATACTTATCGTATTAATGTCAGGGCTGAATCCATTTTATCAATTGAACTTAAGCATTATGTTGATAGCTACGCCATTAATTGCAATTGAAATAATACGGAATCATCTCATTAAGAAAATTGAACGCGGGTTATTTCAATTGCTTACGCAGTTCAATTCTAGATTAATGAAGAAAGAAGATGTGATCTCGGCGATGTACGAAATCGAAAGGGTTATCGATAACCAACCAATACGAAAAATACTTCGACGTTTCAATCAATCCATACAAATTGGTATTCAACCAGAACAAGCATTTCAAAACACGAAGCGAATTTGTATTAATGAATACTTCAGGTACATTATTACAAATATTGAAATCGTATATAAAAGAAGAGGTAATGTTACTGAATTAATGAGAGCATTAGAAAATGAATATACCTCAATACAAGTCGAAGTCAACAAAAGAAAAACAGAGCTAGTACACGAGCTCAGGATGATCTTGGTATCTTTAATGTTGGTAATTCTAGTTACAATTAAAGTTATTAAAGACAATGACTACATCGTAAGTTTTTATAGTGGTCACTTTGGTCTCATAATTATAATTTCACTTGTCGTAATTATGGGAATTATTCTAGTGATTAAAGGCTATATGAAAACATACTAACCTTTGAAGTTTGAGGGCATAAGAGTCTTAAACATTGTAATAGGAGAAGTTACATGACTGAAGCAATCATTATCATAGCTAATTTATCGACTGTAATTATTTTATTAGTGTATTTAGAAGGGGTTGGTCAGTCAAGGCGAATTAAAATTCCAATAAAGACAGCTCAACTCTTCGATAAGCTGAGAAAAGAAAGACTTAATGCAACGCTTCTTACAAAAAACTTTTACAGAATTTATAAATATTTATATGTTCAAACCGCTTCTGGTGCAAGATCAGAAGACATATTGAAAAGCATGCATCAAATTGTCGATCAAAGCACTTTAAAAAAAATACTGATTTCAATGTCTGCTATATTAGCGCAAACCAATGACATAGAAGAAGCTTTAAACTATTTAAAGATCAAGTTTGATCACGAAGAGGGTGAGATTCTAGTAGGAATATTGAAAAGTATAACCGTAAGTGGTTTGTCACAGGAATCATTTCTTAGGTTGGATCAGATGCTTTTTCAAAAATACCTCGCCCAACTGAGGAGAGATACAACACAAATAAAAAGGACGTACTTTTATGCAATTGTGTGCTTTACAGTTGCGGCATCGATGATTATTTTTATTCCATTGCTGGAGCAAATGCTCAATTCAGCAAATATAATATTTAGTTAGGAGGATTAGAGGATGGTAAAGGTTGTGAAAAGAGCTAAAAATAGCTTTCAGAATAAGTTCAACAGAACGGTTATTGCTCTTAAGTCTGAAAAAGGGGAATTTGGAATTAGTTCGGTTATAGGAATTGCAATTGGATTAATAGTAGCAGCATTCATATTGATTCCAGGCATTCAAACATTCGCAAGTAAAATTA
The DNA here is from genome assembly GCF_058683495.1 of Fusibacter sp. QWL-12. Lineage (NCBI taxonomy): Bacteria > Bacillati > Bacillota > Clostridia > Eubacteriales > Fusibacteraceae > Fusibacter > Fusibacter sp. QWL-12. The sequence continues at coordinate 1,649,367 of NZ_CM178745.1, forward strand.
TTTCAGATATGCAGCTATGGTGGACAAATTCGATTAGTACTCAGATATTTCCAAATTAATGAACATTGATCAAGTAGTCGTTATAGGGATATTAATTGTCGTCATTATGGCGGTATTTGTTTCCGTGGTTGATTTGGCTACCCCAATTATAAAAAAACTGGAATTCAATTCAATCTGCAGAAATTATACTTTAATTGCAGAATCTGAAAACGGACTTTCTGATGAAATGCGACAGAATTTAGTAAATGATCTTAAAAATAGTGGATATGAGACTGTACTGATTCAATCGGCTAAAAATGACAGTGTAATGAGAGGCAAAACAGCTGTTTTAATCGTTGAAGTAACCTATAAAACATCAAAGTTAATCAATTTGTTTAATAAAGTCGATGAAACGATTCTATTCAGATATGAACAAGGTTTTATCGCTAGAAGGATTGTTATGTAGCATGAGGAAGATGAAAAAAACGAAAGCTTCAAGTGAAATTGGAATTGTTGTAACAGCCTTTTTTTTATTGCTATTCATTGTTATGCCTATTTACTTAATGATTCAAGAATATGCACTCTTTACTCACTTTAATCAAGAACTAGAAGTGAGTATAGAAATTGCCTTAATGAATCAGTTAATGTCATTTAGTTCAAATGCGTTTAGTGAAGCTAGACTTGACTTAGAAGGCGATAACTTAAATCAGTTTACTGAGAATCTTAAAGGAGTAGATGGGTCATTAATTAACCATGAGATTAAGAATCTTCAAATTAGTTTGGATACAGATCATTCTAGTGCCAATATTTTAGTTACATTCAATTATGATTATGTATCGAAAATCATTTTAAAAGGGCATCTCAAAAAAGTAATGAATGTTCGTTTAAAATATCAGTTGCCAATGAATCTATGATAAATTATTGAAATTCTTTGTAAATTTAATTTAACTAAGGATTTTGAGTTGTGAGGATATATGAAAAAGTTAGTTATGGTTATAGGTTTACTAGTATTTGGGCTTTTGCTAACCTATTATGAGGTCAATTCAATTAAAACGGTTAATAAAAATGCATTAATAGAAGTTGTGTCTTTAAAGAACACACTTGAAGCAGGTACCACGATTACATTGACTGATATTGAATATGTGTTGGTTGATTCTTCGTTTGATATAGGGCATTATTTTGAAAATGATCAAGAAGTGATTGGCAAAAAAATATCGGTTACATTAAATGAAGGTACGCTATTAATGGATCAGTTTATCAAACAAGAAGGACAACTTTCACCTGATAAAAATCATGCAATTACCAGTTTAAAAGTGCTCCCGGAAGAATTTGTCTGTTGGCAAGTGGATTTAGGCGATAGTATTGATCTTGTCCATGTTTCATTTGATCATGTGATGACTCAACTTGGTGAAGTTGTTATTAAGGGGATTTATGATCAAAATCTTAAAAGTCATGCAAGTATGCCAACCTATGTTGTTATTGAAGGTAGTTTTTCTACAATTGAGAAAATCATATTACTTAGAGATCAAGGAAGAATAGAGGCAATAAAAAGATAAATAATAAATGAAAAAGGTAAGTATGAAGTTTGGCTTTAATAATTAGGCGTTAAAGACATTGTATCAATTGTTAAATTCTCTGATATAATAGAAAAAAATAGGAGGTTTCTGATGAACTATAGCAAGCTTTCTAGAGAGTCGTTGATACATGAAATTGAACAATTGAACAAGGAAAAGGAACAAATTAGGCTTGAAGCGATTGGTTCAAAGCTTGGAATCCATGAAAGCTTGAACGATTTAAGCGTTCCAGCATTCATCGTAAATTCAGATTATAATATTATATGGGCAAATCGCTTTTGCTCTAATAATTTTAATGACATTCTTTCCCAAAAGTGTTATAAAGTCTTTTTTGGATTAGAGGATGTTTGTTTTGGTTGTCCACTTCAAAATTGTTTTAGTGAGTTTTCGCATGAAGACTTTATAACAACACGGTTCTCAGAGGGTTTACTGAAAGAAATCGGGATAAAACTGTTACCAGTTATAAAAAATGAACAAGTATCAGGTGTTCTTGAAATTCAGACTGAAAATCATAAGCAGCAGTTTACAAAAAGAATTACAAGTATCGTGGATGCTTACGAACACTTAAAGCAAAAACACGAAGACCTCCTTAATTTTATTCAACATTATTCTAAATCACTGAGGGTGCCATTAAGATCATTTATTGGCTATTTTCAAGCCTATTCTAGTATTGAACCAGATAACAATGTTCAAGCTGAGTATTTAAAAATGCTTGAAACGAACTCAGAAATGCTTTATGAGACTTTGAACCGTTTAATGGTTTATATAGAAACTGAGAAACTTGCATATAATGCTAAAAAGATTACCTTTAGCTTAAAACAGGCGATCAACGAAGTTCTTGATCAAGTCTTAGCACTTGATCAAATCAGTGAACACTCTAGTTATAGCTTACAATATACAGAAACTTTACCAGAGGTTGTTGTTGGTGATGCTTTCGGTCTGAAAATGACGCTTGCATATTTATTGGAGTTTGCTTTACATCTATCTGCAAATCAACTGATAGAGATTAGAATTTCAGAAGTTTTACAGACCCATTCACAACTTGCGTTAAAAATAACGGTATTGACAAAGTTTGATCCAAATAAGACAGATAAGCCATTTGATTATTATAGAATACGAGATAATATGGCCTTTGATTCTTTGGCTGAGTTTTCTCAAGTACTTGGAATTGAGCTCGCAAGAGAAATCGTTGAAAGTAACAAGGGGACATTAGTTTTAAGTTCAGGGATAGATAATTATGTTTATATGGATATAAATTTGCAGTTTGACAAAATCAATCCAAAGTTTGAGGATAATGTTGATGAAGTCAAACGTGAACGACCTAAGATTTTGATTATTGATAATGAAAGGTTAAGACTTTCACTAGAGATCTTTAAGGCATATGATTTTTATTTTGCATCAAATGGCGAAGAAGCAGTCGCTGCATACTTTAAAAATGAGCCTGATCTAACCATTATGAACGTTATGATCACAGGTAGCGATGGGTTTAAGGTTTTTGATGAGATAGAAAGTAGAAGGCGAAAGGTAAAACCGATTATTGCAATTTCAAATAAGCTAATCGATAATGAAAGGGAGTTTATGAGGGACTATGGATTTGATGAATACTATCCCAAACCCCTAGATGAAGATAAACTTTTAAGTATTATAACCAGCTACATTTAACACTATCAGGGACGCGCATAGCGTCCTCTTTTATGTTATAATGGAATATGAATGTGGTTTTGAAGCTTATAATTTTCAGAGTGGATTGACATAAAAAAAACGAATTTAAGATAAATTGGAAGGTGAATCATGAAGTTTAGAGGGATTGCAAGTGCAGTGTTTGGAATGGAAGCAATCGTAGGTCAAGAGCTTAAGGACTTAGGCTTTGAGAACGTAGTAGTAGAAAATGGTAGAGTCTTATTTGATGCGGATGAAGCAGGAATTGCAAAAGCAAACTTATGGGTGAGAACCGCAGAAAGAATTTACATTATGGTAGGTACTTTTAAAGCGACAACTTTTGAACAGCTTTTCGACAAAGTCTATCAACTACCATGGGAATTATATATTCCTAAAGAGGCGGCTTTTCCAGTTAATGCAAAATCAGTTAAGTCGAAACTTTTCAGTTTATCTGATATTCAAAGCATCAGTAAGAGGGCAATTGTAAAAAGATTGTCAGGACTTTATAAAGTAGAATGGTTTAAAGAAGAGGCTGAAACTTATAGCATACATGTAAATTTTTTAAAAGATGAGGTAACCGTTAGCATAGATACTTCAGGAACGGGTCTTCACAAGAGGGGATATCGTGCAAAAGGCAATGAAGCACCACTTAAAGAAACACTAGCAGCTGGTTTGTTATTAGTGAGCAAGTGGAAACCCTTTATTCCATTAATAGACCCATTTTGTGGTTCTGGAACAATTGCTATTGAAGCAGCTATGATTGCAAAAAACATTGCACCTGGATTAAATAGAAACTTTGATGCTGAAAAATGGCGTTGGATTGATGCTAGCATATGGAAAAATGCTAGAAAAGAAGCTTATCAAGCAATCAAGCAGGATGTAGAGATTAAGATCGAAGGCTACGATATAGACCGTCGTTCAATTACAGTAGCTAGAGAAAATGCTGAGCTTGCTGGTGTTGAGGACCTTATTCATTTTCAAGTTAGAGATGTAAGGGATTTCAGTACAAAAAATCAATATGGTTATTTGATTTGCAATCCGCCTTACGGTGAAAGACTTGAGGATGAGGCAGCTGTCAAATCGTTATATGCTCTTATGGGTAAAGTGTTTAAGGACTATCCAACTTGGTCAAAATACATTATTACATCCTATGACCACTTTGAAGATGCTTTTGGTTCAAAATCGACAAAAAATAGAAAATTATATAATGGTAGAATTAAGACTTACTTTTATATGTATTTTGGTGAAAAACCACCAAGAAGAAACAAAGAAATTTCTGAAATGTGATTAAATCGAGGATAAGCCAAAATGAAGAAAAGTATCTCTATTGCTATTTTGATTATATGCATTATTTTTGTCATGCAGTTTGAAAGAATTGTTTCATTAGCAACGCGATTGGTAGACGAAAATTATAAGAAATCAGATAGTATTTACTTTAATCTAAATAATGACTTTGAAAATCGTGCACAAGTGTATGCACTTAAGGATGCTTACATCATTGTCGGGAGAACGAAGCTACAATACATTTCCGACAAAGGGATTCTCATATGGGAAAAGGACATAACCTCACAAAATGTTAGTGTTGATACTGAGTCAAAGCAAATGTTATTAGCAGAAAAAAAGGCTGGTGACCTTTTTCTAGTGAATGAATCTGGTGAGATCGTTCAAAAAAGGTTTGCCATAGGTAATATTGAGTCAGTTAGATGCTTTAGCGGTGGTTATTTTGGCGTATTAAAATCTGACCATGAGTTTTTACTTTTAGATAAGAGCTTAAAAACGGTTTCCAGTACAGAATTACCCTCAGGTACGATTATTGATTACAAGATGAATCTAGAAAGACAAAATATTGCTTTTTTACTTCTCGATTTAAAACACGCTGAGTTTAACACTAAGCTGATCATAACCACTTTTAATGGAAACATTGTAAGTGGTAGTAACATCTCAGAGGACATCGGATATGCGATGCATTTAAAAAAGGATAAAATTGTGGTTTTGGTTGATCATGCGATGATGAGCTTTGACTATGATGGTAAAAAATTGAGCGAAGCAACTTTCGATCAGACGATTAGTCAGTTTAAATTAAGTGATCATATTTATCTGTATCTTAATAATGCAAATAATAGCGCTATGACAGTTGAGACACCAGAGGAACAGGTGGTTGTCTATGATGACAATGGCAATTTACTTGCAAATTTCAAACCGCCATTTTTAGACTTGCTTGGCGTTAATCTTTTAGAGGATAAGATTCTTCTCTATAATTCTGAAAATGTAGTAATAACAGATTTAACAGGTAATGTTAAGGAAACTTACTCGGTTTTAGAAGCCATCGTTAATGTTCATGTAATGAATAGCCAAAGCTTTGCAATAGAATTTTTAGATCATTTGGACGTTTACACATTACGATAAATGGAGGCATAAATGAATTGGACAGATATCGCGGTAGTTGTGATACTAGGCAGTAGCATCTATTTTGGTTGGAAAAAAGGATTTATAGTTGCTGCAATAGATTTCGTAAAATGGATTGCGTCTTTGTTTGTAGCACGTGTTTTCTTCGTTCAATTTACAGATCTTTTAATCGGTATATTTGGCGATCCAACTGATAAAATCAAAACACATGTCAGTCAATATTTGTACGATTTGTTTGGATTTAGTATGTCTTCCCCACAAGCGATGACAGGCAGTGAAGTGGATGGTGCAGTAGCAACATTAAAGCTTCCTTTGGATTTTGAAACTGGAATCAAATCACAACTTTCTTCAATGGTGACAAAGACAACAACTGATTTTGTTAATATAGCAACACAAGAAATGAGTAAAATGATTTTGTATGGACTTGGTTTTATCTTACTTGTTTTTTTACTCTTAATCGCTTTTAGTATCTTTCAAACAGTTGCAAATATGATCTCTAAATTGCCAATTCTTAAAGAATTGAATCAAGGTGGCGGTATGATTATTGGTGGTATCATTGGTGTGATTAGCGTCTATTTCATTATGGCAATACTCGGTTATTTGAAGACATTTACTTGGGTTCAGGAAACTCAAGTCGCTATAGAGAACTCACAATTTGCAATATATTTTTATAAATACAATATTCTGCAATATTTGTTTAACCATATGTTGATAAAGGGTCAATTTTAATGGAGGATTGTGATGGAAGTGAAAATTGATGCACGTGGACTGGCTTGTCCTAAGCCTGTAATTGAAACAAAGAAAGCATTAGAAGGCATTAATGAAGGCAATATTATAACTTTAGTGGATAATGCAGTTGCAAAAGACAATGTATCAAAACTGGCAAAGAGTTTAAAACTTCATTTTAGTGTTTCAGAGGCTGATGGTAATTATGAAATTAGTATTTTTAAAGGTGCATATGCGCAGTCGCCTGAAGACATGGTACAAAAGAGACCGGACTTGGCCAATTTAGTGATCTTGGTGGGAAAAGACACTTTAGGCGATGGTGAAAGAGAGCTGGGTGAAACTTTAATTAAGAGTTATTTTTATGCCTTATCTGAATCAGAACCTTATCCCAAAGCAATTTTATTTGTAAATTCAGGTGTAAAACTCACGACTTTAAACAGCCAAGTGATTGAGCATCTTAAAAAACTATCAGATTATGGAACTGAAATTTTGAGCTGTGGTTTATGTCTCGACTACTATCAAATCAAAGACTTCTTGCAAGTTGGTGGCGTCACAAATATGTACAATATTATTGAGCTAATGAATGAGGCCAATAATACGATTACCTTATAGTTCGAGGAGCAATAAGTATATTATGGAAAGAAATTATATGATTATCACTTTTAGTTCAACACACCAAGCCATTCACTTTGAACGTTTGTTGTTGGGACGATTTGCAATAGAAATGATACCGACACCGAGAGATATAACAGCCAGTTGTGGTCTTTCTTTAAAATTTGAAAAAGAAGATTTGTCTTCAATTTTAGAAGTATTAAAATCAGAGGACCTTACGGGTAAACAACTGTATGAGTATATTGAAGAAACACAAATTAGAAAAATGATTACAATAGGTTGGGAGGATGTATATGCCGCTAAAGCTTGAAGTAGGCGATCAAATAACAACTAAAAAGCCGCATCCCTGTGGTAGCCATAGTTTCAAGATTATGAGAATTGGAGTCGACTTTGTAATCAAGTGTGATCAGTGTGGTAAAGAAATTTGGATTCCACGTGTAAAAATTGAGAAAAGAATCAAAGATATCTATAGAAATGGCACTAAAATTCCAAAAGAATAAAAAAAAACTTGCCATGTGTATAGGTCGATGATATAATTCTAATGTTGTAAGTGCGGCAATGCCGCTACTTCTCTGCCCTTTTTTAAGGGCCATTATGTCCATAGGGAGGTGTAAAGATGAGAAATTACGAGACTATTTTTATTTTAAAACCATCACTCGAAGAAGAAAAAAGAAATGAAGCAATCGAGAAATTCAAAGCGATTATCGCTGCGGATGGCGAAATAGAAAAAGTGGAAGAATGGGGTAACAGAAAATTAGCTTATGAAATCGAAAAGATTAGAGAAGGATACTATGTATTAGTAAACTTTAAGGCTAATTCTACTCTTCCAAAAGAGCTTGAAAGAAATTTCAAGATTTCTGATGACGTAATTCGTTATATCGTCGTTAATTTAGAAGACAAATAATTGAAAATGGGGGCTCAGTAATGAATAATGTTGTTTTAATCGGACGTTTGGCAAGAGACCCAGAACTCAGATTTGTTCCCGGCAGCGGGATGGCAGTAGCCAACTTTACGATGGCGATCGATAAAGGATTGACACGTGAAAAAAAGCAGGAATTTGAAAGCCAAGGGAAACCAACAGCTGATTTTATAAGAATCGTTGTTTGGGGAAAACAGGCTGAAAACTGCTCACAATATTTAGCAAAAGGCAAACTCGTGGCTATACAAGGTTCTATTCAAACCAGCAGCTATAAGTCGAATACAGGAGAGGTCAGATACACGACCGAAGTACTTGCCAACCGAGTCGAATTCCTCGAATGGGGAGAAAAGACACAGTCATCAGCGTCTAAAGGAGACGATTTCAGCTTCGGAGCTGGAAGTTTTGAAGATTTTCAATCTATTGAAGATGATGATGATGTTCCATTCTAGAAAAGGAGGGAAAACTAATGGTTAAAAGACGTAGAAAGAGAAAAGGTTGTTCTTTCTGTCAAGATAAAGTAGAGTCTATCGATTACAAAGACACTAAGAAACTTCAAAAGTATCTTACTGAAAGAGGCAAAATTTTGCCTAGAAGAGTAACTGGTACTTGTGCTAAACACCAAAGAATGGTAACTAGCGCAGTAAAAAGATCTAGAATTATCGCTCTTTTACCTTTCGTTAACGATTAAGTTTCGAAAGCAAAAGTATAAAATTAACGCTGTCCGATGGGCAGCGTTTGTTTTTTAGTGTATAATCAATAGAGGTAAGACTAAATGACTATTTTCCAAAACGTGGAGGTTTTTCACATTGAATAAGACAAGACAAATAACTGAAGCGGGATTATTTGCAGCTTTGATTGCAATTATGATTGTTGGGGCATATTATGTGCCTATCATTGGAGGCGTACTCGCCTTTTTACTACCAGTTCCTGTTATCGTTCTGACTATGAAAAATAAGCCTTTGTATGTATTTGTCGCTGGTGTGATCGCAAGTTTGATTTCTGGGGCAATCATATCAATCATCAATGGTTTGACCCTAGGTGGACTTGCATTGATCATTGGACTTCCAATGGGGCTAGCTATAAAGAATAGAAAATCTAACTTAATGACACTTTTTATCGGTACCGTTTCAGCAGCAATAGGATTATTTATAATCTTTACATTGCTTGAATTTGTATTTGGCGTTTCTTTTATAAGTGTTATTGAAGATAGCTTTAGAGTATCGATGGATCTACAAGCCAGTATTGGAACAGCAGCAAGTGATCTTGGCGTTGATACAGCTGCATCTTTAGATGAACTTCAAAAGGCAATGGATCAATTGCTTTATATCACTCAGCTGGTAATGCCCGCACTGATGATTGCGATGGCAATGCTGTATTCTGCTTTAAATTTGTTGGTTTCACATCAGGTATTAAAGAGAATGAAAATTGATCATATACCACTTGGCACTTTTGATGAGTTTAGATATCCTAAGCATCTTGCTTACGGTAGTATGGGAATGCTGTTTCTAGCCTACATCATCAGTTATTTAGGATATGTGGACTCGGAGCTTCTTATGTCCAACTTAATGTATCTGTTTATCACCGTCTTTTCAGTTCAAGGCTATGCATTATTATACGCTTTCTTTAAGAAAAGAACTGGAAAATCAATGTCTATCATTTTACTTGTTTTATTGACATTGTTTGGATTTACTCAGTTCATTGCATTCCTTGGTTTCTTTGATGTCATGATGGATTTAAGACGCCTAGACATAAAAATAAAAAAAGATTAAGTAGACGTTATCGATAGAAAGGGATATTTTATGGGAAACAATAAAATGAGCAATCCATTTAAAGAAACGGTCAACTTATATTTAGTTGTTATAGCATTGCTTGTAATCGGGCTTGCATTTTATAATCCTTTACTAGGTATTATAGGGGCATTTATTTTGATTAGTCTCATCATATACAATTGGCTTTCTGATCGAAATAAATCGAGAAAGTGGCGAAAGTATGTTGAGGCATTATCCACAAATATTGATAATGCAGCTAGGTATGCAGTGTTTAATTTACCGGTACCACTGGTTGTCATCGATATCGACGGTAAGATCAATTGGTACAACTCAAAGTTTACAGATATGGTTTCTGAAAAAAGTGTCATGGGTAAAGGGATCGTCAATTTAATTCCTGCGCTTAATTTAGAAGCATTCAAGCTGTCTGAAAATCAAGAAGCGGTTCGAATTGGAGATCGTACTTATGATGTCTATGCCAATATGGTTAATCTTGAGGATGACAATCCTCAAAACCTTGTGATTATGCTATATTGGTTTGATGTGACGCCACTTACAGATCTTCAAATGCGATATGAGGAAGAAAAACCCGTTTTGGCTTTGATAAATGTCGATAACTTTGAAGACGTTATGAATGAGACAAAAGAGGAGAAAATTCCATTTCTTACTTCTGAAATTGAAAAACGCGTCAATCTTTGGGCAACTCGTATGAATGGCATGATAAAACGTTATCAAAAGGACAAATATATCGTTATCTTTGAAGCAAAGTACTTAGAAAACCTTGAAGCTAAGAAATTTGCAATATTAGATGATGTAAGAGAAATAGATGTTGGTAATAAGATACCAGCGACACTGAGTATCGGTATTGGCTATAATGGTAATACGCCAGCGCTTATTGAAGAAGACGCATATGCTTGTTTAGAGCTCGCTTTAGGTAGAGGCGGGGATCAAGCGGTTATCAGAAGAAACAATACATTTGAGTTTTATGGCGGAAAGACAAAGGCAGTTGAAAAGAGAAACCGTGTAAAAGCAAGGGTTATCGCTCATGGATTTCAAACGCTCATCGACGAAAGTTCGAAGGTCATCGTTATGGGGCACAAATCACCAGACATGGATTCGTTTGGTGCTGCAATAGGCATCTACAGAAGTGTTATCAATCGTGGAAAAGAAGCTGCTATCGTTTTAAATGAAATCAATGAAGGCATTGAAACGGTTTATGGCACAGTTAAGGATAAAGACATCTATCAGTTTGTAGATTCGTTGCAAGCACTTGAAATGCAGGATGAGAAAACACTTGTCGTAGTGGTAGATACACATAAACCAAGCTTGACTGAATGCCCTGATCTTATAGAATCCGCAACAAGAGTGGTCCTTATCGATCATCACCGTAGAAGTACGGAGTTTATCGATAAAGCAGTTCTAAAATACATGGAGCCTTATGCTTCTAGTACTTCGGAACTGGTAACAGAGATTCTTCAGTATATGGAGAATAAGCCGAGAATTGAAAGAGAAGAAGCAGATGCACTCCTTGCGGGTATAACTGTAGATACGAAGAATTTCTCGCTTAAAACAGGGGTAAGAACGTTTGATGCGGCAGCTTATCTTAGAAGACAAGGTGCAGATACCATTCGTGTCAGACAACTGTTTCAGGACGATCTCGAGACTTTTATCGAAAAGGCCTCTATTGTGGGGACGGCAATCCGTCATAGAGAAAGTATCGCTATATCAAGCTCAGACGTTCAAAGTGAAAGTATTCAACTAATCGCTGCTCAAGCAGCAGACGATTTGTTAGATATAAAAGGTATTAATGCATCCTTTGTAATTGCACAAAAACTGGATGGTACAGTCTTTATATCTGGAAGATCCTTAGGTGATGTTAATGTTCAAATCATCTTAGAAAAACTAGGTGGAGGCGGTCATCTTGAAGTTGCGGGTGCACAGTTCAAAGATGCAAATATCGAAGAAGTGAAACAACGACTTATTGAAAGTATCGATCAATATTATGAGGAAGGGGCATCGAAATGAAAGTCATACTCTTAAAAGACATAAAAGGCACTGGAAAAAAAGGTGAGATTATAAATGCAAGTGATGGACATGCTAGAAATTACCTTATTCCTAGAGGGCTTGCAAAGGAAGCAACAGATGGTAGTGTTAGGGAGTTAGAGCACCAAAATGCAGCTAAGGAAAAGCGTGCACAAGAGGAGCTTGATGAAGCGAAGGCACTTGCAGAAAAAATCAATACCTTTGAGATTACTTTTAAAACAAAAGCAGGTGAGGGTGGCAGATTATTTGGTTCTATTACCAATAAAGATGTTGCAGAAATGATTAAAAATAAATACAGCCTGGACATCGATAAGAAAAAAATCGTTATGGATCAACCGATTAGAACGCTAGGAACGACTAAAGTTACGATCAAAGTTTATCCAAAGGTTTCAGCGGAAATGAAAGTTCAAGTTATCGAAGAGTAATCCTTTTCATGAGAATTGCATTAAAATTTGTGGCAATTTATGACCTATTTTTAACGTAATTTTCTGAAATATAAACAAATCTTAAAGCAAATTTGCTTAAAAATAGGGTATCATTTTATTAGACAGCAAGGAACGACAGAAGCATCTAGGATATGACAGAAGCAACAATGGATATGACATCAATAATAAGAAGATCGAAAGATCTTCTTATTTTGTAGGCGGAATTATCAGAAAAATCAGATAAAGGGGTGTGCCATGATAGAATCCATCAAAAGTGAAATTAGGAAAACACTTGTTGGAAAAGACACAGCAATTGAGAGTATATTGATCGCAATGCTTTCAGGGGGGCATGTGTTGATTGAAGATTTGCCTGGGTTAGGAAAAACGACGCTTGCTAAAGCATTTTCTGCAGCTATGGATTCAGAGTTTAGAAGAATTCAGTTTACACCTGATTTAATGCCTTCAGATTTGATTGGTATCTCAATATTTTCAAAGGAGAAGGAACAGTTTGTGTTCCATCCAGGTCCAATTTTTACTAACGTGCTTTTAGCGGATGAGATCAATAGAACCTCTCCTAAAACGCAATCTAGTTTATTAGAAGCAATGGAGGAATTTCAAGTAACTGTAGATGGACAGTCGATTAAGCTTGAAGCGCCATTTATCGTTATTGCTACTGAAAATCCTATAGAGCTTCAGGGGACGTTTCCACTTCCAGAAGCACAGCTGGACCGTTTTATGATGCGGATTTCTTTAGGTTATCCAACTGTAGACGAAGAGGTCGACATCTTGAGCTTGAAGGAAAAAAGTGTGGCAATTAATCCTGTCATAACAAAAGAGAACTTTCAAAATGCGGTAAGTGACATCGAAAAAGTATACGTTGACCCTGCGCTTAAAAGTTATGTGGTCAAGCTCGTCAAAGCGACACGTGAGCATCATTTAATCAAACTAGGAGCAAGTCCAAGGGCATCCGTTCATTTGTTTAAAGGTGCTAAGGCAAAAGCCTACTTAGAAGGTAGAACGTTTGTAATCGCCTCAGATATTTCAGACATTTATGAGGCGATTATTGGACATAGACTTATCCTAAAAAGTGAGGCCATTCATAGAGGTGCTGGTCTTAAAGGTCTTTTACAGGAAATTGTCGATTCGGTTGAAGTACCTAAAGTAGTACGTTAGGGGGATTTATGACAAAGGGATTTCGCAGATCTCTGTATGTCTTAATGGCCTTTCTTTTCGTCGTATCGGTTCTTTCAGGGGGAAAAACGCTATATTATTTATGGTTACTGACGTTTTTGATATGGCTTAGCATGGTACTCATGCTTAGGCACAATGAACGTAACCTTTATATCTTATATTATACAAGTGACAACGTTGTTTCTTCTGGGGATGCAGTTAACATCGATTATAAACTGTCAAATACGAGCATCGTGCCAATTCTACATGCAGTGATCGAATTTAAACTCGATAAAAAAATGGATACTGACTCAAGCTTAAAGGAAATCGCATATTTTAAGAATTTTGATCGCATTAATTTTTCTAAGGATATCATCTGTAAGTATAGGGGCTACTACAAGCTCGGAAAAGTTAAGGTTGATTTATACGATCCATTAATGCTGGGCAAAAGAACCATTGATTTTAACAAAGAGGTAGATATTACCGTCTATCCTAAGGTTAAGCCTATCAAAGAGCGCGTCCTTCAATCGATGGACTTTTTTGGAACGCTTAAATCCAATCGTCAAACACTTGAGGACCGTACCAATCTGGTTAATATAAGACCTTATCAACCAGGTGATCAGCTTAAAAATATCCACTGGAAAATCAGTGCGAAGAAGGACGATTTACACACAAAAGAGTTTGAACAAACCGTTAGCACAAAACTAGTAATTCTCTTAAATGGACAATATTCCGATGGACTTAATCTTTTAGAGGAAGAGGAAATGGTTTCTTTTGTCGCATCGCTTTCAAAGCGATTTTTAGATGATGAGATCAATATGAAGATTATTGTTAACAATCAATCAGGTACGGTTCTTGAGGGCAATACAGGAAGTGATTTTCACACCTTTTTAGAGGATTTAACCTCATTTGAAAGTGATTCTGAGTTTCCTTTTGCTAATTTTGTCAATCGGTATATGAACGCGGACTTAGTTAAGTCTGGACAAGAAATTGTACTTGTCAGTCAGCGTCTGACGCAGTCTTTTTTTGAAACTTTATCTCAAAATCATCAGAGATTGACCATATTCACTTTTTCACCTAAAACACTGGAAGAAAAAGAGCTCTATTCAAAATATCAAAGTAGGCTTTTAAGATTACACTATATTGATCGAATAATGGACGTGGCCTATGGACAATAAAATTAAACTGACCAAATGGGCAACAGGATATGTGATATTACTTGCGGTTCTTTTAACCGTTAATTATTTTATTAAGCTGTCTGTGGATGGTGTTCTATATTTTAGCATTTCAGTTATGGTTTTCTTCGGTTTTTACGCTCTTTACACGTATAAGAAAGTAACCTACAAGGTGATATTGATTTTGATTGCCTTACTGATGTGTCTTTATATAGCCGATGCCGTTTTAACTTATATGAACCGACAAGAACTCGTTGTTGAGGAAACTTTAACCCCTGTTGGTGATGGGGAAAATGTTGCGATTAGGCATGAAGTGAAATGGATTCGAGATCTTAGGGACCGTTTGGATTATGAAAAGTTTGTGCCATTTGGTCAATGGTTTGTAGATGAAAAAATTAACAATGCACCAACGCAATTAGAGGATTCAAAGCAACGACGCTACGAGTTGTATTTGCTGATTATTTTGGTATTGATCATTACGGTTTTAATATTCTTAATCTATCGATACCGTTGGCTTAAGCCAATATTGGTTTTGCCAATCCTACTATATGTTTGGTTTTGGTATCAGTTTTTAGACCTGCCGTGGCTGTACAGTGCCCTTTATATTGCGGGTGTGGTGGCTTATTTTGTTATGGACCACCACGACAAACTCATTAAAGCTCACCCGGGGTTCAATACAGCCTATTATCCTGCAAGGAATCTCATGCTAACCAGTTTGGTTTTAGGACTAGTAATTGTTCTTGTAGCGGGATTTGTTTCTGTTGCCTTTCCAATCAATCAGGTGAATTTTCTGGTTGATTTGGTAACGCCTAATCTGTGGGGAGCTAGAAGTGGCTATGAAGGATCGAAACTTCAAATGTATTCTCTTAAGGAGACTGCATTTCAGGGAAGTGGCGACATCCTAGGAGGCCCTCTAGGTGAGATCAATAGTGTGGATCCTTTATTTTGGGTAAAGTTTGATAAGCCTATTACCCAAGCGGTCTATTTGAAGTCTACAATAAAAGACAATTACGATGGCTTAAAATGGAACAACAACGGTATAACCTATAAGACAAATTATAAATATTATCTTTCGAATCAGGACAACATTGACCTTCTGACAAGTGGTGATTATGATGGAATTTCAGGTTCGATTAAAATCAATCGAAAGTTGACTAAGACAGTAACGCTGTTTACACCAATGGGGCTATACAAGACAAGTCTCGGCAACAATAAGGTCTATGCTTCAGCAGAAAATGAAGCGTTTTATAAAACGGGTGCTTTTGTTAAATACCTTAAGGATTATGACTTTTATGCCACTCGAAGAGATTTCTTTCTTTCACCAGAGGTGGATTACCTTCAGGTTTCAAATCGAGTTGAGACAAGAACCATTGAGCTTGCAAAGCAAATTGGCTCCTTTGGTGAAACCGATTATCAGAAGATGCTCATGCTAACACAGTTTTTATCGCAGAATTACACCTATAGCTTAACACCAATCAGCAATAGAGAACGACGCGATTTTGTTTCAAGCTTTTTATTTGAAACAAAAAAGGGCTATTGTACTTACTTTGCATCTGCACTTGTTGTAATGGCGAGAATTAATGACATTCCTGCACGTTACGTTGAGGGCTTTAGAGTGGATCCAGATGAGGTCGATCCTAATGGGGATTACTCTAAGGTGACTGAAAAGGATGCACACGCTTGGGCAGAAGTCTATATAGAGGGATATGGTTGGATGATTTTTGAAAGTACACCAATTTACTCTGAGGCTGAAAGTGAAGCGCTTGCACCAACTTTAGAGGATTTGATTCAAAAAGAAGAGACAACTGTAAATGAAGGTGGCATAGGTAATGTACCAACCACACAAGAACCGATTGATTTAGAGGATCTATTGGCTGAAGGTGACGGTGGAAGAGGTGACTTTAATTCTAATGTAGATACCGAAGTCCTTTCACAACCATCTAAGTGGACCAAATGGATTGTCATGGGCGTCATTTTTATCGTTTTATTGATTTTAATTTATTTAAGATTGCCATTCCGATATTTAAGAAGAAAAAATACGCATGCCTACGCGATCAGGATCATCTATTTACTGGCTTATTTGCTAGCGGAATCAAAGGATTATCCGCTTCATGAACCTGAGTATGTATTCAAGCGAGCAGATTATCCTAAGGGTGAGGTTAATTTATGGCTTAAATTGCTATATAGTAAGCCTGAGTTGGTGACTGAAGAGCAGGTTATGAAAGCCATTGATCAAGCCTTAGCACACTACAAGGATGTGGCAATGAACTATCGTCTGCGTAAGGGAAAACTGAAATATCTAAAATTTAGGTACTTTGACATAGTAAAATTCATTCCTTAACTGTGTTATAATAAGAAAAAATGCACTAGGAGTATTACCATGAATTTGAAGACAATGCCACACGATATTAACGCAGAACAAAGTGTTTTAGGTTCTTTATTGCTTGACAGTGACTTGATCGGCGATGTTATGGATGTCATCTCTAATGAGGACGAATTTTATCATGAAGCCCACAAGGAAGTATTTAGAACGATTAAGCAATTGTTTTCAGAAGGAAAGACGGTTGACTTAATCACCGTATCAGATGAATTGACAAAAAATAAGCTACTGGAAACCGTTGGTGGCTTCGAATATTTAACTGAGTTATCAGATGTTGGTACTTTAATCGCCAACGTTTCAAATCACGCGAAAATCATTCATGAAAAGTTTATGCTCAGACGTCTGATTCGCGCTTCTACAGAGATTGTCGATAAAGGCTATGAGTCACATGATGCTGAACTCTTATTAGAAGAGGCAGAATCGAACATCTTCGAAATTTCGCAAAACAGAGATAAGAAAGGGTTTCAAGCCATTTCTGATGTCCTTCAGACGACTTATGAAAAAATCGTTCAATTGCATGAGGATCCAAATGCGATGACGGGTATATCAACGGGTTTTGATGCACTTGACGAAATGACCAATGGCCTTCAACGATCAGATATGATTCTAATCGCTGCTCGTCCTTCCATGGGTAAAACGGCTTTTGCACTGAACTTATGTCAAAATGCTGCAGTTAAAGATAAGAAGAGTGTCGCTATTTTTTCTCTAGAGATGGCTGCAGATCAGCTGGTACAACGTATGCTCGCCGCGCAGTCTCTCGTCTCCATCGGTGATATCCGTACAGGCCAAATTGAGGATGACGATTGGTTTAAACTTGCAAGAAGCTCTGCTCAGCTTGCAGAGGCAAAGGTGTTTATAGATGATACACCAGGTATCACGGTAGCTGAAATTAGAAGTAAATGTAGAAGATTAAAGATGAATCACGGTCTCGATATGATTATGATCGACTACTTGCAGCTGATGTCAGGTGGCGGAAAGTCTGAAAATAGACAACAAGAGATTTCGACGATTTCCCGTTCGTTAAAAGGGATCGCTAGAGAGATGAATTGTCCAGTAATCGCACTATCACAGCTTTCCCGTGCATCTGAACTGAGAGCGGATCATCGTCCGATCCTTTCCGACCTTCGTGAATCCGGCGCAATTGAGCAGGATGCCGATTTAGTTATGTTCCTTTATCGTGATGAGTACTATAACCCTGATACAGTGGATGAAAAGCTAAAGGGGATCGGTGAGGTAATCATCGCAAAACAAAGAAATGGTGAAACCGGTAAAGTTTACCTAGCATGGCTGGGTAAGTATACGAAGTTTGCAAATACCTCACAAATGAGGTGATCTTATGCTTGAGTTTAGGAAATTTAAGCGAAGTGATATCTATGCGTTTGAGAAATGGGGTGCACATGAGGACCCGCGATTTTTTCAATATAACTTTCCCTTTAGATACAAAGAGGAGTTTGATGGCTGGTACGACTCAAAACAGAAGTGGATTCGCAAAAAAGTATATGGTCTCTTTATAGACGATTATCCACTTGGGTTTGTAACTTTAAAGAACATCAAGTGGTTAAAAAGACGTGCAGAGCTTGGAATTGCCATTGACCCCAATTATTTAAGTGAAGGGTTTGGGACTGAAATGTTGAAAAGATACCTCGAGTATGTTTTTGAACATTACCCGATTGAAGAAATGCAGCTTCGCGTTTCACACTTTAACAAACGCGCACAAAAGAGCTATGAAAAAATTGGCTTTAAAAAAGTCAAAGAGGTTTTTGAGCCTTTTGAAGAGCAGAGCTTTAAGGACGTTATAATGGATAAGTATCCCGACCAATTCCAGATGGTTAGAGGGGTACTTTACACGACCTTTTATGTGATGGTCTTTCATAAAAATCAGTTACCATTTAAATAAACGCGTATTAAGTCTGTCTTAGAGTTACTTCTTAAGGCAGATTTATTTTTTTTTGAAATTACACTTTATAATTTATACAAAATGACATATAATTGAGTATAATGTATTTTTATTGTATTTTGTATTCATATACTTGATAGAATAGATGAAGAAGAGGTGTTCAATTGGATTCAAATAATGCTCAAAGTGTACAGATAAAAGCGAGAGCAAAAATTAATCTTACACTGGATGTTCTTTCAAGAAGACCTTCCGGATATCATGATGTAGAAATGATCATGCAGCAAATCGACTTATATGACCTTGTTACCGTGACTCTGATTTCTGAAACGAAAATCGAGTTAACTTGCTCAGATTCATTTTTACCAACGGATGATCGCAACATTGCCTATAAGGCGGCTAAAATAATGATTGAGCGCTTTAAGCTAAAGGTTGGATTTGAGATACAAATTGATAAGAACATACCTGTAGCAGCAGGACTTGCTGGCGGAAGTACAAATGCAGCTGCAGTCATAAAGGGTATTAATCAGCTATGTCATCTAGGCTTATCGACTGAAGAGATGCAAAGTATTGGTTTTGAGCTTGGTGCAGATGTCCCATTTTGCTTTTGTGAGGGGGCGGCAATCGCTAGAGGATTAGGCGAAATTCTCGAACCGGTTAGAGGGTTTGAAAATGCATGGATGATATTGGTTAAGCCAAGTTTTGGCGTATCGACAAAAGACGTTTATGGTGGTCTAGAGCTGGGCGAAGTAAAAGCACATCCGGACACACCTAAAATGATAGAGGCACTAAAGACACAAAATAGGAAAGACATACTAAGTGGACTTATGAACGTCCTAGAAACGGTTACCTTGAAACTTTATCCTAAAGTCGAGGAAATCAAACAAACTCTAATGGCATTTGGCGCAGAGGGCGTTCTAATGAGTGGTAGTGGTCCAACTGTATTTGCTTTTTATGGCAGCTATGAAAAAGCGAAAAAGGCACATAAGAAGTTAAAGCTTCAGTATTCACAGTGTTATCTAGTAGCAACATATAATAAACAGTAAAAGTTGAGTGGAGGGGTTATGAACGTGAATTTTGACAAATTGGAAATCAGAAATTACAAACCACTTGGAGAGGTTGTTTTCGAGTACCTTAGAAATGCTATTCTTGCAGGTGAGTTAAAGCCAGGCGAAAGATTAATGGAAGTTACCATAGCTGATCAGCTAGGCGTTAGCCGTACACCTGTGCGTGAAGCCATTAGAAAGCTTGAAAAAGAAAGCTTTGTAATAATGATCCCAAGAAAAGGGGCATATGTCGCAGATTTAACTAAAAAGGATATCATGGAAGTACTTGAAATCCGTAAAGAATTAGAGGGCTTTGCAGCTTATTTGGCAGCAGAGAGAATGACTTTAAGTGAGAAAGAAGCACTTGGAAAAGTGGTTGAGCATTTTAATGAATCCCTTTTAAGCATGGATAAGAAAAGCATGATCGAAAGTGATAATGAATTTCACTCATTGATCTTTGAAGGCACAAAAAACCAAAGATTGATTAGTATCATTTACGATTTACACGATCAATTTCAACGCTTTAGATTAATTTACTTTAACGAGTTTAACAATTTCAAAGAGATACAAGCATCACATAATCGTATTTTCGATGCAATTATTCGTCAAGATGGTGCGGTAGCGAGACAAGAATCAGAAAGCCACGTGGAAAGTATCAAAACATTAGTTAATAAATGGATTGCAGAATAATGAAAAGTGAAAACTTAAAAATCATCGTTAGCTCCATTATCAAAAGTGGCGATGGTGAAATGAATGAAATGACACAGGTTGCAGAAGCAACTTATAAAAAAGAGCCTTATAAGACCTTCTTGATGTACAAGGAAGTAGAAATGGAAGGAACTAAGACACTTTTGACATTTGAAGATGACATTATTTCAATAAAACGCTATGGCGAAAATACAAGTGTTTTAAAAATCGAAAAAAATGTTTGGAACGAGACCGTTTATCAAACGCCATATGGTACATTTATCATGCAAACGTATGGCGTTGATATCAGTTGGAACGAATCCATAATCGAACTAAAGTATTTATTAAAAATCGAAGGTGAAGAAGTGAAACCTTCTGAAGTAGTGATTAAAATAGATATGAAAAGAGATTAGTGTCATGTTCAAAAAACGCGAGAAAAAACAAAAGAAATATAATTTTAGACAAATGGGCACACGGCGATTGTTTATATTTGCACTTGTGGCCAGTATTTTTCCGAGCGTTTGGATTACCATTAGTGAATTTACGAAATTTATTGAATGGTATATCGTTATTTTATTTTATACCGTCGTACTCTTGTTTTTAGCATTTGTCGTCAATGAATACTTCAATAAAGAAGTCTCTGAAAAAGTAAATGAGATTTTTAAAAATGAAGAAATTATCAGCCGTGAGCTTATCAAAATTAATACAGAAGAAAAATTAAAAAATGTTCTGTCATTAGAGTTTGAAAGAAGCCATCAATCACAAATGCTTTCAACCGTTGTATTTTTCGATGTTGATGATCTGGGTGAAGTTAATAAGAGGTTTGACATTTTTACTGGAGATAAAGTGCTTATTGATATCGTTAAAGTCACTAAAGCGTTTATTCAAGAAAATAGCATTCTTGCCTCCAATGGGTGTCAGGTGGCGAGGGTTAAAGGTGATACTTTCGCAATCGTAATGCCGAATGTTTCACATACGGTTGCTTATGACATTACCAATCAACTTAGAGATCGAATTCATAATATCAATTATGCCAAAATTAAAGATCAAGATAAGGAAAAAGAGATCAATGTAACCTGCCGTTATGTTATCTTGTCCATTGATCAGTGGCAATCAGAGGATAAGTTTGTTCACTTAGCTTATGAGAAGCTTAAGCTTGCAAAGGATTATGGAAAAGGGACCATATTATAAAGCGCCGAAATATCAGCAATAGCCGAAATGTCGGCGCTTTCAATATAGGAGTGTAGAGATGCATCCGATTTTAACTCTAGAACATGTAAAAATAATGCTTGAATATATAAGTGATGGTGTTCAAATCGTCGATGAAAAAGGGAATCTCGTTTATTGTAATCGAAATTCTGCCCTTCTTGATGACATCAACATAGAAGACTCGATTGGCAAACATATCACTGAAATCTATCCGTCACTTAAAGAAGAGGAAAGTACCCTTTTGAAAGTGCTTGCCACAGAATTGCCTATTTTGAATCGAGAGCAAACCTATCGTACCTATAAAGGAAAAAACATAGCGACGATCAATAGTACGCTTCCGATTATAAATGAGGGTCAAATAGCAGGAGCTATTGAAATTTCTAGAGACATTACAAGTTATAAGGAGCTTACAGAGAAAGTAATCGATTTGCAATCACAGGCGAAGGGCTCAGAAGAATCCCTTAAAGTCCAGCAATCAGGAAAAAAGGGCTATCATTTTGAAGATATAATAACCGTTCACTCAGAATTTAACCGTGTTAAGGCAATTGCTATGAAAGCTGCAGCAACGGATATAGCCATTCTAATATATGGCGAAACGGGCACGGGTAAGGAGCTTTTAACCCAGGCAATTCACAATTCAAGCAAAAGGAAAAACAAGCCATTTATCGCTCAAAACTGTGCCGCTTTGCCGAGTTCGTTACTTGAAGGAATCCTCTTTGGTACAGTTAAAGGGGGATTTACTGGTGCTGTAGATCGCCCAGGTCTTTTCGAACTTGCAGATACGGGAACTTTATTCTTAGATGAAATAAATTCAATGCCTCAAGAGCTTCAAGCAAAGCTTTTAAGGGTACTTCAAGATGGAAAAATTAGAAGAATCGGTGACACAAAAGAGCGAAGTGTTGATGTTAGAATAGTTGCAGCTACAAATATTGAACCAAATTTGGCCATTGATTTGGGATTGATTCGACGCGACTTATATTATCGACTGAACACAGTTACCCTATGGATTCCCAAGCTATGTGATCGACGTGAGGATATTCCAGTTCTTACAAGATATTTTATTAAGAAATATAACGGTCTTCTCTATAGAGGACTCAAAGGGGTTACACCTGAAGTTATGGCTCTTTTTAATGAGTATCCATGGGATGGTAACGTTAGAGAGCTAGAACATGTTATAGAGGGTGCAGCGAACCTTGTGGATGGGGATTTAATCCGAATAGATGATTTGCCATATAATTTTAGAGCGTTTTATGAAAAGCAAATGCCAAAAATTGAAAGGAATATCGTATCAACCCCTGAGTATTTTAACCTACAAGAAGCACTTTCTGGCTATGAAAAGCAGTTGATTATTACCGTTCTAGGTGAATCGGAAGGTAATATCTCTAAGGCAGCTAAAAGGTTAGGCTTACCAAGGCAAACCTTACAATCAAAAATGAAAAAATATCAGATATAGCGCCGATAATTCGGCGTTTTTTTATTGTTTTTTTTGATGGTCGCTGTTTAAATTTTTGATTTGTCTAAAAATTTGAGTGTTTCTAAAAGGATTTTTATTTTAGCAATATGTAGACAACTACGAACTGGAATATAGTTAATTCAATTGTTTCGCCCATCATAGTCAGCTACTTACAATTAGGTTTTTCACTGTATGTTCTAAGAATTAAACATTTGTTAAAGATTTGGCATAAGAATTGCACTTATAAAATACGTATGAAATAACGTTTAAGGTTATCGGGATTTGAGTCAATTTTTGGGAGGAACTTATGAAAAAAGGCTGTAAATTTGGAACACATCGTGTTATTGAACCAAAAGGAATTTTACCACAACCAGCACAAAAGATTTCTAATGATATGGAAATCTACGACAATGAGATTTTAATTGATGTGCAAACACTTAACATTGATTCTGCGTCATTTACGCAAATTAAAGAGCAAGCGAATGGTGATGAGAGCAAAATTAAAGAAATTATGCTCGACATCGTTGAAAAACAAGGTAAACACAAAAACCCTGTTACTGGATCAGGCGGTATGCTGATCGGTACTGTCGCTCAAATAGGCGATGCTTTAATAGGTAAAACTGACTTAAAAGTAGGCGATAAGATAGCGACATTAGTTTCATTATCATTAACGCCGCTTGTAATAGAAGAAATTATTGAAATTAGAAAAAGTATTGATCAAGTTGATATTAAGGGCCAAGCAATTCTATTTGAATCTGGATTATATGCTAAGATTCCTTCAGATATTCCAGAGAATTTAGCTTTATCTGTGCTTGACGTAGCTGGTGCACCAGCTCAAACCGCTAAACTCGTAAAACCAGGTGACACTGTACTCGTTATTGGTGGTGCTGGCAAGTCAGGTATGCTTTGCTTATATGAAGCTAAAAAAAGAGCTGGCGTAACGGGAAAAGTAATTTGCTTACAACACAACGACGCAGCTAAAGAACGCGTTATGGGTGCTGGTATTGCAGATGAGTTTCTAGTAGCAGATGCAACTGATGCAGTAGAAGTTTTAAGAAAAGTTGAAGAATTAACTGACGGCAAAATGTGTGATCTTGTTATAAACTGTGTCAACGTACCAAACACAGAAATGGCATCAATCTTAGCGACTAAAGACGATGGTATGGTTTATTTCTTCAGTATGGCGACAAGTTTTACAAAAGCGGCACTTGGTGCTGAAGGTGTAGGTAAAGACGTTACAATGATCGTTGGCAATGGTTATACAAAAGGACATGCAGAAATCACGTTACAAATCATAAGAGAAAGTGAAGTTTTAAGAAAAATCTATGAGGCGCTTTACGCGTAGGAAGGGGATTATCAAATGAGACATTACACTGAAATCGAAATGTGGAAAGACGTAACACAAGCTGAGTGGGATTCTTGGGAGTGGCAAGTAAGAAACAGAATTACAACACTTGATCAGCTTAAAAAAGTGGTTAACTTAACGGATCTTGAGCAAGATGGTGTTGTAAAAACATTGGCGCTTTTAAGAATGGGAATTACACCATACTATGCATTACTTATGGACAAAGATGATCCAAAATGTCCAGTGAGAATGCAGGCTGTTCCAACCATCTATGAAACTTACCAATGCTCAGCTGATATGGACGATCCACTTCATGAAGATGGTGACTCTCCTGTTCCTGGCATTACACATAGATATCCAGATAGAGTACTTTTCTTAATTACAGATATGTGTTCGATGTACTGTCGTCACTGTACAAGAAGAAGATTTGCCGGTCACAATGACGGCGGTGTACCAAGAGATAGAATCGACGCTGCAATCGAATATGTTGCAAATTCACCTATGGTTAGAGACGTTCTTTTATCAGGCGGCGATGCTTTACTCGTTTCAGATGAGCTTTTAGAGTACATCATCAGCAAGCTTAGAGCGATTCCACATGTGGAAATCATCCGTATTGGATCGAGAACACCTGTTGTTTGTCCACAAAGAATTACACCTGAGCTTGTTAACATGTTGAAAAAATACCATCCAGTTTGGTTAAATACACACTTCAATCATTCAAAAGAAATTACACCAGAAGCAAAAAAAGCATGTGCTTTACTTGCGGATGCAGGTATCCCACTTGGTAATCAATCGGTTCTATTAAAAGGCATCAACGACAGCGTTCATATTATGAGAGATTTGGTTCACGATTTAGTTATGATGCGTGTTCGACCATATTATATCTACCAATGTGACCTATCAATGGGTATTGAGCACTTTAGAACACCAGTATCTAAAGGGATTGAAATCATTGAAGGCTTAAGAGGCCACACTTCTGGATACTGTGTGCCAACATTCGTTGTTGACGCACCAGGCGGTGGTGGTAAAATTCCAGTAATGCCACAATATATGATTTCTCAATCTCCAGAAAGAGTAATCTTGAGAAACTATGAAGGTGTTATTACAACTTATACGCAACCTAGCTCTTATGAGTTTGACGTAGAAGGCGCAGTAGAAACTGAAGCGCAAAAAGAACACAAGTTATTTGGTGTTGGCGGTTTATTACAAGGCAACAGAGTATCCATCGAGCTAAAAGAGCTTGAAAGAACAAAACGTTCTCACCACGAAGAATAATTACCATACTGTGAAGGGAGTGCCTGCATGAAATTGATAGACTTATTTGAAGCGAAAGAACGTATTATTTCAATCGTTGGTATGGCTAAAAATGCAGGCAAAACCGTCACTCTAAATCATCTAATCGAAAGTTTTGATGAAAACGGGTTCAGAGTTGGGATAACTTCCATTGGTCGGGATGGTGAGCGGACAGACATCGTAACCAAGACAGACAAACCAATGATTTTTGTAAAAAAAGGGACATTGGTAGCAACCGCAGAAATGCTGTTTAATTTGTCAGAGTCAAAAATGGAAATTTTAGAAGTTACCGATTATCAGACTGCAATGGGGCGTGTGATTATTGGTAAAGCACTTACTGAGGGATTTGTACAGGTCGGGGGGCCAACGACAAATTCTGAAGTGAGAATGATATGTGAAAAAATGTGTGCCATTGGAGCAGATTATGTTCTCGTTGACGGTGCTCTGGATCGGACCTCTTCAGCTTCACCTGCAATTACAGATGCTTGTATTTTATCTACTGGTGCGGTGATTAGCCGTGACATGTACAAAACAGTTGACTTAACCGCTTATAAAGCTTCAATGTTCAGCTTAGAATCGATAGTAGATCCTATGATCCTATCGGCTTGGGAGATAGCAGAAGCCTCAAAACAACCGGTCTTGGTTGAATCGGATGGCACTGTAGTGCCTTTAAGTGAAGTCATAACTGCGATAGGATCAGGCAAATTAATTGCAGATCAAATTACTGAAGAAACAGTTGCAGTGTTAATTCCTGGCGCACTTGTTACACAGACGGTTAAAGACGTCATTTCAGTAAACAAAAACTTACAATGGGTGGTAGCAGATGCCACGCGATTGTTTATCGACTATAAAGATTGGCTTTATTTTAAACGAGTGGGACTTAAAATGAATGTGAGATATGGGATGCAGTTAAAAGCAGTTACT
Organism: Fusibacter sp. QWL-12; assembly: GCF_058683495.1. Lineage (NCBI taxonomy): Bacteria > Bacillati > Bacillota > Clostridia > Eubacteriales > Fusibacteraceae > Fusibacter > Fusibacter sp. QWL-12. Next base: position 1,676,052 of record NZ_CM178745.1, read on the forward strand.
GCAAATCCTTTTTCACCGCAAGGCTATTACTATGATTCTGAAAGCTTTGTCTCCGAGCTACAGTCAAAGATTGTAGGTATACCGGTATATGATGTTATGGCATAACACACGAAAGAGGTTGGTATGAAGGACTTTATCAGTAAAAAAAATCTAACAGATTTAGATATGGGTTTTGTTCTTGACCGCCTTAGTCTTGTATCGCCTTATGGTGAAAGACATCGTAGAAACTTAAAGCCATTTAAAAGCGAATCAGCAAAATCGCTTGAAGCGGAATATGACAAATTATCGGCTATGATGACACTTTTTGAGCAGCGAAGAGCTGATGTTTTAAGAATTAAGGAAGAACTTAAGCGTATAAAGCTTTTGGATGGTTCTTTTGACCGTATCTTACAGGAGGATGTTTTAACAGAAACTGAACTCTTTGAGATTAAGCAACTCACTAGAACCATGGTCATGATTCTAAAGATTCAAGAATCGATTCACTGGCACAGTCGAATTGGTGACTATCAGCTAAAATCAGTGGATTCAATTATCGAGCTTCTCGATCCTGAGAAATCAGGAACACAAGCCTTTCATCTTTATAGTGTCTATTCGAAGGCATTGACTGAAATAAGAGCACAAATCGAACAAACAGATGTAGAGATGAAGCGATATAAGCTGGATCTGATAGAGGCATTATCTAATGACGGCTTTATAGTACAAGCAAATGGCGATGTCAGAATTAAGTCTTTTGAAACAGAACTTTTAAATCGAGCAAAAAATGATGAGAGGCTTTCCTATAAATCTGAGTTACCACTGTATAAGCTTTATACGGTTAAACCCTCTCAAAGCTTAAGCCAAATGAAAGAGAGCTTACTCTTAAAAGAAGAGCAAGAAGAATACGAGGTGAGAAGCCAACTCACTAAAGCGTTAAAAGAGAATTTGGAAACCCTAACTTCCAATACCGATGCAATCAGCTGGATCGATTTGTTGATTGCAAAAGCGCAATTCTCAATCGCATTCAGATGTGTACGACCTATGCTTCTTAACACTGAAGAAGTCGTAATGAAAGGCGCGAGGCATATAAAAGTTGCCATTGGACTTGAAAAACAAGGTAAGACGTTCACACCAATAGATGTTTCCCTCAAGAACTCAGTGACGTTGATAACGGGAGCCAATATGGGCGGTAAGACGGTTTCTTTGAAGCTGATTGGTCTTATGCTCAGCATGGCTCAGTATGGTTTTTTTGTCCCATGCGATGAACTTGCTTTTAAACCCTTTGATTATATCTTTATCTCTGTGGGAGATTTTCAGTCAATAGACATGGGTCTTAGCACATTTGGTGGCGAAATTGTCGAGATCGAGCAGGCAATAAAACGCACAGATGAGTATGGATTAATACTGATAGATGAGCTTGCAAGAGGGACAAACCCACTTGAAGGCTTTGCAATTTCCAAAGCGTTAATAGAGTATTTGACCAAACATAAGTCGAAAGCGGTTATTACGACGCATTTTGACGGTTTAACACATGTAAAAAACACGACGCATTACCAAGTTAAAGGGTTATCTGACGTGGATTTAAACATCGTAAGTGAGCGCATCAATCAACATGGCGCTGGATTACTCCACGAGTACATGGATTACCGGTTAATAGAAGTGAGCCAAACGAAAGAAATACCCAAGGAAGCGATTAGAATTTCTGAGCTTATGGGCCTTAATAAAGAAATTTTAGACCGTGCAAAAGAAATATTAGGAGGATCAAATGACGAGTAAGTTGAATTTGGATTTTAGTATCGTTGACAAAGCGCGTCAATCTGCAAGAGTGATTGCAGAGGATACACAAAAATTCATCGACCGACACACCACAGTGGCTGTAGAGAGAACAATCGTCAGATTACTAGGTGTCGATGGTATCGATGATATTGAAAGACCACTTCCAAATGTGGTAGTAGATAACATCAAAAAAGGTGGCGGTTTGGCAGAAGGTGCGGCTTTCTGGTTGGGCAATGCCATGGTAGCTTATGGAAAGACAGCTCAAGAAATTGCAGAAGACATTTCAGCAGGTGAAATAGACTTAGTAAAAGTTCCTGTACAAGACATGGGAAAAGTGACTGAAGTCGTTGAAGCAGAAGCGGCAAAAATGGTTGAACGCATTAAGAATAACCGCGCTCAAAGAGATCAGTTCTTAACAGAAATAGGTGAAGGTCCCAAACCTTATCTATATGTAATCGTAGCAACTGGCAATATCTACGAAGACGTTTTACAAGCTCAAGCAGCGGCAAGACAAGGTGCAGATATCATCGCTGTTATCAGAACGACAGCTCAAAGCTTATTGGATTACGTACCATTTGGTGCAACAACTGAAGGCTTTGGTGGTACTTACGCGACTCAAGAAAACTTTAGAATCATGCGTAAAGCACTTGATGAAGTTGGCATGGAAGTCGGTCGTTATATCAGACTTTGTAACTATTGTTCAGGCTTATGTATGCCTGAGATCGCTGCTATGGGTGCGATTGAGCGTCTTGACGTTATGCTAAACGATGCTTTATACGGCATTTTGTTTAGAGATATCAATATGCAAAGAACGTTGGTTGACCAGTATTTTTCAAGAATTATCAATGGCTATGCTGGTATTATTATCAATACAGGCGAAGATAACTATTTGACGACTGCAGATGCTATTGAAGAAGCGCATACCGTTCTCGCATCACAGTTTATCAATGAACAATTTGCACTTCTCGCTGGACTACCTGAAGAACAAATGGGACTTGGTCATGCATTTGAAATGAATCCAGATACTGAAGATGGCTTCTTACTTGAATTATCACAGGCACAAATGGCAAGAGAAATCTTCCCAAATGCACCGCTTAAATACATGCCACCAACAAAGTATATGACGGGTAATATTTTTAAAGGTCATATCCAAGATGCACTATTCAATGTGGTATCAATCATGACAAACCAAGGGTTACAATTACTTGGTATGCCAACTGAAGCGATTCATACACCACTTTTACAAGATAGAGCACTCTCAATTGAAAATGCGAAATACATCTTTAACAACATGCGTCATTTTGGCGATGAGGTTGAGTTTAAAAAAGATGGTATCATCCAAACAAGAGCACAAGGCGTTTTAAAAGAAGCGGCGGATCTATTAATGGAAATCGAAGAGATTGGTATCATGTCAACTATTGAACAAGGCAAGTTTGCTTCTGTTACTAGAAAAATCGATGGCGGTAAAGGTCTTGATGGCGTTACTCAAAAGGGAGAGCGTTATTTCAACCCATTTATTCCAATGATGTTAGGAGGGAAGTAGGATGAGCGCACAAAACGGATTGGATTTAACTAAAGTTAAACCTTATGGCGATACCATGAACGATGGTATGATGCAATTTTCTTTTACACTTCCTATTCCACTCAGTGAAGAAAGCAAGGAAGCAGCAAAACAGCTTTTAATCAAGATGGGCATAGAGGAGCCAGCAGTGGTTTCAGCACAAGATTTAGGCGTAGGCTATACGTTCTTCATCATGTACGGAAAATCAACACATACAGTAGATTTCACACAAATCGAAGTACCTAAGGTTGATTCTGACGTTATGGACAAATACGCAGTTGAAGACTTTATCGAAGCAAATATTGGTCGAGATGTGGTTATCGTCGGCGCTTGTACTGGAACAGATGCGCATACCGTTGGGATTGATGCGATCATGAATATGAAGGGCTATGACGGTCACTATGGTCTTGAGAGATATCATGGCATCAAAGCATATAACTTAGGCGCACAAGTACCAAATGAAGAGCTTGTGGCGAAAGCGATAGAGCTTGGTGCAGATGCGATTATCGTTTCTCAGATCGTAACCCAAAAAGACGTTCATATTCCTAACATGACACAGCTGATCGAACTTTTAGAATCCGAAGGCTTAAGAGATAAGATGATCGTCTGTGCAGGTGGTCCTAGAATTTCTTATGAACTTGCAAAAGAGCTTGGCTATGATGCTGGCTTTGGCACAGGTACCTATGCTGAAGATGTTGCATCCTTCGTGGTTCAAGCTTTGGCGAAAAAATTAAATGCGTAATATAATGCATAAACAAATACAAAAATATAGTTCTTAATTCAATATTAAAGACTCCTAAATCGGAAAAACTGATCTAGGAGTCTTTTTCATTTACAAATAATATTACAGTGGGGGTTTTTTGCCAATTAGATAACGAATCTTATTATTTCCTTTCATCGCAATCTATTTTTTTCTTCTAATATAAACGCCTATAGCGGTTAACATACCACCGACACCGTAGAATAGTTCAAGTGGTAATTGACCAGTTTGTGGTAATGCATCTGCTAGAGGTGTTTCTTCCTCTGCAATTACTTCTTCAGTAGGCATTTCCATATTATCGTAAATGCTATCAAAGTTTACTGGAATAACAGCTGCTCCCAATGGGACAACTTCCTCAGTAACCGCTTCAGTTGCTTCAGTTGTAGGAATTATTACTGCATCAGTTGGTAAAACACTCTCAGTTGTTGGTTGAGTTGGTGCTTCAGTAGATGGTTCTGTTGGTGGTTCTGTAGTAGGTTCGGTAGAAGGTTCAGTAGTTGGCTCTGTTGGTGGTTCAGTTGTAGGTTCAGGTGCTTCTTGATAAACAAAAGTTACAACAAAGTCTTCAGCGCCATCGCCTAATGTACCAGATGCATTTGGTGAAGTGTAAACATGTTCCCATCCAGTTATTGATGGAGCGACAAAATTATATGCCTCACCTAAATATACTTTTACGTCTTCACTTGGATGACCTGGAATAGGCACATCTTCCGTATCTACATATTCTAATGTTGCCATTACATAGGCATCTTCTTCATAAAATACTGTAATTTCTATATCACAGTCTTCAGAACCAAACAAGAAGTTTGGATCTTCAGTATCATATGGAGATGGGTTAACTATCATAACTTGTGGTAATGGTGGTTCACCAATTTCACACATGTATTCATAGTTGTATCCTACAAAATGCCAGTGCTCTATTGGATTTGGAATGACATTAAAAGTTTCACCAAGATAATATGCACCATCAAATCCCGGTTCGCCTGGTAATGCGTTGGCATCTAATGTAGGATTTCCCATACCATCTGGATCTGTATAAAGTTTTACATTGTATTTGCTTAATAAATCAAAATCAGCAATGGCGGATACGTTTTGTTCAGGCATTACAAACCCAGTAATAGGTGTAAAGGTTTGTGGGAAAAGATCATCGCCAAAGGTCCAATCATCGAAAACATAACCTCTACTTGGAATGGCTTCAAGCTGTACATTGTCACCAACTTGATATGGTCCTGCACCAGTTACAGTTCCACCGCCTTCTGGTGTAACGTCAGCAGTAACCATGAAAGTAGGTATTGCTTCAAAGTACAAATCGAGCTTTGCATCCATAGCAGGCATATTAAACACAATTAATTCAGCGATTGAATGTGGTTCTCCATTTAAAGACCAACCAGTCATTCTATATCCAGGATTGATAGTTGCACCACCAAAAATGGTCTCACCTGGGAAGTAATAACCGGGATCTTTTCCATCGTAGACTGCCATTTCACTAGAATGTATTTCATAAGAATACAGATATTTTTCTTTAAAAACAGCTCTTAAAGTAGTATCGTGCTTTATCTCAAAAGTGTCAGTTTGGTCATAAGAAGTATCTTTCCATCCCCATACTGGATGATTAAATGACCCACCGACTATAGTGTAACGTTGCCATTTTTCGAATACAAACTTTTCAGTCCCTGTTGCAGAAATGTGTGCTGTATGTGAATCAATTACCCAATAGTATTTCCAAAGGATATAACTAAATTTCCAATGTCCTTCTTCAGTAATACTACTCTCTGTAGTTCCAGATGGATCTGGAAAAACTGACAATGTTAATGTAGGTAAATTTGATGGTGGTGGTGGATCAGTTGGCATAGGAGGAAGTGTTATTTTATCAACTTCTGTCTCAGCAAAGACAGAACCCACAGTCCCCATAATTAAAACAAGAATTAACAAAAACATAAACAAAACTTTTAAATTCTTCATTCAGTAAATCTCCTCTCTTTAATAAATAAAGAAAGGGTCGGTTGCACTATTCACTCCACACCTCTTAAGTGCCCATTTTCAAGAGGCGTTTCATCATGTCCCTCCTTGTTAAAGTAACACCTTTCATATTTTAAAGTGTAGCCCCCACTTCTTAAAAACTCCATTTAATATGTACCAAAAAAAACAAAAAGTTAACATAATATTAGAAGTCATTCGTGACAAAGCATTAGATGCTTTTTAATAAATTTATTAATTGATTTAAAGAACAGGTTGAATCATGTATAATAAGGGTATTAAGTAATGAGTATTTTGAACAAGTCTAGGAATAATTAATCAATTATAACTGTATGGTTTTTGCATTGTATGTAATGTTAAGGTAGAACAATTAAATCAATTAAAGTACAGTAGTTCTTTTCCAGTACCTATAGAACTTGCTTTACATGGGAGGTAGCATGAAACAAAGAATTTTAAAACACAAATATGTCCTTACCACCTTTGGAATTTCATTTACTTTTATGATGATTGCATTTGCAGTTATCGGACTTTTTCCATTTGGAAAGAGTCAGATAATGGTAATAGACAGCTGGCATCAATATTATCCCTTCTTTCAAGAGCTGCAATATAAATTACAGCACGGAGAATCAATCTTTTATTCATGGGACATGGGTATGGGATCGAATTTCATCTTGGTTATGGCGTATTATGCATTCAGCCCAATTTATCTCCTTTCCGTTTTAGTACCAGCGCAATTTTTGAGAGAGTTTCTGATGCTTGCCACGGCTATTAAAATTGCACTTGCGGGCACTTTTTTTTCAGTTTATCTTAAGCATCAATTTAAAAGAGATGATTATACAATAACTGGATTTGGTTTATTATATGCCTTCTGTGGCTTTACGATGGGGTATTACTGGAATGTTATGTGGCTTGATGCAGTGGCTTTATTTCCGCTGATTATCCTTGGGATGAATCGAATTATTAGTGGAAAAGGTTTTAAGCTGTATGTAATTACTTTAGCAATTGCACTGATCAGTAACTTTTATATAGGGTATTTTATTTGTGAGTTTATTTTGATTTACTATTTTATCGCCTATTTTTCAAGAAGAGAAAAGTTCAATTTTAATCATTTTTTCAATAGAACGGTTCAGATTGCAATTTATTCTTTTATAGCAGTTGGATTATCTGCTGTTGTATTGCTACCTGCTTTCAGAGGCTTACAACTTTCACATGCAATAGAAGGTTCAAAACCAACCAGCTTTCAGACTTATTTTACAACCTTAGAGATATTGAACAATCTGTTGGTTGGCGTTCAACCAACTGTAAAAAGTGGTTTACCGAACATCTTTAGTAGCTTCTTAGCGTTATTAATGTTGCCAGTATACTACCTTTCAAATCGTATAAAGATTAAAGAAAAAGTATTACACAGTGCATTGATTGTGTTTTTAATTGCAAGCTTTAATATCAATTATTTAAATTATATTTGGCACGCATTCCACTTTCCAAATGAAGTACCTTATCGATTTGCATTTGTATTTTCTTTTGTTATCTTAACAATGGCTTATAAAGGCTTTGAACATTTTGAAGAAATCAGAACCAAACAGGTTTGGGGCATTTTGGCCGGATTCGTAATTTATTTACTTGTTAATGAAAGCATCGCTTTAAAAAATGCAGTATTATATGCGACTTTGGGAGCGGTGGTACTATATGGCACAGTCATCATGCTTTATCGTTATCAAGTCATCCGTAAAAAGCTGTATGTGATTCTTTTTTCAATATTGCTACTAAGTGAAGCCTTATTGTCGGCAATTTTAGGTACATCTACAACCGGAAGCTCAACGAGAGCAAGTTATCCATATTTAGGAGATGAAGTAAAATCAGCAATCAAAAAAGTATATAATGCTGATGATGATTTTTATCGTATGGACATGATTAAATGGTACTCGACAAACGACCCTGCTCTATATGGCTACAGAGGCGTCTCGATGTTTTCTTCAACGGTTAATTCTAATGTAACCAGCTATTTAAAAACACTTGGTCTTGCTGCATCGCCAGCTTCGAATAGATATTTATATGCAGCGAGTACCCCTCTTGTTAATGGGATGCTAAATGTTAAGTATTTGATTGCTAGGGGGAGTCAGGGTACCGAAAATAACGTAGGTTATAGTCCTTATATTAAAGATGAAAAAGTTTCAATTTATCAAAATAATTATCCGCTGTCACTAGGGTTTAGAGTAAATTACGACACTTATAATTGGACTGGAAATGCATCAAATCCATTTTTAGCTCAAGAGGAGTTCTTAAAAGGCGCTTTAGGCCAAGACTACAAACTATATACAAATGTTCCAATCACTACTGAAACCTATGTTAATATGGAACGCACAAATTTAAGCAATGATCTAAGATACTCATATAAGAACCTTGATGCTTCTGCAGTCGGCAATGCAACACTAACCTTTAACGCGCCTGAAACGAAGCAAATGTATTTAACCATGTATGCCAATCGTTCTTATAAAACAAAGGTTTCAATAGCGGGTGGTACGCCTGTTGAATATGAAACCCGAAGAGGATTAATTATTGATTTAGGTGTTTTAGAGGAAGGAACTGAAATTAAGCTGGAATTTGAAGTTCAAGCTGCAAAAGATGGCTATTTTAATCTACAAGCTGTAACCTTTGATGAATCAACCTGGAAGTCTGCATATGACCAATTGGCTGATGAGCAACTTGTTATAACAGACTATAGCTCACGTAAAATAGAGGGTTTTATAGATGTTAAGGAAGATGGCGTTTTGTATACTTCAATTCCATATGAGCTCGGATGGACTGTAAAAGTGGATGGACAGAAGGTGCTTCCTGATTCCTTGAAAGATGCGATGCTAATGGTTGACTTAGAACAAGGTCACCATGTACTTGAGTTTAGCTATGTGCCATATGGATTAAAGCAAGGGTTTATCATCACATTGATGGCATTAGCTCTTTTCTTAGTGGTTATAAAATTCGGGCTTAGCCAACCAGATCCAGAGTTTATTGAACCGGAAGTTGTCGCTTACAAAGAAAAACTAGAAGTTGAAGAAAATGATGAACATCGTGCTGCTGAAACTCAAATTGATCAACTAGAAATGAATGATTCAAATACATTAAGAGAAGATGAGGAAGTAAAGCCTTCCTGATCTGAAATATTGTAAATAAAACAAAGAATAAACAAAGAAAGACCTGTAAGCCAAACAAATTGGTTACAGGTCTTTTTTAATTAATGTCTTTCAGCTCGCTTTTCAATTAAATATCTTGGGCGGCGTTTAATTTCCTCATAGATTCTTGAGACATACAGCCCAATAATCCCTAACGAAAGCATAATCATCGATCCTGTAATTAAGATTAGAAGAATTACAGTAGAGAAGCCACTGATTGCATTTCCAAAAAAGAAGTTAAACAAGGTCTGAATACCCATTACAATGGCAAAACACAAGAAAAGTGCACCTGCAAATAATGTAAGATACAATGGTTTACTGGTATAAGATACAATTGCACTCATGGCTAAAAATAGTAAACGACCAAATGAAAAATGACTTGTTCCTTCTTGTCTTTCATCGACGTCAAATTCAAATTTCACTGTTTTAAAGCCTACCCAGCTGACAATACCACGAAAGAAGACATTTCTTTCATGGAAACTTCTCAAACTATCGATCACTTGACGATTCATCAGTTTAAAATCAGATGAGTTGTCCATTTCAAGACCAGTAATCCACCTTAAGGTCTTATAGAAGCTCTTTGCAAAAAACTTATGCCCGAGTGTTTCATTACCTCTAGAAGCCTTTACGCCGTCAATTATATCTGCATCGCTATCTTCCATAAGCTTGAGCATATCTTTAACGTATCTAGGTGGATGTTGTAAATCAGAATCCATCGTTAGATAAAGATCTGCATCTATCGTTTCTATTCCAGCTCTTAAAGCAATCTCTTTTCCAAAGTTTCGAGCAAACTTAATGCCAGAAACCTGATCAAACTCTTTAGAAAGAGATTCAATCACTTGCCATGTATGGTCTTTTGAACCATCATCTACGAAATGATAATCACAAAAGATTTCATCACCATCGAGAATTCTTTTAATTTCTAAAAAATTTGATCTTAGCGCATCTCCTTCGTTGAATACTGGGATTATAATGACAAGTTTAGAGTTTGAATTCATATAGTTACTCCTTGTAAATTATATATTTGTAGATAAGAAAATTCCAGCAGACGACGCAAGCCATCTTTATGAATGGTGAGATCAATGCATTAATCCCCAATACATCGGTTAAAAATTTTAATAAAAACGCATTGGCAACAATTAAGTTAAAAAAGAACAGCAAAAGATATAGAATTAATTGTCGATTCAGTTTTCCAGTCGATTTAAAAGACCATTTTCTATTAACAAAAAAGGAAAAAAGAAAAACAAGTGCGTATACAATCATGCTGGCAATAACATAATTCATTCCAATAAGTTTATATAAAATGACATATAAACTGTATTCAATCCCAAAAGCTGTAAACCCTGTAATGAGATAGCGAATAAGCTGATTAACGGTTTCTGAAGACAGTCGTTTCGTGATAAAATTCATAATATCTCCTAGTGTCAATTAAGTCTTACTTGTTCATTATAGTATAAATACCCAAACAAAGGAAGGATAGCCCCTGGAATCTAAATTAAGTGAAATAATAAAATGAGCTACTGTGTTTATCTTAATCACAGTAGCTCATAAATTTTGAATTAAGTCATTTATTAGAATTTACAGCGTTTATTTTTTTCTTTTTAAGAATACACCAGCAGCTGTTATCAATGTACCAATTCCGTAGAAGAGCTCAGGCGATGCTTGACCAGTTTTTGGTAGTGCATCAGCAAGAGGTGTTTTCTCTTCATCAATTATGATTTCAGTATCTGTTGTAGGTTCCATATTGTTATAAATACTATCAAAATTCATAGGTGTTTTTGTATTACCTAAAGCCACCTCTTCATCAAGAACCTCTACAAATGTAGTAGCTGGTGGAATAATTGGTTCGTCTGTCGGTAAAGTACTTGGTTGTTGTGGCGCTTCGGTAGAAGTTTGAGGTGCCTCTGTTGAAGGCTCTGGATTTTCATTTGTAGGTTCAGGAGCCTCTGTAGTTGGAGGTACTTCAGTAGTAGGTGGAACCACTACATTTTCAGTCCATTGTGCAGTTGCAGTAACACCATAAGAGCCATCAAATGGACTTGCGTATACTACGCTATAAGTTGTATCAAAAGTTGCTTCAGAGCCATCGTTATCATATGTCCAACCAGCAAAATCGTATCCTTCTCTTGTTGGGTCAGTTGGCATACTGAATGAAGTTTCTGGATGCGTTAAAACGATTGGACTTACAGCAGATCCGCCATTTGAATTAAAAGTTATCGTAAAAGTAGATGGATTTGGTTCAGGCTCAACAGTTGTTGGGACTTCTTTCCAGTTTGCAGTAGCAGTAACACTATAATTTCCATCGTAAGGGCTTTGATATACAACAGAGTATGAAGCATCAAAAGTTGATTCGGATCCATCATTATTATATGTCCATCCTTCAAATTCATAGCCTTCTCTTGTTGGATCTGCTGGCATACTAAATGAAGTTGAAGGATATGTTAATGGTATTGAACTAACTGCAGACCCACCATTAGAGTTGAAATTAATGGTGAATGTTGATGGTGCTTTAGGCGCCCATAATGCATACAATGTTATGTTATCAATTGTACCAAATGGTTTTGAGTAATTAACGATATTATTTAAATCAATTGGATTATTATTTGCGTCTACCCACATAATAAAGCTATTTCCTGCTTTTTCAGGGTTGGCTGGCATCGTAAAATCTTTCTGCGGATTAACTAATGGAATCGACGGGATTATATTGCCACCTCTAGTATCGAAATTAATAATAAACAACGATGGTGGAACAGGAATCCATTTTGCAAAAACAGTTGTTTCGTATTCGCCAAAGTATGGAGCAGCATAAGAAACCAATGTTGAGAAGTTTATATCATTACCTTGTTCATCAACCCAACCACCAAATATGAATCCTGTTTTTTCAGGAGCAGCAGGTAAGTCGAAAGAATTTACAGGATAAGTAACTGTAATTGGACTAACAGTTGAACCGCCATTAGAGTCGAAGTTAACTGTAAAGGTTGATGGTGTTTTAGCAATCCATTTAGCATATAAAGTTACTGTAGTATGAGAGTTAGTAGGGCTACTATAAGATACAGTATTATCAAACTCTGTTGTAAATTGATTATCTGTATACCAACCGATGAAAGTATAATCAGCATCAGTTGGTGTAGGTGTTGTAACTGAAGTTTCATTATATTTTTTCACTATAGGAGAGTGTGTTGAATGTTCAGATACAAACTCAACAGTGGCTGTTGACCATGCTTCGGTTTTAAATGAGCCAGAAGCGTTAATTGAATAATTAGTTGTGTATGTTACACCAATTAGTCTTGAACCGCCAGTGAAATTATCATTATTATCTTCTTGTATAATAGCTGATGAATCATAATTTGCTATGATTGCGTCTTTAGCACTAGAATAACTTGTATACTCAGTAGCATCAGAGTTTATTGTATAGTAAGTTACTCTATGATCAACTGAGTAACTATATTTTACATCAAGTACATCCCAACCAGAGTTGTCCACATGACCAAGAACTGTGTAACTAACATCTTTAGTATTCGGATGTTGCGCTTTCAACAAAGCGTCCATAGACAAGAAAGCATTTCTCCAGTCATTTGTTGTGTTGTAGACACGAACGTCCTGTTGCTCGTGTTTAATTTGTTTAGTGTATACTTTTATAAGAACATCTGATGTAACAACTGTATTAATACGTTCTTTTTTGTAAATTCTAAACTTATCAGTTGAAGTTGTTTTATAATTTGCTGTTATCGCAAGTGTGTAATCAGTTTTTTCAGTAAGACCAGAAAGAGAAAGGGCTTCACTTTCAATATTTATAGCCTGGGTATTGCCATTGAGTGTAGCAGAAGCGCTTGTCAGTACATAAGGTGCTGGCATATCATATTGCCAACTAAACTCGCCAGAAGTTGCTCCTGTAGCAGTGCCAGTTACATCAGAAAGTACTGGTGTGCTTTGAACCACAGCAAAACTTGAGAACGGTATCCCTAAGATAATCAATAATGCTGCCATCAGTAAAGATAAGTGTTTTTTGATAGTCATTTTCATAAATTTCTCCTTTGCCAAATTATAATATAAATTGGCAGTCGGACGATCGTGGTCTAATCGTAGATACCCCATTATTACCCATCTTAGACTTTAGACTCCTGACTTTGCGTCCCTTATTTTCATAAGGTTTGCCCTTGCTATAAGTAAACGCTAGATAGCGTTTATTACTCTTTCATCATGCCATGTACGCATCGGTTTCGAATCATTCGCCTGCTCAGAAACCGCTGAGTTGATCAAATTAATTAGTTCAAGTTCACTTCGGAAGTGCATCTTTTTACCTGTATCCAGCCATTCTACTGCACCTTGCCAGCTGTAGTTTTCTTGATGATAGATGGTGACTAAGAAGTTAGATCCAAAACTTTTAGATACGGGATTATTTTTCTTGTTCATCGCTCACCTCCTATGGACGTATTTTCTATTATATTTACAATTATAAGTGTCATGCGTGACACGGTGGGAACATCCATGTGACATCCTTGTGACAAATAAATAATTATTTTAAAATTAGAGATTATGTTAAACATAATTCTCATATAGTTTTAAAAATAAAAAAAGTGCTAGTGTAAATCTTATTGATAAGATTTACACTAGCACTTTTTTTAAATTGTTAGATTAATGTTGAAAGCATAAAGCCAAACTACTTAAGTTCTTTAATTTGTGTAATGGCTATTTGATCATTGTTAGGGAATGAAGTAAGCACCCTACTCAGTACTTTGTTCATTAAATTAGAGTCCACACCTGGAAGAAGCGCAATGAACTGAGAATCATTCCATTGTGTAAATGTGTCTCCTTTTCTTAGGTGATACATCAGATGCTGTTTTAAATGAGAAATTCTTAAATCTTCTTGTGGCTGACTATAGCCTGAAATTTTTTTAGCGCTAACAACACCGATGCTAAAAGAAACACCTGAGCGTTGAGATCTTCTTCTCTCAAGCTCATAGATGGATTTAAATGTACCTGGCTCACAATAAAATGCATTTTCCATGACGAGATCTGATTCTAATACTTCATATAAGCTGCTTTCTGATTTTACAGGTTGATGTGTTTGTAAAAGCTTCTTATAAAGTGATTTCATCGATACTGAAGGTTTTAGTCCCATCTCAGTATAGTAGAAACCAGTGATGTACTCATAATGCTCCAATGCTTCTTTTTGTTCACCCTTATGCATAAGGGCATCCATCAAACTCAAATGAAAACTTTCTTCATAAATATCGATGACAATCGCTCTACGACAAAGTGAGATGATTTCCTCGTATTCTCTTTGTGCCTTTAGAAGCTCAATTGCATTGAGGACGGTCTTTAAATACAAGCGTCTGTAGTGGTTGCGAATTGAAAACACCCAGTGCTGATCCACACAATCTGGTAAATAGTCTCCAGTATAAAGGTGGATGGCTTTCAAAAAACTCTGAAGAGCAAGTGAAGGTGAGTTTTGCATCAAAGCTTCACCATTTTTTATTAAGTATTCAAAATTTTCGACATCAATTTCAAAATGAATTTGATCGTTCCATTTATAATAACCATTAGAAAAGATGAGTGTTTTAGTCAGCTCGGAGTCATTGTTCTCTACGAGAGCTTGTCTAAGACGATGCATTTGTCTACGAAGTGTACTTCTTGGATCACTATAGGACTCAGTTACCCATAGCTGATCCATTAAAGACTCAGGTGTAAAAACACGATCACGATGTGTCAGCATAAACTTATAAAGCTCCCAAATTTTCTTGGAACCTGCAGATGAGTTGACGAGAGACTCGCCGTTTTTAGAAACGTCGAATTTTCCCAAGGTCTTTATGATAAATGTAGGATCAGTTTGCGTAACTGGGGAGATCAACATGATTAACTCCTTAAATAAGTATATTTGGGAATAGAATATTATACCATGAATGACGTTTTATAATATAGTAAAAGTAGTAAGTTCATCTATAGTATATCAATATAGTTATTATTACCAATTATAATAGATAATAAACTTTGGAAGCAAAAAAGATACGATTAAATAGAAAATTAAGTAGGTTTTTAAATTATTTTGTAATATTTTATTACTTAACAGATTATTCACAAAGGGGTCATAACCTATACACAACTCTATTTTAATATAAGAGCATGATAAGTGATAAACAGATCGCTTAACACAATAAACCCCCAAAATATTTACCTAAATTGCAACAAAACCCCAATAATGAATTCCGAGTGGGCATCCCCCAAATTAACCCACTCGTGAAATTCCCCCCTTCTTAACTTTTAGATGGACTTTCATTCGTATGAATTGAAGTCTTTTTTTTTACCTTAAATTCGATTAAAAGTTAAAAAGTATTTTCATCTAAAATCATTTCTATAAAAGCAGAAACAATTTCACTATCGTATTTTGTTCCCGAGAGTTCTTTCAGTTCAAGTAAAGCAGATTCAACAGATTTCCCTTTTTTATAAACTCTATCCGTTATCATGGCATCGTAGCTATCACAAACAGCTAAAATACGTGCTTCAAAACAAATCTCTTCCCCCTTTAGTCCATTTGGGTAGCCTGTGCCGTCTATTCTTTCATGATGCTGATAGATGATTTTAAATACATCAGGATCAAAGTTTTCAAGAATCAAGCTCTTACCATGCTCAACGTGAAGTTTAATCGCTTCGAATTCAGAAGCATCAAGCGCACCTGGTTTGTTTAGAATCTCATCTGGAATTTTTATTTTACCCAAATCATGATAATAAGCTGCTTTGTTAATTAAATTTAAAGCTTTTGATTTGTAACCGAGCTTCACGGCAAGTTTTTTTACCAGTTCAAAAACACGTTGACTGTGCTCGCCAGTATAATGATCTTTTTCTTGAATTTCTTTAATGAGGCGATCGACGATGCTGTGATTATTCTCAAGCGTTTTATAGACATCATAATTGGTTGCATGGACGACGATGATGGTGTCCTCTAAGGTTTTTAAGGTGTGTACTTCTGAAGTGTTTTTGAAAACAAGAATATCACCAGCCTTAACAATAGAAGCGTCTTCAAAAACAAAGCATGCGCCTTTAACGATATAATAGGTTTTAAAGTCCTCTTCTGAGGGGAGTGGCTCTATATATAGGATTCGATCAGAAGAAATATGCAAAACACTTATTTGCAAATCATCATCATGAAATTTTTTTTCTACCTGTGAATTTTTATTTTTCATTTCATACGTTGACTCAGCTTCTCCAGAACGTATTATTTTATAATCAGCCATAGAGTCCTCCAATTGCTGTATATACAGTATTACAGACTTTTCATATTTCACTCAATTATACACAAAATTTTCTGAAAATAAAAGTGGATTACATAATTATTACCTTTACAAGTTATGGACAACCAATCCAAATCATTTATCAAAAAAGATAAATCATACATAAATAAACGATCAATGTTACAAAATAAAGACAACCTGTTAATTTTCTTAAAGAAAATAGAGAAAATATCCGATATTCCTATTGTGGTGTATCCTGTCATAAGGGTGTCACATGCTTGTAAAGAGCCTTTAATCCAAATAGAAGAAAGTATTTGATATAATACAAGTATATTTTGCTATTATGGGAGAAGTGTATCTTGTAAAAAGCACAGTTAAAAAGTCAAATTCGTTTATAACTTTAGATAAGTAACATTAAAATTTTGCGTGAGGTGCATTATGAAAAAAACTTTGATTATATTGCTAACGATCATTACTATATTGGGGTCTATCCCGCTTGATGGCATCCTATCCTTTGCACTGGTCGTTGGATCGAGTGGCGGTGAAGATGTCGTCGTAACCGATGTAAAATACGCCATTTCACACGAAGTTTTTCAGATCACCAATGGCTATATTGAAATCCTAGGTGAGAATTTAAAAGATGTTGAAGTCCTCTTTGAGAAGTACGGGCAAGGCTTTGTCAGTATGGGAACGAGAGTGATTAACTCATCAACATTTGTAAAATTTAACCTCAACACAGATGAGACACAATCATTTATTGGTAGAGTTAGAATAGGAAATAGAACGATCAACTTAAATACAGGTACATTTCCAAACATTCAAAGCTCAAACAAACAAACCGTAAATAAAGATCAAACGCCAAATAGCATCACCTTTACAGGTAACTATTTGGATACCATCAACACAGGCAATATCACAGGTACTTATGGATCAGGTTTATCTTCAGCATCCTTAGGTACTGGTTCTTCATCATCAACCCTTACGCTTAACAATCCAACCAACCCAGGATCACTTGGCTATCAAAATATCATACTAAGAAAGTCTGTAACGGCCGATCCTAATGTTGAGATAGAGTACACCTATCAAAATGCATTTAGAATTATTGAAGACTTAAACTTAGACGATGTCCGTATGTTTCCAAACACAGGTGCAAAGGGCGACTCTACTACGGGTGTATTAGGAGATGAAGTTTATTTTAGAGCGGACAATTTTTCCGACACGAGAAATTATCAAGTCTATTTCCTTAAAGCACTTGATGGCTCAGATAAATTCACCTCTGTAAATAAAGCAGAGTTTGTTTCACTTGGTTTAAATGTCAATGGAGACGAAGACGTCCTCACCGTACGCCTCCCAAGTAATAAAGACTTTGAAAGAAGAAATTACTATGTTGTTATCACCGACGTGCAAAATGGACAGGTTGTTGCAGAACAGGTCGTCCTAAGGCAAGACGGTAGCTATGATGAATTTACAGTTATTCAGGCGGATTATAAACCATCCATCGTTAGTATTTATCCTGAAAAAGGGCCAGATACAGGTGGTAATGTCGAGATCAAGGCGTTAAATTTATTGACCTTAAACATTCCCGATTTATCGACAACAGGTGCTTTTAAAACTGACCCTACTAGTGAATCAAACGATGAAATATTGGTTTTAAACTATGCAGATGGCGTTTATAAAGGTGAAAACGTTACAATCGAGCGTAAAATCAACATGCAAATCGGTAAGAAAGTAAAATTCTATAAAGATACCGATGGCATTTTCCAAATTATAAAAGCAGCTACCGACCAGGTTATGGTTGTAACCGATAGTGTCACTGACGCTGAGACCAATCCGTTTAAAGATGTCATTATCGAAATTTCTACAGTACTGGAAATTAAAGACGGTGTGAACGCGGGCAAACAGTTTGTATTCAATCAAATCATTACCAAAACCAATGGCTTTGAATTTGAACCGAGTACTTTTACTCCAGTAATTGATACCTTTACGCCGGGTATGATTCAAATCGAAGATACGGCAACTGCGTATTCAAAGCTTAAAAATGAAACCTTAATTGCAATTCAAGGTGACAAATTCTTAGTAGATCGTTTCGTTGATACAGACGGTACGGTTATTACACGTAAGCCTACAGTCTTGATTAAGAAAAATGACAACAATACCTTTAATAACAGATATCAGCTTGGCTTCTTCCCAAATGAAGAGTATACAAGTGGCGGTGTTACGGTTAGAGGGATTATCAAATATAAACTTAATGAAACCGATGCCATTGAAAACGTACTTACGTATTCTGACGGGAAACCTGTGCCACTGGATATGATTGTTCTCGACAGTGAGGGCAACGTCGTAGATGGTACAAGTAACAATCAACTTGGAACGAAGATCCTCATCCGTATACCAAGTAGCGCTTTAATCGCCGATGGCGGTATCAAACACATTCAAGTGACCAACCCGACGAGAAAATCTGCAGATTACGGTAAATCAAGTATTAAATCAGATTTTGTTGAGTTTATCAAAACCTCAGACATTCCCGTTATTGAAAGTGTTAAGCCGAACATCATAACGGTAGAAGGTGGGGAAACGATTACCATTACAGGTTCTAACCTTCAAAATGGATTGAAGCTTTTCTTGGATGGAGAAGAGATTACGAACTTCACAAGAGAGCTCGATACGACTGGTAATAAAATACTGGTTAAATTTAAAGCGCCTCCAGGACGTGAAGGAACAACTCAAGTTCAAATTTTGAATCCGAGTGGTGGTTTGGCAGTAAGCGACTTCACGTATGTAAAAACCTTTAATAAGGATCCAATCTTTAATAGTTTTACACCACCACTTGGAACCTATGGTACTTTAGTTGTGGTTAATGGTGATAACTTCCTTAAACCGGATCCGACTGCTGTAACTGAACGTGGAATTGATGCTTACCGATTAATCGGATCGAGAATCTTATTAGATGGCAAAGAAGTTAACTCATATAAAAGAGATACGACGGGTAACATTATTTTTGATGTGTATGCTGCACCTTCAGAAGAGGCGCTGATTAAGCTAGATGCTGGTAAGCCTGTCTATTCTAAGTTTGCGGACAATACGACAACCATTAACCAAAGTACGGGAGATGTCGTTACGCTTTCAAATGACGCAGATGGCAATCCTGCAATCGTAACTGCAACTGAAGTATATGCAATTAAATACTCTGGTGGCAGCTATCAAGCTTATAATAAAAACAATGTATTAATAGGCAGTGCAAGCATTAGTTACAATGGTGGCACCTCTGCGACGACTATTGCAATAACAGGTGGTCCAACATTTGTTTCAACCATGAACAACCAACTGATTCGAATTGGATTAAATGAAGAAGGCGAAAAGCAAGTTTATTTGTCTGATTATACTGATTCGATCACATTAAAATCTGCAGATGGCGAGCGTTTCACACTTTCTTATAACTTTTTAGAGCAACCAATCTTAACCAATGGTAAGGACAAGAGCTATGTGGTTAAGTATGAAGCTGTGGATCAAATCGTTGCAGAGGATAGCATTGGTTACACTAGACCAATTGTTGTCAATAATCAGGGGATTGAGCTCGATGGTACTCAACTGGATATGATTACACCGTATACTGTTAACTCTGCAACGGGTCGAATTGATGGTAATCTATCTAAAGTATTATCCAAAAATCAAATTATTTTTACAGTGCCTTACCTAACCACAGGAAAGGGCTATAAAGATATTTCAGTTGTGAATCCAGATACTAAAACCGCTAGTAAAACGGGTGACAATGGTTTCTACTATATTACTCAAGCGACATCTAGTCCAATTATTACAACAATTGAACCTCCTAAGGGCTCGGTAGATGGCGGTTACTATGTCACGATATCAGGAAGTGATTTCGAAGACGAGGTAAGAGTGTTTATCGACTCTGTTGAAGTTCCTGCTTCAGACACATACGTCGCACTGGATGGTTCATGGATAAAAATTAAAATGCCAAAATCCATTAAAAAACTGAATGAAGACTATGGCGTAGATGAACTTGCTGTTCCAGTCGTTATCGTCAATCCAGATGGTGGTAATACGGGAAGAGACAAGGGCTTTACCTACATTATTCCGATGTCAGACCCAGTTATATCGAGAATTGTTCCAACGGGTGGTTCATCTAATGGTGGTGAAATCGTTGAGATTATTGGCTATGAGTTCAGATTCTATGAGCCATATGAAAACTCTGTAGGTGGTCCAAATTATGATTTAGGCGATATATTCATAGATCAGTACAAAAACGGTATTTGGGATGACCTGTTATCTGCAGCTGTAGATCCAGGTGCGGTGACTTCTTATCCAGAGCTGACCAACCCTTATTACTCTGTTTACTATGATTCAGTTATTTTGCCGAAAGTATACTTTGGCGAAAACGAAGCAAAAATCGTTGAATACTCGAAGGGCTTTATCAAAGTTATTACGCCAGCACATAGTGCAGGCGCTGTAGATGTATACGTCATCAACAATGACTCTGGTGTAAGTAATAAAGTAAAATACACATACAACGCAACGACGCCAGTGATCAGTAGCATCGTTCCAAACTTCGGTAGAAGACAGGGACAGGAACCAAAAGATATCTATGGTTCTAAACTATATCGTTCAGTCGTTTACGGCTATAAAGACGATGATGCATCTCAAATTCAATTATTAGATCATGTTCAAGCATTGGTGAGATTTGGCACTATTGACAACAGAAGCATCGATAGAAACTCAGCCAACTCTGGTTTA
The DNA here is from genome assembly GCF_058683495.1 of Fusibacter sp. QWL-12. Classification (NCBI taxonomy): domain Bacteria; kingdom Bacillati; phylum Bacillota; class Clostridia; order Eubacteriales; family Fusibacteraceae; genus Fusibacter; species Fusibacter sp. QWL-12. The sequence continues at coordinate 1,697,250 of NZ_CM178745.1, forward strand.
ATTAACAATCAGAGGACGACCGTCAACTTAGATGGTGGCCTTTCAATGAGCTACTATGGTGATCTTGGTCAAGTGAAACTCACCGTTACAGAAAATAATATTATTTATTCGAGAACCTTTGATTATGACAATACTGTCGCTTATCTACCACTGGATATGCTACAAAATTCAGCTGGAGAGTACTACGTTCCAAATGGACTCAAAAATGTTGATAACAACGTTTACAGTGGCAACGCGTATGAATATGTCAAATTAGAGATTTCGGACCGTCGTGTCTTCGTTGAAAGAGGTTATGCACCTAAGGCAACCTATGACAACGACACACACGTTACAGTTGTGACACCATCGTATTACACGATCGGTACGGTTCAAATTGCTTACTATAACTCAGACGGTGGAAAGACAACTAAAAACTTCACTTATACCAACCCAGCAAGTGAACCAAAAATTCTTAACATTGAACCTCAAAACCTATCATTTGATGAAACCAAATGGTTAGTGGAAACCTCGATGGATGGTGGCATTGATATTGAAATTGTCGGTAATGACTTTAGAAATAATGTAGCCGTTTATATTGGTTCTTATAAAGCAACTGTTAAAGAAGTGACAACAAAGCAAATTAACGGCATCACATATGACTTGATCGTAGCAACCGTACCAAAGGCAACGATTAACGATGTGGATAAAGAATATCCAGTTATGATTCAAAATGAAGATAAGGGTTTGGCAACTTCAAATAACCTATCCGATTTAATTGGACCAAATTATGGCGCTTCAACTTTACCTTTCTACTTTGTTTACAAAAAGCCATTATCAGGACCAAGAATTGATAAGATCACACCGACAAAAACATCAATTTATGGTGGCAATAAAATCGTCATCACTGGTAGTGACTTTAGAGAAGGTGCTTATGTAATCATCGGTACGCGTGCTGGTATTCCAATCTATAATGGCGTTATAACAGAAAGAGGAACTATACTCACCTTTACGACACCTAATAATATGACGTTAGGAGCAAAAGGCGTTCAGGTTCTAAATAATGATTTCGGTATTGCGATTAAAAATCCAGGCATTACCGTAGTTTCTGCACCAACACTATCACCAGTAATCACGGATGAAAACGACAGTATAATCAATAGAATTCACGTTACTGGAGGGCAGGTAATCAAGCTTAAAGGAACTGGCTTTGCAGAAGGTGCAACCGTATACTTTGGTGGAGAGTGGTTAACTAAAGGCTCTTCTGATACAGTTGCAGAAACAGAACAAGGGATTTATAGAGACGACTCAATTAAATATGTAAAAGATGGCATCAAAGCGGCCAAGGTTGAGTTTGTTGACAGCGAGACGCTCTTGGTTACTACACCTGAAGTTGATTTTGAGGGAGATGTGACCATCGTCGTGAAAAATGCAGATGGTGGTATTACTGATAACAGTGTTAAACTCAACTATACGGTGCCAATACCGAAGGATCCTTCCGGACTTAAGGTTTCAGTAGTAGATGATCGTTATATTAAGCTTTATGATTATGTCTCAGACACTGCAAATTACTTTGAAATCTATGTCTATATTGGGATTAAAACAAACGCTGAACTGATGAGTAACAATTATCGTGACTTTAAATACCTTGGCATCACCAATATTGAACCTTACAAAATAACGACATTACCAGGGCTAGAAAATATGAGCTCTGCGGAAAGAGTTGTCTTTGTAGTAAAGGCTGTAAATAAGTTTGGTTCCTCAGGGTATTCAAATGTCGCAGCGTTAACTTATCAGGATACAAAAAATATCGATGAACTGGGTCCAGAAGACCTCGATGGAGATTTGGGCGTACCAAGTGGTCAAGATTATAGTACCGTACAAAATGGAAGTATCGTGACGGTAAATCTAGCATCTAAGATTACGAAGGGCTTGGTTAACATAGATTTATCAGACTCAGTGACCGCTCAAATGACGACGAAACGCATCTTATTACCAGAGACATTGGTAAGATCAGGGTTAACCAGCATCACGATAGATTTTGGCAACAGTCAGTACAGATTTACTCCAGTAGCAGCGAACACAGCAACCTTTAGAAGTGTTGCAGATCTTTATAGTGCTTATGCCCGAATTGTTGAGGATTCCTCAATGAGCTCTTCAAGATCCTATCTAACGCCAAACGTTCGAGGGAAAAAGCAAGTATCAAAAGTTCATAGCGTATCCTTTGATGTAAGTTCAAATGAATCTACTAAGAGCTTTACACAGCTTGCTTCCACCATGGACTTGACGCTTTACTATGATCCAACGGGTCTGACGACTTCTGGAGAAGCACAAATTCAGATGTATAAATACAATGTTTCGACAGGTACCTATACAGCCGTATCTGCAACTGTAGATACCATTAACAATCGCGTTACTGCAAGAATCAAAGATGCAGGACACTATGTATTGTTAGCAAATCGTTAGGGAGGAGAGGCTCATGAAGAAAATAATCATACTCATATTAGTCGTTTGCTTAGTGACGCCACTTGCTGCATTTGCTGCGATGCCATTTGACGTTCCAGTACCTGAGTTTACAGCACTTAAAACGGACACGACAAATGCCAATACACTAACTGGAAGTGTCAAAGGAAAAGACATCATTACAAATAGTTATTTCAGTGATATTAAGGGCACATACGGACATGAAAGTATCGTCCGTATGGCAGCTCTTGGAGTCATTAAACAATATGGTGATAAAAAGTATTATCCTGCTAGAAATGCCACTGGCTATGATATTCTTGGGATGCTAGTAAGGATGCGAGGTAATGAAGCTGCAGTAATGCAAAGAGTCTATAACCAAGCGGGCTCATCCACTACGGATGCTCAGCTCGTTCAGCTTCGCAATCAAGAGTATTTAACTGAAGCACAGACACTTGGAATTATTACCGCAGCAGAAGTGCTCAATCTTAACCAAGCGGTGAATAAAGAAACTGTAGCGGTTTGGACGGCGAGGGCGATAGGTAAAACGCCAGTTTTTAGTCAGCAAACTGTATTCACTTATTCAGATTGGGTGAATGTTAATCCAATTTACCGTTCTTTAATTGAAGATATGACGACGGAGGGCATTATTCCCCTTAATAATGACGGTTCATTTGGTCCTAAAGAGAACGTTACAAGAGGTGAACTTGCTGTTATTATGGCAGCCGCAACGGATACACAGTATACAGCAAGAAATATCGCATCTGGTTTTGGACTTGTAATTGGGGTTAAACCAGAGACCATTTACGAAAATGGTGATACCATTAAACGCAATACTGTAACGGTAAAAAATACGGATGGAACAGTGACCAACCTAGTGAGTGAAACGCACTCTAAAGGCAATTTACAATATGACTATGTTGTCTATAAAAACGGAATCGTATCGAATAACTCATATCTAAAGCTTGGTGATGAAGTGGAATATGTCACTCTTGCAGGAGATCTTCAGTACGTTGAAGTGGTAGACCACAACTTGATTTTGGAAAAAATTGCAGCAAGTAACGAAGCCGATATATATACGACGTTTCACTATGGCACACTGATCGATATCAATACAAAAACGCAGTACAAAAATGGTTCTACTGTCATTACAGAAATATACAGAGTTGTAGACATTACGGGTGATACCTTTGACATACTTGTCGATGAAAACATGTACGATGGTCAAAGGGATGATGTGATCACTTATAAAAATGATAAAGTTGGTGGTGTTCACTTGCTTGAAGTAGGCGATGTGATGGAGTATCTCGTTAACGAGAATAGAGAAATCATCTACATCAAGGTTGCACCCCTTGATAAAACGAGTCTTTCAGGAACTGTAAGAGAAGTAACACCTCTTGCTGAAGATGGTCCTGCTACGATGACGATCTACGGCTATGACGATAAAGTTTATCAGTTTCCCCTTGCGCCGTATGCGAATCTAAGAATTAATGATCGAGTAACGGATCTCAACAATTTTGTGTATGGTATGCCAGTTGATGTGGAGATTTCAAATGGCTATATTACCTTAGTTGAAGGAGAATCCTATAGTGGGGAACCAGGCTATATTCCTAAATACGGAAAAATGCGTATGGGGGACATCGTCGCGGTGTACCAAAACAGCTTCTCTGTCAAATTAAGCGACGGGAAAACAGAGTACTATCAAATTGCTTCAGATACGCAAATAACTAAGGATGGTAATACTGTCACTAAATCAGCATTAAAATCAGGTCAGCCAGTTAAAGTCTATTTTGACAATATTTCCACGGATCAGGCATCTAAAATTGAAATTGAAGCACCTGAGATTTTGTTTGAAATTATCTACAAGGGAAAAATAAAGAACGTTAATGAAGCGAGAAAAGAAGTTCAAATAATTGGTTCAGATGGTGTTTCTAAACCAGAGTACATCAGCAATAATGATTGGTTATCAGCAGATACTTATAGTATCAACCTTAAGGTAGATGAAAAAACGGAGTATTATGCGGGCAATCAAAAATTGACTTTAAATGAATTACAAAGAAACTATGCAGGCTATCAAACATATGCCGTTGTAAAGAACGTCTATGGCCAGCCAACAGTTGTTAAACTAAGTGTTAAAACTGGTGGTGAAATGATGTTCTCAAGTACAGTTAGAACGATTGACCATACACTGGGTAGCTTTGACATAGCAACAAAAGAGAACTTTAACATCACAGATGGCACCATTGTAATCAAAGATGGATTGGTTGTTCCTTCTTCTCAACTGAATGCAAGAGACACTGTATTTGTTGTATCAGAAAGCCCTATGGGCTCATACAACAAAAACGCAATGGTTGTAAAAGTTGTAACGCCTTATGATAGCATCTTTGATAGCATTAGGATTGGTGTTGTAGAAACTGTAAATCCTTCTAATATTACTTTCACGAATTATACACAGTACACAAACAATTTCCTAAATGCAGTTAACACCAATGAATCAGGTTATTATAAATTCTATACAGACAGTAAAATCGTCGATTTAACAGATGCGACTGATATCAAAACGATTAAGCCAGCAGATTTCTGGCATGCTTCCTATGCAAGAAGTGAGAACGTAGATAAAACCTACACATCATCGTCTGCGGGATTACAATTTGAACGTTACTATGCGTTTATGGTCGTCAATGAAGCGGATAGTGCTATTGTTGCGATGCATCTAAGACAAAAAGGTTTGTTGTCTGGACAGAATTTTGATGATACCCTATATTATGAGTCAGACATTCCAAAGAAACTGGAAGATACTTTTACAGGAGCTGTTCTTTCGAGAGGCATTGTAACGGGAGATGATGCTACTTGGGATCGTATAGAAATCACAGATTCACATGACTGGACAGATTATACTGGACAGTGGACAGCAAATAAAGCAAACATCTTTATAAAATACACGGACGCAATCGTCATAAAAAATAATCGAGTTATTTCGGTAGATGACATTCAAATGGGCGACTATATTTATGTGATGCGTATTAAAGAAAGTGCATTGGTAATCTTTGTTGAGTAAGGAGTCACTATGAAAGTAAAATTTAAGGTAAGCATCGTCCTATTTATGGTGCTCATTTGGATCAGTACAATCACATATGAATCAAGTGCTCAGGTGGTCTGGATGGATGGCGGGCTCGTAGGGGATCTGATGATTTCAGGTACCAATGAATATCAAGAGCTATGCTTCATTACGGGTGAGCCAGTACTTTTAAAAGGGACGGTTAAGTTACCTACCATACCGACAGGAAGTGACAAATATTCATTGAAATATACCTTTGCACTCAGTAATGCTGCAAAAGGCATTACACTTACAAGAGATATCACTTTTGATGTTACCAAAACCTCTAACAGTGGTTTGGGTCAAACAGCCTATGAACAAAAGCTTTCAAAGTATGCCGAGACCATAACTACAGGAAGTGGTACTTATACGCTAGGGAAATACACCTTTAACGAGAGTAAGCTTGAGGATAATACACCTGCAGTCAATTATTTTTCTGGCAATATTATTTCTGAAAGAACCTACTATCTCAATGGGGATTATCTAGACAACGAAGGCTATGTTACCTATATCATCGATGCAAAGCCAATCGTAGGCTATGATCATCTATATGGTAATAATGAAACCATCGTCGTCAGTCAAGAGATTCAAAGCGCCACACCAAACGCGAACTATGATCCTACTGTTTATGGTTCGAAGGAGTACAACATTTGGACAGGTACAGTAGACATCGGCATGTCATCCACAAAGTCTGTGAGCTACCTCTATCAAAATACGGATCCTCAAAGCATCAGTTTTAGAGGCAATTACTTTCAAGTAACCAGTGAAGAGAACGTACTAACTTACACGTATTCGCTTCCCTATATGAGTGGCGGTGCAATTGATACCACAAGCACCAGACGAAATACAGGAGATGTTCATATGAGCAAGGATGTCGTGCTCGAATCAAAAGCACTTGTAACGCCAAAGATTCGTGATATCGGTGGGCATTGGGCAGAGAAAGAAATTTTCCTCCTCACTTCATTAGAAGTGTTTGATGTTGAAAAAGAGTATTTTGTTCCAAGTGGTGTGATTTCAAGACTTGATTTTGGTAAAGCAATGGTGGTAGCAACACATGGTGTCTTACCAGAACCAACCAGTACACAAATCATCAAACGGATGCGACCAGGTGTTGAGACGCCTTATTTAGATATTATGGTGACCGATCCTGACTATCATTATATTGAGTACATTAAAGAAAACAATATAATGGCAGGGAAAAATGGTTACTTTAAGGGCGGAGAAACGCTCACAAGAGCAGAAGCCATAACCATAATGATCAAAGCTTTAGGACTAGAGTACATGGCACCAGCGCCACCTTATCGTACGAGCTTTGCTGATGATGCCGCTATACCGGAATGGGCAAAGGACTATATTTACATGGCCAATGAAATTGGACTTGTAACCGGTACACCAGAGGGTTACATTAACCCAAATAAAGCGGTTACAAAGGCCGAGGCAGCGGCGATGATCAATAGCTTTATCAACCATCTTAAGGACTATATCACTTATGATTATAGAGAAAAAATATTAAATAGATAATAACCGTAAAAAGACAAAACCCATAAATAGACAAAAACAGTAATTTGATAAATTTTAAGCACAAAAATCCCCACATTTAAAGGTGATAAGACACTTTTGAATGTGGGGTTATTTTTTTTGACCATTATAAATCATTTGCGTTCTTAAAGAAGGGGATAAATTGTTCTGGTAGCATAGGCTTTGCAAACCAATAGCCTTGAATAATGTCACAATCAAATACGGCGAGGACGTCACATTGCATCTTAGTTTCGACACCTTCAGCGACGACATCAAAGCCCAAAGTATGGGCCATGATAATCAATGCTTCAACAAGCTTGAGTGCTTTATCATTGTTCATCATTGAATCGACAAATCGTTTGTCGATTTTCAGAACATCAACATCAAGTGCATGCAGATATTCAAGGTTTGAAAAGCCAGTTCCAAAATCATCTATTGCTATTGTAAAGCCTTTTGATTTTAAGTAGCTAAGTGTTTGTTTTGCATTTTCTGTAAGTGATATCAAAGTACTTTCGGTGATTTCAATTTCAAAAGGATGAGGAAGATCTTTGAATTGATGATCCAGTTTACCATTGATGGACAAAGCAGATATGTTCACAGCCAGTTGAAATTTAAAATCAGGATTAATTTCTGTAATTTGATTATGTATTACAGAGGCTTCTTTGACGATGTGTTCTGTGAGTAGGTCGATTAAGTACATCTGCTCAGCAATTGGAATAAACTCATTTGGACTAACCTCACCATATTCAGGATGGTGCCACCTTGCCAATATTTCAGCGCCGTGTACTTTGTAATCCTTTAATGTGACCTGTGGCTGTATGACGATATAAATGTCACCACTTTGTATCGCTTGTTCTAGGTCCTTCTCAAGTCGAATTCGACGTTTTAACTGATCAAAAGACCTTTGGTCGTACCACCTAATAGAATTTATACTTGGTGAATTTGAATATTTCAAGTGATACAGATTGTCGATTAACTGACTTGGATAGGTGCCATCTTGTGGGTATTGTGTTGCTAAAAGCTGATACTTGAAGTGAATTTCTTGATTTTCATAAAATTTGGTACTTTCCAACTGGTTTATAATTTCAAGTAGATTTGTTTTTGAGTCAATTAATGCGTTTTGGTCAGAATGTATGATATATGCTAAAACTGGGCCGTCGAGTTTGTATGTAGAACCAAATGGAATCATCAAGGATTGTATTCTTGCTAGCTCCTCAATATACAGCTTGTGAATCGTTCGATATCCAAAATGGTGATTTAATTCTTGTAAGTTAGAGAGATCAATTGCAAGTACAATTAGCTTATTTTGATCAGAAATTGCCTTTGATAAAACGTGCTCAAACTGTCGTTCATTATAAAGACCAGTTTTAAGATCAATATAAAGAAGGTTTTTGATAAATCTAGTTGCACGATTAATACTCATCATTAAAGCGATATTAAAAAGTGAAATCATAATCAAAAGGTAATTCAAAGAAATTAAGATTGAAAAATAAAGCGTTGCATCCACATATTCACTTATGTTCGGGTGAGTAGGCTCAAGTGCTGCATATATATTTAAATAGAGCACAGTACCAATACCCAAAATAAGGGTCACTTTTCTGTTTTCATACCAAGTACTTAAAATGAGCTGAATCAGTACAAGCGTAATACTGACAGAAATGAGTGCAATCAGATTATTGCTTGAAGGAAAAAACGTTACGATTGTTAAGCTAATGGAAAGGCACAATAAAATTGAGATGTGTGCCAGCGCTTTTTTTTCATAGATCAGTCCCAATAGTGCGAGGATTTGAATCGATAAATTGATACATCTTAAAGTTACAATAATTGTATAGAGATTTTCTGTGACCAGCGATTTGTTGGCAACCGTAAAAACGATTGCCATAATCGTGTTCATAATAAAAATAACAATGAGACCAATTAACTGTTTCTTCACATTTTTAGTCATAAAAGTATCAAGATGCTCCATGTTAACTCCTCTCCTAGGTGAAAAAAGTAAAACTAATCTATTTGAGATAAATAGGTTTCAAACAAGTCAACTAGATCAGGATCAAATTGTGTACCAGAACAGCGTCGGATTTCTGCTAAAGCGTTTTCTGTACTTAACGCTTTGCGATAAGGTCGATCGTTAGTCATTGCATCGTATGAATCAACCAAAGATAAAATTCGACATTCAAGTGGTATGTCACTACCTGATAATCCAAGCGGGTAGCCTGACCCGTCCCATTTTTCATGATGCTTATAGATTAAGTCTGAAATGGTCTCAAGTTCAGGTGAAGCCGCTGCAATCCTTTGACCGATAGCAGTATGTGTTTTCATAACTACCCACTCGTCGTCAGTTAATGGACCGGGCTTTTTTAAAATGCTATCTGGAATTCCAACTTTCCCTAAATCGTGAAATTTGGTTAAAAGAATCAAACGATCAAGACGATGCGGTGGCAATTTCATAGCGGTACCAAGTCTAAAAGCTAAATCTCCCATCCTGTCCGTATGACCCTCTGTCACATAGTCCTTAGCCTCCAGTGCCTTCATAAGTGTCTTAACGAGATTAGACTTACTGCTTTCTTGCTTTAGCAATTTATGATTAAACAAGTTATGATCAGCAGTTTGATATAGCCCTGATGCATTGAGGGGATCGTCTTTGGTAGTTGCCATACCATGAGAAACGGAAATTTTAAAAGTACTGGATTCATTGGTTCTTGAAAGTGCTTTTTCGAAGATTTCATGTTTCTGTAAAATACTTTCTAATGGTAGCGTTTCGTATAAAATTGCAAATTCATTACCGCCAATGCGACTGATGATTTTTGCATCCTGATAGGTGCTGTTTAAATGATTGGCGACTTGCTTGATGACTTGATCGCCAACCGTATGACCCAAAGTATCGTTAATATTTTTAAGTCCATCAATGTCATAAATCAATAGCGTTAATTGACTGACAGGGGTGATCTCATAATCTAGCATTGCTTCTTCGAACTTTCTCCGGTTATAAAGCCCCGTACTACTATCGCGTTCAGCCATATCTCTTAATCGATTTTCTAGTAGAACTCTATTGGTCATATCGCGAATAATAATTAAAACTTCAGAGGATTCTGCCAACTGAAATCTTGCTTCATAATGCTTGATGCCTTTTTCGGAAGTTAGAGTAAACTCAATAATTTGTGGCACACGGTTGTCAAATACTTCATCAATCCCTTTAATAAGTAATGCTGTAATCGTTTTACTTCTCATTAATTGCATCACAAGTGCCGCTTCCTCCTTACCTGATGCAGAAAACGGTGTAAAATGATGCTGGCGATCACTTACAAGTAAAATATCTGGGATTGCCATCATCAAAGCTTTATTTCGTGCTCTGATTTGCTCTAAAGCACTGACCTTGTCCTGTAGCTCAGGATAGTAATTTTTTCTAATTGAATCTTCACCAAGACCAATAATAGCCTCTTTGCTAAGTGGCTTTTTAGGTTTTGAATAAGACGCCATATATTGATTTCACCTCATCATAAGTTAGTTCTTTAGGATTTGTTACCATACAAGGATCACTCATTGCTGCCAAAACCATCGCTGTCATCGTATCTTCAGTTGGATAGTCGAGTGCAATAAGCGATGGAATGCCAATAGCAGACCTTAAGTGTGAAATTTTGCTAACCAACGCCTGTTTAACGGCATTCATATCAACTGAAGGATGATATTCAATGCCAAGAGCAATGGCTATGTTTTGATATCTTTCCTTTGCACTATCAAAATTTATGTCGATTAAATGTTCCAGTAAGATGCTGTTACATTCGCCGTGGGGGAGATCTAAGACACCGCCGAGGCTGTGTGCCATTGCATGCACTGCTCCTAAACTGGCATTTGAAAAGGCGAAGCCCGCATGCATGGATGCCAGCATCATTTGATACATCGTATCAAGTGTGCGGTTGGGTTTTACAGCATTCTCAAGATTGCTGTTTATTAGCTGAATTGCAGTTAAAGCATGAATGTCAGTAATTGGTGATGAGGCCGTTGAAACATATGCTTCAATAGCATGTGTTAGTGCGTCCATACCTGTGCAAGCAGTTAGATAGGCATCCATAGTCATAAGAGGTACAGGGTCGATTAAAGCGAGATCAGGTACGACTTTCTTGCTGATAATTGCTTTTTTAATATGCTCTTGTGAATCTGTAATAATCGCAAACTGAGACACATCGGCAGAAGTACCAGCTGTCGTAGGTACGCAAATCAGTGGTGGACCGGGAAGTCGAATTTCATCTACGCCAACATAGTCTAAAATATGACCACCATTAGTAGAAACTATACTGATGCATTTTGCACAATCGATTGGGCTACCACCACCTATGGCGACAAGACAATCGCAATCCTCAGCCAGAAACAATTCTGCTCCTAACATCGCTTCGAAATCTTTTGGATTACTTGATGTATCATCAAATACAACATATGGGTATTGATCCCTTTCAAACAAGGATAATAATTTCTTAAACCAAACCTGTTCAGATACGTTTTTATCTGTTACAATCATGGTTTTTCGTGCACCAAAGTGCTTTAAATACTGCGTTATAAGCAAACTTGACTCAAGTCCAATAATTAATTCAGGAACTACAAATTTTCTTTGTTCAAGTGTAGGGTTCATAAATTCACCTCTAAGACGATGGTTATACATAGGAAAAACAGATACAAATTATCTTTGGTATATACCCTTAGTAGACATAAAATAAACCGATCACCTAGGCGATCGGTTTATTAAAAAATTGTTACTAATTAGAGTTTAAAGCGATTGATAATGGTTTCAAGATCTCTTGCAAGCTCATTTAATTTAGCTGTTTGATCGTTGATTTCAGTCATGCCTGCAAGTTGCTCTTCGGTTGCTGCTGAAACCTCTTCAGTGCTTGCCGAAGTTTCTTCAGTAGATGCTGAAATACCAGTCATAGCATCTACGATAGAGTCCTTTAATCTTAACATTTGGTTGACTTCGTTTTCGATTTTTACTAGTTCATTACTTAGCTCTATAATCCCTTTTGAAATAACTTCAAATTGAGATTGAGTTGTTTCAACTGATTGATTTTGTTCAACAGTGACCTTCTTGAGTTCATTCATCGTTTCGATAGAGAGCGTTGAGTGACTGTTGATTTCACCTATAATACTCTTAATTTCGCCTACCTGATTAGCCGATTGTTCAGCGAGTTTTCTAATCTCTTCCGCGACGACTGCAAAACCTCTTCCAGCCTCACCAGCACGCGCTGCTTCTATAGAAGCGTTTAGAGCAAGTAAGTTAGTTTGTTCTGAAATACCAGTTATTGCATCGGTAATAGTGTGAATTTTTTCAGTGCTTTCGGAAACTTTGAGTATTACTTCATTTATTTTTTCTGTTGCTTTATTGGTTTCTTCATTTGCTGTGAGGAGCTGTTTTACTATTTGTGAACCGTCGATACTTAGAGTTTCAACAGCCTTTGAGTACTCTTCAACATTTGCAGTTGACTGTTTTACGCCATCAATGCTAGTTGCAAGCTCATTGACTTTAATAACAGTTTCTTCAGTTGTTGAAGCCTCTTCACTAACTGCTTTAGCAACTTCGCCAATGGTTTGAGCCACTTCATTAATTGCATTGGTCGTTTGATCCGTAACTTCCACCAGTGAATGTGCAAGACCAGTAACTGTACTAGAAGATTTTTGCATTGTTTCGATCAAGTGTCTCATGTTTGTAAGCATTGTATTATATGATGTTGCAAGTGTGCCAATTTCATCTTTGTTTTTAATGTGGATTTCTGAGACATCAAGGTTGTTATTCGAAACCTCGAGTAATGATTTAGAAATCTGACGTATTGGTTTTGCGAAACTACCTGAATAGAGTGTTATAACTAGTAGACCTATGACCAAAGAGATCAACAAAACAACTACTATTACAAGAAGTATCAGGTTAGCGCCTTTATTAAAGTCCTGAACGTATGCGCCAGCAGACACTACCCAACCCCAATCAGCATCGTATTCTTGATAGGTAATTTTATCACCGATGCTTTCAGAACCTGGTAAAGTCCAAGCGTATGTAACAAAACCACCACCGTTCATAGCGACTTTAATTTGTTCTTGTACAAGCTTAAAGCCTGATCCAGATTTATCTTCAACGTCCCAAACGTTTGTCCCCTCAAGTGACGGATGCATTACTTCAACGCCATCAGAAGAATAGGCTAAAAAGTATCCGTTAGGTCCTAAGTCTATCGTTTTACTAATTGGTCTTTTATTATCTGCATCTTTTACACCGAGCATTTTTACTCGAACTTCTTCTTGCGCATCTTCTAAAGAGATACTACCTCGAGAAACTTCAAGTTTCTTTGCATCGATAAGCTGCATAACTTGTTTTACGCCGTTTTTGAGAATGGTTTCACCTTTTAAAGAAAGTTGGTTTTTTGCAAAGAAATAGCTAGTTGTTCCAATTGCTAAAATAGGAATGATTAGAAGCAAACTGGAAATGAGAATGAGTTTTTTTCGTATTGATAACTTCAATTATGATGCCCCCTTTAATTATTCAAATTGGTATTAACCCTAACGTAATACCATCGCTCACATCTATAATATACTATTTATAGTGGTGTGCAATCCTTTTAGACAAAGTTCTGATAAAAAAACAAATAAATTCAATAATATGCATATCTTCTTTCTGAGAGTGAGAAGTCATAGCGCTTGTGGTGAGTTTATATCCTGTTAAACTTGTCTTTATTCAAAAGAATTTGAACAAAATATCAATTATTTGTATAAGCATAGACCGATACAAGGTACATCAGTTATAATAGTAGGGAACAAAAACGATAAAACTAAAAATTTATGTTGAGGTGAATCTGTGGTTTTTACAAACAAAATTGAAGAAAGAGACCTGCACAAGGAGCAAAAGCTGTTGATATTGGCTTTGTTTCCGACCCTATTTTTACTATTCGGTTTAATTTATGCACTTCTCGATCATGAAACACTTTTAGGAGGTTTAAAAGCAATTATAAAATCTCCAACCACTCTTTTAACCGACTTTATGGCATTGGGCGGTATCGGTGCGGCATTTGTCAATTCAGCACTTATCGGCTTTTTTAACTTGTATTTATTAAAGCGCTTTAAGTTGCGTATCAACGGACTTTTAATAGCTGCTTTTTTCACTGTCTTAGGTTTTTCATTTTTTGGGAAAAACGTTTTAAACATTTTACCGATCTATTTTGGTGGGTATCTTTATGCACGTTATCAACAAATCCCTATGAAAAACATTATTCTCGTCATTATGTTTAGTACAGCACTTGCACCAATCGTTAGCTTCATTACCTTTAGTGGTATTTTTACTGAGGGATTTAGCTATTTAATGGGGCTGATCACAGGGATTTCTATAGGATTTATTATCGTACCTTTGTCGTCGCATATGATTCGTTTTCATGATGGTTTCAACCTTTATAACATTGGTTTTACTGCGGGAATCGTAGGCACGGTCATTACAAGTGCATTAAGAAGTTTTGATGTGGACATTGCAACCGTCAACATCATACATGACACAAACAGTCCTTATATCATTGGTCTTTTAATCCTTTCTTTTGTCTATTTGATAGGCGTTGGGGTATATACTAACAAGGACGCATTTAAACGTTATAAAGAGATCTTTGACTATAGAGGTCGTACGATAACGGATTTTACATCCTTATTAGGTTATGGGATTACCTTTGTTAACATGGGATTAATGGGACTTGCCAGTGTGGCATTTGTCTTAATTCTAGGTGGTGTCATAAATGGTCCTGTTATTGCAGGTATCTTAACCATCGTAGGTTTCGCTGCATTTGGTAAGCAACCAAAAAACTGTTACCCGATAGTTTTAGGTGTGCTTCTTGCAGGAATCTTCTTTGGATATGACTTTTCAAGCACGACATTTTTAATCTCCGCACTGTTTTCTACAACCATAGCACCAATTGCAGGAGCCTATGGTCCAATTGTAGGTGCTATGGCAGGAATGCTACACTTGACTCTAGTAACAAATATAGGTATTATTCATGGAGGGATAAACCTTTACAACAACGGTTTTTCTGGGGGAATCGTTGCTGGATTTATGTTACCAATCATAGATGCATTTAAGAGGGGGAGTAGAAAGGCATGAGACACGAAATAAAAAAGCTCTGTAAAATAGTAGATGAGCTAACCACATTGTTTTTAAGAGAGGATACCAACGAAGTTGATTTTAAAATCATCACAGAATCAGATCGTTCTATCGTAAGAATCGTTGATTACAATACAAAATACTCTGAGGATTTTATCAACCACTTTGAAAAGATGTTGAACAATCAAAGACAATCTGAAATAGAAGAATATTACTGGCAGCTTGCAGGTGAAAACGACGATGATGATGAGTTAACGCTAATCAGCGCAATGATTGATTCTGCAACTGTAGAGAAAAGGGATGGCAATCTCTATATAGAGTTGGTAAGACTTAATAAATAAAGATTGGTGGTTCGTCGTAAAATATTTATTAGCAAGATTTAAAGACTGATATTATTAAATCAAATGAATAAAAGTTAAAGACGGTAAAAAGACAAGCATGAAAAGGTTTGTCTTTTTTATTAGGAGGCAAAAGTAATGTCGTATGTTTATGGATTTTTACTGAGTTTTATAGTGAGTCTATTTGCTTTTAAAAAAGGTTCATTGACCTTATCAGGAATGATTGCCTCGGTTATCCTAGGTACCTTATTATTTGGGTTTCAATCTGCGACGATTTATATGAGCTTAGTTGGCTTTTTCATTTCTTCGAGTTTTTTATCAAAGATCAGTAAATTTATGGGTGGTAAAGAAAACGAAGAAATTGAAAAACGACTAGAGAAATCGGACAAAAGAGATTATACACAGGTGATAGCAAATGGCGGGGTAGTGTTAATATGTGCTGTTCTTTTTCAAATGACAAGTGTTACACTATTTAAACTTGGAGCAGTAATTGCAATAGCTGCAGCTAATGCAGATACGTGGGCGTCAGAAATTGGAGTTTTAAGTAAAGACATACCAATTAATATTCTATCGAAAACCCCAGTTGCAAAAGGGTTATCTGGTGGAGTTACGAAGCTTGGCTTTATGGCTTCGTTTGCGGGTGCTTTATTTATAGCCTTTATCAACACTTTTTTATCTATAGGAACGATGTCCTTTTATATATCGATATTACATTTGTCTTTAGTTGCATTTTTCGGTTTTTTGGGGTCTATTATTGATAGTATTCTTGGAGAAGTATTTCAAGCTAAGTATCAAAATCCTCAAACAAATGAACTTACTGAAAAGACATATGAACTTGGGCAAAGACCAGTCAGTGGCATAAAAATAGTGACCAATAATGTCGTTAACTTTATCAGTGGCTTAATTGCAACTGGATTAGGTATGCTGATCCTGAGTTTGATGAGGTTTTAGCGGATTTACAGAGTTCTTGTGTCGGGATTGAAATTGCCTATTAAGTTTCCTTGAATTAGTATGTTATAAGGGGTATAATTAATTCCATGACAAAGGAGGTTGGATATGGCACAAACGAATTCAATAAAAAAAGATCCTAAAACACTTTTAATGGAGAAAAAACTGCGTAAGCAAAGGCGCAATAAATTAATAAAAAGCGGACTTGCTATTTTAATGGCGCTTTTGTTAATTGGTACAGCTCTCGCCCCAATATTCGCAGATACTTATATAGCACCAGATAGTTATTATTTAGGTAATGGACAGACTTTGGTTTCCGATAACGACATTGCATATACTGCACAAATTTCTACATCTGATGCTGCAACAGATGAGAATTTTCATGATTTTATAGACTTCATGATGGAAACAATTCAAAGCAATTATTATAAAGACGTCAATAAGCAAAGCTTAATTGAAGGTGCTTATAAAGGAATCTTTAATGTTCTTGATCCATATAGCACCTACTTCACCCCTTCTGAGTATGAAAGCTTTAGCACTTCTTTAGAGGGTGAGTTTAGTGGCATTGGCGCTTCTATAACTGAGGGCGATTCAGGCTACGTTGAGGTTGTTGCACCTATTAAAGATACACCAGCTGATAAAGCAGGCTTACAATCAGGAGATATGATTATTAAGATTGACGGCGTTGATGCAACTGGATTCACTACTGAAAAAGCAGTATCGATGATTAGAGGTGAGAAGGGGACGCCAGTCACACTTACCATTAAGCGCCCTGGTTTAACTGAACCTTTGGAATTTACAATTGTACGCGATACAATCATCTTAAAATCTGTTAATTATGAAATGTTGGATGGTGGTATTGGGTATATCCAGATTACAGAGTTTGGAGATAAAACCAATAGTGAGTTTGATGCAGCAATGGCATATATGACAAATAATGATGTGAAAAAGTTAGTTGTCGACGTCAGAAATAATCCAGGTGGTTATCTTGACACTGCTATTCACATCTCAGATTATTTTATTCCTGCTGGAAAACAAATTGTTAAGATCGATTATAAAGGCACTAACGATCGTACCTATAGAGCGACTACTGCAAAAGCGCCTATGGAGGTTGCAGTACTTGTCAACGGTGGCTCTGCAAGTGCTTCAGAGATCTTCTCAGGAAGCTTACAACAAACGGGAAATGCAGTTGTCATTGGTACGAATTCATTTGGTAAAGGTACGGTTCAAAACCTTATGCCTCTAACAAATGGTGGTGCAGTAAAGCTAACAATTGCCGAGTATTTACTCAATAATGATTATAAAGTCAATGGTATCGGCATTAAACCAGATATCATAGTAGAAGCTCCTGTCAATATGACGGATGAATTAGCGGCATCACTTGCACCTTTGAATGTAAATTCAGGCTCGATTTCACTGAATGTCTATGCGATACAACAAAGACTTGCACTGCTAGGCTATGATATTAAGGCAGATGGTTCTTATGGACCAATGACGAAGTCGATTATAAAAGAATTTCAATCTTCTCATAGCTTAACGGCGTCGGGACTTTTGACAAAAGAGACTCTAGAAGCGATTCAAAGTGCGTTGGTCTCTGAAGATGCTAGAAACTATGATCCGCAGCTTGAGGCGGCCATTGATTATCTTAATAAATAGTTGAAACTATTGAGGGTTGCTATAAATATAATATTTATAGCAACCCTCTTTTACATAGATCAACTGATTTATCGTCGTTGGCAAGTGAAGGAACTACAAAAGTACTTATTATAGCATTTCTTTTATAGACAGCAACTTTTTACAGTTTCTTTTAAATGACAAGTCTGCATACTCTGTGATATGGTAGTTGTAGGTGGGATGATAAGGGTTTATCAAACTTTTGCATGACCTTTGTTTATGCTAGAATATTAGTCGTTTCGAAAGATAAAGCTTAATTGTGATAATGAGGTAGAGATGAAGCAAATCGTTATTGTTGAGGATGATATTAATTTAAGCCGCGGTCTGGTATTAGCACTTAAATCAAATACGATTCAGTTGGTACAGTGTTATGATGTTAAGACTGCTAAGGCTCAGATTGCATGTGGTATGACATCGCTTGTCATCCTAGATATAAATTTACCAGACGGAAGTGGGTTTGAGATTTTAGAGCTCATCAAGAGCAATGACCCTCACATCCCTGTGATTCTTTTGTCTGCAAATGATATGGATGCAGATATCATTATGGGGCTTGAAAAAGGCGCTGATGATTACATAACCAAGCCCTTTAATCTAGATATTTTAAGAGCTCGAGTGAACACACAGCTAAATAGGCTTCCAGCGAAAACCCCAAATATTCTTGAATTTGATGATTATAGATTTGACTTCGATAAGATGATATTTACAAAGAGACATATTCAAATTGAACTCAGTAAGATAGAGCAAAGATTACTTAGAGTATTGGTTGAAAACAAAGGATTAACTCTGCGCCGTGATCTTTTAATCGAAAAGGTTTGGCAGACTGAGGGCAACTGGATTGAAGAAAGTACTTTGTCGGTTACGGTAAAAAGACTTAGGGACAAGCTGGACGCAGCCAATTATATTAAAACCATATATGGCATTGGTTACACATGGGTGACAAAGATATGATGCAATGGCTTTTGCACGAAATCATTATAAGTAAGGCGTTCTTAATCGCCCTATTTATCATTATGCTAACCGTTATTATCTACGCCAGTTATAGAGTTCATAAAACCTCGATTGTCATGAAAAAGCTTAAAAACATGCTCGAGCAGGCAGCTAATGGAACTTTTAATGCATCTGAGTACAATGAGAGTCTATTTTCATCAATTGAAGATCAATTTAGTAAATATATAGCTATATCTGAACGCAGTAAAACCAGTATTGAAGAAGAAAGAAACCGTATTAAAGCACTTATATCTGATATCTCACATCAAACTAAAACACCTTTAGCGAACATACAGCTCTACAGTCAACTTATATCGGAACAGCTTCAGGAGGAAGAACAAAGCGATCAGATTGAGGCGATCCGTGCGGTTCAAAATCAAACCAATAAGCTCAGTTTTCTTATTGATACGCTTATCAAGCTGTCTAGGCTTGACGCTGGCATTATTAAACTATCACCTTGCTTAAATGATGTAATGCCTTTACTTAGAGAGCTAAAGCTGATATACGAACCCGTCGCTGAAATGAAGGGAATTAGCTTTTCGATCTTGCCAACTGAAAGTAAAGCTGTCTTTGATATGAAATGGACAATAGAGGCTGTAGGAAATGTTATCGACAATGCAATTAAGTACGCTCCAAAGGGAGGAAAGGTTAATATCTCTGTGATTGAGTACGAACTTTTCTTAGCGATCAATGTTGATGACAATGGGATGGGCGTTGATGAATCTGAGCATGCCAATATCTTTACGAGATTTTATCGCTCTAAGGACGCAGCCAGTGTCGAGGGGCTGGGTATTGGTCTTTTCTTGACGCGAGAAATTTTATCGGATCAAAACGGGTATGTGAAAATAAAATCCTCAAAGGGCAATGGTGCAACTTTTTCAATTTATCTTCCCAAGGGCTAATTCTTTCAAGTTTGTCAGATTTTAAAAAGCGTTATTAAGAATTGAGTAAGAATCACTTGATAAAATCTGTATAGAGTATACAGATTTTTATTTTATAGGAGGCAAGATGACCGTTTTAAAAGCAGAAGGACTGAAGAAGGTATATGGCACTGGTGAGCAAAGTGTATTTGCACTCAATGGTGTGAATATAGAAGTAAAAAAGGGAGAGTTCGTTGCAATTGTTGGCACATCTGGCAGTGGTAAATCAACCCTGTTACATATGCTGGGCGGACTCGATCGACCGACTGAAGGCAGTGTTATGGTTGAAAACCAATCGATATTTTCTTTAAAAGAAGAGGCGTTGACGATTTTTAGAAGAAGAAAGATTGGATTTGTGTTTCAAAGCTATAACCTGATTCCTGTATTAACGGTATATGAAAACATACTTATGCCCATACAGCTTGATGGTGGTACACCGGATATCGAATACATTCATCAAGTGGTGGATACTTTAGGACTTTCTAAAAAACTACAAAATTTACCCAATAATTTGTCGGGAGGACAACAGCAGAGAGTTGCTATCGCTAGAGCAATTGCAAGCAAGCCCGCTATTATTTTAGCTGATGAACCAACTGGCAATTTAGATTCTAAAACCAGCCAAGATGTTATGAGTCTACTTAAAGTATCCAATCAAAAATTTCAACAGACCATTGTTATGATCACACATAATGAGGAAATCGCTCAGCTTGCAGATAGAATCATCCGTATAGAAGATGGCAAGATCATTTAAAGGGGAGGGTTAAAATGCGAGTTGCTAACAGAAAGTACTTATGGCATTTAAGTGTTCGAATATTGAAATCACAAAAAACGAGAAATAGAATCGCTGTTTTAGCGATGATCCTTACGACGGTTTTGTTTACAACCCTTTTTACCATAGGGATGTCATTTAACGATGCGGTACAAGAAGCGAACTTTAGACAGGTGGGTGGCTATGCGCATGGTACTTTTAAATACCTAAGTGAAGCAGAGTTTGATCAAATCAAAAATGATTCAGAAATTAAAGCCTATGGACTAAGACGCGTGGTTGGTATGCTTATGGAACCGCCGTTTAACAAATACCATGTGGAGGTTGGGTATAGCGATGCCAATCAAGCAAAGTGGATGTACTGTGAGCCGATCGTTGGTAAGCTTCCGACGGAAGGCACCAATGAAGTTGCAACCGACTTAAAGGTTTTATCTTTACTGGGTGTAAAGCCCGAGGTTGGAGCAAACATCGAGCTTGAGATAGACGTTAATGGCACCAAAGTACTTGAAAAATTTGTCCTCAGCGGTTGGTGGCCATATGATAGTGCTGTAAAAGCAAATCACGTATTAGTGCCTGAAAGCAGAGTGGCGTCAATTTTCAAATCAGCCGGATATGACGTAACAAAGGGTGAAAATATATACGTGGGCACTTGGAGTATGGATGTCATGTTTCAAAACTCACTTCAGATAGAAAATACTATGTTGCGTATCATAGAGAAAAATGGTTTTCAAGTTGAAGACCCTAAGAATGAAAATACGTATATCAACGTTGGCATCAATTGGGGCTATACAGGTGCGCAGCTCATTGAAAATATGGATATGGGAACTATCATCGGAATGATCGGTATACTTTTAATGATTACTACAACTGGATATTTGATTATCTATAACATCTTTCAAATTTCAGTTATGAACGATACGCGTCTGTGGGGGCTGACAAAGACAATCGGTTTAACAGGCAAGCAGATTAAAGGTATCGTATATAAACAGGCGAGTATACTTGCGTTAATAGGTGTACCAATTGGCTTATGTATGGGTTATTTAATCGGCAGCTTACTTACGCCTGTCGTTTTGAATCAGATGAGTGGTGTTGTGAAAGAAACGGTCTCGATAAGTCCAGCAATTTTTATGTTTTCTGCACTGTTTTCTTATCTTACAATCATCATTTCATGCTTAAAGCCAAGTAAAATTGCTGCAAAGGTAACGCCAATAGAAGCGATTCGATATGTAGAAGCAAATGGTTATCGACCTAAAAAAAGTAAAAAATCAAGTCAAGTGAAGGTATCATCGCTACAGCTGGCTATTCGCAACTTGATGCGGAGTAAAAAAAAGACTGCAGTCACCTTGCTTTCCTTATCTCTGTCAATTGTACTCTTAACGATGACAGTTACTTTTTCGGATGGCTTTGACATGGATAAGTATCTCTCTGATCTTGCAGTGGACTATATAGTAGCAGACAGTGATTATTTTGAGGTAACCCGTCATTGGGAGAACGATAAGGGGTTGACCGATGATGTCATCGAAGCGATGGATCAGCTTGAAGGCATAATTGATTTTGGTCGGGTATATGGGCTGAACACTGGTGCTACTGAATATGTTCCAGAAGCATATTATAGAGCATACTTTGGCAGATGGAATGACGAATCAACGTTAAATCAGATGATTCAAAATGCTAAAAAGGACAGCTTTGGAAATGTTGGCAACTGGGTGCAGCTCTACGGTATGGATCAGTTCCTTATGGATCAACTTATCATTATCGACGGGGATTTATCCAAACTAAGCGATCCGAGTGGTCGCTATATCGCTGCAGTCTACTCTATGGATGATTACGGTCATGTGATGGAGGGCTCACATTGGGCTAAGATTGGCGAACAGGTAACATTAACCTTAGGAGAAACTAGGGACGTGGTGTACGAGGTCGCAGCAACTGTTCATGTGCCACATGCGATTAGCTATCGCTATTATGGTATTGATGAGTTTATTCTCAGTACAGAAGCCTTTTTAGAGGATACACAGACCAATGATGTCATGTATGTTGCTTTTGACGCAGAGGATGCTTCGAAAAAGGTGATTGATCAATACTTGAGTGACGTTACTTCGAATGATTTTTCTAACCTGAACTTTGAGAGTAAGAAGACACAAGAGGACGCTTTTCGGTCCTTTCAAAATATGTTTTTAACGATAGGCAGCCTATTGAGTTTGATTATTGGACTTATTGGAATTCTAAACTTTATTAACGCGACTATCACCAGTATCGTTGCTAGAAAGCACGAGTTTGCTTTGATGCAGTCCATCGGGATGACGGGCAAACAGCTTAAAATTATGCTGATTAGTGAAGGCCTGCTCTATACAGTGGGATCCGTTTTATTTGTAGGTATTATTGTGGTCGTAACCAGTCCGTTGATTGAACATTTTCTAACCAATGTATTTTGGTTCATCACGTACCGATTTACCCTAGTACCCGTTTTATCTGTACTGCCAATCTTCGGTATTTTAGGGATCTACATCCCTCTAGTGATCCTTAGATCCGTCAATCGATCTAGTATAGTAGAACGACTACGAGAATCAGAGCTTTAAAGTCAAAGTACACCTGTTGATATGTGATGGGTGTACTTTTAATTTGCTTTACACTTGCACAAACACTGGAAATACCATACCATGTATGTAAATCACACATATATTGCGGTGCCAATAGGAGGCCAGTATGAGCTACATAGATCAATTGTTTTCATATAAAAATATATATGATCAAGCAGGAAGTGAGCACTTGTTTGTGGCCGCGATGAAGGAATCACTGCAGCATCACGGCTCAAATACAGTATTTTGGAAGGATGCGCTTTTGCATTTGAACCAGTTTAAATCAACTGAGGACTTATATGCCATCGCACCTATTCCGTCAGATGTCTTCAAACGCAATGAGGTACTGAGCGTTCCAAAAGAGAACATCGTTTTACATGCCACATCATCTGGTACATCAGGACAAAAAAGCCAGATTTTTTTAGATCAGAAGACGTTAGATCTCGGTGTAAAAATGATCATCAAATCCATGCGTTACCATGGTCTGTTCTCATTATTACCTACCAACTACATCATCCTCGGCTATGAACCTGGACCAGAAAATGCTATGGGAAACACAAAGGTCGCCGATGGCATGCGCCGATTTGCACCGGCTTTAAACACAAAGTATGCCATCAGAGCCATAGGAAATTCGTATGAGACGGATCTCATCGGTGTACTGGAAACACTTAAAAAATATGAAAAAATGCACCTGCCTGTAAGGCTACTCGGCTTTCCAGTCTATCTAAATCGTCTACTTGATGTGATGGATGAAATGGGTATGCCTTCGCTTAATCTCAGTAAAAAATCAGTTGTCCTTACTGGTGGTGGGTGGAAGCAGTTTGCTGGGAGTGAGATCCCAAAAGCTGAACTGCGTGAGCGCGTATTTACCCGACTGCGTATCCCAAAGGAGAATATTAGAGATTTTTACAGTGCGGTGGAGCACAGCGTCGCCTATCCAGAATGTCGAAATCATCATATGCACGTCCCCATCTGGAGTCGTGTGGTGATCAGAGATGTTAAAACGCTAAAGCCACTCGGGTATGATCAGCCGGGGTTTTTGAATTTTATCAGTCCACTTGTGCAGTCTATGCCGCTATCCAGTGTGATGATGAAGGACATCGCAGTGCTTAGAGAGGGTAGAAGCTGTGGTTGTGGGATATCGACGCCTTATTTTGAGGTGCTTGGTAGAGCGGGAGTAACGCAGAGTAAGACGTGTGCGATAACCGCTGGTGAACTGATCGGAGGAGGCGCATGATGAATCTGTTTAGAGGTGAAAGGTGCTCAAGAGAAAGCTTTGTTAATCAGATATCGGATTTAGGCGATATCATCGCACAGGATTTGGCGATGGAGATTTTAGATGCTGAAATTGTAATCGATGCCGTAGATCGACTAGCTAACAGCGTTACTAAGGAAGATGCACTATCATTGTTAAAAATGATGGGGATTGGTACGCAAGGGATAGAAGCGGTTTTGACACATACTTTAGAGGACATGAAGCGTGAGGCACTGGCATATAAACTTAAGTCGGAGTTAGTTGCACCGTTAGGTGAATGGATAACATCGAAAGACCCAAACGGGACTGAAAGAAAATCATGCTATCTACCACTTGGCGTACTCATGCATATCGGTGCAGGCAATACGATAGGGCTTTCAGCTTTTTCTGTAATTGAGGGCCTCTTAACGGGCAATATCAACATACTTAAGCTGCCTGAAGGCGAATCGGGGATTTCTTATTTTTTACTTGAAAAATTGATTCAGATAGAGCCGAGGCTAAAACCCTATATATATGTAACTAATCTACCTTCGAGTGACGAAATGAGACTACAGGCTCTAGCGGAAGTTTCAGATGCGGTAGTGGTCTGGGGAAGTGATGCGACCATAAAGGCGCTGAGAACTTCTCTTCCAGCAAATAAGCCGATGATAGAGTGGGGACATAAGATCAGTTTTGCTTATTTCTCAGAGTGCGAAACAACGGATGCAGACCTAAAGTTATTAGCGGAAGAAGTCTGTATCACCAACCAGCTATATTGTAGCTCCCCTCAATGCGTTTTTTACGAGATACCAGATCAAGCGGGAGTTGATAGAGTGGGGGCTGATATAGAGGTGAAAACATATCTAGATGAAAAAGCATATCTAGATGATTTTGCTAGAAGATTGGCGAGTACACTTTGTGACTGTTCTAATCGCTTTCCCCAAACTGAGCTCAGCTTTGAAGGACAAGCTGAGATTACTTTCTTGCATCAGACGTTAAGTATGGAAGGAAATTTAAAAGGTAAATTTCCGTTAACGGATGCGGATCATAGTTATGGCGTTCTAATCGCAGACGAGAGTACCTTAAGGACATCGCCACTTTTTAGAAACCTTTGGGTCGTGCCAATAAAACGCTCAGATTTGATCAAAATGCTTAGACCTCATATTGGACATCTTCAGACTGTAGGGCTAAGTGTACCAGAGTCGATTAAGAATGATCTACTGATGAGACTGTACCGATCTGGCGTTACGAAGATTACAAAATGCGGTGAAATGTATCTGAGTAAACCTGGCGAAGCACACGACGGTAAAATGACACTGAGTCACTATGTGAAAAAGGTAGATAATCGACAGTAAAGAGTGACACTAAATTTTCTTTCCTTTATATATGGAAAATAAAGTGCTCCCAAATAACTGTTTTTATAGGTAATTGGTACTGGAACTTTTTAAAAAATATCGCGTCTAATTAAATAATTGAGTATCACAAAGTGGATAGTGGTATATAACTTCTGTCATGGTATTGTAACACGATGTAATGGTATGGTAACAGACTTCATATACAAAAACATGTATAATGAGGTAGTACAAGTAGTTCTGTACTTTTACAGTTCTATTACAATAAAAAACTTTGATTGACCGAGCTTCTTGTAAGGTGATATAATCAGTAATAGGATTTTGCGATATCCCACGCGGGTTACGCGGTTCCGAGGCAGAGCTTTGGCCTTGGAAGGGGGTTATTGATCAAAACTCTCTTCTGTAACAAGAAGCAAGAAATTAAACCTAAAATTAAAGGGAGGAATTCGCAATGAAAAGAGTATTATCTTTAGTATTAGCTTTAGTGCTTGTACTAGGTATGATGCCAACTGCATTCGCTGCAGACATGAGCGGAGCTGAAATGTTATTAGACAACGGCTTCATCTCAGGTAAAGACGGCGCTACAGTTGACGCGAAGCTTGACGTTAATGCTAAATTAACTAGAGCTCAATTAGCAGCATTAATCGCTGAATTAAACGGCGCTAAAGAAGAAGCTGCTGCTTTTGCACAACCAGCTGATTTTACAGACGCTGACACATTCCAAGATTGGGCTAAGCCTTTTATCGCTTACGCACAACAAAATGAATGGATGAACGGTTATCCAGATGGAACATTCAGAGCTGATGCTGAAGTTCCAGCTAACCAATTAGCTGCTGTATTGTTAAACGCTCTTGGCTATGAATTCGAATACGGTACAGTTTTAGAAACTGCTGCTGGTCTTGGAATCATGGTTGAAGGTACTGCTTTAACAAGAGGCGAAGCTTTCGAAGCTATGTGGGTTGCAGTTTCAGAAGTTCCTATGAACACTGAAGCTGGTTTAACACTTGGCGTATTCTTAGGCAAACTTGAGCCTGCTACTCCAGTTGTTACAGATTTAACTGTTAAATCAGTATCTGCAACTAACTTAAGAGAAGTTATGGTTGAGTTTAACAACGAAATCGATGCTGATACACTTGACAAAGCTAACTTCACAATCGGTGGTACTGCTGCTGATAGCGTAGCTTTATCAGAAGATGGCATGACAGTTACTGCAATCTTCACATTAGCTAACCAATCAACTTACACTTTAAAAATCGCTGAAATCGCTGACGTAAACGGTTCTGAAGTGAAAGATTTCTCACAACAATTTACTGTAAATGATTTCGTTGCACCTATGGTAACTGGTGTTGAAATCGTTGGTAACAAAAAATTAGTTGTAACTTTCAGTGAGCCAGTTCAACCTGCTCAAGCATCAATCTTAAGCAACTACAAAATTGATGGTTTATTATTTGGCGCTACTGTAACTGTTGATGGTAGAACTGTAACTTTAGTTACTTCTACTAGATTAGCAGAAGGCGTACACAATGTTGAAGTTAATGCAAACGTTGTTGACTATGCTAACTTCAAACTTGTTGCTAACAAAACTGAATTCGTTGTAGCTAACGATACTACTGTTGCTGCTTTAGCTTCATTAGATTCAGCTACTCAAACTAAAGTTGTTGTTACTTTATCTAAACCAGTTGAAGGTACTTTCACAGTAACTACTGGTAATGGTGTTGCATTAGTAAGCAAAACTACTAAAGACAACCAAACTTGGACTTTAAACTTTGCTAAAGCTGCTCCACTTCCATTATCAGGTACTGAAATTACTTTAAAAGACGTTGTTGACTACTATGGCAACAAAGGCGACATTAAGTTCAACGTAGTTCCTACATTAGACTTAACTAGACCTGAAGTTGTTAGCGTAACTGCAACTTCACAAACTGAATTACTTGTTAAATTCAGCAAAGACGTTATGGCTGCTGGTTCATTTGTAATCAAAACTACAGATGCTACTCCTGTAACTGTTCCTGTAACTGCTGTTGCTTATGATCAAAATGACGATAGCGAAGATATCTTAACTGATCTTGTATTAACTGGCGCATTTGATGCTGATGAATACAAAGTTGAGTTCACAGCTGTAACTGATACTACAGTTCAAGCTAACGTTATGGTTCCTTACACTGCTACTATTACAGTTGCAGACTTAACAAAACCTGTTGTTACTGATGTTAAAGTTCTTCAACCAACAACAACTACTACTGGTTCTATCATCGTAGAATTCAGCGAAAAAGTTGATGCTGCTACAGCACTTGACAAAGCTAACTACTCTTATATCTTAAACAGCACTAAGCCAGTTGCTTTAGGTACTTCACACACAGTTGAATTACTTGCAGATGGCAAAAGCGTTAAGATCACAGTTCCTAAAAACGCTACAGCTAACGCTGGCGATGTTGTAACTAGCGTTACAATCATCAACGTAACTGACGTTGCTGCTAACAAAATGGTAGCTAAAATTGCTACTGCATTAAATGCTATTCCGGCTGCTTATGTAACAGTGACAAACGCTGTTGCTACAGCTACAAATAAAGTTGTTGTTGCAGTTTCTGCTAACATCAACCCTGCTACAGTAACTGCTTCTGACTTCAGAGTAGATGCTACATCAGGTACAGTTTATGTAATCAACGCTGAATACAGTGCTGATGATAACGAAATCACTTTAACATTATCAAGTGACTTAACAGTTAACGCTTTAGTTGGTACTACAGTTCCACACGTATCAATCATCGCTCACAACTTAGCTGATATCTATGGAAACAAAGTAGATCCAGCTCAAACAGTTGTTGCTGGTAACATCACTGATGGTATCGCTCCATCTGCAGTAAAAGTAGCTACAGCTAACTCTAGTGCAACTAACGCAGTTGTAAAAGTTAACTTAACTGAAGCTTTAGCATCTACTGCTTTAGACAAAGCTTACATGGTAGTAAAAATCAACGGTGTTATCTACACTGCTGCTAACTACACTGTAACTTACGGTTTAGATGGTACAACTCCACAAGTAACTTTCAACGTAACTGTTGCTTCTGATATGACAGGTAAATCTTACAGTGTTGAATTCTTCAAACATGCAGGCACTGAAGATGCTGCTGGTAACAAACTAGCTAACTTCTCATACACTGGTACACTTGAATAGTTATTAGTTAAAAACTAAAGCCAAGGTCTTTGACCTTGGCTTTTTTTATTGCAAAAATGGCACGCCAGTTGTAAAATCTGACAACTCGATATCAGAATATTTGATGCGAACCATATGGTGAGTACTAGTTGCAAATTAGACAAACATAGTAAGGGCTACACTATTATAATTATTATGATGAATTTGTAATTGTGGCTGGTAAAAGGTTTGATCTATAGTATCAATATTAAGGCACTAAGATGTGCAAGTGTAATTGTTAGACTCATAATCTAAAAAGTGGTTTAAACTTGAGAAGGGTGTGTTAAGACTGAGACTTTGTTTTTTAATGAAAGTAGATCTGTGTACATATAAATAGATGAAATGCTTAGATTAGCGGATTTTGAGACCCTGGACGACATCTAAGGAGAGCATTTAATGACTATAAGATAGAACCTTTTGGAAAACTATTAACTATAAGTAAAGTATAAGTATATAGTTGAATGATACGGTATTAAATTGAAGCTAAAGTTTAGTTTGAGATAATGTTAAAGAATAAAACAAAATCCAAATCCCTTAGTCATGGATTTAGGCAAGAGCTAAGCGTTATATTGTGATGTTATAGTACTTACAATAATGGTTATACAAAGCTTTATTGAATAAGTGCAAGTCCTTGTTAAAGCAAAAATTGTGAAACTCAGAAATGATAAGTTTAGATTGATGAACTTGGAAATGAAGAACTGAAAAAGACGAACTGAAAAAGAGGAACATAGAAGAAAAGTTGAGAAAAAGCGCAGACAAAAACACATCTTATTTTTCTTGAGTTACTATGATGCTAAGCGATCTTACATAAAGCACTGATATAAAAAGCCCCCAGCGTTCTAATCGAACATGGGGGCTTTGATACTTGCTAGAACTTTTGATTACTTTTCAAGCATTGATTTGATTATACTTACTGCTTCAGCTCTAGTTGATAGATCACCAGGTCTGAATAAGTTGTTATAACCCACGATAATGCCTTTGCTTTGTACGTATCCAACATACATTGCATTGCCATCAGTGATTGATGAAGCATCTGTGAAAGTAACGCTAGGTGTCTTATCGGTTAACTTAATGTTATTGATAAGTGCATGAGCTTTAGCTGTAATAGTTGCTATTTCTTCTCTTGTGATGTTTTCTAATGGATTGATACTTCCGTCAGCTTTTGCATCTATTAAACCAAGATCAGCTGCTTTAGCTAAATAACCAGCATACCATTTGTCAGCAGTAACATCTGTGAAAGTTGTATTGCCTTCTGGTGTTTCGCCCATTGCTTTAAGAATCATTGCAACAAACTCTGCTCTATTAACGTTTTTATTTGGTGCAAATGTAGATTCGCTTACACCTGATACAACGTATTTTGAAGCCATTTCTTCGATATTTGCTTGACCCCAATGTCCTTGGATATCATCAAAAGTTTTGCTGAAAGACATTAAAGCGTATGTGCTAAAGTGAGGTGCTTTGAAAGAAACTGTATTTGTTGCTGCATTGTAGAAGCTCATTACATAGGTCCATGTACCGTCTTCATTTTGAACATAAGCACCAAGTTTTGAAGCTGAAGCAGTTCCTTTTGGTAAAGTTACTGTAATTTCAGGTCTAGTACCAAACTCAGTTACTTTTTCACCATCAAGTGTAATATTGAAATCGTATACGATTCCTGATGGTGTTACACCACTCTCAACGTTATAGTCTTCAACTTTTGTAGGATTCATTGAGAAGACAAGTTTTGTTGCTTTATCAAGATTTGTAATGTTACCATTTAATTTAAATGATACTTCACTACCTTGAATGACAAGTTCTTTACCAGCTGCAAGAAGTTCTTTTAATGAGCTTGCAGGGATATTAACTTCGATTGGTTTATCTGTGTTGATTGTTGCAGGTAATTTAAGAATTACTTCATTTCCAGTAGCTTGTTTAATTTGCTCTGTAATTGTTTCAGCAGGAACAGTTACAAGTGATGCTGATCCATTATTGCTGTAAGGTAATTCGGTAGTTCCTGGAACACTTGGTGTTGATGGTGTAGAAGGTGATTCAGGGTTAGATGGAACTGGTGGATTTACTACTTGTGTATCTGGAGTTGCAGTAGTTTCAGTTCTGTTACCTGCATAGTCAGTTACTACAAGTGCCAAATCTTCTAATGTTAAACCAGTGACATCTAAAACATTAGTAGCAGATTGAACAACTACGTTATTTTGTGCATCTACAAGTTCATAACTCATAATCGCATGATTATCATAAGTGGTTAAAGTAAGTTGATTATTTGATAGTGATCTGTTTGTTACTGATGGCTCAGAGTAGTCAACATACACAGGATATGCAAAATACTGAGTACCAAAGCCACCTGCGATATTAGCTTCTACCACATAGTAGTATTGGCCTTCTGGTGCAGGTTCGTTGCTGAGTGTTCCATCCCAAATAATGCTTGCTAGCTCATTATCTGGAGTTGGGAACTCATAAGGTACAAAGTTACCATTACTCAAGAATGGTTTTCTTAAGAAGCCAACTTCATTTAAGCTAATGAATTCCAATGGATTTTGGTTTTCATCTGCGATGAAGACATTCAAGCTTTCAATGTTTCTTAACATAGACATCAATACGGCTGCATTATCATTTACGCCATCGCCATTTGGAGAAATTGCGATGTTATCATATGAAGCAGTATCAGCGATACTGTTTACGCCTAAGAAGAAACCATCGTAAACACTGTTACCAGTATCTACTACTGAAATCATTGATTGGAACTGAGGATAGAAGTAAGACCAATCAGCACCCATGTAGATATCGTCATCAAATACTGATGCATCTTCCCAATCACCTACAAATCCCATATAAGGAATACTTAAGTTAGGATTATCATCAGTTTCAGCTAAGCTTAAGAACTGAACAAAGCCATCTGCGAAGAATCCATTAAAGCAATAGTCATATAATGATGGGTCGATTCCTGAAAGATCTACGCTAACGGTTACAGTTTCAGTCGAGTTAGCAGCCACAGGAACGATTACCATTGTAGCGCCTGAAGTAGTTGAAGCATCAACTGCATTAAATACGTTAACTGTTGAAGGTGCTACTGCTGGAGTAATTTGATATACGCCTACTGTAGTAATTTCAGCAGTTTTAACATTAGTACCAGATACTTTAACTACGGCACCAGTTAAATCCATAGCATAACCAGCATTTACAGGAATACCAGAGAACATGCCAACAGCATCTGTTAAAGCACTTACACTTACAGCAAACTCGTGATTGTTACCACTAAAGTTATCTAAAGTAACTTGGAAGCTGAATTGTGAACCAACTTCGCCTAGTGCAAGTTTAGCATCATCAGTTGATAATGTAGAATAAGCATATACATCTGTATTAACCGCAGCTTCAAGGTCTAATAGACCAGCACCTTGTTGTCTAGGAGAATATTCTGTATCGCCATCGATTACAGGAACAGCAGTACTCATCATCAATGCTTTTGCAAGTTTACCTTGTTCAACAGCAGTTAAACCAGGGAATTGATCTCTGATGTACTCAAGCATAATTGCCGACGCACCAGCGATGTGAGGAGCTGCCATAGAAGTACCGCTCATTGATTCATATTTATTGTCATTTACTGTAGAGTAAATGTCGCCACCTGGAGCAGTAATTTCAGGTTTGAACTCTAAGCTTGGTGTAGGACCCCAAGAAGAGAAGTCGCTCATAGTACCAGCAGTAGGGTTTGCAAAGCTATCAACATATGTTGGGTCAAATGTAACTGTTTTTACTGTAGCATTAACGAGTTTGTTACCATCAGTTTGTCCGATAAAGATCGCTGGAATCGTTTCTCCATCTGGATAAGCCATGCTAATCATGCTGTTACCTGAGTTATTAAATACGATAACACCAGCAGCGCCAGCAGCAATTGCATTATTGATTTTATCTACGAAAGCGTAAGATCCTCTTGAGATAAGAGCGATTTTACCAGTTAAAGTCTTACCTTCAAAATCAGCAGTAGCGCCAAGTCCGCAATATACATATTCAACTGGACCTGCGTTGAAGACTGAAGTTGGATCTGTATTTCCAGCTGGCATGAACTGCATTTTATCACTATCTGCAGAAAGGACATATGGTGACATCGCCATGATGTTTTCTATAGAAGCTACTGAAAATGTGCCAGTACCAGCACTTGGGCTACCTAAAAGACCAGTATCAGGATTCCATGGGAATGTGAAATCGTAAGGGAATCCACTACCTTCACCAAATCTAGCAGAGTTACCTGCTGATACTGCAACTACAAGACCAGCATTTTTTGCATTTGCAATTGCTTGTTGTTCAGGATCTGTATCATCAGTAAAGCCAGCAGTTGCACCTAAGCTCATGTTGATAACGTCAGCTCCGATAAGGATTGCATCTTCGATACCAGCAACGATATCATCTTCATAAGCATATGGGCTATCATCACTGAAAATTTTCATTGTAGCGATTTGTGCTTCTGGTGCGATTCCTTTAATATTACCATTAGCTGCGACTGTACCAGAAACGTGAACACCGTGGATTGACGCTTGTGGTTTTGTCATATCTGGTTTAGGATCAGTGTCGATATCAGCATAGTCAAAAGCAAAAGGAACTTTTGATGATTTGTATAAATCAGCTGCAGTAATTGCTAAGCTTTGAGAAGCTGCAAATTCTTCAACAGCTAAGTCATTATTTGCTAATAAATCGGTTATGTCATTTTGGTCTAACTTTGCATTGCCTGGATTGGTTAGAACAAAGTCTTGATGTTGATAATCGATACCTGTATCAAGAACAGCTACCAACATCCCTTCGCCTTTGTAACCTAAATCCCACATGCTATTAACGTTAACCATTCCTCCGCTTGTAAGCATTTGTGGTTCTGGTTTTTCATAGCGGTTTGCAATGTGAACAGATTTAACATTATCAAGTGCTTGAATTTCTGAAATTAAGCTTGATTTCAAATCTGCAGAGAAGCCATTATAGCTCTTCACATAAGTATGTCTAAATGTTACATCAGTGCTCAAAACTAAGATATCATCTTTGACTTCGTTTTGAACTTCAATGAGTTTAGCAGTTTCAGATGCAAGATAATCTGAGTTGATCTCACTTAAACTCATCCCCCTTGTGCCTGAACGGTCTAAAATTGGAGCTTCCTCTAACTCAACGATAACGCGAACGATTTCGTCAGGTTCAGTGAAAGTAATTTTAGCAGGCAAGTCGTTCTGTCTATCAAGTGTTACACCGAACGCAGGTGAAATGGTACCAACTACGATAATTAGTGTTAACACGAGAGACCAGATTTTTCTCTTTAACATAAATACCTCCTGATAAATTTTGTAAAATTCAGATATCTGAAAATTTACAATGTGTTAACAAATATTATAGTACTATCGTAATGTCTTGTCATTAAAAATGCATTAAAAAAACTACACATATAATTTATTTTATATGATAAAAAAAAATAATAAAAAAGCACCTCTATTCATCCAATTATCAGCATTTGGCTGAAAATGGTAAAGAGGTGCAAATTCATTATAAGAATATAACTATTTCTTTAAAACGTTAAATTTCGATATTGAAGCGGATAACGCAAGTAGGACCCAAAAGACACTGCTTAATTGCACTGAGGAATCATTAAAGAAAGCTGCAACAGAATAACTAATAACTGAAAGTACAATTGCAACATTCCATGAGGACATAGGATTTGATCGATTATAGATAAATCCTTTATAGAGTACTAAAATTGTTAATCCTAAATAGACAATTAATGAAGGAATTCCAGAATTCATAGGGATTTGCAAATACATATTGTGTGATTTATCTACAATCATATTTGTCGTATTATAGGCATTGTATTTCCCAACATAATCTTGTTGAGGAAACACAACTGCAAAAGTATCTGCCCCGTATCCTAATATAGGTTTTTCTAAAATCAAAGGTAAAGTGCGCGACCAAATATAGCCTCTAGATGAACCAAGCTTTTCGCGTCCTTCAAATCCTAATGTATCAGGCTGGGTGATGATATCAAATTTTCCGAAGGCATTAACGTACTTAAGTTCCTTTGTGTCATCATATGCGAAGTTCCACTTTTCGCCATAGGCATTTATCGTTAGCATGGTAAGTGTATCATATTGCGTTAGAAACAAATTAACGCCATTTAGTTTTTCATCATCAAAAACATAATAATTATTTGCACTATCAAGCGTCAAAGCTGTAGGTTCAGAATTAAAATAAAATTCAGAAGTCCAATCGGAATTAGTATCTGAAAGAACATTGATCAACAATTCACCCGTACTTAACTCAAATTTGATTTGATTATCTATGATCTCTATTGTGTTAAGCTTGTTTTGTGTTTCGACTGAGGTGAAGATGCTCTTAATTCTTGTTGTAATAAAACCATTAGTTGAGGCTTCAAATGCTGTGAAGACAATTACGAAAACGAGACAAAGCACGAGCACTACTTTTTTATTTTTTATTAAAATGTGTCTATTGAAATAAATGAAAAAAGGTATAGATGCAATTACACCTACAAGGCCACCTCTAGCGGATGATCCTAGTAAATTAAACACAGATAGCGCAAGTAGTAAAACCATTGACAATTGAAGGACTCTATTTTTCTCATGTAAGATAAAGGTTAGTATAAAAGGAATACTTAAAGATAAATAAAAGCCAACATAATTATAATGGTATAACGTTTGTACGATTACTTTATAATTAATTGAATAATCCGCATTAAAATCAATTCCGTTCATCTTAAAGCTCGTTATAAAAGGCTTGGTTAAATTATTAAAAACAGGATCGAATCCTAAATACTGAAAAACGCCGATTATTCCCAAAATGGCAGTGGATGCAAGGAAAGCGTATTTAATCTTCAATAATGCTTTATCACTCCAGTTTTCACCATAAACACATAGGAAAATTAAAATATAAGAAATCCATACCCAACTGCTTTCAAATCGATCAATCATTCCGGAATTTGAGATGTTAGGAATAGAAGAGAAAAATTGAGATAATAAGATTAAAATTAAAAATAGCAATGAAGTGATTACTATTGGATCTTTGAAAGAATAAGTTTTATATAAATATTGTCTAATAAATAATATAATTAATGAAGCAACACCTAAAAATAAGATGACATTTGATTTAATTAAAGAGTAAGAGTCAAATCTAACTGCGTCGGAATTGTACCAAGAATAAGTATTCAGGTAGTTTGCAACTGGCGTTACACGAACTAGTAAAGGTACTATTGCCAATCCAATAAATGCAATGATAAATACCACTAAACTGATTAAACTCTCAGTGCTATGTTTTGATGAATAGGATTTATTTTTCATTTTGATTTCCTTTCTTAAAAACTAATATCTCTATTTTAACATACATAGATTGTTTGTAATACACTGTTAATGTCTAATCTCTATGATTTTAAGTTAAACTCATGTATAATAACCTTGGACTAGAAAATGGAGGAAGTACAAATGGATAATAGAGAAACAAATTATACGGATGAAATTAGTTTAAAAGAACTAATATTGAATTTGATTGATTATAAAAGGCTGATTATTGTTATTACTATTGTTTCAGTTCTTTTGGGAATGCTTTATGCGTTTGTAATTAAGGATGAATTATATGAGGCTTCTGTAGATGGAACGATATTAATTTCTGAGTCGGCTACAAGTAAGTATGGTACATTTGTGTTTCCATCGACTTTAAAGTCGGATTATTTAAATGTCTTATTGAGTGAAGAAGTTCTCTCAAAAGTAAAGACAAAACTTGAACTTTCATATTCTACAGATGAGTTAAAAAAGAAAGTTAATATTTCTACCTCAGATGATAGTAGCAATTTTTCAATCTCTATAAGAGATAACGATAAACAATATTCAAAAGTTATATTAAATGAATTGACCTCTACCTTTGTGAATTCATTAAATATGAAATATAAAAAACTTGCTGTAGATATGTTCGAACGCGACTACTTTGTTCAAATACGTTCATTAAATGAGCAAGTCGATAAAAAAACAATTGAAATTTCTGAATTACACAATCAATTATCACAAATTTCACCAGTAATTACACTTAAAAAACTTGTATCTTCTGATCCTAGTTTGTTAATTAAAATTGCAAATGACAAAGGTGTTTCAGTTGAGAACTTATCTGAAGAGATGATGTTAGAGGAAATTGAGAATCCAAATTACACGATGCTAGAAGAGACACTTATAAGAACAGAGACTGAACTTATTGGCCTTCAAACCTCAATTGAACAAAATCAAAAATTGCTAGATGAATTAAAGGAAGAAAAGGCTGCGATAACAGAGTATTATACTAATGGTACAGTTGATTCTTTGGACGAGGGTTCTCTCGAATTTATGAAATCAAGAATAAATATAAGTTCATATTTAAGTGTGTCAGAGAATCCAGTTGAGCCTAATAAAATTATGATCATATTGATTTCACTTATACTCGGTTTAATGGTTGGCGTATTTGTTGCATTTTTTAGAGGTTACTGGAAAAACAACTAATTAGGGTGATTTTTATGGTAAAAGAGAATCAAAAAAGTTTAATTCGATTAAAGGTCTTTTTAGATGGGTTTATACTTCTATTATCCTTTTTAGTTGCGTACTACTTAAGATTTTACACGAATATTATTTCAGAAGGTATAATAGTATTTAGCCTTTGGGAATCAATTCTACCTATTATTTTTAGTTTACCTATCTACATTTTAATCTACAATGCTTTAGATTTATATAATGTGAAAAATCAATACGGTATATATGAATCATTCCTTAGAGTATTTCGTGGAAATACTCTAGGAATGCTTGTTATCGTTTTAGCATTATACTTATTGAAAATTGTAGATTTTTCAAGATGGACCTTGGCTTTATTTTTAGCGATTAATATTGTTTTAACAACAGTTGCTCGAATATTGTTTCAATATATATGGCGCGAGAGTACTCAAAATGAAAAATACTTTAAAAAATGTTTGATTATAGGCTGTAATGATATATCAACACAATTAACTCAAAACTTATCTGTAAGAAAAGACTGGGGTTATAATATTGTCGGATTTATCGATGAAACAAGGGACTTGGGTTCTTGGTTTAACGAGAAAAACATTTTAGGAAGATTAAATGACCTTGATTACATACTTGAAAAGCACGAGGTCGATATAGTAATTATTGCATTAAACGATGCGGACTATGTGAAATTGGGCGAAATTATTCTAAGTTGTGAAAAAGCGGGTGTTAAAACTCAGATTATTCCATATTACTATAAATATATTCCAACCAGACCGTATATGGATGATTTGGATGGTCTCCCTGTGATTGATACTAGACATGTTCCTCTTGATAACTTTGTTAAAAAAGCTTTAAAGAGAGGCTTTGATATTTTGTTCTCACTAGTAGCAATTATTTTAACATCACCTATAATGCTACTATCAGCAATAATAGTTAAACTTACTTCAAAGGGGCCAGTTTTTTATAAACAGGAGAGAGTTGGATTAAATCGACAAACCTTTATGATGTTGAAGTTTAGATCTATGATTGTGCAAAACTGCGATGATGAAAAGGCAAAATGGACTACCCCAAATGATCCTAGAAAAACGAAATGGGGATCATTTATGAGAAAGACGAGCATAGATGAGTTGCCACAATTTTTTAATGTTCTTAAGGGAGATATGAGCGTCGTTGGACCTAGACCAGAAAGACCTTTTTTTGTTGACCGTTTTAAAAATGAGATTCCAAAGTATATGATTAAGCATCAGGTCCGTCCTGGTATCACTGGTTGGGCTCAAGTAAATGGTTGGCGTGGAGATACGAGTATTATAAAAAGAATTGAATGTGATTTGTATTATATTGAAAATTGGAAATTTTCTTTTGATATAAAAATCATTTTATTAACCGTTTTAAAAGGTTTTATTAATCGAAACGCATATTAGTAGATAAAGGGCTAGTAATAGCCCTTTTTTTGATACTTTAATGTAGATTTAATCCAGTTTTAATCCAGTTACATTGACGATATATTCTAGAAATGTTATTCTATCATTAGCGTTCAAGAATTGAACGCATGGGGTGGGATAATGGATATCAATGAACTAAACATACTTGAAGTTATTTATAAACATGAATATATTTCTCAAAGAGAAATTTCGAATGAAGTAGGCATTTCCTTAGGAATGGTTAACCTTTTACTTAAAAAGTTTCTTAAGGTGGGGATAATTAAGGCTGAGAGGTTGAATGGAAATAAGGTAAAGTATATTTTAACACCAGATGGCATTGCTTTTTTATCAAAAAAAACCATCGACTTTGTTTCTAGATCATATCAAGCAGTGAAAAAAATTCAAGCGCATATGATTGATGTGGTTAAAGAGCATTATCGTGAAGATGAAGTAGTGATAATGGTTGGACAAGAAGATGAAGTAGGAAATCTACTTTATGATATATTGAAGCATAACGGTTATACAATCGACTGGAGAAAAGAATCAGTAGAGACAGTTAAGTTTTTACAATGGATGGATCCTAAAGGTGAAGGCATTTATGTATTGCATAAAATCTAGATGATAATTGGAGGCTTTTATGGCAGAAAAAATTTGGTTAGCATCACCACATATGAGTGATGAAGGTTATGAAATGAAATATATTAATGAAGCATTTGAAACAAATTGGATAGCGCCGTTAGGACCAAATGTTACTAATTTCGAGAATGAAATTGCAGAAAAAGTATCGATTAATGCCGCTTCAGCAACTACTACGGGAACTGCAGCAATACATTTAGCATTAAAATCATTGAACATTAATGAAGGAGACATTGTGATTTGTCAATCATTGACTTTTTCTGCGACAGCAAATCCAATCATCTATGAAAAGGCAGTACCTGTTTTCGTAGATAGTGATTTCGAAACTTGGAATATGAGCCCATCAGCTTTAGAAGAAGCATTAATAAAGTATCCAAATGCCAAAGCGGTAATTGTTGTACACCTTTATGGATTATCTGCAGATCTCGATAGTATTATTGATATTTGCAATAGATATAATGTACCTTTAATAGAAGATGCTGCAGAGTCTTTAGGAACTTATTACAAAGGAAAGCATACAGGTACATTTGGCGAATATGGAATATTTTCGTTTAATGGAAATAAAATAATTACAACATCTGGCGGTGGAATGCTCGTTTCAAATAATGTTGATAAAATCAATAAAACTCGCTTTTGGGCGACACAGTCAAGAGACCAAGCACGTCACTATCAGCATAGTGAACTTGGATTTAACTATAGAATGAGTAACATTGTGGCTGGTATTGGAAGAGGGCAATTGAAAGTTTTAGATCAAAGAGTAGAAAAAAAGAATTATATTTTTGAATATTATAAGAGTCATCTTAGCGATTTAGAGGGAATTTCGTTCATGCCAATTAATGATTGGAATAAACCAAATTGTTGGTTAAGTGTTATTACACTCGATGGGAAAGTGAAACCATTAGATGTTATGCTTGCACTTGAAAAAGATAACATTGAGTCAAGACCGGTCTGGAAACCGATGCATCTTCAGCCTTACTTCGAAAAGTATGACTATATCGGAGGAAAAGTAAGTGAAGAGTTGTTTGAAAAGGGTGTCTGTTTGCCTAGTGATACGAAGATGACAGAAGAAGATTTGGCTAGAGTTTGTAATGTAATTAGAAATGTTTGGGGATAGATAGATTTATGGCAAATGAGAATAACGGAATAAAGGGTTTATACAAAAAATATTTTAAGAGGATGATAGATATTGTTCTGTCATTCTTCGCATTAATCATACTATCTCCATTATTGCTGACTATTGCCATAATTGTTTCAGTTAATTTAGGTATGCCTGTTATTTTTAAACAAGCAAGACCAGGACTAAACGGTGAAATATTTCATTTGTACAAATTTAGGAGTATGAGCAATAAAAAGGATAATGAAGGAAATTTGTTACCTGATGATGTGAGATTAACTAAATTTGGAAAAATCCTAAGAGCGACAAGTCTTGATGAACTTCCTGAGTTGATTAATATTTTAAAGGGTGATATGAGTATAGTCGGGCCAAGACCTTTATTAGTTCAATATTTACCATTGTACAATGAAGAACAAAAAAAGAGACATGATGTTAGGCCTGGGCTAACAGGCCTTGCTCAAGTAAATGGAAGAAACGCTATTAGTTGGGAAGAAAAATTTTCTTTCGATGTAAAATACGTTGAAAATATATGCTTTACTCAAGACATAATCATAATTATAAAAACGATAAAAAAGGTATTAATTAGAGAAGGAATTAGCTCTAATGAATCAGTTACAATGGACTACTTTAAAGGCAATGAAAAAAATAAGGAAGTATAACTCTATGAAAAGTAAACTAATTGTTATTGGAGCTAGTGGTCATGGTAAAGTCATTGCTGACATTGCATTGAAAATGAAGTGTTGGGACAAAATAATATTCTTAGATAAAAATGATCAGATTAACAAATGCCTTGATATGGAAGTTTATTTTGATCATGGTGAATACGAAAAATATGTAGATGATTATGACTTTATAGTCGCTATAGGTAATAACAAAATAAGAAAATTAATTATGACCAAGCTTGAAAATATCAATGCCTCATTGGGAATATTAATTCATCCAAGTGCTGTAATAGGTTGTGATGTCTCTTTAGGTGTAGGAACTGTAGTAATGGCAGGTGCTATTATAAATACATCCACTCAGATTGGTAAGGGTTGTATTATAAATACTGGTAGCACAATTGATCACGATAATTTTATTGAAGATTATGTTCATATTTCTCCAGGTGTAAAAGTTGCTGGTGGTGTAACTATTGGCATGAATAGCTGGATTGGAATAGGAAGCACAATAATTAATAATAAGTCGATTTGTGCAGACGTAATGGTGGGTGCCGGAACTGTCGTTATTAAAGATATCGATGAATCTGGCACTTATGTAGGCTGTCCAGCGAGGAGATTATACTAATGAATATATTATTTTTGACATTGCTTGACTTTCACTCATTGGACCAGCAAGGTATTTATACGGATCTCTTAATGACATTTGCGAAAAATGGACACCACTTATATATAATTTCACCTGTTGAAAAAAGAAACAAAATGCCAACAAAGTTAATTACTAGTGATAATGTTAACTTGTTAAAGTTAGAGATTGGGAATGTTCAAAAAACAAATATTTTTGAAAAAGGAATTTCAACATTAACTTTAGAGAGTAAGTTTAAAAAAGCCATTGAGACATATTTTAATGATGTTAAATTTGATTTAGTTTTATACACAACACCACCAATTACATTGCAGTCAGCGGTGGAATATGTGAAAAAAAGAGATTCTGCAAAAACATACTTGTTGTTAAAAGATATTTTCCCACAAAATGCTTTGGATTTAGGAATGTTAAAAAAAACAGGTTTGAAAGGATTGTTATATAAATATTTTAGAAATAAAGAGCAAAAACTATATCAGACATCAGATTATATAGGTTGCATGTCGGAGGCAAATGTCGAGTTTCTTCTGAATAATAATCCCATAAAACCGAGTAAAGTCGAAATATGTCCTAATACTCTTACACCTAGAATTCAAAATCTATCACAAGATGATAGAGTTGCTTTAAGGAAAAAGTATAACTTACCTCAAGAAAAAGTAATTTTTGTGTATGGTGGCAATTTAGGTAAGCCACAAGGGGTACCATTTTTGAAGGAGTGTATTAAAGCTAACGAACTAAGGTCTAATGCACACTTTTTGATTGTTGGATCTGGAACAGAATATGTTAAAATAAAGGACTATTTTGATGACAATGAGTTTGTAAATTCAACTTTATATGAGTCTATTCCAAGAGCAGAATATGAAAACCTTGTTGCTGCATGTGATGTTGGAATGATTTTTTTAGATCATCGATTTACAATACCAAACTTCCCATCTCGATTATTATCTTATATGCAAGCTGGCTTACCTGTGATTGCAGCGACTGATATAAATACGGATATTGGAAATGTCATTAGAAATGGCAACTTTGGATATTGGTGTAAAAGTGGAGAATTACAATCATTTAATACAATAGTCGATAAGTTTCTTGATATGGAAAGGATTCATTTAATGGGATTGAATTCTAATAGATACTTGTTAAATAACTATACTTCTGATCACGCTTACGAGATCATTATGAAGCATTTTGAATAAGGGGAAGGATATGTTTAAAGATAAAATATTACTTATTACTGGTGGCACTGGATCGTTTGGTAATGCTGTAATGGAAAGATTTTTAGATTCAGATATTAGAGAGATTAGAATTTTTTCAAGAGATGAAAAAAAGCAAGATGATATGCGGAAAAAATATAACAATGCAAAACTGAAATTTTATATAGGTGATGTAAGGGATTTGGCAAGTGTTAAGAATGCGATGCACGGTGTGAATTATATTTTTCATGCAGCTGCTTTAAAACAAGTACCTTCCTGTGAGTTTTTTCCAATGGAAGCAGTAAAGACGAATATCATTGGAACAGATAACGTGCTGACTGCAGCAATAGAAATGAATGTTGAAAAGGTTATCTGTTTATCAACAGATAAAGCTGCCTATCCAATTAACGCAATGGGAATATCTAAAGCAATGATGGAAAAGGTTTTCGTTGCAAAATCTAAGACAGTAGATCAGGAAAAAACACTTATTTGTGGAACTCGATATGGAAATGTAATGGCATCAAGAGGTTCGGTGATTCCATTATTTATAGACCAAATAAAAAGTGGTAAGGATCTAACAGTAACAGATCCTAATATGACTCGATTCTTAATGAGTTTAGAAGAAGCAGTTGAACTTGTTGTTTTTGCTTTTAATAATGCTCAAGCTGGCGATATCATGGTACAAAAATCACCAGCATCTACAGTAGGTGATTTGGCAATCGCATTAAAAGAACTCTTTGAAGTTGAGAATGAGATTAGAGTTATTGGTACGCGACATGGTGAAAAATTATATGAGACATT
Organism: Fusibacter sp. QWL-12; assembly: GCF_058683495.1. Taxonomy (NCBI): domain Bacteria; kingdom Bacillati; phylum Bacillota; class Clostridia; order Eubacteriales; family Fusibacteraceae; genus Fusibacter; species Fusibacter sp. QWL-12. The sequence continues at coordinate 1,741,340 of NZ_CM178745.1, forward strand.
ATTGACTAAAGAGGAGCATATCGTTGCTAAAGATATGGGCAATTTCTTCTGTGTTCCAGCGGATACAAGGGACTTAAATTATGATAAATATTTTGTAGAAGGATTAAAAGAATTGTCATCAGAAGATGAATATAATTCACATAATACCGAAAGACTAAATGTTGAACAGATAAAGGAAAAGTTATTAACCTTAGACTATGTAAGACAAGAATTAGAGTTGTGGAGAAGAAGATGAAAATACTCGTAACTGGATCAAATGGTTTTATAGCTAAAAACTTAATTTCTGAATTAAAAATGAAGCCGAATCTTGAAATTTATGAATATAGTAAATCTACGACTTTAGATGATCTAAATGAGTATTGTAGAGACGCTGATTTTGTCTACCATTTAGCAGGTGTTAATCGACCGATAGATCCCGAAGAATTTACTAAAGGAAATGTAGATTTAACGGATACTTTGCTAAAATTCTTGGAAAACCATGAGAATAGATGCCCTGTAATGCTTTCTTCTTCAACACAAGCAAGTTTAGATAACCCTTATGGAAGAAGTAAAAGAGAGGGCGAACTACTCGTATTGAATCATAAATGCGAACGTAAACTAATATACAGATTTCCGAATGTATTTGGAAAGTGGTGTAAACCCAATTATAATAGTGTAATTGCAACATTTTGTCATAATATTGCTAATGATCTCTCAATTAGTATTAATGATCCATCCGTTGAATTAAATCTCGTCTATATTGACGATATTGTCAAAGAACTTATAAATGGTCTTGATGGTGCTGAAAATAGAAATGGTGAATTTTGTGAAGTTAAAGAGTTTTATAAAGTGAAGCTGGGGAGAGTTGCTGATTTAATTTATGAATTTAAAAACAGTCGTGATTTAAGAAACGTTCCTAATATGTCTGATGCCTTCACAAAAAAGCTTTACAGCACATACATTAGTTATTTGCCTACAGATCAGTTCAGTTATCCACTAAAAATGAATGTGGATTCGAGAGGCTCGTTTACTGAATTTATAAAAACGGATGACAGAGGTCAAGTCTCAGTCAATATTTCAAAACCAGGGATAACTAAAGGTAATCATTGGCATCATACTAAAAACGAAAAATTTCTTGTTGTCTCTGGAAAAGGTGTAATTAGATTTAGAAATATATATTCTGAAGAAATTATTGAGTATTTTGTAAGTGGCGAAAAGCTTGAAGTTGTTGATATTCCAACGGGATATACACATAATATTGAAAATTTAGGATCTGAAGATATGATTACAATTATGTGGGCAAATGAATCTTTTGACCCTGCAAATCCAGATACTTATTTTTTGGAGGTATAGGATGAAAAAGTTGAAGGTAATGACAGTAGTTGGCACTAGACCGGAAATAATCCGATTGTCAGCTGTGATTAACAAATTAGATGAGTCAGATGCGGTTGAGCATATATTAGTTCATACAGGACAGAATTATGATTACGAACTTAACGAAGTGTTTTTTAAGGACTTTAAATTAAGGAAGCCTGATTATTTCTTAAATGCAGCAACAGGAACTGCTGTAGAAACCATAGGGAATATATTAGTCAAAATTGATCCAATTCTCGAAGAAGTAAATCCGGATGCCTTTTTAGTTTTGGGTGATACTAACAGTTGCTTGTGCGCCATAGCTGCCAAAAGACGACATATCCCGATTTTTCATATGGAGGCAGGTAATCGATGCTTTGACCAAAGAGTACCTGAGGAAACAAACAGAAAGATTGTCGATCATACCTCAGATATAAATTTAACCTATAGTGATATTGCAAGAGAGTATTTACTAAGAGAAGGATTGCCGGCAGATAGAGTTATAAAAACTGGTAGCCCTATGTTTGAAGTTTTAAACTCTAGAAAAGAAGATATTGCTCAATCCAATATCTTAAGTGAATTGAATTTAAAGGAAAATGAGTATTTCGTTGTTTCCGCACATCGTGAAGAGAATATTAACTCTGAAACAAATTTTACTGATTTAATGGAGAGTTTAAATGCAATTGCAGAAAGGTATAATAAGCCAATTATTATTAGCACTCATCCAAGAACTAGGAAGATGATTGAACTTAAAAATATAGAATTAAATCCTTTAATTAGAACTTTAAAACCCTTAGGATTTAATGATTATATTAAACTTCAAATGAATGCAAAAGCCGTACTAAGTGATAGTGGCACAATTAGTGAGGAATCATCAATTCTAGGACTAAAAGCGCTTAACATTAGACAGGCACATGAACGACCAGAAGCGATGGAAGAAGCATCTGTAATGATGGTTGGCTTGAAATTTGACAGGATACTACAAGGTTTAGAAGTCCTTGAAAATCAAAAGGAAGAAACACTTAGGTTGGTTTCAGATTACAGTATGCCGAATGTTTCAGACAAAGTATTAAGAATCATTCTCTCCTACACTGATTATGTGAATAGAGTTGTTTGGGGAAAGTAAATTGATATTGAAATGATGGAGGAAAAAATGAGCAATATTTTGATTACAGGTGCAGATGGTTTTATCGGAAGCCATTTAGTAGAAGAAATGGTTCATAAAGGTCATAAAGTTAGAGCTTTTGTCAACTATAACTCTTTTAATACTTGGGGATGGTTAGATACAGTTTCCAAAGAAATAATGAATGAGGTTGAAATTTTTGCAGGTGATGTCAGAGACCCAAATGGAGTTAGAAATGCTGTGAAAGGTATGGAGCAGGTTTTTCACTTAGCTGCATTGATTGCTATCCCATTTAGTTATCACTCTCCAGATGCCTATGTTGACACCAATATAAAAGGGACGCTCAATATTTTGCAAGCTTCACGTGATTTAGATGTTAGTAAAATTCTAGTTACTTCTACATCAGAAGTATATGGTTCTGCTCAATATGTTCCAATAGATGAAAAACATCCTTTTCAAGGACAATCACCTTATTCTGCTACTAAAATTGGTGCAGATAGATTAGCGGAGTCTTTTTATCGTAGCTTTAATTTACCAGTAACAATCGTTCGACCATTTAATACCTATGGTCCAAGACAGTCAGCTAGAGCTGTTATACCTACTATTATTACTCAACTTCTTAGTGGTAAAGAGCAAATTAAACTAGGTTCTTTAACGCCAACTAGGGATTTCAATTACGTTTTAGATACAGTTAATGGATTTATCAAGATATCTGAATCAGACAAAACGATAGGTGAAGAGATTAATATTGCTACACAGCAAGAGATTTCTATCGAAATGCTTGCGAAGGAACTTATAAGACAAATTAATCCTAATGCACAAATTGTGACTGATAATGTGCGTATAAGACCAGAGAATAGCGAAGTTGACCGCTTATTAGGATCGAATAAAAAAATCATGGAACTAACAGATTGGAAACCACAATATTCTTTTGAGCAAGGAATAGCAGATACAATTGCATTTTTCAAAGCAAATTTGCACAAATACAAGTCAGATATTTACAATTTATAAGTGAGGTGAATAGCTATATGGCACAGAAGTTTATACCTTTATCTGTTCCAAATCTCAAAGGTAGAGAATTAGAGCTAGTATCAGAAGCCATTAATACAGAGTGGGTTTCTACAGGTGGTAAATATATTAATGACTTTGAAGCGGCAATTAGCGGATATGTTAAATCATCTGGCGCAGTAGCTTGTCAAAGTGGTACAGCAGGTCTTCATATGTCTTTACTAATTGCAGGTGTTACATCAGCTGATGAAGTAATTGTACCAACATTGACATTTATAGCTGCAGTTAATCCAGTTAAATATGTTGGAGCAAATCCTGTTTTTATGGATTGTGATAGTGATTTATGCTTGGATCCAGAAAAGCTTAAAAAGTTTTGTGAAGATGAATGTGATTATAGAGATGGTAAACTTATTAATAGAAAGACAAATAAGCATGTTAAAGCCATAATTGTAGTTCACGTATTTGGAAATATGGCTGATATGGAAAAAATTATGGAAATAACACGCAAGTATGGCTTATTTGTTATAGAAGATGCAACAGAAGCAATAGGAACTTACTATACTTCTGGTGTGTACTCAGGAAAATTTGCTGGAACCATTGGGGATATTGGTGTTTTTTCATTTAACGAAACAAAATCATAACCACAGGTGGTGGTGGCGCTATCGTAAGTAACCAAAGTGCTTTTTTGGAAAGAGCAAAGCATCTCACCACTCAAGCTAAAAGCGATGAGCTTTACTATACCCATGATGAAATTGGCTACAATTATAGAATGACAAACGTTCAAGCTGCTATTGGTCTTGCACAGCTTGAACAACTAGAAAAGTTTATTGAAACTAAAATAGAGAACTATCATCTTTATGCTAGTGAGATTTCAAAAATCAAGGGGATTGAGTTGCTTTCGTTTAGAGCGAATACCCGTCCTAATTATTGGTTTTATTCCTTACTTATCTCTGAAGATTGGAAGATGAATAGAGATGATCTTATACAGTTTTTACAAGATAATAAAGTACAAACTAGACCAATATGGGGCTTAATTCATGAGCAAAAACCATATTTGAATGATTATGCCTATCAAATAGAAAATGCAACGACGTATTATACTAAAGTAATTAACTTACCATGTAGTACTAATTTAAATGCAGATGATATTAACTATGTTTTGAGCTTAATCAAATAAAGCTTATTTTATACTAATATTAAAAGAAAGTGGTAATCTTATGACAAACATAGAAGAAATATGTGTAGGTGTTGATACCACCATTATAAAAGTAATTGACAAGTTAGATACAACGTCAAAAAAAATAATTTTAGTTGTTGATGAACTACGTCAATTGCTAGGAATTGTAACAGATGGAGATTTCAGAAGATGGGTATTGAAAAATGGTGATCTTTATCTACCCGTAACGCATTTAATGAACTCAAAACCCATTGTTGTCAGAGATAATCAAATTCATGATGCCCAAAAAATCATGCAAGAAAAGTTTATAGATGCAATACCTGTTATCGATGAAAACAATACAGTGATTGATGTGGTGTTTTGGAACGTTGAAGTGAGTAAAAAAAACAATCTAAATCTTCAAAATACAGATATTGTTATTATGGCGGGTGGAAAAGGTACAAGACTATATCCGTATACCCATATCCTACCTAAACCTTTGGTACCTATTGGTGAGATCCCAATAGTAGAACGTATCATAGACAAATTTCTAGATTTTGGCGCAAAACAGTTCTATATGACAGTGAACTATAAGAAGAACATGATAAAGTCATACTTTGAAGAAGTAGATAAGAATTATGAACTCAACTATGTAGAAGAACCTATGCCATTAGGAACTGGTGGAAGTTTAAGATTAATTAAAGATACATTAAAAAGCACATTTATTATCAGTAATTGTGATATATTAATTGAAGCGGATTATTCTGACATTCTAAATTTTCATAGAAAGAATAACAATAAAATTACAATGGTAACGTCACTTAGAAAATTTCAAATTCCATATGGCGTAATTTTGATTGATGATTCTGGACAAGTTACTCAAACTATTGAGAAACCTGAAAATAGCCATTTGGTTAACACTGGGTTTTATGTAGTCGAACCTGATGTCATAGAAATGATTCCAGATAATCAACTTTTTCACTTTACACAATTAATTGATGAATGCTTGAATAAGGGAATTAAAGTAGGAACTTATCCCATCAACGAAGGTAACTGGTTGGATATGGGTGAGTTGTCTGAAATGGAGAGAATGGTTGAAAAATTAGGATATAGTAAAAGTAGCTTATAGACATAGAGGGTGAAAATTTGAAGTATGCATTTGGTACTGTGGTGTATAAGGCAGCATTAAACTATATTGATGCGTTTTGTGATTCTATCAATGCACAAAACTACAATAATTATGAGATATTGATAATTAATGATGATTTAGAAGAGAATGAAATAGTAACAATGATATCAAAATTAAATCGACATGCTGTAGTCATAAAAGGAATAGATCATGCTTCACCTGCAGTTTTAAGATGTCAATTAATCAAGTATGCATATTTTAATGACTATGATCTTTTGATATTAGGTGATGCTGACGATACGTTCAAATACGATAGAATTCATTCTATAGTTGAAAAATATGAAACTAATAAGGACGTCTCCTTTTTCTATAACGATCTAAGATATTTAGATTCTGACAGTCGAGTTTTTATTGATATTCCAGAGAGACTAAATGAACCTTCAGATTTAGTGGAGTATAATTTTGTTGGCTTAAGCAATTCAGCAATTAATTTAAAAAAAATTGACAATGATATATTAAATATTATTTCTTTTGGAGAAACTGCTATTTTTGATTGGTATTTATATTCTGTTATTTTATCTTTCAAAGGAGTTGGATTATTTGTACCTAAAGCAGTTACTTATTATAGAATACATGAAAATAATACGGTTGGTGTTTTAAATAACAAATATAAAGATTATGAAATAGAATATAGCGTTAAATTAAGGCATTATTCTTTACTTAAGGAACTGGATGTTGTCTGGTATAATGCTTTAAGTTGTTATCAAACTTTGGATCTTATGGCATATTATAATCAAGATAATACAATGGAAACCAACTCATTTTGGTGGTCAAAAATTAAGATTTTATAGGAGTTAATTATGAAATTAGGTAGAAAAGAAATTAAAAATTTTGGAGAACCGTATGTAATTGCTGAGATTGGTGCTAATCACAATGGTGACATGGCATTAGCTAAGGAAATGATTGACTCAGCTGTTGAAAACGGCGCTGATGCAGTGAAGTTTCAATCTTGGACAGATAAATCATTAATAGCAAAAGAAGAATATGAAAGAAACCAAAGCTACGATGATTCTCCAAAGAAACATTTTGGATCTTTAGAAGCTATGGTTAAAAAATATTATTTAAGAGAAGAACAACATTACCTCTTAAAAGAATACTGTGATTTGAAAGGTGTTGATTTCTGTTCAACTCCTTTTTCTGAGGAAGAAGTTGATTTACTCGAAAAATTAGAAGTCCCTTTTTATAAAGTTGCTTCTATGGATATCAATAATTTTAGATTACTTGAGCATATTGCTAAAAAAAATAAACCAGTTGTTATTTCAACTGGAATGGCAACTTTAGCTGAAATTGATGCTGCAGTAAAAGTAATTGAATCCTGTAATAATTTTGATATTGTTTTGCTACATTGTGTTTCAATATATCCTCCAAAAGTAGATGATATTAATTTGAGAAATATTACGATGCTTCAAGAAATGTATCCTATGTATACTGTGGGTTTTTCAGATCACACACTAGGAACCTCTGTTCCTCTAGCATCAATTGCATTAGGTGCTGCTGTAATTGAAAAACACTTCACGACAGATAAAAATTTACCAGGTTGGGATCATGAGATATCAGCAAATCCTGAAGAATTAAAAGTAATTGTTGAAGAAGGTAAAATGCTAAGTCGTGCAATGGGGAATTATTATAGAACCGTTTCTGATGATGAAAAAGCAAAAATGCACAAATTTAGAAGAAGTATCGTAATAAATAAATCACTAAAAGCAGGTGAAGTGTTGAAAGAAAGTGATTTAGAATATAAAAGACCTGGAACTGGAATTAGACCTGATGAAACGAAGTATGTGATTGGTAGAGAATTAAAAGTAGATGTCCCCGAAGATTATGTTTTGAGATGGGAAGACTTAAAATAAAGAGGATAATATGATTGCAATAATACCTGCAAGAGGAGGATCAAAAGGTCTTCCTCGTAAGAACATAAGAGATCTCTGTGGTAAGCCATTGATTGCATATACGATTGAAGCAGCTTTGAATTCAAAGTATATAAGCGAGGTTATTATTTCTACTGATGACAAAGAAATAGCAGAGATTTCAAAAAAGTATAATGCTAAAGTTCCGTTTTTAAGACCTCAGGAGTTGGCGGGAGATAATTCTAAGGCGATTGATGCATATCTATTTACTGTTGATAAGCTAAAACAGGATTTTGATATGGAGATTGAAGATTTTATGGTTTTATTGCCAACTTCACCATTGAGAGACGCTGTCGAAATAGATAAAGCCGTTGAGCTTTTTTATAGCAAAAAAGCGCATACGGTTATTTCTGTTGTAGAGTCTGAACATCCACCTACTTGGTATAAAACGATTTCTGCCGAAGGTAAATTAAATGATTTTTTTACTGGAGCTGACAATAGCTTAAATAGGCAGGAAGCAGTTAAAACTTATCTACCAAATGGAGCAATCTATATTTTTAATTTAGAAGCCCTTAAACAAAATGGCAATTATTATAACGATGACACATATGCATATATAATGGCAAAGCATAAGAGTGTTGATATAGATACATTGTTTGATTTTAGAATAGCAGAATTTATTATGGCTGAGGGTGATAAAAATGGTAACGTGTAAAAGCAAAGTTGGTTTATATGTTAGACCATGGAATGATAAGTATTATCAAAGTATAGTATCTGAATGCTTTCCAGAAAGCCAAATAGTCACGATAAGCGAATTTCGAAATGTGGGAAGTATTTGGACTGGCGATGGCATTTATAAAAATGAGAATCGTGAAATATTAGATTTTAAAATATTAAATGACATACATTATAGATGTAGATTCCTGAGAAGCCTTCCGATAACTAAATCATTTGAACTAATTGAAAAAAGCTATTTTTATCTTAATAAATTGTTTGATACCAATGACTTTCACGTTTTTTTTGGAGCGCTTGTCGACAATTATACTTTAGATATTTTAAGTCGTATTTGTTCTGAGAGAAAAATTCCTTTTGTTTCTTTAGTAAGTCATTTTATTAATGGATACTCAAGATTTTCTATAAAGGGTGAAATGACCTGTTTTAAACGTGAAGTTTCAGACGACGAGGTTAAGAGGGTACTTTCAACTATTGATAAAGATGATTATTCACCAAACTTTGAATTTAATAAGAAGAAAACATATTCAGGAAGTGTAAAATACTACTATAAAGAACGGCTAAAACAGATAGTATTTACACTAAAAAAAATAGCTGACAGAGATCCATATAATTATCATTACAATACGTTGATATTTAAAGGAATAAAGAAGAAAAATATTATAAGCAAAGAAATTATTAAAGAGTTTGATTTGATTTCTGATCTTACCGTTGAAAATAATGCTATATATTTCCCTTTGCATTATACACCAGAAGCTACAGTTGACTATTGGGCAGATGATTTTGAATGTGCAAGATATGAAGGCTCTGTTCTTGAAATAATTAAAAACTCATCTAGTAAGGTTCAAATACTAATTAAAGAACATCCAGCAATGTATTTGAAAAGAGATTTAAACTTCTATAAACAATTAAAGAAGTATCCAAATGTTAATTTGATTCATCCTTACGAATCTAGTAATGAGCTATTGCGGTTGGTTGAAAATGTATATGTTTATACTGGTTCAGTTGGATTAGAAGCCCTCATACGAGGTAAACGTGTCTTCACTAAAACGAGTAACTATTACTCTAATTTAAGTGAGAATATCCTAAGAAAGGATTTTATTGCTTTTGAAGACATTGAAGTGAAATTAACATCTGTAAATAAAGAGAATATTATCAAAAGTATTCTTGAAGGTCTTATCCCTGCAAAATTTATTAATAGTAGGAATATTGACAATAGTGAAAGTGGTAAAATAATTGAATTTATTAAGTTGTATGTAAGTGATTATTATAATAAGATTGGATGATTATGAGAAAACTATATTATATGCTGCTTCCTGTGTATTTAGTTGGATTTGTAGCATTTGCAGTATTAAAGTTTATATTTCCTGCAACGCCTTTGGAAGTTGTAGTTAAACTATATTTTGTTTCAAACTTATCTATAATGGCGATGTATTTATTGCTAAACGGTAAGCTGAAGATCTTTCGAGAGACAATTGTATTTTATATTTTCTCGATTTTTCCACTGGTTTATGGATTATATCAATTTGGTATTAGGTCAGAAACATTTGCACATTTGTTTGCGATTGTACTACCAACCTTGGGCATGTCATTTGGATATTATCTAGGAGAACACTCAGAGCAGGATAGAAGTTTAGTAAGATTTGATAAAATAATGAAATTTTCATATATTACTAACATTTTAATTATTATTTTTTTCCAGTTGTCTGTAACCTTAGGATTTGCAAGATACCCAGCGATAGCGCCAACAGGTTTAATTATATCTTCGATTTATTATTTAGGTAATAAGAAGTGGCCATTATTTTTCAGTGGGTTAATTTTTATTGTACTTTCTGGAAAAAGAGCTTCTCTTGTTATGGTTATGTTCGCATTATTAGTATTTATTTATGACCTAATTAGAAATAAGTCAATTGATCCTAAGTTATTTAAAAGAGCAAAAAAAATAATTGGAGTGTCATCAATTTTTATCGCTGTAGTAGTTTTCTATCTATGGAACTTTACTAGATATCTAAATCGAGTGAAACTAGTTTTTCAATTTGACTTTTCAGACCCGCATGCGATGTATATCGCAACTGGCGGAAGAAGTGAGGAAATAATCAATATACTTGGATTTTTAAGTGAAAAGCCATTACGATATATATTTGGTTCAGGTTTTGGTGTTAAAGTAGAAGTCGCTGAAAATTTTTATAGACATTACTCTCACTTTTCTCCTTTGTCATATGCCTTAATATTTGGTGTGATTTTTTCAGTGATAATATATGGTTATTTTTTTAAGCGAATCCTTACAAAAGGAGATGTCAGCCATCCATTATATTTTACGAAATTAGTATTTGCAGGCTTTTTTGCATCTTCATTTTTAGGTGCTATTGTTATGAATGACATTAATATGTGGGTTTTTTATGGCTTAACGATATATATAGCGAAAGTATCAAGTAAAAAAACGCTCAGCAAACAATCTAGATGAAATATGGTGGAAACAATGAAAAAAGCAGTATTCTCTTTATTTATCTTTACAATCTTAGTTAAGCTAACTGGATTGCTAAGAGAGCTTTCTTTATCATATGCGTATGGTGCATCAAATATTAGTGATGCGTATATTATTTCAATGACAATACCAAGTGTTGTTTTTTCATTTGTAGGGATTGCCATTTCAACTTCATTTATTCCATTATTTATGAAAATTAATAAAAATGGAAAAGATCAATATACGACTAATAAGTACTCTAATAATTTAATCAATTTTGCATTAATACTATCAGCAATTGTTTACTTTCTAAGTTTTATATTTACGGAGCAATTAATTAGAGTTTTTGCTTCAGGGTTTTCAAATGATGTTATGAACATTGCAATAACGTTTACAAGAATTACACTAATAAGCATCTTCCTATCGAGTATTAACTTTGTTTTTAATGGATATATTCAATCAAATAACAATTACAACTATACTTCATTCGTTAATATTCCGGTTAATATAATTGCAACTGTTTTCATTTTAGTTAGTTCTTTTTCTGATATTAGATTATTGGCTTGGGGAACTGTTATTTCTATTTTATTTCAGTTAATCTTACTAGTAAGCAAAGCAAAAAAATATGGATATAAATACAAATTTGAAGTTGATATAAAAAATGAATATTTAATGCAAACACTTAGGTTGGCAGTACCATTAATTCTTGGAATATCGGTAAACCAAATAAACGTATTAGTTGATAGAACAATAGCTTCAACAATTGTTGAAGGTGGTATTTCGGCTTTAAATTATGCAAACAAATTAAATATGTTTGTCTATGGAACTTTGGTAATTGCAATTACAACTGTAGTTTTTCCAAAGATATCTAAACTAGCAGCAGAAAATAATATTGCTGATTTAAAAAATGAAACAGTTAAAGCACTAAATCTAGTTATGCTATTTGTAATGCCTGCAACAATAGGTGCAATGATATTTAGTAATCAAATTGTAGAAATGTTATTTCTAAGAGGAGAATTTGGGTTAGAAGCCGTAAATTTAACATCGGGGGCGCTACTATTCTACTCAATAGGTATGATTTTTGTAGGGATAAGAGAAATCATTACAAGATGTTTTTACGCTGTTAATGATTCTAAAACGCCTACTAAAAATGCAATAATTGCGGTAATAGTAAATATAACATTGAATATAGTTTTATCTAGATTTTGGGGACTAAATGGTCTTGCATTAGCAACAAGTATTTCTGCAATTTCAAGTGCTTTATTGCTTGCAAAGGATTTTAAACGAAAATTCAAGAGTAGTATTTTTAAGGGCTCAAAAGTCGAATATACGAAAATATTTCTGTCGTCTATTATTATGGGACTAATTTCAAAGCTTGTATTTCAATACATTTCAAACGTTATAGGTTCAAACTTATCGCTGATAATCTCTATTTTTATAGGAATAATTGTTTATTTTGCGTGTACTCTAGTTATGAAAGTGAATGAAATACATGAATTGAAGAGAGAAATTTTCTCTAAAATAATGAGAATTATATCAAAAAAAGAATAAAGGAATCATTATGCTTAAAAAGTTGGGATGGCAAGGACTTCTATTTTCTATAGTGGTATTAACGATAAATATTAATAAAGTTATCTATATAGGTGAGGGAGCCAAATTTAATGCAACATTTGCGGATCTCTTTTTACCTATAGTTGGTTTGATAATATTAATTGATGCAATAAAACATAAGCGTTTGGACAACTTTAAATATATGTCAATATTTATTGGCTTAGTTGTATGGCTTGTGTTTACTGGTGTGTTAAACATTTATAGTGGAAATGTTGTAAATCAGGGGATTATGGGGATTCTGGAAGAAGTTATAAAAACACTGATTTGCATCGCTTACTTTTGGGTGGGATATAACACATTAAACTACATAAGCGAAACGCAAGTAAATAAATTATTGAAGATTTCATTAGTGGTCTTCATTTTTTTAGGGTTAATTATATTTGTTCTTGCTCAAAATAATATTAATATTATGGGAACAAACTCAAATTATGCGATTTATTACATGGGAACTGATACAGATCCTAATCATGCGGCTATGTTTTTAACGATTATGTTCTTTTATATTGGAGCAAAATATCAAGAGAGTTTATCTAAAAAAGCATTGGTTTTACAAGGTCTGCTGTTAGGCTTAACAGCAATAGCATTAATTTTGACGGGTTCAAGAGGTGGTTTAGTTGGTTTCACTTTAGGAATAACGACGCTTATGTTGTTCAACCTAAAACATCATCGAAAGCAAATCGTAATCATTGGTTTGTTTATAGTGATATCTCTTTTAGCAGTTGTCAATTTGGATACATTTGTATTTCATGATACGTTTTCAAGCAGAATCATTTATAAATTAGTTAATTTTTCTGATGGTTTTGATGTGCGTTTTAATTTAACTCAAGTTGCATTTGAAATGGGTAAAGACCATTTACTAACTGGTGTTGGTCGAGGCAACTTTAATTTAAATAAAGAGTATTATTTCAAGGCCTTATCTTTACCGATAAGAGGTGATATTCCTCATAATACGTACATGGGTTTATTTGCAGAGGTTGGATTGATTGGGTTAATACTATATAGTATGCCAATTTTAATTTTAATTAAAAAAGCAACTTATATTCTAAAAAAGAAAGAGTTATCTGAGTATACCTTTGTTAAAAGATTTCCTTGGTTTTTTTCTATTGCAGTAGCAATAGGCATACAAGCATCGGTATTAAATGTTGAAAACAGAAGATTTTTGTGGTTTCTAGTTGGTTTAATGATTGCATATTTCAATCAACTTATAGCTGGCAATAAAGAAGTAAAACTAAAGCCATTTAATACAGGAGCTGCTAGCGATACATTATTATCAAAGCTAAATAAAAAATATATGGTGACTGTTCTTTTAGCAGTTATGTTGCCTGCGTTAATATTTACCTGTATAAATGAAAAAGTTGAAATGAGTTATATGACCGTTAAGGATTCATATCAATACGAAATTCCTGTTGTGTTTGATGATCACCATGGGGGAGTTACATTTAAAAGTTCAATATATGGAATATCTGATGACAAAGCTGAAGATGTTGCTAATGTATCCATACATGAAATAAGACAGGATGGTTCCAAAAGACTAATATTAACTGAAATTTATCCGTCAGTAAAAGGTGATTTTGTTTATCATATTGATAATCTAAGCCGTGGATCAAAATTAATAGTAGAATATAAAAATCTTAGTCACACTCTAAATTCAATTTTAGTGAAGCCTTTGGAAGTGCAATTTGCAGATAAAGTAATGTCTTTAAAAGAGTTTCATTACTTGCTACCTAAGATAGTTCAATCAAATTTTAATCATTTGTACTGGCAAGCCATAAAACAGGATGAGAATAAAGTTGATTTTGAAGAAATGCCACTCAGTATTTCAAACCAATTTCAAATTAATAATATTACAACTGAGTTGAAAAATGAAATGTGCTTGATTGAGATAGAAATGATAGCATTGCGCGATATTGAATTTAGCTATAAATTTTGGGCTATAGGTTATCCAAATGATCTACATTATATCGACTCATCAAGGTATTCATTTGGCTATGAGGCATATGATATAGACCAACCTTTCGATACAAAAGAATTAAAAGAAAATACTACCTTTGTTGTATCATTTGAAATTCCAAGAACGAAAGGCAAATATCAACTTGAACTTGGTTTAAATTATTATGATCAAAAGATATATAAGTCGTTACAAATAGATAATCTTGGTAATACAAGAATGCCAATAGGCAGTATCAATTTAGATTAGAAAAAAGGTGGAATTAATGAATAAGAAGATATTAAAAAAAGCTACACTCTCTATACTTGACATACTTTGTTTTATAATATCACTCTTTTTTGCTTATACAGTTAAGTTTGATCAAATAACTAAAGTTACCATTACATGGACTAAGTCAATTATATTTGTTTTAGCACTAATCATAGTAATTAAATATCTAACTATGTTAGTTTTAAAAATGTATAGTAAAATGTGGCGATTTGCTGGAATAACTGAGCTCGTCGATGTGATTATAGCTTGTCTTGTTGGCTCGTCCTTAAGTATGGCGATGCTGTTTCTTATGTCGAGACAGCCTGAGTTTCATCACATTGTCATTCCGAGAAGCATTATGGTGCTGGCTTTAATATTCGATATAGCTTTAATAGGAGGTTCTAGGTTTACCTATAGAATGCTTTTTCATGTAAGTCCAAAGGAAGTGCTTAAATATCAGCAAAAGAAAAGAACTTTGATTTACGGCGCTGGACAAGCTGGTGTAATGGTATTAAAAGAGCTAAATTCAAAAGGTTATGGCGATTTCATGCCGGTGGGATTTGTCGATGATGATACATCAAAGAAAGGCCAAAAGCTTCACGGGTTACCAATCTACGGAAGTAGAAATGATTTAGATAAAACAGTAATCAAAGAAAAAATTCAAGCTATCATTATTGCCATTCCTTCAGCATCTGATGAATCAAGAAAACTTGCAATCAATGCTGCTAAGGAAACGGGGGCAATGGTGAGCATTCTTCCAAGAGTTCACGATCTAATCGACGGTGCTGTCACAGTATCAAAAATTAGACCTGTGGAAATAGAGGATTTGCTTGGTAGAGAACAAATTAAATTAAATAATGAATTTGTCAGTGGATATATAAGAGGAAAACGTGTCATGATTACTGGTGGTGGCGGTTCAATCGGATCAGAATTGTGTAGACAAATATCTGTATACAATCCATCTGCACTAATCATAGTCGATATTTATGAAAACAATGCATATGACATTCAACAGGAACTGAAAAGAAATAATTCAGAATTAAACTTAAAGGTGTTAGTCGCTTCTGTTCGTGATCGTGATCGGATGGCCAAAATAATGGAAACTGAAAAGCCAGAAGTCGTCTTCCACGCTGCAGCACACAAACATGTACCACTAATGGAAGATTCTCCAGAAGAAGCAATTAAAAACAACGTTTTTGGAACAAAGAATATGGTTGAATTATCCAACCAGTTCAATGTTAGCAAATTTGTTCTAATATCAACGGACAAGGCTGTAAATCCTACAAATGTAATGGGCGCATCAAAACGACTCTGTGAAATGATCGTTCAAAGCTATTCTCAAAACGAAGGGATTTCAACAGAATATGCTGCAGTCAGATTTGGTAATGTATTGGGAAGCAATGGTAGTGTAATCCCTCTTTTTAAGAATCAAATTCAAAATGGTGGTCCTGTAACTGTAACGCATCCTGATATTATAAGGTACTTTATGACGATACCAGAAGCGGTTCAGCTTGTGATACAAGCAGGTGGATTGGCGAAGCGTGGGGAAATTTTTGTTCTAGATATGGGAAGCCCTGTGAAGATAGATACACTTGCTAGAGATTTAATAAGATTGTCTGGTTTTATTCCAGATGAGGACATCAAGATTGAGTACTCAGGCTTAAGACCTGGTGAGAAATTATATGAAGAGCTATTAATGTCCGAAGAAGGTTTAAGCGATACTGAGATTGACAAAATATTTGTCGCAAAACCGATGTCCCAATCCTATGATTCATTGAGTACACAGCTTGCAGATTTGAAGTTACTTTATAATGATAATAACAAACTAACCACAAAATTAAAGGAAATCGTTCCAACCTTCAAAACACCAGAAGAAATTAACGATGGCTTTGCAAAACAAAATAACTGACGTAGCACTTAAAAGGGATTAATGGATATAGAAAGAAGGGAAAAGTGTATTTTAAGAAAATAAGTTGGCTTTTGGTTATTCTATGTTTACTCGGTATTTTCATAATGTCAAATCTCAATGGTGTAAAATCGTGGTATCTGACAGGAGAAGTGCTAAATGTAGCAAAAGGAAATATTAATTCGGAAGCCACCTTTGAGGATAAAATGGCGTCATACGAAGAAGATCACACGAGAATTCAAATGATTGTTCTGAGAAAAGTGGCACACTTTACAGAGTATTTCATCTTAGCGTTATTGCTTATGAATGCATTGTTATTTAGCTATGACATAAAAGGTGCGTTGACGAGGGCAGTCCTATTTGGCGTCCTATATAGCTTATTTGACGAGTTTCATCAGCTCTTTATACCTGGAAGAACGCCTAAGATTTTTGACGTGGGAATCGATAGTATAGGCGTGTTGGTAGGGTGTGGGTTATTCTATGTTTTGACGAAAAATAGGAAGGTAAAAACATATGGGCAATAAAGTAAAGATCTTAATAATCGCCGAAACGGTTATGGATGGCGTCGGCAAGCATGTCGATGACATCATAGAATATATAGATAAAGATAAATTTGACTTAGTGGTTGCTCATGGCGCTTCTAGAATGGATTATAGATTTAAGTGGATAAAAAAGAAATGGGAAAATGAAATTGAGTTTGTTGAAATTCCCGAGCTAAAGCGTGAAATTAAGCTTTCTGAAGATTTAAAGGCAATCAAACGTATCATAAAAGTTATTAAACGCACGAAACCTGACGTCGTACACTGCCATAGTTCAAAAGCAGGTGTTGTAGGAAGAGTGGCAGCAAAATTATGTCGCGTTAAAAGAGTTTATTATACACCACATGCCTATGCCGTTCAAAATCCGGAGAGTCAAACCTCGAAGTATTTATTGTACTTGTCAATTGAGCGATTTTTAGCGAGATTTGCTACGACTTTAACCATAAACGTTTCAAGAGGTGAAAAGCACTTTGCTATTAATCATAACATTCAAAAGCCCAATCATTTTAGAGTGATTTACAATGCTTTGGGTCCTCAAAAATCAAACCATCCTGCTAAAGTTTCATTTGATTATATCCCTGAAGGGGTTCATGTAATCGGATGTGTAGCAAGAATTTATGAACAAAAGAACCCAGAAGAGTTTCTCAAAATTGCTAAAGAAATATGCGAGAGACGTGACGATGTTAAGTTTATATGGGTTGGTGTCGGCTCTTTATATGATATGTGTATGGCACTTGTTAAAGAATATCAATTAGAAAATAAAGTCTACTTTGTTGGTCATCAGGTTAACATCCCGGCTTTTTTAGATCGTTTTGATATATTTCTTTCAACCTCTTTATATGAGGGGCTACCTTATACTTTGATTGAATCGATGCAGTCAAATTGCCCGATTTTAGCTTCAGATGTAATCGGAAATAATGAAGTAATCAAGAGTGGTTATAACGGCTACTTATATAAACTTGGTGACGTAAGGGAAGCCTGTGATAAAATTGAGTTATTGTTAGATAGTCCTTCGATTATTTCTAAAATGAAAATCGCATCACAAATGCGTTTTAAAGAACTATTTACTATTGATAAAATGATTTCACAAATTGAAACGTTATATTATAGTGGTGAGATAGAGTAATTAGAAAGGTGGTTTTCGCTATAGATAGAGCTGGTAAAATCAAGATCATAGTAATTTTATTTCTCATGGTGGCACTATTAAATCCTACTAAAGCATATGCAATAGATTTAAACTGGTCTGCTGGTAGCGTAGAAGAACTTGAAAGTTATCATTTTCTAAAGTCAACCATGTTTGACAATCTAGAGGATACGATTTCAAGGCAAGAATTTATTTATCTTGTAGTTAGAGTGTGTGAGCTTATCGGTGGGGAATATATTGAACCAATAAAAGATAAACCATTTAGTGATACAAACGACATTTATGTAAAAAAAGCTGTCACCTTAGGACTAACAACTGGTGTTGGTGGCGGGTTATTTTCTCCGGATGCTAAAATGACTAGAGAACAAATGGTAAGCTATTATGATAAAATCAATCAGCTTTACCATATTGCAGTGAATCAATCGACGGATGAAATTTTTGTTGATGATACAGACATAAGCTCATGGGCAAAAGCGTCCGTTTATTTAGCACGTACAAATCAGATTATTACAGGTAAAGAGGATAATTATTTTTACCCAAAGATTGAAGTAAGCAAAGCTGAAGCATTAGTATTCATTAACAATATCATAAAGTCTTATCAATCTGAATTGTCAGGGTTCGATAGCTATAACAACAAGAGACTTCAGGCGATTTTAAGTAATAAAGAAAATTATCCATCTGTGGTGTCTGATGACGCTTATGAGAAAAACATGTATATCGCTCACGGTGGTGGCGAAATTTTAGATTTGACAGTTACAAACACGCACGAAGCAATTATGAATTCTTTAGAAAAAGAGTATTTACTCCTTGAAATCGATTTTCTTAAAACTCAAGATAATAAATATGTTCTTGGTCATGACTATAGCTATATAAGTAAATACTTTGAAATTCCTTATGGATCATTTACATTGGATCGATTTAAAAAAGCAGCATCTAAATTTGAAATTACGCAAATGGATTTAGACGATTTAATTTATCTAATGGAAACCAATCCTAACTTCAAAGTAATAACAGATACAAAAGACGGTAACATAGAATTACTAACGTATATATCAAATGTTTACCCAGATTATATCAATCGTTTTATTCCTCAAATATTTGATATGGACAATTATGATCAGGTTAGAGCCATGGGATATAAAAATATCATCTACTCTCTTTACAAGATTTATAAAACCGATTGGCAAGTTGTAGTATTTGCTAAATCCCATAAACTCTTTGGGGTCACTTTCGCTGAGTCCCGAGCCAACACATACATAGCCTCTGAACTAAATAAGTTAGGAGTCAGAAGTTATGTGCATACAATAAACGAGTTTCAGCGAGTAAAATATTTGCGAGATTTAGGTATATTTGGTTTTTATACAGATAATTTATTTTAGCCTTGAAAGAACAAAATAATGCAAATTATATTATTAACCATGAACATCTAAAACACATATAGTCTTCATGTCATCCATCAATATCCACAAAACACTTAAATGAGAGCTTAGCTCTCTTTTTTTATGCTCAAAATTCAAAGTAACGTTAATGAAGCAAATGCAATTGTAGATAGTTCACATAGCAAATAGTTACATAGAATGCTTTCAAGAGGTGCAAAAATAATGAGGAAAGTTATTACTTTTTTACAATTCTCAAGTGGAATTGAATGAAATAAATTCATAATTATTCAAAATAACTTAGTAATAACATAATAATTGGCAATTGAGAAATATTCTCTAATGAAATTTTAATGAATATATTGAATTTTCTGACATTGACAGTATAGAAAAATTTATATATCTTTATTATTGGACCTATAATTTACAGAGAAGTAACCAGAAGTTAAAAAAAATAGCATCCAAAATTAACAACGGATGCATATAATCAGATTTGCAGCATGACGATTATGTTAACATACATACTCAAATAAGGTGGTAAAAATGAATAAATATTCAACGAATAGCATAAACAAAAGCGTAATTAACAAAATAGCAGTCATTGTAGTTTTTTCACTATTGTATATAAGTGTACTGCTATGGGCAAATTGGCCACAAGACGGTACATATGCCACAGCTGCAAGTAAAATATGGTTTGAAAAAGCCCATGTATCTGAGCTAATAAGCGATGACGCGAGTCCTGACACATGGACAGAAGGCTTAAGGCTGGGAACACAATATGTCGTTCTAACTTTGGACAGTGGGAAGTACAAAGATAATGAGTTAGAAGTGATCAATTATCTTGCTGCCTATGGGAATATCGATCTTAAAGAGGGCTCGAAAGTTATCGTCAGGATGGATTATTTAGAGGATCAAACCCCATATGTCGTAGGAATTTTAAATTATAATCGAACCTTTATGATGGGGATATTGATCTTGATTTTTGCAGGATGTTTAATTGGATTTGGTGGAAAGAAAGGGCTAGCAGCGCTTGTTGGGCTTTCTTTTACAATCTTAAGCATTTGGTTTTTATTGATTCCACTTATTCGAAAAGGGGTTCCATCTATCCTTGCAGCGATATTTTTAGTGGCGATAACGACTTTTGTTTCTCATTTGGTTCTAAATGGTTTTTCAAAGAAGACATATATTTCTGTTATTGGGTGTATTGGCGGCGTAACAATCGCAGGTATGATTGCATATCTTGCAGGACAACTGACACCGATCAACGGATTTAATATGCCAGAAGCAGAGGAGCTTGTACTTAGAGCAGCAGATGAAGGTTTAAGGATTAGCGGTCTATTGGTTAGTGGCGTATTAATCGCATCACTTGGCGCTGTAATGGATGTTTCCATCACTATTACCGCAGCCATTGCAGAACTAAAAGAGTTAAATGCACACATTACGATGAAAGAGCTGATTCAATCAGGTCTTAACATAGGAAGAGATGCAATGGGGACAATGGCAAATACGCTGATATTAGCATTTGCTGGTGCATCTTTAAATATGTTAGTGCTATTTAGAGTTTTTGATTACCCTTATATTCAAATCTTCAATAGTGATCTAATGGCGATAGAGGTCATACAAGGAATATCGGGATCTATAGGAATTATTCTAACGGTTCCTTTGGTGACTGTGTTGGGGGCATATTTCTATAGTCATGAAAATCAAACCGTAAAAAGTAAAAATTAGTGAATGTTTAGGAGTTGTGTTAAACGATTAATTTTAACAATAAAAGTGTAATCGATATAGTTTAACTGATTTGTGTAGATTATTGCAGTTTTTTCGTTATCTGCAATCATCATATATAATTCTCATTTATTAAAAGTAACTAGAGGGGGTTCTTATGAAACAAAGGGCAAAAAAATACTTAAGCCTGCTTATGATTGTACTCATGATCATGAGTACAATGAACATCCAAGCCTTCGCAGCTGAGGGTGTACTTGCAAATCACGTCGTAATTAATCAAATTTATGGCGCAGGAGGAAATAGTGGAGCAGTCTATAACGCAGACTTTGTGGAACTCTACAATCCAACCGATAGCGATATTGATTTAGCTGGTTGGTCTGTACAGTATGCAAGTTCAACTGGCGCTTTCACAAATATTTGTGGACTGACAGGAACTATTAAAGCAAAAGATTATTATCTTGTGGTTATGGCACCAGGAGCGAATGGGGTTGCAATTCCAAATTCGAATCAAACTGGAACTTTGAATTTTTCAGGTTCAAATGGAAAAGTGGCTCTCGCATCGAAGGTGACTTCTATAAGTGGCAAAGCAGATGCTGCAGTAATTGATTTTGTTGGTTATGGATCATCAGCAAACGAATATGAAGGATCAGCAGCTGCACCTGCTCCAAGTTCGACAGAATCAATTATAAGAACTACAGATGGTGTAGATACGGATAGTAATAGTATAGATTTTACTAAAACAGCTGCAAATCCTAGAGCTGGGGCTGTACCACCACCAACAGTATGTGCAACTCCTATAGCGAACATTCCATCAGGAGTAGTACTTCCAAATACAGTTGTATCATTTTCAACATCTACTGCTGGTGCAAATGTTGTATATAATACATTTTCAGCAGAAAGTGCTGAATGGACAACAAGCTCTGTAATTACGATTACAGCAGATACAAATGTTTATGTAAAGGCTGTAAAAGAAGATTTAGGAGACAGTCCAGTAAATGTATTTAATTACACAGTAGACTCAACTGAACCATTAACCATTGCTGCTGCTAAAACAGTTCCTTTAACGACTGAAAATGTTAAAGTTAAAGGTGTGGTTTCTTATATAAATAATAAAAATGTCTATATTCAAGATAACACAGGCGCAATTTGCCTTTATTTAACTGCAAACGCAAGCTCATTGCATGTTGGTGATGAGATTGTGGCATTAGGTAAAAGAGAGAATTACAATGGTTTGGTTGAACTGACAGGTGTTATGGAAAGTAAATTATCAGTGCTTTCAACATCAAATGATGTACCTGATAGAGGTACGGCAACGATTGCAGAGATTACTGCAACACCAGATGGATTAACCGCTGGATACAACCATATGTGTGAAATAATCAAGATTGAAGGAGCAACGCTTACTGATTTATCAACACTAACTCAGGAAAGTGCAAATATTACAATTTCACCTTCAATTGTTGAATCTAATTTTCCAGGGATTACAATAGGCGACACTGTAGATGTTGTCGTGCGAGTTTTCGATCAAGGTGGAACAACAAAAGTTGAAGTAGTTTCTATGTCAAAAACAGGAGCTGCAAATAATTTGTACTTAGCTTTATCGAATGGCTCTGCTGATGTCGTTAGTGGTGCAACGATTACAGTAACATGTAATGATGAAGCGGCGGCTATTTACTATACTTTAGATGGTAGTGACCCTACAGAAGCAAGTACATTATATAATGGTGGCATTCATATTAATGGTGAAATAGGGGATGTCATTACTTTAAAAGTAATCGCAAAACTTGAAGGAAAAGTGGATAGTGAAGTTGTTAGCGCAACTTATAAAATCAAAGATCCAAGTGAAGCTAGAACGATTAAAGACGTATTATCGTTGGCAAGCGGAACTGCCGATGTTGAAGTAAAAGGAACTTTGGTATATTTCGCAACAAACTATTCCAACCCAGTTATTCAATCAGAGATCAATGGAGAGATGTACTCACTTTATGTGTACGGTTCGGCCCCAGAGGGTGCTAAAATTGGGGACGAAGTGAAATTTAAAGGCACATACACCATTTATGGTGGATTACCAGAGATGACGAGTATTCTATCATCAGAGATTTTATCTAGTGGAACACCTATTCCACCTCAAGAAATAACAATTGCTGAACTTAAAGCAAATGGGTTAACTATGCTTGGGAGATACGTAAAGGTTAAAGACGTTACATTAGGTGCGACAAGTAGTAACAATACTGCAATCTCTGATTCAACAGGAACTATGAACATCTATAAAGCTACTAGCTTCCCAGTTCAAGTGGTCCAAGGTGATGTCGTTGATTTATATGCTATGGTAGGCTGTTATAATACAACGGTTCAGTTGTATACAGGCTTAAAAGAAACCAATGGTTATAACGTATACGATGTTGTTAACGATATTAAAGGACCAGTCGTCACACTTAAAGAAAGCTATCTTCCTGCAAAAGTAGGACAAGACTATACCGTTGCACTAAATGTGGAAGATAACAAAGGTGTGGACAACGTTAAGATTAGCTATACGATAGGAGATGCAACAGTAAGCAATCAAATGATGACCTATGTTGCTGAAAACAATGAATATCAATTTGTAATTCCAGCAGTAGAAGTAATCGCAGAAGCGGATACGATTGACTTTACAGTAACTGCAACAGACGTAACCGGTTTAACTACAACGACAAATGCAAAGAGCATTATGATCGATAGCAAACCACAATTTATATCTGTTTCACCAGCTAGAAACGGTAGTACAGGTGAAGATAAAGCACCGATGATTTCTGTTGAAATTCAAAATGCTGGTGAAAATCCAGTGGTTAAATTAACGGTTTCTAGTGAAGATTCAGTAATTATTAACGATCAAGTAATGAATGTAGTTGTTCAGGATAGTAAGTACGCTTACCCGATGCCGACATCTGTGGATGGTAAATACTCTGCAACAGTTACGGTTACGAGAGCGGACAGCTTAACTGCAACGACAACTTGGAGCTTTACAGTGGGAACACCTACGATTAAAGCTTTCTTTGGTCAACTTCATGCCCATACTGCACAGTATTCAGATGGTTCTGGAACTCTAGCAGACGGTTTAAGTTACCTTAAAAATTTACCTTCAAGTGAAAATGTAGACTTCGTCGCATTTACAGATCACTCAAACTACTTTGATACACAATCGGCAGCAAATCCAGCTGATGCAATGAACGATAAGACTTTAATGACGGCGCAAAGCTTAGAAAAGTGGAACACATATGTATCTGATATGGCTACGTTCAATGAAGAAAATGCTGGAAGCAAGCTTGCTTTCCCAGGATATGAGATGACATGGTCAGGTGGTCCTGGACATATCAACACATTTAACTCAGTAGGATTAGTAAGTAGAAATAACACAACACTAAACAATAAAACTGCTGATGCAGGAATGAAAGCTTATTATGACACATTAATAAAGAATTCAGATCCACTTGCAAACTTATCACAGTTCAACCATCCAGGCTCAACCTTCGGAACTTTCTCTGATTTTGCATACTGGTCAGCATCTTATGATAATAAAATGGTTGCTGTAGAAGTAGGTAACGGTGAAGGTGCTATTGGATCGGGCGGCTACTTCCCAAGCTTTACAGAATATACGAAAGCTTTGGATAAAGGATGGCATGTGGCACCTACGAACAACCAAGATAACCATAAAGGTAAATGGGGTAATGCCAATAACGCACGTACGGTTATCATTTCTGACGATTTAAGTACAACAGGTCTTTTAAATGGTCTTAAAAATATGTCAGTTTACGCAACTGAAGATAAAAATCTTAATATAAGCTATACAATTAATGATTTAATGATGGGTAGCATTATCAGCGATGTTCCTAACACACCATTACAAGTGATGGTAACAGTTGATGACCCTGATTCAAATGATGTAATATCAAAAGTTGAGATTATAACCAATAGCGGTAGAGTTGCAGCATCTAAAACCTTTGAAACAAACGCTGTTGAATGGAACTTTGAATTACCATCTGTACAAGGCTACTACTATGTAAGAGTAACTCAAGCAGATAAAAACATTGCTGTGACTGCACCTGTTTGGGTAGGTCAAGCACCGCTTGTAGGCATTAGTTCATTAGAAGCGTCTACAAAAATGCCTGTAACTAACGAAGCGCTTAACTTTACGACGACTTTATTTAATAATGAAGCATCTAACGTAACGCTTAAGTCGCTAGAATATACAGTGAATGGTCAATTGATTAAAAAAGAAGTTTTAAATGAAAGTATCGTTCCAACTGGAACTTATAAACACTCACAGGAATATATACCGACGACAGCAGGTGATAATAATGTTGTAGTAACCGCTGAATTCCTAGTAGGTGATCAAACAAAAATCTTTACACAAGAAATTAAAATCAATGTTAGAAATGCTGAAAAATTGGTTTATATAGGTATTGATGCAAGCCATTACAACGAATACGTAAACGGAAACTATAAAGACAGCATGGGCAATTTTGCTAATATGGCTGTTGAATATGATGTTCGCGTGGTTGAGTTAAAAACAAGTGAAGAATTCATGGCAGCAACAAGTAATCCGAAGTTCAAAATGCTAATTTTAACTCCGCCAACAAGAAGAAACGGAAGTAACTTCAAAATTGGATATATGAACTATACGGAAGCTGAACTTGAAGCAATCAAGTCATTTGCAGAAGCAGGAAATACGATTATCATCACAGGCTGGGGTGACTACTATGAAAGCTATACTAAGTACTCAGATGGTACAGCGTATACACTTCCAGCAGCTGATCAGATGTCAGCACAACAAAATAGAGTGCTTGAATCAATCGGTTCATCGCTTAGAATTTCAGATGATGAAGCAAAAGACGATGTAACAAATGGTGGACAACCACAACGTTTGTACTTAACCAATTACAATACGAGCAATCCTTTTATCAGCCGTGTTGTTACAGATGAACAAGTGTACTCAAGTTATGGTGGATCAACAATCTATGCAGTGGATTCAGCAAAAATGCCTACGGATACACTTTCAGAAAACATCAGTCCAATGGTTTACAGCTTTACAACAAGCTATTCGTCAGATGACGACAAAGATGGTACAACTGGAATTTCAGAAGTAATGGTTCCAAAGTATTCGGATAAATATCTTATCGCAGCATCTGAAACTGTTAATTATGACAATGGTAACACTTCAACGATCATCGTTGCAGGTGCGGTTTTCATGAGTAACTTTGAAATTCAAGTAACTATGGATAGCTACGCGACACCAGCTTATAGTAACTACACCATTATGGAAGACATCGTTAAGTTTGTTAACCCTGTGGTTATTTCGAATATTGCTGATGTTCAAAGTGCAAATGAAGGTGAACGCTTTACTGTTAGAGGGATCGTTACATCAAATGCTTCAGGCTATGATAAAGATACAGCATTCTTTGATTGTATTTATGTTCAAGATGGAACTGCTGGTATCAATGCATTCCCTGTTGCTGGTGATATAAGAGCCGGTCAATTGGTTGAAATCACTGGTAAAACAAGTTCATACAACGGTGAAAGACAGATAGCAGTAGAAAAAATATCAATAATTGATTCAAACATTAGCCCATTACCAACACCATATTTGTTAACCACAGCACAAGTCGCTGCAAGTTCACATCTTGGTAGTTTGGTACAAGTAAGTGGTAAAATTGTTAACTTAGAGTATTCAAATAATGTAATCGAAAGCATCTATGTTAAAGATGATAGCGGTGTCACTTGCAGAGTGTTCATCGATGGCTATATCACATCAACTAAGACTATTGATAACCTTCAAGTAGGCGCAAACCTTACAGCGATTGGTTTATCATCAATCGATACAGAAGGTGCACGTATTAGAGTTAGAGATAGAGCAGATATCATCTGTACAGCTGCTTCAAATCCTGGCTTACCAGGAGAAGAGCCAACGCCAGTTGATCCTAAACCGACGACTGTAACCATCGTTGAAACGACTCAAGGACAGAAAGTGGTTACTGGTTCAATCCAAGTAGGAGAAACTCAAACTCAAAATGGTCAAACAGTAGCAACTGTTTCAAAGGAAACTTTAAATCAAGCAATCGATCAACTTACTCAAAACAACACAAATGGTTCAAAGAACGTCATAGAAGTTAAAATCGATACAACTTCTGATGCAGATAAGTTAACAGTCACATTTGATAAAGATGCTTTATCAAGAGTGTCTAATGAAGCAAACGCAGACATGAAAATCACATCTGGTTTAGGGACTTTATTATTTGATCAAAAAGCTTTAAGTTCGATTGGAGCTAGTTCAAATAATGAAGAGATTTCAATCAGCATTAACAAAGTAGACACAAGTGATTTAAGTGATGCAGTAAAGGAAATAGTGAAAGATAGACCTGTGTTCGATTTCAGTGTAACCTCTGGAACGCAAACAATTAGTGATTTTGGAAATGGCTCTGTTAAAGTGAGTATTCCTTATACACTACAACCTGGTGAAAAGAAAAATGCAATAGTCGTATATTATCTCAATGATAAAGGTGAGTTAGAAACCATCAGAGGTAACTATAACGAAGAGACGCATATGGTTGAGTTTAAAACCAAGCATTTTTCAACCTATATGTTAGGCTATAAAGATAAGTCGTTTAACGATGTAAGTTCAGGAGCATGGTATTATGACGCTATCTCTTACATCGCATCAAGACAAATTGCAAATGGTACATCAGAGCTTGAATTTAGTCCAGAAGCAGAGATTACGAGAGGTCAATTCTTAGTAATGCTGATGAATGCTTATAATGTAGAAGTTGAAGCATCACTTAAAGAGAATTTTGCTGATGCAGGCAATTCATATTATACGGCTTATCTGGCTACTGCTAAGAAATTAGGTCTAGCGTCAGGTACGGGCGATAATAAGTTTAAACCAGATGCAGCGTTGACAAGAGAAGACATGATGACTTTACTTTACAATGCACTAAGCATCGTAGGTGAGTTACCAGAAGGGACATCAGAAGCTAGTTTCGAGCAGTTTGGCGATCATGCTAAGGTTTCAAGTTATGCACAGGATGCCGTGAAGCTATTTGTTGAAGGTGGATTTGTAAGTGGAAAATCAGGTAACTTAGATCCTAAAGGATATGCAACAAGAGCACAAATGGCTCAAATTTTATACAACTTATTGATGATTAAATAATCTCCTTTATTTATCTCCAAGTTTTAATGTTTCAGATAGATAGGTCGTGTAATGAGTCATTACATGGCCTATCTTTTTTTCTAAAAAGATAAATTGAGTATTTTGTGTTTATGCTTAAGACTAAGTGGACATCTATGAACTAAAAATAGTGAGTTTGAATTACTGTAATAATTAACTGTGACTTGATACAATTACTATAAATTCGAATGATGCAATCTCATTGTGAGGTAAAGTAATATGACAAATTATACTATTGGAAGACAATATCATCAGGATGAACCGATACCATTGATAATTAGACACGGATGGACTGAAAACCAAGTGTCAAATCGGTTTAGGCTCGTTTTAGTAGAATCAGACAAAGCAAATCAAAGACTTTATGTAAATTTTGAAGACAAAGAGTTACCTGTAGTGTTTTGTTTGAATTTGAATGAACCTTTGGATATCAAAAACGGAGAGACGTATACCATCACGGAGATAATTTTCCACCCTTTGTTTCTTAATCCAGCATATGAGAGTCTTGAAACGGAGGTCACAGGTTTAAGCGCATTTTTAATAAAAGATAACCTTAAAAGGGGTTACTATTCAGTTTTACCTTCGACTGCTCATAGATTAAAAGGCTTGTTTGGTAGGATTGAAGAAGAGTTAGAAATCCAGAATGATGCATTTTGGCCGTGTCGTTCGAGATCGTATTTAATTGAGTGCTTAATGCTGATTGAGCGCTTGTACTTAGGTCATATTGAATCAAAGACGAAAACCATTCCAAATGAAACGATAGATGCAATAATGAGTGAACTTTTAATCAGTTATCAAAATCCCCCTTCTCTTCAAGATCTTTCTGAGCGATACCATATTAATCGAACCTCACTTTCAGATCAGTTCAAAGAAAGTACGGGACAAACCATAAGTGATTATATTTCAAATTTGCGTTTAAGGATTGCAAAAGACCTGTTATTGGGTACGGCGCTACCTATAAGTGAGATTTCTGAAAGAGTTGGGTTCGACGATCCGTCAAGTTTTTATCGATATTTTAAAAGGAAAATGAGATTGACACCACTGTCTTTTAGAGAAAGTAATACATGGTTATAATACTTAAGCTGATCAATCCTGTAAATTGACCAGCTTATCTTGTTTCTAGGTCATCATATTCATAGTCACAGCCCATTATAATTATAGGAAAGGGGTGAATGTGATGTTTAAAATGCAAAATGAAGTAATGAATCGTATTATATGGATGCTGGTTATTATTATTATATTGTTTACGTGTGGCATACTTACTGCATACAATTTAGAAGGTAAATCATTAGAAAATGAGAGACAAGTGTCCTTTTATTGGGAAAAGGTAAATCAAATCAAGGTGCCTCATTCCGTATTTTATAGTGGTTTTTTTGATCAAATACATGGAGTAACCGTTGGCTATCATGGCGCTACATACACGACAAATGATGGTGGTCTGACATGGATTAAAGGAGATAACGAGGCGAATTGTAGATATGGTTTAGATTGGTTAGATTTAAATTATATTTGGACTGTGGGGAATTATGGAGGGAACAGAGTTTCTCTAAACGGAGGAAGATCATTGTTTGCCGTTTCCGATCTACCTTTGATTAAAGAAATCCCCAATAATCTAGTGGATATCGTTAGCCAACAAGTGGTTTGGGTAGGTGCCATCAATCAGTTAGCTGTGACAAATGATGCGGGATTCACATTTTCCAACATTCAATTTCCAGAGCAATTAAATGGCCTAGCTGCAATATCGTTTGTATCTGAAAATACGGGATGCATCTTGGATTTCTCAGGCAATTTGTTTCAAACACTTGATGGTGGGATGACCTGGGCATCAATAGGCAAACTGCCTACAGCTCTGACCATTATGCATGATGAAGTGCCAACCGCTACTATGCGTTTAGATGATCAACTAAATGGTAAAGTAGTTTTTAGAGGATCAGACAGAAAGCTGTATGCTTTCATAACAGATGATCATTGTCAGAGTTTTAAAGAGGTCCTATTCAATATTGAAGAGAGGGGATTGCCCTATCTTTCTAAGGATTCGGCTACGTTAACTTTAACAGATTATTTAGGTGTAATCACACTGTATCAATTTAAATAAAAATGAAAGGAAAAGTAATATCGTTTATTGATGCCTCATTAGAGAAAGAATTAACTTTTCAAGTGTAAGAACAACAAATTCGTCATACAAAGTACCAGTTAAAGACTTTAACTCTTCAAGTGCTACTTGTTCAGACATCCCTTTTTTATAAGGGCGATCAGTCGTCATTGCATCAAAACTATCAACGACAGCCATAATTCTTGACTCTATAGAAATTTGATCGCCAGACAGACCATTTGGATAACCACTTCCGTTAAGTCTCTCGTGGTGTTCTAGTGCAATTTTAGCCAATTGTTCATTGCCGGTTTCTTTTAAAATGAGTGCATAGCCATCATTGGTATGTCGTTTAATTAATTCATATTCTCGCGGATTTAACTGAGAAGGTTTGTTTAAAATATGCTCTGGAACAAATAATTTACCGATATCATGAATTTTAGCACCGTGGAGTAGATTACTTATAGACTTCTCAGAAACTTTCATAAGAGTTGCAATTTGAACTGCCAGGTTACCAGAACGATTACAATGACTTTCAGTATAATTATCTTTTTCTTGAATTTTGTGTATTAATTCATAGACTTTATTTGTTTCCCCCGCTTGTTTCATAAAATGGACACTAGTACGCACTCTTAGAATTTTAGTTTTTTCCACAACACTCAAATGATGCGTAAATTCAAGGTCTTTAAACTCGATACGTTCCCCTGGTAGCACCCAACTAAGAGAGTTCGTATGAAAAAGTCGTCCACTTAAGACGAATATCACATTAATTGCATTTTTAGATTCATAAGGTTGACAGATAATAGATTTACCTTCATTTATTTCAGATTCAAATATCTCTAGGTTCTTATCTTGAACGATAAGCTTAAATTTTCCCGCATTGTTTTGGAATTTTTGAATCGCATCATCTTCCTTATATATTTTAAAGACTTCCATAAGTCAACCTCTCCTATTTTAAATCTTTTTTTATACAATTATATTAGGGCACTCTTTAATATTACTGCGTATAAATTGATTTTACAACGGGCACTTTAATCGTCAATGGAGCAACAATAATCACTTTGTGGAAGAGACCATATAAATAATTATGATTGCCTATGGTCTGCCACAGTTTGACCTTTGAACTCACAAGACCAAGACGCGTATACTCTAAATAAGCCAAAGGGAAACCATGACATCTTTGGTGAGGTCAATCGATATATATAATTCGAAAGGAGTATACTTTATGAAAAGAAGGATTAATTTAGGGAAAATCGCGCTTAGCTGTATCGCTATTGTATTAATTGCAGCACCGACAATGTCGTTTGCAGATACAACTGAGAAAATCGATCTTAAAGCAGGTGAATTTACCGAACGTTTAGAGGCAAAAGCAGCAGATGTCATCGAGAAGAGAGATGCATACAGAGCAAAATTAACTGAAGTGATTGGTAGCTACGCACCTGATCTTCAGAGCTCGTTCGACTCACTTTGGGATGAACACGATGCGCTTCATACATCACTCATCGCTGAAAGAGAAAGAATTATATCTGAAAACGCTGTTGAAGGCAAGGCATTTATGGACAGTATCAAAGCAAGTGTACTAGCTGGTGATTTAACAAGAGAAGAAGCAAAGGTTCAAATCGAGGCATATAGAGCAGGGTTAAAAGCGGAAAGAGACGCAACAAAATCAGAGATAGATACATTAAAAGCGACCTATGATGTACCAGAGGGTACTATTAAAACATTAAACGACGCCATTAAATCTGCAGTAGAAGCAGATGACGCAGCAGCAGTTACGGCAGCACTTACTGACCTTATGAACAGTTTGTCACAACATATCACATTTGACCAAGCGAAGCTTGAACTTTTAATCACCAAATAAAATCTAGAATTTTAAGTTCTTAAATTGTATCGATATAACTAAAGCCCGAAATCACACAAAAACATTCGTCGGACGCTCCGCAGGCAAAGCCGAGGACCGACGTCCAGAGAATGCTTTTGTGTGGTTTCGGGTTTTCATATGCCATAGATTATAAGAACTTAAATATCAATGCAACGATGAACGTAGGTATCGCAGCATAGAGCAAAAGCAATCTAGGTGAGATACCGAATTTAAAATACTTTCTAAGTATGGACTGACTGATGGGATTGGGTGCGTTGGCGATAAGCGTGAGCCCACCACCAGTCACTGCACCAGTGACGATGGCGTATTTAAGTTCATCAGATAATCCACTAACAAGGCTACTGAGATAAGTGATGGCTGCGTTATCATTAAAAGAGGTTAAAACGATTGCACAGAGATTTAAAGCAGTTGCAGATAAGCTACTTAACAAAGGCTCAATCCACCATGCTTGAAAGTGACTATGGATGATTAACCCTGCTAAGAAAAAAGCGACCATAAGGGCAGGTTTTAGGTTTAACCGGTTTTGATAAAGCGATGTAATCTGAACGAAGCCAATATAAAACATAAACGTTCCAATGAATATAACGGGCTGGTGATCATTGATGATGACGATGACCATAAAAATCAGATGCATAAGAATCATCCACATAGGCACTTTATCATCCCGTCGGTCCCAGTCGGGGTCATTGTATTTAGGTCTGATATCATCCGGCAGTAGCCCTGGAATTGTTCGCTTCATTTCGCTCAGTTTTATCGTATCGAATCTTTGTGATAAATAAACGTCTATTTGATACTGCTCTAGTTCTTCCTCTGAAAGCGTTATTCGTGCGCTTTTCTCTATTTCTTGCCTTAAAGCTTCTGAGCTCTTTTCGAATTCTGAGATGAATCCAACCTGTTGATTTGTCATCAGCTCCAGTTCATCAATTTTTTTAGACACTATCATTTTGTCTACAAATCTTCTTTGAACAAACTTCTTAAACCGATCTTTTTTATAAGCCTCTTCAAGTGCTTTAAACGCATGTCTATTAATTAAATAATAAATTGAGTTATTGATGAGAATTGCGATGATTGCTTTATAACCGATATGGGTGAACATAAACGAAGTGGTCCATTGCCATTGATCTGCGATCATTAAAACGGGAGGTGCAGCAAAGCTAGTTAAAGTGCCACCAATAGATATATTGATTAAAAGCAATGCAAGCGTAGAATATTTAAGTTTTCTAGGCGGATTTAAATCATAGAACTTATCAGCCAAAAGCATTGCGCAAAGTACCATTGCAGCAGGCTCAGTAATGAGTGACCCTAATAAAGGTCCAAGGGTCAATATCATTAGCCACCATACCTCAAGGCGACCACCTATCAGCTTCACAAGCTGCCATAAAAACAGTTCAACCCCTTTTACTATTGGGCGACTACCAGCGATGGTCATAATGACGATAACGAACATAGGCTCAGTAAAGGAAAGGGATTCTACGATACTGACAAAAGTCTGCCAATTGTAATAATATGCTGTAAAAAGAGCAAGTGGAATCGCCCATAATCCAAAGACAACTTCTATCTCACCTAAGAAATTGAGAATCCCAGATTGGATGTCACTTAGGCGGTTATGATGTTTGTGTTCATAACTTGAAATAAAGGTAGTCAGAAGGGCATGAACAATTGCTAGGAAGAATATTGCAGTTGCGATATAGGAGAAAGAAATACGATCTCTCATTGCCATCACCTCGACACGTTTATATGCGGACTATTAACAATTACCTTGGTAATACCCACTATTATTAAGCCAAAAGCATCAAATTTGCTATAAAGTGATTAAAAGATATCAATAGGGTATATTTATGTAAATCACATGATATTTGTGTGTGGTTTGAAAAAGTGAGTAGAGGTGTGTTATGACACGTAAAAACTACGATCAAATGATTCTTGAACGTGTTGAGAAGAGCTTTGACTTAATTATTCCGATATCCGCCATCGTTGCAGTAATTAGCTCCTATGTCGTTTCAATTGCGGATAAAAAAAGTAATTTTATCTATTATGATTTAATGATCTGTATCTTTCTTATTGGCGTCTATTTCTTCAGACATAAGATCAAAGTACATATTAAAATCATAATTGTTGCGCTTGTAACCACTTTACTTGGAGCAGTCTCTTTGGTCCAAAGTGGATTTTCCGGTACAGGCGTTATATTAATTGCGCTCAGCAATCTAGTCATCGTTAGTTTTCTTTCAAAAAAATTAGGCTACTATTACACAGTGATATCTATTGCGATATTTGCTTTGCCACCAGTATTATTAAAACTTGATTTAATCAGTTATAGTGGAAATGGTGCTTATTTATTGAACAATCGTTCTGAATGGTTCTTGCACATTGTCGCATATTTGCTGTTTGGCATGGTAATGGTAGTCAGCATCAATGCCATTAAAGACTACTTACTTGAGAATATTAACGAAGGAAAAATACATTCTGAACAGTTGACGCAATTGGCTTATTTTGATTCATTAACAGGGATTATTAACAAACACCGTTTCGTCGCAGATATGAATCAAAACAAAGTCGATCAAGGTTGGGTCGTGCTTCTTAGTATTAGAGGATTAAACTTAATTAACTCCATCTATGGTAGTGAAGTCGGTGATAACGTTATCAAGCACGTTGCACGACAACTTGCACTCAGTTCAAAAGAAGGCGAGTTAGTTGCGAAAAGTGGGGGTAATGAGTTCATCTGGTACAGTCGATCGACAGACTCAGAGGTTATGATGAATCGCTTACTAATTCTTCTTGAGAACATACACGCGTCAGCAGAATCAAATGATATGCCTGCAAAATTTAACCTTAATATTGGGTTTGCGGGCATAGACGAACCTTATGAGAATATCGCAAGGGTTATACAAAAGTCATCTATAGCACTTGAACAGTCTAAGTCATCTAAAGGTGCTAGTATTACCCGCTATGATTTGCAGCTTGAGAACGTCTTTAGAACAGAAGAAGAAATGCGTCGATTTTTACTGAAAGGGATTGAAAATAACGAATTTTACATTAGTTATCAGGAAAAAAGAGACTGCGTTGAAAACAAAGTTGTCGGACTTGAAGCGCTTGCTAGATGGAATTCACCTGAATTAGGTGCTGTATCACCAGGGGATTTCGTCCCTGTTATCGAAAAGGCAAGCCTAAGTCAGATTTTTGGTAACATGATCATCAGAAAAGTCTTAGATGAGTACTCAATACTAGAGAAACAGTATGGTGAAGGTGTAAAAATTTCAATCAATATTTCTCCAGTACATTTATCCTCAGATGAGTTTAGTAGTTTTATTATTAAAGAGACATTATCAAGAGGGATTGGTCCAGAGCAAATCATCCTAGAAATTACAGAAGATAGTTTAATCGAAGATTTTGAAGGTATATCTGAAACCTTATTTACTCTCAGAAAAGTTGGATATCGAATTTCATTAGATGACTTCGGAACAGGGTATTCTTCTCTTAGCTACCTATCAAGATTGGGCTTTGATGAGCTAAAAATCGATCGATCCTTTGTGCAGATGATTGGAAAGGATGAGAGAACGATCAACTTGGTGAGGGCAATTATTAATTTAAAAGATACCTATGGTATCGATATCGTCGCAGAGGGTGTTGAGACAGTTGATCAGAGTGAGGTTTTAAAGATGCTAGGGTGTAACGTACATCAAGGCTTTTTATTTTCTAAGCCAAAACCAATCGAGCTACCACTGAAAGGTTAACATAAGAATGTTAAGCGTAAACGCATGGCTTTTTAAGGTTTCTCTAAGCGGATACGAACATATGTTAATTTTAGTTAACAATCGGTGTAAAAAAACAATAATAAAGACATAATCATCGCTATTTTCTATGATAATTTGATCATATTTTATAAAAATCATAAGAAAAGTAAAAAAATTTTTAATAAAATTTTAACTAACTTTGTTAAAATCAATTGTCAAATTTTATAGATATGGTAAAATCTTAACTGAGGAATGTTTTACAAGGATTATATATATATTAATAAGGGGGTCCTTAATGAAAAAGGTATTATCTTTCTTAATGGTACTTATGTTAGTTGCGTTAAGCGTACCAGCTTTCGCTGATACAGATGCTACATCTTCTGCATCTGAGTCTTACACTGAACCTACTACTACAACTACTACAACTACTGCTGAACCAGTTGTTGAAGGCAACGCTGTTGTTTACACAGTAGTTAAAGGCGATGTATTCTGGAAAATTGCTAAAGACAATGGTTTAACTACTGCTGCTCTTTGGAAATTAAATCCACAAATCAAAAACCCTAACGTTATCGAAGTGGGTCAAAAAATTATCGTTAAAGCTGGTGAAATGACTGAAGTAACTACTCCAGTTGCTGAAGCTAAATACTACACTGGTTTTGCTATGCTTGATAACTTCAGAGTTAGAACTGCTGGCAAACACCAATTTAACGTAGTTGCTGCAAGCGCAATCTTTGATCAAGATGGAAAAATCATCAGCGTTGATTTAGACGTTGTTGAATTAGCAATGGGCGAGTTCTACTGGCCAGCTGATGATGCTACAGCTGAAGAATTAGAAGCAGCTAGAGTTGAAATGGAAGAAGCTATCATGACTAAAACTGAATTAAAAGAAAACTATGGCATGGGAGCTAGAGCTACTACTGGTTTAGAGTGGTACCAACAAATGGCTAACTATGAAAAATTCTTTGTAGGTAAAACTGTTGCTGAGTTAAGAACTTGGTTTGACAAAAACACTGATGCTGCTGGTAAACCAATCAAAATCGGTACTGAGTTAAATCCAGAAGATCAAGCTAAAGTTGATGCATTAACAGATGCTGAAAAAGAAGTTTTAGCTGACGTTATCACAGGTGCTACAATGTCTTTATCTGATGCACACGGTCTTTTCTTAGAAACATTAGAAAAAGCATGGGCAAACAAAGTAGAAGTTAAATTTTAATTAAAGTCGTTTTAATTAAAAACATTCCGAATTTTAAACGAGTCTTTTAAAGGCTCGTTTTTTATTTTTTTGTTTATAATGCTGTAATTACAACAACTTCAGCCTAAATGAAACGATTACAATTATGAAAAAACTCTAAAATAACATTCATGTCACACAGATGTCACAGAGATGTCCGTGATATGTCACAGAAATGGGTAAAGATAGTAGTAAGAGAATTATTCTCTTAAGTGCAATTTGGTTTGCCCTAGGAGGCGGTACTATGAAAGTTGAAAAGGTTCCAAATGATTGGAAGAAACTTAGCGGAACTAATTTTCTTGTTACTGTATATAGTAATGAGAATCAGAACCTTCAGGGCTTGATTCATTGGTTAGATACAGGTAAGAAAGTTCATTTTAGAAGCGTTATTGAATTGATTGAGCTTTTAAACGAGGCGTCAAGAATTCAAAATCACGTTTCTGTAACCAAAAGGACTTGGTTAGCTGCCTCGTTCGAAGGTGAATTGAAGCCAATGATTTAATTGAAAGGAGTGATGTACTAAAAGAAATGGGGCTGTTAGTAAGGAATTAAAGAACTAATATCTGACTAACGAAAAAGGCAAACCCAGTGAAAACTGGCGACGCAAAGTCTGGAGTCTAAAGTTTAATAGAAATGGGGATTTTTATTTAAACTAAGATCGTCCGACTGCCAAAGAAACTATTTGGCAAAGGAGAAATCTTATGAAAAATGAAAGTAAGCACTTTAGAACTGTTAAGAGTGTCTTTGCACTACTCTTGACCTTTATTCTGGTGTTTGGTATGTATCCAGCACCTACATTCGCATTGCCTGAGGGCGTGATTATATCCGACTCAGGCAATGACCCAGTCACTTCATTACCTACCTCTTTGATGAATGGCCAAATTTGGACTGATAAAAGTGTAAGCTACGCTGGTGATGGCATTTTCGATATCACACTCAGAGCCATTGGACAAAAATACATGGTATCAAACCCAAAACCAAATGATACGCTTGATGTGGTATTGGTTTTAGATACTTCAGGATCTATGGGTGACGATGGAAAACTAGGAAAATTGAAAACAGCAGCAAAAAATGCTGTCGAAACGTTATTAGGCGTTAATGGCAATCGTGTCGCTATTGTTGAATATAGTAGCTCAGCTTCTTTAGTAAGAAATTTTACTGATAATGAGAATAATTTAAAAGACGATATCGATGATTTAAACGCATATGGTGGTACAAATATTCAACATGCGTTTTACCTTGCGCAAAAGACGATTTTAGACCGACCATCAAATGATAACGATAGAAAACCCGTTATTATACTAATGAGTGACGGTAGACCAACTTACTATTACGATGGTCTTTATTCACCTTCTAAGAGCAGACGTGGTACTGGTGATGGTGATGATACAAATGGTACCTATGTTTGGAATACGATTTTACAAGCAGTTGAAGCTAAAAATAATATTCCAGATGTAAGAATTTATACGATAGGCTTCGGTGTTGGTTCAGACGCATATGCAATTGCAACACTTATGCCGACGGATGCAAATACCTCAAGTTATCGACCAGTTTCATCCTATTCGGGTGAAATGAGAACTAGATCTGAATCAGCTGAAGTGCCATATTATTGGTCTTTTAATGGCTGGAATCAATCGAGTCGTTTAGATCCGAGAAACCAACAAACCAATAATGGCATCTGGACGTCATTTTCAGACTACTCAAATGCGCCTTCTAGTTCATGGGGACAGTATTCTACTGATTTTGACAATCCAATAGAGACCGTTAGACGAAATGGCGTTGACTATACTTATTTCCTTAGATCTAGAACTGGAGAAGAGTATAGAAACATCACAGGACAGCCAACCCCGTTTAACCATAAGTATTGGGAAGACGAGAGTAGTATAACCTCATCAAGTGCTCAAGATATATTTGATGCATTTGTTGCTATTATTAACGAATTGTTGATAATGAAACCAAACGATAAAGATGAATCTGATCAATATACAGATGTTGTCATTAAAGATATTATCGGTAGTGGCTTCGAAGTTGTAGGTGGTTTACCTTCTGGTTTAAGTCAATCGGGAAATGCAGTGACTTGGACAATCAACGGAGATGACTTTGAAGCGATGTCACCTGATGAAGATTTGGATGATAATGTACCTCGTCCAATGGATCTAAATTATCTTTATTCTGTTACCTTTAAAGTGAAAATTAAAAATGATGCACTGCCAGGAACATATTACACTAACGATAATAGTGCAAATGAGTTGGTAAATAGAACTCATTCTAGCTTTGAAGTGTCAGAAGACAATCCATTCTATGATGAAGTGGGTCAAGTTCTTGTTCCGCTTAACAACACAGGATGGTTAACACTTACTGCACCTCCAGTTCAAGCGTCTATTACGGTAACTAAAAATGTTACTGGTCCAGTGACCAATGAAAATAGAACCTTTAGCTTTAGCTTATACAGTACACAAAGTGGTGGAACGCCAATTGGTGAGCCAATTTTAATCGATGTGAACGGTGCAAACAGCAATAATGGCACCTTTAACTTTGAGATCCCATATAACGGCTTTGTAAACAATCAAGCCACTTACTATGTACAAGAGAACAACTCATCTGCTCCTGATTACTGGACATATGATAATGCAACAAGAAAAGCAGTTACCGTATCTAGAGCAAATCCAACCGGATCAACTAGCTTTACAAATAGCTATTCACCAAAAGTAACCTTAATCGTCAATAAGGTGTGGACTGGTGGCGGATCTGACACAGCTGCAAACTTTGATTTATACAAACTTGTAGACAGTGATTGGGTACTAGTATCTGGTGGACATACAATCGATACAAGTGATCCTACAAAAGATGAAGTTACTATTAGTGATCTGAACCTAGACACTGAATACAAAATCGTTGAGACACCGATGTTAGATTATACGGTTACGTATTCACCACAAAGCTTTATCGTAAGAACAAGCGATCTGATTTCTGGTGAAAGCACATTGGTTAATAGAATTACAATAACCAATGACTATCATAAACCAATTGGAAAAATCACAATTAACAAAGTTTGGTCTGATGAAGATAATGCTGCAGGAGATCGACCAGAAACCTTAACCTTTAGCATTAAAGGGCCAGAAGGATACAAAGGTACTAAAAGTATCACCTTAACAGCTGATGATGAATGGACAAATGTATTTGAAACGGAAGTTTTCGGAACTTATGAATTTACCGAAGATGTACCACTAGATTATATCAGTTCAGTTAATCCTCAATCTCAAACAGTTGAAGTTCTACCAGTTGGTAATAGAACAGCAAGTATAACTTTCAACAACAGCTATGTTGAACCG
Source organism: Fusibacter sp. QWL-12 (assembly GCF_058683495.1). NCBI lineage: Bacteria > Bacillati > Bacillota > Clostridia > Eubacteriales > Fusibacteraceae > Fusibacter > Fusibacter sp. QWL-12. Next base: position 1,782,149 of record NZ_CM178745.1, read on the forward strand.
AAAGGGAGCTTAACAGTTAAAAAAATCTGGGCAAATGAAGATGATTTTTCAAGCTCATATCGCCCAGAATCAATTGAAATTAAACTGTTGAAAGATGGCAGTGTTGTTGATACAATCGAACTTCCAGAAGCTGATGCAACTCCTTGGGAGCATACTTTTACAGATCTTGAATTTGGCGTATATTCTGTAGAAGAAATTTCAGTGCCAGATTATTTAGTAGGTTACTCAAGTAACGTTGTGTTGAAAAAACTAGATGCTAAAGGCGGTACGACTGAAAGAAGTGGCCAAATCAACATTACAAATACGTTTACCAATCCAAAAGGAAATATAATTGTATCTAAAACATGGGTTGAAGCAGGTGTAGATGCATCTGTCGTTAGACCTGAGAGCATTGAGATAAACCTTTACAAAAACGGAAGTTTTGTAGAGACACAAACGCTTAATGACAGCAACAGCTGGACTTGGAATTTCACAGGATTACCACTTGATAATGGTGTTTATACCATTACTGAATCCTCAAGTGAATTGAGCAAATTAGCAATGTATGATGCGAATACAAGCTACAGTGGAAACGGTGCATCTGAGTCTAGTTTAAGATTGGGTCCAGATGCTAGAACAGGAACGGCTTCTATCACAAACACATATGCAAAAGGTACAATTAGAGTCGATAAAGTATGGGTGGATGGAGATAACCCAACACTTGAACAACCTCATAGTGCGGTTATTACTTTGCATAAGATTACTGATTTAAGTCAAGTAGAGACATTCAAACCTGAAGATCCAGATATGACGAGTGAAAGCCCGATTGAAGTTGGTCCTTCAGATGAACCAGAGGAGCAAAAAATTCTTGCTGGTCCAACGGATGAAATTGTTGATACAAAAACAATTATTCGACCAAACAATGCACCAGTAATCTTCTACAATTTAGAGATTGGTGATCATATTAAGTATTATATTACTGAAGAGGAAATCCCATTCTACAACACTTCAATTGACAATGATTTTGTTATCTTAAATGATAACAATCAAAACGGTTCCTTTACTGTGACAAACACTTATACCGATCCAAAAGGCAGCTTGAAAGTGGTTAAAGTTTGGGATCATGGCAATAACCCAAATCAACCTACTGAAATCACTGTTGAATTGTATGAAGATGGTGAGTATTTAACAGAAGCAACATTTGCAGGCGAATATATTTTCACAAACCTTGACTTAGGAAAGACTTATACGATTCAAGAAGTAACTGTACCAAATTACAGTACAAGCTACAATGGTTTCGAAGGTTATGTTCCAGTGAAGGGACAAAATAGCATTCCTGAGGGCTCTGCAACAATCAAAAACACTTATATTCCAGAGTTAAGCAATTTAACCATTAATAAGGAATGGGTGGGTAAAGTTGGTGGCCCGATTACAGTTACAGTTTATAGAACCATAGGTTTAGAATCTACATTGGTTGGCACGACTGAGCTTAATGAGGAAAATAATTGGACACACACTTTTGTTGGACTTGAGATTTATGGACAAGGTGGTGTAAGATTCACTTATTCAGTTCAAGAAAACGGATCTGATTTATCACTTTATGATACAGATACAACTGAAACAGCTATGCTAAACCCAGAAGTACCAAGTGTAATTACTATTACCAATACCTATGCACCTGAAAAAGGCGTATTAACAATTTCGAAAGAGTGGTTAAACGTAGAAGAAGAATCTATGTCACCGCCTACAGATTTTGTTGAGGTTAGGTTATTGGTTAACGGTATTCCTGAAGAATCAACTATGATTTTAAATGAACAAAACAACTGGACGGTTGTTAGATCTGAGCTTAATGCTGAAAAAACTTATTCAGTTGAAGAAGTTAGCACCTTTGAAGCATTCAATGTTTCATATAGTGCAACAAACATCACATTTGATGCAGAGCATCTAGAAAAATCAATCGTAGTAATCAATCAAAGAACGGCTGATGAACCAAGTATAGATGTTAACAAATCAATTTCAAATGCATTGGTAGAATTATCAAATGGTACGGCGACATTTAATTATAGCGTTGAACTAATTAACAATGGTAATAGAACACTTAGTGCATTAAAAGTGGTTGACCAAATGACAGGCCCAGAAGGTTCAGCTTTAGTATATGCACCAACACCTGATCAACAGGATGAAAATGGTGTTGTTTATGAACTCGATGGCACATTAAAGCCAGGTGAAAAAGTTGTGTTTAACTACTCAGTAACCGTTAACCTAGCAGGCACTTATACAAATACAGCTGTTGGCTATGGTTACTATGTTGAAACAGAAGTAAGTGACAATGGAAATGCAACCGCAGTTGCAACCAACCCTGAGGTACCTACAACTGAACCACCAACTGAGACACCAACTGATCCAATCCCTACAGATCCTACACCTCAAGGTGTTGTCAATGTAAGCTTTGTAGACACCAATGGTGATACTTTATCACCAAGCTATCAATTAGTTGGAGCAGTAGGAAATGATTATGCGACTACAGCTAGAGATATTTTAGGATTTGCATTGGTTGCGACACCTGAAAATGCTAACGGTACATTCATTAACGGTGCACTTACAGTTGTGTATGTATACGATGTCGTAGTGGAAACCATTACAGAAGAAGAGCCACCGCTTGGTGAAGCGACAACAGAAGCCGAAGAAGTTATCGTAGATGAAGGTACACCACTTGGTGAAGCCTTACCACAAACCGGTCAATTACCTCCAGAATTATATTATGGAATAGGTAGTATCGTAACCGCTGCTGGTGTTTTCTTGAAAAGAAAAAATAAATAATTGAAGACAAAACTAAAAGGAGTCATTCTTATGAATGACTCCTTTTTTTTAATTCACATAGCAATTAGAAAGTTTGACTGAACTCTGATATAGAATCGTATTAGTTACCAAATCCCATGCCTCTGCCGCCCATCATGCCACGACCTCTACCAGTACCAGTGCCTAAAGCACCATCAACATTTTGACCATTAAAGCCAGTACCGTCTTGAAGCTGTACGCCTGTACCGCCACAGTATCCACCTTGACCTAAACCTTGTCCATAGCCTAGACCATTCATCAGACCAGTACCATCAGCATTATAACCAAATCCCATGCCATAGCCAAGAGTTTCTCTGATGATGTGGTTTTGAGTACCATCACAATTTTCAAGCGCATCAATAATGGTTGCTGCTTGTTCTTCAGTGATCTTGCCATCACTTACAAGTTCATTGATTCTGGTGATTTTTGCTTCGATCATTTGATCGAAAAATGCTTCATAAACGCCAGCTTCAGAAGCAAGTGTGCCGTAAGTTTTTGCAGTGTCATAGTGAAGTGCATAAGCTTCTTCAAGTGTAATGCCTGTTAAATCAGCGTAGGTTTGAGCTGGATTAAAAACAGCATCTGCAAAAGATAAGGTTGTCATCCCAATCGCTAAAATTGCGAGGGCTACTAATAGTAACGTTTTTTTCATAAGTATCACTCCTTAAATAAAATAGGTTCTATCCGAACCGGGTAAGCATTGCTTAACTTCAAATTCAGTATAGAACCTAATTGTGATAGAAATGTGATAAAACGGTCAAAAGTTATTGAAAGTTTAAATGCTGTTGAAAGTTTAAAAATTGTTGAAAGTCTCTGCTGCATTATAAGAGCTTCTAACGAGTGGCGCTGAAGCAACATTTGGCACACCGATAGATTTTGCATAAGCGCCATAGGCATCAAACTGATCGGGATGTATATAGGCGATGAGGGGTGCGTGCTTTTCTGAAGGTGGTAGATATTGTCCTATGGTTAGGATATCTAGTCCGGTTGCTTGAAGTTCAAGAATCAGTTGATTCACCTCATCTACTTCTTCGCCAAGTCCAAGCATAAACCCTGACTTCGTAAAAATAGTATCGTCGAGTGCTTTTACCCTAACTAAAAGCTCAAGGCTTTGCTTGTAATCGGCTTCAGGTCTTATGGTATCGTAAAGTCTAGGTACGGTCTCAACGTTGTGATTGATGATATCCGGTTTTGCAGCCACCACTGTCTTGAGCGCATCGTAATTGCCTTGGAAGTCGGGTATAAGCACCTCGATAACCGTATTAGGAGCCGCTTTTCTAATCTCTATAATGGTCTGAGCAAAGTGTCCTGCACCACCATCGGGTAAATCGTCTCTCGTCACTGAGGTAACCACAGCGTGCTTTAGTCCAAGTTCTGCCACCGCTTTTGCGAGGCGGTAAGGTTCATCGATGTCCGGTGGTAGCAATTTGCCGCTTTCTATATTACAGAATCTACAATTGCGAGAGCACGTACTTCCCAAAATCATAAAGGTTGCAGTTTTCTTCGAAAAACACTCAAGTCGATTTGGGCAGTTTGCACCTTGGCAAACGGTATTGAGGTTGAGTGATTGAATTAATGAATTGACACCAGATAGATTTTTAGGATTTTGTATTTTAACTTTTAGCCAATCGGGCTTTTTAAGATATGGCTTTTTCGATGCGTTTTGATTTTCCATAAGTTCTCCTTTAGAAAAGATCTTGAATTCGACATATATGACGCTAAAATAACCTTTATATGACTAAACCTCGGTCATAAAATCAGCGAAGGCTTCTGCATCAATCCCTTGAAGATAATCGCCAAGATGGATAGAAGTAAGCACAGTGAGAATATCACTTTTCTCATGTTTAGTGCCAATGAGTGCATTACAAAGCTCGTTCGTTTCCTTTGAAGCAAAAAAGTCACCGTGGATGGCGAGCTGTTTTATGATGCCTTTTTGAACGGTGATTCCAAGCTCGACTAGCCCACTAGGGAACTTTTTAACGTTTGTATAATCGTACTTTGGTGAATCACCGTAATTCCACTGCCATGTGGCGTATTTCTCGTCAACAAGCTTTTGAACTGCTTCAAGATCATCGTGTGAGAGTGAATAATAGCTACAGTCCTCAAAACTTGACATGATGTGTTTGTAAATACCAGATTTAAAGGCACTTACGGTGAGCGATTGATCTGGAAGATAGGCTTTAATGTTTGTCACTCTGGCTTTAACCGAGTCAATAGCCTTTCCTTTGAATTTCTCCTCTCTTGGTGTAAGCGCATTTGCTAAAGCACCAAGCTTTGAGTCGAACAGTAATGTTCCGTGATGTAACGTTCTCGATTTGATACGATACTGTGCATTACCTGAAAACTTTTTATCATCTATAACGAGATCGTTTCTGCCCGAGAACTGGGCAGGTGCACCGAGGAGGTTAATATAAGAGATGATCGGTGCGGTAAATTTTTTGAAATCAGCAAAATTACCTAAGGTGTTTTCTATAAAGGTAAAATTGATGTTACCTGGGTCACAAAATACAGTACCACCACCAGACATTCGCCTTACGACCTCTATCTGATGTTCTTTGACATATGGGATGTTAATCTCGGTATAAGTGTTTTGATGCTTCCCAATCAAAATGGCATTTTCACTCATCCAAAGCATGAAAAATTCATCTTCAAAATGCGTCATGAGATACTCCTCAAGGGCTAGGTTAAACGCTGCAGAGTAGGAAGGGGTAACAACCAGTTTCAATAGAACCTCCTAAAGTCGCAAAATACAAATCAGGCTGAATGGTAATACAAATTTTGTATAATGCTTATCGTATTTTTGTAAGTTCATCTTAACAGAATTATGTGAACTGGACAAGTTAAGTTATATTAAAGCAATTCATTGATGGGATAGGCTGGACTTTAAATTACAGTTTAGCTGTGATAAAGTAGTGTTATTAAGCTGTGAAGTTATAAAGGAGGAAGCATATGAAATTCGGTCATATCGGTATAAAGGTACTGGATGTAGAGGCATCCATCAAGTTTTATCAAGAGGTTCTTGAAGCTAGAATCATTAAAGATTATGTTTATCCCAACAGTCGGTTGGTTTTTTTAGAAGTGGGTGGTACCATTTTAGAACTGATCTCTAAACCAGAAAACACTGAGCGTCAAATGGGTCCTATAGAACACATCGCTTTTAAAATTGACAGCTTGGCAGAGCAGATGCACAAGCTAGATGAACTAGGGATTCCTTATACTGAGCCGAGAGTTGTGGGCAGTGCAGAAATCATCTTTATAGACGGGCCAAACAACGAAAGATTTGAATTTGTCGCACGTGTTCAGATGGCATAGTGCTAAACGGTCATTAGTAGATAACATTTGGTTTATATCTATAAATAGTTAAGTCTGATATGAAGGTTAACGTATAAAATCCGGTTGTCATTTGAACCTTTGTTCATCTTGACTACCGGATTTTTAGTTGAAATACGCGCTAAGCTTAATCAAACAAGTGCTTAAATTCACCATAGCCCTCTTCATCGAGTTTGTCGTATGGGATAAATCTTATTGCAGCACTGTTGATACAGTACCTAAGTCCGCCGTGATCCTCTGGACCATCCTCAAATACATGTCCCAAATGACTGTCGCCAGCCTGGCTTCTCACCTCGATTCGATTCATAAAATGAGATCGATCTTCTAGATAATGGATCGCTTCTTTATAGATGGGTTTCGAAAAGCTTGGCCAACCACAGGAGGAATCAAACTTATCATTAGAAGTGAAGAGTGGTTCGCCAGTGACGATGTCTACATATAATCCCTTTTCGAAGTGGTCCCAATAATCATTTTGAAAAGGTCTTTCGGTTCCGTTTTCCTGAGTCACCTGGTAAGCGATGGGGCTCAGCTTATTTTTAAGTACTGACATTTCGGGTTTTTTATACTTTTCTTTAAGGTTTTCCCTTACTTTATCTACTGCCATATCCTTCTCCTTATCTGCAACAAACAGTTATGCCTGACATGTATTTACCCAAAATTCTAAAAAATATGCAAATGGGTTGACAAGATTATGCTGATTGTATATATTGTATATATACAATATATTGGAGGTACCATTTGCACATTCATATTAGTAATTCAAGCGGCGTCCCGATCTACGAGCAGATTAAGGACGGCATTAAAAGCGCTATTTTAAGTGGTGAGCTGGTGGAAGGTGAGGCGTTGCCTTCTATGCGCATACTGGCGAAAGAGCTTAGAATCAGCGTCATAACGACGAAACGAGCATATGAAGAGCTAGAAGGTGAAGGGTTCATCGTGTCACTGGTAGGCAAAGGCTCGTTTGTCGCCGAAAAAAACAGAGAATTTATCAGGGAAGAAAACCTCAGACGAATGGAGACACTTTTACAGCAGGCGGTAGAGTTAGGGAGAATGAGTGGTCTTGAAGCGGATGAAGTCAAGGCACTTGTGGATTTACTTTACAGAGGAGAATAGGAGAAACTTATGAACGATGAGCATTTTTATGAAAATGCCCTAGAGATTAAAGGGCTGACAAAAAAATACGATGGTTTTAAATTAGATGGTTTGGATTTGGTTTTGCCTAGTGGTTGCATTATGGGATTTGTCGGCGAAAATGGCGCAGGTAAGACCACCACAATAAAGTCCATACTCGATCTTGTACATAGTGATGCTGGTGAGGTTCGCGTCTTGGGGCAAGATGTGAAAAAAGGATTAACGCATATAAAAGAGAATTTAGGTGTGGTTTTAGATGAGAGCTTTTTTCCTGAAGCGTTAAACGTCCTAGGTGTCGATAAGATCATGAAACGCGTCTATAAAACATGGGATTCTAATAAATATATGGGTTGGATTGAACGATTTGAACTACCGGTTAAGAAAACCTTTAAGGAATATTCCCGTGGGATGAAGATGAAACAGGCCATAGCGGTGGCACTTTCACACGATTCAAAGCTACTGATATTAGATGAAGCCACCAGTGGTCTTGACCCATTGGTAAGAGATCAGATTTTAGACGTCTTTCTAGAGTTTATTCAAGATCCGGGCTGTTCGATATTTATCTCGTCACATATCATTAGCGACCTTGAAAAAATCTGTGATTATATTGCGTTTTTGCATAAAGGAAGGCTTATTTTTTCAGAGGCAAAAGACGATCTATTAGAGAAATATGTGGTTTTTAAAGGGGATGAAGTGACTTTTGATAAACTGCCCTCTGATAGAGTTATAGGCGTAAGAAAGAATAAATTTGGTGTGGAGGCGTTAGTGGAACGCAGCGCTGTCACCTCAGATATGACTTTTGACAAGGCGAGTATAGAAGACATTATGCTCTTTCATTATAGGAGGAAATAAAATGCTGGGTTTATTATATAAAGATATCGTTAATTTGAAAGCACAGTTTAAGGTCATGGCCTTGTTGGTTATACTCTATAGTTTTTTTGCATTCGCCAGTGGCAATTCAGCAATGCTAGGTGCAATTATAACCATACTTGGCGCCATGATGCCCATCACTGCACTTGCATATGATGAAAAGGCGCATTGGGATAAGTATGCACTCACCATGCCGGTTTCAAGAAATCAAATCGTCATGAGTAAATATCTATTGGGCTCAGGTTTCGTTATGATTGCCTTTGTGATCAATTTGATTTTCAACCTTTTGACGGGCATGATGCCGACTGATATGTTTCTTCCCGTTACCTTTGCTCTGACTGCAGCTGGGTTTCTATTTATGACGCTTTTATTCCCTGTGATGATAAAGTTTGGCGTAGAAAAAGGAAGAATAATGATGTTTCTTCTTATATTATTGCCGACGATATTCGCCATGATTGGTAGCAAGCTTAATCTACCATTACCTTCTGAAGAATTGTTATTATTGCTACCTTATATTGGATTTATGGGATCCATTCTCCTTTGTGGCATTTCTCTTTTGATTTCTATGAAAATTTATCAAAACAAAGAATTTTAATTCTAATTAAGCGTTTTAAACCTTATTTTGTTATAATTAACTCAGAGTGGGTATCTCTAAAAGGACTTTGAATAGAAAGGGAATCAAAGGCATGCTGGAAGATAAGTTGATTAAGCTTAAGGGATTGATTGAACGAAGTGAGCAAATTGTATTCTTTGGTGGTGCGGGTGTTTCAACTGAAAGTCATATTCCTGATTTTAGATCAGCGGATGGGCTATATGTGAAGGCTAGCAATAGAACCTTTTCACCGGAGACAATTTTAAGCCATAGCTTTTTTATGAGTCATACTTCTGAGTTTTATGCATTTTATAAAACCCATATGATTTATGAAGCTGCAAAGCCCAACCCAGCGCATATCGTCTTGGCAGAGCTGGAGGAAAGAGGAAAGCTTAAAGCTGTGATTACTCAAAACATTGACGGCCTACATCAAATGGCGGGATCGAAAAATGTACTTGAGCTACACGGGAGTATTCATAAGAACAAGTGCATGGTTTGTGGAAAAGCTCATTCACTCGATCATATTATCCACAGCGAGGATGTACCAAAGTGTATCGCTTGTGGTGGCATCGTCAAACCTGAGGTAGTCTTGTATGAAGAGAACCTCGATATGTCGGTTGTGGATCAGGCAGCTAAAGCCATCGCCACAGCGGATTTGCTCATCATAGGTGGGACTTCACTTGTGGTTTACCCAGCCGCTGGTTTAATCGATTATTTTAGAGGACAGTCTATGGTGTTGATCAATAAGGATACGACGCCACATGATCATAAGGCAAGTCTTCAAATTCATGCACCAATAGGTGAAGTCTTATCACAATGTTTGTAAAGGAGAATAACACAATGAGAGCACATGATATCGATTTTGAATTATTTGGCGACGATTTGCAGTTTGTAGAAATTGAACTTGACCCGAGAGAAAGCGTTGTAGCGGAAGCTGGCGCAATGATGTATATGGAAAATGGCATAGAAATGGAGACGATTTTCGGAGATGGGTCAGAAAGCAGTAGTGGTGGCGGCCTCATGGGCAAGCTTGCAAGTGCAGGAAAGCGTATGATTACAGGTGAAAGCCTATTTATGACTCAATTTACAAACCAATCTTCTGATCGCAAGAAAGTATCGTTTGCAGCAGCTTACCCAGGTAAAATCGTACCAGTGGATTTATCTGCATATGGCGGTAAAATCATCGCTCAAAAGGATGCCTATCTTTGTTCTGCAAAAGGTATCAGCATCGGAATCGCTTTTCAACGTAAAATAGGTGTTGGCTTCTTCGGTGGTGAAGGCTTTATCATGCAAAAACTTGAAGGTGATGGTCTAGCATTCCTACATGCAGGGGGTACAATTATAGAAAAAGAACTGGCTGCAGGTGAAGTGCTTAAGCTCGATACAGGGTGTTTGGTGGCATTAACAGGTAGCGTGGATTACAACATAGAGATGGTAAAAGGTATTAAAAGTGCCGTATTCGGCGGTGAAGGTCTCTTCCTCGCAACCTTAAAAGGACCAGGGAAAGTATGGCTTCAATCCCTTCCATTCTCACGTATGGCAGACCGTATACTTTCAAATGCGAGAGCACACGGTGGTAAATCCACCGGTGAAGGTAGCCTTTTAGGCGGTCTAGGGAACTTACTAGACGGTAAATAATAGAAAATAAATCACTGGCCTCAGTATGCTAGCGTTGAATCTAGCATACTGAGGTCAGTTTTATTATCTGTGAGCTAAAATAACTTTCGGAGGAGGCTCCACAGTAACACGAGGTCTACGCACTCAGCAACTTAATCATCTTAGCCTGAGGCACCATCTGTATAAGCATAGTGATTTGCGGCCCATTGCTTTGTCCCAAAATCATACGATAGATAATCTCGAAGAATCTTTTTTGATCCTTACGGCGTTGACTGGGAGAATTGTGCTGTACGATGTCGTAGATGGTTTGAAGCAGAGCTTCCGAGCTCATATGATTGATCTCAGTAGAAGCAATCAGATTTTTAAACTGGTCGATCCAGCCCTTTTCAGTCTGTGTGAGTGTTTTATAATAATAGCTATTAAAGATATCTTGAACCGTAGGCAGCCTTTTTGAGCTTAGGTTCCTTAACCAGAACTCAGCGTGATCGCATTTCATATTAAAGGCACTTAAGATGGCTTCATCACTAAAATCATATTCGGTCATCAGTGACATGAGCAGTGAACGATCAAAATTTAAAAGCGGTAGCGTCGATGCGATGTTAGAAAACTTAGGTGCCAGTGCAATAGATGCATTTGGTACAGAAAGCTGAAGCATTTCTGCAATAGGCGCATCTAGGCTATCATCGGCAAAATAACGGCCTACCAATCTTTCGTACTCTGTATATAATCGGTTGATGTCTTCGTCAAGACCGATATCAAACGCATCACTGTGATCGTATTTAGAAAACAAAAATAGGATGATCTCAGCTGGATAGACCTGTAAAAGATCAGCAGGTGTGATGAGATGACCTGTAGAACTGGACATTTTCGCTGAGTTGCCTTTTAGACCGATAAATTCATAAGGAATATAATGTGGTGCAGGTCTTGAAAACACTTTTTTTGTAAGGTCACTAGAGACTCTAAAGCTACCATTTTCAGCTGAGTGATCGCGTCCACCTGGTTCAAAAACGACGTTTTCATGTCGCCATCTCATTGGCCAATCCACTTTCCAAGTGAGTTTGATGCGGTTGAACCCTTCTAGCTCAGTGTATTCATGATGACCACACGCACAGGTGTATTCTAATATATCTGAGTCACTATCATAGTGCATGTGCGTCATGGTATCCTTGCCACAGCTTCTACAGTAGATGTTGATGGGATAATAGCTTGCACGTTCAGTTTCATCCCATTCTTGAGTTTTATATGAGGTGATGATGTCGTAAATTTGATGACGATTCAACAGCGCTTCACGTACGGCCTCAGTATAAGTACCCGCTTGATACATCTCAGACTGGTAGATAAATTCTGGATAAATGTTAAAACGTGCCAAAGCACTTTCAAATTCTGCTTCGAAATGCGCAGCATATGAACTATGACAGCCGTATGGATCAGGTACTTCGCTGTATGGCAGACCAATATAAGCCTCAAACTGCTCTGGTATACCTGCTGGAACTTTTCTAAAACGATCATAATCGTCCCAAGAAAAGATAAATCTTGTTTTTGCGCCAAGTGACTCAAGTGCTTTTACGACAAAGTATGTGGTCACCACTTCTCTAAAATTGCCTATGTGGACATGACCAGATGGACTGATGCCAGACGCACATACGATGGTTTCTTCAGTGCCATGTTGTCTAATTAATTCAGTTGCAGTTTCGATTGCCCAATGCATAATATACCTCCTAAAATGGGTTAAGATTATATAATGCGCAACTGGTTAGAATCGAACCGACAACTGAAGTGACTGAAGCTTAATGTTTATTTTCCACAAACAAGATTGTGGCTAAATAAAAAAACTCCCGACATCAAGACATCTGTCTTGAGGACGAGAGTTAAACTTCGTGGTACCACCTCAATTTGTCGTTAGAAACGACCTTTTTCAAGTACGCCATAAATGGTTATACTCTATCCTGATAACGGGGGCAACCGTTGCATCATCTTCTATCTGTAATTAAACGATAGATTCCTTGCAAAGCTCAGAGGCTTTTTTCTTCAAAATGATCATTTCTCCTTCTCAGCAACCGGAGTTCTCTGTAAAATGTCTCTTCTGAATACTCTTCTCTTCGTAGCCAGTTTTGCATTTTGTTAAAAATTATAATAATGCATAAAATTACAGGTGTCAATAGTTTTTATAATTTAATTTTAAGCATTTCCATATGTGGGATATTATCTTCAAGATAAATTTCTGAAACTTTTTCAAAGCCGAGAGATTCATAAAATTTTTGAAGATAGGCTTGTGCTGAGATACGGATAGGGACATTGCCATAGGTGTCCTTTATCGCACGAAAGGCATTGATCATTAATTCTCGCCCTAGTCCAGTGCCTCTTGTTTGTTCAGAAACGATTACTCTTCCAATGGAGACCTCGTCAAATGACACACTGGGTGGTAAAATTCTCAAGTAAGCTAAGATCTCTGGTCTGCTACTCTCATTGAGAATACGAGAATCATCATAAGCATACAGATGATAACAAACTTGATCCTTATAGTCGAGTTCAGGGTAAAGGCAGGCTTGCTCTATGATAAACACATTTACTCTTAGCGCAAGCAAATCATAAAGTGTTTCTGTAGAAAGTTCAGGAAAAGTTTTGAGTTCCCAATTCATAATTAACCTCCAAATTGAATTGACACTATTATATCATTATTGCTAGTGGTATGTTAAACTATTAGAAAATACCTTGTAAGGGTTCAGTTTAAAGAGGTTTATATAGAAAGTTATCAAGTAAAGGATGAGAGTTAAATGATCAGAATAAAAAGAATTAATAAAATTATGCTGTTGCTGTTTGTATTTTTATTAACCGCATGTGGCAATAAAGCAGTAACGCAACAAAATAACAATCCCCTATCAGGAGATGAACAAAGAAGCTCTGGCTGGTATGCTTTTGAGGATAAAAGTTCTGGATTATACGGATATAAGAACAAGTCTGGTGAGGTGGTTATCGAACCAACCTACCTAGAAGCGGAGGATTTTTACGGTGGTAGAGCCATTGTGAAGATGTTGGGGGATTCAACTGCGCCAACTTATGGTGTTTTAGCGGATGGTGTTTTTGGGATGATCGACCCTGATGGCAATTATGTGATAGAACCTAAAGGACTTTTAACACGTGTGGATACATGGCATTATTTATACGCAGAGCCAAGTGAGTTTTTTGGTGGCTATGGTCCTGATCTCAATAGCGTTATGAAGCGCTCATTAATAGATGGTGAAGGTAATTCGCATGGTGCAACTCAGTTTTATTACGTGATGCCAGTATCTGAACACGTGCTATTGGCTAACGATGGCAATAAGTCGTTGTTTATTGATGACGACGGGATGAAGATTGACCAATTCCCAGATTTTTATTTCCCAGTTACAGCAACTCTTATGGATGGCAAGATAATTGTTCGCCCTTTAGATGATTCGCAGAATCGCATTCACTGGATTTTGTCCGCTGACGGAGAAATTATAGATGAGATTAAGCTCAATGAAGGCATTGGTGAAGGCATTAGCTTTACCACAAACATTCTTTCACCTTACATTGGTACGTCCGTATTTTATCCAGAAATAAACCTTCAAAATTTGGATGCGCAATCAAAAATCAACCAAACCATTTTAGAGCTTGCTAAAGTTCATGAAGAGTTTGGCGCTGAGGAAGGTGCGATAATAGATTTAAATCAAGTGACGCAAATTGATTATAATCTTGAAGTTAACTTTAATTTAGGACTAATGGATAAAGTTTTAACCTATGACGTTTTAGGATACTGGTATGGCTTTGGTGCTGCTCATCCAAACAGTTTTCAAAATAGCTTTTATTTTGACTCTGAAACGGGAGATCAGTTGATTATTAGCGATTTGTTTAAAAATGATACTGAGTGGTTAGATGCATTAATTGCTTTAATCGACGATGCTTTTATGAGTAATAATGACATGTACTTGTTTATCGATCATCAAACGCCAAAAGACCAAAGACTAAAGACCTTTAAAGAGGCACATTTCGAAGTGGTATTAACAGAGCAAGGGTTAAAAGTGTACTATCCGGAATATGAAATTGCACCTTATGCAGCTGGATATCCAACCTTTGATATTCCATATTCAGATTTAGAACCTTTTTTCAATACTACAGGTAGGTTCTATCAGCTTTTGTTTAGCAAATAGTTTTTATGTGTGCTTGTTTGGGTATGAATTATCCGTATGAATTTTTTTGATTATAGAATAAATTGTGGATGTGAAAAATATGGTGATTAATTCTTCTAAAAACACCTTACTCGACAGTTATATTTCACTTGCAACTGAGAATACAAAAGAAAAATTCAAAACAAAAGATGTTAACTTGGTGAAAACCACGAGTCTTGATGACGCTAGCGTTAGAAAGGAGATCAAAAGGCTTGAACAGTGGGAAGCACATGTTATTTCACATGAAAAAATGCATCTTCTTTCATCAGGTGGATTAGCTGGAACGCCAAGCTACACGTACACTTATGGGCCGGATGGTAAGAAATACATCCAGGGTGGAGAAGTGAATTTTTACTTGCCTGCAGGACTTTCACTTGAGAGTGGTAAGGCAGCTGTTGCTAGACTCAAGGCAGCTGCATCAGCACCAACAGATCCTTCTCCATCAGATCAAAGGGCTTTGGCTATGGCAAGCGCAATAGAAAACTCTATTGATAATAAATTAATTTTAAAAAAAATCAAAGAGAGTTACGAAAAGTCAAAGGAATTTGGTGAGGCAGTTCATTCAAGTGGTAGAGAAAATAGTTCTATATTGTCTACGTTTAAATTTAATGAGATCAGTGGTTTTGAACTCTTTATATAAGACCTTACATTTTCTCAAGGTTTTATGTAATGTTTGACGGTTTTTAGACTTAATGATATTTTATATATGTACTTATTTATATCAAAGATTTAATATTTGGTGGTCTTATGTCTATTGATTTAAAAAAGCTGGAAAAATTGAATAGTGCAGATTTAGAAGTGATTGATCGATTGATTGCGATGCCAACCATCTTAGCCAATAAGAATAAAGTTGCGTATATCAATCCTCAGTTTCATAAGTTGTTTGGGTATGATTTGCAAACACTTAATGAACGTGGACTCGAAAAATTCATTCACCCCATACATAGAAATGGTTACGAGAAACTTTGTCATAAAGCTTTAGTGGGTGATGCATTTAATGAACAAAGCGAGCTGTGTGTTCTGCCTGCGTGTGGTAAAGAGTTTTGGGTTGAGCACAAAACACGTATTGTTAATTTTGAGGGGGAACCCTTTTTGTTATCTCATCTGATGGATATCTCTGAGAAAAAACGTGGCGAACGACATCTGTCAAAACTTCTCAAGCTTAGAGAATCTATGCTGGGAATCACACAGTCAGTTGTGCGTGCTGAAGGTGTTACTCAGATTTATAAGGATGTATTACGAAGTGTCGTATCCTGTATCGACAATGCAAAGCTCGGTTCGATTATGCTAAGAGATGGTGATTATTTAAAACCAGTTGCACAGATTGGATTTGATAATAGCCTGATGACCCACTTTAAATTAAAAACTGAAGACTTGTTTTTATATAGAGAAACCAAAGGTCGTCTAGACGAAATCGTGTTCATTAATAATTTAAGCAAATATGGTGACTTTTTTAAGTTTAAGACAGATGAAGGATCAGAGGCCTATATAAAATCTACATTGTCTGCACCAATATACATAAACGGTCGGTTTTTTGGCGCAGTAAATGTGGATTCAACTGAAACTGAGGCATTTGATCAAGACGATATAAAATTAATGGCATTTATAAAAAGCAACGTGGAAATCGCCCTTTCAAACCAGTTGCTATATGAAGAAAAAGCATTTTTGTCTAGATACGACGCCTTAACAAGCCTTTATAATAGACACTATTTTGACAATATGTTTGAGCACATCATCGATAAATCCAATCGATATGGCGAAAAGTTCAACCTGGTAGTATTCGATATCAACGACTTGAAGCGTATTAATGATGAGTTTGGACATATAGCAGGGGACGAGCTTCTTAAGTACTTTTCAAAGAGCTGTAGCTCTTTGATTCGAAAGAGCGATCTACTTGCGCGCTATGGCGGAGATGAGTTTGTTGGTATTTTTTATAATTGCTCTAAAGAAAAACTCAGAAAAAAAATCGACAGTCATCTAAAGGCACTTATGGAACAACCCTACTTGTTTGGGGGCAAACCATTCACATGTTCCTATAGCTACGGGATCTCCACCTATGGGGAAGATGGCACGACATTAAGTGAGCTTTTTAGGGTTGCTGATGACAGAATGTATCAAAACAAAATTCGATATAAATTGGGTTTTGATTTTTTAGATGTGTTTGATACCAGTGGCTATGGGATCAAAACTTTTACAGATAAACTCTAAAACTGAATCACATTGATTGAACCAGATTCGCATAAGCGTTTCTGGTTTTTTTATGAATATGTTATACTGTTTATGCGAGATTTATAAGTGAATGGGAGGCAGTATGGACACAAGTGTTTACAGCTATGGATTGATCACAATTGTTTGCTCAATGATTATTATGAGCGACTTAAGAAAGCGCGTTTTTAATAAAGAGGACATATTATATCGCGTCAAAAATAATAAAAAAAGAAAGTATGTATTTTATGCTTTAGGATTATCAATTCCAGCGATTATAATGTTTGCTGGTGTTTTGTTGAGTTACCATATTATTTTAAAAGTATTAATATTCATTATGAGTATTGAGATGGCGATTATATGGACCTATATTGAACTCGGTGATACTCTAATAACTAACAAATATGCAGGTAAAGTATGGTATGCGCAATTTGAGAAAGTTGAGAGTTATCAAATTTTACCTTTCAAAAATGAGTACTATCTTGCACTCAAAAGAAAAGAATCTAAAAAACAAGATATGGTACCGATTAATAAAGAGGATATAGAAGCGGTTCGTGGCATTATGGAGACTCTAAGTATTCCTTTTAAATCGGTATAAATACTTTGTAAATGATGGATCAAGTCTATGAACGCTGCCTTTTGGGGTAGCGTTTTGTTTTTCCACTGAATCGGTCGAAAGTTTACAAAATTGTACAAAATAATTGAGGTAAATTGAAAAAAAATTAACAAAATACTTTTGATATTTGGTACAATGAAAAGGAAGTGGTTTGACGATGTTTGACATAAGATTAACGAAATATCGCACATCACAAATTATAATAAAGGGGTAAATTTATGGAAAAGAAGATTAGTGCGTTGCTTTTAGTTGCAGTGATGATTTTAACCATGGTTGCATCCCCTGTGGCTAGCTTTGCCGCTTTAGATGCGACTACATCAGCGACAGCAACACCAACAACACCAACAACACCGACAACACCAACAACACCGACAACACCAACAACACCGACTACACCGACTACACCGACAGCTCCAGTAGAGCCTACTGTGACAGAAGAGGGATTTGCAATTCCTACTATCACAAGAGTTCTATACTTTGGAACAACTGGCGTTGATGTAGAATTACTTCAAAAGTACCTTATCAAATTAGGTCATGAAATTGAAGCAGACGGTATGTTTGGCAACATGACACTTAAAGCAGTAAAAGCATTCCAAACAAATGCTGGATTAACTGCTGACGGTTATGTTGGTAAAGCGACAAATAAAGCAATCTATGACGCAGCGGGTCAAACTGATGCGGTGACAACTGCTTCATTGGTTAATGATATTGAAGCATTCAAAGCTGGTATTGGATCAGAAGGAAAATGGATTGTTACAACACTTTCTGATTTGGTATCTGAAGATGAATTAGTTGTAGAGGGTACCTTCTTAAATGGTAAAAAAGACGCTACAACTGGTGAAGATGTAATTCAAAGAAAAATTGGCCTTTATACACAAGATGAAGACCATAATGTAACTGCAAGATTTACACTTACTGCACCGAAATTGACAATTAATAGCCCGAACATGAGATTACAAAGCGGAACATTCTACGGCGATGTTTATGTTAATGCAACTGGCTTTAACATGAAAGATTTTGTTATTGAGGGCAATCTTTACTATTTAACTCAAGAAGCAAAAGATACAGCAGCTATGGATGCAAAAAGCAGTGTAACTGGAGAAGTTGCATTAGTTGAAATCATCGAAGGTACTGACGTTGTGACTACAGCATCATTAACTTATGAAAATGATGTGTTTGCAAACAGCTTAGGTGCTGAAGGTACGTGGATTATCTCAACTTTAAAAGATATGACATTTGATTATGATCTTGTTTTAACTGGTGAATTCTTAAACAATAGGGGCGCTGTTCAAAGAAAAATCGCTCTTTATAGTCAAGATGAAGAACGTAACATCACACGTAAGTTCACGGTTACTGCTCCATCACTTACAATTGAAAGCCCGAACGCAAGAATTCAAGGTGGTATCTTCAAAGGAGACGTATACGTTTCAGTTGATAACTTCCAATTAGTTAAAGCTACAGTTGATGGTAATATCTATTTCACAACTCAATCGGCTAAAGATACATTTGTTATGGATGCGGATAGCTCTGTAACTGGTGAACAAATCTTAACTGAGTTAGATGCTGTCGTTTCACCATCACTTTTCAGAGATGAAGAAACACTTGTTAACAACCTTTCAAGCGAAGGTACTTGGATCATCTACGCTGGTAACGATGTGACAACAGATCAACCACTTTATTTAATGGGTGAGTTCACTTACAAAGATGTTGTACAAAGAAAAATCGCTTTATACAGCCAAGATGAAACAAGAAAAGTAACAAGAAGATTTACATTAACTGCACCAATGTTAGTTATCAAAAGTTCAAATGCTAGACTTGAAAAAGGTAACTTTGTTGGCGATTTATATGTAAATGCACCTAACTTCAAGCTTAATGTTGCTGAAGTAACTGGTAACATCTATGTTGGCCCATATGCAACAGGCTTTACAATGGTTAACACAATCGTTACTGGTAATGTTTACTATTCAAGCCAACGCGTTATGGATACTGCTGTAATTGATGATTTAACAACTGTATCTGGCGTTGTAGAAATACAATAACAGATCAAGTTTTTCAATATTTAACACTAAATGGAAGCGCACCTTTTAAGGTGCGCTTTTCTTTTTGAGAATGCAAGAATCCGCTAGTTGTTAAGGATTGTTAACACACTTAGCGCATGATATAATGTTGATAAATAACAACTATTAGGATGGTTCATATGAAGGAAAGCGATTTTATTGATCAGATCAGCCAATTAGAGCACAGTCCACAAGATCATATAAATCTTTTACTAAAGGAAATTGATTTTGATAGAGAACTTTCTAATGAAAATGAAGCCTTGCGTTTCTTTCTATTGGGTAGAGGGTACTTAATCACTGGTAAAAGTGACATGGCCATAAGCTTTTTAAACAAAGCGTTGTCTTATTATGCCACTATATATGACAAACTAGCTATGTTTTATTGCTACAGTAATATAGGGATTTCATACAGAGAAGAGAAGCAGTTTGATTTGGCTTTAAAGGCACTTAATAAATGCTATAATTTAGCCTTCGATCTAGATGATTTTTCGTATACCATCCAAACTTTGGTGCATATCGCCTCAGTTTATAGCTCACTTGATAACATACATAAGGCGATAGAGCTACTTGATAAAGCACTAGAGTATCGTGATAAATTAAAAAACAATAAAATTCTGGGAGATTTGTATAATAACTATGCTTTTGTATTACTTGGTATATCAGAGTATGAGCGAGCACTCGAATACTTTTTTCTTGCCTTTGAGGTGTATAAGGGTCTTTTTGGAACATCGTTTAGTACAAATGGTCTAATTGTTATTAGTAATATCGGTGAGACTTATGCCATGATGGGCGATTATGATCAGGCGATGATCTATCTCAATCAAGCATTAGAAAGTGCAATCGAACAGAATATTCGTTTTGTAGAGATGGACTGTCATAAAAATTTAGCGCTGACCTATGAAGCAAAGTCGATGTATAAAGAAGCTCTAGAGCATCAGAAGCTTTACTCTTATTTAAGAGAACAAGTTAGTGATGCTCAAAGTAAAGAAACGATAGATTATCTTAAACAGAAATTTGAGGATGAAGCTAAGAGAAGTGAAGAGGAAATTCACTTATTAAAAAATGTCGAGCTTAAAAACAAAACCATAGAATTAGAAAAGACGCTGAAAAACCTATCAAATATTGGACAGATTGGCCAGAGGTTAACTTCTTCAATGGACTTGGACCAGATTTATGAGATTTTAAGGCATTCGGTTTCAACTTTAATGAAGATTGACTTATTCGGAATTGCACTCTATATTCCTGAAGATCATCTGGTGAGTTTTAAGTATTTTGAAGAAGGTGGTTTAAAGCTACCATTAAAAGAAGTTGACGTTAATGATACGGTTTCTTTAGCGGCGTATTGCATTAAAAATCAAACAGATGTTTTTATCAGACATTTCGATACTGAATCTGAATTCTATTATCCACAAAGCTATTATATGGGACTTGGCAATAATAAAGACCAGAAGACACAGACGATCATATATACAAGACTAGTTAGTGAAAATAGATGTATTGGCGTATTAACCGTTCAAAATTATGATGTTGAGGCTTACTCGGATTCTGATTTTGAAGTTATTCGAGCGCTTGCATCCTATGTGGCCATCGCAATCTCAAATGCACAAAAGAAAAACATCATCATAGAAAAGGCCAATGAGCTTGAGTTTTTAAGTTATAATGATCCGTTAACTGGACTTTTAAACCGTAGAGCTTTTAGTCAAAGGATGAACAGTTTAATTAATAATCCTGTTTTTATGCCACTTGGATTAGTGATAGGTGATATGAACTATTTAAAAGAGATAAACGATCGATATGGCCACATGACCGGTGATCACTATTTGAAGGCAATTTCTGAGGTGATGAAAAAACATGCTGGCAATGCACCAGTTTACAGACTGGGCGGAGATGAGTTTGCCATCATTGTCGTGAATACGAAGCAAGAGGAGATGCAACAATTAGAGGATAAAATAAAGAGAACCTGTATAGAAACGGTATTATCTGCAGGAAGTTTGTCCATCTCGTTGGGCTATTATATTCAAAGTGAACCTTCTGAAATGTCAGATGACCTTTTTTCAAAAGCAGAATCGGCAATGTATGAAGAGAAAAAGAATTATCAAAGGCGTGAATACGTCAGAATAAAATAATTAACAAAAATTAAGGACCTGAACAAAAGTTTGGGTCTTTTTTTTATTTAAATGTGATGATATTATTATAAAATATGATTAAATTCAGAATTGTAATTATTTTCAATAAGTTAACATAAAATAATAATAACAATGATAATGAATTTCAATTGTCAAAAAAATAGCAATTAAACCCTAGCAACCGCAATATGTCTAGCTTTCGTGTGAAACGATTACAAAAATGAATAAAAATTAAAAAATATTGTTTTTTTAAATATATTGTGGGTATCTATCGAGTATCAAGTAGAAGGATAATTTAATACCTATAGAAACAAGTGGGGAAAATCACGAAGGAAGTAATGAAGTCTATTTTCAATCTGGGCACCTTAAATAGATGGAGCGAGTGGTGCAACCGACCCTTCCATTAATCGGAAAGGGAGCAATGAAGTATTTCTTGTAATCTGGGCACTTAAGAGATACGGAGCGAGTAGTGCAACCGACCTTTCTTTAAACAGTCGTTTAAAGAGAGGAGAACTATATGAAAAAAAGGATAAGTAATTTATATGTGTTTGCACTTTTAGCTTTATTGATCTTTGGAACGAGCTTAAGTGCATTCGCAGCAAGCGTAACGCCGACGTACAACAGTGGATCACATGATCCTGTGATTCCAGGATTTGAAACATTCAAAATTGATTCACCAAAATCTAATCATGATTACAACGATGTTGGTGGAGATTTACACATTGACGCATCATTCAATCATGGACCAAAATCACTTGACTGGAGTTCAAGCGAATTAATCTATTACGTATATGTTAAAGCTGGTAGAGGCGGAAACTTATACTATTATGATGGTGGATCATTTGGCGATACAAATCTAGTTGCTCCTGGTGGCAAAGACATCAGTCATGTAACCTTCTACTACATGAAAACGGAACCAACTACAGAGCCAACAACAGAACCAACAACAGAACCAACAACAGAACCAACAACAGAACCAACAACAGAACCAACAACAGAACCAACAACAGAACCAACAACAGAACCAACAACTGAGCCGACTACAGAACCAACAACAGAACCAACAACTGAGCCGACTACAGAACCAACAACAGAACCAACAACAGAACCAACAACTGAGCCGACTACAGAACCAACAACAGAACCAACAACTGAGCCGACTACAGAGCCAACAACTGAGCCGACTACAGAGCCAACAACAGAACCAACAACTGAGCCGACTACAGAACCAACAACAGAACCAACAACTGAGCCGACTACAGAACCAACAACAGAACCAACAACTGAGCCGACTACAGAGCCAACAACAGAACCAACAACAGAACCAACAACAGAACCAACAACTGAAACACCTACATTACCAACGGAACCTCCTACACTTCCTACTGAAGTACCTACAACAGAGGCAACTGAGGAAATTCCAACAGAACCAACTCCACTTGGACCAGCAACTGAACCATTTAACTTTGATAGTATCTATGACAATATGGAGCCAACACCTGAAGAAATAATTGTTGAAGAAGTACCTCTTGGTAGTGCTTTACCACAAACAGGACAATTACCTCCTGAACTCTACTATGGTATCGGATCAATAATCAGTGCTGCAGGTATTATCATCAAACGTAAAAACAAATAATTAAAAAATGAATGCATTAAAATGTAGGAGCCTTTCTAATTTGAAAGGCTCCTTTTATTTTTTTAGATATTGGAACTTTTTCAGGATATCTTCCGTCTTATTACAGTAAGGTTTCAAAGTGATGACAGATTTAAGACAAGATACGGAGATAGGGATGTTCAAACATAAAAATAAATGGTCGGTCAATGTGCTCATTGCAGTTTTATTATGCAGTGGCCTAGTAATTGGCATTCATTATAAATTAGAGGAGCGTTCACAAAGTAAATTAACTGATTTGCATGAAGCAATAAAAGACACCTATGGTGACTTTTATATACCAAGTAGAGCGATAGAATATGAAGAGCTTGTACTGAACTATGGCATTTCCATGGATTATGTGGAATCTTATATCGCCGAGTCAGCGATGATGTCCACATATGCAGACGTTTTTTTAAGTTTTAAAGCCGTCAAAGGAAAAGCGGATGTTATTGAGTCTGAGCTTGAAACCTACAGAGGTGATTTACTAGAAAAGTTCTCTGATAATAAAGCAGTTTACGCCAAAATCGAAACCACTGAGGTATTTAGATATGGCGATTATGTGATTTATATGGTGGTAGGACAAAACTCAGATATTTTCAATGCAGATGAAACCACCTACCATGAACAAGCAAAATCTGAGTTTATAAAATGTCAAAAAATTGTTGTGAAACTATTTAAGTGAAATATTTTAATTTAATGCGGTACAATAATAACGCTGATTACTGTATTCTGACAGTCTTCTGATAAATCTTTACCCCTTATGCTATTTTATCCAATGGGTTCCTCTCTACCCATAGGAATGAAGTAGCTCTTTTTTTTGTAACTGTTAACTTTTTGAGAATAATTCTCAATGATGTTAGTGTCCCGAAATTTAGGGTATATCGTAAACAAGACATTAATAATATCAAAATAGATGGAGCTGTTATGAAAAAACGAATGGTGATTATATCTAAAGAAAAAAACCCATATGTGAACCATGCGATAGAGGAGATTCTATTCACGACGTTTGTCGATTATGAACAGATTCTTTTTCTTTGGGTAAATGAGCCATCCGTCGTTTTTGGAAGAAATCAGAATCCTTGGCATGAAATAGATGTTCGCTTTGCCAAAGAGAAGGGTATTCACTTACTGAGAAGAATCTCGGGCGGTGGTACTGTCTATCACGACCTCGGCAATCTGAATTATTCTTTTATTGAGCATCATTCACTTTATAGTGAATCAGAGCATTTTGAGCTGATCATAGCAGCACTGGCTGGGTTAGGTATTCAGGCTGAGGTCTCCCCTAGAAAGGATCTAGTGGTTGACAGCCGGAAAGTGTCTGGGAGCGCCTTCTTTATGAAGGGGCTAAGACGTCTTCACCACGGAACGCTTTTAATCGACACCGATTTAGAGACGCTCTGGAAAAGTTTAAAGGTGCGTGATGAGGACTTTAAAAACAGATTTGAGATGGGCAGAACGATCCGATCGGTACCTAGCCCAGTGGTCAACCTCGCGGAGGTTGATCGAGAAAATAACGAAAAGCGTCTCAAAGTAAATGATGTGATCGGCGCGATCATCGATACCTATTACAGTAAAAACGCGTATCAGGTAGAAGTGGTCTCCGTTGAGGACATCCTAAAAGCACATCAGCCGGCCGTTGAAACTTTAAGTAAAAAATTGGCATCCTGGGAGTGGATATTTGGTGAAACGCCTACTTTTACTTATACAGATGAAGCAGGTTCAAAGCACAGTTTCAGTAGCGGTACGGTTACGCCTGAGGGCATAAATTCACTTTTTTAAGGAGGGCATTATGTTTCTTGATACTTTTGACCCATTGAAAGACAGTATGATTCAAATTATGGATAAGGACGGTAAAATCGTCAATCCAGACGCGATGCCGGAGCTTTCCGACGAAGAAATCGTGAAGCTCTATGAGACCATGCGCTATAGCCGCATTATCGATGAAAGAACACTCCAATATCAAAGACAAGGTCGTATGCTAACCTATGCGCCGAACCTTGGACAAGAGGCAACTCAAGTGGGTTCCATCGCCGCTGCAAGACAGACGGACTGGGTAGCACCTTCCTTTAGAGAGCTGGGCATCTGGCTTTACAAAGGGGCACCACTGGAAAATATCTTTTTATACTGGTTTGGTAATGAATTTGGCATGAAAATGCCTGAGGAAGTAAGAGTGCTTCCAGTTTCAGTACCGATCGCCTCACAGCTCCAACACGCAACCGGACTTGCTTATGCTGCGAGATATCAAGGAAAAGATGACGTGGCACTCGGCTATGTCGGTGATGGTGGTACCTCACAGGGTGACTTCCATGAAGCGCTTAACTTTGCAGCGGTACAAAGCTTGCCGACGGTGTTTATCGTTCAAAACAATCAATTCGCAATCTCGACTAGAAGAAAAATTCAAACCAAGGCTGGAACGATTGCTCAAAAGGCACTGGCTTATGGCATCCCTGGCGTACAAGTAGATGGCAATGACATCTTTGCAATGTATGCCGTAACAAAGGAAGCCGTCGATCGCGCTAGACGTGGCGATGGTCCAACTCTCATAGAGGCTTATACGTATCGTATGGGCGCACATACTACTTCTGACGACCCAACTGTCTACAGAAAAGATGAAGAAGTGGATGAATGGCGTGACAAAGACCCAATCGATCGATTAAGAAAGTATATGATCGAAAAGGGCATTTGGGATGATGAAAAAGAAGCTGCATTTTTCGCTGAAAAGGACAAGTTTGTTAAAGAAACCTTCGAAACTGTTGAAAAATCAGGTCTTACCCCTCTGGAAGACACATTTGATTACGTCTATGCTGAAAGGACACCTATCCTCGAAGCACAGTATCAAGCAAGAAAAGCTTTTTATGCAAAGGAGGGCAAATAGATGTTATTAAATTTAGTTGAAGCGGTTACCAACGCCCTAGATGTGGCAATGGGTCAAGATAAAAATGTCGTAGTATTTGGCGAAGACGTCGGCGTAGAAGGCGGTGTATTCAGAGCGACAAAAGGATTAATGGAAAAATACGGCGCAGAGAGATGCTTCGATAGTATCTTAGCCGAATCTAATATTATCGGTTCCGGAATCGGGATGGCAATCAATGGCTTAAAACCCGTTGTAGAGATTCAGTTCTCAGGCTTCATGTTCCCTGGCTACAACCAAATCGTAACGCATGCAGCACGTATGCGTAACCGTTCAAGAGGGCTTTATACAGTGCCGATGGTCATCAGAATGCCATACGGTGGCGGTGTAAGAGCGCTTGAGCATCACTCAGAGAGCTTAGAAGTTTTATTTGCACACACTGCAGGACTTAAAGTGGTTGTACCATCGACACCTTACGATGCAAAGGGCTTGCTACTTGCGGCGATCGCAGATCCTGATCCAGTGATCTTTATGGAGCCAAAGCGCATCTATCGTGCGTTTAAACAAGAGGTGCCTGATGAATACTATACGATTCCTATTGGAAAAGCAAAAGTGCTTAAAGAAGGCAATGACTTAACTGTTGTCACATGGGGCGCTATGGTGCGTGAAACACAAAAAGCCATTGAGGTCCTTGAAAAAGAAGGCCATAGTATCGAGCTCATCGATCTCAGAACCATTTCGCCGATCGATAAAGAGACGATTCTAGCAAGTGTTCAAAAAACAGGTCGATTTGCAGTGGTACACGAAGCGGCGCAAACCTATGGTCCTGGCGCAGAGCTGATCACCATCGTCAATGAAGGCGCATTCCTATACCTAGAAGCACCTCCAAAACGTATCGCAAGTAATGACACGATCGTTCCTCTTCCAAAAGGTGAGCATCACTACGTGCCAGAAACCAACTTGATCCTCAGTGAACTTAGATCTGTACTAGAATTTTAGGAGGTAGGATATGTTTCATGTAAAATTTGCAGACATAGGAGAAGGCATACATGAAGGTGTTCTCCTGAAACTGTTTTTTAATGAAGGCGACACAGTGAAAGAGGGCGATTCGCTCTTTACACTGGAAACCGATAAAGTAAATGCGGAGATCCCCTCTCCTGTAGATGGCATTATGAAAGCCATCAAATATAAAGTTGGTTCGAAGGTACACGTCGGCGACGTCATCGTTGTAATCGATGATGGTGAGCCGGGCATTCGCTCTAACATGGAGGGTGGCGAGGCGATTACTGAGGAAAGCTCAGGTTCTGGGTCTACCGTGGATGCGTCAAACTCTGCAGCTGTACCGCAAGTAGATCCACAAGCTACTCCTGCAGTAAAACACGAAACCGTAGAAGAAAAGGGCAGCACTTCTGTCGTTGGACAGATTGAGATATCCGATGAGGTCATCGCATCCAGTGGTGAAGCATCTGCACCTGTGGCTGCTGTATCAATCAAAAGAGTACTAGCAACGCCAGTGGCAAGAAAGATGGCAAAAGACCTCGGTGTGGACATCCAAACCGTCGTAGGTACTGGTCCTCAAGGTAGAGTTATGAAAGACGATATCCGGAAAGCAGCTGAAGCAAAAGGCAGTGTAGCACCAAAAGCAAGTCCTGCTCAAGTTTCAGGCGCATCAGCAGCAGTCGTTTCTGGTGAAGGCAGAGGCGGCTATCCTAAATATGCAGTTCCTCAAATGGATCGTGTCGAGCGCGTTCCAATGACCATGCTTCGCAAGACCATTGCAGACAACATGGCACTTTCTAAATTTACCATTCCGCACACTGCTGTTATGGATGAAGCAGATGTTTCAGAGCTTGTGGCATTTAGAACGGAAGCGAAGGAACTGGCGTCAGCAGAGGGCGTTAAACTCACTTATCTTGCTTTCTTTATTAAAGCAGTGGTAGCGGGTCTTAAAAAATACAAAGGTCTCAATGCATCACTTGATGAAGTGGCAGAAGAGATCGTCTATAAACAGTTTTATAACATCGGTATCGCCGTTGATACACCGGACGGCTTAATGGTACCTGTCATAAAAGATGCAGATCGACTCAGCGTTTTTGAAATAGCTGAAAAGATCGAGGATTTAAGTGCCCGTGCTAGAACGAAATCACTTAAACTGGACGAACTTGGCGGTGGCTCATTTACCATCACTAACTATGGTGCAGTGGGTGCTAGCTTTGGCGTACCGGTGATCAGACATCCTGAAGCGGGTATCTTAGGCGTAGGTGCCATCGTGAAAAAACCGGTGGTAAAAGACGATGAGATCGTCATTCGCTCCGTGTTGCCACTTTCACTTTCATTTGATCACCGTATCCTAGATGGTGCAGATGCAGGTAGATTTGTGGGATTAGTGAAGCACTTACTTGAAAATCCAAAAGTCTTACTCATGAGTTAGGAGGCAGTATGAAAAATTATGACGTCATTGTCGTTGGAGGTGGCCCAGGTGGCTATGTTGCAGCGATTAAAGCTTCACAGTTGGGCTCAAAGGTAGCTCTTGTGGAAGGTGATCGCATCGGCGGCGTATGTCTGAACTATGGCTGTATTCCAACGAAAACCCTACTCAGAAGTGCAAAGCTCTATCAAGATCTGATGCATGCAGAAGGATTTGGCATCGACATTGCAAATCTTTCTGATGTGAAGCTCAACTGGGCGAACCTGATGAACAGAAAAACCAGCGTCGTTAACAAAATCGTCGGTGGTGTGGAACAGCTCGTTAAATTCAATAAAATAGATGTCTACAAAGGGTATGGCACTGCAAAGGACGCAAACACTATCGTGGTGGGAGATGAAACCCTGCAGGGAAAAAATTTGATTTTAGCGACTGGCTCATCGGTTATGATTCCAAAAATCGAGGGAATTGATCAAGCACAAGAAGCAGGTATTGTCATCGATAGTACAGGTGCAATCATGCTGAAAGAACAACCTGAGTCGATTACCATACTAGGTGGTGGCGTTATTGCGATTGAGTTTGCAACGCTGTTTAATAGCCTAGGCACTAAGGTAACGATTCTGCAAAGATCTGACGCCATCCTTAAAAACCTTGATGCAGATGTTAGAACCACCATTCAAAGACATCTAGAAAGCACAGGCGTGGCAATCATCACAAATTCATCGCTCAAACGTGTAGAAGGTAACACAGTCGTCTACGAGGTAGGCGGTGAAGAGAAACGCATCACATCGGATAAGATTCTTGCCAGCCTTGGCAGAACACCTAACCTTAAAGGGTTCGAAGCACTTGGCATCAAGACCGATAAACGCGGCGTCATCGTAGACGATCATATGCGCACTAACGTGAAGGGCGTTTACGCCATCGGCGATATGTGCGGAAAAATGATGCTGGCACACGTTGCGTCAGCTGAGGGTATCGTTGCAGCCGAAGCGATTCATGGTGATGAAACCAAGATCGACTACAATAAGGTGCCATCTTGTATCTATAGTTTCCCAGAGGTAGGCGTCATCGGCTATTCTGAGGAAGCTGCCATCGAAGCAGGCTACGATGTCGGTACCAGCATGTTCCCACTTAGTGCCAATGGTAAAGCTGTGGCAGAGGGTGAAACCACTGGTTTCGTTAAAATCGTACACGACAAGAAATACGGCGAAGTCATCGGCGTTCATATCGTTGCTTCACATGCGACTGACATGATTGCAGAAGCTGCGGTGTCTATGGAGCTTGAAGGAACCATCTATGACATCGCTAAAACCGTCCACCCACATCCAACGCTTTCTGAGATCGTTATGGAAGCGGCGCATGGTGCGGTAGACAAGCCAATTCACATCATTAAAAGATAACATATCACATTGCGCTAGAAGAAGTCGGGAACTTTCCCGACTTTTTTTCGTCTAAATAAGGTGGATTTTTGCTTAGTTATAGACGCAAATACACGCCAATATTACTTTTTTGAAAGAAAAAGTTTGTTAGGAATTGCTTATTCAGTTATAATAGAATAAGTTATAACTGATAAAATTTGTAAAAATTTATGCGCTAAAGGTGGTAAATTTTGAAAAAGTTAATGAAGCATGCCAGACAACTTATATGGACACTTTTCGTACTGATCGTCCTAGTGCTCGCACTACAATTTGTAGATTTATTGGAAGTTATGAAACAGAGAGAGTTCATTAAAATACTAATTCTTTCTGGACTCTCACTAAGTGCCTTGGGCATACTTGCCTATCTGCAGCACAGATACATCAATGCGCCATTAGTTCAAATCGAAGAGCAGATGGAAATTATTGATGCCGACATCAACCCAGATTATTATCTCAGCATACCAAAAGGCTCACCTCTTAAGACGATGGTTGAAAAACTAAATGCCATTTTAAACAAGACTTATACCATGGTTAGAGAGATTCAAACTGACAAGGAAGAGTTACACGCATTAAACGAAGAGCTTGAAGCTTCTTTTGGGCAGCTGGTCGCTATGGAACAAGAAGTGACGAAGCAAAAGCTTAACTTCGAAGCGCTTTTTAGATATTCACATGATGCCATCGCTATGTTTGACCATGAACACAACGTTATTGACTGTAACAAACCTTTTGTCAGTATGTTTGGTTACACCTTATTTGAGATGTTGGGTAAAAACCTCGATAACTTTATTTCAGATCCCAAGCACATTGGAGATGCGAAAGTACTGACCGTTCAAGTTTTTGATGGCAAACAAGTCATCTCAGAGGGCGTGCGCTATAACAAGCACGGTGATGCTGTAGAAGTTGCCATACAAGGTGTTCCCATGCTGATTGACGGTCACGTCGTCGGTGGCTATGCCATTTATACAGATATTTCAGACCGTAAAAAGAATGAAAGACATTTGGCGCATATTAGTACACACGATTATCTTACAGATCTACTTAATAGAAATCATTTTGACAATTTGATGAACAAATACTATCGTGGCGACCACCAAATGCTGGGCTTTGTCATGATCGATATCAATAACCTTAAGCTGGTTAACGATGCATTTGGCCATGCGGTTGGTGATATGGTCCTCGTAGAAGTGGCCAATAGAATCACACAGAGTGCGAACCATGCCTTTGAAAATTGCAGAGATGTGGATGGCTGCTTGATTGGCAGACTTGGTAGCGATGAGTTTGGCGTTTTAATCCCAGATTCATCTAAAGAAGTGCTTGAGAATTTTGTAGAAGTTTTAAAAGAAAAATGCACCAACATTAGGCTGGGAGAGGTAGAGATTTCCGTCGCCTATGGCTGGTCTGAAATCGATAACACTGTTGATTCTCTCAAATCCTTACTCAAGAATACTGAAGATAACATGAATCGCAACAAGCTCATCGAGTCCCCTTCAGTTAGAGCAAAAGCCGTTTATGCCATCGTCAATACCCTCCACGAAAAGAACAAACGTGAGGAAGCACATAGCAGACGCGTCGGGAGCTTAAGCTATCAATTAGGTCAACATCTTGGCGTCTCATCAAGAGAGCTCGATGAACTGAAAAGCATGGGGCTGCTACACGATATCGGTAAGATTGCGATAGACGATCATATCTTAAACAAACCGGATCGCTTAGATGAGGAAGAATATACAGAAATCAAAAAACATCCTGAAATAGGCTACCGTATCCTCAGCTCTGTTAATGAACTAAGCGAGATGGCGGAGTACGTACTCTGTCACCATGAAGCCTACGATGGAAAAGGTTATCCAAGAGGATTAAAAGGGGAAGAAATCCCTTACCTTTCTAGAATCATAGCGGTAACGGATGCTTATGATGCCATGACACGGGATCGAGCTTATCGAAAAGCGATGACGCAAAAAGAAGCGGGCGAGGAGCTGAAAAGATGCGCGGGTACACAGTTTGATCCACAGATTGTCGAAGTTTTCTTAAAAAATATGGAGACGCTTGATGACATCGCCATTTAAACAAACGTAACATATGTAACGGAATTCGAATTTTAAACCTGTTATAGTCATATCATAAGAGATGACATAACAGGTTTTTTATTTATAAGAAAACAAGTTTTGAAAAGGAGAATTTATGATTACGAAAGATATGACGATTGGCAATGTAGTGAGAACTTATCCTAATACACCAGAGGTATTATTTAAATTTGGCATGGGCTGTGTCGGCTGTCCATCCGCACAAGCAGAGACACTCGAAGAAGCATGTTTGGTGCATGGCCTTAGCATAGACGCTTTGATGACCGCACTTAACGATTCAGTGAAGTAGGTGACCCTATGAGCGCATTTTTAGGACCGATCCACTATTGGTTATACAACAAGGTACTTTGGCACGAAGCACTATTAGAAGACATTTATACAGAAATGAAAAATTCTGATGCAGTCGCTTCACTTAAAAATAATTTAGAAGCGAGATATGGTTTACCAGAGACATCAGAGCTTTCAGACGTAATAGACGCTGGTAACATACACGGCTGGCTACAAGAAAAAATCCATAGCCTTGAATACCGCATGGCAGGTGCAATCACTGAAGGGCTTTCAAAAGAGTGGTTATCGGTGGAAGGACTTGCGACGCTTTACAGAAACAATGGCGAGAAAGCAGCATTATCAACTTCCAAACCCATGACGACACCACAGGAGCTCTTTGGCGTGATCTATGACTACCTACTTGAGGGTATGCCTTGTGATCGGGTTAACCAACCGATCGAATCTACAGAAACATCATTAACTTGGATTAAAAGAACCTGTTTACACACTGAATTTTGGGAAGCTGTAGGCGGTGACATTGCGATCTATAATCATCTTAGAGCGGCATGGTTAGAAGGCTTTGTAGACGAATCATTCGAACTTCAGATGCAGGATGCATCCACCTATATACTCACAAGGAGAGCAGCATGAGCACACAACTAAACGGAATCAAATTAATGGTGGAAGAGCATGTCTTAATCAAAAGAATGCTAAAGGTACTCAGAAATGCTTCCTATATGGCGATTCAAACCGGTGGCATCAACTATGATGACTTTGCAGAGATGATCGACTTCGTTAGAAGCTATGCAGACCGACATCACCATGGCAAGGAAGAGCTTTTATTGTTTAATGAAATGGTAGCTCATGGTGGCCCCGCTGCTGAAAAACTCGTCACACATGGCATGCTTGTTGAGCATGACCTTGGTAGACTCCATATGGCAGAGCTTGAAAAAGCATTAAAAGCACATCAGGAAGGCGATTTAGAATCAATTGTGGATATCGTGGCAAATGCCGTATCTTATACACATCTTTTACACCGACACATCGATAAAGAAGATGGTGTGGTCTATCCTTTTGCAGAAAGAAGCTTAGATCCAGCGCTGCTTAGCGAAATTGATAAAAGTTGTGAAGCCTTTGAAAAAGAGGCTGAGGAAAAAGGGGTTCAAGCGCAATATACAGAAGTTGTAGAGAAGCTTGAATCGAAATATCTATTGAAATAGATTAGAAAACGAGTCGAAATAAACACTCAAGATCGAATAAGGAAAAATTTTATTGAATATAATTAAAAACAGCCTACTTGACGGGTATCCTATCGTCGCGTAAGCTGTTTTTCTTTTTCAGAATTTTTAGAAAATCATTGCCAAAAGAAAGCTATTTAGATATATTGAATCTATTAGAAAGGAGTGGGTTTGAAATATGATGAGTAGCCAAAGTACGCAGAAACAGACGAAAACAGGATTAAAAACCTTTGAAGGTGTTTATACACCGACATTGTTAACGATATTAGGCGTCATACTTTACCTTCGGATTGGCTGGGTTGTTGGAAATGTAGGATTGATCGGCACGATTGTCATCATCATCTTATCACATGTCATCACCTTTTCCACAGCACTCTCCATGTCCTCGATGTTGACCAACATTAAGATAGGTGCAGGTGGCGCCTATGCCATTATAACAAGGTCATTAGGACATGAGATGGGAGGCGCAATAGGCATACCTCTCTACATCTCCCAAACCTTTTCCATCGCATTTTATATTACAGGTTTCAGCGAACTCTGGGTTAGCTTTTTTCCATCTCATTCTCAAGTGCTGGTCGGTGTCATTACATGGCTGGTCCTTTCTGCTATTTCACTAAAAAGTGCAAAGTTGGCATTTCGATTACAATACGGGATACTCTTAGCCGTTGGTTTATCCTTGATTTCATTCTTACTGGGTCCAAACATAGGCGATGGGACACTGGTTCTAAAGGGCACGTTTTCACAAGCGGGATTTTGGGCATCGTTTGCTATCTTTTTCCCTGCCGTCACAGGGGTGCTCACAGGTGCAACCATGTCTGGTGAACTTGAAAATCCCAGAAAAAGCATCATTAAGGGCACACTTGGAGCCGTATTTACTGGACTAATCGTCTATCTATTTGTCGCGGTATGGTTTGCACATCAAGCTTCTCAAGAGATGTTACTCAACGATCCTTCTATCATATTTAAGCTGTCCAAGGTTAAGTTCCTTGTAATAGCAGGGGTTATGGGCGCTGTACTATCATCTGCGCTATCGACTTTGGTAAGTGCACCAAGGACATTATCCGCATTGGCTGAGGATCGTGTGGTTCCATTTAGCGCAATTTTGTCAAAACAAAACAAAAATGGTGAACCAATTAATGCCATCATCATATCTGCCATCATCTCTGTTTGTGTCATCGTTCTAGGGAATTTAAACAGTTTGGCAGAGCTTTTAACGATGTTCTTTTTGACCACCTATGGCATGATTAATCTCGTCGTTCTCATAGAACAAATGACTGGCGTTATCAGTTATCGTCCAAGCATGAAAATGACGATTTTTGTACCGATAACAGGGTCACTTGGGTGTCTCTCCGTTATGCTACTGATCAATCCAGTCTTCACTGCAATCACTTTTGTCACAATCGTGGCACTCTATGTTTACCTAAAGAAGAAAAATTTGTCATCGCCGTGGGGTGACGTAAGAGGTGGTATCTTTATTTCCATCGCTGAGTGGGCAGCTCAAAAAGCGGCAGCAATACCAGATCACCCTAGACTTTGGAAACCTTCTGTGGTAATTCCAGTAGAGCATCCAGATGATTTTAGACGACTGTCTAAACTGATAAGGAACCTCGTTTTCCCTTCGGGTCGCGTCTATTACTTGACGGCAACTGAAGAGAATGCTTTCGATCAGGTGCAAAAGGAAGAAGTAACCGAGGTCCTAACGCCATTAAAAGAGGAAAATATCTTTGTGCAAGAGACGATTATTACCTCCTCGCGATTTGAAACAGCGATTAAGCCCTCGTTACAATGCTTAAAGAGTTCTTTTCTATCGCCGAATATCGTATTTTTTACGATAAGTGATGAAGTCGAACGCCGAAACAAGCTGCTTTATCTCGTCAACAGCCTATCTGGGCTCGATTACTCCTATTGCTCACTGTGGCTTCATCCTAAAAAAGCGCTGGGTCAAGAAAGAAAGATTAATCTATGGCTAAGAGACAAGAGCCCAAACAATGATTTGGCAGTACTTTGTGCGCTTCAGCTCTCTAGAAACACAGGTGCAGAGATCAACCTGTGCCGAGTGGTTCATTCTGATAAAGCAAAAGAAGCGACGATAAAAAAGATGAACGCTTTCATAGAAGATGCGCGACTTCCTGGAAACACGAAGGTAAAGGTGTTTACAGGTGAATTTATAGGTGTCATCACAGAAAATAATCCAGACCTCAGTATCATGGGGATGCCTACAAACCCTGGGCTTCTCACAAGCCTAATCAATCAATCGCCATCGAGCATACTTTTTGTGTCTTCAACAGGGTTTGAGGATGCCTTATTATAGTATTTAAATGCTTGGCGTGGTATGATTAGAGAGATAGAGAATTTTGATATAGGAGCACAGCATGTTTATCGCAAGACAACCGATTTTTAATAAAAATATGGATGTATTCGGTTATGAGCTTCTTTTTAGATCGGGAAGTAATTCCAAAAGCTTTGATGGGATTTCTTCTTCTCACGCAACTGCAAGCGTCATAGGCGGATTATTTGAATCCGGCATCGACGATATTGTCGATAACAAGCGCGCATTTATCAATTTTGATGCGTCATTTATCAACTCAGATCTACCTGAACTGATCGACAGTCAAAGACTGATTATAGAAGTTTTAGAGGATGTTGTCCCAGATCGTGAATTAATCGATCGAATCGTGGACTTAAAGAAAAAAGGGTACCGAATTGCACTAGATGATTTTATTGAAGGCTATTCTGAATATCCTTTAGTTCCGTACGCAGACATCATCAAGTACGATATTTTGGCGACGCCTCTGGATCAAATTCAAACAGAAGTGACGCGAGCACTTAAAGAAAAGAAAGTGTTATTAGCAGAAAAAATTGAGACAGAAACCGATTTTATTAAAGCCAAAGAGATGGGTTTTACCCTATTTCAAGGCTACTTTTTCTCTAAACCCTCTATCATAAGTAAGCCGACGCCGAAAGCGACGACTAAAGCACAATACGGCAGAATTATCAACGAGCTGAAAAAAGAAGAGCCTTCTTTTCAAGCGCTTGCTGAAATCATAGAAAAAGACGTTAACCTCGCTTATAAGGTGATGCGCGTCATCAGCTCAAGAGCTGGAGATGACTTGATCTATTCCATCAAGCGAGCGTTGACCTACATGGGTTTGAAAGAGCTTGAAAGATGGATTAATATTCTCATGATTCAAGAGCTTGGCGATAACAAACCTAAGGAACTGACACACATGTCACTGATTCGTACAAAGTTTGCCGAATCAGTTGCGATTATGGGTGGACTTAAAAATTTGAAATACGAGGCTTCAATGATGGGGCTTTTTAGTACCATAGATGCCATGCTAGATCAAAAAATGGAGATTGCACTTGAAGACATCTCTCTGCCCAGTTCTATCAAGGATTCGCTCATAAGAAATCAAGGTGTTTTAGTACCCATCTATCATCTTGTTTTATCGTATGAGAGAGGGGATTGGCAAATGGCAGATCTGCTGGCAAAATCTTTAAAGTTAGATGAGGGCGAGTTGTTTACCGCTTATCTAGATGCGGTTAAATGGTCGTCAGAAACCGTAAAGTTTGTATGTGGTTAGGAGGATTGCTTGTCACTTAATAAAATCATATCAAGTGTACAACTGATTTGTGATGCCATAGCAAGTGTGGTGAACATCGACGTTACCATCGTTGATGAAGATCGCATCAGACTGGCTGGAACTGGAAGATACCAAAGTAGTATTGGCGAAGTGGTTAACGAACACTCCGCCTTTAGCTTTGCTTTAAGGGAAAGTATGGGATTCATCATAGAAAACCCTGGAGAGCATCAGGCTTGTCTGGACTGTAATTGCAAGGATAAGTGCAATGAACACGCTGAGGTTTGCTGTCCTATTTTACTTGGAGGCAAAACCATAGGTGTCATCGGTCTAATCGCCTTTGAAGCTTCGCAAAGACAAGCGTTAATCGGCAATCAAGACAACCTGATGTCGTTCTTAACGCGTATGGCGGATTTGATTGCCACAAAGCTAAAAGAGTTTGAGAGCCATGAAGCGCTTGATCTAATGGCAAAGGAGCTCGAAGTAGTATTTGAAAGTATCGATACAGGGCTTCTTGCTTGTGATCGTACAGGTAATATCATCAGGGTCAATCAAAAGTTAAAGCGCATCTTTCATCAAGAGACGATTGTGCATTTAAAAGACCTTTTCTATGAAAAGGATTTGAGTCATATATTAAAGCTACAGGGAAACAGTAAAAACCATTATGTGACCTTTAAAAATGGGGGACAGGGCATCGTCGATGTGGCGCTCATAAAGATGCAAAGAGAAACAAAAGGCGTTCTTTTAACGATAAAAACACTTGAAGAGGTTATGAACACAGTCAACGATATGGTGCTCGATACACCGAGCACGGGATTTGATCAAATCATAGGCGATTCATCATTGCTTTTAAGTGCGAAAGAGCTAGCCCTTAAAGTAGCTTCTAGTACCTCGACTGTTTTAATACTAGGCGAAAGTGGTACTGGAAAAGAACTGTTCGCAAGAGCAATTCACCACAGCAGCGACCGAAAAGATGGGCCGTTTGTTGCGATCAATTGTGCCGCTATTCCCGACTATTTACTGGAAAGCGAGCTCTTCGGTTATGATGAAGGTGCATTTACAGGGGCAAAGCGTGGTGGAAAACCAGGGAAATTCCAGCTTGCAAGTGGTGGAACCCTATTCTTGGATGAAATCGGCGATATGCCGCTGCATTTACAAGGAAAACTGTTAAGAGCGCTTCAGGAAAAAGCCATCGATCGTTTGGGTGGTGCAAATGCCATTCCTGTGGACGTGCGCGTCATCGCAGCCACCCATAGAGATTTAGAAGAAAAGGTGGAAGAGGGTGCTTTTAGACAGGACCTCTATTATCGCCTTAATGTCATACCGATTACGCTACCGCCTCTTAGAGATCGGAAGGACGACCTCGTACTTACCGTCCAACACCTCGTCTCAAAGTGGTGTACGCGTTTGTTAAAACCAGTGCCAAGGCTTTCGGATGCTTTTCGAGGTGCAATCCTGATATACGATTGGCCAGGCAATGTCAGAGAGCTTGAAAATGCCATAGAGTACGCAATCAACGTATGTGATGGCAATCAGCTCGAATACTGGCATTTACCTAAACGCATCATAACAAAAATTGAACCTAAAGAAACCTTTGATATGCCTATACCAAATCATGCAGAACAGAAACATGAACCCACACAACTTTTGAACCAGCTTTCACCGGATCAACTTGAGCAACTCGACGAACCGATCGTTGCCTTGGAGATAATGGAAAAGCGACTCATCCAAGCGGCACTAAACAAGTTCGGTGATTCAGGCGATGGCCTCGCACAGGCAGCACAAGCCCTCGGCATCAGTCGAGCGACGCTTTATAGAAAGATCAAATAAGTAAGAAAAAGAATTTTCGACTCACGCCTTATTTTTTGCCACAGTTCTGCCGATATATAAATATGGTATGGATACTATGGTTTTTACACATGGAGGTGTAAGGATGAAAATTGCTAACTATGAAGTAACGCAACAGGCTTCATCGGCTTTTTCACGGCTAGAAACCAGAATGACGAAGCTTGAAACCTTTGTGGTACAGGGAAATGGCAATGCCAATGCAAATGTTGAAGGTCAGCTGAATCAACCTTCAGTGCTCTTGTCTCTCTCTGACGATGTTCAAAATGTCGATGAGACTAAGACAGATGATTTGTTCCACCTTTCTGAAACAGACAAAGCAAAGATCAGGTTACTTGAAAGCTTTATCAGCGCGATCACTGGAAAGAAGTTTAAGTTCCAGCAGGTTGTCAAGTCAGATGAAAGCGAAGGCAAGTCTTCACCAGAAACGAAGGGTTTGAAGCTAGGCCATCATAAGCCTCTACAGATCAGTGATAACAGAGGTGGGGCGTCAGAGGGATTTGGCGGAAGAATTATTACGACACACTCAGTAAGTGAACAAGAGTCAATGCAGTTTCAATCAAATGGCGTCGTTAAGACAGCCGATGGACAGACGATTGAATTCTCGGTCAATCTTCAGATGGCAAGATCATATGAAATGACTTCTACGACGATGATTGAGTTCGGTGCAAAGCTACAGGATCCATTGGTACTTAATTTTGACGGCAAGGGGATTCAGTTTGGCGATCAATCACTACAACTTGATATTAACCTCGACGGCACAGTGGATACGTTTAAGAACTTAGCTTCGGGCAGTGGTTTTCTCGCTTTAGATCAAAATGGCAATGGAACGATCGACGATGGTTCTGAGCTTTTTGGTGCGAAGACGGGCAGTGGTTTTGGAGAGCTTAGTGCGTATGACAGTGATGCCAATGGCTGGATCGATGAAAACGATACGGTTTTTAATTCCTTGAAAGTTTGGTCAGTAGGTGCAGATGGCACGATGACTTTACTCGGTCTTAAAGAAACCGGTGTTGGCGCAATTTATTTAGGTGGTGTGGCATCCTCTTATCAGATGAAAACCGGAGATGAGCTTTTAGGTAAAATCAAGCAGTCTAGCGTTTATCTGAAGGAAAATGGTGGTGCAGGCACGATTCACGAAATCGATTTGAAGCTGTGATGGTGGATTTGTGTTGAAGATGCTACAAGTGAAGTAGAAAATTATGATGAAATAATGGGGAAATATAGATAAAGCTACTATAAATTTTAATTTATAGTAGCTTTTATTAAGCCGCAAACACCCTTTATTTAGCCATGATCTTGTTCAGGGTAAAGTCCGAGGAATCGATGTCCAAAGATTTTTATTAACTCTATTAAGTTCACTGAAACCCCCTTAGTTGATTCACTAGGGAGGATTAATTTCCAATATCCGCCTCTATTTGCCACTCATTCTTCTCATTCTTCTTCCATATAGTCATATACCGACCTGTTTCTTCTTTCTCAATGCCATCTTCCAACCATTTGCGTACGTAATTTCCATATGTGAATCCCAGTGTCCCGTCATCGGACACATCTGCATGCATCGGATCCCATATCAAACTGTAACCCGGCTGCGAAAATATGTTGCTCATAGCATTGAATATGCTTGCAGGACCTTCAATTAAATTACCATTCGTTCCAACAAGTCTACCAAACTCACCAAAATACTTTGCCCAGCCTTTAGCGCCATCCTGTATGGTATCTCTGCAAAATGATCTTTCCATCTCTTTTAGTTCCTGAATCCAGTTCGCCTTTTGTATGATATTGTTCATGATAATCTCCCCTCTTTAAAATAATTCGATGCATGAATGCCAAATGCCACAATACCTGAATGCCACCTTGTCATGTGAAATAAACTCGATTTCGACTTTATCATTACTTCATCTTAACAGACACATACACTACGGTGATTTTCCCTGTGGATTGGTTGACCACATACAGCCTACCTGATGAATCAAAAGCAACAGCTGTTGGGCGTTTAAATGGATTTTTGGACTGTAAACGATCGCCCATAGCCCTTAAAAACTGACCTTCACTGTCA
This sequence comes from Fusibacter sp. QWL-12, assembly GCF_058683495.1. Taxonomy (NCBI): domain Bacteria; kingdom Bacillati; phylum Bacillota; class Clostridia; order Eubacteriales; family Fusibacteraceae; genus Fusibacter; species Fusibacter sp. QWL-12. The sequence continues at coordinate 1,823,113 of NZ_CM178745.1, forward strand.
AATACCTGTAAACGGCCATAATCATAATCGGTAACATAGAGGTTACCATCTGGCGCGATGGCCATGCCCTCAGGCGTTCCCGAGATACCTATGTCCTCACCCATTTTCCAGCTGATGAGGAAGTTGCCCAGCGCATCAAATTTTTGAAGTAGCTTCGTTTCATAATCTGCCACATAGATGAATCCCTCACGATCCACAGCGATCCCTGTGGCATGTTTAAATAAGCCACTTCCTATGCCTGGACCACCAAAACGCATGATAAAGTTGCCGTCGTTATCAAACTTTTGAACGTAGGGGTTACCATCGTCAGTGACGTACACTTGACCGTCATTATCCACTGTGATGCCAATGGCTCTGACAAATTGTCCCTCTGCAGTGCCCTCGGATCCCCACTGTGTGATGAAATGGCCAGTAGCATCGAACTTTTGAATGCGATGGTTGGCATTGTCCACGACGAAGACATCATCATTTCCATCGATGGCGATGCCACCGAAGCCTAAGGTACTGAATTCACCCTCGCCGCTGCCTTGATTGTCCCACTTATCGAGAAGGGTGCCTTCTGTGTCGAAAATAAGCACTCGGTTGTTGCCTGCGTCACTGATGTATATATGATCTTTTGAGTTGATGGCGATACCATATGGCGCATTTAAAGGGTCCTCAGCTAGCTCAATCTCAAATAAAGTTTCGAAGCCGCTTGCCATTTCTGAGGAGGTTTCTGTAGTAACTACTGTTGTACTATCGGTTGTAACTACTGCAGTACTTTCGGTTATCCCTTCTGTGGTTGCTATAGTCGTCGGTTCTTTATTTTCACCACAGGCGGTCAGTAGAAATGCCCCAGTGGCGATGATTATGATGAGCATCAACGTTTTCATGTGTTATCCTCCATAAGAGTTAGCCATTTACAGTTAATATACCCTTTCGCTTCCAAATTATGACCATTCAAAATATAACATTTTTATAATCAGAATGCTACGACTCTGGTTATGTTTGCAATCTCCTTCTTAGATGCAATTTGCACTAGATAAAGCCTGCATAAGGTTGACATAAATTGTGTGCAATTGATTTGTTTTAAATTTCGTTACAAATCAGTCATAAAGATAGCAAGAACTAACTAGTGATAATTTGGTACTTTAGTATTAGAATAATACTCGATTGTTTTACTCGGAATTAATAAATTGAGTCGATAACTGACACTTACTCTGTTGCGTTATAAGACTTTATATTTAATTGGCGTGTAGCATAATGAATAAGGGTATAAGACAAATATAGCAGAGAGAAAGAGAAGTAAGCCGTATTTGTATGATCCTTTAATTGAATAGAGGAGGTCGAGAACATGATGACACATGAACCGAAATTAGTACTTAACGTATTAGGCATTTCTGAGATGGTTCTATTTAAAGGCAATGAAGTATCGATCAAAGTTGCAAAGGAACCTTCTCGTGATTTGGAAAGAGATTTAGTAGAAGACGCAATGTATGCACTTGGCGTCACTGTGAAAAAGCCAAGTCCAAATGGACAGTATGATGTGAAGGATTTTTATCGTTTTGGCGTGATGCTAGAAGTGAAGAGTATTCGACTTGAAAAAGACGTCTATTATATGGATGTCAAAGCGCTAGACAAAGTAAAAATCGACAAGTTTTATCAAATGGAGTCGATTCTTAAGGCAGATTATAGCTATGAACCGACGATTAGAGACATGGATGACGTGCCATTTGAAGATATGCTCAGCCACATCAAACACTTAGTACAAGAAATTAGCACTTATTTTAAAGGTGCAGAACCATTTATTAACTATATCGAAGAAATCCACGCTCTTGAGCTTTTGTCAGGTATTTTACTCCAATACCTCAATATCAGTATCGAGGATAAGCAAAAGATCTTCGAATCAAAAACTTACAGTGAGAAGGGGTTAAAACTCATCGATGCTTTAATTAAGCAAAGAGAATCCTTTGCGTTCCAAAAGGAAATGAGTGAAAAATTCTCACAAGAAGCGAATAAGAACTATAGAAAAGCTTTCTTACGCGAGCAACTCAAAGCCATTCAGGAAGAGCTCAATGAAGAGGGTGGCGAAGGCGGCAAAAAGGATTACAAGCAAATGATCGAGGAATCCTTAATGCCTGAAGAAGTAAAAAAAGTGGCATTTTCTGAGAGTGATAAGTTCGAAGGGCTTTCACCACAGAGTGCAGAGCGCAACGTCGTTGCCAACTATTTAGATTTATTGCTGGCATTGCCTTGGGGTAAATTTAAAGGCGGCGAAATCGACATTGAAAAAGCGAGAGCCGTTCTGGACGCAGACCACTATGGTCTTAAAGATGTTAAAGATAGAATCATTCAGCATTTGGCTGTTTTAAAGCTTAAAAAGGAAAAGCAAGGCTCCATCCTACTTTTAGTAGGTCCTCCGGGAACAGGTAAGACTAGCTTGGGTAGAAGCATCGCCAAAGCACTTGATCGTCCTTACGTGCGCATGAGCTTAGGTGGTATCCGAGATGAAGCTGAGATCAGAGGTCACAGAAGAACTTATGTGGCAGCGCTTCCTGGCAGAATCATTCAAGGGATGAAAAAAGCGGGTCAAACCAATCCGATATTTGTTCTAGATGAAATCGATAAGCTTCAAGTGGGCAACAGTGGTGATCCTGCCAGTGCGCTCTTAGAGGTGCTCGATCCTGAACAAAACAATTCGTTTGCCGACCATTATCTAGAAGTCCCTTATGACCTTTCGGACGTATTTTTCATAGCGACAGCAAACTCGCTTAGAAGCATACCTGGGCCGCTACTTGATCGTATGGAGGTTATCGAAATTTCAAGCTACACGAACCTTGAGAAGTTCCATATCGCGAAGGATCACTTGATTCCAGACGTTCTTGAGGAGCATGGCTTGACGGATTCTGAACTAATCGTCGAGGAAGACGCCATCAAACACGTGATAGATGCTTATACGCGAGAAGCCGGCGTGCGTGGATTGAAACGTCAAATGGCATCCATCGCTAGGGTGGTTTCAGAGAAGGTGGTCCTCAACCAAGTGCCACTGCCATATCACGTGGATGAAACCATGGTCTACGACCTACTTGGCAAACCGCTTGCGAGACATGATCTAGCAGGAACCAACAATGCCATCGGCGTTGCGACAGGTCTTGCATGGACACCAGTCGGCGGCGAGATACTCTTTATCGAGGGCTCATTTATGCCAGGTGGCGGTCAACTCATCCTAACCGGTAAACTCGGCGACGTGATGAAGGAGTCCGCAAGGATATCACTCAGTTTGGTAAGATCGCGCTTAGCCTTCCAAACACTGAATTTTGAGTTTAACAAGAAGGATCTCCACATACACGTACCATCAGGTGCCGTACCAAAAGACGGTCCATCAGCTGGTGCTGCATTATTCTCTGCTATATCATCATTGATCTTGGGCAGAAAAATCCCATCTGACATCGCAATGACAGGTGAGGTAACGCTTAGAGGCAATGTCCTTCCAGTTGGCGGCATCAAAGAAAAAGTCATCGCAGCACACCGTGCAGGCGTTAAAAAAGTCTTATTGCCACAGGAAAACTTGAACGATTTGGATCAAGTGCCTGAGGAAGTAAAAGAAGAACTCGAGTTCGTCGGCATTTCAAAGGTCGAAGAGCTGATCCATGAGTTATTTGGACTTGAACTCCCTGAAAATGAACCGTTGGCGGGCAGTACGTTTGATCCGGAGCAACCAACTTTTTAAAGTTAAGATGTGTATAAAGATGAACCATCAAATCAGTATATAGAAAGACCCTATAGGATAGATACTTTTTGAAAGTCTACCTATAGGGTCTTTGTTTTAATAATGGATTTTGATTTTTAGAAAATAGTAGATTACTCAGACTTTTGGTAGTTAAAACTCCACTGAACGCCAAATTTATCTGTTATAGCACCATAAATGGCATCCCAATAGGTGTCCTCTAAGGGGTTGGTAACCTGCCCAAAGTTTTTAAAGGCTTCGAATAGCTCGAGAATTTCATCTTGACTTTCACAGTCTAAATGTATGGTATATCCTGTTGCAAACGCATGTTGATCAGGTTCTGGAGTATCAGAAACATAGAGTTTATTATCTTTAAAATAAAGTTCTGCATGAAGCACCCAGTTTTTCATCGAATCGTCCATATCTGGAAACATATCCTTATTAAAACGCATGATGTCACTAACCTTCCCACCTAGCGCTTTTGCATAAAGTTGAATGGCTTCTTCCGCTTGTCCAGCAAAGTTTAAATACGGCACTAATTTCATTTGAAACCTCCTATACTTTTCTACTCTACAGGTTGATCTATTAAAATTGGATTGCCTTCTGGATCTACAATCACTAAACTGCTTGTACCGCATTCTTACCACAAAATTACGCCATAAAACACTTTGTAAGTGCATTTCACACTATAGCCTGAATACCTGAGGAGGTACTGTACCCGAAGCGCTTGGTAAATGCCAGCTGAACTTGGTTCTTTAATAGAACCATATCCACCGGATGACCGATGCAGTTCTCGATGGAAGTAACACCTCTTGTAGCGAGACCACAGGGTACGATGGTTTGAAAATCTGTGAGATTTGTATTTGCGTTTAGTGCAAAGCCGTGCATGGTGACGCCGCGTTTGACAGAAAGACCGATAGCGACGATTTTTGAACTACCAACAAAGACGCCAGAGTTGATTTCGTCTCGGATGGCGTTTATGCCATAATGTTCTTGTAAAAGCTCGATAAAAAGTGCTTCAAGTTCATAAACGAAGGTTTTGATACTGCCTCCGTGATTCTTCTTAATGTTAAAAATAGTATAGCCAACAAGCTGTCCTGGTCCATGATAGGTGACATCTCCACCTCGTCTCGTGCGAACGATATCAAAGCCCATATCCTTTAAGGTTTCATCGGGTAGGAGGATGTTTTCTGATTTAGCATTGATTCCCATGGTAATGACTTTTGGGTGCTCTAAAAGCAGAAGTTGATCATCAAGTCCTTCTCCTACCTGCTCCAATAGGTTTTCTTGTATATCGTAAGCTTCAAGATAGTTGATAACGCCTAAGTCACGTATGTTTAAGTTCATGGCTACCTCTTTATATTTGATGTTTTTTGGGTGTGGATTCAATACATAGTTTAACATGAAAATGAGGGATAATTAAAGGTTTTGATGGGTGAGTTATGAATTGGGGAGTTGATTTATCTGCTCCAAATCCGGTTAGTAAACTAAAGGATTCTCCACAGATAAATCAACTCCCCAATTCTAGAGACTCATGATCAAAATTATAATTATCAGTGAGAAGGAGAGATTTGCTCCGAATCCGGTTAGTAAACTATAGGATTCTCCACAGATAAATCAACTCCCCAATTCTAGAGACTCATGATCAAAATTATAATTATCATTGAAAAGGAGAGATCTGCTCCAAATCCGGTTAGTAAACTAAAGGATTCTCCACAGATCATACAACCACACATTTCCATAGGCTCATGATCAAAATTACAATTATGAGTAGTGTAAAAAAAGGAATTGTCTTTAACATAGCAGGCAAAGATTTTGATAACATTGACTATAATAAAACCCGTATAACATTAACCTCGGAGATTCCTTTGCGAAGCAACCGGAATTGGAGAGGTTGATGTTATACGGGTTTTAGTCACAGTTAATAAATTCCTTTGCGAAGCAACCGGAATCGGAGGGGTTAATGTTATAGGGTTTTTAGTCACAGTTAGCAAAATTTCTGTTACTCTGCGATATGATCCAGCATCACATTGAGAATGACATGATCAACTGTATCCATTGCGTGTCGAGATAAAACACCTAGATTTTTGATGGTTGCGTCTGCTGTTTTTGCGATAATGCCATTGCCATCTGGAACGGTGACGCCACTTATCGAAAGGAGTGCTGATTGTACGGCTGCAGAAGCTGAGGTAGCTAGTTTAAGAGAGCAGCCTACTTTTGCGCCATCACAGATCATGCCTGTTGTGTTGGCAATCATGTTTTGAATTGCACCTTCAAGTTGAGGGCGAGTTGCGCCCATGAGCCAAGCGAGAGCAACAGAAGCACCTGTTCCTGCTGCTACACCACAGCCGCAGAGGGCAGAGAGTCTTCCGATGTTGCTTTTGATAACCCCGTTAACGAGGTGGCTGATCGCTGCTGCACGTGCTAATTGATCATCGGATACGATATGTGTATTGGCATAAGCCACAACTGGAAGCAATGCAGTAATGCCATTGTTACCACTGCCATTGCTGCTCATTACAGGTAGTGAAGTTCCTGCCATCCTAGCATCAGATGCTGCTGCTGTTAATATCATAGAGCGGCTCATAAGGTCATCGGATAAGATGCCTTTGTTGATATTCTTTTGTAAGGAGCGACCAACTTCCATACCACATGGATTTGCTAGTCCAAACTCAGCGATTTTACGATTCATTTCGAAGCCATCATTAAGAAAACGAATTTCTTCAAAAGGTAGAGTTTCAACCGCATCTATTAAATCAATAATTGGATAGTCATAAAGGGGGTTTTTGCTACAAGAAGTTGCTGTTGGTGGCTCATCTAATAGGATTTCCATATCCGTTTCAATTCTTGAAAAATGATCGTGACGACTATCAATGACTGCGCGGCTATAGGTTGACCCATCCGATACTTTAGCGTCAATATAGACTTTCTTTTCTGTGTCAGCAATTCTTAAGAAAATTCGTTTGGATGCCATTAGTTGATAAGCAGCTTTAATAGTTCGCTTTGTGACATTCTTAAAGACTTCTAATCCATCCTCAGCTTCACATGCTGTCATACCGAGTGCAACTGCTAGCATTAAACCAACTTCGTCTGTACCAGGTATTCCAACAGCTAGACCATTTTTAAATATGTTCGGACTAACAGAGACTTCCACGATTAAGTTCTCATCTGACAAATCGAGTGATCCTTTAAAATGAGATTTTGCCATAGCCACTGCTAACGCCACAGCCACTGGCTCTGTGCATCCCATGGCGGGCTTGACTTCCTCTTTTAAGGTATCGATAATCATTTTTGAAAATTGAACTTCTGCACTTCTCATAAAAACCTCCCAAGTATTCTTGTTTAGATATAAGTGCAAAAGGCGTGCCAATTAGATGTATAAAATAAATTGGGTGGGATATATTTTGTACAGCTTAGTAACGAATGAAGTATTTGCAGAGGTTTTGTAGATAAATAGGGTTGGATTTATTTTAGAATTAGAATTTTATAAAGAAGCTTAATAATGTAATTGCGTGTAAAAGAAAAGGAAAAAACGGAATAGAGAGTTTAAAAATTCTCATAATGAGAAAAAGAAACTTCAAGAAATTCTCATTATGAGAAAATAATTAAGCTATTTGAATTTATTCTCATTTTGAGAATAGGTTTAAAGTAAGTTGCCATTAAACGGTATATCTTTTTTTCCAAGATATTGGGAAGGTTAAGTGATTGCCATAAACAAAACGTATTAATTGTCCATGATGCTGAATTTCATGTTCTAGCAAATCGAATAAGAAAGTTGTTTGTGTTTCGGTTAGATTCTGGTCTATAAAATCAAGTAGATTGTTATAGGTGTGATCTAAGCATTTAAGCACCTCGTTCTTCGAACTGAGATCTTTTAGAGAACAAGAAAATCCAGACCAAATGCCTCTTTCTACTGCTTTGATGTAGCTTTCTCTCGCACCAACGATGCACCATAACTGACCACCAATGGTATTAGAGGGTACTGTAGAGAGATGTAGCTTTAATGCATCTTCATCTAGATGCATTGCTAAATCCTTTGTGAGTTCAAATGCTCTAATCAGCTTATCTTTTAGAATTTGCATAAAAGCCTCCTTAAACAACTCTTAATAGCTTTATTCTATAATATTCATCAGTTTTTTACAAAAAAAAATGACGCTTTCGCGTCGGGTGGCATGAGTACGTTATGAGGAATTATTAACGTTATAGTTGTCCACAAAGTATTAGAAATTAATAAGGGATACCCCCTACCACGGGGGACTTCAACAGAATAGCATACACAGTTTTAAATTTCAATAGAATATGTTAAAATAATTAATAGATAGACAATCGAAATAATTTTAATTTCCATAAAGCGTTGAAATAGCTACTTTACAGAAGGTGACTCTAAGTGTAACGGAGTCACATACGAAATTTTAGAAAGGCGGATCAAAATGAGTTTAAAAGAAGTTACTTTAAAATTTACCAATGAGTTTTCGGGAGAATTAGTTGCTCCAAATGGAACAGTGAAGATCGGCACAGAAGCGGGAACCGTTCTACCTTATGATATGTTACTGGGTGCTCTTGGATCGTGTTTGTACTCAACTTTTCTAGATATCATGAACAAAAAACGCGTCAAATACGATAGAGCTGAGATTCATATCGTAGGTGAGAAGAGAACAGAAGTCCCAACGACGTTGAAATGGGTTAAGGTTGACTTTAAAATCGTTAATCCTGAAAAGGAAGTTGGCATCGAACAAGCTGTAAAATTAGCGACAGAATACTGTTCCATCTATCAGACGATTTCACATGTGGCTGATATGAGCTATACGTTTAGTATCGTTACTGAATAATTTAGCTAAATTAAGCAATATAAAGCTAAATAAACAAAATAAAACTAAATAAAGCTAAATAAAGCTAAATTAAAGTAAAGATTTTGATTTAGAACTTCGAGTTATTAAAGAATAATCCTGTAATAAGATAAGATTCTAGGAATGTTTTGTGCCATTCTAGGTTAACAGTTCTCATATTTTAACTGCCAATCTAGAGGAAAACTAACATTGCCCGACTTATCTGTGTTACAGGATTTTTTGTTTTTCGTTTAAGTCTAATTTAATTATCATTACCTTTAATAATCTATACCTTTAATAATCTATACCTTTAATGATCTATGTTTCATACAATTTCTGGTTTAATTTTTTTATCATTATTTATCAATTTTAAACGTAATAATTACTATCCAGTATCTTCAGATCGGTTATTCTTGAATACTGATTATAAGTTAAAGTTAAAGCTTTCTCGCATTTAGCTCAGATGTGATTTGATCGAGCTTCGCTTCATCCAGTGTATAGCGCTTTCTAAAATATAGAATCGTAAGAATTAAACCTACCATCGGAAGTACAATCATGATGCTTCTGAGTCCTAAAAGGGTTGATGCCGTTTGCGTCTGTGCATTCACATCGAGTTTGATGAGATCAATCCCTACGCCTGCCACTAAAACAGAGATCGCTGAGCCTAGCTTAACTACAAAGGTTTGAAGCGAGAAGATGACACTTTCTGTTCTGCGATTATTTTTCCATTCGCCATAATCAACGGTATCTGCTAAGAAGATGGTGGTTAGAACCGTTGCAATTCCAAATCCCATAAAGATGATGACAGCAGCAATTGCTAATAAAACCATGCTTCTAATCGATAGCATCCCGAAGATAAAGAGCATGGTATAGCCGACTAGAGTGATACCAATCGCAAGGGTAAGCAATTTTTTAATGCCAAATTTTCTTCTGAAAAGTGGCACCAAGGCCATAGAGAGAATCTGAGCAAGTCCACCAACTGTACCGAAAATACCAAACAGTGCTGCGTTGCCAATGTCATACTTAAAATAATAAATGGCAAGCTGTTGAGTGATATAAAGCGATGAGTTAAACATAACGATGGCGATGACCACGATTAGCGCTTGGTCGTTTGTGATCAAAGAATGAAACATTTCTTTGATGGTTGGACTTTTGGCAAGTGGCTTTTCCTTTTCTTTTACGTTTAGTACGGTTATTAAAATAGCGACGATAAAGAAGATGGCTATGAAGATGGAAAGCTTAGCAAAACCAGCATGTTCATTTCCAGAACCAAGTAGCGGGACTAATACCATTGTGAGGCCCACTGGTATCGCAAAGCCTAATCCAGCACAGCTTCTAGCGATAACTGAAAGCTGTTCTCTTTCCTTACCATGTGCGGTAATGGCAGGAATCAGTGACCAATAAGGGATGTCCATCATGGTATAAGTGACGCCCCAAATGACATATAATGCTGAGCTATAGATTAAGAGCTTGGAACCTGTAAAGCTGAGTGGCACTGAGAACATTGCCACTAGAACAACCGCATTGGTGAGAGTTCCGATCAGTAACCAAGGTCGAAACTTACCCAGTGGTGTCTTCGTTTTCTCGACGACAATACCCATAATTGGATCGTTAAAGGCATCAAACAATCTGGCAGCCATAAAAAGAATACCGATAAAAGTTGCACTGATACCGAGTACCGTGTTGTAGTAGTACATTAAAAATCCAGCTACTAAAGAATAAACCAAATCTTTTCCAACAGCGCCAATACCATATGCGCTTTTTTCTTTTGTACTTAAGCTCATATTTCCCCCAAAATAAATTTATTAAGTAGTTTGATGGTAATTGATTTCATTCTGATTAAATGATTAAAGTGAAGCTTCATTCTATGATTTAAAGCATTCAAATGTCAGCTTAACTGGTTCGATTTCATCATGGTCAGCGACCTTGATGGTTAGGGTCGCTGGTCCTGAGAGACCAATGGTTTTAATATAGGTACCAGTCATTCCACCCTGCAAGCTAATGACGTTTGGCCCTACAAGCTCTGCGTTGCCTTCGAGCTTTAGTGATAGCGGTGCGTTTAGGTAAGTAGAGATATTACCATAGATATCCTTTACCTGAATGCGAATCGAAGCGACGTCGTAGGTGTCTTTTTCATGTAACTGAATGGTATCTGTAAGTGCTTCGATGTGTAAATGGGTGGATGGCCCTTTCATCACTTCAGCGACCACTTCACCGTTTTTAACCGCTTCAAAGCGATAGGTCGTCGCAGTGTCGCCCCAGTTACCGATATAGGTGCTGTAGATTCTGACCCCGTCCTTCAGAGTGAATGGGCTTGTGAGGATCAGCTTCGCAGCCATTAACTTATATTTAAGCGGAAGATTGGCTTCGCCGTATTTTGCACCAGCATCGAGGAGTTTCTTTACCGTTTCTGAGGCACTTTTTGAGTACCCTTCGTTTGTCATCAGTTGATCGCCTATAAAATCATCGATCAGGATCGGTGGATGTGGCAGTTCGTTGCTTTCTTTACGATCGTTGTCTCTACCAGTCGTGCTTCTTTTGAAGGTCTTAATCATACGATCGTTTTTATAAAACCGAACCTCGTCTGCGTTGGTATATGCGGTGATATTGCCGATGTATCCAGCGGGATAATCACCGATGCCCATTTCAGAGTCCAGAGTAAGGACGGGTATTTCATCCTGTTGACTGGCATAGACTGCAGCTGCTAGCTTTGGATTTCTAAAAATGTCCGTTACACCATGATGACAGATTCGATCGCCACTACCAAACTCTTGATGGGTGTTGTAGTCGAAGAAGCACCACCCGAAGCCGCCGGCGATGTTGCCGCTTTTATATATGGCATCTAAGACATTAAAGTGTCTTCTTGCGTGTTCACTACGTCTTTGGATGCTGTCATAGGATTTCGTCGGATACATATGACCATTGAACTCAGAGATGAGATATGCCTTTGAAACGTCTGGTGTGACCTTGCTTTTATCCAGTGCACCTACATTTGAACCAATGTGTGAAAAATCGTTAAACGTATAGACGTCTTCAAGTAAGTTGCTTTTTCGAATATAACGAACGCCACCTGTTGGTCTTGAAGGGTCAAGCGCCTTAGCTAATACATTCGTTTGTTGGTAGAATTCATCATCGTCCTGTGATTCATTGATTCTAACGCCCCATAGTATGATCGATGGGTGATGGCGATAAGCGAGAATCATTTCCCTGAGAGAGGTGAGTGCAATTGCTTTCCACTCACTGTCACCGATATGCTGCCAACCAGGGATCTCAGTAAAGACCAGTAATCCCAGTTCATCACACCGATCTATAAAATGGTGCGATTGAGGATAGTGAGAAGTCCTTACCGCGTTACAGCCAAGCGCGTACTTCAACAAATCCGCATCTGTCTTTTGTGGTCTTTCTGGCATGGCATAGCCCACATAAGGGTAACTTTGGTGACGGTTGAGACCGCGTAAAATGGTCTTTTTTCCGTTGAGGTAAAAGCAATCGCTTTTAAACTCAATCTGCCTAAAGCCAGCTCTTTTTTCAGAGGTGTCAATGAGAGTGTCTTGGTGCTTAAGTGCGACCTTGATCTGATACAGTTTAGGATTTTCAATCGACCAAAGCGTGAAAAGATCAAGATCGACCTCTGCTGAGTTAGTCGTCGTCGCATCGCTAATCGGGTAAGTGCCATGATAGCAGAGCTGGGTATCGTCCCATATGTCGACCTCGAGGGTATAGCCTTCTGCAGCTAGGGCTTGATTGAACGTGGTTTGAATTTGAACGAAGGCATGTGAACGATCCGTGTGTGAGGAATCGACGTGCGTTTCATAGTTTACGCTTTCAATATAGATGTTCGGGCGATAAAAAAGTGTGACCTCACGATAGATCCCCCCGTAGGTCATATAGTCGATGACGTGCCCAAAAGGTGGCAGATTACTGGTTTCACGGCTATCAACCACAACACAGATTTGATTCTCATCGCCAAATTGGACGTGTGGGGTCAGGTCGAGTGTGAACTCGGTATAACCACCAAAATGTGAATCAATGTAGGTTTGATTGATAAAGACATGTGCGATATGCGCCACTGCGCCAAACTCGATCATGCAGAGCTGATTTTTCATCTCAGATGGGATTGTGAGTGTTTTAGTATATGCGGTAACTTTGCTGTAGAGCGATTCAGAAAAATAGTTCAGCGGAGTTACGGCAACGGTATGTGGGATGTGGACCACTTCAAAGCTGCCATTTAGCTCTGGATAAGTTATGTGAGTTGCATCAAAGGTGATTTCAGGGTAGAAATGCCAATCGAAATTGATGGGTTGTTTTTTTGTCATAGCGAGCCTCCTTGTTCCTAATTCTATTTGCGTACGGCAGCACCGTCGATCAATAAATCGATCATCGCCTCTAGTGCCTCACAGTAGGTTGCACCGCCGAGATCTTCTTTTGATGCCAGTAAGAAATGCTCAATGCTGGCTTCTACCATACCTTTAAAAATATTAAGATTGATAGGTTTGATGACACCTTCGTCGATCCCTTGTTGTATGAGTGCGAGCGTCGGCTCCCAATCGGATTCGATTCTATTGGCAACGGCTTCAAAGAGCTTTGGATAGCGTTCTTTGATGGTATGAAATTTGGAATAATCGATTTGTTGATACACCTCAGGAAGGGCGATAATCACCTTTCTGATTTTCTCCACAGTGGTGTAGCTAGGATGATCTAAAATTTCCTTTTCAGCCTGCTTGATGGCTTTAAAGGTTTCATCGAGCATGGCGTAGAGTAAAGACTCCTTGTCTGGAAAGACGGTATAAATGGTTTTTTTACTGATGCCTATGGATTTTGAAACGTCTTGAAGGGTGAATTTTGCGCCATATTGATTAAACTGCTCAGCTGCAGCAGAAAGTAGATTCTCTCTTAACGTCATATTTGCCTCCTTGCTATGTAAAAAAGTATGGAAACCCGTTTTGTTTTTCTGGTTTCCATTTAATCATATATAGAATATTCAGTCAAGTGGTTAGATGCAAAATTGTTTGGAAATAGATACAAAATATTTACATTTCGTTTTCTTTAATTCATAGATTTTAGATTTCATAATAGTTATTCTGATAGTATCAGTTTCACGATTATTTCCTCTTCAACATATTTAGAGTATCGTGTCAACTGAAATGACGTGTGTGTTCCGTGCAATCCCTTATAGGTGAGAAAGGTGATTTATATGAGATACCGATACAGATTTAGATAATAACGACTAACGCTTTCATTATGCAAGGATCTTGGACGCACTAAAGTCCGAGGACCTCCGTTAATTTTTTAAAATGAAAATTTTAAAAATACGGAGGAAAGGCGAATGAAAGCCTTCTTTAAAAAAGAAAGTAGAGAACTTAGTCCATCGGAATGGATAGCGATTAAAAAGAATTATCAGCACGTATATATCGACTTAGGAACTGGAGAAGGAGAATATGCTTTTAGACAGTCTCAGAAAATGGAAGAGACCCTTTTTATCGGCATAGATGCTTGTCAGGCAATGATGAATGATTATGCTTTAAAAGCTGAAAAGAGAGCAAAGAAACAGCATTTGAATAACCTTTTATATGTCGTTGCAAATGCAGAGTCACTACCCGAAGAACTAACAGAGTGTGCAGATAAAATCACGATTAATCTGCCTTGGGGTAGCTTGCGTGATGGTATCGTAAAAGGCTGTCCAGTTCTTTTATCAAACCTTAAAAGAATCTCGAAAAGTGATACAGTCATAGAAATTTTTATTACTTATTCAAAAGAGATTGAAGCGACAGAAATAGAAAACAGAGATTTACCCTCACTCACGAATACCTATATTAAAGAGACCTTAGGACCTCTGTATCGAAATTCAGGTATTGAGATTAAGAAAGTGAAAACACTGAGTAACAAGGAATTAATTCAACTGGACACAAAATGGGCAAAAAAGCTGGGATATGGCAAACCAAGAGAAATCTTTTTTATATCCTGTGTCGTAAAATAATAAAAAAACAGAGCGTCAGTATTATGACTGACGCTCTGTTTTTAATTTATTATGAATTTCATTCATTTTATTTCTACTCAGTGTATAGGGACGATAGGAGTAAAATGCCAAGATGAAGCTGACCGCACTGCCCACAGCCAGTAATAGTGAAAGTCCAGTAACCGTACTGTCCATCTGTACCGCTCTTGAAGAATCAAATTTAAGTAGATCCAGCGCCAGTCCCAATAGGAAGATGGCAACCGACTGAGAGAGCTTATAGCAAAGGGTTAAAGTGCCATAGAAAACGCCTTCCTGTCTAGCACCTGTGGCAAGTGCTTGAGAATCCACGGTATCTGCAACCATTGCCTGAGGCAAGGTAAAGAGTCCGCCTGTACCAAAACCGCCTAAGATACCAAAGGGGATAAGGTAAAAGACATTGCCATAGATGACGTTTTTAAAGATCGAGCATGCAATAAAGTAGAGACAAGCGAGAAGCGCCATTAAAAGTCCAAGCTTTACACCATCTTTTTTCTCAGTGCGATCGGTGTATTTGATCCAGAAAGGTTGACTGAGGATGCTCATGGCGAGCTGTGTCCCAACGATGATGGCAATCCCGTTGTTATTGAGGCCAAAGGTATACGTATAGACGTGAAGCCCAAGTGTACTGATGAGCGCACTTGCTATATTTGTAAACAAGTAGCCAAGAACCACCGCTCTAAAGTCTACATTCTTAAAGGCGTTGTAGATTTCTTTAAAGAACTGTGTGAAGTTCGCACGTTCACTTTTTAAGATTCTTGCGTTGAGCTGTGGAATGAGGTGCTGAGTTGAAAAATACGCCGATAGCATTGAGGCGATCATAATCACAGAGGCAAAGACCGCCATGTTGTGATAGCCACTTGGATTCAGCTGACCGACAGGATATTCAGGCGTGCTTCTAAAAAAGAGGAACATCCCAAGCGCGGTTGCGAAGAACAAGCCCAGTAAAAAGAATGTGGTTTTAACCGCTTGAATCCGCGTTCTGTCGGTGTAGTCGTCGCTGATCTCAGCAGCAAGTGCTGTATATGGCGTTATATAAATGGTTAAAAAGGTCTTTACAAAAAGGACGAAGACGATCATCATCAGCCACTTGGTCAAGTGACTGAGATCGGCTGGGATAAACCAGAGCATGATATTGACTACGGTCGTTCCAATACCACCGATTAGTAGATACAGATGCCGTCTGCCAAAACGACTGCTTCTCGTTAAGTCAGATAAATACCCCATAATAGGGTCTGAGAGGGCATCCCAAATGATGCCAAGACTGACCAAAATCCCAATGGAAGCGCCAGACATTTTTAAAATGACAGTAGCGTAAAACACCAAATATGCCGATATTATCTGTGTAGTGAGTCCGAATCCTATGTTTCCGAAGCCAAAGCCCCAGAGTGTGCGTTTTTTTAGTGCTTCCATGGTGTTCTCCTAACGAAGTATTAGATTCTGAACTCATTATATGTCAACGTTTCCCCCCTTGCAACACGTCTCAAATTAAACTTTGGTTAAATTTGAGATAAAACGTATCAAAGGGGCTGAGCGCAGACTATAATTATAGTGCGGTATATTGAAAATCTAAGGCTATATAGACTTTAATTAGCACCCCAGTTGTGATAAAATCGAGTCAGTTAGATAGAGTCATTAAGAGCATATATGTGATCTCATATTTTGTGAGCGAATATTTTTCATTAGAGTCATCATATGCTTAAATCTAGCCAGATAGAAATTGAGGACAATTATGGCGAATAAAATTGATACAAATATTCAAGCGAAAATCATCTCCAGCTTCGAAGGTCCAAGTCAAAGCTATTACGATGCGAAAAACCGCTTCGAATCTATATTAAGAGATAAGCTCGGCGTATCTACAGGTACATCACAGGGCTATGGCGTAGCAGATGCAACTGTAACCAGCAACCTATCTGCGATGAACAATACCTCTGGCGTGTATTCAGTTAACAATGTGTACTCAGACGTCAGATTGGGATCAGGCGCAACCGCAGATGCCATCAACGCAAAGCTAGAAGGCACTGGCATGGCAGGACTTGGCGACGCCTTTGTGGCAGCTGAGGCAAACTATGGCGTCAATGCATGGTTTCTAACCAGCGTGGCAGCACATGAGTCGGGCTATGGCACCAGCAAAATCGCACAGGACAAAAACAACCTCTTTGGGTTTCAAGCCTATGATAGCTCGCCGTATGCAAGCGCGGCTACGTTTGCTTCAAAGGCAGACAGCGTGGACTATGTGGCGAAATACCTCTCTGAGAATTACCTAACAGAGGGTGGCAGCTACTATAATGGCGTGTCCATCGACAGTATCGGTAAAAGCTATGCGACAGATCCAGACTGGTCGACGAAGGTGAAGAAGGTTATGGCGAACCTACTCACCTATTAATGGAAGGCGATGACGTTTTACCATAGCGTATTAAAACGGATAAAAAATAGTTAAGAGAGTCAGGAGGCGACCTGACCGAGAAAGGGTAGAGGTAATTTATGTCTAAGGTGTATTTTAAACGTGTGGAAAATAAGGATATTCAGGCACTTAGCGATGCTGCTTTGATGCTTTTAAAGACGCTTGTGGCGGAAGACGGGCATAGCTTTACAGGGACTGTACCGCTCAAGGTACATTTTGGCGAAAAGGGCAATAACACGTATGTGCCTTCTGCTTGCTACGATGGCGTTATCGGCTACCTAAAGGAACAAGGCGTGGATTCGGCATTTATCGAAACCAACGTTTTATATAGAGGTGCAAGAACCACTGCTGAGAGTCACTTAGAGATCGCAAAAGAGCACGGGTTTACACAGCTTCCTGTCATCATCGCAGATGGTGAAATGGGCGAGGCGTTCGACGAGATCGAAATTAATAAGGAATTCTTTAAGACGTGTAAAATCGGAAAAGCGTTTGGGGATTACGACCAATTCGTGGTAATGAGCCACTTTAAAGGGCATGGTGCTGCTGGTTTCGGCGGTGCGATGAAGCAGCTTGCCATGGGATTTGCTGCGAGAGGCGGTAAAATGGCACAGCATGCTGGTATCAACCCAGTTGTGAAGGAGCCAAAGTGTATCGCATGTGGTCTTTGCTTTAAAAAGTGTGACGTCAATGCCATCGAAATGCGTGAAAAAGCATACATTCACCAAGACAAATGCGTAGGTTGTGCAGGTTGTATCGCAGTGTGTCCAGTAGGCGCAATCGTCAGTGACTGGTCGGGCAAAAACTTCAAAGAAAAAATCGCTGAGTACGCTTATGCGGCTCAAAAAGATAAAGACAACGTGTACATTTCATACCTCATCAACGTAACGCCTGAGTGCGACTGTATGGGACAACACATGCACACCGTAGCAGAAGACATCGGCGTTTTCGTGTCGAAGGACCCAGTTGCCATCGATACAGCTTGCATCGACATCTTACAAAAAGAGTCAGACGAAACCTTATTTGATGACGGACGTGCTTCCATCGTACATGCGGTGAAAATCGGTCTTGGATCAGATCAGTATGAGTTGATTGAGTTATAAGAAAATCAGCTGGTTTTGACTTAAATCAGATACCGACTCATTTGATTTTTTTGTCAATGACAAAGAAATCACTCAGACCATTTAAGTGGTAAAATTAAGCTACTTAGATCTGAGATATCTATGGGGAGGTGTCTATGAAAATTAGTGTAATTAGGAGCTTAACAGTTTTATTCGTTATTAGTCTATTTGTAATTGTTGGGTGTTCTAAAGAAGTGAATACTTCTAAAATTAATGAGGAAAATTCGTCAGATATTAAGGCGGAAACAGAATCTAAATTAGAAGAAACATCCACAGCTACATCCGATTTTGATCCTGGAAAAGGAATAGAACCGATTGAAGCTGAAACCTTTGTAGGGTATTGGCGAATGCTTGAAAGAGATGAAAATGGTGAGGTTGAGGATGTTTCAGAATATCCAATTTACTTCTTAGAGGTTACTGAAAATCGACTTTATATCATTACAACATCTTTAAATGAAAATGAAGGCTACTCATCTGCTGATAAATATTATGTACTTGATGGTGCTTATTGTTATTATGACTATGATGAAATCAATCAAGATAACTATAAAAATGCACTTGAGTCGCCTTGGGGTGGTCGTTATGTGGTGATGTTTGACGATGAAGATCATCTTGTATTGACAGAGTATTATACAAATGTCACACCAAATGATGCATATAATAAATACACTTATTTGAAAATACCCGCAAATGAATGGACTATAAGCGAGTAATTATTTGTTCTTAAATGATGTAATCTGTACCTGCTTTCTAGAGTTTTCTACGCTGAAAGCAGGTATTTTTATAGAAAAGGAATATAAATGATTGAAAAAAAGTTTAAAAATTGGATTCAAATAGTAGTACTAACAACGCTTGTAATTTTTATATTATCTGGCTGCGGAATTACCAGTAACCTTCAGGCTACTAATGACGATCAAGCTTCAGAAAATGTTTCAAGCAATGAAAACAATATGCCTGAGAATGATGAACAAACAACTGACGAGCAAACATCTGAAGCGGGCAATCCCTCTGTAACTGATTTTGCAGATGAACGATATTCGCTGACTATTGCCTCAGATTTACACGTGCTTGCTCCTGATTTTATGGGGGATAACTCGGTATTCGACGCATTTGTTGCAAGTGGTGATGGTAAGTTGATTCAGTATGCACCGGAGATTATTGGTGCCATGCTTGAAAAGGTGAATACGGATATTTTGATTTTATCAGGCGATTTGACCACACATGGCGAGAAGGCTTCTCACCAGTGGCTTGCAGATCAGCTGAAAGCACTTGAGGCGAAAACGGGAACTCGTGTGTTTGTCATCCCTGGCAATCATGATATTGATAACCCCTATGCAAGAGATTTTAGTTCAGGGAAACAGGTTGTGGCAGAGAGTGTCACACCAGATGAGTTTGCTTCGATCTATGGCGCATTTGGTTACGATGAGGCTTGGTCTAGGGATCCAAACTCACTAAGCTATGTGATTCAGCTGGATAAGGATTATTATCTTTTGATGCTGGATACCTGTAAGTATGAAGACAATCAAAGCCTTGGTTATCCAGTTAAGTCAGGAGACATAAGGCCAGAGACTTTAAAGTGGCTAGATGAAGTGGCTCAAGAGATCAAGGTAGAAGCGCCAGAAGGTGCGACGGTGATATCTAGCTCCCATCACAATCTAGTTTCGCACTCACCGGTACATGACAAAGGGTTTGTCATAGATCACGCGGAGCGAGGGCTAGAAGTGATCAATAAGTTGGGGATAAAGCTGAATTTTTCAGGACATATCCACATTCAAGACATCGTTTCGGTGAAACTTTCAGAAGATACCAACCTTGACTCTGTATTTACTGAAGTAGTCAGTGGCAGCTTGATTCAATACCCTCAGACCTACGGTGTGGCAAAGGTCTCTAGTGATCGAGTAATTTACCAGACACAGTGGGTGAATATGGCGAGTTATCTCCTTGCACATGAACTCGATAGTGATGAAAAACTTGCATTTTTGAATGCCTTTGAGACGAATGCAGAGCTTAAATTTAGAGCGGATTCTGTGGCTTTAATCGATGCCTCGCTACTAAAAACGCATTCACAAGAGGAAGTAGACGCGATGCTCAGTGTATTCGCAGATCTTAACGAAGCGTATTTCGCCGGAACGGATAGCGATGAAGAGAGAAAGGAAGCGATTCGAAACGGAAAAGGCTACGCCCTTTGGACACAGGAAAAAGAAGGGTTTTTAAGCGGATACGTCGAATCCATGTTATTAGATACTTCGGACGATAACTTTTATGAAGGCGATTTGAGGTGAGCATGGTTTATAAAAGGACGATTCAACTCTATATATTTGAGCGCGAGGGCGGACACTGTTATCATTGCGGAAAGCTTCTAAAGCCTGGAAAGATGACGCTTGACCATTACTATCCTAGGAGTCTTGGCGGCACGGAGGAGTACTATAATCTCGTGGCGTCTTGTAAGCTGTGCAACAAGTTTAAGAAAAGTGTGGTGCCTAAGGATTGGATTGAGGTCAATATCGAGCTGCTTTTAAGGGCGATAGCAGATGAAAAAGTCGTGTTCGATCAGAGCCTAAAGCATGAAAAAGAGTTTATCGTCAGTTTGTTACCCAATGTGCGAACGATAGAGCATTCTAAAAGTGGCACACAGTTTGAGGGGCGAGGGTTTAGGGTGTTGATAAAGGACAATCGCGTGGTGAAGCTGGTGCGGTATGGAGAGGTCTAATGACACTTAATTGATGCCGTTTGTGGACTTTAGCATATTATTGACTAATACCCCTTGGGGGTATATAATAATGAGGCAACGTTTGTTGTCTAAAATATATTTTTGAGGAGTAATGATATGGTTAAGGTTTGTAAGTGCTGTTCAAACATGGATGTTGACGTGTTAAAATCTCAATTAGAGGGTATCGAAGTTGAGTTAGGTTGTGTTGACAACTGTACAGATGCTTCGGGTAAAGCATTTGGTTTAATCAACGAAGAGTTAGTTGTGGTTGAAGATGTTAACGCTTTTGCTAAAGAGGTTTTGGCTAGAAAATAGTGAGGAAGTCATAAGGAAATAATAAGGAATTAATAAGGAATAAATAAGTTATTCGTTTCTGTGATAAATAAAATCGTTCATTTAGGAAAGTATGATCTGGATGGTTTAATAAATTTATAGTGTAGTAGTGTTCTTAAGCCTTGCATCTGCAAGGCTTTTGTTATATCTTAAGGATAACGGGAATAAAGGTAGAATTTACCAAAGTTAGTTTCAAAGTTTAACATATAAAAGTTTAGGAGAAACGATGAGAATTACATTGATCACTGTTGGAAAAATTAAAGAGAAGTATTTTACAGGTGCGATAGAGGAATACGCCAAGCGTCTAACCAAATACTGCACGCTGACTCAGATAGAGGTGGCAGATGAAAAAGCCCCAGAGACGCTTTCAGATAAAGAGATGGAACAAATCAAGGACAAAGAAGGCGAGCGGATCTTAAGTAAGGTGAAGGATTCGCAGTATGTGATCACCTTAGAGATCAAAGGGAAGCAACTGACTTCAGAGGAGCTTTCAGAAAAGCTATCTAACCTAGGACTTGAGGGAAACTCCGATGTGGTGTTCATCATAGGTGGGAGCTTGGGGCTTTCCGATGCGGTGATGAAGCGGTCTAACTTTGCGCTGTCATTTTCGAAGATGACGTTTCCACATCAGCTGATGAAGGTGGTGCTGCTGGAGCAGGTGTATCGTGGGTTTCGGATTATGAAGGGGGAACCTTATCATAAGTGAGTGGGTGTTTATGAAGGCAGAGAATGTCAATTGAATAATTAGTACAGTGAAAAGGAGTATTATATTATTAGATAGTATTCTAAAAATATTGTGGGGAAATGATAGGAGAGTAATGTTATGTACATGGAAGCATTATATAATGAAAATCGAAATGCAATACCAAGTTGGCAAGGATATAATTATCAAGGTGAAGTAGCGTCTTATAAATTACTGGAATACATATATAACCAGTTAGAATCAGGAAGAAGTGATTTGACGGATATTAATATGAAAATAGAGTGGCTTGAAGATTTTGTTATTATCGATACAGAAGGAGTTAAAAAAATATATCAAGTAAAAAAAACATTAAATCAAACTAGTTATAATGAAGTAATAGATAATTTTATTCTTCAATATAAGCTATCTGAAGACGGATGTGTTTGGTATTTGGCATATGATGATGTTAAATCTGTTGAGTTAGAAGCAATAAGTCAACAATTGTTTAGTGAAAGGTACGAAATATTTATTAATAATTTGATTCTGAAAGAACTAATTTTACTTCAGCAGAATATAAATCTTGATTATTGGAAAGAAAATTTAAGACTTAAAAATTCTCAAACTTCGAGCTCAACTATTCCTAATATAAGAGGAATTATAAGAAAAATAATGATAATGAATGCCATTGAATATGATAATTTGACAATAGATCAATGTAGGGATTTTGAAAAAAATCATATTCGAGTTTTAGTAAATAAATTGGCTAGTAAAGATGATGACTATACGACCTTTTCAAAACGAATAATGTTTGAAAGGCTTGAAATAGCCAATATAAAGTCTAGCTCAATTGCAATTATTAATAAGTTGTGTGATAAAGCTTATCTTCAGAAAAATGATATTTTGACTGCAGAAAATATTTATGATTCGTTGTATATTTATGTGTACGAGAAGCTTATGAACATCAAAAACAAAAAGACTGAAATATTCAATATAGCATTTGAGGATATAAGAAGAGTGTTTTTAAATGAAGATAAGCTTAGGCTACTATGGTGTAATCTTGTATATAAAGCTAGAGAGGATTTATTAAAAGAAATATCATTACACTGTAAAGAGTGCAGGGAGCAACAATGTAATATATGTTCAATAAATTTATTTACAGATTTGGAATTTATTAGATTGGTTGAAAACTTAAATCTTGAATATCCAAAGACTACACAAGGTGTAGATCGGATAGATATCCAAAATAAATTGACAGAAGACAAAGTATATTATATTTTAGATATTTTGACAGAATTTAAGGACAAGATTGAATGTGTTAAGACAGATGACTTTATTGAAATTAAAACTTTGGATGAACGATTATTTGTTTCTGCCAACATATCAGATGACCATAGTAGAAATAAAGCAAGGTTAATAGAAAATATCAATGAACATATTGAAGTATATAAAGAGTATAGTCAAATATTAACTAAAAATTTCTCCGATACACTGGATTATGAGAAGACTAAGATTAAAAAAAATACAGAATTTCAATATGAAGGTTCAGAACCAACTTTTATGGATTTGTTACCAATTAAATATATAAAGAAAGACAATCTAGAGGTGTAAAATGAAAGAGATAATTAATAATTTGTTTTATGAGCATAAGTTTATGTTGTTTGATACAATTTGGGGAGATTTCGAAACAAAAACTTATATTAATGATTGTTCAGAAACATATATTCTTTTATACATAAAAGGATTATATGATGGGCTTTATACAGATATAGTTAACCTTTGTTCAAACGAAATTTTTGATTCGAATTTATTAACAAAAGCACAGAAGTCGAATCTCTATCTTATTGTCATATCAGAAGTAGAAAATGATTTTAATACAGAGGAATATAATTTAATATTTAGAATTGAAGAAAATAATTTATATTATAAGAAATTCTTTTTTTGGTATACCAAATCGGAAATAAAAGAATTAAATAAATTAACTAATGGTAATTTCTCAATTAAGCAAATGAATAGAATATTAGTTGATTATAAAGAATTTGAGGAAGCTAAAACTGGTAATATAGGCTATAAACTTTTATCAAGGATGTTTATAAAGTTTGCTTTCTTAACATTAGCAGATATAGATACACTAGATAAATCACTACTTGACTATATCAAAATTCATGTGAATGAAATAAATAATCAATTATTCGAAAGTATAGTTAATCAATTTGGTAAGAAGAGTTCTATAGACGAGATTTTGGAAATGATCGATGTAGATGATAGTATTTTGTTGGAAATAGAACAAAGCATGAAGGCGGTGAGAATTGATGAAAAATTGTAAGTTTATGATTAATAATTTATATATAAGTAATTTTAAACCATTCAAGCCATCAAATCCACCGTTGAAAGTTCCTTTTACGAACAGCGAAGGGACTCCAATTCATTTCATGATGCTTTCAGGATATAATGGCTATGGTAAAACATCAATATTTCAAGCAATAGAATTTATATTAAACGGAAGAATAGAAATCTTTTCTTTTAAAGATACAACAAGAAAATATACTGAACACATCTCGATTAATAAACTGAATGAAGAGTCATTATTGGCGTTAGAACTAAAGAACGTTACTGAATGTGAATATATTACGTTAATTAGATTTAATGAAAATGTAAAAGCTTGTACGGAAGCAGATTTAATAAATGGAGATAAAAATTTCAAATTATATTTAATCGAGGAAAAATTTGAATATAAAAAATTTAAAAAGATGTATGACCTTAAGTTGATTGAAGAAACTCAATTAGATGAAGTGGCCAAAATTTTTGGTGAGAAGAATTTTGATGAGTGGTTAAAAGCAAATTTTTTGAGGCAAGAGCAGACGTCAAACTTGCTTTTTAAAAGTAATAAAGAAAGAGTAAATTTTGTTAATAATTTTATAGAAACGGATTATGAAGAGTATTTTGAAAGTTATAAAAATGAGAGTGAAAAGGTTATAAATGAAATAAAAATTACGACTGAAAGCTTAAATTTATTAAAAAAGAGTATTTCTCAAAAGCAAGAAGAGGCTATAGGGGAAAAACCGGAGGATTTTAGTGTTTTTAATGATAATAAATTGGTCTGGGATAAGAATACATATTCACCTGAAGAAAACTTTGATGAATATATAAAAGTGCTAGATGAGTTAAGTTCATTAAATACTGGTATAGAACGTTATGTTGCACATGACAGTATTGAGGGAATTAATAAGCTTTTAAAACAAGTTGAAATTATTAAGAATATAGTTGTGTACGATTTATATCGTCAAGATTTAAAAACTTATCAAGTTAATTACTTGAAAAAAGAGTATATTCTTCAATTTGTTAAAGATAATGAATCTATTTTACATACTGAGATAGATGAACTTTACTTAGAAGCGGAATTAATTGACAGGATAACTGTTGTTAGAGAGAATTCAAAAGCCCTAGATAAAATGAAGTCAGATAAAGAGAAAATTTATCAAAGTGTCAAGAATATACGAAATCAATTGATATCAAATAAGGATATTGTAATAGATTTGTTTTCTGATGTATGTCCATTATGTGGTTGTAATTACTCAGAAAGTGAAAAATCATTATTTGATGTGATTAATGAATATCAGAAGTTATATAATGATATTATTGTTAGTTTGGATAATAATTCTCATGAGCTTCAAAAAAACTTAGATAACAATCTGCTTCTTTTGAAAAAAGATATACTAAATAGTATTAAAGAAATAAGTGTAGAAAAAGAAATCTATGATAGAATTGTAACTATTGATAGGGATATAAAGAAATATAATGATTATTTAATGCGTCTTAAGTTTCTTATTGAAAAAGATTGGTTTTTGCAAGAGAACAGCGAAGATGTTAATGCTGAAAAGCTTGAAATCTTTACTAAGAATATTATATCCTCCTTAGAGGCAGCATTAGCCCAAAATACTCTTTTGCTAACTGATGGAAAGCTGGATGAAAATGAACTAATGATTTTGGATGGAAATAGAAAGTTATTACAGAGAATTCAAGAGATCGGTAAAGACAAATTAGAAGAAAAATTGAAGAAAAAAAGAGATTTACTTCATTGGTATAATTTAAGAAAGCAATTCAATAAATACTCAAAAGATTTAAATGATTACAAGAAGGAGTATCAGAGACTGAAAGATATGCACATAAGAAGGATTAAGTTATCTAAAATATTGGATAGTGTAAAAAGTGCAAAGAATCAATATTTGAGTGATTTGATTAGATTTATAGAAATACCTCTCTATATCTATAGTGGTAAACTTTTACAGACTCATCAAAATGGATTAGGTGTGTATTGTACTACAGGAAAGAATGAAAATAATGTAACACAATTTAAATTAACCACAGATGCTAATATATCTGGACATGATATTGTGAATAAGTTTAGTTCAGGTCAAAAAGCAGTTATGAATATATCTATCATTCTTGCTTTTCGAAAAATAAGAGCCTCAAAATTGGACTTTTTTATGATTGATGATCCATGTCAGTCAATGGATGATATTAACATTGCGTCCTTAACTGAAATACTGAGGAAAGAATTTATAGATACACAAATTTTGATATCTACGCATGACGATACTACTGCAGGTTATATGTGCTATAAATATAGCAAGGCAGGTAAAGAGTGTAGAAATCTTAATGTACAAAATGAATTTTATCCATTAGCAACAGATTAATCCAAAAGTTTAAAGTTTCTTAACCATGACTTTTTAATAGTCATTATACAGGTAGTTCAAATTGAAAAGCATAATTGAATAGTACAAGAAAAAAATGCATAATGGCGTTAAACGGTGAACCGTATTATAAATAAAATTCATATTTAGTATTAAAAAAATTATGTTCTATATAGTAGTTCAATAATTTCCCAAATAACCGCTACCTAACATCAAAGCTGCATTTTGGATGATAAGCCAATATAGTTAACAAAAGTCTTCCATAAAGGACAAAAAATCTAAATGCCATACAAAAGTCTTGTACGAAAGACTTTTGTATGGCATTTTTAAGTAGCACAATATGGCTAGGTCAGTTAAAGAAAAAATTTTCAATTACAGTAATCTAGTCAAGAAACTACAATTTCCTTAACAATAAATCAATATCACCAGATTATCAACCATTCTACATTTTACAATTCTTTTGTCACCCATAGATCCTAATTCATTTTAGAAACATGATCAACCAGTTGCGCCAACGCATCCTTAATAGGCGTAGCCGATCTACCAAGAACCTTCTCAAGATCATCACTTACAACGTCAAGTGAACCATTTCGAATACTTTCTTGAATGCCCAATACGATCGGGATGACAAAATCAGGTAAACCCAATCCCTTCATAATCTCTGCGTATTTTTCATCACTCACTTGCTGTACAGAAATTTCTTTACCCAATACCGTTTGAAGTTCAGATACCAGTTCTTCTTGGGTTAAAGGCTTGCCAGAAAATTCATACACCGTATTTTCATGACCGCTACCGAGAAGTACAGCAGCTGCAGCCTCAGCGTAATCTTGTTGTAGTGACCAACCGACTTTTCCATTTCCTGCAGAGGTTACCCATGGTGCACCTGACATAACACCTTGAATACTTCCAATTTCATTTTCTAAATACCAATTGTTGCGTAGGAATGCATATGGGATACCGGTTTTAAGGATTGCTGCTTCTGTTGCCACATGAGTAGGTGCAAATAAATTCTTGCTTTCAGTTGCATTGACGATGCTTGTATAAGCAATAAATTTTACACTTGCACGCTCTGCAGCTTGAACTGCATTTGCGTGTTGACGGGTTCTGGTATCATTATCGCCATCAGCAGAGATAATTAATAAACGATCAATTCCTGCAAATGCAGTATCTAGAGTTTCTGGATGGTCAAAATCACCTTGGCGAACTTCCACGCCACGAGCACGAAGTCCTTCTGCTTTCTCTGGATTACGAACACTAACGGCCAATTGATTTGCCGGTAAAGTTTTAAGTAGTGATTCAACGACCTTTGAGCCTAGTTTTCCTGTCGCGCCTGTTACTAATATTTTCATTTTTTATGCCTCCTCTTAATAGGGTAGTTGTTTTATTGTTTGTAATATTATATTATATCCTTAGGCGGATTTTTAAAAGTAGGCACATTTTTATGACCTAGTCATAAAAATATAACCAATAGAAAAAGAAGGTGATTAAATGGCTCGTACTTCATTCACAGGAAAGATTCCTGAAGAACAAGTTACAGTATGTCCAGTAACAGAAACACAAAACATCATTGCAGGAAAATGGAAAATTATAATTTTATGGCATCTTAGAGAGACAAGACGCTTCGGCGAGCTTCAGAGACTAGTACCTGGGATATCGAAAGGGATACTAACCAGTCAGCTTAGGGAGCTTGAAAAAGATCAAATGATCAACCGCAAGGTGTATCAGGAGGTACCGCCTAAAGTTGAGTACTCATTGACCGCTGCAGGAAAGCAGTTTATTCCGATACTCGAAAGTATGGGAGAGTGGGGAAAGAAATATGCGATCAGCAAGAAAGAGGAATTATTAAGTGTAAAATAGTGAATTTTAAGTGTGAAAGAGGAATTCTTAAGTGTGAAATTGTAATTCGTATGATGCAATAATTCGTATAAATCTGTATAAAGCAGTAATTACGAATAATAGAAAAGAACTCATACTATTTAGCTTTTTATATCAAGCTAATAATATGAGTTCTTTTTATATGCATCGCTAATTTACTTTCATAAGATTTTTATCACACATTCAACTGATCAACTTTCCCAAAACAACTTAATCGTCTCTTCCGAATTCGCTTTTCCAAAGAATGAACCAATTAAGAATGCGATCAAGGCGATGAATAAGGTAGGTACGATTGGATGAGTACCGAATACCTGTATGCCTTGGATGGTAAAGTAAAAGAAGGCGGCGATACCTGTAACGATGGATAGAATAGCGCCTGTTGCGTTTGCTCTTTTCCAGTAAAGGCCCAGCAGTGTTGGCCAGAAGAAAGCGGCTTCTAGTCCGCCGAAGGCAAAGAGATTAATCCAAACGATTATTGAAGGTGGCTTAATCGCGAAGATAAAGACGATTAGGCCAATGATCGCTGTGGTTACAAAGCTGATACGGT
Source organism: Fusibacter sp. QWL-12 (assembly GCF_058683495.1). NCBI lineage: Bacteria > Bacillati > Bacillota > Clostridia > Eubacteriales > Fusibacteraceae > Fusibacter > Fusibacter sp. QWL-12. Next base: position 1,851,997 of record NZ_CM178745.1, read on the forward strand.
TTAAGTGCTTCGCTTTCAAATTCCCTTTACCATAGCTGAGATAAAGATCTTTGATGATCGAGGCAGAAGCTAAAATAAGCATAGAGTCTACTGTAGACATAATCGCTGCAAGTGGGCCTGCGATAAAGATCCCTGTTAAGATAGGTGGTAATACTTTAATTGTGATACCAGGGATGGCACTATCCCCTGAAAGACCAGGAACGACATATGCGCCCAAAGCACCAACCAAATGCATGCCGAGCATCAAAAATCCAACCACTACTGTACCGATGATCATGGCACTGTGAAGTGACTTTGAGTCCTTAAAGCCCATACATCTGACAGTGGTTTGAGGTAAGCCAAGCACAGCAAAGCCAACGAGCACCCAAAAGGATAGAATGTATGGAATAGGAACTTTGCCACCTGCTGTAGGTGTCAAGGCGTCTGGATTTTCAACGATCATTTTTGCAGTGATGTTATCCATACCACCACCTGCATGAATGACGGCTACTAAGAGAAATATCGTTGCAAGCACCATGACGACACCTTGTATGGCGTCGGTTATTGCCACCGCTTTAAAACCGCCAATGGTCGTATAGATAATTACTGAGATGCCAAAGATGACGAGACCAGTGATATAGGAATAGCCGGTTACCGCTTCAAATAGCTTCGCACCACCGATGAATTGTGCCACCATTGCAGCGGCAAAGAAAACGATCATCGCGATAGAGGTAGAAACGGCTATGAAATGATTGTCATAGCGTTTCTTTAGATAATCAGTGACGGTAACCGCATTGATCTTTCTAGAGATAATGGCGAATTTTTTACCGAGGACACCAAGGGTTAAAAAGGCCGTTGGCACTTGTATCATTGAGAGTAAAATCCAAGCATAGCCTCTTGAATAAGCGACGCCAGGGCCACCGATGAAGCTACTTGCACTTGAGTATGTGGCGATCAAAGTCATGGCAAGAACAAATCCCCCCATTGAACGCCCTCCAATGAAGTAATTCTCTAGGAAGTTGCCGTTATTTGAAGCACGTGAGTTTGTATAAAATGCGATCGCCAACATAGAAAAGAGGTAGACGATCATAGGGATTAAAATCATAAGATTATTCATGGCGATCCTCCTTGTCGTTTGCGTCATCTTCAAATGGGATGTCTTTAAAGTACCTTTTTACGACAATAGCAAGAAGTGCTGAAATAAATACATATCCTAAGATACAGCTAAAAAAGAACCACGCAGGAAACCCTAAAATATAGTTGTATTCAGAAACGTCTTTTAGCCCTAGGCCATAAGCAAAGGCAAACCACCAGATGAAAAATATAACGTAGAGTCCAACGGTGATGAGGGCTTCTTTATTGATCTGTTTGTTTTTTTCCTTGAAATTCATAGCTATTCTCCTCATTAATAATCAAAAAGGCAATAAAAAAAGATGTAGATCGAGACCTAAATGTCTAACTACACCTGCTTAGAATCGTTTATAAAGTAAAACTTAAAGCCACCAAAAATCGATGGTTTTGGTCTGTCTTTGGCCGAAGCTCAAAGCAGAATGATGTTAAAAAAATGTATTCTAGCAGGTATGATTCATAAAGATATCATCCAATCGCATAATATCATAATTTTATAATGGAATCAATACAGAGTAAAATAGATCGGTAGCGAGTGGGATAAGTCAAACATCAGCTACCGATGATTGGGGAAATGTTCTTTATTCCATGATCACCCCTATAGGAAACACAGCTCTAAACACAAATCGAACGATTGGTCCTGCGATCAGTATCTGTAATGGGAGTGCAACGACAAAGTTTGCTGGAATATTCAATAGCCATACGATCAACGTTTGCGATGAAAAGCCTACGGCATGTATTGCGCCAAAGAGAGACATGATAACGACCATGCCACTCACCATGCAACCTGAAATGCCGAGGACCATTTTCCAGACAGGGGGATTTTGTCCGATGATTTTGAAGGCAATTTTTTTAGCTGGCTTGCCCCAAATGAACCAATCGGATATAAATGCGACCGCATAAGCGATGTGAAACTCAAGCCATGCCTCGCTAAACAGCGTTGTAGACACCCCTTTGACCATTGCGATGTTGTAAAGGGTCATGACATAAACCATAAAAGCGCACATCAAAATAGTAAAAATAAGACTTTCTCTCTTGTTAACTGGCATTTGTTTCTCCTTTTTCTTCATAAATAATTTTAAATAGAACACTTAAATACAAAAAATGGCAATAAAAAAGACAGCTGGCCAATACATAACTTTCGCTACGATTGACCTTCTGTCATCATTTTCACTACCATTTTCATCTAAGTTTCAATATTCAATTGCTTGATTATTTTAACATTAGCTTGCTCAATTAGCAATACTTTAGTAATTTGAGGTTTGAGTATAACGTACTGATTTGAAGCTAAAAATACCAATAACACCGCAATATTTATAATAATAGTAAAAAACACTATATTTATAATGGGAAAATCAGTAAAATGAAAGTAACGACATAAAACATACTATTTTGGAGGTACATACTATGGGCACTTTAATTACTTTTGCTTCGATTGCGATTCCGGTAATTGCAATTGTGGTCGCTATTTTAATGACGGGTTACATAAAAGCATCACCAGATGAGGCGATTATCATATCTGGTCTCAAGAAAACGCCGAAGGTGGTTATCGGTAAAGCGGCAATCATGATTCCATTTTTCGAAAGAAAAGACAAGCTGACGCTGAGAGCAATGAAGATAGATGTAAAAACCAGTGAAGCGGTACCGACACAAGAGTTTATCAATGTTTTAGTAGACTCGGTGGTAACTGTAAAAATATCATCTGAAACAGAGCTGCTGACAAAAGCCAGCGAAAACTTCCTCAACAAAAATGAAGATTACATCCGCAATATGGTACAGGATGTTTTGGAAGGTAACATACGTGAAATCGTAGGTACGATGTCGCTTACCAATATGATTTCCGATCGTCAAAAGTTCTCTGAGAAAGTTCAGCAAAATGCGGTTCCTGACATGCGAAAGCTCGGTCTTGAAATCGTATCGTTCAACGTTCAAAACTTTGCGGACCGCGAAGGGGTTATCAATGACCTCGGTATCGATAACGTGGCTAAGATTCAAAAGAATGCAAAAATCGTTAAGGCTGAAGCTGAAAGAGACGTAAAGATTGCTCAGGCGATGGCCAACAAAGAAGCAAACGATGCAGAAGTGGCTTCACAAGAAGAGATCGCAGTAAAAAACAATCAGCTTGAAATTAAGAAAGCGGAGTTAAAGCAAGAATCAGATACAAAAAAAGCGCAAGCAGATGCCGCTTATAGAATTCAAGAAGAAGAGCAACGTCGTACGATAGAGATTACGACAGCAAATGCGAACCTTGCAAAACAGGAAAAAGAAATTGAACTCAAAGAGCGTGCGGTTCAAATTATGGAAAGAGAACTGGATGCAACCGTTCGTAAAAAAGCGGATGCAGATAAATATTCAAAGGAAAAAGCAGCAGATGCAAAGCTTTACGAAGTTCAAAGAAACTCTGAAGCTGAAAAAGTCAAAGCTGAAAATGAAGCACTTGCACTTAAAGCAACGGCAGAAGCCAATGCTTTTGCGAAGAAACAGGATGCTGAAGCGCAAAAGGCATATATGATGGCAGAAGCGGACGGTATTCAAGCGAAGGGACTTGCGGAAGCAAAAGGGGTGGATGCAAAAGCTGAAGCGATGAAGAAGATGGAAGAAGCTGCTGTTCTTGAAATGTTCTTTAAAGTCCTTCCTGAAATTGCAGCGAATGTCGCAAAACCACTGGAAAACATCGATTCGATTACGATGTACGGTGAAGGTAATAATGCAAAATTGGTGGGTGATATCACTAAGTCGATGTCACAAATCATGAACGGCGTAACCGATGCAACTGGACTAGATGTTAAAGGATTAATATCCGCATTTATCGGTGGCAAAGTGGCACAACCGGATTATGAGGAAATAACTAAGAAATAAAGAAATATGAAAGGAAATAAAACAGGAAGTAAAAACAAGAAATATTACAAGAAAAACTGATTTCAGAATTAGAAATCAGTTTTTCTATTTAAATCAAAGCCACAACCACATGTGTGGATTTGTGTAATGTCGTTTTTTACACTTTAAACAAAAGCTTTCTTTAATATTTTAGTATTGTATACTGATTAAATAGACTTTGAATGATGTTTAAACGGTTGAAAGATATCATCATCAATATATTCTAATATTCTAAATGAAAAATAAATGAGAAAAAAATCATCAAGGTTCGTTAACTTTAGTTTAATGATTTCTTCAATCTTTCCAATGCGATAATAAAGCGTATTTCGATGGAGATGCTCTTTCTGAGAAATTTCTGTGGTCTTTCCAAAATTAATAATGTATGAATATAAAGTGTTTAAATAGGACGTGCCATGCTCATGATCGTAATCCCATAGCTCAAAGATGGCAGGATGACATAGATCTTTAAGCGGTTCTACTTTTGAGCAGATGTTAAAGACGTATTCCAGGGTTGCGTCATCGTAAAAGTTCACAGCATTTTTACCAGTCTTTTTTCGACTATTTTTCAAAGCAAGAAGTGATTGCTTGAAATACTTTTTCAAATCGAAAAGGTCTGTGAATATTCGACTTAAGCCGCAATATAATCCAGTATCCTCCATAAATTGATTTAATTGTACTAATTGCTTTTCACTGAAATCACGTTTTGGATCTCGCTGAAGAATGACGATAACATAGCCTACATATTTAATACAAAACGACTTTGGGAAAATATCGAGAAAGAACCCATTGACGTAGTTAAAGGGTATATTGGATATGGAATTCTTGTCATTTGTAATGGTGATTACCTGTAAATGATTATATTGACGCCATTCAATAAATCTCAATCTTTCTTCGATAATCATTTTATCTTTAATTTTACCTTGAATTAAATCGATAAATAACTTATCCCGGTAAGTGTCCACAAGTTCATCGTAATCTCTGTTGTTCTGAACGACTAGAGCAATTACTTGACTTATGAGTCTCATCATCTCAAAATCAGCTTGTTTAAAAGGTTGGAATGCCTCTAAGACGATTACCTGACCCATGGATTTATTATGCTTAATGATGTTTGACCAAATTCTTGGTATTATAACTTTTTTTTCTTCTATTCCATCCGCTATAAATTTATAATATGGATAATTTCCTTCATAAGTATCAAATAATTTTGCTTTTTCAAGATGTGATTCAATACCACGATCCAAGAAGCAAATCGGATCTTTAGCTTTTTCCATACTTTCCAAGAGACCTTTTTTTGAGAGGTACTGAAAGCTTTTGTAGTTTTGATAGCCCAATTGAACTATTTCTTCATTCCAAATATAGTCATCTACGATAGCATCTTTAGTATGGGCTAAGATTTTAAAAAAATTATCTCGGACAAACAGAGGATTTCCCATAATTTTGCTTGCAATATCAACAATTTCTTGGATGTCACAACCATTGGCCAATGCTTGGAAAAAAATGTGTGTCGCTTCTACAATGCTCAAGTCTTTTTTAATATTTTCAATTAACCCATTCATTATAAACCACTCCTTTATAGTCAATCAGCCATTGTGCAATTGCACAAAAACATTGTTCCTTTTTCCAACTTATGTCCATTGTTTTCATGTACATAAATAGATAAACTTTTCCTTGTAAGATAATATATTTATCATATTACAAAAGGGGGAAAAGTTAAATGAAATTTAGTTTTGCATGTAAAAATCTTGCGAAAAGAGCGATAGTACTTGGCTCTGTTTTGGCGCTTGTAACGCCAATGTCATCAAGTGCCTTCGCTGAATCAAATGATTCACAAGCAAGTCCCGTTAGCACTGATAAAAATAATATTACTCAAAATGTCACTAAGAATGCAGATGATACAAACATCGTCTATATCATCTTAGACGACATTGGATTCTCCGACCTTGGGAGCTATGGTTCTGAAATTAAAACACCAAACATCGATTTATTGGCAGAAAATGGATTAAGATATACCAACTTTAATGCATGTCCTCTTTCTTCTGCAACAAGAGCTTCTTTATTAACTGGTCGTGATAATAATGCGGTTGGCGTTGGTCATGTTGCTAACGTTTCAATGGAAATGGACCGTCCTGGTTTACAGGGTGGGGTAACACCAAGTGCGGCACTAATATCAGAGATTTTAAAAACCAATGACTATAGCTCTTATGGTGTGGGGAAATGGCATATTGCACCAGTTAATACCGTAACTCCTGCTGGACCATTTGACTACTGGCCATTAGCTAAGGGCTTTGACCGTTACTATGGTTTCATGGATGGTGAAACTGACCAATACACACCTCAACTCGTTAATGGTAATGAGATGGTTACAGCGCCAACGACTGAAGGTTATAATTTAAACGACGATTTATTAGCACATGCAAAACAATACATCACAGATCATGCCTCTATATATCCTGAGAAAGGCTTTTTTCTAAACTTTGCATTTGGAACTGGTCATTCACCTCAGCAAGTTCCTCAAAATTATGCAGATGCATATAAGGGAGTTTATGATAAAGGCTGGGATCAAATCCGATTAGACCGTTTTGAAAAACAAAAAGAACTCGGCATAATACCATCAGATGCAAAACTTGCTCCAGCAGATCCAACTGTAAAAGCATGGGATACTTTATCCGATGAACAAAAAAAGCTGTATATAAAATTTATGGAAAACTATGCCGGCTATATCACACAAGCGGATGAAGAAATTGGAAAACTGATCTCACATTTAAAATCTGTTGGCGAGTATGATAATACTATTTTTGTTATATTAGGCGACAACGGTGCTTCACCTGAGGGCGGACCTGATGGAACGGATAGCTTTTTCAGTGCTTTCGGTGGACGAATAGCAACAGTTGAAGACTTAATGCCAAAATATGATTTAATTGGTGGCCCAGAAATGCAAGCACTCTATCCAAAAGGTTGGGCACAAGTATCCAACACACCTTTTGCTGGTTATAAAGGCTCAACAGCTGCAGGAGCACTAAGAAATCCGCTTATTATTTCCTGGGAAAATGGCATCTTAGATAAAGGTACGATTAGAAATCAATATGTCAACGTTACAGATATCACACCAACTGTACTTGAAATGGTAAATGCAGATATCCCTCTAAGAATTAATGGCGTTAATCAAATGGCAATGCATGGTAAGAGCTTTACTTACACTTTTAGTGATGAAAATGTTTTAGAAGCGCCACGTACTGCCATCACCTACGTATCACCAAAAAGAGCAATTTACAGTGATGGATGGAAGGCAGAAGCCATTCATATCCTTGGAACTAGCTTTGATTCAGACGAATGGAAGCTCTTCAATGTAAAAGAAGATTTTACTGAATCACTTGATGTTTCAAAAATATATCCTGAAAAGCTTGAAGAACTCAAAGCGTTATTTGAAAAAGAGGCTTATCGTAAAAATATTCATCCGTATAAGGAAGTAACGCCAAAAGATATGGGATATACTCAATCAGGGTCTGCTGCAGATAGAAAAACCTTTAAATACTACCCTGGAGTTAATACTATAAATGTTAAAGCTACACCAAGTGTAAACACCAGTCATTTTACAATAACTGTACCCGTAACAATCAATTCTAAGGAAGATCAAGGTGTGCTTGTTGCAATGGGAGATGAAATGGGTGGCTACTCGCTTTATGTAATGAACAACAAACTTACCTTCGTCTACAATAAATATGGTGATTACACTAGAATTACATCTGACATTAATGTACCTCTTGGTAAAAGTGAATTCAAATTTGACTTCACACGAACAAGTATGGAGGGCGGTAAAGGTAAACTCTATATCAATAATCAATTAGTGGGAGAATCTGATTTTAAAACTGCAATTAACCTTACACTTGAAGGCCTTGATATCGGTAGAGATCAGTACAAGGCAACAGAAGTACTTTATAAGGATTTCGGAGATTTTGTGTTTACAGGTGAATTTGATTATGTCAAATTCGATCTTAAGCCATTTATTCCGGTAAACATTAATCATTAATATATTTATTTTGAATAGCGTCTTAAGCCTCTTACAAGTTGAAGAGAGTTTAAGACGCTTTCTTCACAAAATTAATCAAATCAGAGGTGAATGATGAATTTAACTGAAATCGGATCAGGTTTTCATATTTTAGCGAAGCCAATTGGCCCTCTTTGTAATCTAGACTGCAACTATTGTTTTTATACAGAAAAGTCCGAACTTTTTCCTAAAACGGAAAGTTCAAAAATGTCGGATCAAGTTCTTGATGCGTTTATAAAAAATTACATTCAATCTCAAAATATACCTGAGATTCAGTTCGTTTGGCAAGGCGGTGAACCCACTTTACTTGGTATAGATTATTTTAAAAAAGTGATTCAATATCAGCGTAAATATTCTGGTGATAAAACCATTATAAATTCTATTCAAACCAATGGTACTCTTATAGATGAAGACTGGTGCCAATTTATCAAAGCAAATAACATCCTCATGGGAATTAGCATAGATGGACCGGATTACATTAATGATTTTTATAGGAAAGACTTGAAGGGACAAGCCACAGCAAGTCGCGTCATTAATGCTATTGAACTTTTTAATAAGCATGGAATTCATTACAACGCTTTGGTTTGTGTAAGCCATGCATCGGCTGGATACGGACTTCAGATTTATGACTTTTTAAAAGGAATAGGTGTGAAATATATTCAGTTTACTCCTATTGTAGAACGAACAGCTAACATAAGTGAGACTCAAATCGGATTGAAGCACGCCACTCCTGCACATAAAAAACAGGCATCTCAACACCATCAAATTACCTCTTTTAGTGTCCTTAAGGGTGAATATGGTGCTTTTTTAATTGAAATTTTCAATCATTGGGTTCAAAATGATGTAGGTAAAATTTTTATTATGAATTTCGAATGGGCACTTGAACCTTGGCTGGGATTGCCTTCGACCATCTGCATATTTTCCAAGACCTGTGGTAGGGCGTTAGCAATAGAGAGCAATGGCGATTTATTTGCCTGTGATCACTATGTCTATCCAGAATATAGACTTGGCAATGTCATTGAAGATAATCTTAAAACAATTATAGATAAGCCTAGACAGATTGCCTTCGGTAAAGCTAAAGTTGAATCACTACCCAATCAATGTCAAAGTTGTGAAGTCAAATTTGCCTGTAATGGCGAATGTCCTAGACATCGTTTTGAAATTACAAATGATGGTGAATACGGCTTAAATTATCTGTGCTCTGATTATAAAAAATTTTTTCATCACATTCATCCTTATATGAAGGTCATGGTGAAACTTATTGAAAATAAACTTCCTGTCTCTAGGGTAATGGAAGTAAGCAAAGGACCTATTATCGTGATAAAAGATTAAGCTTGTAACAAATTAAGTAAAAATCAATTTATGTAGTTTAAATCAGTTTTTTGATATATTATAGAAAATAAAATGATTACTAAAGGAGGCACATATGAAGTATACCATTCAACCGGATGTATTTGATTTAAATCCTAGATTGCAGTTTGGAATCTTAATCGGAAAAGGCCTTAATAATAGTGAATCAACGTCATCAGATGTTACTTTACTTAGAGATGCTGAAAATAACGTAAGACAAGCCATTCACGAAGAGGCATTAAGAAGTGTACCAAATATACAAGATTATCGTGAAACCATGGAAAAAGCGGGTCTAAACCCTAATAAATATACCGTATCCACAGAGGCAATGCTCAAAAGGGTATTAAAAGGAAATCCACTTCCCAATATCAATGCACTTGTTGATTTGTGTAATGTCGTTTCCCTACAGAATCAAATTTCCTTAGGTGGTCACGATCTCAGAGATCTACATGAGGATTTAAGTGTATGTTTTAGCAAAGGAACAGAGCAATTCTTACCATTTGGAGCAGATGCGTACGAACCAGTTGAAGCAGGAGAATTAGTATTTACAAGTGGTGATATCGTTCAGACGAGAAAGTGGATTTGGAGACAAAGTGAACTGGGTAAAATGACTTTAGATACAAAAGATGTCTTCTTTCAACTCGTGGGGTTTGATGAAAGTGAAAACGGTTCATTGGTGTGCGCTCTAGATACTTTGGGTAAGTATATTGAAGAGCGATTTGATGGAACTTATCAAAGGTTTATAGTAAATAAAGACAATCCTAGTATTGAGTTTGACGTGTAGTGGCTCAATCATTTAACCTGAATATTTTAACTGTATTATGAATCAATCCTTAAGAAGATTGGAGGGCAAATTGCCAAAACGAAATGATATTTCGATAAAAACCAAATATAATACAAAAGAAGAATGTATGGAAAACTGTAGAGACGTCAAAGGAAAGCCAGTTCTTGCAACCACCTACTCAAGACAAATCAGTGGTGAGGTTTTTCCAGATGGTAGCTTTGTGCTTAGTAGCAGAGCAAAAGGAAGCTCTATGTTTGAATTTAAAGGTATCATTAGCGAGGAAGCAGATGGCGTCTATATGAAAGGCGACATCGTTAAAAAGCCTTCTTCCATAAGAATCGTTTACGGCTCAATTCTTATTTCAACCTTAATAGCCATCGCAATGGTGATGACGATGAATCCTGTCTTCATCTTATTTGCAATCTTATTTGCAACGATACCATGGCTAAATTTGATAATTATCAATAAAAGTGATTTTTTATATAACGATATTTTGAATAAGGTCGGTTCATGATTCATGTCATTTAATACAGTAAAATTATTATGGAGTCAATTAAAAAACAGTATAAAATCAATCGCATAATCAACTATTAGTGTTCGAGGAGACCATATGAAAAAATCATTCATATTATTTATAATCATAGTTGCAATAATCAGTCTAGCAGGGTGCTCCAAACAGACAAATACACCAAATCCAAATGTGAGTAGTGAGCAAGCAGAAGCGGTATACCTTGATTCAACGAGGTCAACAGCTGAGCGTGTAGTTGACCTTTTAGGTAGAATGACGCTTGAAGACAAAGCGGCACAGATGGTTCAAGGCGAACGTAATGCGGTAACGAGCAAAGACTTAAAAGAATATGGCCTTGGCTCTGTGTTAAGTGGTGGCGGTAGCGTGCCCGGTGATGGAACAGTTGAGGACTGGGAAACGATGATGGCACAGTATCAGGATGCGATTTTGTTACGCGATTTAAAGATTCCGATGCTCTATGGAATCGATGCGGTTCATGGACACTCAAACGTAAAGGGAGCAGTTGTTTTTCCGCATAACATTGGTTTAGGTGCTGCAAATGACCCTATACTTGTAAAGGAAATGGCTAAAATCGTTGCGGATGAAATGAAGCTGACAAAGATAATTTGGAACTTCTCACCATGTGTGGCGATTGCCAGTGATCCAAGATGGGGGAGAACCTATGAATCTTACTCTACAGACCCCAGTATCGTAACTGAGCTAGGGAATGCTTATTTTGAAGGTTTAAAAGAGTCGGGTGTCATAGCGACAGCGAAGCATTATGTGGCAGATGGCGGTGTTACCTTTGGAACAGGCAGTGGTGGTAACCTTATCGATAGAGGGGATGCACAAATGTCAGAAGAAATGCTAAGAGCGATCTACTTAGAGCCCTATAAAGAACTCGTGAAAAATGGCGTACCTGTGGCAATGGCATCCTTTAGTAGTTTCAATGGCGAACCGATGCACAGTCACAAGTACTTGCTAACAGATGTATTAAAGAACGAGCTAGGATTTAAAGGCTTTGTGGTATCTGACTGGGAAGCCATTCACTTGTTAGAGGCAGGGACAGATTTTAACGATCAAGTGCAGCTTTCTATCAATGCAGGTGTAGATATGCTGATGGAGCCGAACGAATGGTTAAGATCGATAGAGGCTATTGTAACAAATGTGGAAAACGGTAAGATTTCAATGGCAAGGATAGACGATGCTGTCAGTCGCATATTGACAGTTAAATTCGATTCGGGTCTGTTTGAAGATCCTTATCTTACACAACAAGCACTAACTGATAAGGCTTTAGGCGATACAGATGCGCGACAAGTCGCTTCTGAGCTTGTGAGCAAATCGTTGGTCCTTTTAAAAAATGAGGATGAAATCTTACCATTTAAAAAGGGTGAGACCATTTTAGTGTTTGGTCCGGGAGCCGATAATATGGGAATTCAGTGCGGTGGTTGGACGATCTATTGGCAAGGGTCTCCTGATATTGCAGGCTATCCACTGACAACTGGTACGACCATATTGGAGGGTTTACAAAGCCTAGGTGAAAAACAAGGGGTTACGGTTATAACCGATGTGAATCAAGCTTCAAAAGCGGACAAAATCTTGCTCGTACTAAGTGAAGTGCCATATGCGGAAATGAATGGCGATACCGCTGATATGAGCATCACAGGTAGCTTAGCTTCGCCTGAGAATAAAGCAGCGATAGAACTGGCAATTGCGCAAAACATACCTATAGCTACTTTGTTAATAGCGGGAAGAGAAGTCATTATCGATGACTATGTCAATCAATGGGATGGGCTGGTTATGGGCTTTTTACCTGGAAGTGAAGGACAAGGCGTTGCAGATGTTTTTCTAGGTGTAAAGGCGTTTGTCGGTAAACTTCCTATGCCTTGGTACAAAAGTGTCGAAGATATTGGTAATGAGCAAGCTGAACTGATGTATCCGATTGGTTACGGGTTGAGTTATGCAAATCACTAGAATGAATAGTCGCTTATATTGAATATGTATTTGTTTTGTAAAAGGACAGTACGTAGGGATTAAGTAGATGAAGTAAATTAAACAATGATTTGAAAGTTAAACCAAGTGGAGACCGTAATGAAAATTTCCTTGATTATTCCAGCATATAATGAAGAGCAGCTGATTGAAAAAATGCTGCTTTCAGTTATGAAAGCAAAAAAAGAGTTCGAAAAAAAAGAGACAAATTTGCTAGAAATCATTCTTGTAGATAATAATTCGAATGATAGAACCGTTGAAATCGCAAGCAAATTTGACATCGTAATCGTAAATGAAAGTGTGCATAACATTGCAAAAGTTAGAAATACAGGGGCTCGGTATGCTTCTGGTGAGGTCCTGTGTTTTCTTGATGCTGATTCTGAAGTTAGCTTAAATATGTTCAATCTTATTTGTAAATATATGCAGACAAACAAATATATTGGAGGGGGAACAAAGTTTAAACTGGATAGAAGGAACTTGACTTTTAGTCTTATATTCGTTGCAAGTGTTCTTGCGACTCACATCATTGGATTAAGTGGCGTACTGTTATACACAAAGAGAACGTTTTTCGATGAGTTAGAGGGCTTCAACGAAAAATTTTATGCCGCTGAAGATATCGATTTTGTTTTGAGGTTAAGGGATTTAGGTAGGGAAAAGGGACTAAAATATTGCAATATATATCGTGGTTATATTAAAACCTCATCTCGTAAATTTAAAAAATTGAAGTTCAAGGATTTATTTTTACAAGGCGGTTTACTTTTGCATAAGTCACTTCGAGAAAATCCTAAAAAATGTGAACAGTGGTATAATACACATAACTATAGATAAATAAATAAGACATACAGAATAAAGCAAGGCTAATCTTTCTATAAAGCCTTTCATTATTCTGTATGTCTTTCTGTTTTGAGCATATTGCCTATATATTAGATAAAAGTGATGGTTTGACTGCGATAGGGATTAGTATTGAGACATGAGTAAATCGGGAATTCGTTTCACGATGAGCTCTGTCCCTAGCGCACATACTTCCACTAATCTCTCAGGATTGATCATCTCAAAGGTATCTAAATCTGTATGATAGTCATGAAAAGGTCCAACTTGGATGTAAACAGCGTCTATTCCAGCCTGAGCAAATGGTGCATGATCACTTCTATCGGTCATAGATGTCGTTGGAAAATAGCCCATATCTTTTAAGGCATCACGTGCGATACCGATTAATTTAGGTGCCACAAGTCCTTCTGCAGAACCGAGATCAAAGCTATCTCCAACACCAACCATATCAAAATTTAGCATAGCTACGATCTGATCTCTATCTTTTTTAGTTAAACGATCGACATAGTAATGAGAACCGACGAGTCCAATTTCCTCAGCACCGAATGCGATAAACTCGACATCATAAGGCAGTGAGACTTTCCCGTCGCTGATAGCCTTTGCCATTTCAACGATGGCTGCTGCACCAGAGGCGTTGTCATTTGCTGCAGGTGTGTCCACACCATCATAATGTGCACCGACTATGATCCGTTTACCATCAGGATTATTCTCTGATTTATAAAGTGCAATAATATTACTTGAAGTAGCATCTTCATAGGTGATGTCCACTGTGAGTGAAACTGATACTGTATTACCTTCTCGCGTTGCATTTTCAAAGGATTGACCATCATCGCGAGTGATACTAACAGCAGGGATTTTGGAAAGCTGTGTTAAAGTCGCTGAAATAGCGCCTTCGCTGTTAGGATCATAGAATAAGACTGCTGCTGCTCCCTTGCTAGCCGCCCTTGCAGTTTTAATATAAAAATACTCTCCACCCCGCTGCATCAGTACGATTTTACCATTAACATCTTGACCAACATAGTCACTTTCTGCACCCATACCCAGTGGTACGATATCAGCGGTGATGCCACCTTCTGGTGTCGCGGCGCTGTAGCTCAATGCTTTAGCCTCACTTAATACACGATTTGAATCACTTGTCACTTTTAGCTCTAATAGATCACAGACGTAAGCTTTAACTGGAAAGCTTTGTTTAGATACTTCAAGTCCAAATGAAGTGAGTTGATCGATTAGATAATCTGCAGCGGCAGATTCCCCTTCAAAACCAGTGATGCGTGCGTTATCTTCTGAGGACAATAATTTAATGGTATCGAGCATGCGTTCACTTGAAAATTCAGGTTCAAATAGAGCAACCTCATATCCATCTTCAATGGATGATACAGTAGTGTTATTTGACTGTGCATCTGTCTCCTTAACGCTGCATCCAGCACTGATCGCCAAAACAAAGACCAATAGTGCTATAATAATTATATATTTCGTTCTTTGTTTCATAAAAACCTCCGCTTATAATTGTCAGATAATTCTGTTAACTATAGTTTACTTCTTTTGACAGAATAAAGATTTTTTGTTTTCTTAATAATCAGCGAAAAAATTAATTAATTGTAATAATTAAAATGGATGTGGGTAAAAAAATAATTCATTTTAATCAATTAAAAAGGAGACTGTAAAATCATTGAATAAAAGAAAAGCAGATCTAAACGCATTTGATCAAAGCGAAAGTGATTTTGTGATAGGTAATCTTGAACATACAGGTATTCAAATTGAAGAACTAACAGAAATCAATGAAAGAAATGATTTAGTGTGCCAAGTCATAGAATCAGGTCTGACAGGTGTAATCTATCAAATTAATAATATTGATGTGCAGCTTTCATTCTTGAATGAGTTGATCTGCAGAGATAAAATCATGAAATCTAGTGACGCGTTTGAATCTTTGAAAAATGGGCATTACATCGGATGAAAACCTAAAAGGGGGTTTTATTAAAGACATGATAAGAGCTCATATTCTAGACATTCATGATGATTTATCGGAAGAATCTTGCACGAAAGACTCACTTTTAAGAATTAAGCATCTCCGAACGATAGTAGAAACATTCTCTTGGGAGCTAATAAAACCGATAGTAAATCATGATTCAAAAGTGGATATTTAAACGCACTGACAAATTATTATGATCAAACAATACTTTTTCATCAAAAATTGATAGCATTAGATTGAAAGTCAAAACTAAATCATTCAAAATATAGACCTTACCGCTTCAATATTGGTGTTTTCAAAACTTTATGCGTAAAAAACATAAATTTAGTATATATTAGTATAAGGAAGTATTTATGTGTTTAGATTCAGAGATTCATAACTAAGAAGATTAGGAGCATATACATGGTTCAGCTAAAAACCAAACTAAAAAAGAATTATAGACTTGCCTTATTTGTTTCATTTTCAGTTTTTATTTTACTTATGTTTGTGAGTTCTGTTTTTATATACAATTATTCTATGAGAGTAAAAGAAGATAATGAGAACAATGCAACTGTCTCTTACTATAGTTTAATTGATGAGATTAGAGATTTTAAAAATCAGAATATAAGTCTTCTATCCGGTTTTGCAGCTTATGTTGAATTAAAAGATACGACAGATGAGGTAGAGATTTATAGATATTTAGATTTTCTTTTGAAGGATCATCTTGATGATATTAGAAGTATAGGGGTTCTTGTAGATACCACGATCGAATGGGTTTATCCACTTAAAGGCAACGAAAGTGTCATAGGTAGAGATTTGGCTGAAATTCCGGATCAAGCAGAGGATGTTCTAAGAGTAAAGAACAACTTAGAAACGCTTTTCATAGGTCCAGTAAACTTAATTCAAGGTGGTACAGCATTTATTGTCCGAATGCCACTTCTGAAAGATTCGTCTTATTGGGGCATGGTAAGCATTGTACTCAAAGCAGAAAATGCATTTAAGTTTGTCGATGAAAATTCTGAAAACTATAAAATGGAATATTTGATAACATCTGCCGATCAACCTGACGAAATCTTATATGGGAATAAAGAGGTTCTAAGTGAGTATCCACTACAATTTCGAACAGAAGATGCATTAGGTGGATGGGATGTGTATGTTGTACCTGTTGGTGGTTGGGATTATAGAATAAAACAGATTTTAATTATCCTCATGATCTGCATAATCTTCAGCATTTTAATTTCATGGCGCATATTTTCATGGATGAGAAATTACAGTCAGGTACTAAAAGACAAGGTTGAACTGGAAAGCAAATATATATTAGATCGCTTCACGCAAATATATACGAGAGAATATTTTAACTTTCGATTAAGAGAGGAAGTTAGTAACGGGTTAAGAAGTAATCGACCAATAGGTATGATCTATTTTGATCTAGATCACTTTAAGAATGTGAATGATGAACATGGTCACTCCGCAGGGGATGAAGTGCTACTTGAAGTGGTAAAAAAGTTAAAAACCATCATCAGAACGGAAGATGTATTTGCTAGATGGGGTGGAGATGAGTTTATTCTGTTACTTCCAAACACAAATCTTGATGGTACTAATTATGTAGCTGAAAGGATTCGATACGAAATTGAGATGTTGGAAATTAGTAAAGCTTATGGCGTGACAGCTAGTGTCGGATATTCTGAATGGAAAATGAAAGAGTACATTGAGTCATGGTTTCTTAGAACTGATCATGCACTTTACACATCTAAAAATACTGGTAAGAATAAAATTACTGCAAGTGATTACAATACCGAAGAGAACATCCTTGTAAAAGTGGACTGGGATGAATCTTCAAACTCTGGATGTAAAATCATCGATGATGAACATAGAGCAATTTTAGAACGGTGCAACAAAATCGTTGAAAGTGCACTTGAACAGTCTTCATTTGATGAAACTGTAAGAAATGTTGAACTTGTAATCCAGGAGATGGAACAGCATTTTAATGATGAAGTTGAGATCCTATATAAAGCAGGATTTCCAAATGTTGAAATGCATAAAATGGTTCATGAAGCTCTGTTAAATAGGACAAAATCAATTTTTCAAAAGACCATTCAAAGGGACATTAATGCAGTGGAGTTCTTCTCATTTTTGTTGATAACTGTCGTTGAGGGTCATTTTAAAAATGAGGATGTGAAGTATTTCCCATATATTAAGGATTACAAGGATAGCTAGTTAAGACTAACGAGACATAGTTTAATAATTAAGAAGGACACTGCATCAGAGATTAATGCGGTGTCCTTTTATTCTTTTAAGGAATGTAGTATTACTTTTTTTGTTGAGCCAACCATTCAAACAAGTAAATGGTTTTTCCATCTATGATCTGTGAGCAAGTATTGCTAAGTGTATAGACCCAAGACCAATGTCCATGATACTTATAGGGTTCACCATCCGGTGTCAAATATTTACCGGAAGGATCTATCACTTGATCATACTGGTTATAATATATTTTTTTATTCCCAGAGTTTTTGAGTCTTTGATAAAGTGCATTTGAGTATGTGTCAGTTGGTATGAAATGACCTTTTTCATCAATAATGGGAATACCACAAGTCATATCAAACTCAGAAATCCTTACAACTGGATCATCTTGTGAATGGACGAGCCAAAGAGGGATATTTTTAATTTTGGCAACTCTTTCATCTGTTAGCCACTCTGTTTCATAGACCTCACAAGTTGGATAAGCTGCTGCGAAGAGGTCTGGGTATTCAACGAGCATTTTAACTGTCATATAACCACCGTTAGAGCAACCACCAATGTAGATCCGATCGGTGTCAATATCCACGTGTTCAGCTAGAAAATGATCACACAATGTTTTTAGTGCGATCGTATAATGTGAATGACCATCACTATTTAAAACGGTGTTGTTGTAAACACTTTTACCGTTGTAATCCATCCACATTGTCGGTACTTGTGGAACGAGAACATACGCACCCTCATTGCCAAAAAGAGCTTGAATCTCAGGTTGTATTAAATAGGTGACTTTGTTCCCTAAGACGGCGATGCTTGTATCATTTCCACCTTCACCAGCACCGTGGAGCCATATGATGAGCGGCACTTTAGCTTCTGTCATGGAATCTATATCTTGATCTAAGTGAGTTGGTTTTTTGTGGTTCGGTTCAAAGTATGCATAGCTAAGTTTCACATGATCCACTTCAAACGCTTGATTGTGCTTAAAACGATCGCAAAGTGGCTTGATATCACCAGCAAAGGCTTTAATCGTCGGGTTATCCATGAGCGCTGTAGCCACTGAAGTATCGGTAGCATTTGAAACTAGCGTTTCTTTTGAAATTGAAATCTCATAGCTGGTTTGAACGTATTCATTACGTCCTGTAAGTCGATTATAGTTAAAAGGCGATCCTTCAGTTCTAGTGGGACCTACTTCGAGTTCGAGTGTGATATATCGACTATCATCAGAGACATTTCCTAGCTCATCTGAGGTGTAAGCATTCAATACATTTCTTTGTGCTTCCTGTACCTCTTCAAAATTACGACGAACGGTTACTTTAAAGGCTTCTTCGGTTACCTTATTTGAGTCGATAATGATTTCTAGATCGAGGATGATTTTATCGATCGCTGGACCCCAATCGTATCCGTTGGTGACAGTTTTATAAGTCAAGTGGATGACCTCCTTAGTAGAAAAAACGTTATTTTGCGGTTTCTTCTCTATAGAATAACATTCCTAAACCCACTGCTGCAAGAGAGACAATGAGATAAAGTCCAATACTAGGATTGGTTATACCACCATAAACGATGACAAGAGCACCTAGAATGGCACAGATCGGAACGACATAGCGTTTCCCAAAACCGAGATCGTCAAACGTTCTAATGTACCAGATGTAGAGGAAAATATATAAGCCATAAATCATGACGATAGGGATTTCATCGAGTCCAATATATCTGCCAAAGGTTTCGTTGATACTTGCGTACCAAAGTGCGGTATAAAACAAAGATAATGCTGCGGCGAATAACGCGGAATAAGTCGGGATACCTGACTTAGGGTTAACAAGCGCAATTTTCTTTGGAAAAGGACCTTGATTTCTAATCGCCAAAGAATATGGAATACGAATAGTAGAAAGAACGAGGCCATTCAGTGTTCCTAAACAAGAAATAATAACGAACACCGTTAAAATTGTGGAAGCTACAGATCCAAACAGCTGTGTTGTCGCAGTTGTGATGGCACCATCTCCCTGAGCAATGATTTCAGAGGTTGGTAATACTGATGCGATTCCTAAGAAGTACATGACGTAGACCACAAATACGATAAATGCGCCAAAAATAAGTGCTTTAGGGAGATTTTTCTTTGAGTCTTTAATTTCGCTGTTGATCGTCACTGCCGTTATCCATCCTTCATAAGCGAAAGCAGTTGCAACAACCGCGTTTGCAAGTGTACCACCGGAGCTGCCTATCGAACTTACTGCTGATGAGAAATTATCAAAAGTAACGTGATTAAGAAGACCAGAAATCGTCCCAATTATAGCCACTAAGCTAAGTGGTATCAGCTTAATCACCGTAGAGCCAACTTGCAGTTTACCAGCTAAAAGAGGCGCAAGGTAGTTAATTAGGTAGATAACGACTAGGTAAATAAGTGCCAATCCCCATGTCATTGGTGAATTCGAAGGATTGTCGCTACCTGATAGTATCATCGTATAGAGTGAAGCTACCCAAGCGAGGATCGCTGATAGTGGCGCATAGTAGAGCACGCCTTTAAACCATCCGACCAAATAGCCAAAGCGTTTGCCGTATGCCATCTCTGAGTAGTCTACAATACCATTTGATTTTTCAATTCTTTGTGCAAACTCAGCAAATACCAATGATCCGAAAATCATGGAAAAGGCACCCAAACCCCATGCGAGTAAAGCTAATATTAAGTTACCGTTAGTAAGTGTTAAAACGTCATCGGCTTTAAAGAAGACTCCAGAACCGATTACGACGCCGACTACCATTGCGATAGCAGTGGGTAGCCCATATTTTTTCTCTAATTTTTTCTCCATCCTACACCCCTTGGTTAATGTTAGGTGTAATTTTAAGGGTTTCAGATAACTCTGTCAATGTATTTATATAATACATAGCGTTTAGAAATATAGATAAGTTATAAACAATTTTGAACATTAGTTTTCTTTACGGCTTTCAAAAACGCGTTTATAATTATAAATAAGCATTATAAGGATAATTATTTATAAAAACAACACAATAGGAAAATCATCAAAACGCTCAATAATTTAATTGCAATAAAAAGACGAATTCTATTATCACAGAAAGCAACTCCAAGAGAAGTTTCTGTGATTTTTATATTAGGAAGGTAATTTATATGCCAGATAGAGAAAGCAAAAAAGAAGAGAGACGCAAAAAGAGAGAAGCCTTTTTTAACGATGCTGAAATTTGGTGGGATAAGCTCGATAATACCGCACATATTTTTCCCGTAATAGCAGGTGAAAATATGTCGAATGTGTATCGCATCAGTGTAATTCTAAAGGAGGATATTATACCTGAAAAGCTTCAAGAGGCTCTTTCAATTGTCTTGCCAAAGTTTAAGGGATTTAATGTTAGATTGAGACAGGGACTTTTTTGGTATTATTTTGAGAAAAATGGTAAACCCGCACCAACTGTGAAGGAAGAATCCTACTATCCGTGCCGACTCATCGTCCCACATAAAAATAGGAGCTATTTGTTTAGGGTCAGTTACTATAAAAAGAAGATCAATCTAGAAGTCTTCCATGTTCTATCAGATGGCATGGGAAGTTTGGCTTTTTTAAAAGAGCTTACCTATCAATACCTGAGATTGGTCCACCCGACATTACGCGAAAATCTTGGCGATACCTTGAGTAGTGAAACCTCTATGAACCGTGAGGATAGCTTTTTAAGTAACTTTAAGAAAAAAGCGGCCAAACCTTATGTTTCTAATCGGGCGTTTTTAATTAAAGGATCTAAGCTGACCAAAAATGAAGTAGGTATCTTACACGGCTACATGCAGGTGGATCAGCTTAAAGCAGTTGCTCGAAATTTTGGTGTCACCATAAATGAGCTTTTAGTTGGGGTTTACACGTATAGCATTTATAAGGAGCATCAAGAAGAGGTTAAAAATAATAAAGCCATAAGAATCGCCGTTCCCGTAAACTTAAGAGGTTTTTTTGAGTCAATAACTACAAAGAATTTCTTCGCGGTGGTATCATCCGAATTTCAAGCAGAAAATGATGATTATACATTTGAAGAGGTGCTTGAAATCGTAAAAACTAGCCTTAGAAATCAGATTACACCTGAAAATTTAATGAAGATCGTCTCTTATAATGTTTCTAATGAAAAGAATCTTTTAATCCAAGTTTTACCACTGGAGATTAAAAAACTTGCGATGTATTATATTTTCAGAAAGGCATCTCTTGCAAATACTTCAACGATATCTAATCTAGGCAATGTCGTTTTCAAGGAAGAGTATGAGCCTTATATTGATAAATGTAATGCGATTATTGCATTATCAAAAGGCCAAAATCTAAAGGGAATTGTCTGTTCCTATAACGGAGTTCTATCGTATACGTTTAGTTCGATTTTAGTAAAGCCAGCGATTCAAAGGCGCTTCTTCAGAAAGTTTGTGGAGCTAGGCATAGACGTTACTATAGAAAGTAATGGGGTGTACGATGAGTAGATGCAATCAATGTAACATAGAAATTAAAGACAATCATGCCGTTTGTCCGCTGTGTCAAAGTGTTTTGGAGAAAACTGAGCCAGCTGAGAATTTATATCCCAATGTACGCGTCATTGCTAAGCGCATTGATCTTATGATTAGAGTCTATGCTTTTGTGGCAATTGTGGTTGAGACTTTTCTCGCGTATTTCAATTATAGGACGTATGAAAACTCCTATTGGTCAGTGCTGGTAGGTGTCGTCTTATTTTATGTATTTATCGCACTTAGAGTTACCTTTAAAGAAGGCTACGAGTATCGAACCAAGAGCATTATGCTTGTGACCATTGGGGTTATCTGTGTGGTACTAATTGATCTACTAACAGGATTTAGAGGCTGGTCTCTAAATTACGTTCTGCCGTCTGCAATAATCCTTGTTAACACAGGCATCGTCGTCGCTATGATCATCAATATCAGAAATTGGCAAAGCTATATGATGATTGAGCTTTTTACAATCCTCTGGAGCATCCTCCCCTTTATACTAAATAAAATGGGATTACTGACGAAGATGAACCTTAGTCACGTGGCATCAGGCTACTCTGTTTTATTATTTTTAGGCACCATCATCATTGGTGGCAAACGTGCATCCAATGAACTTAAACGAAGATTTCACGTGAGGTAAACATGTCAAAAGAGCCTAGCATTAGAGGTAAAATCGCACGAAATATGATTGCCAGTATAGCTTCAACCAAGCTGGTTGGACTTAAAATAAACGTCGGTACGAATCTAAAAAGTAAAAGTATCTTCAAATGGATCTATCCACAAAGCTTTAAGAGTGAGACCGTAAAGAAAGCACAATTTACTATGGAAACAGTGACTAAGAATGGTTCAAAAGCCACAATCGCCATCCTTTATCTACATGGAGGTGGCTATGTTGGGAAATTAAAAAACAGACATCGACTTATGGCGATGAAGTATTGTGAAAGTACAGAAGACGTTATGATTTTGATGCCTGACTATAGAACCGCACCAGAGCATCCTTATCCAGAAGCCTTAGTCGATGCCGTAGATGCATTTGATTGGTTGATCAGACAGGGGTTTAAAGAGGAAAATATAATAATTGCAGGTGATTCTGCGGGAGGCGGACTTGCGCTAGCGGTTTGTCTATATCTAAAGCATTACAGAAGAAATTTACCAAAGGCAATCATTGCAATGTCTCCGTGGACGGATATGACGGCAAGTGGCGCCTCTTATCTATTTAATTATGAAAATGATCCGTTATTTGGTAAAACTAAGAAATCACTTTTATACAACAGAGATTATTTAGGAAAAGCAAATCAACAAACGCCGTATGTGTCACCCCTTTTTGGAGATTACACTGATTTTCCACCGATGCTGATTCAGGTGGGTGGCGATGAAATGCTACTATCAGATTCGATTAGAGTAGCAGAAAAAGCCAAAAAAGAAGGCGTAAAAGTGTGGCTACATGTTTATGATGGCATGTTCCATGATTTTCAAATGGCGGGCGATTTGATTCCAGAGTCAAAGGAAGCGTGGAAAGAAATAGCTGAATTTTTAGGGGACTTAAAAGAATTAGAGTAATCCGAGTCAATATTCTAACTATTTTGAAAAATATTTCAATTGAATTGAAATTTATTTCAAAAAAACATTCATTGAAAACTTTATAACCCTTCAAAATACAAACCTATTACTTGGCATGGCATTTGCAGTTAAAGTAGTAGGTTTTTATATGGAAGAAATAAGAGGAGGGTTACAAATGAAAGTGAGATCACCTTATTTGATCGAGGCAGTTTCAACATTTGCTATGCTTATTTTGGTTATGGGGGTAGGGATTGCAGTGTTTGGTGCAGACCCGCACATACCGATGCTGATTGGTACTGCAATTGCAGCCATGATGGCACTTAAAATCGGTCACAAGTGGCATGACGTAGAACAGTTTATGTTCGATGGGATCCGTCAAGCGCTACAAGCAATTATTATTTTAGCAATTATTGGTGTTTTAATCGGGGTTTGGATTTTATCTGGTGTCGTACCATCGATGATTTATTATGGATTAAACATTTTGTCACCTAAGATTTTCTTGGTTGCAACCGTATTAATTAGCTCTGTGACATCACTTGCTACAGGAACGTCATGGGGAACTGCGGGTACTATTGGTATCGCTTTGATGGGTATCTCATCAGGCCTTGGCATTCCTGCGCCTATCGCTGCTGGTGCGGTTATATCAGGTGCTTATTTTGGTGATAAGATGTCACCATTATCAGATACGACAAATTTAGCACCTGCTATGGCGGGTACAGATGTTTTCACACACGTTAAATTTATGCTTAAACCAACTGTAATTGCATATGGGATTACTTTAACTGTTTTTGCAATTGTTGGACTTAAATTTAGTGGTACAAATGTTGATTTAACAACCATTGAAACGATGAAAAGCGGACTTGAAGGTGCGTTTACATTATCGCCAATTTTATTATTACCACCATTAGTGGTTATTTTCCTTATCTCAAGAAAAATGCCCGCTATTCCTGGTATTTTTATCGGTATCATTTTAGGTGCTATCATGGCACCGATCTTCCAAGGGGTTAACTTTGGCGATATTCTAAATGTGAGCTACGGTGGTTATGAATCAGCAACTGGTATTGAATCTGTAGATAGCTTGTTGTCTTCAGGTGGTTTAATGAACATGATGTATTCTATATCGCTTACAATTATCGCGATGATGTTTGGCGGAATCATGGAAAAAACAGGTCAATTAGATGTTATTGTCGAGAAACTACTCAAATTGGTACACAGTACAACGAGCTTAATTACGCTTACGATTTTAACTTGTATCGGATCAAACATGACGATGCCAGAACAGTACATCTCTATCGTCGTTCCAGGTCGTATGTACTCAAAAGCTTATCACGATAGAGGGCTTCATCCTAAGACGTTATCCAATGCACTTGAATCTTCAGGGACGCTCACTTCAGCACTTATTCCTTGGAATACCTGTGGTGTATTCTTAATGGGTGTATTAGGGGTTCCGACGCTACAATATGCACCATGGGCAATTTTCAATTATACGATGCCAATTATCGTAATTCTATTGAGCTTTGTCGGTGTAACTGTGGCGAAACTAGAAGATGATAAAGCATCTGTCATTCAACCGTTGGATGCATCAGCTGAAGCAGCATAGTTGTTATTCAGTCAAATTTTAATCTGTGATATACTAAAAACCGGAGATGACTCCGGTTTTTATATTATTAAGCAGCAAGGAACTTGATGTAAAATCTGAGGACTCGATGTCCGAAGATTTTTATTTAGACACAATCTTGCTTGTGGTAAAATCTGAAGGCTCAATGCTCAAAGATTATATTAAGCATCAAAATAAAAAGATAGTTGAGGCAGATTCGTGAGAAGAGAGCTTGGTGTAACTGGAATTGTATTGTTAGTGATCGCATTAGTGGTTATAAATAATTTTATCAATATCGATTACAACTTAAATATTTTTGAATACATTGCATTATCATCTGATATTACAGCTGAAGAACGTGCTGTTTTGAAAAGTTATGGCACTTTGACGTATGGTGGCAACATAACAGAGCCACCTCTGGGGAAGTATTATGAGGATACCGATCAATATTATGGTCTGATGACGGACTTAATCTATGCCCTATCCTTAGAGCTTGAGACTGAAATTGAGATGCGTCCACTGGTTTGGGAGGAAGCCCTTGAAGCTTTGAAAGAGGGTGAAATCGACTTTGTGGATTTAACGCCTTCTCCTAATAGAAGCAAAGATTATCTGTTTACAAATCGAATTTATGATCTTAATGGCTCAGTTTTAATCAACTCTGAAGATGCAAAAACGATTATTGCAGTTGAAGACTTGAATGGGATTTCTGTTGCTGTTCAAAGTGGTGATTATGTAATAGAAAGCTTGTACGACAAAAATATTTATCCGAATTTTGTATATACTGATAATCTTACCGAAGCCATGTCGCTATTAGAAAATGGTGAGGTTAATGCCATTGTAGGGGATGAACCAGTAATAAAGAACCATCTGAACGATGTGAGGAATGTCAGTAAATACGAGATACTACCAGAAAAGATCTACGAATCGTACACTGTGCTGGGTCTCCCAAAGACGCATGAAGACTTAAAACCAATTCTGAATAAGGCCATTTTTAAAATGAAAAAAAGTGGTATTCTACAGAAAATTCAAGGGAAATGGCTGGGTACCGATTCAGCCAACGAAATCAAGAGAACCAACGAAAAGATGAAAAGCATTGTCTTTGTTGTGATCGCACTTTTTGGCATCTTACTTTATTTGATTTTTGCCTGGAATAGAAATCTAAAGAAACTTGTAGATGAGCGTACCTTGGATTTAAGACAGATTACAGACGAACATGAAATCATCCTAAACAATATTAAGTCGACCATAATCTTAGTAGATCCTAAGGGCAAGATAAGAAAAGCCACAGGAAAACTACAACTAGAACCGCAAATATCTGAAATTAAGGAAGGGAGATCTATAGAGGATCATGCTTTTCTTAAGTCTTTGAACCAGAAATATTATGAGAGAACAGGTCATAGAATATATGAAGCTGAATATGGTGTAACCTTTGAGTTTTCAAATGTAAATCATATCTATCAGTGTCATGTCACACCAGTCGATTCAAAACAAGAGCTCGTATTAATCATCATTTCAGATGAAACCTTAGAACGGATTCAAAAAGCACAGATCTTTCAATCCAATAAAATGGCTGCAGTTGGACGACTTGCTGCTGGCATTGCACATGAGCTTAGAAATCCACTGGGCACGATTCGCAACTCTTCCTATATATTAAAAGACACTGCGGATTTAGATCAGGATCATGCAATCGCAATCAACTCAATTGAACGATCGGTTTCTAGAGCGAGCCAGATTATTGAGAGCCTTTTAAAGTATTCGAGGCTGGATGAAGGACAAGACACGAGCATTAACATAAGTCACTTACTTGAAGAACAGATCAATTATTATAAAAAGAGTCCAGAAAATAGAGCGGTAAAGTTTAAAGTAGAGGTTGATCCTAAAATTTATGTCATTTCAAAGGAAAATGCACTGCGACACATCATCACGAACTTAGTGGGCAATGGTATTGAGGCGATGAACCGTGAAGGTCAATTATCCGTCGTTGTACGCGAAATAGAAAACGACATCGAGATTTCAGTAGAAGATGAAGGCATGGGCATTTCAGAAGAGCAAATTGAACAGATCTTTGATCCGTTTTATACCACAAAGCCAGTTGGACAGGGGACTGGACTGGGCCTATACATTGTCTATTCACAAGTGGAAAAGATTAACGGGACGATAAACGTAGAGAGCAAGCTAAACCAAGGCAGTAAATTTACAGTAAGAATGCCAATGAGGGAGTGAAGAAATGCTAAAAGTATTGGTTGTTGATGATGAACAGGACTTTAGAGAATTGCTGGGTATTATTTTAAATAGAAAAGGCTATCAGGTTAAGCATGCTGATAATGGTAATACAGCAAAACGTATGCTCAGTCAGGAAGCGTTTGATGTACTCATTACGGATTTGGTTATGGAAGAATGTGATGGGATTGAATTGTTGAAATTCACTTCAGAAGAGTATCCACTGATTGAAACCATTATTATGACGGCATTCGGCAGTATAGAAAATGCGGTTGAAGCTATGAAGCTGGGGGCATTCTCCTATTTTATCAAGAGCAATAATCCAGAAGAAATTCTGTTTGATTTGGATAAGATACAGAAGATTAGAAAATTAGATGCAGAAAACAGAATGCTTCGAGATGCGGTTGTAGATAACAACATCATGCTGGATTCTAAAAGTGAGATATTTAATCGTGCGATAGACATCGCTAAAAGAGCTGCTGCCTCAAATTCCAATATTCTTATCCTGGGTGATTCCGGTGTAGGAAAGGAGGTTTTCGCAAAGTTCATCCATATGAACAGTCAAAGAAAGAACAATATTTTCATGCCTGTAAATTGTTACAGTTTTTCTGAATCACTGATAGAAAGTGAACTCTATGGTCATGAAAGCGGCGCTTTTACAGGTTCAACTGGCCGTCGTATCGGGCGATTTGAAGCTGCAGATCAAGGCACACTGTTTTTAGATGAAGTAGGGGATTTGCCTGAATCTACGCAAATCAAGATTCTTAGGAATATTGAAAATCGAGAAATTACGCGAATCGGTAGCAATGAAGTCATCAAAACAGATTTTAGATTAATTGCTGCAACCAATAAGGATTTAAGTGCAGCCATTAAAAATATGACATTTAGAGAAGATCTCTATTATCGACTGAGCACGGTGATCATCAGAATTCCTTCACTTAAGGAAAGACGTGAGGATATCCCTAACCTAATCGACTATTTCGTAGAAAAGGCTTCGATTGATTTAAAAAAGAAATTTACTGGTATAGAGCCAAAACTTAAAAATTTACTTTACAGTTATGACTATCCAGGGAATGTAAGAGAGCTCAAGAACCTTGTAGAAAGATTGGTCGTTTTATCGCCTGAAGGGGTTTTACAAATGGATGAGGGCTTTATCATCAATCCACTTAAAACCACAGACAGCGATAAAAGTTTAAAAACAGTGAGACGGATTGCGGAAACCGCTCATATCAAATCGGTTCTTGCTTCGGTAGAATACGATTATAATAAAGCGGCTGATATTCTTGAAATTAGCTCAAGACAGTTGTATAACAAATGTCACGAGTACGATATTAAGAAAAATTAGTTAGGCAGATCCCTCAATCTAATGTACCAATATCCCTAAGAAGATCAATCCTCTTGTAAGGATGAATAAAAGTGGAATTGATAGCAAGGTTCTGAAGACAAATACCTTTATTACATCCCAAAAGTTAAGTCCAATTTTACTTTTAACCAGTACCATACCTGTCTCAGACATAAAGACAAGCTGCGTAAATGCTAAGACACCGATAAAGAAACGTGAGGATTCTGATAATGATTCCCCTATGAAAAGTGCAGGTAGATACATGTCAGCAAAACCAACCACGCTAGCAGGTGCCATTAAGGTTGCTACCTCGTGGCTGTAGCCAACGATCTGAAAAAGCGGAATTAATGGTGCACTGATAAAACTAAAAAACTGTGTGTATTCTGCAACGATCAGTGAAAATGTACCGACAAACATGATAATCGGTAAGAAGCCGACATAGATATGAACTACGCTTTTTAATGCATCGATAAAAGATTTACCAACGTTTGTTTTTCCTGCGGTTTCTGTGGCTTCAGAGAATGCGTAAGCAAGTCTCGATGTTCCCTCAGGTAATCGGATCTCATTTGGTGTGACCCCTTCATAGTAAGTAGGGGCAAATTTTTTAAGTGGCAGTTTAGACGTAATCACAGCAAGAATCACTGTAATTAATGAGATGGTGCCATAGAAAATTGGGAAAATTGCTGAGAAACCAAGTTCTTCTGCAACTGCAGATGCAAATGCAATCCCTACGATAGAGAAGCTTGTCGCTATGATAAAAGCTTCTCTTTTATTATAGTAGCCTCTTTGATATTGAGTGTCGGTAACGACGATTCCAATGGTACCATCTCCTACGAAAGAAGCGATAGCATCAACAGCGGAATAACCGGGCACATTGAAGAGCTTTTTAACCACCGGTCCAAGTAAGATGCCAAAGAACTCAACTGAACCGAAATGCGTGAGTAATGGTAGTGCGATGATCCCAACAAAGAAAGTAATGTATAAAGTGGTTAAAAGGCCGCCATCACCAGCCATGACACCACCTGTGTTTGGGTTGAGAATCGGCTCGGCCCACGAGAAATTGCTAAACCAGTTGGACAAGACCATGAGATATAAGAAAGAACCACCAATTCTTAAGATCTGGTTGAGCCATGATGTTTTGAACACAGAATTCCAGTACTGACTTTTTACTGATATCCAGTTAAATAGCACTGTACCCAGTATAACAATCCATGCACAGACCATCGTGAAAAGGATAAAGGCATCGAAGAAGTTACCCGTAATAAAATTGACGATGTGTGAAATGGCGATTTTTTCTTCGCCCATTAATTCTATCGGAACCAAAAAGAATATAAATCCTATCAACGATAGGATGATAAATTTAAATTTTCCCAAAATAAAACCTCCAAAAGTATTATAAAATGACAACTATGCCAGTATAACACGAGGAGGTTTCGCAAACAATATATATACATATTTGTGAATAAAAATACACAATCTTGAAATACATGTTTGAGTAATTGATCAATTAGGAGTTCAATTAATAGTTCATGTAAAATTAGATAACTGATTTTTTTAGAACTTTTTCCCCTTAACCCGTTTCAGTCTAAAGAAATCTTCGCGCTCTTTTTCTTCCAAGGAATCTTCGATCCATTTGGTGAGCTCTGAATACTTAGGGATCTGAATCTTATCCAGAGCATTGGCGCGTTTGCTGGTTTTTCGAATCTCTTCAGCCAATCTGAAAACCGCATTCTCAACCTCAGCTAGTCGGTAGAGCAGCTGCTGAACATCCTTCATCTTCGTCACAGTAATATCTACCGCTGAATTTGTCCTATAAAAACCGTAAGAAGGCGCATTGCCACGTTTGGTCTGCTTAATGGTCGGCAACTCGACGTTCATAACGCTTTTATTCAGGATGCTGATGTCCTCGTCCTTTGGTATAGAGAGAGCCGTTTCCATAACTGCATTGGTTCCCATAGTGATATTGGCGTGCTTGAGGGCTTCATAGACCTCTGTAAACACCTCGTCGATATCCTTTTGAAGGGTCTCTACCTCTTCCATCATGGACATCATTTCTCGAATTAAAACCGTACGTTTTTTATCTAGCAACTGATACCCTTGCTTAGAGAAGGCAAGGAGTGATTTTGATTTCATTAAGTTGGCTTTGGTTGGCGTCATTTTTTCCATAATACACCTTATTTCCGTCTATAATACTTACGAATCAACTCGTCATTGAGGCGGTCGAGGGCTTCTGGTGGCAATTCGCCGAGGAGCTCCCAGCCTAAGTTTAAGCTGTCAATTATAGTGCGGCGGGTAGAGAAGCCTTGGTTGACGAACTCTTCTTCAAATCTTTTACCGAAGGTCATGTAATGCTTGTCGATATCGGATAAGTCCGCTTCACCTATGATTTGTGCCAATGACCTGATGTCCAAAACCTTTGAATAAGCTGAAAATAGCTGATTGGCAAGGTCTGGATGATCCTCTCGCGTAAACCCTTCTCCGATGCCATCCTTCATGAGTCTTGAAAGGGAAGGCATGACGTTGATTGGTGGATTGAAGTCCTTGTTGGAAAGTTCTCTTGAGAGAACGATCTGTCCTTCAGTGATATACCCAGTAAGGTCTGGAATAGGATGTGTGATGTCGTCATTTGGCATGGTGAGTATCGGTAAGAAGGTAATAGAGCCATTCTTAGTTTTTAACATACCAGCGCGTTCATAAATAAACGCAAGATCTGAATAAAGATACCCTGGATAACCTTTTCTACTCGGTACCTCTTCCTTAGCGGAAGCGATTTCTCTTAAGGCTTCGCAGTAGCTGGTCATATCGGTCATGACCACAAGGATATGCATATCTGCTTCAAATGCAAGATATTCAGCGGCTGTTAGAGCACATTTAGGGATGCTCAAACGCTCGGTGACAGGATCGTCGGCATAGTTCATGAACATGACGACGTTGTTAATCGTGCCACTTTCCTCAAATCGTTCGACAAAGTAAGCACCATCGTCTTTAGTAATCCCTATAGCGACAAAACATACGGCAAATTTTTGTTCAGATTCAGAGGCGATTTTGGCTTGACTAACGATCTGAGCAGCCAGCTCCTTATGTGTTAGACCATTTCCTGAAAATATGGGAAGCTTTTGGCCACGGATCAGCGTAAACAAGGTGTCGATCGTTGAGATACCTGTTTCGATGAAATCTCTAGGGTATTGTCTAGCCACTGGATTAATCGGCCTTGAATTAATGTTATACCGCTTGCTAGCAAAGATAGGACCACCACCGTCGATGGGTTCTCCAACACCATTGAACATCCTTCCGAGGATGTCCTTTGATAAACCTATCGTAAGCGGCTGACCAGTGAAACGAACAGAGCTATTGACGGTACTCATTCCTGAAGTCCCTTCAAAAACCTGTGCAACCACCATATGTGCGTCTATTTTGATGACCTTTCCAAGACGTCTTTGACCTTCCACAGAGATCTCGATGATTTCGCCATATTTGGCTTCGTTGATCCCTTTTAAGAAGATTAAAGGGCCTTCTATTTTATCTATTCTCAAATATTCCTTTAGCATGGTGCCTCCTATTCGTATTCTGACGTTAAAGCGTCATAATACCCATCGATGTCTCGAACTAAGGCGTCAATTGGCTCTTTATAATCATTTGGAATTGTATATTTCATCTTAACCACGCGCTCAAACAGAGCTGAATCTTTGATCCGAGAGATTGGGATGCCAAGCTCTGAACAAGCTTTCGCTCTGTCGTAAAGGTGTAAGACGACTTTCAGCATACTGAACTGTTTTGCAATCGGCACAAATGAATCATCTTTATGAAATGCGTTCTGTTGTAGGATACCTGTCTTTAAAATCCTAGAGATTTCAAGTACCAAGCGCTGTGAATCTGGTAAAACGTCTTCGCCGACCAATTGAACGATATCCAATAGCTTGCTTTCCTCTTGTAGGAGCTTCATAGCATTATTTCGCATTACCAGTGCATCTTCACCGACATTTGTCACATACCAATCGCCCAACATTTTAACATAGCCACTATAGCTGGTCAGCCAATTGATCGCTGGATAATGTCTCGAGTATGCGAGTTTTCTGTCCAGTGCTAAAAATGCGTTGACGTAACGCTTTGTGTTTTCCGTTACCGGTTCAGAGAAGTCACCGCCCGCAGGGGAGACTGCACCAATAACTGTGATAGAGCCTTCTTGATCGTTCAAGGTCGTCACATAACCTGCGCGCTCATAGAATTCTGCCAGTCGGTAAGGGAGATAAGCAGGATAGCCTTCTTCAGCAGGCATCTCCTCTAGACGACCGCTGATTTCACGAAGTGCTTCAGCCCATCTAGAAGTAGAATCCGCCATGATTGCCACATGATAACCCATGTCGCGATAGTACTCTGCGATGGTGATCCCTGTATAGATACTGGCTTCACGAGCAGCAACAGGCATGTTTGAGGTGTTGGCGATTAAAACCGTTCGCTCCATAATGGCTTTTCCCGATTTCGGATCGATGAGTTTTGGAAATTCTTCAAGAACATCTGTCATCTCATTCCCACGCTCTCCGCATCCAATGTAAACGATAATATCGGCATCTGACCACTTGGCAAGCTGATGCTGCGTCATGGTTTTTCCCGTACCAAAGCCACCAGGGATAGCCGCAGTTCCACCCTTTGCAATAGGGAAGAAACAGTCAAAAACACGCTGCCCAGTGACGAGTGGCTTAGAGATTTTCATTCTGCGCTTTGAAGGTCTCGCTTTTCTAACGGGCCATTCTTGATACATCTTAATATCGTGTGTGATGCCCAAAGCATCTGTAATTTTCATAACCACTTCATCGGCGCTATGAGAGCCATTTTCTGCAACAAAAGCAACTGTGCCGTTGAGTTCAGGCGGCACCATCAATCGGTGCTCAACGAGCCCTGATTCGCCTATGGTCGCATAGATATCGCCTGCAGCTAAAGTATCACCAACTGAAACTTTAAAGGTCACATCCCACTTTTTCTCAAGATCGATACTGAGTAAGCCAATCCCATTTGGGATAAAATCAGCACTCATTTGATCGATGCGCTCAAGGGGTCTTCCGATGCCATCGAAGATGCTACCGATTAACCCTGGCCCTAGCTTAAGTGAGAGGGGAACCCCCAAGCCGTAGACGGTTTCACCCAGCTCGATGCCCTCGGTTTCTTCGTAGACCTGAATGGTCCCTATGGCATCATCAATAGAGATGACTTCAGCTATGAGTTTATCTTCACCGACGAGAACCATCTCGCGCATTTTAAATTCTTCCATTTGGCTTCCTTTAATAACAGGGCCATTAATGTATATGATTTTTCCTTCATTCGCTTTCATTCTGAATCTCCTCATCGTCCTCGAATAAGGCGTTTACTTGCCAGCCAAGATCATCCATGATGTGTTCCAGTTCAGTATTTAAGGTGTAATCGTATTTGACTCTGCTATTTCTGACGAGGTAAAAGCCACCGATGATTGTATCATCAATATGTGAGCGCATGTTAATTGGGAGAAGATCGACATCAAAGGCTTTAACGCCAACCAAAACATCGTCTTCACCTTCGAAATCCTTCATCGCCTTTTCAAACTTCTCTTTAAAATAGGTTGCATAACCCTGCGATTCTGTAAAGTTCATAATAGCCGACTTAAGGTCGGTCATCAGTCGATTAAAGAGTTCATTCTTTTTTATGAGAATTTTCTTTTGAATTTCTGATTCAGTTTTAGATAAAAGCTTGTTTTTGTCTTGAAGGGCTCTTTTTTTAACGCCCTCAAGATATTGACTTCTCTGCTCATGATATTTGACTTCAAGGTCATCAAGAATTTGAGCGTACTTACGATTCAACGCTTCTAAAACACGTCGATCTTCTGATGCCCCTTTTTCCATAACCATTTTTGAGAAGAGGTCTATTTTTACGTCTATCGTAATGATAAGATCACCCTCTTTATTATAATTTTAGACCAATGGAGTTTTTGATGTACTTCATAATGTAATCTTTGTCCTTTAGACCATCGGTTTCTGGGATTTGAATGATAAGTGTATGCTTACATTCCAGTTTAATCGGCATAATATAAGGCTTAATGCGATTGTGAATGTTCTCAGATACCATGATTAAAGCAATTTGAGAATCCTTTATCAGCTGATCGATGAGTGACTTCGCCTCCTCGTCTGAGTGGATGAGTTTGCCTTCTATACCGCCCAAACGCATCGCTGTTAATGTTTCCTGAGACTCACAAAGACAATAGGATCGCATTATAATTTTCCTAAAATTAAAATAGAGATAATCAACCCATAGATGGCAATCCCTTCTGCAAGACCTACGAAAATAAGCGTCTTACCAAGGATCTTTGGATTTTCAGATACAGCGCCGAGGGCAGAAGAGCCAACGCTACCAACAGCATAACCAGCACCTATCGTAGCAAGCCCAGTTGATAGAGATGCAGCGATGAATCCCAGTCCTGAAGCACTTGTGGTAGTGGTAGCTGCTGCAGTCGTACCAGTTGCAGCAAATGAAGCGCCAGAGAATGCGGAAACTGTTCCTGCAACGAGCATCATGATGAACAAAGCAACATTTGCGCCGAGGATGAATTTTAACTTACCCTTCGCATTAGGGTCTTCCTTATTCATAAAGTAAAAGCCGAGACCTACGGTAAATACAACGACTAACCCAAGACTTATAACATAAAACATGTGCTACCTCCTATAGTTTATCAGGCATATAGGGCACGCCATCACCTGAATAGTATTTGCTAAAGATTTCATAATAGAAAAGTCTTAGTCCCTGTATAAATACGATAAGACCTTCTAATCCGATAATAATCGCATTGCCTAAAAAGAACATAAAAATATTACCACCTGTATTGCCGATCAAATCTGCCAACGTTTGAAAAGCAATAAACAGACCGACGTGGTTGAGTGCAAATGCGCCAACCCGTATAAATGAAGTGCTATTACTTAACGTGCTGAGCAAGGTTTCTAATACGTCAAAACCACTTTCGATGTAATAGCCATCGGATTCATCTTCTAACCTAAATCCAAACTTGCCGTGCTTGATTAAGTTTGTAAGTGGCAACTTAATCACAAGTAATGCCAAGGAAACGAGGATTGCGATGTACAGTATTATATTTGGAAGGATCACAATCTTAAAGCCCAGATTCAAAACCAATAGGATGAGGAACGTCATTAAAAAGGCACCGTTAAAGCCATTTCGTCCGAATACACCTTCCTCGATATCCCCAACTCTTAGTTTATTGATAATACTATAGACGAAGCTGACATAGAGTAGGAAGATCCCAACGCCTATGGCAAGCTCGAGAATCAAATTAATATTTTCAATCGGTCTAAGATAGTAAAGCCCTGGTAAGAATTTTGAAATCACTTCTTCATATCCAAAAAATGAATCATATAGAACCCCGAACAGCATTGAACCAACGCCGATACGGGTTAAGATACCACAAAATTCAGGTGCTACTTTCTTCTTAAGAAGTAAACCAGCTAATACTAGAATTAGCCCTTGTCCAAGGTCGCCAAACATGGCACCAAATAAAAAGACATAGGCAATTCCCATAAAAGCGGTTGGGTCAATCTCGTTGTGAGATGGTGTGCCATACATATTCACGAGTGTTTCGAATGGCTGAAAAAAAAAATTGTTTTCCATCCTAGTTGGTACGGGGATGAGTGGAGAAACTTCCTCCGCAGTTTTATATGAAACTAAGATATCAGGGTGTTTTGCGAATGCGTCTTCAAAATGATCCTGTTTCTCACTTGGCACCCAAGCAGACAAGTAAGCAAAATTTGCTGTTGCGCCTACTTTCACGCGGATCGTGTCGATCTTAGCTTCCATTATCAGTTTAGAATACAAGATATCGATGGCTTCGCTTTGAGCGTTGAGTTTGTGCTTGGCGTTATCGAGAACTTCTTTTAACTGGTGCTTATAAGCGTGTAAATCTTCATGAATCTGATCCAGCATCTTCGAAGGTACATCTAGATAGCTTTCAGGAATCATGATTTCCATAAAGTTTGTACTTCTTAAAATTCGCCCCATCTCCACATCTAAACTCTTTGGTGTCAGAATCATATAAAATTCCTTTTCCTCTGAGCTACCGACGTGAAGAACGATTGCTTTGATATTTTCATAGTTTTGTGCGATTTTGCGCGCCTTTTCACGTGTTAAATAACCAAACTTCATAGTGAAATGATGTAGATTAATGAGCTTGCTAAAGTCCACATCTATATTTTTCATATAATCAAGTGGTTTTAGATCTTCAAGCGTTTGGATGTTTTCTGAAAGACGCCGGATATCTTCGGTTTGACTGGCATAATCATCACAAAGTTGGTCGATCTCTTTTTTAATCTTTTCGAAATGATGCTCACCGTGCATGTATTTGGTCTTAATTTTAGGCTCGTATTTCATATCCTGTAACGTCTGCTCGAGTTTTTGCGTGTACTGCTTGATTTCCTTGTTTTCTTTAATGGGGACGATGTCCTCCATATCCAAGATTTCATCTGCATGTTCTTTGGAGA
This sequence comes from Fusibacter sp. QWL-12, assembly GCF_058683495.1. NCBI lineage: Bacteria > Bacillati > Bacillota > Clostridia > Eubacteriales > Fusibacteraceae > Fusibacter > Fusibacter sp. QWL-12. The sequence continues at coordinate 1,889,356 of NZ_CM178745.1, forward strand.
TACCAATATTGAATTCACCTTCGTTGATCTCCAAAAATGTATCTATGAACTCGCATTTACCAATGAGAATCAAGTCACGAATCAACTCATCTAGTCCGTTCCTACGACAGACTATATTGACCATAGATAGTTTTTTAATTGCCATTTAAATTACCTCTCAATCTCTCGGATAAGCAAGTCTTTCACATCCTCTGAACGGTAGTGAATGCCCTCCAAGATGGTAAATAAATCTCTAATTTCGTATTCGAATTTAAAAAGTAGTACCACGGGAACTGCGATTGAAAAAGTTGCCTTTTTTGTATAATCATTGAGTGCATAATAGAGGTGCCTTTCCATTGCACGTTCCATCATATATTCTTTATCGCTGAAGATATCTCTGTAATCGCCACTTGAGATAAAAGTTCTAAACTCATCTAAGGGCAGATAACACAACATCTTTATGGCTTTTTCATCATAGCGTCTACCATGTAATAGCGTAAAGTTGAAAAGTTCCTCTGAAGATATATCAAAGAATCGTCGCCCTCTATAGAGCCACTGAATATTGAGGATGTCGATGTTAATCCCTAACAGCTCAAGCATAATTTCACGATCGTACTTACCCAGCTTAGTGATGGCAAGGTAAAGTCGATCAAAATAGAGTTTGTCGAGCACCATTTCCATATGGAAGACCATTAATGAAGAGTCGTCCTCGATGAATTGTTTCAGTGGATTATAGTAAAGCGTGTCTTTTAATCCTTCAATAAACTCGGTGATGGTCGTAGCTTTGCTCAGTTTTGCATAATCCAAATTTGAGTAAAGTGAAGAAAAAATCAAGTGCGTTTCAAGGTTTTCAATCTTATCGTCCCTCGCCAATAATCTAAGGTAGAGTTTTAAGTTCTCAACCTCATATCGAAATAACAAAGCTTTAAAAAAATCGCGATAGTTATCGACGTAGTAATGGTAAAATTTTTCGTAAGTATTAAAGAAGTACTTTTCAATGCGAACCTCTATTTGATCTAAGGATTCGCCCTCAGTAAACTCCAACACAGCATGATAATGCGTTTGGTTTCTCAAATAATCAATAACCTCTTGAAAGGTCTCAAGCTTGAGAAGCTCTTTATAATGATGATCCGTTAGCAGCCGACCCATAATGGCTTTTGCCTTCGCGATAGCGGCTGCATGTGTGCCAACTTTGTCCACAATAGCCTCCTAACGCTGTAGATTTAATTTGCTAAGCGCATCCTTAATCAGTGCTTCCTTACCAGATTCGTACAGCTGATCCATCGACTCTAGTTTGCTTCTACACTCAGTTTCTTTTTCTTCCTTCTCCTTATTTGCTTCAGAAAGGATGAGGTCGTAAAGCTTTTTACCTTGCTCTGCCTGAAGGAGATTGGAATTGTTTTCAATATTGCGCCGAATATCCTTGAGCTTTTTCTCTCGATCTTTTATTTCTGCTTGGAGCTGTTCAATTGTTTGATCGGTGCTTTCGTCAATCTCAATAATTCGTTTTAATACGGATTCAACTAAAATATCATCCAATTTGATCACCTTCTAATCTTTAATGTAAATTTCAAATCCTGTAAAATTAATTATCTCGGAAGATATCATTATAACTACCCAATATTTATGTTAAATAAATAAAATCAGTTATAATGTTCTTGACGGTAAAAATTTAATGTCTAATATAAGTTTCTACCTTAATTATAAACCTGATTTTACAGAATTGTGCAAATTTTATGAATTTGCGTACAAAATTTAGTACAAGTGAAGAATAATTTCTTTCTTGGGTATATTAAAAACATCGAGTTTTTTTATATAGCAGTACAGCAAACATGTTCAAAGAATGTGGATTTGAGCAGATATGAGATAAATGAAAAAAAGGAGAAGCAGATGGCAAAATTTGATGTTACAAAATCCAGCTTTGGTGGCGTATATCCACTGTATATTACAAAGGCTGAAAGAAAAGGAAGAACCAAAGCAGAAGTAGATGAAATTATTTTTTGGTTAACAGGATATGATGAAGTGGGATTAAAAAAAGTAATCGACACTGCGGTCACATTTGAAGATTTTTTTAAAGAGGCACCCGAGATGAATGCTTCAAGAGGACTGATAAAAGGCGTCGTTTGTGGTGTACGCGTCGAGGATATTGAAGACGATACGATGAGAGAAATTAGATATCTAGACAAACTGATAGATGAGCTGGCTAAAGGCAAGGCAATGGAGAAAATTCTTAGAAAATAAGGTAGAATGAAAAGGTATCAAATAGATTAAAAGCTCTACATTTGTCTAACACTGGTAACGACAAATGGAGAGCTTTTTTTAATGTGTTTTATTAGAAGCCATAAATTTTGTGATTGTATGAATTGCAAATTTAGGAAAGTGTTTATAGAGAAAAAAGAAGACGTTACTATCTTTGCTAAGCTTCATTGACAGCTTGTTTTTTTCCATTGCTTTTATGATTAGGGTTGCAGCTTTATTTGGGCTGAGCAATATCTTTGCAGCAGCGCTATCAGTTGCTCCAGCACCAACTTCTACACCAGAATGCCTTGCTATGTCGGTATTGATACCGCCAGGCATAACCACTGAAACGCCAATGTTTGTATCTTTTAGTTCAGCGTATAAGCCTTCGGTTAATAGCCTAACTGCAGCTTTAGATGCACCATATACTACCTGTCCAGGAACTGGTAAAAAGCCCCCCATACTTGAAACGTTGACAATATGTGCTTCAGGTCTTTTTAGAAGCTCGGGAAGTAAAGCTTTTATAAAGTAGAGCTGACCATAGAAATTGACGTGCATAACTTGATCAATTTTTTCCCAATCCAAATCATTTACATCAATGAAGGGTTGTATGATACCTGCATTATTGATTAGACCATCAACTACATGCCCATCCTGTAAGATCTGAGATACTGCATTTGAAACGGCCTCTTTACTAGAGACATCAACAGAATAAATGATTAGCTGATTACCATATTTAGAAGTTTGCTTAAAGGCTTCAAGTCCCTTGATGTTTCTACTTATGGCGATTACCTTTGCCTCTCTAGTAAGTAGTTCTTTAACGAGTTCAGTACCTACACCGCCGCTTGCACCCGTTATTACGATGGTTTTTCCTTTTACGAGCAAATATTTCCCTCCTTTTAAACACTAAATATCCCAAAACCCTAATTATAAACAGATGAATCCACATAATAACCACAAATTCTTATCCTATAATGATAATGAGATTAACTGTAGGAGGATTCGGATGGACGAATACCAGAAGCAATATCGTATAAAGATCAGTGGCATGACATGTGTGCAGTGTCAGAATAAAATTCAAAAAGAGTTACTTAAACATCCAGGAATTATCGAAGCAACAGTAGATTTCAAGAAAAGCAGTGCATCTGTAGTCTATAATCAAACCATGACGGATGAGAGTAGAATCAATCAGGTAATTATTGATGCTGGTTATGAAATTGATAATAATAAAGCCAGTAGTATGGATAGTGTCAATCGATCCATAGAAGTATTAATCAGTATTGGACTTATGTATTTCGTCATACAAAGATTTGGACTTTTAAACTTACTCTCGCCCAATCAGTTGGTTACAAACTCAATGAATTATGGCATGCTGTTTATCGTCGGGGTATTTACCTCTGTACATTGTATCGCCATGTGTGGTGGCATTAATCTATCACAAAACATTCAAATTGATACAAATATAGGGGAAAGTGAATCGAAGGGTATCTTTAAAAAAAATGTGGCTTTACGTCCAGCTTTCTTATATAACTTTGGTCGTGTAGCGTCCTATACTGCGGTTGGATTCGTCGTTGGTGGTCTTGGATCTGTACTGGATTTTTCTCTCACTTTGCAAGGCGTTATAAAAATCTTCGTTGGATTTTTAATGATAGCCATGGGGATGAACCTATTAGATGTATTCCCATTTTTTAGAAAATTTGTACCGAAGGTGCCTGACTTTATTCGAAAATTAAAACCAACTGGTAAAAGTAGTCCACTTTTAGTCGGTCTTCTAAATGGTTTAATGCCATGTGGTCCTCTTCAGGCGATGCAGCTCTATGCATTATCAACAGGAAGTCCAATTAAAGGTGCATTTGCAATGCTGATGTTCAGCCTTGGAACAGTACCGCTTATGTTTATTTTAAGTGTCACCAGTGCTTATATGAGCAAAAAATTTGCTCAAAAAGCGGTTGCTGTCGGAGCGATGCTGGTTGTGGTTATGGGACTATCTATGTTCAGTCAAGGAATAGCGCTTTCAGGTTTAAATAGCGTGAGCTTTGCTCAATCAGAGCCATCTGAAACCTTTGCTATAGATGATACACTTTCTCCACAGCTTATTGAAAGTACACTAAATACAAGAAGTTATCCTGAAATTACAGTTGAAGCTGGAAAACCAGTTGTTTGGAAAATTATCGCACCTGAAGGTACGGTTAACAGTTGTAATAATCGATTTTTTATTAGAGAATATAATTTAGAGGTTACTTTAAAAACTGGTATTAATGAAGTCCGTTTTAGTCCAGAACAAACAGGTGTCTATAATTATACGTGTTGGATGGGAATGGTATCTGGAACCATAAGAGTGGTTGCACCTGGATCAGATGCAGTAATCGGAGATACAACACCAGTGCCAGAACCGCCAAAGCCAGCGGGGTATCAAATTCCAACAAATGAGTTAGAAATTGCTGGTATTAAAGCAACTGAAGACAACAAGTTATATCAAGAGGTTAAAATCACACTGACAGATGATGGATTTTCGCCAGCTGTCATAGTCATTCAGAAAGACATCGAAACGAGATGGACGATTGATAATCAACAGACAGAAACAGGTGATTTTGAGCTCAGAGTACCAAAGTATGCGACTAAATTAAAGATAAAATCTGGTGAAAACTTGTTAATGCTATATCCGGATCAAGATTTTGAATTCACAAATGCTACCAGTCAATATTTTGGGTATATTAAGGTTGTAGATGATTTAGAAACACTTGATGTTGAGACGCTGAAAAACGAGATAAATCAGTTTGAAACACTCATTTATCCAGAAGAAACATATCAGTCTAATTCAGGCGCGTCTTGTCATTAAACCTTATTCTATGAGGAGTCATAATTATGGCAGAAATCTTAATTGTAGATGATGAAAATAAAATATTGGATGTAGTTGAGTCCTATTTAGTGAGTAAAGGCTATCAAGTTAAGGTTGCGACAAATGGCTCAGAGGCACTAAGCATTATTAACTCAGGACAAATTGATCTAGTTGTTCTTGATTTGATGTTACCTGATATCAGTGGTGAAGAAGTATGTCAAAGCATTCGGGAATCAAAAAATGAGCGCGTTCGATTAACCCCAATTATTATGCTTTCAGCTAAATCACATGAGGCTGCTATCATAGATGGCCTTAAAACAGGTGCAGACGACTATATGGTTAAACCTTTTAGCTTAAAAGAGCTACAGGTTCGGATAGAAACTGTACTTAGAAGATTTGATTTGAGTAGACTTCTTTTAAAACCTACGGTTTGGCAAGACGATTATCTAATGGTGGATTTAACCAACAAAACAGTAAGAATTAATCATGAACTGATCAACTTAACGGTAAGTGAACTGCGAATATTAATGACGATGCTCGATCAACCCAATCGCGTTTTTACAAGAGAGCAATTGATCGATGCGGTATTTGGAGATGACTTTGACAGCTATGATCGAGTAATTGATACACATATAAAAAACTTGAGGCAAAAAATCGAAAAAAACCCCAAGGAACCCTTTTATATTAAGACCATATATGGTCTAGGTTATAGATTTGGCGGTGAAAAGTGAAGGGTGGATTAAAGAAAGAACTAACGGTTACCATTACAGGTATTGTTCTTTTGAGTATCGTTTTGATTAGCGTTGTTGCCAATGTGTTTATCAATAAAGAGTTTGAAAAATACGCTCAAAAAGAACAATCTGCAAGATCTGAAGAAATTGTAACCCATTTGGAAAGCCAGTATCAACCTCTGTTTCAGTCTTGGAATGACGATTATATTCATGGACTTGGCATGTATGCATTATATGAAGGCTATATCATCCGGTTATTTGACAGCAAACACAATCTTGTTTGGGATGCAGAAAATCACGATATGGCACTTATGACAGAGGTTATGCAAGCAATTGAATCTAGAATGAAGTCCAGTAAACCTTTTTTTGAAGGCGGGTTTGTTACAAAATCGTTTCCGCTAAATTATGACAATTCAGCTATTGGAAATGTTGAGATTACATTTTATGGGCCGTATTTTTATACGGAAAATGATTTGAATTTTTTAAAAGCGCTCAATACGATTTTTTTCGTTGTTGGTTTAATTGCTTTGGTCGGAGCTATGATTACAAGTCGATTGATTTCTCAAAAAATGATAAAACCGATTTTAAATACAGTTGAAACCGCAAAGTTAATATCGAAAGGCCAGTACAAAGTAATGGAGGAAGATATTCCTGATAGTGATGAGCTTAAAGTGTTGGTTACGACGATGAATCAAATGGCCTCTTCATTAGAGCAACAGGAGAAGTTAAGAAAGCAGCTTACAACTGATGTTGCACATGAATTAAGAACCCCTCTAACGACTGTTTCTTCACATTTAGAAGCGATGATTGAAGGCGTTTGGGAGCCAACAGAAGATCGGTTGAGAAGCTGTTACGAGGAAATAGGGAGAATCACAGGACTTGTTTCTGATCTTGAAAGTCTATCTAAAATAGAAGTGGACAACCTTAAACTCACTAGGACCAATGAAGATTTATTTGAGATACTGAATACCATTAAGTATAATTTCGAGATTGAAACACGAAAAAAGCAGATTGACTTTACTATTACTGGTACTTCTGTAATTGCACCTATTGATAAAGATCGCATCTACCAAGTTATCGTAAATTTAGTGTCTAATGCGATTCATTATACGCCAGAAGGTGGAAGCATAAGTTGTTCTATCATCAAAACAGAAAAAGAAGCAGTTTTAGAAGTAGCCGACTCTGGAATTGGTATTTCAGAAGCAGATTTGCCCTATATATTTGAAAGGTTTTATAGGACAGATAAATCCAGAAATCGACGAACAGGTGGCGCTGGAATAGGTTTGACCATTGCGAAATCAATCGTATTAGCACATGGTGGTAGCATAGAGGTTGAAAGCGAGTCAAGTCTTGGCAGTCGGTTTATTGTAAGACTACCGCTTAAAACGATTTGAAAGGAGTGCATCATGTTTAAGAAAATCAAAGCTTCATGGCAACATTTTTTAGAATCACTTGCCGAACAAAATAAAACAAACTATGGTGAGGGTGGCATAAACTGTTGTGAACTGAAACAGGCAAATTCAGACCAACCAAAACAGTCTTAATCAAAGTAAACTAGAAGCATACCGATAGGTGTTGAGGAGCTAAATCATAGCTCCTTTTTTATTTAGCAGCAAGGAACTTGATGTAAAATCTGAAGGTTCGATGCCTTAGGATTTTTATTTTAGCTAAAGAAATTGATTATGTTATAATAAATTGGGTTAAATCTATTAGATGGATATTAAAAACTTTCACTGAAATGAGGCTCAAATGTTCAAACGCATATTTAGCAATGAATCTATAAGAGAATTAAATGAGTTAAGCCCAGAGCAACAAAATCAAGTAAAGATAGAATTAATCAGGACAAATAATAAAAGGTTGTTGATTTTCAGTATATTAACTGCTTTTTTAGAGCTGATGTTAATCATTTTTAACGATATTCCTAATATTATGAGCCAGTCGGGTGATTATAACATTAGTTTGCTTTATCTAGTATTTCATTCTCTTATTCTTATGACGAGCCTGACGGTACTGGTTTTATTAAACCGTTTTAAAAACAAGCTTACCAGTCGATTGTATAATTATCTATCAGAAGCAATCGTATTATCTGGCATGATATGGATGGCCTTTATAGGTGTACTAGACCAACTCACACTGGGCAACTTCACATCGTATATTACGATTTTTATCGTAGTTGGGATAGCCGTATTAATTAAATCACCGAATAATTTTATCGTCTACACCATACCACAGGTTCTGTTTTTAACGCTTAGCTTTTACTTTCAAGAGGATACAAATATGCTCATGGATGTATTCGTTAATGGAACGATGTTTTATCTATGCGTATTATTTATTTCTAAAATCACCTACGAAAATCACTTGGATCATATCGTTAAAAATATGGTCTTAGAGGAAATTAATAAAAAATTAGAATACATTTCAAATTATGATTTTTTAACCGGGCTTTATAATCGTAGATATTTTGAAACTATTCTAAAAGAGAACGTGATAAATGTAACCTCGCTTTCTAAAAGTGCTATCTTCCTTGGTATTATGGACATCGATCACTTTAAAACCATCAATGATCAGTATGGTCACAAAACAGGTGATCTCGTCTTAGAACAAGTTGCTGATCTAATAAGAAAAAGTATACAAGAGGACGCTATCTATGCCAGATGGGGTGGAGAGGAGTTCGTATTCTTATTTACCGAAAAAGATAAGGTATCCAGTCATGAATTAATGGAAGGATTACGACTCAGAATAGAACAAGCCGAAATTTATGTTGATGGAAAAGCGATTACAATGACTGTGAGCTCTGGAATCACTCAAGTTCTAGATACTTCGGAGTTATCGTTTACAAATGCATTTAAAAATGCGGATCAAGCGCTTTATTCTGCGAAAGAAAACGGAAGAAACAGAGTGGAGTGGTTTTAGTAATCTAAAGTATTTTTTTTGATTTAAATGAACTTAAAAACATGCTATACTGATTTAGACCCCCTGTACAGGGGGTCTAAATTTTAGGAGGCATAAAGTTATGGTGAAACGATTGGCGAAGTATAGAAGGAGTTTTCAATATCTTTTTGGTGGCATTACACTTTACTTGTTTTTGGCGCATCCCAAGGGCATTTTAATCATTCTTGGTGTAGGCATTATCCTCGGTGCTTTATTGGGTAAGGTATTTTGCAAATGGATGTGTCCAATAGGGCTAATGATGGAGTTTATGACTAAAAATATGTCGTCAGAACAAACCAAAGTACAAATGTATAATTATTATAAATTAGGGTGTCCTGTGGCATGGATACAAGGGTTTTTAAATAAATTTTCACTCTTTAGAATTCGAAGAAATAAAAGCACCTGTACCTCATGCGGTCTTTGTGATAAAGCTTGTTACATTTCCTCGATCAATCCAGAGATGAGCCTATATAAAGCTGATAAGAAGGATTCTAGTACAGCTTATAGCTGTTCTAAATGCATGGCTTGTGTAACCTCATGTCCAAATAACAGCTTGGATTTTACCATTAAAAATTAATAAATCTTAACTTTGACAAATATATATCGATGTGTTATCCTAACGATGAATTGAATAATCTTCAGGGCAGGGTGTAATTCCCGACCGGCGGTGATAGTCCGCGAGCCTAACGGCTGACTTGGTGTAATTCCAAGACCGACAGTATAGTCTGGATGGGAGAAGAGTGTATCGGTAGGCTATCTATTTTTTTGGTCTGTACTTTTTTCGATGAGCATGGCTCTGAAGGTATTTTTATACTTTCAGAGCCTTTTTTTATCCTTAAAGAGTTGCATAGCTCATCAAAAGTTGAGATTTTATTATCCGAGAACTTATTTAATGTGTTTTATGAATTATACCTGAAGACCTCAATATTAATTAATAAGGAGGTTAAAATGGATCAAAATTGGATGAATCAAGCCATTGCTTTAGCGCGGCTAGGCAGTGGACATGTCAATCCAAACCCCAAGGTAGGGGCGGTTATTGTAAAGGATAACCGCAAAATTGGCGAAGGCTATCATCAAAGATATGGTGAGCCACATGCAGAAATCATCGCCATTCGTTCAGCAAGTGAATCATGTGAAGCTGCCACACTTTACGTCACATTAGAACCTTGCTTTCACTACGGCAAGACACCCCCTTGTGTAGATGAAATCATCAGACAGGGCTTTAAAAGAGTTGTCATTGGCATGGTTGACCCCAATCCAAAGGTGGCTGGGAAAAGCATTGAAAAACTAAGAAGTAATGGGATTGAGGTGACTTTAAACGTACTTGAAGCCCAGTGTCGAGAATTGAATCCAGGATTTATAAAGCTCGTAGAAACTCAAAAACCTTATGTCTTACTGAAATCGGCGATGACTCTAGACGGAAAAATAGCCACTAAGACAGGTAAGAGTCAGTGGATAACATGCGAAGCTTCGAGGAATAAGGTGCATGAACTGAGACAGGATTTTCATGCGATTATGGTTGGGATCGGTACGGTTTTATCAGATGATCCGATGCTGAACACTCGTATCTACGAGACGCCGTCACATCCTATTCGCATTATCGTCGATTCAAAAGGTAAATTGCCACTAGACTCTCAGATCGTAAAGACTGCGAGAGATTATAAAACCATTTTAGTGACCACGGATCAAATTGAAGCTAAAAAAAGAGACGCGTTATTACGTGCAGCTATAAAAGTCGAAATTGTTAATCAAAATAATGCCAAAGGCTGTAATCAGGATAAAGTTTGCATGGATGCAATGATGAAACGCTTAGGTGAGCTAAACATCTGCAGTATCTTACTTGAAGGTGGCGGTACACTAAACGATAGCTTATTAAGAAGCGGCAATGTAGATGAAGTATTATTTTTTATTGCTCCTAAAATTTTCGGTGGAGAAGCTGCTAAGTCACCAGTATCGGGTATTGGCATCGAAAACATATCAGAGGCAATAGAATTGGTTGATTTAAATTATGAAATGTCTGGAACAGATCTATGCATTAAAGGAAAGGTGGTCAATCATGTTCACAGGGCTGATTGAAACGATGGGAAGGGTAAACAGCATAAAAAAGACCTCTGAGAGTGCCATATTAACCATTGAAGCGCCAGAAATTGCATCTTTTATAAAAGTGGGCGACAGTATCTCTACAAATGGGGTCTGCCTAACGGTTACTGCGATTATGGGCAATCAATATACCACAGATGTCATGCCGATTACCTTTGCATCGACGAACCTAAATTTATTAAGTATCGGCAGTAGGGTTAATTTAGAACGTGCAATGACCTTGAAAGATAGATTGGATGGACATCTTGTAACTGGACATGTCGATGCAATCGGTAGGATTTCAAATGTTCAGAAGCACGGAAATGCAACTCTTTACACGATTATGATAAACGAGGCATTAATTGCTCGGATGATTGAAAAAGGCTCCATAGCTGTAGATGGGATTAGTCTGACCATACAAAAGCTGAACCATGATAGTGTCGTCGTCTCTATCATTCCACACACGTCGAAAATGACAACACTATCATTTTTAAAAACAGGTGACGTTGTGAACATTGAAAGTGATGTAATTGGAAAATATGTTGAAAGACTGTTAGGTAAATCGTCACAAACATCAAGTGTAGACATGGACTTTTTAAGTAGAACAGGTTTTTTATAGGAGATCATTATGTTTAGCAAAATAGAAGAAGCAATTGCCCAAATTAAGTTGGGAAAAATGATCGTTGTCGTAGACGATGAGGATAGAGAGAATGAAGGCGATTTATTGATGGCGATGGAACATGTCACACCACAAGCGGTCAACTTTATGGCGACACATGGTAGAGGGCTTATCTGTGCACCTATGGTTACAGAGGCTATCGAGCGTCTTGATCTCCATCCAATGGTCGTCAACAATACAGATCCAAAAGCAACTGGATTTACAGTTTCTGTGGATGTTAAAACTTCAACCACAGGCATATCTGCCTATGAGCGTTCTGAAACGTTAAGAGCGCTTCTAGATCAAAATAGCAAACCAGCTGATTTTACGAGGCCAGGACACATTTTTCCACTTCATGCAAAAGAAGGTGGCGTGCTAAGAAGAGCTGGACATACCGAAGCTGCAGTTGATTTTGCAAGACTTGCAGGACTGGAGCCAGCTGGTGTCATCTGTGAAATCATGAACGACGATGGCACGATGGCTCGCGTTCCAGATTTAGTGAAATTCTGCGATAAGCATCAGTTAATTATGGTGACGATTAAGGATTTAATCGAATATAGAAAACGAACTGAATCTCATGTAAGACAGATTTCTGCTGCCAAAATGCCGACGAAATATGGTGAGTTCACAATGGTAGGATATGAGAATCTTTTGACGCATGAGCACCATGTTGCTTTAGTTAAAGGAGAGATAGGTCCAGATGATGTCGTAATGGTTCGTGTACATTCAGAGTGCCTTACAGGAGATGCGTTTGGTTCATTAAGATGTGACTGTGGTGATCAATTAGCTCACGCACTTGAAGCCATCGAAAAAAAAGGTAAAGGTGTGCTGCTCTACATGCGTCAGGAGGGAAGAGGAATAGGCCTACTGAACAAAATAAGAGCATACGCCCTTCAGGATCAAGGACTTGATACTGTGGAAGCAAACCTGGCATTGGGATTTGCCGAGGATCTAAGAGATTATGGCATTGGTGCACAAATTTTATACAATTTGGGTTTACGTAAAATTGAGCTAATGACCAATAATCCGTTGAAATTAACTGGCATAGAAGGTCATGGACTTGAAGTGGTTGGTCGCGTTCCAATCGTTATGTCTCACAATGATAAGAACTTCAAGTATTTAAAAACCAAGCAGGATAAGATGCAACATCTATATAACATGGAGGAGAACAAAATATGATATTTAGTGCGAATTTAATAGGAACTGGGAAAAAATTTGGAATTATCGTTGGCAGATTCAACGAGTTTATTGGGAGTAAACTTCTTGAAGGTGCAAAGGATACGCTCATCCGACATGGTGTAGATGTGGATGCAATCGATGTGGCGTGGGTACCAGGCGCTTATGAAATCCCTCTTGCAGCAAAAAGACTGGCTATGACGAACAAGTACGATGCTATTATCTGTCTGGGTGCTGTCATTCGAGGTGCGACACCACATTTTGAGTTTGTTTCAAATGAAGTCGCTAAAGGCGTTGCGCAGGTTTCTTTAGATCAAAATCTACCAGTGATATTTGGCGTATTAACGACAGATACCATTGAACAGGCCATCGAAAGAGCGGGGACCAAGGCTGGTAATAAAGGTGCGGATGCTGCGATGACCGCTATCGAAATGGCAAATTTCCTTGCCTTAGTCGAGTAACATGGACAAGATTATCTATTTTGATTTTGATGGGACTTTGCATGAAACAGCCTTAATTTATCAAAAAGCATTACAAGCGGCTTATGATATGCTTAGAGGCAGAGTAGCTTTGCCGGAAAGACGATTAAGTTTGGAGGAAGCATCTGTTTGGCTGGGGTATTCACCACCGGAGATGTGGGAAAAGTTTATGTCTGAATTAGAGCCGGAACTTAAAAAAGAAGCTTCTCAGTGGATTGGTCAGCTTATGTCACAGGCGATTGAAATGGGTGAAGGACGCTTATATGTAGGCACTGAGGCGGTATTGCAAAAGCTTAAGCAAAAGGGATATCGCCTGAAGATTCTCAGCAACTGTAAGGAAAGCTATCGAGATGCAGTCGTAAAAGCCTTTCAACTTGATCGTTATTTTGATGCCTTTATTGCAGCGGAGACATACGGTTATTTGCCTAAGGAAGAGATATTAAAGTTGGTTGAGGATCTTAATCAAGAAGATTCAAAAGCAAAAATCGCAGCATTTATTGGAGATAGAAAAGCAGACATCGATGCGGCAAGTGCCAACCAGTTGTTTTCCATAGGCTGTTTGTATGGGTATGGTGAGCTGGAGGAACTAAAGGCTGCCAATGCTTTAATACATGACATTGGTGAACTTTTAGATTATTTTTAAGCTTAGTATCACAAAATTAAAGAGCTAAAATAACACATTTAAAAGTCGTTATTTTAGCTCTTTTTGATCTTTCATTACTTATTTAAAATTTTCGACCGTTTTTTCTCTTTTGAAAGATACATCTCTTTGTCTGCAAGCTCTAGTATCTCTTCAAGCTGCATGGTTTTTTCATATTCGATGACACCCATGCTAAAGCTCAAACTATAAACCTTGTGTGAGGTTTTGTTAAACTGATCAATGGCGTCAATAATCAGAGCTTCAACAGATTTAGCTTTCTCTAAATTGTGGTTCTTTAAGATGATTAAGAACTCATCACCACCCAATCGTATAACATATCTAGGATCTGGTATGGCATCAAGTACGAGTTTGATTGCATCAGTAATCATTTCATCACCAGACGAGTGACCAAATTGATCATTCACAAGCTTTAAGTTATCAATATCAAGATAAATAACAGAAAAGGTGGCTTCGTTATTTTTAAAACTCTTAATTAAACCGTCCAAAATATCTAAACCGATCCGTCTGTTATAAACCCCAGTCATATCATCGTATGCGGCGAGTTTAGAGAGCTCAGTATGAATTTCGTCGATTTCCTCCAGCATCAGATTGATGTTTTCACCGAGTTCACCAATCTCATCATAGCCTTTGGAATTAAGCCTTTCTTTGGTGCTTCTAGATTTTCTAATAAAGGCAATTTGTCCATTGAGCTCTAAAAGACGTCGAATGACAACACGTTCAAAAGACACATTTAGTAAAACAGCAAAAAAGCTAAGGATTAAAAAGACTAAAAACACTGCGAGATAAATGAATCGTGTCCCTAGCTTTTGGATTGCGTTTTCAAGATTTGTCGTTAGGACAAGGGTTTGATCTGAATTAACGATTGGAACAACGAGCTTGAGTGTACTATCTGCACTTCTCGTATGATTGAGATTACTGGATACATTAAAATGACCTCGCATTGAATTGTTTGCTGAATCATTTGAGTCTGAGTCATCAGTAACCACTATCTTTTCTATAGTGAAATCCATACTGGTTTCTATATTAAAAAACTCAACAAAATCTGAGTCAATCACCTTGGCAAATCCGAGGAACCCTTTTGGGTCTGCTGTCCCTTCATTATTGGTAATACGCATGGTAGAAAAAATAATGAGCTGATCGCCTATGGACAACACACCAGTCTGATTTGGATATTCCTTCAGCACATCTAAAACAATCTGATCAATTCCTGTGCTGAATCCATTTGGATCTTTCATTTGATCATAAAGCAGTTTGTCAGAATCATCGTAAATATAGAGATAGTCTAATTCTAATCCCCCTAAAACATCGCCGCTTAAATTCTCCTCAATAAAATTGTTATCCTCTCCAGATACGAAATCGTAGGTCAAATCCCATTTCGACCAGTCCGTTAAGGTATACTCAAGTGCGTAAAATTCATTTTCAAGAGCAACTCTTGCGGTATCTACCTTGTCCTTATAAAAAATGGATTCAACCCCATAGAAATTCTGTCGGCTGATAAGGACCAATACAAAACTGAGAACGATAATAACGATAACCGTAAATGCAACGGTTAGTGAATGAAGCTTATATCTTAATTTCATCTAAACTCCTTTTTCTAGATGTGTCATTATAGACGGATAAATCTTTTTCTATGACTATTATAACTCAAAATTTGAAAGAAATACGCATTTTTAATATAAGTACGACGATCAATATATCGAACTGACCCTATTATATAATTCGATTCTGACACTTTTTAAAAGGACAATCCCCTTTTATAATGAAAATGAAAAATTCATTTGGAGAGGTATTATGAAACCGACAAATTTAAAAACAAAACAAGTGGTTCTTGCAGGTCTTTTTACTGCCATCGTATTTGTATGTACTTACGCAATTCAAATTACGCTTCCAGGTATTGCAACTGGGGGATTGATTCATCTTGGTAACGTCGCTTTATTTACCATTGCAGTTGTTTTTGGCAAGAAGTATGGTGCGATTTCAGGTGCACTGGGTATGGCACTATTTGATATATTATCACCTTGGGCAATTTGGGCACCAGGTACTTTTATCATTAGAGGCATCATGGGCTATGCGGTGGGTAGCATCGCAAACGGTGGAAAAAGTGAGAGCAAAAGCTTTTTTAGATTGCTTATAGCACTTGTTTTGCCAAGTGTTTGGATGATTTTCGGTTATCTCGGATATAACTTATTACTTTACAGAGATTTGCCAGCTGCAATCGCATCGATTCCTGGCGATATCACGCAGGCTGTTGCGGGTATCGTAATCGCAACACCAGTTATTTTAACCATTCAAAAGAGTGGCTTCTCAGGCTATTTGAGAAAGTTATCCGCTGTTTCGAATTAATTATGACGATTGATCTATGAAAGGAAGTCACATGAATGCAAATTATCTAATGATGACACCTGGGCCAACGATGATCCATGAAAGTATAAGAATGGCAATGTCAAAACCGATGCTTCAGCCTGATATTGATCCCGATTTCTTTCAGCTGTATCAGGAGACGGCTTCGCTTGTGGCAAAGCTTTTGAAGACAAAAAATGAAACCCTAATCCTCAGTGGAGAAGGGATACTGGGACTAGAGGCAGCTTGTGCCTCCCTTATAGAAGATGGTGACCGTGTGCTGATTATCAGCAATGGTATCTTCGGTGAAGGCTTCGGCGATTTTGCAAAGATGTATGGCGCAGAGTGCGTCTATTATCAGCAGGACTTTAGAAAACCTGTCGATATCTTAAAACTAAGTGCATTCTTAGATAAGGATCACGATTTCAAGCTTGCGACGGTCGTACACTGCGAAACGCCATCTGGACTAATAAACCCTATCGAATTGATCTGCCCACTTCTCAGAAAGCATCGTATACTAAGTGTGGTGGACGCAGTTTCTTCTATCGGCGGCATGCCGATTGAGACCGATGAATGGTCAATCGATATGATTCTGGGCGGCTCACAAAAATGCCTGTCCGCACCTCCAGGTCTCACCTTTTTAGCGATGAGCGAGGAGGCGAAGCAAGCCATGAAAGAGAGAAAGACACCGATTAGAGGCTTTTACACCAACCTATTAACATGGGAAGGGTATAACGAGCAAATGTGGTTCCCTTATACACAGCCGGTTAGCGATATTTATGCATTTAATGCTGCGCTAAAAAGATGGTTTGAGGGGGAAAACGTCATAGCAAAGCACGAAACTGCTGCGAATCGCACAAGAAAAGAACTTCTCGAGCTTGGTTTTGAGCTTTACCCACTTGAGAGCCCTTCTAATACCGTAACCGCTATCATAGTTCCAGAAGGATTTGATGAGGCTGTTTTTAGAGAAACACTTTTAAAACAGCATGGCATTATGATCACAGGCGCATTCGGTCCATTAAAGGGGAAAGTACTCAGAATAGGACATATGGGCGAAAACATCAATGAAGACTATCTGGATCGAACCTTGAGTGCGATTAAGATGTTGGTTCAAACCGATAAGAGATTTAATATCAAACTTTAAACCCTAATAGAACACATTCAGTTGATTTCTGCTTATGATATAATGAGATGAGAAGCTTACTGCATGTGTTTTTTATTTAGCTCGTGCCTGTGTGGTATAATTAGGTTAATAAGCCTTGTAAGGGGGGAAAACTTATTTTGGAAGAGCTAGTTATTGGCGGTACTTACAGACATTTCAAAGGCAATCTCTATAAAGTGTTGGCAGTGGCGACGCACAGTGAGACGGAGGAGCGCATGGTCGTCTACCAAAAGCTTTACGGTGAACAGGATGTATGGGTAAGACCCTATGATATGTTTTTGGATATGAAGGAGACGCCGGAGGGCAGGGTGAAACGCTTTGTCCTTATGAGTGAAGATTTGAGTAAGTAAAATCATTGGAGGGATCTATGAAAAAGAAGAGTATCTTATTGATTTTGTTAGTGGCTATGATGGCAGTACTTTTGACGGGCTGTCTGCCTGGAGATAGCAAGTACACCAGCGAAGATCCAGCTGGCTTCTTTTGGGGCATCTGGCATGGTTGGTTAGCACCGCTATCATTAATTATCAGCTTATTTAATGACACGACTCGTGTCTATGAGGTCAATAACACTGGTTGGTGGTACGATTTTGGATTCTACATCGCCATCATCAGCGGATTTGGTGGTGTCAGACTTTCAAGAAAGAAAGCAAAATCTAAGTCAAAGTCCAGTAGGGATGACTATTAATAAAAAAGAAAAACGTCTCAAGCGGTACCGTATGAAAAACGGTATGCTTGGGACGTTTTTATTTGATTACTTTAAAGTTTTATTGGTGATTTGTTCATAGAGTTTCACAAACATCACAATGGCTTCTTCTCTTGTTACATTACTTTTCGGAGAGAGTTTGCCGTTATTGCTTATAAGGATGCCATTTCTATTGCAGAAATTTACTGCGTCAATGGCCCAACTGGAGATGGATGCTTGATCTTTGTAACTGGTATCAATGGCATATGTTTCATAAGTTCTTTTTTCAATTTTTTGAGCAAGTTTGTAGATAACGACGCAAAATTGCTCGCGGGTTATAGTGCTTTGTGGACTAAAATGTTCTTTATCTGTACCACTTAGTATGCCAGCCTTAAAGGCTTTTAAAATAGCTTCACTTTCAGTATCTTTAAAAGTTGAAGTATCAGCTGTTTTCAGAGTCCCGACATATTTTTCGAGAATTTTTACTGCTTGAATACTCACTTCACCTCTTGTAATATCTTCCTGATACTGGCTTAGAATACTATTTTCAACTAGTTTTTTAGTAATTGCAATCGCTATGCTTTCTTTCGCCCAATTTGAGGCATCCATGCTTATGATTTCTGGAATTGGCGTAAAATCATCACCATTTTCATTGTCATGTGATCGTATTAAATTAAGTGTTGTGGTCGTTACGCCTCCAGCGCCATCGTAAGCATTTACCTTTACGACGATATCGTTATTTTTATAGTTCGAAAAATACAGAATATTGTCGATAACACATCCTTTATCAGCTTTATAGACCAACGTGGATTGCTCATTATCTTTGAAAATTCGATTTAAATCAATCCAACCACTGAAATTTTTCGTAATATAATAAGTGTGAGAGGTATCTGAGCTTGGGGCAGTGTTTGTACCATTAAATATTTTATTGTCTTTGATTTCTACAACCGAATCATAATGTGCATAAGGGAAGAAAATTACACCTTCTTCATATTCGAAAGTCATTCTGTATTTTCCATTTGGAATCCCTTTTAATTTGTAAGCATCTTGAGATTGCTCATTCACGTAGCTATAATAGCCTAATATAGTTTTATATCCTTTTATTCTGTATGTTGCTTTCGTTTTAGTATCTGTTAGGACGAGTATTGGGTTTACATAGTCATGTTCAGTTATTACGATACTACCGCCAACGTTGTTAACCAGTTCATGGAGGATAACACCTTCTCCACTATCTAACATGACCTCTTCTTTAACTTCTTCTAAAAAAGGAGAGTCTATTATTAATGGTTCAAAAAGATTTATATTGGTAAAGATTTTGTAGTATAATTCTCGATTATTAAGCGCATGTTTAAAACAGTATTTTATATTATAGATATTTCTACCGAGCTTAACATCATATGAATCGGCGACGCTGTCTAGATAACTCAAATCTACATTTATTACATAACTTAATGAAACTGGATCTACAATTTCAATTTGATTGAAATAAGCTTCTGGAACTAGTTTAAATGAAACATCACTAAAGTCTTCATAGGTAAGATCAAAATCATCTAAATAACACAAGTAATCGTTATACAATACTTCAGGTGGCTTAATACTATCTGAATAACTTGTATCATTGTAAATTTTTACAAAAAATTTCCCTTTATCTTGTGATATTGAATAGGTTCCATCTGGATTATCGTATACTTCTTGGGTTGTTAAGAGCTGCCTCATGCCAACTGTATATTGCAGGACTCTTTCATATAAGGGACTAATATATTTTGAGTTTTTAAAACGATCAAATGGAATGTTGTATTCCACGTAAGCGTTGTCTCCGAATTCCCAATCGGACTCAAAGGTTACGGTTTCACAACTGAGTGGTTCGAGTAAGGTAAGACCGCTGGTAAAGAGACCTCTAAAATAAAATGGTGTATCCGAATAGGACAAGTTTAAACAACCATATGTGATTCGATTTGCCTTGGCCATTGCTGTAAAATCAATATTGAGCTGATAAACATTTTCATCCATGAAAAGAGAAGAAGGCTCATCATAAATATTTTCGTCTAAATCATACTCATAAAATTCCATTTGAGGACGAAAATTGTCTGAACCAATAATATTTCAAAGAAGATCAAATACAATAATTGAAACATTGTAATCAGGGATTAGAAATTTTGAATTAATTACGGTTTCTTGACTGCCATTGGTGTTGTTTATTGTAACGGTTAGCTTATGTTCACCTAATTTCAATTTACGAATGTTAAGTGAAGCGTCTTGTACGCTATCTGTAGAATACAAGGTTTTAACAGGAACACCATCTACCAAAAAATCGATGGTCTCAATAGTATTATCTGAGTAAAATTTAATGGGAAGATCGAATTTATATTCGGGGATGTTGTCAACGTTTGCATAAGTATGTCCAATCAAGTAAAAAGAATCACTAGAGGCATAACCAGTTAAATTTATTTCACCAGATCCGAAAAATTGATCCTTTCCTAGAGCGCCAAGATCTTTTGTTTGGGAAAGCATAATTTTTTTAACTTCATCTGCATCCAAATCAGGCTGGTCTAGCCAAATTAGAGCAGTAGCTGCTGAGATAAAAGGTGCGGCCATAGAAGTTCCTGACATTGAAACTGTGGTATTGTCTAGATAGGTGCTGACTATATTTTCGCCAGGTGCACAGATATCAACTGAATCACCGAAGTTAGAGTAAGATAATAAGCTACCAAGTGTGTTAGTTGCCCCTACTGTAACGACATCATCAAATGCAGCTGGATACAGATAGCTATTATCAGAAGCATCATTTCCAGAAGAAACAACAACAATGACATCTCGGTCTATTGCGTATTGAATCGCATTTTCAAGATAGTTGGTTTTTCCTTCGCCTGATAGTGACATATTAATGACTTTTGCACCTTGGTTAACAGCATAATAAATACCGGTAACTATATCAGAATCCTTAGCCAAACCTGATTCATCAAAAACATCTATAGGTAGAATTTTCACATTTGAAGGTGTAGACATTGCGATTATTCCAGCAACATGCGTACCATGCCCGTTGGTGTCATCAGTGTCTTTTTTGTTTTTAACGGTATTATAACCAGGTAGTAATCTCGATTTTAATGTCGCGTTTTTTACATCAACTCCGGTATCCAGAATCGCGACGACAATATCTGTGCTGGATTGAGCAACTTTATTAGATAATTGTGAAAATCCTAGCTCTTCGGCCACATAAGGTACGGATAAAGTAGTATAAAAGTAACTAAACTCGCCTTCATCGAAAGAACGATATAAATCGGGTTCAAGGTAGAGCCCTGTTTTAAACTCGCCGTTAATGTCGTATGTAATCTGTGTTGTGCCATCACTTAATAGTTGGTATTCAGTAATACTGTCACTGTTGACGCTAACAGGTTTTGTGGTATTATCACCATCCTCATCTGCCAAGAAAAAAGTATCGTTTCCCGTTTTGTCTTTTGAGTCTAGTGTATTAATTGCTTGTATTTCTTGTGTTGATGTGTTTTCAATCAGGATCGTTTCAGCAAATGAGATAGTCCCGTCAAAGTTGAACTGAAAGATGGTAGAGACTGTTAATAGAAACAGGCTTAATAAGAGTACTTTTTTTCTTCGCATACTTCCCCCAGGAAATGATTTACTGCGGAAAATGTTAATACATTAACAAAAACAAATCTAGTTAAAAGTTCATTTTTTACAGAGTTATTTAGTTGATTTATGTATAAAATTTCCACTAGCTTTATTAGTATAGAGTATCTATATAAATGTGTAAATTAAAATTTATGAGGTAAAGTATTTTTTGTAAAATAGTATCTTTAAGGACTACAGCGTATTAAAGGAGAAATTTTATTAGAGATTTTTGTATGACTTTTATGCATTAACCAATTTCATGTTTTATAATAAAATAGAGATACAATTAAAGTGAAAGGTGATGCATATGCCATTTGAAATTATTAGAAATGATATCACAAAACTGAAAGTGGATGCAATCGTTAATGCGGCCAATACTTCCTTGCTAGGTGGTGGTGGCGTTGATGGGGCAATCCATAGAGCCGCTGGTCCAAAGCTTCTTGAGGCGTGTCGAATGCTAAACGGTTGTAAAACAGGTGATGTAAAACTAACGGAAGGCTTTAACTTGCCTTCAAAATATGTGATACATACTGTAGGACCTGTTTGGCACGGTGGTGGTCATAATGAAGAGTATTTACTGAGATCTTGCTATCAAAAGGCTTTGGCACTTGCTTTTGAGAAAGGATTGGCTTCTATTGCCTTTCCATTAATTTCTTCAGGGGTATATGGCTATCCAAAAGAGCAAGCGATAGAAGTCGCAATTTCTGAAATCGATTTATTTTTGAAATCAAATGATATGATGGTCTATTTGGTGATTTTTAATCGCACAACTACCTATCTATCTGATAACAGATACAGTGAAATTAAAGCTTATATAGATGACGCTTATATAGATGACGCTTATGAAGATGAAGAAGAATACATTAATGATTCAGCAGAGATTTTTAAACATGCCTTAAACGATTCAGATATGGGAGTGTTACTCGATCAACCACGGCACAACGTGACATCTGCATCTTTAAAAGAAAGAAATTTAGAAGATGTGCTTTCTGAACTTCAAGCGACCTTTTCCGAGCATCTATTTAGGCTAATTGATCATAAGGGTTTTGATGATGTAACGGTCTATAAGCGGGCAAACATCGATCGAAAACTGTTCTCTAAGATTCGTAGCGATCGTGCTTACAAGCCCAGCAAAGCGACGGTTATGGCTCTGGCGATTAGCTTGGAGCTATCGTTCGATGAAGCTTGTGATCTGATGCAAAAAGCTGGTTATGCCTTTTCAAATAGTAGCAAACAGGATTTGATTATTCGATATTTTATCGAGAAGGAGCAGTTTGATATATACGCGATTAATTTGGCTTTATTTGAATTCAATGAGCCAATGTTATAGTGAAAATGTCGCCTATTAGGCGACCTTTCTTTTTTTAAAAAGTGATATCCTTTGAGTAACAAATCTTAGGAGGTAGCATATGAAAAAGAAGACGATTACCGAGGTTGTTTTTATTCTAGATAGAAGTGGTTCTATGGCTGGGCTGGAAAGCGATACCATAGGCGGTTATAATGCTTTGCTTGAGAAACAGTTGGCGCAAGAAGGGGAAGTAAGGGTTACCACAATATTGTTCGATAATTGCTATGAAGTCCTTCACAATAGAAAATCACTGCCATTGGTAAATCCTTTGACATCTGCTGAGTACTTTGTGAGAGGGACCACTGCTTTACTAGATGCGATTGGAAAAACAATTACAAGCATGAAATTACAACATGAGGAAACAAAAGCGGAGTATAAAGCCAATCAGTTTCTATTTGTGATTACAACAGATGGACTTGAAAATGCAAGTAGTGAATATACCTACAGACAAGTGAAACGTCTAATCCAAGAGCAAAGAGAAAAAATGGGATGGGAGTTTATATTTTTAGGTGCAAATATAGATGTAACTGAAGAAGCAAATCGCTTAGGAATTGATAAAGAAAGAGCCGTTAAGTATTGCAATGATCGGGAAGGCGTCAGTCAAAATTACGAAGCGATTAGTGAGGCTTTAACAGAGTTGAGATTACACGACTCTATATCCAGTTCGTGGAAAAAGAAAATTAAAAAAGACAGTAATTCGTGAAATATGCTTTTATAATATGTAGTATTCAACGAAAAAACACCAAAAGTTGACAGCCTTTAAGGTCATCAACTTTTGGTGTTTTTCTATGATATAGGTTATTGAAATTCTCCCATATTAATATAGAAGAAGATATGTTGTGACTAGTGAGTGATTTGATCTAGTAAAGATTCTAATAAATTCAGCATTATAAAGTAGAATGTAGAGCGCAATCATATGGTTTTTAAGTTTTTTGAACATAAAAAAATACCTCAAGGTAACTGGCTGCCATTTGAAAGGCCCTGTAGCTTTGCGTCACTATCTTTCGATAGTTTTGCCCTTGAACATGAGATATATAATTCATTTTGACTAATAAAATAGGTCATTGTGTCTAAGCCGAATCGAATTATATCATTTTTAAATCTTTAGAGTCAATCAAAAGATTTAGGAAGAGTATTAAGTTAATTTAACATTGACCAAAATTTAACAATTGGCTGTAGTTTGTCGAGTTGTTAATTTGAACTTAAGTCGCATTTAATTGTTTTCTTTAATAATCCTTCGGTATAAATACTGTAACAAATATGAAGGGGTGGTTATATGGAGCAAAACTCTAATAATGTTATTGATAATATTAAGTTTTTTATTTTCAAATCGTTTCGGCAGGCGACAATTTTTATATTTGCATTTATAGCGGTTTACTCACCTTTTACTGCACTTTTAGCACCGGAAGGACTGAGTAATTTTAATCCGACGTTAATTATCATATCCATATTTTCAATAGTTGTGGGTATATTTGCTTTTTTTACACCTAAGATTAAGATGGCAGTGGACAATAAAATTATAGTATTGGCATTTACTTTTATGGCAGGGATTATGCTCGTATTTTTTTCATCCTATCCATTAAACGTGATGTTGGTTGCACTTTTAATCAGTGCTTTCATTCCAATAGTATTGCTTCACAATACGCTTGTCAGTGTTACTTATACAGCGCTTGTGGTTATTGCATTTATTATCAACGTACTCATGGGACATTCTGAGTTAAAAACGCTTGAGGGAACCGTGCAGGTTTCTTTGGCTTTGGAGACAAAAATTACGATATCTGCAGTCTTAATGATTGCACTTGTGATTGCCTTTTTTATTAGAAGGTCAATTAAAAATATCTTTGACAATTTAGTAGTAACGGTTGAAGAACAGATTAAGACAACCAACGAGATAAACGCTTCAAGAGCGGTTATCGTCTCTGGTGTAGCAGAGTCAGAGAATAGCTTTAGAGGACTTAGTGATGCGATAATCACCTTAAATACAACCTCCAATGAAATTGGGTATGCGATAGAAGAAATTTCAAAAGGGGCAGTGGATCAAAGTAACGACCTAGAAAAGGCGATGCAGATTATGGATGCGTTGAGTCACTCAGTCGATGGTATCAATGAAGTGATCAATGAGCTTTCCAAGGGAACTAAGGAAAGTGAAATAATTAATCAAGAAAGTACCATTACGCTGAAGGATTTAGAGGAAATTGTAAAAAATTCAGAGTCCCTGAATTCTGAAATCTATGAAACGATCAGTCAAATGCTTACTGAGTTTAAGGTTATTATTTCAGCGATTCAAAAGATTGATAATATTGCACAGCAAACCAATTTACTGGCTTTAAACGCTTCTATTGAGTCTGCTAGAGCAGGAGAAGCTGGACGTGGATTTGCTGTCGTTGCGGATGAAATTCGTAAATTAGCTGAAGAAACCTCTGAAAGTGCTAAAAGCATCAATCAAGTGGTTACCGGAATGGATGCGCATATTATATCTGCACAAGAAACCATGACAGCATTAAAGTCACAATCAGATGAGACCAACAAAATCGTTAAGAATACGGTTACAAATATTGGTAAAACCATAGATTTTTTAAAGGTAACAAATGTTGGGCTCAATAAAGCAGGGGCTAATGCAAAAGATCTTGAAAACCATAAGGAAGATGCTTTTAATACGATCACTATGATTGCTGGCGTTTCAGAAGAATATTCTGCTACAACGGAGGAAGTGAATGCTGCAGTATCGAAAATGATAGACAATATTCATGAAATAACAGAAAATACACAGGCGATACGAACGGAAATCGAAAAAATTGCTTCGTTATAAATGGATTTTCAATTATATAAAAGGATTCTCATTAGTTATAAAATATGATAGTATTAATCCAATAAATAATTGTTAGTATGTTTTATGCTAACAATTATTTTTTGTATTTATATAATGGTTAGATTGAAAGTAAATGAAATATAATGTTACATTGAATTTCAAGTATTTAAATGGGGACTTATGAATACGATAAAGCTGAAAATTAAAAATGAATATGAAAACATCCGAGCTAACACGATCCATGAGGTTATAGTCAGTTTAATTATTCTCATCTATTTAACTTCAATTCCAAGTGTTGTATTTTCTACCTATGGCATGCAACAGCAAATACTTACGATTACAATTTTTTCGCTACTCTCGATGATGAACTATATCATTGTACATATAGCGAAGTATATGAATTTTAAAAGTGAAACGCGATTTAAAATTTACCTTGCTATGTCATTGTTTTATTTGGTGTTAATTAATTTTTCAGCACCAGGAAAGTATATGACAACGACAGGATCTGCTGTGATTGTTTTTCTAATTGTCATGTTTTTAAGTCTTTCAAAAGCACTTTTAGTCATTCAAGGGGTTGTGACGCTAATGTTTACAATAACCAATGGATATCTTGCCATTGGACAGACTGTAGATATAGGTTCAGGTTATGTCTTTAATATTACAGGTATGGTACTTTTAGCTGGTTTCACACTATATAAGGGAATTGGCATGTACCGAAAATTTGAAGAACTCTACCTTGATCAACTCATATCTGTAAATGAAATGAACCTCGAGCTTACAGCACTTAATGAAGAATATGTGGCTGCTGAAGAGGAGCTTAGATATCAGTACGATGAGATCTCCAGATTAAATAAGGATTTTACAAACCTAAATGATTTTTTAAGTGCCTTACTTAAGGTAACAGAAGATGGTTTTTTAACCTATAACTTGCTCACTAAAGAATCAAAGCTTTATAATAGAATGACAAGCTTGATGGGAATTGAGACTTTCGAAATCGTAGACGAGGTACCTAACTTTTATCATAATATAGACGAAAAAGATCAAACTACATTTTTAGAACTATGGAAAAGTCTTTTAAAGCATGAGATTCACTATGGCAAAATCGAGGTTTCTTATCATCATGAAAATAAGACCCATGATTTAAGGTTGGCACTTTTGATTTCACATTCGAAGTTAGGTGAAACAGTGCTCGTTGTTGCAGTTAAAGATATTACTAGACAGAAGCGAAGTGAAAGGGAGCTATTGTTCCAAGTGGATCATGATTTGCTCACCAGTGCCTATAATCTCGATGGATTTGTCAAACGATTGGATCGGGACTTAAAAAACTATCCAGACTTAGATTACTACATCATTTTACTGGACATCGATAATTTTAAATACATTAACAATTCTTTTGGTTATGAAATAGGCAATCGAATTCTAGTGGCGATAATTGATATTTTGAGAGACTTTGACTGTGTTAAGGACGATATAGCAAGAACGAACGGCGATACCGTGGTCTTTAAGGTGACAACTGAAATTTCTCTAGAAGAAATCCTAATGAATCTGAATGAATTGTTGGCAACTGTAAAAGTAAATAATGTCGTCTACAAAGTACCTGTCAGTATCGGTATTTCTGATACAAGAAATCGATTATCTGCTATAGACATGGTTAGAAACGCAGAAACAGCGATGTATAAAGTAAAAGAAAAAGGAAAGGGTGGCTTTGCACTTCACGATACAGCGTATCAAGAGCTACTCGAGAAGAAATATCGCATTTTTAGTAAGATCAACGAAGGAATTGAAAACAAGGAATTTTACAACGTGTATCAACCTATTGTAGATGCCCATAATCGAGAGGTTGTCGGTTTTGAGACTCTAGTGAGATGGCGTTCAAGTGAATTGGGTATGGTTTTCCCAAATGAATTTATAGAAGTAGCGGAGCAAACTGGACAGATTATAGACCTTGGGAATTATATCCTTGAGGAAGCTTTGAAGTTTATATCAAAAGCGGTTGAGATTAATCCAAACTTAATGATTTCAATAAATATTTCACCGAAACAGCTTTTCGAGGTACATTTTTTAAAGAGACTTCAAGAGTTTTTGCAAAAACACAATGTTTCAGTGTCCAGTGTTGCACTTGAAATCACAGAGTCAGTCTATATTGAAAATCAAGAAATCGCTAGAAATATCCTAAAATCGTTACAGACGATGGGTATAACCATCTATCTCGATGACTTTGGCACCGGTTATTCCTCGCTCAGTTACCTCAATAACTTGCCGATCAATAAGCTAAAGATCGATCGAGAGTTTATCAATTCAATTCAAAAAAATGAGAGTTCAAATGCACTATTGATCGGTATCATTAATTTAGCAAAGTCGCTTGGATTTGAAACTATAGCAGAGGGTGTAGAAACAGAAGAACAGCTTGAAGCGTTAAAGTCTTATCAGTGTGATTTTATACAGGGTTACTACTTTGATAAACCTTTAGAGGCTATAGAAGCGATGAATCGACTAAGCCATATATATATATAATTTAAAGATGTAATGAA
The DNA here is from genome assembly GCF_058683495.1 of Fusibacter sp. QWL-12. NCBI lineage: Bacteria > Bacillati > Bacillota > Clostridia > Eubacteriales > Fusibacteraceae > Fusibacter > Fusibacter sp. QWL-12. The sequence continues at coordinate 1,917,623 of NZ_CM178745.1, forward strand.
ACCTCATAATTTAATTATGAGGTTTTTTTGTGAGAATTTTCTTATTTTATTAATAGAGACATCAAATTGCTAATATAGTAAAATGTGTAATTTACTTGTTTTGGAAAAGATAGGGTATTTTAAGTAACGCCTTTTAACCCATTTGAGATAGGTATTAATACCTAGTTAACAAAAAGTTCATGTTATAAATTGTGAAATCGGTGTACATATATTACATTAAGTGCATAAATAAAATTTAAATAGAGATCGGCACAAATTTTGAGTGGATGAGGGATGGTATGAAAAATAAAAACAATTTTTTTGTAAATTTAAAGATTAGGAATAAACTCTATTTGGGATTTTCATTGATGATTATCATTATAGTGATTTTATCCTTGATTAACGTAAGCAATTATCGCGCTATGAATAATCAAATTGAGATTTACGATCTCGTATCAGATATGGAAGCCAATGTGTTAGCAGCAAGAATTGAACAGGTTCGATTTCAACAGGATGGTTTGGCGGACACATCAGCTAAGGTACAAAGTAGCCTTGATATAGCGAAATCGTCTATCGAACAGGCTTCTTCACTTATGAAGTCAGAAGCGAATAAAAATAATTCAGCTAAAATCATTCAGGATCTAGATCAATATGTTGCTAGATTCAACACGTATGTGCAGATGGAATCAGAAAAAGACAACCAAAGTGTAATTATGTTGGATGAATCAACGATTGCATATGATCGTCTTAACGAGACGTTAAGACTAGAGGAAGAGTATATCTTAACCCTCACTGATCCTGAGGAAATAAAGGCTTCATATGAGAAATATGTCTTACTAAGAAAAATCAATATGGCCTTTATGAATATGAATACGCATATGAAAGATTATCAAATTGATAAGAATACTGAAAACCACCAGGCCTTTGACGATAGCGTTATTCAAGTGAAGGACGAAATTGCAAATGCAAGGACGATTTTGAAAGCTCAAGATGTTTTGGATGAACTAAACACTGCAGAAGCTTCAATCATTACCTATGATGGTGCATTTGATAAATATGTGGACTTGACGTCGCAACAGATTGAAGAGGCTAACTCGGTAAGAGCTGTAGCTACAAGTATTTCAGATACTGCAGCCGTTATCAGACAAGGCGTGTTGGATTATGTCTCTAACCTCGAAAGCAAAATTAATTTCTTAAATCTGATCTTAACAATAGGCGCAATTATCTTAAGTGGTATTGTTGCATTAATCATCACATCTATGATTACGAAACCACTCAAAAAGACTGTGACGATTATGGATAGTATTGCAGCGTATGATTTAACAACTGTTTTAGATGAGAAGTTTATCTCAAGAAAAGATGAAATGGGACATTTGGCTAAGTCGATCAATCAAGTCAGTCACAATCTTATAGAGATTCTTAAGAATATCAGCTATACTTCAGATCAGTTGGCTTCATCAGCAGAGGAATTGGCTGCAACCAGTTTAATGAGTGCGAACTCAGGCAATGAAGTAGCAAAAACCATTGAAGAAATTGCTGAAGGTGCGACCAATCAAGCTAAAAACACATCTAATGGCGTTGATAGTGCCAACGATTTGGGCAGATTACTTGAACAAGATGCTGACAGAATTAACAGCCTTTCAGATGCAGCCGGTCAAGTTAGTCAGCTTAAAGATGAAGGAATGAAAATTGTTGACCATCTCGTCGTCGAAACGGAACGAAATAGTGAGGCGTCAAATTCAGTATATGATATCGTTCAAGAGACGAATAAAAGTACAGAAAAAATAGAAGTAGCAAGTCAGATGATTAAAAGCATCGCAGATCAAACCAATCTTCTAGCTCTAAATGCGGCTATAGAAGCGGCGCGTGCTGGCGAAGCTGGTCGAGGATTCTCTGTAGTGGCTGAAGAGATTAGAAAGCTAGCTGAGCAATCGACTGCTTTTACAGAAGACATCCAAAACACCATCAATGATCTGATTAAGAAATCACTTCAAGCAGTAAATACAATGAAGGATTCACAGCAAATTACGCTTTCACAGTCTAAAAGTGTTGAACTGACTTCGGATAAGTTTATGGGAATATCAGCTGCTGTCGATCATATTTTAAATCAAATTTCAGAGATTACAGAATCAAGAAATGTGATGACTACAAAAAAAGAAGATTTAATCGATCTCATGGGCAGTTTGTCGGCGATATCAGAGGAAAATGCAGCGGGGACAGAACAAGCGGCAGCTGCAATTCAAGAACAGTCAGCATCTATGGATGAAATCTCGGAAGCAAGCAACGAGCTGGCTAAGATAGCAGAAGAGTTAAAAATGGCAGTGTCTAGATTCAAACTATAGTGTGCATTTAGCATTAAAAATCTAAAGTTTTAAGAACCCCCTAAGTGTGTATACAAGAAATACGTATTTGTAAACGCATAAGGGGGTTTTATTTACTTGTTTCTCATAACGGTGATAAAACCATCAAGTATATCATGACTTATGATAAATCCTTTTTTAAGATAAAAATGGAGTGCATCTGTATTGCCATTAGAGACAAAGATAAAGTGATTTTCTATCTCTGGAAAGCCACTAAGCCATGCCATTGATCGATCAAATAATTGACTGCCGATCCCTCTTCCACGATATTCAGGAATGATGTAAAATTGTGATAAACAACCGACCAGATCCCCTTTAACAGAGTCCATCTCAAAAAACTTACCAAAAGGGCCTTCGGCGTAAGATAATTTTGAATTGATGTTGGCATAAGCATACGCAACGATTAAATCAGCCTCTTTCGCTACTAAAATATGATTTTTCATTGCACCTTTTACTGAAGGTAAAAGTCTGGTTTCAAATGTCATCGTATCAAATCGTTCAGGTGTGATAAAAGCTTTGGTTTTTTGAAATTTCATCAAGTCATTGCAAAGTACCCGTAGTGCTTTAAGGTTAACTTCGTGTAAAACTTCGTACGTAATTCCCATAACGAACTCCTTTTTGTTGACCGTAATATGCCTTTCAGTTACAATTTTAATTGAAAGTTAGAAATGTACAAGTATGCAAGATATACTGATTAAGGAAGAAAAAACTGAGTAAAGAGGATACATATGTCTAATGAAAAATATATGAGCAAATACGATACTTGTCCACTTTCCGCTGCTATCGATGTGATCGGTGGAAAATGGCGCCTTCCGGTTATCTGGGCGATCCATAAGAATGGCGTTGTTAGATACAATGAATTAAAAAGACAGGTTGAAGGCATCACAAACATGATGCTGACTCAGTCGCTTAAAGAGCTAGAGGGACACGGCGTCGTCAAAAGAACTCAATATGCAGAAATTCCACCACGAGTAGAATACACCCTTTCAAATAAAGGTGAAGCACTCATACCGACGTTAAAAGCGTTGGCAGATTGGGGGAAGGCATTATAATTTAAGCGTTTGAGGGGGCTTATGAAAAAATTTGTTCAAAGAGGTTATACCTGTCAAAAAAAATCTTTAATGGTTTTACTTATTCTAATGATGCTGGTGTTATCAGGCTGTGCTGACAGTCATGATACCGAGCTCATCGAGTTTGGAACATTGGATTTAAGTGAATGGGTGCCAAAGGACGACGTAACAGTTAAACTAAATGGCGAATGGGAACTATATCCGGGGCAACTTATCTTTCCAGGAGAATTTGATGCTTTCGCAGAGGACAAGATTTATTTTCATGTTCCCAATCCATACAAAACTGGGGCGCACGGTGAAGTGCTCGAAAAAGATGGCGTAGCAACGCTAAGACTGGTTATCAAAATGCCTGAAACTGCACCTGAAACAGAGGTTTATGGGCTAATCGTCAGACAGGTAATGACGGCATCAAAGGTTTGGATCAACGGTGTTTCTTATTCTGAGGTTGGATTCGTTACGAATGATCCAGATGCGTTTAAAGGTAGCTTTGAACGACAAATGATCACATTTAAACAAGAGCTTCCTGAGCTTGAAATAGTGATCCAAGCGGCAAATTATCATAACATAACCGGCAAGATTAGAGACATTCAGTTGGGCACGGCACTGGCGATTAAACACCACTATATTCAAAGTGTTTCCACCGATATATTTATTGCTGGAGCGCTTGTCATAATGGCGGTGTATCATTTTGCGTTGTTTTTAAAACGACGCTCTTATAAAGCACCACTTTATTTTGGCTTTTTTTGCTTGATTATCTCGCTGCGCAATGTTTTAGTTGGCGGTAGATTTGTCTATGAGTTCTTCCCAAACATTACGGTAGAACAGTTGAATCGATCGGCATATCTTACTGTCTACGGAGGATTGCCATTTATCGTCGCATTTTTTAGAACTCTTTTTCCTAGGAAAATACCTGCTAAGCTCGTGTATGCATTAGTCGCTTTAACATTATCGGCGAGTAGCTTAACCCTACTTACACCTATCAGTCTATATAGCAAATTGCTTTTACTATATGAAGTCGTATTCGCATTGATTTTCCTATATGTACTGTATGCAATCTTCTACGAAGTCACGCAAAAAACACAGGGAGCACTCATCCTTTTTATAGGTGTGCTTGTCTTCGTAGGTGCAACCTTTAACGACATGCTTCTTCAAGAGGGGATTATCCAAACGAGGTCGCTTGCATCTATCGGATTTTTTATCTTCATCTTTTCTCAGGCGTACATTATGGCAATTCAGTTTTCAGATGCCTTTAATAAGGTTGATAAACTAATGGAAGAGAATAAGGCCGTGTATAGAGACGATTTGACTGGACTTCTAAACAGAAAAGGATACTATGAAAAAGCTGAAACCGTACTGAAAGAAGCGAGAGAAAGTAGACGTTCCTTTGCTATTATCTATGGTGACTTAAACCGTTTTAAACAAGTGAACGATAATTACGGTCACAAAGAAGGCGATAAGGCACTGATCATGGCGGCTAACCTATTGGTTGAAGGCTCGCACAAGTCCGATGTAGTTGCTAGATTAAGTGGCGATGAGTTTATCATACTGTCAACAGAGCTTAAAACAGATGCAGCTGTATTAGATCGAATCAATCAGGTGAGCATTTTATTTGATAATTATAATAAAAAGTCGGTAAAACCTTATCAACTATCCATCAGTATGGGTTATGCCTTATATGATGCAGATGCAAATCAAAGCCTAGATATGTTGATGCTGGTAGCGGATAAAGGCTTATATGTACAAAAAGAATCGTTTGCAAAAGCAAGTGATCGACGAACAAAATAAAGATGATCGATTTGGAATGGAGCAATACAATGAAGAAAACAAATGTAGAACGTATCTTAGAACAAAGTAAGGTCCAATTTACGGTGGCACACTATGAACCTGACGATGGAAAAATTGATGGTGTATCCGTAGCTGAAAAAGTAGGCAAACCAGTGGAATGCGTTTATAAAACACTTGTCACCATGGGGCAGAGCAAACAGCTTTATGTATTATTGATCCCTGTAGCTGAGAATTTAGATTTGAAGAAAGCTGCAAAGGTTTGTGGCGAAAAAAGTATTGAAATGATTCCCGTTAAAGACATTGAAAAATATACAGGCTATATAAGAGGTGGCTGTTCACCTATAGGGATGAAAAAGAAATATAAAACCTTTATACATGACGCTGCAACTGAACTCGACGAAATCACAGTAAGTGGTGGTAAGATTGGGACACAAGTATCACTCAATCCTGAAGTGTTAAGGCAAATGATACAAGCTGAGTTTTCTGATTTAATTACGTCTTAATCTTCATGGAGGTTATATGAAGCCAGTAAAAGCATTGGAAGCACTACTTGAGAAAATTAAGAAGGACTATGCGGATGACATCGCTATCGTCGTGGTGATGGGATCGACGATCTATGGTGAAACACATGCTCGAAGCGATTTGGATCTATACTTTGTCGTTGATAATGATCGAGGTTACGAACTGGGCAAAGTGTTTATCATCGATGGTATCGGTTATGATTTTTGGCCAATTTCTTGGGAAAGACTTACGAGAATCGCCAATCACGATGAGCGAATTACTTCGATCATCACCGAAGGTAAAATTATGTACTACAAGGATCAGACAGCGTTGGATCGGTTTATGTCGCTTAAGGAGATTGCACTTGATACGAAGGACCGTGAAAAGTTTGAGTACAAGGCGTTTTCCAAGCTGACTGAGGCGTACCGCCCACTTTATCAACTGGTACAAACAGAAGACCTGTCTGTAGCGAGGCGATTTGGGATAGAAGTTATCTATTCAGTCACAAATGCCATTGCGCTGTTTAACTCAGATACGGTAAAACGTGGTCGAGGTAAGTTGAAAAAAGAAATTCTTTCAATGGCACTTGTTCCACCTGAGTTTGATAGATTATACGACACGGTGTTTGTATCAAATGAAATAGAAATAATAAAATCAGACATCATTCAGTTGTTTGAAGCTACAAAGCGTTATTTTGAGTCTAAGAAAACGACACATCCATTTAAAGATTGTTTTATAGACTTTTATGAGGAACTCATTAATTCCTATAATAAGATTGGTCGTGCAGTTGAGATCAACGATGCACAGACTTGTTTGTTTGTCGCTGTTGAGATGGATATTGAGTTAACGCCAACGCTTGATAGAGCAGGGCTAGACTTAAGTGTTCTCCCTAATCTAGTCGCAGCCTATCGTTCAGATGATTTGGTCAATTTTGGTCTAGCTGCAAAGGCACATCAAATAGCCTTAGAAGCGCTTTTAAAGGAAAATGGCGTTGCTTTAAGAATATTGAATGACGAACTGGCGCTGAGACAGTTCTTAGGGCTTTAAATTATGATTATGATATAAAAAAGTGAGCTGAGATTAATATCAGCTCACTTTTTATATATGCTAATTAGTAGTTATTAATTAGTAGTCACTATTGATCTTCCATAGCTCTCATTTTTTCTTGTTTTGTTCTCTCTACAAATCGTCCTAAGAAAAAGGCGATGATCCCAACACCGATACCCGTTTGAACACAGAAAAGTAAGCTTTCGACTTCTCCAGGCAGTTCGCCATCGATCCATCTTTCCATAACCGGGGTGAACCAGGGTTCGTATTCAGTACCTGTAATTTCAGAGACCACCTGACTGCCTGCATCATCAGAACCACCAAATTCAGCGCCTTTTACGAGGAAAAGTGGAACAATCGCGATGATTAGAACGAGGGAGAGCAATAAAACGACCTTTAACTTTGTTTTTTTCATCACTCTTCACCTACCTTTATAAATCCAATGCCCTTAAGCTCAGATTTTGCATAAGTTTCAAGCGCCATGATGATTAAGACACTGAGGATGCCTTCGATAATTGCCAGTGGGATTTGAGTCGGAGCGAAAACTGCAAGGAATTTTGCGCCTGAAACCAGAAAGCCACCAGATTCTGAAGGATAAGCAAGCGCAAGTTGTAAGCTTGTGATGCAGTAAGTGAAAAGATCACCTAAAGCTGCAGCTAAAAACACGCTCATATGCTTGCCGACTTTGAGTTTGCGACAGATCACATAGACGGCATAGGTTAAAAAAGGCCCTGCGATCGCCATTGAAAATGTGTTTGCACCCAGTGACGTCAAGCCGCCGTGTGCAAGTAGAATTGCTTGAAAAATGAGTACAATTACGCCAAGTACACTTACAGCAGTTGGACCAAAGAGGATCGCACCTAGGCCTGTTCCTGTCATATGCGAACAACTACCTGTAACTGAGGGGATTTTTAACGATGAAATGACAAAAATAAACGCACCGGACATAGCGATGAGTGTGATTGATTTGCGATCGTTGTTAACCGTTTTCTTTATAGATAGATAACCCAGTACTAAGAATGGCAGTGTAATTGCGCCCCATAGGATACAATACATTGGTGGTAGATAACCTTCCATAATATGCATTGCATTTGAAACTGGTACAAAGCCGACGATGAAAGCAATGGCGATACTGACCATAAAGATCGTTTTTTGTTTCAAATTCATGATGTGTCCTCCCTATCAAATATTGGTGTAATTTTTAATCAGCGCTTTTAGCGCTTCAGAGGTTCTTGGATAATCATCATTAGCAGGTAGAAGGGAAGCTTCTACCATTGCCTCATAAACAGCTAGCAGGCTTGGCTTTACGAGATTGGCTCTTTTTAAAAGCGCATCGTTCTTGAAAATCTCAAGAGCAGTACCATCACCTATGATTTGTCCCTTGTCAAACACCACCACTCGATCTGCCCAGCGATAGGCAAACTCAATATCATGAGTGGACAAGATCAAGGTTTTACCCGAAGCATTTAGATCGTGAAGTAGGCTTTCGAGCATTTGACTGCCGACAGGATCAAGAGAGGCAGTGGGTTCATCAAATATGATGACTTCAGGATGCATCGATAGAATGCCTGCTATCGTGACACGTTTCTTTTCACCACCACTTAGATAATGAGGTGGGCGATCTGAAAGTTCGGTCAGGTTTAGAGTTTCAAGTGCAGCGTCAACGCGCTGAGTTACCTCTGAACGAGACAGCTTTAAATTCATAGGTCCAAAACCGACTTCCGAACGTACGGTGGACGCAATGATCTGGTTATCTGCATCTTGGAAAACGATGCCGATGTGCTTTCTAAGATTTTTAAGACTGCCCTTATTAAGCTCAGTTCCGCGATAAAGGATCGACCCTTCGTCAGGCGAATAAACCCCATTTATATTTAAAAAGAAGGTAGATTTTCCAGAACCATTGGCGCCGATAACGGCGATTTTTTCGCCTTCACTAATGATGAGGTCAATGCCGTTTAAAGCATTCGTACCGCTGCCATAGGTATATTTTAACTGTTTGACTTCAAGTATGGTTTCAGTGCGCATTTTATCCCCTTAAGTATGAATTTAGCCCTACCATGAAAATGAAACTGACGAGAACAGATACTGTTGCTAAAAGCTTAGGATTAAAGTACCTTTCTTCCTCGTAGTAATGGTATTCACCTTCATAACATCTGGATTCCATTGCAATATAGTATTGATTGGCCTTTTTAATAGATTGAATGAGTAGCCCAGCTGCGATTTGACTAAACGTCCTCAGGGAGGCTTTATAGTCGACATAACCATTCCTCGACTCAGCAGCATTTTTCATACGCATCGTAACGTCTAGTAGTATGAAAATAAACCTATAAGTCAGTGCCATCAGCTCTATGATCAAGCTTGGAAGATGACACTTTTTTAGTACTAAGATTACCTCTGAAGATGGCGTAGTAAGCGCCAACATCTGCAAACAGCTAATGGCTGCAAACATTTTTAATCCCAATAATCCAGCTGCTTTCAGAAGATCAAGATTTGTATAGAGATACCCACTCAAAAATCTGACCGATAAACCGGAAGGCACCAGCGTGCTATAATCGACACTAATCGTCAATAGACTCAGAAGTATGAAAGTTATCGGAATTGAAAGAACTCTCAAATACTGAACCAGACTCAGTTTGCCGATAACGACCACAAGAAACATCGCTGTCACCAAGATCATCGTGGAGACCAGCGCAGAATCGAATCCGATTCCCATCAACAGAAGTGAGATTGAAAGAACTGACTTTAGTACTGGGTGCCAGTGTTTTAATCCCGATTGATAGGCATAGTAATCGATTGAGAGCGATTCACCGTGATGATGATGTTTTTTACCTTGCGTCTTTGCTGATTTTAGGACGTTTGCGAAGATGATCATAATCATGATCAAGATATATGATAATGCGATGAGTTTCATTTGATTCCTGCTTTCATAATAAATTAAAATCAAAAAGACCTCTCGAAACGAATTCGAGAGGCCATGTCATCAAAGCTCATAGCAACAAGGTTTTCAGATGCCCAGAATAGGCGCACTTCAACCGTGTATCTCCTCTATATCTTCGTAGAGTTTACAGATACAAGAAATGGCAGGCATTCTGACTTAAGCATCAACATCTTTTCCACCTTCCCAGTTACCCAGTGGCACTACGGAAAAGACTCTTCTATTACAGCGGCGAGACCGTGGGAGATTTACACTCCACTTTCCTTTTAACAGTAGAAAAACCTACTGCACCTATTTCTATTTTTAATTACGACTCTAATTATAATGGGTTGATAAGAAAATATCAATTGAAATTAAAAATAATTTTAGTTGTGTTTGAATCCCCCAATTTCCTGAGTTAATTAAAATGATTCAATTGTGAAGGTGAATTCTAGGGAATTATTTACAAAAAAATGAAGAATAAATTAACTTCCGCAAGTATACTTGCAAATAAATGGTTTTAGTTTTATAATGAAATTGTATATTGTAATAATTTATTCATGTGGTGATGAGTTGATTTTTTCGAATGATGATAAAAGCAGGTTTCTAAAGGCGTTTACAGACATAATAAAAAGTATCAACGGAAAGGGCCCTAAGAATATATATATAAAATATTATGAAGAAGAGCTTCACGTGGTATTACAGGGGGTTGTCACTGAATACGAACGCTATTTAATTGAGAATTTTGGAGATGAAGCGATTGAAGTATTTACTAGCTTTTATCAAAGAGATTGTTTGAATACGGAGTATAAATTTTTAAATAAAATCAACGATCAGTTTCAATTTAGTTTCTATAAATTAGAAGTTGATTTCTTAAATGATATTTTTGTATATAAAATGAAAATTATGCATCAAAGTGATTTGAACGAATAGCTTGGTTGGACTAAAAGAGAGATAATTATCTGGCTGAAAAGTAAAACCGATCTTAATATGTCATATGACATATTTAAGGTCGGTTTTTTTGTTATAAAAAATGAGGGAGGAAAATTTATGAAGGGGTTTAACAATTTAAAAACGGGCACAAAAATTATTTCTGGTTTTATTTTAGTTGCGATTATTACTGCTGTAGTAGGAGTCGTAGGGATGATGGTGACACAAAAAGTGGACGGTTATTTGGAAGAACTATATTCAGAGAGGCTAATTCCAAACGCGATTCTAGGGAAAATTCAGCTTAACCAAGCAGAAGCTCATTTTGAAATGGGGGAGCTACTTTATAAATCTCAGCTTGGTAATGTAGATAGTATCATTAGCGACGTCACTCAGACACTAAATCGTATTGCTACAGAGAACAATGATTTAATTGAAGAATATGAAGCCAGCAACCCACATGAGGACGAGCTTGCGCTACTAGAAGCCTTTAAATCTTCAAACACTGCCTACAGACAATACCGTGAGGAAATCATCTCATTGGTATCACAAAAAAAATACAGTCAAGCTATTAAGCTTAACGAAACGGCTGCAGAGCTCAGAGAGCAAACAGAAAATGATTTAGCAGATCTAAAGGATATGAATAACCAAATTGCAATAGAGCTTAAAGATAACAGTGATGCTTATATGATAATGGGTAGAACGACTACATTTATTTTAACCGCAGCGAGCATTTTTTTAGCCATTTTTATTGGATTATTAATTACTAGAAATATCGTCAGAGGTCTTAAAGAAACAGTCAAACAAGCTGAATACTTAAGAGAAGGTGACTTTAGGCAAAGTCAAAATGAAGCGTTCACGAGTAGAAAAGATGAAGTGGGTCAACTTGCGAAAGCATTTGATGAAATGACAGGTAAGCTTAAGACGCTACTTACAACCATAAATAGAAACAGTATGGAAGTAACTTCTACAAGCCAAGAATTAAGTGCAACAGTTGAGGAAATTAACGCTCAAGTGCAAAATGTAAACTCGTCAACACAGGAAATTGCAGCGGGTATGGAAGAAACATCTGCAGCCATAGAAGAGATAAGTTCATCAGGTATACAAATTAGAAACTTCTCAGAAACATTAGTAAATCAAGCTGAAGAAGGTAATATGAATTCAATGGAGATTGCAAATAGAGCTTCAAAGCTGCGTGAAGGTGCTGAAAAAGCAAGAGATAATGCAATCAATATCTATCAAGACAGACAAAAAGAAATCCACGCTTCTATCGAACGAGGTAAAGTCGTCTCAGAAATCATAGTCATGTCAGAATCTATAGAGAAAATTTCGGAGCAAATTAACTTACTTGCATTAAATGCAGCTATCGAAGCAGCGCGTGCTGGCGAGCATGGTTTAGGATTTGCTGTAGTTGCGGACGAGGTAAGAAAACTAGCTGAAGCATCTCGTAAATCAGTAGATCAAATAAATATTCTAGTAGAAGAAGTTAATGTTGCTTTTAATGATCTCTCATCAAACTCAAATGAGCTGCTTACATTTATTGACACAAAAGTAATCGCGGACTATGATGTACTTGTAGAAACTGGAGATTTATATCTTAAAGATGCTGAGTATGTCAGTCATTCTATGAATTCTTTTAATCTCAGTGCGGGAGAAATAAACACTGCCATCGATCATATCAACACAGCGATAGAATCAGTAGCCAGTGCTATTGAACAAGCAACCGCAAGTAGCTTAGAGATTACAGGGAACGTCGAGGAAGTTACTAAGGCTATTGATGAAGTCTCTAAGGTTGCAAATGTACAAGCTGCCTTAGCTGAGGAACTCAATAATAATGTCAATGTATTTAAAATTTAAACTAAAAGAGAATCTTTAACAGTTCAAGAGGGGAAGTCCCCTCTTGATATTTATAAAGGTAGGCAATGATGAAACCAGAATATGAAGAAAAAAGCCAAATGACTTATACTAAAACCTTATATAATCTCATTGATCATGCACCCATAGGTATGCTTTTACTAAATGCAGAGACTGAAGTAGTCTATGCAAATGAAGTGATGGAAGCCTATTTTGAATACTTTCCTGAAAGCGAGTCTAGGCAATTTGGGAACTTATTTAACTGTCAAATCGTCTCAAATGAAGCGGATGCCTGTGGAACAAAACGCCAATGCTCTAATTGTAAAATTAGAAACTCAATAAAAAATGCAATACAATACCACCGCCCAATAAAGGATATTAAAGTCCATAAGACATTTGTTAAAAGTGGGTTATCGCAGAATAAATGGTTGGATATGTCCATTGTACCTATCATTATCAAAGAAGAACTGAATCTTGTTATTTATATCAATGACATTTCAGAAAGTACGAAATACCAAATCAATCTTGAAATGGATGCGTTATTACATTATGAAGATAATAATAAGGAAAAGACTCAGTTTCACGAAAATGTGATTAGAGATATTAGTGAAAATTGTAATGCCGATGGTCAAGCGTATTTAATGCTAATTGAACTTAATCACTATCAACCGATTAAAGATACATTTGGAGCAATTTGGGCAAACGATTATTGTTTGGATTTTATAAATTACTTTTTTAGCTTGATAGAGAGTAAGGACTATGCTTGCCGATATTCTGAAAATCAAATTATGGCTTTTATTCCGTGTTCAAATTTTGATGTACAATATTATCTTGAACAAGTAAATAATTATAAGTACAAGCATTTTACAATTAATGCAAGTATGCAGATTAAAACCCTTATTTTGAAAGGTAAGAATCATAGTACAAATGAACATACCAATGATGAAGAATTATATCTCTCATATTTTAAGAGTATTTCGCGCCTTGAAAAAGCATTAAACAATGAGATTGTTGAATGGGAAATCTAGGTGAATCTTTTGTTTAGGAGGAGTAATGAAAAATAAATACAAAGTAGAAGATGATAAATTGCTAGAGGAGACACCAGTAAAATTTGAAGGCTACCCATGGCAAATCATTATCATCTATCTTATATTTGGCTTTACTTGGATCATCTTCTCAGATAGTTTCCTATCATTTACAGTGAAAAATCCAGACGCATACACTGCAATTCAAACCTATAAAGGGATGCTTTTTGTTGGTTTGACCTCTTTGATACTGTATTTCTTGGTTCGAACATATTATGATAAGACCTCGAAGTTAATCAAAGCAATCACGCTTAAAAATCATGATTTAGTATCTTACTCAGAAGAGCTCGTAGCCATGAGTGGTGAATTAAACGATAAGATTTTTGAATTAAATCAAACTATGGATGATTTGGTATCACAAAAGCAATATGTCTACGAAATCTATAACAACAGTAATACCGCGATATTGGTGTGGAACCTTAAAGGTGAAATTATCGAAGTGAACAATAGATTTATAGAGCTTTTAGGCTATAGTGAAGACGAGTTGATTGGTAAGAAATGGTTTGAGGTCATCTTACCTGACTCTGAGAAAATCATCGTGACAGATATCATTTCAGGCCTGAAGGAAAATTACAATGTTTCAAATTTTGAAAATAAGGTGAAAGCAAAGTCGGGTCATATTTTTGATATGATTTGGAATGATTCTTTAATTCAAGATCAAAAGTCAGGAAAACCAATAGTCGTATCATTTGGCATCGATATCACTGCTGAGAAGGAGAATGAAAGGAAGGCTTTTGAACATGCCTACACTGATTCGCTAACTAAGCTAGGAAATAGAGTGGTTTTTGAACAGTTTGTGCAGAACTTGATTGAGAAAGGCCAAGGCTTTACGGTTTATTATTTAGATATTGATAACTTTAGAAACATCAATGACTATTATGGTCACAAATACGGTGATTTGTTTCTCCATGCATTTTCAGAACGATTAAAAACGCATTTTTCAAAATATGGTTTATTTAGATGGTGCGGAGACGAGTTTATGATCGTAAATGAAGACACCTCAATCCATGGAATAAATCAAGTTATAGCAATCATTACAAATGAGCTAACACAACCTTGGCAGTACGAAATGGTGGATTATAATCCCACAGTTAGTGTGGGGATAGTGAAATACCCTGAGGACTGTAAGACCATTGAAGAGATCTACAAAAATATAGATCTGAGCTTACATCACTCAAAAAATAAAGGCATCTCAAATGTAAGTGTTTATCATCCAAACTATCAAAAGGATTTTGAAAATAGAGTTGAAATTGAAAAATTAATCCATGATGCGATTCAAATGAATGCGTTTGAACTTAATTTTCAGCCGATTTATCACCTTGATACCAAAACTGTTCGTGCCATAGAGATACTCATCAGATGGAAAGATAAAACGATTAAGGTATCTGCTGGGGAGTGGATCGCTATCGCTGAAGAAACAGAGCAGATACTGAAAGTGGATCAGTGGGTAATTAAAACGACCTTTGAGTTTGTTCAAAATAACTTGAAAGGTAAGGACGTCATTACAACCATTAATATTTCATCGAAAACGCTTTTATCTGATATTTTCATAGAGTTTGTGAGAAAAGCAAAGACAGAATTTGATATTCTACCTAACACTATCGAGTTTGAACTAACAGAACACTCTTTAATAGATGACCTTAACAATAGCTTGAAACAGGTTAATGACCTAAAAGCATTAGGCTTTAAAATCGCACTTGACGACTTTGGGACAAGATACTCATCATTGAATTATCTGAGTCATATGCCATTTGATAGTCTAAAGATTGACAAATCCTATGTTGATAAAATTGTCAATCAACCAAGAGATTTAATAATTGTTAAGCAAATCGTTCATCTATGCAATCAGCTAAATATCGTAACAATTGCAGAAGGAATAGAAAGCATTGAACAGCTAGAGCTCCTACAAGAGATAAAATGTGATTTTGGTCAGGGGTATTTATTCTCAAAACCAGTGGATGAGAAAGGCATATTAACGCTCTTAGAAGTGAAAACATAAGAGGTGTTATTTCGTGTAGTGATGGGTAATTCCCATACAGATCAGCGCACCAATCCAGGCTGTAACGACAACACCCCACCAAATACCAATAAGCCCAAGCTTAAAAAATGTTCCCAGTAAAGGAAATAAAATGATAGGTAGCATCAATTGCCTCAATAAGCCGATCCATACGGCAAATTGAGGCTTTTTTATTGCCTGAAGAATAGATAAGCCAATGTTCAGAATAATATAAGCATTGAACGCAAGAAACTCTATCCGAAGGTATCTAGCACCTTCGAAAATAACGTTTGAATCACTATTGAATAATCGAATGAGTTGGGAGGCAAAAGGATAGATGATCAACATGCCAATTGTCATAATCAAGATGCCAATTTTAAGGCTTTCATGATAGGTTTGTCTAATTCTTTCATGATTACCAGCACCAAAATTTTGACCAGCAATTGTGAGTGCAGAAGTGTTTAGACCTATAGCAGGTAATAATGCAATTTGCTCAATCCTAACGGCAACGCCATACCCTGCAATCGCAGTATCATCGCCATGTAGATAGATGAAGTAATTAATAACATAAATGCCAAGTGCAATCGTAATCATATTGAGTGAAGCTGGTATGCCTTGAGATAAAATGCTTTTAATTGTTTTAAACTGAATCAAGTTGAACTCTATTCGCCTTAAACCCAATAGCTTACGACATTTTAGCGCAAGATAAAAGTTCCCTGTCAATTGTACGATCACCGTAGCAAGTGCAACGCCAAATGTCCCCATTTTAGGAAGTCCAAATGGACCAAAGATAAATAGTGGATCTAGAATGATATTCATGATAAATCCAATAATGAGGAAATTTCTGTATGGCTTTGTTAGACCTCTAGATGAAAGTAAGGCGTTGAAGGCGGAATTAAGTCCAAAGAACAAAGTACCAGCATAAATCCCTCTCAGATAT
Source organism: Fusibacter sp. QWL-12 (assembly GCF_058683495.1). Lineage (NCBI taxonomy): Bacteria > Bacillati > Bacillota > Clostridia > Eubacteriales > Fusibacteraceae > Fusibacter > Fusibacter sp. QWL-12. The sequence goes on from NZ_CM178745.1 coordinate 1,934,081, forward strand.
TGCACCCCTTTACCAAGTGTGTCTCCAGTTGCACCTAAAGCAGATAGTAAGATGGGTGAAAGCACAATTCCTGAAATAGAAAAAAGGATACTTACGATAAAGGTTAGAAAGATGCCATTTGCTGAGAGGACTCGTACTTCCTCTTCATTTTTTTTTCCTGCAGCGATAGAAAGAAGTGCAGAAAGACCAGTACTAATCCCTGCAGTTATAGCAATCAGCATAAAAAAGACTGAAAAGGATAAGGACATACCTGCAAGTGATGACGTACTTAGCTTGCCCGCATAAAACGTATCAACTACATTAAACATCGTGTTGAAAAACATGCCAATACTCACGGGGATCGCCATGGTTAAAATTTGTTTTTTTATATTACCCTTCGTATAATCCTCTGGAACCATTTGCACCTCTTTATCAATTAAGGTTTTCTTAGTTATAAGGTATAATACCCAAAATGGGCCAGCACTATCAGCTTGACAGATACAACTGTGGTCTTAACTGGAGCCGGTTTGCATAATTTATGTTATGTCACGCATATGTCACACAGATGTCCTACTTATGTCACGTTGTGAGGGTATACATCTACCAGAGGTATAAAGAACTTGAAAAGAAGTGATGAAGTGCATTTTTTATGTGGGCACTTTAAATGCATGGAACTTATAGTGCAACCGGCTTTTCTTAAAACGATGTTTTAAGAAAGGGGTAATTATGAAAGCGAGGTTTAAACGCTATCTAGCGATAGCAATGACGGTTCTTATCATCGTATCTATGATCCCAACAGTGTTTGCTGCTACAAATGGCGAAGTTGTAGAAGGTAATAACCCTGACAAGGATCATGACATTCTTAATTCAGATTCAGGCAGTATTTATCTAGATGTATCAGACTATAACTGTGTAAAGTTTGACGAAGTTATAGTCGAAGGTAAATCATATGATTACGGATTTGGATCTGTTGTTTTTACTAAAGTTGATGTCGATGAGCCAGATGGAGTGGATAAAGACCCTAAACCACCTAAACCACAAAATTGGTCTTGGACATCTACTTCACCGATCAGCTATTTCTTTATAAAAACGGGGAATTTCAAACCTGATAAAGCGCCTTATTATATTGAGGGTCAAGAAAATCAAACCGCTTATCTTTTTAATATAGGTGGTGCAACCAGTGGAGAGTTTGTCATTCCAACGCAACAAGGAATTAGCCACTTCTTCGTCTTTACAAAGACACCTGACAAGGGCACGATTAAAGTGCTGAAAACGCTATCAGGTGATCCACCACCTACTAGTGCAACGTTTACATTTGAGCTTTATGAAGACAAAGAGCCACTTGGAAGTCCTATAGATACAATTACCATCACGGGTGCAAATGAGGGCTACTTTAAAGATGTAAAATTTGGCAACTATATCGTGAAAGAGGTAAGTATTCCTGATAAGTACCATGTAACTACAAATGATCAAGAAGTTACAGTTGTATTAAATAATCTTTCGCCAACTGTCACCTTTAATAATGAATATACAGAGAAATATACAATTTCAGTTAAAAAAATCATTACAGGAGATACACCACCAGAAGGAATTGAATTTACTTTTAATTTAATTGATGTGAGCAGTGATAAAATTCTACAAACAGCAAAAATTAAAGAAAATGAAGTCTTTAATTTTGATCCTGTACCAGCAGGACAATATAAAATTGAAGAGGTTAATTTACCAGATGGGTTTACAGCAGTGACTGAAAATCCAAGCGCTGTGTCAGTAGATGGACGCAACCCTAGTCCGCTAATTACTTTCACTAACAATTATGAAAAAGATAAGTTTAATATCCGATTGATTAAAGTGGTTTTGGGCTCGCCTGAAACACAACAAATATTCAAATTCCAATTATGGCGTGTTAACACTGAAGGGCCTGATACCCTAATGGAAGAAAAGAATATTTTAGGAGCAGGCACGATTACCTTCTCAAGTGTCGATGCTGGTGAGTACTATATACGTGAGGTATTGGGATCGACTGACTATGAGCTTATGAACGACAACGATATCCCTGTAATCGTTGGACCAGATGTAAATACAGTAGTTCCAACCTTTACAAATGCCTATTTAACTTATCCTATTGAAGTGAGAAAAGTTCTATCTGAGGATTCTGACACGCCACCAGATCCAGATGTAGAGTTCACATTTGATTTGTATAATAAACTTGATCTCACAACCATCCTTCAAACTTTGACTCTAAAAGTAGGGGAAAGCAAATCGTTTGATGCTGTCCCTCAAGGTGATTATGTGGTTGTAGAGCGTAAAGAAAATATGCCAGAAGGCTTTGAACAAGTGGCTGAGCCTGGGGAAGAGGACAAAGAAATCACAGTAGGTCCACTCACTCAAAATGAACCACTTACTTTCATCAACAAGTTTACGAGACTGTATGAAATCTATGTTTCTAAAGAACTATATGATGAAAACCCTGAGTACAGAAACTTAATTGGACCGACAGCTGTTTTACCATCGTTTGAGTTCAAGCTTTATAACACAAGTGAACCGGATGTGGTAATAGAGACTATTATGGTTCAGGCTTGGAGTGTTGGTAAGTTTAGTCCAGTTCCTGCAGGAAACTATAAAGTTATCGAGTCGAAAACGAACAGTAGCTATGAGCTTTACGTAGGTGATGGTTCGCCAGAAGAGCCATTTGATCTCAATGAAGATTTTAAATCAAAACGACTTCTGTTTGTAAATCGATTCGTTCAAAACTATGATATAGAAGTTGAAAAAACACTTGTTGGCGGCAATGCAAACACGGTGTTCACTTTCAGATTATTCGAGGTTGAAAACCCAGAATACCTTCAAGAAATTCAAATTGTGGGTTCTGGCAAGGCGTCGTTTGATCCAGTACCTGCAGGTGAGTACTATGTAAAAGAGGTTACCGTTAGTGGTTATGTTCTTGAAACGCCTAATGACGTGGAAGCTGTCGTTAATAGTGATTTCCCAAGTATTACTGTCAGCTTTAGAAATCGATATGAAGAGACTACTGAAACTGAGACGATTACTGAAACGACTTTACCAACAGAAACCACGCTTCCTACTGAAACGACTCTGCCTACTGAGACAACGACAGAACCTACGGTGGATGTCACTGTAGAATCAGTTCCATTAGGACCAGCTGAAGAAACTGAAGAAATTACTGATATCGTACCACTTGGACCTGCTTTACCACAGACAGGTCAAGTTGGACCAGAGGTATATTATGGCATCGGTAGTTTGGTTTCATTACTTGGTATTTATATGAAGAAAAACAGTAAAAAATAAGGGTAAAAGAGTATAGAATTTGAAAAATTGCGTTACAAGTGAAAAGGAAGGGCTATTTCCCTTCCTTTTTCCTTTTCCAAATGATACTCTAGGAGAGAATAATAAAAATACTTCAAATTTAACAATTTTACTAAAACATTTCTGGGTATATAAATAGCTAATCTACTTTTCACAGTTGAAAATTGATAAGAATAGAGGTAATGATGATGAAGAAAAAAGGTATAGGCTTAGTTGTCCTCTTATTAATGCTACTGACAATTTTAACAGCTTGCGCTCAGTCTAATAATAAGAATCCACTGGACCCAGAAAAACCGATTACAGTGACCATTTGGCATTATTATAACAGTAGTACTAAAGAAAAATTTGATGCTTTGGTAAATACATTCAATGAAACCATTGGTCTTGAAGAGGGAATTGTTATCGACGCGCAAAGCCAAGGAGATGTTAACCAATTGGCAAATGCGGTGTTTGATGCAGCAAATCAAGCAATCGGCTCTTCTCCGATGCCAGACATTTTCGCATCCTATCCAGACAATGCTTATCGTGTCAGTCAGATTGTACCTTTGATCCCGCTTGCAAGCTATTTCACAGAAGAGGAGCTAAAATTATATCGAAGTGAATTTTTAGAAGAAGGCAAATTTGTCACTGATAACACTTATTATATTTTACCGATAGCAAAATCAAGTGAAAATTTATACATCAATCAAACAAACTGGGAACCATTTGCGACTGAAAATGGTTTGTCGGAACTAGATTTACAGACTTGGGAAGGGCTCTATCGCGTTTCCAAGCTTTATTATGAGCAGACCGGTAAAAGCTTTTTTGGATTCGATGCTACTGCGAATTTTATGATGGCCGCAGCTATGCAAATGGGTGAAGAAATTTTCACGTATAATGAAGATGGTAGTGCGAAACTGACTTTATCGAAGGAAAAAGCAAAATTGATTTGGGATTACTATTATGTACCATATATCAACGGTTATTATGCAAAGACAGGTCGTTTTAGTTCCGATGATGCAAAGACGGGAACTGTAATTGCTTATACAGGATCGACAGCTGGTGCTGGCTATTTTCCTACAGAGGTTACTAAAGAAGATCAAACGGTGTATAAAATCGAGCCTCTGGTATTGCCATATCCTTATTTTGAATCGGGAGATAAGATTGCCATCCAGCAGGGTGCAGGGATGTGTATCAGTAAAAGTGACTATGCACATGAGTACGCTGCTTCATTGTTCTTAAAATGGTTGACAAGTCCTGAACAAAATATTGATTTTGCTGTATCTACTGGGTATTTTCCAGTTCAAAATAGCGCGATTGATTCAGATAAACTTATCGAAGCATCTGACAAAGCGGAAAGAACAAATCCGGCAATCCATCAATCCATTGCTTCAAGTATCAAGATGTTTGACACCTACACCCTTTATAACAGCAAGCCGTTTAACGGCAGCTATGACATGCGTGTCTTTTTAGATGCAGATCTACTGGATAAGGTAACAAATGATATCACCACGCTGGATAAACGAGTGGCGGCTGGTGAAAGTAGAGAAAAAGTAATAAGAGAGCTTATTTCTGAAACTAACTTTGACAGTTGGTACAATCATCTTTTGACAGAAGCAGAGCTCATCATGAAATAATCGGAGACTATTTATGATCAAGTGGCAAAAAAAATCGATCCTGTCGAGATTGTCTATGATGACCTTAGTGATCGTGTTATCTCAGACCATCTTACTGGTTGCTTTATTGGTTTTTGGGGGCGTTTTTAATCAAGCGGAGTTAAATGCCTACCAAACCTTCTACGACAAGGTCAATAACAGGCGGGATTATCTACAAAGAGAGATGAAAAATAGATGGACGAATATCAGTCCTTATCTTATGACGATTCGAAAAGCCGTTTCTGAAAATCCAGACAATCATGACGCCTTTTTTGAAGCATCAATAGATGAGTTAATTTTAATGCTTAGAACCAACCAAGTTACTGGTGCGTTTATTATTTTAAACGAGTCAAGAGTTCAAGATTTTAGATACCCATCGCTCTATATTAGAGACTATGATCCACTTGCAAATGGTTATACGGATGACGATTTGTATATGGTCAATGGCCCTTCTGACCTTGCTAAAAATCTTCAGATTCCACTAGATCAAGGCTGGCAGTACAATTTGCAGTTAACAGAGGAAAATACACCGTTTATACAAAAGCCAATTGAGAGTGCGATGATTACCAGCAAGTCAAACTTAGTAGGCTACTGGAGTCAGCCTTTTAAGCTAAAGGATGGCGATATGGACATCATCACTTATTCGATGCCACTCTTAGACCTTTCAGGTGAACTTGTTGGCGTTGTCGGTGTGGAAATTTCAGTGAGTTATCTTTCAAAGTTTCTTCCTGCAACAGACTTACAACCGAGAGATTCTCTTGGCTATATTATTGCATATAAAGAATCGACAAGTGAAGCACTCGTCCCTTTAATAACAGGTGGTGCACTACAACAAAGATTAATTGATACAGATACGCCTCTTGAACTTGCTTTAGAGGATGAGGGTAAAAAGATTTATCGACTAACCAATCACTTTGGAAATGAAGCAATCTTTGCTTCGTATGAAAAACTGGGGTTGTATGCACTGAACACACCATTTGAAAGTGAGGACTGGTACCTCATTGGATTTATGCGATCGGACTATCTGCTCAGCTATGTAAACCGTATCGCACAAATATTAGAGATTTCTATCGCACTTTCTATAGGCATCGGTATATTGGGTGGCATCATTATCAGCTATCAAATGTCCAAGCCAATTATTGGTCTTGCAAAAGAGGTGAGAGATTCAAATCAAATGCAAACCATAAAGCTTAGCACAACGGGGCTTAGAGAGTTAGATGAACTGTCTTTTGCAGTGGAAACTGCGAATAAGATGATGCTGGATTCAGCATCTCGATTATCGAAAATAATCGACCTTGTTTCCCTTCCAATAGGTGCATTTGAGATGTCAAAGCAGACGGAGTCCGTATTTGTGACTGATCAGTTTTACGACATACTGGAGCTTACAGAATCCGAAATTTTATCTTGTGGTGAGAAATCAGCTTTTTCTGAAATGCTAGGACGTATTTTCTCAAATCCTGAACCGGAAGAGGAAAATGTTTACAAACTAATGGGCATGCCTACCCGCTGGGTAAAAGTCATGATCAAAGAGACTGAAAACGATGTATTGGGTGTGGTTCAAGATGTCACTGACGAAATTTTAGAGAAAAATCAAATCAAGCAGGATCGAGATTTAGACCCACTCACGAAGCTATACAACCGGAAGGGGTTCCAGTGGCGTGCGGAGAAGATTATTCCTATCGCTAAGGGTGAAAATGCGCTCCTTATGTTCGATCTTGATTTCTTAAAGCAGATCAATGACGCTTACGGTCATAAATGGGGAGATGTCTATATCATAAACGCAGTGGAAAATCTCAAGAAAACCGCTCCAGAAGGTCATATGCTATTGGGGAGGCGTTCGGGCGATGAATTTGTAATGCTTTTACATGATTATGAAACGAAGGAAGAACTTATAAAAGCCGTTAATCAATTTTTTATGCGTTTAGAGGAGCGAAAAACAGTGTTTCCAGATGGCAGCTTAAAGCCGGTTCGTATATCAGGTGGTTTACTTTGGTTGTCTGACAGAAGCTTAAGCTATGATGAGATGCTGCATTATGCCGATGAAGCGCTTTATGATTCTAAACGTTATAATAAGGGTTCGTATACCATCAGTCAGTACCAAGCATAATTAGGAGGCAACATGGAAATTTTCAATCACAAAGCAGAATCCAGCGGGATTAGCATCACCATGACAGCAGTGCCATGTGGCAAGGATTATTCTATAACACTTTCAGGTGGTGACGTACCACATATCGGAGCGACAGCAGTAGCTGTGCCAAGAGAGAGCTTAGACAACTCGAAAATGCCTTTAGAGGAAAAGAAAAGTTCTGCCAGTGCCAGTGTCATCTGTGTGACTGGACATAAAGAGGATGAGCTTGCGCGTAGGGTTGCGCTGAAGTTGAGTACAAAATGGCAGGTAAATTGTGTGGTTTCAGCTGGCATTCATTTATCTAACATAGAAGCGCATACATTCGAAGTCGTTGAAAATATAGTGGACACATTGGTTCAGACATTTAATGAATGGGTGACGCTTCAAAAGGAAAACGTCGTTTTAGTGGATGAAAAGGATCAGATGATCGGCACGATGGATAAATGGCGTGCACATAAAGAGGGGCAGCTGCATAGAGCCTTTTCAGTGCTAGTGTTTAATCAAAAAAACGAATTGCTTTTACAGAGAAGAAGTGCAACCAAATATCATACACCACTACTTTGGACAAACACGTGTTGTTCACATCCTAGAAGTGAAGAAGCGGTTATCGATGCAGCACACAGAAGGCTGAGAGAAGAAATGGGCTTCGACTGTGAAATCACACCATTGTTTGAATTTTTATATAAAGTGGAGTTTGAACCTGGACTATTTGAACACGAGTACGATCATGTTTTCATCGGTAGATGGGAGGGTGAGGTGGCGTTTGATCCTTCAGAAGTAGACGCTGTAAGATGGATCAGTTTAGAGAAATTAAAAGGTGAAGTTCAGAACCAGCCTGAAAACTTCACCTATTGGTTTAAATATCTTCTGGAAAAAGGGTTTGATCAAATTCAAGCGGCGATTAGCTAGAAACCACACGGCATCTACCCGCTTGCTTACCTGAGTATAAAGCGGTATCGGCACTATGGATGCATCCATCTATGGTGCCTTTTTTATCGTACAGGCTCATGCCGATGGTAAGCGAAATCTTAGCTTCAACCGGGCTAAAAACATTCTGTGTCACTAGCTTAAGGATTTGATTAGAGAGTGCCATCGCATTTTGTTTGTCCGCTTCATGCAGGAGGATTAAAAATTCCTCACCACCCCATCTGCCGATCACGCCTCGATCGCCCAAGAATTCTGTGATTAACTGTGACAGTTCTACCAGTACTTGATCGCCAATATCATGTCCATAGGTATCGTTGATATTTTTGAAGTGGTCGATATCAGCAACGGCTATATGAAAGCCTTCACCTGAAAGAATGGCTTTTTCAATCTGGTAAATCATGTGCCTTCTATTGGGAAGTCCAGTTAAATAGTCGATGTTTGATAGCATCTCAACTTCTTTTAAAGCAAGCTGTAAATCTTCAGTTCGCTTTTCTAAATCAGCCGTTCTTTTTTCAACCTCACTTTCAAGCTTTAAGTTCATATCCTTAAGCTCTAAAAGAATTTCACTGTTTTCAATTGATAGTTTTTCAGATTGAGAGAAGGCATATGCCGACTTTGCCGATAGCATGTAAGCCTGTAGGAAGACGAAAAAAGTCAATCCAAACGGAATCATGGAAGGGATATTTTTAAGTGTCACCTCATAAAGGTAATCATTGACGAATACGATGAGCAAGCAGCTAAATCCAACTAAAACGGCACCTGTAAAGGGCACTTTTTTATAAAGACCATAAATCAAACGATAAAGTATATAGAAAAGCGTTGTAAAGCCAACCACCATATAGAAACCTAATAGTCGATCAAGCCATACAAAAGGCAAAATAAGGGCAAATATGGTGTATAGAATACTTATCCCTAATGAGAGATACACGGCAAAAGGCCTGATTAAATCTTTAAACGAGCTGTATAAAAACGCGCAGAGGCTTGAAAAACCTAAATAAACAGCGATATAGGTAAGACGTGCAAAGCCTTTAAAGTTGAGGTCGAAAAACGTCGGCAGGAATCTTTCACCAACCAACAGCATGCGAAATGCAAATGCCAAACAAAAGATGCCAAAATAGAGTGGCGATCTGTCTTTACTGCGTTTGATAAAGAGACCGATGTGGTAGACGCCCATGATGAATAAGATGCCAAATAAAAGTAAGTCTCTGGATAATTTAAGCTTTGAAGCATCGGAAATTTGATCTGCAAGCCCCAGAAGAGGTGCCTTAATCGCCTTATCGCCAAAGTGAAAATCCGAAGCTTGATAGATAATCTCTAATTGATGGTCAGTAGGCTTAAAGTAAGACTGAGTTTGTTTATAATAAGGGGTACTAGATGCCTGATCGACGCCTACCTTACCCACTTCGGTTTGGAAGGTATCATCTATGAATAGCTTATATGCACTCATAACGATGTCAGTGGATAAACCGTAGACTGCATCAGACGATGGTAGGAGAATCGAAATATGATAGGTACCATAAAAGTAGTCGCTATTCATCAGTGTACTGCTGAAGGTATCTCTTGAAGAGGGCACGGTCACCCATTGTAAAGGGGAGCTTTGACCGTTCTTGATATCAATGGCGGAATAAAAGGCATCATAATAAAAAGCCCATTCACCGTTTAAAGCAACTGGTCCATTTTGAACAAAATCCCATTCTCTAAGATCGAGGATCCCATTTTCAATTTTTGGTGTTGTCACACTATTGTTTGAGGGTAGTACCAAAGGGATGAATATAACACTCAAAAATCCAACAATGATCAACAGTCCAAGCCAAGTTTTTTTTCTCATTAGAATCCTTCCTATTACTTTTCTCGTCCTAGTAAATGGTATTCTCTATTCTATAAATTTAGTTTATCATAAAGATAATAACATTAGATATGAATATTGCATTGTTAACCATTAAAGTTAGAAAAAGTTAGTAAAGATTGAGAAAGATAGGAGATAAAGATGATTTATATAGAAACGGAACGGTTAATATTAAGAAAATGGAAAGATGAAGACTATTTGGAATTTAGAAAGATGAACGCTGATTTGGAAGTGATGCGATTTTTTCCAAAGACTCTGAATGAAACTGAAAGTGACCAATTTGCAGAACGCATAAAAACAGACATTGCGAAGAATGGTTATGGATTATTTGCTGTTGAGGAAAAGAGCAGCCGTTCATTTATCGGTTTTATCGGTTTCAAGGAAGCAAATTTTGAAGCGGAGTTTACACCTTGCATGGAGATTGGCTGGCGTCTAACTAAAAGTGCTTGGGGGAAAGGGTATGCAACAGAAGGTGCAAGAGCTTGTTTAACTGCAGCCTTTGAAACATTTGGTATTGAACAAGTATATAGTTTTACAGCAAAGATTAATTTGCCATCAGAAAATGTTATGAAGAAAATTGGCATGAAAAAGATAGGTGAATTCGACCATACAAGAGTTGAATCTACAAGTCCACTTTATAGACATATTTTATATCGATATGATAAAAAGGATTATTATAGAGAAGCCATTAGAAACTATCAGCCCATCAACGAGCAGGAGACCTTGGACAAGCGTATGATTGAAGACTTAATACAACTTTACGGGGATCAGCTACTAACACGTGAAGTTGAGGTTGCACATATGACCAGCTCTGGGTTAATTCTAAACCAAAGCTTAGATAAAATTCTCATGGTACATCACAATATTTACAACACATGGGCATGGACTGGTGGTCATGCGGATGCGGACACGGATCTTTTAACTGTTGCCATAAAAGAAGGGATTGAGGAAACGGGGATCAATGCTCTCGAGCCACTTAGTGATCTGCCATTATCGATAGATGTGTTAACCGTTAATGGTCATTATAAAAAGGGTAAATACGTTTCAGCACATCTTCACTTAAACTTAACCTATGTACTCATTGCATCTGAAGATGCGTCACATCAGATAAAGCCTGATGAGAATAGTGGTGTTATGTGGATTCCTGTCGATGCACTCGAGCAGTATTCAAATGAACCTTTTATGATAGAAGTTTATAGAAAAATAGTGAATAGAGCCAGAAATCTTAAATAAAATCCGCTTAATAAAAAGGTTGAATATTTTGAATTGTCACAAAGTTGTCATATAGTGGCAATCATACTGTCACTTTACGTCGAAAAGTGAATTTGTTATACTAATAGTGACTTTTAAGAAAAGGAGATAAGGTTATGACACCTTCTAACTGCTAAACAGAAGCGAACTGAACAAAAAAAGTGAACCGCCTTAGTGGGGGTTACTTGTCGTTTTTAGCTTAAAGCAGTTAGACATCCTAATAAAGTCATGATATAAATCATCATTTTGAAAGTAATAAAGGCTTCCTAAAGGGAGTCTGATATTAGTATGACTTTATAAACGTAGGAGATGTCTCCTACGTTTTTTATTTAGCAACAATCTAACTTGCTTATATCATATCAATTAAGGAAGTGAAAATATGTTTGAACTATCATTCAATAAAGTTATGAAATACATGGGCACACATCTGCTATTAGAGGATTTGTCCTTTCAAATATACTCTGGTGAACGGGTTGGTATCGTTGGTCCAAACGGGTGCGGTAAGAGTACCATTTTAAAATTAATCGCAGGGATAGAGCCTTTTAACGTGTACATTGGTTCTTGGAGCGTCGGTTACGATAAAGGACAAATCAATATACCTAAAGAAGCAAAGGTGGCATATCTGGAGCAGATTCCAGTTTATCCAAGCGATATGTTGGTTAAGGAAGTTTTGATGCTTGCCTTTGAAGAGACGCGTGCATTGGAAAGTAAACTACGTTCAATTGAAGAGCAGATGAAGCATGCAGATGAAAATGCACTTAATATTTTACTTAAGCAATACGCAAGTGTTACAGCAGCCTTTGAAACTGCTGGCGGCTATGACGTTGAGGAAAAATACAGTCGGATCTGTATCGGTTTGGATTTTCAAGAAGCCTTTCTCAATCGACCATTTGAGCTATTAAGCGGTGGAGAAAAAACGACAGTGATATTGGGCAAACTCTTGATGGATCAACCAGACATCTTGCTTTTAGACGAACCTACCAATCATTTAGATACAAAAGCAATTGAGTGGCTAGAAGGCTATTTAAAACAGTATAAAGGCATCGTCATCATCGTCTCCCATGACCGTTATTTCTTAGATCAGGTGGTTGAAAAGGTCATTGAGATAGAAGGTAAATCGGCGAAAATGTTTAAGGGGAATTACTCTGAGTACGTGAAGCAAAAGGAAGAGCAGGTTCGTATTGAGCTGGCGCAGTTCATGGAGCAGCAGAAGAAAATCAACCAAATGGAACAAGCGATTAAATCATTGAGAGATTGGGCGATTCGAGCGGACAATAACAAGTTTTTCAGACGTGCTGCGAGTATGCAGCTCAAACTTGAAAAACTGGATAAAATGGACCGTCCACAAATCGACAAGCCAGGTATGAAACTGGGATTGACAGCCTCAGGTCGAACAGGAAATGAAACGATAGTTGCCACTGATCTGTGCAAAGCATACGATGGAAAACGTCTTTTTGATTTTGCAGATGTGCTCATACAGTACAAAGAGCGTGTGGTACTCGTCGGACCAAATGGCAGTGGAAAAAGTACATTTATCAAAATGCTTTTGGGCTATGAGACAGCAGACAGGGGTCATCTTAAGATTGGATCAGGAGCAAAGGTGGCTTACTTGCCGCAAGAGATAGAGTTTGAGAATACACAGCTTAACGTACTTGAAACCTTTAGAGATGGGATTGATATCCCTGAGGGAAAAGCAAGAGAGTACCTGTCAAAATTTATGTTCTTTGGGCCACGTGTTTTTACACCTGTTTCGGCACTATCAGGTGGCGAGAGGATCAGATTGAAGCTGTCTAGATTGCTTTATGAAGAGGTGAACCTTCTGATTTTAGATGAGCCAACCAATCATCTGGATATCGATGCAATAGAGACACTTGAAGAGGCGCTTGAGAACTTTAAAGGCACCATATTCTTTATTTCACATGACCGATATTTTATCAACAAGATTGCAAAACGCGTCGTAGCAATAGAAAAAGGCAAACTTGTCAGCTATGATGGCAATTATAATGATTACCGCAATGAGCTTCAAAAGAGGCAAGATCAAATGCAAGTTGAGACTATAAAAGTCGAACCGATAAAAAAGAAAGAAAAGCGATCTGAACCAGATGAAGCGGTCATCAAACAACGTGCTATCGATAAAATTGAGAAAGAGATTGGTTATCTTGAGTTTGATCTCGCTCAAATCGAAGCTGAGATGGCAGAGTGTGGAGATGACTATATAAAACTCGGTGAGTTATATGAACAGAAGAATCAGAAACAAGAGGCGTTAGAGGCCCTTTGGGAATCCATGCTGGAATAATATATGTAATAATATTAAAGCCTATGCTATATAATAACACTCAGTGTAATTATATAGCATAGGCTTGTATTTTTTACTTATATCTTTTTAAGTCGATTCAAGATTGTGATGACAGCTTTTGAGCTTTCATCCATTTCTAGTAAAACGGATTCTGCTTTGTTTCGATCACCAGCATTATATGCTTTAATCGCTCGTGAAGCTTGTTCGTGTAGAGCAGCGTGAGGCTTTTCCATCTCAGTCAGTAGACCTTTGTACTTGTCAATATTCATTCCGACATTGTCCACCCATTTTCCTAAGCGGCAGGTCTTATGTGTGCCGACTTGCTCAGGTGAGAGGCGATCAAAGCCCAAAATCATATTGTAAACACGCCACCTCCAAATCAGATGATCACAAATACAAAGTTCAAGTTGATTCGTTACGCTCAAGCCATCAATATGTCCGATTGCTTCTATTCTAATACTGTCTACCATTTTGCTTATGGTATAGAAAACTTCACCTGTTTTGTTGGTTTCAGATCTTAAATGTTGAATCTGCTCGTTTATCAAACTTAAACTGGATGCCATTTCTTCAGTTGCAGCGGTTTGCTCTTCTATATTCGCTGTAATCTCTAAGAAATTACTGCTAATGCCTTGAAGCGAAGTTCCCATCGTGTCCATTCCATTCATTGACTTGTCTATGGCATGACGCCCTATAGAAAAAGTATTGGTCGCATCATCTATAGAGTTTGTGCTAATCATCACTTCTTTTGAGAGGCTTCCTACGAGCGTTTGAATCTGTTCAACCTGCTGCTTAGTATTATCAGCAAGTTTTTTAATCTCATCTGCGACAACTGAAAAGCCACGTCCAGCTTCACCTGCTCTTGCAGCTTCTATAGATGCGTTGAGAGCGAGTAAATTGGTTTGATCGGCTACTTGTTTGATAACCGCTACCATGCCAGAAATCTTCTCAGCTTCATCGTTGACGCGATGCATTGCGTTTTGCGCTTCTTGTGTTTTAACAAAGGCTTCCTCAATTTGCTTAAATGCACCAGTAATATCACCAATACAACCAGAGGTGAGCTTAAGTGCCTGTCCTGTGCTATCGCTTGATGCTGCCACAAACTCAGAGATGTCAGTTACAGACGCGCTGACTTCTTGTGAGCTAGCTGCAACACCTTCGACGCGTATCGCTTGATGATCCATGTCTACTAACATATCTTTGATATGATCCTGTCTTGTCATAAAAGTAAGTAGTTCGTTAATTGCCATTAAGGCTTTCTCGAAGAACTCTTCTTGTTGATTTCTCTTATGTCTTGGAACCGTTTTAATCTCATCATGGATATGCTGTGAGCTGCTGTTATTACCTTTTAAATCTTCTTTGTTCTTATCCCTCTTACTTAATTTCCACATATTTATCTCCTTTTATCTCTATAGACCCCATTTCTATAATTGACAAATTATGTATAAATGTTTTGGCTGTGAAAAATATGTAATCGAGTGTAATTATTTATTTACACATCGTATCACAATTGTGACATAATTCACAGACTTATTTATGGATTTAGAATTTTTATGCGTGATAATCGCATTATGGTGTATATATGTAATATTATAAGTAGAGGCAATTTGAACAGGTGAAACAGGATTAACTGTAAGTACGAAATAAACTTAGAGGCGATTTTATGAAGAAAAAGCAAAAGTCAAAAGATCATTTCAGAGCAAAGGTGACAGCCATATTAATTGGTATAATAATGTTCTCTATAACCGTTGGCTTCTCCTTCTATGAGCTGAATCGAATCAATCAAGCAGAAATACTTCGGATAACAGAAGATTATGGGATATTTGATAATACAATTAGAAACATGATTTATTCCAAAATTAACCTCATAAAAGGCGCAATTGCCTATATTCAATCCACAGATGATTTAACGGATGAAGCGTTTTATAATTATATGGGCAATTTGTTTTCTGAAAACGATGAAATAATAAAAAATGTTGGGGTCATCTATGGTACGATCATCCACTGGAATTATCCTTATGAAGAAAATAAGGCGAGTATCGGAATTGATCTAAGTACCATAGAAGCACAAAAACCTTATATTGAAAGGGTTCAAAATACAATGAAACCTGTCTTCCAAGGACCTGTTGATCTTGTACAAGGAGGCAAAGGCTTTATCATTAGATACCCATTTTCTAAAAATACAGACACCTATTTTGGACATGTAAGTGTTGTGCTAAAAGAAGAGGTCTTTAATGAAGTGCTTGCAAATCTTGAGAAATCTCTAAAAGTTAACCTTTTGATTAAGGATAATGACAAAATTATTTATGGTGAAGACAGCTTCTCAGATGAGAGCACACGTTGGTTTGAGTTTGAGGACGGGCTTATTAACTGGCAGTTGGGAATAAGTTTAGGCAAACAACCATTTACAACTTATATAAATATGGTGATCTATATTTTTATTGGTATATTTCTACTTGCTGGAACTTCTATATTTAGTTTTGTTATATTAAGAGCAAATGATGTGATTAAAAATGAGTCGATTCATGATCATCTTACTGGACTCCGTAATAGAAATTCACTTGATGAAACCATTAAGCAAGTGTTTGCATCCGCTGAGCGGAATAACCACGATGCAGGAATATTGATTATTGACCTCAATCGATTTAAAGACATCAATGACACCTATGGGCACATCGTTGGTGACGAGGTATTAAAAGAGACCGCATCCCGATTACAGCAAGCCATTCGGACGGATGAAATCCCATTTAGAATCGGTGGCGATGAGTTTTTAATCGTCATCCCATATGTTCATGAAAAAGAGAACTTACAGCAGATGAAGAAGAGGCTAAAGAGCGTTTTATCCTATAAGCTTGAAATCAATGGCTACAGTGTTTTAGTTACTGCTAGTATAGGATATGCTGTCTATCCGAAGCATGGACTCGACTTCGATATGTTGTTTACCATCGCTGATGAACAAATGTATGTTGATAAAAGCACTGTAATTTAGGTATGAAGGAAACCTTATCAAATCCTTAAATAAGTATTAAATGCAATGTGACCACCTTGTCACATTGCATTTATTATGCTATTTTCAGAATATACTTAGTCAGTATGACTATAGAAAGGGGTTTGTCATGAAAATTATTGAAATCAATCAGTTGACGAAATACTACGGCAAGCATCGAGGCATAGAAGGCGTCTCCTTTAGTGTGGAAGAGGGAGAAATCTTTGGTTTTATCGGTCCAAACGGTGCCGGTAAATCGACAACGATAAGAACGTTACTATCACTGATCTATCCAACCAGTGGTTCAGCAACTATTTTTGGAAAAGACTGCATACAGTTCGGCGATGAAATCAGAAAAGACATCGGCTATTTGCCATCAGAGGTTTTCTACTATGAAAACATGAAAGTAATTGATGTGCTTAAATATTCGGCAAGCTTCTATGAAAACGTAGATATGAGTAGAATTGAAAAACTGTCTAAAGCGATGGATCTTGACCTAAATAAGAAGATTGAGGATTTATCCTACGGAAATAAAAAGAAAGTGGGTATCGTGCAAGGTTTACTTCACGAGCCAAAGCTCATTATTCTAGATGA
Organism: Fusibacter sp. QWL-12; assembly: GCF_058683495.1. Taxonomy (NCBI): domain Bacteria; kingdom Bacillati; phylum Bacillota; class Clostridia; order Eubacteriales; family Fusibacteraceae; genus Fusibacter; species Fusibacter sp. QWL-12. The sequence continues at coordinate 1,951,043 of NZ_CM178745.1, forward strand.
ACCGACCAGTGGTTTAGACCCGTTAATGCAACAAAAATTCTTTGATCTTATTCTCGAAGAAAATAAGAAAGGGGCGACAATCTTATTTTCATCACATATCTTATCTGAGGTTCAAAAGCTATGCTCAAGAGTGGCCATTATTAAAGAAGGCAAAATCGTTAAAGTAGAAAATATCAATGAAATGCGCAATAACACATATAAACGCGTCATTATAGAATCTACTTCTGAAGGCATTGCTTCAAAATTCAACTTTGAAGGCATCACAAATTTACAGACAACTGCAGAGGGCGTTCAATTCCTCTACAAAGGAAATATCAATGAAATTATTAAAGTTCTCTATACTTTAGATCTTAAAAATATCATTATAGAAGAGCCAACGCTTGAAGAAATCTTCATGCACTACTATTTAAAGGAGGCATAATATGAACATTTTAAAGCAAGAGCTTAAAATGGGCAGAAAATCCCTCATAGTATGGGGCCTCTCTTTGGTTGGTACACTCGGTCTTTTTATGGCGATGTATCTTGTTATACACGATCAAGTGGCTGATTTTCAAAAGGTTTTTGAAGCTTTTCCACCTGAGTTTAGAAAGGCACTTGGCATCACGACCACAAATCTAGGTGAAGTTCTAGGCTATTTTAGTTTCGCATTTCTCTATGTTTTGTTGGCTGGCTCTGTACAAGCGATGAATCTAGGCGTATCTGTTTTATCTGCAGAAGTTAGAGATAAAACAGGGGATTTTCTATATGTTAAACCCATTAAAAGAAGCAAAGTCATCACGATGAAAATGCTTGCGGTCTTTATTCAAATCATTATAATGAACGTGGTGATGATCGCATCAAGTTTTATAATTATTAAGTTAGTAAGTGACGAGAGCTTTGCGTTTATGGACTTTTTAGCGATGGCAGGGACGCTATTCATGCTTCAAACGTTCTTTGCATTCCTCGGTCTTGCTGTATCTGTATTCTTAAGACGCATTCGCACCGTTTTGCCGATCAGCATGGGTGTGGTGTTTATGTTCTACATCATTTATCTACTGAATCAAACACTAGATGATGCGAAGTTAGCATGGTTATCGCCATTTGGCTATTTTGACTTAGCTTATGTTTCAGAGCATTTCGCCTATCAAGGTAAGTTTGTAGCCGCATGGTTTGTTTTAAATGCCGTATTTATCTTTTTTACTTATAAGATTTTCAGTAAAAAAGATTTACCGTCTATATAGGAGGTTCATATGAATATTGTACTTAGAGAGCTTAGGGCACATATGAAGTCTCTAATCATATGGTCGATTGCACAGATATTCATCATCCTAGCTGGAATGATGAAATACGTAGGATTTTCTTCATCTGGTGTGGATTTAAAAACCATGCTTGAAGGTTATCCAGAAGGACTGATGAAAGCACTTGGCATGAATCGTGTGGATTTAACCACTGTAGAGGGTTTTTATACCGTATTTTTCTTATACTTTATGCTGCTTGCTGCGATACACGCAGTGATGCTCGGAGCGGTTATCATCTCTAAAGAAGAAAGAGATCACAGTGCAGATTTCATCTATTCGAGACCTGTCAAAAGAAGTAAAGTTGTCTTTAGTAAACTGATTGTTGGCGTCATCAATGTCATCATTTTTAACCTAGTTACACTGGTTACTTCAGTTATCATGATCGCTCAAAATAACGATGGCAACGGCTTATTGCCAGAGGTTTCACTTTTAATGTTGGCACTCTTCTTCATTCAGCTCTTCTTCTTAACGTTAGGTGTATTACTAGGTGCCGTCATGAAGACGACCAAGGTTGCCACCTCAACGGCGACAGGCATCGTGTTGGGCACTTTCTTCTTATCGATTGCATCTGATTTAAGTGATAAAGTTGAGTTCCTTAAATATATCACACCTTTTAAAGCTTATCAGGCCAGTGATGTGGTGCTGGAGCATACGATGAATGTGGCTTCGACAATTGTACTGATCGTATTAAGTGTCATATTTGCATATGTTGCAAACCAACAATTTTATAAGAGAGATCTGTCAGTTTAATATAGGATTTAGTGGATCATATATTTGACAATTATCTTATTTTGACACATCTGATAGCATCATTTTATCTTAAATAATGCCCCATATCTTTAAACCTTCTTCCGTGAAATAGAGGTCATATTTTAAGAAAAGAAGGAATAAGAGATGGGGTTTTATCTTGCACCAAATGTCACATTTAGATTAAATTGGGTATATAAGTAACAGGTATTAGGTTTAATGAAGTATAATAGTCATATTACTACAAATAAAAAAGGAAGTGTTGAAATGAGTAAGATAACGAAATTATTCAAATTTGTGATGACACAGTTAAAACGTTCTATAGAGCGATTTCCTATCACGCTCATCTTTAGTTTGTGTTTTATGGCATCAGTGATGACGCGTGTTCATATGTCATATGATGCGAGTGGTACAGATACAGTAGAAAAATTAATGATGGTATTTGCACTGGGTATTCCTATGTCAGCACTTGCTAAAGTCACCATAGAGCGATATCAGTTTAACGGTCTTTACAAGTACCTAGCTCATGGGGGTGGCATTCTTCTCCCTTTACTGTACTATCTAACCATCCCAACGCCGATGGGCGATTATTTTGTTATGCGATATTTGGCACTTTGGGGAATTCTGTTTTTAATGTTCCTAACGATGCCATATTTTATCGACAGAAAAGGCTTATCTAGATATATCTTACACCTAGCGGGTAAATTTTTTATGACCGTTCTATTTGCAGGCGTTCTATATGGCGGCATAGCGATGATGGTCTTTACCATTGAGGTCTTATTCGACTTCAATTGGTGGGATGAAATCTATTTTGATCTGTTCATATTCATTGCTGCGACATTTGGTGTGACACACTTCTTAGGCAATGTCCCTGAGAAGAATCAGGAAATACAGCTTGAAGAGTTTTCAAAGCTGTTTAAGAGCTTGTTTCTGTATATCGTTTTACCAATAATCAGTGTCTACACCGTTATCCTGTACGCCTATTTCATTAAGATCCTGTTTAACTTTAAATTACCAGAAGGTGTCATCGGCAACCTTGTGCTTTGGTATGCGTCTGTAAGTGTAATCACGCTCTTCTTCGTAAGAGATCTTAGATACAAATTAGAGTGGCTAGAGAAATTCTTTAGAATCTATATTCCTATGATGACGATACCATTAATTATGCTGTTCGTTGCACTTTTCATTAGAATTAATGCATTTGGAATTACCATGCCGAGATATTTTGTAGTGACATTAGCCATCTTTGCTGCGCTTAGCCTTGCAAGTATGTGGCAAAAGAAACGAGAAACAGCAGTTGTTGTGATGATTCTACTCATCGCTATGACAACCTTATCTTTCTTTGGACCATTATCTGGCTATCAGCTTACTTTTAACAGTCAAACAGATCGTCTTGAAGCCATGTTAACACAGTATGGCCTCTTGAATTCAGATGGGTCTATCACGCCCAACTCATCAGTCACAAAAGAGGGGCAAGGTGAAATTTCCAACCAAATCAACTTTTTGATGAGTGCATATGCGGATAAAAAAATCTCAGTTTTGCCTGATGGATTTGATAGAGGAGATGCTAAAGATGTATTAGGTTTTGAACTCCTTTACTACTGGGATCCTGGCTATACAGTAAATGACTATATTAACTACTATGTAAAAATGCCTCAACAAGTGATTGACTTGCAAGGTGCAGACTATTTAGTAGAGCTCAATAGTTACGACCAAACCTTTGAATACGATTTAAATGCAAATTATCATGTTAAATTTGATAAGGATCTATTTGAACTCACTAAAGATTCAGTGGTCGTTCTATCAGAGGACCTTCGCGTAGCAGCTGCAAAATTTTATTTGAACCAAGATATGATTCCTGAACTTGTGGGAACTGATGGTACGATGGTGCACCTAATTTACCAAAACATTGACGGTAGAAATCTAGCAGATCAAGCACCTACAGCAGTGTTAGACCTTGAAATTAACGGTTTCTCAGTGCGTATGCTCATTGATATAACAGAGTAAACACAGAATCCTCGCTAAGTGAAAACTCGGCGAGGATTTTTTTGTCATCATCTTGATGGCGGTAAAATCTGACGGCTCGATGGTTGAAGTTTTTTAGAGTGGTCATATTTTGTTCACGTTCTGTTCGTTGCTTTTTATAAAATCAAATTGTATAATATTTTGTAAATCGAAATAAAATGACCAAAAGACGGAAGGTAAAAAACATGAATCATGAAGAAGAGCAAAAAATGGCCATACATTACAATACGACTTCTTTCGTTAATTCACAGACAAAGTTTTTTCAGGCACATGCAAGAAAACAACCCACACTTTTAGGAATGGAATTTGAGCATATTCTTATCGATCGAGACTCTCTTAGAAGCTATGATTATTTTGAGCCAGATGGACAAAAGGCAATATTTGAGAAGCTTCTAACTAAAGGCTGGGAACCTATTTTAATTGAAAAGAATCATCTCCTTGGGATACAAAAAGAAGGGGATACCCTTACACTTGAGCCAGGTGGACAGATTGAAATCAGTCTTCGCCCACTAAGTGATATAAAAGAAATCGATTTTTACTATCACAAAGTGATAGAAGAGGTGTACTCTGTCCTAAAGGAAAATCAAGTGATCGCTGGAATTGGCTATCATCCTGTAACACGGATACGCGATCTATCGCTACTGCCAAAGGAGCGTTACGGCCTTATGTATCGCTACTTTGAAAACAACGGTATTTTTTGTCATAACATGATGAAAGGAACTGCAGCGACTCAAGTATCCATCGACTATTCAAATGAACAGGATTTTATTAAGAAGTTTAGAGTTGCCAATTATCTGTCACCTGTTCTCGCATCACTTTTTGACGCAACGCCTTTTTTTGAAGGTGAGCCTGTAGAGGGTGGGAACATGCGTCTTCGTATTTGGGAAGAAACGGATATCAAAAGATCGAAATTAATCCCCAAGAGCTTGGATCAGTTATTCGGATTTGAAGATTATGCAAAGCATCTTTTAAATATCCCTCCAATATTGATATATAGCGATGGCAACTTGATTCAAACTGAAAACGAGCGTTTGGATGACCTCTTAGAAAAATATCCATTAAAGCCTTCCGAGCTTGAACACATACAAAGTATGGTTTTCCCTGACGTGAGACTAAAAAGATATATAGAGATTAGGATGCCAGATGCACTCCCATATCCTTATAATATCTCAGTAGGTGCAGTTATAAAGGGACTTTTCTATAATGAAGAGAACTTAGAAAAGTACTATGCATTAAGTCAAAAGGTGGATGACAGTTGGGTGATTAAACTCAATAAATGGCTATCATCGGGCGATGATATCTTGTTAACCAAAGAAGAAGGCGACTGCTTCAATCAACTTAAGCAACAAATCCTAGAAGATGTCATACTCGCACTTGATCCAGAAGAAGCAAGATACGTCAAAGCACTCAAAACCATTGTGGATGCTGAATCATCTCCAATGGCATATATGCGAAAAATATACAATCAGTCAAAAGAAGCATTCGTTGACCTAATAGATGTAAGGAGGACATGGGCGCATGTTGGATCAGAAACTAACCGATAAATTTATGAAATCTTATGCAACCTACAAGCAGGATTTTGACAGAGTTAAAACCGCAGTAGCAAATTCAAAAGCAATCTATAAAGGGGCACCAGTGCCTTACTTATATCTACCGATGCTTTATCTTGAGCAAGATTTAGAGACGTTTAAATATGCCTTAAATGGTATTCATGATATCTCAAAGCGCACCATTGAGCTTTATCTAGAAGACGAAAGTGTTAGAAACCTCTTTAATTTTGACTCGAGATTAGACGCTTTAATTAGAGTGCCACATCACTACGATACAACGGTTCCTATGGGCCGATTTGACATCTTCTACTATGGCGAAGGCAATTTCCAATTCTGTGAGCTAAACGCAGATGGCGCTTCTGCTATGAACGAGGAGTTTGAACTCAGTAAGATTATGTCACAGACCGCTCTCCTGGATTCTGTTAAGGACACCTATGATTTTCAATCGTTTGAACTGTTCCATAGCTGGGTGACCGAGGTTAAAAATATCTACGCCTCTTATTTAGCAAACACAGGTAAAGCATCTGATACGCCACCTTTTGTTGCGATCTTAGATTTTATCGACAAAGGCAGCCCGCTTGAGTTCGAGATGTTTAAGGATGCTTTCATTGAGGGCGGATATGAATGTGAAATAGTTGATCCAAGGGATTTGACAGAAATAGATGGAAAATTGTATATTAAGGATAGAGCGATTGATATCATTTATCGCCGTTTGGTAACGAAGGATTTAATGGATCGTTATGATGAGATTCCCGCTTTGATCAACGGCCTTTTGGCTGGGAAAACGTGCGTGATTGGCTCGATAAAAACACAAGTCATCCACACCAAACGCTTCTTTGAGGTGCTTTATGATGAGGGACTACGCGCTAAGCTTTCCAGTGATCAAATCGCATTTATCGACAAGCACGTTCCATTTACAAGACCGCTTAAAAATGATGAGCGATTTGAAGATTATCTTAAAAATAAAGATGCTTACATCATCAAGCCAGTAGATTATTACGCGTCAAAAGGCGTGTGCGCTGGAAAGGACTACACAAATGAAGCTTGGCAGTCTTTACTTAAAGAGAAAGTAAACGAAGATTTTATCATTCAAAAGTACTGTCCGCTTGCATTGACGACGAATTTATATGAAGATGCAAATGGCGACGTTCAGGTGAAATCCTACAGTACGATAACAGGTCTTTTCACCTATAACGAAAAGCTTGCAGGTATCTATGTTAGAGCAGGACTTAACGCAATCATTTCAGGTTTACACGACGGTTATACGATGTCAACGCTAAAGGTGACTAAAAAGTAGGAGGTAAGTTATGGGTTTTTTATGGACAACCATACACGTTAAAAATTTAGAAGAGTCAATCGCATTTTATCAAGCTATCGTTGGCTTGCAACTTAGAAGACGCTTCAAGCCTTATCCAGGTAGAGAACTTGCTTTCTTAGGCGTCGGCGAAACAGAGATTGAACTCATGCAAACAGATGGTGAAGATTTGCCAGGCAGAATCGAAGGGATTTCAATCGGTTTTTCTTGCGACGATGCAGAAGAACTTAGAAACGAACTGATCGAAAATCAATTCGAAGTGACAGAGATCGAATCGCCTAATCCAAACCTCAAATATTTTATCGTAAAAGATCCTGATGGTGTGAATGTACAGTTTGTGCAGGACATGCGAAAAGGTTAAGTAGATTAATATATGAAAAATGGCCCCTCCTATGGATATACTTCCAAATAACAAGCGGTTTCGGCTGCGCCTGCAAATTGTCATTTGAAAGTACATCCATAGGAGGGGCTTTAATTATAAAATACATATAGTAGGAGGGGTTATGAAAATTGTTTCTGAGGTTATGGCTAAGATGATTGCTTACACGAATGGGAACCTTCACGATATCAATCATCTTTTAAAAGTGCATGGGTATGCGAGAACAATAGGGATTTTAGAAGGGTTAGATATGAACACGCAGAAAACCCTTGAAGTGGCTGCAATTTTACATGATATCGCTTGTCCTTTATGTCGCGAAAAATATGGAAATACAAATGGTAGGTATCAGGAGATTGAGGGGGAGAAGTTGACTTTTGAATTTCTCAAGTCCTTTGAAATGGATGAGGCGTTTGTTAATCGTGTGGCTTATTTGGTTGGCCATCATCATACTTTAACGCAGATTGAAGGCTTGGATTATCAAATCTTAATAGAAGCGGACTATATTGTGAATGCTGGTGAAAGTCAGCATCCTGAGGATAAAATTAGAAACGTGATCAATCAAGTATTTAAAACGAGTAGTGGCAAAGCACTCATTGAATCGATATATTTTCCAGAAGAATCAAATTTTTGATGCACTACCTTTTGTTAAGCAGGCTAAAAATAAAGTGAGAATTATTTTCAATTAAGACGATATTGACGAATTTATAGACCCATTTGGGGTAAATATGACATTATACAATGAGGTGATTTATGGAAAATTTATCGAATACAAATGGGAACTGGAAGCGGAAAGCGGCTAGGTTTTTAATCAGTCAAAACGTCTCTTTATTTGGGACTTCATTAGTTCAGTATGCGATTATGTGGTACGTAACGTTATATACTGGATCTGGGTTCATGATGACCTTATCCATCATTTTTGGGTTCTTACCGACCTTTTTCTTATCGCCTTTTGCAGGGGTATGGGCAGACCGGTTTGATCGTAAAAAACTCATCATCTATGCGGATGGTGGGATTGCACTTGCAACTGCAGTTATGGTTGTCTTCTTTTTAATGGGCTATGAAAGTGTATGGCTCATGTTTGTCATCTCTGCTATAAGGGCGTTTGGCTCTTCGGTACAACAGCCAGCGGTCAATGCATTTATCCCGCAGTTTACGCCTGAAGATCAGTTGATGCGTGTCAATGGGATTAACGGTAGTATACAGTCCTTTATGATGCTCATATCGCCGATGGTAAGCGGCGCCTTAATGACACTTGCGCCTATCGAAACCATCTTCATGATCGATGTGGTAACTGCAATTTTTGCCATCTTAATATTAGCACCGCTTAAGGTAGAGCAGGCGCAAAAACAAATACAACAGCAAGGTGAAAAAATAGATTACTTCGCAGATTTAAAACAAGGCATCGACTATATTCGTACCCATGCCTATCTCAAGCGCTTTTACGTTTTTATAGGCGTGTTCCATTTTCTAATCACACCAGTTGCCATGCTATCACCACTACAAGTAACCCGTAATTACGGTGGCGTCATATGGCGACTGACGGCAATAGAGATCGCTTTTTCTTCAGGGATGCTAATAGGTGGACTCCTAATTTCTGCGTGGGGAGGCTTTAAAAATCGCATCCACACCATGACCCTGTCCACGATGATTACTGGACTACTCATCCTTGCATTGGGAACGCAAATTAACTTCTATGTGTATCTGTTCATCATGTTTTCTGCCGGTATCACGATACCACTTTTCAGTACGCCATCAACCGTACTCTTACAAGAAAACGTAGACAATGTCTATCTCGGTAGAGTTTTCAGCGTCATGTCCATGATCTACAGCGTCACCATGCCGATCGGCATGCTTTTATTCGGTCCACTAGCAGACGCCATCGCCATAGAATGGCTGTTACTCGTCACAGGCGCCCTCGTCTTCATCCAAGGCTTCTTCCTAATCGGCAGCAAAGTCTTAGTCGCCGCAGGGGAAAAACGCAAAGAACTGCCATCGGAAGTTTAACGGCATCAGAGCCTTGAACTGAGTTGAAGCTTTGTTACACTGACATATGAATTAAAAGCCTCGTGTAATTAACCCCAAAACGACAGGGTTTCGGCTTCGCCTGCAAATTGTCGTTTTGGAGTTAATTACACGAGGCTTTTCCATACTCATTCATGAGTAAAAGGTAAAAATCTCCTCCTTCAATTGTGCGAGGCAATTGATAGCCATTAAACCGATTTATATATCCAAAGAAAGCCAGTCATTAGAACCATCAAACGACAATTTGCAGGCTCTGCCGAAACCCTGTCGTTTGATGGTTCTAATAACTGGCTTTCTATTATCATACTCATAGTTTAATTGTATAAAATAACGAGCCACACAGCAATTTGCAGGCTCCGCCGAAACCCTGTCGTTTGGCGGTACTAATAACTGGCTTTCAATTACATCAAAGTTTGACAATTAAATCCCGAGTGCACAGGTAGGAATTGTTAAGCTTTTGTGAATGATACCGTTTCTCATTGACGAACGCCCCAAGACGCGGTATCATTATTATGAAATAAATCCGATTAAATTACTAGGATATAGGAGGCATCTATGCAAATTATTAAAATAGAGAATTTAAAATCACAGGTAGAAGGACAAGATATTCTCAAGGGAATTGATCTTACGATTAACTCAGGAGAGATTCACGTTATCATGGGCCCAAATGGCGCGGGAAAATCGACGCTTGCCAATGTATTGATGGGACACCCTGCTCACGAAGTAACCGATGGCAGCGTGTCTTTTTTGGGCAAAGATCTTTTAGACATGAAAGTAGATGAGCGCGCAAAATCAGGGCTCTTTTTATCTTTCCAATACCCTCAAGAAGTACCAGGAGTCACAGTAGAGAACTTTATCAGAACGGCAAAGAAAGAAGTGAGTGGCATCATGCCAATGATGACGCATTTTAATAAAGAGATTAAAGGTCGTCTTTCTGAACTTTCAATGGATGAAAAATACCTTGATCGTTATTTAAACGTCGGCTTTTCTGGTGGTGAGAAAAAGAAAAACGAAATTTTGCAAATGGCAGTGTTAAATCCTAAGCTCGCTATATTAGATGAAACGGATTCTGGTCTAGACATCGATGCGATTCGCGTGGTCTATGAAACGGTGCAAAAGCTTTCAAGTGAAAACAATGCCATCTTAGTGATTACGCACTATAACAAGATTCTAAATTATATCAAACCGGACTTTGTCCATGTACTCGTAGACGGCAAAATCGTAAAAAGCGGCGATTTGTCTTTAGCTGAAGAAATTGAACGCTCAGGCTATGAAGTTTTCAAAGCAGAAAAAACAAGTGAAGCAGTGCGTGCATAAGGAGGCATCATGGCAAATAAAACCTATATTGCGGACGTAGATCGTGGCATCTATGATGTTGTTAACCCTGAGAATCACCGCTTTGTAGCGGACAAAGGCTTAACTGAGGACATCATCAGAGACATTTCTAAGGAAAAAAATGAACCCGAGTGGATGTTAGAGTTCAGACTTAAATCCCTCGAAATTTATAAATCAAAGCCCATCCCAACTTGGGGGGCAGATCTCAGTGACCTCGATGTGGAAAACATCGTTCACTATGTAAGACCAAATACGGATATGAAGACCAGCTGGGACGATGTGCCAAGTGAAATTAAGGAAACCTTTGAAAGATTGGGGATACCTGAGGCGGAGCGCAAGTCGCTTGCAGGTGTTGGTGCACAGTACGACTCAGAGGTCGTCTACCACAGCATGCAGGAAGAGCTCATCGCACAGGGTGTGGTCTATACGGATATGGACACAGCTGTAAAAGAGTACGAGGACATCGTTAAAAAGTATTTTATGACGATTATCACCAACCGAGATCATAAATTTTCTGCGCTTCACGGTGCCGTTTGGTCAGGTGGGTCGTTTGTCTATGTGCCAGAAGGGGTCCATGTGGGACTGCCTTTACAGTCGTACTTTAGACTCAATGCCAAAGGGGCAGGACAGTTTGAGCATACGCTCATCGTCGTGGAAAAAAATGCGAGCCTCCACTTTATCGAAGGGTGTTCGGCGCCGAAGTACTCGGTTCAAAACCTACATGCCGGTGCAGTTGAGCTTTTCGTAAAAGAAGGCGCAAAATTGAGATACAGTACCATCGAAAACTGGTCGCGCAATATGTATAATCTTAACACCAAGCGTTCGGTCGTAGATAAAAATGGGAAAATCGAGTGGGTTTCAGGCTCGTTTGGATCGAGAGTGTCCATGCTTTATCCGATGAGTATCCTAAGGGGCGAAGGGGCAACCAGTGAGTTTACTGGGATTACTTTTGCTGCGAAAGGACAGTATCTAGATACGGGTACAAAGGTGGTACATGCTGCTCCAAATACCAGCTCCATCGTCAATTCAAAATCCATCTCTAAGGACGGCGGTCACGCTTTCTATAGAGGCCTTTTAAGAGTGACACCAAATGCAGTAAACGTCAAGTCTACTGTCAATTGTGAGTCTCTGATGCTAGACAGTGAATCAAAGTCGGACACACTTCCTATAATCGAGATCGGCAACGACAAGGTCGATATTGGGCATGAAGCGAAGATTGGTCGCATCAGCGATGAGACGATTTTCTATCTCATGAGTCGAGGCATCGATGAAGCAGAAGCAAAAGCGATGATCGTAAGAGGATTTGTTGAACCGATTACGAAGGAGTTGCCACTGGAATATGCTGTTGAGCTCAATAATCTCATCACACTAGAACTTGAAGGCACGATTGGTTAGGAGGACAGCATGATAAATGAAAATTCTATTTTAAATAATGATAAAGGATCAAGTCATAACAATGTATCACTTCATGAAAAGGCTTCCAGCTATGTGATTCCGACTTGGAAAAGACTGACTTTACCTGAAACCCTTTTTCCTGTTCGAAGTGGTGATGTCATAGAAGAACTCAGTATAGAAGGGAACGGAGTAGAAGTAACGCCTTATGAAGCCTTTCATGAAGCATGGTTTTCAGATGCAAAATACACTAAGACATTGGGCGAGCCCTTTGCATCTTATATTTTAAATGAAAAAAATCACGGGTACGTCATTCACTCTAGTTCAAGAGCGTTTGATGCACCAGTCGTGAAACTGAATTATAGACTTAGTGCGGAAAGACCACTTCTCGTGGAAAATCAACTTTTTATCGCAGAAGAGGGCAGTAAGCTAACCGTCGTGATCGACTATACCTCAGACGAAAATGGCGTAGAGCTTCAGCATTATGGAACGACGAGAGTGATCGCCAAAAGAGGGAGCACCGTAAGAGTGGTTAAGATTCAAAGATTAGGCGCAAAGGCACTTAATTTTGATCAAAACTTTTCTGAAGTGTTCGAAGGGGCAAACCTCGAGTTAATCGACATACAGCTGGGGAGTCAAATTAAGGCGGTTGCCTATGAGTCACACCTTGCTGAGCGACATGCATTTGCAGATTTGCAATCGCTTTACTTTGGCGATCAAGGTGAAGCGCTGGATCTATCTTATACGATGAAACACTTTGGACCAAAAACAGAGTCACTGATCCTTTCGAAAGGTGCACTTGGTGGCGATAGCAAGAAGGTCTTTAGAGGCAATCTCTTCTTTGAAAAAGGCGCGACACAATCCGTTGGTAGAGAGAAGGAGTTCGTCGTCCTATTAGATGAAAAAGTTAAATCGGATTCAATTCCGGCACTCATGTGTTCAGAGGATGATGTCATCGGCGAGCATGCTGCAAGTGTTGGCCAATTAGACCATGAGAAATTATTCTATTTAATGAGTAGAGGCTTATCGCTGGAAGAAGCGAAAAAGCTAGTGATAAAAGCGTCGTTTGAAGAGGTGTTGATGACACTTAAGGACGACGGGCTCAAGGATTCTATTTTAGACGCACTGGACAGGAGGCTGTAGATGGGAATAGGCAGAGAGGCACACGAACTGAATATGGTACGTGAGGAATTTCCAATTTTTAAGCAGCACCCTGCACTGATCTATCTGGATCATGCCGCTACCTCTCAAAAGCCAGACACTGTGATAGAGCGAATGAAGCTCTATCTAGAGGAAAGCAATGGTTCTCCGCATCGCGGAGCGCATCTCCTCAGTGTTGAATCTACGAGACAATACGACTATGGACGTGGACGTGTTGCAGAGTTTATCGGTGCGCAGTCGCCTAAGGAAGTGATTTTCACTAAAAATGCGACTGAAGCACTTAACCTGGTGGCACAAAGCTATGGGAGAGCCAATTTAAATGAAGGGGACGAGATAGTGCTTGCGATTACCGCACATCACTCCAATATCGTGCCTTGGCAAATCGTAGCTAAAGAGAAACGCGCTGTACTGAAGTACCTGTATATTGATGAGACAGGACACTTTTTATCAGGGGAACTGGATAAAATTACTTCAAAGACTAAAATCGTTGCTTTTCCGTGGATATCAAATGGACTCGGTTGCATTCACTCTCCTGCGCCTATCATTCAAAGAGCACATGAAGTGGGGGCAGTTGTAGTCTTAGACGCTGCACAAGCTGTGGGACACATACAAGTGGATGTCGTCGGCTTAAACGCTGACTTTCTCGTATTTTCAGGACATAAAATGTATGGTCCAACGGGGATTGGTGTCCTCTATGGCAAACAGCAATTACTTGAGAATATGCCACCCTTCTTAACCGGTGGCGATATGATCGAATATGTAGAAGAGCAAGATACAACTTATGCACCCATTCCTGAGCGGTTTGAAGCGGGGACGCAGCATGTAGAAGGTGTCGTTGGATTGGTAGCTGCCATCGATTTTATTCAAAATGTTGGTCTTGACAACATTCGATTGAAAGAGGAACGTCTGGCGAAATATGCCTATAAAAGTCTCTCAGAGCTAGATTATGTGACGGTATATGGGCCAAAGGTCGATGAACCACGCGGCGCACTGGTTACCTTTAATGTGGAAGGCATTCATCCACACGATATGGCGACGCTTCTGGACCACAAAGGCATCGCGATAAGAGCAGGACATCACTGTACACAGCCACTTATGAAGTATTTGGGCATCCAAGCCTCTTGCAGAGCGAGCTTTTCCATCTACAATCACGTAGAAGAGATAGATGCCTTAATTGAGGGTATTAAATATGCAAGGGAGGTATTTGGCTATGTCAATCGATAACCTATACACAGAACTGGTAATGATGCACAACAAAAGTGGACATAATAAGCATCTACTTGAGCATGCCAGTCACATAGAGCGCGGTCATAACCCGAATTGTGGCGATGATTTGACGCTTCAAGTAAAGCTTGAAGAGGGTGTCATCACAGATGCAGCTTTTTTAGGCAGTGGCTGTGCCATCAGTCAAGCGGCGATGTCCATCATGATTGATCTGGTTAAAGGTAAAACTGTGAGTGAGGCAAAAAATCTCGCAGAGCTCTATCTAGGTATGATCAGAGGTGAGTCAAGAACAGAGGAAGAATTAGAAGCTTTGGCCGATGCTGCATTATTTGAGAACTTATCAAAGATGCCTGCAAGGGTAAAATGTGGCACACTCGGATGGCATTGTTTAACAGTCGTTCTTGAAAAATAATGCTTATACAAGTATAATGTGTGAGGCAGTATATGTTTATAACTACCAGTAAGTGGTATTTTATAGATATATAGTGTCTCTTTATTTTGAGATAAGAAAGAGGTTTTAACATTTATGTATGACATCAGGGATATCATTGAAAAGTGCATTACACTAACAGAAAAAATAAAAAAAGAATATATCAGACTCCAAGAGGACAGTGGTGATATGCGGATGCGTATTCTAATAGGAGTGTTTATTCGTTCTGCCAACAATGATATTGCTTATTATAATAGAGTTAAAGGTACACTCACTGATGAAATCGCTGAGAAGATTGATTTTGGTGTGTTTGATAAGATATCCAATCTCGTTAATCAGTTTGCAAGAACCATTATACCGATCACAATATTTGAGAGACGACCGTTAGTCAATTATGCTTTATCTCAGCAAAAGTCACTTTATGCACTTCTTGTAGATATACAAGGTCGTATGGTTTCTGGAGATGAAGAGACTTCCATCGCATATTATGTCTTAACTGAACTGATTCAAGAAAAATTTAAATTCATCAATGAGTTGGAGCAAATGGTACAATAACTTTCAGAATATTAAGATTTTATTACTGGTACTGCTATAATCTTATTGAGAGATTAAATATGCTATAATGATGCTAATGAACTGTTTGAAATGACCGCAGATAAGGTAATAATAATATATAACACTATCGGAGGCATAAATGAGTGAAAAAAATCAAGCACCAGTAAAGAATGTGGCAAAAATCATGTATGCGCTAAGTATTCATATGAAATATGGGGAAGTTTTACATGTAGAAGGACTGTCAAAAGAAGAAAAGGATAAGTATTTTGATCTTGCAAGAAAGGAAAGCGGTACGATGCTAGTTGAAGATCGAAATAGCGTCAGACATCTTCACAGTCAAGATATCGCGAAGATTTCAGTTAAAGCTTATGATGAGAAGTACAGTAAGGTTTATCATCCTTTTGAGAAGATGCTTTTTTCAGAAAGTAGTCTTGGTAGACGTGTTTTTAGTCTGATTATAAAAGCATTTGTCGTACTTGCAATCGTCGGTATATTAGCTGTGTTTGGTCTTGCGATGATCGAAGGTGATATTATGGATGTCTTCTTCGATGGCGAAGTATTATCTGCAACGTTATCCAAAGGCTTTGACCTTGTGAATCAAATTTTTGGGTTTACAGTAATTCTTATGATCCTTCTTAATCTCATAGATTTGGTGTTGGGACTTAAAGCACACTATTACATCAACCAAGATGGTGCTTATCCTGTGGAATATTCTAGATTGAGCAATACATTAGTCACAATTGCTTTTATTATCGTTTTCACAATAGCAAAAATGATGTTAGGATTTGTAGCCAACATGATTTAATAAATTCTTAAGCAATATAACCGGTGTTCACTGTTAGTGAACACCGGTTTTTTTATATTTGGTTAATCATTTCTTAATGGATTTGGGGTAAATTATTGTTAAAGCATTAACCTAGATAGATATGGAGGATTCAATGAGTAAAATATCGAACCGCCACAACACAAAATGGATATTTTTAAGCTTTGGCCTTGTAGCGATACTGGCATTGAGTACGGTGGCTTACATAGGCTATGAAAATGCAATAGAAAGAGCAGAACAAGTCACTACCAATTTTTTTGTGAGGCTATACGAAGCCGATCCATCCACCTTGTCTGATTTATTACCTGAAGAAACACTTTTAGCAGATGAAAAAACATTTGAAACCTACATTACAAAACTTAACCAGTCCGTTGATAAAAAACTTAAGGGCAGGTTTACTGAAAAATTTAAAAAAGAGCTAATGGGCAATCGTCTTTGGATGATGGCTCCAGATATTGCTGAAGCTAAATCACTTTTGATTGAGGTAACAGAGGTTAAACTAGAACGTGTCAATATTGAGTCTGATGAGATTTACTTTAACTTTCAAATCACAGTTGAATCTAAGCTCAGTGAGACAGACGAGGTATATAAAGTTGATGTGGAAAAAGGACAGATTAGATTGGTAAGACAAGGCATCGGTTATCGCATTGATCATATTAATTACACAGCCTCACCATTTATTAAAAATAGTATTTAATGAAAAAGGACAGAAACGGTCCTTTTTTTTTATCTAAAATGGTTATAATAAGAGTAAAGGATCCTTAAATAAATTCTTGCAAGAATTGAGGGCAATGATGGAGACGATAGAAATACTTTTGAATGTCATATCTTATATTGAGGCTAATGTTGAAGAGCCAATAAGTGCCGAAACGGTTGCCGAATTTGCAGGTTATTCGACCGACTATTTCCACAGGTTATTTGGCATCTATACTGGTGAGAGTCTTGTTGCCTATATACGCAAAAGAAAGATGACATTTGCTTTGAAGGACATTCAGACCAATAAACGCCTAATCGATGTGGCAGTTAAGTATGGATATGGCTCTGAAAGAGCATTTTCGAGAGCTTTTAGTAGCTGTTTTCATATGTCACCGAAGCAGGCGAAAAAAAGTAAGATTGCAATCCAACCACCTTTGTCGATTGCACCATTAAAAATTGATGGTTTTAAAGGAGATGAAACAATGGATTATTTAAGTGATGTCATGTACAAATCGCTACCAGAGATGCGCGTAGCCAGTCATGTGGTAATTAGTGAAAATCCAGAGGATGAAGTAATTGGCTTTATGCAGGGGCTAATGAAGAAATATGATCTACCAGAATCAACAGAACAATATGGCTTTGATTATCCAGTGAGTGAAACTGAGTCTGAAAAAGGGTATCGTGGCTACGAGTATTGGGTTAAGTTAGAGGATAATTTTGACGAGACGATTTTGATGAAAGAGCCAGTAGAAATTAAGGTGGTTCCAAACTATAAATACGCTGTTATTAGAATCACAGAGCCTTTTATCAACCCTTTTGAGCGAATTCCAAAAGGCTGGCAAACACTGGTTAAGTGGATCGAAGCCAACAGACTTTATAATCGAGAATTAAGAGAAGCAAAGTGCTTAGAACAAGTCACGGTAGAAAATGATGTCACCTTCATGGATATTATGATTCCGATTCAGAGACTATAAACTAAAACACTTTAAAGAAAATATTAAAAAAGCTATGGTGCAGAGACATGACACCATAGCTTTTTTAGATTTTATTTATAAATTATATTGATAATGTTTGTGTCAGATCAAAGATTTGAACGCCCAATGCATCTTGTGGTTCACTGATGGATGCATGATCACCTCTGCCCATATCCACTCTAAAGCCAGCACTTTTAATTCTGCCCTCAATACACTGACGGCAATGAGCTGCTTCGTCACCTGTACAGATTTTATCCTTATAGAGTTCGTACTTCTCTCTAACATCTGTTGGTGAGAGGTTAGGCATAACGACGTTTGCACCAGCTTTAAGTGCTTTTTCACGCCCTTTAGGATCTAGTGTTCCCATGGCAGTAGTTGAAGGTAATAAAGCTTGAGGTAACAAAAGTCGAGCAAGTGCAACCATGATTAATGTCGCTTCAACCGTACCACCCTTTGAGCCCTTTAAAGGTGTCTCATCGTGTGGGATATATGGGCCGATCCCCACCATTTCTGGCTGTAACGTCTTAATAAATCTCAGGTCGGCAACTAAATCAGCGTTTGTCTGATTAGGTAGCCCAACCATAAAGCCTGCGCCAACTTGAAAACCTAGTTTTTTTAGGTTGAACAAGCATTCGCGTCGGTTTTCAAAGCTCATTTTAGGGTGCAATGCTTCGTAAAGTTCTTTTGAAGCCGTTTCATGTCTTAAAAGGTAACGATCAACGCCTGCTTTTTTTAAGGTCTCATAGCTTTCATAGCTTCTTTCACCGACTGACAGTGTGACGGCACAGTCGGGGTGATTGGTTTTAATTGCTGAAATTATTTCAACTAGACGCTCATCTGTATAATAAGGATCCTCACCACCCTGAAGTACAAATGTACGATAGCCCAAATGATAACCTTCTTCACAACAGTGTAGGATTGCTTCTTTACTTAAGCGATAACGATCGACGTTTTTGTTTTGACCTTGAATACCACAATAGCTACAATTTTGCTTACAGTAATTTGTAAATTCGATTAGACCTCTCATAAAAACGGTATCTTTATAAAAGAGTGACTTTTTTTCAAGTGCCTTTTCAAACAAATAAGGTGTGATTTCTGCATCGATTTCATCTATGATTCTGAGTAACAATTCATCTGATAGATCTTCATTCTCGTAAAGTTGGTCGATCAATTGTTTAATGGTTTGCACATTTACCTCCAAAAAAAAATTCTTTTACCGAGAGATAAAAGAAGGACAGCACAAAATATATGGTCTGCTTCCTTTGAGATAAGAAATCTCTACTCTCTTAGGGGGGGACGATGAAAAGACATTTACAAAGACGCATCTCGGTAAATACCTTGCTTGTTAATAATTTATCAAATATTTTGATTTCTGTCAAGACTGTTTTTGTTGTTAAATATAACACTTGTGTAACGGATGAGATGGGATATAATTAAAATTGTTACTATTTGAAGAGGAGTAAAAACATGAAGAACAAAGATTTTCCGTCAGGACATTGGTCAGAAGCAGTCGTAAGTGAAGTAGTTCAGCTTGCAGATCGCCTTCTTGGAAACGAGTATGAAGTGATGGAAAAAGGCAGGCAGGACATCGTAACGACATTAGACATTCAAATGGAGAGGGAGATAAAAGAACTCTTATTGAGTCGGTTTCCAAACGATGGTTTTGTTGGTGAGGAGGAGAATCAAACCGCGACTAATCATAAGCGGATTTGGGTTTGTGATCCAATTGATGGGACGCTTAATTTCACACAGGGGATTCCCTATTTTGGCGTTCAACTGGCGCTTTTAGAAGGGGATGCTGTGCTATTTAGTATGATTTATTTGCCAAAACTCAAAGAGCTTTATACGGCCATTTTTAGTCAAGGCGCTTTTTTAAATGGCACCTCTATTGCGACAGCTCAAACTCAGACATTAGAAAAAAGTATTGTGACTTTTGGTGATTTTTCAAAGTCAAACCCAAGCTCAAGAACCTTTCAAAATGAATTAATCGGACGATTATTGGGCAAAGCGATGCGCATAAGAATACAAGGTGCTTCTTCAGTGGATTTTGCCTTTGTTTCAAGTCATAAAAATGCGGTTCACATCTTGTTTTCTAAAAATATATGGGAAATGGCACCGGGGATATTACTTGCAAAAGAAGCTGGCTGTGTTGTTCACAAATTCAGTGGTGCCACTCATGGTTTTGAAGGTGAAGGATTGATTATCAGCGCCAATCAAAATATTCTTGATGAGATATTAACAGAAATTGAAAAAATGTAATCTTTATGAAATAGATAATAAGCAACCGTTCATATGTATTGCTTAATAGAAAGGATCAATTATGAAAAAAACAGTGCTTGATATTATGAATCACGAGTATCTTTTAACCAACGGACTAGGAGGCTATAGTTTTGGTACTGTGGATGGGACAAACTGTAGAAAATACCATGGTCTTTACTGTGTTAGCGATAATCCACCAGTGGAAAGATTTCATTTGATTTCTAAGATGGTGGTTTCTGTCGTTGTGGGAGATAGTGCCTATCCATTTGTTTATGAAAACGTTACCGGTGTTCCAAAGACAGAATCTAACTTGACAGCATTCGACCATAAGGGGATTTTACAAAGACGATTTCATGAGCCTACTATAGGAGCTGATTTAAAAGAGCAAATCGCTTTGGCTTATGGCAGCAATCACCTTGCAGCTAAATATAAAATAAGCCTACCTGAGACATTAGTTAATAGAAGTGATGTGAAAATTAAGTTTGAGCTTTTGGTCAACTTTAGAGATCATCATGAGACGATTACCCCAGAACCAGAAAAGTATACCGCAGTTTTTAACGATGAAAATCAAATGGCAGAAATTTCCGATCAGCAACACAGGGTCTATGCTCAGTTTGTAAGTGAAGAAAGTATTTCTTATCGTTGTCCGTTAAGTCTTACAGCAGAGAGTTATTATCCTATAGAAACTGAGAGAGGCTATCCAGACGTAGAGGCACATATTTTAGCCATTGAAGGCATCATATCCCCTAAGTCAAACACTTTAACCTTTGAACTTAGAGTGAACACCACATCTGATTTTAGTTCATTAAGCGAGATTCATGAATCAAGAACGAATCGATATGACCAGCTTATGAAAAATGCGGGTGCAGAATCTGAAGTTTTAAAGCAGCTGGTACAAGCTTCAGACGATTTTATTGTCTATAGAAAGACGACGGGAAAGAAAACGATCATTGCAGGATACCCTTGGTTTACTGACTGGGGTAGAGATACGATGATTTCTATCCCTGGATTAACCCTTGAAACGGGTAGATATGAAGAAGCGTTTGAAATGATTGAAGGCTTTTTGCAAATGGCATATAAGGGCATTATCCCAAATAATTTTCCGGATGAAGGTCAAGCACCAATGTACAATACTTCAGATGGAACGCTTTGGTTATTTCATGCCATGTACCAGTACATGATGAAAACCAATCACTTAAGTGCACTCGAAAAAGTGTATCCGAAATTAGTTGAAATCATTGATTTTCACGTTAATGGTACTATAAATGATATCTATATGGATCAGGATGGCCTACTCAGTACAGGAAATGAAACTACTCAACTGACTTGGATGGATGTTAAGGTAAATGGATGGGTAGTAACCCCTAGACATGGCAAAGCAGTAGAAATCAATGCACTTTGGTACAATGCGCTTCAAATCATGGCGGCGTTTTCAGCTATGCTTTCAAATAGCGATGAACATAAGTATTTAGAGTTAAGTACACGTACAAAAAAGGCATTTAATGAGCAGTTTTGGAATGAAGCTGGACAAAATTTATATGACCTGATTATTGATGGTGAAGCGTATGATATTCCTAGACCCAATATGATATTTGCAGTGAGCCTACCTTTTTCAGTTCTGAACCTTGATAAACATAAGGCGGTTGTCGATTATGTGATGAAGCATTTTAAAACCCCATATGGATTAAGAACGCTTAGAATGGAAGATGAGAATTTTCACCCTATCTATACTGGTGATCTACTTAGTCGAGATGGTGCTTATCACAGAGGAACCGTGTGGGCTTGGTTAATGGGCCCATATCTAGAGGCGCATTATAAAACGTACAAGGACCTTTCTTATTTACAAACTGCATTAAAGGAATGGATGATGCACTTGGAAAATGGGGTGATCGGCAGTCTATCAGAAGTATTTGATGCGACAGAACCGTTCAATCAAAAGGGCTGTTCAGCACAAGCATGGTCGGTTGCTGAGGCAATTAGAATTTGGAAAATGACAAATAATGATTAATGATTAATAATGTAAAAGACGGATAGAGATAGAAAAAATTTCTAATTTGGGATATATTAGTATTAGAATTGGTTATTTCACTTTATATAAAGTAGAGGTGAGAAATGAAAACTCTATTGGAGTCATGGCAGCTAGATATAAGTAACCTATTAACCGTACCTTATGATAGACGCTTTAGAAGGCTGGGGTTATCTGAGGAACCTGTTTTACCAGTCACCTATGACGTTTTTTTAGAGCGTTTGTACACTGAAGATTTGACAGAGGTCTATGATCAATTTTTAGCACTGATCAGTGGTGCTGTGGACACATGTGAATACACATATCGCATTCGGCTTACGGATGGCGGGTACGCCGTTTTTGAAGATCAGATTACAATTGTTGCGTATAATTCAAATGGGATGCCTTTGATGGCAGAGGGCGTTACCTACGACTTGTCCTTGTCTGCAAAGGATCCAGTGCTGAATAAAATACCTGAAAGAGATCCTTTGACTTTCCTTAAAACCAGTGATGCATTTGTAAATGAACTGAAGCAATCCATCGATAAGCAAAGTAAAAGCATGGTATTTTTAACAACAGCAATGATTTGTGTCGACAACTTTGCCCAAATCAACTCGATTGAAAAACGAAGTGTCGCTGATCGCGTCTTAGTTAATGTTGCACATGCTATCGAAGATGCATTGCCTGAGGAGGCTTATACTGCTCGTTTTGGTGTAAATTGCTTTATTATAGCACTTCCTAACACACCCAATATAATGGCAGAGACGATTATTAATAATATTCTAGATGACATTCAAAGTGTTGCATATGCCGTTGAACCAAAACCTATATTTTCATATGGTCTAAAGGAATATTTAGGTGAAACGCCCTATGAGCTGATACAGACGTTAAAGATTAAAATCACGCAGGCTTTTTAAGTTTAAGATCAAACCGATTATTAGTTTGAGAAAATTATGGCTATAATTATAAAAAGGTGCTTTAGCAAGCTATTTAGACTTGTTAAAGCACCTTTTTCACGTGTTATTTTGCTATGAGATAGAATTGACTCATAAGTGGCGGCAGTGTGAGCGTATTTGAACCCGTTTGAAGGGATAGACCTTCACTACTTGTCAGCTCGGTTAAAGAAACTGCTTCTGTATAATCAAAGGTAATGGTTTGTTCTGATTCGCTAGCGTTTAAAGCAACCATTAAACGCTTATTTTCTTTGCTAATCTCATAAACCATCGTAGATTTGTCTCTGTAAATCAGACGAAAGCGATCCGAATAGTCTTCTTTAACTTGCGCTAAAAATTGTAGATAAGGGATTAAGTTTGTCTCGTCATTGATTTCAGTTTTATTGAAATCCATAAAAGCTCTATTGACCGGATCATAAGCCCCATCCATTGCAATTTCAGTTCCGTAGTAGAGGACTGGTATCGCAGGGTAGGTATAGGTGAAAGCAAGTGCCAATTTAGTGTATTCTAGTCTATTTTTAGGATTCTGGCTCATAAATCTCGCATTGTCATGATTGTCTATGAACAAGGCATTTTCAGTAGGAGTAGAAAAATTCTTTTCCTTTTCAAGGGCATTGGCCAAGGATAAAATGTTCGGTTTTACATTAAACGCGTTAATAATACCATTATACAGCGAATAGTTGGTTAAACTGTCTATGCCGTCTTCATGATAGGATTCAAGGGTATTTGTGTTACCATCCCAGACTTCGCCCAGTAAAAAGAAATCGGGATATTTTTCTTT
Organism: Fusibacter sp. QWL-12; assembly: GCF_058683495.1. NCBI lineage: Bacteria > Bacillati > Bacillota > Clostridia > Eubacteriales > Fusibacteraceae > Fusibacter > Fusibacter sp. QWL-12. The sequence continues at coordinate 1,974,943 of NZ_CM178745.1, forward strand.
AATCGCACCTGAAAAATCTTGCCAAAATTCATGTGAAACATGGCGCATGGTGTCGAGTCTAAAGCCGTCAATGCCGGTTTGGTCAATCCACCAAAGTGCGTTTTTGATAAAATAGTCTTTTACTTCAGGATTGGATTGATCGAGATCTGGGAGACCAGCCAACCAACCAGTTTCAAGCTCGTTTGTATCCTTGAAGTTATTAAGTGGCGTATCAGGATGGAACCAGTCTGACTTGTCAGGATCGGAAAGCCACGGTGAGTTGTAGCCAGTATGATTGACGACATAATCTAGGATCACTTTAATGTCCATTTCGTGTGCTTGATTTACAAGCGTTTGAAGAGTAGCCATATCGCCAAAATGTGGATCGACGGACTCAAAGTCGTAGATCCAGTAGCCGTGATAGCCATTTGGACCATTGGTCATAACCGGGGTCAGCCAAATTACAGTTGCCCCAAGAGACTTTATATAATCAAGACGTTCGATGACGCCTTGTAGATCACCACCTTGAAAGGCTCTCATATCCTCTTTGTTGACATCTGGAAGGTTACTCTCCGGATTACTGTCTGCAAATCGATCTACCATTATGAAATAGATGATGTCATCGGAAGTGATGCGCGCTGTGATTTCTGCAGCTGGGCTCTCAGAAGTGGTTGATTCAGTTGTTTGAGTGGCTTCATTCGCATCTGAGGCTTCCAAAGTGAGCGTTGTGGTTTCAGCTGGAAGAGCATTTTTACTTTGACAACCCATTAATAAAACAAAGGTGAAAATAATGAGTAAACTAAATTGAAAGTGTTTCTTGTGTAATTGAAATGTCATTTTTCCTCCTAATTCATGCAAGCGGTTGCACCTAAAGGGATAAAAAATCACCCATTTGAGATGCGTTTATTTCTAATTTTAGGGTATTTATGTGCTAAATTCAATACAAATTATCTTTCTACTATTATTGACAAGCATTAAGAAACAAAATATAATGAGATTGTGCAAACGGTTGCAGAAATAGACTCAAACAAATTCTAGCAATTAACATATATGGATTTTATGGTGAGTAAATTAGTAGGTTGGATGGAGAGAGGTTTTATATGAGACAGAGAAGCAGTGGTGTACTATTGCATATTTCGTCATTACCGGGCGAGTATGGCATCGGTGACCTTGGAAAAGGCGCTTATGCGTTTTTAGATTTTTTAGAGAAATCAGGACAACATAACTGGCAGATACTGCCGATCGGGATAACTGGCTATGGGGATTCGCCTTACCAGTCTTTTTCTGCGTTTGCAGGAAATCCTTATTTCATCGATTTGGCGGAGCTGATCGATATGGGTTATCTAGATAAAAAGACCGTCGACAAAGCCGATCTTGGCAAAAGCAAGCATAAAGTCGATTATGAAAAGCTATATTTTAATAAAATGCCACTTCTCAGAATGGCATATGAAAACTCAAAAGTGAAATTAAGCCATGAGCTCAATAAGTTTTATGAAGCTGAAAAGACTTGGCTTGAGGATTTTGCACTTTACATGGCCATCAAAGCGCATAATGGCAATCGCTCTTGGATCGAATGGGATAAGGGCTATGAAAATGCAAAAACGGAAAAGGTTGCTAAATTTAAAGAAACACATAAAGATGAAATTTTCTTCTGGGTATTCACGCAGTATTTCTTCTTTAAGCAATGGTTTGCTTTAAAAGCCGTTGCAGCGGATAAGGGCATCACCATTATCGGAGATTTACCGATTTACGTAGCTGAGGATAGCTCTGATGTTTGGGCGAATCCTGAACTCTTTAAACTCGATAAAACCTCAAAACCAATCAGTGTCGCTGGTTGTCCACCAGATGCCTTTTCAGCTACAGGACAGCTTTGGGGCAATCCAATTTACAATTGGGAACACATGGACAAACAAAATTACGCTTGGTGGATCAAGCGCATTGATTATAGCTTAAAAATGTTCGATGTGATTAGAATCGATCACTTTAGAGGCTTTGAAGCCTATTGGGAGATACCGTATGGTGACCCAACCGCTGAAAGAGGCGTATGGACAAATGGTCCAGGTAAAAAGCTTTTCATCGCAATTAGAGAAGCACTTGGCGATGTGAACATCATCGCAGAAGACCTAGGGTATTTAACAGAGGGCGTTATTGAGCTCAGAGAATTTACAGGCTTCCCAGGGATGAAAATCCTTCAGTTTGCATTTGATGCGAGAGAGGAAAGCGATTATCTCCCTCATAACTATTCTGAAAACTTCGTTGCTTACACTGGCACACATGATAATGAAACCATCGTCGGTTGGATGGACAATGTGGCTAAAGCGGATAGAGACTTTGCTATGGACTACTTAAAACTCGATCGCAGCGAAGGCTACCATTGGGGATTCATCAGAGGCGTTTGGTCATCAACAGCCTATCTTGCCATCGCTCAGATGCAGGATTTCTTAGGGCTGGACAACAAAGCGAGAATGAATTTCCCATCGACTTTAGGTGGCAACTGGATTTGGAGAATCACTCAAAAGGATCTTTCAGATCACCTAGCAGATAAAATGAAAAAGATCACCAAATTATACGGAAGATTATAATCCTTCTCATTCATAAATCTGGTATTCTGTCGTATAACGATAGGCTGCCAGATTTTTTTATCTCAATCCAGCGTCATAGGTTATTGAAATCGAATAGGATACAAAAAAATGAAACACGTAAAGCAAATGAAACACATAAAGCTAACAGGACACAGAGAACGTGTCTGCTAGATCCAATCTGATTTTAAAATTCGGAGGGGGGAACCAAGAAAGAAATGAAGAAAGAAATTAACAAGACCAACGTCAAAATACTGGGCTCTATCATTAAAATGAACCGTATTTGCCAAAACATGAGTCAAAAAGCGCTTTCAGAGGGCATCTGTGTCAGCTCCTACCTCAGCCGTATCGAGAATGCTGAAATCATCCCCTCAGAGCAGGTGATTTCAGATTTGTTTGACGCCCTAGCCATTCACTATAATGATTCAGAAGGGTTTATTCAGTCAGGTAAGGGCCTATTTCAAAGATTTCTAGATGAGCTTAACTTCAATGAGTTTTCCAACTCTAGGTTGATTTTTGAACAGATTAGTGCAGACTCAGAAAAGTACATGCATTCACCTTTGATTATCGATTACTACATCGTACAGTTGGCCTTTTATTGCACACGAAAAGAACGTGAAATCTTTGAAGAGACGCGACATTTGCTAGAATCGGTCGAGCAGTTGATGAATGCCGAACAAAAATTTAGGTATTATCTCTATTGGGGCATCGATACGGCAAAGGTAGCCAAAGATTATCCAGCGGTGCTCGAAATATTAGATAAAGCCAGTACTTATGGTGAAAATGGTCACCTTTATTACTGGATGGGGTTTGCTTATCTTTCACTTCGAAAGGATCTCAGTGCGTTGATTCAGTTTCAAAAAGCATTGAGTACTTACTTAGATGAGGCAAATCTGCTGAGTATTATCGGCAGCTATGAAATGCTGGGACTTACTTTTTATGCATCTGATGACTATGAAGGTGGTAAACCCTATTTTGAAAAGGGACTTAAGTTAGCCAACAAACTGGGGTCTTCCTCGCATGAAAGTACGTTTAGAGACAACCTTTTGTGGGGTGCTTTTAGATTGGGTCAGTTGAATCCGGAAGATAGCTTTAACCGTGACTGGGAAAGTGAAAGTGAATGTGTCACAGAAAGAAGTATCCCTAACCAGCTGACACACTTATTACAAGCGATAGAACAGTCTAACACCATGTTTGTCTCCACACTTAAGCCTTTAAAAAAGGAACGTTTTGTAGAGCTGATGATCAAGCATTTGGACAAGTTAGATTGGCAAGGGCATATGATTGACGATGAAAAGCTACTATTAAAGCTGATTCAAATGAGTAAAGGACTTAATTACGAGCTTGAAAAATACTATTCAAAAATGTATCAAAGCTTCCTTATACAGCATAGGCGGTATAAAGAAGCTCTAGAAATTCAAAATGTTTGATTAAAGGTTTCTGGTGAAATAAGCTTTTAGAACGAGTTTGACAAATGCCATACCAATCATGACACAAAACAAAGTTAAGAAAACGACATCGTTTACGAAAAAAGAGACGACACATGCGATGCCTAAAACGACACTGTAGACGACCATCGAATAGCGACTTGTCTTTTCTCTAATTAAGATACCGCGTTCATCAGCTTCTTTGATAAACAGCTGTTTGAGGGCGGTTTCATTTCGCATTGCAATGACCAGCTTTGTGAGCAATACAAGGTCAAGTCCAAGAAGACCGATGGAAAAGCCCAATATAAAGCCGCTGCCAGCGTCATCTGTCACTTTCGACGATACGAGTAAGTAGCCAATAACGATAACGAATGCAAGAGCGATGTGCATCACCATTCTTTTGGTTGCTTTTGATTTAAGTGTGCTTGTTTGTGTGTTTGTCATGATTATTCCTCCATTTCTGTAAAATCGAAAACCTCTTCTATGGTGAGGTTAAAGTGTTTGGCAATTTTATAAGCCAAAGGTAATGAGGCGGTGTACTTACCAACTTCTATTGATGTAATGGTCTGTCTTGTGACGCCAACCGCCAAGGCAAGCTCTTCCTGTGAGAGCTTATTCAGTTTTCTGAGTTCGGAAATCTTATTTTTAATGGCAATCACGCTCCTTTTGTCGCATAGTTAACTTTGCAATTTTAGTATAGCACACTTTGCAAAACATGCAAAGTAAACTTTACAAATTTAACATTTATTTTTTTCAAAATGTGAAATATTTTTTGTGAGAGTAGCGTTAGCGGTTGATTTTGCTTAGATATTCTCACTGTGGTTAGGTGTTTTTATGTAGCGGCTTTAAGTATAATTAATCTAAAGGTTTATAGGACGATGCGCCTTATTTCAGTGAAACAACCTTATGACGGACATTTATTAAATTATTAAACTATGAAAATTGAAAATTAAGAATTGAAGCTATTGGCATTTAAGTTATGGCTAAGATGAAAAATAATATTACCAAACACTTATGGCACGATAAAAATTTATTTAGGAGCTGACTATGAATTTACACGCGATTTATCATGAAGCAAAAAGTAAATACGCTTATGCACTAGATGCGGATACTCTAAATCTGCGCATTAGAACCGCAAAAGGAGATGTTTCAAGTATCAGCCTTATTTCAGGTGATCCATTTAATTGGGTGCGTACTGAAATGGCTTCTGAAGGTGATTTTACACAGACGCATAGTTGGGTCAATACATCTGTAGATATGGCGCAAGATTATAGCGACAGCTTATACGATTATTGGCTGGTGAGTATCAAACCTGATTTTAAACGGACACGATATGCATTTGTGCTTGTTTCAAGTGAAGAAACCGTGTTCTACGGGGCACATGGTGCTGTTTCTATGAAAAAGCATCCGGAGATCGTATCGAGTTTAAACGATTATTTCAACTTTCCTTACTTGAATCACGAAGATATTTTTACAGCACCGACTTGGGTGAAGGACACCGTATGGTATCAAATTTTCCCAGAGCGTTTCGCAAATGGTGATCAGAGTTTAGATAAACCTACTGTATTACCATGGGGAAGTGAAAAACTGGTTACAAATGAGATGCATTTTGGCGGCGATTTAAAGGGAATCATCGAGCACCTAGATTATATCGCTGAACTTGGTGCGACGGGGATCTATTTTACACCGATCTTTGAAGCGCCTACAACGCACAAGTACGATACCATCGATTATTTTAAAATTGATCCTGAGTTTGGTACCAATGCGGATTTCAAAAGGTTAGTCGAGGAGGCACATAAACGCGGGATTCGCGTCATGCTAGATGCGGTGTTTAATCACTGTGGTTTTAAGCATCCTTATTTTCAAGATGTTGTTCAAAAAGGCTATGCGTCAGAATACGCAGAGTGTTTCCATCTCAAGGCTGAGCCTGTACTTAACTTTGAGCTCAATAAAGAGGGTTTTCCTGCACCTAAAAAGCCTTTAAAAGCAGGGGATCTCAATTATGAGACTTTTGCCTTTACACCCAATATGCCCAAATGGCGTGCGACCAATCCAAAAGCACAGGAATATCTAATTTCTGTGGCGGAGTACTGGATTAGAGAGTTTGATATCGACGGCTGGCGTCTGGATGTCTCTAATGAGGTATCACATGCCTTCTGGAGAACCTTTAAGGAGCGCGTTAGAGCGTTGAAACCAGATGTTTTTATCTTAGGCGAGAATTGGGACGATGCAACCCCTTGGCTACGCGGTGATCAGTTTGACTCGGTGATGAATTATGAGTTTACTTATCCGGTATGGCATTTGCTTAGCTGTGAGCCACAGTATTCAGACTTTGATGCGTTTGCATATAAGGATGCCATGAGTCGTTTGATTGTGAGTTATCCTCCGAATGTAGGGGAAAACCTATTCAATCTACTCGATAGCCATGACACTTCGAGAATCCACACCTTACTGGATGAAGATGTGAGAAGCGTTAAGCTTGCATTTTTACTACAGATGACCTTTGGTGGAACGCCGAGTGTTTATTACGGCAGTGAAATTGGATTGTTTGGCGTTCACGATGGTAATAGACAGTGTATGATATGGGATGAAGCTGAGCAGAATTTGGATTTGAAAGCGCATGTAAAACAGTTGATTGCACTTAGAAAAGCGCATCCAGAGTTTAAGTCGATGAATGTGCAATGGGATGAAGCGAGAATGACTTCTGATCTTCTCATCTTTGACAAGGTAGAAGGGACTTCACGTACGAAGGTGTTGGTAAATCTATCAGATGCACCGGTTACGATTAATTTGAGTGGAATGGTTCAACTAGATCTCTTTACAGGTGAAGCGTTGGCGGATTCAGATTTAACTGAGTTAAGCATTGCGCCAATTTCCTTTCGAATACTGAAATAATATGTTAAAATGAAGCTGTGTTGATGGTGTGGCATCGACACAGCTTTTGTTTGCAGTTTAGCTGTGAACAGGGCAAATCAAGTGACGAATAACTGAAAGGGGAAAGCCAATGGCAGATTTACTAAAAGATTTAAAACCTGAAAGTGTTTTTCGCAATTTTGAGGCTTTGACGCGTATTCCAAGAGAGTCAGGAAACGAAGCAGCTGTGGCAGCATTTCTTGAAGCATTTGCAAAGGAACATGGACTTGAGGTCGTAAGAGAAGCATCCAATAATATTATTATCACAAAACCGGCGACTGCTGGATATGAGCAAGCACCTACTGTGATCTTACAAGGGCATACTGATATGGTTTGTGTAAAGCTCGATGAACTCGAATTTGATTTCGATACGATGCCGATTCCGATAGTGGTTGAAGGCGACTATATAAAAACTCAGGGAACAACTTTAGGTGCAGATAATGGCATCGCTGTTGCGATGACCATGAGCGTACTGGAAGATAAGACGCTAGAACATCCAAAATTAATCGCTCTTTTTACGACCTCAGAAGAAACTGGGATGGATGGTGTCATCGCACTTCAGCCTGAAAATGTAAAAGGGGATATTCTCATTAACCTCGATTCTGAGGAAGAAGGCGTTATCTTGGCATCTTGTGCAGGTGGGGTTAACAACATCGCTGAGCTACCGTTAAGCTATCAACAAGCAAATAAAATGGAAGCCTTTAAACTCGTTATATCCGGCTTAGCGGGTGGACACTCAGGTGCTGAAATCGATAAAAATAGAGCCAATGCCATCAAATTGGCAGGTAGGGTTTTAACGACCTTCAAAAATCACTTTGATTATGATTTAATCGCTATCCGCGGTGGTGAGAAAATGAATGCCATTGCAAAGCGCTGCGAGTTTGAATTTATGATCAACTCAAGAGACGTTATGTTAATGGAAGAACTCGTGATGTCATTAGAGGCAACTTTCAAAGCTGAGTATGAAATTGCAGATCCAGCAATTAAGCTTGATGCGACTGAGATGGATTCACCTAAAGAAGTGCTTTCTACTGAAACGAGAGATAATATCGAGAAGCTATTAAGATTGACGCCTTTTGGGGTTTACACCATGAGTGCAGGCATTAAAGGGTTGGTTGAATCTTCTAATAACTTAGGTGTTTTAGAGATGACAAGAGAAACGCTTAAGCTGACAAATGCACTAAGAAGCTCAGTTAAATCAAAAAAACAAGAGCTAAATGAAGTTATGGCAATCATCTGTGAAACGGTAGGTGCTAAAAATACGTTAACTGCAGATTATCCAGAGTGGCAATACAGAGTGGAGTCGCCAACGAGAGAGCTTATGAAAGCAACTTATCAAGAGATGTTTGGCAAAGAGCTAAAGGTAGATGCGATTCATGCTGGGCTTGAGTGCGGCTTCTTAAAAGAAAAACTCGGCGACATCGATATGGTATCACTTGGACCAGAAATGCACGATGTGCATACGCCTTTTGAAAGACTTAGCATCTCTTCAACTGCTAGAACCTATGCGTTTTTGGTTGAGGTGCTTAGGGGCATCAAGTAGCTTATAATTTGGTTTTATTTTATACAGACGAAAGGCTCATATTTTAAGTTCTCCGAATCCGGTCAGTAAACTGAAGGATTCTCCGAACTTAAAATATGAGCCTTTCTTGCATGTGTATGAAGTAAAACATATGGAGCGCATGAAGTGCGTTCTCCGAATAAATTTTCTTCACCTTAATAAAAAAACGTTGACATATTCCTTATTGTTACTTATAATTACTTAAAAAGATATTTGGAGGAATTATAAGTCGTGAAAAATGATTTCTATACTGTAGAACATGTTTCGAAAATATTGAACATTCACCCCAAAACGATTCAACGTTATATTCGAGAAGGAAAGTTAGGAGCAATAAAAGTAGGTAAAGGCTGGCGAATTTCAGGAAACGATTTAAGTCTTTTTACTGAGCGTAATAGCTGTAAGGATGGTTCGCAAGATAAGTCCCAGAATTTAAAAGTAATCGCTTCTTCTGTGATTGACATTAAAGGGATAAGTCGCTTAAATGCAAATCGCCTAATGAATACATTAACAGCATCTTTAAATACAAAACCTGTTGAGTTCGGGAGTTCGGCTTTACAAACTCAATATATTGAAAGAGAAAGTACTATTCGGATCACACTTTGGGGGGACATTAGATTCATGTCTATTATGATGGATACTATCGCTATTTTAGTCGAAAATAATATTGAGGAGTGAAACAATGAAAAAAAGTGTTTTTAAATCAGAGTTACAAAAAAATAAATTCAAAAATCATTACAATCAAATACTTAGTCAATTTCCATTCGAACAGAAATATATTAATACAACTTTTGGGGAAACATTTATGCTCACTGCTGGAAATGAATCAAATCCATCAGTAATTTTATTGCATGGTTCTTGTAGTAATAGTGCTTTTTGGCTACCTGAAATAATTGCACTTTCACAATCATACAAAGTATATGCGATTGATATACTTGGAGAAGCAGGTAATAGTGAAGAGTATAGACCTGAAATTGAATCACTTGACTTTGCAAAATGGATGCATGAGGTACTTGACACTCTTTGCATAAATAAGGCGATTTTTGTTGGTAACTCTTTGGGAGGATGGATGACTTTAAAATTTGCTACTATATTCCCTCAACGTGTTTCTAAAATCTGTTTGTTAGCATCTGCAGGACTTGCAGAAGTTCGTCCAGAATTCATTAAATCAGTGGAAATAGCTTCAAAAACTGACGGTTCAGTTGAAGTTGATACATCAACAATTGGTGATCATTCAATTCCAAAGGAAGTTCTCGATTTTATGAATCTCATCGTTGAAAGTTATGACCCTATTCCATATCTACCAATATTTTCTGACGAACAATTAAAAAACTTAAAAATGCCTGTACTTTTTATTGACGGTGAAGACGACATGATTATTGATGCTTTAGAATCAGCGAAAAGGTTATCTACCCTTGTTCCAGATGCTGAAATCCATTTATTAAAAAATACGGGACATGTACTAACAAATGCAATTGATTTTTTTCTACCATTTATAATTAAGTAGCTTATGGGTTTATTGATTGTGATTACGTAATTTTGCTATTAATGAATAATAACATGTTGCTTTATTACTTTTTTACATTCTCGTTGGATTCATAAATTTCTCACTAGTATTCAAGCCAACATAACACAAAAATGAGCGTATAGACTAACGACGGAAGTTCCTTCAGTTTACTGATCGGAACCGGAGACGTTAGTTTATACGCTCATTTTACTTTCAAATGCAAATTTTAATCAAACTTATAAATGCCCGCCAAACTTATAAAAGCCCTGCAACTGTACTTCTAATCTCAGTCTTCTCAATCGTACCGGCATGTTTGACTTCAGCAGTTTCAAGTGCTGCGATCTCTTTTGGTATCTCGGTTCCTGTGATCTTTGAAAGTTTTCTGATACGGTCAAACGGTGTGCCTTCTGTCGCATCATGTTCAAGTGCTTCTAGAACGCTGTCTGCGAACTTATATGGGCTTGCTGTCGCTGCGATCAGAGTATGGGTGTGATCACCAGTTGCTTTAACGTAATCCTTGTAGACGCTATATGCAACGGCAGTATGTGGATCGATAAGGTAGTGATCCTGTGTATAGGTTGTTTTGATCTCTAGCTGTGTTTTAGCTTCATCGGCGTAACCGCCATAAAATGAATCCAGTTTAGCCTTGATCATAGGTGATACTTCATACCTTCCAGATGTTTTTAACCCATTCATAAGCTGCTGAATCTGCTCGGTATCACCACCTGATAGATGATAGAGTAAACGCTCAAGATTACTGGAAATCAAGATATCCATTGAAGGGGATGTGGTGGTATGAAAGGCTCTATTGGTATCGTAGATACCAGTGTTTATAAAATCCGTTAGGATGTGATTTTGGTTGGAAGCACAGATGAACTGATGCACGGGTAATCCCATGTGCATCGCATAATAGGCTGCGAGTAGATTGCCGAAATTACCCGTCGGTACGCAGATGTTAATCGGTGCGCCGAGAGCTATAGTTCCCGCCTTAACGAGCAGCTTGTAGCTGTTAAAGTAGTAGATGATTTGGGGGAGCAATCTGCCGATGTTGATCGAATTTGCAGATGAAAAGCGATAGCCGCGTTCTCCCAAGAGAGCTTTTAAATCTTCGTCGTTAAAGAGCGTTTTTACAGCGGTTTGCGCATCGTCGAAATTGCCGTTGATTCCGAAGACGTGAACGTTGTCGCCAGTTTGCGTGGTCATTTGCTTCTTTTGGATGTCGCTTACACCGTCGGTTGGATAAAAGACGGCGATGTCGATGCCACTGACGTCAGCAAACCCCTCAAGTGCAGCCTTTCCAGTATCACCAGAGGTTGCAGTTAGGATTAGAACGGAATCCTCACTTTTGGTGTGTGCAATACTGGTAAGCATAAAGTAGGGCAGAATTGAGAGTGCCATATCTTTGAAAGCTTGTGTCTTCCCGTGAAATAGCTCTATAAACGAAGCTTCACCAAGAGTCTTTAAAGGAGCGATATCGATGTTTGAAAATTTGGTGTCATAGGCGCTATTGACATTGCTTTGGATGGTAGCTGTCGCAAGCTCAGGCATGTAGGGTTTAAAAATAGATTCAGCCAATTGCTGATAGCTCATAGCTAAAAAATCAGAGCTTTGAATGTCAAATTTGGGAAACTGTGTGGGCACATAGAGACCACCATCTGGTGAAATGCCTTGTAAAACGGCTTCAGCAAAGGTTTTATTTTCAGTTTTCGAGCGAGTACTTTGGTATTTGATTTCAGACATGGTGTCCTCCTAATTGTTACGAGAATAAAATTAGTTTATTTTAACATGAGGTGTTTTTTAAGACAAGTTCATTTAGGAAAGAATCGTTAGCATTTAGGAAAAAACACGATTTAAAAGGGTTTTTATCATTATTATGAGGTTATGGAATAGGTATTGGTCACCTAATACATTAAAAGAGGTGATCATGAAGGGAAAATTAAAAATAATAGGACTCATTTTTCTAGTAACCATTAGCGTATTTTTAGTTCTTAAGGAAGGTTTCGGTGAATCGTATGTACAGTATACGATGCGCTCGTTTTTTGAATCGATTTACAATCTTAAAAGCAGTGATGACCCCAGTGATTCTGAATGGGAAGACATCTTGAATTTTATAGATGTGCAAACGGATTTATTGTGCTCTGAGGCTGTGAAAGAAACTTATTTACATAATTATCTACATATTTTAAATAAAGCTTATATGAACTTACTTGAGATAACTGTAAAGGACATTCGCTTTAATGAAGCTTCAAAGATAAAAGGAGAAACAACTTATACATTTGTAGTAACGCTCAGTGTCATCAGTAATAAGACAGACGAACAAACTACTTTATCAAATAAAGGAGAAATTCACTTAAAGCAATCCTTTCTAAACTATAGAATTATGGATTTAAAAATGGAAGTGGATCAATTAAAGGCTTATGTCCTTTCTGTGGATTAAAGATTTGAGGTAAAGGATGATAAAAAAGAGATACATGGCAATTGCGGGTAATCTGTTCGATTTAGAGTCGGAATCCATACATGCTATACGACTAAGATATGGACTTGAGATGTTCTATCTTGGTGTATCCAAGCTTTTAGTAGTAATCGTGATATCTCTGATACTCGGTATCTTTTGGCAGTCTGTTATTACTTTAGCAGCATATAACCTTTTGAGGCAAACCGCTCAAGGTCTGCATGCTAAATCTTCAGTTAAATGTATGCTATCCAGTTTAGTCTTCTTCATAATGTTGCCTTGGACGGCTGCACATGTTGCAATTAACCCCTATTTGTGCATCGCAGCCGCCATGGCGATCTCGTTTCTAGCATACCTATATGCCCCATCTGATACGGCTAAAAAACCGATTATAAACAAACGTGTGAGAGAGAGACTAAAGAAAAAATCGATATTTCGTGGGATGATACTAACTTTACTAGTGATATTAATCCCATTCCCAGAAATTAAAGTTTTGATAACTATAGGTGCTTATGTTGCCTTGTTATATGTATTACCTGTTACTTATCGAATTATGAAGGAAGAGAGGAACAATTATGAGAAATTTGAAAAGCTTAATTGAAACAAATGCTGTATCTGCAATTGAGAAGGTCATCCTTAGTTTTTCCGATCAAGAAAAAGACTGTACATTCGTGTTAATCGATGAAGTAGAATATCCGAAAGAACTTATTGCTCTTGAAATTGAAAAAGAGTAATCATCCTGATTTAATTTAAGATATCCTATTAAGGACATTTCCAATTTCCTAGCATCATCATATGGTTTCTATTCCACATTATGGTATAATGAGTGGATAAGGGGGGCATATCGATGGTGCATTTTTTTCAGTTGTTATCATCAGCCGGGTTGTTTCTAGTTCTATCTAAACTTCTATTAAAAGAAAAATTTAAGCTCGCCTTAGATCTTTCTATCACAATTGCGCTAACGCTGATTATTACATCAATCAGTTATTTTTTTAGTGTCAATGAAAGCTCGCTTGGCATCGTATATTTGGTAGGCTTGTTTGTCTATTTCTATACGATTAACAAGAAAGTTGTCATTAATATACTGAGTTTATCAGCGAGTATGATAATTGCAATCTTAGCTGATATGCTTTCAATTACATTGATTTCGATGGTAGTGGGGATATCATCTGTAGAGACAGATAAACTACGTTCAGAGCCTGTAGCCTATTTCGCTTCGTTTTTATTTATGGTAGCGATTGCGATGGCATTGGCCTATTTGATTAGAGTTCTACTCTCGAAAAGTAGAAATATGATTCAATTGTTTCAACGCAATGAACTACCAACACTACTAGGTATAATTGCAGTTGCAGCATTTTTGTTTCTTTATTGGCTGACGTTTACTGTGGTATCGTACACGACCATTTCAAGGGCAATACTATTAATTATCATGATGGTCATCGTAGGTGCAATCTTAGTCGCTTCTCTTTTCTTTATCAAATCAAAAACCAGTGTGATTGAACTCAAAAGTAAAGAGAACGAGTTAACTCAGCTTAGAATGTATACGAATGAAATTGAGAGCATGCAACAGGAAATCAGAAAGTTTAAGCACGATTATATGAATATCTTAGCTTCACTATCTGGGTACATAGAACAAGACAACATGGCTGGCTTAAAGAAGTACTTCGATGAGAAGATTATGACTTTCTCTGTTCAGAAGGACAGCATTGATAAAACTGTAGATCGATTGATCTATGTGGAGCAGGAAGAGCTAAAAGGACTTTTGGCTATGAAGGCGATTCGTGCCCAAGAGTTGGGTGTAAAAGTCGAAATTGATATGGTAGAAAAAGTAAAGTTTCATATGGATATCGTTGATTTGTGCAGAGTCGTGGGTATTTTTGTGGATAATGCCATTGAAGCAGCTGCCTTATCAACAGAGAAAACCATTGCTATCGGGATGGTCAATGTGGAAGAAAAGGCGTTGCTAATCGTTACGAATACTGTAGCTGAGATGGTGCCCATCTATAAACTTAGAGAAAAAGGATTTACGACTAAAGGCAACAGCCATGGATTGGGACTTGAAATCGTTAGAGGGATTTTAAAGTCTTATCCGAACGTCAACAATGATATGAAATTCGAAAATCAGATGTTTACACAGGTACTGGAAATTAGAGCAGAACATTAAGGAGTAAAAATGATTTCAATCTATATATGCGAAGATCAGCATCATCAACTTGAGCAGATTAGCCAGGTTATTGAGAATCACATCCTTATAGAAAACCTCGATATGAGCATCGTATTAAAAGCAAAATCACCTGTAGAGTTACTAAATGAGATTGAGGGGAACAAAACCAGTAACATTTACTTTCTGGATGTCGATCTTCAAAGTAGCATGAATGGGATAGAACTAGCTGAGGCCATTCGTAAAAATGATCCAAGGGGCTTTATCATATTTGTTACGACGCATTCTGAAATGAGTCACTTAACGTTTAAATATAAAGTGGAAGCACTAGATTTCATTATAAAAGGCGATCTTACAACCATGAAGAAGCAAATTATCAGTTGCTTAGACAACGTCACACAAAAATTAGCTCTGGCATCACCAGAGCTACAAAAGCGCTTTAATTTGAGAACCAAGGATAAGACCGTCAACGTTGCATACGATGATATTTATTTCTTCGAAACCGCATATGCCGCTCATAAGATCGTCATGCACTGTAAGTCTCAAATCATTGAGTTCAACGGCAATTTAAGTGATATAGAGGATCAATTAGACAATTACTTTGTAAGATGTCATCGATCATTTATCGTTAATTTGACATATGTGAATCAAATCGATCACACAAAGAAAACGCTACATCTTGAAAATGGTCAAACGTGTATCGCATCTACGAAAGGATTAAAGCTGTTAAAGCAAAGACTTAGTGAGATTTTTCCTGACCGCTAGGTGCGGTTAAAACGCGCTTATAGCTCAGATCAATTCCTATTGCACCCATAGGCGCAGTAATCATAATTGCAAGGACTGCAACGGTTAAAATCAGATGTCCAGATGCCACACCAGCAGAAAGTGGAATTGCACCGATAGCGGCTTGAACGGTGGCTTTTGGTAAATAAGCCACTGAGCAGAAAAGACGCTCTTTTTTAGAGAGTGACGTTTTAAGCAAGCTTAGGTTAACACCAACAACTCTGAATACAAGTGCAACTAAGATCAGTACGACCGCTAAAATACCAGCGCTCTTCAAATAACGAATATCCACCGCAGCACCGACTAAGACGAAAAGTAGGATTTCAGCCCCAACCCAGATTTTAGAGAATTTTCCCTTTAATCTTTTGGCAAGTACTTCATAGCGTTTCAGTAACGTAGCACCAAGCGCCATGACTGCAATCAGTCCAGACACTGGTACATAAGGTTTTAAAAACGCTTCAAGCGACACAAATAAAAATGAAACACTGAGTAGAATCAAGACTTTAATGGTATCTCTAATATGGAGCTTCTTAAATACAGCAACCATAATGAGACCGCTGACGATTCCTAAAAGGATGCCAAGAAGTATAGAAACTGGTACCGTTACAAGCGTCATTGGGCTAAAACGATCTCCGCCGTACATACCTAAAAATGCAGTAAACAGAACAATTACATAAATATCATCAACCGATGCCCCAGCCATAATCAGCTGAGGTATTTTTTTATCTTTACCATAGCCGGATTCCATAAGATGCAGCATCCTTGGCACGATAACGGCTGGTGAAACTGCAGCAATAACAGTTCCCATAATAGCAGCTTCTATTAAAGAAATATTGAAAAATTTAGGGGCGAGCCATACGAATGCAAGAATTTCGATGGTGGCAGGTACGAAACACATGAGGATTGCAGGTCGACCAACTTTCTTTAAATCTTCGAGATCAATTGCTAGCCCTGCACGTGTTAAGATGATAATCAATGCAATTTGTCTCAGCTCAGAAGAAATATTGAGAATATCGTCCGATATCCAGTTGAGAACAAATGGACCAAGTAGGATGCCCGTTAAGATCATCCCCATAAGTCCGGGTAATTTTAAACGGTTAAAAATACCACTAAGTGAGAAGCCGAGAATTAGAATTAAAGATAAACTTAATAACATAATGCCTCCAATTGTTTATTTTTAAGTGAACGTCACAAGAAATCAGATTTTTAGATGTACCTATTGGCTAAAAAAAAGCTGATGGTCCTGTGAAATTAAATCACAGAAGTCATCAGCGTACACGCGGTTTAAGTCCTAAAGACTAGGGGAGAACCTCATTCCCAACATTGGTAGGATACCACAACAATCACCACTTGACAAGTTTTTGAAATGCGATTATATTAAATTTAATATAAAGTATAGGCGATGAAAAGACCAGTAAGTTTGATTAAGTCATTAGAGAGTGGAATCCACCGGCTGAAAGATTCCTTGATCCATGATCAAACTGAACCTACCTTTGAGCTTGCGAAAACGCACGGCACGGACCGATATCTCCGACGTAAGTGAACAGGATTTCCTGTTAATTAGAGTGGTACCGCGACCCTTCGTCTCTATCTGAGATGAAGGGTCTTTTTGTTTAGTCACAAGCACACTTGTGTCATAATCGGAGAACTATCTGAGGACTGGATGTCTGAGGATTTTATTAAAAGGAGGCTATATGAGCAACAAACAAGAAAAGGATTTTGTAAAAGATATTACAAAAATGGAAGATGACTTTGCACAGTGGTATACAGATGTCATTAAGAAAACCGATTTGGTAGATTATTCACCTGTAAAAGGGTTTATGGTCATTAAGCCGTATGGCTATGCGCTTTGGGAAGGCATTCAAAGCTTTTTGGACAAACGTTTTAAAGAAACGGGGCATCAAAATGTTTATTTTCCACTTTTGATTCCAGAGAGCTTACTTAATAAAGAAAAAGAGCATGTGGAAGGCTTTGCACCAGAAGTGGCTTGGGTAACACATGGTGGCAGTGAAGAGTTAGCAGAAAGACTCTGTGTACGACCAACTTCTGAGACGATTATCTGCTCTATGTATTCAAAATGGTTAACCACATATAGAGAATTGCCTTATCTCTATAACCAATGGTGTTCGGTTGTAAGATGGGAAAAGGCAACGCGTCCTTTTTTAAGAACTTCAGAATTCTTATGGCAAGAAGGACACACAATTCATGAAACCGCTGAAGAAGCACAAGAAGAAACACTAAGAATGTTGAACATCTACATCGAAATGGCCGAAGAACTATTAGCGATTCCAATGGTAGCGGGTCGTAAGTCAGATCGTGAAAAGTTTGCAGGGGCTGAAGCAACCTATACGATAGAGGCGTTGATGCATGATGGTAAAGCGTTACAATCAGGAACCTCTCACAACTTGGCACAACACTTTACCAAAGCGTTTGATATCACTTTCCAAGGCAGAACAGGTGAACTAGAATACCCACACCATACTTCTTGGGGCTGTTCAACGCGCCTAATCGGCGGTGTCATCATGGTTCATGGTGATAACCGAGGACTTGTATTACCACCTAGATTGGCACCAATTCAAGTCGTGATCGTACCAATCGCACAAAAGAAGGAAGGCGTTTTAGAGCATGTCAATGCGCTCTACGATGAACTTAAAGCAGCTGGAATCAGAGTTAAATTAGACGACAGCACAGAAAATTCACCAGGTTGGAAATTTAACGAATACGAAATGAAAGGTGTCCCACTTCGATTAGAGGTTGGACCACGCGATATAGAGAATGGTGTCATGATGGCAGCAAGACGAGATACCTTAGAGAAAGTAACACTTGAGAGAGCGGATGCGGCTCAGACGGTGAAAGCACTTCTTGATACCATCCACTATGATATGCTTGAAAAGGCGAGAGTGAGTCGAGACGAAAAGACTTACGTCGTAAAATCATATGAGGAATTTAAGACGAAAATGGTAGAAACGCCTGGATTTGCTAAAGCGATGTGGTGTGGTGAAGAAGCCTGTGAAGCGGAAGTGAAAGCAGAAACCGGTGTTACCATTAGATGTATCCCATTTGAACAAGAAAACTTAGGTGATACGTGCCCATTCTGTGGCAAACCAGCTAAACAAATGGTTTATATGGCAAAGGCATACTAAAGTAATCTTAAGAAACGAAAAGGTAGCAGATCCTAATTCATATTTAGGAAATGCTACCTTTATTTGTTCATAGAAAAACCATATAACTAAAGTAATGTTTTAAATTTATCTAGAGGCTAAAGTTTAAATTTTGAAACACTTTCATGTAATGCGTTTGAGCCATGGTGGATCACAGCAGCTTGTTTTGATACTGCACTCGACTGCTCAGAGACAAGACTTGTTTTTTCTGCGATGGTCATTGTCCCTTCAGAAGATTGAGATGTTGCATTTGTGATTTCATGTATGGCTTTTGAAATCGTTTCCATTGATGCAAGTAATTGTTCTGCTGTTGCACTCAGTTCACTGGATATATCGCTGAAAACTTTTGCATCCGACTGATATTCTGAGCTGGTATTTACGAGCAAGTCATAATCGCCAATTACCTTTGACTCTACAAAACCAACGATATTTTCAGCGTTATTGACTAGCCCTTTAACGATATCCGTAATTTGATCAGCAACTGCTTGAATTTCTGTTACTGAAGCTTTTGATTGTTCTGCTAGCTTTCTGATTTCATCAGCGACAACTGCGAAGCCTCTACCAGCTTCACCTGCTCTAGCTGCCTCAATAGCGGCATTTAAAGCCAATAGGTTAGTTTGCTCTGATATTTGTAGGATTGTATTGGAAAGAACATTAATCTTATCCATTTCCTTTGAGCGTTCTAGCGACTCTTTAAGGTGTCCTTTTGACTGCTCATAGGTTGATATTGCAACTTTCTTTGATTCTAATGCAACATCGAGAAGTGATTTTGCTTTTGTACTAATTTGTAACGAGGAGTTTGCACCTTCTTGCGCCTTATCAGACACAAGATGCACCGCATTCTCAATTTCTTTAGTTGTTGCATTGATTTCTTCACTGCTTGCCGCTGACTCTTCCATACTTGCTGAAAGCTCTTCTGTAGCTGCTGACACATCTTGAATATTATCATTGAGTTGTAATAGATAATCGTTAACAATGGCAACAGATTCGTTCATGTTATCTGATTCAGTGATAACTTGTCCCATGATAGTATGAAGGTTATCTAAGAATGCATTTACAGATTGCGTCATTTTTCCAAGCTCATCACCTGATGAAACGATGAATCTCTGTGTTAAATCGCCACCACTGGTTGCAAGCTTTGATAGATCTTGATTGAGCTTTTTAACAGGCTTTAATATCATACCTGAGATAATAAGCCCAAAAAGTAAAGATAATACAATAGAGCCTACTAAAACGCCGCCAGTAACGAGATTAATCTGATTACTTAATGAAATGGCGTCGGTTACTGAAATGGTTGAATTTGCCTTGTTAAGCTCAACAAGCTCACCTAAGGCTTTATTTAACATACCATATGATCTTGCATTGGTTTTAAGAGATTGTGTCACCATATTGTTGTAATTGATTTGAGAGACTTTATTACGATAAGTAGATTCAAATGATAAATAGGTTTTGTGATCATATGCCCATTTTTCATAAAGTGGTTTTACATCTGTCCAAAGAGCAGCCTCTTCCACTGTGATAGAAAGGGACTCATAATTGGTCATATATGTACCAATTAATGAAAGTTCTTCTTCCATTTTTGCAAGATAATCGTCTCTCATCTCCTTGCTGAGTTCTGGTACGAGAAGTGCATTTTCATATCCAGCAACTAAAGCAACAGATTCGCTAATACTTAATAATGCATCGACGCTCGGTAAGTTGACTAACCCAATTTCGTCAACCTCAGATTTTAATTGTCGCGTTCCTATTATGCCTACAGCGCCGACAATTACAGTTAATAGCGTGACTAAAATAAATCCACCAAGGATCTTTTTTCTTAGTCCTAAATTTTTCAGCATGTCTCACCCCTAAAATTAATAAATGGCTAAAACGCACATTTAAATGAGCTTTTTAGCCATATTAGCATAGCATATTAAAGCAAAAATTTTAACGGTTTCTATAGAAATAGCCAAAATTTTTGCAAGTTTTTTGTGCAACTTATGTCATTTTTGTATACGGTTTCTTTAATGAGCGCGTTAAAGGGAAAAATTGTGAATCGTCTTTTAATAAATGATCCATAATAACTTCATTTAGAATAAACCTTAAAAGGTGCTCAAGGTTAATCTTTTTATTCAGATATGCATTTTTGAATCGATTTGTTTCAGCTAAAAGTAACTGATGTTCTCTTTTGTGATTGTCTAGATCAGGATACTTAATTCGATTGAGTATGTCCTCTTCATCACTAAAGTGAAACTCAAGTTCATCTAGTAAGTGCTTTACAGAGTCATGCAGTTTGACGGAATTATTAATTTGATCAGTGTGATCGAGTAACTGGTTGATTTTTACTAACAGCTGGAAGTGTTGCTCATCTATCTTTTCATTGCCTGATTCAAATGATTTGAGCCATTCCACTTTAGGTAGATCTCTAAAATGGCTCGGAGTGAGCTCAGCAACGGTTACTCTATTTCTACCTGAATTTTTTGATACATAAAGTGCTTGGTCGGTTCTCATATACCAATCATTAAAGGATTCATAAGGCATCTTTTGAGAAACACCAATGCTGATGGTCAGTTGAATATCAAGTGGAAACTCAAATCTTGAAACTTCTAGTCTTAGTTTTTCACCCATTAAATAGACAGTGTCCAAATTGATATTAGAAAGAAAAACTGCAAATTCCTCACCACCCCATCTTAATACTGTTGCATGGCTCTCAGACATAAAATCACTCAAAATTCTAGAGAGATTAATTAGAATCTCATCCCCTAGAGGATGCCCATACGTATCGTTAATCCGTTTAAAATGATCAATATCGATAATCATCATTGAGCTAACTTGATCATCTGAGGCGGACTCTAAAATTTTTTTTCGAGTATATAGGTTAAAGTAGTGGCGGTTGTATAGTCCAGTCAACGGGTCTGTATTTGCGCGATTAAGCAGTGTCTCACCGACAACCTTTTCATCGCGTACCTTTATCAATATACCCATCGTGAAAATAATTGCCTCTAGTGGTGCCGCTACGAAGAGAATAGCTTTCGTCCACAAATTACTTTCAAATATACCTGACGCTGTCAATCCATGTATAATCCCAGTAGATATGATAATCATGGTACCAATATAATAATAAATTGAAAGATTTTGATCTTTGAAATACAAGTAATTTACCAAAAACAATAAAAACGTATATGACGAAATCATAGATATTCTAATCAATACTTGTGCAATGTTTGTGTGAAGCACGGGAATAATGAGTAGAATCATGGCTAACGCGATTATGTTTGCTTTTAAAGCGATTGCAAGTTTTTTATGATTTCTAGTCAGTTTCGTATAGGATAGAGCAAAGAGATACGAACTGATAATTGTTGCAACTTGTAGATAGTGAACCGGTAGAGCGTTGTATTTACCTGAAACAAAGGAATACATATCAGAATAAAAATAAAGTGATGCAGTTATGAATACGAGATAAATCGCATGAAAAACATATGGTGTTTCTTTTGTGAAATAATACAGTGCTAGATTAACAAAAGAGAGTGCAATCGTAAATCCAAAACATAGGATTAAAAATTGTGTCCATTGGTTTTGGGATAATGTAAATACATTATAATAACTTAACACTGGATGTAAAACAGATTGTGGGTTCTCTAAAGTTAAATAGAGATAATGATCGAAGCTATAAGCCCTAGGTATAATCAGATAGGGATTGATAAAGTCCTTCTGAATTCCAAGTGATTCTGAGTTATCGTCACTGTAGTATTGTAAACCAGAAGGCGTCATGATTGGCATTAATACCTGTGTAAAGCGTAACTGATATGAATCAAAATAGAGCACCAAACGATCCTTAATTGATAGCATATCCGAATCAAGCTTAAATCGTACGGTTAAGTATTGATTCAATCGATTTTCTGTAAATTGATCGGACATTTTACTCCAATTAGGCTCATTTAATAAACTTCTAACGTCATAATTGGAAGTATCTGAATAGAGATACTCAACATCGTTATTAAGCATTTTTTCATTTTTATTAGATTTTAAGAGATCTATATTACCACTTTTTACAACTAGAATACTGACGATGAGTAAAAGTTGAATCGTAATAAGACCAATAGCAATATGCTTGTTAATTAGTTTCCTTTTCATAACTACCTCAAATAAAAAAGTGCCTTACATATGTAAGGCACTTTAGTTAGCAAAGTACGTATACTGAACCTATAAAATTGACAATTTCTCTTCGCCAGAGCATGACAAAGAGCTTAATTTACATTAACATATTCAAAAATTATTGTCAACTGCCGATAATATTAGTAAATATGTATACAAAGGAAAGAATGGATGCAGAAAAATAATATAGAACACTTGAAAATACTCTATTTAGAAGATGACCTATTGATTAGAAAAGTTGTATTAGATACATTAGGCGAACACATTCATCATCTACTGATTGGAAACGACGGTAATGAAGGCTTGGCACTATATGCCTTGAATCGACCTGATCTTATAATTACCGATTTAAAAATGCCCGTCCTTAATGGGTTGGAGTTTATAAAAAAAATAAGGGCACAAGATCCAGAGATTCCTATTATTGTGACATCGGGATTAACGGATGTGAATACCCTGATTCAAAGCATTGAACTTAGAGTGGACAAATATATACTAAAACCTTTCTCACCAGATGAAATTCTCAGTGCTGTCTACATGTTTAACTCAAGAGTGATGAATACGAAGCTCATTCGTTCAAATTTTGATTTAACCTGCATGCCCAAAGACTTTATAGATAATTTTCTTTCCACCGTCAGAAATTTTATCAGTTCGTATATTAAAGAAGTGACTGGTAGGGGGGCTTCAAAGATTGTGATTGCTTTGAAAAACAATAAAATTGAAGTTGTTTTACATGAAAGCTTCTCTGCGCTTGAACTAACGCTTGCTAACAAGGTCTATGATGCACCGTTTATCAATGCTTTAAAGAAAAAAATGTATGAGCAATTGGCAACAGAGCTTAATAAAAGATTGAGTTATGTAAGTGGTACATCTATTGAATTAGAATCTGTATCAGTATCGATAGATGACCTAAAAGAGAAGTTAATCTTTTCACTTGGAGTTTTCAAAGGCTGATATAATGCCACCACCTATAAGCACATCTTCCTTGTAACATACCATTGCTTGCCCCTTTGAAGGTGCACGGACGGGCAAATCAAAAATAACTTTTGCACCAGAATCGTTAAGGTATAGCTTACCGTGGTACTTTTCTGACCATTGGCTCAAAACTGCAGTAATTGAATAGCCTTGAGCATCCTTTAATAACTGTGTTTTTAAACTTGGTGAAATGAGATTAAATTCGGAACAATAAACTTCGTTATATAATAAATCATTTTCACTGCCAAGAACAACTTGGTTGATTTCAGGATGAATGGCTGTAACCACATATCTACCGTTTAAATACTGACCGTCTCGACCCATGCCGAGACGTCTTTTTTGTCCTAAGGTATAATGCCCATAGCCATTATGTGTGCCCAGTACTTCACCATTTTTGTTAACAAAGTCTCCTTCTACACTGCTTGAGCTGTCAAGTTCTTCAAGAAAACGTCGGTGATCCTTGTGATCGATAAAGCAAATTCCTAAACTGTCCTTTTTTTGGGACAGAGTAACATTTAGCTTGGAAAAATGAGATCTGACCTCATCCTTGCTGTTGGCTAATCCCAATGGAAAGATAAGTTTCGAAAGTATGGTTTGATCTAAATGATATAGATTATAAGACTGGTCCTTTTTCTCAAAGTCTGCCTTTTTCAGAATATACTCTCCGGAAACTGTATCAAACTCACATTTTACATAATGTCCAGTTGCAAAGAAGTCAGCACCAAGCTGGATACAATCGTTAATTAATTGGCCGTACTTAAAATGTTTATTACAATATAGGCAAGGGTTTGGCGTTTTTCCGTGTTCATAGGCCTTTATGAAAGGGAGAATGACTTTTTCATTAAAGGCACTTCTATAATCCAAAACATGATGAGGGATTCCGATAGCATCAGCAACTTTTTTTGCAGCTTCTATCTCATGCTGCTGATGATTAAAAAGCCACATTGTGACGCCAAATACCTGATAACCTTGTTCTTTTAACATAAGTGCGGTGGTACCGCTATCGATACCACCGCTAAGTCCTACTGCTACTATAGACATTATTCTTCCCTTTCATCTCCTATGAAGGCAACCGCAATCATATTGGGGCCAACATGAGATGCAATCGTCATACTGAGTTCGCTAATCATTAACGGTACCTCAGGATTGATTTCTTTTATTGCATCTGCAAGTGCAATTGCATCTTCCTCACAATTTCCATGACCGACGATAACCGCTGCAGAAGAAGATTTTTGATAATGGGTTTCAAATTTTGAAGCCAACTGAGCAATGGATTTTTTTCTGCCTCTCACATTACCAAAGGGTTTTATTCTACCGCCATTTTTTAAATAGTTAAGATCATCTACACCGAACCAGTGCTGAGTTTTCAGTTTAATTGATTCAGCCCACAGGGCGATTTCGTTTGCGTTTCTACCTTGATTAGCAAGCTTTAACGCATCAACGATGATAGCGCCTTGACCAATCGATGCCGAAAGTGTATCAACAATTTGAATCACAGCATCGGGATAATCTTCAAGAACTGCTTGTTTGGCCAACATTGCGGAATTGTATGTACCACTCATACCAGAGGTAAAACCAAGATAGATGGTCTCTTTTCCCTCTTTAACACAATCTCTAAATGCACACTCAAAACGATATGAGTTAATTTGCGATGTCGTTGGCATAATGCCTTGTCTTAATAAATCATAAAAGTCTTTATGCTTATATGTTTTACCTAAATCATCGATGACTTCTCTATTTTGGATTTGAATTGGCATACCAAGGACGTGCAATAGATCCGAATGACTTTCCACGAAGCTCAGTGGAAGGTCACAACACGAATCTGTTATGATTTTAATATTCATATTGAAGCCTCCAATTTTGTGTTAGACGTACGCCGTTTAATTGGACTGTCGTTTGTGTTTAATCATAAAAGTCACATAAGATGTTAATGCGATTAATTTGAATCCAACAGCAAGAATAACGAGATATTGTAACGATTTGGATTCAGGCATTAAAAGCAATAATACAATTGCCAGACTGAATACAACCGTCGCTAATTTCCCAAACAAGTTTGATGGAATAATCATTTTTTCCTTGCGCATATAGAGATAAATTCCAGCGCAAATCATAAAAAGTTCTTTCATTAGCATGATTGCCAAGACCCAAAGTGGTATAATATGGTCAAGGTAGAGCGAAGATAGTGCTGCGAGTAACATCAACTTGTCTGCTAGTGGATCAAATACAGTTCCAAAAGGTGAAATAACTTGGTACTTTCGAGCTAAATATCCATCTAGAAAATCTGTAAAACCGGCAAATATAAAAATTATAAGTGCTATTGTGTGTGCAGATTCCAATGCGGAAAAGTACACCATAAGAAAAACCGGTACGAGACAGAGACGGATGGCAGTTAAAAGATTGGGTATGTTTTTCAACCTGTAACACTCCTTTCGCGAAAGGCCCAAAAATTAAACGTATACACTTAAATTATAAACTATTCCGTGTCAAAAAGCGAAAAAAAGTATCATATGTTTTAAATATAGAAAATACTGGTATAAATAAGAACGACTATCATTACAAGAGGAGGCATTATGAAAAAAGTACTACTATTATTAATTGTAGCAATTTTCGTGTTATCAGGTTGCCAAAGCCAATCTACAGAAGATCCTTTAAAGGTAGGCATGGAACTAAAATACCCACCTTTTGAGACAAAGGATGCAAACGGCAATCCAGATGGTGCGTCAGTTATGCTTGCAAACAAACTTGGAGAGTATTTAGGCAGAGAAATTGAGATTGTAGAAACCGATTATGGCAGTTTAATACCTGCTCTTGAACAAGGTAAAATTGATTTGATTATTTCTTCAATGACAATTACACCAGCAAGAGAAGAAGTGGTAGATTTTTCTGAGCCATATACCAACAGTCAGCTAATGATGCTCGTCTACAAGGACTCTAAAGTGCAATCAGCATCAGACTTGAATGATCCAGATGTTATTATTGCTTCTAAAACAGGAACTATTGGTGCTTTATGGGCTGCACAAAATGCACCTAATGCACAAATTCGCAATATTGATGAAGAAGCTTCTGCAGTTTTAGAAGTTGCTCAAGGTAAAGCAGATGTATTTATTTATGATCCACTTTCAATTATTAGACACCATGAAAACTATCCAGATACCACACGCGCTATTTTGGAGCCACTTCCGAATACAAAAGGTTGGGGAATTGCGATGCGTAAGGGAGAAGATGAGTTAAAAGAAAAGATTAACGCTTTTATTGAAAAGGCAAAAACCGATGGCACATATGATAAAATCAGAGAAACCTACCTTCAAGATAAGATCAAAGAATTTGAAGATTATGGTCTAGAGTTTTTCTTCTAGAATATCTCTTTAATCTGACATACGCTTGGATGCTTTTAAATCAAGGCATTTGAATTATATCGTGCGTAATATTAAAAATTAGAAAGTCCTCTCTTGCAAAAGGGAGTGACTTTTTTGTTAAGCAGCAAGGAACTTGATGCAAAATCTGAGGACTCGATGTCCGAGGATTTTTATTAAGTAAGAAGAAGTAAGCAATGCGAATAAAATAGGAGCGACAAATGAAAAAAATACTAAACTTTCTAGCAGCTATTGCGGTATATGTTCTTTTGTTTTATTATGTATCGTCTAGAGCCCTTGAAAAAACAACAGACTACACTGTTTATCTAACTTATTGGCGCGTCATACTGGAAGGCTGGCTGACAACAATTGCAATTAGTGTTGTGTCACTCTTTTTAGCGCTCGTGATCGGTTTGATTCTATATCTAATGACCGTTTCAAGATGGCGTGTACTCAAATATCTTTCTGAAATTCATAAGACCATTATTTTCGGAACACCGCTTATCGTTATAGCAGTTATCGCATATTATTATATAGGGGATGCATTTAACATCGATTCAAAATTTTGGGTGGGCTCATTAACACTTGGATTGTATATAGGGGCTTACATTTCGGATATATATAAAGGTGCAATTGAAAGCATACATCAAAATCAGTGGCAGACGGCCAAAATGTTTGGTTTTACAAAGTATCAGACATATAGATATGTTGTTTTTCCTCAAGTGATGACTTCTATTTTACCACCTCTTGCAGGACAATTTGCGATGACTATTAAAAGCAGTGCCCTATTGGCATACATGTCAACAAACGAATTTTTGAATTCGGTACAAACCATTCAATCCATTAGCTTTAGATACCCAGAAGGTTTTTTAATCATAGCCGCAGGCTATTTAATTCTAACGATCCCACTGATTCTGATGGTAAGAAGATTAGAAAAAAGACTCAACTACAAGGTGGCTTATGAATCTAACAATTAATAATTTAATCAAAACCTATGGTGGCAAAACCATACTCGATCATATGCAAATAAAAGTAGAGGACATTCAAGTTTTAGCACTTATTGGGGCGTCTGGTAGCGGAAAATCAACCCTTTTAAGGTTGATTGCTGGTCTCGAATCATTTGAAAATGGTAGTATCAATGTGAATGGTCATATCGTAAGTGAAGTTGCAGATGTGGCGTACAGGAAAAAAGTTGGTTTTGTATTTCAAGATCATAATTTATTTCCCCATCTGACAATTTTGGACAATATACTACTTGTCTTAGAAAAAGTACATGGTCTTAATAGAGATGAAGCCATAAGTGAAGTAAATGCACTTTTAGAGCAATTTGGGTTACTGGAACATGCGTTAAAAAGACCGCATCAGATCAGTGGGGGACAAGCGCAAAGGGCGTCAATAGTAAGAGCACTTGCAATTGCACCTGAGCTCGTGCTACTGGACGAACCCACTTCATCCCTCGACCCGATTTTAACACATGAAGTATTAAATGCAGTTAAGCTATTGGCTGAACAGAAAAAGGATTTTGTTATCGTGACGCATGAAATAGGTTTTGCAAGAGAGGTAGCGGATTATATTATTTTTATGGAAGATGGAAAAATCGTCGAACATGGTACAAAAGAAATCTTATCAAAGCCTCAAACTCAATCCTTAAAGGCATTTTTGAACAAAGTTTTGACATTTGTAAATGAAATGTAAATTCGAGGGGACGGTACTTGAATTTTATTTTTTCATCTGTTATACTCTGTTTGAAGGTAGGTGATCTCGTGGCACGAAAAGCTAGACAAGTAGAACTTGAAGGTGTGTATCACATCAGACAATATGGAAGTTCATCTCGAAATCTTTTTGAAAGCGAGGCGGACAAATACAAATTTCTAGAGTTGATAAAAGCCTCTAAAAAGAAATATGGATTTAAGCTTTATGCCTACTGCCTTGAAAACGATAATGCATACCATTTAGTCGTTTATGCGAATGGAAGTGATTTATCTAAAATTATGAAGTCATTAAACATTGCCTATGCGATGTATGTAAAAGCAGATCAACCTTTATTTAAGGATCGATATAAGAGCATTTTAATTGAAGACGAATGCACTTTTGATCAAATATGTGATGAAATTCGATGTAATAAGGTAACCGGTTCTTGTTTTAATAGTGAGGTAGATATCTGTGATCATGACAATCCTTTTCACTCTACCTGTAAAACGTGCTTAAAAACCACGAAAGAAGCACTTGAAAAGCTTGATCAGATTGCTTTAAAGAAATCAGTAAGGACTCAGGATTTAATTAATGACAAAGAGCTTCGCAATCAGTTAATTGTGGATTTTAGAAAAAACTCAATTTTATCTTTAAAAGAGCTAGGCGAGTTGTTTGGCGGTTTATCTGAATCCTCAGTATGTAAGATTCTTAAGTCTGAAAAATAATCTCTTCGTTTAAAATCTTCTGTTGTGAGTATATTTATGATGTACTCTGGCAGAAGTTTAATTAGATATATAATTCAAGTAACGTCCCTTAGGACGATAAGGAGTGTATGGTATGGAACTCAATCTTAATTTAACCTCAAGTAAAAAGAAAAGTGCTGTCCTTGATAAGGGTAAATCCTATGATTTACTAATTATTGGCTCAGGTCCAGCAGGACTAAATTCAGCACTATATGCAAAAAGAAAAGGTCTAGAAGTTGGGATCATCGGTAAAAAAAGCGGTGGTCAAGTTGTGGACACGACGTCAGTAGAAAATTATTTAGGATTTGAGTTTAAGACGGGAGAAGAACTTGTTCAAGCTTTTAAATCACACGTAGATAGTTTAAAAGTTCCTGTACTAAATGATGTTGAAGTTACTGCTGTTAACAAGAGCGATAATGGTTTTGTGGTTCAATTATCAAGTGGTGAAGCACTTACATCAAAATCAGTTATTATTGCTACAGGTAGCCGTCCGAGACACTTAGGCATTCCAGGTGAAGCAGACTATTTAGGAAAAGGTGTCGCTTATTGTGCAATCTGTGATGGCCCATTGTTTGAAGGCTTAGATGTTATCGTAGCAGGTGGTGGTAACTCAGCGGTAGAAGCGGCCATTGACCTCGCTAAAATAGCAAATACGGTTAAGTTAATTCATAGAAGCCAATTTAGAGCGGATCAAATTGTAATTGACAAACTGAATACACTAGATAATGTTCAGGTTTATTTAGAAACTGAAATTCTTGAAGTTAAAGGTACACAGCTTATGTCTGGTGTCGTTGTTAAAGATAAAAAATCAGGTGAGATTAGTGAGATTGAAGCAAATGGTTTGTTTGTTGAGATTGGTTACTTGCCAAACAGCGGTTTTGCAAAAGACTTCTTAAAACTTAACGATAGAGGAGAAATCATGATCAATGCAGCTTGCGAAACCTCTGTAGAGGGTGTCTTCGCTGCAGGTGATGTAACAGACGTCCCTTATAAGCAAATCGTTATTTCAGCAGGAGAAGGTGCTAAAGCGGCACTCACAGCAAATGATTATATCAACCGTCTTAAGTAATTAATAATATGACTACATTATCATGTAGCATTAAAGTATAAAGGAGAATATTATGAGCTTATTAAATGAACAATTACAAGAACAATTAAAAGAGATTTTTGCAGATATGAAAGATGATATTACACTGGCAGTGTTTTCAAAGGAAGGCGACTGTGAGACTTGTAAGGACACTTTAAATTTTATGCAAGAAATCGAGAGCTTAAGTGACAAAATTCATCTTGAAGAACTGGATTTGGTTAAAGATGCAGATCGCGCAGCAGCTTATAATGTAGTAATGGCACCGAGCATCGTTATGCTAGATGGACAAAAAAATTATAGAGGCGTTAAATTTAACGGTATTCCAGCAGGTCATGAAATTAACTCCTTCATCCCAGCGATCCTTGAAGTTTCTGGTGCAGGGGAAGATTTACCTGAAAGCTATAAGGCAAAATTAAACGCACTTGAAAAACCAGTCAATATCAAAGTGTTTGTTACTCTTAGCTGTCCTCACTGTGCTGGCGCAGTTCAAAAAGCACATAAGTTAGCACTCGAGAGTGATTTAATCGATGGCGAAATGATTGAAGCACAAACTTTCTATGATTTATCAGAAAAGTTTAATGTTTCAAGTGTACCTAAAATTGTAATCAATGACCAATATGAGTTCGTGGGCAATCAACCACTAGAAGTTTTCTTAGAAGAAATCGAAAAAGCGCAAAGAGCATAATTAATAAACCCCCATTTGATTGTTTTCACAATAATGTGAAACCTCATTTGGGGGTTTTTTATTGTTTAATTTGTTTTGATTGATTTCAGAAATTCGAATAAAGTATAATAGTTATAATACCATGAATTAAGATTTATTCTGAGCCATTTGATTAAAAGTGTTCTTTTTTTTAGGATAATCTACGATTAATCCTTCATAAATTAATTTTTTGTTTTCAAGTGTCATTAAATCAACCGTTTGAACGAGTTCAGGTGTTTTTCCAACATCTAAGATATGATGCCTTCTAAGTAATACATAAACAAATTGAGAACAAAAATAGTGATTTTTCCTATAAATTGGACGATTAAACCATACGCCGAAAAGGCCAATAAAATTATAGCGATATTGATTTCTATGTTTATAGAAATACTCAATATCTGCCTTCAAACCTTCAAATTGCTCATGAGTAACAGGAACTCTAAATATTTGACAGGCACTTGATGGATTGTTTTTATAGACACCTTCATATAAGCTTTCTTTTACAAAGCCACCCGAAAAAGGGTTTCTAGGGCGAGTTCGACCAAATGAATACATTTCGTCAAATCGGTCGTCAAAGCCAATGGAAGTATGTACGTATTTTGCTGGCTGGAAGTATTTCAATGCTCTGGATAACCAAGTTCCAGTCTTTGAAAATACAAGATAAATATAATAAACGTCATTTTGCATAGATTTTTCCTCATACTAATAATAAATCTATTATAATATAAAGGCATGTGAAATGTTATCTTTTTTTTACAATCATATATTTTGTGAGAGATTGGGTATAAGAGAGATGTACATAAAGGAGGCTACTATGATCCCAAAAGATTATGAACTGATTCTGAATTCACTCTATGAAGGCGTGTATATCGTCGATCGACAAAGAAAGATTCTATTTTGGAATCAAGGTGCTAAGAACATAACTGGTTACTCTGCCGATGAGACCTTAGGTAAATTTTGTCATGATAACATTCTCAATCACATCGATGTCTATGGAAGACAACTTTGTCTCGATGGCTGTCCACTTCACGAGACTTTAATAGATGGTAAAGCGAGGGAGCTGGATGCTTATCTTCAGCACAAAAGAGGGCATCGCGTACCTGTACATTTAAAGTCAATTCCAATGTACGAGGACGGTAAAATTACAGCGACTATTGAGATTTTTACTGAGAGTACAGAGCCTCAAAATGAGCATTTTAGAACTGAGCTATCAAAGCATGAGCTTTTGCGAGATCCGTTGACTGGGCTTCCAAATAAAAGATTTTTCGACCACTATATTAACTCTAAAATGAATGATTTTCGAATGCTGGATATCCCTTTTGCGGTTGCTATAGTCGATATAGATAATTTCGATGGTATCAATAAAACCTACGGTGTCTCCACAAGTGATGA
Organism: Fusibacter sp. QWL-12; assembly: GCF_058683495.1. Classification (NCBI taxonomy): domain Bacteria; kingdom Bacillati; phylum Bacillota; class Clostridia; order Eubacteriales; family Fusibacteraceae; genus Fusibacter; species Fusibacter sp. QWL-12. Next base: position 2,007,539 of record NZ_CM178745.1, read on the forward strand.
AATTTTAAAACTATTATCAGAAAGCTATAGAAGTTCAATAAGATTAGCGGATTTAATAGGACGCTGGACAAACGATGAGTTCGTATTCATCTTTTCTGGTGTCACAAATGAGAGCTTAAATTCACTTTGTGAAAAAATAAGGATTATGTCTGAAGCGAGCACATTACGTGCCAATACCATAAGAGAAGTTGAGATTGCAGTTTCTGTTGGCGCATCTGTCGTTAGAAAAGATGATACAGCAGACAAAATAATTAGTAGAGTAGCGGATCGTCTTAAGAAAGCAAAAATGAAAGGTGGCAACTGCTGTATTACACGATAAGGGAGATAAATGTCAAAAGAATTACTGAGTTGGTATGATGAAAATAAAAGACCTTTGCCGTGGCGAGAAACAAAAGACCCGTATAAAATATGGCTTTCAGAGATTATGCTGCAGCAGACACAGGTTGTAACTGTAATTGATTATTATCATAGATTTATTAAAGTGTTCCCTACGGTCCATGATCTGGCAAATGCCGATGAAGAAAAAGTTTTTAAGCTCTGGGAGGGACTTGGGTATTATTCTCGTGCACGTAATCTTATGCGCTGCGCAAAGCAGATATCTGAAGTGTTTGGAGGCATATTTCCACAGAATGTTTCGGAATTAGAGCGTCTACCTGGCATTGGGCCTTATACTGCCAACGCCATAGCCAGTATCGCTTTTGGCATGAAAGCACCTGCGGTTGATGGAAATGTTTTTAGAGTTGTATCACGGTTTTTTTCTCTAGAACAACCGATAGACCTTCCTCAAAATAGAGTTCTATATGAAGAGAAAACACTTGAGTTAATGACAATTAGGCACGATGATTTTACTCAGGCAATGATGGATTTAGGAGCCACGATTTGCACACCCAAAGCCCCACGTTGTGAGGCGTGTCCATTGAGAGCAAGGTGCAAGTCTTTTGAAACTTCCAAGCAGTTGGATTTTCCTGTAAAGATGAAACAGCTAAAAAAGAAAATACAAAAAGTTGCCTTGTGTGTCATTCTCTTTCAGAATGAATTTATGTTGATTAAATATCCAAGCAGTGGGCTATTGGCAAATCTATGGGGATTACCTAGAATTGCACTAGATGAAGGCATATTAACCAGTAACTTAGTTGAAGCTTATCTGAGTGAGAATTTTGATACGGTGTTGAATCAAATTGGCATAATAGAAGGAAAAAATCATATTTTTACGCACATCAAATGGGAAACGAGCCTCTACTTTTATCGTTGTGATCATAGACTTGATACAGACTTACCTAAAACCGATTGGTGTACGTTGGATCAGATTCAACTTAAAGCCTTACCTACTGCGATTAAAAAGCAGTTACCATTGATAGAAAAGTTTATGCGTTCTCTTTAAAAAGATGATAATAATATTTTGGGAAATGGAGTAACCTATGGCTGAGTTTGTTCAAGTAGACCCCCATCGTTTATATGATCTAGCAATTAAGGATTATTCAAGAAATTATTTTATTTGTCATACACTGGATAAGAATCAGCCGTATGCATCTGCATTTGGATGGTTTGAGAATCAGGAGCCAATCATAGGCATCTTTTTAAGACAGACAGGACTTATGCAAATTGCTATTGCTGATTTCGAGAAGGCATATGCTCATAAATCAGAAATTATCAGTCAAATTGAAGCAATGACTTTTGATGAAATTAGTTTTTTTGAAAGCTATGCTGCCATATTTGAACGCAATTATGGATTTGATACGATTTCAAAAGGAGCTAATATTGCTTATTGCACAAAAGACTCTTATAATGGAGTATTGGGAGAGGAATCACTTTTTTTTAAAGGGATCTGTTCTGATGAATTAGAACCAGTTGTAGCTCTTTACCAAAAGGTATTTAAATCCTTTGCAAGTGAAAAATCAATGAAAGACAAGCTATTAAAAGGACGGGGACGCGCGCTTGGTGGTTACATTGGTAACACGCTTATATCTGTTGCGCAGACAGATTACGAGGATACAAATGGCGCTTTGATTGTTGGCGTGGCAACTGATCCAGAGCATCAAGGAAAAGGCTATGGTGAACAAACCCTCAGAAAGTTAATAGAGCCACTGCTTCAAGAGGATAAAAAGCTGACTTTGCAGTATGATTCGCCAATTGCTGGACAGTTATATAAAAAATTAGGTTTTATAAATTACGATAGGGTAATTCGATTACGACGTAGATAATGAGGTGACATATGAATGTGTTATTGCTTTACAATCCAAGATCAGGAACGAGAAGTTTTCAAGCGCAATTAGATTATGTAGTAGAACAGTTCCAAAAGAAAGAGATGCAAATTATTCCATATCGTCTTGAGAACATGGATAAATTTGAAACCTATCTTAAAAAACTCGATATGAGTCAGTTTAAGAAGTTCATCATCTCTGGAGGAGATGGCACGGTACATCAGGTTGTAAATAAGATGATGAAACTAGGAATAGAGGTTCCGATAGCGATATTTCCAACAGGTACAGCCAATGATTTTTCTCAGTATTTTGGTATTCCAAAAGATATTGAAGGGATGACAAAAGTAGCACTTAGCGATCACTATTCGAGCTGTGATTTAGGAAAGATTAATGACCAGTATTTTATCAACGTGGCTAGCTTTGGTAATCTCGTCGATATTAGTCAAAGGGTGAATGAACAAACAAAGAACGTACTAGGGGTACTTGCCTATTATATAAAAGGTATAGAAGAAATTCCAAAGCTGAGAACCTTTAAAGCTAAAATTGAGTCAGATAATCTTGTGATTGAAGAGGATATTTATTTTGTTCTTATTATGAATGGTAAGTCAGCAGGTGGATTTAGAAAGCTTGCACCTTATTCGGATATTTCAGATGGGCTATTGGATGTCCTAGTGTTTAAAAAATGCCCTGTGCTAGATTTGATGCCTTTGATGATACAAGTATTAGGTGGCGAGCATCCAAAGAGTGACTATATTCACTATATTCAATCCAAACAAGTTAGAGTATCCTGTAATGAAGAGATCACTTCAGACTTAGATGGCGAACAAGGTCCAAAATTACCGCTTGAAATCGAAGTTGTTAATCATGCGATTCGCGTTAATACTTATGTTACAGAATAGTTATAACGCATTTAGAAAATACTTTTCTAAATGCGTTTTTTTTTTACTTATATTGGGTAATAGTAAAGACTAAGAGAAAAGATTAATAATAAATAAGGAGATAAATATGAAAATAGGTTTAGTCGGTTTAGGACGAATGGGTTACGCATTGGCTTTAAACATGAAAGATAGTGGCGTTGAAGTAATTGCAACGAATAGATCATTGGATAAAGTTGATGAAATTGCAAAAGAGGGCATAAGAGGTGCTTACAGTTTAAAAGAGTTGGTTGAGGCGTTCGGTGAAGAAAGACGCGTAATATGGTTGATGGTGCCATCAGGAGCAGCAGTGGATACGATGATAGAAGAATTAATACCACTGCTTAATTACAATGATATTATCATAGATGGTGGTAACTCCTATTACAAAGATACTTTGATTAGACATGAACGCTTAAAAGCGATTGGGATTCACTTTGTGGACGTAGGAACCAGTGGTGGTATCAACGGCGCACGTAATGGTGCTTGTTTAATGGCGGGTGGTGAAGCAGAACCAGTTGCTTTTGTAGAGCCCGTCTTAGAAAAGATTTCTATTGAAAATGGCTATGGCTACTTTGGCGCACCTGGAAGTGGTCACTATGTTAAAATGATCCATAATGGCATTGAATACGGTATGATGCAAGCAATTGGTGAAGGCTTTGATATACTTAAAGCATCAGAATTTGATTTGGATTTTGAATTGGTTTCTAAAGTTTGGAGCAATGGTTCTATTATTGAAGGTTTATTGATGCGTTTGATGCATGAAGCGTTTAAACAAGACGGCAATCTTGAGTCAATTATCGGTAAGGTAGATGCATCAGGTGAAGCGGATTGGACGCTTCAAGAAGCTGTAAGACTTAAAGTTTCTGCTCCTGTCATTACCCAATCGTTATTTGCTAGGTATAAATCTAAGGATGAAGAAAGGTTTAGCGAAAAAGCAGTTGCAGCTCTACGAAATCAATTTGGCGGACATAAAGTTTATAAAGCATAGGGGGCAATATGTTATTTACGATCTTTGGTGCTACAGGTGATTTAACAACTAAAAAGTTGATCCCAGCACTCTATCATCTATATGAAGAAGAACAGCTTCCCACGCCTTTTACCATAGTCTGTGTCGGAAGAAGACCATATGAAACCGAACAGTTTGTTGAACTGATTCGAAGCAAGATTGAAGGCAACTATCCACACTGGGAGGACTTTTGTAAAAAATTACATTATCTTTCCATGGATTTTTCTGCGGAAGCCAATTTTGAAATCTTTAAGAATTACGTGGATGCTATGCATCTACCAACCAGTGGACAGAAAATCTATTATTTAGCCACAGCGCCGCATTATTTTCCAATTATTGCGAGGGCATTAATTGTGACGCGCATGTTAAATCGAGGCGATATGCGTTCAAAAATAGTCTTTGAAAAGCCCTTTGGTGAAAATCTAGAAACTGCAAAAGCCTATAATCGCCTTTTACTGGAATCCATAGAGGAATCGCAAGTCTATAGGATCGATCATTATTTGGGTAAAGAAATGCTCCAAAATATTTTGACCGTACGATTTGCGAATAAAATTTTTGAAAGTATTTGGAATCACGAAAATATTGAAAGTGTTAAGATTTTGGCTCTTGAATCAGAAAGCGTTAAGCAGCGTGGTGGTTATTATGACCGTTCAGGCGCACTAAAAGATATGGTTCAAAATCACTTATTTCAAACCTTAGCTTTAGTAGCGATGGATGCGCCTATGGGGCTAAGTGATACTTTGATAAAAAATGAAAAGGTTGAAGTACTTGAGCACCTTCAAGTTAGTAACGATATTATTTTCGGTCAATATGCCGGTTATCTAGATGAGAAAGACATACCTAGTGATTCAAAAACTGAAACTTTTGTAGCGTTAAAGGCATATGTGAACTCGCAGAGATGGCGCAATACGCCGTTTTATTTAATGACTGGGAAGAAAATGTCTCGAAAGTTAGCTGAAATCGTCATTACATTTAAGGATGCCACTTGTTTTTTCGAGAGAGGTCAGCCCGAGAAAAATACACTGACGATTGAGATTTTTCCAAGAGAAGGGATCATCTTGAAGTTCAATGGTAAGGCACCTGGCTTATGGTCATATACCATGCCGATGCATCTAGATTACTGTCATTTATGCAATATCGTAGGCAACTCTCCAGAAGCATACGAAAAGCTAATACTTGATGTAATTCACGACGACGCATCACTTTTCACCCGATGGGATGAAATTGAAAATTCTTGGAAGGTAATTGATGAAATTGAACGATTAAAAGAGTTTGAACCACTACACATCTACTATTCTGAATCAGAAATGTTGGATATAGTTAATAAAAAATGGGGGCTATAATGAAGAACTGGATTGATGTGACCATGGCTATTTTTCCTGAAATGATGGTCTATAAAAATAAAGATGAAAAAAAACCAAAGTATACGGTTCGTGCGACACATGAGGCAAATGGTCACTTTGAATCGAGTATCTATATGGATTTGCACACGGGTACACATATCGACATGCCCCTTCATATGATTGAAAATGGGACAAACTCAGACCATTTTGATCTTGAGTTGGTTAATGGTATATGTACGGTGCTTGATTTTAGTAAAGAAGAACGACACGAAGTGGATGAAGCTTTTTTGAGCCAATTTGAAATCAATAAAGGTGATATTATTATTATAAAGACTAAAAATGCCTATGACACTGCATTTAATCTTGAGTATGATTATTTAGATGCCTCTGGTGCAGCATATCTTCAATCAAAAGGTATAAAAACCGTTGGTATTGATGCACTTGGGATTGAAAGAAGTCAAGCAGGTCATCCGACGCATTCTATTCTGTTAGGAAATGACATTTATATTATTGAAGGTCTTGCACTTAAAGCGATTGAAGCAGGAAGATACGAGCTTTTATGCTTACCTCTCAAAATTCTTGGGGTTGAGGGCTTGCCTGCACGAGCATTAATGCGTAAAGTGGAGTAGCGGATTAAAATTAATTGAACAAATAGAAACATATCAGTATACTAATGAATAGACAGATTATTTGTGAGGTGAATCTATGAAAGAGATAATTTTAGGTGGTGGTTGTTTTTGGGGTATGGAAGCGTACTTCAAACGTTTAAATGGCGTTCTTGAAACTGAAGTGGGCTATGCTAACGGCCAAACTAAAGAGCCATCTTATAAAGAGGTATGTACAAATACAACAGGACATGCCGAGGTACTTTGGGTAAAATATGATCCGAGTATCATTTCACTTGAAACTTTGCTAACACACCTTTGGAAGGTGATTGACCCGACATCACTCAATCGTCAAGGTGGCGATATCGGATCACAATATAGAACGGGGATTTACTATACCGACGCTTCTGATGTAGAGGTTATCACAGCATCAAAGAATGCCGAACAGCAAAAGTATGAAAAGCCAATTGTAACAGAGATTGAGCCATTAAATTACTACTATGCTGCAGAAGAATATCATCAAGATTATTTGACTAAAAACCCAGGTGGCTATTGCCATATTAAATTGGATTAGGAAACATATAAAGACCTGTAAGAAACTTGAAACGTTCTTACAGGTCTTTTTTTAATCTACAATTTTGCTAGTGGTAAAAACTGAAGGCTTGATCCCCTTTGATTAATTTTTACTTAAACAAGTCAGTTTGAATTTGAACGCCGGTTTTAGTTGTTGCAAGACCGCCCATTGAGGTCTCGCGAAGAGAAGGGGGTAATGCTCGCCCCACCCGATACATTGCGTCAACGACTTCATCAAACGGAACGATACTTTCGATACCAGCCAATGACATTTCTGCACACAAGAGTGCATTTGCTGCGCCCATTGCGTTTCTTTTTGCACATGGACTTTCTACAAGACCAGCAATTGGATCGCAGACCAATCCAAGTAGATTTTTAAAGCACATTGCAGCAGCGTTAAAAACCATTTCCGGTGTACCACCAAGCATGTGAACTACTGCGGCAGATGCCATAGCGGAAGCTGTTCCAACCTCAGCCTGACAACCGCCCTCAGCCCCTGAGATCGTGGCATTCTTTGCGACGAGGCTCCCTACGAGGTTTGCTGCAAGTAAACCAGAGATTAGAGTTTCTTCATCCAGTGCAAATCGTTCTTTGGTGGTCATTAAAACCGCCGGCATGACACCACAGGAACCCGCTGTCGGTGATGCAACGACTTTACCCATTGAAGCATTCAGCTCCATGGTACTGAGTGCATAAGCCGCAGCCTTTGCTATCGTTTCACCACAAACTGTATTGTGGCTCCCTAAACGATCGTGAATTTTTCGACTGTCATTGCCAATTATTTTACCGCGTCTTGAAGGCTGAGTTGTATCTTGACTGGATATAACAGCGTTCTGCATAACACGGATGACATTTTTAAGATAGTCTCTAATATAACCGTAACTTCTACCGGTACTGATAATCTCTTCTGAGAGAGAAAAGGCATTTAATGTAAGGTTGTTGTTACGGCAGTATAGGACCAATTCAGTTGAAGATGAAAATTTCATAGAACCTCCTAGTCGTAAATTTTCTCGATTAGATTGACGTTAATCATGCCATCTAGTCGCGTTAATTCGTTTAAGACAACTTCCTCAATCATTTCGTCTGTTTCAATAATGCCAATTGCAATTTTTCCTTTTTCTTCTCTAAAGAGCTTCATATAAGCGATGTTGATTCTATGTTCTGAAAGACAAGTTGATATTTTTGCTAGCATACCAGAGTTATCCTTATGATGTGTCACTAAAGTGTTGTAATCACCTGAAAACTGTACGTCTATGCCATTGATGGAATTGATAATCATCTTACCACCACCTATAGATACGCCTACGATTTCCCAAGTTTCTAGTCGATTGGTATGTGCGATGATTTTCACAGTATTTGGATGGGCAGCTTCATCATCAGAGCATGTAAATTGATATTTGAGTCCTCTGGTTTCGGCAATTTTAAATGCATCCACTAATCGTTCATCATCTTGCTTAAGGCCAAGAAAACCACCGAGTAATGCAATGTCAGTTCCATGTCCTTTATAGGTTTTTGCAAAGGAACCATATAAGACAAACTCAACCTGATCAACAGGGAGTTTGATGATATTTTGTGCAGTGTAACCGATTCGGCATGCGCCCGCAGTATGCGAACTGGATGGCCCAATCATCACAGGGCCAATGATATCAAACAAGTTATAATTTTTCATAATAGCTCCTATAATTTGAATTACATCTATCATAGCAAAATGCCTATAGAAAGGCTAATAAATAATTCGTTAAGAATAATTAAAATTCGTAAAATAGGGTAAAAGTGCCATAGTACTGAAAAAAGGAGGACTCATGAATCAGACATTGCTAAACGGTCTTGATTTTTTTAAGCACTTTAAGTGTGGTGCAGAAAATGTGATTAAAGCATCAGAAGTATTGAACCGAATTAATGTATTTCCTGTGAGAGATGGTGATACAGGGACCAACTTGTCCATTACTCTAAGCTCTATTTTGAATGAGGCAGTTGTTCATCCGGATCTCGATTTGGTTGTTAGCTCTATGTCAGATGTCGCACTTGAAAATGCTAGAGGTAATTCGGGAATTATATTTGCTAGCTTTATAGAAGGGTTTTCTGAGGCTTGTCATCAACTGAAAGAAATATCGCCTGAGCAGTTTGTTAAAGCAGCTTCACATGCTGTCTCTGTGGCTTATCAGTCGGTCAGAAACCCACAGGAAGGCACCATATTAACGGTAATGCGTGCATGGGAAAAATACCTAGTTGAGCACATTCAGCCTCATGTGAAATTTAATGATATGCTTCATGAAGCTTATAAAAAAGCCGAGCTTACTCTTGAGGAAACACAAAACATGATGCAAGTTCTTAAAAAAAATAAAGTGGTGGATTCGGGTGCAAAGGGGTTCGTCTTATTTTTAGAAGGGTTTTTAAAGGCAAAAAGTGAGTTAAATGATCCAGGAGATTATTTTCTTGAAACCATACCATATGATTCAAAGATTCAGTTACATGAGGAATCAGAAGAACTCAACTTTAGATATTGCACTGAGTTTATTTTAAAGGAACCATTAGAAGATACGAAGTCACTTGATCATCTGATGGATCGATTTGGGGATTCCCTCATTATAACAGGCAACCAAAGATTGACGAAGATTCATGTTCATACCAATGCCCCTGATCAAATTACATTAAAATTACATGACGCTGGGCATAAAATTTATAAATCAAAAGTTGAAGACATGTGGCTTCAAAATAAAATTGAAACCCATCAGCACCCTAAAATTGGGATATTAACCGATTCAATTTGTGATATTTCAGACGCGTTAATTGATCAGTATCAGATTCATTTTTTACCGTTAGCTTTTATTGCTGGAGAAAGCACATATTTGGATAAATATACAATTTCAAGTGAGGTTTTAAAACCGTTGTTAGATGCTTCAGAGCATTACCCGTCTAGCTCGCAAGTAGACGTCAAGTTGGTTAAGATCAAATTAGAATGGATGCTGAGGTACTATGAAGAGGTGGTCGTACTCAGTGTAAGTAAAGCGCTGAGTGGTACTTACGAGGGGTATAAAAAAGCAATTGAAGCATTAGGTGAGCATTCGAAGAGAATTACACTTTTAGATACTAAGCTGAATTCTGGAGCACAGGGACTTGTAGTTTTAAAGGCTGCACAGATGGCATCAGAGGGGCAACCACTTAATAATATAATCGAAACGGTCAAAAGGGTGATAGGGAATACGAAGATTTTTGTAAGCTTAGATACGTTTAAGTATGCAACAAAGAGTGGTCGTGTGCCTTATGTTGCTGGCAAGATTTTAACCGCATTACATGCTAAGCCAATCATGACTTTGGATGAAGCAGGCTTTGGTAAAGCGGGAGGAATCGCCTTTTCTAGAGATTCAGCAAATCGGAAAATATATAAAAAGGTCATGCAAATTGCAAGTAAATCGGAGTCGATTAAATATGCGATTGTTCATGCCGATAATATCGCTTTGGCAGAGCGTTTTGCTCGACGAATTGAAGCAATCACAGGACAAAAGCCTGAGTATATGACCTCGATATCTGCAATAACGGCTATACATGCTGGCATTGGCTCAGTAGCTGTTTGCATCGTCTCAGGAGGAGAGCAATGATTGAAAGTATCGTTTTTATTGGGATTTATTTTATGATATTCTTTATTTTTGGCACGATTCAAAAAAACAACAGCATCGTCGACCAGGCATGGGGGATTGGGTTTGTTTTGGTAGCATTCTTTAACTTATTCCGACTTGAAACGATTCAGCTCACACATTTGCTCGTCGTTGGATTGATCTCATTATGGGGATTGAGATTGTTTTTCCATATTTTCAAAAGGAACCATAAAAAAGCAGAGGATTTCAGATATGCGAAATGGCGAGAGGAGTGGGGGAAATGGGTTGTACCTCGTGCTTTTTTACAAGTCTATATGCTTCAAGGCTTGTTTATGTGGGTTATCGCATTACCTGCTATTATACTGCTTAACACGGTAAATGATATTAATAGCTCAATTTTATGGCTCATTGGAGTGATAGTTTGGTTATGGGGCTATTATTTTGAAGTGGTAGGCGATGCGCAACTAAAAAAATATAAGTCCAACCCAGCGAACAAAGGTAAGATCATGACGCAAGGGCTGTGGCAATATACAAGGCATCCAAATTATTATGGAGAAGCAACTATGTGGTGGGGCATTTGGCTGCTTTGTATTTCAAGTGGTGTGGGATTATGGACGGTGGTAGGACCGTTAACCATTACTTTTTTACTACTGTTTGTTTCAGGGGTACCCATGCTTGAAAAGGCAATGGCAAATAGAGATGGATTTGCCGAATATGCCTCAAGAACCAATCGATTTTTTCCATGGTTTCCAAAGAAGGGGGTTAAGTCGTAATGAAGAAGATTAGTAGTAAGATTATCACATTGGTAATCAGCAGTGTGCTTATTTCGTCATTAATTATTGGCGCAGTATCACAGTACATGATCTATACGACCAATATGGATCGTATTGATCAGTTGGAAAATCAATTAAGACAAGGCTACGATACAAATATCAAGCATCAAGTTGAGATCGTTGTCAGTGAGCTACAAGGGATAATTAATCAAATGAATTCTGGCGTCATCAGTCAAGCAGAAGCTAAAATCATCGCGGCGGATGTCATCCGTAATGCAAAGTATGGTGACTCTGGTTACTTCTGGGCAGATACGATTGAAGGTGTAAACGTCGTTCTATTGGGACGAGAGGATGTTGAAGGAACAAGTCGTATTGATTTGACCGATACAAATGGAAACAAAATTCTTCAAGGTTTTATTGCTCTTGTTAAACAATCAGGTGAAGGGTATTATGATTATTATTTCCCAAGACCTAACGAAACTGAGGCTCTGCCAAAACGTGCCTATGTAAAACTATTTGAGCCGTTTGAATGGATCATAGGAACTGGCAATTATATCGATGACATCGATGTTGCGGTTGCAGCTGAAATGGATCAGATGAAGAAAGAAATAACGAGTGCTTACTTTATGATCATAGGAGCTTTGATTATATCACTTATCGTTGGTATCATAGCGGCATTGATATTCGGGAAACGTCTTTCGAAGCCAATATTAAGAATCAATGATTTATTAATAAAAACCTCGCATTTGGATATTAAGAACGACGACTCATACGATAATTTATTAAAATACAAAGATGAAACAGGAACGATTGCTCATTCGGTGGCTAATTTAAGAACCGTTCTAAGAGAACTAATTGCTGAAATGCAAAAGGATTCAATTCAGCTCGAAAAGTCATCTGGCGAATTAAACGATGTCGTTGAAATGGGCAAAGAAGGCATCGATGCAGTAACGCAAACGGTTACAGATTTTGCTTCGGGTGCAACTTCTCAAGCCCAAGACGCTATGGTTGCTTCAGAAAAAATGGAGGGTCTAGCTAAGGATATTGATGAAACGGTGAAGAGTGCCGATAAACTCAAGGATTACACCACTGCAGTTTCTGTCAGCAATGTAGAAGGGGTTAAGCAGCTACAAGCATTAAATGATACCTTTGATTCTACAATGTCTGCTAACAAGCGATTGAATGAAAACGTTGAGACTTTGACCATAAAATCTTCATCAATTGTACAGATCACCAATACCATTCAGCAGATTGCAGAGCAAACCAACCTACTTGCGCTTAATGCAGCAATTGAGGCAGCACGTGCTGGGGAAGCTGGAAGGGGATTTGCTGTTGTCGCAGACGAAATTAGAAAGCTGGCTGAGGAAACATCAAAATCAACTACTCAAATCGATACAACCGTAAAAGAAATTCTCGGTGAAATTGGTGAAACGGAGAAGAATATGACCGCTTCAAACGAAGCGCTTGGTTTCTCAGGTAGTGTTTTAAACAAAGTTCAATCCGCGTTTGAAACGATTGAATCATCAATTAATAACACTTTATCACAGCTGGATCAGATCAATGAAAGTATCCGTCACGTCAATCGTAACAAGGACAATGCAACGGAGTCTATTCATGGTATTTCTGCTATTACAGAAGAAAATGCCGCAGCTGCAGAAGAAATTGCTGCAACTATGGATACACAGGCTGATTTGATGAGAAGCATTCAAGAAAATGCAGGGGAAGTTAAATCCATCGCTGATGATATGTTAGAAATTATTAGCAGATTTAAAGTTTAAGTTTTGAGAAAAGCCGATTTAAAAAATAGATGTCGCACAAATATACAGTATTTAATTAAAAAACAGTATGATGCTCAAAAAGAACTATATAAATAAAAAAGGTGCTATTCACATTCATATTAGATGTAAATAGCACCTTTAATAGTTTGACTAGACGATTTTAGTGGTCCACTGCTCTAAGTTCCAGACATCGCTTACGACATCTCTATAGAATTCAGGCTCATGGCTAATGAGAAGAATGGTTCCTTTAAATGCATTGAGTGCGCGTTTAAGCTCTTCTTTTGCATCGACGTCTAGATGGTTTGTAGGCTCATCCAGAACTAGGAAATTTGTTTCTTTATTGATTAATTTACAAAGTCTTACCTTTGCTTGCTCACCACCACTGAGTACAACTACCTTACTCTCGATGTGTTGAGTGGTTAACCCGCATTTTGCGAGCGCCGCTCTTACTTCGTACTGCGTATATGAAGGGAACTCCTTCCACACTTCTTCGATACAGGTGTTATAGTTAGCCTCTTTGATTTCCTGTTCAAAGTAACCGATATGAAGGAATTCTCCGGTATCAACTTTTCCACTGATACTTGGAATCTGACCCAGTATACTTTTGAGAAGTGTCGTTTTACCAAGACCATTTGCCCCGATAATGGCAACTTTTTGTCCACGCTCTAAAGTCAGATTAAGTGGACGACATAAAGGCTCATCATAACCGATTACTAAATCTTCAGTTTTAAAAATCAGCTTTCCTGAAGTTCTTGCCATCTTGAAATTGAATTCTGGCTTCGGTTTCTCCCTTGCGAGTTCAATACGATCCATTTTATCTAGTTTCTTTTGGCGTGACATCGCCATGTTTCGAGTTGCGACTCTCGCCTTATTTCTTTGAACGAAATCTTCAAGGTCAGCAATCTCTTGTTGTTGTTGCTTGTATGCAGACTCAACCTGTTTTTTCTTAGCTTCATAAATTCTAATAAAATTATCATAATCGCCAACATAACGATTGAGTTCTTTATTATCCATATGATAGATGAGGTTGACGACGCTATTTAAGAATGGGATATCATGTGAAATTAAAATGAATGCGTTTTCATAATCGTTGAGGTATTTTTTTAGCCATTCGATATGATCTTCATCAAGGTAGTTGGTTGGCTCATCTAGTAAAAGGATATCAGGTTTTTCAAGTAGTAGCTTAGCGAGTAGAATTTTCGTTCTTTGACCGCCGCTTAAGCTATCAACTTCTTTTTCTAGGCCGACGTCAAGTAAACCTAGACCTCTTGCAACTTCACTGATTTTAGCTTCAATAATGTAAAAATCGTTATGATTGAGGATGTCTTGAATCGTACCGACCTCTTCCATGAGAACATCGAGTTCCTCTGGTGTGACATCGCCCATTTTCATATACATATCGTTCATTTCAGTTTCTAAATCGTATAGATATTGAAACGCACTTTCTAGTACATTTTTAATGGTCATGCCTTTTTCTAGTGCCGTGTGTTGGTCCAAATAACCTGCACGAACGCGTTTTGACCATTCAATATTGCCCTCATCTGGCTCAAGCTTATGCGTGATGATGTTCATAAACGTCGATTTTCCTTCACCGTTCGCACCGATTAGGCCGATGTGCTCTCCTTTTAGTAAACGGAAAGAGACGTTGTTAAAGATGGCTCTATCTCCAAAGCCGTGGCTGAGATTTTTAACCGTTAAAATACTCATTTCTTTTCCTTTCTATTAAAAGCGATATACGCTCTAGTTCTATTTTATCCTTTGATATTATATAATAAAAAGATAAAAAAACGCAAAGGAAATTGATGGGTTATGAGAGATAAGCTAGAAATAATTGAGGTTAAGCAGATCCCTAGCTTGAAATACCTATATGCATATGAAATTAGATACTTAAATCGCAAGGGTGAAGAAAAAATTTGGGAACTGGTTTCAAGAAAAGGAATTGAACGATTAGAATCGGAGATCTATCGTCATGAAAAATACAGCGATGGTACGATGATTGTAGCGACGAATCCGGATAAGACGCAAACGGTTATGATTAGAGAATATAGAGTTTCCGCAGGTCAGTTTATTTATATGTTTCCAGCGGGTCTTAGTGATCCTAATGAAACCATTGATGTAACTAGTAAAAGGGAATTTTTAGAGGAAACTGGTATGACGTTTGAGCTAAAAACTTTTTCAAATGCAAGATATACTTCAGTGGGGATCATCAATGAAAAGGTTGAAATCGCATACGGATACTACACTGGGAAACCAAACGCTGCCTACCAAACTGAAGATGAGTTGATTGAGGTTGTAATGGTAGATCGAATACTGGCGAAACACATTTTAGACAACGAGGAAATAAGTATTAGAAGTGCGTTGATATTAGAGAATCTTTTCAAACTAAATCCATTTATAAATGAGGTAAAATAATGACATTATTAGGTAAAGAACATAAAGACGCTATTTTTGAATTATGTCAAAGGCTAATTGAAGAAAATGCTAGGATGAGTTTTACAGACATTGAAAACATTGAACATTTAGAGAAATGGTTTAATGATACCAACGTTTTATTATATGGAAAATTGAATGCATCTGGTCAGTTGATTGCTATGGTAAAAGCGACGAGAGGTGTAGCCAATAAGGCGCACAGCTGTTACCTTGCGGCTGCGACACACCCTGATTATAGAAAAGAAAGTCAGGCGAGTTCGCTGACAAATGAAGTCCTTGATGATTTAAAGAATAGAGGGGTATTAATAGCACGTACTTATATTTATTCGTGGAACCATGCTTCAATCAAAACCATAGAAAAATGTGGATTTACTCAAAGTGGTCGAGTTGTCATGCACGAGTATGACGAAGTTACTGGTGACTACATAGACGATTTGATCTATTATAAGCGATTAGTTTAAATATTTCGAAATAGTCATTTGACCTTTAGAGGTTGTATGATATAATGAAGTGTTTGAAAAATGGATAAGTACCAAACAGGACAGAGATATACTCTATCTTGTCAAGATATACGAAAGGAATAATAATGGAAAAAATTCTATTTAGTGAATTAAACTGTTCAAGAGAAATCTTAAGAGCGGTAGAAGACATGGGCTTTGAAGAAACGACACCAATCCAATCAATGGCGATTCCGGTGGCGTTTACTGGTCGCGATGTAGTCGGTCAAGCACAGACGGGTACAGGAAAAACTGCGGCATTCTCGATTCCAATGCTCGAAAAAATCGACCTGTCTTCTAAACACGTACAAGCATTAGTATTATGCCCTACACGTGAGCTTGCCGTTCAGATTTCGGAGGAAGTCAACAAAATCGGCAAGTACATGAGAGGTCTGCATATTTTACCCGTTTTCGGCGGTCAAGATATAGAGAGACAAATCAGAGGACTTAGATCAGGTGCTCAAGTTATCATCGGTACACCTGGACGTGTTCTAGATCATCTCAGAAGAAAAACACTTAAACTTAACAATTTAAAGATGTTAGTACTTGATGAAGCAGATGAAATGCTTAACATGGGCTTTAGAGAAGACATCGAAGCGGTTATTGAAGAAGTGGATCACAAAATTCAAACGCTTTTATTCTCTGCAACAATGCCAAAAGAGATCATGAACATCATTAACAAGTACCAAGATGAGCCTGAAATTCTCAAAGTAACACATACTGAGCTTACAACGCCAAACATCAGCCAGGTTTATATGGAGATGAAGGATAGAGATAAGCTCGAGATTTTAACCCGTTTGATAGACATCTATAACTACAAGCTCTCCATCGTTTTCTGTAATACAAAAAAGAGAGTTGACGAAGTGACAGATATGCTTCAAGCACGTGGTTATATGTGTGATAAAATTCATGGTGATATGAAGCAAACACTTCGTATGAATGTTATCAACAAGTTCAAACGTGGTGATATTGAGATTCTAATTGCAACTGACGTTGCAGCGCGTGGTCTCGATATCGATAACGTAGAAGCTGTTTTCAACTACGATATGCCAACTCATGAAGAATACTACGTACACCGTATCGGAAGAACGGGTCGTGCTGGTAAAGAAGGTATTTCTTTCACATTTATTACATCTAGGGAGTTTCACCTTCTTAGAAGCATCATGAGATATACAAAATCTGATATTAAACCGCACCCAATTCCAAAAATTAGCGATCTTGAAGCAGTGAAGAGAGACCTCTTCATGAACAAAATTCGTGAGAGAATTGAAGCTGGCTTAGATCATAAATTTATCAAGATTATTGAAGAGTTTTCTGAAGGCTCTTATACACCGATTGAAGTTGCCGCTGCACTTTTCCAAATGGAACTTGAAATGGAAAATGTAAAAGAAATCGATTCAATTGATAACTCTAAAAAAGTTTATACTGAAAAACCAGATAGAAGTGGCGCAAGACAAAACAAAGGTGGGAGAAGCAGCAGAGGTATGGTTAGAATGCATATCAATGTTGGTAATAACCACAACGTAAGACCAAGAGATATCGTAGGTGCCATCGCAAATGAAGCGGGTATTGAAGGAAGATTGATTGGCTCTGTAGATATTTTTGATAGCTTTACCTATGTTGAGATTCCAGAAAGTCAAGCACAACGTGTACTTGAGCGTATGGACAAACGCGTTATCAAAGGAAAATCAATTTCGATTGAAAAAGCTAAGGATTCAAAGGGTAAATCAAAAGGATCTGAGGGCTATAACAAACGTAAATCAGAAGGCTACAAAGGTTCTAAATCAGAAAGCTATAAAGGCTCTAAATCTGAAGGTTCAAAAGGTGGAAAATCTTATGAAGGCAAAGATAGAGAGAAGAAACGTGTTAAAGCAGATCGTCCTAGAGGCTAGTCAGTAGCTATTTAGAAAAAAAGTTAAAATGAAACTCCTGTATTCAGGCGATAAATAATCGCTTTGAACACAGGAGTTTTTTAATGGGTTTCGACAGCTTGAGAAAATATTCTCACGTTATATTTTGCTGTATTTTCTGTAATGCCTAATAATTCGTCAACTGTGACAATTTCATATCCTTCAGCAATGAGGGCATCTAATATTCCGCTTATAGCTTGAGTCGTATATGCATTTGTATCATGCAAGAGGATAATGGCGCCATCTGCTACGTGATCTAAAACATAATTCGTAATATATGAAGCGTCTTTGTATTTAAGATCCTCTGGATCAACTGACCATAGAATCGCTGGCATATTGATCGTACTAATGACATTTTCATTATAAATCCCATAGGATGGGCGGTATAAAAAAGGTGCTCTACCTGTTATTTGTTCTAGGATGCTTTGAGTTTTTTGGAGCTGCAATAACATTTCATCTGGAGATAAATGTGTCAATTGAGGATGGCTCCAAGTGTGATTTCCGATAAGGTGACCTTCGGCATTAATGCGCTGTATTAAGTTTGGATACTCCTCTGCGCGGATCCCCTGAACGAAAAATGTTGCAACTTGATTTCTGGATTTAAGCGTATCTAAGATAAGCGGTGTATAATCAGGGTCTGGACCATCTTCAAAGGTAAGTGCAACGCGTTTCGCATGTATCACCTCTTGATTGTTACTTGATTCATTTTCGGAGGCCGTTGCTGTTTCAGTGGTCTCGTTAACCATCTCAGTGGATGGTGTTTCAGTGATGACCTCAACGGAAGTCGTCGTTTCAGCTTCTGTTGAAGGAACTATATCATCTATGGTCTCTTTTAATTCTATATGCGCCGTAAAGGTATCAAATGGAATGATAATTTTAGGTTCCCCAATAAAAGCAGGTCCTATTTGGTATTTTTCAAATATAATGATTAAACCACCATTTGTAAATAAGAAATGCTTAAAGTTAGATTCCAGTGGATCAGTTCCTTTTGTTACCCAATCCTTATCAAGTGTAATATTTAAAGCATTGTCGTCTACAAGTTTGGCATAGATGTATTTCGATAAAATTTCAAGGTAGGCGCTAGAACCTTTAAACAAATCCTTTAGTGCCAACTGTCTACCTTGCTCAAGATTGTAGTTAAAGGTATAGATGGTTGAGGTTGGCTGAGCACCGCCAAGATACTTATTTTCTTTAAAAAGAAGTGAAATATGCCGATCTGATTTAAAAACAACCTCGTAATCGAGATGGAGCTCAAAGGGCCAACTCTCTTCCTGCGTTAGTTTTAAATCGGCAGTCTCCTGTCTAAATAGCTCAATTCGGTTTAATGCAAAAGATTTCAGTGCAGCATCTATTTTTTCTTGTCCGATAATTGGATAATGGGCGGCAATGGTTTGATAGTTCTCTTCTTCAATGATACTGATAATCCCTACATCTGGTGAGGTGTCAGTCACTGAAGGTATTGAAATTTCTGGTTTAATAGGATCTTCAATTTTCTCATAGTAAACACTACAAGCTGACAGTGAAAAACAAAGTGAGAAAATTAATAACAGGGAAATTGCTTTTTTCATATTCATTATATCCATTCTAATAAGATACTTCTATTTTATCCCATCTACTGAAATAAGTGAACATAATTATGTGAGAACATTGACCGTGAATGAGAGTTGTGATAAACTTTTCACATGCTTAGGCAATTTGAAAAGAGGTGTTTTTAAGGTATGCCACATATCATTTTTAGAGGGATTGACGTTGCTGATGTTAAAGAAATTGAAAAACCAATGGTTCAAGAAATTTCATCGATCGTCAATTGTCCAGTAGATCACTTTACGGTTGAATGGACACCGACACTGTTTATCTCAGGTGGGGTTGAGAATTCAGGGGGGTATCCCTTTGTTACTATTAATTGGTTTAAACGATCGAGAGATCAACAAGATGATGTCGCTAAGATCGTAACTAAAATTGTTCTGGATTTGGGATATTCAGACGTCTGTGTTTATTTTAATGAGTTGGATCCAACCGCTTATTATGAAAACGGAGTTCACTACTAACCGAACGTATAGAATTTAAAATTCAATATGAAAATGAAACTGTGAGATAGCTCGTAATAATGATATGATTATTATGAGCTTTTTTCTTTAAATAGCCCAAGTTGGCAATGATTCAAACTTAAGTAGGTATTTAACTCTGTTGTTAAAAGGTATATTAATAAAGACTAACCAAAATCATGGGAGATACTATGTCAGAAATTATCCTTACTTCAAAGTTACAAAAGTCCATTATTCCGAGTACTTATGTTAGAAAATCGGAAAGTATTTTGCTATTATCAGAGCGCCAAATCAATATTATTAGCGCGCCTGCAGGTGCAGGAAAATCAACAATTGTGAGTGATTGGATTGATATTGAGAAATGTTCTTATGTTTGGTATAGCTTGGATACATGGGATAATGAAATAGATTTGTTTTTGAGTTACCTTGCCAAAGGATTAATACTAAGTGAAGCAGGACGCGAAGTTGGAAAAGCACTATTACAGATTTTAAGCTCACGGTCTAATTTAGGACATGAAGGTTTTAACCGAACGGTTATTGGTCTTTTACATCAGATTAGTGATCCAATTATTATTGCATTAGACGATTACCATGTGATTTCGGATACAAACATTCATAACTTGTTAAACGAGCTGATACGGCAGTTACCTCAAATGATAAAGCTTTGTATTATATCTCGTGAAGATCCGCCTTTAACACTTGGAAGGGTAAGAGCGACTGGGCGAATTTGTGACCTGAGGATGGCAAATTTAAAATTTACAGTCGATGAATCGGAAGCTTTTTTGAAAACGATGCTCTCTTTTATGACGTTGAGTTCAGAACAAATTAGTTTGATACAAGACAGAACTGAAGGCTGGATTGCTGGTCTGCAGTTGATGGCGCAGACTTTAATAAGATCAGAGAACAAGGATAACACATTGCTATCAATTGGTACCAATAATGATTACATTATGGAATACCTATTGGAGGAAGTATTAAATACATTTGATATTGAGACGCAACTGTTTTTATTGAAAACATCGATTTTTGATGATTTTTGTGAGGCATTATCTGATTATGCACTTGGTGTGGTAAGTGGCACCAGCTATACCTTTTTAGAGACATTAAAGAGAAAAAATAGCTTTATTTCAAGTTTTAGAGGAATGGATCATCATTCTAATGGTGCAATGTGGTACAAATATCATCATTTATTCCGTGACTTATTAAGACAAAGATTAAGTAATGAAAAGGCGATATCAAAAGCGACTATTGACGAAATTTATAAAAGAGCTGGAGAATGGTATGAAAATAGAGAGGAATATCTATCAGCCGTTCACTATTATTTTAATTTACCTTTAGAGGCTGCAAGACTGATAGAGTTACAATGGGAACCTATGGATATTGAACTAAAATCTAATATATGGCTCTCACTTGCTAAAAGACTGCCGGATGCGCTATGCAAAAGAAGTCCTGTGATTTCTATGGGAATTGGTTGGTCAATGTTGGATGCAGGTGATACAGAAGGCTGTGTTAAATGGTTTCAGCATGTAGAAAAGCTAATAGCCCCAATACATTCACTAAATAATGAGATGGGTAAAATGCAAGATAAGACAGATGAACTATCAAAAGAAGACAGTATTGAGTTATTGATCTTTGATCAACGTGAGTTTGAACAGATTCCAGTCTATCTATTGAGTGCCAAAGCTTACATTGCTGCATCTACAGGTGATTATAAAACGTTAATGGCATTAATGGCGCAATTAAAAATTATAACAGATAAGATTCCTTATCAGAGAACTTGGGTTATAGACACCTTTGTTGGGATGCTGGACTGGTCTAATGGAGACCTAAGTCAAGCTTTTCAGACTTTTAATAGGGTTTGGGTAAAGGCAAAACAATCACTACCTCTGATCGTTCAAGGGTCTATTTTTGCTCTACTTATAGAACTGAAAATTCAAAAGGGAGAACTGCTTGATGCTGAACGGATGTTAGATGAGGAGATAAAAAAATTACAACATCCAGTCGGTGATGGACTTTTCGCATTATATAAGCTTTATCAGGCATCGCTCTATTTTATGCAGGGGAAAATAGATCAATCATTGATTGCAATAGAAGAGAGTCAAAATTTTGGGATACTCTACAATCATATGGATTGGCAGTATAAACAAGAGCTATTAAAGGCGAGAATAGAAATGCTCTATGGCAACATAGAGGCAGCAAAAAAATGCGTTGAGCGTGGTAAAGTGCATCATTTTAATAACCCGATTCCAGAGTTTATGGGATATGAAGATCTTGAGTTTTGGATTCAGCTAGAGACAGCTAAGCGAGAAAATAGATTGGCGACATTTGTGGATATGAAATGGCAAGCGCTTCTCGAGAATGGAAAGGACGAGGAATTACCTAACTATCTTAAAGAGAACCAGTATAAATTGCTCTTGTGGTACGCCCCAAAGAAGTACCATGCCTACTCTAAAATGTGTCAATTACTCTTGAACCGTGCAATACAACAAAAGAGGTACATGCAGATGGTTGAGTTTTCGCTAATCTCTATTCGATATGCCACTAGTGTGGCGGTTCAACAGCAGCTCTTCAAAGAGGTGGAGGAAGTGGCCGAAATGAATCAAATCAGATTGCCTTTTTACGAGTTTTCTGATGCATTTTCTGATGAAATTAATGCGTTTAAGTCTGGTTCAAATCAATTATTAACTGAAAGAGAATTAGAAGTTTTAAAATTAATTGCCGAAGGCTATTCAAATCAAGAGATTGGTGCAAGTTTATTCTTGTCGCTCAGTACGATAAAAAGTTATAACTACAGTTTGTTTAGCAAGCTAGAAGTTAAGAGAAGAACAGAGGCAGTTGCAAAAGCAAAAGAAATGGGCATACTTTAAAATACAAACTTTGGTTGGTAGCAGCCAAAGTTTTTTTTAGCTATGATCGAGATACAAAGATTCTAGGAGGTGTAAGATGTTTTATACCATAATGATAAAAGGCAATCTTAAGCCACACTGGTTTGAGAGTCTATCAGTAGAGAAATTTGGTGCATTCAATACGGTTATAAGAGGTGAGTTAGTAGATCAAGCCGCATTATATGGGGTCTTAAACCGTATTCGAGATTTAGGTGTTGAACTTATATCAGTTTCAAGTGAAGATGAGGTGATTTCAAATGAAAGCAATCGTACAAAATAGGTATGGCAAATGGGATTCTTTAAAAGTTGAAGAGGTAGCGATTCCAATTCCAAAAGAAAATGAAGTTTTAGTTGTTATTAAAGGTGTATCATTAAATGCACCTGATTGGCGGCTATTACAAGGCAAACCCTTTATTGTTAGAGTTTTTTCAGGATGGCTTAAACCTAAAGCAAGAATTAAAGGCTCTGATTTTTCAGGCATCATAACTGCAACCGGAAAGTCAGTTAAAAATTTTAAAGTAGGGGATTGCGTTTACGGCGATTTATCCGGGTACGGATTTGGCGCATTCGCAGACTTTGTTTGTGTCGATGAGCAGCTAATAGCAAAAATGCCTTCAAACATATCTTATGCGGATGCGGCATCCTTACCACTCACAAGTGTAACTGCATTACAGGCAGTAAGAAACCTTGCAAAAGTCAATCAGGGTGAACGCGTTCTCATCGTGGGTGCATCTGGTGGTGTTGGGAGTTATATGATTCAACACTGTAAAAATCTGAATGCACATATAACAGCAGTTGTAAGTACAAAGCGGATCCCACAAGCGATTCAATTAGGTGCAGATGATGTTATAGATTACACTAAAAAAGATTTATCAAAGATAACCTCGAGTTACGATGTGATTTTGTATGTGAACGGTGATTATCCGATTTCTATTTTTCATCAGCTGTTATCTGCCAAAGGGAGATTTGTCTTAGTAGGCAGTGGGAATTTGAATCATATTTTATATCTTTCAATTTTTGGGAAAAGCTTAAGTAAAAAATACGATAAAAGCTACCGAGTTTTAATGGCAAAGCCCAACGCAAGTGATTTAAGATATGTTTCTGAAGCAGTTGAGCAAGGAAAGCTAATCCCTGTTATTGATCGCCAAATTGATTTTTCTGAGATTCCTTACTGGATAGGTGAACTCGAAAAGGGCCATGTAGGTGGAAAAATAATTGTAGAACTGGAATAAATAAGCCCCTTCATACGCAATCCGTATGAAGGGGCTTTGTTTAGTCTCAATCATGCTTGTGGTAAAATTAATCGATTTGTATAAAGAGAACTTTCAAATAATTACTCTCTTCATATTTGAAATGCGTTCTAAAATCCTTTGGTAGCTGATGTACTTCGAGAATTTTAAATCGTTTGTTTGCAAGGTTAAAGCCTTTTCCGATAAGTTGTTTAAATTTATCTAAGGTAATATTACTTGAGTTGTTTGATGCGATGATAATCCCCTTTGGAGAAGTGATTTTAATTGCATCAGCAAGTAATGTCGGATAATCCTTTTCTGCACTAAAAGTAAAGTCTTTTGACTTGGCATAGCTAGGTGGATCTAAAATGACCAAATCGAAAATAAGCCCTTTTTTTTGCGCAAATTTAAAGTAGTGGAAAACATCTTCAACTAAGATCGGATGATTTTCAGGGGCAATATGATTTAATTCATAGTTCTTTAATGTATGCTCTAAGCTTCTATTTGCTAGATCGACACTAGTGACACTTTTAGCACCACCAATTGCAGCAAATGTTGAAAATGCACCTGTATAAGAAAACGTATTGAGGACAGTTTTACCTTTTGCGTATTGATTACGTATCGCTTTTCTAATCTCTCTTTGATCAAGGAAAACGCCAACCATACCACCTTCGTTGAAGAAAACAGATAACTTTACACCATTTTCAAGCACGGTTATTGGAAAGGTAAGTGGTTTACCAGCGACAAAGCCATCATTGACCTCTTCATGATCTTCAAAACGACATTTTTCATAGATGGCGTCATATTCAACAGATTGTT
This sequence comes from Fusibacter sp. QWL-12, assembly GCF_058683495.1. NCBI lineage: Bacteria > Bacillati > Bacillota > Clostridia > Eubacteriales > Fusibacteraceae > Fusibacter > Fusibacter sp. QWL-12. The sequence continues at coordinate 2,032,146 of NZ_CM178745.1, forward strand.
TAAGTGCCTTTTCAATTTGATTTTTAAAGGCATAGATTCCCTTACTGTAATAATTGATTAGGTAAGAACCTGCGAAAAAGTCAATGGTTAATCCGCCGATACCATCGCCCTCGCCGTTGAAAACGCGAAAAGCAGTTGTTTTAGGATTGTTATATAATCCGAGACGTTTTTCAATACTTTGATAGAGCTTTTTGAGAAAAAATGTATCATCAATTTTCTCACGCTCATTATTTGTGAGCACCCAACCCAAGCCTTTGTTTTGAAGACCGTAATAGCCGGTTGCAACAAACTTACCCTTTGAGTCTGTTAGTTTGAGTAGTTGTCCTTCTTCGATATCTGATGTTTCAAGTAACTGATAACCAACAACACTTTCCTTAAAGATCAAAGGGTATTTTTCTTTGAACTTCTCAACATGTTTATCATGTAATTTTATTTCGTACATGGTAACTCCTTTTATTTAATTGGCAGCGTTTCAGCAAATGATAACGCTTCTTCAAAATTTTCAAAAATAGCGTCTTCTCCAAGCGTATCAATTAATCCTGATTTTTGCAAGACTTCTCTTGGTTGTTGTTTCAAACCGGAGAAAAGCAATTTTACTTTATTCTTCTTACATACCACAATAAACCGTTTTAAAGCATGAATTGCAGTTGCATCCATTGCCGGTACGTTTCTAAGTCTTAATATCATAATCTTTGTTGATCGATCGACTTCTTTGCTGACTTCTAAAAATTTATCGGCAGCACCAAAGAAAAATGGCCCGTTTACTTCATAGACCGTAATATGTGATGGCAAACGCTGAAGTAGTGAAGGGTCAAAAGAAGGCGTAAAGCTGTCATCTTCCTCAGCAGTATCTCGGGTTAACTCTTTAACTTCTGTTACATCTGCCATACGTTTCATAAACAAGAGCGATGCTAGTACCATGCCTATCTCGATTGCAACAACCAAATCCACAAGAACAGTTACGAAGAAAGTAATGAGTAATACAATCACATCGCTTTTAGGCGATTTTAAAAGACCGATAAATTCACGCCATTCACTCATGTTATAAGCGACAACGATGAGTATCGCAGCCAATGCAGAAAGTGGAACAAGTTTCGCAAGCGGCATGAAAACTAACATTATGAGTAACAAAGTAATAGCATGAACCATACCTGCAACCGGCGTACGGCCACCGTTTTTTATGTTTGCAACGGTTCTCGCGATAGCCCCTGTCGCAGGAATACCACCAAACAGTGCAGAAGCCATATTTGCAATCCCTTGTGCGATCAATTCTGTATTTGAGCGGTGTTTACCGCCGATCATCCCATCGGCAACAACCGCAGATAAAAGGGATTCAATAGAGCCTAATAATGCAATTGTAAATGCAGGCCCAATTAACAAACGTACTTTTTCGATACTGAACGCTGGTAAATGTGGGACTGGAAGTGCAGATGAAAGTTCGCCAAACTTTGAGCCGATGGTTGCCACTTCCATAGGTGTAATTTGAACAATTAGGGTCGTAACTACAAGTGCTGCTAAAGAGCCAGGTACTTTTATTTTGTCTTTTGGCCAAAATATGATAATCAAAAGAGCAATCGCACCAATGATTAAGGTTTGCATCTGAGTTGTCCCAAATGCACCAATATAGGCATGCCATTTTTCGAGAAACTCAGCTGGTACAACGTCCAGCTTAAGTCCAAAAAAATCCTTAATTTGAGATGAAAAAATCGTTACAGCGATACCACTAGTAAATCCGGTTGTAATCGGGTGTGGAATAAACTTTATTACAGATCCTAGTTTAAAGACACCCATAAGAATCATCATGATACCACCCATCATGGTTGCCATAATCAGTCCATCAAGACCATATTTCATCACGATTCCGTAGACAATAACCATAAAGGCACCAGTCGGACCACCAATCTGTACCCTACTGCCACCTAAAAATGAAATAATAAAACCAGCGATAATTGCGGTATGAAGTCCTTTTTCAGGCGTAACCCCTGAAGCAATTGCCAATGCAATAGAAAGTGGAAGTGCAATAATTGCAACGATAACCCCAGCTGTTAAGTCGCTGATAAACTGCTGTTTATTATAATTTTTTATGGTGGTGAAAAACTTAGGTTTCATAAACCCTCCCAAACGTCGCATTTATTTAATACAAGTGTTAACAAACCTTGGTTGATTTCATAATTTTTTGTTGATATAATGTCAGCGTGCTGTATTATGCGACCTTAATATGTAGTTGTATACAATATACCTTTACTATTTTAGCACTTATAATAAGGCGATACTACTCTCATTTATATGAAATTAAAGAAATATAATTAAGAATAAACCGAGCTGCATTAGCCCGAGAGGAGAATATATTGACCAATAAGTTTTTTGACAAAATTAAATCAAATATTAAAAAAAGTCCAACTGCAATTATGCCAATTTTAAAAATGATAGGGATTTTTATCGTCGTAATCGTTCTTACTGAAAGTTTGTTTAGAAAGAGCTTTCCAGATACATTGAACTGGATTTTTACCAGCCCATTAGCTTTTGCTTTAAACCTTATGCTGATGATATTTGTAGCAGCAGTCTTGCTCATATTTACCCGAAATATCGCGATTGTGACATTTTCCGTGAGTGCGGTTTCACTTATTTTGAATGCTATTAATATTGGTAAATATTCTCTTAGAAATGTACCTTTGTTAGTGGATGACTTTATGCTTGCAAAAGAAGTATGGGTTTTAATGCCACAGCTCTTTAATATCAAGGTTTTGATCCAAATAATCATCGGTGCATTGCTATTGGTTGCATATGCCATGGGACTTCGTAAATTTTTTAAAAAGGAAAAGCTACAGGGACAAAGGCTTATTGCTATCTTTATGATTGCTATTTCAATCCCATTTCTGATGCTCGGTCAAACGTCATTTTCTTCTGACCAAGATATTTTAGAAACCGGATTTTTATATTCGCTTTCAAATAATACCAGAGAAGCGTCTATCGTTATCGACGATGCTCAGTTAGAGGAAGCGGATAGCTTAATGCAGAGATATGTTAAGGAATATAATGCTGAATTTCCAACGCCAACTGAAGAACCAGTAAAACCGAATATCATCATCATTCAAAGTGAAGCATATTGGGACATCGATAAGTTGGATATCAAAATGACTGAAAATCCAAATGCTTTCTTTGAGTCTTTACGTAAAGAAAGTCGATATGGTGAAATGTACGTACCAGTTATCGGGGGTGGTACTTCAAACACAGAGTATGAGATTCTTACAGGTATGACCTTAAAAAATTATTCTAATGACTGGTATATGGTCTATCCAAATGAGATTAAGTCTCCTGTTATTTCTATGGCTTCTATTTTACGTAATCAAGGTTATTCAGCGGTAGGGATTCATCCATACATGTCATGGTATTATAACCGATATGATGTTTATAATTATCTTGGTTTTGATACATTCAAAACGTTAGAGTTTATGAATGATGTGAGAACAGTTGGTGGTTTGGCTTCAGATGATTATTCAACTGACATGATCATCCATACGATAGAAAGTGAAACTAACCCTGTATTTAATTTTATCGTTACGATGCAAAATCATGGACCTTTTGGTAATGCAAGATTTGCAGCGGATGAGTTTACTGTTGATATCAAAACAAAAATGTCAGACTCTAGCCGATATTTACTACACAATTATGTTCAAGGACTTTCACTTACAGATCAAGCGCTTGAAAAGCTAGTGAATTATCTAAAAGCAAGTGATGAGCCAACTATCATTCTCTTTTATGGCGATCATCTTCCAGCACTGGGTGACGATTATCAAGCCTATAGAGAGCTTGGATACGTTGGAAATGAAGACAACTACTCTCTTCAAAATGATCTTAAAATGATGTCTGTCCCTTATATTTTATGGAGTAATTTCGATAATACTTCAGAAAAATTACCAACGATGAATGCATCATTTATGTCATCTTATATCTTGAATTATTTAAATCTCGATATGCCAGATTATTTGAAAGCGCTATATATGGCGAGAAGAGAAATGCCAGTTTACTTTAGAACCTTTGGATTTGATGAAAACGGCAATCGACTTGAAAAAGAAGCGACAACTTTTTTAAATACAAAAGCACTTTATGTTTCAATTTTTAATGATCTTGGAACGGGTGCTGAAAAAGCAAAGTGGGCGATTAACGACAACCCTGATTATAATAAATCACTCAGTGAGATTGCCATCTCAGACGTTAAAACAGAAGGTAGCAAAACGGCACTCACTGGCGGTCCGTTTTATCAGAACATGAAGGTATTAATCAATCAAACTGAAACGGCGTTTACTTGGGTATCGGATACTGAAGTAACACTCGGTCAAGCACTTAAAACAGGTGATACGATAGAGATTAGCTTATCCGATAGCGAAGGTAGAGTATTGGCTGAGCTAAAGGCTTATGAGGTAAAATAATGACTGTATATGAATTTAAGGATTTACAATTGGGACGCTTTATAGAGCGTCCCAATCGCTATCTGTCCAAGGTCGAGGTGGAGGGTAGAGTTGAAACCGTACACGTACATGATCCAGGGCGTCTAAAAGAGCTGCTCTATGAAGGCAATGAAGTACTCGTAAGATATTGTCCATCGCCTACACGTAAAACCAGCTGGGATATGATTGCAGCTAAAAAAGAAGATGAGTATGTCTTAGTACATTCTGGCATTCACCGTTACATCAGTACCGCGATTCTAGAAAATCCAGAGCTCAATCCCTTTGGTCCAATGTCGGACTTAAAAGCAGAAGTTAAGGTAGGACAGTCCCGAATTGACTATTATGGTGTTATAATAGGGGAAGCGCCTATTTGGATAGAGGTAAAAGGTTGCTCACTGTCCATTGATGGCACAGCGATGTTCCCTGATGCGCCAACAGTAAGAGGTGCAAGACATCTTGAGGAACTCATTAGTTTAAAGCAACAAGGCAAAAGAGCAGGCGTACTCATTCTTGTTTTAAGTGAAGCGACACAGTTTTCACCCAAATGGGACACGGACCCTGTTTTTGCAGATATTTTTTACAAAGCACTTGAAGTTGGGGTGGAGATTCATCCAGTTAGAGTCTCACTTTTACCAAGTGGTGAAATGCGGTATCTTGGGGAGATACCTATTTTAGAGAGGGGATAATATGTCAGGGATTTTGTTGTATTTAGGGCTGTTAATTATCGGGGGGATATTCAGCTATCGTGGCTGGATACATAAGGCGATGCTCGCCCGCATCGATCGACTTCAAATGGCATGTCTGTTTGGTCTATTGTTTATCATGGGCATGCGCATCGGCATGGATGACCGTGTAAAGGAAGCATTTTTAAAGATTGGCCTACATGCGGTTTTATTTGGAGTTTTTACGGTTGTCTTCAGCGTTCTCACCGTACATCTCATGCTTCGACTCTATGGTAGAAAGCAGGTGACGAAATGACTTTTAAAATCATTTTAGCGGTCGTGATCGGCGGAATCGTAGGATTGTTTGTTCCGGACAGCTGGTATGCACTTTCAGATAACTGGCTGACAGTCGGTTTATGTCTTCTATTGTTTTTTGTGGGCATCGATATCGGAAAAAATAAAAACGTTTTAAAGGATCTGAAAAGATCTGGTGCTTTGTTTTTTTTAATCCCAATAGGTGTGGCAGTGGGCAGCTTAATTGGCGCGTTTATTATAGGTGCAATACTCGGTTATCCGCTTCATGAGTCAGGCGCAATCGGCTCTGGCCTTGGCTGGTATACTTTGTCTTCAATTATCATTGCGCCATACTCTGCTGAGCTTTCCGTTCTTGCTTTTTTAACCAACGTCGTAAGAGAAATCATAGCGATTATGATGATTCCACTTGTGGCAAAGTACGTTGGCTTCTATGAAGCGATTGCTCCTGCTGGCGCAACGGCTATGGATACGACACTACCTATCGTTTCGAGAAATACAAACTCCGAAACTGCCGTATTGTCGTTCTCAACAGGATTAATCCTTTCGACGTTAGTACCCATTTTAGTGCCGCTGTTTTTAAGATAATTGTGCGATATAGAAAAAAAATAAAGGTGCTGCTGCTTATCCTATTCAGATAAACAGAGGCACCTTTTTACGATTAATATTACAAAGTCTCAATGAACTCCAAAACTTTATCATAATCTGGGTGAGACCCAACTTCTTTTACATACTCAACATATCTTACATTATCTTCAGCATCTACGACGACGATCCCACGCGCTAAAAGTCTTAAGCCTTCGATAGCGTAGCCGTATTTTGTTCCGAAATCAAGCGATTGATAATCTGAGACAACGATTGATTTTTCAATGCTATTTGCTACACAGAAGCGTTTTTGAGCAAATGGTAAATCCACGCTCACCGTAACGACCATTACATCTGGGTGTTTTGTCGCTTCTTCGTTAAAACGAATCGTTTGGAACTCACAGATACGAGTATCGATTGAAGGAACAACGCTGTAAATTTTGATTTTTCCATTTAACTCATCAGAATTGAATTCAGACATATCTGGTTTAACCGCTTTAAAAGCAGGTGCTTTCATTCCAACTTTAATTTCTTCTCCTAAAAGTTTGATGGGATTACCGCCCATTGTAATTTGATCTCTCATGACAACCTCCATATATATGTTTACAAGTATATAGTTAACCGAAATATCATTTTATAAACAATTTTCTTAGACATTTACAAAATGTTAAAAATTGCGTTCACAAGTGTAGCCACAGGGTGTATAGTGGATAATGTAATGAGTAAAGGAATTGGAGGTCAATATGTTTAAAGAAATGCGCGTTCAGAAAAAAGTTATGCCAGCAGATCGTATCGACAAGCTGATTTTAGAAGGCGAATATGGCGTTCTTTCAGTTTTGGATACAAATGGCTATCCATATGCTATACCCGTCAATTATGTCTCTGATGAGCATGCAATTTATATACACTGCGCAAGGGAAGGTATGAAAATAGATGCCATCGCTGCACACGAAAAGGTTGGTTTTACAATCGTTGGACGTCATAGCGTCGTCGCTAAAAGATTCTCAAGCGATTTCGAAAGTGTCGTCTGTTTTGGAAAAGCTGAGTTTGTTGAATCAGACGATACAAAGCTTGAAATTCTAAAGCGCTTTATTGTGAAGTACGCTCCTGAATTTACAGAGGGCGGCTTTAAATATGCAGCAAATGATTTTCATAAGACGAACATCATTAAATTAACGGTAGAACACAAGACAGGAAAGACCAACATCGATTTATAAGAATAGGAAGTTAACATGATAGATAAACAATATGAAGCAGTTATCGCACTTGCCAAAGAAGCAGGTGCGCTTCAAATGCATTTTTTTAGAAGTAATACGCTCTCGATTGAGACAAAAAGTACATCAGTAGATATGGTGACAGAAGCTGATATAGCTTGCGATAAACTCATCGTAAGTCGTCTTAAGGAGCTGTTCCCTGGTGATCAAATTTTATCGGAGGAACAAGGCTATCAACCCAATGTGGCAGCGTCTGATTATGAATGGATCATCGACCCTTTAGATGGCACAACCAATTTTTCGATTGGTCATCCTATATTTGCCGTATCAATAGCAAGATGGTATAAGAACAAGCCAGAGTTTGGCGTCGTTTATGTCCCTACTTTGGAAGAAATCTATTTTGCACAAAGAGGTGAAGGTGCCTATCGTGTGGTAAAAGAGCAATCACCAATAAGACTTTGTGCATCAACTCAGTCAGAACTGGGTAAAAGTGTCTTAGCGACAGGATTTCCATATGACCGTGCTACCGCTAAGAATAACAATTCACAAAATATAGCGACGATGGTTCCTCTCGTAAAGGGTCTTAGAAGACTGGGAGCAGCAGCTTATGATTTGTGTTTGGTAGCAGCTGGTGTCTACGATGCATTTTGGGAGCTTAGACTTGGTAAGTGGGACCTCGCAGCAGGTGCTCTAATGATTACTGAAGCAGGAGGCGATTTCAATTATCATTATGATGCTGAAAGGTATAACGTGATTTCAGGATCGAGTGAAGTTTGTAAAGCCATTGTAGACAAGGTCTATCTGTCTAATAATGGTCATCAAATAAAAGATTATCAATTATCAAAGTTGTTATAGGAGAAAAGCGATTGAAACATCCCGTTATTTTAAAAGGAAGTCACAGATCAAATGGTCAAAGTAGTCAATACGTCGATCGGCTTGTGGAAGAACTCAAGAAAAACGAAATTTATCCACAAGTATACGACATTAATCGTTTAACGGTTAAGCCCTGTATCGATTGTAATGTTTGTGCAAATTCTTATGGCAAATGTGTGCACGATGATGATATGGAATCAGTATATAAGGCATTAAAGGCTACTGATGTTCTTATCGTTGCGTCGCCTGTGTATTTCAATGGTATCACCAGTAAGTTGAAACAGCTGGTAGACCGCTGTCAGATGATTTTTATCTGTGATTTTAAACATGGCAAGCCGTATGTGGAAAATACAGTGAGCGAGAATAAGCAAGGCTATATCATCTCTCTGGGTGGTGCAAATGCCTATACCGATCAATTTACTGGGAATGCACTGAGTTTAGGCTTGGTTTTTAGAAACCTAAGAATGCCATTAACGGAGCATTTCACTTATGCAGGTACAGACCATAAAGAAGTTCTAAGTAGAAATGAAGCAAAAGACGACATCGAAAAAATCGTCCAAAATTTGAAAGACTTTTATCAAAGAGTCGGAGAAAAATAAGGAGGGATGACGTTGAAGGAAAAGATGAAATTGGGTCTCATACAAATGATTACCTATAAAGACAAAGAGATGTCACTGGACAAGGCTGCTGAAAACATTAAACAGTTGGCAGATCAAGGCGCAGATATGGTTGTATTACCAGAGATGTTTAACTGTCCATATGAGACGCAAAGATTCCCACAATATGCTGAGCCAGAAGGTGGACCAACCTGGCAGAGAATGAGACAGGTTGCAATAGACAATCACATCTATTTGGTGTGCGGTTCTATCGCTGAAATAGAGGACGGCAACATCTATAATACGTCATTTGTCTTTGATAGAAACGGCAATCAAATCGGTAAACATAGAAAAATTCATATGTTTGATATCAATATCGAAAATGGCCAGTACTTTAAGGAGTCAGAAACCCTTGAAGCAGGAGATCATGCCACTGTATTCGAAACAGAATTTGGTACAATTGGCCTTGCCATTTGCTATGATGTTAGATTCCCTGAACTCTCTAGAATGATGGTAGACAGAGGGGCAAAAATGTTGATTTATCCAGCTGCATTTAATATGACAACTGGACCAGCACATTGGGAACTCCTTTTTAGAACCCGTGCTGTAGACAATCAGGTCTTTACAGTTGGCTGTGCGCCTGCGAGGGACTACTCACTGAGCTATATCTCATACGGCAACTCCATCGTCGTCGATCCATGGGGCGATGTACTGGGTAGATTAGATGACTCTGAAGGGTATCTACTAGGCGAAATTGATTTTGGAGAGGTTTCTCATATAAGAGAACAACTACCGATCATCAAGCAGCTTAGAAAAGATGTTTATCATAAGTAAGAGAAAGTAGCTATTCTACTTCTGAATATTTTCTATTAATAGATTTAATTAGCTTAAAGATATAATAATACTCTCCAGAGGACCGGTCCTCGTATAACTGCGGAGCCTCCTCAGAGTGTTTTTATATCTCTAAGCTATATAACAAATAACAATAGCTGATACGATCTATATAACTAGATACGCATCAGCTATTTTTTATTTTTGTTTGATTAACAGCGTAAAGTTTAAATGTGTAATTGATCGTCTGAAATAACTTTGACGTTAGCGTCTAGTTCATAGACGAGGTCTTTTCTTTCGATGATGATTTTTGCTTTTTCGGCGAGTTCTGGCGTTGTTTTGATGTTGAGTAAGAGTTCTTTAGCGGGATTAATCGCTATCGGGTTTCCAACGCGACAGAGCATGGAGTAATCGCCATTGGTATCGCCATATGCATAGCTTTGACTGAGATCGATGCCGAACTGCTCAACGAGCTCGTCTATGGCTCTGTCTTTGCTGTCAGAATCCCACATAGGGATGACTTCGCCAGTAAAGCGCCCTTCTTCATCGACGATGTAGCTGGTGCCTCTATAAGCGTCGATGCTGTATTTGTCTGCCATCTTTGAAACGAGAAAATCAGGGCTGCCAGAGATGAAAAACACCTTATGGCCATTGAGCTTATGCCATAAAATACGACTGCGCGTATATTTGTAGACGATATCACCGTGGAGTGCGATGACCTGATTTGAAATAAACTCAAGGTCGGCGACGCGTCTCCCTTTTAAGGCTTCATAGTAGGTTTCTACGAGTTCTAACATATAAGTGTCGTATTCGCCAACGCGTTTACGCCACTCTGTAAAAGCACTTTTAATGCTTGTGTGCCAAAGTGCAGGGTCGATGATTTCATATTTTACCATCTTTTTAAAATGTTCTATCAATAAGGAATTGCGATAGAGCGTTCCGTCAATATCAAAAAATGCTGCGATTTGCATATATGCCTCCTTGGTACTATCTTTATTTATTAGTCTATTATACCCGCAAAAGCGCAATTTTTGACTATTTTTTTTTGATTTGATTTTTCTTGATATGGACTTGCTTTTATGATAATCTATTTTGGAGTTTATCATTTAGTTAAAGATTTATCAGTGGGAGGATTTATCGTGGATCAAAACGAAAGAAAAATTTTTACGGCAGACCCATCGGCATTGGGATTATTCGGTCTTGCTATGGTTACATTTGTTGCTTCAACTCAAAAATTAGGTTGGACAACAGGCACATCATTCATTATTCCTTGGGCGATCTTTTTAGGTGCTTTGGCACAAGTTTACGCATGTGTAAATGACGCTAAAAAGGGCAATGTATTTGGTGCAACAGCATTTGGTGCTTACTCATTATTCTGGTTAGCAGTAGCAATGACTTGGATGACTTCAAATGGCGTATTTGGTGAAGCGATGCAAGCTGGCGGCGACATTAAGCAGTTAGGCTTTGCTTTCTTAGGTTACCTCATCTTTTCTTTATATATGACGTTAGCGTCACTTGAAACAAATAAAGTATTGATGATTATCTTTGTACTAATCGACTTCTTGTTCCTTGGCTTATCACTTAGCGTTATTTGGGGCGTAGAGTTCGGCCATGAGTTAGCAGCTTGGAGTGAATTCTTTATTGCTTTAGTAGGTTTCTATGGTTCGGCTGCAAACGTATTAAACCATACATTTGGCAGAGTGTTTTTACCAGTTGGAAAACCACTTGGCATTTTCAAAAAATAGATTTTAGTAAGAACTAAATGATTGAAGAGAAACTACTTATATAGTGGTTTCTTTTTTTTTTACCACAATCCTATTACAGTCGCGCCTGAAGTATGTTCAAATCGCATAAAGTATTGTAAAATAAGAGAGTGAAAAATAGGAGGCTATATGTCAGAAAAGATTGTTAAAGTACAAATTGACCAAGCAGCGCCATTGCCATTCTCTGAAGAAACCATTTTTAGAGCGGTTGCAGAGAATATAGATCGTATCGATACCGACTCAGATGAAGCCTGCTTACTTGTTATTGGGCCAATGGCATTGATTTTATATTGGGAAGACGACAAGGTGATCGTTAACCGAGTGATGCATTCGGACGAAATCAAAGATCAGTTGTAAATGAGATCATAGTTTAACGGTAATTAGTTCTTTAGTAAGAACTTTTAGTTTGAGTTAACACCAAGAATAAGTAAAGCTCTTCCTAGACTTCTAGAAAGAGCTTTCATATTTTGTGGGATTAGTAACCCCATTGTCCATCTAAAAAGATGACGTGGATTCTACTTGCGTCACGTTGATGACCAATAATAGAATAGCTACAGCAAATTCTATTTTCACTTCTACAGTCGTTGCATGAACCCGTATGCGTACAAGGTGTGTTCGTAGAGAGTCTAACATTATTTGCTGGAGCAGCGATTTCTCTGTTGCGAGCGATTGCAGCATCAAGGTCTTTAACGATTTTATTAGGGCTTACAATAAGATAAACTCGGCTTGGGCCGAAAGTGATTGCAGCGACGCGATTGCCTGAACCATCGACGTTGTAGAGTTCACCCTGTTCGGTGATTGCATTTGAGCTAGCAAGGTAAGCATCTGCACTGAAGGCTTTTCTATGAACCAATTGAACCTCTTGTGGCGTCAAGCCTGGTGCGTAACGGTCATAGAAAGTGAAAGGCTGCTCGCGTAACCAGTCGATTAAACCCGTTTCGAATAAGGTTTGTGAACCACCCACAGCAAGGGATGTTTCAGGTGGCATTAATTCAAGAAGAAGTCCTTTTAGTTCATCAACTGTTCTAACATGATAGCCATTCATGTTATTGCGCTTAAGTGCTTTTATTGTCTTTTCGATGCGCTTATCGATAATTGTCGTTAGGTTTTGGTCCATAAATACCTCCTTATGTACCTAAAGTGTATCGAATTCGCTGGTAAATTACAACTTTTAAGCTTTGTTCATAAAAAATTTTACAAATTAGGCATATTATTTTTCTCTATCTAGGTTATAATTACCATAATCGAGTGTGGGAACTAGACGTTATTGAAAAAGATTAAGGTGAGTGATTATGAAGAAATGTTCTGAATGTAAAAAAAATGTCGCGATGATGCGGACAGCAAAAATAGAAAATGGAAAGACTGAATATGTGGATTTATGTCTTGAGTGTGCACAAAAGAAAGGGTATCCGGTAATGGATGAGATTATGAATCAAATCAATCTCAGTCCAGAAGAAATGGATAACTTATCTAAGCAAATGAACAAGCTCTTTGACAATGCTTCACAAGATGAAGAAAATCCATTTATGCAATTTATGAATTATGATCAAGATCACGATCATTATGATGAAGACATGGATCTTGAAGAATATGATGACACTTATGATGAAGCTGCAGAGGACTTTGAAGAGGAAATCGATGAAGAACCTGCATATGATAAGAAGAAGTACAAGAAAGTAAAGCTTAAAACTTTGAGCAAGTATGGCTCAAATCTAATAGAAAAAGCGAAAAACGGTGAAATTGATCGTATTATCGGAAGAAATCGTGAAATCGATCGCGTGGTTCAAATCCTAAACCGCAGAAGTAAAAACAACCCGCTGCTATTGGGTGAGCCAGGTGTTGGTAAAACGGCGATAGCAGAAGGCCTTGCAGTAAGAATCGTAGAAAAACAAGTGCCTGAAAAATTACTCGATACAGAAATCTACTTGTTGGATATGACGGCTATCGTAGCGGGGACTCAGTTTAGAGGCCAGTTTGAAGGCCGTATGAAGTCGATTATTACTGAAGCCTCTCAACATGGCAATGTGATACTCGTCATCGATGAAGTTCACAACATCATGGGTGCTGGTGAAGTACATGGTGGTGTAATGAATGCAGCAAACATTTTAAAACCAGCTCTTGCTAGAGGCGAAGTGCAAATTATCGGTGCGACGACACTTGAAGAGTATCGTAAACACATCGAAAAGGATGCTGCTTTAGAAAGACGATTCCAACCAGTAGTGGTCGATGAGCCTTCAGTTGAAGACAGTATCGAAATTCTCAAAGGCATTAAGGATTATTATGAAGCGTTTCATAAAGTAGCCATTGATGACGAAGTGATTGAGGCAGCGGTTAAGCTATCCTCTAGATACATCACAGATCGATTTTTACCGGATAAAGCAATCGATGTTATCGATGAGGCGGGTTCAAGAGCGAACCTTAAAAACCATGGTCTTGTAGAGGTCAAAGCGCTTGAAGAAGAAGCGGATCGCCTTGAAGCTCAAAGAGCTGAAGCAACGGCAGATGGTGAGTATGAAAAAGCAGCTGACCTTAGAGTCGAGCTTTTAAGATTAAATGAAAGAATTGATGCACTTGAAAAATCCAGTGCACATGTGAGCCTAACGGTTGAAGATGTGGCATATGTCATAGAAGCGTGGACGAAAATCCCTGTAAAACGCATCACTGAAGAAGAAGCTGAAAAGCTCATTGAACTTGAAAACAGACTTCATAGAAGAGTGATCGGGCAACACGCTGCGGTAGAAGTAATCGCCAAAGCGGTAAGACGTAATCGTTCTGGCTTTAGAAAGAAAAGAAAGCCAGCATCCTTTATCTTTGTTGGACCTACAGGAGTAGGTAAAACAGAACTTGCGAAATCGCTGGCAGAAGAGCTTTTTGGAACTGAAGAAGCAATGATTCGTATGGACATGTCGGAGTTTATGGAAAAGCATACCGTATCTAAATTGATTGGAGCGCCTCCTGGATATGTCGGTTATGAACAAGGTGGTCAATTAACTGAAAAAGTTAGACGCAAACCTTATTCAGTCATCCTACTAGATGAAATTGAAAAAGCGCATGCAGACGTGTTCAATATCTTACTTCAAATTCTTGAAGATGGTCGATTAACAGATGGACAGGGCAGAACGGTGTTCTTTGAAAACACTGTCATTATCATGACATCGAACATTGGCACACAGATGAAATCAACGGTTATGGGCTTCGGTGCTGAACAAGAAAAGAAAGTTGAAAATTCAGTAAGAGAAATGCTAAAAGAACACTTTAGACCTGAGTTCTTAAATCGTATCGACGATATCATTGTCTTTAAGGCACTTGCGAAGGAAGAACTTAGAGAAATCGTTGATTTACAGCTTAAAGAAGTTGCTTCAGAAGTAAAAGAAAAGAAAATGTTACTTGAAGTAGACGACGAAGTGAAAGCATTACTCGTTAAAGAAGGCTTTGATGAAAAATATGGTGCAAGACCACTTCGCAGAACGATTCAGCGTATGATCGAAGATGAAATTGCAGAGCTTTACATCAGAAAACTCATTCAAGAGGGTAATTTGCTTAAAGCAGTCATCGAAGAAAATAAAGTGAAAATTAAAGTTGAAGCATAAGCATAAGAGAACGCAAAAGAAATAAGCAAAAGAACAGCAAAAGAACAAGTATAAGAATCAGTAACGTATAAGTATATGGAATCTGTAATATATAATAAAAGAAACCGCCTAATTCTAAAATTCAGAAATAGGCGGTATTTTTTATCAAAACATTTTCTTACGATACATAAAGAGTGCGAAAAGACTGGCAATGACCAGTGAAATAAACATGATAATGATAAATGCAAAGTGCTGATTTGCAAGTGGTACTGGCACATTCATACCAAAAAAGCTGGCGATCATCGTCGGGATTGCCATGACGATTGTAACGGAAGTCAGAAACTTCATTACGATATTGAGATTGTTTGAGATGACTGAAGCAAAAGCATCCATAGTGCCACTGAGTATATTGCTATAGATGTTCGCCATTTCAATCGCCTGCTTGTTTTCAATGATAACGTCTTCGAGCAAGTCTTCATCCTCAGGATATTTTTTAATGGCATCTAGCTTGAGCATTTTCTCAAGTACGATTTCGTTACTTCTAAGTGACGTTGTAAAGTAAACTAAGCTTTTCTCTAAGTCTAAGAGCTGGATCAGCTCTTTATTTTTCATAGATTTGTGCAGCTCCTTTTCGATGTTGTTACTCATTTTATCGATTTGCTTGAGGTACTGTAGATAGTAGGTTGCATTTTTATAGAGTAATTGCAAAATAAATCGCGTCTTTTTATAAGTGAAAAATGCTTTAACCTTTCCGCTGACAAAGTCATTAATCAGTGGGATTTCTTTTGTACAAACCGTAATGATATTATCATTTGCAAGAATAATAGCGAGTGGTAAAGTGGTATAAATTTTTGATCCCTCTTGAACCTCGAAAAGAGGGACGTCAACTAAAATCAAAGTGCAGTCATCATCTACTTCGATTCGTGCGCGTTCTTCCTCATCCAGTGCAGCGCGAAGGTGCTCTGGCGGGATATTGAATTTTTCAGAGATGGTATTGATCTCAGTTTCAGTAGGTTGGGTTAAGTTGATCCAGATAGAAGGCTCAAAGTTTTCTAACTGAACCACTTTTTGATCAAGTGTCTTCATTAATTTGATCATAAAAAATGCTCCTTTCAGTTGATTGCTAACCGAAAGAAGCACCAAAAAAACGTCCTATATATTAAAACGAAACAGGTCGATGGTTACCGCTTACGGTCAGCTGATTTGCCAATATTGAGTTGTCGGATGTACTCCTCGGAACGCTGTCCACAAGCTCACCGCCTTTCATAGTTTTGTATTGCCTTAAACAGTATATACTATAAGTTGAAGAATTAAAACTCAATTTTTATTGATGCCCCTGCTTTTTTAAAATCATCCATAATGGCTCTTGGTACAAGTCCGCCGCCAGTTGCCCAAGAAAGATGTGTCGCATTTTGCATTTTCTCTAGAAGGCCTTCGTTTAACAGATAATTGAAGCCATCTTTTGTGTAAAAGAGTTGGATCGGACCGTAAAAACCCGCAAGAGCAGATGGCTCAAGTTCAATTTTATCAGTGACTGAAAGTAAGTGAAGCAACCATAGCATTGTATGATCTTCTACGGTAAATATTCCGTCGATGAGTGGCATCATAATCTCACCTACAAATCCAGAAGGTCTTCCGACAGCAAGTCCATCCGCTTCTGTCTTAAGCTCGATCCCGATATCCTCTACTGCAATTTCACTGTGAAGACCAGAAGCCATGCCAAGTAACATACAAGGTGCGTGAGTCGGCTCAGCAAAGAATATCCTTACTGCATCCTCGAAGATTAACTTTAAGCCGTAAGCGACACCACCTGGTGCACCGCCTACACCACAAGGGAGGTAGACAAATAGTGGATGTTCATCGTCAACTAAGATGCCTTCATCAGCAAACTGCGTTTTAAGTCTCAGTGCTGCAACCGCATAGCCTGTAAACAAATGTACTGAATTTTCATCATCTATAAAGTAAGCAAACGGATCGTTTAAAGCCGCTGCACGTCCTTCCTCAACCGCTTTTGAGTAATCTGAATCGTGAAGGACGACAGTTGCGCCTTTTTCCTTTAGAAGTGCTATTTTCCAAGGTTTGGCGTCGTTTGACATATGCACGGTAACGTTAAAGCCAATGGCACGGCTGATGATGCCGATGCTCAAACCTAGATTGCCAGTAGATCCCACAAGGATGGTATACTGATTGAATAAAGCTTTAAACGACGCTTGAGCAAATTGGGTATAGTCCTGATCAGAAGCAAGTAAGCCGTTCTCCATCGCTAGCTTTTCAGCTAATAGTAGAACTTCATAGACGCCACCACGCGCTTTAATAGAGCCAGCGATATCCAAATGACTGTCGAGCTTGGTCCACCAATCGCCGATGATACGACCGCCGATAAAGGGAATGATGCCTGTCTGGAGCTGTTCGACCCGCTGTATTTTAGATTCAATTATGCCGTTTGTCGCTTGCGTTTCTGGAAAAAGCTGTGCTAAAAGTGGTGCAAATCGGCGAAGTCTTTCATCAGCCGATTGTATATCTGAAAGAGTTGGTAGCGCTTTGTTTGAAAGCGAATTTAGCGCTTCCTGTGTCTTCATTTTATTTGGATTGACCCAGAATACGGGCTGTGCTTGACTTAAGCTCAATTTTAATGACGCGTCTAATGCGGGTATTGATTTCATAATTACCTCCATTAATTTAATGTCAATTTAATCTTAACAGATTTATGACGCATTTAAAATCAAATTAAAGAATGTTATAATAAAGGCGTCAATACTTATTATAGACTACTAAACAGGAGAAAACTATGACGCTTTTAGAACGTATTAGAGGGTTGAAACAACCTATTTTAATGGTTATTTGCACACTTTTAATCATTGGCTTTTTTATACCGTGGATGACCAATAACCCTGATCTTGAAACCTTTGCTTATTCAGAAATTAAGTTATCTGGCTTTGACATTTTTAGAGGCTATCAATCACTAGTGGCAGTAGTAGATCCGCTGATTTCGGCACTGGGTTATGCCGCATTAGGAAAGGTACTTTATCTTGGATATATTTTAATTCTTTTACCAGTACTGTCATTGGCATCTATTGTTTTATTAGGATTGCGCCATGCAAAAGCGACACTGGTCACTTGGATTAATTTTGTAGCACATGCAGTAATAGTTGTAGGCTTATTTTTATTGATTATGGTTTATGGGGATCTAAGAACCTTGTTTTTTACAATAATGTCCTTCAGCTTTGGATATTATGTGATGATGCTCATGTCTGTTTTAGGTGTGGCAACGCTTGTCGTCACACGACGTAAGTGAAGCACTATCGACTGCTAGGCATTTTACTTCTACTGGAAAACAACCCTGTAATGACAGCGAAGGCGATTGCCGATCATTTTGAAGTATCGGTGAGAACCATTTATCGTGATTTAGATGTCCTATCAGAAGCCGGTTATAGCATTGTTACTGAAAGTGGCAAAGGCGGTGGCGTTGCACTTCAATATAATAAACGCTTAAGACTAAGTGCGATGGATAAAAGTGAGCTCTTAAAGGTGGTTGAACGATTTGCCATCTTCGATAAAGACGATCAGTTATCCGAAAATCTTGCGCTTAAAATTAGAGGGCAATTACCTGAGGAAGCGAGAGTTGTCTTTGATCGGATGAGAGCTGCTTCACTGGTGGATAAAAGCAACTGGTATGGCATATCAGACGATAAAGCGCACTTTTTATCATTGGTTCAGGAAAGTATTATTAATGAGTTTAAAATTAAAATGGATTATAAAAGCAGCACTGGTTATACTGCTGATAGAATGATCTGGCCACTGGGGATTGTAAAAAAGGTAGGACAGGACTATCTTGTCGGTTACTGTGAACTACGTTCTGAAATACGCACTTTTAAAATGGATCGTATTATAGTGCTGAAGCAGACGGAGGATCGATTCAAGCCGCCTGCTGACTTTGATCTTAAAAAGTACTGGGATCATGCGACACCGAGTTATCTTGAACGACAGGTTTTTAATAGAAACTTTAAAGAGGATAACAAGGGTGGCTATTTGGTGACGCTAAAGTGTCCTGAAAAACACTTGGTTTACTTCAGTGGTTTCAAATGCATTTCAGCGGATGATGAAGGTAGATTTACCTTTGACATGGTCTCTGAATCGATTGCACTTACGCAAATTATGAATCATGTCGATGAAATCTATGTGTGTTCACCTGAATCATTAAGAGCAACAATTAAAAGAAAATGTCAGTTTGTCCTTGAAAATTACTAGTTTCTAGATTGACTGACATAATGATGTCAACAAATAGGGTGTATTCTTAATCTATCAAATAAATGGATAAGGAGACTTATTATGAAAGCGAAAATTGTAACTCTTGAGAAGGCAAAGGTAATGGGCATCGTCTACCGAGGAAAAAACGAAAACAATGAAATTCCAGAAATGTGGAATGTGTTTAACAAACGTTTTAAAGAAATTCCAAATCCAGACATGCAAGCCTTTTATGGTTTGTGTTATGGCTTCGAAAACGGTGGTAGCTTTGCATACATGGCTGGACTTGCTGTTGATCAGTTTGAAACAATTCCCAATGGTATGGAAGTTGTGGAACGTCCGGCCGGCAAGTATGCAGTGTTCACATTTAAAGATAAGATGGAGAAGATCGGAGAATTTTGGGATGCAATCTATAGAACTTATCTGAAAGAAAATGAGTTGACTGCAATGACAGGCATGACATTTGAGCTTTATGATGAGAGATTTGAAAAAACGGGTGAATGCGACATTTACATTCCGGTGTTATAGTCAATTATTCGTTTTCAAATTTCAGACAATGCGTAAACTTAATAATAGGATTAACAAACCCCGTAACGAACTGTGATTCACACAGAACGTTACGGGGTTTATGTTTAGTTGAGTATTAACATTAAAGTCAAACTAGATTTTTTCCTTAGGAATGTAGTGTGTATGAAGTAGATCGTGTGCTTTGTGACTATTAGGTTTTCCGAGAAATTCATCGTAAAGCTGTTTGATATAAGGGTTATCATGTGATTTTCTGAGTACTTTGCCTCGATCCTCTGCGTAAATCGCTGCTTGACGTTTTTTGATGATTTCCATATCACCGTGGTGATATGGCTGTCCACCACCACCGATACAGCCACCAGGACATGCCATAATTTCGATGGCATCAAATTGAGAAATCCCAGCTTTGATGTCTTCAAGTAACTTACGTGCGTTGCCTAGTCCATGTGCGATTCCGATTCTTAGATTCAAATCACCAACCTTAACAGTAGCTGAACGGATGCCTTCTAAGCCTCTTAATTGTTGGAAGTCAACTTTTTCAAGTGTCTCTCCAGTAATCCAATCATATGCGGTTCTTACAGCAGCTTCAATGACACCACCTGTCGTTCCAAAGATAACAGATGCACCGGTACTTTCACCTAGTAGATGATCAAAATCACTATCAGGAAGACCAGCGAAATTAATACCAGCCTCTTTCAGCATTAAGCCAAGTTCGCGTGTGGTTAAAACGAGGTCGACGTTGTTGTTTTCATCTTTAGTGAGTTCGGGTCTTGCTGCTTCAGCCTTTTTAGCCAGACAAGGCATGACAGAAACGACGACGATGTCTTCAGGTTTAAGGTTCATCTTTTCAGCATAGTAGGTTTTGATTACAGCACCCAACATAATCTGAGGCGATTTACAGGTCGATGGGATGTCGAGCATATCAGGGAATTGATGCTCAAAGAATTTTACCCAAGCTGGACAACAACTGGTTAACATCGGTAATGTTCCACCGTTTTGTATCCTGTGAATGAGCTCAGAAGCCTCTTCCATAATGGTTAAATCTGCACCAAAATCAGTATCAAAAATAGCATCAAAGTGAAGGCCACGTAGTGAGCTGACGAGTTTACCTGTAGTGATCGTACCAGCATCCATATCGAAAAGTTCGCCGATAGCGACTCTGACTGCGGGTGCTACTTGAACTACGACGTGTTTTTTAGGGTTATTTAGAGCTTCCCAAACTGCATCTGTGTTGTTGACTTCTGTTAATGCTGCAGTTGGACAAACAGCGACG
Organism: Fusibacter sp. QWL-12; assembly: GCF_058683495.1. Classification (NCBI taxonomy): domain Bacteria; kingdom Bacillati; phylum Bacillota; class Clostridia; order Eubacteriales; family Fusibacteraceae; genus Fusibacter; species Fusibacter sp. QWL-12. The sequence goes on from NZ_CM178745.1 coordinate 2,053,042, forward strand.
CATTGACCACAGAAGGTACAAGAGGTATCAACCATATCTAGGTTAAATGCTGGGCCAACGAATACGTCGAAGCCTCTGTTAACAGCAGACAGGATACCACAAGTCTGAACCGTGTTACACATGGTTTCACAGCGACGACACATGACGCATTTATTCGGATCTTTAACGAGTGCATAGGATGATGTATCTTTAGGATAATCCATCTTTTCACCCGCATATCTGATATTTCTAATGCCTAAATCCTGTGCAAGTGCTTGTAGGTCACACTCCAAGTTTTTAGGACATACGAGACAGTCAAATGGATGGTTAGAGAGTAAGAGCTCAACTGCGGTTCTTCTAGCAGAGATGGCTCTTAAGTTATCGGTGCGAATCACCATACCTTCAGTACATAGCTCCGAGCAAGAAGGTGCAAGCGCTGGTCTACCTTCAACTTCAACCATACAGACACGACAAGATGCACTTTGATTAACGATGCCGAAGTCTTTTAGATTCATATGGCAAAGTGTTGGAATTTTTAATCCCACCTGCTTGGATGCTTCTAGTATGGTTGTGCCCTCCATAACTTGTAAGGGCATGTCGTTTATTTTTATATTGATCATTTTCATCTGAATACCCCCTTATGGTCTTAGGATTGCTTGGAATTTGCAGGCAGTGAAGCAAGCGCCACACGCGATACAAGCTGCTTCATCGATCACATGTTTTTGCTTTGGTGCACCAGAGATACAGTTAACTGGGCAAACTCTTGCACAAGCTGTACATCCAATACATTTTTCTTCGATGACCTTATATTTTGCAAGTGCCTTACAGCTTCCAGCAGGACATCTTTGCTCTTTAATGTGAGCGAGGTATTCATCATAGAAATACTCAAGTGTGCTGAGGACGGGATTTGGTGCAGTTTGACCGAGTCCGCAAAGCGCACTGTCTTTAATGCTCTTTCCTAAAGTTCTAAGTTTATCGATGTCAGCCATTGTGCCTTCACCTTGAGTGATGCGATCTAAGATCTCATACATACGTTTTGTACCCAGACGGCAAGGCGTACATTTACCACAAGATTCATCTTGCGTAAATTCAAGGTAGAACTTAGCGATATTGACCATACAGTCGTCTTCATCCATAACGATCATTCCACCTGATCCCATCATAGAACCGATGGATTTCAAGCTTTCGTAGTCAATCGGTGTATCAAGATCTGCAACGGTGATAACGCCACCTGATGGACCGCCAGTCTGCACCGCTTTAAATGCCTTGCCATCGATGATGCCACCACCGATGTCATAGATGATTTCACGCAAGGTTGTACCCATAGGCACTTCTACAAGTCCGACATTGTTAACTTTACCTGCTAGGGCAAATACTTTTGTTCCTTTTGATTTTTCAGTGCCAATACTACTAAACCATTCTGCACCTTTAATTAATATTGGTGGTACATTGGCAAAAGTTTCGACATTGTTAACGCTGGTTGGTTTACCATTGTAGCCTTCTATAGAAGGGTAAGGTGGTTTTTTAGTTGGCTCACCACGATTTCCTTCAACGCTATGAATCAATGCGGTTTCTTCACCACAAACGAAAGCACCGGCACCTAATTTAATAGAAATATCAAAATTAAAGTTAGAACCAAAGATTTGTTTGCCTAAAAGACCATATTCCTTAGCTTGATGGATAGCAGTCTCTAGACGTTTAATTGCAAGAGGGTATTCCGCTCTTATATAGATAATTCCCTCAGATGCGCCAATTGCATAACCAGCGATGGCCATTGCTTCTAGTACAGAGTGTGGATCACCTTCTAAAATAGAACGGTCCATAAATGCACCTGGATCACCTTCATCCGCATTACAGATGACATACTTTTGATCTGCCACAGGCTTTCTAGTGAACTCCCATTTAAGTCCTGTAGGGAAGCCGCCACCACCACGGCCTCTTAGACCACTTGCTTTTACGATATCGATAACCTGTTCAGGCGTATACTCCGTTACAGCTTTTCCAAGTGCTTCGTATCCACCAAAAGCGATATATTCATTAATATCCTCAGGGTTGATGAGACCACAATTTCTTAAAGCAATACGATATTGTTTTTTATAAAAGCTCATTTCATCGTGTTTTGGCAGTGCTTTTTGGGTTTCAGGTTCTTTATAGAGCAGTCTACCAACAGTTCTTCCTTTAATGATGTGCTCGTTTACAATTTCAGCCACATCGTCAAGTGTCACTTTCACATAGAAAACGTTATCCGGATGAATCTTTACAATTGGACCTTGTCCACAAAAACCGAAACAACCGGTCTTGATCACTGCAACTTCATCCGCGTAACCAGCATCTGTTAACTTCTCCTTAAACAAATCGACGATTTGGAGGCTCTCAGCAGAGACACAACCAGTACCGCCACACACCATAATGTGCGTTCTTTGTGTAGTCATACCCCAACCTCCTTACAAAGCGCTATGGTAAGTTTTAATAAGCACGTGATCATCCAGGATTTCGCCATTTTGGATGTGCTTATCTAATATTTCGCCAACAAAATTACGATCTACGTTACCATAGATGGTTGGTTCATGTCCTGGCATATTCACCTGAACAGTTGGTTCGCTGTGACAGTAACCCATGCAGCCCACTTGGACAACTTTAATATGTTCAATTCCCTTTGTAGAAATTTGGGAAATTAATTCATTTAAGACTTCACGACTACCAGCCGCAATCCCGCAGGTCGCCATCCCGACGAGAATTTCTATGGTTTGGTCATCGGATTCACCCGTTTCGCGAAGTTTAACTTTTTTGATCTGATCTTCTCTGATTTTACGCAACTCATCTAAAGATTTAACAGGCATTAATCTTCACTCCCTTCCATATTTTTATAGTCATTGATGATTCTAGATACGTCGTTTTCTGTGACATGGCCAAAAACCTTATCGTTAATCATGACGACGGGGGCTAACCCGCAAGCGCCGATACAACGAACATCCTTTAAAGTAAAGAGACCGTCAGGTGTTGTTGTGCCCGGTTTGATATCAAGCTGTTCTGAAAAGGCATGCATTACCTTTTCAACACCTTTGACGAAACAAGCCGTTCCCATACAGATATTAACGGTGTACTTTCCTCTTTTTTCTTGAGAAAAATAAGAGTAAAAACTCACAACACCGTAAACCTTTGACGCTGGAATATTGAGTTTTCGTGCAACATACAATTGTAATTCGCTAGGTAGATAACCAAACAATTCTTGAGCCTTATGAAGAATAGATATGAGTGCGTCTTCTTTTGCATCTTGTTCTAAAATAAAGGCGTCTAACGCTTTTAACTTTTGATCAGCGTTTTCTAGACTGAATATATCTGCCATAAAAACCTCCCTTTCTCGTAAAATTTGACCCCTGTGAGCTTATGTGATTAGTGATTTAAACTCACTTTAATATTCAGAAGATATACAATATTCTGACAAATATAGTATACCTTTATTTTGACTATTTTTAAACAGAGAACATAAGAGTTTGTACATTATTTAGTTCAAATGTAAATTAATTTTGAACTTATCCTTGATTTTTATATAAAAACGTTTAAACTATACTTAACTGATTATGCAGTAAAACCAATGTTCCCCATAGAGAGACAGTTTTCCTCTATGGGGCTTAATTATTTTTCTATTGAGGTAATGAAATGTCTTTTGTTAGAAGCGGTCCTCGCATATTGATTGTAGAGACTAAAGAAGAACAGCTTTTTAGAGCTTATATAAAAGCTCAGTTCGACCAAGTTGAATTGAGTGAAAAAGTTAAAAATTTTGAGGATATTATCACTGTGATGAATCATCACCAGACATTGATCGTTATCGCGGATAATGCAAAAGAAAATATCCAGAATTTTGATGTTACAAACTCCATCATTATCAATGACAGTGCACAATCCTTTTTAATGAGGACGATCAACTGTGGCGCATCGAGTCATGTGAGCTATGTGAGACGTGCACCACGCATTATCGTGATGAAGGTTATTGGCAACATCGAAAATATGCTTGGTGAGATTGCTGATGATTTTAGAGCGAGCATCGAACCAACGAAATCCGTTATTACCTCACATTCAGAAGGCACAGTTATACTACTAACAAGAGGCAATATTAACAAGAAACTCGCTTTTTCAGATTTTTATCATAAAGCGGTGTATACCACTGAGCATTTTTCAGAAACGATTAACAACCTCGACCATCATGCCCTTAAGTACATCAATCGCAGTACGGAAAACAAGGACTGGTTTAACCTCACCATTATTATTAAGGATAAATTTGAGGATTATAAGACGCACTATGATCGCTTGATTTATATTTTGGATTGTCTTGGTGCTGGTATGGTCTTAAAAGAAGGCTGGAGTGAGGAGTCCTCAAGATTCTTCTCAGGATCTATTGGTGGGGGGTACAAGCTGACGCTTTACACTTACATGGAGCCGCTAGAAATTAAGAAAGCCCTGTTTTCACTAGAATACATGGAAAACGGCGAACGCATCGTGGATTTTGATTTATATTATAAGAAAAAGAAAATCCATTGGGATGAACTAAAGATTAAAGGCATTAATACAAAAGAAAACTTAAGTGATCACTATCGACAAGAGCTTTATAAAAGCTTAGAAGAAGAAGATATTTTATACCTTCAATCACTTGAGGATTATATATTTGCATCGAGATAGCTTCCTGTTTGAAAGGTTTTTTGTTATACTGTTAGGGAGGCGAAGCAATTAAAGCTGGCGGATACCGTCAGCTTTTTTTAATAGTCCTTATGACGTTTTTATTAGTTTAAATAGGTTAAACAAGGCATGAATTGTAAAATCTTAAAGGAATACTTTTGAAGGTAAGGTGTTAGAGTGACTTATAAATTAATCATCCAGTACGAGGGCACTCGATATAAAGGGTGGCAAAGACTAAAAACAACGGATCAAACCATACAGCAGAAAATTGAAAACGTCTTATCGCGTCTATTGGGTGAGGCGATTGAAATCGATGGTTCGGGCAGAACGGATGCTGGCGTTCACGCACTGGGGCAAGTAGCGAGCTTTAAAACAAACACGACGATTACAGACTTAGATGATTTTAGTTTTCAAATGAACCAATATCTACCAGATGATATCATCATCCTTCAGATTCATGCTGAAAGTGATCGATTTCATGCGAGATTGAATGCAGTTTCAAAGACCTATGTCTATCAAATTTGGCTTGCAGATCATCCGCCACTTATTGAAAGAAACTGGGTCTTAAACCTTGGTGCCAAAAGGCATCAGCTCAACTTTGAGAGTATGAAGCTGGCATCAGAGCAATTATTAGGTAAAAAAGACTTTAAAGGCTTCTCAACAGATAAGACAAAAAAGGGAACCGTTAGAACCATTGAATCGATCAATTGGGAGATTCATGGCGATATCTTGCAGATAAAATTCACTGGAGATGGTTTTTTATATAATATGGTTAGAATTCTTGTCGGTACGTTGCTTGAAATTGGGTTTAATGAACGGCAAATAGACAGTCTAAACCAAGTAATTATCTCTAAGAATCGATCATTAGCAGGAGAGACAGCACCTGCTCAAGGCCTTTATTTAGAGTCTGTTAGATATGATTCAAATTAAAGGTTTTTATTTGATAGCGTGAACCACTTAGCTTTTAAATTGGAGGTAATTGAAATGGGAAAAATATATATGGAATGTTTCGCTGGTATCAGTGGCGACATGATGCTCGGTGCATTGGTCGATCTTGGCGCAGAACCTGATAAAATAAGAAAAGAACTTTCTAAACTCGGACTAGATCATGAGTTTGAAATTATAGTAGCAAGGAAAATGAAGCATGGTATCGAAGGAACAAAGCTAGATGTCATCGATCATAATAATGCTAACGAGCATCACGGCCATGAGCATCATGACCATGAGCATCATGACCACGATCATCATGACCACGAGCATCATGACCACGAGCATCATGGCCACGAGCATCACGGCCACGAGCATCATGACCACGAGCACCATGACCACGAGCATCATGACCACGAGCATCACGACCATGAGCATCATGACCATGAGCATCACGAACATGAGCATCATGACCATCATCATGATCATTTAAGAAATTTTAGAGATATTAAAGCATTGATAATAGAAAGTGATTTATCTGAAACTGTAAAGAAAAACAGTCTTAGAGTTTTTAGTGTGTTGGCAGAGGCTGAGGGTAAAATTCATGGTAAAACAGCTGAAGAAGTGCATTTCCACGAAGTTGGTGCTATTGATTCTATCGTAGATATTATTGGCACCTGTATCGCACTTGATCTTTTAAATATCACTGAAATAAGCACTTCAACTGTGGAAGTCGGAAGTGGATTTGTTAAATGTGCGCATGGTCTTATGCCAGTGCCTGCACCGGCGACAGCAGAGTTGCTTAAAGGAATTCCTATCAAGAGTCGTGTGAAAGGGTACGAGATGACTACGCCGACTGGAGCGGCTATACTAAAAGCACTAGCAAGCGAGTTTACGGATGAAAGGTCATTTATAGTGAACCGTATCGGTTACGGACTTGGCACAAGAGAACTTGATATTCCGAATTTAGTGCGTATCTCTATGCTGAGTGAAACACCAGTTAATCATGCATCTGTAAACCAATTTACTGCAGTCCAATCAGCTGTAGACCATACACGCGAGCAGTTTATAATGGAAACGAACATAGATGATATGTCCTCTGAACAATTGGTCTATGCAGAGGAGCAACTTTTAAGTGCAGGTGCTTTGGATGTTTACAAGACGTCAATTATTATGAAAAAGGGTCGTCCAGCAATTAAATTGACGATTTTAGCGTGGGAAGAAGATGTTAAAAAACTTCAAAAAATCGTATTTGAACAGACCACTTCAATAGGCATGCGACTTTATCCTGTTGAAAAGGTTAAAATCGAGCGTGCATTTGAAGTTGTAGAGACAGAGTTTGGTCCATTGACGCTTAAAAAAGCGTATTTTGATGGTGAGTTGGTTAACGTTAAACCTGAGTATGAAGAAATTAAAGTGTTTGCACTTCGTGAAGGCGTCTCTATCAAAAAGATCTATCAAGAGATTCAAAAGTATATTTGCTACTAAGAGAAGTAGCTTATAAAAATCGGTAAGTTGTAAAAGAAAAATGTAGGATAAGAAAAATAAGAAGTATAAGAGAAATATGACACTTATTATATTATGTGTAGCGTATTAAATAGAGAAAGTAGAGGCATAAAATTGATAAAGGATAAGTTTGGCAGTTTAATAGAAGCAGATTCAGCATTCGCAAATCTTTGTGAGGTGATTAAAGGGTATGAAAAGCTCGTCGTTGCATTTTCAGGGGGTGTAGATAGTACATTCCTAATTAAGGTTGCATCAGAAATCTTAGGAGACAATGCGATTGCACTTACAGTAAACTCACCCTATATCGCCGACTGGGAGATTGAAGAAGCAAAAGAGTTGACACATGAGTTGGCGATTAATCATAAGTTCTTGATTGTTGAAGAAATTCCAAATCAAATCATTAATAACCCAGTGGATCGTTGCTATTTGTGTAAAACTGAAATTTTTAGTACGATTAAGAAACGTGCAAAAGAGATGGGCATAGATTATGTAGCAGATGGTTCAAATTTGGATGATACAAAGGATTATCGACCGGGCATGCGCGCATTAAGCGAGCTTGAGATTAAAAGTCCCCTTATGGAGGCAGGCATCACAAAAGAACAGATTAGAAAGTGGTCAAAGGAACTTGGTCTTCCTACTTGGGACAAGCCACCCTACGCGTGCTTATTGACGCGTCTGCCTTATGATCAGCCTATCGTTATACAAGATCTTAAGATGATAGAAGCTGCTGAGGGCTATCTTATCGGCAGAGGCATACGAGCGGTTAGAGTTAGAAAGCATGACAGCATCGCTAGGATAGAGGCTGGGGAAGCTGAGCTTGAAACGATGATGAACGTTCAACTTTTAAAAGAAATTGCAGATGAACTCAAATCCTATGGGTTTGAGTATGTGACATTGGACTTAGCAGGGTATAAGATGGGAAGCTTTAACAAAGGGATCACAGAAGAAAGGAATGCTTAGATGAATCAAGAAGCCTTAAAAGCACTACTTGAAGCAACTAAATCTGGAGAAACTTCGATTGATGAAGCCTTAGAACAGTTAAAAACACTACCGTTTAGCGATTTGGATTTTGCAGTAATCGATCATCACAGACAGATCCGAAATGGTCATCCAGAGGTGATTTATTGTGAGTCGAAAACCGTTGATCAAGTGCTGGGCATTATGAAGCATATGGTGAATGAACGTCAGCAAGCGGTTTTAGCAACCCGTGTAACCATGGAACAACAAAGTGCCATTCTAGATGCATTTCCTAGCGCTTCAGTGAATATGTTAGGAAGAACCGTTAAAATAAACTGTCCTGAAATTAAGGAAAATTCGGATTATGTTGCCATCGTTGCTGCCGGTACCTCTGATCTACCTGTTGTAGAGGAAGCTTATGAAACAGTGAACGCTCTTGGACATCGTGCAATGAAGGTTGTCGATGTTGGCGTTGCGGGCATACATCGTTTATTTTCACGACTTGATATGATTAGAGGTGCAAAAGTGGTAATCGTCGTCGCAGGAATGGAAGGTGCACTTGCTAGTGTCGTTGGAGGGTTAGTGGATAAGCCGGTTATTGCAGTTCCAACCAGTGTTGGCTATGGTGCTAGCTTTGGTGGCATCAGTGCTTTACTTACAATGTTGAATAGTTGTTCCTCTGGCGTCACAGTTGTGAATATCGATAATGGTTTTGGTGCCGCTTATGCTGCAGTTCAAATTATGAAGCTATAATCAAATTATGAAGCTGTAATTAAATTGAAACCCACAAAAATTTTTTCGAATTTATATTTAAGTTAAAAATATAAATATTTGGCTATAAATTTTATTGTGAGTTTGAATGACCAAAGCTACTTGTACCAATCAAGTTAATCGTAACCGAATCTTCACTATTGATTATGTGACAATAGTAAAGATTCGGTTTTTTTTATTTTCTATGAGAAACGTAACTTGTGTTACCGATTCAGATCTATTCTCTGGGGTATAATCGGGTTGTAATGAAGTTAACGAATTCACAATTAGAAAATAAGGAGATCGGGATATGAGTATGTTTTGTTATCAATGTCAAGAAGCAGCGGGTGGCAAAGGCTGTTCGAAAATTGGTGTCTGTGGTAAAACAGATGATGTTGCAAATTTACAAGACTTATTAATCTTTACTTTAAAAGGTGTATCAGAGTTCAATCAACAAGCACGTCAAGCGGGCTTAAATACAGAAAAAGCAGATCATGTATTATTGGATGGTTTATTTGCAACTATCACAAATGCAAACTTCGATGGCAATGCAATCAAAGATAAAATCGAAGGCGCTTTGGCAGTTAGAGAAGAAATTAAATCGACTCTTTCAACTGCTGGAAAATTAGAAGAAAAAGCTTACCATGATTCAGCAGTGTGGTCATCAGACAGAGCTGGATTTGAAGCGAAATCTTTAGAACCACAAGTAGGTGTTCTTGGCACTGAAAATGAAGACGTAAGAAGCTTAAGAGAATTGATCATCTATGGCTTAAAAGGAATGGCAGCTTATGCAGAGCATGCTGCTAACTTAGGACACAAGGATCAAGAAATTTATACGTTCATTGAAAAAGCGCTTTTAGCGACGATCAATGATGGATTATCAGCAGATGAACTAGTAGCGCTTACACTAGAAACTGGAAAATATGGCGTTAACGTTATGGCTCTTTTAGATACTGCTAATACAAGCACATATGGTAACCCTGAAATTACAGAAGTTAATATTGGCGTAGGTAAAAACCCAGCGATCCTAATCAGTGGTCATGATCTTAAAGATATGGAAGAACTTTTAGCACAAACTGAAGGTACTGGCGTAGACGTTTACACACATAGTGAAATGTTACCAGCGCATTATTACCCAGCATTTAAAAAGTACAGCCATTTCGTAGGCAACTACGGTAATGCTTGGTGGAAACAAAAAGAAGAATTTGAAACCTTCAATGGACCAATCGTATTCACAACTAACTGTATCGTACCGCCACTTGCAAGCTATAAAGACAGAGTTTACACAACTGGTTCTGCTGGCTTTGAAGGCTTTAAGCACATTCCTAGCAGAGTTAATGGCGGCGCTAAAGACTTCAGTGAAGTTATCGCTCATGCAAAAAGATTACCTTCACCAACAGAGATTGAAACAGGCAAAATCATCGGTGGTTTTGCTCACAACCAAGTACTTGCACTAGCTGATAAAGTAGTAGATGCCGTTAAAACTGGCGCAATTAAGCAGTTCTTTGTAATGGCAGGCTGTGATGGTCGTATGAAGTCAAGAGACTACTACACTGAGTTCGCTAACGAGCTTCCAAGTGATACAGTGATCTTAACTGCTGGCTGTGCAAAATACAGATACAATAAGCTTAACCTTGGTGACATCGGTGGTATTCCAAGAGTACTTGATGCTGGACAATGTAACGACTCATATTCATTGGCAGTGATCGCACTTAAACTTAAAGAAGTGTTTGAATTAAATGATATCAATGAATTACCAATCAGCTATAACATCGCTTGGTATGAGCAAAAAGCAGTTATCGTACTTTTAGCTCTTCTCTACCTAGGCGTTAAAAACATCAAGCTTGGACCAACATTACCAGCGTTCTTATCGCCAAATGTTGCAAATGTCTTAGTAAATACTTTTGGTATCAACGGTATTTCAACTGTAAAAGAAGACATCGTTCAATTCTTAGGATAGTGAGTAATGCAATAACCTTGATATCCAATATCCAAATGGTCATCGTCATATAGACGGTGACCATTTTTATTTTCATTTTGGAATTTATGCGATATGATGATATGGAAATCTAAAAAATTAGAGGCGTATATGTTTTTTAAAAATTTATCCATAAAAAGAAAAATTGTATATTTATTTTTACCAATTGCCATCTTACCGATGCTACTATTTGCCATTATATCCATGAACATCTATGAAAATGCATTTATCGACAGAAGTTTAGAAAGCATGATGGATAACAATCAGTTAATCGTGAATCGAATGGACGGTATTTTGTCTGAAGCAGAAGGCAGTGCAACGTATCTTACATTAAGTATTAATAGAATAGTCAATAGTAATGAGTTTGGAGGCTCGTTAAGCAATGAGATCAAGTTCTTCAATCTGATTTCAAATGAGTTGAGCTATGCCAAACTCATCTATAAGCAGGTGGATTCGATTGCATTTATCGATACCTCAAATAAGCTCTATTATTCTGATTATGCGCTTCAAAATAATAAAACTGGGTTAATAGTGTCACCAATGATACAGTCTTTAAAAGCCACAACAGGTTACAGCCAGTGGTTTGAAATGGACACCCGTGATTTTCTTATAAAAGAACCCAATAAAAAAGTACTCACACTTGGTAAAAAAATATGGAACATCAATTCCGGTGAAACATTAGGCTATTTATTTGTCAACATTAGTGAAGATGCATTTCGTTCAATTTTTTCTGAGCAATTGGCTTATTATTCTATTTATAACAATCAGGATGAGTTGGTCATTGAATCTGAAGCTGCCTCATCTTCAAGTGAAAAAATTGCATTTTTAGGCTCAGATAAAAATTCTAACATCCTTAATCAAAATGAAGAGAAGATATTAGTAACAAAATTGGACTTCTCGCCATTGAATTGGCGTATCGTCAGTGAAGCAAATTTGGATTTATTCATACAAGACCTGAGTAACATCATTTTACTACTCATCTTTTTATTGATTACAATCATCATTCTAGAAATCACGATGACACTTGTGATCAACCAGTTGATCACTTCACCTATTTTAAAGCTTAAAAAGGGTGCTGAGGAAATTTCAGAAGGTAATTTCAACTTCAAGTTTAACATGAGAACCAATGATGAAATTGGTATGCTCGCAAAAAGCTTTAATACCATGGGCAATCGTGTGGATTTGTTGATTAAAGAGGTTGCAGGTGTCGAAGAGAAAAAACGACAATACGAATTGGCACTATTACAGCAGCAGATTAAACCTCATTTTTTATATAATACCTTAGACATTATCTTAAAGTTATCTCAAATGGGTCAGGCGCGTAAAGCACAAATGGTCACAAGAAGACTGGGTGAGTATTATCGAAATTCTCTGTCTGGTGGCGCTGATATTGTGCGGATAGAAACTGAAGTGAAGCTAACAGAAGATTACTTATCACTTCAACAGCTACGCTACCCAGATTTGTTTGAATACAAGATTGATTTACCTGAGAAAATCGCGTTAATTGATATCCCAAAGCTCACACTTCAACCTATAGTCGAGAATGCAATTGAACATGGTTTTATAAACGGGATAGATAACGGTATTATTGAAATTTGCGCAAGATGTATCTTTGAGGACATGATTGAAATCATCGTTGAAGATAATGGCGTAGGTATATCCGAAGAGAGGGTCACAAAGCTTAATGAGATGTTTGTAAACACCGAAGCCATCAATGAAGTTTATAGTATAAAGAGCTTTGGGCTTAAAAATATCAATCATAGATTGAAATTGCATTGCGGGAATGCATCGGGCATCACAATAGAAAGTGAGCCAAATGAATATACTAGAGTGATTATTAGATTACATGCTAAAGGAGTACACTGTGATTAAAGTGATGATCGTGGATGACATGCCAATATTTTTAGATTATTTAAAAACAGCTATTGATTGGCAGTCCTATGGCTTTGAGCTGGTTTGTGAAGCTAAAAATGGCGTTGAAGCGATTGAAAAACTAGAAATATACAAACCTGATCTCGTGTTATCAGATATAAAAATGCCCTATATGAATGGTCTTGATTTAACCGAAAGAATCAATGAACTTTCTCCTGAAACATTGGTTGTTCTGATTACAGGCAATAGTGAGTTTGAGTACGCAAGAAGGGCTTTGAGATTAGGCGTTGTGGATTATATCGTAAAGCCATTTGAAAAAGAAGAGTTGATTTTAACTTTATTAAACTTACAGGATAATATCAATAAAGCAATTGAAATTGAGCAAGATCGTTCTGATGAAATCAGTGTGAAAAAGGAACGCGTTTACCGTGCTTTAATTTATTCTAGAGAATTATCAAACGAAACCCTTGAAGAGCTTGCAAACTCAAATGTTAATATTAATCCGAATGAAAGTCATTACATTTTGGCAGTAGAAGTCGAAGCCAACCAAGATAAACATATGACCTCAGAGCTTGCAATGAACTGGAAACGATTGATTGCGCCACTTTACTATGATTTCATGGAGAGCGAGCTGAAAAGAGTCTATTTTAGTGATTATGAGGGTAGAATTATCTTCATAATGGCAGTTAACACAGCTTCATCCTCAAAAGTCGATGAAGATGAAATTCGATATTTCATAAAGTTCGTTCAAGAAAAGACGATGATGGGCATATCGGTAGGGGTAGGTAAAGTCCATCAAGGATTAAGCGGTATCAGACAATCGTATCTAGAAGCAATAAACGCTTTAGGGCACAGATACCAAAACAGTTCTAACTCCATTTTATATTATGATGCCATAACCACTGAAGAAAAAACTTTTGGGTTTTATTCGGCAGAGATTAATGAAATCATACTCAATCATTTACATCAACGTAATTATGATTTGACCTTGGAGGTTTTGGAAAGTGTTTTTGTTGAAGCCGATATCAAACACTTTTCAGAAGGCTACAAAAAGATGATCAATATGAGTTTGATTAGTCTACTGTTATCCTATATCGTGAAAGCTGGGCGAGACATTGTAGAAATCTATTCAGAGGATTTTGATCCCTATCTGGTAATTAACACGCAACAAGAATCAGAGCAAAGAAGATTTATCAAGGTCATATATAAAAAGGCCTTTGATTTCTTAAACGCACATAGTATTTCGAGGACAGGCCAAATTGCTAGAGAGGCTCAAAATTATATATTGGAAAACTATTCAAATGCAAAATTAAGCATTGATGAATTGTCTAAGCACCTATTGGTCAATCAAACTTATCTAAGGAAAATGTTCAAATCAGAGTTTGGAACGACGATTTCAGAATACTTAACCTCTGTAAGGATGGATAAGGCTAAACAACTGATTCTCGAGGGGAGATACAAGCTTGCATCTATTTCAGATATGGTAGGCTATAATGATCCAGGATACTTTAGCAAATGCTTTAAGAACCATTTCGGCAGTTCACCAAAAGAGTTTTTTAGTTGATGATTTTAAAGAGTTTCTTTTTTAATACAAAGAACTCTTTTTTTTTGAAAAGTACAAGACTATTTTGAATATTCCATTCTAACTGGTGATGGGTTCGACTATAATCAGTCATGTCAACGTCTAATCTAGACGAAAAAAGGATAAGGGAGAGAATCAAATGAAAAAGGTTATATCATTAATGCTAATTTTATTGCTTGTATTAATGTCTGTTGCAGGATGTAGTTCAAATACAACCGATACAACAGAAACTACGGCAGCAGCAATAAGTGAAACACAACCAGCGACAGAAGAAGAAATGGTTACTTTAAAGATTTACGCTCAATATTCAGATGACGATACAAAAATTCCTTATGATTATGCAGTAGCAGAGCTTGCTAAAGACTATCCTAACGTTAAACTTGAACTCGATATTCAAGCGCAAGATGATGGACAAAAGCTACAAACATATGCTGCTACTGGCAATTTACCTGATATTTTTCAAGTTGGCTTATCGCAAATAGAAACGTTTAAAGAATCAGGCAATATTATGGTTTTAGACGATGTTGCAAAATCAACTGGTTTTCTAGACAGAGCACATCCAAGTGCAAACAATATTATTTATAATGAAGATGGTCACATCTATGCATTCCCATATGCAGGTAACGAGCTTGTATTATGGTATTACAACAAAGCTTTATTTGAACAGTACAATGTAAAAGTACCTGAGACTTATGAAGAACTTTTAACCGCTATTAAAGTATTTAATGACAATGATATCGTTCCAATGTCAATTTTCGCGAAAGAGAAGTGGATCACAACCGCTATGTATGACGTATTAGCAACTCGCTTTGATCCACAAGGCATCGCAAAGTTAGACGCTGGTAAAGGTAAAGCATCTGAGGAAGCTTATACAAAAGCAGCAGAGACTTTAAACGAATTAGTAAAAGCGGGTATGTTTGCAGATGGTGCAACCAATACAAACTATGACCAAGCTGCAGCTTTGTTCTATGAAGGCAAAGCAGCAATGTTTTTAAATGGACAATGGGAAATTCAAGCGTCAACAGAAAAATTGGGTGATAACGTGGATTGGATGTGGTATCCAGTAATGCCTGGTTATGAAGCGAACCAATACGCTTTAAGTGGCGGTGGCGCACCAGGTGGTTATGCAGTTAATCCAAATTCTGAGCACAAAGAGTTAGCTGCTGAAGTAGCTGCATATATCTCAGAAAAATACTGTGAAGCAAAATATATGTACAGAGGCAATCCAATTTTAGCAGTTAAAGTGGATGAATCAATTCAACCAGAAACACCATTCCCAGCGATGATGGACAAGTTGGATAAAGCTTTAGGAACGATTACATCTACAACTAAGTTTGCTTGGGGTTTATCAAATCCATTATTTAAAGTTGCAATCGAAGATCAATCACAATTTTTAATGACAAAGGATTATACACCAGCTGAATTTATAGAAGAACTAGATAAAGTAATCGATAGAATGGAATAATATTTAATAAAGTTGAAGTGAGGCTGTCTTAAAAAGAACAAATGGTTTTCTATTTTGTTCCCCAAGAGGCAGCCTTTTTCTATGAGAAAGGAAATAATAAGTGAAGAAATTTTTTGGAAATAAAACGGCGATATTGATTTTCACATTGCCAACCCTCATTCTTTTTACATTAATGGTTTTTTATCCGATTCTTCAGGTTTTTTATAAGAGCTTCTTCAAATGGAATGGCTTAGGGGCTGGCACATTTATTGGATTTGATAACTTTATCAGACTATTTGATGATAAGTTGTTTTTCCTCAGTAATAAAAACGGTTTTATCTTTGCGGCAGTCATCACCATTTTTCAGTTGACGATGGCCACTGTCCTAGCAATTGCTGTATCTACTTTGAAAATGAAAGGTAGAAACTTTTTTAGAATTGCATATTTTATTCCCGTTGTATTATCTGTCACCGTCGTTTGTCAATTGTGGCTATCCATCTACAACTCCGATTATGGTTTGTTAAACCGTTTCTTTGAGACTTTGGGATTGAACTATCGACAAAATTGGCTAACCGATCGAAAGGGCGCTATTTTTGCTATAGCCGTGGTCAATGCATGGCAATGGATGGGCTACCAATTTGCTCTGATTCTAGCGGGCATTAAATCTATTCCAACCTCATATTATGAAGCGGCTCAAATAGATGGTGCATCAGCAGTGAAAGCACATATGAGAATTACCATGCCTTTATTATCTGAAACATATAAGTTTTGTCTACTGATTTCTGTAACAGGAGGTATCAAAGCTTTTACTGAAATGTTTATTATGACCAGTGGTGGTCCAGGAACCTCTTCGTATACACTCACTTATATGATGTATTCCGCTGCATTTAGAAGCAATGAATTTGGATATGGCTTGGCGGCAGCTAGTGTTTTAGTCTTGGAATGTCTCATGGCAATCTTGGTCATTAACTTTATTTTCAAGACAGAACCGGAAGTAGGAGGTGAATAGTATGGAGACAAGAAAGAGACATAAAAAAGGATTTAAAATTTCTGAATGGCTATTCAAAGGCTTTCTTTGGATTTATGCATTCATATCTCTTTACCCTTTGGTATGGATGGTACTTTATTCATTTAAAAATAATGAGGAAATTTTTGTTAGCAACCCCTATGGTTTACCTAAGATTTTTAGAGTAGAGAATTATATCAATGCATGGTCACAGTATAACGTGCCAAGATATTTTATGAACAGCTTAGTTGTTGCGATTGCAACTGTGGCGTTCACCATAGTAATGGCAATGATGTTTGCCTATGCAACCAGTCGTATGAAGTGGAAAGGTAGAAATTTCGTTAGAACCTATGTTGCTTTAGGGATGTTCATACCCGTTCAGGCGGTTTTGATTCCGGTAACTAAAATGGTACAAGGAATTGGATTATCAGGTAGTCACTGGGCGCTGATCGTACCTTATACCGCTTTTAACTTATCCTTTTCAACCTTGGTATTCTATGGCTTTTTTGTGGGCTTACCGATTGAGTTAGAAGAAGCGGCTTGTATTGACGGCGCTAATATCTTTCAAACCTTCTTCAAGGTAATTGTACCAACTGTTACGCCAGCAATAGCAACTCTATCTATCTTCACATTTTTAAACTCGTGGAATGAATTTATACTTGCCAATGTTTTAGTATTGGATCAAAACTTGAAAACGCTGCCACTTGGTATCTTATTTTTTCAAGGGCAATTTACAACCGACTGGGGAGCAATGGGTGCGACGATGGTAATCGCCAGCTTACCGACAGTTCTCGTGTATACACTATTCAGTAATCAAGTTGAAAAAGCAATTACCATCAGTGGTTCTGTGAAGGGATAGTAAAATGAAGATAGAGTTTGATATAAAAGAGCAGATTTTTCATCTGTCAAATCAAAAGATCAGTTATGTAGTAGGCATTCTAAAAAATAGTCATTTGGGACATTTTTATTATGGTGAAGCCATTTGCGGTCCACTTACGCAAGACATTTTTAGAAAAAATGTAAATAGAGGGCTGACAAACTATCTTTATGAAGGTGAATTTGATTTTTCACTATCACATGAAAAATTAGAGTATCCCAGCTATGGAACAACTGATTACCGACAACCCGCCATGATGCTCACCGATAATCGCGGATCGAGAATTGTGGATTTTAAGTATATAAAGCATTTTATTTTTGAGGGTAAGCCTGAATTAGAGGGCTTACCAAGTACCAGAGGTGATGCATCGAATTGCAAAACATTAACGATTGTTTTAGAGGATTTGACGTTATCGAGTGAACTTAGGTTGAATTACACGATTTTTAATGAATTACCAATCATTTCAAGATCAGCGAGCCTTCACTATTATGGAGATTCAAAGTTATCCATTAATCAATTAATGAGTATGAACATCGACTTTTATGACTCGGAATTTGATTTTCTTCACTTACATGGCGATTGGATTAAGGAGCGTCATATAGAACGGTACCCTCTACATCGTGGTGTGCAATCTATAGAAAGCAAACGCGGTGCATCAAGCGCTATTCATAATCCTTTTGTAGCATTGGTTCGTCCGTCCTGCACAGAGCATTTGGGTGAAGCATACGGTTTTGCATTGGTTTATAGTGGTAATTTTTATATTGGAGCAGAAGTCGATTCTGATCGTCATACGCGGTTGAGTATGGGAATAAATCCATTTCAATTCCAGTGGACCCTCAGCAAGGGCGATGTATTTACTTCACCAGAAGCGATTCTAACCTATAGTAACAAGGGATTAAATGAGTTGAGCCAATCATTTCATAGATTGATAACGCAACATTTGATTGATCCAAAGTACAAGGGCAGAATGAATCAAATTTTAGTGAACAATTGGGAAGCAACCTACTTTGATTTTAATGAGCAAAAATTACTTGAAATTGCCTCTGAAGCGAAACAGTTAGGAATGGAGTTATTTGTTCTTGATGACGGCTGGTTTGGTGATCGAAACTCTGATCGATATGGTCTGGGGGATTGGTGGGTGAACAAGAGTAAACTGCCTGATGGCATCACTGGTTTATCTGATAAAATACATGAAATGGGTCTACAGTTTGGTCTATGGATAGAACCAGAAATGGTAAACAAAAATACTGAGCTATTTAAAGAACATTCTGACTGGGTAATTGGCGACCCGTATAGAAATCGATCGCATGGACGAAATCAATATGTACTCAACTTTGGACAGCCAGAGGTAGTGGACTTTATATTCAAGCAATTAATCGAGGTACTAGATGATGCAAAAATTGACTATATCAAGTGGGATATGAATAGAAACATAACGGAAGCCTATTCGTATATACTTGGTAGTAGTCAAGGTGAGCTGTTTCATAGGTATATTCTTGGTGTGTATGCGTTATATAGTCGATTATTAGACCGTTATCCAGATTTGTTAATAGAGTCATGTGCAGCAGGTGGTGGTAGATTTGATATGGGAATGCTTTACTTTGCCCCACAAACATGGACAAGTGATAACTCGGATGCCATTGAGCGCTTAAAAATCCAGTATGGAACGACTATGCTGTTTCCACTCTCGACTATGGGTGCACATGTAACCGCTTCGCCAAACCATCAGGTAAAGCGAAACACGAGCTTAAAGCTAAGAGCGGATGTAGCATATTTTGGCTCCTTTGGTTATGAACTTGATTTAACAAAGCTGACAACTAATGAAAAGATCGAAGTAAAAAAGCAAATTGCTTTTTATAAAAAAAACAGAAACACATTTCTTAATGGTACATTTTACAGACTGATTAGCCCTTTTGAAGGTGATGGTAATGTGACTGCTTGGCAGGTTGTTAGCAGTGATCTTAGAAATATTATATTGGGCTATTATCAAGTGTTATCGAGACCAAACGATGGCCTATTTAAGGTCAAACCCGTTGGACTTGAGCCAAGTGCATTATATAGTGTATCGTGTTTAGAAAGACCAGTATCCGGTAGTTTTCTAATGCATTCTGGAATCCTCATGAAGCCAGCTTTCAATGGGATCGAAAGTACGGAAGAATATGACGGAGATTTTCAGTCGCGTCTCATTATGATAGATAAGGTTGATGACTCTAAACAAAGTAGATAAATTTATTAACAAAAAAGCAACATGCTATAAATTGTAATGGTTTCACCTTTAGGGTATACTGTACGGGTGGAGGTGAAATCATGAACAAACCTATTAAAGTCATTATTTCAGATTTAGATGGCACTCTCCTAAATGCAGAGCACACCATTAGCGATTATAGTAAGAAAGTGGTAAGGCAACTTGCAGAGCATGATATTAGATTTATCATTGCCACTGGAAGACATTTAAGAGATGCAAGTAAAATTAAAGAAAAATTAGGCGTAAACGCTTATTTGATTACAGCAAATGGCGCGACGGTTGCAGATGAAGCTGGCAACTTAATCTATCAAGCTTCAATTCCTTCAGAAGTTGTAAAAGATATCTTATCCATTGAGGTGGAAGAAGGCGTCTATAAAAACCTCTATCAGGGCGATCACTGGCTGATGGAAGAAAACGATAAAGTGTTTGATGAATACTACCAAGAAGGCGATTTTGCATTTACACTCTGTCGCTTCGAAGATCGTTACGGACACCCAACCAATAAAATCTTCTTTACGACAAAGGATTATAGAAAATTAGAAGAAGTTGCTAAAATCGTGTCGGAAAGACATGGTGATATTGTTGACTTAACATTTTCAATGCCAGAATGCCTAGAAATTATGCCAAAAGGTGTCAACAAAGGTGCTGCTATTTTAGAGACTTTGAACCTACTTGGTGTTTCAAAAGATCATGTAATTGCATTTGGCGATGGTATGAATGACGTCGAAATGCTTCAAGTAGTAGGAAAAGGTTATTTGATGGGGAATGCGACTCCTAAGCTAGTCGAGAGTTTACCTAAACACGAAATGATAGGTAAAAACAGTGAGGATGGCGTTGCAAGACATATTGAAAAGCTATTAGATCATTCGGTGAAAACACCTCATAAAGCGGTAGTGTAAACGCTTTGTTAGGTGTTTTTTACATGAAAAAAATCTTTAGGTTTCCTTTCAAAATGATATACTAGATAGAGATGCATGATGGAGCAATAACGGTCATGCAGATAAACCTTTGTATAAGAAAGAAGGCATTATGATAGTAAATCACACGCCTGCAATAACACTAGAGTTAAAGCAAGGTAGTTATCCAATATATATTGAAAATCACTTGATTAAAAAAGGTCTGATAAAGTCACTTATTGATGAAGTTAATGACAAAGAAAGTATCGTTATAACCGATGCAACCGTATATCGTCTTTATGCTTCTTTTCTTCCAAAGGATCGAGTCATCGTCGTTCCAGAAGGAGAATCCTCAAAGCAGATCAATGTCTATACAGAAGTGGTAGAAAAATTAGCCACCTTAAATTTGAATCGCCAGAGTCGTCTAATCGCTTTTGGCGGTGGCGTGGTTGGCGATTTGACTGGATTTGTTGCAGCGACATTTATGAGAGGTATCTCATATATACAAGTCCCTACATCGCTCATGGCCATGGTTGATAGCAGCATAGGCGGCAAGGTCGCTCTGAATCTAAATCATGGTAAAAACATGATTGGCAGCTTTTATCAGCCAGATGCAGTCTATATCGATCCTTCTTTATTATTGACATTGGATCAATCGGAATGGATTAACGGCATGGCAGAGGTGGTCAAATACGCTGTCGGGTTTGATGTAACACTTTTTAATCTTCTAAAAAACCAGTCATTAGAGACTTTAATGTCAGATGAAACGTTGATCCGTCAAATAATCACATCATGTGTGAAAATAAAATGTCAAATAGTCTCTGAGGATGAGTTTGATAGAGGGATTCGTAATTATCTCAATTTTGGACATACATTAGGACACGCTGTAGAAACTTTCTACAATTATACGACTTTCAAGCATGGAGAAGCGGTTGCTATTGGCATGTTTCTTAAAATGAAATTAGCACTATTAAATAACCAGATATCGCAGACCGATTTTGATGCTATTTCGGATATTTATAAGCGCTACCAGTTACCGACGTATTTTGACCCGAATGATTCTGAAGCCGTATTTGAACTTATGGCAAGAGATAAAAAACGCATAACAGATGCTGTGGAATGGATTCGGTTTGAAGGTATAGGTCATCTAGCTAAAGGACGTGATCCGTTAAGCTGGCTGATGGCAACTTTTTCGATTGTTTTAAACGAGGTTGTAAAAGAAGTTGTAATAGAAGGTGAAAAAGATGAATAATCAGATCCAGATTACACCGAGTCATTTGAATGGAGAAGTATTCATTCCACCTTCCAAAAGTATGAGTCATCGTGCAGTGATCTGTGCAGCACTGGCAAAAGGAACTTCAAAGGTTGAAAATCTTATCCTTTCAGAAGATATAAAAGCATCAATAGAGGCTATGAAGCAACTTGGTGCACAAATATACCTCGATTTTAATACATTAAACAACCGATTTGTTGCCAATATATTAGGAATAAAAGAGCCTGCAGCTGGTCCTTTGACCATAGACTGCAATGAATCTGGATCGACTGCACGTTTTTTGATTCCTTTTTTTCATATGACACAGAACAATGTTACTTTTAAGGGTGCTGAGGGATTAATGAAAAGACCCTTTGGCCCCTATTTAGCGCTTTTCGAAAGTCAAAAGATTCAGTTTGAAAGTAACTTTGGCGCACTTCCTATCACAGTTTCAGGAAGCTGGCAACCGGGAGAATACGAGCTTGTTGGTAATGTTAGCTCACAGTTTATCACCGGTCTTTTATTTATGTTGCCCCTACTAGAAGGTGACAGTCAGATAAAGATTAAACCGCCTTTTGAGTCGATGGATTATGTGAAGCTTACCATTAGTTGTTTAAAAAGGTTTGGCATTGAAATTGAATGGAAGAATGAATTAACTTTAGGAGTTAAAGGCAATCAATCCTATCAGCCAGCAAATTATTGGGTTGAGGGAGATTACTCTCAAGCTGCATTTTGGTTAGTGGCAAATGCAATTGGTAGTCAAATAGAGGTTAAAGGACTAAACGCAGAATCTGAACAAGGTGATAAAAGGATTATTGAAATCATTGAAAAAGTGACGCAGCTTAGCGCGTCTGAAGACTACTTAGCTATCGATGTCAGTCAATGTCCTGATTTAGTTCCGATCATAGCAGTTCTTTGCTCGGTTAAATCTGGTTTGTTTCGGATTACTGGAGCGGAACGTGTGAGAATTAAGGAGTCCAATCGTCTATTAGCAATAGCGTCTGAACTCAATAAATTAGGTGCATTAATCAGTGAAACTGATGATGGTCTTGAGATTGTCGGCAATAGGCAGTTGACTGGCGGGATCGTTGAAGCGTGGCAGGATCATAGAATTGCTATGGCGCTTGCAATTGCAGCAACTTGTGCAAATGGTGAGGTTACTATATTAGGAAAAGACAGTGTTAAAAAATCTTATCCAGAGTTCTGGAAGGATTATCGTGCGTTAGGAGGTGTACTTAGTGGCGAGTAGCATAGGGAGTTCAATAAAGTTAACTTTGTTTGGTGAGTCACACGGACAAGGTGTAGGCTGTGTGATAGATGGTCTACCCCCAAACTACAAACTGAACAAAGCACTCATAGAAAAACGTCTCAGTCAACGCAAACCAGGACAAGCTCTTACAACGCCTAGGGCAGAGTCAGATGAGTTTGAAATATTAAGTGGTTATTTCAACGAGAAAACCACAGGAGCGCCACTTACCGTGTGGTTCGTTAGTGGTAATACACGTTCCAAGGATTATGAAGCTGTAAAACATGTCTTTAGGCCTGGACATGCTGATTATGTTGGACATATAAAATCTGAAGGTGCAAACGATTACCGAGGAGGTGGTCATTTTTCAGCAAGATTAACGGCACCATTGGTTTTTGCAGGTGCCATTGCTGAGGATTTACTGAATAAAAAAGGCATTCAGATTGTGGCACATATTTATCAAATCGGTAGTGAAAAATCAATTTCACTATCGAGATATGGAATTTATAATGAGGATTTGGAAAGACTGAATGATGCTCCTTATGGTATTTATCCAGATGCAAAGATGCGATTGTTGGATGTTGTTGAATCCGCTAGAAGTCAAGGCGATTCAGTAGGAGCAATTATCGAAACTTCAGTTTTTGAGCTTCCTATAGGCTTAGGTGCCCCTTTTTTTGATTCAGCTGAAAGTCAATTATCTCATGCCTTGTTTTCAATCCCAGGAATTAAGGGAATCAGTTTTGGAGATGGCTTTGATTTTGCATCAAAATTAGGTAGCGAAGTGGTGGATGCTTTTGTCTTAGATCACCTAGGTCGAGTTCAAACCAATGCCAATCACAATGGTGGTATCAATGGTGGGTTAACCAATGGCATGCCATTGACGTTCAAATGTGTTTTAAAGCCGACCGCATCTATCAGTAAAACACAAAATACTTTGGATTTTAAAACAAAAGAGATGACTGAACTTAAAATTGAAGGCCGACATGATCCGTGCATTGCTCTTAGAGCGGTGCCTATTGTCAAGGCTATGACTGCATTGACGCTAATTGATATGATGATGGCGCATCAAAGCGCTTTTTCTGATGATTGATAGCTGTACACCGATTGGTCAAAAATTTGTACATGACAATAAACTTATTTCAGAACTCCTATTAATTAGATAAAAAAATGGTTTCATTTCAATAAATTAGGAGATGATATGGTATTGAAAAAAAGTTTAAATTTGGCTGCAAGACAATCAAATCAATAGGTTCTGTGAATTGTACACAGAGCACGTTAAATATCATAAAAAAGCGACTTAATATGAAATTGACATAAATGTGATAGCGAAATGAAATGAGATTCAAGCAAAAATGAAACAAATATTGACAGTTGTCCATTTATTGTACATAAATTTGTACACAATTTGGACATCTGTCAATTTTTTTATCATAAATTGTAAAGCTTTTATTAATAAAGTCGAGTAAATGCACGTTTTTAAGTGCAAGATTTAAAGTGAATATTTTGGCATAGGAATTGCTAGTATTAATGACAAGGAATGCAGGAAATAAACAACTAGAAATTAGGAGCTAATTATGATCACGGATATTTCCCAAAATTCAACGATGCAAGTGTTCAATGAGATCATACCTTTGTTGAATCTTCTAGTCGATGAAAAGCTCATGGTCGGAATCAATAACACTGAGCGCTGCCTAAAGTTCTTCACGGGAACAGCGGGAACAGTACAGTCGGAGGAACAGTCGTTACTTAAAAAAGGCTCTGCAGCCTATGACAGTATACAGACGGGTAAGCTCGTTCACAAAGTAATTCCTAAAGAGGTTTTTGGATTTCCTTACAAGGCAATCGGCTATCCAGTATATGACGAAAATGGCATCGTCGTTGGAGCGATTGGCTTTGGCGTCAGTCTTGAAAAGCAAAGTCAGATGGAAACACTAAGTACTACTTTATCTGTAGCCTTAGATAAACTATCTACATCTTTCCGCGAGGTTTCTACAAATATTCAGAGTGTTGTAGACCGTAATATCGATATTGGAAGAGACGTCGTTGCTTCTAGAGAATCAACTGAAAAGACAGATGAAATTATTAGTTTCATCAGCAACATTGCAAACCAGACGAATTTGTTGGGATTAAATGCAGCGATTGAGGCTGCAAGATCTGGCGAACACGGTCGCGGTTTTGGTGTTGTAGCAGAAGAAATTAGAAAGATGTCAAAATCGAGTAAGGATTCTGCAGACTTAATTAAGAATACTTTGACCCAAATCAAAGGTTCTATTGGCAACATTGAACGCAAAATTCACGATAATAACGGAATCTTTAGTATGCAGACCGAAGCATTAGAGGAGATTTCAAAATCGGTTGAGGCGCTCAATGAAAGTGCTAAAACGCTTGAAAGCCTTGCAAAGCAGTTTTAGTTAAGAAAAAACATTAGATGAGGTGAACATTTTGAGTACTTTTATTCAAGTCATTCTGCGTAGCTTAGAGACTGGGAGTATATATGCACTCGCAGCACTAAGCATCATCATTATTTTTAGAACATCCAATATCGTTAACTTTTCTCAAGGTGCGGTTGCGATGTTCAACACATTCGTCGTTACCTACTTATTCAACACAATGGGCATTAACATTTGGTTAGCAGCTCTTGGTGGTATCGTCAGTGCGATTCTAATCGGTATACTGATTGACCTAGTAGTTATTCGACATACTAAAAAAGTTCATCCCGAAGCTAAGCAGATAATTACGCTGGGTATGATCATGATCGTTTTAGGAATCGCACCACTCATCTTTGGTGTAGATCCATTGAGATTACCGAGACTGATTGAACAGGGTAACCTTTCAATTCTCGGAGCAGACATTTCCTACAACGGTATTTTTAATATTTTCTTTGGTCTACTTGTTATGGGTGGGCTGTTTGTAATTTTACAAAAAACAAAAATTGGATTAGCAATTCGTTCTACTGCTTCTAACGAGCATACTGCGAGACTGATGGGCGTACCAACCAAAACTGTTACCATGGGTGCTTGGGCAGTTGCCGGTGTACTAGGCGTTATCTCAGGTGTTATGACAGCACCGATGACCTCTGTAACCCTTCACATTATGGATGACGTTCAATTAAACGCATTAATAGCGGTTGTATTGGGTGGCTTCCAGACGTTCTATGGTCCTGTAGTTGGCGCATATATCATCGGTATTGGAAGAAACTTATTACTTTACTATGGTAGCTCAGTTTGGGGTGGACAGATTTTATATATTCTAATCTTAGTATTCTTAGTGTTTAGACCTCACGGTTTATTCGGTAAGAAAATCATTAAAAAGGTGTAGGTGAAAAGATGAAGAAAATAGTTAAAAATCCTTACTTACATTTTGTCCTTTTAGGTTTGATATTAGCACTTGTGCCTACATTGGCAAAAATGGGACTAATGAAGACGAGTTATTTAACAACTCTTGGTGGAACCTTTATTTTCGCAATTGCGGCATTAGGACTTAATATTTTACTTGGTTATTCTGGTTTGATCTCTTTAGGTACAGCAGGCTTTATGGGTTTTGCTGCATATTTATCGGCATATTTTACAACCGATTTGGCATTACCTTTTGAGTTGAGTATCGTCTTAGCGGTTGTCATTCCAACTTTATTAGGTATACTAGTAGGTCTGGTATCACTTAAAATTGAAGGTATTTACCTTGCAATTGCCACTCTTGCTGTTTCTGAAATTCTCAAAAAGACTTTTGAGGAGTTTGACTTCTTTACAAACGGCTTCAGTGGTAAGACAGCCCAGTATCCAACACTTCTTGGCTCATTTGAGCTAGACCGTGCAGGTACCTATTATTTTGTCGTAGTCGTATTGATCCTGGTTATGCTTTTAACTTACAATCTCATGAATGGTAGATTGGGTAGAGCATTAAATGCCATGAGAGGTAGCGAAGCCGCATCTCAAGCAATGGGGGTTAATCTTTTAAATCACAGACTTATTGCTTTTGCTTTAGCTACAATGTATGCAGCAATAGCAGGTGTACTTTATGTTCACTTTGTTAAATACTCATATCCGACAATTTGGTCGCTTAACTTATCCCTTAACTTCCTTGCGATGATCGTTATCGGTGGTCTTAGATCCATCTATGGTACCTTACTTGGGGCGTTTATCGTATTTGCGGTACCGGATTTACTATTAAAACAAGTGCCGTTTTTCAGTGATTTATCGTATGTTTTAAACGGTATTCTCATCATCGTCGTTATCATATTCTATCCTAACGGCTTGGTGCATATGTTTACTGACTTAAAACGCTTTATAGTAAAACTGGTAAAAGGAGAGAAATAGTATGCAAAAAAATATTGACGGCTTAGTACTCAAAGTCGATGGACTTTCCATAGCATTTGGAGGCTTAAAGGCTGTAGACAATCTCTCTTTTGACATCAAAGAAAATGAAGTCTTTGGATTGATCGGACCAAATGGTGCTGGTAAGACAACGGTATTTAACTGTATCACACAGTTCTATAAGCCAAATTCAGGAGATATCTTATTTAAAGATAGAAATGGATCGGTGCACAACCTACTTGAGAAAAACGTGCATGACATCATCAAGCTCGGTTTGGTCAGAACCTTCCAGAATGTCGAGTTGATTAGAGAGTTGAGCATTATTGATAACGTATTAATCGGTGCTCATGTGGATTTTAAATCAAACATCCTTGATCAAGCACTGAGATTGCCAAGAGCTAGAAAAGAAGAAAAACAATACAGAGCTGAAGCGATGCGCGTACTCAGTATCTTAGGCATCGAAGATAGAGCAGATGCACCAGCTGGTGGACAACCTTATGGCGTTCTTAAAAAGGTAGAGTTTGCAAGAGCGTTAATGTCTAATCCAAGATTGATCATTTTAGATGAACCAGCAGCGGGTCTCAATGATGTTGAAACAATTGAGTTGTCAAAGTTGATTCGTCGATTAAGAGATGAGCTTAACTGTTCAATCCTTCTAGTTGAGCATGATATGAGACTGGTAATGGAAGTCTGTGATCGTATCTGTGCGATTTCTTTTGGTAAGTTCCTAGCAGTTGGAACACCTAAAGAAATCAAAGAAAACAAAGATGTGCAAGTTGCATATCTTGGAATCGAGGTAGATGAAAATGCGTAAAGATAAAAAGACAGCGTTGTCAATTAATGGCCTGGTTGTAAGATATGGAGCTGTAGAAGCCTTAAAGGGCATCGATATCGAGGTTAAAGAAGGCGAAATCGTTGCGCTTCTCGGTGCAAACGGTGCCGGCAAAACATCCACTTTAAGAACGATTTCTGGTTTGGTTGAACCCGCTGAAGGCACTATTAAACTGTATGATGAAGACATTGCTAAAAAAGAAGCTGAAAAAGTTGCTGCTCTTGGTATTGCACAGTCTCCTGAAGGAAGAGCGGTGTTTAGAGATTTTACAGTAGAAGAAAATCTTAAAATTGGCGCGTTTACCCTTCGAGATAAGGCACAAATTGCAGCCAACTTCGAACGTGTTTATAAATATTTTCCAGTCCTAAGAGAACGTAAAGCACAAGTTGCATCGACACTCTCAGGTGGTGAACAACAGATGCTGGCAATTGCAAGAGCACTGATGAGCAGCCCTAAAGTCCTTCTTCTAGATGAACCTTCACTTGGGCTAGCACCATTAATCGTTCAAGACATTATGAAGATAGTAAAAGAAATCAAAGAAGAAGGAACAACCGTAATTATCGTTGAGCAAAATGCAGCTCAAACACTTAAAATTGCAGATTATGCTTATCTTCTTGAATTAGGTCAGATTAAGACACATGGTCCAGCGGATCAGCTTAGAAATGATCCAAAATTAATCGAAGCTTATCTTGGTTCTCATTAATTAAAGGTAATAGAGTAACATTTAAACTGGTATTGAGTCGGATTAAATCCCAATCCCGACTGAATATAAATTACAGATTTAGACTCATAAGAGGAGGAGTAAGAAAAATGAAAAGATTTTTATCGCTTTTATTAGTTTTTGTTATGGTTTTTTCATTAGCTGCTTGTGCTAAGAAGGACGAACCAGCTACAACTGAAGCTACTACAGCTGCAAATGGTGAAACAGTGGCAACAACAGAAGAACAATTAGAGTGGGCTCAAGGTATCACTGATACAGAAATCGTCGTAGCAAACAGCGCGGCAACTTCTGGTGCATTTGCACCTGTTGGCGTTCCATTTAACGCTGGTATTGAAGCTTATTTCAAAATGATCAATGAAGCTGGCGGTATCCAAGGCAGACAAATCGTTTTCAAACATGTTGATGACGAGTTTGACCCAGTTAAAGGTAAAGCTGCATTAACAAGCTTTGTTGAAGATGAAAAAGTATTTGCAATCGTAGGTCACTTTGGTACACCTGTAGTTGCAGCTACTATCGAAGATCTTAAATCTTATGGTATTCCAGCGGTTTACTTTGCAACTGGTATCGGCCAACTTTATAACGAAAATGCAACTGGTTCAGATAGAAACATCTTCCCAGTTCAACCAATCTACAAAACAGAAGGTAAAATCATGGTAGCGCGTGCTGCTGGTGACTTCGAAGCTAAAAAAATCGGTATCGTTTATACAAATGATGATGCTGGTAAAGACTTACTTTGGGGCGCTCAAGAAATGGCAAAAGAACTTAGCTTAGAATTAGTAGAGCAACAAGTTGCTGCTGGTGCTACTGACGTTTCTTCTGCAATTACAGCAATTAAAGATGCGAATGTTGATTTCGTAATCGTTGCTGCTATTCAAGCAACTTTCCCAACAATCGTTAAAGAATTGGCTGCACAAAATGTTAATAAAGACGTTATCACAACTTACGTTAACGTTTCTCCAGTTATCGCTCAAGGCGTTGTAAATGAAATCGCTGGAAAATTTGATGTTTATGGTAATGGTTGGGTTTCATTTGAAGGTGAAAGAGCTAAAGCTTTAGAAGAATTCCAAAAATATGCTGTTGGTTATGAAACTAACGTATATGCTATGACTGGTTGGATCGCTGCTTACTTCTTTGTAGAAGGTTTAGAAAGAGTTGATGGCGTAATCACTTGGGATAAATACATGGATGCATTAGAATCTGCTCCAATCATGAACCCATTTGGTGGAGAAATCAACTATGCTGACGGTTTAAGAGCAGGTACACAAGAAATGAACCTTTCTAAAATCGATCCAGAAAACAAAGATGGCGCTTGGTTACCTGTAAAAGACCTTGCATCAATCAACTCAATCTTAGGAAACTAATTAATAGAACGACTCTTGTTTAATCAAACAACCTTTATAGATGACAGCTCACATTATACTCAATTAGGGTATAATGTGAGTAGGCATCGACAAGGTTGTTTATTTTAATCGAAAAACACGGATTATTCATAAAATCATTTGTCAAATGGGGGATGATTTTAATAATAGTCTGGGAATAAGACAAGAAAGAGGGCACTTAGCATGAACGAATTTGAATTTAAAAAGATTCATATTAAAAATGAAGTCCTCGCATATCGTGAGGGTGGATTAGGTGACAGAACTCTGTTGTTGATCCATGGTAATATGTCTTCATCTGCTCATTTTGATAAGTTGATGGATGCACTTTACGATGACTTTAAAATTTACGCAGTTGATCTTAGGGGCTTTGGACATTCTTCTTACCATGAAAGATTTGATTCACTTAAAGAACTCAGCGAAGACCTAGAATACTTTATCGACAAATTGAGACTCAAGGATGTGGAAGTTTTGGGATGGTCCACAGGTGGCGGTATCGCCATGCACCTTGCAATCGATTGTCCTGATGTAATTAAGCGCGTTATTTTACTAGAGAGCGTTGGCATTATGGGATATCCAATGTTCAAGAAAGACGCACAAGGTCAACCGATTCTAACCGAGCTTTTAATGACAAAAGAAGATATTGAGAACGATCCAATACAGGTTGCACCAGTTTTAGATGCGATTAAAAATCGAAATGCAGATTTTTATAAATTCCTATGGAATGCAGCAATCTATACAGCTGGTAATCAGCCGGATGCTGAGGATTATGATTACTATGTCTCTGAAATGCTTTTACAGAGAAATTTAGTGGATATCGACTTCTCTCTGACAAGATTTAACCTTTCTCATGCGGATAATGGCTATGGCGTCGGAAGTGGAGAAATCGATAAAATTAAATGTCCAGTTTTGATCATTCAAGGGGATAAAGACATCGTCGTACCTATGGAAATGGCAGTTGGCATAAAAGATGCGCTTAAGGATAACGCAAAGTTGGTTGTGCTTGAGAACTCTGCTCATAATCCAATGGTGGATAGTTTGGAAAAAGTAGTTGCTTTAATCAAGGAGAAGTAAAATGGCATTTTTAGAGGTGAATGGAAAAAAAGCCTACTATGAAGTGCATGGCGATCGTGAGTCTACACTCGTCATACTCAATGGAATAATGATGAGTTGCGCTAGTTGGCAACCTTTTGTTAGCCTATTGAATCAACATTTTAAAGTGGTGCTATTGGATTTTTACGATCAGGGTAAGTCCGATTATTTAGATGAAGCTTATACACAAGATTTGCAGGTTGAACTCGTAAAAGAAGCTATGGTGGCACTTGACCTTCAGCATGTGACCTTACTTGGTATCTCTTACGGTGGTGAAGTTGCCATGAAATTCGCTGTTAAGTATCAGCATATGATTGACAAACTTATTTTGGCAAATACAACTGCTTATACCAATCAACAATTAAAGGCCATTGGCGATGCTTGGGTTTATGCTGCTAAAACACATGATGGCAAGCAGTTTTTCAAAAATACGATTCCACCGATTTATTCAATGGATTTCTATGAAAAGAACATCGATTGGCTAAATGCAAGAGAAGGTATGTTTGCCAGATTGTTTGATGCAAGATGGTACGATGGTTTTATTAGATTGGTGATCAGCGCTGAAACACATGACGCTAGATCATTAGTGAACCAGATAAAAGTGCCAACCTTACTCATTGGCGCAGATGAGGATATCATTACACCTTTATCTTGCCAAGTCGAGCTAAATGAAGCGATTGAAAATAGTCGATTCGTAGTGATTAAGAATTGTGGACATGCTTCCATGTATGAAAAGCCGATTGAATTCTTTTCTGCAGTTATTGGCTTTGCAGCAATCGGGGAGCAAACTTTTAAAATTTAAGTATCTCCTTCTAAGCCAATGGGATGTGTATGCATCTCATTTGGCTTTTTTATTATGTAATCATATTGACTTGTTTGAAGTGATTGTGTTGATGATATAATAACATTGGAGGCATAATATGGATCACAATCAATTAATGAAAGCAAAAGTTGACTCAGATGTGAGAGAGTCTTTTATAAAAGAAAATATGAATTTTATTATATATACAACTTCTAAACAATTGGGCAGATATTTATCGATAGAAAACGATGAAGAGTTTAGCGTAGCTTTGGAGGCTTTTAATGATGCTATAGATACCTACGAGGAAGGTCATAGCAAGTTTGAAACCTATGTGACGACCGTCATCCGAAATCGCTTAATTGATTTTCATCGATCAGGTGTGAAGCATAAAACCATGCAACAATCCTGGGATGATGAGATAGATGAACCTGCTGCACCAGAGGCCGATCCCATTTTAAAAATTGAAATTGATACATTTGGTAAGAGGCTAAGTGACTTCAATATAACCTTCGATGAGCTCGTTGACTCAAGTCCCTCACATGAAGACACCAGAGTGAAAGCGATAGAAGTCGGTGAATCGGCTTCCAAAGAAGAAACGGTCATTGACCTTCTTTATAAGACCTTAAAGCTACCAGTTATGGCCATTGTTAAAGTGGTTAAAACCACTAGACGATTTGTATATGCGCACAAGACGTTTATACTGTCAGTAATCGTAATATTTCATGAGGAGTTTCCATCTTTAAAAGAATGGATCGGAGGCGTCAAAAAACTTTAAGATGCCGCTTTAATTTGTATCTTCAATGGCTTATAATGTAATTTGACACCTTAGTGAATGTCAGAGTTTGATACTAGAAAAAAAGAGGTCTTATGAAAAATAAATTTGCAAAAAATCTTGGTATATTGGGAATTATTGGACTATTAGTAAAAATTATTGGTGCGTTTTATAGAGTGCCACTTGCCATGTTTATGTCTGAGGATGCAGTTGCTTATTATTCGCTAGCATATCCTTGGTATAATATATTGATCGTAATCTCCACCACATCGATTCCTGCTGTAATTGCCAAATTAACTGCGGAGGCGATAGCAACTGAAAATCAAGTTTTACAGGACGATGTCTATCATGTGTCGAAGCGATTTTTACAGATTTTCGGGATTGCTGCGATGATTTTCTTAATTGGATTTGCCGGTGTTATTTCAAATGCGCTGGGTTATCCCGAGAGTCGTTATTCTTTCTACGTCTTGGGTATTGCAGCTTTCTTCGTATCGCAGAATGCAGCTTATAGAGGCTATTTTCAGGGCACACAAAGGATGGAATTCTACGGTATTTCACAGCTGATTGAACAGCTAGGTCGAGTGATTCTAGGTCTTGGCGTCGTTGCTGTGGTATCAGGTTTTGCTATGGGCGATGGCTATGTCGCTGCTGCGGGTACATCAGGTGCTTTTTTCGGCGCAGTAATCAGTTGGGGATACTCTGTTAGTCGCCACAGAAAGCATTTTAAAGTGGTGAACAAAGAAGTTCATGATTTTAAAGGGATTTCAAAGAGAATTTTTGAGGTGTTAATACCGATTGCCATTGGCGCTTCTATTATGCCACTTCTTACCATTATCGATGGTACTTTAGTCGTTTGGCGTCTTAGAGATGTTGGCTTTATCGATGAAGCTGCGGTTATGTATTCCTATTTATCGTTTTATTCAACACCGATTATCAATATTTCACAAGTGGTATTTTCAGCACTTGAAGTTAGCCTATTGCCAATGATTACGCGTGCATTTACACAGCGAAATCCAAATCTTAAACATCAAGTAGACTTAGGAATTCTACTCTCTGTATCACTAGGGATGCCGATGGGTGTCGGTATTTGGGCTTTTGCAGAACAGATTTTACTGTTCCTTTACCCTTCTAAGGCTGAGATCGCTATCGATGCGGCGCCGGTACTTGGCATTATGGGATTATCCATCGTCTTATTCTCTGTATTTTTAGCGACGACGAGTATTTTACAAGGTATTGATAAATATAGAAAACCTGTGCTTCACTTAGGGATTGGTGCGATAGCAAAAGTTATATCAGCGTATATCTTAATAGCAATACCAAGCTTAAATATCGTAGGTGCTGCTTATTCAACGCTGATCGCATACTTTGTTGCAGCTGCATTAAATGTCAGCGTGGTTTATAAATCGTTTAAGCCGTCTTCTGAGTTTATAAGAAAGATACTGATGACGATAGTAGCCAATGTCGTTATGGTAGTCCTTTCAAAAGGTGCATATGGCATTATCGAGCCACATTTGGGTATGAGACTTTCCTTGATGTTCGCTATAATGGTAGCTGTCATCGTCTATGGCGCTATCCTATTGGGTGCTAAAATTGTGACAAAGGCAGACTTTGATAAGCTTGGGGATCATTAGTATTAATGGCTAACAAACTACATTAATCAATGGATGAGATAATGTAAATTAGATTTGAAATAAAGAAATAAAGAAATAAACGCCTGTTAACCGTAACTTGTTAACAGGCGTTTTATATACTATTTAAGCATTGTTAGCATAAGCTCTCTAATGACTTTACAAGCAGTTGCAGTACTAACACCTGTTTGGTCATAATGTGGTGAAAGCTCGACGACATCTGCACCGATGATATTGAGTGGTGCAAGTGTCTTTAAAATTTTAATCATATCATTGAAGAAGATGCCACCTGGTTCAGGTGTACCCGTACCAGAGAAGATAGATGGATCGAAAACATCAAGATCGATAGTGACATATACAGGTGTATCTGCTTCAATGCCAGATACGACATCCTTAAGTGTATCATAGGTGAATTTTTCAAGATGCGTATGTGTCTTTGCCCATTCAAATTCTTGTTTTTCTCCAGAACGGATACAGAACTGAGAGATGGTACCATCGCCCATAAAATCCCAAGCACGTCTGATGACCGCCGCATGTGAAAGTGGTTCGCCCATGTAATGGTCTCTTAAATCTGTGTGTGCATCAAAGTGAATCAGCTTCATATTTGGATATTGCTTATAAGCTGCGCGAATTGTACCGAGTGATACTAAATGCTCACCACCGATTAAGAATGGCTTTTTGCCAGCACTTAGTATTTCTGAAGCCGTTGACTCGATCACATCAAGTGCCTTAGCAGCATTACCAAAAGGTAAATCGAGGTTGCCGATATCCGTTAGTGCATAGTCGCTTAAATCTTTATCAAGGTAAGGACTATACGTTTCTAGTCCAAATGAGTCCATACGGATATAGTCCGCAGCAAAACGTGTCCCCGGTCTAAATGAAGTTGTAGAATCAAACGGAGCGCCGAAGATTACGACGTCAGCATCATCAAACTCACAATCACATCCGATAAACGTATGAATATTTGAATGCATCTTATTCCTCCAACATCTTTTTAACGAAAGTAGGGAGTGCAAAGCAGCCTACGTGTAAATCTGTATTATAGTATTTTGTTTCAAGACCAAAAGATGCCCATTTTTCAGGATTGAAATCTTTAATTGGATCAAGTGTTTTAGAAGCAAAACCAAATAACCAATGACCTGATGGGTAAGTAGGCATATGGAATTGATACACTTTACTAATTGGGAAGATTTTCTCAATTTTTGAATGCGAACGCTTCATTTCTCTAGCATAATTTGGATAATATGGGCTCTCATGTTGGTTAATTAAAATACC
The DNA here is from genome assembly GCF_058683495.1 of Fusibacter sp. QWL-12. Lineage (NCBI taxonomy): Bacteria > Bacillati > Bacillota > Clostridia > Eubacteriales > Fusibacteraceae > Fusibacter > Fusibacter sp. QWL-12. The sequence goes on from NZ_CM178745.1 coordinate 2,089,041, forward strand.
ATTTGGAGAAAGAGCTGCATAGCAATCTTTGTAGAATGCTTCAGAGAATAAACCTTCTCCAGGTCCGATAGGATCAGTACTATCTACTAAGATTAAATCATATACATTTTCTTTACCTTCGATGAATTTAAGACCATCTTCGAAGTAAAGGGATACTCTTGGATCTGTTAATTTTGATGCTGTAATAGGTAGGTATTTTTCGCAAGCGCGAACAACCATTTCATCGATTTCAACCATATCAATTTTTTCTATATGTGCATATCTTGTTAATTCTCTTACTGTGCCACCGTCACCACCACCGATAACGAGTACGCGTTTGATTTCTGGATTCGTTGCCATCGCCACGTGTGTAATCATATCGTGATAAACAAACTCATCTTTTTCATTTACCATCATTAAGCCATCTAATGTAAAGAAAGTACCAAATTCTTCAGACTCAAAGAAGTCGATTGTTTGAAATGGGCTCTCTTCAGAGTAAAAGTGTTTCTTTACTTTTATTGAAAAGTCAACTGTATCTGTGTGTTTTTCCGTGTACCAAAGTTCCATGATTACCTCCTAATAATAACTCCTGACGAAGACGCCAGATTTAATTTATATATAACCTTACAAATGAACAGCCAATCATTTTATAAAACAATTGGCTGTAATTTAAATTATTCTTTAATGACTTTGATGAAATCGGCATTTGGATCTTCCATGCCGGTCACAATACCGTGAGATGCCTTGAACAGTTTAATTTGTTCGATGACTGATTCGTTGATACGCTCGCCGTAGCTGACGACAGGTATACCAGGTGGGTAACTCATAAGCGATTCGCCACTGATACGACCAAGTGTGTCTTCTAAAGCAACCATTTCTTTTTCAGCATAAAAAGCGTCTCTTGGAGAAATGATCACCTCTGGGTAATGCAGATCGATTTTCTTATAATCGACGCGTTTGTCCATAAAGCGTTTGCTGATGTCTTTAAGTGCTTCGATTAACAGATCAACATGATCGTAATCATCGCCTACGCTTAAAATGGCAAGAGAATTATAAACATCACCTGTTTCCATCTGAATGTTGTACTCATCTCTTAAAATATCATAAAGCTCCATACCGTTTAGTCCCATATCACGTGTAGTGACACTCAGTTTAGTAGGATCAAATGCATAGATACCAGGTCTGCCTTCTGATTCTTTTCCGATCGCATAGCAACCGGGAATCTTATTGATTTCAGTTCTAGCATAATCTGCAACTTCGAGGATATGATCTAAAATGACTTTGCCTTCAGTTGCGAGCATCTTTCTAGCCACATCCAAAGATCCCATTAAAAGATAGGAAGGGCTTGTCGTTTGCATCATGTTGATGACTTTTCTAACATACCTGCCATCCACACGAGTGGTATTGACCAAAAGTGCTGAGCTCTGTGTTAATGAACCACCAGTTTTGTGTAAACTAACCGAAGACATATCTGCACCTGCTTGCATCCCACTAAGAGGAAAGGCATCATTAAAATGAAAATGTGTGCCATGTGCTTCATCGATTAAAACCAATAGTCCTTTTTCATGACAGTAATCGACGATCTCTTTAAGATCGCAGACAGCACCATAATAAGTGGGGTTAATGATAAAAGCAGCTTTAGCATCCGGATGTGCTTCGTAAGCCTTCTTTAATGATTCTAAAGTAATATTATGAGAGACACCCATTTCTTCATCGATTTCTGGACTCATATAGACGGGCGTCGCACCGCATAGAATCAAGGAGTTAATCGCTGATTTATGAACGTTTCTTGGAAGTATAATCTTATCGCCTTCGCCTACAGCGGTCATAATCATAACTTGTACGGCAAATGAGGTCCCATTTACGATAAAATAACCTCGATCTGCACCAAATGCTTCGGCTAATAAATCTTCTGACTCTTTTATAACACTGATTGGATTCCCTAGAAAATCTAGAGGCTTCATAGAATTGACATCAAGCTCTAGCATAGCGTCGCCAAAATATGCCGCGTATTCCCTTAAACCTCTACCGTGTTTGTGACCGGGAACGTCAAACGGAATTACTTTCTTATCACGATACGCCTTCATTGCAGTAAAGACGGGTGTTTTGTTTTGATCTAGCATTTAGCCGTCTCCTCTCTTTGAACAAAGTAGTAACTATGCTTTACCAATATTTCGACCATAGTAGATTTCTGTCATTTCTTTTTTAAGCTTAGTCATAATCTCTCTTTGATCTTTTGGTGTTAAATCATCTTTGCTAACTTCGAACAAGTAGTTGTTGAGCTCAAAATCCTTAAGCATCATTTTTGTGTGGAATATATTTTCTTGATAAACGTTAACATCAATTAACTGGTATTTATTTAAAGTTCTTTTAGCGATATAGTTTTGAATTGAATTAATATTGTGGTCGATGAATAATTTTTGACCAGATGCATCACGAGTAAAGCCTCTAACTCTATAATCAATAGTGATGATATCAGAATCAAAACTGTCAATCAGGTAGTTAAGTGCTTTAAGTGGTGAAATTTGACCACACGTTGATACATCGATATCAACTCTAAAAGTGCTAAGACCATTATCAGGATGATATTCAGGATAAGTATGCACCGTTAAGTGACTCTTATCTAAATGGCCAACAACGTGTTGCGGTACATTGACGAGAACGCCTTTGTTACACGATGCGTCTAAAGCGCCGTCTGGTACCTCTTCTTCTGAAATTAAGATGGTAACGCTTGCGCCCTGTGGTTCATAATCTTGTTTTGCGACATTTAAGACATGTGCGCCAATCATTTTAGTAACATCTTGCAAGATATTCGTCAAACGTTCTGAATTATATTGCTCATCGATGTATTCGATGTACTTTTGACGATCCTCAGCTGTTTGTGTGTAGCAGATGTCGTAAATGTTAAAGCTCAAAGTCTTCGTTAAGTTATTGAACCCATGAAGTTTAATTTTCTTGTAACCTTTCAAGTCAGGCCTCCTTAATTCAAGATAGTCTGTTATTTAAAACGATAGATAATACTTAAAATATTAACCCGTAAGTATACTAATACTGTTTTTAGCACAAGTACAATTATAGCACAAAATATGAGAAATACTAGTATTTAATACGGTTTTTTTATAAAAATTTTATAGGTTGTTTTTAAGTGAAATTAAGTTTAATATATTAAACAAAATAGGGTTAAATATGAAACAAAAAACAAAAAGCCATTTTATGGGAATTCCCTAAAATGGCTTAAATGGTCTATTTGGTGTCTTGTCACTTTAAAATGCTTGTTATAAATTAAGGAATTTTATTTTGCGATGCTAGGTGGTTTGAAACCCAAAACACGAGTAGAATTGAGAACTGCTATCAAAGCCACACCTACATCAGCGAAAATTGCCATCCACATGGAACTCAATCCAACCGTACCCAGTGCCATAATTAATAGCTTAGCACCAAGTGCGAAGACGATGTTTTGTGTGACGACACTTTTAGTCTTTTTAGATATGGCAATTGCTTCTATGATTTTTGATGGCTCATCAGTCATAAGGACGACATCAGACGCTTCAATAGCGGCATCGCTACCAATGGCACCCATAGAGATGCCCACACTTGCTAGTGCTAAAACAGGGGCGTCATTTATACCATCGCCTACAAAACCAACGTTCTTACCAGAGCGAATCAACGCATCGACAATCTCATATTTATTTTCAGGGAGTAATTCACTGGACACTTTGTCTATACCCAGCTCAGTACTTACTGAAACAGCAGCTTCCCTACGGTCACCAGTGAGCATCTGAACTTCAATATGGCTTGAATTCAATGCGGCTACGGTTTCAAAGGCATCTGCTTTGATTTCATCACGCACTTCAAACGTTCCTTGATATTCGCTATCTAAAGCGATGTGAACTTGCGTATGTGGTGAATCTATTGGTGTGACAACGATTTGATTCTCTTTCATAAGGCTGAGATTGCCAGCGACGATTTTGCCCAAAGACGTTTCAACGATAACGCCTTTACCACTGACTTCTTCGATCTTATTTAGGCTCACAGAACGATCATAGTCGCCGGTATAGTCTAATATGGATTTTGCTATAGGATGGTTACTATGTGACTCAGCTATGGCAGCAAGCTTCATTAGAAATGTTCGCTCGATTGAAGCATTGGCAACATAAATTTCATGAACTTTAAATTTACCTTTTGTAAGTGTACCCGTTTTATCAAAGACAACTGTATCGATTTGACTAAGTGCTTCAAGATAGTTACTACCTTTCACAAGTATACCGTGTTTAGAGGCATTACCAATACCACTGAAGAAACCGAGTGGCACAGAAACCACAAGTGCACATGGACATGAAATAACTAAGAAAATAAGTCCTCTGTACAGCCAAGTATTAAATTGATCAAATCCAAATAGGATTGAAGGAACGATGACCAAACCAAGTGCAAAGAAAACAACCGCTGGTGTATAATATCTAGCAAATTTAGTAATAAAGTTTTCTGTTGGTGCTTTATTTGCTGTCGCATTCTCAACTAAGGATAAGATTCTAGCGACAGTAGACTCACTGTAGATCGAAGTCGCCTTTACCTGAACGACGCCACTTAAGATGACACTTCCGCTTAAGACTTCATCTCCCTTGGTGATAAATCGCGGTACTGACTCGCCTGTTAATGCTGAGGTATCGACGGATGTACTTCCTTCTATAATAATACCGTCAAGTGGTACGCGCTCACCGGGTTTAACCATGAGGGTTTCACCCAGAGATACAGATTCAGGAGAAACAGACATCCAAAACCCATTTCTTAGAACCGTTGCTTGATCGGGTCTAATATCCATAAGTGAACTGATTGCTCGTTTTGAACGGTTAACGGCCAAGTCTTGAAAATACTCGCCAATTTCATAAAAAATCATAACGGCAACTGCTTCAGGATATTCGCCAATTGCGATTGCGCCGAAGGTTGCAAGAGACATAAGAAAATTCTCATCAAAGATTTCGCCTCGACGAATGTTTCTAAAGGATTTGTGTAAAACCTTATATCCAGAAAGCAGATAAGCAACTAAAAAGAAGGGCAGTGCAATGGTTGAATCTGAACCGATTATGATACCGATTAAAAATAATGCCAAACTCGAAAAGAGTCGTGCCACTTCCTTTTTATCGTGAATCCAGTGAGAAAGCCCGCTATTTTGACTTGTCGCTTTCGTTTCAGCAGGTGCGCCAGCAACTGAAACGACAACATCAGGTTCTAGATCAAGTACGATTTGTTTAATAGCTTGTATGGTTGCATCGGCATCGCCTTTACTTTCAAAGGTTAACCGTGATCTTGAAAAGTCTAGAACCACATTATCAGCACCCGCTAAGTTTTTAGATCTTGATTCAATTTTTGCGGCACAGTTGGCACAGCCAAGTCCGCTGAGATTTAACGTCACTTTTTCCATATGAATACCCCTAAGTTAAAAGATTAGATTTAGAAATTAAATTCCAACAACATATGAACAGTTGCTCATATGTTCAATTATATTTTAATCTCTTTTAGACGTGATGTCAATAGTATAGAAAGGTTGTATCAAAGTTATTTGAGGTGTAAAATAGTGAAGGTAGTGAAGTGATTAGACAAGGAGCAATGATGAGGAATTTTAACGGAAAGAAAATCGAATTACTTGCACCAGCCGGTAATTTAGAAATTTTTAAAGGGATAGTAGACAGTCGCTGTGATGCGATCTACTTTGGTGGACAGCGTATGAACATGCGCATGATCCGCAAAGGATTTAACTTTAGTGACTCTGAATTAAAAGAAGCGGTGGATTTGGCAAAAGAGAGAGAAAAAGCCACTTATATAACCGTCAATAACCTAATAGATGCGAACGAGCTTTCTGAGTTAGACGATTATTTATTACTATTAGAAGATATAAAGCCAACTGGGATCATCGTACAGGATATGGCAGTTCTTGAACGTGCAAACGCACTGGGTTTAACCATCGAAAAGCATGCGTCGGTTATGTTTAACGTTCACAACACGGAAATGATTCATGCACTTGAGTCACTTGGCGTTAGCAGAGTCGTGCTTTCACGTGAAGCGACCCTTGCAGATGCGGCGCGATTTAAGAGGGAAGCCAATCTTGAGCTAGAGTATTTTACACATGGCGATATGTGTATCGCACATGGCGCTCAGTGTTATTACAGTGCCATGCTCTTTGGCATGAGCAGCAACAGAGGCAAATGCTTAAAGCCATGTAGATGGTGGTTTGAACGCGAAGGCAAGCAGGAATTCCCACTCGCTGTAAAGGACATGTCCATGATCGCCCATCTCCCAGAGATGATTCATGCGGGGATTACGTCGTTTAAAATTGAAGGTAGAATGCGCGAAAGAGACTTTATCGTCAATCTCATCAACCACTATGGGGATGTGTTAGACGCCTATATCGCCGACCCTGTAGGCTATGATTATAAGAGCTCAGAAGCGTGGATCTATGAAAATCGTAAGCGCGATCTTTCAACTGCCTATGCGTTTGGCACACCTGGCGTCGCGAACATCAATACTCGATATGAAGGCACAGGTAAATTTTACAGTACAGGTAAAATGTTCAGCACCCCAACGGCAGAATCAAAAATAGAACTGCACCAAGTCAAGAATATAAAAGAAGTCTTTGCGGGTAAAACAGCCAAAGGCTTTACAGATAATAATAGCGAAAGCGACGAATTGCCATCCAAAAACAGCTGTCGTTCTTTAAGCAACACAGAGCGTTTGGAGAATCATAAGCTTTCAGTACGCGTTATGGATATAACACAAGCGCGCATCGCATTCGAAAAAAAAGTAGATAGAATATATCTCAGTGCAGATGTGTTTGAGCCGAAAACGCCATTTACGCTTTCACAAATCAAGGAACTTATCAGTGAAAAGGGTGATACAGAGGTATATTGGTCGCTACCTAAGATGATGAGCGATGCACAAATCGAAACCTATCACGCTTGGTTTAAGAGACTTAAAGTAGAAGGCATTCATCTGGATGGCTTATTGATTACCAATCTAGGAGCACTCCATGCCTTTAAAGGCTATGGCTATAAAATGATAGGCGATTATTCGCTCAACCTCTTTAATGCCATCGCGGTTAAAGGGTATGAGCAGCTTGGATTAAGTGCTTTTACACCTTCCATCGAAATCCCTGCAGAGCATCTTGCAAACCTACTGGCTTCAGACTATGAGTTTGAAGTGATCTCACATGGTAGATTGACCAGTATGTATCTGTCACACGATCTTTACAAAGCCTATGGGGTCTCAACGGATGAAGCCTTGATTCTTGAAAACGAAGGTGGCAAGTATTTGATTCGCAAGGATGTGAATGGCATGTGCCATTTGCTGATGCAGATGGATTACAGCTTAGTACCTTTGCTGAATGATCTTCCAGCAAGTCGCTTTAGAATTGAAGCACAGGAGATGTCATCAGAGAAGCTTATGGCAGTTATCGATTTACATCAAGAAATACTCGGTTCAGATCTTTCGGAAGAAGCAGCTTTAAATGCGCTTAATGCTGTGACCGATGCCACACTTGGCGCAACGCGATTTTAGGAGGGCTTATGAACAATTGGCTATCACCAGAAATGATTATAGATAAGAAGAAAACCTTTTTTTATCCCAACACCATGCACTTTTACAAGCAACCACCACATATCGTAAAAGGCGAGATGCAGTATTTATACGATCATAACGGTAAACGCTATACGGACTTCTTCGCAGGTGTGACCGTTTTAAACTGTGGACACAGCAATCCAGAGATTATCGAGGCGATTGAACAACAACTTGAAAATTTACAGCATACGTCCATCATCTATCTGACACAGCCTATGGTTGAACTTGCAGAAAAATTGGCGACGAAACTACCTGGAGACATTCAGACCACCTTTTTCTGCAACAGTGGCACTGAGGCAAACGAAGGGGCATTGCTACTTGCGAGGATGCATACTGGCAAAAAAGGCTTTGTGGCATTGGAAGGTGGCTTACATGGTCGATCTCATCTCACCATGAGTGTCACGGGTATCCCAATGTGGCGAATCGATCCTTTTTTAGAGGAAGATGTCTTCTTTGCGCCTTGCTATGCGACGAGTGGTGAAGACACTGAAAGTGCAAGTCAAAAGACCATAGATGCCATTGAAGCGATACTAAAAGCGCACGGCCATGAGATTGCAGCTTTTATCGTAGAACCGATGCAAGGCAATGGCGGTATGATGGTGCCAAGTGCTGATTTCTTTAAAAAGCTAAAACCCATTTTAGAAAAACACGAAGTTTTACTAATAGCAGATGAGGTTCAAACTGGGTTTGCTAGAACAGGTAAGTACTTTGCTATGGCACACTTTGATGTGGTGCCAGACATCATCACCTATGCCAAAGCGCTCGGCAATGGTGTGCCAATCGGTGCATTCAGTGCAAGACCACATGTGGCAGCTTCCTTTAACAAGCCTTCCGCATCGACCTTAGGCGGTAATCCCGTTTCTTCAACTGCGGGTATAGCAGTCCTCGATTATATCGACCGACATGACTTGGTATCACAGGCTGAAGTGCTTGGCGCAATTTTGAAAGCAGAGTTGATAAAGTTAAGTGAGCAGTTTGACTGTTTTAAAGAGGTTAGAGGACTCGGCTTGATGCTTGGGGTTGAGGTAGCTGGCGAGCGTTCACCAGAAATCGTGGATTATATTCTTGAAGAGATGAAAAACAGAGGCTTCATCATCGGTAAAAACGGTATGAATCGCAACGTACTTGCTTTTCAGCCACCACTGGTGATAACAAAAACAGATATCCAAGCGATGATTAACGAACTGGAAGCGGTACTGGAATCTTTACCTATTATGTAAGTAAAAATAGACAAGAGAATAAGAACACAAGAACACAAGAACACAAGAAAATAAGAAAATAAGAAAATAAGATTAATAAGTTTAATATTTAGTAAGCATAATAAAAGTTACTAAGAGAAAAAAAGTTACTAAGAGAAAAAAAGTTACTAAGAGAAAAAAAGTTACTAAGAGAAATAAAAGTTACTAAGAGAAAAAAAGCTACTAAGAGAAAAAAAGCTACTAAGAGATTTAATTTAAACTAATAGATAAAACATAAAATCCTACAGTCACATCAAATAAAACGATGTGACTGTAGGATTTATTTTTTAATGATTAGTCTCTCGTATTTTGCCAACGGCAAAGCTTTTTCTCAATAAAATCTATGCTTTGGAAGAGGAAGACGCCCATTAAGCTGATGGCGACGATGCCTGCAAACATCCCCTTATAATCGAGTTTTAGCCAGCTGTCCATGATGTAGTACCCGATCCCGTACTTGGTCGCAAAGTTCTCTGCAAAAAAGAGTACGGAGATGGAGGTGCCAATGCTAACTCTTAAAGACGTTAAGAGATTGGGCAGCAGTGCGGGAATAATGAGGTGCCTATAAACTTGAGTCTTAGATGCGCCAAGTGTTTGCATCGCCGTAAAATAGCTTTTGTTAATCCCTTTGACACCATCTCGTGTACTGACGAGGATTTGGAAAATCAAAATCAAACCGACAAGGATGATTTTTGATAGGTTCCCTAGTCCAAAGAAAAGCATCAATAAAGGAAGAAATGCAATTTTAGGCACAGGATAAAGCGCGTAGATGACAGGTGATAACCAGCTGTCGAGTTTAGGATGCATCGCAATTAAGATCCCTATTGGTGCACCGATGATGACCGTAAAAAAAATCGCAACTAGGATTCGATATAAGCTATATACAACATGAAGGCCAATGGTTGGCGCATGCTTTAAGAAAACCATAAAAGTATCATGTGGTGCGGGTACGAGTCTTTGACCTGCAGTGAAACTCATAAGATACCAGACGATAAGAATAACACAGAGTGCATAAAGGTGGCGTTTTGACTGTTTCATCTGGCACCTCCATCTGCAAGGTGAATTTCTTTCATCGCCTGTCTGATCTGTAGGCAGAGCGCATAAAATTCAGGTTTTTCACGAAGCTCAAGGTCACCGAAGCTTGGGTTATCAAAGCGATGTGTGATTGCACCACCCGTTTGTGACATCAGTAAGATCTCACGTCCAAGGAATACGGCTTCTTCAATGTTGTGTGTAACCGTAACCCAAGTGGTCTCTTGTTTACTAGAAAGACCGATTACAGAATTTTGAAGCGCTTCACGGGTGATGGTATCCAGTGCTGAAAACGGTTCATCCATCAGTAGCAGCTCTGGACTTAATAGCCATGCACGACCTATGGCAACCCTTTGTTTTTGCCCACCACTGAGCTGGTGTGGGTACTTGTCCAGGTGGGTGTCGAGACCTAATTTGATGGCTAATTTTTCGATAGAATCTGTCATTTCAGAGCTGAGTTTTTTATACTTGATGATCAGACCTAGCGAAAGGTTTTCTCTGACTGTTTTCCATGGAAACAGCCCATACTCCTGTAACACAGTCGCAACGTGTGAAGGTGTAGACTCGCTTTCGAAGATTAAGCTACCAGTCTTTGGCTGAATCAAGCCACCCAATGTATAGAGCAACGTCGTCTTACCACAGCCAGAATGCCCGATTAAGGTATAGGATTTTCCCTTTTCTAAGGTAAGTGTCAAGTTATCTATAATGGTTTGTTCACCATAGCCTACTGTAACTTCATTAAGTGTGAGCAGATCTTTACGCATGTGCTTCTCCCCAAACGCGGTGTGACTCTGATTTGATTCCCAGAGATAATAGCACTCTGGCAGCCGTCTGTGTGACGATTTCTTCTACAGTCGTAGGACGATTGTAATAGGCAGGTACTGGTGGCAATATAGTCGCGCCATTCTGCGTGAGGGTCAACATGTTTTGTAGATGAATGCCACTAAGTGGCGTCTCTCTCGTGACGAGAACGAGGGGTCTTTTTTCCTTTAAAGCAACATCCGCCGCTCGGATAATCAAAGTATCTGAAATGCCATGCGCGATTTTCCCCAAGGTCCCCATGCTACAAGGCACGATAACCATGGCATCGATGCTATATGAGCCACTTGCCAGTTGTCCGAAGAGATCGGTGTTATCATACTTTATAAAGTGCGGGTGACTTAGGTAGTTTGAAAGCCATGTCGCATAAGGCGTTTCAAGTTCATAGGATAGTACTTTTTCACCCACTTGCGTCGCCACAAAGTGAACCTCGTGCCCAGCGTCCAGTAGCTGTTTGATGACGCTGTTTGCAAGTGTACTGCCACTGGCGCCAGTAAGACCAACAGCGATTTTTTTCATAGGGTTTCCTTTCTATCTCACAATTGAAAATCCTTTATTTTAAGAAGATATCAAGTGTGGTTGTAATCAACAGTTGTGTTGAAATCAGTTGGTTGATATGATAAGCAGCAAAATTCATTTTGATACGGTGTCCGGGATCGATTAAGCCGTGCTCGATCAGTAGAAGCAATGCGCTGATGCCAACACCGATGTAATAAATCACGCCTAGACCAGCAAATACGCCTACCGCAATTAAAAGCCCCCACATGATCAGGTGGAAGGTTCTAGCGATGATGAGTGCGCCTTTTAATCCAAAGCGAGCTGGGATTGAAAAGAGGCCAGTCGCTCGATCGAAGTCGATGTCTTGAGTGCCATAGATGATATCGAAACCAGCAATCCAAAGCGTAACGATGGCGCCTAAAAACAATGGGATCCAGTGGATACCAGCGGTTACAGCAATCCAAGCGCCCACTGGAGCACCTGCACAAGTTATACCGAGGACGATGTGACAGAGCCATGTGAAGCGTTTGGTATAGCTATAAAGTGTGAAAAGTGCCAGTGCAATCGGTGAAAGATAAAAACAAAGCGTGTTGATTTGATAAGCACCAAATACAAATAAGATATAGCAAAGCGCTGTAATAATTAACACTTCCTTAGACTTAACGATACCTTTTGGCATGTGTCGATGCTGTGTCCTTGGATTGAGCGCATCGTACTTTTGATCGACATAACGGTTGAGCGCATTGGCGCCATTTCTACCAGCAAATAGACAGACCATAACCCATATGAAGGTATGGAGATCAGGAAAGCCTTTTGCTGCGATAAAGAGCGAGATCAGTGCAAAGGGGAGTGAAAACAAAGTATGAGAGAACATAACGAGCTCGCCATAGGTATTGATTTTACTAAAGATCCTTTGCAACCAACCTTGTGTATTATTATTTAATGCCATATTTGTCCCATCTTTCTGTCACATAGGCTTTCATTTCGTCAGACATCTCTATATCATCTGGCCAAGGGCGATGTAAGCCATCTGCAGGTCCCTTTTTAGTTGCATCCAGCGCGATGTAGAGTCGATCGTGTGCGTTTTTGCCCGTCATCATATCGCGTTTCGGATCGATGTTATTAAAAATCTTCCAAAACACTGTGGATAAATCTTCAGGTTTAACCCATTCATCCACAACGACAACAAGACGGTGTTCGCCTTTTTCGTTTTCTTTCATGATGTCATGCGCAGTTTGTGAAGTATTGGCCTTATCAAAAGGAATGACCTTAAGTGCTTTAAGGGGTGCATCATATGAACGCGTTTGATTGTAGCTTGGATCGATCTCAACCTCTCTTTTGCGAGTTGCATCGACACCCAATCTAAAGCCTTGGAAGGCTCTGTTAGAGGCATGATCCAGCGCATCCAGTGGTCCTTCAGTAATGATGAGATGACTTTCATCGGTCACATTTGCCTCTAGCGCAGCAGCAACTGCTTGATAATCATGGACGTTAACCGTATGGTCAACGACGATAATCATTTTGGTATACATCATCTGACCGAGACCCCAGAGACCGTAGAGCACCTTATTGGCGTGTCTTGGGAAACCCTTTTTAATAGAGACGATGGCACAGTTGTGAAACACGCCTTCAAGTGGCATGTCCATATCTATGATTTCAGGTGTTTGAATTTTCATCAGTGGTATAAAGATGCGTTCAGTTGCCTTTCCGAGATAACAATCCTCCATCGGTGGCTTGCCCACTATGGTCGTCGGATAGATCGCGCCATTGCGATGCGTGATTTTCTCTAGATGAAATACAGGGTACTGATCGGCAAGAGAATAATAGCCCGTGTGATCCCCAAATGGACCTTCGAGGCGACGCTCGTCTAAATCCACATAACCTTCGAGGATAAACTCAGCTTCAGCGGGTACGTAGATGTCGTTGGTAACCGATTTGACCAGCTTAACCGGTCTCTTTTTAAGGTAGCCAGCAAAAATCATCTCATCAACCATTTTTGGTAGTGGGGCAGTTGCGGCATAGATAATCGTCGGATCACATCCTATCGCTACTGAAACCGGCATTATCTTCCCTAGTTTTCTATATTTTTCATAGATTTCTTTTCCATCTTTGTGTAGGTGCCAGTGCATACCTGTGGTTTTTGCATCGTAAACCTGCATACGGTACATACCGACATTTTGTTGACCGTTATCAGGGTCTTTGGTAAAGACCAGTGGTAGGGTGATGTATTTACCGCCGTCATCTGGCCAACATTTTATGATAGGCAATAAGTCGAGGTTGGGTTCGATGATCACATCTTGACAAGCCCCTTTCTTTACCTTTCGTGGGAATATAAACGGGAGTGGTGCAAGCTTAGGAATGGCTTTAACCTTTCCTAAAAGTGAAGCATAAGCGCCAACGTCCATATAACCTGCAATTTCTTTAGCGATATCATCTAAGTTTGTAACGCCAAAGCTAAGATTGAGTCGCTCGTAAGTGCCCATTGCATTGATGACAAGTGGGAAACTCGATCCTTTAACGTTATTAAACTGTAGTGCATTACCGTATTTTTTTGAGATTCTGTCTGCGATTTCTGTGATTTCTAATTCTGGGTCAACTTCTATATCTATCTCTGTGAGAAGTTCTCTTTCTTTTAAAGCTTTCAGGAAGCTCTGAAGATTTTTATAGGGCATACCATCCTCCTTATTAACACCTTAGATTATAGCTATTTTAAGGGCTGGTGTCAATTTAGCTATATTGACTGACTAGGTCAAATATGTTAGCATGAATAGGTTGACAAGGAGGACATCATGAAAAAAATGATTACAGTAATGCTTGCTATATTATTAGTTGCAAGCTTAGTACTTGCAGGTTGTTCTGCAAAAGTAGAAGAGAGACAAAGCCTTAGAATTGGCGTTATGTCAGATTTAGGGGCTGCGCCATTTGTCGTTGCAAAGGAAAATGGCTTTTTCGATAAATTAGGATTAGACGTAGAAATTACGGTATTCAAAAGTGCTACAGATAGAGATACCGCAATGCAAACGGGTAACTTAGACGCTGCAATGGCAGATATGTTAACGATTGTATTTTATAATGACGGTGCATTTGATTCTAAAATGATTGCTGCAACCTATGGTGACTATGTGATGTCATCGACACCAAACTTAGATGCAGCTGCGTTAAAAGCACTTGATCAAATCAATGTCGGTATTTCTGCAAACACGGTTATCGATTTTACAACGCAACAAATCGCTGAGAGTTTAGGCGTTGAGGGTCAAGTTGAAACGGTTGCAATTCCACAAATGCCAGTAAGACTTGAAATGCTTGCAGCTGGTGAACTTCAAGCGGCGACATTACCTGAGCCTTTGGCATCAGCTGCTGTTTTAGGTGGTGGCGAGAAGGTGAGTGGTACATTGGATTTAGGGCTTGAGCCAGGGATCTTTATCGCGACACAAGCAGTAATCGATGAAAAATCTGCAGCTTTAGAGAAGCTATTGGAAGGTTACAATCAAGGTGTCGATTATTTGAACGATACAGAGCAAGGCACTTATATTCAACTTTTAATCGATCAATTAGGTTTCCCACCAACACTTGCAGAGTCGTTTGACTTCCCAACACTTGCGCATGCAACTGCAGCAAACGAAGCAACATTTGCTAAAGTACTTTCTTGGATGCAAGAAAGAGAGCTAACAACTTCTGAATACAGTTATTCAGACTTAAACGAAGGCAAATTCATTAAATAGTCGTCAACAAAATAGGCCTTTGGTACAATTGAACAAAAATATAAAGGACCGTAACCAATCAAAATTTGATTGATTCTGGTCCTTTTTTTTAGTCATATGAAAAAGAGCTATTGCGCATCTATTTAATTAGATTTGCAACAGCTCTTTTTTTAATACAGTTTTAGTTGTTCTTTCCGTTTGAAGGAAAGAGCGTTTCAGAGAGCAGATGATTGAGATTGGAAAAGGACTGATCCAATTTTTCTAGTGTTTTGAAATCGAGATCAAGTAATTGTGACGCCATTTCATCACCGAAACTATCGAGTGTTGACTCGACGATCTGCTTGCCTTTCTCAGTTAATGAAATATAATAAATTCTCTTGTCCTCGAGGTCAATTTGCTTTTGTATATAACCATTTTCAATTGCAGTTTTTACGTATCTACTGCAATTCGGAAGTGAAATATTGAGAATATCAGAAACTTCTGAGATCATCAACTTCTCGTGGCGATACACAGTATGTAGCAATTTGAATTCAAGTTTACTCACTGCCTCTGCTTGATTCTTGATAATGCTAGACTGAATAACTTCTTCGTAAAAATCGTTGAAAATCATGACTTGTTTCAAAATGTTTTTGATCTTATGGTTGTTGTCCTTCATTTGTCAATCACACTCCTTAACTCATTATAAAATGACAGATATATAATTGCAACCTACAATCCTGTCAGAAAACTATTTTCTGATTTGACCTGTCCCATAAACGATATATTTAATCGTTGTTAACGCTTTTAATCCCATCGGACCTCTTGCGTGTAGCTTTTGCGTACTAATGCCTATTTCAGCGCCAAAGCCAAACTGCCCACCATCTGTGAAACGCGTAGAAGCATTGACATATACTGCTGAAGAGTCTACACTTGCAAGGAATTTTTGTGCGTGCTCATAGCAATCCGTTAAAATGGCTTCACTATGCCCTGTGCTATAGTTGTCGATGTGATCGACGGCTTCTGTTAAGCTATCAACCACTTTTATAGCTAATTTAAAATCGAGGTACTCGGTTTGATAATCCACTTCAGTTGCATGCCATGCGCTGGATAGATCACAGTTTGAAGCTTCAGCAATCGCCCAACTCTTTTCACAAAGTGCAACGCTGACGTTTGATGTTTTCAGTGAAGCGAGTAGAGTAGGAAGAAGCTCAGGTGCGATTCGGTTATGAATAAGAACCGTTTCAACCGCATTACAGGCACCAGGTCTTTGAACCTTTGCATTGAGAATGATTTCCACACTTTTTTCGATAGAATAATATTCATCTACGTAAATATGGCAGTTGCCTGTTCCTGTTTCAATCATTGGCACCTTAGAATGCTCAGCGACAAATTGAATCAAACCTGCACCGCCTCTAGGAATCACGCAGTCGATGGCGTCTCTTGCGCTTAAAAGTTGCTTTGTGAAGTCACGATCTGGCGTTTTCACAAGTTGAACGGTACCTGTCGGCATGCCTTGCTTTTCTATAGCGGCGTCAATTGCCTTTAAAAGCGCAATATTGGTCGTGAGTGCGTCAGAACCACCTTTGAGGATAACTGCATTACCGGTCTTTAAACAAAGAGCAGTGGCGTCTACGGTGACGTTTGGACGGGATTCATAAATCATAGCGATTACGCCAAGCGGTACGCGTTTTTGACCTATGCTTAGTCCAGCTTCATTTAGCCACATAGCATCGACTTCGCCAACTGGATCACTTAATAAAGCGACTTCTTCCAGTCCTTGAATCATTTCGTTAAATCTTTGATCGGTAAGTGAGAGCCTTTCAACCATTGCTTCTTTTAGTCCGCCAGCTCTTGCATCGGCGACGTCAATGGTATTTGCAGAGAGTATATCTGTTTTGGCATTTATAAGCTCATCCTTAATCGCTAATAGCAATTGATTCTTATCTGCTGTAGATAATGTTCTTAGAACTTTGGAAGCTTCTTTAGCAAGCTTTCCCATCTTTTTAATATCTTCACTATAATTTTGCATATTTTTATCCCCTAAAATCAAAAAATGTACCGTCTGCATTCCCCTCTAGTAGTAGATTGAGAATGTTAGGTGTGCCACTATTGACAATTAACATCGTTTTTTCAGCGCTTGCAATGATGCGAGCCGCTTTGAATTTGGTTTGCATACCGCCAGTTCCTACTTTAGAGCCAGCGTCGCCAGCATCAATCTTTGATAAATCATCAAGAGAGTTGATTTTAGGAATCATAGTTGCGTCCTCAAACTTCCTAGGGTCTTTATTATATACCCCATTAATGTCTGATAAAATAATTAAATTTTCAAAATCAATCATTTTACAAACTGCAGCCGATAAAGTGTCATTATCGCCTACTTTGATCTCATCTATAGCCACTACATCGTTCTCGTTAACGATAGGAATTACGCCGTGTTTTGTAAGAGCTGATAGTGCGTTAACACTATGTGTTTTTCTCTGCGGGTCTACCATATCTTCCTTAGTTAGTAAGACTTGAGCGACGGTAATCCCATATTCTGAGAAGAATTTTTCATACATATGCATTAACGTACCTTGTCCGACTGCTGCAGCTGCTTGCTTTTCTGGGATAGATTTAGGCTTCTCGGGCAGTTTCATTTTTCCAATCCCAGCAGCGATAGCGCCAGAAGATACGACAATAATTGATCGACCGCTATTATATAGATTTGCAATTTGTTTGACGATGCTCTCCATCTTCCAAAGATCCAGTAAGCCACTTTCATGTGTCAACGAGGAAGAGCCAATTTTGATAACGATTTTATTAAATTCTTTAATTGAGTGTTTCATACCTGCCTCCTAAATTTCAATGAGTATATCACAATTAAAGGCGCATTGTAAAGACGTTAACAGATTCACAAACATACAAAAAAATATATATGGAAACGAAAACAAAAAGAAGTCTATGTGCATGGTTGACACATAGACTTAATGGAGGATTTTCTATCCAATCATAAAGGAAAGTTCTGCTTCACATGCAACTGTATCGCCCACATAAGCAACTGCCTTTCCAACACCGAAATTAGAGCGTGACTTAATAATTTCGATGGTGAGTGTAAGCGTATCGCCTGGAATGACTTTTCTTCTGAATTTACAGTTGTTAATAGAGGCAAAATAAGCGATTTTACCTTGGTTTTCAGGCTTTTTAAGTATTGCAATTGCACCTACTTGAGCAAGTGCTTCTACTATAAGAACCCCCGGCATAACGTGTTCAGAAGGAAAATGACCTTGGAAAAACGGTTCATTTGCAGTTACGTTTTTAATACCAGTCGCCTTTACCCCTTCTTCTAACTCGAGAATTTGATCTACAAGCATAAAGGGATAGCGGTGTGGTATGATTTCTTGTATTTGATTACTATTTAATAGCATAATTAACCTCTGTATTTCGCAAATATAAGTGATGCATTGTGACCACCAAAGCCGAGAGAATTTGTAAGCGCATATTCAACTTCTTGGTTTCTACCAGTGTTTGGTACGTAGTCAAGGTCACAAAGTGGATCAGCCTCGTTGAAATTGATTGTAGCAGGAACGTAACTATTTTGGATTGAAAGTGCACAAACAGCAGATTCAATACCACCAGCTGCGCCGAGGAGGTGACCAGTCATAGATTTAGTTGATGACACAGGTACTTTATAAGCATAATCGCCAAAAGCAGTTTTGATCGCTGCTGTTTCGAAGATATCGTTGTAAGGTGTGCTTGTTCCGTGTGCATTGATATAATCTACTTTTTCTGGAGCAATATCAGCGTCCTTTAACGCCATTTTCATCGCTCTTGCACCACCCTCGCCACCTGGAGCCGGTGTCGTGATATGATGTGAATCACTTGTTGTACCGTATCCAACTAGCTCAGCATAGATTTTTGCACCACGAGCTTTTGCATGATCAAGTCTTTCGAGGACGAGCATCGCAGAACCTTCTGCCATAACAAAGCCACTTCTGTCTTTGTCGAAAGGAATCGATGCGCGCATTGGGTCTGTCGCTTCACAAAGTGCAGTCATCGCTTGGAAACCACCGATACCGAGTTTTGAGATAGATGCTTCTGTACCACCTGCTAAGATCACATCGTGTGTACCGTATCTGAGTTCTTTTAAAGCTTCACCAATTGCACTTGCACTAGATGCACAAGCTGTGTTGTAAGTGAGACATGAACCTTTGATGCCAAGTTCGATAGAAACATTACCAGCAGCAAGGTTTGCAATTGATTGTGGGATAAAGAAAGGTGAAATTCTATCCACGCCTTTTGTCATCATTTTCTCAGCAGTTTCTTCTATTGTAATTAACCCACCGATGCCATTGCCAAGGTAGACGCCAACATTTTGTGCATTGTCATCAGTGATTGTAAGTCCAGAATCTTCAAGAGCCATTTTAGATGCGGTGATTGCAAAGTGTGTAAAGCGATCCATACGCTTTGCATCTTTTTTATTAATGGTTAAAGTTGGGTCGTAATCTTTGATTTCGCCTGCAACTTTGACTTTAAAATCAGTTGTATCAAACGATTCAATGTGGCTGATACCACATTTACCTGCTTTTATGCCATTCCAAAAATTTTCAACGCCTTGACCGATTGGTGAAACGATACCGATGCCTGTTACAACTACTCTATGTTTCATGTTTCCTCCTAAATTACATAGCCATTCCGCCGTCAACTTGAACGACTTGGCCTGTGATGTATTTTGCTTGCTCCGATGCTAAGAAGACGACGAGATTAGCTACGTCCTCAGCTTCTCCAAATTTACCCATTGGAATATTCGATAAAGTAGCTTGTTTTACAGTTTCATCAATCACATCTGTCATGTGGGTTGCGATGAATCCTGGTGCAACAGCATTGACACGAACACCCCTAGGTGCTAGTTCTCTAGCAACTGCTTTTGTGAAACCGATAACGCCTGCTTTTGAAGCCGCATAGTTTGCTTGACCGATATTACCAGAGATACCAACTACTGAAGAAATATTGACGATTGAACCGAAGCGTTGTTTGAACATAATTTTAGCAACGTGCTTTGTGCAGTTAAACGTTCCTTTTAGGTTGGTATTGTTAACTGCGTCAAAGTCTTCCTCAGACATTCTAACAAGAAGGGTGTCTTTCGTGATACCAGCGTTGTTGACGAGTAAATCAATCCTACCAAAATGATCAAAGGCAGCTTTTGCGAGATGCTCTGCGTCTTCAAATGAACTAACATCACCTTTGACAAGAAGTGAATCTGCACCAATTTCATCGACGAATGCTTTAAGCTCATCTTCATTTTTTCTGTAATTTAGAACCAAACTGTAGTTTGCTTTAGCAAGTGCCTCTGCGATACATCTTCCGATACCTCTACCGGCACCTGTTACGATAGCTACTTTCATGATGCCTCCTAAATGGCTTTTTCTATTGTCAATTCTTTAAGTGTATCTACTGCAGTATGCAGTGTTTCTATATCATAAATTGAGATAACTTTTAATGACTTATCAATTTTTGAAACAAAGCCTGAAAGCGCATTTCCAGGACCAAACTCTACTAGAGTATCGATTCCTAATTGTTTCATTGCCTCGATACATTCAATCCATCTTACTGAACTCGTCATTTGTTTTGCCAAGTAAACAGGAATGTCATCTGTACTTGAGACGATTCTACCATCTACATTGGTAATAACAGGTGTGCGCATTTCATTAAAAGAAATTTTTTCAAGCTCAACCGCTAAGTTTTTTTCAGCCGGTAGAAGCATAGAAGTATGGAATGGCGCACTGACTGGTAGTGGGAAGATGCGTCTTGCACCTTCTGCTTTTGCATATTCATGTGCCATTTCAAGAGCAGTTAACTCTCCACCAATAACGATTTGGTTAGGTGCATTATAGTTACAAACTTCTACTATGCCATGCTCAGATGCTTTTTCAGCGACTTTATCAGCTTGCTCAGGTGTTAATCCCATAAGAGCCGTCATACCGCCGATGCCAAGTGGTACTGCATCTTGCATGAACGCGCCTCTTTTTCTAACGAGTTTAACTGCATCTGCAAAAGCAATAGAGCCAGCGCTGACATGTGCACTGTATTCGCCAAGTGAAAGACCAGCGCATGCGGATGGTGATAAATCTATTAGAGATTCAAAGGCCTTAAGCATTGCTACTGAAGTGGTTAGAATTGCAGGCTGTGTTACCTCAGTTTCATTGAGTGCTTCTTGAGTGCCATTAAAGATCAGGTCTTTTAAATCATAACCTAATGCTAAGTTCGCTTCGTCGAAAACGACTTTTGAAGCTTCGAAAGTTTCGTAAAAATCCTTACCCATACCTTGTTTTTGAGCGCCTTGTCCGGCAAACAGATACCCGATTTTCATAAATGCCTCCTATTTTATATGGTCGTAAACACGCGTCATGACCGCTTGGCAATCGCCAAGTAATTCTTCAACGATTTCCTGTGCACTTTGTCTTTTCGTAATTAAACCTGCAACTTGTCCTGCCATAACTGAACCGTAAGTAACGTCGCCATCTACAGCAGCCTTTTTAAGAGCGCCTGCACCTAGGGCTTCAAGCTCATCAGCCGATGCGTTATTTTTTTCGAGTTCACAGTATTGTCTGTAAAGTTTATTTTTAAGTATTCTAACTGGGTGACCTGTTGGTCTGCCCGATACCACTGCTGACGTATCTTTTGCATCAAGTACCATTTCTTTGTAGTTCTCGTGAACGTTACATTCATGAGCAACTAAGAAACGCGTACCAACTTGTATCCCTTCAGCACCAAGCATAAAAGCTGCTGCTGCGCCACGGCCATCTGCTATACCACCTGCAGCAACTACAGGAATCTTAACTGCATCGACCACTTGAGGTACAAGTGCCATCGTCGTGAGTTCACCGATATGACCACCAGCTTCAGTACCCTCGGCGATGAGTGCGTCAACCCCCAAGCTCTCCATACGTCTTGCAAGTGCTACCGAAGGTACTACGGGAATGATTTTAATCCCAGCTTCTTTAAGTCTTTCAACGTATTTACCTGGGCTTCCAGCACCGGTGATGACGATTGGTACTTTTTTATCTATAGCAAGATCGATGATGTCGTCAGCAAATGGACTAAGTAACATGACATTAAGTGCATAAGGACGATCGGTTAAGGTTCTAATTTTATCAACTTGTTCTTCAACGACTTGACGCGGTGCGTTGCCACCTGCAATAACACCTAAGCCACCTGCGTTTGAAACTGCTGCAGCTAAATCTGCATCTGAGATCCAAGCCATACCACCTTGTATCAGCGGGTACTTAGTGCCAAGCAAATTACTTAAGTCATTTGCTCTCATAAAAACCTCCAAATTTTATAAAAAGTTTATTTTTCCCCTTATGAAAGAAAATCCAAAGCTTTCGCAATGGATTTTCAAGTGAAGTGGATGTTATTCAAATTGATTAAGCGTTATAGTTTTCAATATAAGTTACGATGTCGCCAACTGTCTTAATAGAAGCAGCATCGCTCTCAGCAACTTTGATATCAAACTCATCTTCGATAGACATGATTAAATCAACCATATCAAGTGAGTCAGCGCCAAGATCTTCTTTAATTTTGCTTTCTAATGATACTTCATCTGCATCTAAATCCAATTCTTCAACTAAAATTGATTTTACTTTTTCAAAACTCATAGTCTTCCTCCATATACCTTCTCTTTTTATAAGTTCAAATCATACGATTAATCGACTTCAAAAGTCAATCAAAGTATATTGGATTAAGATGTCCCATTCAATAGCTTTTATAAATTGTTTATAATTGAGAATAATTTCTTTATAATCTTTTTTTAATGTGTTTAACCGTCTTATTTAATCATTTATATGTTAAAATAATTATAATCTCGGCAGTTTGAATTTGGTCTTAAAATGGTATAAAAAAGCTAATTGTAGTGTAATATTAATTGTAGAAATGGGAGGCAGAAATGGGTCTTTTGAATTTTATTAAAGGTGAATTTTTAGAAGTTGTACATTGGGAAGATGACAGTCAGGATACGATGGTCTATAAGTTTCCAATGACGGATAAACAACAAATTAAAGAAAACGCGCAATTAATCGTACGACCATCACAAGTGGCGATTTTTGTTTATCAAGGTCAGATCGCTGATGTTTATCAACCTGGTAAATATACGCTACATACTGACACTATGCCAATTTTAACTAGTCTTTCAAACTGGAAGTATCTATTTGAAAACCACTTTAAGACAGATGTATATTTCATAAATACAAAACAGTTTGTTAATCAAAAATGGGGAACTGCCAATCCGATAATGATGCGAGATCAAGATTTTGGGATCTTGAGATTAAGAGGATTCGGCGTTTATTCTTTTAAAGTAAATGAGCCAGTTGCATTTTTAAAAGAAGTCTTTGGCTCAAATAAATTTTTTACAGTTGATCAAATTAATGAACATTTAAAGAGCTTAATTGTATCTACTGTATCTGATGCTATAGCAGAAGCTAAGATCCCAGCGATAGACCTTGCGATGCAATACGATGAAATAGGCAGGTTGACGCAAGCGAGAATCGATGAACGATTTGCAGTTTATGGACTCACAATATCTGACTTTGCGATAGAAAATATTTCTCTGCCAGAATCAGTCGAACAAGCCATCGACAAGCGTTCACAAATGGGTGCACTTGGCGATCTAAACAAATACATGCAGTTTCAAACCGCAGAGGCGATACGCGATGCCGCACAAAATGAAGGCGGTGGTATGGCGAGCATGGGTGCAGGTATGGGCGCAGGCATGGGCATCGGCAAAGCGATGAGTGATATGATGAATGGTATGTCAGGCGGACAGGGTACAGCTAGCCCTTCACAGCCACAAGTTCAGCCACAAAATCAAATAACAAAACCTTGCCTAAACTGTAATCATCCTGTTCCAGAAGGCGCAAAGTTCTGTCCAGAGTGCGGTGCAGATCAAGTTAAAAAATGCATTCATTGCCAAGCAGAGATCAAGGGTAATCCAAAGTTCTGCCCAGAGTGTGGCGGTATACAAACCATGGAAAGTACTTGCGGTAAATGTGGAGAGCCCTATGAAGGTGACTTAAAATTCTGTCCAAACTGTGGCAATAATTTGAAGGGATAATGCCATGAGTGATGTGAATTTAAATGAAAAAACGAAAGTAAGCTCTTGCCCTACCTGTGGTGGCCAAATGGCATTTGACCCTGAGACGGGAGCTTTAAAATGCGGCTACTGTGATTCGGTTAAGGAAATTGAAATGCTAAAAGAAACCGTCATTGAAAACCCATTTGAAGCAGCGCTAAAGGATGGCGTTCGGGAATGGAATGACGATGATATTGCATTGATTCAATGTAAAAATTGTGGCGCTCAAATTGTTTTTGATCCACATACCAAAGCACAGTTTTGCAATTATTGTGGCTCATCTCACGTCAGTGTGATAACCGCAGAGAAAACCATTGCACCAGGCTATGTTATACCGTTTAAAGTAACGGATAAAAAAGCAGGTGAAGCTTTTAAAACCTGGATTAATAAAAGATGGTTTGCACCTAACGATTTGAAAACCGCTTATAAAAACGATAAAATTCTTGGTACGTACGTGCCACATTGGACTTTTGATACGCAAACCTTTAACCGATACACCGCTCAAAGAGGAGATTACTATTATGTGACCAAGACTAGAGTGGTTAATGGTAAGACGGAAACCTATCAGGAGAGACATACGAGATGGACCAACGTAAGTGGCAACTATGAACGATTCTTTGACGACGTACTCGTTACGGCTTCTAAGAAAGTGGATAACCAAATATTGTCTCAAGTGGATTCATTTGACCTTCATGAACTCATCACCTATAAACCCGATTATTTAGCGGGATTCTTCGCTGAGCGATATAGCATAGCGCTCGAAGAAGGCTGGGGAATTGGCAGAAGTGTTATTGATAACCAACTTGAAAGTGAAATCACACATCGAATTGGTGGCGATGAAGTGCGTATGCTCAATGTGGCTACGCATTACGATGATGTCATGTATAAACACATCCTATTACCACTTTGGATCTCTAGCTATCTTTATAAAGGAACGACCTATCACTTTATGGTCAATGGACAAAATGGTACAGTAAAGGGCACTTATCCAAAAAGTGCACTTAAAATTGCATTGGCTATTTTGGCAGTTATCGCCGTTTTTGTGGTGGCATATGTACTGATTTCAGTTAATTCGGCAGATGTGAACACGTATTAAGAAGTAACCATAAAAGAGGGGAATTATGAAGCAGAATAGCATAAAGGCAATCACTGTCATTATCGCTTTATTAATTTCATTTGGATATGAAAACGCCGCTCAGGGCAGAATGGCACTTTTGCTTGCCTTGGGCGGTTCTTTTGTGATGCTCTCGTTTTTACGAGGCAGTTCTCATCAAAAGTTTAAATGGACACTTTTAATAGATGTACTCGTGGTTTTGGGTCTCAATTTCAACTCGAGATTTGATGTGAATTATCTATACATTTTATTTTATCTTTGGATTATCATTGAAGCGGTTGGTTATCATGATTTATATTTTGGTGCAGGCTTTTCATTTATTAGCATCATTGCTGCTGGTTTGAGTTTTTATTACAGTCTTACCTTCCATATCAATTATCAAAGCATTATGGAAGCGTTTATCATTTTGTTTCTAATTGGTCTGTTTATTACGATGCTCTTTATTTATAAGCTTTACAAAAGTGAAAAAATCAGAGTTGATGAGCTCAATGAAAAGCTGAATCATCAAATTGATTTAATGGCACAGACCAACCTAAAACTAGAGGTATCCAATGCATCTTTGGAATCCGCAAGGGAAACCGTCGAGCAGTTGACGCGCATCAAAGAGCGTTCACAGTTAGCAAGAGACCTGCATGATACGATAGGTCATGAGCTGACGGGGCATATTATGTCGCTTGAGATGATAAAATTATCTCCTGAGTCAACTGCTATTAGATCAGAACTACAAGAGACGATTGATCATTCAAGAGAGATCTTAAGAGCACTGAGGGCAATGGTTGAAAAAAATAAAGATGTCATTTTACAAGATAATTTTTATGAAAGCTTGAGTCAAAAATTAGAAAGTTTTTCGACGCACACTAAAATTCAAGCAAAATTGAGTTTTCATCTCAAAAGTGCATCGATTGAAGAACAAGTTTTACAGGTTGCACAGCGCTGTATCGTAGAATCATTAACCAATACCGCTAAGCATAGCCAATCTAAAAATGTATGGGTTTCCATTCAAGAATTGGATGAAGGTGCTGTCCTGATTAAGATTCAGGACGATGGTGGCGGTCAACTCCCAATTGTACTTGGGAATGGACTTAACTTTATTAAAGAGCGCGTTAAAAGATTTGGTGGAACGGTTACATTTGACTGTGATGAAAATGGATTTAGAACGACGATCAAATTACCAGTAAAAGTAGGTAAAGAGAGTGAGGTAAATCGTGATTAAAATAGCGATCGTAGACGACCAGGTTTTGCTTGTTAAAGGAATCAGCATGATTGTTAGCACTGCAAGTGATATGACAGTCATTTGGACGGCTAATAATGGTGAAGAAGCATTATTTTTAGCAGATCAAAACACGCCCGACGTGATATTGATGGACATTCGAATGCCAGTTATGGACGGTGTAGAAGCGACAAAGCAAATCAAATCTAGGTTTCCAAGCACAAAGGTCATTATACTCACGACCTTTATGGAGGACGATGAAATTTACCTATCGATGAAGTTTGGTGCAAGTGGTTATTTGCTTAAAGATGCATCCCCTGAACAGATTTTAGAAGCGATAAGAAATGCGATGACCGGTGGTACCATTATGGCACCTCATGTTGCTTCAAAGCTGGTTAAGCAATTGGATCGCAGCCAAACACCTAATTTCTCTTTTTTAGAAGTACTCACAGCAAGAGAATCAGAGATTGCAGTTCTTATTTCTGATGGCTTAAGCAATCGTGAGATTGCAGACCAGCTGTTCGTCTCAGAAGGGACTGTAAAAAATCACCTTACCAATATTTTAGAAAAGCTTAACCTAAGAGATCGAACACAGCTAGCGATTTACATCCTGAAGAACAAATAGAATGGTTAAAGTCATTTTCATAACCCTTTTTTACGAAATAACTGAAAAAAGTTGTTTCATAAAAAGGGGTTATTTTAGTTAGCACACAAAACCATGACAAAAGTCATGGACGAATTAGCTATAAGTCAGAGGTCTCTTTTATCGATACGATATAGAATAGCATTAGAAAGTGAGGTAGCCTTTATGCGTAATAATAGGAAAATAGGAATTGTACTGCTTGTAATTGTGAGTATTGCTTTTACGGGGTGCCAGTATGGCACTGATTATAAAGATTATATAGAAGCAAGTGACAGAACGGATCAGATAAAAAAAGGTGCTGTGTCTTTTGACTTTAGTATGGACAATCAGATGAGTGAAATGGTTAATAATAGTGAGGATGAGGCATTAGAACAAATGGGTACTTGGCTTAAAACAATCGTTCTAAACGGTGTAACCCATTTTGATAGGGAAGTACAATCCTCTATAACTGAACTCAATTATAACCTCGGTGGACTGGGAAATGATGTAACGCTTTATCAACCTTCTAAGGAAGAAATGTATATCAAATTGCCTTTTGACAGTCGCTTGTTCAGACTACCAGAAGGTGAAAATTCAGATCAGTACGATGCATTTGGAAAAGCATTAATTACCATTGGAACTGAATGGACACAGATGATGCAAAAAGAAAATATTTTTATTGGCGAGAAAACCATCATTCAAAACGAAGCTGGTGACATAAAGGCGACTAAGTTTACTGTAAGGCCAACGACAGGGCAGCTAGAGACCTTTAAAGCAAAGCTGAAGGTGGTGCTTCAAGATAATGTTTCTCTACTAAATGAAGTGATCAAAGAACAGTTCGGTAACGTAGATCTGTCAGATGAAGAATTGAGTCAGTTAATCAGCGCTTTGTTTGATACAGTTGATATTAGTAAATACGAGGAGGTGGCTTTCATGGATATGGATGGCTACCTAGTAGACCAAACGATTTATATTGAGATTGAGTACCATTCAACCTCACAGATGACCAATGTATTTGAATCACAGACAATAAGGATTCATACCAGTTATTTTGACATTGAAAAAAACCAAAGTATGGATTTTAGCGTAATAAAAAGGGAAAATGCAGTTCCAATTGATGCGTTAATGCCACCTATGGGAAACGAATAGAGGAGGAAAGAACATGATGATAGTAGCTGAAAAATTAACGAAGAAATTTGGGGATTTCACCGCAGTTGATGCCATTGATTTAACGATAGAGAAGGGCAAAATTGTGGGTCTTTTAGGACCGAATGGAGCAGGCAAATCCACTACCATTTCTATGATATCAACTTTATTTAAGCCAACCTCAGGCAGACTGTTTTTTGAAGGCAATGACATCGTTAAAAGTCCTAAATGGATTAAACCACATCTTGGATATGTGCCACAGGAAATTGCACTTTATGATTCACTATCAGGATACGAAAATTTAAAGTACTTTGGCGGGCTTTATGGACTTTCTGGTGTAACGCTTAAAAAGAGAGTGGAAGAAGTTTCAAAGGTTATCGGAATCGATGAGAGACTCAAGGACCGTGTTTTTGAATATTCAGGTGGTATGAAGCGTCGAATCAATATTGGTGTGGCACTTTTACATGAGCCAAAGCTGATCATTATGGATGAGCCTACGGTTGGTATCGATCCACAGTCGAGAAACCATATTCTTGAAACGGTAAAAAGTTTAGGTGATCAGGGCATTACAGTCATCTATACTAGCCATTATATGGAAGAGGTCGAGGCGATTTGTCAAGATGTTTGGATCATGGATCACGGTAAAATGATTGCCAATGGCACTCAAGAAGCCTTAATAGATCAGGCAGGCATCCATACAGCGATTCGCATGAAGTTCGACTCAGCTATAAAAGAAAGACTCGATCCACTTAGAAAATTAAATCACGCGATGGCAGTGGATTTGATATCTGATGATGAGTTGGTTGTGCTGGTTAATGGCGGTGGTAACACTCACAAGGAAGTTATAAAAAGTGTTATGGAAATGAATTACGATTTAACTTCATTCGATATAACCAGACCAAATTTAGAGCAAGTCTTTTTGAAATTAACAGGCAGAGGCTTGAGAGATTAGAGGTGAAAAGATGCTAATTAAATTATATAAGAAGGATATGGCAGTACTAATGTCAGATAAAAAGGGTTTGTTTATCTTTATCCTGATGCCTATAGTACTTACCACAATCTTAAGCTTTGCACTTTCCGGTAATTTTGGTGAACCAGGTGTTATGTCGCCGATAGAGGTGGCAATCGTCAAGTCTTACGATAAAGAAGCAGAAAGTAATGCTTATTTAGAGATGGTATCGCCCTATATGGGAGAGGGATTGGCATCGCTTAAAGCATCCCTAAATAAGGATCTCGACTTTGAAGGTCTGTTCTTCAATACATTCTTAGGTAATACCGAAGTAAAAGCAATGCTATCAACCAAAGTCATGTCGGAGGAAGAGGCGCTTAAGGCATTGGACGAAAAGTCAGTTAAAGCAATCGTCGTATTGCCTAAGGGCTTTATCATGGATCAATTGATAAACTACACGATGCCGAATCGAAATGAAATGACGATCCAAATCATTAGACATACTGATTATAGCTATTCAGGAGACATCGTCGAGAGCATCGTCACTAGTTATTTTGAAACCTTGAATAAACAAATCGTGAATAAGAATACCTATTTAAGTGTTGGTTCAGCTTATTTAGATCAAGCGACATTAATGGCATCACTGTCACTGGTTATGTCAAGCGAGTCTGCTTCATACTCTGAAAAAGTAACGCGAACCATCGTACCTGGAAAAAGATTAATTGATAGTCCTACCTATTATTCCATCGCAATGATGGGGATGTTTATCCTATACAGTGCTGGCTATATGGGGCGGGAGCTCTTAAGAGAAAAAAGACTGCTCACTTTAGACCGTGCCAGCGTAGCAGGTGTTAGTTATATTAAGGTGTTAGCTGGAAAATTCTTAATGACCATTACCCTTTGTGTGATCCAAATGAGTCTATTAATTCTATTCGCTAAGTTTGCGCTTGGTGTAGACTGGCTGAATCCAATTAAAATACTAGTTGGCATTTTCTTTTCAGCAGTGGCAGTTAGTGGTGTGGGTGTATTTGTTAGTGCGTTGACACTAACTTCTGAAAATTATCGCGTTGCGAACATTTTTGAAAATCTGCTCATTCATCTTTTTGCTTTATTTGGCGGTAGTTATATTCCACTCGATGTATTGCCTAAGATTTTTATGACATTGAAATACTTTGCATTAAACGGAATCGTCATCGATCTCTTTCTCAATACGTATCAGGATGCAGGTTGGAGCAAGTTAGGATTGTATTATCTTTCCTTAATAGGCATTTCAGTCTTCTTTAGCATCCTTACTGTGTTGATGATCAAAAGAAAGGAGGTATTCACTTATGAAGGCACTCATTAAATTGAAAATAAGATTAATGAAAGACAATCTCATATTGTATGTCATCATGGCAGCGATGAGTTTGATTCTTTCAGCAGTCTTTGGTGGTACTATGGGCGGTAGCTACAGTCCGACCATCGTTGTAGTGGACGAACTTCAAACGGTTGAAACCTCGAACATCATCAGCGATCTTCAAAAGAATCATGCCTTTAATGTAAAGCTAATGGATTATGAAGCTGCTCTTGATGAAGTAATGGGACGTAATGTAATAGCGGCAGTGGTCTTTGATAAAAGCTTAGACCAAGGTGTGAACGTGATTCAGCTGAGAGACACGGTCGAAGGTTTCCAGCTTTCAAGACTCCTGGAAGACGAGCTCAGCTTATTGGAAAATATAAAGACATTGGATGCGCAATTATCCAGCATTCTAGTCAATGAAAAAATTGTGTTTAATCAAGATGACCTTTACCTTGAGGTGAAAAATACCTTTAGTGACCAATGGGATCACAAACGACCTGTTAGCATAGAATCCTATCTGGTCGCTTCTGATAACGCTTTGACTTCAAATGTTAGTCGTCACTATATGATTGGTATGACGTTGTTCTTTGTCACTTATTCACTTATGTTTACAGTGGGGGATTTTCTTGAGGATAAGAGATTGCACACTCTGGATCGCATGATGATTGCACCTATTAGTCGTAGGGGCATTCTTTTCTCAAATCTCGTCAGTTCGATGATTGTTGGTGTTTTACAGATTTGCTTTATGGTGCTGATTGGAAAATTCTTATTCCACATCGACTGGGGTCAAAATTTACTAGGGGTAATCGGCGTTGGTATCTTATATATTTTCGTTATGACCACACTAAGCTTATTTGTCGTCAGTATCGTTAAAACCATGGCTCAATTAGGTGCTGTATCACCCATTATCCTTACTGGCATGGGCATGCTTGGTGGTTGTATGTGGCCACTTGAAATTATCTCATCAAAGGTACTGCTCACTTTAGCAAATTTCACACCTCACAAATGGGCACTTGAAGCGATTGAAACACTTGCTGGTGGCAATACATTCTCCTATCTACCCGTCATCGTGCTTTTGGGAATGGGTATAATTTACCTCATCCTCGGCGAGAGAGTAATGTATTTTAAATCTCTTAAGGACAATCAGTAAATTATGATTAAAAATAAATCCCTGTTTAATCTAATCGCATCTGTCGTATATATGAGATAAGAAGCCGTGATTGGAGGGGTGTTTATGTTTAAAACAATCGACATTAAAACGACAGAACAATATCAAATGTACGAAATTTTAGAGGAAATCAAACGAATCGTAAGTGAAAGTGGTGTTTTATATGGGATTGTAATCGTTCATGTACCTCATGCTACTGCGGCACTGACGCTTAACAAGAACTACGATCCAGTGGTTCAAAAGGACATCATTGAAAAGCTTAAGGAAATTGTACCAAAGGATGGGAACTATTTACACATAGAAGGTAACAGCGATGCACACATAAAGGCATCCTTGTTCGGTAACACCGAAACCTTGATCATCGAAAATGGTAGAGTTGAGCTTGGGATGTTCCAATCCATTTTCTTATGTGAGTTTGATGGTCCAAGAAAACGTAAAATTAATATTAAGGTTCTCGAAGGATAGTTTGTTGACGATAACTCTCAGCTTGTGATACCATGAGCTGAGAGTTTTTTTTAGCCACAATCTTGCTTGTGGCAAAATTGGAAGGCTCGATGCCTAAAGATTTGATAAAGCAAAAAGGGGAGTCGATATGCGAAAAATTGATGAAGTACTCAATTGGATTTCAGCAAAACCAAATGAATCGTTTACAGCAAATCAAATATCAGAAGCACTATCGATCGACAGAACCAATGCAAGTCGACATCTCAATCAATTGGTGGTCGATAATAAAATCCAAAAAATAAAGACTCGTCCAGTTCAGTACCAGCTGTTACATACTAATGCTGAAACGAGTTACCTCTCAAAACCAAGTTCGGAAAAGAAGACGTCACTCGACCTTTTAATAGGAGCGGAGAAAAGCTTAAGTGTTCCGATCCAACAGGCAAAAGCAGCTATTCTATACCCGCCTAGAGGACTACACACTTTGATTTTAGGTGAGACGGGTGTGGGTAAATCCATGTTTGCAGAGCTGATGTATCAGTTTGCAAAGAATTCGAGTATGATTGGTGAAGATGCGCCTTTTGTCAGGTTTAACTGTGCAGACTATGCTGAGAACCCGCAATTGTTAACCGCTCAGATCTTCGGCGTGAAGAAGGGGGCATATACAGGTGCGGAAAAGGATAGAGAAGGTCTCTTAAGTAAAGCGAATGGTGGTATTATATTTTTAGATGAGGTACATCGCTTATCTTATCAAGGGCAGGAAATGCTCTTTACTTTTATTGATAAAGGCTACTTTAGACGGCTTGGCGATACTGAAGAACGTCAGTACGCTGAAGTACAGATTATCGCTGCAACCACAGAGGACCCAGAATCGGCACTCTTAAGAACGTTTACAAGACGTATTCCTATGACGATTCAGCTCCCAGCACTGAACGAGCGTGGCTTAAAGGACAGATACATGTTGATACAGACCTTTATAAAGGAAGAGTCAAAGCGTCTGTCGAAAAGCATCTACATTAACAAAAATGCACTTGAGTCATTTTTGCTTTATGATTGCCCAAGCAACATCGGACAGCTTAAAAGCGATATTCAGCTGGCTTGTGCAAAGGCTTTCTTCAACTATAAATCACAAGATAAAAGCTATATTTTAATAGAGCTAAGCGACCTGCCACAGCAAGTGGGGCGTGGTCACCTCAGAATCAAAGAAAATCGATCTGAAATAGAAAAACTCATTAAAAACCAAGATGACATCTTTAAGTTTCACTACGATGATGAAACCATGTATCTCTACGAGGATTTGGATGACACTTATTTTTATGAGCAAATTGAAAGCAAGCTAACGCGGCTTAGAAACGATGGTCATAGTGAAGCTGAGATCAATCAGATTATGAGCATTGACATTGAGACGCACTTTAGAAAATACATGGTGGATATGACGCCACACTTTAAGAAGGACGAAATCGCTAAGGTGGTGGATGTTGGGATTGTAGAATTCACTGAAAAAGCACTTTCAGAAGCAAGTGAAAAGCTAGGCAAGTCCTTCGATGAAAAAATCTTTTATGGTTTTGCTCTTCACCTCAACGGCAGTATCGAACGCCTTAGAAGAGGCAAGAAGATCTATCATCCAAAGCTGAATCTAATAAGGGTTAATTATCCTGACGCGTTTTTAGTTGCGATGGAGCTGGCGAAGAAGATAGATGAATCATTTAATGTAGAGACACCACTAGATGAAATCGGATATTTGACCATGTTTCTCGCATCCAACCCACATGAACACATAGGGGAAAAGGATGAGAATGTGGCTGTTTTGATTATCATGCATGGTAATTCCACTGCATCAAGTATGGCGCAGGTGGTGAATACGTTGGTAGGCACAACACATTGCCATGCGCTGGACATGCCGTTGAACATGAAGCCACAGGCGATGGTTGAACTCGCGGTGAGCAAGGTGAAAGAGATTCACGAAGGCAGAGGCGTCATTCTTTTGGTAGATATGGGATCGTTGGTGAATTTTTCTGAAATCATTTATGATGAAACTGGCATATCTTGCAAAACCATCGACTGCATCAGTACACCTATTGCGCTTGAAGCTTGTAGACGAGCAGTTCTAGGTCGTGACTTAACAGAAATTCATTCTGCTTGCTCCGAGTTGATGGGCAGAGCGCCAACTGTGGTTAGTGTGCCAGATATTCGTAAGAAGAATCTAATTATTACAGTGTGCTTCACTGGTGAAGGGGCAAGCGAAAAATTAAAAGAGCTGATCGTTTCACAACTGGATTTAGGCGATTCTTTTGAGGTCGTTCCGTTAGACATCCTAAACCGCAAAGCTTTTGCAGCTTCGGTGGCAGAATATCGAAGAACGCATGAAATTCTTGCGATCGTTGGAACTGTAGAGGTGGAAGAGCAAGGTATTCCTTATATTTCAGCAGTGGATGTATTGACGGGTAAGGGCATGACGCTATTAAAGACATTGGTATCTCATCAAGACGAATACATTAAAATAGGCGATTCACTTTCTGAGCATATAGAAACGGTAGATGCCAAAGAACTCATTTCTTATGTGCGTCAATTTAGCATCGATGCAGAACGCTTATTAAAGGTAAAGGTACCTGATGATGTAAAGGTTGGCATCGCGCTTCATATGAGTTTTTTAGTGGAGCAGATAAAAACTGGGACACACAGTAAGCGTCGCGATGATGTGGATGCCTTTATTTCTAAGAACTCAAGAGAAATCGCTTTGATTAAGCAAGCCTTAGGTGCGCTTGAGAGTCGATTTGGACTTAAGTTCAATGAAAGTGACGTTGCTTATCTGGCCAAACTCTTTTTATCTAATAATATTGAAAGTGTGTAAAAAATACACTAAAACGTCAAAGTTACACACAAACACAAACTGTGTAAAAATGTGTGTCGACGTTTTACACACTGAATACACATAATTTAAGACTAATTTTACAAAAAAAAGCCAAAAAATCCGTATATACGGATTTTTTTTTGTATTTTTTTACAGAAAATTAAAAGTTAGAAACCGCTAAAATGCACGAATAATTAAACATAACACCAATTTTTTAAAAAACATCCGATAAATTTGGATGACTTGGCACGGGTTTTGGCATCATTCATGCATTATATAAGCGTGTAAGTG
Organism: Fusibacter sp. QWL-12; assembly: GCF_058683495.1. NCBI lineage: Bacteria > Bacillati > Bacillota > Clostridia > Eubacteriales > Fusibacteraceae > Fusibacter > Fusibacter sp. QWL-12. Next base: position 2,124,126 of record NZ_CM178745.1, read on the forward strand.
AGGAGGTGTGTATTTGAAACAATTAGCAGTTAGAGTACAAAGCGAAACAGGACTTCATGCTCGACCAGCGAGCCAGTTTGTCACTGAAGCTTCAAAATATTCAAGTGAAATCAAAGTTCAAAAAAATGAGAAGCTCGTCAATGGCAAAAGTATTATGGGCATTTTAGGTTTATGTGTTAATACGGGTGATGAGATTATCATCATTGCAGATGGTGAAGACGAAGCTCAAGCTATTGAAGGGATCAACCTATTATTTGAAGGCGGTCTATAAATGTATTATATCGGAATGGATGGTGGCGGTTCAAATACCATAGGCATAATCGGTAACGCAGATCAAATATTATTTGAAGCGACTTCAGGGCCATCAAATTATCATAACATTGGGAAACAAGGTGCTCAAGCGACGATAAAGGACTTATTGTTTCTTTTGTTGGACCACGAGGGCGTTTCCTTGAGCGAAGTTGAGACCATCTGCTTCGGTGGCGCAGGTGTGGACACACCTTCAGATGAAGCCGTTATTAGATCGCTTTTTAGTGAACTGGGATATAAAGGTGGGCTCATTGTCATCAACGACGCACTTGTGGCAATGGCAGCTGAGACGGGTAGCTTAACCGGCGGTATTCTTATCAGTGGAACAGGCTCTATCGCAGTAGGTGTAGATGCAGAGGGTAAGGCACATCGCGTCGGTGGATGGGGGCACCTTGCCGATGACTATGGTAGTGGTTATAGAATTGGTATCAGAGCCATTGAGGCAATGTTCAGAGCCTATGATGGCAGAGGTGAAAGCACAGGATTGTTTGAAGCCTTAAAGGATCAAATGACGGTAACTTCGGTTCCGGATATAATCGATTTTCTGTACAATAGAGACAATCAAAAACACCAGATAGCAGCACTTGCAAAAACAGTGGCAACACTGGCTGAAACCGATCAGGTTGCAAATGCTATCATCGATCAAACGGCTGTTGATTTGGTGGAAATGTGCTTCGCTTTACAGAAATGGGTGAATCAGTCGCCACTCGAAATCGTGTTAAGTGGCAGTGTTGTTATGAACAACGATGCGATCGTTAATAAAATGAAAGCGCTCTTACCAAGTGACATTCACATTAAGAGATTGAACGAAAGACCTGTAGTAGGGGCATATAAATTAGCCAAAAATAAGAAATAGGAGAGAAGTTATGAAAAAAATCATGTTGGTATGTTCGGCGGGAATGTCGACGAGTTTGCTTGTCACTAAAATGATGAAAGCAGCAAATGATCAAGGGATGACAATAGAGATTTTTGCATGCTCTGAGTCAGAGGCGAAAGCAAAGTACAATGATGTGGACATCATCTTGTTAGGACCTCAGGTTCGTTTTTTACTATCTAAGATTCAAAAGGCGGTTGAAGCAAAAGGAACACCAGTTGCGGTTATCGATAGTATCGATTACGGCACGATGAATGGACCAAAAGTCCTTGAAAAAGCATTAAAATTGTAGACGTACAATTTTAAGTTTCATCACCACAGCACGTGATCACTTGCTGTGTTAAATCAAGAGCACATGCTCAAGGTTTATCGTATGGAATCATAAATTTATCAGAAAAGCTTTTCATCAACTTTTAATTACAGGGGGTTAGTCATGAACAAAATTATGAGGCTTCTAGAGAGAAGTTTTATCCCAGTGGCTGGGAGAATTGGTTCACAAAGACATCTCGTCGCAATTAGAGATGGTTTCGTGGCATTGATGCCGATCCTTATAGCAGGATCATTTGCAGTATTAATTAACAATTTACCAATTGACGCTTATCAAAATGCGATGACATCTATCTTTGGAGATAGCTGGAAAAGCTTTGGCGGTAACATTTGGTGGGGTGCATTTGCAGTAATCTCTATCTATCTTGCTTATAGTATTTCATACAACTTAGCTAAATCTTATGAAGTAGATGGATTAGCAGCTGGTATGATTTCATTAGCAGCATTTTTCATCATGGTGCCTCAAGTATCACCAAACGGTGGTTGGGGTGACGTTAACTGGACTTATCTCAACTCAGGTGCAATGTTCGTGGCATTAATCGTCGCAATCGTTTCAACTGAAATCTTCGTCAGATTAACGCGCGTTAAACACTTAGTAATTCGTATGCCTGAAGGCGTACCACCAGCAGTTGCAAAATCATTTGCTTCATTGTTCCCAGGTTTATTAACTTTAGTCATCTTTGCTTTTGCATCGATTTTATCGACTAAATTACCTGATGGCAACTTATTCGCATTTATCAATAGAGTTGTTGCAGCGCCACTTACAAACGTTGCTGATACAATTGGTTCTGCAATCGTTATCGTATTTATGAATCAAATTCTATGGTTCTTCGGTCTTCACGGATCAAATATCATTGGCGGTATCATCGAGCCAATATTACTACCAATGATTCAAGCAAACATCGATGCATTCCAAGCTGGTGCTGAACCAGTTTACACGGTAACAAAAGTTATGCTTGATACGTTTGTTTATATGGGTGGTAGTGGTGCTACTATCGGTCTTTTAATTGCAGCATTCATCGTTGCGAAGAGAAAAGAACATAGAGAGATTGCTAAATTAGGTATCGGACCTGGTCTATTCAACATCAATGAGCCTGTGGTATACGGTTTGCCAATCGTACTGAACCCATTCTTGTTAATTCCTTTTATCATTGGTCCAATTTTAATGGTAATCAACACCGTTGTCCTTATGAAACTCGGTATTTGCCCTAAAACGGTAGTAATCGTACCTTGGACGTTCCCACCAGTAATCGGTGCTGCAATAGCAACTGCTTCTATAAAAGGTGGTATCGTTGCACTGATCAACCTTGCAATTGCAACCGTGGTTTATTTACCATTTATGGGTGCACTTGATAGAAACAAAACACTAAACTCTGGCGAGAACAAATAGAAAAACAGTATAATGAGATTAGGGGATGAGCAATCATTCTCTAATCTCGATTTACTAGAATAGGAGCATTTTATGGAAATGGTTATAATGAATCTGATTACGAATAGTGGTGAGGCAAAAAGTGCGGCTATGGAAGCGATTGGCTATGCAAAGACTTTTAAGTTCGAAGAAGCACATGCTGCCATCGAAGCATCTGCAGCGAGTCTTTCAAAGGCACACAAAAGTCAAACTGCTTTGATTCAATCAGAGGCATCTGGTGATAAGGTTGAGCTTTCGATGCTCTTAATTCATGCACAGGATCACTTAATGAATGCTATGACTGCAAAAGATTTAGCATCTGAAATCGTAGAGTTGTATCAAGTGATTTATAATATGACTAGAAAGTAGGCAGAAATGAGAAGACTAGGCGTATCGGTCTATGTGGATCAAGCCCCGATAGATGAGATTAAGAATTATCTAAGTTTGGCTGCTGAAAATGGGTTTTCACGTGTTTTCACCTGCTTAATCTCCGCAGGGGAGGAAGGGACTGCATTTATTGACAAGTTTAAAGAAATGACAGAACATGCTTCAAGACTGGGAATGGAAGTGATTGCAGATGTTGATCCTACAGTATTCTCAACTTTTGATTTATCACCAAGTGATCTGTCTTTTTTTAAAGAGATTCATCTTTCAGGAATTCGTTTGGATCTAGGCTTTTCTGGACATGAAGAAGCTTTGATGTCATTTAATCCGCATGGGATTAAAATAGAACTTAATATGAGTAATGGTAATCGGTACATCGATAATATTCTCAGCTATCAACCGAATTTAGGCAATATTTATGGCTGTCATAACTTTTACCCACACGTTTATACTGGCCTTTCTAGAACTCACTTTTTAAAATGCTCAGAGCAGTTTAAGCAGCTCAATGTTAAAACAGCTGCATTCGTAAGTTCATCACATGCTGAGTTTGGCCCATGGCCTGTCTCTGAGGGGCTTTGTACCTTAGAGTCACATAGAACCTTACCGATTGAAACGCAGGCAAAGGACTTATTTAATACAGGATTAATTGACGACGTTGTCATAGGCAATATGTTTGCCTCAGAAGAGGAAATTAAAGCACTGGGCAAACTCGATCGCTATCTTTTATACCTTCAGGTAGCATTTACAGAGAACACGACAGACCTTGAAAAAACCATTGTCTTAGACGAACCCCATTTCGTAAGAGGCGATGTTTCTGAATATGTTCTAAGATCAACGATGAGCAGGGTGAAATTCAAAGGTGAGTCTTTCCCACCTCATGATACAGATGAGATTAAACCAGGCGATATTCTTATAGAGAACGATCTATATAAAAGATACACTGGAGAATTGCAAATCGCATTAAAGGAGATGCCAAATAGTGGTAAGACCAATCATGTGGCAACTGTAGTATCACATGAACAGTTCTTACTAGATGAACTGAAACCATGGCAATCTTTTAGATTTTGCATCAAATGATTTGGTTCCAAATGATTTTAAAATTATAGGATGGACAAGTTGTGACGATGTGCTATACTGATGCTTAAGGCATATTTTACAAACAAATTTTAAAGATCTTTTGAGGCATCAATGAATCGTTATAAGTCATTCTATTTTGTATTATTTTTTACATGGTCATCTGTGTATACGTTAATAACGCTCTATCTCAATGAAGAGATAGGGCTTTCTTTGTCTACAATTGGATTAGTAATGTCTATCTTGCCATTAATCTCACTGGTTTTTCAGCCGATTTGGGGATTGGTGTCAGATATGAAGGGCAATAAGCGGATTGTACTACAAGGGTTATTAATAGCGACAGCACTTCTTACAGGTGCAATTACTTTAATAACCCAACAGTTCTGGGTCATCGCACTGTATTATCTCTATCAGATTTTCCTGTGTGGTCAAGGGCCATTGTCAGATGCGATGACGATTGAATATGTAAATCAGGCAACTGAAGGGTCATTTGGATACGTTAGAACCTGGGGTTCTCTGGGTTATGCGATAGGAGCTTTTTTCGTCGCTTGGATTTCCAATCGTTACGGACTGGTGTGGTTATTTTATATAGCGAGTATCGGTTATGTTTTAAGTTTATTCCTGACCTTTCGATTAGATGCGTTCAAACTGCCAAGGCTAGATAAGACGCTTAAGGCAGATTTATCAGCATTGTTAAAGGAAAAGAAATATCTATTTGTACTGGTATACAGTTTTCTGCTCATCGGTTCATTTTTTGGATCCGATCAGTACCTAGGGCTTTTTATAAGAAGCACTGGTGTGGATTTGTCAAAGTTAGGACTGATAACGTTTATTTCCGTATGCGTGGAAGTACCGTTGATTTCTCAGTCTAAAAGGTTAATAAAACGCTTTAGCGCAACAAAGCTGCTGGTTTTCATGAATGTGATCGCCATCATAAGGATGCTGGTGCTAAGTCAAAGTACTGAGCTTTGGCAGTTTGTTTTAGCGGGTGTGCTAAGGGGACTATTGGTTGGGATATTTGTGCCACTTTTCGTTGAACTTATAATTGAGATGACACCTAGAGCAGTGGTTACTTCAGCTATTGCCATCTATTCGGCAGTTTCCTCTGGAATAGCAAACTTTATCTTTACTTTGATCAGTGGATTTTTGGCGGATTATCTAGGCTATCAAGGGTTGTTCTTGACCGTGGGCATCTTCATGTTGCTACCATTAGGTTTGGCGATAAAGATGCACCGAAAGACGTATTCTGCAGAATCAATAAAATAAAAATCCTGTGTTCATATCACGCTTTCTTAGAAAGTGTTTGATGAACACAGGATTTATTTTATTTGAGAAAAGTTTTTCAGACTTCATCCTTAAGGCTAATTAAAAGCTTCACGAAATCCTCTGCAGCCGGTGAAAGCGTTCTTCGTCTATTGGTAATCAAGTGTATGTTACGGGTTGTATTTAAACCTTTGATATGAAAAGCCTTAACGGGCAAGTTTTTACTATAGCACTTAAAAAGTCGCTCGGACATATATGAAATGCCAAGTCCAGAGACGACGAGATTGATGATTAAATTAAGGTTATCGCTCTCTACGATGGTATCCAATAATGAGATATCAAGACCGCATTCAGCCATAAGACGTTCAATTTCTATACGTGTTGCGGATTGATCGCTTCTACTAATGAACTTGTAAGGGAGAATTTCAGTGAAATCCACCATACCTTCTAATGGTAAGTCTTCACTACAGATAAAGACCATGTCGTCATCAAATAGAGGTGTGCTAATAAAACGTTCATTTTCGATGTGCATACCAATTAACCCAAGGTCACTGGATAATGAGCATACGTCTTCTAGAATAACAGTAGATGTCTTTTCTTCTATGATAAACTTTACCTCAGGATGCAAGGCCTGATAGATTTCGATGGCTTTTGGTAATAGCACAAGGCTCGGTGTTGTGGACGTGGAAATGGTGATGGAGCCAGTAATTTTCATCTGAGAAGTAATAATGTTATGGATGGCTCTATTTTTCATATTGATCATATCAAGGGCATAATTAAGAAACTCAGAACCTGCGGGTGTGAGATTAACTTCTTTTGACGTTCGATCGAAAAGTGGGGTACCAAGCTCTTTCTCAAGATTGGAAATGTGCAAACTGATCGTTGGTTGTGATAAAAAGAGCGCTTTACCGGCTCTTGAAAAATTCTTATAACGCGCCACATTGACGAAAGCTTCAAGCTGACGAAAATCCATAGTATCACCTCTGACACTATTTTAACACATAAAAATTAAACTGCACATAGGTTGAAGGTCTGAAAAGTTAAAAAATTAACGACACATCCTTAACAATTTATTTACTTTTTCATAGTTGACAGTTATGCATCAAGAGGGTAAAATACGTATTAAGATATCGTACTGAATTAGTTGGAATTAATTTGGTAGGGATTATAGGTTAAAGCATTGAAGAAGGAAAGTAGTTTTCAAAAGTCTTTTAGAGAGAAAACGGTTGGTGAAAGTTTTCAGGCGGTTGTCAATGAAGTGCCCTTCGGAGCAGTATACCGAATTAAGTAGGCTATACCGGGTTCTCCCGATACAGAGATAGAGTACATCGTACTTGAAGGTGGATCTTTGATCAATTAGAGTGGAACCGCGGAGTTTACTTCGTCTCTTAGTAGAGACGGGGTTTTTTTATTTTATGAAGCGTACGAATCAAAGATCCCTTAAGACAAGGCGCTGTATTCGTAGCAGAAAGAGAGAGGAAAAAATGATGGAATCGAAATTAGTTAAGGAAGATGTATTATCACTTATTGGCAACACACCAGTCGTTAAATTAAATCATTTAGTTGATGAAGATATGGCAGAGGTTTATGTTAAGCTTGAAGGCATGAACTTAACAGGAAGTGTTAAAGCTAGAGCTGCACTGGGTATGATTCTAGACGCTGAGAAGTCAGGCGCACTAAAAAACGGTATGACAATAATTGAACCAACAAGTGGGAATACGGGAATTGCCCTTGCATATATAGGTAAACTTAAAGGTTATCCGGTAACCATCGTTATGCCGGATACGATGAGTGTTGAAAGAAGAAACATCATCAAAAGCTATGGCGCAGAATTAATATTAACAGATGGCAGCAAAGGAATGAGCGGCGCTATTCAAGAAGCAACTAGACTTTCTGAGACGCCAAACTATTTTATGCCTCAACAGTTTAAAAATAAAGCCAATAGAGACTATCACTATCAAACAACTGGTCAAGAAATCATTGATTCGTTTGAAAGCTTGGATGCTTTTGTTGCTTCAGTTGGTACTGGTGGAACAGTATCTGGTGCAGGTGCAAGACTGAAAGAACACTTCAGTGGCATTAAAGTCATCGGTGTTGAACCTGTTGAATCACCGGTTTTATCAGGTGGTCAGGCTGGACCGCATAAGATTCAAGGGATTGGCGCTGGATTTGTTCCTGAAATCTATGATGCAAATGTCGTTGACCAAGTAGAAAAAGTAGACAGTACACAGGCATATCAACTTACAAAAGAAATATTTGAAAAAGAAGGACTATTTTTAGGTATATCAAGTGGGGCAGCGATTGAAGCAGCGCTTAGAGTTGCAAAAGAACTTGGTAAAGGTAAAAAGGTGGTCGTAATTTCACCAGATGGTGGCGACAAATATATTTCTAATAACGTATTTTTATAGAAGGTGATTGAATGTTTAAACGTGCAAAAGAGTATTTAAAATTTATTAAAGAATCGGATCCTGCGGCACGCAGCTATTTAGAGGTACTTTTACTCTATCCATCTGTTCATGCAATAGCGCTTTATAGAGTCAGCAATTTTCTATATAGACATAATCGATTCTTCTCAGCTAGATTCGTTTCACAGTTGAGTCGATTCTTTACTGGAATCGAGATTCATCCTGGTGCGACCATAGGTAAAGCTTTGTTTATCGATCATGGCACTGGTGTGGTTATCGGTGAAACGACAATTGTAGGTGACTACGTTACGATCTATCAAGGGGTAACACTTGGCGGAACAGGAAAAGATACAGGAAAGAGACATCCGACGATAGGCGATCGCGTTACAATTGGTGCTGGTGCTAAAATTCTTGGTCCAATTCATATAGCAGCGGGAACGAAAATCGGCGCAGGCTCTGTGGTATTAACAGATACTAAGACTGAGTCAACAGCGGTAGGTATTCCAGCGAGAGTCATCGGCGGGATTGATTCATCAGTGATTCCAATTTTTAAATTTAAAGACAAATGCGACGTTTATAACGATATGGTGATTTAAAATCAAACGGCACCGTTTTGTAACATAAGTTACAGACTTGCCGTTTTTTCTATTTTATAATAAGCTTACAATATGAGTGATGTGTAGGAGGAAATTATGAAAAGAAATGTAATTGAAATTAATGAAGATAAATGTATTGGTTGTGGATTATGTGCCGGCGCTTGTATGCAAGGTGCAATTGAGATCATCGACGGTAAAGCAAAGCTGGTAAGCGAATCTTACTGTGATGGACTGGGAATGTGCTTGCCTAAGTGTCCAGTAGATGCGATTCATATCGTTGAAAAGGAAACAGATGCTTTTAATCAAGAACGTAAAAATATCAAGGCTAAAAGTGATGCGCCTAAGGCTATGGAAAGTGGCTGTGGCTGTGCTGGCTCACAAGCGAAAACTTTTGATAGAATAGCGACGATTCCTACTTTAGATATGGCGCCTAAGGCGACGATTACGCCTTTAACTTCTAAAGCTGAAGCTACATTTGATGGCGTGGTGCCTTCGGAACTTATGCAGTGGCCTGTACAGTTGAGATTGGTTAGTCCAAATGCACCGTATTTCCAAAATGCGGATCTTTTAATTGCAGCGGATTGTACGGCATTTGCTTACGGTGATTTCCATAGGGATTTCATTAAGGGTAAAGTAACTGTCATCGGTTGTCCAAAACTAGACGACAATCAGTACAATACGGATAAAATAGCACAAATTTTAGCGTCGAACGAGATCAAGAGCATAACTGTCGTTAAAATGGAAGTGCCATGCTGTGGCGGTATGATTTCTGCGGTTAAATCGGCGATGTTAAAAGCACAATGTATTGTTCCTTACAGCGAAGTCACTATTTCAACAGATGGCAGAATTAAGTAGTAGCAAGCAATTAATATGAGTTAACAGCAATTCTAATTTCAATAAAAAATCCTATCCTCACAATAAGCGTATTTGCTTGATATGAGAGATAGGATTTTATTTTTGTAATCGTTTATTTTAGTAGTAGTTACTTATAATAGAAGTTATTTATAATGTATTTGGTCTTATATAACAGTTGCCCACGAGATTATTCGGATGCCTGTGCTTCGATTAAAACGCGTTCGCCTACAAGGTAGCAGTTACCACCCACCCAAACTGAAAGGTTGGGTTCTTCAAAGAGTTTGGTTTGAATCAGACTTGTATTTGACATGGCTTCTCCTTGAAGTACATCCATTTTATAGTAGACTGGCAGTTGCAAGTCTTTGGCTAATAGTGGTGCTTTGTCTTGAAGATTTTGATACAAGTATGCAACAAGTGCACCATTGGATGTTCCCGTCGCTGATTCTTCGTCAATACCATAGAGCGGGGCAAAATTTCTAGCATAGACTTTTCCGTCTTCAATAGCAAAAGCGTGTACACCGACAACAGCATGTGCCTCTGAGAGCTTTGACAATGCCTTCATATGGACATCTAAACGATTGAGAGCCTTTCTTGAGCGAATCGGTAAAAATAAATCCTTTAAGCCTGTGCTCCAGATTGCGATGGGTAGGGATGGGGAATAATCCATTTCAATGGATGGAAAAGCCTTAACAAAAGCGTCAGAAAGCTCAATGTGAGGCGTAATCTCATCAGGAGTAGCTTGAGCCATCCAAATGGTAACCTCTGGTACAGCTGTATCGATTTTTACTGTAAGTTCGCCAGCGCCTGTCAATTGTGTATAAGAACCTTCTGTTAAATACCCAAGATGATTTAACAGCCAAAAGCTGGCTATGGTTGCATGACCGCACAAAGGCACTTCATCAGTGGGTGTAAAGAACTTAAGCTCAAAATCAGCAAGAGTTGTCGAGCGAATAAAGGCAGTTTCTGAAAAACCAACTTCTTTTGCTATGGCTTGCATTTGAGCACCGGACAGAGCATTTTCAAAATCGAGCACAACACCTGCTGGATTACCACCTTTTAACTGATATGAAAATGAATTAACCAAGTAAACTTGAACTTTTTTCATAGATTACTCCTTTTTTAATGTCTCTTTGTAGGTGACATATGTGTTGAGCGTTTCCATGTAGTTTAATATGCTACCTGAGCGCTCTTTTTTTATCTGAAATTCCTTTAACATCGCTTTATATGGAATAGATCGCCTTGTGCTATCCTTTGTGTAATAATCGGCAATCATTTCATATGGCACCAGATAGAACTCATCATTGAACTTAAAATGTATGATGATAAATGCCAACCCGCCTTGTGCGTCTATATCCTTCATATATTCAATCTGATGGTCGTGTATATTTTGAAGCGGTAAGCTCTTTAGGTTGGTTTCTTTCGCATCAAATGCTAAGCAAACACCTTGAGCGATACCGATAAAATCCACAGTGGATTTTTTTTCAAAAAATCCTTTAGTGATCATGCCTTGATGGTCAATATCGATCACTTTTATCGGTGTACTCACTTTATCTACTCGACATAATCCTAATTGATGGTAATATTGATTTGTATAGTAGAGAAGTTCTTCTAATGCGTCTCCTCTATGACCTCTTTTTCCCCACATAGTACCCTCCCAAATAAAGAATAACAGAAATTCGTCAACCTGTGAATAATGGAGAAAAAAATGTGGACAAAATTGTGGATAATGTGTATAACCGAACAATAACTTTTTAAAATTTTCAGAATTAGCCAAAATTTTTATAGTTAGGAGGTGTTTTGGTGAATTAAATAGGCTGTTCATTACAAAATGTTCGATAAATGTTTACAAACCGTTAACATTGTAAAGAGATGAAAGACTATTTAGATCATTTAGAGTTAACATAAATGAACCACTTTCTGTGGAAAATATGTTGATGATTTTGGGAAAAGTCATTTTAAGGTTGTTTACAAACAATTCACAAGAATTTTTTTAATATCGAATTGACAAAGGAAACAATTGACGTTATTATAAGAAAGAAATGACCCCTATGCGGAGGGTGGAGGATTCAGTGAAGATATTTGCAACTGAACAAGCAATAGAGCGACTTAAAAAAGACATCGCTAAGCGTGGTCCCTATCGAATCACAGTCGTAGGCTATGGTTGAGGCGGCCCACAGTTTGGGTTGGTTCCGGGTGAACCACAAGATGATGATTATATGGAAGATTTTTCGGGTATACAAATATTTGCCGAGAAATTGTTAATAGACAAATTTGAAGGCTTTAAAGTCGATTATTCAAATTTCTTTTTAACAAGAGGCTACTATGTAATGGCCATGCGTTATGGCTCAAAATGCTAATATGGAGGTAATTATGTCTAAAAATGTAGTAATTTATTCAAGCAATTCTTGTGGCTATTGTACAATGGCTAAAGATTATTTTAATGAAAAGGGTGTCGCTTACACTGAGAAAAACGTATCAACAGATATTGAAGCAAGAAAAGAATTAATGTCTAAAGGCTTCATGGGCGTACCTGTAATTTATGTAGAAGATGAAGTGATTCAAGGTTTCGACAAAGCAAGACTAGATACATTGTTGGGATTATAGCACACATCAAAACAAGCCCGAAAGGGCTTTTTTTATAGCTAAAGATTGTTAAAAATATATTCAACTTTTTTATGGAGGTTATTATGGGTCAAAAGGTGATCATTGTCGGAGGGGTTGCAGGCGGTGCAAGTGCTGCTGCGCGTCTCAGAAGAATGGATGAGCAAGCAGAAATTATCATGTTAGAGAAAGGTCCTTACATTTCATTTGCGAATTGTGGCTTGCCATATTATATCGGTGGAACAATTGCAGAGAGAAGTGCTTTATTGGTTCAAACACCAGAAGGCATGAACGCAAGATTTAATGTAGATGTTCGTGTTGAAAACGAGGCGATTTCTATTGATAAAGAGAATAAAATCTTACAAATTAGGGATATCAAGAACAACCGTGTTTATGATGAAAGCTATGATGTATTAATTTTATCTCCAGGATCGACACCGCTTAAGCCACCAATTCCAGGCATTGATTCCCCAAACATCTTTTCACTTTGGAACATTCCAGATGTGGATCGCATTAAGAGCTTTGTGGATAATGTAAAACCTAAATCAGTTGCGGTGATCGGTGGTGGTTTCATCGGACTTGAAATGGCTGAAAATCTTCACGATCTCGGCATGGAAGTTAACGTCGTTGAAATGGCTGACCAAGTTATGGCACCCGTAGATTTTGAAATGGCACAGATTGTTCACAAACATATGAAGACTAAAAAAGTCGGTCTTTATTTAGGCGATGGTGTTAAATCTTTTGAATACCATAATGGCAATACAAAAGTAACCTTACAAAGTGGCAAAACACTTGATGTTGATCTCGTTATTTTATCGATTGGTATCCGTCCTCAAAGTGAGCTTGCAAAAGCTGCAGGCTTAGAAACCAACCAAAGAGGTGGTATCCTAGTTGATGAGTTTATGAAGACTTCAGATGAAAGCATTTATGCGATCGGTGATGCGATAGAGGTAACCGATTTTATCGGTGGCGGAAAGACGATGATTCCTTTAGCAGGTCCTGCAAACAAACAAGGTAGAATCTGTGCGGATAATGTGGCAGGTAAAAAAGTACCATTTAAAGGTTCAATGGGAACCTCGGTTGCTAAGGTCTTTGATTTAACGGTTTCAGCAACTGGTGTTAATGAAAAAACACTTAAAAGAGAAGGAAAAGTATACGGTAAAGACTATTATACAGTTCTTGTACATCCTAACTCACATGCTGGCTATTACCCTGGTGCACTTCCAATGACTTTAAAAGTTATATTTGATATGAGCGGCAAAGTATTGGGTGCGCAAAATGTTGGATACGATGGCGTTGAAAAGAGAATCGACGTGATTGCAACTGCTATTCGATTTGGTGCAACGGTGTATGATTTAACTGAGCTTGAGCTTGCTTATGCACCACCATATTCTTCTGCAAAAGATCCAGTTAATATGGCTGGCTTCGTCGGTGAAAACATTCTGACAGGTATGGAAAAACCATTCCAGTGGCATGAGTTCAAAGATATGGACCCAAGCTTCGTCGTATTAGATGTTAGAGAGCCAATGGAAAGAGAAATGGGATACATTCCAAACTCTATTAATATTCCTGTAGATCAATTGAGAAGCAGAATTGTTGAATTAGATAAATCTAAAACTTATGTTGTTTATTGTGCGGTGGGTATTAGAGGTCATGCGGCTTCAAGAATCCTCGTTCAAAACGGCTTTGAAAATATCTATAATTTAATAGGTGGATTTAACACTTACTCTACGGTTCTTTGCCAAGATGATAATGGTATGTGTGAAGGTACTCTACCACAAGGTGAAGTGCATGTATCTGAGACAGGTGATGTTGAGCAAGATGCTTCTTTCCAAGACGCACAAGATGATGTGAACGCACAAGTAATAAAGGTTAATGCGTGTGGATTACAATGTCCAGGTCCTATTATGCAAGTACACAAAGCGATTGAGATGATGAATCCTGGCGATATCTTGGATATTAAAGCTACAGATCCAGGCTTTGTAAATGATATCGGTGTATGGTGTGAAAAAACGGGTAATACCTTACTTGAATCAGGAAAAGAAGATAAAGCATTCTTTGCTAAGATTAGAAAGGGTAGAAAGAAACCAGCACAAGCACCAACCGTTGTTAAAGATGATAAAACCATGATCGTTTTTAGCGGTGATTTAGATAAGGCAATTGCGACATTAATTATAGCAAACGGCGCTGCATCAATGGGCAAGAAGGTCACTCTATTCTACACCTTCTGGGGACTTAACATTTTAAGAAGACCAGAAAAAGTAGCGGTTAAAAAAGACTTGATGAGTCGTATGTTCAGTGGTATGATGCCAAGAGGTACTAAAAAATTAGGTCTATCAAAAATGAACATGATGGGCATGGGTCCTAAAATGATCAGAATGGTAATGAAGAAACACAACGTGGATTCATTAGAAGATCTACTTAGAATGGCTATGGAAAATGGCGTTAGAATGGTAGCTTGTAACATGTCTATGGATCTTATGGGCATAACACAAGAAGAATTAATCGATGGTGTTGAACTCGGTGGTGTTGCTTCTATGCTAGGCGCTGCTGAGGATTCAAACATGAGTTTGTTTATTTAATGGAGGGCTTATGGCAACAGAAGAACAAAAAAAGAAAATTATCAATCGCTTAAAAACCATAAAAGGGCATATTCAAGGCATCGAGAATATGGTCGAAGCCGATAAGGGTTGCGATGAAATTTTAATTCAAGTTGCCGCGGTAAAACAATCCATCCACAAAGTCGGCCTTGCTATTATGGAATCGCATGCATCTGAATGTATGATGGATGAAAATCAAATGGACAAGGATAAAATTGAAGACTTAATAAAGATGATTTTCAATTATACAAAATAATCAATTAATTGGTCCGGTGCAATCAAGCACCGGACTTTATTTATTTTGGGTTTTATAGTATGATGAATGTGTTGTTTACTTTGACGAAAGGTGAGGATAAAACATGAATAAAAAGCGAATCATAATGATTTTGGCACTATTAATTGCACTTCTTGCAATGACCGCTTGCAGTAAAGACGATCAAAAGTCTGAGAACGCGACAACAGAAACCACTGAGGCAGCTAGTGAATCCCGTGAAATTGACTTTGATGCAGAGGGCATCGCAAACCAATTCCTCGAAACCTTCATGGCAGAGTCCTTTCCAGAAATGCTCGTTAATTTTAGTTATTCTGATGAAATGAAAGAACAATTTACAGTAGAGGCAATGGAAACGATTCATAAGCAAATTATCAAAGCCTATGGCTCCTTTGAAGGTACCTACGGCTTAAAAACAAACGAACAGGCACAGTATTACATCGTATCGATAGGTGGCAATCACGTTGATAAAGATCTGGTGTATAACGTTGTCTTCAACTATGATGGTAAGATTGCTGGTTTCAACTATCAAGAAATATCTTCTGTTGAAGATTACTTTGACGCTGAAATAGACAATGCAAATGAGTTTGAAGTCACTTTTGGCGAAGCACCGTTTGTCATAGAGGGTACTTTAAGCATCCCTAAAGAGGGTAATGGTCCATTCCCAGTAGTTGTACTGGTTCACGGCTCTGGTCCTAATGATAGAAACGAATCTATCTATGTGAATAAGCCTTTTAAAGATATTGCTACAGGTTTAATTGATAAAGGGGTTGCCGTTCTAAGATACGATAAGAGAACCTATACGCATTTAGAGAAGTTTAATGATCCTGCTTTAGCTGCGGATTTCACCATTTATGATGAAGTTGTAGACGATGCAGTTTATGCAGTTGAATTTTTAAAGAACTATGAAGGCATAGATCCAAATCACATATTTGTAGTGGGACATTCTTTAGGTGGTAATCAAGCACCTAGAATTGCAGATGCGACCGAAGATGTTGCTGGTATTGCGGTTCTTGCTGGGAACGTGACACCACTTCAAAAGTTAATCGTTACTCAGTATAAGTATCTTTTAGGTTTAGATGGTACTTTGGATGAAAATGATCAAAAACAAATCGAAAGCATCGAAAGTGCATCTAATTTAATTTCTTCGGATGAAATGACTTTAGATACAGATATGAATCTAACGATGGGATTATCACCGAAATACTGGATGGACATCAAAGACTATAATCCAGTTGAACTTGCAGCGACGCTTAACATTCCAATCTTAGTGCTACAAGGGACTAGAGACTATCAAGTTACGGTTGATGAATTTAAGCTATGGCAAGAAGGATTGGGTGATAAGGCAGATTATAAAGAGTACAGTGACCTCAACCATTTGTTTATGACAGGTGAAGGCATGTCTAAACCAGAAGAGTATACAGTAGCAGCTCACGTTTCATCTGAGATGATTAATGATTTAGCGGACTGGATTTTAAACAATAGCAAATAGAAAATAGGAAATAGGAAATAGCTTGTGACTAATGTCATTGCTGCATAATAATTAACCCCTGAGATGAATGTCTCAGGGGTTTTTAATCTTAGTGACAATTGCCATATGAGAGTTTACAGAATGATTATGAGAGCATTTTCTCAAAATCTTCACGTGACATTTCCTCGCTTACGGCTTTCTTTAGTTTAGAGGATTTTGAAATGTTGCCAATAAGGATACCGCCAACTACTTTGCCTCCTCTGTAGAAGAATTTTTCGAAATGATCTTCTGTAGAATAACTATAGATATCATAAGTAGCTTCAGCATTTGAACCTACATCGCCAATTGAGAAAAGTCTCAAGTTAAGACCGTGATAGATATTGAAAGGTGTAACTGGAACATAAGGTGTGTTTTTCCCGAGAACATTGAGTGCAGCAACCTTACCTTGCTCAACTGCTTCTGGCCAAATGGCATAATTGACGCCTTTATATTCAGCGCAGTCTCCTGCTGCATAGATGCTGTCAAGGTTTGTTTTCATATAGTCGTCTACTATGATTGCTCGATCCGTATTAAGCCCAGCTTTTTTAGCACAAGTTGTCTCAGCTCTAACACCAATGGAGACAGCGACGAAATCGGCTGGTAAAATGGTGCCATCGGATAGTAGCACGCCATGAGCGATATCTGAACCGATAATTTCTTTGGTTTGTACGCCTTTAATTACTTTAATACCAGTATTTTTTACCTTTTCTTCAAACAGCACAGATGCCTCTGCGTCTAACTGTCTAGGTAAGAGTCGCTCCATCATTTCAACCACAGTAACGTCCACATTTAGTTTTGTCAGCTGCCAGCCTAACTCAAGTCCTAATAACCCACCACCGATAATAACAGCCGTCTTCTTTTGCCAAGCAAATTTTTTAAGAGTTTCAGCGTCGGTTAAGTCACGAAGATTGAGTACGTTACTTTTGTCAACGCCTGGCAATGGTGGTATGAAGTTTCGACTTCCCATCGCCAATATTAACTCATCGTATTGGAGCTCTTGACCATTAGAAAGCTTAACTGCTTTTCGATCAGGATGAATTTCATCAAGAGCAGTTTCATACTTAATATCGATTCCATTCGTTATGTACCAGTCGTGATTATGAAGATAGAATCGTTTTGGAATTTCAGTTTCTGAAATGTATTCGGAAAGCATCGGTCTGTAGTATGGCGGTGTCGCTTCCATGGTTACTACAGTTATATCAAATGCTTCACCAGATGCAAGAATCTCTTCAAGTGCAGAATTACCTGCTGCGCCATTTCCAATAATTATTATTTTCTTTTTCATTTGTTTCCACCTTTCTCTATATATGTCTCGATAATAGCTTTATACCTCCTTTTGAGAAAATAATGCATTAAAAATTTGTTAATTTATGCTGATATAAATAGAAATTTTGTTTTATTTGATATATATTGAGGTATATAACACTTATGTCAAATCTGTATAGCTTCATCATCTGTAACAATGATATATTGATGTTGACAGAAAAGTTAAGTGATGGTATTATCAATTTGTAATGATTACAAATTGAGAAAGAAAAAATTTAATGTATAAGGAGAGTATTATTATGAAGTATGAATGTGTAGCATGTGGTTATGTTTATGATCCAGAGATCGGCGATCCAGATAGTGGTATTGCACCAGGTACAGCTTTTGAAGATATTCCTGAAGATTGGGTTTGCCCACTTTGCGGCGTTGGCAAAGATATGTTTGAGCCATTAAAATAATTAAGAAAGCGTATTTAAAATGATGAACAATGTAGGTGATTTTTTAAAAACCAACGGGATTAAGCCGTCTTACCAAAGGATAAAAATATATGAATATCTGATGAACACGAAAGACCATCCTACGGTAGAAAGCATCTACAGTGCGCTAAACGGACAAATTCCAACACTTTCAAAAACGACAGTATATAATACACTCAAGATTTTTATCGACAAAGGGATCGCTATGGCGATTACTATTGACGACAACGAAGTTCGATTCGATGCGTTTATTGATACGCATGGTCATTTCAAATGTCAGGAATGCCATAAGGTATATGATTTTCAAGTGAACTTTGAAGGCGCAATTGGCGATCAATTGGACGATTTTCAAATTCTTGAGCAACAGATGTTTTTTTATGGCGTCTGTAGAAGCTGTAACGAAAAATCATAGGAGGTCCCAATGAAAAAATTAGATGTATTCAAATGCGGTGTTTGTGGAAATATCGTAGAAGTTGAGCACGTTGGCGGCGGTACGTTAGTTTGTTGTGGTCAAGAGATGAATCTGTTAGAAGAAAAATCTGCTGATATGGCAACTGAAAAACACGTTCCTGTTATCGAAGCTATTGCTGGTGGTTATAAAGTTACGGTTGGATCGACGATTCATCCAATGACTGAGGAACACCATATTGAGTGGATTGAGCTTGTCACAGAGTCTGAGTCTCTAATTACTTATTTAAAACCGGGTGATGAGCCAGTTGCTATTTTCAAAACCGATGAAAAGGCAATAAAGGCAAGAGAATATTGTAATCTTCACGGTTTGTGGAAAAACGAATTATAATTTTGATAGAGTTTAGAAGGTAACTTCTAAACTCTATTTTAAAGGAGAAAAATATGATCAACGCTAGATTGGAAGAAGTGATCAATAAGCAAATAAATACAGAATTATACTCAGCTTATCTATATTTATCGATGGCGGCTTATTTTGAAAGCGTTAACCTTCCGGGGTTCGCAAACTGGATGAGAGTACAGTTTGAAGAAGAGCAATTTCACGGTTTGAAGTTTTTCAATTACTTAATTAGTCGTGGTGGTAGAGTAAAATTAGATGCAATTGAAGTACCAAAATTTGAGTGGAATAGTGCTATTGAAGTATTTGAAGAAACTTTAGAGCATGAAAAACACGTTACTGCACTTCTTAACAACATCGCTGAAGTTGCTGAAGAGGAAAAAGATAGAGCAACTAGAAACCTTATGGTTTGGTTCATCGATGAGCAAGTCGAAGAAGAAGGCAATGCAGAAAAAATCATTAATGAGTTGAAAATGATCGGTGGCGAAGGTCATGGTATGCTTATGCTCGATAGAGAATTTGCAACAAGAACATTTGTCCCACCGGTTGGCGCATAGAATTTAAGGAGGTATTTTTTACATGGCGAGTATCAAGGGAACAGAAACGGAAAAGAACTTACTAAAAGCTTTTGCTGGCGAATCACAAGCTAGAAACAGATACCAAATGTTTGCTAAGCAAGCTGAAAAAGACGGTTATAGACAAATCGCTGATTTCTTTATGGAAACTGCTGATAACGAAAGAGTTCATGCTGCTAGATTCTTTAGCTTCTTAGAAGGTGGCGATTTAGAAATCACTGCTATGTATCCAGCAGGTAAAGTTGGTACAACTCTTGAAAATCTTCAAGCTGCTGCAATGGGCGAGCATGAAGAGTGGGAAATCCTTTATCCAGAATTCGCAAGAATCGCTAGAGAAGAAGGCTTCCCAAAAGTTGCTGCTGCTTTTGAATTCATTGCTAAAGCAGAAATCGAGCATGAGAATCGTTATAATAAACTTGCTCAAAACATCATCGATGGCAAAGTATTCAAAAAAGATGAAGTGGTTAGATGGAAATGTAACAAATGTGGTTACGTACATGAAGGTCCAGAAGCACCAGCTGTTTGTCCAACATGCTTACATCCACAAGAGCATTTCGAGTTAAAAGAGTCTAACTATTAATCGTTTGTTCTTTTTAAGTTTAATATCAAAACCGATCTTAGGATCGGTTTTTTTATTTAGCCACAATCTCGCCTGTTGTAAAATCTGAAGTTTCTATGCCTAAAGATTTTATTTCTCAACAGCTGAATATAATCACTCATGTAGTAATATTTGAGAACTCGATGTTATAATAGGACTATAATCTTGATAGGAAATTCATTCTTGAGAGTAAATTCATTCTTGAGAGTAAATCTATTCTTGAGAGTAAATCTATTCAATCTAAGTAAGATTGTGTTATATGACTAGGAGGAAAAATGAAGGTACTCATAACAGGGTTCGAGCCCTTTGGTGGCGAGAAGATTAATCCATCGTATGAAGCTGTAAAAGGGATTAAAGCAATTGAGAACATAGAGATTATAAAAGCGTGTCTTCCAGTTGTCTTTGGAGATTCTATCTCTAGACTGGAACAACTCATTGATCATCATCAACCTAATATCGTTATCTGTGTAGGACAAGCTGGAGGACGTCAGGGTTTGACTATAGAAAGAATCGGTATTAACGTAGATGATGCAAGGATTCCTGATAATGAGGGAAACCAACCTATTGACGAAAGAATCGTCGATGCTGCTCCCGATGGTTTTTTATCAAACTTGCCAATCAAAGCGATCGTCAATGAGTGGTCAATGCAAAATATCACTGGAAGTGTGTCCAACTCTGCTGGTACTTATGTCTGTAACCACATATTATTTGGATTGATGGAAATGAGACAAAGAAAAACCCCCCAATATAAGGGAGGCTTTATTCATGTACCGTTTATACCCGAGCAAAACAATGAACCTTCGATGGCGCTAGAAACCATTATTAAAGGCTTAGTTATTGCTATCGAAACCAGTGTAAAAGTCCATGTGGATTTAAAACAAACTCAAGGTACAATCTGCTAACCTTTAAAAGGCGCCATACCTAAGTTTGCTAGTGCATCTGCACGGTGATTGAGTTCTATTAGAGATAAAAAAGCCTCTTTCGTCAGAGAAGCATTGTGTTCTTGATTAAACTTGGTGAGCCATTTATTGACCTCAGCCGTCTTGTTGGGATCTAAATGTCCTTTTATCTTGTAGAAATTCACTTTTTCAAAAGATTCAACTAAATTAACTAAAGTTTCCCAAAGGGCCTTATTTTCCACAGGCTCTTTTTTTGAGGTCAGCCACCCATTTAAACGCCATTTATGATACCACCCTTGCCTAAAGCAGTTGACTACATAGGCACTATCCGAATAGATATGTACGTTAAGTGTTTTTGTTTTTAACGATTGCAAAGCTTCGATAGCAGCAGTAAGCTCCATGATATTATTGGTCGTCGTCGGTGCGCCACCGTAGATTTCTTTTAATTGATCTTTATATTTTAAGACTGCTCCCCAGCCGCCGACGTTGCCTTCTTGACCATTTCCTGAGCATGCGCCATCACAAAATATGATAATATCTTTCATAATTCACCTCATGACTATTATAGCAATTACATGTGTGGCTTACAACTAAATGAATCACTCCGATTTAGCAGAAAATTTGCACAATTCAACAAAAATTTGATATTATAAAAAGGTAGCAACCATTACATTTAGGAGGCAAGGACATGTTTAAAAACCATCATGAGGTACAAGAGTTTTGCCGCAACAATGAAATTGAGTTCATTGATTTTAAATTATTGGATTTAGCAGGTAGATGGCATCATTTAACCATTACACCGCGCCGATTTACTGAAGAGACTATTACGCAAGGGATCGGCTTTGACGGGTCGAGCTACGGATTTTTAAGTGTTGAAAAATCAGATATGGTATTCAAGCCAGATTTGGAGTCTTATTTCATCGACCCTTTCAATGAGTCTAAGACCTTGGTTTTTATGACGCGACTTTTCAAGGTGGATGAAGAACATTATAGATTTGAAAGTGATCCAAGATTCATCTGTGAAAAAGCAATGTCATATATGAAAGAAATGGGACATGCAGATCAAGTGCTGTTAGGACCAGAATTTGAATACTATACGTTTGATAGATGTCAGTTTGAGTTGACGCCACAAGCCTCTGGATATCTGGTAGATACACAGCAAGCAGAATGGCACTCAGGTAAAGTAGAAAACAACAGTGGTTATATCGTAGCACATAAAGGCGGGTACCATGTAGATCGTCCAAAGGATATCAATTTTGATATGCGAAATGAAATTGTAGGTTTATTAGAGCAAGTTGGGGTTCCAGTGAAATATCATCATCCAGAGGTTGGTGGACCAGGACAACAAGAAATCGAACTTGATTTTGAGGGACCAGTTATCATGGGTGATCGATCGATGCTTGTAAAATACATTATTAAAAATACATCACACTTATATGGTAGAACAGCTACATTTATGCCAAAGCCTATCTATGGTGAAGCTGGAAGTGGTATGCACGTACACATGCAATTACTAAATGAAGGTGTAAATCTTTTCTATGAAAAGGGTGGCTATTCGAACATGAGTAAGATTGGACTTTATGCAATGGGCGGAATCCTTAAGCATGCGCCATCACTTATGGCTTTTACAAATCCATCGACGAACTCATTTAAGAGATTGGTGCCAGGCTATGAGGCACCCGTGAGCTTATGTTTTGGTACAGCCAATAGGAGCTCTGTGGTTCGAATCCCTGGCTATGCGATTGAACCTAATAGAAAGCGATTTGAGTTTAGACCATCTGATGCAACTGCGAATCCGTATTTGGCATATGCAGCTTTGATGATGGCAATGTTTGATGGCATTGAAAATCAAATTGATCCAATTGAACAAGGCTATGGTCCAATAGATGTCAATATATTCAAATTAACGGAAGAAGAAAGAAGAAAAATTGGGGCTTTACCGAAAGATCTTTACGAAGTTATAGATGCGATAGAAAACGATCAGGCTTATCTCCTTAAGTCAGGGGTGTTTACAAAGGCAATTATTGCGGATCAGATCGACTATCTTAAAAAAGAAGCGTTGGCTGAGGGACGACAACCATCACCACGCGAGTATAAAGTTTATTATGATCTATAATAGAACAGAGTTGTAAAATTGCAAGCACACTTGTTTTTTAATGTTAACAAGTGTGCTTTTGTTTATAGAAATCACTTAAATTTCATTGTCATTATGTCCATATAATGAGATAATACAGTATAAGCCAGACGTTAGAAAAGGACGTATTTATGCACAAAAGCGACAACAAAATGATAATAGATCAGTTAAATAATTTCATTAAATATAGAAGTGATTCATCAACGGAACACGAAAGAGCATTTGAAAGAATCTTGTTGGATGAAATCAAAAGTATCCCTCACTTTCAAAACAGTGATGCACTATATGGGGCAGCATTAATAGAGTCAGATACACTACATAGAAGTGTTATTTGGGCATTAAGTGGAACGAAACATCCTAAGACCGTGATACTTTTTGGACACCATGATACCGTTGACTTAAGTGATTATGGACATTTAGATGGGACGCATCCTGAGGAGATAAGAGTTTATTTTAGCGATAATGAGGTAGATGCAGCCTCTGGTAAATGGCTCTTTGGTAGAGGGAGCTGTGATATGAAGGCAGGATTGGTGATTAATATCAATCAGCTTAGAAAAGCCACTGAAGGTGCTTATAAGCATAACATTCTTTTTATCAGCGTGCCAGATGAAGAAACATTATCAGTAGGGATGCGAGCTGCAACAGAGTTAATTTTAGATTTAAAAGAGAAGCATCGCCTCGATTTTGAGCTTGCCATCTTAACAGAACCACATGAGAGAGTAGATGAAGATGAAATCGTACTTTCCTCTGGTTCAGTTGGTAAAATGATGCCGATCATCGTCACAAAAGGACAGTCCACACATTCTGGACTTGCATATAAGGGTCTAAATTCGGTTGCTATTGCTATGGAAGTTATCAAAGCAATTGAGTTAAATACCGAGATGGGCGATGTAATTGATAAACGTATGACACCACCTCCAACTTTCCTAGATCTTCATACGCTAAGAGAAGGGTATTCTGTTACTACTCCTGAGTACACTGTAGCCACTTTTAATTGGTTATTTTTAAAAGGGAATCTAGAGTACAAAATGACACAGCTAAAAGAATTGTGTAAATGGTCAGTGGAGGATGCGATTAATCAATATAATTACTCTTATAATGAGTTTTTGAGAAAGCAGCATCAGCCTTCTTACTGCGATTGTCATGACATTAATTTTGAAATATTGTTTTATGATGAGTTAATCGACCGTGTAAAAGATAGCGTCAATGTTGACGTGTTATATAACGATATTGTTTGTACCAATTCAGAACGCTCTATACAAGAAAATACTGCACTCTATATTAAGGCATTAATGGGTTACTTGAATGTAGATGAGCCAGTTGTGGTTATAGGATTATTACCACCGTTTTATCCAGCTGTTTCAAGTAAAGTCTATTTTGAAGAAAAGTTAAAAGGTATAGTTGATGCCTATAGTCTTGAAAATAGCCAAAAAATAAAAGTGGATCAGTTCTTTATGGGCATATCGGATATGAGCTATATGAAGGCTTGTCAGCACGAGGTCTATAGCACTCTAAGATTGATGCCGACTTTTAATAAAGAGTATAAGTTACCGTATGATGCAATTGATGCACTAGACATAGAAGTATTGCATCTTGGACCTTGGGGAAAAAATCTTCATTTAAAAGGGGAGAGAGTTTTTATCGATGATGTAACATCGAACATCCCTAAGTTGATGGATTATATTTTGAATGCACTTGGTGAATAATAATAAGAGCCTAATTAGGTGAAACGAATGTTTTACTTAACAACACAAAATTAAGACAGAATTAAAGCGTGATTGATTCAATATCAATCACGCTTTTTTGTTGATAATTCTACTTTGACTTATCAAGAGCTTATTCAGAGCTTATTAACACCATTTCAACAGAAAGTGTGGATAATTGTGGATAACTCTGTGGATATTGTGGGCAAACGCATGTTTGTATCCCTATTTTGACAGTTTTTGTTCCACA
This sequence comes from Fusibacter sp. QWL-12, assembly GCF_058683495.1. Lineage (NCBI taxonomy): Bacteria > Bacillati > Bacillota > Clostridia > Eubacteriales > Fusibacteraceae > Fusibacter > Fusibacter sp. QWL-12. The sequence continues at coordinate 2,149,309 of NZ_CM178745.1, forward strand.
ATTGCTTCAAATGAATCAACATCTTCTTTAATCTTCTCAAGTGAGGATGTCCAAAATGCTTCGTCTTCCGGGTTAATATCCATAATAGCACATACTTCCACGATATTCATTTTACCAGTTGCCTTTAACATTTCATCGTATTTTGGTAAAAACTGAGCTGGATCTGTTAAGTACTTCGCATAAAGTCCAGTAGCAAACAATAATCCAAATGCGTAAGGGAAATTGTAGAAGTTTCTTGTTGCATAGTAGTAGTGATTTTTATTCAGCCACATAAACGGATGTAGATAATTTTCGTCAAGTCCATCACCGTAAGCCCTCTTTTGAGCATTTATCATCAGTTCTTTTAGTTCAGCGACCGATAACGGATGATCCTTTCTTTCTTCAAATACTGCCGTTTCAAAATAATATCTTGATAAGATATCAACGATGACCTGTGTCGCACTGGAAAGACTGTTTTCGAGAATCGAAAGCTTCAAGTCATCGTCGGCATTTTTTAAAACCGCATTTCTCACAATGGTCTCACAGAAAATTGATGCAGTTTCTGCCAGCGGCATCGGATAGCTAGTGTTCAATATACTTTCCGACATAATCCTATCACCGTGAAAAGCGTGCCCCAACTCATGAGCAATAGTAAGGACATTTTTAAGCTTTCCAGTAAAGTTGAGAAGGACTCGACTTTGATTAATGCTTGGAATATTTGAGCAGAAAGCACCGCCAACTTTACCAGCACGTGGTTCAAAATCAATCCATTGTTCTTCAAAACACTTGTCTGCAAACTTAGATAAATCGGAGCTGAAGTCAGCAAAATACGTTACAATAAAGTTTCTTGCTTCCGCAATCGTATAGCTTTGATCGGACTCTGAAACTGGAGCAAACATATCATAAAAAGGCATTGGACCATCGTTACCAAGTAATTTAGATTTTGCTTTCATATAACGTCTAAATTCAGGTAAGAATTTCTCCATCGTTTGAAGCATCATATCCAATGTTTTACGCGTCATTCTTGAATTAAATAACGTCTCATCAAGAGGTGACTCAAATTTACGAAGTGTGCTAAGAGTTAAAACCTCGCCCTTAATACCATTGAGAGCAGCAGCAGATACCTCTGCATGTGTCTCGTAGGCTTTAAGTTCAGTTTCATAACCTATTTTACGAAGTGCTCGATCGCCACTAAATGCCAGATTTCGAATTGCCATAATCGGCATTTGCTGTGTTCCTTCTGGTAATGGAACGTCATAAGCGAGTTGTGATGATGCTTTACTTTGCAGCGTTTCCCAAGCTGAAGCGCCTGTAGCACCTAATTTTGAAGCTAGTATTTCTTCTTTAGGAGACATCATATGCGCTGTTGAAGCGATTAGCTCCTCAAGGAAAAAGCGGTGTTCATGTATCAGCTTAGATTTTGAAGCAAGTGATTCGAGTGAAGTAATTTCTTTTAACCAGATTTTGAAGACAACTCTTGGTTCAGTCAGCATACTATCAAATTTTAATACCTTTGATTTGGTCATCAGTGCTTCTTTTGACTTAGAATTAGTGGTGAAGGATAGATGACCAAATGCACCAATCCTTCTCAAGATGGTCACGTCATCTACCAAGGCAGTTAAAAAAGCCTCGATGCTCTCGACTTCATTTTTGTGATGGGTCAAGTGTGTTTCAATCAGAGATTGATAACGCTTTGTTATGCCTTCACATTTTTTAAGATCTGCTAGAAACTGAGGGTCCTCAAATCCTTTATAGAGTGCATCTAAGTTCCAAGTTGTCATTATAATTCACCTGCCAATCGAATAAATTCATGGATATCATTCATGATTTGATTGAGAGACGCATTCCAAAATGCTTCGCTTTCAACATCAATGGCCATAATTTTGCAAACATCAACAATCGACATTTTACCTGAAGCAGCCAAAAGCTTATCGTAGTTTTCTTTGAAAAATTCAGGTGCTTCTAGGTATTTTGCATATAAGCCTTTTGCAAATAGCAAACCAAATGCATAAGGGAAATTATAGAAGTTGAGACCCGCAGAATAATAGTGTGGTTTAATCAGCCACATATAGGGATGAAGCGTCTCTTGATCTAGTCCTGTGCCGTATGCTTTTTTCTGAGCATCGGTCATAAGTGTCTTTAATTCTTCAACCGATAGCGGGTGATCCACTCTTGTTTCAAATAATTTAGATTCAAATAAGAATCTAGAATAGATGTCACAGATGACTTGTGTTGCATCTTGAAGTGAATTTTCTAATATAGTAATGGCTTCTTCTTTTGTTGCGATTTTAAGAGCCGCATTATTTACTATCGTTTCACAGAAAGTTGAAGCTGTTTCAGCTAAAGGCATTGGATAATCGATGTTGAGAATGTCTTCATCGTTTGTACAGATCGCATGATAACCATGTCCTAGCTCATGGGCCATTGTGGTAACATCACCTAGGTTGCCGGTATAGTTTAATAAAACTCTAAACTCACCAAGTGGATGAAGCGACGCACAGAAAGCACCACTCACTTTACCTTCGCGAGGTTCGACATCTATCCAAGCATTGTCTATAGCGTGTTTTGCAACATTAGCTAGCTTGTCTGAAAAGGCAGAAAAGTTATCGATGACAAATTGACAGCCCTCTTCATAGCTGAATTTTTTCTGAGCCGTTCCAATCGGTGCAAATAAATCATAAAAAGGCAATCCGTTTTTATGATTGAGTAAGCTTGCTTTTGTCTTTAAATACTCATGGAAGGTTGGCAATGATTTTTCTATAGCACCAAACATAGCGTTTAGTGTTTGCTTTGACATACGTGAATTTTCAAGCGTCATATCGATTGGCGATTCATAGCCTCTTAGTTCGCTCATAGTTAAAACTTCGCCTTTGATACTATTAAGTGACATAGCAACTGCTTCGTCAACTTTACTATAGGCGTCGAGCTCTGCTTCAAATGCTGTTTTTCTAACCACTTGAGAAGAATCGTAAGCCATATTACGGATCACAGTAATCGGTAATTTTTTCTCCTCACCATCAAGATTGATGGATACGCTTAAAGTAGAAGTTAATTTTTGCTGTAGTGTGGTCCAAGCGCTTGAGCCAGTGATGGAAAGCTTTGAAGCAAGAACCTCTTCTTCTTCAGACAACAAATGAGAAGCGTAGTTTCTATCTTCACAAATGATAAATTCAAATTGCTTTAAAAAGTCAGATGGCGCAATAAACGATTGAATATCATCTATTTTACTTAAGAATTGGATTAGCTTTGTTCTTGCAGGTGTTATATCTGAGATGAACTTTCTTAGTTTATTTTCAGTTTGTAATGCTGCTTCGTTTGAAGTATCACATGAAAATGTTAAACTAGCAAAATTGTAGAGCTTTATTATAGTGGACTCAAGAGTAGAACGCTTTTGATAAAATGCTTCAAGTGTTTCTACTGTAGATAACGATTCTGCAATCTGATTCAATGATTTAATATCATTTTCAAGTTTTTCAAAATCAGCTTTAAAGTTCTCAGAACCGAAATTGCTGTATAGTTCTTTTAGTGACCAATTTAAATGCATAAGACCCTCCGTTTAAATTATCAAAATATTTAGTTATTCGAAGTATTAATTCATTATAACACATATAAAAAAATTTATACTTAAAAGTGGATTAAAAAGTGCTTTAAAAAAGCATCCATCACAGAGATGAATGCTTTTGTTTTTTTTTAAAAAGTATTGATAATACTAAGTATTTCTGGATGCTCTGCTTTATATTTCTCTTTGAATTTGTACATCCTTATATCTGCAATCTTGACGAGAATGTCATAGATCATTGAGTCGTCTGGTGATGCAGCAACACCATAGCTAAAGCTAACGGGAAGTTCATTACCATGAAACTCAATGGTATGATTCTTTAGATTTTCAAATATGGCAGACATTTTTTCTTCAGCATGTGTCAAAGTGATGGATCTCAAAAGAATGACAAACTCATCGCCACCGATACGAGAGAGTACATCAGATTCTCGTATAGAGCCTTTTATCATATTTGAAAATTCTTTGAGGATAACATCACCCGCACTATGACCGAAACTATCGTTTATTAACTTGAGATAGTTTAGATCACAGAGCACAATAGCATAGGGTTCTAAAGTGTCTAGAGTGTAATCTCGATGATCGTCTATGATTTTCTCAAAGTAGTTTCTATTAACCGCACCGGTTAACTTGTCGTAACGGGACATGGTTACAGTTTCATCTACAAGATACTTGTTCTTAAGCGCAATTGCGATTTGGGATGAGAAGAAATGAATCAATTGTAAGTCAATCTCATCAAATGCATCTTTTCGATCACTATCAATGTTTAATATCGCAAAGATTTTTCCGTCGATGACGATAGGAGCAGAGAGGACTTCCTCAATATCTAGACCGCCTGCATTCTCAATAAAAGTAACGCGACTTTCATCAAGTATCTTTGTATCAAACTCTTTGATATTACGGATGATTGCAGGGGCTTCGAAGTTATTATTTGCATTTTTATATAAGAAAGTTTCTTCTAATTCCATCTTTACTTTTTTTAATTCGGCGAGATCATAACCCACGCAGGTGTGGTATTCGTATAAATTGTCTTTTTGATTGAGAACTAATAAACTCCCCTTATTTGCATTCTCGATAACCTCAATTGCAGAATGAAGGATGATTTCGTAGTAATCATCAGAATCGTTAAGGTTAAGAAACAAATGGTTAACCTTCAAAAGGGTGTCGAGCGTATGATTCTTGAAAACATTAATTCTTTCAAGTTCCTTTAATCTATTTTCATAAAGGTCGTGCTCATCAATTGCTTGCGTGATGATGCTTTCGTAATGCGAAAATAAGGTGTCTATATTTCTGAAATGACCAAACCTGGATTTATCGATTTTTTCGATGGGTAGCTTACCGAGCTTTTGTTCCAGACGAAAGGTGTTATTTTCGATGATTTTGACCATTCTTCTAATGTGAAAGAATACGCCGAGCATAGGTATTCCAAAGATTAAAAACAGGGATATGAAAAGTGGAAACGGGTCTTTGTAAGTATAGACACTACTAAAAACCAGTGAGACTAAAAGCAGTGCAACTAGACCGAATGAGATAAAGTATTTTTTTCGTAAGTTCATGAATTCACCCTCTATGTGTTAATTGTTCTTTTCTTAAGTCGGACTTAATAGTTTCTTAATATTTATGGATTATAACTAAATTAAGATTTAGTCGTCTTAGCGCAATAATGGTATAATGGCAAATTATTAAGATAAAGCTTTTGCAATTAAACGATATGTATATAGAAGTGATATTTTTATTATACATGATATGCGCTATCAAATAAATATTAGACTTCACGATTTATTAGGAGGGTACTATGAGTGGCGAAACATTATCTATTATTTGGGCAATTTTAATTGTCTTTTTCACTGTAGTTGAAGCTTTTACCTTAGGGCTTACATCGATTTGGTTTGCAGTAGGTGCCCTGGTAGCGTTAATTGCATCTGCAATTGGACTTGGATTTGCAGTTCAGTTTATTGCATTTGTCGTTGTTGCAGTGGTGCTATTAATCTACACAAGACCAATCGCTAGAAAATTCTTGAAAGTCGGTCAAAATAAAACCAACGTAGATGCACTAATTGGTAAAACAGGTTTTGTAACAAAAGCCATCGTTTCAAGAGAAGTTGGACAAGTTAAACTTAATGGTCAGATTTGGACGGCAAAGGGCTTAGGTCATGAGTCATTCGATTTGGATGAAGAAGTTGAAGTGGTTGCAATAGAAGGCGTTAAACTAATCGTTAAGAAAATTGAAGGTGCAAACTAAAGCGTTGTGGCTTCATTAAAGTATGATTAGAAATGCGCATTTAAGCATTGTTTAATCACGAAAGTGATATAATGTAATATATATATTAATATGATATTTAGGAGGTTTATATGGGTTACTTAATTGGTGTCGTTTTGGCACTTCTGTTCTTACTGTTAGTTGCTTCAAACATTAGAGTTGTACCACAATCTAATGGATATGTCATTGAACGTCTTGGCGCGTATATGACAACTTGGGAAACAGGCTTACACTTTAAAATTCCTCTCCTTGATAGAATTTCTAAGAAAGTTTCTTTAAAAGAAATGGTTGCTGATTTCCCACCACAACCTGTAATTACAAAAGATAACGTTACTATGAAAATTGACACTGTTGTTTATTATCAAATCACAGATCCAAAGCTCTACACATATGGCGTTGCAATGCCAATCGTAGCAATCGAGAATTTAACAGCGACAACACTACGTAACATCATAGGTCAGCTTGAGCTTGATGAAACTTTATCTTCAAGAGATATCATCAATACTCAAATGAGAGCCATCCTTGACGAAGCAACCGATCCATGGGGCATTAAGGTAAACCGTGTTGAGCTTAAAAACATCTTACCACCAAAAGACATTCAAGATGCAATGGAAAAACAAATGAGAGCAGAACGTGAAAGACGTGAATCGATCCTTAGAGCAGAAGGTGAAAAACGTTCAGCAATCCTTATCGCAGAAGGTAAAAAAGAATCGGTAATTCTTAGTGCAGAAGCTGAAAAACAAGCTGCCATCTTAAGAGCTGAAGCTAAAAAAGAAGCTCAAATTAGAGAAGCAGAAGGGGAAGCAGAAGCTATCCTTAAAATTCAAAAGGCAACTGCAATGGGTCTTGATATGATCAAAGAAGTTCATGCAGATCAATCTGTATTAGCACTTAAGAGCTTTGAAGCACTTGCAAAAGTGGCTGATGGCCAAGCAACTAAGTTAATTATTCCAAGTGAATTAACAAATGTTGCTAACATCGTTGCTAGTATCAAAGAAGCTGCAACTTTGGACAAAGCATAATAAGTCGGTGTGCTGAAGAATTAAAAAATAGTATATACCAAGAGATATTGTTCATCTTAAATATTAGGTGGATAATATCTCTTTTTATTTTGCACAGATCGGTTTCTTTTATCAAAATTAATCGTAAAGTTAAGAATCTTAATCGCATAATATATGTGATTCATTAATTTAACGGATGAATTAATATTATTAATTGAAAAGTTAGAATAAGGTTAAAATGTTCAATATGATATTGATTATATTGAAGAAAAGGTGTAGTTTAGCATTAAGAGGAAAAAGTGAATCAGTTTTGCAACACGAGAGGTGAAAAATGAAAAGAACAGTATTGGGAAGATGTCCTGTATGTAGCTCAAAGCTAAAAGTTGTACGACTACAATGTGATCATTGTAAGACAGGTATTGACGGGAATTTTACATTAGACAAATTTAGCTATCTTAGCGACGAACAAAAAGAGTTTATTGAAATATTTGTGAAGAACAGAGGCAACATAAAAGAAATTGAAAAGGATCTTGGCATTTCATATCCAACGGTAAGGCGTAACCTAGATCAAGTAATCGAAGCACTTGGTTATAGTGTTAAACCAAGTGAAGAAGAAGTGAATAAAAAAGACATCTTGGAAAAGCTAAGTACAGGAGAGTTAACATCTGAAGAGGCTTTGAAAAAGCTTCGCGGAGAATAGTGTAAGAGGAGGCTATTATGCAAGAAGATCAAATGAAAATACTTAAGATGATTGAAAATGGTACTATAACAGCTGATGAAGGGATGAAACTTCTTCAAGCTATTGGCGGTAGTGAAGAAAAGAAAAGTAGTACTAACCGTAATTCAAAACCATCGCATGTGAGAATTTTGGTAGAAAATGAATTTAAATCTAAACCCGTAACTGTTAAGCTGCCTATTGGATTGTTTAAAGCGGGAATAAAATTCGGAGAAAAGTTTTCGCCAGAGTTTCAAGGTGCAATGTCCGAAGTTGACTACGATGCTATTTTGACAGCGATCAACGAAGGTACAATGGGTGAAATAATGTCAGTTGACACAGATGACGGCAGTCACGTCAGTATTTTTATAGAATAGAGGGCGATGCATATGAGTGATAAATTAGAAATCCTTAAAATGATAGAAAGTGGTCAAATTTCAGTCGATGAAGGGCTTCAGATGATTGAAGCACTTGAGCAAACAGAAAGGATAGAAGAGGATGTCCGAGAAGAGCTATATAGTGATCGAATGGCCGATGATACCAATATTGAGTCAGAAATCTACGGAGAAACCATCAGAACCAGTGAGTTTAAAAATTTTGATGTATCCTTAGTAACGTGTAAGTTAAATGTTGAAAGATCAAATGTGGACGAAGTTACAATTGAGATCTTAGACAATCACACAAGAGAGTATGTCGATAAACCAGAATGGTTACATTTGAATGAAGAACAGGATACGATTTCCATCAAAGAAAAAAGAACGTCAAGCTTAACTGATATCTTTGACTTCTTCAAAAGCGGCAGTGGCCTTAGTAAATCCGTCTATATTAATGTAAAACTACCACTTGAAATGGTAATCGATAAAGGAAAATTTTCAAACGTATCAGGAAGCATTTCATTACTTGGTGTTAAATCAGTAGACCTAGAAGCAAGATCGGTTAGTGGCAAAGTCTATGCGGGTGATATCAAAACACAAACCTTACAGCTTAAGTCCACCTCTGGTTCGGTGACCGCAGATAACGTAAAGGCTGCGAAGCTTTATCTCAACTCAACTTCGGGCAAGGTTAAGTTAAACGGGAATGCACACTTAGTCGAAGCCAAATCCGTGTCGGGGGCATGCGAACTTCAAATTGGATCGATGTTAACGAAACTAAAGACCAGTACCGTATCGGGCAGCTTAAAAATGTACCTTGCCGAACCTGAAATATTCAACTTGAAGTTCAATACCGTTTCGGGTGGTATCGATACAAATGGATTCGCGATCGTCGATAAATCTAGTTCAAGTAAAAAATCGGTTCAAATAGACAACCGTTCAAACGATCACTTTATCGAGGCAAGTACAGTCTCTGGCAAAATCGTCATCGATAAATTTTAGTACAACATATAACAGCGGAGGCGACAATGAAATCCTTACTCTTAAAGAGAAAAAGAGCTTTTATTATTTATATCATTGCCTGCTTTTTCCCGGTTATCGGTCAATTGGCTGGTAACTTTGGATTTGCTAAGTTAATTGGAGTTGTGGAAGCCAAAAGCTTCCACGATTTCTATATTTCTATAGGCATAATGTTGATAATTGTAGTTTCTACATCACTGCTACAGCTTGCGTCGCGATTTCTAAGAATTCGTTTTATGCGAGATACACTTTTAGATATTAGAAAACAAGCATTTGACAAGATTATGAGCTTTAGCTATGCGCACTTTAGTAAAAAATCTAAAGAGGTCTACATATCCAATCTTGTAAATGACATCAACAACTTTGAACAAATATTTTTCCATAGATTATTAAACGTAATATTTTATACTGGGGTTTACTCAGTTTCACTGATCATCCTTGGCTTTTACGATTTGAAATTTGCAATAGCGATATTTGTAGTGTCTTTAGTGGTTTTCTTTATAACGAAATCATTTGAAGGAAAGACAGTGAAAATTCAAGAGGAGGTTTCAGAAAATAATGAAGCCTTTACATTGAAGGCGTCAAACACATTCAACGGACTTGAAATTCTCAAGCTCAATAATATGGATGATAAATTTTTAGATCAAACCATCGATGCCATCAATAAAGTTGAAACGAAGCGCTTTCATTTTACACTCTTCACAGAAGCGCAAAGAGGTTTAACGAACATTCTAAGGTATGTGATATTTGTAGGTATCTTGATGTATTTGATTATGCAAGCCTTTAATGATGTGAGTTTAACCCGAATTACCTTCATGATTCAATTGGCAAATGGCTGTGTTTGGCCGATAGGTCAAGTTATGCCGATGTTCAATGAGTTAAAGGCAACCTTAAAGATTTATGAGAAGATTACTGTAAGTGACGAGCTTGCTGATGAGAATCATTCAGGTACAGTGCCTTTTGCGTTTGATAATCAAATCGTTGCAGAGAACTTAACCTTTTCTTATGAGGATCACCGCATACTGAACAGCGCTAATTTTTCTCTAAAAAAAGGACAAAAGTATCTGTTAAAAGGAGCGAGTGGCGCAGGAAAGTCAACATTAATCAAATTGATCTCAAAAGTCTATGAGGGCTATGAAGGAAAAATCACAATGGATGGTTTTGACTTCCACAGCCTTTCCACAGAGGATTTCAATCAAAATGTCTCGTTTATCTACCAAGATGTATTCTTATTTGAGGATACACTTCGCAACAACATTACACTTTACAAAGAATATAGTGATGAAGCAGTTGAAGAGGCGATTGCTAAGTCCGGTTTAAAAGAGTTAGTAGATTCCTTCGAAATGGGTCTAGATCATAAAATACAAGAAAATGGAAAGAACCTATCAGGTGGTCAAAGACAGAGAATTTCCATCGCAAGAGCAATTATTAAAAAGAGTCAAATCCTGTTTGCAGATGAAGCAACCTCAAGTCTAAATGAAGAGCTAGGACGCGCTATAGAGGATACCTTACTGACGCTGGACGCTACTGTGATCGCAATTTCCCATCGCTTCTATGAGGGGATTACAGAAAAATACGATGCCGTTTTGGAGCTTAAAAGTGGCTTGCTTCAGGAATATCCGAGCGAGGTTTATTTTAAGGAGGTAGTGACAATATGAGAAAACAACTCAAAAAAGCCTATCCCTTTTTAATACTTGCAGCGATAGCGGGGATTGCGGTCTATGCTGTCGATGGATTAGTTAGCATTCAAATTATGAGAGCGATAGATGCCGTTATGGCGAAAGATAAATCATTGATGTTTGATCATATCAAAACGATGCTTTTATTAGCCGGTGTTTTTGTTCCTACGACACTGCTACTGGCTTATTTGAAAGGGATCTATAAGAAAAAGGCAATTGTAACTGCAAAGGCGTACTATATTGATAAAATTTTTGATAAAGAGATCAACCAGTTTCAAGCTGAAAATACAGCGCTATATTTAAGTGCATTAACCAATGATGTTTCAAATGTAGAGATGAACTATATTGACGGGATTTACGAAGTTGTACTCAATACCATGAATTTTATCGTTGGAATCGTCGTTATCGCTTATGTTAGTCCAGTTGCACTTGCAGTCGGTATCTTACTTGGACTTTTGGGACTTGTCGTATCCGTGATTATGGGTAAACCCTTACAGCTACATCAGTCTCACCGAAGTGAATACTATAAAGACTATACGATTTATATTAAAGAGTTTCTAGGCGCATTTAATATCATTAAATCGAATAATTTAGCAGATAAAGTAAGAAGCGATTTTTATGGTAAATCGGAGAAAATCCAAGAAAAGGGATACATCATCGACAAAATTGTATCTTATATTAGTGCTACTCAGAACTTCATTATGATGTCGATCATGTACGGCCTCTTGGCGTTTTCAGTATGGATGGCACTTAAAGGGAATCTGACATTAGGTGGTGTTATTCTTATCGTAAACAACATGGAAAAAATTATGTTCCCACTGATGCAGATTAGTGAGTGGCTACCAAAGGTACAGTCAACAAAGGGCATTTTTTCTCGTATAGATGAAGTTCTTGAGAAGAAGGTGGATCATGAAGAAACGCTACCAGTGGGCGATCTAAATGATAGATTGAGCTTTGACGATGTGAGCTTCTCTTATGATCAAAATGCAGTGCTTGAAGAGGTTGCGTTTGAGTTTGATAAAGGAAAGAAATATTTAATCGTCGGTCCAAGTGGTGGTGGCAAATCCACTATCTTAAAATTGGCAAGGAAGTATTTTAATCCTTCTAAAGGACAAATCAAATACGATGCACTGGACTTGAAAAATGTACTAAAAGAATCCTATTTTAAGCAAATCTCTAATATCGAACAGGCTGTATTTATATTTGAGGATACACTTAGAAATAATCTCACATTATACAAGCAGTACGATGATGCTGCAATTGATGAAGCTATTCGAAAAGCTGGACTTTCAGACTTCATTAGCAAGTCGGAGGAAGGTCTTGAAAGAATGTTATACGATAATGGTAAAAACATCTCTGGTGGTGAAAAGAGTAGAATTGCAATCGCGAGAGGCTTACTTCAAAATGCAAACATACTGATATTAGATGAAGCATTTGCTAGTCTTGATGGACATGTTGCTAGAGAGATTGAGGAAACCATTTTAAATTTGAAAGACGTTACGGTGGTTAACGTCAGTCACGTACTATTCGAGCAAACTAAGGAGAAGTACGATAAAATCTTCTTGGTTAAAAATAAAAAGGTTTATGCGATATAATTACGCGATATTAAAGTAAAGAAGCTGACAGGTTATATAAAATATAATCTGCCAGCTTTTTTTATGCCCTACTGAAAGTACACTCGCCACCGATATAGGTTTTCTCAACTTTGGCATTTAATAGTTCAGTTGGATGGAGGGTTTCAAGAGACTTTGAAACAGCAAAGAAATCTGCCATAAACCCTGGTTCGAGTTTTCCCTTTATGTGCTCCTCATAAGAAAAATAAGCGCCTGCTGTTGTGTAAGCATCAAAGGCCTCTTTAAACGAAATGCCTTCTTCTTTAAAATAAGCCAAACCATCAGGCCTTTCCCTATAAATGGCATAATATATACCGCGCATAGGATTGGGATCTTCCACAGGCGCATCAGATCCAAATGCAAGTGCAATGCCTTTCTCGAGCATTGTCTTGTAAGCGTAAGAGGTTTGAGCAAGCTCAAGCCCAACTCTTTCTGGAACGATGGTCATATCGTATTCGAGAAAAACTGGTTGTACCAGAGCACTAACGCCTTGTTGTGCCATCTTTGAGATCAGATCATTGTCCATGATTTGACAGTGGATAATACTATTTCTACCCGTTGAGACATTTTCAAATAATGAAAGTATTAATTCTATGGTAGCATCGCCAATGCCGTGTATCGCAATATCCAGTTTGGCTTCTTGACAAGTTTTTATGAGTTTACGAAGCGCCTCCTCCGAGTGAATATAAATCCCGTTTTCATTAGGCGCATCGTAATAGCCGTTTCTAATCTTAGCAGTTCGAGATCCTAAACTACCGTCTGCTAGGATTTTTAGAGGACCATCTGTATATCGACCGTGTTTTTTGTTTTGTTTATAGCCCTCGTAAATAGCCGATTTTAATAAATCAGGTGTAAAGAATTGACTTTGTTCATTGACCCTAATTTTTAGCTTGTTTTGATCCACGAGTGATTTAAAAGCTTCTTGTACGATCGCAAAGTTTTCTTTTTCAACCATGATTAAGTCATCGGTTTGAACGGATGTAATCCCATATGCCATGAGGTGATCTTGTGCCGTTTCGACAAAGGACATCAATTGCTCTTTAGTGGGTTCAATTTTAACAAGTCCTAGTGCATTTTCACGAAGGATGCCAGTGAGTTGGCCCTCAACGCTATCAATTGCACCGCCTTCTATCGACATGTCTGCAGTTAGTTTAAAATGCGATATGGCCTTAGAGTTTAAGACTGCGATATGACCACAGGTTCTGTACAAGATAACTGGACGATCGCTACAGCAAGCGTCAAGATCGTATCTATTGGGGAGACGTTTTTCTTTAAAAAGATCCTGATTCCAGCCCCTACCGGTAATCACTTTGAAGTTGTGCTTTAAACAGTAGGCTGAAAGTTGCTCTTTAAGTGCGTCGATACTATCAACATCACTTAAAAGACATTGAGAAATTGATGCGCCATAGCCCATGAGGTGCATGTGAGAATCGTTGAAACCAGGATAAATGATATAGGAAGAAAGATCTTCAAATACGACCTCTTCGTCTAATTTAGGGGATTCGGTCGTAATCGATATAATCAGTTCATCTTTTGTAAGGACATAGCTTGGTGTCGTAGTCGTCGGATAAACACCAGCAACCTTAAAGAGCTTATTCATATGCATCTCCTTTAAAAAGTATTTACAATTATTATATATTGTTGAAGATGACTTGTCAGTGTATTATGGTATAATGGTAAGGTGCTGTTATTGTAAAATAAATCACAATGTATTGAAATTAGGAGGAATAATGAAATATAGTAAACCTATAGTATTGGGTATGAGTTTACTGTTATTGTTAAGTGGCTGTTCAAATGCTGTAGATGATAAAGAAGCATCAACTGAAACCACTGTCGCAATTACATCTGAAGCGGTTACATCAGAAGCGGGTTCGGAGTCGTCTTCTGAAGCAACTACAGAGCAAACTTCTACAGTAGAAGGAACAACGGTTGCTCAAGAGTCAACTGAAGCGACGACTGAAAATAAACATGTCATCGTTAGAACTGAATCGACTATAAAAAATGATTCAAAAACAAATAGTATTATCACATCACAAGAAAGCTATCAGCTAGGAACATACATTACTTTGAGTATCTATGCAGATCAAGAAGTGCCCAACAATGTGTTTGACGATTTGTTTAATTTGATCGATGAGTACGAATACATGGTTTCAAAAAATATCTCAGGTACTGAGCTTGACTTAGTCAACAAAAACGCAGGGATTGCGCCTGTGAAGGTATCAAGCGATATTATAGAAATGGTGAATCTCGGTTTGAAATACGCTAAAGTATCAGAAGGCCGTTTCGATATATCGGTTGGACCGATCGTCGATTTATGGGGAATTGGATCAGATTCAGCAAGACTACCAGGAGATTCTGAGATTCAAGCACTTATGAAGTACATCGACTATAGTAAAATTGTAGTAGATAAAGCAGCATCAACGGTTTACCTACCTGAAAAGGGCATGGAGATCGACTTAGGTGCAATAGCGAAAGGTTATATCGCTGATCGATTGAAAGACAAGATCCAAGCAGAAGGCTATGATAGTGCAATTATCAACTTAGGCGGTAATGTTTTAACCGTTGGAAGAAAGCCAAATAGCGACAACTGGAATATAGGCGTTAGAAATCCTGAATCAGATGCAGGTTCAACGATGGGTATTCTGAAATTGGTTGATAACTCAATTGTTTCTTCAGGCGTTTACGAAAGATTCTTTATACAGGATAATGTTAGATATCATCACATTATCAATGCTTTAACGGGTTACCCAGAACAAAATGACATGTTATCTGTTTCTATCGTTTCTGATCGATCGGTTGATGGTGATGCATTGTCGACCACGACGTTCTTACTTGGACTTGAAAAGGGTTACAAGTATATAGAAAGCTTAGATGGCATTGGTGCTGTATTTATCATGAAGGATCACTCAGTTTATGTTACAAGTGATTTGGCGGATAAGTTTACACTAACGAATAAAGAATATACCATTAAAACATTACAGCCATAAAATCTATGTTGTAACCTGTAATATTAATCCGGAATCGTATTCAAATGTAAATGATTTAAGCCTAGTAAATGAAGCATATATAAACTAAAACGATCAAAAACTAAAGCTCTATGAACCGACTCTGCGTTCATAGAGCTTTTATTTTGAACTAAGCATGGAAACATAAGAAAAGCGCAGTTCATTTGAACTGCGCTTTGTTTCTGATTAGCTGGTTGTTGTTTGCATTTCTCTAATCAATACTATTTTAATTTAAGTGCTTTCTTAGCTAATTCAATAAAGTTACCAACTTTGATAGAAACGCCAGTTACAGCATCTGTATGACCATCAGCATCAGTTAAAGTAATTTCATCTAAGCTTTGTGTATCTACTAAGAAATTCTCTACCATAGCTGCTTGTTCATGCCATTCAGAAGATGCTTTACCGATTGAAACCATACCGTAATCGCCATCGATTGAAGCAGTTTTCTTGTCTTTATCTGTAGCTTCGCTTGTACCATTCCAGTTAGCAGCTACGATAAATCCGTTGATTACTGTGAAAGAAGCGTTTTCTTTCCAGCCTGAATCACCAAAAGCAGCGTCTTCAGCGTAGAAAGTACCATCAACATATGGACCAGAACCTACTGGACCAGCAGCTAAAGCTTCTTGAGTTAAGTCAACGAAATCACTTACGTGAATAGAAACGCCAGTAATAGAATCTGTGTGACCTTCAGCATCTGAATAGTTAAGACCTTCAAATGATTGGTTGTCGATTAAATATTGCTCAGTAAGAGCAGCTTGTTCATGCCATTCAGCTTGAGCTTTACCGTAAGCAACCATGTTGTATTCGCCATCAGCAGAAGTTGTCTTTTTGTCTTTACCTGCAGTAACGCTTGCGCCGTTCCAATCTGCAGCTACGATTTTACCACCTGTAACTTCGATTGTAACAACTGATTTCCAACCTGATTCAGCATCAAATGTTGGTTGAGTTGCGAAATAGATACCGTCAGCTAATTCGCCGCCAGCAGTAGTCGTATCAGCTGCAGTTGTATCTGCTGCTGTTGTTTCAGCTGCTGTAGTTTCTTCTACTGCAGGCTCTTCGTTTTTACCACATCCAATAAATAAACTGCTCACCATTAAAAGAACGAGCAATAGACTTAATAATTTCCTCATAAGCCACCTCCTAAGTGTTTTGCAAACAACCTAAACCTATTATATCAAAAGATTTAAATAAAGCAATTTTTATTAAGGAAAATTGATACTTTTTTAACGTTAAAAAAGGAAACATTTGAGAAATGCTTCCTTAGCTTGCAATTACTTGTGTATAGAATTTTTTTTATCGTGAAAACGCTTATAAAAGTAGCAACTTATTTCCAATTATAGGTTGTTACTCGAGGGTAACGGCAGTACCGTAAACCATAATCTCTGCAGCGCCTTGTACCACACTACTTGAAGCATATCTGATGTTCACAATAGCATCAGCACCCATTGCAGTTGCTTCTTCTACCATAAGCTTAGTAGCGATTTGTCTTGCTTCATTAAGCATTTCACTATACTCTTTCATCTCGCCGCCAACTAAGTGTCTGAAAGCAGACGTTATATCTTTTCCGACGTGTCTCGCTCTAATGGTACTCCCTTTGACAAGTCCAAGAGTTGATGTGATTGTTTTACCTGGAATATCAGGTGTGTTCACTAATAACATAAAACCTCCTATAAGACTAGTATTTTTTATAATCATCGCCTTCGGATTTTGAAGTTTTATAACGATCCAAAATCAAGGCAACTATAAGCAGAATACCGACGATCAACAAACCAATTGCAAGAAAATTAATGACTTTGGCCAAGATGTAGGCACTTGGAAAGAAACTAATAATAATGCCTATTCCAAACATTGCGACTAAAAAGGTAACAAAAAGGATACTTGTTGTTTTTATCATATAACCAACCTCCATTTCATTGCTCCGAAAGGGGCTTATTTCATCTTTATCATAACAAATCTAAGCGATTTAGTTATTAAAAAAGGATTAAACTTTAACTCAAATTTATAAAAATTAGAGAAGTGTAGACCAGTTAAAAAAAAACAACAATCATTAAAATATTTTATTAATTTAAAAAAATTTTTATACATCTCAGTAAAAGCACAAAAGACAGAATAGACAGACAATTCAAAAGATTTCTACCGATTCCGACAATTATAAATTGTTTATACAATGCATGAATATGCAAAATAATCCGAAAATTCTTTCAACGACACGCAAGCCTTGAAAATAGATGCTTGTAAATATTTTAACAACGGGTGTATACTATAATTGCTTCAAAGAAATATGAATAAATTACCATATAATTACAATCCAAACTGAAAGAGGTGCAATGATGAACCAAAATGGCTTACAGGTCTTTTCTGAAATAGGAAAGCTGAAAAAGGTTTTGCTTCACAGACCAGGTGAGGAAATAGAAAATCTAACACCATCACTCATGAATCGTTTGCTATTTGATGATATTCCATATCTTAAGATAGCTAGAGAAGAGCATGATGCATTCGCGGATGTGTTTAGAAAAAATGGTGTTGAAGTCTGTTATCTTGAAGACCTAATCTCAGAAACGTTAAAGGATGCCAATTTGAAAGAAGCTTTCATAGAAGAGTTTGTTTCAGAGGCAGGCCTAAAGAATCGTTTAAGAATAGAGCAGGTTAAGGACTATTATAGGGAGTTCGGTGATAATAAATCCATGATCGACAAAATGATGTCAGGGATTCGCCGTGAAGAGTTACAACCATCTGGACTAAGATCGCTATCGGACTTAGTTGATATGGATTACCCCTTTATCGTAGATCCAATGCCTAATTTATACTTTACAAGAGATCCTTTTGCAACCGTAGGAAATGGCATAACGCTGAATAAGATGAGAACGATAACAAGATGTCGTGAAACCATATTTGCGAAATACATCTTTAGATTTCATCCAGATTATCGTCATCACGACATACCGTTTTGGTATGATCGTGAAATGAAAAATTCGATTGAAGGTGGCGACGTACTGGTTTTAAGTGAAAAAGTAATTGCAATCGGTATTTCTGAAAGAACAGATGCAGATGCAATTGAGCTGTTTGCTAAAAACGTTTTTTCTGATGGACAACCATTTGAAACCATATTGGCCTTTGATATCCCTAAAAGTAGAGCGTTTATGCATCTGGATACGGTATTTACCATGGTAGATCATCAAGTGTTCACCATTCATCCAGAAATTGAAGGCCCGTTAACCGTCTATTCTCTCAGACGTACAGAGCGTAAAGGCGAGTACAAAATTGAAAGAGAGTATCAAACGCTAGAAACCATATTGAGTAAATACCTTGAAGCCGACTCAGTGAAGCTAATTCGCTGCGGTGGTAAAAAGGGAATCGATGCAGGTAGAGAACAGTGGAATGATGGTTCAAATACACTTGCCATCGCACCTGGTGAGGTTATCGTCTACTCTAGAAATCACGTAACTAACAGATTGCTAGAATCAGAAGGCATAAAGCTTCACGAAATACCATCATCAGAGTTATCAAGAGGACGTGGTGGTCCAAGGTGCATGTCTATGCCACTTTTTAGAGAGCGGTTATAAATTTGCTAATTAACGGTTTTAATTTTACTGATTAACGTAGGTAACAAACACGCAACGCGTGATTAAGATTATATATGATCAACTAGGAGGATATTATGCCAGTTAATTTAAAAGGAAGACATTTATTAACATTAAAAGACTTTACACCAGAAGAAATCAGATATCTTTTAAATTTGTCTAGTGATTTAAAAGCAAAAAAAAGAGCAGGTATTAGAGGCAACTTACTAGATAGAAAAAATATTTGTCTATTATTTGATAAAACATCAACACGTACAAGATGTGCATTTGAAGTGGCTGCATTTGATGAAGGTGGTACAGTGACTTTCTTAACCAACAGTCAAATGGGCAAAAAAGAAAGCATTGAAGATACTGCAAAAGTACTCGGTAGATACTATGACGGTATCGAATACAGAGGTTTTAAACAATCAACAGTAGAAGAGTTAGCAAAATACTCTGGCGTTCCAGTATGGAATGGCTTAACTGACCTTTATCATCCAACTCAAATTTTAGCAGACTTCTTAACAGTGATGGAGCATGTTGATAAGCCGCTCAATAAAGTGAAGTTCGTCTATGTTGGTGACGCAAGAAACAACATGGGTAACTCTTTAATGATCGGTGCGGCTAAAATGGGAATGCATTTTGTGGCGCTTGCACCAAAAACATTGTGGCCAGAAGAAGCACTTGTAGAAGAAATGAAACAGGTTGCTAAAGAGACAGGTGCAGTCATAGAGCTTTCTGAAGACGTCGCTTCTGTAGATGGTGCTGATGTACTTTACACAGATGTTTGGGTATCGATGGGTGAAGAACACTTATTTGAAGAAAGAATCAAAATGCTTAAGCCTTACCAAGTTAATATGGACATGGTAAGAAAAACAAACAATGAAAATGTGATTTTCATGCATTGTTTGCCAGCATTCCATGACAATATGACTGAGATTGGTGCACAAATCGAAGAAAAATACGGAATCAAAGAAATGGAAGTTTCTGATGAAGTCTTTAGAAGCAAGCATTCAGTCGTATTTGATGAAGCAGAAAATAGAATGCATACTATAAAAGCAATTATGGTTGCAACGATTGGCAACTTGTAAGATCAGTGACTAAACTAACTCGGAGGCAACTTACATGAATAAGGATAAAATCGTCGTTGCTCTAGGTGGCAATGCTTTGGGAAATTCGCCTGAAGAACAATTGATGCTTGTAAAAGGAACGGCTAAACCGATTGCAGATCTAATAGAAGCTGGTCATGAAGTTATACTGGCTCATGGCAATGGACCACAGGTTGGAATGATTAATCTCGCAATGTCAACTTCAGCCGCGTCTGAAGCTAAAACGCCAGATATGCCTTTCCCAGAATGTGGTGCGATGAGTCAAGGCTATATCGGCTATCATCTACAAAACGCAATCAGAGAAGAACTCTTAAATCGTAATCTCAATATCCCAGTTGCAACAATTGTAACGCAAGTAATCGTCGATAAAGAAGACCCTGCTTTCAATCATCCAACAAAACCAATTGGTGCATTTTATACTAAAGAAGAAGCAGAGCTATTAATTGCTCAAAAAGGTTATACTATGGTTGAAGATGCAGGTAGAGGCTATCGACGTGTGGTCGCTTCTCCAAAGCCGATCGATGTGGCAGAAAAAGAAACCGTAGAAGCTTTGGTGGAAAAGGGACATATCGTCATCACGGTAGGCGGTGGTGGTATCCCAGTGATTAGAGAAGGCAATCGACTTATAGGCGTACCCGCAGTAATCGATAAGGATTTTGCATCAGAAAAAATCGCAGAGCTACTGGACGCGGATTATTTGATCATTTTAACTGCTGTAGAAAAAGTAGCGATTAACTATGGTAAGGAAAATGAAAAATGGTTGTCTAAGCTTACCGTGGATGAAGCAAATCAATATATTGCAGAAGGACATTTTGCACCGGGAAGCATGCTGCCAAAGGTTCAAGCTGCTCTTCAATTTGCAAATTCTAAGCCTGGAAGACGCGCATTGATTACATCACTTGAAAAAGCGAAAGATGGCATTGAAGGTAAAACAGGCACCATGATACAAGTATAAAAATTGAGTCGTTTGAATATCTACTATAAATTCCCAAGTTTATAAATTTGATTTAAGATAAACTCATAAAGTCCTTCATCGGTTTTGAATAGATTCCAGATGAAGGACTTTGTTTTTATTTGAAATTCAGTTTTTCTAAGCTTTATGGCATAAAACTTGCGTGTTATTATTTTCAACCTAGCCATATGAAACATTCTTTAAATGTTTTATAATGTAGAAAATGAGAAAAAGATAGCGAGCGTGATGATATGAGTAATTATACTGGAGAAATAGGTAACTTAACAGACGATTTGTTTATCAAAAGGCTTCATCAAATTTTCGATCCGATTTCAGTACCCATCATTATGGTGAATAAAGACACTGAAGTTGTAATGATCAATGAGTCTTTCGCAGATTATCTCGGATATCCGAGAAATGAGATTATCGGGAAAAAAGTTGCAGTACTCGATCCAAACACGCGTTTTCCATATGTCATAAAAAACAAGCAACCTGAATTCAATCATAAGCACAAGTTTACAAATGGACATACGGCACTTGTGCATAGAATTCCTGTTCTAGATGATGATGGAGAAGTTGTTTTCGGGTTTGGAATGGTCATATTTGATGACCTAAAGAAGTTGCAAGAGGTATTAGAGAAGAACAAGCTTTTAGAGGGCAAGCTCTTGATTTACCAAGAAGAATTAAAGAGCATGCGTGGTGCGAAATACTCTTGGGGATCGATTATAGGCAATTCGATTATCATGCAGGACGTTAAAGGGATTGCAGCTAAGGCAGCTAAAACGGATTCCAACGTCTTGATTATCGGCGAAAGTGGTACGGGAAAGGAATTGTTCGCCCATGCCATTCACAATGATAGTAAGAGATTTGACGGACCATTTATAAAAATCAATTGTGCAGCCATTCCTAAGGATTTGTTAGAATCAGAACTCTTTGGATATGAGGAAGGTGCATTTACAGGTGCAAAAAAACAAGGCAAGCTCGGAAAGTTTGAACTTGCAAATGGTGGCACCATCTTTTTAGATGAAATTGGCGATATGCCCTTGGACATGCAGGTAAAGATCCTCAGAGTGCTTCAAGAAAAGGAAGTAGAACGAATCGGTGGCAATAAGACCATCCCTATTGATTGTCGAATCATCGCTGCAACCAATAGAGACCTTGTAGAACGCATTAGAGAAAATGAGTTTAGAGAAGACCTTTACTATAGACTCAACGTCGTAAATATCGAGGTACCACCGCTAAGACAAAGAAAAGAAGACATCGAGATCTTAACTCTTAAATTAATGGAAAAGCTTTCGCACTCACTGGGAAAGTTTGTTAGCAATATTACTGTGGATGCGCTTGATTGCCTTAAAACCTATAATTGGCCGGGCAATATAAGAGAGCTTGAGAATGTCGTTGAACGTGCTATTAATATGACAGAAGGTGAAACCATTGAAATTCAACATCTGCCATCGTTTATCATCGCACACAACCCAAATGAATCGAAAGAAACGACTACTCTAACCAGTTTAAGACATGCTGTAGAGGAAGTTGAAAAGGCGACGATTTTAAAATCTTTAAAAGCGGTTAATTACAATAAATTAAAAGCGGCGAAAATTTTAGGCATCAGTCGTACGAGTTTATATGAGAAAATTGAGAAATTTAAGCTAGAAGTTGAGTAAAGTGTAAGGGAGTGTTCACAAAACTGTTGTACAAATTGTGGACACTGTCTTTTTTTTGTACAGTTTTTTATACACGATTCCAATAAAAATAGTCTCTTATCTGCAAATTTGTTTTGGCACGACTCTTGCGTATTCTAAAAAGCAAACAAGAGTTGTAATGAATTGCATAAAGATTTAGGAGGCTTGGCAGATGAAAAGAAGATCTGTTGGAATCGTAGGAACCGGTATATATATTCCGGAAAATGTTATTACTGCTAAGGAAATCGCTGAAGCGACAAATGGCGTTTGGGCAGAACAAGCAATTATAGATAAGTTAGGTTTTACACAAAAGCCGATTCCTGGAAAAGGGGATGGCACACAAGCGATGGGTGTAAAAGCCGCATTGGATTGTTTAAAGAACACAGGGGTAGATCCTTTAGAAATAGACGTCATCTTATGTATGGGTGAAGAATGGAAAGAATATCCACTGACCACATCTGCGATCTATATCCAAGAGCAAATCGGTGCAAAAAACGCATGGGGTATAGATGTTCAAAACCGTTGCTGTACGACAGTAACCGCTATGAAGATGGCAAAGGACATGCTTGTAGCAGACGAGAGCATCAATACCATCATGGTTTGTGGTGGTTATAGAAATGGTGACTTCGTAGACTACAGCGATAAAAACATGTCGATGATGTTTAACCTTGGCGCAGGTGCTGGCGCAATTATTCTTAAAGCGGATTATCATAAAAACTTGCTTTTAGAATCTCATATTATGTCTGACGGTAGTATGGCGAGAGATGCTGGTGTAGAAATCGGCGGTATCGAACATCCGATTACGACAAGTAACTTAGGAGAAGCATACAAATCATTAAGATTGATGGATGCGGACCACATGAAAAACAGACTCAACGACGTTTCTATGGACAACTGGATGAAATGTATCGATTTGGCATTTAAAAAATCTGGCGTTGAGAAATCAGAACTCGATTACTTAGCAGTACTTCATTTTAAGTACTCTATGCATAAACACATGCTTGACCTTCTGGGATTAGAAGAAAGCCAATCTATCTATCTTAGTGAATTCGGTCATATAGGTCAAGTAGATCAAATATTGTCTTTACATTTAGCCGAACGACAAGGGAAACTTAAAGAGGGGTCGGTCGTGTCTATGATTGCGGCAGGAATCGGTTATGCATGGGCAGCTAACGTAATAATTTGGGGAGAAAGGGGTGAAGGTAGTGTTGAGTAAATCAGAATACCAGAAGAAAGTTGTTCTTGTAAAAGACGTACTTCCATTGATCAGCTCTGGCGACCATATCGTTTCAGGCTTGGCAGGTGCAGAACCTCAATTGATTCTATCCCAGCTTCATAACGAAGCGGATCGATTAAGAGATGTTTCTATCATTACTTGTCTACCAATGGGAACTTACGATTTCTTTGGCAATCCCCAGTATAAGGATGCTTTCACTATGGAAGGATGGTTCTACAGTGGCGCAATGAGAAAATTGCATGCCAATAAGAACATCACCTTTATCCCCAATCATCTTCACTTTGCAGCAACTAAAAGATTGGACTTTAAAAAACCGAAAATTTACATGGGGAACTGTTCACCAGTAGATGCACACGGTTTTGTATCGCTCGGTTTAAGTGCGGTATATGAAAAAGAAATGATCGAAAAAGCAGATATCGTCATCCTCGAGGTTAATCCAAATGTACCGAGAACATTTGGTGATACACTGTTACACTATAGCAAAGTGGATTATTTTATCGAAGCAGATTATCAACTACCAGAACTACCTGTAACTGAACCAAATGAAAAGGATATCAAGATCGGTCAATATATCGCTGATTTAATCGAAGATGGCTCAACGATACAACTCGGCATCGGCGGTATTCCAAATGCAGTCGCTCAAGCACTTAAAACTAAAAAGCATTTGGGCATTCATACAGAAATGTTTACTGATGGTATGGTGGACTTAGTAGAATGTGGTGCTGTAGATAACAGCATGAAATCCATTCATCCTGAAAAAATGGTTGCAGCATTTGCACTTGGTAGCAAAAAGCTCTATGACTTCATCAATGATAATCCAAGTGTAGAAATCAAACGTGGCACATATGTAAACGATCCTTACGTGATCGGTCAAAACTATAAAATGGTTTCAATCAATACGTCTATCGAAGTGGATTTAACTGGACAGTGCTGTTCGGAGTCAGTAGGCTCTAGACAAATCAGTGGTACAGGTGGACAAGCCGATACCGCTATAGGTGCTCAAAACTCTAAAGGTGGTAAATCATTTATCGCACTTTACTCAACAGCAGTGGTTAAAGATCCAGTCACAGGCGAGAAAGTTGAAAAATCTAAAATCGTACCAATTTTAACGCCAGGGGCTATCGTATCCTTATCGAGAAATGATGTGGATTATGTGGTAACTGAATACGGAGCAGTCTCATTGAGAGGAACATCCGTAAGAGAACGCGTTAAAAGACTCATTAGCATCGCACATCCTAAGTTCAGAGAAGAACTGCAAAGTGAAGCAGATGCACTAATGATTTGGTAATTAAGCTATATTCGTCTCCTTTAAATAGACCCTAAACGTAAAGAAGAAACAGGACACCCAACCTGTTTCTTCTTTATTTTATATAATATTCTTATTATTCTTATAAAACAATTAATTAAGACAAAGCCTATTCAAATTTAAAGGCTGTCAATTTACTCTAGTTAAAATCAGAGTTTAATCTCGCAACGATTTCTTTTCCTAAAGCATTTAAAGCTTCGAACTCTACATCCTTAGGCGAGTAGGTCGCTTCGATAGAAGGGCCAATTTTTTCCCAACCAATTTCGTTAACGAATGCTTCGATACCAGAAACCCCGCCACCTGACCACGATTTGTTACCAAATACTGAAATCAAGCGATCTTTAAGACCAGAGTTGCTGAGTTTAGCAAGTACCGTTTCAACAGAGCTAAATACTTTAGTATTGTATGCACATGAGCCGATAACGACAGCTTTGTATTTCCAGATCTCACTTAAAATATAAGAGCTGTGTGTTTTAGAGGCATCGAATACTTTAACATTTTTAACGCCGTTTTCAGCGATGATACGTGCAAGGTAGTCAGCCATTTTTGCAGTGTTACCATACATAGAACCGTAAACGATAACGACGCCGTGCTCAGCTTCAAAACGACTCCATTTGTCGTAAAGTTCAACGATTTTCGATGGGTTAGTACGCCAGATCGGGCCATGCGTAGGTGCGATCATTTTAATGTCTAAGCCACCTAATTTTTTAAGGCTTCTTTGAACCATTGGGCTGTATTTTGCTACGATGTTACTATAGTAGCGTCTTGTTTCATCCTCATAAAATTCAAAATTTATTTCGTCGTCGAAGATACCGCCGTCTAAAGCACCAAATCCACCAAAAGCATCCATAGAGAAGAGGACGCCTGAAGTTTCATCAAATGTCATCATAGTCTCTGGCCAGTGAACCATCGGTGTTAGATAGAACGTTAATTTGTGTTTTCCTAAGTCGATAGAATCCCCATCGCCTACTTCATAATAATTACGCGTAATGCCATAAAAACCTTCTATAAAAGGAAAGGTCTTTTTATTACCTACGATTTTCATATCTGGATATGCACCTAAAAGAGCGAGCATCGAACCTGAATGATCGGGCTCCATATGATTGACGATTAGATAATCTACTTGTCGATCGCCAATGATTTCTTTTATTTTCTCAAGGTACTCTGTTGTCTTGTTAAACTTTACCGTATCTAGAATGGCTATCTTTTCATCGTTGATCAGGTATGAGTTGTATGCCACACCTTTTTCCAATGGCCAGTAGTTTTCAAATAGAGTAGTCTCTCTATCGTTGACTCCTATCCAATGGATATCTTCTCTAATACTTAATCTACAATTCATTCTTCACCTCATATTTGTATTTACCTAACAGTAGTCTTTTAATGCTTTTATTATAGAATAAAATTGCAGGTTATGACAGACTATTTTTGTATTTAATAATTTACAGTTTCGAATTGTATACAAAATACAGATATGCTATAATACTAAATGTAATCGAAATGGCTATAGTGGTTTACATCCTGAA
Source organism: Fusibacter sp. QWL-12 (assembly GCF_058683495.1). Classification (NCBI taxonomy): domain Bacteria; kingdom Bacillati; phylum Bacillota; class Clostridia; order Eubacteriales; family Fusibacteraceae; genus Fusibacter; species Fusibacter sp. QWL-12. Next base: position 2,175,877 of record NZ_CM178745.1, read on the forward strand.
CATTCTTATATATAATGTACTTGAACTTTAGTAATAGAGGTAGTTGACCATTGTGTCAAATGATTAACAAAATGTAGCATAAGGATTGGGAGTACGTTGATTGACAGGGATGTATTTTGTATACTATACTGTTTCTGTAATCAATGATGATTAAAAGGAGGCTATTTTTAATGGGTAAAAAAGTAATGAAAACCATGGACGGTAACACGGCTGCAGCATATGTATCATATGCGTTTACTGATGTTGCTGCTATCTACCCAATTACACCATCTTCAAATATGGCAGAAGCTGTAGATGAATGGGCGTCAACTGGGAAAAAGAATATTTTCGGCCGACCTGTAATGGTATCTGAGCTTCAATCAGAAGCTGGTGCTGCAGGTGCTGTTCACGGCTCTTTGCAAGCAGGTGCTTTAACGACGACTTTTACAGCGTCACAAGGCTTGCTATTAATGATCCCAAATATGTACAAAATCGCTGGTGAGTTATTACCAGGTGTATTCCATGTAAGTGCTAGAGCACTCGCTTCACACGCACTTTCTATCTTCGGCGATCATTCAGACGTTATGGCAGCTAGACAAACTGGTTTTGCTTTCTTGTCTTCAGGTTCTGTACAAGAAGTTATGGACCTTGGTGGTGTTGCTCACTTAGCAGCTATCAAAGGAAGAGTACCATTTGTTCACTTCTTTGACGGTTTCAGAACTTCACACGAAGTTCAAAAAATCGAAGTTATTGATTACGCAGAGTTCGATAAATTAGTTGACCACGAAGCAATCAATGCATTTAGAAATGGCGCATTAAGCCCAGAGCATCCAGTTACAAGAGGTACAGCTCAAAACCCTGATATCTTCTTCCAAGCTAGAGAAGCTTCTAACGGTTTCTACAACGCTGTTCCTGAAATCGTAGTTAACTACATGAACGAAATCAACAAAATCACTGGTAGAGATTACAAGCCTTTCAACTACTATGGTGCTCCAGATGCTGAGAGAATCGTTGTAGCGATGGGTTCTGTAGTTGAATCATTAGAAGAAACAATCGACTACTTAAACGCTAAAGGCGAAAAAGTAGGTATGATTAAAGTTAGATTATACAGACCATGGGCACCAAAATACTTCTTTGATGTTTTACCTGCTACTGTTAAAACAATTGCAGTATTAGATAGAACTAAAGAACCAGGTGCAGATGGCGAGCCATTATACAAAGACGTAAGAGCTATGTTCTACGGCAAAGAAAATGCACCTGTTATCGTTGGTGGACGTTATGGTCTTGGTTCTAAAGATACTACGCCTACTCACCTTAAAGTTGTATTTGACGAAATGAAAAAAGAAAACCCAGCTAACGGCTTTACACTTGCAATCAACGATGATGTGACTCACCTTTCTTTAAATCCAGAAGAGAGCATCGTTGCTGAGAGCGAAGGCACTATCCGTTGCAAATTCTGGGGTCTTGGCTCTGACGGTACAGTTGGCGCTAACAAAAATGCGATCAAAATCATCGGTGATAAAACTGACCTTTATGCACAAGGTTACTTCTCATATGACTCTAAAAAGTCAGGTGGTATCACAGTTTCTCACTTAAGATTTGGTAAAAACCCAATTCGTTCAACTTACTTGATCGACGAAGCGGATTACGTTGCATGCCACAATCAATCATATGTATACCAATATGATTTATTAAAAGGCCTTAAAAAAGGTGGTACGTTTGTTCTTAACTGTAAATGGAATGAAGAAGAATTAAATGCACTTCTTCCAGCAGCTATGAAAAAATATATCGCAAGCAAAGAGATCAAATTCTACACAATCGACGCTACTAGCATCGCTGAAGAAATCGGTCTTGGAAACAGAATCAACATGGTAATGCAATCTGCATTCTTTAAACTTGCTAACGTTATCGATATCAATGACGCTGTTAAGTACCTTAAAGAAGCAATTGAAAAATCATATGGAAATAAAGGTGCTAAAATCGTTGAACTTAACAACAAAGCTGTTGATTTAGGTATCGATAGACTTGTAAAAGTTACAGTTCCTGCTGATTGGGCAACTGCTGAAGAGTCAACTGGCGTTGAAGCTAAAGGCGAACCAACATTCATTAAAGAAATCTTAAGACCAATCGCTGCTCAAAAAGGTGATGATCTTCCAGTAAGTACATTCAAAGGCTATGAAGATGGTACTTTCGAAGCTGGTACTGCTGCTTATGAAAAACGTGGTATCGCAGTTAACGTTCCAGAATGGCAAATCGACAACTGTATCCAATGTAACCAATGTTCATATGTCTGCCCACATGCAGCTATCCGTCCTTTCTTAATCACTGAAGAAGAAAAAGCGGCAGCTCCAGCAGGCTTTGAAACAAAAGGTGCAATCGGTAAAGGTCTTGAAGGTTTACAATACAAAATTCAAGTTTCTCCATACGATTGTACAGGTTGCGGAAACTGTGCAGACATCTGTCCATCTAAAAACAAAGCATTAATCATGAAGCCAATCGAAACTCAAGTTGAAGTTCAATCTGAAAACTGGAATTTCGCAGTTGCTCAACCAATCAAAGATGACAAAATGGCTCTTAACACAGTTAAAGGCTCACAATTTGCTCAACCATTATTCGAGTTCTCAGGCGCTTGTGCTGGTTGTGGTGAAACACCATATATCAAAGCAGTTACACAATTATACGGTGACAGAATGATGATCGCGAATGCTACAGGTTGTTCTTCAATCTGGGGTGGTTCTGCTCCTTCTACACCTTATACTAAAAATGCTAAAGGACAAGGACCAGCTTGGGCGAACTCATTATTTGAAGACAATGCTGAATACGGATACGGTATGGCGCTTGCTGTTAAAGCAATCAGAGCTAATATGGTAGAAAGATTCTCTGCACTTGTTGAAATGAACATTGACGAAGCTGTTAAAGCACCATTCGTTGAGTGGTTAGGTTGCTACGAAGATGCAGAAGCTTCAAAAGTTGCTTCAGCTAAAATTCTTTCAGTACTTGATGCAAACGTAGATGCTGCTGCTAAAGAAATCCTTGAGTATGCTAGAAACCAAAAAGACTACCTAGTAAAACGTTCAGTATGGATCGTTGGTGGTGACGGTTGGGCATATGACATCGGTTTCGGTGGTCTTGATCACGTTCTTGCAAGTGGCGAAAACGTAAACGTTCTTGTATTTGATACAGAAGTTTACTCAAATACAGGTGGACAAGCTTCTAAATCTACTCCAGTATCTGCAGTTGCTAAATTTGCTTCAGCTGGTATGAGAGTTAAGAAGAAAGACCTTGGTATGATCGCTTCAACTTATGGCTATGTATACGTAGCACAAGTTGCTATGGGCGCTAACCAAAACCACTTCTTAAAAGTGCTTCAAGAAGCTGAATCATATGATGGTCCATCATTAATCATCGCTTACGCACCATGTATCGCTCACGGTATCAAAACTGGTATGGGCACAACACAAAGAAGAGAAAAAGAAGCTGTAGATGCAGGTTACTGGCATCTTTGGAGATTTGACCCACGCGTTAAAGCTGAAGGCAAAAATCCATTCTTCCTCGATTCTAAAGAGCCTACTACTAGCTTCCAAGACTTTATCCTTGGCGAAACACGTTATACAATTCTTCAAAAACAATTCCCTGAAGTTGCAAGTGACTTGTTCAAAGTAGCTGAAGAGAACGCTAAAGATAGATATGCTGGCTATGTAAGATTAGCTAAAATGGAATACTAAGAGTAAAAAGATAAATTAATGCTATAAATTAACACTTTAAGGCTGTCGAAAGACAGCCTTTTTTATATTTTATTTGCAATGGAAGAGTAGATGTTTTAAAATATATTTAGCCTATCGAATGAATTTGAAAGGAGTCGCTATGAACTTCATAAGACTTGAAACGAGAATCTATACAGATATCAATAACGGTTATCGTTATTTGACGAATCCCTCTAAAATCGAAAAATGGACTCAGAAAAAACCGAATAAGACAGAGCAAGAACAGTTCAGCTGGGTTGTGTGGCATTTTGAAGAGAGTGATTATATCTATACTTTCAATTTAATGAGATGTGGCGTGAAAACTGAATACTGCACAGAAATTCACCTTATGATTACACATCCAAGTGGTAGCATCGAAGAGACGCTACAGGAGTCAGTTAGAGCGGAGGCGACTGCTTTACTTGATGCACTTAGATTTGAATTCAATAAAGAGTGGGTAATAACAGACCGTGATTTAACGGCGAGCTTCTTTAAAGGGAGCAAGCTATAATCATTTGGGGTGGCTTTTTAACTTTACAGGTATTAAGGAGGAAATATGCAATACAGAATGATTGGTAAAACAGGTATTAACGCTTCTGTTCTAGGACTTGGTTGTATGCGACTTCCGGCAGATGCAGCAGATGCAAGCGTAGTAGATAAAGCAAAAGCAATAGAAATGATTCGATATGCACTTGATCATGGGATCAACTATATCGATACAGCATATCCTTATCATGGTGGTGAAAGTGAGAGAATCGTTGGAGAAGCGCTTAAAGACGGTTACCGCGAAAAGGCTGTTTTAATTACGAAATCACCAGGCTGGCTCATTAAAACACAAGCGGATTTCCACAAGTATTTAGATGAGCAGCTTGAAAAATTAGGTACAGATCATTTAGACATTTACCTATTACATGCACTCAACAGAAACACATGGGCAACATACAAAGAAATCGACGTATTTACAGCGATAGAAGAAGCGAAGGCAAGTGGTAAAATCAAGCACATCGGTTTTTCATTCCACGATGAGTATGAAATCTTCCAAGATATCGTAGATAGCTATGATTGGGAGCTTTGTATGCTTCAGCTTAACTATATGGATATGGGCGAGCAAGCGGGTCTTAAAGGACTTAAGTATGCAGAGTCTAAAGGTTTACCAGTGATCGTTATGGAGCCACTTAAAGGCGGTATGCTAGCAAACCCACCTGAAGAAGTGAAGTCTATCTTCGAAGGCCATGCGAAAGAAAGAAGTGCAGTTGAATGGGCGTATCGTTATGTGGCGAACTTTGAAAATGTCAAAGTTGTCTTAAGTGGTATGTCTAACCTAGAACAGCTTCAAAACAGCATCAGTCTTTCAGATCATCTTACAGTAGGTAACTTAGATGAGAAAGCACTTGAAGTAGTTGAAGCGGTTAAAGAAGCTTACGCAAGACGTGTTCAAGTACCATGTACGGACTGTAAGTACTGCGTACCTTGTCCACAAGGCGTTCAAATTCCTAGAGCGTTTACATTCTTTAATAGAGCATACATCTTTGATAGCCAAGAGGCGATGAAGAATCAATATATGCAACAAATTCCTGAGGCAGGTAGAGCAGGCCAATGTATCGCATGTGGTCTCTGTGAACCTAAGTGCCCTCAAAAGATAGAAATCATCGCAAGCTTAAGCAGAGTAGCAAGCGAGTTTGAAAGCGTATAAAAATATTGTAAGACTTATAAAAAATATTGAAACCCACTTTGAAACCCTCTATAATTAAAGGTGCAATTATGATTATATCGAAAGAGGTGGCATTTTGAAGAAGGGCGATTTTATTTGGGGTGCATTATTAGCAGCGTTTACTGCTTTTGTAATTGTACCATCAACACATGAGGTTTTTGTTACATTTACAGGCGCACATCCTTATATAGGCGGTTTTATCAAGTTTGGACTTTTAGCGACGATGGGTGAAATGCTCGTGGTACGTATCAGTACAAAAGAGTGGAAGAAAGCACCAGGATTCCTATGGCGTGTGGCGATTTGGGGATTCCTTGGTATGGTCATCACCTTGATTTTCTCTATCTTCTCAGGTGGCGTAACCAGCGCACTTGGAAAGGGTTTATTACCAGGAGGCGATTCAAAGCTCGCATTTGCATTTTTCACAAGTTTTTTGATGAACATGACATTTGCTCCGACGTTTATGGCATTCCACAGATTTACAGACACGTATCTCGATCTTAAATACGGTGAAGGCAAAAAACCAACCATCGCAATGGTTGTCGATCGAATAGACTGGAAAGGATTTATCTCATTTGTCCTAATGAAAACAATCCCATTCTTCTGGATCCCAGCACACACGATCACATTCCTTTTACCACCAGAATACCGCGTACTCGTCGCAGCGTACCTAAGCATGGCACTAGGCTTACTACTTACAATAGCAAAGCGTAGAAAGTAATTGGTAGTCTAAGGGCTATGTAACTGAATCAATTTTGACAAAAATTAAGGAGATGGCGTAATCTATGAGAATAGATTATGGCATCTCCTTTTGTGTTTAATCTCTGTTGTTAACGCTTAGATCTTTTATAATAAATTCTTATAGCGATGACTAAATACGATAAATTGGTCATCATCAGATAGGTTAGATAATAATAATTCAATAGATTTTTCGTTCTCACAAAATCTTAAGTTACAGTTGTCTTCTAATAATTTATAGATTCTGCGTTCTTGTTCACCAGCAGGAGTAGTTGCTACTTCGTTCAGCTCTCGATACATACGTGGTTTACCATCCTCAGTAGTAAAAAAACTTGAAATCCGAACCCAGGAACCTCACCAACACTTCTAGTAGATTTTTTAGACATTTTTATTCCCTTCGTTTAGTATAGAGTTCAAATTTACAAAATTGATTCCTACAAATAGTTAGGGTTAATAATTTTGCCTAATTCATTGTGTCCTCAACACGTCTAGAAGAAAGAATACGGTGTTTGATGTCTTTAATATTTTTCTGTTGTATATTGTTCAATATGAATACCAATCTCACTTATAATGTCTCATTCTTTACAAAAAACGTTCTTCCATGATTTCATCAATTTCTTCTTTTTCTATTCTTCTCTTCCAAACTTCAATACTATCTTGAATTAATTTTTTATGATGAAGAAAATCCAAACCAGTAAAAATTGGAAGCAACGATTCATAATATTTTACTCTAGCCTGCATATATGGAACCATGCTTCCTGATCCTCCCCAGTGATTAGGCTCTAGTGTTAATTTACTAAAAACATCAAAATTTTTATTTAATGAAACAAACGTTTTAGTGGCTTCTATTCGCAATTCTTCTCCCAACTCAGACAAAATTTCAAAGAGCAGAAAAATTTTTTCACTATCATAATTTTTTCGAATTGTGTAGATAACCCATTCATGTTGCCTTTTGACGACATCCTCCTCACCTTGTTTGTGAACTAAAATTTTTACAAATGGATTTTTCATTCTCCAATAATAATTTTTGCCTCTTTCAGCAATATAATCAAATAAATAGTCAAATATTTCATAGTAATTATCCAACTTCCAACAACTTGTTATTCGTTCTTGAACATATCCGATATGCTTATCTTGATGTTCGTAAAAATAAACTGCATACGAATGAAGCCAAGAAGTATCCACTGATATAAAATATTGAAGAAAAGTACCATCGTAATCTATATGAGAATCATTGTCTGCTAGAAAGAAATATATTTCTTTTAAAACATCTTTATCCCCATAGAAGTACTTAAACAGTTGATCTGGCGAACAGCAATGCTTATTGAATAATAAATTAAAATAAATTTTTACTATAAATTCGCTATATTGTTTTTTATCTAAAATAATTTTAGCACACCTACAGAATATTTCTGAGTCGATAGATAAGTACTTTTCTAAAAAAATAAGATTTCTATATGAAGAAGATGTAATGGACTTGTCAGAATCTTCATTTAGAAATGCAATAAGTTTTTCTGTCCATTCATTATTAATTTTTTCCTGTGATAGAGATTCAAAAAATACAAATTTCCAAAGGTTAGAATATTGAAACTGCCTTTCAGAAATAAAATTATATGTACTTTCTTCTCCCCAAAGCACAATTAACTCAGTGATAATTTGTCCTGGATGAAGATCAATACTGGAGCCATAGCTAATTAATGCATCTACAAAAGTCTCAAATTTACTCCTATTAGATAAAATTGCAGAAACAAATATGTCAATTGAAGATATAAACTCATACCTCTTATTATCTAACTCTTCAATTAAAACGTTTAGTTGTTTAACAAACTCTTCAATTTTACTTGTATTAATATCTTCTGCAAAACTTGTGATTTTTTCTTTCCAATTTTTTTTTGCTTCTTCATAGTCTAAATCACTGTCAAAATATCGTTCTGAAAACATGTGATATACATTCCAGATATCAGAATCAAAGATGTCATTTATGCATTCTATTGTTTTGATTCCATAGTGTTTCCACTTTCTCTCTAATTGGTTAATTAATTCACCTTTTATAATTTCACTACAACTATCTAGTTTTAAGATAATCGAAACGATATAACTCTGATCATACGAAATTATGTCTTCATCATGATCTTGCCATCCTTGAGCATATTTTTGCAAAACTTTTAAAATATGCAATTGCCATTTTTTTGAATCAGCAATTATAAATAATTCATCCCAAATCCCCTTGCGAAATTCTTTACTTCCCTCAGTTAATACTAGTGGGATGTTGTACATCACCATCTTATTCCCTCTAGAATATTCTACTGGTCTAAATACTGTTTTTAAGAATTGCTCTGCTACGGCAATAAAAAGTTTAGTCAATATTTCACTCTCACGCTTACGTCTCAATGTATTGATAAGTATTTTTTCTACGTAATAATTATACCTACTTGAATATTGATTAATGCTGTAATAACTCTCTATGCAATCATACGCATCTTTGACAACATCTTGCTTTTTATTTACATATTCACAAATAAGTTCAATAGCAATTTCCAAATTTTCTTGATAACGGTATCCCTCCAACAACTCCATAATTGTATCTTTTTCTTTATACTCATTTTTTGTAAAATCAATTTCGGTAATATCTACTACTTGATTATCAACTTGATCAATTTTCCGTTTTACAAATAAAAGTGCATCTAATGGTCGGAAATCATGAAAAACCTTCACATATTCACAAAATATTTGCTCTGATTCATTTTCAAATAAATCCCATACTTTCTTTATTTCAGACTCTAAATATGAATGTACCTCTTTAGAACTAAAAATATTCCAAAGTACATTTGTAGCTTTTATAATACCTGTTCTGAAGTTTCTAAAGCCAACTTCTAATATCTCAGAAAATGAAATGTATTTCTTCTTAAAAAAACAGTATAACAACATGTAATTTCCTAAACACTGATCAGAAACAATAGCAACCTTATCCAACTTAATATCTACAAATTCCAATTCAAATAATCTGTAAACATTTATTTTAAATTCATCAATACTAATATCAATTTTTTCAAGTATGGCTTCTAAACAACTTAATTCTCCTAAATTGATCGTATGCAAGAGAGCTATAATGCTTGCTGATAGACATAAATCTTTTTCAACTATAATTGGTGAATTTGAAAGGATTTTTCCATAATAACTTTCATATAGATCAGTTGCATCTTTTATGGTTTCAAGATTTTGTGTTAACTTCGCAAGTTTTCCTGCCATATATGCTATTCTTGCATTTCCTTCAGCAATATTTATAATTTTGTCTACATAATCAGAGTTACGTATCTCCATATTAACATCTAAAAATGTCTTGATTTCATCATCCGTAAATCGATTTATCCTAAGAATATGTGGTGTCGTATATTCCTTAATTTGTGCAATTACACTTTCAGCAGTATAATCTCGCATAGTTGCGATAATTTTCACATCATATCCATTCTGTAAAAAGTTCAAATATTCCAGAACAGATTTTAATCCTATTAATTCATTGGCATCATCAATTAATAACAAATACTTCCCAGGTCTTTCAATATATGATGCTATATCCTCTGATATTGGTAAATCAGTACTACGAATGCATAATATTCTATATCCATTTTCTATTCCATAATTTTTTGCAACCTCTAGCGAAATTCTGCTTTTCCCAACACCTGCTTGTCCAACCACAGCAATTACTTTCGAATTATTCAAAGATGTGATCATATCATTATATTCATTTTCTCTGAATTGAAAAATTGTAGATAAAGGGGTAGCCATTTCATTGGCATCATATCTTTCTACAAAAGTCTTATAATCCATAATTTGATTTGTATCTATACTTAATCCGAGATGATCTTTTGAAAGTATTTTATGAAATCTGTATATTTCATCTGCAAGCCTGTCGATTCCATATATATTTAATAAAACTCCATGGCTTGCACAAATATCTGATAGTTTTTTATCATTTCCTGCCGATAAATTAGATGAAGTGTGGCAAAAAATTATTTCTGCAATATCCTTAGTTTCTACACCAGTCTTGGAAACATCAAGACATTTTTCTATGTCTTCCTGAGCTTTATAATATAAGCGTTCCTTTTGAGTTGTATAAGCTACAAAGATGTATTTTCCTTCTGAATTTTTAAAGTATGTATCCGGATTACCTATTGTCGTTTTCGTAGTACCAGACTGCATGCCAAATGCATGAATTCCTTCATAACCAATTCTTGACAGCAGTGCATCACATAATTCTTGAAATGCTCCTCCTTCGAGTTCTATTATTCTTCGTTTAATATCCGTTAAAGTAGACATTTTCTTCCTCCATTCACAATACGTATCAAGTAAATTAGAAAAACACCACTACTATAAAATACATATTAGTCCATTTTGAAAATTAAAGCATCTCGAGGTATATCAACACACAATGCTTAGTTCAACTACTTTTCAAACTCAACAATATTTATTGCATTCACATTGTGATTAAGGAATATTTATATGAAATTAAGCAACTTCATAAAAGTATACGATAGCAATATATCGTTATTAGTGACTGAGTTACTTGATAAGTAACAGTCTATAATCTCTTTTATAATATTTCAACATAAAAAGGACAGTTGGTTACCGTTTTCTAATTGATACGTTCAACATATTATGTATCTTCAAAAAATGAACCCTAGCCTTGTGTAATATTATTTTAATTACGTATTAGAACTATCAAATTACTTAGAATGTTATCATTTTGAATTTTCATATATTCTAATTTTCTTTTAAAAGTGCATTTGAAACTCATATCCCCCACACCAGCACCCAATAATAACAATCATAGGAGGCTCCGCAGTGAAGCGAGGACCGGTCCTCCGGAGAGCGTTATTATTGGGTGCTGGTGCAGTTGGCAATAAAGTCCAAAATTACGATATTCTATACCTTACAATCAATCATTTAATCACTTGATCACTTGAAATCACTTGAAATCACTTGAAATCATTTGAACCTACAACTCAAACCCATCCCCAATCACAGGCATCAAAATTTCATAATCACCTTCGCTTTCAAGCTTTTCCTTCAAAGCAAATCTAGATTCTTCCTCACCGTGGTTGATGATGATCTTCTTGATGTTTTGAATCTGATTGACCCATCTTAATAAACCTTCTTCGTCTGCATGACCAGAGAAACCGTGTAGGTCGTGTAGTCTTGCTGCGACGATGACGTCTGAGTCCATGATCTTAACGGATTTCTCCCCGTCGAGGAGGCGTCTGCCCAAGGTCTCTTCACCCTGATAACCGATAAAGATCACGTGCGTGTTGGATTTCCATAGGTTGTGTTTTAGATGGTGTGTGATTCTGCCTGCCTCGCACATGCCACTTGCTGAGATGATGACTTTACAGCCCTTCATGGTGTTCAGTGCGATAGACCCTTCTATAGAGGTTACTAGGTGCAGGTTAGGGAGCTTGAAGGGAGCGCCTTCGTATTTTTGAATCGTTTCGCTCATGTACTCGATATGTGCGTCGTAAAGTTTGGTCGCTTCTATGGCAAGTGGTGAATCGATATAGATCGGGATCGAAAGGAGTCGATCTTTGGTTTCTATGTCACAGGTATCTAAGAACTGTCTTAACTCAAAGATGACCTCTTGCGTTCTTCCCACTGCAAAGGAAGGGATAAGCACAGTGCCGCCCTGACGATCGGCCTCTAGGATGATGTCCACCATGTTTTGGATGCGAGTTGTAACGCCGGTATGATGCTTGCCACCATAGGTCGCTTCCATGATGACGGTATCTGCTGAGGTCGGTGGTTCATATGGCGGTTCTAGTGGGTTTGTGCCACCTCCCAAATCGCCTGAGAACACAACGGTTTTGTAATGTTGGTCTTTTTCATCTTTATAGCGCATGACGATAGAAGCTGAGCCGAGTAAGTGACCCGCTCTTGTAAAGTAAAACTCTAGGTCTTCGTCAAGCACCTTCTTTTGCCCATAATCCATCTGGTAGAGGTATGGGAGCGCATTGATTGCGTCCTCTTCTGTATAGAGGGCTTCTACTGGGTCAAGTCCAGCGCGTTTTCTCTTCTTGTTTTCCCAAGCAGTTTCGGTTTCGTGGATCTTGCCGGAGTCTCTTAATAGGATTTCTGATAGCCGACTGGTAGGTGCGGTACAGAAGATTTTTTGAGTAAAACCACGTTTGACCAGTAGCGGAACGCGACCTGAGTGATCGATGTGTGCGTGTGTTAGGATGATTGCGTCGAGATCGGTTGCATTAAAGGGGAGACTTTCGTAATTCAGAGATTCTTCCTTTAATGTGCCTTGGAATTGCCCACAATCGATGAGAAGTTTGAGATGCTTGTAAGTGAGATAAATCATAGAACCAGTTACTTGACCTGCAGCGCCTAAGAATTGAATGTTCATGTGGCCTCCTTGTAAGTGAAATTTAATGAACGTTTTCCCATGAAGCTTTAATTGTCTCAAGAACTTAAATAGAATTTTAATATATTTATGTGGTGATGTTTGTTAAAATGGTTATGTATGAATCTATTTTATCAGAGGAGTTAACAATGTTAAATAAGAAAAACAGGGTCTGGCTAGTTGGTGCCCTGATTATGGTGGTATTGGTCGCTGGTTTCGGCGTTAAGATGATTGGTGAAGCTCAGGAGAGCAATGCGATAAAGAAGGCTGAGGCTGAGCGCCTTGCAGAGATCAAGAGACAGGAAGAGGCCGAGCGATTAAAGCAGGAAGAAGAAGCGAAAAGAATAGAGGAAGAACGTCTTCGCCTTGAAGAAGAAGCGAGAATAAAAGAAGCAGAAGAAAAGGCGAGACTTGAAAACATAAAGGCAAATACGATCTTTACCAGTGCCTCGGGCGCGACACTTTATAAAAGTGCAGAGGAAGGGGCTGAGGTCGTCGAAAAGCTGGCTAAGAAAATGGCGATTTACGCCTCAAATCAGATTAAAAATGATGCCGGCGAGGTTCAGTTTTATGAAGTGAAGGCGGACATCGACTCTGAGGTGCTTGGCTTTGTGAAAGCGGGAGATACGGTTCGTACGCTTGAGGACTATATCGTTAAGAAATACGACGATGTGGACTACTCTTATATCGAAAAAACGACGGGCTATGAAAGCAACCCGAAAATCCCAGTAAAGGCAATCTACGTTACGGGTAAGACTGCGTCGGGTGCTAGACTGGATGAAATGATAAAGATGATTGATGAGACAGAGCTCAATGCCATCGTAGTGGACGTTAAGGACGATGAAGGGTATCTGCTGTTCCACTCTGCAACGGCAGCGACTTTAAATCCTGAGGCCAATGAAAAGGTGTATATCTCAGATATAGATGCGTTTGTAAAAAAAATGAAGGAACATAATATTTATCTCATCGCGAGAATCGTAACGTTTAAGTCGCCGATATATGCGAAAACGCATCCTGAACGTGCCATCGTCTATAAGAGCTCGGGCGAGCTTTATAGCGACTCGGATAAGCTGATCTGGGCATCTGCGCACGATAGGACGCTTTGGCAGTACAATGTGGGCATCGCAAAGGAAGCGGCAGCACTTGGCTTCAATGAAATTCAGTTCGATTATGTGCGTTTTCCGGCGATCGCAAGACAGGACGATATGGACTATCGCAATGATACAGGAGAGTCTAAAACGGCAGCGATTCAGAACTTTTTAAAGTTTGCCTATGAGAACTTAAGCGAGGATGAGGTTTATATCTCTGCTGACGTGTTTGGTTGGGCGGCTTCTGCTCTGGATGATGTGGGGATAGGACAACACTGGGAGTCAGTTGCCAATGCAGTGGACTACATCTGTCCGATGATGTATCCGAGTCATTATGGCCCTGGTAATTACGGCTTATCCGTTCCAGATGCGTTCCCTTATGAGACGATCAATCGCTCGCTAAGAGATGCGATGGCGAGAAATGCGAACCTACAAAGCGCGGCTGGGATCAGACCGTGGATTCAAGATTTTACTGCGACGTGGGTAGAGGGCTATATCCCATATCGCACAAAGGAAGTACATGCGCAGATTCAAGCGCTGAAAGACAACGGGATCGATGAGTATCTCGTTTGGAATGCAGGGAATTATTATCATGAAAATGCGTTCAAATAAGGGCGTGTTTGTGTTAATATAGGTAAGAATAATTATGAATAAAATGGAGGCGTTTATGCTAGCGAAAGAGATTGCAGAATCTTTATTAAAGATTAAAGCTGTAACAATCGTTGATGAAAACAACCTATTTACATGGGTGTCGGGAATCAAATCCCCGGTTTATTGTGACAACCGTATGACCATCAGTTATCCAGAGGTGAGAGATCAAATCGCAGAAGGGTTTGCTCAAATCATTAAGGATAAATATCCGGATGTAGATGTGATCGCAGGTACTGCGACAGCGGGAATTCCGCATGCTGCATGGGTTGCACAAAAATTGAATTTGCCAATGGTTTACGTTAGAAGCAGTGCGAAGGAACACGGTCGTGGTAGACAGACTGAAGGGGTTTTACCTGAAGGCGCTAAGGTCGTTTTAATCGAAGACTTACTTTCTACAGGTGGGAGTTCACTTAAAGCGTGTGAAGCGATTAATGCAGAGGGTGGAAACGTCATTGCAACGCTTGCTATTTTTAGTTATAACTTTAATGAAGTAACAGAGAAATTCAATCAAGCTGAAATTCCGTTTCAAACTTTGACAGACTATCAGACCTTACTACCGATCGCGGTGGAGATGGGCTATATTCCTGAGTCTGCAAAAGAAACGATGTTGGCTTGGAGTCAAAATCCAAGGTTATTTACCAAGTAATTTAGAGGTGTTAATTGAGAGTTAGAAGAGTTCCAGGTGCATTTGAGGCACTAACAGAGTTAAAAACCTATTTTATTGAAAAGCCAGAAGAAAACAAGGGCAAATGGCGTGAAGTCTTTGGCAATGATCATCCGATTCACGCTGAGTTCGGCGGTGGAAAGGGTAAGTTCATCATCGAGATGGCGATGAAGTATCCTGAGATTAACTTTATCATGGTGGATGCAGTGACTGAGGTGGTGCTAAAAGCGGCACAACGTGCTGAAAATCACCAGTTACACAACCTGAAAATCGTCATGTTGGATTTGAGATTTGCGGAGAATTACTTTGCTGAGCACGAGCTAGATCGTATCTATCTCAATTTTTCTGATCCATGGCCAAAGAAGCGTCATTATAAGAGAAGATTGACGCACAGAGAGTTTCTTGAAATCTATAAGAGAATACTGAAAACAGATGGCTGGATTCACTTTAAGACGGATAACAGAGGTCTATTTGAGTTCTCTTTAAATGAGTTTGCAGAAACTGATATGATTATGCGAAACATTACGCTGGATCTCCATGCGCTTGGGTGGGAGGACAACGTAATGACAGAATATGAATCCAAGTTCTCTTCAATGGGACATCCGATTTATCGTATAGAGGTTACCTACAGATAACTAGGGGGTGAGCTTATCGCTAAGAAGACCTTTTATATCATCGTAGCATTATTTGTTTTGTTGCTGACAGTGGCTTATATAGGTGGCGTATTTAATGGCCTTAGCTTTGAGTCGCCTGTTTTGAACACAGTCTATAGCGGATTAACGCTTCTATTTCGAGTGAACATATTATGGATTGGGTTGGTCATCTTTTTAGAAAATGACAATCCTTCAAGAACAGTGGCTTGGCTACTTGTGCTCGTTTTGATACCAGTAGTTGGGTTCTTTCTTTATGTGTTATTTGGAAGAAGCTATAGAAAGCAAAAGAAAGCTGAAGCTAAAATTCTTAGCGATTCTGATCGTATGTCGCATGCGGCAGAGGTTCAGGCAAGTCTTTTAGAGTATATTGAGTTACCCAATACTGAAAATCCAGCAAATCGACGATTGATGCAGCTGTTGTTAAACAATGCAAAGGCACCTTTCTCTATGACCAATGAGGTGACGGTTTTGACCAACGGTCTTAGTAAGTTCAATCGTCTATTTGGTGCCATTCGAAGAGCGACTGATCACATTCATCTGGAGTACTTTATCATAAAAGATGACCGTATCGGCAATGAGCTAAGAGAACTACTGATCGAAAAAGCAAATGAAGGCGTTAAAGTCAGACTGATGTTTGACGATGTTGGCTCGTTGACTTTAGGAAAATCCTATATCAACTCTTTAAAGGATGCTGGTGTGGAGGTTTACTCTTTCTTTAAAGTGCCACTTCCTATTTTTTCTAGAGATTTGAATTATAGAAACCATAGAAAAATCGTCGTCATTGATGGTGTTATCGGTTTCGTAGGTGGTTTAAATGTAGGTGATGAGTATATTTCCAATTCAGATAAGTTTGAGTTCTGGAGAGATACGCATTTAGAAATTAAAGGCGAGGCAGTTTACGCACTTCAAACGATCTTTTTAAATGACTGGAATTATGTTTCAGGGCAGATGGTACAAGGTGCAATTTATTATCCTGAGGTGAATACCACTAAAAATTCACTGGTTCAAATAGCCGCTTCTGGTCCTGATTCTGACTGGAAATGTATTTTACAGGCTTACTATAAAATGATTGCAAATGCAGTGGATAAGATATGGCTTACAACGCCTTATCTCGTACCAGAAGAGAGTATCATGATGGGACTTAAAGCGGCTGCATTAAGTGGTGTAGATGTAAAGATCATCATTCCTTCTCAGCCAGATCATTTTTTTGTCTACTGGGCTTCGCAAGCAAATATACAGCAGCTTCTTGAAGCCGGTGTAAAAATCTATCGTTACAAGAATGGCTTTATTCACTCGAAGATCATGATCGTCGATCGACTGGCAGCGACCGTAGGTACTGCTAATTTAGATATCAGATCTATGGAGATAAATTTTGAAGTCAATGCGTTTTTATATGATGTGGACGTGATCCACAGGTTGGAAGAGGATTTTGTAAAAGATTTAGAAGAGAGTGTTGCTTACGATCTTGAAACCTATAAAGAACGTGGGCTGCATAGAAAGTTTTTAGAAGCGATGGGAAGATTGGTCTCACCATTGCAATAGGAGGGTAATGTGTTATATTTTGTTGGCGTCATCGTTTTAATAGTACTGGATCAAATTACAAAGCAACTAGCAGTGAGTCAGCTGATCGGTAAGGGCCAAGTGGATTTTATTCCAAATTTACTTGGGTTTAGATATACAGAGAATACCGGAGCGGCATTTTCCATTCTAAGAGAAAAGCAACTATTGTTAATTTTACTTACTTCAGTGGTGATTGTTGCATTGATTGGGTATTTTATTAAGGCTTTACGTACGGATGTACACATGGTTGTAAGAATTTCCTACATGATGGTTATCGCAGGTGCGATTGGCAATCTAATCGATCGTGTTCGATTAAACTTTGTTATCGACTTTTTAGAATTTAGATTTATGAGTTTTCCGATTTTTAACATCGCTGATGTTTGTGTGGTTGTAGGGGTCATACTTTTAGCGATTGCTGCATTGTTTTTAAAATATGAATTTTAAATAAATCAATGGAGGGAAAAATGATAGTAGGGATTATTGGTTCAGGAACCATGGGCGCTGGCATCGCTCAAACAATGGCTTTAGGCGGGCATCGAGTTGTGCTTCGAGATTTGAGTGAAGAACAGCTGAACAAAGGTAAAGCGAGTATCGAGAAAAGCTTGATGAGATTGAGAGAGAAAGAGAAAATATCTCAGGAAGCACTTGATAACGCTGTGGAATGTCTGGCTTATACCACTGAAATTGCCGCACTTTCAGACTGTGATATGATTATAGAGGCAGCTTCTGAAAATTTAAAGGTGAAGGGTCTTATCTTTGAAGAACTGGATCGAATTGCAAAACCAGAAGCGATACTGGCTTCAAACACATCATCTTTATCCATTACTGAAATCGCAGCTTTTACTAAACGACCTGATAGGGTCATTGGCATGCATTTTTTCAATCCAGTTCCAGTGATGCAGCTGATTGAGATTATTAAAGGTATTACCACATCGGAAGAAACATTTAATACAGTGTTTCAGCTTTCAGAACAAATCGGTAAGCAACCGATTCGTGTGGAAGAAGCACCGGGTTTTGTGGTGAACCGAATTTTGATTCCAATGATTAATGAAGCAATCTCAATTAAGGCGGAGGGCATTGCATCTGCTGAGGACATCGATAAAGCAATGGTTTTGGGTGCCAATCATCCTATAGGACCATTGGCGTTAGCCGATCTTATCGGTAACGATGTCGTATTAGCAATTATGGAAACGCTTTATAAGGATTTCAGTGATTCCAAGTATCGTCCGCATCCTTTATTAAAGAAGATGGTAGTTGCGGGCTATATGGGTAGAAAAACAGGAAAAGGTTTTTATAATTATTAGTTATTTTTAATAAAATTTTAAATGTTTGAATTTCCAAATTATGATAAAATAGTAGTCTAAGTGTGGTCAATAGGCCTTGAAGTAGGAAGGATATAAGATGAAGTTTTATTTAAAGGTGTTTTTAATATCGTTTATCGGATTTTTGTTGTTGTTTACAGGCATATTGTTTGCTTTTGATGCATTCTACGATAAACCCAATAATCAAAATCAAACAGAGGCGACAACTGAGACCTCAACAGAAGCAGGCGAGCAACCTACGACCGATCTTGTAGGTGAAGACGATGAAAGAACTGAACTTCAAAAAATCGCTGATGCGTCAAATCGTATTAACGTTATCGCATTTGGTCTAAACGACTCACTTGCAGATACGATTATGCTTGTTAGCTATGATCCAGATATTAATCATTTGGATATCCTTTCAATTCCAAGAGACACGTATCACATCATGGAAGGCTTTAATGATCCTGCTCAAAAGAAAATCAATGCCACTTACGGCTTCCCAGAAGTGGGCGGCGTCAATGGTATGAAAAGTGTTCTTTCTGACTTTTTAGGTATTCCTATAGATTATTATGTAAAAGTGGAGTTTAGTACTGTAAAAGCGGTCGTTGATACGCTTGGTGGCTATGAAGTTACGATTCCATACGATATGGACTATGATGATAACTATGATACACCGCCACTTCACATTCACTTAACCAAAGGCTATCAAGTGTTAAACGGGCAACAAACGGTTGAGTTTTTAAGATTTAGAAAAAGTAATGATGGCAAAATTCAAGAAGGCGATGTTCATAGGATTCCAAGACAGCAAGAATTCGTAAAATCGATGATCAACAAGGCGGTAAGCTCAAAGCTTCCATCTGTAATCAACACCATTATCGGCGGCAAATACGTTCAAACGGATATGACGCTTGAAGAAGCGCTTAGTCTAGCGATCCAAGGTGCTACATTAGATCCTGATAATATCACTTTCTATACTCTTGAAGGTGAAGCGAAAATGATGAACGGCTTGTCTTATTGGATTCATGATCCGGCTGCTCTTGAAAAAATGCTTTATAAAATATATGGCTTCGACATCGGAACAGATGAAGAGGAGACAACTGAGGAACCAACGACATCAAACTAATTTAGTATTCGAATTAAAAAAATAATCCTGAACACTTCAATTATGAAGCGGTTCAGGATTTTTATTTTATAATTTGCTACTCTGTCTTTTTAAGCGCTTCAAGTATTTTAGGTGCAAGCTTGTAGACGTCACCTGCGCCAACTGTGAGAATCAAGTCACCAGGAACTGCGTAGTTCACAACGTATTTGACGATTTCATCAAAATCGCTAAAGTGAATAGCTGAGACATTTTCTTTTTTAAGAGCCTTTAATAAATCCAGTGAACTAACCTCGCCATGATCCACTTCTCTAGCAGCATAGATATCGCAAAGAATAACTTCTTCAGCCAAACCAAATGAACTTGCGAACTCATTGAGTAACTCCTTAGTTCTCGAGTAAGTATGTGGCTGAAAAATACAAAGGATACGATTGACATCTTCCATACGCGTTGCCGCTTCTAAAGTCACCTTAATTGCACTTGGATGGTGTGCATAATCATCGATGACGAGTATATCGTTTTGTTTACCAATCCATTCAAAACGACGGTTGGCATTTTTAAAGCTAGAGAGTCTATTCGCTATGACCTGTGTGTCTTTAATATAGATACGGCTAGCTGCAAATGCTGCTAAAGCGTTGTATATATTGTGTTGACCAGGAACCGATAGCGATAATTTGCAAAGTTTTTCATCTTTATTATAGATTTCAAAGGTTGGATAACCGAGACCATTGTAAGTGACATTTCTTGCGATGATATCGCAGTGGTCAGCCAAACCAAAGGTAATGACCTTGCCTTTATAGTATGGGATGATTTTTCTTGAATTGTAATCATCACCATTGAGTACAAGTGTACCATCATCATCTATGTTGTGTGCAAACTTTACGAAAGCACTGACGATCTGATCCAAATTATGAAAATAATCCAAATGATCTTCATCAATGTTAAGTATAATGCCTACTTTAGGATAGAAGGATAAAAAGCTTTCTTTGTATTCACAGGCTTCTGTAATGAAGTAATCACTTTTGCCGATTTTGACATTGCTTTTAATGTCTGTAAAATAACCACCCACAAGTGCAGTCGGATCGAGTGTCGGGTCGTTAAAAATGCGTGTAAGCATTGAAGTTGTGGTTGTTTTACCATGTGTACCAGAAATCGCAATCGACTTACCATAGCCGGCCATAATTTGACCTAACATCTCAGCACGGCTAATACACGGGATGCCAATTCGGCTTGCTTCGATGAGTTCAGGATTATCTTCAGCTACTGCAGCTGTATAAACAACTAATTCCGAACCTTCGACATTTTCAGCCAAGTGAGCATAGGTGATTTTAACCCCTTTTTCAACCAAATGATCGGTGATACTTGTTCGATTTAAATCAGAACCTGATACCTGATATCCTTGCTCAAGAAGGATTTCAGCGATTGCACTATTGCTAATCCCGCCAATACCAACAATGTGTATGTGTTTAACTTGCGATAGGTCTATCATAAAAACTCCTAAATTTGAATTTGACTCATGTTACTAAATTGATAAATCATAATGATTATACCCTATTTTACAAGTGGTTGAAAGCATTTCGTTTTTAAAAAGCTGAAACAAAATCGTTAAAAAGTATTGAAGTCAACCAAAAAAACGAATAAAATTAAAGGAGTATAATAAGAATATTCGGAGTGTGATGTCGTGAGCAAATTAAAACGTAATGAAAGAATCGGCGCAATAGTTAAAATATTATGTGATTCACCTAATAAGGTGTTCACACTCAATTACTTTACGAATCGTTTTGATTCGGCGAAATCGACCATAAGCGAAGATTTGGTCATCGTAAAGAAAATCATGGAAGAAATGTCCTTAGGTAAAGTCGTGACGATTGCCGGTGCATCTGGTGGCGCAAAGTACGTACCGCAAATGGGCAGAGAAGAGAAGCAAGCATTAATCGAACGAATCTGCGAGGACATTAGAAAACCAGAACGCGTAATGCCTGGAAAATACTTATACATGGCAGACATACTCTATAACCCAACATATACAAAAGGCATAGGCGATATTTTTGCAGAGAAGTTTTCTGAAGACCATACGAAAGTAGACTACGTTTTAACGATTGAAACCAAAGGGATTCCTATCGCTATGATGACTGCAAGAGGGCTCAATGTACCCCTAGTAATCGCAAGACATGAAAATAAAGTAACTGAAGGCTCAAAGATTAGCATCAACTATATATCGGGTACCACAGGTAATTTACAAACGATGTACATCTCAAAAAATGCTTTTAAAAAGGATTCGAATGTTTTGATTGTGGATGACTTTATGAAGGCTGGTGGCTCAGCTAAAGGGATGACTCAGCTCGTTCATGAGATGGACTGTCATGTAGCAGGGGTTTGCGTGTTATTTGATACGACGATTCCGTCTCAAAAGCTCGTAGATAAATATATATCTTTGATTAAATACGAGGGAATTGACGCAAATGATGCCATTTTAGTTCATCCCAATTACGAATATCTGTAGTTTTTCCTAGAATGTTAAAAAAAATTAAAATTTTTAATAAAAAAAGAAGGAAAATTAACAAAGATATCGAATATACACTCTTAACAGCATAAGTTAGGGGGATAAAGATGAACATAACAGATGTCAGAATTAGAAAACTTCGTGAAGACGGTAAGATGAAGGCAGTGGTATCATTAACTTTTGATGATGCATTTGTCGTTCACGACATTAAAGTCATCGAAGGACAGAATGGGTTATTTGTTGCAATGCCAAGTCGTAAAGTGGGGGAAGCGGACTATAGAGATATCGCGCATCCAATAAACCAAGAAACAAGAAATATGATTCAAGATATTATCTTTGAAGAATATGAAAAGGCAAAAAATGCCACGGGTGATGAATATTACGAAGAATAAGCATTGTTTTCTTGAGCACGGTGACGTGCTCTTTTTTTTATGTTCAGGGATTGGACAAAAGTTGTTTCCTTTTAGGTACAATTTACGAACTTTTCTCAAATTTTCTTAATAGATGTTTAGTTTTATGTGTAAAAGTGATATAATTTTGCGTGGTGAAATGATAGAGAAAGAGGAAAATCTATGAACCGATTGACGACTGTTATTTTAGCGGCAGGCTATGGAAAGAGAATGAAATCTGAACTCCCAAAGGTGCTCCACAAAGTAAGTGGTGAGCCAATGGTTAGACACGTAGTTGATTTGGCAAATGAAGTTGAGAGCGATCAAGTGGTTTGTGTCGTAGGACACGGTAAAGAACTGGTTGAAAAAGCACTCATGGACAAAAAAGTGAATTTTGCAATACAAGAAGTACAACTTGGCACCGGACATGCAGTAAAATCCGCAAGTGACTATATAAAAGAAGGCGAAGTATTGGTTTTGTTTGGAGATGCTCCGCTGCTCAGTTACAAAACGCTCTCAGAATTTATTGCTTTTCATAGAGCGAACCATTATACCGCAAGCTTAATTTCTACTCTATTTGAAGATCCATCAGGCTATGGCAGAATCGTAAGAGATGCACAGGGTGATTTTTTAAGAATAGTAGAGCACAAGGATGCAACCGCTGAAGAGCTAAGTATAAAAGAAATTAATTCAGGAATTGGTATATTTGAAGCAGAAGTACTAATCAAAGCACTCGATTCGCTTAAGAACGACAACAAACAGGGTGAATATTACTTAACCGATGTTTTTGAATGGGTTAAGCTTTCAGGGAAGCCTGTTGGGGCATTTGTTACATCAGATTCTTATGAAGTAATGGGGATCAATGATCGACTGGCTCTTGCAGAGGCTGAAAAATATCACCAAACTCAAATAAAAAAACAAATCATGCTCAGCGGCGTTACTTTAGTGATGCCAGAGACGATTTTTATAGAAAAAAATGTTCAGATTGGCCAAGATACCATCATAGAACCAGGGACGATTTTAAGAGGTACGACGCAAATCGGCAGTCAATGTGTGATTGGTCCAAACTCTGAAATCGTTGATTCAACCATCCAAAACAAGGTCAAAGTAATGCACTCAAAAGTAACTGAGTCCAGTATCGACGATGCATCAGCTATTGGCCCATTCGCATATTTAAGACCTAAATCAAAAATTGGCAAGAACTGCAAAATCGGCGATTTCGTAGAAGTTAAAAACTGTGAAATTGGCGACGATACCAAGGTTTCTCACCTGACCTATGTGGGAGATGGCGTGGTTGGTAAAAATGTTAATTTGGGCTGTGGTGTGGTTTTCGTTAATTACGATGGCTCAAAAAAGCATTTGACAGAAATTGAGGATAACGTGTTTGTAGGATGCAACACCAATCTCATTGCACCGGTTAAAGTAGGTAAGGGTGCATATATCGCAGCAGGTTCCACTATTACAGACGATGTCCCAGAAAACGCACTTGCGATAGCAAGAGAAAGACAAGTCAATAAGACCAATTGGTCTAATAAATATCAAAAGAACAAGTAGGAGGAAATGATGCAATCAACTGACAGGAGGATTAAGGTTTTTACGGGCAATGCGAATCCTGATTTAACCAGAGCAATCTGCAAAGAGTTAGGATTGCCACTTGGTGACAGCGTAGTTAAAACCTTTAGCGATGGCGAAATCTCAGTAAACATCAACGAGACAGTAAGAGGGATCGATGTTTACGTGGTGCAATCCTTTTCATTGCCAAAAGTAAACGATTATTTAATGGAGCTGTTAATCATGATCGATGCACTGAAACGTGCTTCGGCGGGTAGAATTACAGCAGTAATCCCTTACTACGGTTATGCAAGACAAGACCGTAAAGCTAAGGCGAGAGATCCGATTACGGCAAAATTGGTTGCAAATATCATCGTATCAGCTGGTGCTGACCGCGTATTGACGATGGATTTACATGCGGCTCAGATCCAAGGCTATTTTGATATTCCTCTTGATCACTTAAAAGGTGTTCCGATTTTAGCAGACTACTTCAAAAAGAAAAATCTTGAAGATTTAGTGGTTGTATCACCTGACCTCGGTAGCGTTACGAGAACAAGAGATTTAGCAACTAAGCTTGATGCGCCTATCGCAATCGTTGACAAGAGAAGACCTGAACCAAATGTTTCTGAAATTATGAACATTATCGGTGATGTTAAAGGTAAAAACGTTATCCTAATCGATGATATGATCGATACAGCTGGAACGATTGTCAATGCGGCAAAAGCACTTAAAGAAATGGGTGCAAAGGATGTTTATGCTTGTTGTACACATGGTGTTTTCTCAGGTCCTGCGATCTCAAGAATTAGAGATTCTGCAATTTCAGAACTCGTCGTTCTAGATACGATCAACGTTGCACCAGAAATGAGAGAGCTAGAAAATGTAACGATGCTTTCAGTTGCACCAGCATTTTCTGAAGCCATCAGAAGAATCTTCAACAACGATTCAGTCAGTACGATGTTTGAAGACTAAAATGAATCAACCTTTGAAACGAGAAACGCTTGGCAGATTGTTGTCGAGCGTTTTTTTTGATATAATCGTAAGGTCCATTAAATGAAGAGGTGACAAAAGTGACTATAATTGTTGGCCTAGGAAATCCAGGCAAAAAATACGAACTAACACGACACAATGTCGGGTTTGAAGCAATCGATTTACTTGCTTCAAAGCATAATATCGCAGTCAATAAAGTTAAATATAAAGCATTGATTGGCGAAGGACAAATCGCCGGAGAAAAAGTGATTTTGGTAAAACCACAAACTTATATGAACCTTAGTGGTGAAACGGTAAAAGCGATTTGTCAGTTTTATCAGCTGCCTATAGAAAAGCTCATCGTCATTTATGACGATATTGATACTGATTTTGGTAAGCTGAGAATTAGAATGAAAGGTAGTGCCGGTACACATAACGGTATGCGACATATTATCTATTTAATGCAAAAAGATGAGTTTCCTAGAATTCGCATAGGGATTGGCAAGTCAGATAAAATGGATTTAAAGGACTATGTCCTTCAAAGGTTTAATAAAGCAGAGATGGCGACGTTGGGCGAGGTGCTTGATCGAACTGTTCTAGCTGCAGAGAGTATTATCAGTGAAGGTGTAGAAAAGGCGATGAACCGTTATAACGGTTAGGAGATTAAGATGAATACATTTTTAAGCAACCTTTTTGAACATTCGGTTGAGATCAAAACATTAATCAAAAGTATAGATGAAGGCATTAGTCCGATACTGGTTCATGGAAGTGAACCACAGGTGGTCAAGTGGGTTGCTGCCAAGGTCAATCAATCATTAGAAAGACCTGTTATCGTCTTCTTTGAGGACGAGCACAAGGCGAGAACTGCTGCTGAAGCTTACGAAGAGGCGGTTTATTTACCGAGCCGAGAACTGGTTTGGTTTGATACATTTGCACATTCTAATCAAGTGGCCATCGATCGCGTTGAGGCATTAGCAACTGCTTTGAGCACCAAAGCGCCAATTATTTTTGCTTCTGTGAACAGCTTGGTCTATCGATATCCAACGAAGCTTTCAGAGCGTCTTCTAATTGATCTGTCTACTGAGATTCCTATGGGAGAGCTACAGAAGAAGCTGTATATGTACGGCTATGAACGCGTAGAAATCGTTGAATCCAAAGGGCAATACAGCTTAAGAGGTGGTATCTTTGATGTCTTTTCACCTCTGTATGAGCGACCATTTAGAATAGAGTTCTTTGGAGATGAAGTCGATTCTATTAGAGATTTCGACATTGAGACACAGAAGTCTGTGGATAAATTTGAAAGTGTCTGGCTTTATCCAGCGCGCGAAATGGTACTTTCTGATGAACGGATAGAAACGGCGATAGAAGCGCTTAAAGCAATCAAAGGCAAATATAAGAAGGAAAAAAGAGAGCGTATCGAAGAGATGATCGAGCATCTGACGGAACGCGTTTTTGTCGATGGCATCGAACGCTATTTTCCGTTTTTCTTTGAACACAGCATGTCACTCCTTGATTGGTTTGAAGAGCCTGTAGTTTTCTTAATTGGCAACAATCAATGCGTCAGCAGAATGAATCAGTTTTTACAGGATTATAGAAAACAATTCTCCGATTACTTAGAGCGTGGCGAAGTAATTTCCGAGCAGTATAAGCGCGTTTTTGAGTTTGAAGAAATTAAATCTGAGCTTTCCTTAAGACAGCTTGTCAGCTCAGAGCTTTTAATCAAACATACTGATGGCTTTGAACCTAGCCAAATCATAAAACTGACTTCCCGAGAAATGAACAAATACTTCGGTAAGTTTGATCAAATTGCACTTGATTTGAGAAAGTGGAAGATCAAGGGGTATCACATTCTAATTGCATTTACTAATGAGGACCGTATGACGCGATTCATCGATGCGATGAACAGCTTTGAAGTAACGGTAAATCAAGCCGGGGATGCAGATCGAGTCATGAGTGGTCAAGCCATTGCCATTATGAAGCCTTTTTCTAGTGGCTTCTATTTCGATACGTTTAAAGGCCTACTTTTAACTGAGGCTGAGCTCTATGGTGAAGGCAAGAAGATTTCAAGAAAAAAACCGGCACAGGGAAAAGTTATTAAAGCCTTTAGTGAGCTTTCAGTGGGAGATTATGTCGTTCATGAAAGCCACGGGGTGGGACAGTACCTTGGCATCGAACAGATGAAAATCGATCAAACGCGAAAAGACTTCCTTAAACTGAGATATGCGCAGGATGATTATTTATATATTCCAGTTGAAAGTGCTGGGTTGGTTCAAAAGTATATGGGGACTGACGTTGAAAAGCTGAAGCTCAACCGCTTAGGTGGACAGGAGTGGAAGAAAACCAAGTCGAGAGCCAAAAAGGCCATAGAAGATATGACCGATGAACTGATTGCGCTTTATGCCAGTCGTCGTGAGAAAAAAGGATATGCTTTTTCTGCGGATAATGATTGGCAGCGAGAGTTTGAAGCTTTGTTCCCGTATCAAGAAACCAGAGATCAGCTTAAGTGTATCGATGAAATAAAGGTTGATATGGAAAAGGCAGAGCCTATGGAACGCCTTTTATGTGGCGATGTTGGATACGGTAAAACTGAGGTTGCTATTAGAGCGGCATTTAAAGCCGTTTTAGATTCTAAGCAGGTTGCGATCCTAGTGCCGACCACTATATTGGCACAACAGCACTTTAAAAATATTTCAGAGCGTTTTTCTAAGTACCCAGCCAACATCCAGATGATTTCTAGATTTAGAACCAAGGCAGAGCAAGCTAAAATCATTAAGGATCTAAAAAGTGGCGTTGTAGATGTGGTCGTTGGAACGCATCGTATCCTTTCAAACGATGTGGTATTTAAGGACTTAGGATTACTCGTTATAGATGAAGAACAAAGATTTGGCGTTAAGCACAAAGAGAAGATCAAACAGATGAAAGAAAACATTGACGTATTGACCTTGACGGCGACACCGATACCTAGAACGCTTCATATGTCTATGATCGGTATCAGAGACATGAGTGTAATTGAAGATCCACCAGAAGACAGATACCCAATACAGACGTATGTGGTTGAATTTGATGAAAATTTAGTACGTGAAGCGATAGCGAGAGAGCTTGAACGCGGTGGACAAGTTTACTTTGTTCACAACCGTATCGAGGATATCGATCGCGTTGCGGCTAAGATACAAGAGCTAGTACCAGAGGCGCTCGTGCATTATGCACACGGTCAGATGAACGAGCATCAACTGGAACGACTAATGGTTGACTTTATGAATAACGAGTTTAATGTACTGGTATCGACTACTATCATTGAAACAGGCTTAGATATTTCTAACGTTAACACCATCATTATTAACGATGGCGATCGATTTGGCTTATCTCAGCTATATCAGTTAAGAGGACGTGTTGGCAGAAGCAATCGTCTTGCTTATTGCTATATCTTCTATCAAGAGAACAAAGTTTTAAGTGAAATCGCTGAAAAGCGACTTAAAGCGATTAAGGAATTCACTGAGCTTGGAGCAGGCTTTAAGATTGCCATGCGCGATCTTGAGATCAGAGGTGCAGGTAATGTGTTAGGCACTGAACAGCACGGCTATATGGAAGCCATCGGATACGATCTTTATTGCAAATTACTTGAAGAGAGTGTCTTGCATAAAAAAGGCGAGGTGGTTAAAGAAAAGCCGCAAGCTAAAATTGACTTTGCGGTCAATGCTTTCATTCCAGAAAACTACATCAGTAATCATCAGCTTAAAATTGAGATTTATAAGAAAATTGCTGCGATTGAATCCAGAAAAGATCTTGAACTGGTGTATGAAGAGATTGAGGACCGATTTGGTACCGTTCCAACTTCGGTTGACAATTTGATTAAAATTGCATTCATAAAAGCACTTTGCGAAGCAATCGGTATCGAAGAGGTGACAGAGGATGGCAAAGCATTTACGCTTAAGTTTGCGTCGAACTATGCCATTAGCCCATTATTTATCAGTCAGGTACTCGACTATGATAACAAGAATGTTAGCTTCTTTGGAGGTAATCCAGCCCTTCTAAAGGTCAAAATTACAAACAGATTAAGAAAAAAAGAAGAACAATTAACAATGCTTGAAATGTATCTTGAAAAAATATATAGTTTTCATAGTGAATATTTGAATATATAATTATAATTGATATGAAATTAAGCTAATATCACATTAGCAGAAATTGAGGAGAGGTCTTATGCCAAATTTAAAAAGAGTGACAGCATTGCTATTAGTGGTGTTGATGATTGCCCTAACTGGGTGTAGTACAAAAAGTGGAGATTCTACGACTGAGGGAACGACTGGTGTTTCTAAAGAAAACGCAGTAGCAATCGTTGGTGAAGACGTCGTGGATGTTGATACCTTCAATATTTATTATGCAATGTATGAAACTGCCTACAAACAATACTATGGCGAAGATATTTTGACTCAAGAGGTAGATGGTGTTAAATTTGCTGATGTTTTAAGAGAAGATATCTTACAAATGTTAGTTAATGATTCTTTAATCCGTTCTTATGTGTATTCAACTGGATATACCATTTCAGATGATCTTTTTAAAGAAAAATTTGATGAACTAAAAGGCTTACTTGAAGAAGATGCTGAAACGAAAGCGATGTATGATTCAATTGGCGTAACAGATGCCTTTTTAGAAAAACAAGTTCAAGGCTCAATTCTTATGGATGAGTTCACTAAAGTTGTGAATGGTATGATTGATGCTGAGACTGCTAGACTTGAAGACCTTTATGCAAATGAACCAGTGCAAGTTAGCGCTAGACATATTCTTGTAGATGACGAAGCAACTGCACTTGAAGTGAAAGCTAAATTAGATGCAGGCGAAGATTTCTCTGAACTCGTTACAGCATACTCTAAAGACACAGGCTCAGTAAGCACTGGTGGTGACCTTGGTTACTTCTCAAGAGGACAAATGGTAACAGAATTTGAAAATGCTGCATTTTCTCAACCGATAGGTGAAATTGGTGAACCGGTTCAAACTTCTTACGGTTACCACATCATTAAAGTTGAAGATCGATTAACGGTTAATCAATTGATTGAAAATGGTGAAGAAGAAGCAGTGATCAACGATTTCAAACAACAGCTTAAAGACAGCTTATACAATGAGTTCTATCAAAAGAAATTGGATGAACTTAAAGCGGCTGCAAGTATTGAAACCTTTATAGAAAAAGTAACCCCTAAAACTGAAGGTTAATAATTGAATAAATGCCCAGATAGTGGCTTGAAATCCTGCATTTGTGTATTGCGTAAAATACCCATATGCAGGGTTTTTCTATTTGATTTTTAATTAAAAATAGCATTACTAATGTGTTATAATGAATCGATTAGCATTTTAACTGTGGTTGTGTTAATGAAAAATTCATCTTAAGTGTATGTAAATATAGGAGTATATAATGGAGAAGAAAACGCAGCACCCTGCCAGTGATTCATTTGTAAAAGGGGCTTTCATTTTAGGTATTACAGGTGTATTTGTTAAAATACTTGGCGCATTTTTTAAAATTCCTCTAGCCAATCTGCTTGGTCCTGAGGGGATGAGCTATTATTCAAGTGCTTATCCGATATACAATTTCTTCATCGTTCTAGCAACCGCTGGACTTCCTACCGCGATCGGTAAAATGATCTCAGAGCAGCGTGCACTAGGTGAATACGATAACATCGATCGTACGTTTAAGTCAGGTATGATGCTGATGACTGCAGTCGGTTTATTTGGTACTTTATTTATGTACTTTGGTGCTGACATGATCGTCGAAGGCATTAAAAATCCAAATGCAGCTCTAGCGTTTAAAGCTCTAGCACCTGCAATCGTTATCGTTTCTTTAATGGCAGTGTTTAGAGGCTATTTTCAAGGTTTCCAAAACATGAAACCATTTGCTATGTCTCAAGTATTTGAACAACTTGGTCGAGTCATCGTCGGATATGGATTGGCGATTTATTTTCTAGATCAAAGTTTGGAATTGGCTGCTGCGGGTGCAACATTTGGTGCAACCACAGGCGCAATCGCAGGACTTGGTATTATCTTTCTTACTTATATTAAGTTTAAAAAGAAGCATGCGAAGGAAATTGCGCATCAGTTGACTGGGAAGATTCTTTCTCACAGTGCTTTGATTAAACGCATCAGTATCATCGCAGTTCCTATTACGTTAGGTGCAGCAGTTATGCCTTTGATGAATACGATAGATGTTATGCTGGTTATGAATCGTTTAACAGATATCGGTATGGGAGAAAATGCGAATGATCTTTATGGTATGCTAAGTGGCTATGCTGCAACGTTGGTGAATCTACCTCAAGTTATAACCTCTGCTATTCAGATCAGCATCGTTCCTGCAGTAGCGGCATTATATGTAAGAAATGAAGCAAAGAACTTGAGTAGAACCATTCAAAACGGGATTCGAATGACTTTAATCATCAGTATGCCTGCGACCGCTGGTCTGGTTCTTTTATCACAACCAATTATGGAGCTGTTATATCCAAATCAGATTCAATACGCACAAACAACGGGACAAATTCTATCAATACTTGGATTTGGTGTTATCTTTTTAGGTATGTTCCAAGTAACCACAGGTGTTTTACAAGGAATTAGCATGCAAAATCGTCCAGCGATGAACCTTATGGTAGGTGCGATTATTAAAATCATTTTAACGTATGTTTTAGTTGGGATTCCAAGCATTAATATATATGGTGCGGCGATTTCCACTCTTGCTGCGTACGGAACTGCAACCACACTGAACTTAATCACAATGAAGCGCCATGCTAATATTACCTTTGATCCAAAGGTAGTCGTGCTTAAGCCTTTGATTGCAGTTTTGGTGATGAGCGTCGTCGTCGTTCTCGTTCATATGGGTTCACTTCTGATAATGCCATCTAAGCTTGCGACAGTAGCAGCAATTGGTATTGGAGTGATGGTTTACTTTATTATGCTATTCAAGACAAAGACCATCACAGAAGAAGATTACGCAATGATGCCGGGTGGTAGAAGACTTAAGAAAATCAATGATAAATTTTTTAAATAGAGGTGAGATATGTATCCGATAAAAATAGTAGGTATGGGACCGGGTGGAAAGGATTATTTAACACTTGCAGCGATGTCGGCGTTGACTGGTCAAGGAAAAGTCTATTTGAGAACGGATCGTCATCCAGTAGTAGAAGATTTGGTTCAAAGTGGAATGGTGTATACTTCGTTTGATGATTATTATGATCAGTTTGAAACCTTTGAAGAGGTTTACAGAGCGATTGCAGACGAAGTTAAACGACTCTCAGAGACTGAACCAGTCACATATGCAGTTCCAGGGAATCCCTTTGTTGCAGAAAAAACGGTCAGCTATCTTATGAACGAGGTTGCTGACCAAATCGAAATTGTACATGGTGCTAGTTTCATAGATGCAATCGTCACCGCATTACATTATGACCCTGTAGGGGGACTGGTAATAGCGGATGCCTTAAATATTGAAAACGAACGTATCGACACTTCGAAGGATCATTTATTTATTCAAGTTTATGATCAAACGACTGCGTCTATGCTTAAGCTTGAACTTATGAATTTTTGGCCAGATGAAAAAGGTGTCACTATTATCAAAGGTGCGGGTATTCCCAATGTAGAGATGATAAAAAAAGTGCCTTTATATGAGTTGGACCATCAGCCAGATGATTTTAATCATTTGACGAGCTTGTTTGTCTCTGGTGGTGAAGGCGTTAAGCATGAGCTTTTTGAACTTGAAAGCATAATGAGAAAGTTAAGAGCAGAAGACGGTTGCCCGTGGGATCGTGAGCAAACTCATGAGAGTTTGACACCTTACTTAATTGAAGAAGCGTATGAGGTAAAAGAAGCCATAGATGAGCAAGATGATGAAGCACTCGTCGATGAACTGGGAGATGTGCTTTTGCAAATTGTCTTTCACGCGACGATAGCGTCTGAAGACGGTTACTTTGAGATGAGTGATATCATCAAAGCGGTTTGTGACAAGATGATCAGAAGACATCCACATGTATTTTCGAATGTTGTGGTAAAGGATTCTGATGAGGTTTTGACCAATTGGCAGGCGATTAAAAATCAAGAAAAAGACTCGAAGAACGTCACAGATTCTATGTTGGCGGTTTCCAAAAGCTTACCGGGTCATATCCGCTCTCAAAAGGTTCAGAAAAAAGCTGCAGATGTCGGTTTTGATTGGAAATCCGCAAGTGATGCCGTTTCTAAGATAGAAGAAGAATTAAATGAAGTTAAGGAAGCACTTGTAAATGGCGATGAGGCGGCACTCCATGAAGAAATGGGAGATTTATTACTTATTATAGGTAATGTAGCAAGATTATCGGGCATAGATGCTGAGCAAGCACTAGTGGATGCTACTGAAAAGTTCATTAAAAGGTTCTCCTTTATAGAGGCAGAATTGGAAAAAGAAGGGTTAAGTCCTAGTCCTCAGTTACTAGAACGGATGGAGGCACTTTGGACACTCTCTAAAAAATGGTAGATTTTATAAAAAAATAAACGAAAACTCTTGTAAAAGTTGAAATTTCAACGTATACTAATAATAGTTAAAACAACTTAATATTTTAGGAGGTTTATTGTGAATAAAGCTGAATTAGTAGCTAGCATGGCTGAAAAATCTGGTTTAACAAAAAAAGATGCTGAATTAGCATTAAATGCTTTCATGAAGAGTGTTGAAGAAGAACTTGCTAAAAGCGGTAAAGTTCAATTAGTTGGCTTTGGTACTTTTGATGTTAGAGAAAGAAAAGAAAGAACTGGTAGAAATCCTAGAAATCCTAAAGAAACAATCAACATTCCTGCTTCAAAAGCTCCAGTTTTCAAAGCTGGTAAAGCATTAAAAGAAACTGTAAACGGATAATAAAACTTTTAAGAAAAAGCAGCCTAGCTGCTTTTTCTTGATTTTATAATACTATTTTTTATTTAACTGATTTTAAGACGTAATAATGTTTGAAACAGATACATAAAACGACATTTTATATGATAAAATAGAGTCAATAAATCTATAAAGTAGGTGACATCATGAGAATAGATAAATATTTAAAAAATGCAAGATTGATTAAGAGAAGAACTGTTGCAAAAGAAGCTTGTGACCAAGGTCGTGTACTAGTTGAAGGAAAAGAAGCAAAGCCTGGTACTGAAGTGAAAATCGGCGATCGAGTTGATTTGAAGCTAGGTCAAAAGACCATTTCTATACGGATTACTGCGATGGAAGAACACGTTACAAAAGAAACATCAAAACTGCTTTACGAGGTTATATCACAGGAAGAGTAGGTGACTGACTTGAAAAAAAAGCGTGGTAAGTTTATAAGACGTAATAGATTGACGTTGGTATTGCTGATATTGGTTGGCATCTATTTCGTTTACAATATGGTTCAAGCGGATCAGAAGCTTAAAGAACTAGAAGTTGCAAAAGCAGAATTAAATGAAGATATTACGGTGCTTGAGCATGAAATTAATCGTTTAGAGGATGAATACGCTTACTCAAAGACACCAGAGGCAGTTGAGAAAATAGCAAGAGAAAAGCTCAAAATGGTAAAACCAGATGAAATCATTTATTTGATAAAAGCATTGGAAGATGAAAAGAAGAACCAGGAAAATGGTGATTAAAAGGAGTTTTATGCGAATTGGATGTATTGACATAGGGACTAACTCAATTAGATTACTTTTGGCGAAGTTTGATGAAGGTAAGTTTAGTGAGGTGCATCGTGAGCTTGAGATGACTCGTCTCGGTTATAAAGTAAACGAAACGCGATTGCTAGACTCTGAAAGAATGAGAGCTTCAGTAGAGGTAATCGATGCTTATTATAAAAAGGCACTAGCATTTGGATCAGAATCCATTTTTATGATGGCGACGAGTGCGGTTAGAGATTCAAAAAACGCCAATATGTTTGATGCGATGGTTAAGAACAGAACGGGTCAAAATATTGATATTATACCGGGCGCACTGGAAGCAGAGGTTGGCTTTAAAGGCGTTCTGTTAGGGAGTGAAACGGATGGCAACTTGTTAATCATCGATATCGGTGGCGGTTCTACTGAACTTATTTTGGGTGATAGAACTGGTATAAAGTATGCAATAAGCCTCAATATCGGTGCCGTTCGATTAACGGGTGCTTATGTTTCTCATGATCCGATTACCTGTCAAGAAGTGCAAAAACTAAGAGAAATTGTGTCAGATAACATATCTCAGTCGATAGAAGAATTGCTTAAATTTCCAATTGATAAAGTCGTTGGGATTGGTGGTACAGCAACGACATATGCAACGATGGTGCATGCTGTAGCTGAATACACAAGAGAAAAGGTACACGGCTTGTACGTTGGATTAGATACACTTGCCCTTCAGAATAGCAAGCTGGAGAAAATGAATAATGAAGACAAACTTCATATTACTGGTTTAGACCCTAAACGTGCTGATATTATCTACGCAGGCGGCATCATTCTTGAAGAATTATTGACTACTTTAAAATTAGAAGGGTACTTTGTCAGTGATTACGATAATTTAGAAGGCTATACTGCTTATAAAATCGACCAAATGAAGCCTTAAAAACAACCCAATAAAGATAGTAAAATTTGATTAAATAAAGTGCTTTTAATATAAAAAAATCGGTTGACACACATTGAATTATCGTGTAATATTTAACTTGTCGCATCACACTGCGGTCCAGTAGTTCAGTTGGTTAGAACGCTAGCCTGTCACGCTAGAGGTCGAGGGTTCGAGTCCCTTCTGGATCGCCATTTAATTTTTTGTGACACAAAATATGCCCGATATGATTTGAGGGTATACACATATGCCGGTGTAGCTCAATTGGTAGAGCAACTGACTTGTAATCAGTAGGTCGCGGGTTCGAGTCCCATCACCGGCTCCATTAACAGCATTTGATAATCAAATGCTGTTTTATTTTTACCAAAATTAATGAAAAGTTTACATTGATGCCTTATATTGGCTATCATTAATGCTTAAGATAGATTAAGTAGAAAAAATGGAGGTGCACATGCTCAATAAACAAGTCGTAAAAGATGTATTAGCTGCAGCGATGTCTACAGGTGGCGATTTTGCTGAAGTATACGTTGAAGATCGCTATAACAACGCAATTGAAATGGTAAGTGGTAAAGTTGAGAAGTCACTGTCCGGTAGAGATTATGGCGTTGGTATTCGAATTTTCCAAGGCTTAAATAGTGTTTATACCTATACTTGTGAAAATGGTTCTTCACATTTAATTAGTGTGGCTAAAAAGGCAGCGGCAGCAATAAGTGGTATTCCAAAGTTTGCTGGCGTTGATTTTGCGATTACACAAAATGCAACGAATCATACGGTAAAGATTCTGCCAAGTAAAGTGGCTAAGAAAAATAAGATAGATCTCATGAGAGTTGGCTTTAATGCAGCTAAATCATCAAGTGAGTTGATTGATCAAGTGGTTGTCAATTATATGGATTACACTCAAAACGTTCTTGTGGCAAATACAGAGGGTGTATTCGCAGAGGATCAAAGAACGAGAACGCGATATACGGTGAGTGCAATTGCAAATCACGAAGGTAAAATGCAAGGCGGTAGTATCAATAAAGGTTCTGGTAAAGGCTTTGAGCTTTATGACGAGATTGATGTGGCGTGGATCGGTAAAGAGTCTGCCCGTATCGCGCTCACTATGCTAGATGCAAAGTCATCACCAAGTGGTAAGTTTCCAGTGGTGATGGATAACAAATTTGGCGGTGTTATTTTCCACGAAGCATGTGGACATGGTTTGGAAGCAACCTCTGTTGCAAAGGGGAACAGTGTATTTGCAGATAAGCTCGGACAAAAGATTGCGTCAGAGGTGGTTAATGCTGTGGATGACGGTACCGTTCCAAACGAGTGGGGCTCTGCAAACATCGATGACGAAGGAACGCCAACTCGACGTAATGTGTTGATTGAAAATGGTATATTGAAAGGCTACATGGTCGATCGTTTAAATGCAAGACGAATGAATCACGATGTAACGGGCTCGTCACGTAGACAATCCTACAAGTATGCGCCTACCTCTAGAATGACAAACACATATATCTTAAATGGTAAGGATAAATTTGAAGATATGATTCGTTCCATCGAGTACGGATTATACGCTAAGTATTTAGGTGGTGGTTCTGTAAACACTGCTACTGGAGAGTTTAACTTTGCGGTTGAAGAAGCCTACATCATCAAAAATGGTGAAATTCAAGAACCGGTTAAAGGCGCTACACTGATTGGTACTGGTGCTGAAATTTTAAATAAAATTGAAATGATTAGTGATAATTTTGATTCTGCAGAAGGCATGTGCGGTTCTGTGAGTGGATCGATTCCTGCTGGTCTTGGACAACCGGCGCTTAAAGTATCAGAAATTACTGTTGGCGGAAGGGAGGAGATCTAATGAACGAGAAGTGGATTGACCAATTATTTGAACTAGGTTCTAAAAAGGGATTTTCAGACCAAGAAGTCTATTATATGAAGAACAAAAGCACGGATATCTCCGTCTTTCAAGGCGAGATTGAAAAATTCAATCTGTCAGAGGATGGTGGTTTAAGCTATAGAGCGATTTTGAATGGTAAAGTAGGCTATGCTTATACAGAACTTTTTGATGAAACCTCTATAGAAATGCTTGTTAATGAAGCGTATCAAAATGCTGAAATTATCGAAACTGAGGATGAAATTTATTTCCATGATGGCTCAGGTGTTTATACGGAAATAGATAACTATAATGAAGCAATTGAAAAATCAAGCATCGAATCTAAAATTAATTTCATGAAAAATCTTGAAAAAGAGATTTTAACTAAAGATGAAAGAGTAAAACGATTGGCGCAAAACGGCTATGATGAGGTTTCTGGATCTCGTGTTATAAAAAATACCAGAGGACTGAACGTAACCGATCAATACAATTATTGTTTGGCGTATGCAATGTCGGTTGTTTCTGATGGCACGGATACAAGAACGGGGATTGGTTACGATGTTTCTGATGATTTTGAACAGTTATCAGCAAGTAAGATTGCAGATGAAACGACTTCAGAGGCATTGGCGATGCTGGGAGCAAGCTCAATGCCGTCAGGCATCTATCCGGTTGTTATAAAAAATGAAACCTTTGCGCAACTCATTAGTGCATACATGGGAATTTTCAATGCTGAGCGTGTTCAAAAGAACATGTCAAAATTAAAGGGGCATCTAGGTGAGACGATTGCATCAAAAGCTTTTACTTTGATTGATCATCCGCATCTTCAAGGCGCATTATCATCATCCTCGTTTGATGCTGAAGGCGTTGCGACGATTAAAAAAGCCATCGTAGAAGAAGGTAAATTAAATACGTTTCTCCACAACTTAAAAACAGCTAAAAAAGAGGGCATCACTTCAACAGGTAATGCTAGTAAAGGCTCTTATAAAGGGACGATAGGGATTGCGCCTAGTAACTTGATCATTGAATCTGGCGAACAAAGCTTTGATGAAGTGATTGAGGGGATTGATTCTGGTGTATATATTATTTCATTACAAGGGCTACACGCAGGTATTGACACGATTTCAGGTGATTTTTCACTCCAGTGCTATGGATTTGAAATTCAGTCTGGAAAATTAGGACGACCTGTGAGTCAAATTACACTTTCGGGCAATTTCTTTGATCTGTTAAAAGACATTGAATGCTTTGCAAATGATTTTAGATTTTCTATTTTATCAGGGTACTATACGGGTTCAGCATCAGTAAAAATCAATAATTTAACCATTTCTGGTGAATAGATTCTAATTTGTAACTCCAAACAGCTGATACAATATTTCAAATCAAATGACGTATTCATATTTTAAATAATAAATCATATGGGGCATATAATGGTAGCTAAAGTACTTGAAACAATTAAAACCTATAATATGATTCAAGAGGGTGAAACCTTAATCGTTGGTCTTTCTGGCGGTCCGGATTCATTGGCCTTAATAAATGTCCTTTATGATCTGAAAGATCAGTTGAAGGTAGAACTGGTCGCAGTGCACATTAACCATCTTTTAAGAGGTCATGACGCAGATGAAGATGAAAGGTTTGTAAAAACCTACTGTGATGAGAAGTCTATACCATTGCATATTTTTAGAAAAAACATCACGAAAATTGCTGAGGATCAGAAAAAATCGTTTGAAGAGGCGGGACGAAATGCAAGATATGAAGCCTTTGATTTGGTTGCAAGATCTTTTGACCATTATAAAATAGCGGTGGCGCATAATAAAAATGATATTTCAGAAACTTTTTTCATAAATCTTATGCGCGGTGCTGGCATCGATGGTTTAGCTTCTATTGACTATTGTCGCGAAGGACAGATCATTAGACCATTACTAAGCTGCTCTAGAAATGAAATAGAAGCTTATTGTGCTGCTTGTGAATTGACACCTAGAATTGATTGTACCAACATGGAAAATCACTATTTAAGGAATAAAATTAGAAATCAATTGATGCCAATGCTCAATGATGTTTTCGAACTGGATGCGGTAGAATCTATTTTTCGATCTACTGAGATTCTTAAAAATGAAAAGTCGTTTATTCAAAAGCATATTGAGGCAGTCTTCAATCGGATTGCTGTAAAGGAAACAGATACGATTATTTTAGAACTCTTGCCCTTTAATCAGTTGACGGATGCAGAGAAGTATCATCTTATTCGGATGTGTATTAAAAACTTAAGAGGACATCTTACCAATATTTCATATGATAAAATCTTAAGAATAGCCAACCTTAAAAGAGTTGGGGCAATGATCGAAATTGATTCTTGCTTTTCAGTAAGACTCGGCTCAAATCAACTTTATTTTTATAAGGATTCAAAGCTAAAAAAAGAGAACGAGTTCGAAGAAATTGAAACATTAAGAATAAAAAAAATCGACTTAGAAATGCTCAGCTCATATCAACTGAGTTCGACTCAAGTCGCAATAGATGCTGATAAAATTGTCGGCAATCTATCTGTTAGAAATAGGCAACCTGGCGATGCTTTTATCCCTCTTGGAATGAAGGGGAAAAAGAAGGTGAAATCGTTTTTTATTGATGAAAAGGTGCCATATATAAAACGAGATCAATTAAGGCTTGTATGTGATGAAGAGAAAATCATTTGGATTGAGAATATGCGGATTAGTGATCTTGTAAGGATTACTCCGGATACTAAAAACATCTGTATCTTGTCATTTCAATAACTTGTTGAACTCGATTAATTATGATAAAATAATATGATGTATACTCGATGAAGGAGGATGCTATGAAGAAAGGTTTGAAAGGTGCCTCGATTTATATCATGATTTTCATCGCAATTCTAGTTTTTGTAACAGTTAACGGTGTTAATGCACAAAAAACGGTCGAATTGACGTATGATGAATTTATGCTAAAATTGGGAAACGATCAAATTAAAGAAGTTCAAATAGACGGTAATAAGGTGACCGGTGCATTATTAGACGGTAGCGAATTCTCGACTTATGTTCCAAGCATGTTGGCACTTAAGACGGGAGATGTTATCGTTCAGTACATGGCTGATAATGATAACTTTGAACTCAATGGGATACCACCAGCAACGACACCGTTTCTGCTTGATATCCTACCGACTATTATTATGATTTTACTCCTTGTGGTTTTTTGGTTTGTATTTATGCAAAACTCTCAAGGTGGCGGATCAAAGGTTATGTCCTTTGGCAAAAGCCGTGCTAAAGTTGTAAAGGATAGTGGTAAAAAAATCACTTTTGCAGATGTAGCAGGACTTAAAGAAGAAAAAGAAGAAATGCAAGAAATCGTTGATTTCTTAAAAAATCCAAGAAAATACCTTTCGTTGGGTGCACGTATTCCTAAAGGCATACTTATGGTAGGCCCTCCAGGAACTGGTAAGACGTACTTATCAAAAGCTTGCGCAGGAGAAGCTGGCGTACCATTTTATACAATTTCAGGTTCTGATTTCGTTGAAATGTTTGTCGGTGTTGGTGCATCGCGTGTAAGAGATTTATTTGAAGAAGCTAAAAAGAATTCTCCTTGTATCGTCTTCATAGATGAGATTGATGCAGTAGGTAGAAGAAGAGGCGCTGGTCTTGGTGGTGGTCACGATGAAAGAGAACAAACCTTGAATCAATTGTTAGTTGAAATGGATGGTTTCGGCGACAATCAAGGCGTTATCGTTATAGCGGCTACAAACCGACCTGACATATTAGACCCTGCTTTGCTTAGACCTGGTCGTTTTGACAGACAAGTAATGGTAGGCGTTCCAGATGTTAGAGAGCGTGAACAAATTATAAAAATTCACTCTAAAAATAAACCAGTGGCAAATGATGTTGATTTTGCTAAGCTTGCTCAATCAACGCCAGGTTTTACACCCGCAGATTTAGAGAATGTCATGAATGAAGCAGCATTATTGTCAGCACGTAAAGATGACAAAGTGATTCGTATGGAATCTATTAAAGAAGCAATTACTAAAGTAATTGCTGGTGTTGAGAAGAAAAGCCGAATTGTTAGTGATAAAGAGAGAAAATTAACTGCTTATCACGAAGCAGGTCATGCTGTATTGGCTCAGGTACTTCCAGAATCAGATCCAGTTCATCAAGTGACGATTATTCCAAGGGGAAGAGCAGGTGGATTCACGATGCAGCTTCCTGAAGAGGATAGAAGCTATGCAACTAAAAAGGGAATGGAAAGAGAGTTAATCATTCTTTTAGGTGGTCGTGTGGCAGAAAGCTTGGTGCTCGGTGATATCAGTACTGGCGCGCAAAACGATTTAAGTAGAGTTACTAAAATTGCTAAGGCTATGGTTATGAAATATGCAATGAGTGACAATCTTGGCTCTATGAGCTATGATTCAGAAGATGAGGTGTTCTTAGGTAGAGACTTTACTTCTATGAAAAACTACTCAGAGCATGTTGCAGCTGAAATTGATAGAGAAGTAAGAAACATCGTAGATACAGCTTATGATAAAGCGAAATCTTTATTAGAAGAAAATCTTGATAAACTTCATGTTATAGCTGAAGCGCTTCTTAAATTTGAAACGATTAGTGGTGAAGAATTCTTGTTGGCGTTTAATGAAGGCATTGATGTCCTTGCTGACAAAATCGATACGGTTAAGAGTCAAGTAGAAGAAGAAAGACGTCAAGCACGTGAGCAAGAGGAACTTGAAAGAATTGCTTATGAAAAATTAAAAGCTCAAAAAGAGAAAGAAGAGATGGAACGTAAAAATGACAATCCTTTCTCAGATGTGCCAACAAATTCATAGGAAAGTTAATTGTAAACCCCACACTTTTTTAAAGGTGTGGGGTTTTTAATATCAATACAACATTTTACAAGAAAAGTCTTTTAATGCCATAGCCTGTAATGGTATGATAGTCATAATAATGAGGAAAAAAGGGCTAGCAAAAGAGGAGGGTATTATGCATCAATTAAAAGTAGGTGATCGTTTTACTTCTGAGTTAATAGTAGAAGAAAAACACACTGCAGCAGCATTTGGGAGTGGCAGTATTTTTGTGTTTTCAACACCAATGATGATTGGACTTATGGAAAATGCAGCACTTAATTGTGCGGGTGAAGGTCTATCAGAAGGCTATAGTACTGTCGGTACTTTTGTTAATGTTAAACACAATGCAGCAACACCAATGGGTATGAAAGTAACCGCAACTGCTGAGCTATTAGAAATTGAAGGCAAAAAATTGCTTTTTAAAGTTGAAGCGTTTGATGAGATGGATAAAATAGGCGAAGGGACTCACGGTAGATATATTATTGAGTCAAAACCGTTCCTTGAGAGAGTGAACCAAAAGGCACAATCAAAATAGGGAGGTATAGGATGAGAGGCATAGAAGCAAAAGAGGTAACTCAAAAAGTTAAAGAAGCCTGCATAACGATCAACTATGAAATAGATCCTTTGGTTAGGGGTGCGTTTGAATCTGCTAAAACAGTTGAAGCATCGCAAATTGGGCTGAATATCATCAATGATTTAATAGAGAATTCAGAGATTGCCAAAACCTATAAAGCGCCTATCTGCCAAGATACTGGTATGATTGTGGCATTTGTAAAGCTTGGTCAAGAGATTCAAATAAAAGGTGGCTCCCTTGAACAAGCGATTCATCAAGGTATCCGAGAAGGATATGATGAGGGCTATCTGAGAAAATCAGTTGTGTCAGATCCTTTGCTACGTAAAAATTCGAGTGATAATACGCCAGGCGTTATCTATTATGAAGTGGTTGAAGGAGATGTGTTTGAAATAGAGCTTGCTGCTAAAGGTTTTGGTAGCGAGAATATGTCTAGATCAAAGATGTTAAAGCCTTCAGATGGTATTGAAGGGGTTAAGGCTTTTGTAATTGAGACCGTTGAACAAGCTGGATCAAATCCTTGTCCACCTATTGTCGTCGGTATTGGTATAGGTGGTACTTTGGATAAGGCCGCTTATATCGCTAAAAAAGCTTTACTTAGACCTCTTGGTAGCCATCACAGAGATGAACATATAAAGCAACTAGAAATTGAACTACTAGATAAAATCAACAATTTGGGAATTGGTCCTCAGGGATTAGGTGGAACGACGACTGCGCTTGCAGTACACGCAGACACTTTCCCTACTCATATTGCTGGATTACCTGTCGTTGTTAATATCAATTGTCATGCCTCAAGGCATCAAAAAGTTGTTTTATAGAAGGTGAATATGGATAAAATTAGAATAAACACACCGCTTACTGAAGAGGTTGTAAAATCATTAAAATCAGGAGATCAAGTACTCATAACTGGAGAAATTTTCACTGCAAGAGATGCGGCACATTTGAGACTGGTTAATCTTCTAAATGAAGGTAAAGAATTACCAATGGATTTTAACGGTCAGATTGTTTACTATGCTGGTCCATCACCTGCTAGACCGGGCGAGGTTATCGGGGCATGTGGCCCAACCACTAGCTATAGAATGGACGATTTGACACTACCACTTTTAGAAAAAGGCTTAAAAGGGATGGTAGGAAAAGGAAAGAGAAATAACGTTGTCATCGAGGGTATGAAAAGACATAAAGCGGTTTATTTTGCCGCTATCGGCGGTGCAGGTGCTTTAATTGCAAATAGCATTAAAAGCAATACTGTTGTCGCATTTGAAGATCTAGGTCCAGAAGCGCTTCGATGCTTAAAGGTAGAAGATTTCCCAGCTATAGTCGTAATAGATACAGAAGGTAACAACTTATACGACAGCGAACCTGAGAAATTTAGAAAATAACCTAGCGTCAGGTTGTATGGATGCGATCGCCCTAAAAGAGATAAAAGATCAAGGGGGAAATTATGATAAGAGAATATTATAATGCTAATGCATCAGGTATGATTGAACACACTTTGAAATTAGATCTACAGCCCATTTATGAGAAATTCGAAAAACACCTTAAACCAGGAGCGAAACTTTTAGACGTCGGAT
The DNA here is from genome assembly GCF_058683495.1 of Fusibacter sp. QWL-12. Taxonomy (NCBI): domain Bacteria; kingdom Bacillati; phylum Bacillota; class Clostridia; order Eubacteriales; family Fusibacteraceae; genus Fusibacter; species Fusibacter sp. QWL-12. The sequence continues at coordinate 2,220,220 of NZ_CM178745.1, forward strand.
TTGGCTCTGGAAGAGATAGCTTGCATTTTGATGCAAAGGGTTACGAGGTGGTTTCTATCGATTTTGCAGCTGAAGTCTATAATAGAGGGAAAATTCTTCTAAATACAGAAGTACTTCTCGTCGATGTTAAAGACATCAAATACAAAAATGAGTTTGATGCTATTTGGGCGAGTGCGGTATTTTTCCATTTTAAAGAAGATGAGCTGAAGGATGTTTTAAAACGATGCTACGAAGCGTTGTTACCTAATGGCGTGATTTATTTATCTTTTAAATATGGTAAAGATGAATTAATCAGACATGGTCGATTCTTTAATGATTTTGATGAGACTAAGTTCAGAGCGCTCTATGATCAATTGGAAGGTTTTGAGTTGACTGAAATGTGGCAAACGCAAGATGCAAGACGTGATCATATTGAACAATATTGGCTAAATGTGATTTTAACTAAAAAGTAAGCAAATGGTACGTATAATATTATTCCCTTTACACATTTTATTCATCATGTGTAGAGGGAATTTTTTATTTAGCCACAATCTCGCTTGTGGTAAAATCTGCTATCAAGTACATGATAAAAATCTGAAGGGTGGATAACTGACGATTTTTACAATTAAAATGAAAGTATAATTGCATGCAAGTTTTCTTGCAAGGGGATTTTAGTAATAAAATCTTCATTTTTTTATAAAAAAGTAATAAAAGTATACAATTATACTTTGTCAAAAACAATGTAATTTGACTGGATTTATGATATTCTAGTAGAGGTAAAACCCCGATGCGGAGAAAAAATGGTGAAGGAGGATTTAGAATGTTTGATAAAGATCAAATTTCTATTCTTAAAGCAGCTGTAGATAAAGAGAATGCTAAAACGCAAGAAAAATTGCAAAAAAGACCAGAACGTAAAAAAGAATTCACAACAGGTTCAGGCGCACCAGTTAACAGATACTACACACCAGTAGATATCGCAGATATCGATTATATGAACGATATCGGCTTGCCAGGACAATATCCATTTACACGTGGTGTACAACCAACGATGTACAGAGGACAATTCTGGACGATGAGAATGTACGCAGGCTTTGCAACAGCAGAAGAGTCAAACAAGCGTTACAAGTTCTTAGTTGAGCAAGGATCAAGCGGATTATCAGTAGCATTCGACTTACCAACCCAAATCGGATATGACTCAGATCATCCACTTTCAGAAGGTGAAGTAGGAAAAGTAGGCGTTGCCATCGACTCATTAGCAGATATGGAAATCCTATTTGACGGTATTCCACTCGATAAAGTAAGTACATCTATGACAATCAACGCACCAGCATCTGTTTTACTTGCAATGTACATCGCAGTAGCAGAAAAACAAGGTGTGTCATCAGAAAAATTAAGAGGAACGATCCAAAACGATATCTTAAAAGAGTACATCGCAAGAGGAACGTACATTTTCCCAACAGAGCCATCTATGCGTTTGATCACAGATATCTTTGAATTCTGTTCAAAAGACGTACCACTTTGGAATACGATCTCAATCTCAGGTTACCACATTAGAGAAGCGGGCTCAACTGCAGCACAAGAAGTGGGCTTTACACTAGCAGATGGTATCGCATACGTAGAAGCAGCAGTAAAAGCAGGCTTAAACGTAGATGACTTTGCACCGAGATTATCGTTCTTCTTCAACGCACACAACGATTTATTAGAAGAAGTATCAAAATATAGAGCAGCAAGAAGATTATGGGCACGCATCATGAAAGACAGATTTGGTGCAACTAACCCAAAATCAATGCAACTTAAATTCCACACACAAACTGGTGGCTCGACATTAACGGCGCAACAACCAGAAAACAACATCGTAAGGGTAGCAATCCAAACGCTTGCAGCTGTACTTGGCGGAACGCAAAGCTTACACACTAACTCAAAAGATGAGGCGCTTGCATTACCAACAGAAGATTCAGTAAGAGTAGCGCTTAGAACACAACAAATCGTCGCAAATGAGAGCGGTGTTGCAGAAGTTGTCGATCCATTAGCAGGTTCGTACTACATTGAAGCAAAAACAAAAGAAATCGAAGATGCAGCAATGGCATATATCCAAAAAATCGATGAAATCGGTGGCGCAACAAAAGCGATTGATATGGGCTATATCCAACAAGAAATCATGGATGCATCATATGATTATCAAAAGAAAGTAGAGTCAGGTGAAATCATCGTCGTAGGTATGAACAAATACCAAATCGAAGAAGAAGCACCAAAAGGTTTATTACGTGTTGACCCATCAGTAGGCCAAATGCAAAAGAATAAGCTGGTTGAACTTAGAAGCAAACGTGACAACGGACAAGTAGAAGCAACACTCAGTGCATTAAGAGCAGCATGTAATGGTACAGACAACGTAATGCCATACATCTTAAATGCAGTAAGAGCATATGCAACACTTGGCGAGATCTGTGGCGTCATGAGAGAAGAGTTTGGCGAATACCAACAATCAGTGAATTTATAAGAGCCGAGAGAATGAGGAGGAACGGACATGGAAAGACCAATTAGAGTATTAGTAGCAAAGCCGGGATTAGACGGTCATGATAGAGGCGCGAAAGTTATCGCAAGAGCACTCAGAGATGCAGGGATGGAAGTTATCTACACAGGTTTAAGACAAACACCAGAGCAAATCGTAAGTGCAGCGATCCAAGAAGACGTAGATTGTGTAGCGATGAGTATCTTATCAGGCGCACACAACACTTTATTACCAAAAGTAGTAGAGCAGTTAAAAGCAGAAGGTGCAGATGATATCTTAGTCATCGGTGGCGGCGTAATTCCACAAGACGATATCCCATTCTTAAAAGAGAATGGCATTAAAGAAATCTTCACACCAGGCACACCAACACAAGTGACAATCGACTTCATCAAAGCAAACGTTAATTTATAGAAGTCTTTAGCGAATGCTTGGTGCAAATGACATCATAAATTAAGATAACCAAATTAATAAGCCTGCTATGTAATACATAGCAGGCTTAGAATAAATAAGCACGTTCAATCAAGAAAAACGGTTGACGAGAAAGAGGTTGAAATGGATATTAAGCAAAAAATTCTCAGCCATGATAAACGTGCAGCAGCAAGACTTATTTCTATGGTAGAGAATAAAGATCCAGAAGGACTCGCAATATTAAAGGACCTTTATTCGCATAGCGGAAACGCATATGTCGTCGGCATAACAGGCCCCCCTGGTGCCGGAAAAAGTACCTTAACCGATAAGCTCACTAAGTTGTTGCGTAAACAGGGAAAAACAGTAGCCATCGTAGCGGTGGATCCGACATCTCCATTTACTGGAGGTGCCATTTTGGGCGATAGAGTCCGAATGAATGACCTTAGTACAGACAAGGGCGTCTTTATTAGAAGCATGGGTGCTCGCGGCCACTTAGGTGGTATTTCAGAGGCAACTTCAGCAGCGATTAAGATCTTAGATATTTATGGCGTAGATGTCATATTTGTTGAGACCGTTGGTGTTGGACAATCTGAAATTGATATTGTTAAAAACTGTGATACAACGTTAATGGTAATGGTTCCAGGTTTAGGTGATGACATTCAAGCCATAAAAGCAGGTGTAATGGAAATCGGTGATGTTTTTGCAGTCAACAAGGCAGATCGTGATGGTGCAAAAAGAACGGCTCGTGAAATCGATATGATGCTCGATTTTAACAAAGGAATCGATTGGCGTCCTCCTGTCAATTTAGTTGTTGCCTATGAAAACCAAGGTGTAGACGTTTTGTTAGAATCGATTATGTCACATCGCGACTACCTCATGAGTTCTGGTAAGTTTATCGAAAGAAGAACGAATAATGCAAAGAGCGAAATTGTCGAAATGATCAAAGAGCGTATCGAAAGATCAATCCTTGATAATTCTAGAAATGAAGAAAAGCTCGACGATTTGTCTCAGCAAATAGTAGAGAGAACCGTAGATCCTTTTAGTGTTGTTGATCAGCTGTTTGAAGCGTACAAAGCAGCACTTGGCGAGTAATTTTAGGACGTCAACTTTATAGACAAAGGGTTTATTAATATTAATCAAAAGTAAAGGAACACTTAATTTATGAAAGTCAACAAGGCTATCAGTTAATTTGTTCCGTTTACAGTTTTTTTTAAGACTGTTAGAATTTAATAGAATTGGAGAGTGTATATGAAAGCGTTAAAAGTAGATCATATTGGTATTGCAGTGAAAGATCTAAATGAAACATTAAGCTTTTACCAAGATGTGCTTGGTCTTGAACTCGCTGGCACAGAAGTTGTAGAAGACCAAAAAGTAAAAGTTGCATTTTTACCTGTAGGAGATACAGAAATTGAGCTTTTAGAGTCAACTTCTGAGGATGGTCCAATTGCAAAGTTTATCGAAAAAAATGGTGAAGGTATTCAGCATATCGCTTTTAAGGTAGATGATATCGAGGAAGCGATCGCTTACATGAAATCCAAAGGGATGATGATGATCGATGAAGTCCCACGCTATGGCGCTGGTGGCGCAAAGATTGCGTTTGTTCATCCTAAGAGCTCAAAAAGAGTTCTTGTAGAATTAAGTCAAAGATAAGAAAAGGGATTTGGAGGTTTAAGATGTCTGTTAACAAACTTGATGATTTGAGACAGAAGAAAGCTAAAATCCTCGCAGGAGGCGGTACAAAGCGTATCGAGAAACAACATGCGAGTGGCAAATTAACGGCTAGAGAGAGACTTGATATTCTCTTTGACGAAGGTTCGTTTGTCGAACTCGATGCTTTCGTAAAACACAGATGTACTAATTTTGGTATGGAAGAAGTGGATGCGCCTGCAGAAGGTGTAGTAATCGGTTATGGTAAAGTTGATGGCAGATTGGTTTATGCTTATTCTCAAGACTTTACAGTAGTTGGTGGTTCTCTTGGTGAGATGCATGCCGCTAAAATAGTGAAAGCTATGGACAATGCACTTAAGATGGGCGCGCCAATCGTTGGTCTCAATGACTCTGGTGGTGCACGTATTCAAGAAGCAGTGGATGCATTATCTGGTTATGGTAAGATCTTTTACAGAAACACTTTAGCATCAGGTGTTATTCCACAAATCACAGCAATCATGGGACCATGTGCTGGTGGTGCGGTTTATTCGCCTGCATTAACTGACTTTATCTTCATGGTGAATCAGACTTCTCAAATGTTTATCACAGGACCACAGGTTATTAAAACGGTTACTGGTGAAGAAGTTACGGCTGAGGCACTTGGTGGTGCTATGACGCACAACTCAGTGAGTGGTGTCGCTCAATTCATGTCAGATAATGATGAAGCGTGTATCCTTGAAATTAGAAGACTTCTTAGCTTCTTACCTTCAAACAATATGGAAACAGCACCTGAATACCTTTGTGAAGGTGATTTAAGTGCACTAGATGAAACACTTAATACGATTATTCCTGAGAATCCTAACAAACCTTATGACATGTTCGATGTTATTAGAGCGTTGGTTGACGAAGGCGATTATATGGAATATCAGCCACATTTTGCTAAGAACATTATTACTTGTCTTGCAAGATTAAATGGCAAAACAGTTGGTATCATTGCAAATCAACCTAAGGTAAACGCAGGTTGTTTAGATGTAAATGCATCTGATAAGTCAGCAAGATTCATCAGAACTTGTGATGCTTTTAATATTCCACTATTAAATCTAGTTGACGTTCCTGGGTTCTTACCTGGTACGACTCAAGAGTACGGTGGTATTATCCGTCACGGCGCGAAAATGCTTTACGCATACAGTGAAGCAACTGTACCTAAGTTAACGATGATTACTCGTAAAGCTTACGGTGGTGCATATCTTGCTATGTGTTCAAAAGACCTTGGTGCAGATATGGTTCTTGCTTGGCCTTCTGCTGAGATCGCAGTAATGGGACCTCAAGGCGCTGCAAACATTATTTTCAGAGGTGAAATTCAATCTTCTGAGAACCCTGTTGAGACAAGAGCTAGAGTGATTCAAGAATATACTGATGAGTTCGCAACGCCATATAAAGCGGCTGAACGCGGATTTGTTGACGATGTTATAGAGCCTGCTCAAACAAGAGCTAGATTAATTGACGCGTTTGATATGTTAGCATCAAAACGTGAAATTAGACCTTCTAAAAAGCACGGCAATATCCCATTATAAGAGAGGTAAATAGATGAGTGCGTTAGAACAATTTAAGCATGCTGATTCCTTTGCGCAAATGTCATTAGGAGATAAGCTTGCTGCAACTGGGCAAGTCATCCTCTTAGGTATGGGCATCACTTTTATCGCTTTAATTTTAATTTGGTTTTTAACAGTTTTAATGTCAAAAGCGATTAGAAGCATTGAAAAAAGCAGCGAAGTAAAGAATGTTAAACAACCGGTAGTTGTAACACAAAAACAACCAGAAGTAGTGATGACTTCAAATGAAGACGATGAAGAGTTGATCGCCGTTATATCCGCAGCGATTGCGGCTAGTTTAAACACTTCAGTTCAAACGATCAGAGTCACCAACATTAGACGTATCCAAGATACGACACCGACTTGGGGACAGTTGGGACGTAGTGATGTCATGAAAGCAAGATTTTAATAATCATTAGATTGGATGGAGGATAACATGAAGAAGTTTAATATAACGGTAAACGGCAAATCATATGAAGTTGAAGTAGAAGAATTAGGTGGCGTAGCATCTGCACCAGTTAGCAGACCAGCTGCACCAGTAGCATCTGCACCAAAAGCAGCTCCAGCACCTGCAGCAGCGCCTAAAGCTGCACCAGCACCAGCTCCAGTAGCAGGCGATGGCGAAGTAGTGGCATCTCCAATGCCTGGAACTATCCTTGATATTAAAGTGAACGTTGGCGATACTGTAGCGAGTGGTGCGGTATTACTCATCCTAGAAGCGATGAAAATGGAAAATGAAATCATGGCACCAGTAGCAGGTACAGTTAAATCAATCACAGTATCAAAAGGTGCATCAGTAAATTCAGGAGACGTTTTAGTTGTAATCGGTTAATCGATCACAGACTAAAATCGAAAGGAGATACAAGATGCTACAAACAATAAATGATTTTTACCTGTCAACTGGTATTGCCAATATGACAGTTGGAAACGGCATCATGATCCTCATCGCGTTTATTCTGATGTTCCTAGCGATTAAGAAGGGTTTTGAACCGTTATTGTTAATCCCAATCTCATTTGGTATGTTCCTTACGAACTTACCACTGGCTGGCCTAATGGCTGAACCTGTAATGGGTGCAGATGGTCACGTCGCTGAGATTGGTGGTTTATTATACTATTTATATCAAGGGGACCACTTGGGCATCTTCCCACCACTTATCTTCTTAGGGGTTGGCGCGATGACAGACTTTGGTCCATTGATTGCAAATCCAAAGTCACTTTTACTAGGTGCAGCAGCACAGTTTGGTATCTTCATAACGTTCTTAGGTGCAATCGCATCAGGTCTGTTTACACCAACTGAGGCAGCATCTATTGGTATCATAGGTGGTGCAGATGGTCCAACAGCGATCTTCTTATCATCGAAATTAGCACCGCACTTACTAGGATCAATCGCAGTAGCGGCATATTCATATATGGCACTGGTACCTGTTATTCAGCCGCCAATTATGAAAGCACTAACAACAAAGGAAGAAAGAAAAATCGTTATGAAACAGCTTAGACCTGTTTCTAAACTTGAGAAAATTGTCTTCCCAATTATGACAACACTGATCGTATCTCTTATCGTACCACCGGCAGCAGCGCTAGTAGGGATGTTGATGCTGGGTAACCTCTTTAAGGAGTCGGGTGCGGTAACACGTTTAAGTGATACAGCGCAAAATGCACTCATGAACATCGTAACGATTTTCCTTGGTGTAACCGTAGGTGCCACTGCTTCAGCAGAAGCATTCTTAAATATAAAGACGATTGCAATCATGGCGTTAGGCGTTATCGCGTTTGCATTTGGTACAGCAGCAGGTGTTATCTTAGCGAAGATTATGAATAAGGTGACAAAAGATCCGGTTAATCCACTCATCGGTTCAGCGGGTGTATCTGCAGTACCAATGGCAGCACGTGTTTCGCAAGTTGTCGGTCAAAAGGAAAATCCAGGGAACTTCCTACTCATGCATGCCATGGGTCCGAACGTTGCTGGTGTAATTGGATCAGCCGTATCAGCAGGTGTGTTGTTATCTCTGTTCCAAGGTTTCTAATAAGGTATACATGCGGATTAAATGATAACTGCCAAAATCTAGACTTAATTTTTTTAAGTCTAGATTTTTTACGTTTACGCCATTTTGTTTTTATTTTTGACAGGTTTTATGTTATGCTATAGGTTGAGTAATTATTAGAAGGTGAATATGAAAACTCAAATTTTAAATTTGTTAAAATCAAATCCAGACAGCTACGTCTCAGGGGAGCAAATCAGTGAACAATTAGGTGTTTCAAGAACTGCGGTTTGGAAACACATTAAAACACTGAAAGCGGAAGGCTATGCGATTGATTCGGTAAACAATAAAGGTTACCGTTTGATTTCTGATACAGATGAAATCAATCGTTCTTCATTAGAGAGTGTTATCAATCAATATTCATTTTTAGATTTTGGAAGATACCATAGTTCAATAGACTCTACTAATTCAGAAGCAAAAAGACTTGCGATTGATGGCGATACTCAAGGGATCGTCGTAGCAGGTGAACAGACAAAAGGCAAGGGACGACTTGGTCGTGATTGGGCATCAGAAAACGGTACAGGATTGTGGATGAGCTTGCTGCTAAGACCAAATCTAAATCCAGAGGTTGTATCGGCAATCACACTTGTTGCCGCTGCAGCGATGACAGAGGCGATTGAATCTCTGGCAGAAGTTAAGGTCGGTATTAAATGGCCCAATGATCTTGTAGTTAATGGGAAAAAAGTTTGTGGTATTTTAACTGAAATGAGTGCTGAAATTAATAGGCTTCATTATATTGTCATCGGTATAGGGGTAAATGTCGCTCAGTTGCATTTTCCTGAAGAGCTATCTGCTAAAGCGACTTCTTTGAAGTTGGAAGGCGTAAGCCTATCACCCAAAAACCTACTTGAAAGATTTTTGGAAACCTTTGCAAGATGCTATGGCGAATTTTTAAATAGTGAGATGTCGCGTATTATCGAGTTCCATAAGAGTCACTCAGTAACTTTGGGAAAAGATGTCAAACTGGTCACCCCAACGAATGAGCGAATGGCATACGCGGTGGATATCAATGAAGATGGTAGTTTAACGGTTCAAAATGAAACCGGGCATTTAGAAAAGATTTTTACGGGCGAAGTTTCAGTCCGAGGAATAGATCAATATGTTTAATTGGGAGGCTTTATGTTATTAACCTTCGACGTAGGTAACTCAAATATAGTAATGGGTGTATTTGAAAATGATCAGTTGATTACAAATTGGCGGATGGCGACGGATTACTCGAAATCTGCTGATGAAATCGGCATTTTTATTCATCAGCTTTTTGCACATGAGAAGCTCGATGTCAATGCGGTGGAAGATATCATTATTTCTTCTGTAGTACCTCATGTTATGTATTCGCTTCAACACATGACTCAAAAGTATTTTAATAGAGAAGCAATCGTAATCGGTCCTGGTATTAAAACAGGTATGAACATTAAGTACGACAATCCTAGACAAGTAGGTGCGGATCGTATCGTTAATGCGGTGGCTGGATTTAAAAAATATGGCGGACCATTGGTCATCGTTGATTTTGGAACCGCAACGACTTTTTGTGCAATCAGTGATAAATGTGAGTATCTCGGTGGCGCAATCCTACCAGGTATTAAGATCTCTGCAGATGCATTGTTTGAAAGAGCGGCGAAATTGACGAGAGTTGAGCTGATTAAGCCGGATCATATTATCTGTAAAAATACGACTCAAAGTATTCAAGCGGGTATGATCTATGGTTATGTAGGTAGTGTCGATTATATCGTTAAGAAAATGGTTGAAGAGCTTGGTGGTGGCGAGGTGAAAGTTATCGCTACTGGTGGTTTGTCTACTTTGATTGCATCTGAGTCAGAACAAATTGAAGTTGTAGATAAATTCTTAACGCTTGATGGTTTGAATTATATTTACCATATGAATCGTCCTAAAAAGACAGTCTAGATCAAATGGTATCATTGAATTGAAGTAGGTAATGAATGAATTTAAGTAAAATGATGGAAGTGGTCGTTGCACCAATGGCTGGTGTAACGGATCTTCCTTATAGAAAAATCATGCGCAAGTTTCACGATGGCCTTATGGTGAGTGAGATGGTGAGCGTAAGTGCTCTCTATTATAAGGATAAGAAAACAGCACAGCTTATGAACTTTGATAGTAGTGAACATCCGGTTGCACTTCAGGTTTTTACCGCTGATGTAGATAAACTCGAAGCAATTATGCCGATTTTAAATGCACATTCAAATGAGATTCTTGATTTTAATATGGGATGCCCTGCTCAGAAAATCGTCAGCAATGGTGAGGGGTCAGCACTTATGAAAACGCCAGATATTGCAGAGGGGATTTTGCGTAAAGCAGTACAGCTATCAACCAAACCGGTTACAGTTAAGTTTAGAAAAGGCTGGGATGATAAGAGCATTAATGCGGTTGAATTTGCACAAATGGCTGAATCCGCAGGTGTTAGTGCGATTGCCTTACATGGTAGAACGCGAGAACAGATGTACAATGGTCATGCGGATTGGGAAATTATTAAACGTGTTAAAGAAGCGGTAAAGATTCCGGTAATCGGGAATGGTGATATTTTTTCAGCTGACGATGCAAAAAGAATGAAGGACACAACTGGTTGTGATGGTGTCATGATTGGTCGAGGTTTACAAGGGAATCCATGGCTATTGAAAGAAGTAGCCACATATCTGGAAACCGGTGAGAAAATCGAACATCCAAGTCGTGATGAAAAAAAGGAAATTGCTATTGAACATTTTAATTTGCTAATTGCTTACAAAGGGCTTCATATTGCTGTACTTGAAATGAGAAAGCATGCAGCATGGTATTTTAAAGGTATTAATCATGCAGCAATTTTCAAGAATGAAATAAATAAAGCCAATACACCTGAGCAAGTGATTCGTATTTTGACGAATGCTTTCTCACAAGAGTAGTTGTCTCGGGCAACTTTAATTAAGATAAAATGCGGCGTTTATGCAGATTGACTTTAAAAGTTGCAACGCATATAATATCACCAACGAGTATTTTTATAAAGTTCGGATGAATAGCCGCTTAAAATAAAGTATGGAGGGAAAGTATGGAGAATTTAAGTGAAGTTTTACAAGTTAGACGTGATAAACTCGCACATTTAAGAGAAATAGGTCAAGATCCATTTAAGATAGAAAAATATGACCGAACAAACTTTACAACTGATATTTTAAACGATTTTGAAGGTTATGAAGGCAAAGCTGTTAGAATAGCAGGTCGTATCATGGCTAAGAGAGATATGGGAAAAGCTTCTTTTATTGATATCCAAGATAGTGAAGGTAAAATTCAATCTTATGTAAGAAAAGATGCTATTGGAGAAGAAGTATACGATATATTTAAAACATATGACATCGGTGACATCATCGGTTTATCTGGTACTGTATTTAGAACTCAAAAAGAAGAAATTTCAATTAAAGCAGATGGCGTAATTTTATTATCTAAGTCTTTACAAGTTCTACCTGAAAAATGGCATGGACTTAAAGACCAAGAAATTAGATATAGACAAAGATACGTTGACTTAATTGTTAATCCAGAAGTAAAAGAAAAATTCTTAATGCGTTCAAAAATCATTAAAACTATGAAAGCTTACTTTGATGAAGAGGGTTTCTTAGAAGTGGATACACCAGTTTTAAGTACTATCGCTGGTGGTGCTTCAGCTAGACCATTTATTACACATCATAATACACTAGATATCGATATGTATATGCGTATCGCAAATGAGCTTTATCTAAAGAGATTAATCGTTGGTGGCTTTGATAGAGTTTATGAAATGGGTAAAATGTTCCGCAATGAAGGTATGAGCATGAAACACAATCCAGAGTATACTGCGGTTGAGTTATACGCTGCATATGAAGATTATGATTATATGATGCGTCTTACTGAAACAGTTGTTGCTAGATGCTGTGAAGCGGTACACGGCACTACTGAAATAGAATTCCAAGGCACAAAGTTAGACTTTACACCACCTTGGAGACGTGCTTCAATGCATGATCTTGTTGAGCAAAAGACAGGTGTTAATTTCTATGCGTTTGAAACAGATGAAGAAGCTAAGAAAGTAGCAAAAGAGAAGTTACATTTAGAGGTAGAAAAACACTATACTAAAGGTCATTTGGTTAACCTTGCGTTTGAAGAGTTCTGTGAAAGTGACTTGGTTCAACCGACATTTGTTTTACACCATCCAGTAGAAGTTTCGCCACTTGCTAAACGTAATCCGGATAATCCAGCGATTACGAACCGCTTCGAAGCTTTCGTTAATACTTGGGAAATTGCAAACGCGTTCTCTGAGTTAAATGACCCTATCGATCAAAAACAAAGATTTGAAGATCAATTAAAGCAACGTGAAGCGGGTGACGATGAAGCTCACATGATGGATGATGACTTCGTAAACGCACTTGAAGTAGGTTTACCTCCAACAGGTGGTTTAGGAATCGGTGTAGATCGACTCATTATGCTCCTTACAGATAGCGTTTCAATTAGAGATGTTATTTTATTCCCGACGATGAAACCAATTAAATAATTAAATATAATTAAGAAATTCATTTTATGATGAGTTTTGATATTAATAGTATCGTAAAAGCTGCTTGGTTTTAATTCCTAAGCAGCTTTTTTTATTAAACTTCGATTGAACTAGTAGTAAAATCTGAAGGAGTGATGTCTAAAGATTTATATTAGGCTAGTGGGTTTAAGTTAAAAAAATGATTTTTTGGAGTGATAAGTGTTAAACTTGAGAAATTTCATAGTTGAGAAAAAAGTAATTAAACTCGAGAACTGACAAAAAGATTGGTTCAGTATCATCTTAATTTATGACAAATAGAGTGCTCAAAAGGTGACATATATTGTTTAAATAATATGTGAATGGGTATATTAATGATTGTCGCCAAATCTTTCTTCATATTATGTGATACTAAAATGAAAATGTTGCATCTTCTTAACAAAATAAATGAGAATTAGTGTTGACTCGTATGATGCTTATGGTGTAAGATAATCAAGTCGCTAAGCGATGGCAACATTAAAAAACGAAAAGTTAAAAATAAGTGTTGACAAAGCTTGTGAGATTTGATAAAGTATAAAAGCTGTCACGTTGAGTTAGTAATAGCGATGATATGTGAAAGCATTTATAAAGATGAAAGCCGAAAGGCCTGAATCAAAACCAGGACCTTGAAAATTGAATAGCGCAAATGAAAAAAACCAAAAAGAATTGAAAAATTCTCGTCAACCTTTTGAGGCTCTAGTAGCAACAAAAGAAGTGATAAAAAACGGAAACGCTTCTTGGGAAATTGAGAAGCAAAAAGCAAGTTAGCTCGTTTTGAGATAACAGGCAAAACTTAAAATTAATTTTAAGAGTTTGATCCTGGCTCAGGATGAACGCTGGCGGCGTGCCTAACACATGCAAGTCGAGCGTGATTAAGTGGAGTGGAGACTTCGGTCAAAGCGAAGCTTATGAAAGCGGCGGACGGGTGAGTAACGCGTGGGCAACCTGCCTCATACAAAGGGATAGCCACTGGAAACGGTGATTAATACCTTATAAGTCGGTAGCATCGCATGATGTAGCCGACAAAGATTTATCGGTATGAGATGGGCCCGCGTCTGATTAGCTAGTTGGTAAGGTAACGGCTTACCAAGGCGACGATCAGTAGCCGACCTGAGAGGGTGATCGGCCACACTGGAACTGAGACACGGTCCAGACTCCTACGGGAGGCAGCAGTGGGGAATATTGCACAATGGGCGCAAGCCTGATGCAGCAACGCCGCGTGAGTGATGAAGGCCTTCGGGTTGTAAAACTCTGTCCTATGGGAAGAAACAAATGACGGTACCATAGGAGGAAGCCCCGGCTAACTACGTGCCAGCAGCCGCGGTAATACGTAGGGGGCAAGCGTTATCCGGAATCACTGGGCGTAAAGGGTGCGTAGGCGGCTTATCAAGCCAGGGGTGAAAGGCATTGGCTCAACCAATGTAAGCCTTTGGAACTGATAGGCTTGAGTGCAGGAGAGGTAAGTGGAATTCCTAGTGTAGAGGTGAAATTCGTAGATATTAGGAGGAACACCAGTGGCGAAGGCGACTTACTGGACTGTAACTGACGCTGAGGCACGAAAGCGTGGGTAGCGAACAGGATTAGATACCCTGGTAGTCCACGCCGTAAACGATGAATACTAGGTGTCGGGCGTCAAAACTCGGTGCCGCAGCAAACGCATTAAGTATTCCGCCTGGGGAGTACGCACGCAAGTGTGAAACTCAAAGGAATTGACGGGGACCCGCACAAGCAGCGGAGCATGTGGTTTAATTCGAAGCAACGCGAAGAACCTTACCAGGTCTTGACATCCCTCTGAAGTAGCCTTAGCCGGCTATGTCTTTCGGGACAGAGGAGACAGGTGGTGCATGGTTGTCGTCAGCTCGTGTCGTGAGATGTTGGGTTAAGTCCCGCAACGAGCGCAACCCTTATGTTTAGTTGTCATCAGGTAATGCTGGACCCTCTAGACAGACTGCCGTGGATAACACGGAGGAAGGTGGGGATGACGTCAAATCATCATGCCCCTTATGATCTGGGCTACACACGTGCTACAATGGTCGGTACAACGGGCAGCGAAGTCGTAAGATGGAGCGAATCCTAAAAAGCCGATCCCAGTTCGGATTGTGGGCTGAAACTCGCCCACATGAAGTTGGAGTTGCTAGTAATCGCGAATCAGAATGTCGCGGTGAATGCGTTCCCGGGTCTTGTACACACCGCCCGTCACACCATGGAAGTTGGGGGCGCCCGAAGCCAGTGGCCTAACCGCAAGGAGGGAGCTGTCGAAGGTGAAACCAATGACTGGGGTGAAGTCGTAACAAGGTAGCCGTATCGGAAGGTGCGGCTGGATCACCTCCTTTCTAAGGAGAAATAGACATTTGCGCTGTTCAATTTTGAGGGTCTTGCAAAAGAACCTTGAAAGAAGAATAGGAACTGAAACGACTCGATAGAGTGTAGATGATTAAGATATTAATCTTAGACAGATACCCTCCTAAGAAAATTCTTTGGATTTCCTCACGTCGGTCGAAAAACATCCTGTTTTTCGTGTGTACCTTGAAAACTGCATATAGAGAAGACATTAAAAAGTGTAGATTTAGATGAGAGTCTAAATCGAAAGAAGTAAAAAACCCGATATTAGTAAAATAATATCAAATGGTCAAGATAATAAGAGCATAGGGCGGATGCCTTGGCACTAGGAGCCGAAGAAGGACGTGGTAAGCTGCGAAAAGCTACGGGGAGCTGCAAGCAAGTGTAGATCCGTAGATATCCGAATGGGGCAACCCGGCTGGAGTAATGTCCAGTCATCCATAACTGAATTCATAGGTTATAGGAAGGGAACTCAGGGAACTGAAACATCTAAGTACCTGAAGGAAGAGAAAACAAAAGTGATTTCCTAAGTAGTGGCGAGCGAACGGGAAATAGCCCAAACCTAAGTCTTCGGACGAAGGGGTGTGGACAGTCGATAAAGTGAAAATGTATCTTAGCAGAACTGCTTGGGAAAGCAGGCCGAAGAGTGTGAGAGCCACGTAAGCGAAAAGAGAAGTATAGCGAGACTGATCCGGAGTACCACGGAGCACGTGAAACTTTGTGGGAAGCAGGCAGGACCATCTGCCAAGGCTAAATACTACCTAGTGACCGATAGTGAATAGTACCGTGAGGGAAAGGTGAAAAGAACCCCGAGAGGGGAGTGAAAAGAACCTGAAACCCTATGTTTACAAGCAATGGAAGTTCGTTAAAGAACGACCATGTACTTTTTGTAGAACGGGCCAACGAGTTACGTTATGCAGCAAGGTTAAGTGCTTCAGGCACGGAGCCGCAGCGAAAGCGAGTCTGAAAAGGGCGAATGAGTTGTATGGCGTAGACCCGAAACCGGGTGACCTATCCATGTGCAGGGTGAAGCGAGGGTAAAACCTCTTGGAGGCCCGAACCCATATCTGTTGAAAAAGGTTGGGATGACATGTGGATAGCGGAGAAATTCCAATCGAACCCGGAGATAGCTGGTTCTCCTCGAAATAGCTTTAGGGCTAGCCTTGAGGTAAAGAGATACGGGGGTAGAGCACTGAATGTCCTAGGGGCTTTCACCGGCTACCGAAGACTATCAAACTCCGAATACCGATATCTTATACTCAGGAGTCAGACTATGTGTGATAAGATTCATAGTCAAAAGGGAAACAGCCCAGACCATCAGCTAAGGTCCCAAAATGTAAGTTAAGTGGAAAAGGATGTGGGATTGCCCAGACAACTAGGATGTTGGCTTAGAAGCAGCCATACATTTAAAGAGTGCGTAATAGCTCACTAGTCGAGTGATCCTGCGCCGAAGATTACCGGGGCTCAAACTTACTACCGAAGCTATGGAATTAGAGTAATCTAATTGGTAGAGGAGCATTGTATACGGGGTGAAGCACGATCGTAAGGACGTGTGGACTGTATAGAAGAGAGAATGTTGGCATGAGTAACGAGAGACGGGTGAGAATCCCGTCCGCCGAAAACCTAAGGTTTCCTGAGGAAGGTTCGTCCGCTCAGGGTAAGTCAGGACCTAAGCCGAGGACGAAAGTCGTAGGCGATGGACAACAGGTAAAGATTCCTGTACCACCGAGAACCGTTTGAGAGAGGGAATGACACAGGAGGTTATGCTAAGCGCACGATTGGTTGAGTGCGTCCAAGCAGCGAGTCTGAGAGGTAGGCAAATCCGCCTCTTATAAAGGGTGAGCTGTGATGGGGAGTGAAAATAGTAGCGAAGTAGCAGATATCACACTGTCGAGAAAAGTTTCTATCGAGGGAGCAGGTGCCTGTACCGTAAACCGACACAGGTAGGAGAGTAGAGAATACTAAGGCGAGCGAGAAAACTATTGTTAAGGAACTCGGCAAAATGACCCCGTAACTTCGGGAGAAGGGGTGCCATCACAGGTTCAGAGCTAGTGGTGGCCGCAGAGGATAGGTCCAAGCGACTGTTTACCAAAAACACAGGTCTCTGCTAAATCGAAAGATGATGTATAGGGGCTGACGCCTGCCCGGTGCTGGAAGGTTAAGGGGAAGTGTTAGAGCAATCGAAGCATAGAACCGAAGCCCCAGTAAACGGCGGCCGTAACTATAACGGTCCTAAGGTAGCGAAATTCCTTGTCGGGTAAGTTCCGACCCGCACGAAAGGCGTAACGATTTGGACGCTGTCTCAACAATAGACTCGGTGAAATTGTAGTACCGGTAAAGATGCCGGTTACCCGCAGCTAGACGGAAAGACCCCGTGGAGCTTTACTGTAGCTTGGCACTGGATAATGGTATATCATGTACAGGATAGGTGGGAGACTTAGAAGTTAGGACGCCAGTCTTAATGGAGTCACCGTTGGGATACCACTCTTGATATAACGTTATTCTAACTGTAATCAGTTACCCTGATTCAGGACAATGTCAGGTGGGCAGTTTGACTGGGGCGGTCGCCTCCTAAAGAGTAACGGAGGCGCCTAAAGGTTCCCTCAGCGCGGTTGGAAATCGCGCGAAGAGTGTAAAGGCAAAAGGGAGCTTGACTGCGAGAGAGACATTTCGAGCAGGTACGAAAGTAGAGCTTAGTGATCCGGTGGCACCGCATGGAAGGGCCATCGCTCAACGGATAAAAGCTACCCCGGGGATAACAGGCTTATCTCCCCCAAGAGTCCACATCGACGGGGAGGTTTGGCACCTCGATGTCGGCTCGTCTCATCCTGGGGCTGAAGTAGGTCCCAAGGGTTGGGCTGTTCGCCCATTAAAGAGGCACGCGAGCTGGGTTCAGAACGTCGTGAGACAGTTCGGTCCCTATCTGCTGTGGGCGTAGGAAATTTGAGAGGAGCTGTCCTTAGTACGAGAGGACCGGGATGGACAAACCTCTGGTGGATCAGTTGTCTTGCCAAAGGCACAGCTGAGTAGCTAAGTTTGGACGGGATAAGCGCTGAAGGCATCTAAGCGCGAAGCCCCCCTTAAGATGAGATTTCCCATCCAGAAATGGAGTAAGACCCCATGAAGATAATGTGGTAATAGGCCTGAGGTGTAAGTGCAGTAATGCATTCAGCTGACAGGTACTAATAGGTCGAGGTCTTGACCAAATTTTACTAAAACTTTTAATGAATGATCTGTATGTAGTTTTTAGGGTATATACCTTAAACTGTTGAAACCATCATTTTATGATGTTTTAATAGAAAGCCTAGTCTATTTACTTTGTAAACAGACCCACGGCTGAATTTGCAAAGCAAATTCATATCTAGTGACGATGGCGGAGGGGCAACACCTGTTCCCATACCGAACACAGAAGTAAAGTCCTCCAGCGTCGATGGTACTTAGCGGGCAGCTGCTTGGGAGAGTAGAACGTTGCTAGTTAGAAAAACTCAGTCTTTTGACTGAGTTTTTTTAGTGTATTCAATATGTTAATTATTAAATCTATAATTATTAAATCTATAATTATTAAACCTATAATTATTAGCATCGCTTTGACTCTAAATCTATTTTAAGCATAAATGGTTATTCAACTTAAAAATCATTTGAAATCACAAAAAACTCGGTCATTAGACCGAGTTTTTTATTTATGCATGCTAGTCGAATACGTTCCTAATCCTTCAAGTATATTAAACTGCTTATAATCGGCATCCTCAAGATTCGAAAAGCTCAGCCCAATCAGACGTACAGGTTTTTCTAGCTTTAATCCTTCAAACATATTAATTAGAGTTGCTTCAAGAATGTTAAAATCATTTGTGTTGTACTCTAAACTATGACTTTTAGTAAACTGCTCAAAGTCATGATATTTAATTTTAATCGTCAGCGTTCGAGGCATTAAACTTTTTTCATCTAAGCGATGTTGTATTTTAACGAGATATTTATAGAGGATTGCGTATAATAACTCGCGATCGTCGCTGTCCTCTTCAAGTGTGGTTTCACGGCCATAGGATTTTCGTTCTGCATATTCCTTGACAGGTCGATCATCAATGCCGTGAATACGATCGATGATTTCTTTAGCCCAAGCCTCACCTAAAATATCATTTAAAAGCTCACTTGGATAAGAGTAAAGATCATCGATCGTAAAAATACCGATTCTATTGAGCTTTTCACATGATTTTTTCCCAAGACCATGGATTTTAATAATAGGTAACGGACGCAATAAATCGGGAATCTGAGAAGGAACAATTTCAAAAATACCATTAGGTTTGTTCCAGTCTGAAGCCAATTTTGCCAAGAATTTATTATACGAAATACCAACGGAAATCGTTAGTCCGGTCAGTTCGTTCACTTCTTTTTTTATACGTTTTGCTATTTCGATAGGATTCTCAAGACCGGTTACATCAATGTAAGCTTCATCAATAGAAACCCTTTGAACAGTATCAAACTCTGACTCTATCAAATCAAAGATTTGACTTGATATATCGGAGTATCGCTGCATGTTTCCATAGACATAAATGCCATTTGGACATAGTTTCTTTGCAACGACGATGCTCATCGCACTGTGGACACCATACGCACGTGCTTCGTATGAACATGTAGATACAACACTTCTATCAGAGTCGCCACCAACGATAAGTGGTTTTCCTCTGTATTCAGGATGGTCTAACTGTTCTACTGACGCAAAAAAAGCATCTATATCAAAATGAATAATTTGTCGATTCATAACGCACTCCAATTCAGAACATATGTACTGTTTTTAGTATACATGATTTTAACTCAGATAGCAATCAGTGTGTCAAATTTCTCTTTTTGATACCAAGAGGATATGATATAATCAATTTATGAAAACGTTACCAGTAACGTTACCATAAACTGCGATTCATTTAGGAGGATAAAGTGAGAAACCTAAATATTAAAGATATTGCCAAGCTTGCAGGGGTTGGTGTAAGTACCGTATCGCGAGTGATCAATCAGCATTCAGACGTCAAAGATGAAACGAGAGAACGCGTACTTGAAGTAATCGCGAAATATAACTATATTCCAAATAATAGCGCTAGAAATCTTAAGAGATCTGAAACGATGGATGTGGGGATTTTGATAAAAGGGATGTACAATCCTTTTTTTGCGCATATGATCGAATCGATAGAAAAGAAACTTTCTTATGCTGGTTACTCTGCAGTGATTCACTATAATATTGAAGCAACAAAGGATATTGATGCAGCATTCGAGTTTATCATGGAAAAAAAGCTAAAGGGAATTATCTGTTTAGGTGGTGATTTTGATCAGCTTACAGATAAGGAAATTGAACGTTTAGGAGTCCCATTGATAATGGCTTCAACAGAAATTCCTGAATTACTGAATAAAAACCTCTTTTCAAGCGTAATAATTGATAATGAAGAGGCTGCAAAGTCAGCTACAGAATTTTTAATCGAGAGTGGACATCGAAAAATAGGTATTATCACTTCTGGTGATCAGGATATGTCCGTCGGCACTATAAGAACAAGGGGCTATATTAAAGCACTTGAAGAAAATAAAATAGAAAAAAACGACAATTACTTTGAAGTTGGCGCATATACATTTGAAACAGGCTATGAAGCGATGAAAAGGTTACTTGAGAAAGCCGACGACCTTACAGCAGTATTTGCAATCTCAGATGTCATGGCCATCGGTGCTGCTAAGGCAATTGGTGAAAAAGGGCTCAATATTCCAAATGACATCAGCATCATTGGATTTGATGATATCGACTATGCTGCTTTTTTTAATCCAGCACTTACGACAATTCATCAACCGGTTGAAGAAATTGCGTTTGCCACTGCAGAAATTATGGTAGGTATATTAGATGAAAGACAATCACATCAACATATGGTCTTTCCAACTGAAATTATTGAAAGGTCTTCTTGTAAAACAATTTAATTAAGCAGCAGAAGGGAGCTAGTATGAAATCCTATATGAATGAGCTTGGAATTAAGAAGTTTTCGTTTGGACATATGATTCCAACGGATACGATTTTAGAAACAACTTTCTCGGAAGTAAAGTCAACTTATAACGGCATTATCAGAAGAGAAAACAATGAGACACTCATTGAACTACCACTTGAAAAAAACGATATTGTCTATGGACTAGGACAAAACGTTCATGGCATCAACAAACGTGGACATATCTATGAAGCATTTTGTTCAGACGACCCTAACCATACTCCAGATAAAAAATCACTTTATGGTGCGCATAATTTCTTTATTATAGCAGGGGTAAGTTCAACAGGCTGGTATATCGATTTCGCAGGAAAAATCACTTATGATATAGGATTTACCTATAGAGATAAGCTCGTGATCACGTTAAGCGGTAGCGATTTTGATCTTTATGAAATAACGGGAACACCTAGTGAAATCGTCAATCAATTTCGCAAGCTCATAGGTCTTAGCTATGTCCCACCTAAATGGGCATTTGGCTATCAGCAGTGCCGATGGAGCTATGAAACAGATGAAAGAGTTAGAGAAATTGCCAAAGGCTTTGAAGAAAATGATATCCCTATTGATGCGATCTACTTAGACATCGATTACATGGAAAGATATAAGGATTTTACTGTAGATGAGGAACGTTTCCCTAATTTTGAAACGTTTGTAAAAGAACTAAAATCAGAAGACATTAAGCTTGTACCTATAATAGATGCAGGTGTGAAAATAGAAGATGGATACGATGTTTATGAAGAAGGCGTTAAAAATGATTTCTTTGTTAGAGATGAAGCAGGTCAACCTTTTGTCGCAGCAGTTTGGCCGGGAAAAGTGCATTTCCCTGATGTCCTCAATGCACCAACACGTCAGTGGTTTGGCGCATACTATCACAAGTTCTTAGAGATGGGAATCGAAGGCTTTTGGAACGATATGAATGAGCCTGCTATTTTTTATTCTGAAAAGGGTTTAAATGAAGGAATCGCCTTTGTAAAAGAACAAGAAGGTAAAAATTTAGATATTGGCACTTTCTTTGCACTTAAGGATAGCATAATGAATCTGTCTAATGCTGAGAAGGATTATAGAAGTATGTACCATAAAATGAATATCGATGGTGGAGAGAAGATCGTTAATCATTATGATGTGCACAACCTTTACGGCTACAACGTTACAAGAGCAGCAGCAGAAGGGTTTGAAAGCTATGATGTCAATCGTAGATTTTTCTTATTAACACGCGCGTCACATATCGGTATGGCAAAACACTCTGGCATTTGGACAGGGGACAATCATTCTTGGTGGGAGCATATCAAGCTCAATATTCAAATGATGCCGTCTTTAAGTATGGCTGGGTTCTTATATGCAGGTGCTGATACGGGTGGTTTTGGACATCATTCAAGTGGGGAACTCCTCTCAAGATGGATGCAATTCAGTTTATTTACACCGCTTCTCAGAAATCATAGTGCTATGGGCACACGACAACAAGAGCCGTGGCAGTTTGATTCAGAAGTCACCAATCATATTAGAAATTTAATTCGTATGCGTTATGCTTTGGTGCCTTATCTGTACTCAGAGTATATGAAAGCGAACTTAAATCAAAGCTTACTTTTTGCACCGCTTGGGTTTACGTATTTAGATGAGCGCTCTAAAGGCGTGGAGGATCAGCTTTTATTTGGTGATGAACTCATGCTTGCACCTATATATGAGTCAAATGCAAGAGGGAGACATGTTTATCTACCAGAGGAAATGGTCAAAATCAACTTAAGTCAGTACGAGAATATCGGTGAGCAAGGTTTTGAATGGCTAAGTAAGGGTGATCACTATATCCCGCAAGAAGTAGATGCGCTTTATGCCTACTTGAGACCAAATCGTTTATTGGTTTTAACTGAACCTAAAAATAGAGTTTCTCAACTCAACTACAATCAGTTAACAGTAATCGGTTTTGTTAAGGATACAGCAACCTATACTCTTTACGATGACGATGGCATCACGCAAAGTTTTAAAGAAGGTGTGTCTACTCAAACCGTATTTACAGTAACAAAATCAGATCAAGGTTTTAAAATTAGCGTTGATACAAATGTACATCCAATAGGTGATGTGACATTTTATCTAATAGATGAATCTGGCAAAACGCATGTCATCAAACAGTCAGGTTCTAAAATGGTATAGATGCAATATACCATTTTAAACACAATTTTGGTAACGTTTCCAAGGAGGATATAATGAAAAAATATACGGATGAAATTAAAGTGTTTTTAAAGTCTGAGTTTGGTAAAACACTTGATAATGCCACTGAGCAAGAAATCTATTTTGCACTTTCTAAAACGATTATGTCAGAAGTTGCTGATAATTGGGAAAACAGCAAAGCCGCTTATGGCAAAGGAAAACAAGCATACTATTTTTCAGCTGAGTTTTTAATGGGTCGTGCACTTGGCAATAACTTAATCAACCTTGGTTTGTATCAAGAGATCAAGGATGAGCTTAAAACACTAGGTGTTAATCTCAATAAGTTAGAAGAGCTTGAAGAAGATGCAGGTTTAGGAAATGGTGGTTTAGGCAGACTTGCAGCATGCTTTTTAGATTCTGCAGCGACTGTAGAAGTGCCACTACACGGTTATGGCATTCGTTATGACTATGGAATTTTTAAACAATATTTCGAAGATGGCTTCCAAAAGGAAACTGCTGATAACTGGTTAAAAAATGGTGATCCATGGTCGATCAGAAGAAGCAGTGAAGCTGTTACGGTTCATTTCGAAGATGGCGATGTTTTAGCGGTACCATATGATACACCTGTTATTGGATATGGCACAAATAACATCAATACACTTAGACTTTGGAAGGCTGAGCCCGTTCAACCATTTGATTTCGATCTTTTTAATGAGCAAGATTACGACGCGTCTGTAAAAGAAAAAAATAGAGCAGAAGACATTTCTAGAGTCCTTTATCCAAATGATTCTACAAATGATGGTAAAATTCTTAGATTAAAACAACAGTACTTCTTCGTGTCTGCATCTTTACAAGAACTTGTTAGAAAGTTCAAAGAGCAACATGGTAAGCACTTTGAGAAGTTCCCAGAGTTCATTGCAGTACAACTCAACGATACACATCCAGTTGTGGCGATTCCTGAGTTAATCCGTATCCTTGTGGATGAAGAGCATGTTTCATTTAAGAAAGCATGGCACATTGCAAATGAAACGTTTGCTTATACCAACCATACCATATTAAACGAAGCGCTTGAAAAATGGTGGGTCGGATTTTACAAAGAATTATTGCCTAGAATTTATGAGATCATCGAAAAATTAGACAAACAATTTGTTCATGATTTAAAAGAATTTGGCGTTGATAAAGAGCACATCAAAAAGATGCGAATCATTCAAGACAATATGATTCACATGGCTTACATGGCAATCTATGGCACAAAAGCGACCAATGGTGTTGCAGCGCTTCATACTGAAATCCTAAAGGACCAAGAATTAAATGATTTTTATAAAATCTATCCAGAAAGATTTCAAAACAAGACAAATGGTATTACGCAAAGAAGATGGATTGCATTAGCAAATCCACAACTAACAAGCTATATTACTGAACTTTTAGGAACGGATTCGTGGATCAAGCAGCTGGATCTCTTAAGAGGACTTGAAAAGTTTTCAAATGATGAAGCGGTATTAAAAGCGCTTATGGCGATTAAAAAAGAAAAGAAAACAGAGCTTGCTGCATTTATTAAAGAAACTGAAGGCATTGAAATTGATCCGAACTCAATCTTTGACATTCAGATTAAAAGACTTCACGAATACAAACGTCAACTTTTGAATGCGTTCCAAATTCTCAACCTCTATTTTGATATTAAAGAAAATCCAAGCATCGACATCGTGCCTAGAACCTTTATATTTGGTGCTAAAGCTGCTCCTGGTTACTTTAGAGCAAAGGGTATTATTAAGTACATCAACGAAATCGCAAAATTAGTCAATGAAGATAAAGATGTCGCTGGTAGAATTAAGGTTGTATTTGTACAAAACTACCGTGTTTCTTATGCGGAAAAATTATTCCCAGCAGCTGACTTATCTGAACAGATTTCAACGGCAGGTAAAGAGGCGTCAGGAACTGGTAATATGAAATTCATGTTAAATGGTACGCCGACTATAGGTACGCTGGATGGCGCAAACGTAGAAATCGTAGAAGAAGCTGGCGTTGAAAACAACTATATCTTTGGCGCAAAAGTAGAAGAAATTGAAGCGATTAAAGACACTTATGACCCAGTTTTAATCTACAAATCACATCCAAGACTTAAGAAAATTATCGATACACTCATCGATGGTACCTTTGACGATGGTGAAACGGGTATGTTTGAAGAACTTTATAATTCTCTATTAAAAGGTGCTTCATGGCATAAGGCAGATAATTATTTCATTCTTAAAGATTTTGACGATTATGTTAAAGCGCAAAAGAGAGTGGATCAGGACTTCAGAAACGAGCTTGAGTGGGCTAAAAAATGTCTCGCTAATATCGCTGGAGCCGGCAAATTTAGTAGTGATAGAACGATTTTAGAATATGCGAAAGATATTTGGAATATTAAGCGCATTGATGTATAATAATGGATGAATTAATCTATTAGGAGGCAGCAATGTACATTGGTATCGATTTGGGTGGTACAAATATAGCTGGCGGTTTAGTCAACGACTTGGGTGAGATTTTGGAAAAGTACTCTGTTCCAACTGACCGTGACAGAGGTAGCGATGCTGTAATTGAAGACATTTATAAGGTTATCGTTCATTTAATAGAAAGTAACCGCACAGGCAAAGCAGTAAAAGGTGTGGGAATAGGTATTCCTGGAATTGCTGATCCGCACACGGGTGAAGTATTAGTAGCAGTTAATTTACTTTGGTATAACGTGCCACTAAAAGAAAAACTTGCAGCGAAAATTGATTTGCCGATTTTTATCGACAATGATGCGACGGTTGCAGGGGTAGCTGAATTTCAGGTTGCGCAAAAAGGGCAATACAAGGATGCTGTTATTTTAACCTTAGGAACCGGTGTTGGCGGTGGTGTTTTAGTAGATGGCAAAGTTGTTTCAGGTCACCATGGTATCGGTTCCGAACTTGGGCATATGCTCATTGGAGAAGGGCTATACACTTGTAACTGTGGTAGAAATGGTTGTTTAGAAACATTTGCATCATCAACTGCAATTATCCACTATGCAAAACACCTGATCGCTGAAGGAAAAGCAACCAGTATGCTAGATGTCGTAAAAGGTGATATGAGTAAAATTTCAGGAGAAATTATTTTTGATGCAGCAAAAGCTGGAGATGCAGTTGCCAATGAGGTAGTCAATCGTTTGGTTAAATATCTCAGCATCGGTATTATGAATATCGTTTGTGCAATCGATCCTGAAGTGATTTTCTTAGGTGGTGGTATCTCTATGGCGGGTGATTTCTTACTCGATAGAATCAATGCGCAATTAGAGGACTTGAAGTATTTTAAAGCATCGCCATGTGCAAAGGTTGAAATTGCTAAGTTTAAAAATGATGCTGGTATTATCGGTGCAGCAATGTACGCGATGATTCAAGGTTAATTGGACTAGAAAGGAACGAATAATGGGTAAATTAGAATTTAATTACGATAGTGCGATGATCAAATCACACGAATATGAAAATCTTAAACCAATGGTACTTGCTGCTCATGAACAACTTCATGCAGGCACAGGTGCTGGAAATGACTATATTGGCTGGTTAGACTATGCAACTACTTATGATAGAGAAGAGTTTGCTAGAATTAAATCGGCAGCAGCGAAAATCAATGAAATGGCAGATGTGTTAATCGTTATCGGTATCGGTGGCTCTTATTTGGGCGCTAAAACGGTCATCGATGCGTTGTCACACAGTTTTTATAATGAACTTCCTAAAGAAAGAAGAAAAACAGCGCGTATTTATTTTGCTGGTCATCAAATCAGTGGCACTTATTTAACGGACTTGCTTGAAATGATTGAGCATGAATCTGTTTGCTTAAACGTCATCTCTAAATCAGGTACAACTACTGAGCCAGCGATTGCGTTTAGAGTGCTTAAAAATGCGCTTGAAAAGAAATACGGTAAGGAAGAGGCCGTTAAGCGTATCTTCGCAACAACAGACGCAAAGAATGGCGCACTAAGACAACTTGCTACTGCAAATGGCTATGAAACGTTTGTTATTCCTGCTAATGTTGGTGGTCGCTATTCAGTAATTACACCTGTTGGTTTACTACCGATCGCAACAGCTGGTATCGACATCGATGCATTTATGGCAGGTGTAACTGAAGGGCAAGCAGAGTATTCAAATCCAAATATCGACGAGAATATTTGTTATCAATATGCACTTCTTAGAAATGTAATGTACAACAAAGGCAAAGCGATCGAAGTGCTCGTTAACTATGAACCATCTATGGCTTTCTTAGCAGAATGGTGGATGCAGTTATACGGAGAGAGCGAAGGTAAAGATGGCAAGGGCTTATTCCCAACGAAGATGAATAACACAACGGATTTACATTCTATGGGTCAAATGATTCAAGATGGTCCAAGACACGTGTTTGAAACGGTTGTCAGAGTTGCATCTGTAGAAAAGGATATTGTTCTTGAGATTGAAGACAACGACTTAGATGGCCTTAATTATTTGGCAGGAAAAACAATGAGTTATGTCAATGAGAATGCCTTTAAAGGTACTTTAGAGGCACACGTGGATGGTAATGTACCAAATCTAGTTGTAACGATGCCTACGAAGGATGCTTTTCATTTAGGTAAGCTCATGTATTTCTTCATGAAGGCATGTGGTGTTAGTGGTTATGTATTAGGCGTTAATCCATTTGATCAACCAGGTGTTGAAGCTTATAAGAAGAACATGTTCAGATTACTAGGCAAAAAATAGTCAATCTCAGGTAGTTCTATATCTTGTAGGACTTCATACCCAACGAAACTAGATGTAGTATCGATAAGTCCAAAATTGGAGAAAAATCAATAGTTTTTCTCCAATTTTTTTATTGTTTTTTTTCTGTATTTTAATAGACACCCTATAAATACGGTGATAAAATATGTCTTGTAACTCTACCATATGTAGACTTTGTTAAAACTATGAACACTAAATATAGTATCATATATAACTACAACGCTAAATGAGGGGTGTGAACATGAAAGTAGTAAAAAGAGACGGTGCTGTCGTAGATTTCGAAGTGAGCAAGATCGTCAGAGCGATTGAAAAAGCAATGCAGGAAACAACACTTGGAATCGATCGTCCACTTAGTCAAGCAATCGGAGAGCAAATTATTGAAATTGCTACAGGGAGAGAAGTCCCTATCTCAGTTGATGAGATTCAAGATCTCGTTGAAGAGATGTTAATGGAAAGTCCAAGAAAGGACGCGGCTAAGAAATACATCATCTACAGAAATGAAAAAGACAGTACGCGTATTGTTAGAAAAAAAGAAGATCATAGACTTTTGACCGATGAATTCATCAGCAAATACAAGCATATGAATTCACCAATGCAACAGTTAGGTGATTTTGTTTACTATAGAACGTATTCTAGATGGTTACCTGAAGAAAAAAGACGTGAATACTGGTGGGAAACGGTAAGACGTGCGGTTGAATACAACTGTGAAATCGTAAAAACCAATCGTTCAGAGGCTGAAGAATTATTTGATAGTATCTTTAACTTAAGACAGTTTTTATCTGGAAGAACTTTCTGGGTAGGCGGTACTTCTGTAGCGAAACACTATCCGATGGCAAACTATAACTGTAGTTTCCAAGTTGTTGATAATTTCAGTGCATTTAAAGATATCTTCTACTTATTAATGATTGGCTCAGGGGTTGGCGTTAGAATCCTTAAAAACGATGTTGCTCAACTTCCAAAAGTTAGAACTGATTTCGAGGTAGTTCATAAAGATTATTCGCCACTCCCTAGAAGTGAAAGAGAAGACAACACTAGCTTAGAGTTCTTCTATAATAATACAGTTAAAATTACAATTGGGGATTCTAAAGAAGGTTGGGTTCAATCGTTAGATTTCTTTATGCAACTCATCCATAGTAACGAGTACAGAAATATTAAAACGATTATTATTGATTATGATCATGTCAGACCAAAAGGTGAGAAATTAAAAACCTTTGGTGGTACAGCAAGTGGCCATACATCACTTAAAAACATGTTCTATAAAATCGACCGAGTTATTAAAAAAGCGGGTATCTTAGCTGAGGCAAAACAAGTTAAGTTAAGACCAATTGATTGTCTTGATATCGCAAACATTATCGGAGAAAACGTTGTCGTTGGTGGCGTTCGTAGAACCGCTGAAATCGTACTCGTTGATGCAGATGACCAAGAATGTATCGAAGCAAAATCAAAACTATATACGATGGAAGATGGCAAATGGGTTGTAAATGAAGACATTTTACACCGTCAAATGAGTAATAACTCTATTTACTATAAAGAAAAACCATCTAGAGAAAAGTTAAGATGGCAATTAGAGCGTATGCGTTATTCAGGAGAACCGGGCTGGGTAAATGAAGTAGCTGGCTCAAAAAGAAGACCAAACTTCAATGGCGTTAATCCATGTGGTGAGATTCTTCTAGATAATAAAGGTTTATGTAACTTAACAACCATTAACGTATTTGCTTTTGTTGATAGCAACAATAAACTGGATGTACAAGGCTTACTAAAAGCACAACGTTTATCTGCAAGAGCAAGCTACCGTATGACCTGTGTTGAGCTTGAGTTACCACTTTGGAATAACGTTCAACAAAGAGACAAGTTGTTGGGTTGCTCGTTAACCGGTTGGATGGATATGATCAATGCGACTAAGATGTCGAAAGACGAGCAAGCAAGCTTACTTAGACTACTTAGAGATGCTGCTAAAAAAGAAGCCGAAATGTATTCTGCTGAACTTGGTGGTAGAGTGCCTGTACTCGTTACAACTGTTAAACCAGAAGGTACATTATCACAGCTTCCTGTTGTATCAAGTGGTGTTCACCATTCACATTCGCCATACTACATTAGACGTGTTCGTATTAATTCACACGATCCATTGGTTAAAGTATGTGAAGAATTAGGCTACCCAGTACTTCCAGAGGTTGGTCAAGAAATGGAAACTTGTACAACCAAAGTTGTTGAGTTCCCAGTTAAAGCGCCAGAAGGCATCACTAAATACGATGTTTCTGCGGTTGAGCAGCTAGAAACTTACAAGATGTTCATGGAAAATTATGTGGATCACAACTGTTCTATTACTGTGTCAGTAAGACCTGATGAATGGGAATTGGTTGAAGAATGGGTATATGAAAACTGGGATGATACGGTTGCGTTATCTTTCTTACCGCTTGAAGACAGCTTCTATCAGTTGATGCCTTATGAAGCAATTGATGAAGAAGAGTATACAAGACGTGCTGCAGAGATGAAGCCTTTCAGACCATCTTTAATTACGAAATACGAAAAAGAAGAGATCACAATTGATATCGGAACTGAAGGCTGTGAAACTGGTGCTTGTCCAGTTAGATAATTTATAAGTATAATGATTAAGACCGAATGAAAGCAAAATTTTCATTCGGTCTTTTTTATTAAGCAGCAAGGAACTTGATGCAAAATCTGAGGACTCGATGTCCGAGGATTTTTATTAAGCTACAATCCCGCTTGTGGTAAAATCTGAAAGCTCGATGCCTGAAGATTTTTATTGTGTCAACACACTGTTTTTTCTTGTTTTTTTAAAAAACAAGAAGGAAAAAGTAAAAGTGTATAGAATATTACAAATAATGCAAATATTCAAATAAATCCAACTTGAGAGGAGAGCTTTCGAATGAAAAACTATGCAGTTGACAAAATTAGGAACGTCGCATTCTTAGGACATGGAGGTAGCGGAAAAACAACTTTAACTGAGGCTTTATTGTATACGACAGGTATTACGACACGTATGGGTCGTGTTGATGATGGGAATACAGTGTCGGATTATGATAAAGAAGAAATCAATAGAAAATTTAGTATAGGAACTTCTCTAATTCCAATCGAGTGGCATGAACATAAATATAATTTTTTAGATACTCCAGGATATTTTGACTTTGTAGGTGATACATTAAGCGCACTAAAAGTAGTTGGTGGTGCTGTAATAATGGTTGACGCTTCATCAGGAATCGAAGTAGGAACTGAGAAAGCTTGGAATTTCACTGAAAAAAGAAATCTCTCCAAAATCATTTTCATAAACAAAATGGATAAAGAAAACGTAAATTACGTGAAATTGATTAAGGATTTAAAAGATACATTTGGCAAAAAAATTGCTCCTTTCTGTATACCAATAGGTGAAGGCGCAGATTTTAAAGGTTTTATCAATGTTGTTGATGAAATCGGTAGGGTATTTGATGGCAAGGAATGCGTGGATGCTCCAGTTCCTGGTGATATGGAAGCGAGAGTTAAGCCGATTCGCGACATGCTGATAGAAGCAGTTGCGGAGAGCGATGAAGAACTCATGATGAAATACTTTGAAGGAGAAATATTCACAAACGAAGAGATTCACGAAGGTCTTAGAAAAGGCGTAATTTCAGGCGAAATCGTTCCAGTACTCGTAGGTGCAGTTGAAAAAAGAATTGGTATTCACACGCTTATGAGCATGATTTACGATTATTTCCCAACACCTAAAGAAATTAATGAGGGGATCTACAAAGGCGTAAATCCAGATACAGATGCGGAGGTAGAACGTAAATCTGATGAAGCAGAGCCTTTTTCAGCTTACATTTTCAAAACAATCGTCGACCCATTTGTGGGTAAAATTTCGATGTTTAAAGTATATTCTGGTACTGCTAAGAAAGATATGGAAATACTCAATGCAAACAAAGATGAGAAGGAAAGAATTTCTTCACTATTCTTATTAAGAGGTAAAGAGCAAATTCAAGTCGATAAAGTAATCGCAGGTGACATCGGTGCAACTGCAAAACTTCAATACACAGAAACAGGTGACACGATCTGTGATAAAGAACATCCAATCCGATTTGAAAGTGTTAATCTACCAAGACCAGCTCTTTTTATGGCGATTGAACCAAAATCAAAGGGCGATGAAGAAAAAATATTCTCTTCATTACATCGTTTAACAGAAGAAGATCCTTCGTTTACAATTGAAAGAAATAAAGAAACCAAACAAACCCTATTGGGTGGTCAAGGCTCGATGCAAGTTCAAGTCATTACTTCTAAGCTCAAAAATTTATTTGGGGTTGAAGTTGTTCTTGAAGATCCTAAAATTGCTTATAGAGAAACGATTAAAGGCGTCGCTACCGTACAAGGCAAGCATAAGAAACAATCTGGTGGTGCGGGACAATACGGCGATGTTCATATTAAGTTTGAACCATCAAATGAGCCATTTATTTTTGAAGAAAAAATATTTGGTGGTTCAGTACCAAGACAGTACATTCCAGCAGTTGAAAAAGGACTTATGGAATCACTCGATCATGGTGTTTTAGCGGGATGTCCTGTTGTAAACTTAAAAGCAACGCTTTTAGATGGTTCATATCATGATGTTGACTCGTCTGAAATGGCATTTAAACTTGCTGCACACCTTGCATTTAAAAAAGGTTTAGAGCAAGCTCAACCAATTCTTCTAGAACCAATTGCACATGTTGAAATTTATATACCAGATGAGTATATGGGCGATATTATGGGCGATATGAATAGACGTCGTGGTAGAATTTTAGGTATGGAACCAAATGAAGAGGGCTATCAAAAGGTAATTGCTGAAGCACCACAAGCTGAAATGTTCACTTATGCAACTGATTTAAGATCAATGACGCAAGCACGCGGTTGGTTTAACATGAGTGTTGAAAGATATGATGAAGTACCTATGCAAATCGCTTTGAAAATTATCGAACAAGTGAAACGCGATAATGAAAATAAGTAGTATATTCACTTTACAGTCGTTTATAGAGAGAACAACTGTGAAATAAGAGGATAGGGGGGAGACCTAGCGTAAACGCTGGGTCTTTTCTTTCGTTGGATATCTTGATACACTATAAGAAAAGTAGTGGAGGGCTTATGCAAGAATATAATTATAGCGAGATCGCAAATGATGTAATTAATTACGCTTTTTCTGAAGCGCGTGATTTAGGACATCAGTTCGTGGGCACAGAACATATCTTATTAGGCCTTTCTTTAATAAAAGGAAGTAAGGTTAGTAATACCTTTTTATATCATCGTATATCTGCCAAAGCCATCCGCCAAGAGATTATAAAGCTAATAGGTGAAACAGGAAGTTCAGAGGGAATCGTTGATTATACCATTAGAGCTAAGGAATGCTTGCAAAGAAGCCATCAATACGCTCTTAAGTCAAATAACGGTGAAATATTACCAGAGCATATGTTTATGTCGATTATAAGTGACAAGCAATCTATCGGTTATAAGGTACTTTCCAAACTAAGCTTCGATTTAAGCCACATTTTAAATGAATACGCTGCCATTGATCAAGAGTTACCAAAACTCATTAAAGCGGACATGAGTGATCAGGTAGATGTGAAATTAGTGACCTTTGAAAATGACTATTCAGATCAGCCGCAGGGTATTTTGGAGCAGTTGGCAGTCAATTTGGTTGAAGCTGTGAAAGATCAAGCAGATGAAATTACTGTAGGTCGAAACGATGAAATAGAGCGTTTGATTCAAATTCTAACACGTAAGCAGAAGAACAATCCATGCCTTATCGGTGAGGCTGGCGTTGGTAAAACACAAATTGTTAGAGGACTAGCACGTAAAATTGCAGTTGGAGATGTGCCGCTTGTGCTTAGAGAGGTTTCTATATATGAGTTAATCGTTAGTCAGCTTATTGCAGGCACCATGTACAGGGGACAGTTTGAAGAACGTGTAAACGAGCTCATTAAATCCCTGCTTAAGAAAAAGAATGCAATACTATTTATAGATGAGCTACACACCCTTGTTGGCATGGGGGCTACAGGAGAAAAATCCTATGATGCACTCAGCTTACTTAAGCCGTATCTATCCAGTGGTCAAATTAGGATTATTGGTGCGACCACTTATCAAGATTATCAGAAATATCTAGAACCAGATGCTGCAATTAGTAGACGGTTAACCACGATTTCAGTGGATGAACCATCGGCAGAAACCACTGTGCTTATTTTGATGCAGATTAGACAGTTTTACGAGCAACATCATCACGTAATTATTACTGAAGAGGCGGTTAAATCTATAGTAGAGCTGTCTGTTAGATATATTAGAGACCGTAAGTTGCCGGACAAGGCAATTGACATATTAGATGAAGCTTGTGCCCGTAAGAGAACGGATAACTTAAAGACCATGGAAATTATTGATGAAATCAAGTATCGATTAAATCAACTTAGAGATGAAAAGGAAGCTTTAATACTTGAAATGAAGTTTGATGCTGCAGCGAGGATACAAAAGGAAGAGATGCGTATTTTAGCAAAAATTGAAAGCAATCAGCAAGCGAAGCAGCTTTTATCCAATCAACCTCTCGTAGTGGATGTTTCAGACGTCGAAAAGGTCGTATCAGATTGGGCAAGAGTACCTATCTCAAAACTTTCTACACATGATAAAATTAGATTAAGACAGCTGGAAGAGCTGCTTGGAGAGCAGATTATAGGACAAGCTGACGCCATTCGCCACGTATCGAGTGCACTCAAACGATTTAGAATGGGAATAAAAGAGGAAAATAAACCTCTGGGGGCTTTCCTGTTTGTTGGACCGACAGGCGTTGGAAAGACAGAACTGTCTAAAGCAATAGCAGACGTTTATTTTGGGAGTGAAAATAATTTAATTAAATTAGATATGTCTGAGTTTATGGAAAGATATTCTGTTTCAAAGTTAATCGGTTCACCTCCAGGCTATGAAGGCACAAAGGAAGGTGGACTGTTAACCAATGCTATAGAAAAACAACCCTATTCTGTTATTTTATTTGACGAGGTCGAAAAAGCACATATAGATGTTCTGAACTTATTACTTCAGTTGATGGACGAAGGGGTTCTAACCGATGCGAGAGGGAAGAAGCACGATTTTAGAAACGCTTTAATTATTATGACCTCAAATATTGGAACTGATGAACCAGATATTAAGCAGGTAGGTTTTGGTAAGAAATCAGAACAGCTTGCGAATGAAACGAAGATTAGAGAAGCGTGTAAGAAGTATTTTAAACCAGAGTTTATCAATCGAATTGATGAAATAATTGTATTTAACAATTTATCTATTGAATCGATTGAAATGATTACAAAGCAACATTTAGAGGCTTTCGCAGCACTTATGAACGGTAAAGGGATACGCATATACTTTGATAATGCTGTAGTCAGTGTTATTGCTAGCGAGAGTTTTTCAACTGAATATGGGGCAAGGCCAATTAAGAGAAGTATAGATCGTCTTATTAAAGATCCTGTCGCGAGTTGGCTGATTGATCATGAGTCACAAATTGAAATTGGCTTAACAGTAGAAAATAATGAAATAAAAGTAAATGGGAGAACGTATGTCTAAACTGAAGACAAAATTTGTCTGTCAAGAATGTGGTGCAGTATCGCCTAAATGGTTAGGTAAATGCTTAGAATGTGGTGCTTGGAACTCTTTTGTGGAGGAGTTAGAACCTAAAATAGAGAAAACAAACACCTTAAACATAGGTGGGGGCGAAGGAAAGCCTAAGAAAATTAAGGAAGTGACATTTGATCTTGAGGAGCGCTATAGTACAAAAATGTCAGAACTTGACATCGTATTAGGAGGTGGACTTGTAAAGGGATCTTTGATATTAGTTGGTGGTGATCCTGGTATTGGCAAGTCCACACTTTTATTACAGGTTGCTTCACATTTGGCGGAACAAGATAAAATCGTTCTCTATGTGTCAGGTGAAGAATCTATAAAGCAAACCAAACTTAGAGCACAGAGGGTTGGTGCTGCAAGTGAAGAGCTTTATGTGATTTCTGAAAATAATATAGAACGCATTAAGCACCATGTAGAGTCTTTAAAACCAGATATATTAATTGTAGATTCCATTCAGACGGTTTATAACTCTGAAGTAACCTCTGCACCAGGAAGCGTCAGTCAGGTTAGAGAAGCGACCAATCAGTTTATGAACATCGCAAAAAAGTTTGGTGTAAGTACATTTTTAGTAGGGCATGTTACCAAACAAGGCGCGATAGCGGGTCCAAAGATTCTAGAACATATGGTAGATACTGTTTTGTATTTTGAAGGTGAAAATCACAATTTATATCGAATCTTGAGAGCAGTCAAAAATCGTTTTGGTTCAACCAATGAAATTGGTGTCTTTGAAATGACCAGCTCTGGCCTTAAAGAAGTAGAAAATCCATCAAAAATCTTCTTATCAGGAAGCTCAAATCAAATGCCTGGCTCTATTATCGTTCCTGCTTTAGAAGGCACTAGGACAGTGCTGGTTGAAATGCAATGTCTGGTTTCTCAGACCAATTATAATATTCCAAGGCGCATGGCGATGGGAATTGACTATAACAAACTCATACTACTAACAGCGGTATTAGAGAAAAAGGTAGGAATGAGTTTGTATCAGCAGGACATTTACCTAAATATCGTTGGAGGCGTTAGTATTGATGAACCCTCTGCGGATTTGGCGATTGTAATGGCAATTGCGTCTAGTCATAGAGATGTGGTTGTGCCAAGCGATATGATTATCTTTGGAGAAGTTGGGTTAACTGGCGAAATAAGAGCGGTTAACCAGGTACAACAGAGAGTTAATGAAGCAGCAAAAATGGGCTTTAAAAAGGCGATTATACCACACAGTAATTTAGAAGGGCTTACCCGTCCCGAAGGATTTACAGTTATAGGGTTAAAGCATATCGATGATATGCTGAAGTATTTTATGTAGTCTAAATCGGATGATCATGATTTGGTGATAAAGATTAGCAGCTTTAGAGCGGTATAGTGAAGTACCGGAGAAGGGTTACAAACCATAGATCAGCTTATATAAAAGCTTTGGGGTTATATACGAAAAATAGGTTATTTAAATAATAAAAAAAGGTTCTGGCATCCAGAACCTTTTTATGCTTTATTATTTGTTCGTAGATTTAGTAGAGACTAAATCTACCTAATGTAGAAATGTTTTTATATTCTTTCAAAATGACATCGTAAAGATTAATGTCCAAAGAATTACAGAGTGCAGCGATATAAAATTCAAGCTTGCCCAGCTCCTCTTCCACTTTTTCTCTACATGTTGGGCAAAGACTACCATTAATGTGCTCAGATTTGAAGTCTTTTAGCGCTTCATAATTTGAGTCATTTGGAACATCTGATTTTGAAACATTTAATTCCAAACAGCCACAGCTAGTAATAGATTTTACGACCGCACGATTGGTTCTTGAGGCAGCGTCTCCCATTTTACTAAGTATATCTAAAAGGTTAGCGTGTCGTATAAGGACTTCGTCTACTTTATTTTGGAATTCATCATAAATAACGTCTTTCATATTGCCTCCTAAACAAGTTATGCTAATATGTGAATTTATATTCACATTCTACCACAAAAGCCTTTAAACGGAAAGTGTTTGCTCTTTATTTAGATTGTGTAAAATATTGTTGACAAGAAATTTAACAAATAGTATAATTTTAAGTTTGTTGAACAAGTTGCAAAATTAAGGTATAATAGTAAAAAAGGCTGCATGGAGGTCAGAATGTTTAAAGTTGGAGATAAAATCGTATACCCTATGCATGGTGCTGGGGTCATAGAATCCATCGAGCACAAGGAATTGTTAGGTACAGACAAAGAGTTTTATATTCTAAAATTACCGATAAAAAACATGAAAGTAATGATTCCTATTGAAAATGCTGAGGAACTAGGGGTACGTAAAGTTGTTGATCAGAAGATGTTTAAGGATGTAATGGATCTTCTCGCTCAACACAAAGAAGTTATGCCAGATAATTGGAATCGAAGATATCGTGCAAATCTTGAGAAAGTTAAATCAGGTGATATTTTTGAGGTGGCAGCTGTAGTTAGAAATTTGGAAATTCTAGACAGAGAGAAAGGTCTTTCCACAGGTGAACGTAAAATGCTCAACAATTCTAAGCAAATTTTAATTAGTGAGCTGACCTTAGTAAGAGATTTAAAAGAGGATGACGTGGTTTCATTGGTCAATGCGACGATTGGAAGTCATTGACAAAAGCTTTATCTTAACGCGATAATGTGCTAAAATCAGTATTAAGTTCATGAGCATCTTTTGGATGCTCAATTTTATGTGAAGGGAGGGGTATGATGGTAGAAAAACTAATCAAGTATATCATCACGTTCATCGGACTCAGCTCTGGGGTTGCCTTAGGTATACGGTTAGCAGATCCGCTACACGATTTACACCTAATCAACTTTGATCGTATTGTTTACTTGGTAGTAACGCCAACCGTGCTAGGTCTTTTAGGCGCATTTGTTTTGTATTTTGCTTCTAAGATTCTCATTAAACTTGGCAAACGACTGGCTCAAATTGTTCAAAATGAATTAGAGAAAATTCCGCAACAAGATTTTTTATTTGGACTTATAGGATTAGTTTTTGGACTAATCATCGCTTTTTTAATTAGTGGCTTGTATGATATTATTCCGATACCAATGGTAGCAAGCGCACTTCAAATTCTTACTTTTATCTTTTTCGGTTATTTGGGAATTTCACTGGCTCAAAAGAACATCAAAGATCAGCCCAAGTTAACAGATTGGGCAAAAAAAATGACACCAGCTAAAACGATCAAAACAGGAGCTGCATCTGTACAATCAAAGCCTAAAATCTTAGACACAAGTGTTATTATTGACGGACGTATCGCCGATATTTGCAAGACTGGATTTATCGAAGGTGAAGTAATCATTCCAGAGTTTGTTCTCAGTGAATTAAGACATATTGCAGATTCTTCTGATGCTTTAAAGAGAAATAGAGGGAGAAGAGGTCTTGATATTTTAAAAATCATTCAAAGAGATTTACCTATTGTGGTAAAGATTGTTGATCAGGATTTTGAAGATGTTGCTGAAGTTGATGTCAAATTAATTAAGTTAGCCCAAAAGATGAATGGCTGTATCGTTACGAATGACTATAATCTCAATAAAGTAGCTTCATTACAGGATATACTTATTCTAAATATCAATGAACTTGCAAATGCTGTAAAACCAGTTGTTTTACCAGGCGAAGAGATGTTTGTTCAGATCATTAAAGAAGGCAAGGAAGCAAATCAAGGTGTATCGTATTTGGATGATGGCACTATGATCGTCGTTGAAGATGGTAGAAAGTTTATGAACGATCATATCACCGTTATCGTTACCAGTGTCCTTCAAACAGCTGCTGGTAAAATGATATTTGCAAAATCAAAACCTAATCAATCGTATTAAAGTCTTTTAAACCAAGGTGGTAAGTTCACCTTGGTTTTTGTTTATTATTATTAGTAAAAAAATGAATCTGTTTAAACTTAAAAGTAATATTTGAATTAATGATAAGGAACCTTTTTCATATGTTATAATGATAACGAAGTAAACAGATGAGGTTAATAAAATGACTGATATGAGAATTAGTGCAATCATTCCTGCTGCTGGATCGGGCACGAGAATTGGCGGTTCTATTAAAAAGCAATTTTTAGAGCTTCAAGGAAAAGAAGTACTTAATTGGACGATTGAAGCATTGTTAGAGATGTATACCTTTGTGGAACTCATTATTGTTGTGCCTCAAAACGAAGTGGATGAAGTTTTAAAGAAAGTTACAAAGTGGTTTCCTTTTGAGAAAAGTATTAAAGTTGTTTGTGGTGGCGCAACACGCCAAGCATCTGTATATAATGGACTCAGTCATCTTGAAAGCATTGTTGATTTGATTTTGATACACGATGGTGTAAGACCTTTTATTCCAAAGTCATCAACCGTCAAGGCCATTTCTGATTTATCTCTTTCCATAGATTTAGAAGGATTAATTGCAGGGATGAAAGTGACCGATACACTTAAAAAGGTAGAGAGTAACCTTACAATTATTGAAACTGTTGACCGAGAAACGATATGGGCAGTGCAGACACCTCAGATTTTTAAGTTTGAAACACTTTTAGAGGCACATAAGTTTGCATTACAAACCCAATTAAGTGCAACAGATGATGCTATGCTGTTAGAAAAGCTTGGTAAGAAGGTTGGTATTTTTGAAGGTTCAGCAGATAATATAAAAATTACAAAACCATTTGATATTAAGTTAGCTGAATGGATGATTGCTTCAAAGGAAGGTGAGTTATGAGGATTGGGATTGGCTATGATGTTCACCAGCTCGTAGAGGAAAGGGATTTAATTCTAGGAGGGGTAAAGATAGAGCACTATTTAGGATTGTTGGGGCATTCGGATGCGGATGTTTTAACACATGCAATAATGGACGCAATGCTCGGCGCATTGGGCAAGGGTGATATTGGGAAGCATTTTCCTGACACTGCTCAAACCTATAAAGATATTTCAAGTCTCATATTACTTGAAAAAGTAACTGAGCTCATGCATTCGGAAGGATATGTCATTGGTAATATTGATGCGACAATAGTGGCTCAAAAGCCCAAATTAGCACCCTATCTTGATGAGATGATTCAAAATTTATCAAGCTGTATTGGATGCGATAAGGCACGCATCAATATTAAAGCAACTACTACAGAAAGACTGGGATTTGAAGGCCTTGAACAAGGTATATCAAGCCAAGCAGTCGTATTATTAGAAAAGAGGGCGTCCATATGAGTGAAAACTATAAATTTAATCAACATAAAGCATGTGAATTTTTTCCTTGTCATAAGGGTGTAGAAAACGAAAAATTTAATTGTTTGTTTTGCTATTGCCCGCTCTATATGTTAAAGGATGAATGCGGCGGTGATTTTAAAATGAATCACGGAATTAAAGATTGCAGCGATTGTACAAAACCACATGATGAAAACAGCTATGCTTATATTATGGCTAGAATGAAGGTCGTCATTGAAAGAGGTTCTGATTTTTAGTATAATGAGTCGAATAGTAGGAGGACGGTATAATGAAACCTAGATTAAGATTTGCGCCAAGTCCAACAGGATATGTTCATATCGGTGGTCTTAGAACGGCGTTATATAATTATTTATATGCAAAGCAAAACGATGGACAATATTTACTTAGAATAGAAGATACAGATCAGACACGTTTGGTAGAGGATGCAGTTGAAGGTATCATCCGCTCTTTATCATGGGCAGGTGTAGTACATGATGAAGGTCCTGTACTAGATGCATCTGGACATATTACACAAACTGGCGATTGTGGCCCATATATTCAATCACAGAGATTAGAGATCTACAAAAAGCATGCTTTAGAATTAGTGGAAAAAGATCATGCTTATTACTGTTTTTGCTCTAAGGAAAGATTGGATGCTGTAAGGGAACATCAAAAATCTGAAGGCTTAACACCGAAATACGATGGTCACTGTAAGCATCTTTCAAAAGAAGAAGTTGATGAAAAGCTTGCAAGTGGTCAAGATCACGTTATAAGATTAAAATTACCAGAAAATCGCGTCATTGAGTTCAACGATGCGATTAAGGGGACTGTAACGGTTAATACAAATGATCTAGATGATCAGGTTCTTATGAAAACAGACGGTTTTCCTACGTATCATATGGCAGTTGTCGTAGATGATCACTACATGGGAATCACCCATGTCGTTCGTGGAGATGAGTGGTTAATATCTACACCAAAGCACGTATTTACTTATGAAGCTTTTGGTTGGGACGCGCCTGAATTCGTTCATTTACCAGTAATACTAAGCCAAAGTAAAAAGAAATTAAGCAAAAGAGAAGGTAGCGTAGCGGTTGAAGACTTTAGATCGAAAGGCTATTTACCAGAGGCTTTAATCAATTACGTTGCATTGGTTGGATGGTCACCTGAGGATGGCCAGGAAATTCTAAGTATGAGTGAAATGATCGAAAAGTTTTCATTTGAAAGAGTGTCTAAATCAGGCGGCGTCTTTGATTTAGACAAACTTAACTGGATGAATAACCACTATATTAAATCAGCTGATCTTGATCGTTTGACTGAACTTAGTAAGGCTTATTTAGTTGAGGCTGGGTTTACAACTGAAGCTACTTTTGAAGCTGATTATAACTGGCTAAAGAGAATGATTGAAGTATTAAGAGAGCGTTTTAATAAACTTGAAGACATAAAAGATTATTATGCCTTTTTCACTAGAAAAGATGTCGTATTAGAAGATGATGAAGCTGGTGAAATGATTAAACTTGAGCATGTACCTGAAATGATGCAAATTTTTGCTGATAAGATGATGGCAACTGAAGTTTTAAATGCGGATGCAGTTAAAACAATCTTAAAAGAAATTCAAAAAGAGACAGGTCATAAAGGAAAGAACTTGTTTATGCCTGTGAGGGTTGCAATTACTGGACAAGTACATGGACCCGACATTGCAATTGTCATTGAACTTTTAGGTAAAGAGTTGACAAAAGAAAGAATCGATTATTGCTTAAAAAATTTATGCTAGCCAATTTAAAACTCGAAGGGTAAACCTTTCGAGTTTTAAGTGTATCTATGCCTGAGGAGAGTAAAGATTGGATAAAATAAGTTTGATGGAGTTATTACAGGTAAAAAAATTAGATAAAACTGATGTAAGAATGTTAAATCCTTTAAAGCTTGCTTATGTTGGAGATGCTGTTTACGAAGTTTATATTAGGCAGTATTTAATTAATTCTATCAACAATTCACCAAGTGAAATGTCAAAAAAAGCGATTAAATACGTTAAAGCATCTGCACAAGCAGAATTGGTTAAAGGCTTACAAAGCTATTTCACTGAAGAAGAGTGGACATTTGTAAAACGAGGCCGCAATCAAAAGTCAAATACGGTTCCTAAAAACGCGGTTTTAAGTGACTATAAATACGCAACCGGATTTGAAACGTTAATTGGCTTTCTTTATTTAATAGGAGAAGAAAATAGAATAGTAGAAATAATTGCAGAAGGGATCTTATATTTAGAAAATCTAAATCAAGTCCAGAAAACTGTTGTTTCTAGCGAGGTAAATGATGAAGAAGAATAAAAGAAAATTAACATTAAAGGAAAAAGTGCTTTTAAGTGTAACTTTGATTTTATTATTGGTTTTGGTAGGTAAATCAGTTTTTTTTGACCCTTATCAGTTTGCAGATGACGCAGAACAAATGAGAGCAGAAGCATTTGTCAGTGATACTTTTGATGGTAAACTATATGAGTTGGGCTTGTTAAAGGCAAAAATTGTTAATATTGAATATAAGGACAATCAAGTCAGATATCATAGTCGTAAATATGTTTTTGGACTTTTGCCTTTTGGGGACGATTTTTCTGAATTTCAATAAGGGGGATGAATATGAATGTAGAGTTGATTGCGCACTCACCAGATCCTGAAAGGGTTGTTGCTGCTGCTGCAAAATTGTGTTATTCAGCAACGGGTGCAAAAGGGTTAATGGATGATTTGACAACAGAAAAGAGTGCTGCTTTTTTAGATAAGTTATTGGATTTTGGGCACTATTCACCACTTGAACATATTAGCTTTACATTTTCTATTGAAGGGGTAAGTCGTGTTTTGACGCATCAATTGGTTAGACATAGAATTGCATCTTATTCTCAACAATCACAAAGATATGTTAAACTCACCCAGTTTGAATACATTGTACCACCAGCAATTGAGAACAATCCTGAGGCAAAAGCAATTTTTATCAGCACAATGAATCAAGATCAAAAAGCATATGAGACAATCGTAGATTTACTAGAAAAAGATTATTTTGAAAGATTTACTAATGATGGCATGAGTGAAGCTTCTGCAAAGAGATCTGCAGAAAAGTCAGCGATTGAGGATGCGCGTTTTGTTTTTCCTAATGCTTGTGAAACAAAAATCGTAGTTACGATGAATGCGAGAAGCTTAATCAA
This sequence comes from Fusibacter sp. QWL-12, assembly GCF_058683495.1. Classification (NCBI taxonomy): domain Bacteria; kingdom Bacillati; phylum Bacillota; class Clostridia; order Eubacteriales; family Fusibacteraceae; genus Fusibacter; species Fusibacter sp. QWL-12. The sequence continues at coordinate 2,264,071 of NZ_CM178745.1, forward strand.
CTTTTTCAACCACAGATGCTGTATGCGTGCACAATGGGAAATAAGAAATTTAGCCGATGAGATGCTCAAGCTGGTAACTAATGAAGCGCCGACCTTGTTTAAAGGTATTGGTCCTAAGTGTCTTACAGGACCTTGTCCAGAAGGTAAAATGACTTGTGGTAACATTGTTAATGTTCGCGAGAAGTATAGAAATTTGTTAAATGTATAGAGGTATATTATGGAAGATATGATATATGGAAGAAATCCTGTGTTAGAAGCTGTAGAAGCGGGACATGAGATCAATAAAGCACTTGTATTAGAGGGCTCAAGAGATAAAAATCTTCAAAAGGTAATTGATGCATTAAAGAATAAGAAGATTCAGATCCAGTTTACTGATCGAAAACAACTGGATAAGCTTTCTAATGGTGAAAATCATCAAGGGGTTATCGTTTACGTGGCACCTTATAAATATTACGAAGTCGAAGAGTTGCTAGAAAGAGCGGCTGTGAAAGAAGAAGCGCCATTTTTAATTCTCCTCGATGAAATTACCGATCCACATAATTTAGGAAGTGTAATCCGTACGGCGAATGCCGTCGGTGCACATGGTGTTATCATTCCTAAAAGAAGAAGTGCAGCTGTGAATCAAACTGTGGTTAAAACATCATGTGGTGCAGTAGAATACGTACCTGTTGCAAGAGTTACGAATATGACTCAGACGATTAAAAAACTACAAGATGCTGGTGTTTGGATTGTTGGGACAGATATGGGAGCGCCAACTTATTATGAGACCAATCTTACAGGTGGGATCGGAATCGTTATTGGAAATGAGGGTGACGGCATCAGTAGATTGGTAAAAGAAAGTTGTGATTTGATGGTTTCACTACCCATGAAAGGGGAAGTGAGTTCCTTGAATGCAGCAGTTGCTGGTAGCGTTATCATGTACGAAGTTCTCAGACAGAGAAATACGGCTAAAAAATAATTTGAAGGTTGTAATTTAAAGGGTTTAACGGTACTTGCGTTAAATTTATGAATCATATATAATGTTTTTATGAATTGGCATAGTGATGATTCTTTTCACGCGAACTAGGAGGCAGCTTGATGGCAGTACTTGAAAGATTAGATGATGAACAACTCGATGAAGAGTTAATTGTCGAACGAGCGCGAAAAGGTGACCCAAGAGCACAAGAAATATTGATTAAGCGGTATAAGAACTTCGTCAGATCTAAAGCGAGGTCGTATTTCCTAATTGGTGCAGATCGTGAAGATATAGTTCAGGAAGGTATGATTGGCTTGTTTAAAGCCATGCGTGACTACCAACCGGACAAAGTTACTTCTTTTAGATCGTTTGCTGAACTTTGTATAAAACGGCAAATCATTACAGCTATTAAAACGGCGACACGACAAAAGCACATACCGTTAAATTCATATGTTTCGCTAAACAAACCAATGTTTGATGACGAATCCGATAGGACGCTATTTGATGTCATGTCGACGAGTAGCAAAGAGCTTAATCCGGAGCACTTAATTATCAAACGAGAAGAACTGAGTAATATTGAAGAAAAAATGGGTGAAGTTTTAAGTGATCTTGAATGGAAAGTCCTTAATGCATATCTCGAAGGCAAATCGTATCAAGAAATTTCAGTTGAAATGAACAAACACGTAAAATCCGTTGACAATGCACTTCAACGTGTTAAAAAGAAACTTGAAAAATACTTGATCAATTTAAATTAGTTAATTAACAGTGCGGCAGCGCATCTGTTAAAGTGATATTAATAATCCAAGGGAGGAATTTTATCAATGGCAAAGCAAAAGTTTGAAAGAACGAAACCACATTGTAATATCGGAACAATCGGTCACGTTGACCACGGTAAAACAACTTTAACAGCTGCAATTACGAAAGTATTGTACGAAAAATACGGTTTAGGTCAAAAAGTAGATTTCGAAAACATCGATAAAGCACCAGAAGAGAGAGAAAGAGGTATCACAATCTCTACTGCTCACGTTGAATACGAAACACCAAACAGACACTACGCTCACGTAGACTGTCCAGGCCATGCTGACTACGTTAAAAACATGATCACTGGTGCAGCACAAATGGACGGATCAATCTTAGTTGTATCTGCAGCAGATGGTCCAATGCCACAAACTAGAGAGCACATCCTTCTTTCAAGACAAGTAGGCGTTCCATACATCGTTGTTTTCTTAAACAAATGTGATATGGTAGACGACGAAGAACTTCTTGAGTTAGTAGAAATGGAAGTAAGAGATCTTCTTTCACAATACGAGTTCCCAGGCGATGATACACCAATCATCAGAGGATCTGCATTAAAAGCACTTGAAGGCGATGCAGCATGGGCAGAAAAAATCGTAGAAATGTTCGAAATCATCGACGATTACATTCCACAACCAGAAAGAGCAACAGATAAACCTTTCTTAATGCCAGTAGAAGACGTATTCTCGATCACAGGTCGTGGTACAGTTGCAACAGGTAGAATTGAAAGAGGTATCGTAAAAGTACAAGAAGAAGTAGAAATCGTTGGTTTAGCAGAAGCGCCAAGAAAAGTAGTAGTAACAGGCGTAGAAATGTTCAAAAAGCTTCTTGATGAAGGTCAAGCAGGCGACAACGTAGGTTTATTACTTCGTGGTGTACAAAGAACAGAAATCGAAAGAGGACAAGTTCTTGCGAAACCAGGCACAATCAAACCACACACAAAATTCGATGCACAAGTATACGTTCTTACAAAAGAAGAGGGCGGAAGACATACACCATTCTTCAAAGGTTATAGACCACAGTTCTTCTTCAGAACAACAGACGTAACAGGTTCAATCGAGTTCGAACCAGGTGTTGAAATGTGTATGCCTGGCGATAACATCGAAATGCACATCGAATTGATCTCGCCAATCGCGATCGAAGAGAGCTTAAGATTCTCTATCCGTGAAGGTGGTAGAACAGTTGGTGCTGGTAACGTAATCAAAATTACTGAATAATCCCAAAAAACATTATTGTAATTTTTGATAAGCTGTTATAAAATACTATAGGTAATTAATTTAAGATATAAAATACTGTATTTTCTAATGTTACTTTAGAAGATAAGGACTAGTGGCAACTAGTCCTTATTTAACTTGCTTTGTAAGATGAATAATTGTTAATATTATTACGCGTGTAAACTCACGTGGTTTTGTTGACATGCCTTTTATTTTATGGTAGGTTAGATTAGTAATGTTATAGTGGAGTATAGTGTGCATTGCCAGGCACGGACATTATGGATTTAGGAGGTGTCGAGATGAGAGTTAACATCACGTTAGCATGTACTGAGTGTAAGAACAGAAATTACAACACTACGAAAAACAAGAAGAACAACCCAGACAGAATTGAAATGAAAAAATATTGCAAGTTTTGTAAGAAACACACAGAACATAAAGAAACTAAATAGTTTCAAATATTAGATAAGGGGTTGAGATAAATGGCTTCTAGTAATGTAAAAGAAAACAAGTTTAGTGCAGGCAAGTTTTACAGAAGTGTGAAAAGTGAAATTAAGAAAGTAACTTGGCCAACTCGACAAGATGTATGGAATTACACATTGGTTGTACTAGCTATGTGTGCTTTTTCAGCAATTGTCATTGGTATACTAGATACAATCTTTAAATTTCTCTTCAACTTACTTGCTTAAAACTGATCCGGTAACTATTGGGAGGAGGTTGAATCAGAAACATGGCAGATGCAAACAATGCGAAGTGGTATGTGGTTCATACGTACTCTGGTCATGAAAACAAAGTAAAGGCAAATATCGAGAAAATCGTTGAAAACAGAGGCATGGAAGACGTTATTCTACAAGTTGTAGTGCCGACGGAAACGGTCGTTGAGATCAAAGCCGGTAAGAGAAAAGACAAGTCGAAAAAAATCTTCCCAGGTTATGCATTAGTTAAAATGATTATGACAGATGAGTCTTGGTATGTCGTACGCAACACACGAGGAGTAACAGGATTCGTTGGTCCCGGCTCAAAGCCTATTCCACTAACTGATGAAGAAGTTGAAAATATGGGTCTAGAAAAACGTATGATCCAAGTCGATTTCGAGGTCGGTGACACAATTACTGTTATATCTGGTCCATTTGAGAACTTTATTGGAACAGTAGAGGAAATCCACATGGAAAGACAATCGGTCAAAGCGATGATTTCGATGTTTGGTCGAGAAACCCCAGTGGAACTCGAGTTCGATCAAGTTAAAAAGAATTTTTAAGGAGGTGAATGTCAATGGCTAAAAAAGTAACTGGTTTAGTAAAATTACAAATTCCAGCAGGTAAAGCAACTCCAGCTCCACCAGTTGGTCCAGCATTAGGTCAACAAGGTGTTAACATCATGCAATTCGTTAAAGAATTTAACGCTAAAACTGCTGATCAAGAGGGTATGATTATCCCTGTTGTTATCACTGTTTACCAAGATAGATCTTATACTTTCATCACTAAAACGCCACCAGCTGCAAACTTGTTAATTAAAGCTGCAGGTATCGCAGGCGGTTCAGGTGAACCTAACAAAAAGAAAGTAGCTACAGTTAAAAGATCTAAAGTTAGAGAAATCGCTGAAATCAAAATGCCAGACTTAAATGCTGCAAACATCGAATCTGCAATGAGCATGATCGAAGGTACTGCAAGAAGTATGGGTATTGTAATCGAAGACTAATAAAAGTCTCATGAACTATGTGGGAGGAAAATTTCCGCGTAACCACTAAGGAGGTAAGAAATGCCAAAAAGAGGTAAAGCTTATCAAGAAGCAGAAAAGTTAGTTGAAAGAAACAGACTTTATGATGTTGATGAAGCAATAAAATTAGTTAAGCAAACTGCTAAAGCTAAATTTGATGAGACAGTTGAACTTCACATCAAATTAGGCGTTGACGGTAGACATGCTGACCAACAAGTTAGAGGCGCTATCGTTTTACCACACGGTACTGGTAAAACTAAAAGAGTTCTTGTTATCGCTAAAGGCGAAAAAGCTGCTGAAGCTGAAAAAGCTGGCGCTGATTTCGTAGGCGCAGAGGACATTATTACTAAAATCCAAAACGAAAACTGGTTTGACTATGATGTTATCGTTTCTACACCTGACATGATGGGACAATTAGGTCGTTTAGGTAGAGTTTTAGGTCCTAAAGGTTTGATGCCAAACCCTAAATCTGGTACCGTAACATTCGATCTTGAAAGAGCAGTTAACGAAATCAAAGCTGGTAAAGTAGAGTACAGACTTGACAAAACAAATATTGTACACGTATCTATCGGTAAAGCTTCTTTTGATGAAGTTAAATTGTCTGAAAACTTAAGCGCATTGATTGACGCAGTAGTAAAAGCGAAACCAGCTGCTGCTAAAGGAACTTATTTAAGAAGCGTAACGCTTTCTAGTACAATGGGTCCTGGAATTAAACTCAATGCTGCAAAATTATAATTGACAAGTTATTCAATCTCTGATAGAATTGCTTTGTCTTAAAAAATGCATATAAACCGTAGACAGTAGGTGCTAAGGCTTAATTTCCTACCGAGGTAAGAATAAATAGTTTATGTAACGTAAATTATAACCTCTCTTGTCTACGGAAGAGAGGTTTTATTTTATACAAGGAGGTGGACAAATGTCAAATAATTTTGATGCTAAAAAAGTAGCAGTTGAAGAAATTAAAGAAAAGTTCGCAAGTGCTAAGTCTGCTGTTCTCGTAGATTACAGAGGTTTAACTGTTGAGGAAGTAACTGAACTTAGAACTAAGTTTAGACAAGCTGGCGTTGAGTACAAAGTTTACAAAAATAACTTAGTAAAAATCGCTATTAAAGATACACCTTTTGAGTCATTATCTCAAGATTTGACTGGTCCAAATGCGATCGCTTTCGGTATCGAAGACGCGGTTGTTCCAGCTAAAATCATTAAAGATTTTGCTAAAGGTCACAAAAAGCTTGAACTTAAAGCAGGCGTTGTTGAAGGCGCTTACTGTAATCTTGAACAAATCACAGAAATTGCAGATCTACCATCAAAAGAAGTGTTAATTGGAAGATTCCTTGGAAGTGTCAAGGCTCCAGTTTCAAATTTCGCTTATTTCTTATCAAATCTTATCAAAGAAAAAGAGGGTGCAAATGCTTAATTGCATTGCATAACTGAAAAATAACCGGAGGTGTTTAAAATGACTAAAGAACAAATTATTGAAGCTATCAAAGGCATGAGCATTTTAGAAGTAAAAGAATTAGTAGAAGCATGTGAAGCTGAATTCGGCGTATCTGCATCTGCTCCTGTAGTTGCTGTAGCTGGCGGTGCTGCTGCTGAAGCTGCTGAAGAAAAATCTGAATTTGACGTAGTTTTAGCTAACGCTGGCGCTAAGAAAATTGGCGTTATCAAAGTTGTTAGAGAGTTAACTGGTCTTGGCTTAAAAGAAGCTAAAGATTTAGTTGATGGTGCTCCACAAGTATTAAAAGCTGGTGTATCTAAAGATGAAGCTGACAAAATGAAAGCTGCTTTAGAAGAAGCTGGCGCTGCTATCGAATTAAAATAATTTCGATTAAAATGAATAGCCACCAGAAATGGTGGCTTTTTGCTTCAAATGCTACAAAAATGAAAACTCTATTCTAAACATTCTTTTAAAATGATGTTGACACCCATAGACAAGTGTGATATTATTTTATAATGCTATAAGTATGTTTAGAATGGAGTTTTCTGCGTTTCTAAATGCTAAGCATTGATGGTTAGAAAAGGATTTGTTCCTTTTATAATACAACGACTTTTATTACACAAGGGGTGAAAATTTAATGCCACAACCTGTAATGCTCGGAAAAACAGAAAGAATGAGTTTTGCTAGAATCAATGAGCTACTTGAGAAACCAAACTTAATTGAGATCCAAAGAAAATCCTATGAGTGGTTTCTTGAAGAAGGTCTAAAAGAGGCCTTTAAGGACATTTCGCCAATCGAAGATTACACAGGAAATCTTAGCTTGGAATTCATTGATTATGAACTCGATGAAGAACCAAAGTATGATGTTGAAGAGTGTAAAGAACGAGATGTTAACTTCGCCGTTCCTTTAAGAGTGCAAGTGCGCTTCATTAATAAGGAAACAAGCGAAATCAAAGAACAAAAAGTATTTATGGGTGACTTCCCATTGATGACAGACAAGGGTACTTTTATCATCAATGGTGCTGAGAGAGTTATCGTCAGCCAGTTAGTAAGATCACCAGGGCCATACTACGATGTAAAAATCGATAAAGTTGGTACCAGATTATTTTCAAGTACAATTATACCAAACAGAGGCGCATGGCTTGAATATGAAACTGATTCAAACGATGTTGTATCAGTGAGAATTGACAGAACACGTAAATTGCCTGCTACGACATTAATCAGAGCTTTAGGCTATCACACTAATCAAGAAATCCTATCAATGTTCGGTGAAGATGAAAAATTGATTAAGACATTAGATAAGGATAGCACCGTTAATCAAGAAGAAGGTCTTATTGAAATTTATAAGAAGTTAAGACCAGGTGAACCGCCGACTGTAGAAAGTGCAAGAAACCTAATCTATTCTTTATTCTTTGATGAAAAGCGTTATGACCTTGCAAAAGTGGGTCGTTATAAATTCAATAGAAAACTTGGTGTTTCTAACCGAATTGAAGAGCGTGTTTCTGCAGAGAATATTATCAATCCGCAGACAGGTGAAATCCTTGTTGAAAAAGATACAAAAATTTCAATTGATATGGCAACAGTTATTGAAAACGCAGGTGTTAAACAAGTTGACATCTATGGTGATGATGAGAAAATTATTCGTGTAATCGGTAACCATTTCGTTGATATTAACACTTATATTCAATCTGAAAAACTTAAAATCAAGGAAAAAGTATATTATCCAGTTCTTAAAGAAATCATGGATACACATGATTCTTTAGAAGATCAAGTTAATGCTGTTGAAGAAAGAATGTCTGAACTTATTCCTAGACACATTATTCCGGCAGATATGATCGCATCTTTCAGTTATATTCTTAACTTAAACTGGGGTGTCGGTAATGTGGATGATATCGACCATTTGGGTAACAGAAGAATACGTTCCGTAGGCGAGCTTCTTCAGAATCAATTTAGAATTGGTCTTTCAAGAATGGAAAGAGTTGTTCGTGAACGCATGACGATCCAAGATATGGAAGCGATTACACCACAGGCACTTATAAATATTAAACCTGTTGTATCTGCAATCAAAGAGTTCTTTGGTAGTTCTCAGTTGTCTCAGTTCATGGATCAAACGAATCCACTTGCTGAGTTAACGCATAAGAGAAGACTTTCAGCACTCGGACCTGGCGGTCTTTCAAGAGAAAGAGCAGGCTTCGAGGTTCGAGACGTACATCATTCTCACTATGGTAGAATGTGTCCAATTGAGACACCTGAAGGTCCAAATATCGGTCTTATTGGTTCTTTAAGTACATTTGCTAGAATCAATGAGTATGGCTTTATTGAATCACCTTATAGAAAAGTAGATAAGAAAACTGGTGTTATTACAGATGAAATTATCTATATTACTGCAGATTATGAAGATAAATATACAGTTGCACCAGCAAATGAACCGATATCAGATGACAATCGATTTGTCAGTGATAGGATCGTTGCTCGTCGTAGAGCAGACATTAAAGAATTCCCATCTACTGACATTGATTTAGTAGAGGTTTCAGCTCAACAAATGGTTTCAGTTGCAACTGCAATGATTCCGTTCCTTGAAAATGATGATGCTAACCGTGCCCTAATGGGATCGAACATGCAACGTCAGGCAGTTCCACTCGTAAGAGCAGAAGCGCCAATCATAGGTACAGGAATTGAGCATATAGCAGCAAAAGATTCAGGTTCAGTTGTTAAGTCACCAGTTGACGGCGTAATTGAATATGTTTCAGCTGAAGAAATCGTTGTAAGAGGCGATGCAGATAAGAAAAAATATAGATTTAAGCTATTAAAATTCAAGCGATCAAATCAAGGTACATGTATCAATCAAAAGCCATTGGTTAAAAAAGGTCAACGCGTGATTGCAGATGAAATCATTGCTGATGGTCCTTCTACTGATAATGGTGAAATTGCATTGGGTACAAACCTATTAATCGGTTTCATGACATGGGAAGGCTATAACTATGAGGATGCGATCCTTATTAGCGAAGAACTTGTCATGGAAGATAAACTTTCTTCTATTCATATTGAAGAGTATGAATCAGAAGCAAGAGATACTAAACTTGGACCAGAAGAAATCACAAGAGATATTCCAAACGTCGGTGAAGATGCTCTTAAAAATCTCGATGCTGAAGGTATTATCAGAATCGGTGCTGAAGTTAACTCTGGTGACATTTTAGTAGGTAAAGTTACTCCGAAAGGTGAAACTGAATTAACTGCTGAAGAAAGATTGCTTCGAGCAATTTTCGGCGAAAAAGCTCGTGAAGTTAGAGATACTTCATTAAGAGTACCTCACGGCGAGTCAGGTATAATAGTTGATGTTAAAAAATTCGAAAGAGAAAACGGGGATGAATTGTCTCCTGGCGTTAACAAACTCATTCGTGTATACATCGCTAAGAAAAGAAAGATCAGTATCGGTGATAAAATGGCCGGTCGTCATGGTAATAAAGGGGTTATCTCCAGAATTTCACCAGTAGAAGACATGCCTTTCCTTGAAGACGGAACACCACTACAAATCGTTCTTAACCCACTTGGGGTACCTTCTCGTATGAATATCGGTCAGGTACTTGAAGTCCATCTTGGTTTAGCAGCTAAGAAAAAAGGATGGAAAGTCGCAACCCCAGTATTCGACGGTGCTAGAGAGACTCAAATCAGAGAAATCTTACAAGATGCAGGTTACCCAGGTAACGGTAGACTTTTAATTAGAGATGGTAGAACTGGCGAAGCGTTTGATAACCACGTAACTGTTGGTTACATGTACATGCTGAAACTTCACCATTTGGTTGATGATAAAATCCATGCTAGAAGTACTGGACCTTACTCACTCGTAACGCAACAACCACTTGGTGGTAAAGCTCAATTTGGTGGGCAGCGTTTTGGTGAGATGGAGGTTTGGGCACTTGAAGCATATGGTGCAGCTCATACACTACAAGAGATTTTGACTGTTAAATCAGACGACGTCGTAGGTAGAGTAAAAGCTTATGAAGCAATCGTTAAAGGTGAAAACATTCCTGAACCAGGTATTCCAGAATCATTTAAAGTATTAATCAAAGAACTTCAAGCACTTGCGCTTGACGTAAAAGTTCTTAGAGATGATGCCGGCGAAATCGAAATCGAAGTTGACACTGATGACGATGATGGTTTGGATTACAATACTGCTCTTAGAGAAAATAAGATAACAAATGATATTGAGCGTGGCGGATTTATTGATGATTTATCAGATGAAGAGTCAAATCAAGAAGTTGAGGATGACAATTTTGATTCAGATGATGATTTTTTAATGGAAGACGATGAAGATTTTGATGAGTAACTAACTTTAATAGAGAAGGGAGAGGTAGCCCTTGATCGAATTCAACAATTTTGATTCTATAAGAATTGGATTAGCATCACCAGATAAAATAAGATCGTGGTCAAAAGGTGAAGTTAAAAAACCAGAAACGATCAATTATAGAACTTTAAAACCTGAAAAAGAAGGTCTTTTCTGTGAAAAGATCTTCGGACCTACAAAAGACTGGGAATGTCATTGTGGGAAGTATAAAAAAGTAAGATATAAAGGTGTTGTTTGTGACCGATGTGGCGTTGAAGTCACAAAGTCAAAAGTTCGTCGTGAACGTATGGGTCATATCGAACTCGCAGCACCAGTGTCTCATATTTGGTATTTCAAAGGAATTCCATCTAAGATGGGTATTCTTCTTGATTTATCACCTAGGTCGCTTGAGAAAGTTTTATATTTTGCTTCTTATATTGTGATTGAGCCAGGTGAAACAAGCTTAGAGTATAAGCAACTTCTTACTGAAAGTGAATACGCTCAGTACAGGGAAAAATATGGCAATACATTTAGAGCAATGATGGGTGCTGAAGCGGTAAAAGAAATTTTACAACAAGTCGACTTAGAAGGTCTTGCAGAAGAGCTTAAAACACAGTTAAAAGACAGTTCTGGTCAAAGAAAAATTAGAATTGTAAGAAGACTTGAAGTTGTTGAAGCATTTAGACAATCTGGCAATGATCCTGAATGGATGATTTTGGATGTAGTTCCAGTAATCCCGCCAGATTTAAGACCAATGGTTCAATTAGATGGTGGTCGTTTTGCTACAGCAGATTTAAATGACCTTTATAGAAGAGTTATTAATAGAAACAATCGTCTAAAAAGACTTTTAGAACTTGGTGCACCAGATATTATCGTTAGAAATGAAAAGCGTATGCTTCAAGAAGCGGTTGATGCTTTAATTGATAATGGTAGAAGGGGTCGTCCGGTTACTGGTCCTGGTAACAGACCACTTAAATCACTTTCTGATTTATTAAAAGGTAAACAAGGTCGATTTAGACAAAACTTACTTGGTAAACGTGTTGACTACTCTGGTCGTTCTGTTATCGTAGTAGGTCCTGAACTTAAATTCTATCAATGTGGTCTTCCTAAGAAGATGGCGTTAGAATTATTCAAACCTTTCGTAATGAAACGTTTGGTAAACGATGGTTACGTGCATAATATTAAAAGTGCAAAACGTATGGTTGAAAGAGTGAAGCCAGAAGTTTGGAGTATCGTGGAAGAGGTTATCGCAGAACATCCAGTTCTTCTTAACCGTGCACCGACGCTTCATAGGCTTGGTATTCAAGCTTTTGAACCGGTGTTGGTTGAAGGTAAAGCGATTAGACTACATCCACTTGTATGTACTGCATACAATGCCGATTTCGATGGTGACCAGATGGCGGTCCACGTACCACTTTCAGTCGAAGCACAAGCAGAAGCTAGATTTTTGATGCTTTCTGTTAATAATATTTTAGCACCAAAAGATGGTAGACCGATTACGACACCTACACAGGATATGGTTCTAGGTGCGTACTACTTGACCTACCAAAATGAAGCGCAGCCAACTGAAAAACGTATTTTCAAAGATATGGACGAGTTGAACCTTGCGTACTATAATGAAGCGATTAGTCTTCATGAAAGAGTTCAAATGAGAAGATATCTGCCAGACGAGGATAGAACTATCCTAGTTGAAAGTACAGTTGGTAGATTTATCTTCAATGAAAAAATTCCTCAAAATCTTGGTTTTGTTGATAGAACTGAAAGCCCATATACTCTAGAGATCGATTTCTTATGTAAGAAAAAAGACCTTGAAGAAATCATTGCAAAATGTTTTGCTGAGTATGGCAATACAATCACAGCAGAACTACTTGATCATATGAAAAATATTGGTTTTAGATATTCTACAAGAGCTGCAATTACAGTTGCTGTATCTGATATGGATATTCCTGAAGCTAAAAAAGATCTTATTGCTGGTGCTCGAAATACGGTTGATCAGTATCAAAAAGCATTTAGACGTGGTCTTATTTCTGAAGAAGAAAGATATGAAAAAGTCATCCAAACTTGGACTAAAACAACAGAAGAAGTTACAGATGCACTTATGAAAAATCTTTCTAACTTAAACAACATTAAAATCATGGCGGACTCAGGTGCCCGTGGTTCTAAAAACCAGATTAGACAGTTAGCAGGTATGCGTGGTCTGATGGCCAATGCACTTGGTAAAACAGTTGAGATCCCAATCGTTTCAAACTTCCGTGAAGGCTTATCAGTTCTCGAATATTTTATTTCGACAACAGGTGCTCGTAAAGGTCTTGCCGATACAGCGTTACGTACAGCCGATTCAGGTTATTTAACAAGAAGACTTGTTGACGTCAGCCAGGAAGTAATCGTTCGTGAAATTGATTGTCAAACAACTTCAGGAATTGATGTTGTTGAATTTAGAGAAGGTAATGAATTAATTGAGCCTTTAGCAGAAAGAATTTTGGGTAGATATCCAGTTGAAGACATTTTACATCCAACAACTGGTGAAGTACTTTGTACAGTCAACCAAATTATTTCTGAGAAAATTGCAGATAAAATCATTGCTGCAGGTTTTAAAACTTTAAGAATTAGATCGGTTCTTACTTGTGATACACAATATGGGGTTTGCTCTAAATGTTATGGACTTAACCTTGCAACTGGAAAACCAGTTCACGTCGGTGAAGCAGTTGGTATTATCGCTGCACAATCTATCGGTGAACCAGGTACACAGCTTACAATGAGAACGTTCCATACCGGAGGTGTTGCCGGCGGCGATATCACACAAGGTCTACCTCGTGTTGAGGAACTTTTTGAAGCTAGAAAACCGAAAGGTCTCGCAGTAATCGCTGAAATCGATGGTGTTGTTTCATTTAAAGAAACAAAGAAGAAGAAAGAAGTTGTTATTACTAATGAAGAAACTGGTGAACAACATACTTCGTTAATCGTATTCGGAGCAAGACTTAAAGTTAAAGAAGGCGATCGCGTTATTAAAGGACAATCTATTACAGAAGGTTCAATCAATCCACATGATTTGCTTAGAGTTGTTGGCGTATATGGTGTTAGAGAATACATCATCAAAGAAGTTCAAAAGGTTTATAGACTTCAAGGTGTTGATATCAATGATAAGCATATCGAAATCATCGTTAAGCAAATGCTTTCTAAGATAAAAATTGACGAATCTGGAGATTCATTACTACTTCCAGGTACTGTAATTAGTTTAAAAGAGTTCAATCGTATTAATGAAGCACTTCAAACTGAAGGTGGCGAATTTGCTGAAGGTACTAGAACATTACTAGGTATTACCAAAGCATCGTTAGCTACAGAATCGTTCTTGTCAGCTGCTTCTTTCCAAGAGACGACTCGTGTCTTAACAGAAGCTGCTATTAATGGTAAAGAAGATAGACTCCTTGGTCTTAAAGAAAATGTTATCATTGGTAAACTGATTCCAGCTGGTACAGGTATGCGTTATTACAAAGAAATGTCAGTAAAATCAGACAATGATTTTGATCTTGGAGACGTTGAAACCTTTAATAGTATTTAACATAAAATTTATTGACAGTAAATTTTGATGGTGTTAAAATGATGAAGTGCATATTGGCGACTTCAAGGAGGGACACAGTATGCAACTAAGCGACCTTGCAAAACATTCAAAAATCAACGTTGGCATAAAGCAGTCAATTAAGTCTTTAAGTTTAGATCGAGCTCTTAGCGTATTTGTTGCTGAAGATGCAGATCAAGTGATGATTCAAAAAGTCATCGAACTTGCAAACTCAAAAGCGGTTGAAGTTGTTTATGTCAAGACTATGAAAGAGCTTGGGCGTGCGTGTAATATTGACGTTGGTGCTGCGACAGCGGTTATTGAAAAATAGATATTAAAAGGAAAGGAGGTGCTGAACAGGAATGCCTACTATTAATCAGTTAGTGAGAAAAGGAAGACTTGAAATCGAAGAGAAGTCAACTTCACCTGCATTACAAAGAAGTTTAAATACACTTAAGAGAAAACAAGTTAAAATGAGCTCGCCACAAAAAAGAGGTGTGTGTACTAGTGTTAAGACAGTGACACCTAAGAAACCTAACTCAGCTTTAAGAAAAGTTGCCAGAGTTAGATTAACAAACGGTTTTGAGGTGACTGCATATATCCCAGGTGTTGGCCACAACCTTCAAGAGCACAGTGTTGTTCTTATCAGAGGTGGTAGAGTTAAAGACTTACCAGGTTGTAGATACCACATCGTAAGAGGTGTGCTTGACTCTTCTGGCGTTAACAACAGAATGCAAGCAAGATCTAAATACGGTGCTAAGAGACCAAAGAAAAAATAATGATTTAGCCGGCCTCTTCCGAAAGGAAGGGGCTTTATATAGTAATTTAAATTCAATAGCAAGTTCCGCACAGCGACATTAAATGTCGAGTACCGATGAATGACCAAAACATGTTATAAGGAGGGAAGAAAGTGCCTAGAAAAGGGAATGTTCCTAAAAGAGATGTGTTACCTGATCCGATGTACGGAAGCAAAGTGGTAACAAAATTAATCAATGCCGTTATGTATGACGGTAAAAAAGGCGTTGCTCAAAGCATCGTTTACGGTGCGTTTGACATGATCAAAGAAAAAACTGGTAAAGATCCTGCTGAAGTTTTCGAAACAGCAATGAACAACATTATGCCAGTTCTTGAAGTCAAAGCTCGTAGAGTTGGTGGTTCTAACTACCAAGTACCTATCGAAGTAAGACCAGAAAGAAGACAAACTCTTGGTCTTAGATGGTTAATCACTTACTCTCGCAAAAGAGGCGAGAGAACGATGCAAGAAAAACTTGCTAAAGAGATTATGGATGCTGCTAACAACACTGGTGCATCAGTTAAGAAGAGAGAAGATACTCACAAAATGGCTGATGCGAACAAAGCGTTTGCACATTACAGATTCTAATTTTATCATGTGTGGTATGAGCTTAGCATGCTAAGCTTATGCCTTTTAGCGAAAGGAGGATAAAGATGAGTAGGGGTTATTCACTTGAGAATACCAGAAACATCGGCATCATGGCGCATATCGACGCCGGAAAGACGACTACTACCGAAAGAATCCTCTATTATACAGGTATCAACTATAAGATCGGTGAAGTGCACGACGGTGGCGCGACAATGGACTGGATGGAGCAAGAGCAAGAGAGAGGTATCACAATTACTTCTGCTGCGACTACTTGTGTCTGGAAAGGCAAAAGAATCAACATTATCGACACGCCAGGTCACGTTGACTTTACTGTAGAAGTTGAAAGATCACTACGTGTATTAGATGGTTCCGTAGCAGTTTTCTGTGCTAAGGGTGGGGTTGAGCCTCAATCTGAAGCAGTATGGAGACAAGCAAATAAATATGGCGTACCAAGAATGGCATTTGTAAATAAAATGGACATTACTGGTGCAGATTTCTTCAGAGTTGTTAAAATGATGAAGGACAGATTAAAAGCAAATGCAGTACCAGTTCAATTACCAATTGGTGCTGAAGATAAATTCCAAGGTATTATCGATTTATTAGCTATGAAAGCTTACTTTTATAGAGATGATCTTGGAGAAAATATCGAAGAAACAGAAATTCCAGCAGATATGGTTGAACTTTGCGAAGAGTACAGACATAACATGATGGAATCTATCGCTGAATCAGATGAAACCTTAATGGAAAAATATCTTGAAGGCGAAGAACTTACTGTTGAAGAGTTAAAAGTTGCATTAAGAAAAGCAACTATTGACAACGTAATTGTACCAGTTCTTTGTGGTTCTGCTTATAAAAACAAAGGCGTTCAAAAAATGCTTGACGCTGTATTGGATTATATGCCAGCACCTACAGATGTAGCTGCAATTCAAGGTGTTGATGAAGATGGTAACGAAGTAGCTAGACCTGCTAGTGATGAACTTCCATTCTCTTCTTTAGCTTTCAAAATCATGACTGACCCTTATGTAGGTAAGTTAACATTCTTTAGAGTTTACTCAGGAACATTAGAATCAGGTTCTTATGTTCACAACTCAACTAAAGATAAAAAAGAAAGAGTTGGTCGTATCCTTCAAATGCATGCAAACAAAAGAGAAGAACTTGATAAAGTTTACTCTGGCGATATCGCTGCTGCTGTAGGTTTAAAATATACGACTACTGGAGATACACTATGTGACCCAGATCATATTATTGTTCTTGAGTCAATGGAATTCCCAGAGCCTGTTATTCGCGTAGCTATCGAGCCTAAAACTCGTGCAGGACAAGAAAAAATGGGTATCGCTCTTGCAAAACTTGCAGAAGAAGATCCAACATTCAGAACTTATACAGATGAAGAAACTGGACAGGTAATCATCGCTGGTATGGGTGAACTTCACCTTGAAATCATCGTTGACCGTCTGCTTAGAGAATTCAAAGTAGAAGCGAACATTGGTGCTCCTCAAGTTGCTTACAAAGAAACGATTACTAAACCAGTTGACATTGACTACAAATACTCTAAACAATCAGGTGGTAGAGGACAATACGGTCATGTTAAAATTAAATTTGCTCCAAATGAATCTGGTAAAGGCTACGCGTTTGAATCATCAGTTACTGGTGGTACAGTTCCAAGAGAATACTGGAACGCTATCGATGATGGGGTTCAAGGCGCACTTAAAGCTGGTATCTTAGGCGGCTTCGAAGTTGTCGACGTAACAGCAAATCTTTACGATGGTTCTTACCATGAAGTTGACTCTAATGAAATGGCATTTAAACTTGCTGCATCTATGGCTTTAAAAGAAGCTATGAGAAAAGGTGACGCTGTATTACTAGAGCCTTTCATGAAAGTTGAAGTAACAGTACCTGAAGAGTATTTCGGTGACGTTATGGGTGATATCAACTCAAGACGTGGTAAGCTTGAAGGTATGGAAATGGTTCATGGCGCTCAAATTATTAAAGCACACGTACCATTAGCTGAAATGTTTGGTTATGCTACAGACCTTAGATCTAGTTCTCAAGGTCGTGGTACTTATACAATGATCTTCAGTCATTATGAACCAGTCCCAAGAAGCATCGCTGAAGCGGTTCTTGGTAAAAAATAATCGTGTAGGAGGATAATTAACAATGGCAAAGCAAAAGTTTGAAAGAACGAAACCACATTGTAATATCGGAACAATCGGTCACGTTGACCACGGTAAAACAACTTTAACAGCTGCAATCACAAAAGTATTATACGAAAAATACGGTTTAGGTCAAAAAGTAGATTTCGAAAACATCGATAAAGCACCAGAAGAGAGAGAAAGAGGTATCACAATCTCTACTGCTCACGTTGAATACGAAACACCAAACAGACACTACGCTCACGTAGACTGTCCAGGCCATGCTGACTACGTTAAAAACATGATCACTGGTGCAGCACAAATGGACGGATCAATCTTAGTTGTATCTGCAGCAGATGGTCCAATGCCACAAACTAGAGAGCACATCCTTCTTTCAAGACAAGTAGGCGTTCCATACATCGTTGTTTTCTTAAACAAATGTGATATGGTAGACGACGAAGAACTTCTTGAGTTAGTAGAAATGGAAGTAAGAGATCTTCTTTCACAATACGAGTTCCCAGGCGATGATACACCAATCATCAGAGGATCTGCATTAAAAGCACTTGAAGGCGATGCAGCATGGGCAGAAAAAATCGTAGAAATGTTCGAAATCATCGACGATTACATTCCACAACCAGAAAGAGCAACAGATAAACCTTTCTTAATGCCAGTAGAAGACGTATTCTCGATCACAGGTCGTGGTACAGTTGCAACAGGTAGAATTGAAAGAGGTATCGTAAAAGTACAAGAAGAAGTAGAAATCGTTGGTTTAGCAGAAGCGCCAAGAAAAGTAGTAGTAACAGGCGTAGAAATGTTCAAAAAGCTTCTTGATGAAGGTCAAGCAGGCGACAACGTAGGTTTATTACTTCGTGGTGTACAAAGAACAGAAATCGAAAGAGGACAAGTTCTTGCGAAACCAGGCACAATCAAACCACACACAAAATTCGATGCACAAGTATACGTTCTTACAAAAGAAGAGGGCGGAAGACATACACCATTCTTCAAAGGTTATAGACCACAGTTCTTCTTCAGAACAACAGACGTAACAGGTTCAATCGAGTTCGAACCAGGTGTTGAAATGTGTATGCCTGGCGATAACATCGAAATGCACATCGAATTGATCTCGCCAATCGCGATCGAAGAGAGCTTAAGATTCTCTATCCGTGAAGGTGGTAGAACAGTTGGTGCTGGTAACGTAATCAAAATTACTGAGTAATCATTAATTAGATCTGTTATCACAAAATATTTCGAAAAAGAAATATAAATTCACACAAATAACCCCTTGATAAACTCAAGGGGTTATTATATAATGTTATGGTGCACTAATGCGATGATGCGAAAAGTTACTTAGCTGTGAGAGAATTTTCGCTGAGAATTGTTCATACAAGATATGAGCGACGAGTTTTTGTGCGTATCTAATCGTGAAACACCCGGCAGGGTGGACATTAAAAACTCGATTGCATGATCACGGTAAACATGCGATAAAAAAGGAGGTTTAGCAATGGCTAACAAACAAAAAATCAGAATTAGATTAAAATCATTTGATCACAAAATCCTCGACAATACTGCACTTAAAATTGTCGAAGTGGCAAAAACTACTGGCGCAGATGTAGCTGGTCCAATTCCGTTGCCAACAAAGAAAGAAGTAGTTACAATCTTAAGAGCGGTACACAAGTACAAAGACTCTAGAGAGCAATTTGAAATCAGAACGCACAAAAGATTAATTGACATCTTAAATCCAGGTCAAAAAACGGTTGATGCGCTCATGAAGCTTGAATTACCTGCTGGTGTAGATGTAGAAATCAAGCTTTAATCATTAAGTTAGTCTAAGATTTCGGTTTAAATAGATAAACCTGATTTTTTAGGATGATTGCCCTTGGGCAATCCGCTGTAAGAATATTAGGAGGTGCGAGACGCATGGTAGGAATTATCGGTAAAAAAATCGGTATGACCCAAGTATTCAATGAAGACGGCATCGTTACTGCAGTTACAGTTGTTGAAGTTCAACCTATGGTTGTATCTCAAATCAAAACTGTTGCTACTGACGGTTACAATGCAATCCAAGTTGCTACTGGTGACGTGAAAGACAAACACGTAAACAAACCTATGAAAGGCCACTTTAACAAAGCGGGTATCCCTTTCAAAAAATTATTAAAAGAATTCAGAGTTGAAAATACTGCTGAGTTCACAATCGGCCAAACAATTGGTGCTGATATCTTCGAAAACGGAACAAAAATCGACGTTATCGGTACTTCAAAAGGTAAAGGTACAACTGGTCCGATCAGAAGACACAATCAATCAAGAGGACCAGAAACACACGGTTCTAAATACCACAGAGGTGGCGGATCGATTGGTGCAGCTTCTTACCCAGCAAGAGTATTTAAAGGCATGCCAATGGCTGGAAGAATGGGTAACGAGCAAGTTACTGTACAAAATCTTGAAGTAGTTAAAGTTGATGCTGAAAGAAACCTTATGTTAATTAAGGGTGCAGTGCCAGGACCTAAAAATGGTCGAATCGTAATTAAAAAAGCTATTAAGGCTTCAAAGTAATAGCTGGGGAAAGGAGGAAGCACAGTGCCTAAATTAGAAATATTAAACGTTTCAGGACAAAAAGTAAGCGAAATCGAATTAAACGATAATGTTTTCGGTATAGAGCCAAATATTCCTGTAATGCACGAAGTAGTAAAAAACTACTTGGCTAACCAAAGACAGGGAACACAATCTGCTAAAACAAGAGCAGAAGTAACTGGTGGTGGTAGAAAACCATTCAGACAAAAAGGAACTGGTAATGCGAGACAAGGTTCCATTACAGCGCCTAACCACGTTGGTGGTGGTGTGGTATTCGCACCAAAACCAAGAAGCTATAGATACACATTGCCTAAAAAGGTAAGAAGATTAGCACTTAGATCTGCTTTCAGTGCTAAAGTTATGGAAAACGAAATGATCGTTCTTGATGAATTGACATTAGCGGCTCCAAAAACTAAAGAAATGGTATCTATCTTAAACAACATTAAAGTAGCTGGTAAGAAAGTGCTTATCGTTACGGAAGGTGTTGAGAAAAATGTTGTA
This sequence comes from Fusibacter sp. QWL-12, assembly GCF_058683495.1. Taxonomy (NCBI): domain Bacteria; kingdom Bacillati; phylum Bacillota; class Clostridia; order Eubacteriales; family Fusibacteraceae; genus Fusibacter; species Fusibacter sp. QWL-12. The sequence continues at coordinate 2,284,645 of NZ_CM178745.1, forward strand.
AGTGCTACAAACAACATCGAAGGTGTTAAGACTACTTTCGTTGGTGAAATCAACGTATACGACATCTTAAACCACGATTATTTCGTAGTAACTAAAGAAGCCGTTAAGAAATTTGAGGAGGTGTATGCATAATGAGAACCTCTTATGATGTAATCGTTAGACCAATCGTCACTGAGAATTCAATGATGCAAACTTCAGAACGTAAATACACTTTCGAAGTTTTAAAAGATGCTAATAAAACCGAAATCAGAAAAGCTGTTGAAGAAGTATTTGGTGTAAAAGTTGAACAAGTCAACACACTTCATGTACGTGGCAAGCTTAAAAGACAAGGTAGAACTCAAGGATACACAAGAAGCTGGAAAAAAGCGATTGTTAAATTAACTGCTGATAGCAAAACAATCGAGTTCTTTGAAGGCATGTAATCATTTAAGATTCGAAGGAGGTATAAACAATGGGTATCAAAAAATTTAAACCGACTTCACCTGCTATTAGACAGATGACTGTGTCTACTTTCGAAGAAATTACAAAGAAACAACCAGAGAAATCTTTAGTTGTTGCTTTGAAAAAACATTCAGGTAGAAACAACCAAGGTAAAATCACAGTTCGTCATAGAGGTGGCGGTACCACTGTAAAATATAGAATTATCGATTTCAAAAGATTGAAAGATAACGTTCCTGCAAAAGTATCTGCAGTTGAATATGATCCAAACAGAAGCGCAAACATCGCATTATTAGTTTATGCTGATGGTGAAAAAAGATATATCATTCATCCAAATGGCTTAAAAGTAGGCGATACTGTTATTTCTGGTGAACAACAAGATATTAAAGTTGGTAATGCAATGCCGCTTATGAATATGCCTGTTGGTACAATTGTTCACAATATCGAACTTAAACCTGGTAAAGGCGCTCAATTAGTTAGATCTGCAGGTAACTCAGCTCAATTAATGGCAAAAGAAGGCAAATACGCACTTCTTAGATTACCATCTGGCGAAACTAGATATGTAAGAAAAGAATGTAGAGCGACAATCGGTCAAGTTGGTAACATCGATCACGAAAATATCACAATCGGTAAAGCAGGTAGAAAGAGACACATGGGCATCAGACCTACAGTAAGAGGTTCTGTAATGAACCCTAACGATCACCCTCACGGTGGTGGTGAAGGTAGATCGCCAATCGGTAGACCAACACCTGTTACGCCATGGGGTAAACCAGCTCTTGGCTACAAAACTAGAAAGAAAAGCAATCCTAACGATAAATATATCGTTTCTCGTAGAAAGAAATAATTTTCTAAACTGAAAGGAGGACATAAACCATGAGTAGATCTCTTAAAAAAGGTCCTTTTATCCACAAAGGTCTGTTAAGAAAAATCGAAGAGATGAACGCAGCTGGGGAGAAAAAAGTTCTTAAAGTATGGTCTAGATCATCTACAATTTTCCCTCAAATGGTTGGTCACACAATCGCAGTACACGATGGTAAAAAACACGTTCCTGTATATATCACTGAAGACATGATTGGTCACAAACTCGGCGAGTTTGCTCCAACTAGAACTTTCAGAGGACACGCAGGCGATAAGAAAAGCAAATAAGTTCAATAATCCGAAAGGAGGTACTAATTAATGCAAGCAAGAGCAGAAGCTAAGCACATTAGAATTTCTCCTCGTAAAATGAAAGCTATCGCTGATTTAGTAAGAGGAAGAAATGTTAAGGATGCACAAGCAATTCTTAAATTTACACCTAGAAAAGGTGCTGAAATATTCTTGAAAGTTTTAAATTCAGCAGTTGCTAATGCTGAAAACAACCACCATATGGACGTAGATTCTCTGATCGTTAAAGAAATCTATGCAAACCAAGGTCCGACACTTAAGAGATGGAACGCTGGTTCAATGGGTAGAGCTAATCCTGTATTGAGAAGAAGCAGCCATGTCGGCGTTGTCGTAGCTGAAAAAGAGTAGAAGGAGGGTATACTAAATGGGTCAAAAAGTTAGCCCACACGGACTTCGAGTTGGAGTCATTAAAGATTGGGACTCAAAATGGTATGCAAATAAAAAGAACTTCGCTGATCTTTTAATTGAAGATCATGAAATTCGTAAATATGTTAAAAAGAGACTTTTTACTGCTGGTGTTTCTAGAGTGTACATCGATAGAACAGCAAATGATAAAGTCCATGTAAACATCTTTACTGCTAAACCAGGTATGGTTGTAGGTAAAGGTGGCGAAAACATTAAAGTTCTTAGAGAAGAACTTGAAAAAATCACTAAGAAATCTATTCAACTTGATATCTCAGAAGTAGATAACGTTGATGTCGATGCGCAACTCGTTGCTGAAAACGTTGCGTTCTCTCTAGAGAAAAGGGTTTCTTTCAGAAGAGCGATGAAACAAGTTATCGGTAGAGCACTTAAATCTGGCGCTGAAGGTATCAAAGTTCAAACTTCTGGTCGTTTAGGCGGAGCTGAAATGGCAAGAACAGAAGGCTATTCAGAAGGTAACGTGCCACTCTCTACTTTAAGAGCGGATATCGATTACGGATTTGCTGAGGCAGACACAACTTATGGTAAAATTGGTGTTAAAGTTTGGATCAACAAAGGCGAAGTACTTCCTAGCGTAAGCGAAGAAACTAGACTTAGAAGAAAAGAAGCTAGAAAAGTTTCTGATAAACGCCCTCAAAAGCAAAGAAACGCTAGTGCTGGTGCAAACAGAGGCCCAAGAAAGCCTAGAAATAACAATAATTAATTCAGTTTTGTGAAAGGAGGCTATTAACCATGTTGATGCCGAAAAGAGTAAAACGCCGTAGAGTTCATAGAGGAAGAATGAGTGGTTCTGCTCAAAAAGGGAACGCAATCACTTACGGAGATTACGGATTAGTTGCACTTGAGCCAGTATGGCTTACTGCAAATCAAATAGAAGCAGCCAGAATTGCAATCAATAGAAGAATCAAAAGAGGCGGTAAAGTGTGGATCAAAGTTTTCCCACATAAACCAGTTACTCAAAAACCTGCTGAAACTCGTATGGGTGCCGGTAAAGGTTCTCCAGAATATTGGGTTGCAGTTGTTAAACCAGGTAGAGTATTATTTGAACTCGCTGGTGTTGATGAAGAGTTAGCAAGAGAAGCGATGAGACTTGCTGCGAACAAATTACCAATCAAGTGTAAATTTGTTAAAAAGGACGACGCTATCGAAAAGGGTGGTGAATAAAGTTGAAAGCAAATAAAATTAAAGAATTAACTCCACAAGAGTTAAACGAAAAAATGATCGAGTTGAAAAACGAGCTTTTCAACTTAAGATTCCAATTAGCTACAGGGCAATTAGATAACCCAATGAAGATTAAAGCCATTAAAAAGGATATTGCTCGTGTTAATACGATCTTAAGACAAAAAGAGATCCAAGCATAAGCAAAGGAGGTTACGCTGTGGAAAGAGGCAGTAGAAAAGTTAGAGTTGGATTCGTAACTAGTGATAAAATGGACAAGACAATCGTTGTTTCTGTAGAAGAGTTTATCCGTCATCCACTCTACGGTAAAAGAGTAAAAAGAACAAAAAAATTCAAAGCGCATGATGAAGAAAATGCATGTGGCATTGGTGATAGAGTAAGAATTATGGAAACTAGACCACTTAGTAGAGACAAAAGATGGAGACTAGTTGAAATCGTGGAAAAAGCTAAGTAATTTAGCGAGAGGAGGAAAAAAGCATGATCCAAAACGAGACTCGTTTAAAAGTTGCTGATAACTCTGGTGCGAAAGAAATACTTTGTATCCGCGTTTTAGGTGGTTCAAAGAGAAAATATGGCAATATCGGAGATGTTATAGTAGCAAGTGTTAAAAATGCAACACCTGGCGGAGTTGTCAAGAAAGGCGACGTTGTTAAAGCCGTTGTCGTAAGAAGTGTATTCGGTATCAGAAGACCAGATGGTAGCTACCTCAAATTTGATGAAAATGCTGCTGTTATCATAAAAGACGATTTATCTCCAATAGGAACTCGTATCTTCGGACCAGTAGCTAGAGAGTTAAGAGATAAGAAGTTTATGAAGATCGTTTCTCTGGCTCCAGAAGTTCTTTAAACTTAGGAGGTGTAGTAATGCATATTAAAAAAGGCGATACTGTTATCGTAATTGCTGGTAAAGATAAAGGCAAAAAAGGTAAAGTATTAAGCGTAAACCCAAAAACAAATAGAGTTATCGTAGAAAACGTTAACATGGTGACTAAACACCAAAAACCATCAGTTAAAGTTCAACAAGGTGGTATTGTTCATAAAGAATCTGCAATCCATGTATCAAATGTTCTTTTATTCGATGCTAAAGCTAAAGCGGGTACTAGAGTGAGATACAAAGAATTAGAAAACGGGAAAAAAGTCAGAGTATCAGTAAAAACTGGTGAAGTGATCGATTAATCCCACGAAGAAAGGAGGTTTGACTCATGGCGAGATTTAAAGATAAATATCAAAACGACGTAACTAAAGCGTTAATGGAAAAATTCGGATATAGTAACGTTATGGAGATCCCAAAGATTGAGAAAATAGTTATCAATATGGGTCTTGGTGACGGTAAAGATAATCCTAAAGTTATTAAAGCTGCTGTCGATGAGTTAGCTACAATCGCTGGTCAAGCGCCAGTAATTACTAAAGCTAAGAAGTCAGTTGCAAACTTCAAAGTGAGACAAGGCATGAACGTAGGTGCTAAAGTAACACTAAGAGGTGAAAGAATGTATGAATTCATCGATAGATTCATCACTATTGCATTACCTAGAGTTAGAGACTTTAGGGGTGTTAGTGCAAATTCCTTCGATGGTAGAGGTAACTATACTTTAGGTATTAAAGAACAGTTAATTTTCCCTGAAATCAACATCGATAAAGTTGAAACCGTTCGTGGTATGGATATCACTTTCGTTACAACAGCTAAAACAGATGAAGAAGCAAGAGAATTGCTTAGATTGATGGGCATGCCATTTATGAAGTAAGGAGGGATTTACATTGGCTAAAACCAGTCTTAAAGTAAAACAAGCAAGACCACAAAAGTACTCAACAAGAGAATACAATAGATGTAGAATCTGTGGAAGACCACATGCTTACCTTAGAAAATATGGCATTTGCCGTATTTGCTTTAGAGAATTGGCATACAAGGGACAAATTCCAGGTGTCAGAAAAGCAAGCTGGTAGAATAACGGAAGGAGGTAATTACTCATGGCTATGACAGATCCAATTGCTGATCTACTAACGCGTGTAAGAAACGCGAATATGGTGAAACATGCATCAGTAGATGTACCAGCATCGAATGTAAAAAACAAAATCGTTGAAATCCTCTTAGAGGAAGGATATATTAAAGGTTTTGACATCATTGAAGATGGCAAACAAGGCTTAATCAGAATCGAACTTAAATACGGCGAGAACAAAGAAAGAGTTATCACAGGACTTAAGCGTATTTCAAAACCGGGTTTAAGAGTTTATGCTAAGAAAACAGATATTCCTAGAGTTTTAGGAGGTCTTGGATTGGCAATTATTTCTACTTCAAACGGTATCATTACTGATAGAGAAGCTAGAAAACTTGGCGTTGGTGGCGAAGTAATTTGCTACGTTTGGTAATAATGAATAACTAGGAGGTGTGACAATGTCAAGAGTAGGTAAATTGCCTATTACAATACCTCAAGGGGTTGAAGTGAAAATTACAGCTACTAATTTAGTAACTGTAAAAGGACCTCTAGGAGAATTGTCAGAGCAAATAGACAAAGACATTAACATTAACATTGAAGACGGTACATTAACTGTAACTCGTCCATCAGATAATAAAAGACACAGAGCTTTACATGGCTTAACTAGAGCTTTAATCAACAATATGGTTATCGGTGTTACTCAAGGTTTCGAGAGAAAACTTTTAATCGTAGGCGTTGGTTACAAAGCTGCTAAAAATGGTAACAAACTTGATTTATCTTTAGGTCATTCTCATCCAGTAGTGATGGAAGATCCAGAAGGTATCACAACTGTAGTTAATACACCTACTGAGATCGTCGTAAAAGGCATCAATAAGCAACTCGTTGGTAACTACGCTTCTAAAATTAGAGAGTGGAGAAAACCAGAGCCTTATAAAGGTAAAGGTGTACGCTATGCTGATGAACATGTCATCAGAAAAGAAGGAAAAACTGGTAAGAAAAAATAAGAAAGGAGTAGCATAAAATGGCTTCTAACAAAATTAGAAATAAAAATAGAAAAGCGCGTCATGCAAGAGTTCGTAAGAATTTAGCTGGAACTGCTGAGAGACCAAGACTCAACATCTTCAGATCAAATTCTAACATCTACGCTCAAATCATCGACGATGTTACTGGAAACACTTTAATTGCTGCTTCTAGTCTTGAACCTTCAGTTAAAGAGAAAGTTTCACACGCTGGTAATAAAGAAGCTGCTAAATTAGTTGGCGAGCTTGTAGCTAAAAAAGCTCTTGAAAAAGGCATTGAAAATGTCGTTTTCGATAGAGGTGGCTACCTTTACCATGGTAGAGTGAAAGAACTCGCTGAAGGTGCTAGAGAAGCAGGATTAAAATTCTAGATAGGGAGGTATATTGATGAACCGTCAATTGATTGATGCGAGTAAGTTAGACCTCAAAGAACAGGTTATTAATATAAATCGTGTTACTAAGGTTGTTAAAGGTGGTAGAAACTTCAGATTCAGCGCACTAGTTGTTGTTGGTGATGAAAATGGCCACGTAGGCATCGGTACCGGTAAAGCGAAAGAAGTACCGGAAGCAATTTCAAAAGCTGTTGAAGATGCTAAGAAACGCTTAATTTATGTTCCAAGAGTTGGAACTACTGTACCTCACAATATCGAAGGTCACTTCGGTGCAGGTTCTGTAAGAATCATGACTGCTACTGAAGGTACTGGTGTTATCGCTGGTGGTCCTGTTCGTGCGGTACTTGAACTTGCAGGTATTAAAGATGTAAGAGCTAAGTCTTTAGGATCTAACAATCCTAGAAACATGGTAAATGCAACTATCGATGGCCTTACTAATCTTAAGACAGCTGAAAGTGTAGCTAAATTAAGAGGTAAGACTGTAGAGCAAATTTTAGGTTAGGGGGTATGAACCTTGGCTACTATAAAAGTTAAGTTGGTTAAAAGTACAATTGGTGTGCTTCCAAAACACAAGAAAACAATTGAAGCTTTAGGCCTTAAAAAAATCGGTCAAGTAGTTGAAAAACAAGATAATGCACAAATGAGAGGCATGATCGATCAAGTAAACTACTTAGTCAAAATAGTTGAGTAAAAAAATCATAAAGGAGGTGCGACCATGAGACTTCATGATTTAAGACCAGCAGAAGGTTCTACTAAGTCAAAGAAGAGAGTTGGTAGAGGTACAGGTTCTGGTTTAGGAACAACTGCAGGCCGCGGTATGAATGGTCAAAATTCACGTGCAGGTGGTGGTGTAAGACCTGGTTTTGAAGGTGGTCAAATGCCATTATTCAGAAGAATTCCGAAACGTGGATTCAATAATAAATTCAAAAAACAATGGACTGTAATCAACGTTGAATTATTAAACGATTTTGAAGACGGTACAGAAATCACACCAGAAGTTTTGCTACAAACAGGTGTTGTAAGCAAACTCAGTTATGGACTTAAGATCTTAGGCGATGGAGAATTGAATAAAAAGCTAACAGTAAAGGCTAATAAATTCACTCAGTCAGCGATTAACAAGATTGAAGCTGCTGGAGGAAAGGCAGAGGTGATTTAATTGTTGTCTACACTTAGAAACGCTTGGAAAATCCCTGATTTGAGAAAAAGAATTCTCTTTACACTATTGATGATTGTTATTTTCAGATTAGGCTCAGCAGTACCAGTACCAGGAATAGATAGTAAAGCACTTGCAGATGCTTTCTCTAACTCTGAAGATGGACTTCTAGGACTCTTCAACTTAATGAGTGGTGGTAACTTTAAAACGTTTACCATCTTCGCACTTGGGATTAGCCCGTATATTACTGCTTCTATCGTTCTTAACCTTTTACAAATTGCATTTCCAGCATTGGAAGCTCTTGCAAGAGAAGGCGAGACAGGTAGAAAGAAAATTGCACAATATACAAGATATTTGACAGTTGTGCTTGCATTGATTCAAGGCGTTGGATTTAGCTTAGGTTATTTCCAAAGATTCTTTATCACTCCAGGTGCATGGTCAACATTCATTGCTGTACTAACACTCACAGCGGGAACAGCGTTTTTAATGTACTTAGGCGAAAAAATCACAGACAAAGGTATTGGAAATGGTATTTCACTCTTTATCTTTGCAGGGATTATTGGCAGACTTCCATCTGGCGCCTTACAAATGTATAACAACTTGTCTTTAGGACAAATGAATATTATTCAAGCAATCTTCTTTGTTGTATTTGCAGTAGTAATCATTATGGGAATCATCTTTATCCAACAAGGTCAAAGAAAAATCCCTGTTCAGTATGCTAAGCGAGTTGTTGGAAGAAAAATGTACGGTGGACAAACAACGCATATTCCATTAAAAGTTAATCAAGCGGGAGTTATTCCAGTAATTTTCGCAATTTCAATCCTTATGTTCCCAGCGACAATAGGCGCTTTCTTTAGAGATAGTGGTTTCTATGCGTTCGTGAGCAAATGGTTAAGTTCAACTTCAATTTTATATAATGTATTATATGCATTATTAATTGTATTCTTCACTTACTTCTATACGAACATTACTTTCAACCCAGTTGAAGTAGCAGATCGTTTGAAGACAAATGGCGGATTTATCCCAGGTATCAGACCAGGTAGACCAACTGCTGAATATTTAAGCAAATCGCTTAACAAAATCACAATCGTTGGTGCAATTTTCCTTGCTGTTATCGCGATTCTTCCGAACTTCCTCGGAGCAGTTACAAATGCGCAACTTAGCTTCGGCGGAACTTCTATCCTGATTGTTGTCTCAGTATCACTTGAAACGATGAAACAAATCGAAGCTCAAATGTTGATGAGACACTATGAAGGCTTTTTAAACTAGGAGGCGTCTTGTGAGATTAATATTACTTGGGCCTCCTGGAGCAGGAAAAGGAACTCAAGCAGAATTTATCGTCGAGAACTTCGAAGTACCGCATATATCTACAGGTGATATTTTTAGAAAAAATATTAAAGAGGGCACTGAACTCGGTATTAGAGCAAAATCGTTTATCGATAAAGGTGCACTCGTACCTGATTCTTTAGTAGTTGAAATTGTAGAAGCGCGTCTAAAGGAAGCAGATTGTATCAATGGCTTCCTATTAGATGGATTTCCAAGAACGGTTTTCCAAGCTGAAGAGTTAGATAAAGTACTCGAAAAGATGGGCGAAGACTTAACGGCAGTGCTCAACATAAAAGTCAATCCTGAACTTTTAGTTGCAAGAGCTGTTGGAAGAAGAATCTGCAAAAGTTGTGGTGCAACTTACCACGTGACGAATAATCCTTCAGCTGTTGAAGGGGTTTGCGATAAGTGTGGCGGGGAGCTGTATCAACGCAGTGATGATATCGAAGAAACTGTTGCAAATCGTATCAATGTCTATATGAACGAAACATCACCTTTGATCCATTACTATGAAGAGAGAGGGAAACTTGTGAACATTGATGGTGAACAAGACATTAAAATCGTCTCTTCTGATATCGTAAATGCACTAAGGGGCTAAGACATGATCGTCATTAAAACAAAAAAAGAAATTGAGCTTATGCAAGAGTCTGGACGTATTGTTGCATTGGCTCATGAAGAAGTAAAAAAAGCAATCAAGCCTGGCATAACAACAGGCGAACTTGATGCCATAGCTGAAGCAGTAATAAAAGAAAATGGCGCCGTGCCATCCTTCAAAGGCTATCACGGATATCCAGGATCAATTTGCGCTTCAGTTAATGATCAGGTAATTCATGGCATTCCAGGAGAAACCATTCTCAAGGAAGGCGATATTATCAGTATAGATATAGGCGCTTTCAAAAACGGTTATCACGGTGATGCTGCAAGAACACATCCTGTTGGCAAGGTGAGTGATGAAGCTTCTAAACTGATTAAGATTACTGAAGAAAGTTTCTTCGAAGGGCTAAAGTTTTGTCGAATCGGATATCGTCTTTCAGACATATCAAATGCGATTCAAACCTATGCTGAAGAAAATGGATTTAGTGTCGTAAGAGATTTTGTTGGTCATGGTATCGGTAGACAAATGCATGAAGATCCGCCTGTTCCTAATTATGGAGCTGCTGGTCGTGGCCCTCGACTTGAGAGTGGCATGGCACTTGCAATCGAACCGATGATTAATGTAGGTGGTTTTAAGGTAGTTGTATTGGATGATGAATGGACAGTCATCACGAAAGATGGCACTTTGTCTGCACATTATGAAAATACAGTTATTATCACTGAAGATGGTCCAATTATGACCACTTATTCAGATAGTGAGGTGAAGTGATGTTAACTTCATCACATGAGCTTAAAATCGGTCAGTTTGTCAAATCAAAAGCAGGGCGAGATAAAGATAAAATCTTTATAGTTGTTTCAATAGTAGATGAACAGTTTGTTTTGATTATCGATGGTAAACTTAGAACGCTAAGTAATCCTAAAATGAAGAAAGTTAAACATCTTGTTAGACTGGATTTCATTGACGAAGAACTTCAAAACAAAATTGAAAATCAAATGTATTTAAACGATGCAGATTTTAGAAAAAGCTTGTCAAAGCTTACATCCAATAAGGAGGGATAGTTCTTATGGCTAAAGGCGATTCAATCGAAGTTGAAGGCGTAGTATTAGAAGCATTGCCAAATGCAATGTTCAAAGTAAAGTTGGAAAATGGACATGTTGTGTTAGCTCATATTTCAGGTAAATTAAGAATGAATTTCATCCGAATTTTACCGGGAGATAAAGTAACACTAGATTTATCGCCTTACGATCTTACAAGAGGTAGAATCGTATGGCGTGGAAAGTCATAAGGAGGTATAACAATGAAAGTTAGACCATCAGTGAAACCAATGTGCGAAAAGTGTAAAATCATCAGACGTAAAGGTAAAATCATGGTGATCTGTGCAAATCCGAAACACAAGCAAACGCAAGGTTAATCCGGCGTAATGAAATGCATCCAAATATAAAGCGCGGCTGAACATCTTTATATTTGAAATAAATTTATACCGTAACTCATTAATTAATACACATTAGGAGGTGTAATTCAATGGCAAGAATTGCAGGTGTTGACTTGCCTAGAGAGAAGAGAGCTGTTATCGGCTTAACTTACATCTATGGTATTGGAAAGCCTTCTTCTATTGACTTGCTTGCAAAAGCAGGTATCAGTGAAGATACAAGAATTAAAGATCTTACTGAAGAAGAAGTTAGTAAATTAAGACAACTCATAGAAGACGAATATCTTGTTGAGGGTGACCTAAGAAGAGAAATCGCTATGAATATCAAAAGATTAAAAGAAATCGGATGTTACCGAGGCATCAGACATAGAAAAGGCCTTCCTGTTCGTGGTCAAAAAACTAAGACTAACGCAAGAACTCGTAAAGGTCCTAAGAAGACTGTTAGCCGTAAGAAGAAAAAATAGGTGACGAAGGAGGCGTAAAACATGGCTGCTGCTAAAAAAGCACGTAAAGTGAGAAAAAAACGTGAACGCAAAAACGTTGAACGTGGCCAAGCTCACATTCAAGCAACATTTAATAATACAATCGTAACTTTGACGGATAATGACGGCAATGCTATTGCATGGTCGAGCGCAGGTAGCTTAGGTTTTAAAGGATCTAGAAAGTCTACTCCTTATGCAGCTCAAATGGCTGCTGAGGCTGCTTCAAAATCTGCTATGGAACATGGTTTAAGATCTGTAGCGGTATTCGTTAAAGGACCTGGTTCAGGTAGAGAGGCTGCTATTAGAGCACTTCAAGCTACTGGTCTTGAGATTACATCAATCGCTGATGTAACTCCAATCCCACACAATGGATGTAGACCACCAAAAAGAAGAAGAGTGTAGTTTATAAAGTTTTAGGAGGTGTTTTAAGTGGCAAGATATACAGGACCATCTTGTAGAATTTGTCGTAGAGAGGGCACTAAGCTTTATCTTAAAGGTGACAGATGTTACAGCGACAAATGCGCATTAAATAGAAGACAAACTGCTCCTGGCCAACACGGTGCTAAAAAAGGCAAGTTATCTGGCTATGGTACTCAGTTAAGAGAGAAACAAAAAGTTAAAAAATACTACGGTATGCTTGAAGGTCAATTCAGATCTACTTATGAGAGAGCTGAAAAGATGCCAGGTATCACTGGTGAAAACTTACTTCAATTACTTGAAATGAGATTTGACAACGTGGTTTACAGACTTGGATTTGCTAACTCAAGAAAAGAAGCAAGACAATTCGTAACTCACGGTCACTTTACAATCAATGGTCGCAAAGCGGATATTCCTTCAATGAAGCTTAACGTTGGCGATGTGATTCAGCTTAAAGATAAGAGCAAATCATCTGATAAGTTCAAAGCTATCTCAGAAGCTGCAAGAACAGTACCAAACTGGTTAGAAGTTGACCATGAAAAGATGGAAGGGAAAGTTACAGCTACGCCTGTAAGAGGTAATATCGATTTACCAATCGAAGAACACTTAATCGTTGAGTTGTACTCTAGATAAGGTAGACGTATTATTACCCTCATGTTTTGTATCGTGATTTTTAAGAGAAGGAGGGTCTTAAATAGTGATTGAAATAGAAAAACCAACCATTGAGTGCGTTGAAATGGGTAGCGATGGACGCTACGGTAAATTTGTAGTTGAACCACTTGAAAGAGGCTATGCAACCACACTAGGTAACAGTTTAAGACGTATTTTACTTTCTTCTTTGCCGGGAACTGCGGTTCGTTGGATTAAGATCGAGAACGTTCTTCATGAGTTCTCGACTATTCCAGGTGTAAAAGAGGATGTCATTGAAATCATCTTAAACCTGAAAGAATTGTTTGCTAAAATTCATTCAGACGAAGATGTTAAGATTTTGAGAATCGAAGCATCTGAAGCAGGAGAGATTACAGCAGGTGACATCATAGCGGATGCTGACGTAGAGATATTAAATACCGATCTTCACATTTGTACCCTCGAAGAAAACTCGAGAATTTACATGGAGATTGCACTTGGCCAAGGCCGTGGTTACGTCACAGCAGAAAACAACAAAGAAGCAGGTTTACCTATTGGTATTATTCCAGTTGACTCAATTTACACTCCAGTAAGAAAAGTTAACTTTGCAGTGGATAAAACGAGAGTTGGTAAAGTTGCAGATTACGATAGATTAGTTCTCGAAGTTTGGACTGATGGTACCATCAAGCCAGATGAAGCAACTTCTCTAGGTGCTAAAATTATGTCTGAGCATCTCAACCTCTTTATCGATATGACTGATAGCGTTAATGGCGTTGAAATCATGGTTGAAAAAGAAGAAGATATCAAGGAAAAAGTACTTGAAATGACGATTGAAGAGTTAGATCTTTCTGTTCGTTCATACAATTGCTTAAAAAGAGCTGGTATCAACACGGTTGAAGAGTTAACAAACAGAAGCGAAGACGATATGATGAAAGTTCGTAATCTAGGTAAAAAATCACTTGAAGAAGTGAAATTTAAGCTCGCTGAGCTTGATCTGGGCTTACGTTCTGAAGATGAGTAAGTAAAAGGAGGAAAAACGATGGCAAATTACCGTAAGTTAGGACGCCCATCGTCTCATAGACAATTGATGTTGAGAAACTTAACAACATCACTTCTTAAGACTGGACGTATCGAAACGACAGTTACAAGAGCGAAAGAAACTAAAAAATTCGCTGAAAAAATGATTACTCTTGCTAAAAGAGGCGATCTTCATGCGAGAAGACAAGTACTTGCTTTCGTAACTGAAGAAGACGTAGTAAAAAAATTATTTGATGAAATTGCTCCAAATTACAAAGAGCGTAACGGTGGTTATACAAGACTTGTTCAAACAGGTCCTCGTAGAGGCGACGCTGCTCCAATGTGTAAATTAGAGTTAGTATAATCATTAAGGGACTTAAGTGCATACTTACGTCCCTTTTATACATATTGCAGGATAATAAATTCTAGTCAGAGTAATAAATATTTCATAGAATATATATCTTTGTACTGACGTTCTAACGTAAGTACGCATTATATTTATGACATAAATTGAGTGACTTTTCGTTAAATAGTAGCCAATCGCATTAAACCATCATATAATACATATAGACTCAAAGGGTAGGGTGAATATATGATAAAGACAAATAATCTATATTTTAGATATTCTGATGAAAAAGAAGAAGATAAATACGCATTAAAAAATATAAATCTTCATATTAATGATGGTGAGTTTGTAGTAATTATTGGACATAATGGTTCGGGAAAATCTACGTTATCTAAGTTGTTTAATGGTATTTTTTATCCAACAAGTGGTAAGATTTTAATAGATGGCTTAGACACTTCAGACGAAGAATTAATATGGGAAATTCGTAAGCGCGCCGGCATGGTTTTTCAAAATCCGGATAATCAACTGGTCGCAACGATCGTTGAAGAGGATGTCGCTTTCGGCCCAGAAAATTTAGGATTACCACCGGAGATGATTCGACAGAGAGTGGATGAGGCACTTGAAAGTGTAAAGATGAGTGAATTTAAGCGTAAACCGCCACACCACTTATCGGGTGGACAGAAGCAACGTGTTGCCATAGCGGGTATTTTGGCAATGAAGCCTAAATGTATTATTTTTGATGAACCGACAGCTATGTTGGATCCATCAGGACGTAAAGAAGTGATTCAAACGATTCAAAACTTAAATAAAGTGGACAAGATGACTGTTGTTCATGTGACACACTATATGGATGAGGCAGTTAATGCAGATCGTATTATAGTAATGGATGGTGGGCAAGTTGTACTTGAAGGGACACCTAAAGAAGTGTTCTCTCAAGTAGAAACATTACAAAAGCTTGGATTAGACGTTCCTCAGGTTACATTGTTATCACATGAGCTTAAAAAAAGTGGTATTGAGGTATCAACAGAAAATCTTACAGTAGATGAATTGGTGGAAAATTTATGTCAATTAATATAGTTAACTTAACACATATATATGATAAAAACACACCGAATGAAACCATCGCTATTGATAACATCAATCTTGAAATCAATACGGGTGAGTTTATCGGCTTGATTGGACATACAGGCTCAGGAAAGTCAACTTTAATCCAACAAATGAATGGATTATTGAAACCGACGGATGGTGAAATTGTCGTATCTGGATACAATATAACAGATGGACTGGAAGTAAAAAGTAAACGAAAAAAAGTAACAAAGCAAGAAATCAAAGAGCGTAAACGAAGATTGCTTGAGGTCAGAAAAAGAGTTGGACTTGTGTTTCAATATCCGGAGTATCAGTTGTTTGAAGAAACAATAGAAAAAGATATTGCCTTTGGTCCAATTAACCTTGGGCTCGATGAAGCGACGGTTAAAAATAGAGTCAAATCGGCTATGGAAACCGTTGGACTTGATTATGAGACACTGAAAGATCGATCGCCATTTGATTTGAGTGGTGGACAGAAAAGAAGAGTAGCAATTGCTGGTGTGCTTGCAATGAAACCAGAAGTGTTAATTCTTGATGAACCTACAGCTGGCCTTGATCCTAAAGGCAGAGATGAAATTCTTTTTCAAATTAAACAATTGCATGAAAAAGAAAAAATGACAGTGATTATCGTTTCTCATAGTATGGAAGATATGGCTAAAATTTCAGAGCGCTTGATCGTTATGAATAAAGGTGCAGTTGTATTAGACGGACATCCCAAGAAGGTATTTCAACATATTGAATTACTTGAAGAAATTGGACTTGCAGTTCCTCAAATCTCATATCTAATCAGAGCCTTGAATCAAAAAGGATTCGATTTGGGCAATGATATCATAACGGTTGCAGAAGCTAAAGTGGCGTTATCAAAAATTTTAACTAAGTAAAGGAATAATATGTTAAGAGATATTACGATTGGACAATACTACAGTGTACCTTCGGTGATTCATAAAATGGATCCAAGGTTTAAAATAATTGGTTCGATTCTTTATTTGGTTTCACTATTTTTAATCAATCAATTATTTGCCTATACTGCTGTAATCATATTTATTGGTTTGGTGATAAAACTATCAAAAGTACCACTTAATTTTATATTAAAAGGTTTAAAGCCTGTATTTATGCTAATCTTATTTGCTTTTGTAATCAATATCTTTTTTACACCTGGTGAAGGAGAGGCATTAATAAAGGCTGGCTTTGTAAAGATTTATCCTGAAGGAATTGAACGGGCATTTTTTATGGCAATTCGTTTGGTCCTTCTCATAGTAGGGACATCGGTTTTAACCCTAACAACATCACCTATTGAGCTTACAGATGGCATAGAATACCTTTTATCACCTTTTAAAAAAATAGGAATGCCAGCGCATGAACTTGCGATGATGATGACGATTGCTCTGCGATTTATCCCTACTTTATTAGAAGAAACGGATAAAATTATGAAAGCTCAAATGGCACGTGGTGCGGATTTTGAAAGTGGTAACTTAATGAACCGAGCGAAAGCATTAATTCCATTACTAGTGCCACTTTTTATAAGTGCATTTAGACGTGCAGATGAACTTGCTATGGCGATGGAAGCAAGATGCTATAAAGGTGGCGAAGGCAGAACGAGAATGAAAGTTTTAAAATTCACACGACTAGATTTAATCGGTAGTCTTGTTTTGGTTGTCTATTTAGCGACGTGTATCGTATTGTAGGTGGAATATGGAAACAGTTTTAATGACGGTCGCGTATGATGGAAGTCGTTTCTTTGGCTGGCAAAGACAAAACGAACTACGTTCTGTTCAACGTGAACTTGAAAAAGCATTGTCTCACGCATTAAAACAACCTATTAAAGTAGATGCATCTGGTAGAACTGACGCAGGTGTCCATGGTTTAGCACAGACTTTAACTTTCAGATATAATAGAACATTACCAATTGAAAAAATGGTAAAGGTCGTAAATCGTCGATTACCAGATGATATTTTTATACTAAGTGCAGAACAAGTAAGCGATGATTTTCATGCTAGATATTCTGCGATTGCTAAAGCATATGAGTATCATTTTACCTTTGAATGTGATCGCAATCCTTTTAATTCGAACTATCTTTATAATCATCCGTATCATTTAAACATAGATAAGATGCGAATCGCTATGAAGGCATTTGAAGGAACGCATGATTTCACAGCATTTCAAGCGACAGGAAGTGAAAAAGAGAACACGATAAGGACCATCTATAAAGTTCATCTTGAGAAAAAAAATGATGTGTTTGTATTCACTGTAGTTGGAAATGGATTTTTGTATAACATGGTTAGAATTATGATGGGCACATTGTTCAGTATTGGAAATGATCGGCTACCTGAAGATTCAATTCCACAGATTATAAGGAGTCAATTAAGAGCAAACGCTAAAGTTACCGCACCTGCAAATGGTCTATATTTAAAACGTGTTTTTTATGATGAGGAATCTTTAGAAAAGTTCATAAAAAATCTGAATTAATTGATGGTTTCGGTTGACAATGACAGTGATATAGCTTAAAATAGATTGTGGTCTGTGAAATTAGCAGACATTAATTATGGTAATCGAAAAATCCTGCCCCGGGTTTTTTAGATAAAAAACGGTGAAATAATTTTGAAGGAGGATTCACATGAAGTCTTATGTTGCAAAACCACTAGAACTTGAAAGAAAGTGGTATGTTGTTGACGCTGAAGGCAAAACATTGGGTCGTTTAGCGGCTGAAATTGCTAAGATTTTAAGAGGAAAACATAAACCAATATATACACCACACGTAGATTGCGGTGATTTCGTTATCGTAGTAAACGCTGAGAAAGTTAGAGTTACAGGAAAGAAAATGGATGCTAAAATGTACAGATGGCATACAGGTTATGTAGGTAATCTTAAAGAGAGAACTTATAGAGAAATGAACCAAAGAAATCCAGAAAGAATTATCGAACTTGCTGTTAAAGGCATGCTTCCACATAACTCTTTAGGTAGCCAAATGTATGGTAAATTAAAAGTTTATGCTGGTCCAGAGCACAAACATGCAGCTCAAAAACCAGAAGTATTAGAAATTCAAGGATAAGGGGGGAATGACTCATGGCTAAAACAGTTCAATATCAAGGTACTGGAAGAAGAAAAACATCAATCGCTAGAGTTAGAGTTCTTCCTGGCACAGGTAAATTCATCGTTAACGGTAGAAGCGTTGATGAATACTTTAACTTTGAAACATTAAGAAGAGAAGTTCAAAGACCATTATCTCTTACAAGCACAGCAGGTAAATATGATGTTGTTGTTCGTGTAGAAGGTGGCGGTTACACTGGTCAAGCTGGTGCAATCAGACACGGTCTTTCAAGAGCGTTACTTCAAGTAGACGCATCATATAGAAGCATTCTTAAATCAGCTGGTTTCTTAACTAGAGATTCAAGAATGAAAGAAAGAAAAAAATACGGTCTCAAAGCAGCGAGAAGAGCACCTCAGTTCTCAAAACGTTAATATCGTACAAGACATTAAACCCGCAATTCATTGTAATTGCGGGTTTTTTATTTTATAAAATATTAAGTTGACTAACAGTTTTCTTCAAAACCACACATGCCATACGAATGTGTTGGACTGTCATATTTATCTAAAATATTTTGAAAAGCCTCAATAGGTTGAGCACCGTATAGACTTTGATTTCCATTAAACTGAAAATATGGAACGCCTGAAATACCTTTTTTTCTTGCAGACTTAATGTCATTCATAACATCTTCAGCGTATATATCTGAATCGAGTAGGGACATTACATGATTATCTGGAAGTCCAACGCCAAGTGCGAGTTCTTTTAATACTTCTTTGTTGCTAAGATCGCCGCCACTCGTGAATACCATTTCGTAACTCGCCATCATAAAGGCGTCTTGTAAATTGTACTCATGTGCTAGCTTTAGTAACCTATGCGCATTTGTGGTATCTGTCATTTTAACATCGTTCATATTCAGTGAAATACCGGCTTCTTTTCCCATTTTTTCAATTAATGCAGCCTTTTGAATGGCTTGATTAATGTCCATGCCAGATTTCTTTGCAATTTCATAAATTGAGAAAGACTTTCCGTTAGGATAATAGCCTTGTGGTACAGTTTGATAACTGTGATAAATATATTCAGTTTGCATGTTATTTTCTTTTAAGGCTTGATCCAAGGTCGCTTTTGCGATATAGCACCAAGGACAAGTAAAGTCTGACCAGATTTCGATTTTCATGATGCTTTAATCTCCTTTTTTTCTGATGTACCCTCATAAAAAATTGCAGTCCAATTGGATAGTTCAAATAAACAGATTCCTGGGACATCTTTCATAGATGGGTTTAGCTCGTAGTATTTGTTAAGTGTACTTTGAGAGACATTAAAGTCGGCTTTACCACTAACTCTTATACGGTTCATTGGAAGTGATGGGTGTACGGCTGCAAGTTCTAAGAATGAGTTAACATGTAAATCATTGTAAATACTACCGTTAATACCAGTAGATAGATAAAGACAGTTATCATGTTCCATGATAAAACCTATGGGTCTTACATGAGGGCGTTCTCCATCGAAACTTGATAGGAACATGATTCCTGCATTTTCTAAATAAGTGATGACATCTGATAGATTATTCATATACTACTCCTTTTAAATCACTTGTTGTTTTTCCAACAGTTGTTTGATTGTATTATATAAAGCGGTAATCAGCATATCAATCATTAAAATTCAGGATGTGTTGTTTATCCAACACTTTAATGAAAATGTTGGAAAGGTGTTTAATCATGGATAGAAGAGTTAGAAAAACAAAACAAGCTCTAATGGATGTATTCCTTGAAGTGTTAGAGGAAAAAGGTTTTGAGCAAATCACAATCAATGAAGTCGCAGATAGAGCGGACGTCAATCGGAGTACGGTTTACTTTCATTATGCTGATAAATATGATCTGTTTAAAAAGTGTATTGAAATGCATTTAGAAAAAATATTTGTTGGGTGTAGCAATGCTTCACCAGAAGAATTGCTTCTTAACACTTTCTCATATATTAAACAGAATAAGTCTGTCTTTCAACTGTTTTTAAGAGAAAATTACACCGGCCTATTCCACCTGGTACTTGTCGAAAATATACGCAATCAAAGTGTTTATAATTTATCAACAAATGACTTATTGAAAAAAGAAATTCAACAACAATTTCTAATTTCTGCAACGGCAGGTATTTTTGAGTGGTATATTTCAAATGCGGACAAGTATAGCATAGCTGATGTCATAAGCAGTTACAAAGAAATGGTATTAGAATATAATATTGTAAGCCAAGATTATATATAAAATTCTAAAGTGAATAATTGAGTAAATTCAATTGAGCAATCACGTTTGAAATTTACACACTTTTTACACATGGTTCGAGAGAGTTAAATCCATGAATTCTAGAAAATAGCAATATATAGTATTGTATGGATGATAAATAATCTGTATATTGTGTGTTTCAAAACATGCAGTTCACGACCTCAGTTCTCGATCAGTCAATTTGTTTCCAACGACGACTCGAAGAGCCACTTTATGTGGCTCTTTATTTTTTTATTTATTGTTAAATCTGATATAATAGGCTTAAGCAGAAAGGAGTGTATATTATGGCACTGTTAAAGGGATACTTAATGCCTCATGCACCAGCTTTTATAGATTCAATAGGTGGGGATCGATTACATCAAGTCGCAACAACTAGAGACGCAATGTATAAAGTAGCTGAGGAAATTGCACAACTAGAGCCAGATTTGATTATAGTAATATCGCCACATGGTCCTATTTTCTCAGATGCAATTGCTATATATGATCAGAACACTTATTTTGGGAATTTTAAAGCATTTGGAGAATACAACCTACAGTATAACTTTAATAAAGATCATGAGTTTATCAATAGTTTTAATCGATATAATAGCCAAGAACGGGGAGATTTTTACTGTCTAAGTGAGTCACAGTTTAAAAGCTTTAAAATATCGACTGAGCTTGATCATGGGGTTTTGGTGCCACTTCATTTTATAAATGAACGTTATAAAAAATTTAAAATAGTCGCTATGAGCTATGGTAGCTTTTCATATCATCGGCTAATGAAAAATGGAGAACTATTAAGTGACTTTATTCATCAGGTGGATAAAAAGGTTGTCATAATTGCAAGTGGTGACATGTCTCATGCATTAAAAGACAGTGGTCCATATGCGTATCATGAAGATGGTGAAAAGTTTGATCAAGAGCTTAAGTTGAGACTGACTCAAAATAAACCTTATGAGATATTTAAATTTCCTCAAGAAACCATTGAAAATGCGAAAGAGTGTGGTTTAAGATCTTATGCACTTTTGATGGGAGCATTGAACCATTATCGATTAGAAGCAAAAGTTTTTAGTTATGAAGCACCATATGGCGTAGGTTATCTTGTGGCTGCATTTGAAATGGTTGGGAAAAATGATGAAGATGAAGTTGAAGGAATATCAAATTACTTTAAACATCGACTAGATGAAATTCGTAAAAATGAAGATGAGCTTGTAACTTTTGCTAGGCGTGTTATTGAGACCTTTGTGACAACAGGTAAAAGGCCAGTCGTCATTTATAGGGACGAAGACATATTGATTAATGATCATGCATTGATTGGTAACAAATATAAACAAATGAGTCAGATTGAGAGAGGATGCTTCGTTTCATTGCATACGGATGGTAGTCTAAGAGGTTGTATTGGAACGATTGCAGCAACGGAGAGTAATGTTTTATATGAAATATCAAAAAATGCAGTCGCATCTTGTTCCAAAGACAATCGATTTAATCCCGTTGAGTTAGAAGAACTTGATCGTTTAGAGATTAAGGTAGATATACTTTCAGAACTTAGACCAATAGCGAGTTTGGATCAGCTTAATCCGCGTACTTTTGGTGTAGTAGTACGCAAAGGTTATAAACAAGGTGTCTTGCTACCAGATTTAGAAGGAATAAATACAGTAGAACAGCAATTAGATGTCGCATCGCATAAGGGCGGTTTTTCTGTGGATGAAATTGAAGAAATCCTATGTTTTTCTGTTGATAGATATAAATAAAATTGTTGATAGATAAATAAGAAGGTGTGAATACTTTAAGTGTTAAGTGTTGATAAAATGTTGATAATGTGGATAGAATCCTGTAAACTAGGAAAAATAACGTTCTCCAAACTGATTTATCCACAGTATACCAGTTGAAATTGTGAAAAGAGGAGTTTGCCATGAAAAAAACATTGCTTTCAGTCATCAGCATCTTAGTCATTGTGACAATGCTACTCTCCATTTATCTTGCTATAGATGTCGAAAAAAATTTGGCTACAAGACGTAAAATTTTTTCGATTTTAGATCCAACAGAAATAGTTTCACAAAACTCAAAAGTCATTTATGCTATGGGTGAAACAGCGGTATTTGACGAAAATTCAGATTGGCTTTTACAAAAAAAGCAAAGTGAAAATAGAACATTTATCAACATCGAACAGCTGAAAACGGAATGGATAACAAGTCATTTTGATACAGATAACTTTATTTTATCAATCGTAGATGGGAACCATCATATTCAAATCGATCAACTTGGGAATGTAAAAGTCGATTTCAAACTTACTGATCATCGAGTCGAAATTATCCAATATAATGAGGCAATATATATTGATTTAACAGCTCTTAATAAATTGAATGAAGGAGAGTCTCTTGGTTTCTACGAATTTCCTTATCAATTGGAGGGGAGCTTAATTCTTATGAATCGATATTTGCCTTATCGAATTTACTCTTCTGGTGAAGAGATTAAATTGTTTGACTCTGTAGATGGACTTATTGCTTATCAAACAAAAAATTATAGTATTGATTTCCTTTATAAGCTAAAAAACCTATTTAGTAAGACACAAATTGTGGATAATATCAAAAACAAACCTGTATATCTTTTTAATTTAGATGACAATTCTGTCTTAGCGATAACCAATGATAGTGTCTATGGCTTGACTGATAATTCCATATATCCTGAGAGTGCGATTAGTGAAGGTAAAAATAGAGAAACCCTTATAGTTAAAAAAGAGTCACCTAGCACAATCGTAATGACTTGGGAAGCAGTATATAGTTATAATCCGGATACAAGTACGATATCAGATATGCCCAATTTAAATGTCATTTCGCCAACTTGGTATGAGTTATCTGATGCAAATGGTAGTTTTACAGGTAAACCCTCTGATGACTATATAAGCTGGACGAAAGAAAAAGGATTAACCCTATGGCCATTAATCTCTAATGCGTTTGATATTGACCTTACGCATTCGTTTTTGCATAATGCAGTAGCAAGAGAACGCTTTATACAATCACTTGTTCTTGAAGCAAAAACCAAAGGCTATTCAGGTATCAATGTAGATTTTGAAAATGTATATTTAGCTGACCGAGATGCATTGACTCATTTTATATCAGAGCTGTCTATTTATATGAATCAAGAAAATTTAGTTCTCTCAATGGATGTAACCGTAATGGGTGGTAGTGATAATTGGTCGAAATGTTATGATCAC
This sequence comes from Fusibacter sp. QWL-12, assembly GCF_058683495.1. NCBI lineage: Bacteria > Bacillati > Bacillota > Clostridia > Eubacteriales > Fusibacteraceae > Fusibacter > Fusibacter sp. QWL-12. Next base: position 2,308,156 of record NZ_CM178745.1, read on the forward strand.
AAGAAGCTAGGTAAAATCGTTGACTTTCTTGTAATTATGACCTATGATGAATTTTGGGCTTCAAGTCCTGTGTCAGGTCCTGTTGCTTCATATGATTGGATGCTCAAGCATATGACTGAGTTAACTGAGGTGGTATCTTCTAATAAACTTGTACTGGGAATTCCATTATATACAAGAGTCTGGCGAGAATACCCGAGAGAAGATATTGCGAACCAATATAGAACTAAATCTTCAGCCATAGGAATGGCATCGCAAAATGCATTAATTGAAAAGTACGAGCTTAAGCCAATTTGGGATGAAACTGATCGACTGTATTATGCAACGTTCTTCGAGGAAGATGCACAAGTTAAGATGTGGATTGAGAACGCTGAAACTATTAGTGCGAAGCTGGATATTGTGAACAACTTAAATTTAAAAGGTGCAGCGACTTGGCGACGAGGTTTTGAAACAGAGGACATTTGGCCAATATTTGATAAAATCCTAAATTAGTGGAGGCAACTTTGAAAAACATTGGAATCATCTTTAACATTAGAAAAATGTTTGCATACTTCATATTACTGATTATAGGACTTTCGTTTATGAGCTATGGTGTAATTACCTATTATGAGGACAAAAGAGTATTTGAAACAGATCTATCTGATGATGAGATCATTGAAAGAGCTAAATCATTGGGACTTGTAGAGCTAAAAGAACAAATTTCTACAAATAATATTGAAACTATAGATACCACGGAAACTATAGATACAACAGAAGGTGAATAAATGATAAGAGTACCTGAAATTAAATTTTCTTTAGACGAAGTTTTCTGTGACGATTCAGTTCGTAAGAAAATACTTAAAAAAACAAAATTACAACCAGAACAGTTATTATCTTATGAGATTATTAGAGAGTCAATAGACGCAAGAAAGGAAATTATTTTCTCATATATAGTGGACATAGAAACGACAAAAGAAAAAGTTCTGTTAAAAAATGGCTTTAAATTAGCACCTGAGTCATTTGTCTCAATGGATGAAAACATAAGTGACAAAACGAAAAAGAGTATGAACGCAAATAAGATGAGACCAATTGTTATTGGATTTGGTCCAGCAGGTATCTTCGCCTCACTGGAGCTTGCTCTAGCTGGCTTAAAACCTATCATACTCGAAATGGGTGAACCTGTAGAGGATCGGTTGAACACTGTAGATCGATTTTGGAAAACGGGTGAACTTAATCCAAATTCAAATGTACAGTTTGGTGAAGGCGGTGCAGGTACATTCTCAGATGGCAAGCTAACCACTAGGATAAAAGATCCAAGAATTGAGTGGGTTTTAAAATGGCTTGTAAAAGCTGGTGCTCCGAATGAAATTAAATATAGAAATAAACCACATATTGGAACTGATTTGCTTATGAATGTTGTAAAGAACTTACGGAATGAAATTATCTCACATGGTGGCGAGATTTATTTCAATCATAAGGTCGACCTGCTAAAATCAATATCAGATGATCAAATTTTGTTGAAATGTGAAAATGGCAGTGAGTTTATTTCAGATTCAATAGTTTTAGCCGTGGGTCACAGTGCAAGAAGCTTATTTGAGGAATTAAAGAGAAATAATGTTGCCATGGAGCAAAAACCATTTGCAATGGGGGTTAGAATTGAACACCCTCAAGCACTAATCAATGCAGCACAGTGGGGGAAATATCATAACCATCCAAATTTAGGTGCAGCTGAATATAAGCTTACCTATAGCACCAGTCAACCAAGAAGTGTTTATTCTTTCTGTATGTGTCCTGGGGGTAGAGTTGTGGCATCTGCATCAGAGGAAGGCCATCTCGTTGTTAATGGGATGAGTTATCACAGTAGAGATTTGGACAATGCCAACAGCGCATTGCTTGTTAATGTAATAACGAATGATTTTGAAGATTCTGACGATGTTCTATCTGGGGTAAAGCTTCAACGTAAGTTGGAACACGATGCATTTATCTTGGGGGGAAGTAATTATTATGCACCAAGTGAAACGATCGGTAGTTTCTTAAATAATGATCATTACAATGTGAATGGTGTCGCAGAATATTATAAGGATTTGAATATAAATTATAATAGGTTAATGGAAAAATACCAGGCTAGTTATACACCTGGATTGACTAAATCAAAGCTATCAGAGTGCTTGCCGAAATTTATTGTCGAAGCATTAAAAGAGGCAATTTTAGCATTTGATAAAAAAATCCCAGGGTTTGCTGATCCCAGAATCGTAATGACTGCAGTGGAATCACGAAGTTCATCACCAGTTAGAATCATAAGAAATGCGGATTTTGAGAGTTTAAGCCATCATGGGTTATATCCATGTGGAGAAGGAGCAGGTTATGCTGGTGGTATAACTTCTTCAGCTGTGGATGGTTTAAAAGTTGCTGAAGCCATCATAAAAAAGACATATAACCTTTAATTGTGTTAATATTGTAACAAGTGGAAAAGGGTATATAGGGGCTAATAAAATAAATTTTCCTAGTGATTATTTACAAAAATTTTGTAATGCTTATAAGAAAAATATAAATAGGGTTTGCTGAGATAACTGGAAATACACAATTGTTAAAAACAAGTAACTCGTATGTATAAAAAAAATACATAAAGCTACTTGTTTTTTTTGAACAATGGATAGTAATTTGCCATAAAGATTAATTTTTACTGTTGCGTTTTCGTAACAATTATAATAATATAAAATTACGTTGAAAGGGGGTTATATAATGTCAGAAAAACGTGAAAACTGGGGAAGTAAGTTAGGCTTAGTCCTCGCGATGGCAGGGAATGCCGTTGGTCTGGGTAACTTCTGGAGATATCCATACCAAGCCGCAAAAAATGGGGGCGGCGCATTCATGCTTCCTTATTTTGGTGCACTCATCTTAATGGGTATTCCACTCATGTTAGTTGAATGGAGCTTAGGTAGAATGGGTGGTAAGTACGGTCATGGTACGTTGGGACCAATGGTATATTTACAAGCACGTGAAGGCGTAAAACCAAAAACTGCAATTTTGATAGGTTCTTTTGCAGGCGGTTTGGCACTCGCTGTTACGTTACTTGTAAACTCATATTACAACCACATTATCGGTTGGACTATGGGATACACAGTTCTTTCCTTGACTGGATCTTACATGAACGTTGAAAGCACAGGCCAATTCTTTGTAGATTATATTCAAAATCCAGGATTGGTATTTGGCTTCTGGCTAGTGGCACTCACCACATTGTTGTTTACAGCTATGGGTGGGATCCAAAAAGGCGTTGAGCGTATGGCTAAATTGTTAATGCCAACAATCTACGTATTCGGTATTATTCTTATTATTAGAACACTCACTTTAGGTTCACCAAACCCAGCTCATCCTGACTGGACTCCAATTGCAGGTCTTAACTTCATTTGGTCTCCTAGATGGTCTGATTTGAACTGGCAGGCAACTATGGCAGCTTGTGGACAAATCTTCTTCACATTATCAATTGGTATGGGGATTATTTGTAACTATGCGTCTTATTTGAAACCAGATGACGATATCGTTCTATCAGGATTTACAACAGTCGCTCTTAATGAGTTAGCTGAGGTAATCTTAGGTGGTACGATTGCTATTCCGATTGCATATGCGTTCTTAGGACCAGATGGTGTTGGCGCAAGTATCGGTTTATCATTCATCGCACTTCCAAGCTTGTTCAGAGAAATGGGCTTCGGTCAAGTGATTGGTGCAATGTGGTTCTTATTACTTTCTTTCGCAGGTTTAACATCAGCTGTTGCGATGTATAACTATTTGGTTGCCCTAATTATGGAAAATACAAATGCAATAAGAAAGAAAGCTTCTATCATGGTATTCATCGGTTACATCATCGTTGGTTTACCAGTTGCTTTAGAGCCAATCTTAACTAAAACTGCTGATTTAATGTACTTCACAGAAGTAGATAACTGGGTTGGTAATTTCTTCTTATTCGTATTAGGTATGACAGAAATTATCGTAACTGGTTGGTTGTTCAGAGAAAAAGGATTACCAGAAATCAATCGCGGTGGTTATTGGACAGTGCCCGCTTGGTTCTATAAGTTGTTTATCCAATTCATTACTCCAGCTGCAATGATTTTAGTGTTATTCTTCTACATTAAAGATACTGCTGCACAAGGCTATTATAAAATGGTACCAGATTTCGTTGCAGGTAACGACGTCTTAATTCCTTGGGTAATCGCAGGTCGTATCGTTGTATTTGGTGTTGTTGCTATCGGTTGTGTAGTCACTTACTTGTCAATCAAGCGTTCTTACAAAGAAGAGCTTGAGAAAAATCAAGTATTAGTGAGATTATAAGGAGGTAATCATATGTCTGCAGGTGCATTAACATTTATGTTGTTGGCATGGGGGATTATCCTTACCGCAGTAGCGGTTACTTTAACTCAATTAGTCAAACACAGCAAATAATACTTGTAAGCCCCCACATGTGGTGGGGGCTTATTTTGGAGGTTCTCATGGGTAAGGCGTTGACGGATGTGTTTACACAGCTCCAGGGAAGTTTAAGTAAATACTATTCAGATAAGAAATTGGAAAAGTATGAAACTCAAGTGGTTAAATTAAGTGCAAAATATCAAGTTTTAACAATAGAAGAGAGACATGAACCCACATATGATAGTTTATGTAAACGTGGTGTTGAATTGTTAAAACCAGGTAATTTAAAAGATGAAAACAAGCTCAAGTACTTTTTAAGATATTGTGAAGCTGCTTTATATGATTTTAGAGATGATATGAAACCGCTAACGATGATTATGAGATCATTTATGATGACAACAATGTTCTTTTATTTATTGACACCGCAATATTTTGGTTATATATTGCCATTAATTATGGTAGTTCCTGTTTTTATCGGACTTAGAGGAATGAAAAAGAGAAGCCTTAATGGTTTGATTACAGGATGCACAATTGTACCATTGGCATTAATGGTAGGCGTGGTTCATTTTAAAAGTATTTTTATAGCTTTAAATACAGGGTATGATGCTTATGTTGCAGAATTAGCTGGATCGTATAATTTTTCACTTGCATTTACAAGTGGCTTATTAACAACTATGAATATTCTAGCGGCTGTTATGCTATTAGCAGGAGTAACGACTGCTTATTTAGGCCTCAGACACAATAAAATGTTTTTATAGAGATATTTATGAGGAATTATGATAAAGAGCTCAGCAAACGCTGAGCTCTTATATTTTATAATATTTATATCTAGAGGTACATTTTAGTTTAACTATAATTTATAGATCGTTATCTCTTCACAGAATGAACATTCGTATTCTAACTTACCATTTGCTTTGACTAATGTGAACTCTGGAATGGCATAGTCGTCAGAATGTGTAATGCATCTTGGGTTATGACATTTCATGCCACCCTTGATGGTTGTAGGAATGGTTGCTCTTGTTTTAGAGGATAATTTGCCTTCTTTAATAACGTTAACAGTTATCTTAGGGTCAATTAATCCAAGGAGATCTAAATCGACTTCATAGACGTTCTCAACTTTGATGATATCTTTTGAGCCTAATAATTGACTTTTAACATTCATCAGTAAAACCACTGGATTCTCTGTTGACGCAAAGAGTAAGTTGAAGATTTTTATGCCTTTGCCAGATCCAATGTGATCAATTACAATACCATTATCTATACCTTTAACCTCTAGCATATGGACCCACCTCCAATAATTTAGTAATCAACGCCATTCTGATGTACACACCCATTTCAGATTGTTCAAAATAAACTGCTCTTGAATCGTCGTCAACATCATATGCAATTTCATTAACCCTTGGTAGTGGATGCATAATGATCATATCTGGTCTAGCATCTTTTAGTTTATCTCTATTTAGCATAAATGAGTCTTTAAGCTTTAAATAGTCTGCTTCGTTAAAGAATCTTTCCTTTTGAATACGTGTCATATATAGTATGTCAATCTTATCGATGACTTCTTCTAAATAAAGCACTTCTGTTAATTCAACGCCGTATTTTTCGACTAACTGTCTTTTGAGTGATTCAGGTAATTTTAATTCTTCAGGAGAAACCAATATAAATTCTTTTGTTCCGAATCTTGCAAGTGTGCGAATTAAAGAGTGTACCGTTCTACCATATTTTAGGTCACCACAGAATGCAACGCTATGCTTGCCTATTTCACCTTTAAATCTTTTGATGGTTATTAAATCTGTGAGTGTTTGTGTTGGATGCTGATGACCACCGTCGCCACCATTAATTACTGGAATGCTAGAGTATTGTGATGCAAGCTTAGGTGCACCTTCTTTAGGATGACGCATTACGATAATATCTGAATAATAGCCCATGACTCTAATCGTATCTGCTAAACTCTCGCCTTTTTTAGTAGAACTGGTTTCAGCATCAGCAAAACCAATTACATTTCCACCAAGGCGCATCATTGCACTATCAAAGCTAAATTTTGTTCTGGTACTTGGTTCAAAGAAAAGTGATGCAAGAATTTTTCCTTTACATACTTCTGAATAGTTTGATGGATTATTAAAAATATCCATTCCAGTAGCCACAAGATGCTCGATCTCCTCAAGCGTTAAATCTTCTGGTTCAATTAAGTGTCTCATTTGTTCCTCCTTTTGATTTCACTGAATCTGATTAAAGTGTGGAAATAAATATCATCGGACATCAAGTCCTAAGATTTTACCACAAGCGAGATTGTGGCTAAATAAAAAAATACCTCTACTAGGCGCAAAGGTATTGTAAACACACAAAAGTATGCAATATATATACCTTCTCAACCTCTCGGATCAAGTTAAAGGATATTCTTGTTGGAATCATCATACCATATAAAAAAAGAACAGGTCAATATCAAATTTTTAGTGAAATTTGTAAAAAAGATTCTATGTACTGGAAATGGTGATCTAGAAGAGAAATAAGAATGAAATGTAATACTTATCTATATTTAGACTATTGACTCATAGGAGAACGTTGTGATAAAGTTAATAAAATTAAACCTTTAAACAGGTACGAGAGACCTGCAAGGTGAATGGACTTTTTACGCGACAAATTCGTCTTGGCAGGTGCTGAGACGATTTTTTTTTGTATAAATTTTAAAAAAAGAAAGAAGCATGTTATTGTCATCGGCTTTAAATATAACCTATGGAGGTGTTATGGAAATCGTAATTAAAAACGGAAGAATAATAGACCCTAAATCTGGTAGAGATGAGATTATGGATTTGTTAATTATTGAGGATAAGATTGCAAGTATTGAAACACACATAAGTACAGATCATAGAGATGTGATTGATGCTACTGGTAAAGTCGTATCACCTGGATTTATTGATCTACATGTTCACCTTAGAGAACCTGGATTTGAGTTTAAAGAAACCATATATACTGGATCAAGAGCTTGTGCAAAAGGCGGTTATACTTCTGTATTCTGCATGCCAAACACAAAACCAGCTTTAGATTCAAAAGAAACCCTTCAAGAACTAAAAGAGAGAATTAAAAAGGATAGCGTAATTGGAATATACCCTGTGGGTGCTATAACACAAGGTATAAAAGGCGAAGCCTTAACGAACCATTCGGAATTGTTTTCAAATGGTGCAAAAGCTTTGTCTGATGATGGTAGAACGACGATGAATCCTGAACATATGCGTAAAGCTTTTAAAGCTTCAAAAAAATTGAATATACCTGTAATGACACATTCAGAAGATCATGATTTAACTGAGAGCATGAAGGGGGAAATTTATCCACCAAGAGCTGAGTATGAAATCGTTTATAGAGATATTAAACTTTGTGAGGAAGTTGATGGTAAGCTTCATGTATCACATGTTAGTACAAAGGAAGCCGCTAAGGCAATTTACGAAGCAAGAATAAATCATATCGATGTAACTTGTGAAGTTGCACCCCATCATTTTGCATTAAGCAATAATAAAGTAGATATGACTTCGACTTTAGCAAAGGTTAACCCACCCATTCGATCTGAAGAAGATCGAAAAGCGATGATAGAAGCGATAAAGCTAGGGTGGGTGGACGCGATAGCAACCGATCATGCGCCGCATGAAGCTTCAAGTAAAGAGACTAATTATGAAAATGCAAGCTTTGGAATTAGCGGTATCGAGACTGCATTTGGCGTCACTTACCAAACACTTGTGATAGAAGAACATATACCTTTGATAAAAGTGTTAAGCTTGTTAACCTACCAACCCGCTCAAATCGGTAGATTAGAAAAAGAAGGTGCAATCGAAGTCGGTTACTTTGCAGACTTAGTCATTTTGGATTTGGAATCAAAATGGCAAGTGAAATCTGAGAATTTCATCTCAAAAGGTAAAAACACTCCCTTTGAAGGCATGCAGCTTCAAGGAGAAGTAGTGAGAACGCTCTATCGTGGAAGAACGGTTTATGAAAAAAAGCTAAGTTCATAAAATAGTAAGTTATAAAATGAGTATAGGAGGCAATATGTCATTAGCAAATCGTTTAAAAAACCGTATTATTGAATTAAAAAGTCCTATAGTAGTTGGTCTGGATCCAAATCTTGAGAAATTCCCAAAAGCATTTTTAGAAAATTTTATTCAAGATGGTACATTAACGGAAAAATCAGTAGGAGATTGTATCCTTTCATTTAACAAGCAAATTATTGATGCAATTAAAGATCTTGTACCTGCTGTGAAGCCCCAAATCGCATTTTACGAGCAATATGGTATTGAAGGACTAAAAGCATACAAAGCAACCTGTGATTATGCAAGTGAAAATGGGCTTATCGTAATAGGTGATGTAAAAAGAGGTGACATTGGTTCTACTTCAAGAGCGTACTCGAATGCCTATCTGGGGCAAACAACGTACAGTGAAGATCAGAAATCAGCCTTTTATTCAGATTACGTAACCGTTAATCCATACCTAGGAGAAGATTGTTTGAATGAATTCCTAAGTGATATAAAAACCTATGATAAAGGGATGTTCGTATTGGTTAAGACATCCAATCCTTCGTCAGCGCAATTACAAGATTTGGTTTGCATCGATGGGAAAACCATATATGAGAAAACGGCAGAGATGGTCAATGAAATTTCTGCTAAAGTAGTAGATTCGAATACGTATTCACCAATTGGTGCAGTTGTAGGTGCAACCTATCCAAGTGAGATGAAATTGTTACGTGAAAAGATGCCGAACATTTACTTTTTGGTACCGGGATATGGTGCACAAGGCGGTGGTGCTAAGGATGTTGTAGATGCCTTCAACAAGGATGGTCTAGGTGCAATCGTGAATTCTTCAAGAGGCATTCTCTATGCCTATGAAAAATCAACATTGACTTTTGATCAAGCGGCACGAGAAGCGACGATAGAAATGAGAGAAGCAATCAACTCAGCTTTAGAGGCAGAGGGAAAAAAATACTGGTAGGGAGAAGCAAATGGCATTTAATGGAACTGTAAAAATTCTTAACACAGAGCAACATGATCATGAAAATTTCAGTTTATCAGTTACTATACCTGAAACGATAAAGCCGGGGCAATTCTTTAACTTTCTAGCGACAGATTCTGGAATGCCATTGTTACGTCGACCGATATCTGTAAGTGGCATCGAGGATAATGTAATCACATTTACCATTAAAGTTGTTGGAAAAGGCACTCAATATCTCGCAAATTTAAAGACAGGAGATGAAGTCGCGTTAACTGGACCTTTAGGTAATGGCTTCGATTTAACAACAACTAAAAAACGTGCCTTGTTAATCGGTGGTGGCATCGGCGTTGCACCAATTAAGGGATTAGGTGAAGCACTTAGATCAATGGATATTATAGTAGATTCAGTGATTGGCTTTAGAGAAAATCCAATTTTAGAGGCAGCCTTTTTACAATTCTCAACACAACTGACGGTGGTATCTGAGAAAAACGATACCTATAAAAAAGGTTATGTAACACAATACCTTGAACAGATCTTAGATGAAAATGAATATGACGAAATCTATGCCTGTGGACCTAAAGTGATGCTAAAAGCAGTAACCGATATGCTTAATAGCAGGGGAAAACGTGCTCAGCTTCTAATGGAAGAGAAGATGGCATGTGGCATAGGTGCTTGTTTGGTATGCACTTGCAAACTGAAAGACGGTGAATTTGGTTCCAAAATGGTTAGAATGTGTAAAGAAGGGCCGATGTTTTACTCAGATGAGGTGATTTTCGATGAATAATTTGGATTTAAAAGTAGACTTAAATGGATTGATATTAGACAATCCAGTAACTGTAGCTTCAGGGACTTTTGGATTTGGAAGAGAATTCGAACCTTATCTTGATTTAAATGAAATTGGAGCAATCTCTGTTAAAGGATTGACCATGGAGCCGAGACAAGGAAATGAAGGGGTTAGAATTGTAGAAACACCTATGGGTATGATCAATAGTGTCGGACTACAAAATCCAGGCGTCCATCATTTTATTGAGCATGAAATTCCATATTTGAGGCAGTTTAATACAAAAATCATTGCGAACATCAATGGGAACACAACTCAGGAATATGTGAGAATGGCTGAAATATTGAATTCAGAAGATGTGGATTCAATAGAACTAAACATTTCATGTCCGAACGTAAAAAATGGTGGTTTAGCATTTGGAACCAACCCAAAGGTAGTAGAAGAAGTCGTCAAGGCAGTTAGGAATGCAACTGACAAGCATTTGATTGTCAAATTGACACCAAATGTAACCGATATTAAGGAAATTGCAAAAATTGTAGAAGCAAATGGTGCCAATTGTATATCTTTGATCAATACAGTTACCGGTATGGCAATCGATATCTATCAAAGAAAACCGATACTTAAGAGAAAGAGTGGCGGATTATCGGGGCCAGCAGTAAAACCGATTGCGATAAAGCTCGTTCACGACGTTTATCAAGCTGTGAACATTCCCATCTTAGGAATGGGTGGGATAATGACAGGTGAGGACGCAGTAGAATTTATGTTGGCAGGAGCAGATGCAATTGCAATTGGTACAGGCAATTTTGTAAATCCGACTGCTGCTATAGAGGTAAAAAAGGGAATTGAAAAGTATCTTGAATATATGAAAATTAATAGTGTCTCTAAGTTAAAAGGCTATTTAAATAATGTAGAGTAATTAGAATGTTTAAATATTGCGCAATAATGTATTAAATCGTTTAAGTTGCTACTAAATAAAATCTTCGGACATCGAGTCAGCATATTTTACCACAATCAAAATTGTGGCTATATAAAATCCCCCTTGTGAAGTGTTTCTCACAAGGGGGATTATTACTTGCAATTTAACTAGGTTCTTTTACAGCGAATAAATCGGTTATGACCATTTGTTTAGTTTCCTTTGGGTTAAACTTATGCCATTTGAAAATAGAATTTAAAATGTAACCACCCCCAAAGGCATTCAATAATGTACCGACACCATAGGAACCACCTAGTAGTATACCAATTACTACTATTGTAACCTCAATAATTGGTCGCATAATTGAAACGCTCAAACCGGTTATCTTAACTAAGCCGACGAGTAAACCATCACGTGGACCAGCACCAAGTTCACAACTTAAGTAATAATAAACCCCATAATTAAATAAAAACGTACCGACTAATAAATATATTATTCGAGTTGGCATTGTGTAGCTGTGTGGGATTATGTTTAATTGATCAATCAAGTCCACAAAATAGCCAATAAAATACATATTCAGAATAGTGCCGACACCTGGATAGAGTTTAATAAAAAGAGAGATGATGATAATAACCAATCCAGTTAATTGAGATACAGCTCCAAATTTAATTCCTGTGATTTCAGAAACACCTTGATGAAATGTTCCCCAGGGGTTTAAACCCATATCTGCATATAAGGTAAGTGTGATACCAATCGCAATAATTAAAAAACCAAACATCAATTTAGGGAGTCTGATTAGTGTCTTTATTAAGGCTTCTTTTTGCATAAGACCTCCTGAGTCTGTTGTTTCGATACCCTAATTATACAATAACATAGTTGATTTAAAATCTAAAGCAAAGATTATAATGATGAAAAAATCAACATATAGTAGAAGAAAAAAATTGCACTACTATTTTGAATAAACTGAATATATTTTCTTTTATTTTGGGTGTTGACTTCAAAAATGGAATTTGGTATTATAAACAAGCACTAGACAGTGCGCCTTCAAAATCACATAAAAAGATGTAAAAAGCATGTAAATAAAATGTGAAAAAAACTTGAAAAAGATATTGACAACGAAAACGAACGATGATATCATAATAAAGTCGCCGCAAGACATTGCGGACGTGAAGGTTAACAAATAGGACCTTGAAAATTGAATAGCGCAAATGAAAAAAACCAAAAGAATTGAAAAATTCTCGTCAACCTTTTGAGGCTCTAGTAGCAACAAAAGAAGTGATAAAAAAACGGAAACGCTTCGCAAGAAATTGAGAAGCAAAAAGCAAGTTAGCTCGTTTTGAGATAACAGGCAAAACTTAAAATTAATTTTAAGAGTTTGATCCTGGCTCAGGATGAACGCTGGCGGCGTGCCTAACACATGCAAGTCGAGCGTGATTAAGTGGAGTGGAGACTTCGGTCAAAGTGAAACTTATGAAAGCGGCGGACGGGTGAGTAACGCGTGGGCAACCTGCCTCATACAAAGGGATAGCCACTGGAAACGGTGATTAATACCTTATAAGTCGGTAGCATCGCATGATGTAGCCGACAAAGATTTATCGGTATGAGATGGGCCCGCGTCTGATTAGCTAGTTGGTAAGGTAACGGCTTACCAAGGCGACGATCAGTAGCCGACCTGAGAGGGTGATCGGCCACACTGGAACTGAGACACGGTCCAGACTCCTACGGGAGGCAGCAGTGGGGAATATTGCACAATGGGCGCAAGCCTGATGCAGCAACGCCGCGTGAGTGATGAAGGCCTTCGGGTTGTAAAACTCTGTCCTATGGGAAGAAACAAATGACGGTACCATAGGAGGAAGCCCCGGCTAACTACGTGCCAGCAGCCGCGGTAATACGTAGGGGGCAAGCGTTATCCGGAATCACTGGGCGTAAAGGGTGCGTAGGCGGCTTATCAAGCCAGGGGTGAAAGGCATTGGCTCAACCAATGTAAGCCTTTGGAACTGATAGGCTTGAGTGCAGGAGAGGTAAGTGGAATTCCTAGTGTAGAGGTGAAATTCGTAGATATTAGGAGGAACACCAGTGGCGAAGGCGACTTACTGGACTGTAACTGACGCTGAGGCACGAAAGCGTGGGTAGCGAACAGGATTAGATACCCTGGTAGTCCACGCCGTAAACGATGAATACTAGGTGTCGGGCGTCAAAACTCGGTGCCGCAGCAAACGCATTAAGTATTCCGCCTGGGGAGTACGCACGCAAGTGTGAAACTCAAAGGAATTGACGGGGACCCGCACAAGCAGCGGAGCATGTGGTTTAATTCGAAGCAACGCGAAGAACCTTACCAGGTCTTGACATCCCTCTGAAGTAGCCTTAGCCGGCTATGTCTTTCGGGACAGAGGAGACAGGTGGTGCATGGTTGTCGTCAGCTCGTGTCGTGAGATGTTGGGTTAAGTCCCGCAACGAGCGCAACCCTTATGTTTAGTTGTCATCAGGTAATGCTGGACCCTCTAGACAGACTGCCGTGGATAACACGGAGGAAGGTGGGGATGACGTCAAATCATCATGCCCCTTATGATCTGGGCTACACACGTGCTACAATGGTCGGTACAACGGGCAGCGAAGTCGTAAGATGGAGCGAATCCTAAAAAGCCGATCCCAGTTCGGATTGTGGGCTGAAACTCGCCCACATGAAGTTGGAGTTGCTAGTAATCGCGAATCAGAATGTCGCGGTGAATGCGTTCCCGGGTCTTGTACACACCGCCCGTCACACCATGGAAGTTGGGGGCGCCCGAAGCCAGTGGCCTAACCGCAAGGAGGGAGCTGTCGAAGGTGAAACCAATGACTGGGGTGAAGTCGTAACAAGGTAGCCGTATCGGAAGGTGCGGCTGGATCACCTCCTTTCTAAGGAGAAATAGACATTTGCGCTGTTCAATTTTGAGGGTCTTAGAGATAAGATGCTTAATTGAATAAAAAGTTACCACCCAATTTTCGAACAAGTCGGAAAAGGAAGCTTAAGAACGAGAAAAACGCTTGAACTTATGCCCTCCTAGAAATCCAAAGGATTTCCCACGTCGGGTTCGATAAATTACGGAGTAATTTATCTCATGGGGGTTTAGCTCAGCTGGGAGAGCACCTGCCTTGCACGCAGGGGGTCAAGAGTTCGAATCTCTTAATCTCCACCATGACAAGTAGTTGATACTTGTGAAAAAACCATGTACCTTGAAAACTGCATATAGAGAAGACATTAAAAAGTGTAGATTTAGATGAGAGTCTAAATCGAAAGAAGTAAAAAACCCGATATTAGTAAAATAATATCAAATGGTCAAGATAATAAGAGCATAGGGCGGATGCCTTGGCACTAGGAGCCGAAGAAGGACGTGGTAAGCTGCGAAAAGCTACGGGGAGCTGCAAGCAAGTGTAGATCCGTAGATATCCGAATGGGGCAACCCGGCTGGAGTAATGTCCAGTCATCCATAACTGAATTCATAGGTTATAGGAAGGGAACTCAGGGAACTGAAACATCTAAGTACCTGAAGGAAGAGAAAACAAAAGTGATTTCCTAAGTAGTGGCGAGCGAACGGGAAATAGCCCAAACCTAAGTCTTCGGACGAAGGGGTGTGGACAGTCGATAAAGTGAAAATGTATCTTAGCAGAACTGCTTGGGAAAGCAGGCCGAAGAGTGTGAGAGCCACGTAAGCGAAAAGAGAAGTATAGCGAGACTGATCCGGAGTACCACGGAGCACGTGAAACTTTGTGGGAAGCAGGCAGGACCATCTGCCAAGGCTAAATACTACCTAGTGACCGATAGTGAATAGTACCGTGAGGGAAAGGTGAAAAGAACCCCGAGAGGGGAGTGAAAAGAACCTGAAACCCTATGTTTACAAGCAATGGAAGTTCGTTAAAGAACGACCATGTACTTTTTGTAGAACGGGCCAACGAGTTACGTTATGCAGCAAGGTTAAGTGCTTCAGGCACGGAGCCGCAGCGAAAGCGAGTCTGAAAAGGGCGAATGAGTTGTATGGCGTAGACCCGAAACCGGGTGACCTATCCATGTGCAGGGTGAAGCGAGGGTAAAACCTCTTGGAGGCCCGAACCCATATCTGTTGAAAAAGGTTGGGATGACATGTGGATAGCGGAGAAATTCCAATCGAACCCGGAGATAGCTGGTTCTCCTCGAAATAGCTTTAGGGCTAGCCTTGAGGTAAAGAGATACGGGGGTAGAGCACTGAATGTCCTAGGGGCTTTCACCGGCTACCGAAGACTATCAAACTCCGAATACCGATATCTTATACTCAGGAGTCAGACTATGTGTGATAAGATTCATAGTCAAAAGGGAAACAGCCCAGACCATCAGCTAAGGTCCCAAAATGTAAGTTAAGTGGAAAAGGATGTGGGATTGCCCAGACAACTAGGATGTTGGCTTAGAAGCAGCCATACATTTAAAGAGTGCGTAATAGCTCACTAGTCGAGTGATCCTGCGCCGAAGATTACCGGGGCTCAAACTTACTACCGAAGCTATGGAATTAGAGTAATCTAATTGGTAGAGGAGCATTGTATACGGGGTGAAGCACGATCGTAAGGACGTGTGGACTGTATAGAAGAGAGAATGTTGGCATGAGTAACGAGAGACGGGTGAGAATCCCGTCCGCCGAAAACCTAAGGTTTCCTGAGGAAGGTTCGTCCGCTCAGGGTAAGTCAGGACCTAAGCCGAGGACGAAAGTCGTAGGCGATGGACAACAGGTAAAGATTCCTGTACCACCGAGAACCGTTTGAGAGAGGGAATGACACAGGAGGTTATGCTAAGCGCACGATTGGTTGAGTGCGTCCAAGCAGCGAGTCTGAGAGGTAGGCAAATCCGCCTCTTGTAAGGGTGAGCTGTGATGGGGAGTGAAAATAGTAGCGAAGTAGCAGATATCACACTGTCGAGAAAAGTTTCTATCGAGGGAGCAGGTGCCTGTACCGTAAACCGACACAGGTAGGAGAGTAGAGAATACTAAGGCGAGCGAGAAAACTATTGTTAAGGAACTCGGCAAAATGACCCCGTAACTTCGGGAGAAGGGGTGCCATCACAGGTTCAGAGCTAGTGGTGGCCGCAGAGGATAGGTCCAAGCGACTGTTTACCAAAAACACAGGTCTCTGCTAAATCGAAAGATGATGTATAGGGGCTGACGCCTGCCCGGTGCTGGAAGGTTAAGGGGAAGTGTTAGAGCAATCGAAGCATAGAACCGAAGCCCCAGTAAACGGCGGCCGTAACTATAACGGTCCTAAGGTAGCGAAATTCCTTGTCGGGTAAGTTCCGACCCGCACGAAAGGCGTAACGATTTGGACGCTGTCTCAACAATAGACTCGGTGAAATTGTAGTACCGGTAAAGATGCCGGTTACCCGCAGCTAGACGGAAAGACCCCGTGGAGCTTTACTGTAGCTTGGCACTGGATAATGGTATATCATGTACAGGATAGGTGGGAGACTTAGAAGTTAGGACGCCAGTCTTAATGGAGTCACCGTTGGGATACCACTCTTGATATAACGTTATTCTAACTGTAATCAGTTACCCTGATTCAGGACAATGTCAGGTGGGCAGTTTGACTGGGGCGGTCGCCTCCTAAAGAGTAACGGAGGCGCCTAAAGGTTCCCTCAGCGCGGTTGGAAATCGCGCGAAGAGTGTAAAGGCAAAAGGGAGCTTGACTGCGAGAGAGACATTTCGAGCAGGTACGAAAGTAGAGCTTAGTGATCCGGTGGCACCGCATGGAAGGGCCATCGCTCAACGGATAAAAGCTACCCCGGGGATAACAGGCTTATCTCCCCCAAGAGTCCACATCGACGGGGAGGTTTGGCACCTCGATGTCGGCTCGTCTCATCCTGGGGCTGAAGTAGGTCCCAAGGGTTGGGCTGTTCGCCCATTAAAGAGGCACGCGAGCTGGGTTCAGAACGTCGTGAGACAGTTCGGTCCCTATCTGCTGTGGGCGTAGGAAATTTGAGAGGAGCTGTCCTTAGTACGAGAGGACCGGGATGGACAAACCTCTGGTGGATCAGTTGTCTTGCCAAAGGCACAGCTGAGTAGCTAAGTTTGGACGGGATAAGCGCTGAAGGCATCTAAGCGCGAAGCCCCCCTTAAGATGAGATTTCCCATCCAGAAATGGAGTAAGACCCCATGAAGATAATGTGGTAATAGGCCTGAGGTGTAAGTGCAGTAATGCATTCAGCTGACAGGTACTAATAGGTCGAGGTCTTGACCAAGATTTTTACTAAAACTTTTAATGAATGATCTGTATGTAGTTTTTAGGGTATATACCTTAAACTGTTGAAACCATCATTTTATGATGTTTTAATAGAAAGCCTAGTCTATTTACTTCGTAAACAGACCCACGGCTGAATTTGCAAAGCAAATTCATATCTAGTGACGATGGCGGAGGGGCAACACCTGTTCCCATACCGAACACAGAAGTAAAGTCCTCCAGCGTCGATGGTACTTAGCGGGCAGCTGCTTGGGAGAGTAGAACGTTGCTAGTTAAAAAGTTGTTTTTACAACTTATATTCCAAGGTAGCTCAATGGTGGAGCACTCGGCTGTTAACCGATAGGCTGAGGGTTCGAATCCCTCCCTTGGAGCCATTTTATTTAAAAGTTGCCGTGGTGGCGGAACTGGCAGACGCACAGGACTTAAAATCCTGCGGTGGCGACACCGTACCGGTTCGATTCCGGTCCTCGGCACCAACTTTTATCGCGGAGTGGAGCAGTGGCAGCTCGTTGGGCTCATAACCCAAAGGCCGCAGGTTCGAATCCTGCCTCCGCAACCATGAATATTTTCATCCTAGGCCCCTTGGTCAAGCGGTCAAGACACCGCCCTTTCACGGCGGTAACAGGGGTTCGATTCCCCTAGGGGTCACCATTTGGAAGTTTAGCTCAGCTGGGAGAGCATCTGCCTTACAAGCAGAGGGTCATAGGTTCGATCCCTATAACTTCCACCATTTTTGAACTTAGAAATAAGTTCATCGCGGTCCAGTAGTTCAGTTGGTTAGAACGCTAGCCTGTCACGCTAGAGGTCGAGGGTTCGAGTCCCTTCTGGATCGCCATTTATATGCCGGTGTAGCTCAATTGGTAGAGCAACTGACTTGTAATCAGTAGGTCGCGGGTTCGAGTCCCATCACCGGCTCCATTTTTCAAAGTGGAGGGGTTCCCGAGTGGCCAAAGGGGGCTGACTGTAAATCCGTTATCTGAGATTTCGAAGGTTCGAATCCTTCTCCCTCCACCAAAAATATGCGGAAGTGGCTCAGTGGTAGAGCATCGCCTTGCCAAGGCGAGGGTCGCGAGTTCGAATCTCGTCTTCCGCTCCAATTTAATAGGCGTCCGTAGCTCAACTGGATAGAGCACCGCCCTTCTAAGGCGGGGGTTTGGGGTTCGAGTCCCTACGGACGCGCCATATAAGGAGAGGTACCGAAGCGGTCATAACGGGGCGGTCTTGAAAACCGTTAGGGTGCAAGCCCACGTGGGTTCGAATCCCACCCTCTCCGCCATTTAAATAATTGTGGGCGTATAGCTCAGCTGGTTAGAGCGCACGCCTGATAAGCGTGAGGTCGGTGGTTCGAGTCCACTTATGCCCACCACAATTATGCCCAGATAGCTCAGTCGGTAGAGCAGGGGACTGAAAATCCCCGTGTCGGTGGTTCGATTCCGCCTCTGGGCACCATCTAGATCAATGATTAAGATTTCTTAGTCGTTGGTCTTTTACTTTTTTGTCAAATAAGTTATAGTATTAATATTACAAAGATAATATGGATTATCTCAATATAACCAAAACACTAAATCTGTGTAAGTGCAAAGGAAACATAATTATGAATCAAAATGGATTTAAAGAAGAGGAAAGAGAGAAAAGAGAATTGGGAAATAATACATTAAACGATTCTAATATATTGGATTCTCCGTTAATACAATATAGAAATCAATTAGATGAAATCGATAAGAATCTTATCAGATTACTTTCAGAGAGGTATAGCATCACAGATTTAGTTGGAGAATACAAAAGAGAACAGCAAATTGAAGTTTTAGATTCAGAACGAGAGAATAGATTGCTAGAAAGAGTGAAGAATTTGGCCATAGAGAATAAGATTTTAGTAAATCAAGAGGATTTGAATTTTTTAGTTGAACTGTATGAATCAATAATGAGGCATAGTAGGCTGAGACAAAGCAATAATAGATAAAGAATTACAATTATATTAAGATTCTCAGTTAGCTCATGTAAATTGAACCCATTAATAGTATACTTGAAATGGTATTTATTAAAGAATTTTTGAGGTGTTTATGGAATTTATTAATTCATTGTTTGACACAATGATGGCTTTCTTATCAGAAGTTAAATTAAATTATATTATTGATATTGGAATTATTGCCTTTGTATTTTACAAATTATTAGGATTAATCAGAGAGACAAGAGCTGAACAATTGGTTAAGGGCTTTTTGATCATTTTGATTATCTCAAAATTGAGTGAATGGGCAAAACTATATGCCATAAATTATATTCTGCAAAATACTTTTACAATTGGTCTTATTGCATTGGTAATTATTTTCCAACCTGAGCTTAGAAAAGCGCTTGAACACCTTGGAAGAAGCCAATGGTTATTAACAAATAATAAAAAAGGAACTCTTGAAGAGCAGTCTCGATCCATAAATGAAATTGTTGATGCAGTAAGTGTAATGTCTCGAAAAAAAATTGGTGCATTAATAGTTGTTGAAAGACTAATAGGTATCAATGACATTATTGATACTGGGACAATCATAGATGCACAGATCAGTGCAGACTTGATTATGAATGTATTTTATCCAAAATCGCCATTACATGATGGAGCGGTTATTATTAAAAACAATCGGCTGATGGCTGCGGGCTGTTTGTTACCACTTTCTTCTAATAAATATATTAGCAAGGAGTTAGGAACTCGACATAGAGCAGCAATGGGCATGACAGAGAGTTCGGATGCATTAATTGTCATTGTTTCTGAAGAAACGGGAGCAATTTCAATGGCAGTTGAAGGAAAGCTACAAAGATTTTTAGATACTTCCACTTTGAGAGACTTGATGATTAATACCCTTGAGAATGAGAAAGATGGAGGTGAAAAACGTGCCACAAAAAAATAAAACACCACTCTTTTTCACTAGTATTAAAAATCTGTTTGTAAAAGCAATTAACTGGATTATAAAACTACCAAAAGCGATTTTTGATGTTAAATTATCTCATAATACTGGAACAAAGATTTTATCATTGGCTATGGCTATATTATTTTGGATTTTTGTTATGGATCAAGTTGATCCTGAAATCACTAGAGTGATTGAATCCGTTCCAGTACAATTAACAAACACTCAAGAGCTTGACCAAAACAACCTTAAAATCATGAATCAAACTGATTATTTTGTGAACGTTGAAGTTACCGGACGGCGAAACAATGTTCTTAGTTTAAATGCAAAAAATATATCGTTGTGGGCAGACTTGAGATCGGTAAGAAGTGGAATTAACAATGTTTATATTAACAGTACGATCAATTCTGAATCCGTTTCGATTAAGGCAGTTGTACCTAATGAAATTGTGTTAACTGTGGATCGGGTAGTCTCCTTACCAAAGCCTGTTCAGATTATTATTAGTGATCAATATCAAGATTCATTATATCAACAAAATCTTGAAGTGACACCGCTTGAAATAAAAGTAACAGGGCCGGAAAGTTTGGTTAACTCTGTTTCATATTTAGGTGGAACCATTTCTGTTGGAACGTTAGATAGTGATTATCAAAGAGAAGTTTCGTTGGTCCCTTACTCATTTGACGGTGAAGTAGTTAATGGTGTAACCCTTGAAAGTAGTTATGCGAGCATCGCATTAACAATAGGAAAAAATAAATCTGTTGGGATTGAACCAGTCGTTAATGGCGCACCTGCTGAAGGATATAAAGTTGTTAGCGTTGCTGTAAATCCTCAAAATGTAACCGTTCAAGGTGATATTACTAAAATTGATGAACTGACGACTTTAATGACAAAAGAGATTCAACTTACTGGTGAGGAAACTGGAACAATAATCGTTGAAAAGGAATTAAACCTACCAGAGGGTATTACTGTATCTACTGGTCAACCGACTGTACAAGTAGAAATTCAAATTGAAGAAGTACAAACAAAGGAATTTACTTTTGCGATTAACGAGTTGCCAGTTGTCAATCTAAACCAAGGATTCATCACAGACTTAAATGCCAATGAAGGTGTTGTAGTTGTTAAAGTGACCGATATTGAATCTGTTATTAAAGCATTAAGTAAAAATGATTTGCATCTCGATTTGAATTTTAGTAATGTTACTGAGGTGGGAAATTATAGACTAATCGTCAACTATTCAAGTGAATTAAACCTGGAGAATGTTATTATTGAGCCTGAATATGTCGATGTCAATGTTTCTGAAAGTGCAACACCATAATCAATGAACAAATAAAAGGCATTTCTAAGGATATGCCTTTTTTATTTGCAGCAAATAGATTATAGAGAATATTAAAAATAGAGACAATATAGAAATAAAACAATTTTAAATAGTGACATAATAAAAAAAGATTAGACTATGAAAACAGATACTATATTAATTTTAGTAGTTATTAATAGTTACATTTGCTTTATAGTAAAGGCACATGGTAACGGTTTGATACATTTTATGTTAAAATAGATGTAGGCTTAAATTTTATCAGTTAGAGAGACATTTAATCAAATTAAAATGAGGTATTTATGCGTAGAGACATACAAAAGATTCTCGATTCAACTCATGATGCGATGATTGCAGTTGATTCGGAGGGAATCATTACAATTTTTAACCATTCAGCTGAAATTTTAACTGGTCAAAAGTATGAAGATGTAATCGGTAGAAAAGTTGAAGCTGTAATTGAAAATACCAGATTACCAATCATTTTAAAAACTGGAAAGTCTGAGCTAAATCAACAACAGCCATTGAATAACATTACTATTATTACCAATAGAATGCCTGTATTGGGTGATAATGGTGAAATAGTTGGGGCAATTGCAGTGTTCAGAGATGTATCAGAATTAAAAGAGCTTGCTGAGAAAATTACAAATTTGAGTGAAGTTCGAGAAACACTTGAAGCGACAATTAATGCAACTCAAGATGCTATTTCTGTAGTAGATGAAAATGGGATAGGCACATTAATTAATCCAGCGTATACAAGAATGACTGGTTACACTGAAAACGATGTGATTGGAAAAGACTGTACATTTGATTTAGCAGAAGGAGATAGTGTTCATAAAGAAGTGCTTAAATCTGGAAAGCCAGTAAAGGGAAAAAGGCTTAAAGTAGGCTTGATGAAAAAGGATGTCATCGCAGAAGCTGCACCTATTATTGTCAAAGGTGAACTGAAAGGTTCCGTTGCTATTATCCATGATTTAACTGAAATAAATGATATTTATGAGAGATTGGATCAAGCAAAGCAAATCATTAGAAATCTTGAAGCAAAGTATACATTTGATGATATTATTGGATCAAGTGAAATTATGATAAATGCCATTGAAAAGGCTAAGATAGCAGCAGAAACGCCAGCTACTGTAATTATTAGGGGTGAGAGTGGTACAGGTAAAGAGCTATTTGCTCATGCGATACACAATGCCTCAAATAGACGCTACGCGCAGTTTGTAAGAGTTAACTGTGCTGCTATATCGGAAAACTTACTGGAAAGCGAGCTTTTTGGATATGAAGAAGGGGCATTTACAGGGGCTTCAAAGGGTGGTAAGGTTGGTCTTTTTGAGAAAGCAAATGGGGGAACGATTTTCCTAGACGAAGTTGCTGAGTTAAGCTTGAATACACAAGCCAAATTGCTACGCGTGCTTCAAGAAAAAGAAATACTAAGAGTGGGAAGTAATAAACCACAAGCGATAGACGTGCGTGTTATATCTGCAACGAATGTCGATCTCGAAAGTGCTATTGCAGAAAAGAAATTTAGACAAGATTTGTATTATAGATTAAATGTAGTACCTATCGAAATTCCACCTCTAAGAAGACATAAGACCGATATTCCAGATTTGGTAAAACACTTAATTAATAAATACAATCAAGAATATGGTAGAAATGTATCAGATATTTCTGCTGCTGCAACAGAACGCATATTGGCATATGATTGGCTTGGCAATGTTAGAGAACTGGAGAATTTTGTAGGAAGAGCTATGATTAATATAAAAATGCACGAGCATTTACTAACATTAAAGCATCTTCCAGCAATTCATAATGATCAATTGCCTATTGATACGGATAAACATCCTGTCATTTCAATCGACGGGAATTTTAAATTAGAGGATAATATTAAAAAATTTGAAAGAGAGTTTATCTTAAAAACACTTGATGCACACAGTGGAAATAGAGAAGAAACAGCTTCAGCGTTAGGGGTTTCGCTCAGAACGCTGTATTATAAAATGAAACAATTGAACATTAATGAAAAGTAAGTGCAAAATATTGCACTTAAATTAAATGCGTGCAAATAATTGCATGCATTTTTTTGCGCGAATCAAAAGTTTTATATCGCTTTTTGACTTGATATGTTGAAGTTCCAACGATGTAAAGAATATAAGAAGTTGGCATGAGAATTGCGACTATATAGATGGATAAAAAATTGGAGGTATCAAATGCAACGAGAGCTTGTTTTAGTTTTGAACCCTGGCTCAACTTCTACTAAAATCGCTGTATATAGAGGTACAGAGAGGTTGGCACAAGAGAACTTAAATCACGATACGCATATGTTAGATGGATTTGAGAAGATTACAGATCAATACGATTACCGAAAAGATATGATTATTGGTTGGTTAAAAGAAAATGGATTCAATACCCAAGATTTAAGAGCTGTTGTAGGCCGCGGAGGTTTATTAAGACCAATGCCAAGTGGTGCATACCGCGTAACCGAGCCTATGGTTAAAGATTTAATTATTGGTATTCAAGGTGAGCATGCTTCCAATTTAGGTGGTATGATTGCAGATGCAATTGCAAAAACTGAAGGCATAGATGCTTATATCGTCGATCCTGTTGCAGTGGATGAATTTGAGCCACTTGCAAGAATTTCGGGCATGCCAGAATTGAAACGTAAGTCATTGGTACATGCGCTTAATATTAAAGCAATCGCTCATAGAGTTGCAGGCGAAATGGGGAAGAAAGTTGAAGAGCTTAACCTAATTTTAGCGCATCTCGGTGGTGGCATTTCAATTGTGCCTATGAAAAAAGGAAAAATTATCGATGCAAACAATGCCAATGAAATGGGACCATTTTCACCAGAAAGATGTGGTGGATTACCAGTTGGTGATGTTGCGAAAATGTGTTTTTCAGGAGATTATACACCAGCTGAACTCAAAAAGAAAATGCGTGGCAAAGGTGGAATGACTGCTTATCTCGGTACAAACGATGGCAGAGAAGTTGTTAAACGTATCGAAGCGGGAGATGAGGAAGCGAAGCTTGTTTTCGAAGCGATGGCTTACCAAATCGCAAAAGAAATCGGTGCTATGGCAACGGTAATTGAAGGTAAAGTAGATGCGGTAGTTCTCACAGGAGGCGTCGCATATTCTAAATATTTAACGGATTATGTTACAGAACGCGTTTCATTTATTGCACCAGTTATTATTAAAGCGGGTGAAGATGAAATGGAAGCTTTAAATTTAGGCGTTCTTCGCGTACTTGAGGGCGAAGAGGTTGCTAAAATATACGAGGATGAGGTGAGCTTTAATGATTAAAAATTTTGAAGAGTTGTTATCGAAAGCTAAAGCAAATGGTCCTAAAAAAATATCTGTTGCTTGTGCCCAAGATGACGATGTATTAAAAGCGATAAAGGCTGCTTATGAGCAAGGTATCGTTAATGGCTATTTAGTTGGTAACGAAGCAGAGATTAGAAAAATCGCTGCAGAGATCAATTTAGATTTGTCAGGCTTTGAGGTGATTAACATTGTTGATATGGCAGAAGCCTCATTAAAAGCGGTTGAACTCGTATCAAGCGGTAAAGCTGAAATCGTAATGAAAGGCTTAGTGGATACTTCAATTATCCTCAAAGCAGTTTTAAATAAAGAAGTTGGCTTAAGAACAGGAAATGCACTGAGCCATGTTGCAATCTTCGACGTACCAACGTATCATAAAATCTTACTCGTTACAGATGCAGCTATGAATATTGCCCCAGATCTTTACACGAAAAAACAAATTATTGAAAACTCTTTGGTTGTAACTAAAGCGCTTAATATTGAAACCCCGAATGTAGGCATTATTGCTGCTAAAGAAAAGGTAACGGAATCAATGCCAGCTACGGTTGATGCAGGTGCACTTGTGAAGATGAACCTCGAAGGTGAAATTGCAGGTTGTAAAGTGGGCGGTCCTTTTGCGCTCGACAATGCAGTTTCTAAGGAAGCAGCAGAAATTAAAGGGATTAAAGATCCAATGGCAGGCGATGTTGATGTGTTGCTTTGCCCAACGATTGAAGCTGGAAATGTGCTTTACAAAGCATTGAATTTCTTAGCAAATGCGAAATCTGCGGGTATCATTGTTGGCGCTAAAGCACCGGTAGTTTTAACTTCTAGAGCAGATTCGGACGAATCTAAGCTCAACTCAATTGCACTTGGCGTTTTAATGGCATCTTTATAAAATAAGTTTTATGTAAGCTCATGATAGAGAATCAAGTTTGGTTTGTACTTGAGCGATATTATGTCGTTTAACTTGATTAAAGTTTAAGAGGGTATCATAAGGAGGCGTAAATGGAAGTTTTTAGAATATTGGCGATAAATCCAGGGTCGACGTCGACTAAAATTGCGATTTATGACAATGAGAAAGAAGTGTTTGAGACAACTTTAAGACACTCTAACGAAGAAATTGATAAGTATGAAAAAATTACTGATCAATATGATTTTAGAAAAGATGTTATTTTAGGTGCTTTAAGTGAAAATGACATCAATCTTACGAAGTTAAGTGCAGTAGTTGGTCGTGGTGGTTTATTAAAACCAATCAAAGGCGGCACTTACAGAGTTAACGATTTGATGATTCAAGATTTAATTGCAGCTCAAATGGGCGAGCATGCTTCAAACTTAGGTGGTATGATTGCAAATGAAATCGCAAATCAACTAAATATTCCAGCATTTATTGTAGATCCTGTAGTCGTAGACGAAATGGAAGATGTTGCAAGAATTTCTGGTATGCCTGAAATTCCTAGAAAATCAATTTTTCATGCACTGAACCAAAAGGCTGTTGCTAGAAGATACGCAAAAGAAACTGGTCGACCATATAGTGAACTTAATTTAATTGTAGCACATCTCGGTGGTGGTATTTCAGTTGGTGCACATGAAAAAGGTCGAGTAATCGATGTCAATAATGCACTGGACGGCGAAGGCCCGTTTTCTCCTGAGAGAACTGGTGGTTTACCAGTGGGCGATTTGGCGAAATTATGCTTCTCTGGCAAATATTCACACGCAGATATCAAAAAAATGATCAAGGGTAAAGGCGGTCTAGTGGCTTACCTTGGCACGAACGATGGTCGCGATGTGGTTAAAATGATTGAGTCAGGTGATGAAAATGCGAAGTTGATTTTCGAAGCAATGGCTTATCAAGTTGCTAAAGAAATCGGCAGCTGTGCAGCAGTTCTAAAAGGAAAGGTTGATGCAGTTATATTAACAGGCGGTCTTGCTTATGGCGAGATGCTAACGACTTGGATTAAAAACAGAGTATCATTCATCTCGGATGTCATTATCTATCCTGGCGAAGATGAAATGAGTGCACTTGCTCTTGGTGGCTTACGTGTACTTAGAGAAGAAGAAACACCTCAAGAATACAAATAAATAAGTATAACAAACTAGTATGACAGTTTAGTATAACCATTAAGTATAACCATCTAGTATAACGGTTCAAAATAGTAAGTCATTAAGTTTTCAATGATCAAATTTTCGATAAAGTAGCAACATGACAGACAGTAAATGTGATTAATTAAGGAAAAGGTGAAGTATGACATTAGATTTAATGAAGGATGCAAGAATTAGGATTATTATTGGACATTATGGAAGCGGCAAAACTGAATTTGCAGTGAACTATGCAATGTTACTCAGTCAGCAGACTTCAAACGTGGCAATTTGTGATTTGGATATCGTTAATCCTTATTTTAGATCGAGAGAGAAGGCTTCACTTCTTGAGTCAAACGGCGTTACAGTGATCTCTGGAGCGAGAGGACACAATGCAAACCTCGATGTGCCAATGGTTTCCCCAAGCATATTGGCACCGATTCAAAACGAGGAGATGCAAGTGATCTTAGACGTTGGTGGCGACGCTGTCGGCGCACGAATTTTAGCAAGATTTGCTGCTTACTTTAAACCAGGTGCATACGATATGTTCTTCGTTTTAAATGCGAATAGAGAACAGACTCAGGATGCACAAGGTGTAATCTCACATATCAGAAATATTGAAGATACGGTGGGCTGTAAAGTAACAGGTATTATAAACAATACGCATTTACTGAGAGAAACAGGTTTAGAAGACGTTTTAAAGGGTCAAAAGTTAGCGGACGAGGTTTCAAAACTTCTCAATATCCCAATAAGGTACATCAGCTCACTGGAAAAGGTTACCCGCCAATTACCAAATGATTTAGAGGGACAAGTGTTCCCGATTAAGATGTACATGAGAGAAGATTGGATGTAGTGAACTCAGCTAACAGGATTAAGGTATAGGAGGATTTAAAGGTGGCTAAAGGTAAAGTTACATTTAATGAAGACATTTGTAAAGGCTGTGGGCTATGTACAACTGCCTGCCCAGTGAAAATTGTGACTATGGATACTTCTAAGATCAACATTAAAGGTTTCCATCCAGCGACAGTGTTCGAAATGGATAAGTGTATCGGTTGTGCAAACTGCGCAATGATGTGTCCAGATTCTGTTATCACAGTAGAAAGATTTTAGGGAGGTAAGGTAATGGCTAAGGTATTGATGAAAGGTAATGAAGCAATTGGCGCTGCTGCGATTAAAGCAGGCTGTAAATATTTCTTCGGATACCCAATCACACCACAAAATGAGTTACCAGAGTATATGTCAAAAGAGATGCCTAAAGTAGGCGGCGTCTTTTTACAAGCTGAATCAGAAGTAGCTGCAATTAATATGGTGTATGGTGCTGCAGGTGCAGGCGCACGTGTTATGACATCATCATCTTCTCCAGGGATTGCACTTAAACAAGAGGGAATCACTTATATCGCAGGCGCTGAGTTGCCTTGCGTTATCGTTAATATCGTTAGAGGCGGCCCTGGTTTAGGTGGTATTCAACCTGCTCAATCAGACTACAATCAAGTAACGCGTGGCGGTGGTAATGGCGACTACAAATTATTAGTGTACGCACCAGCGAACTTACAAGAAATGGTTGATTTAATGCAAGAAGCTTTTGATGCTGCTGACTACTATAGAAATCCAGTAATGATGGTTGGCGATGGTATGATCGGACAAATGATGGAGCCAATCGAATTTAAGGAGAGCGTTTCTAGATTCGAATTACCATTAAAAGACTGGGCAACTACAGGTACAAAAGGTCAAAGAAAACCAAATATCATTAACTCATTGGCACTTGATCCAGCTGAACTTGAAAAACACAATATTCACCTTCAAGAAAAGTACAGTGCAATGAAAGAAAATGAAGTGAAATATGAAGCATATAATCTTGAAAATGCTGAAGTTGTTATCGTTGCATACGGCACAACATCACGTATAGTAAGAAATGCGATTATTGATCTTAAAGAACAAGGCATTAACGTTGGTCTTATTAGACCAATCACACTATGGCCATTCCCTGAAAAAGCATTTGACTTAATTCCTTCAGATTGTAAAGCTGTACTTTCGGTTGAAATGTCTATGGGTCAAATGATTGACGATATCAAAATCGCTGTTAATGGCAGATATCCAGTTCATTTCTATGGACGTTCTGGTGGTATGATTCCTACTCCAGAAGGTGTAATGAACAAAGTGAAAGAATTGGTTGGAGGTGCAAAATAATGGCTGTTGTTTATCAAAAATCAAAAGGGTTAACAGATAAAGAAACTCACTACTGTCCTGGTTGTACACATGGTATCATCCATAAGCTTGTGGCAGAAGTTTTAGAAGAATTAGGTGTTTTAGGCGATACGATTGGTGTTGCACCAGTTGGTTGTTCAGTACTTGCTTATGACTACTTTAATTGTGATATGCACGAAGCTTCTCATGGTAGAGCACCTGCAGTTGCAACTGGTATCAAACGCGTATTACCTGATAAAGTTGTATTCACTTACCAAGGTGATGGTGACTTAGCTTCTATCGGTACAGCTGAAATCGTTCACGTTGCACACAGAGGCGAAAAAATCACAACGATCTTCGTTAACAATGCAATCTATGGTATGACAGGTGGTCAAATGGCACCTACGACTTTAATTGGTCAAAGAGCGACAACTGCACCTCTTGGTAGAACCGTTGAACATTCAGGTATGCCGCTTCGTGTATCTGAAATGCTTGCAACCATCGATGGCGCTGCTTTTGTAGAAAGAGTAGCTGTTGATACACCTGCAAACATCAGAAAAGCGAAAAAAGCAATTAAAGAAGCTTTCCAATGCCAATTAGATGGTAAAGGATTCTCAATAGTTGAAGTGTTATCAACTTGTCCTACAAACTGGGGCATGACACCTATTGATGCATTGAAATGGTTAAATGATAATTTAATTCCATACTATCCAATGGGTAACTTCAGAAGACCAGGGGAGGTAAAGTAAATGCTTAACGAAAGAGTAATTTGTGCAGGCTTTGGTGGACAAGGCGTAATGCTTATGGGTCAATTGATTTCATATGCTGGTATGATCGAAGGTAAAGAGGTTTCTTGGCTGCCTTCATATGGTCCTGAAATGCGTGGCGGTACAGCTAACTGTAGCGTTATGGTTTCTGAAAGACCAATCGGATCACCAGTTATCACAGATGATGCAACAGTTGCTATAGTTATGAATTTACCATCTCTTGATAAATTCGAAAGAGATATCATCTCAGGTGGAAAACTATTGATTAATAGTTCTTTAATTGATAAAAAAGCTTCTAGAAGTGATGTTACTGCTTACTATGTTCCTGCAAATGAAATTGCGGTAGAACTTGGTAACCCAAGGGTTGCAAACATGGTAATGTTAGGCGCTTTCCTTGAACTTACTAAAACAGTTGGTGTTGATGCAGTTATGCAAGCACTTAAAAAAGTTTTCGGTGAGTCTAAAGCACATTTAATGGCTATTAATGAAGAAGCAATGCAACGTGGTGCGGATATAATTAAAGGCTAATTGAAAAGAATTGTAGTTAAGCGAGCAGGCTCAATCTGCTCGCTTTTTTGTATACATAGATTGATGAAGTGTTGAAAATATGAGATAATAGAATGCAATGTTACTTTTGGGGGAAAGAAAATGAAGGATTTAATTCAAGCGTTCGCGCTCATATTCATAGCTGAGATGGGAGATAAAACTCAGATTATGGCAATGGCGTTCGCTACGAGATATAAAATAAAAGACATTTTAATTGGGGTTATGATTGGTTCTTTCTTAAATCATGGACTAGCGATATTACTGGGATCGGTGTTAACTCAGTTTATACCTATAGAAGCACTACAGCTAGTGGCTGGGGTTTTATTCATCGCTTTTGGACTTTTATCCTTATCGATAGCAGAAGACGAAGAAGAGAATATGAAAAGCTCTCAATATGGTGCTATTGCAACGGTTGCACTTGCTTTCTTTTTAGGAGAACTTGGAGACAAGACACAGCTAACGGCTTTGACGCTTTCAACACAATCAGCAATACCTGCTTTGACTTTATTAGGTACAGTCACGGGTATGGTTGTTGTTAGTTCTATTGGTATCTTTGTAGGTGCCAAATTAGGCAATAAAATACCAGAGCATATTATTAGAATGGGTGCATTTGTAATCTTTATGGCATTTGGTTTGGGTAAAATTTTTGGTTCTGAATACGTACTAAGTATGGGTACGACATTCCTAGTATTACTTCTTGGAATTATTTTAGCACTGACAGTTTTCAGAGCTTTGATTTTTAGTAGACAATTGAAAGAAATTAAAGTTTCTGCATTAAAGCAGCATGCTGAGGATTTAAGAAATCATAGGCTCATATTGAAGGCAAGTGTGGATCATTTGTGTAAGGGATGTCATGTTTGTGAGGACCATGTTTGTTTGGTAGGATATATGAAATCATTGCTATCGGATCGAGTCACCTCAAGTCGATTTGATACAAAAGTGATTGAAAAGCTTCAAAACAAAGCGTTTGATCGATCTAAAGCAGAACAAATCAAAATATTGCTGGATGAATACTATTTGAAATATCCAATGGATCGTACTAGCAATCCTGAGTTAATGACGATAGAAGCAGCTATCAATAGAATTTTAGAAGAGGAATCTTCAATAGTACAACTAATACATTAAGGGTGAGGTTATTATGGCAAGATTATTTGGAACGGACGGTGTACGAGGTATAGCAAATGAAGAGCTAACAATAGAACTTGCGATGAATCTGGGAAAATATGGTGCCCATGTTATCACACAGGGAAAGCCAAAGGCAAAAATACTGGTTGGTAAAGATACAAGAATTTCAGGTGATATGCTTGAAGCTGCATTATCGTCGGGAATACTTTCTGCTGGATGTGATGTTATCAATGTAGGTGTAATTCCAACACCTGCAATTGCAAAACTTGTGAGAATTTTAGAAGCAGATGCTGGCGTTATGATATCAGCTTCACATAATCCAGTTGCTTTCAATGGAATCAAATTTTTCAATAGTGAAGGGCTGAAACTTTCGGATCAAATCGAAGATGAGATTGAAAATATGATCCTATCAGGGGCAGTCATTGCAAAGCCAACTGGGACGCAAATTGGACATGTTAGACCTTATGAGAACGCTGAAATTGAGTATATGGATTATGTTGTCTCAACATTAGAGGGTATGAATTTTGAAGGCCTTAAGGTTGCTATGGACTGTGCAAATGGGGCAGCTTCATCTGTGGCACCTCAAACTATGAATCGTTTAGATGCAAAGGTCTATAATATTCATCACGAGCCAGATGGCACTAACATTAATGAAAATTGCGGTTCTACACATTTAGGAGATTTGATAAAGTTTGTTAAAGTGGTTGGTGCTGATGTGGGACTAGCATTTGATGGTGATGCGGATCGTCTTTTAGCTATTGATGAAAATGGTATGTTAGTTGATGGTGATAAAATAATGGCCATCTGTGGTAAAGCATTAGCAGAAAAAGGTCATTTGAAGGACAATACCATTGTTTCAACTGTTATGAGTAACTTAGGGTTTGATATTGCATTGAAAGAAAATAATTTAAAAACCTTAAAAACTCAAGTTGGTGATAGATATGTGCTTGAAGAAATGCTAGCGAATGGCTATCAATTAGGCGGAGAACAATCGGGGCATATCATTTTCTTAGAGCACAATACAACTGGTGACGGCCTTTTAACAGCCGTTCAACTTCTTCGCGTTATGAAGGAAACGGGTAAAAAACTTTCTGAACTAGCTGCTATGATGACAGTATACCCTCAAGTATTAAAAAATGCAAAAGTCCCTAATGATAAGAAACATACCTTTAGTGAAAATTTAGTTGTATCTGAAAAGATCAAAGAAATTGAAGATAAATTCCATGGAAAAGGGCGCGTCTTAATTCGACCTTCGGGAACAGAACCATTGGTTAGGGTAATGATTGAAGGTGAAAATCAAGAAGAACTTGAACGCGAAGCAATTGGTTTGGTAGAATTAATTGAAAAAGAGATGAATTAATGACTTGCATGTGTCTATAACAAAGAACCCCAGAAAATCTATTTGATGATCTGGGGTTAATTATTTAGCTATTAAATTACTTTAATTCTGAAAGTTCGATGCATAATAGTTGAATTTGGTTCAGTTTTGTCTTTGATGCAGAAAGCAGTTATTGTGAGGCTAACCACTGGCACACATCTCTAGCAGTTGCTTCATAATTCAATACATCAAAATCACTTAAGTGCGTGTGTGAGGTGATGCTTTTTCTATAGATGGGGTCATAATGCACTTCTAGTATTCTCTTTGTAAAGGTATTATAATCTTTTGAGGCGATAAGGGTGGTAAGTTCTGACATATGCTCTTTTGAAAGATAAGGTTTCAATTTTTCAATCGCGATATCTAGCTGTGAGGTAAAATCATCATCTGCAGTGTAATCTTTAAGTAGCTCACGAACTCGAAAATCCATACTTGCTGATAAAAGTAGAAACTTACCTTCTTGCATTTTCTGAAACATTAACTTAGGGACAAAGACTTTTCCAATTCGTCTCGATTCTGATTCTATGAAGCAATAGGAGTGCTGAATCTTATTCAATTGGTGATAAAGATTATTTTCAAACATTTGAACACTTTGAAAGCCATCGGTTCCAATGGCACCTAAGTGAGATCCTTTATGATTCGCAGCTGCTTCAAGATCAATGACAGGTTGCCCTAATCTTATTAATTCTTCTAAAACATGAGTCTTACCAACGCCAGTTAAACCATTTAATACAATGAAATTTGGATAGTCATCAATGGGTTGATTTAATTTTTTTAGGACTTCAGTACGATATGCCTTATATCCGCCTTGAATCCAATAGACTGGAATATCAATGCTTCGCATTAGTAAGGCGATCGATCGACTTCTATAGCCACCACGTGCACAATAAAAGATTATTTTTTTACAAGGATATTTTTTTTTGAGTTCAAATAGTGTATCATAGAATATATGCAATTTTTCAGATCCATACTTTAGTCCTAATCGTTTGGCTTCTTCTACTGACGCATTCTTATAAATCCAACCGACCTCATGTCGTTCAAGGTCATATAATATTGGAAGATTAATTGCATCGACAATATGTCCGTTTTTATATTCAGATTCGCTTCTAACGTCTATAAAAATTGCTTCGTCATTTGGGTTGTAGGGTATAGCTTGATACATAGTGACTTCCTTTAATTTTGTCTTTAATAGCATCATAACATAAATCGGAAGTTGTGAGAACATTTAGAATGAGAGGTGAACCATGCGTTTAATTAATATCAATGATGTAGAAGTGGGTAGTGTGATTGCAAAGCCTGTATATGATTCTAAGCTGTCGCTTTTAATTAATAGAGGCACTGTACTATCTGAAATACTAATAAAAAAACTAATCCAAGCGGATATAAGACACCTTTATATTGATGATGAACTTTCAAGAGGCGTTGAACTAGATCCAATGATTTCAGATGAAATCAAGCTTCAAGCGATCGTTGTTATGAAAACGATTTATGATTCCCAAACCATTAGAAATGATAAAAATATTGAAGAAGTTCGTGAAGGTACAATTAAGGACTTAAAAGATATAGTCGACGACATCATCACTGAAATTTATGCGAGGAATGAACAAAAGTATTATAGCACTGAGTTAATGGGCGCTGAAATGTATCATTATAATCATGCGGTTGAAGTTATGATTCTTTCTCTACTCATAGGTAGGAGAATGGGACTGGACAGAGAAAAATTACTTAAGCTAGGCATGGGTGCAATTCTTGCTGATATTGGTAAGGTAAAAGTACCCTCTGAGATTCTAAATAAAAAAGGTAAGTTAGACGTTGATGAGTTTGAAGAAATGAAGCGACATGTGGATTATAGCTACCACATCCTTAAGGACCTCGTTAGTTTATCATCACTTTCAAGACAAATTGTACTTCTACATCATGAAAAGCTAGATGGTAGTGGTTATCCTAACGGATTTGTTGGCGATCAAATACCCTTATTGGTTAGAATCGTTACGATGTGTGATATATTTAGTGCCATCGTTTCTGACAGGACCTATAATAATAGAATTTCAGTAGATACAGCTATTGAAATTCTAAGAAGTGCAACCCCTGCCAAACTAGATCAAGACGTATTTTTAGCTTTGATGCAAGTAATCGATGTTTATCCGCCCGGAACTTTGGTTGAACTCAGCAATGGGAAAATGGCAATTGTTATCGGTAATAACCCTAATTCGCCAACTCGTCCAGTTTTAAAGCAAATAGAAGACGGCATGCAGATCGACATGTTACAGGAACTAACCATATTTATTAAGAAAGTACTTTCAAGACTCCCATGAGGAGTTTTTTTTATGCCCACCTTATGATAGTATAAAACTAATGGAGGAGAGATTTATGGATAAGAAGTATATTCTAGCATTAGATCAAGGAACGACAAGTTCTAGAGCCATTTTGTTCGACCATTCAGGTCGAGTTATTAAAACAGCACAAAAGGAATTCACACAGTATTATCCTGTCGCAGGATGGGTAGAGCACGATCCAATGGAGATTTGGGGAACACAGTCAGGCGTTGCCAGAGAAGTGCTTGAAACGGCAGGTGTAAGTACTCAAGAAATCGCTGCGATTGGTATAACAAATCAAAGAGAAACCGTTGTAATCTGGGATAAAAGAACTGGAAAGCCTGTTTATAATGCGATCGTATGGCAGTGTAGAAGAACTGCAGATATCTGTGACGCTTTGATAGAACAAGGATATGAAGCCTATATAAAAGAAAAAACAGGACTTGTTGTAGATGCTTACTTTTCAGGAACTAAAATTAAATGGATTTTAGATCATGTTGAAGGCGCAAAACAACTGGCGAACGAAGGACATCTACTATTTGGGAATATAGATACCTGGCTGATCTGGAATTTGACGCGTGGTAAAGTACATGCAACAGATTATTCAAACGCATCAAGAACCATGTTATTTGATATAAATGAATTGAAATGGGATCAAAAATTGTTGGAAGTCCTTGATATCCCTGTTTCGATGATGCCTGAAGTAAGAAGCACTTCTGGCATATTTGGAGTTACTGATCCGTTTACATTTGGTGGTGCTGAAATCCCAATTGCCAGTGCTGCAGGTGACCAGCAAGCTGCATTGTTTGGACAGATGTGTTTTTTGCCTGGATCGGTTAAAAACACCTATGGTACTGGATGCTTCATGCTGATGAACACTGGAGAAACCAAACATCAATCCAGCAACGGTTTAATAACAACTATCGCATGGGGAATAGATGGAAAAATCACTTATGCGCTTGAAGGATCTATCTTTATTGCAGGTGCAGCAATTCAGTGGTTGAGAGATGAGATGGGATTGATTTCAAATGCAGCTGAAAGTGAAGTATTAGCAAGACAAGTGGAAGATTCAAATGGTGTTTTTGTAGTTCCTGCTTTTGCGGGGCTAGGTGCACCCTATTGGGATATGTATGCAAGAGGAGCGATTATCGGTTTGACGCGAGGTGTCAATAGAAAACACATTGTTAGAGCGACGCTTGAATCGTTGGCTTATCAAACCAGAGATGTCATTGAAGCGATGCAGGAAGATTCCGGACTTAAGCTTAGAAGACTTAAAGTTGATGGCGGTGCAACAGCAAACAACTTTTTAATGCAGTTCCAATCAGATATTTTAGGAAGTCAAGTAATTCGCCCTAAAGTTACTGAAACGACAGCTTTAGGTGCTGCGTATTTAGCTGGACTTGCAGTAGGATTTTGGAACAATTTAGATGAGTTAACAAACCAATTTGAAGTGGATCTTGAGTTTAACCCACAAATGCAACCCTCATATAGAGAAAAGGTATATAGCAACTGGAAAAGAGCAGTGCGAAGAACGATGGAATGGGAAACTTAATTTAAGGAGGCTAGCATGTACGATGTGACAATCATAGGCGCTGGAGTTGTAGGAACACTTATCGCTAGAGAATTTTCAAGATTTAATTTAAGAATTATCATTCTTGAAAAAGAAAATGATATTGCTTGTGGTGCAACAAAGGCAAATACGGCACTTATACATGCTGGCTATGATGCCCATTATGATTCTTTAAAAGGATTACTCAATGCAAGGGGAAATGAACTCTATACTGAGTTGTCAAAGGAACTCAACTTTCCTTTGAAAAGAATAGGTTCATTAGTCTTGGGACAATTACCGGAAGATCGTGAAACTATTAAAAAACTTTATGATAATGGCAACAAACTTGGCATTCAAGGATTACGTGTAATAGGTAAAGAAGAAATTAAAAGCCTGGAGCCTAACGTCAATGAGGGGTTTGACATTGCCTTATATGCACCTTCAGCGGGAATCACTGAGCCTTGGGAAGTTGCAATTGCAGCCTGTGAAAATGCTATGAACAATGGTATTGAGCTAAAACTCAATTATGAGGTCTTAAGGATAGAGAAATATGATTCGGGTTTTCTGATTAATAAAGAAATTAGAACCAAGTGGATTATCAATTGTGCTGGCGTTCATTCGGATGAAATCTATTCTCTGATTGAACCTTTACAGAAAGAGATCTTTATAAAGCCAAGAAAAGGGGAATATTATCTTTTAGATAAAAAAGCGGGTGGAATAGCCAATCATATTTTATTCACCTGTCCTACTTCAGTTGGAAAAGGGGTTGTTATATCTCCAACAGCACATGGTAATATCATCGTAGGTCCAAATTCAGAATGGACAGAGAGGGATGATACAAAAACAACTTTTCAAGGTTTAGAAGAGGTGCTTTTAAAGGCTAAGTCGGTCATAAAGAACATTCCAACAGATCTCAATATTGCAAATTTTGCAGGAATAAGAGCTGAGCCAGAGTCCGGTGATTTTATTATATCTAAAGTGCATCAATATAACTTCATAAATGTGGCGGGAATAAAATCACCTGGCCTCTCTGCTGCACCAGCTATAGCAGAATACGTGATGGACATATTTAAAATTGCCTACGAAAGTGAGTGCGGTCCGTTGCTGCTTAATGATTGTTTTGATCCAGTTCGACCAGCAAGAGTAAAGTTTATAAGTTTATCAGAAGATGAACAGATGAGATTGATCAATGAAAATCCAATGTATGCGCATATCGTATGTAGATGTGAGCAGATTTCAGAAGCTGAAATAGTAGACGCAATCCGACGAAATTGTGGTGCTAAAACCATTAACGGTGTTAAAAGAAGAGTTCGGCCTGGAGCAGGGAGATGCCAAGGTGGTTTTTGTGGACCTAAAGTGATCGAGATTATTGCTAGAGAGCTGGGCGTAGCATTAGAAGTAGTCGATTTTGAGAAAAAGAACTCAAACGTTCTAATGGGGGACAATCGAGATGGAAAACAAATATGATGTCGTTGTTATAGGTGGTGGTCCAGCTGGAATTGCTGCAGCAACTGAATCAAAATTAAATGATGCAAAGACACTCATCATTGAACGTGATGCTTTCCTAGGAGGTATTTTAAATCAATGCATCCATAATGGGTTTGGTTTAACGCGCTTTGAAGAAGAACTTACAGGTCCTGAGTACGCTGAGCGGGAAATTTTACACCTTGAAACATCAGGTGTAGAAGTTTTGTTAAATACAATTGTTGTTGAAATCGCAGCAAATGAACGAAAAATAAAGGTAGTGAGCAAATCATATGGAGTGGTTTGGATTAATTATACTTCTTTAGTACTTGCTATGGGCTGTAGAGAACGTGCAAGGGGTTCTGTCATAATTCCGGGTAAAAGACCAGCAGGGGTATTTACGGCAGGTACTGCACAGCATTATATCAATATAATGGGACAAAAGATTGGTAATACTGTATTTATTCTTGGTTCTGGTGATATTGGGTTAATTATGGCGCGACGATTATCATTAGAGGGATGTAAGGTACTAGGTGTTGCTGAGATTAAACCTTTTTCAAGCGGACTAAATCGTAACATTGCCCAGTGTTTAGAGGACTATGATATTCCATTGATGTTGGAACATACTGTAGTAGAAGTACATGGTGATTCAAGGGTCACTGGGGTTACAGTTGCAAAAGTCAATGACCGTTATGAACCAATTGAATCAACAAAGGTGTTTTATGCGTGTGATACGCTTTTGCTGTCCGTAGGATTAATACCTGAAAATGAACTCTCTGTAAATGCGGGTTTGCTATTAGATGACTTTACCAAAGGTCCAATTATTAATCAAGAACTTGAAACTGAAGTTGAGGGGATTTTTGCCTGTGGGAATGTAACATTTGTTCATGATTTGGTTGACTATGTGAGTGAATCTGGTGAAAAGGCGGGGCAATTTGCAGCGCTTTATGCGTTGGGCAAAGCAATCAAAACAAAAAAATCAGCCATTGAACTGAGCAAAGGTAGTAACTTAGCTATGCTCATGCCTCAAAGATTAGTCCAACAGAATAAATCTGATACTTTTGAAGTCATGCTTCGCGTTTCAAAGAGAATTGAAAAGGGTAAAATTAAAGTATCAAATGAAAAAGAAATACTTCTTAGTTTGATTCAGAATTATCTTTCTCCAGGTGAATCGATTCACCTTTCAGTCAAGTATCCCGAAGTGGATTTGCCTATAAAGGTTGAAGTTGTTGAGCTTTAATATGCGAGGTCGCTATGGAACTTAATAAAATTTGCATCATCTGCCCGAGGGGCTGTCATTTAAAGATTATAACAGATGAGGAAAATGCTTTTTTATCAGTATCGGGCAACCGATGTCAAAGAGGGGAAAAATATGCCATAGAAGAGGTAAATCATCCGAGTAGAATAATAACAACAACTGTAAAACTAAGTGGCGGAAATATAAATAGAGTGCCTATTAAAACCTTGGAGGCGATTCCGCTCAACTTGGTGGCAGACTTTATTGAACACGTTAAAAATGTATCGCTTTTCGCACCGGTCTCATTAGGCGATCATCTAATTGTGGAAGGCGCTCAGGGGTGTTATGAGTGTGTCGTTGGACGATCGGTTTTGAACCTATGACACAAAATTGTCATATATTCTTTTGGTAGAATATGTTATAATGAACGTGCAAGGAGGTGAGTCCATTGGTTTATAACAACTGAATACAAGCGCCAGAACTGCTTAGCAGTTGACGAGGGTGGGGTTAATCGAAAATTCGGCGGGTGCCCCACGGTGTGATCAACACCGGAAATGTCATACAAACCCATGAAGTGATTCGTGGAACAAAGTTGACAGGTTGATTCAACGCTATAAGTGCGTCCTACGGAACACCTAGATAGGTGTTCTTTTTATTTTTTTGTAAATTGCGAAAATGAATATATTAAAAGGAGAATTAATATGTGTGGAATAGTTGGTTATATTGGGACTCAAAATGCAGTTCCATATTTAATTGAAGGATTATCAAAATTAGAATATAGAGGTTATGATTCTGCAGGAATCGCAATTAACATTGACAATCAGCTTAAGATTTTCAAGACAAAAGGCAGACTTAAGAACTTAGAGGAGATTTTAGATCCAAATGCGACAAGCATAATTGGGATTGGACATACAAGATGGGCAACACATGGTGCGCCATCAAATTTAAATGCTCATCCACATCTCAATCAAAGTGAAACAATTGCAGTTATCCATAATGGTATTATTGAAAACTATATGGAAATTAAGGAATGGTTGATTCAAGATAAAAATGTGACTTTTAAATCAGAGACTGATTCTGAAGTAATCGCACATTTAGTGGATTACTATTATGAGGGTGATTTGCTAGATGCAGTCTATAAGGCTGTTGATCGTATGGAAGGGGCTTATGCAATTGGCGTTATTTCCAAAGATGAGCCAAATCGTTTGGTAGCAGTAAGAAAAGACAGTCCATTAATCGTTGGACTAGGAGAAAATGAAAACTTCATTGCATCAGATATTCCAGCTTTGTTGAAATACACGAGAAATATGCTCTTAATCGAAAATGATGAGTTTGTAGACTTAACAAAGGATAAAGTGACGATATACAATAGTCTTAGACAACCCGTTCAAAGAGATATATTCGAGGTTACCTGGGATATTGATTCTGCAGAAAAAGAAGGATTCGAGCATTTCACCTTAAAGGAAATTTTTGAACAACCAAAAGGCGTTAAAGAAACCGTCTTAAGAAGATTAAACAGTAAGGATGAAATCGTTCTTGAAGGCGTTAATTTAGATGCAAATATTCTCAGCAATATTAATAAGATCTACATCGTAGCTTGTGGAACTGCCTATCATGCTGGTTTAATTGGTAGAAGAGCCATTGAACAGTTTGCAAAAATTCCTGTTGAGTGCGATGTTGCGTCAGAGTTTAGATATCGTGATCCTTTCGTTGACGACAAAACATTGTTTATCGCAGTATCACAATCAGGCGAAACATTAGACACCTTGCAATCGCTTCGTGAAGCGAAAAGAAAGGGTGCTCGTGTTCTGAGCATTGTTAATGTTGTTGGGAGCTCTGTAGCAAGAGAATCAGATGATTTACTCTATACTTGGGCTGGTCCTGAAATCGGCGTAGCTTCAACTAAAGCGTATACAACACAATTAACTGCTTTTTATTTACTTGCACTCTATATG
Organism: Fusibacter sp. QWL-12; assembly: GCF_058683495.1. Classification (NCBI taxonomy): domain Bacteria; kingdom Bacillati; phylum Bacillota; class Clostridia; order Eubacteriales; family Fusibacteraceae; genus Fusibacter; species Fusibacter sp. QWL-12. Next base: position 2,349,512 of record NZ_CM178745.1, read on the forward strand.
GGGAAACTAAAAGGAGTGATCAGTGATGAGCAATACAAAGCGGTTGTCAAAGGACTTAAAGCAATGCCTGAGCTAATTCAAGAGGTTTTGGATAAAAGCCATGAGATTCAAAAATTGGCTGCTGGTCAGTTCAACAATGAGAAGGTATTCTTTATGGGCAGAGGTGTGGATTGTGATTTAGCTTACGAAGGATCATTAAAGCTTAAAGAAATTTCATATATTAATAGTTTTGCTATTGCAGCGGGTGAGCTGAAGCATGGAACAATTGCATTAATAGAAGATGAAACGTTTGTAGTGGCACTTGCAACACAAGAGAAGCTTTATGATAAGATGCTATCTAATATTAAAGAAGTTAAAGCGCGTGGTGCACATGTTTTTGCTATCGCACAAGCAGGAAACGATCAGATTTTAAAAACTTCTGATGAGGTATTCTTCATCCCAAGAACCATGGATGAGTTGGCTCCTATTTTAGCAGTAGTACCTACACAGCTATTGGCTTATTATGTTTCTGCTTTAAGGGGAAATGATGTGGATAAACCAAGAAACTTAGCAAAATCAGTAACGGTAGAATAATTACCTCTTTAATGTTACAATGGAGATATTACAACTGGAGGTAAGCATGTTAGCGAAGATTCTTTTTACTTTAATTCTACTTATTGGTGTCATTAATCCAATGTTATCGATCAAGATATTTGAATTTTGGAAGTTGGGTAGAAAGCCAATTACTGATTCTGCACTAAAGGCAACTCGAATATTCTCAATTGTAGCCATAATTATTGTATGGGTATTTTTACCTTCATAATTGAATGATAATTTGTTTTTATAACCAGCTATTCAAGTAACTTGGGTAGCTGGTTTTGTTTAGCCTCAATGTCACATGTTGAAAACCAGAAAGCTTGATACACGAAGATTTGTATTGAGCAACAAATTTTATCTTTACCAGTACATATTTCACACTGCGGACATGCATTTTTATTGAATCATAGCGAAAAAAAAGGACTAAGAAGTACAAAGTTAGTTGAAATTTCAATTATTTAGGGCATCTAAAAGTTTCGAAGAATATATTAACATTCTGTAATAATTGAAAGGAATTTTTTGAGTGTCCGCCTATTGAGGACAATTGAAGTTTGTTTTCAAAGATTATGAACTGAAAATTCTGACAAATTATTTTGTTGAATTGATTAGTGACTGTTGAAATTAGAATAATTACGTGATTGATGTAAATTATATACATTTTCAATTCATTAAATATACCCGGAGAATACAGTGTCGATAATAATTGTTACAGCAATGTAATATTTATCTTTTTAACAAGCCGTATAAATTTTTCTATTCCATTTTATTCGAAATTGTTATATATTAAATATGGATATTACATCTACGTTACATTAATTTGAACAAAATTAAATAATTATTATTGATTTATTAAGAAACCTAGTGTAAGATGTATAAATAATTATATATGGGTCTTTTAATGACTTAATAATAATAAGAGAGAGTATAAACCTTTAGGTTTATATAGATTGGTTTACAATTAATGTAACCAACCCAATTAAGAAGGAGGATTATTTAAATGAAGAAATCGCTAGTATTATTACTTTGCTTAGTAATGGTAGCTTCTGCATTTCTTGCTGGTTGTAGTCCAAAAGAAGATGCTCAAGAGCAAACTACAACAGCTGCAGCTGGTGAAACTACTGCGGCAGCAACTGAAGCACCTGCAGAAGAACCAAGTGGTACATTAATCGTTGGTATCACAGAAGCATCTGGTAACTTTAACCCACTTTATTATTCATCAGCTTATGATGGATACGTGGTAGATACAGTATTCGAAGGTTTAGTAGCAAGAAACTTTGATGGGGAATATGAAGGCGTTGTTGCTGATAGCTGGGAATACTCAGAAGATGGCAAATCAATCACTTTCAATATGAAAAAAGATCTTGTTTTCTCTGATGGAGAACCTTTAACAGCTCAAGACGTTGTATTTACTTACTTAGTACTTGCTGATCCATCTTACACTGGCCGTTATAGCTCAGTAGTAAAAGATATGGTTGGCTACGATGAGTACTACGCAGGTGAATCAGATTCATTCACTGGCGTTGAAGCTTTAGATGATTACACAGTAAGATTCAATTTCAAAGAAGCACTTCGTGTTAACTTTGCAAACTGTACTTTCGCAATCTTACCTGAGCACTACTATGGTAAAGACTTTACTCCAGGTAACACTGCTTCTGTAGAAGCAATTACAACTGAAGCTATGGGTTCTGGTCCATATGTAATTTCACAATTTAAAGAAAAAGAGTTAGTTTATCTTGAAAGAAATCCTCTTTATGTTGGCGAAGGCTACATGATTAAAGAGATTATCCTTAAATTCGTAGACCAAACTACTGATATCGTTGAATTAACAAGCGGTGGTGTAGATTTATTAGCTGGCGTTATCGATCCTAAGAAAATTTCTGAAGCTAGAAACGCTGGATTCCAAATCAACCAATACAACAGAAGTGGTTACGGCTATGTTAAAACAAATTGTGAATACGGCCCAACTGCTGACGTTAAAGTTCGTCAAGCACTTTACTATTCATTTAACGTTAAAGAATTCGTAAACAGCTACTACTATGATGCAGATACAGATCAAGTTCTTGCTGTTACACAATATCACCCATTCTCTCAAATTTCTTGGGCGATTGATGATAACCTTGTAAACTCAATGATCCAATACGATTTCGATCTTGAAAAAGCTAAATCTTTACTTGATGAAGCTGGTTGGAAAGTTGGCGCATCAGGATTTAGAGAAAAAGATGGTGAAATTTTAGAACTTAAAATCGCAGCTATGCCTGATCATGACATCTTAGCAACTCTTATCCCAATGTGGGAAAGAGACTGGGGTCAAGGCTTAAACATCAAATTAACAGTTGCATACCTTGAATTCAACACAATTCTTGACTATGTTATCTACAATTCAGATGCAAACGTTGAAAACTGGAGCTTATTCTTCCTTGCAACTTCAATCACAACTCCAGATCCAGATACACTTTATTCTTCATTCCATTCAGACTACATCGGAAGCGGTATGGACAACACAAGCCGTTACAACAATCCTGAAGTTGACAGATTGTTAGACGAAGGTAAAGCAATCATGGATATCGAAGAAGCGAAACCAGTTTACCAACAAATCGCTAAGATTCTTAACGAAGAAGCTGTTATGATGCCAGTTTATGCAAACACTTATTTTGATATCTATGCTGCTAAATTAGTAGACTTCAAAACAAGCTCACTTTACAACTGGGTATCAGCTCTTAAAGATGCTAAGATTGTAGAATAAGAAAACATTAACAACCACACATATTTATTTATTGTGGCATGAAGGCAGTCTCTAACCAGACTGCCTTTAATTTAATCTATAGGTTTTGTTTTATAGTCTTTTAAGAAGGAGTAAAGGGATGCTAAAGTATATTGCTAGGAGAATTCTGCACTTAATCCCAGTGCTTTTGGTCATTACGATTATATTATTCGCAATGCTTCAAATCATGCCTGGAGATCCTGTTAATGCGTATTTGGGGATTGGATCTAACGCAACAGTAGAGCAACAACAACAAATTAGAGAATTATTAGGACTTGACGAACCACTACCAGTACAATATTTCAACTGGTTAAAGAGAAGTTTATCTGGTGATTTTGGAACTTCATATAAGTTCAGAAAGCCAGTAGCTGAAGTAATAGGAAAATATATTTGGAACTCATTCTACTTAAATGTCGTTGCAATGATATTCGCATTTGCAATAGCAATACCAGTAGGTATCAAATCAGCAGTTAAAAAGTACGGACTCTTTGATAACTTCTGGACGGTGTTCTCACTAACCGGTGTATCGATGCCATCGTTTTTCTTTGCACTTATACTCATATTTTTCGTAGCGATCCCATCGAAGTGGTTGCCACTGAACGGGATGCGAACCACCATTTACCTTGCAAAGGGTTATGATAGTTTTGGACAGGAAGTACTAGATGTACTTAAACATATGATCTTACCAGTAACCGTAGTTACTATTTCGTCTCTTGCAAGCTTAACACGTTATGTAAGAAACTCTGTAATCGAAGTCATCAATCAAGACTATATCAGAACTGCAAGATCGAAAGGTCTTTCTGAGAAAGTCGTTATCTATAAACATGCATTTAGAAATGCACTTTTACCGATCGTTACATTATTAGGCCTTTATATTCCTGGATTATTCGGAGGATCGATCTTACTAGAAACCGTCTTTATCTGGCCAGGGATTGGACACGTTCTGTTCACTTCAATCGGTGACAGGGATTACTCGATGCTAATGGCAGCCAACACATTCTATGCAATCCTTATGTTAGCAGGTAACTTACTTGCAGACGTAAGCTATGCACTTGTTGACCCACGTATTCGCGTGAAGTAACCCTAAAATCGAAAGAGGAGGCAGAAAATGGCTGAAAAGAAAGCAAAAACGGCTCGTAAAAAAAGAGCAGTTGGCCCATGGCAGATTGCGTTTGAACGCTTTAGAAAAAATAGAGTAGCAGTAGTTGGCGCATCTTTATTTATCATTATCGTATTATCGGTAATCTTTGTGCCAATGCTCTCACCATATGAAATATCAGAATTCAACTTAGCAGATAAAGAACAAGCACCTTCATCGACACACTGGCTAGGCACAGATGAACAAGGTCGTGACGTTTTACTTAGACTATTTGTCGGTGGTAGAATCTCTATCCTCGTTGGTCTCATGGCAGCGAGTGTATCTGTAGTCATCGGCTCGCTAGTAGGTGGTATTGCGGGTTACTACGGTGGTGCAATCGATAACTTCCTCATGCGTATTGCAGAGATTATCTATTCGATTCCATTTACACCAACGGTTATCTCACTCTCAGCGGCACTCATGTGGCGCGTGAGCTCAGAGCAAAAGATGTACTTTGTAATGCTCTTAATCGGTATCTTAAGTTGGCCAGGACTAGCACGTTTGGTAAGAGGTCAGATCTTATCGTTAAGAGAACAAGAATTTATGCAAGCAACTGAGATACTAGGTATATCAGATAGATCAAAAATCGTCAGACACTTACTACCAAATACGTTAGCATTTATCATTGTTAGTGCAACACTCGGTATGGCAGGGGCAATCTTAACAGAAGCAGGTTTATCCTTCTTAGGTTTAGGTGTAACGCCACCGACACCAACATGGGGAAACATGGTAGAGCGTGCGAGAAATACGAATGTATTTAGAAACATGCAATGGTTATGGATTCCACCTGGTGTAATGATTATGTTGACAGTTGTAAGTATCAACTTACTAGGTGAAGGTCTTAGAGATGCCTTCGATCCAAAAGAGATAAGGTAGGTGTAAGATGAAAGATATATTAGTAGTAGAAGATTTGACGACGCATTTCTTTACAGAAAAAGGCGTAGTTAAAGCAGTAGATGGCAACTCATTTGTATTAAAAGAGGGTCAAACCTTAGGTGTCGTAGGCGAGTCAGGCTGTGGTAAAAGTATTACAGCGATGAGTATCCTCAACCTAATCGAAAAACCAGGCAGAATTGTAAAAGGCTCAATCAAATTCAATGGCGAAGAATTAGTCGGCATTGATGAGAAAAAGCTAAGAACGTATAGAGGCAATGAAATATCAATGATCTTCCAAGAACCAATGACTTCTTTAAACCCAGTGTTTAGAATAGGTGATCAGATTGGTGAGTCGTTAAAGCTACACCAAAAGATGAACAAGCATCAGGCGACAGAGAAGGCAGTTGAGTTACTTAAACTCGTTGGTATTCCAAGAGCAGAAAAAGTTGTCAGAGATTATCCTCACCAATTATCAGGTGGTATGCGACAAAGAGCGATGATTGCAATGGCACTTGCTTGTAATCCAAAGATCTTAATTGCAGATGAACCAACAACTGCACTAGATGTAACGATTCAAGCACAGATCTTATCGCTTATGAACGATCTTCAAAAGAAGACAAACACAGCGATTATGTTGATTACGCATGACCTTGGTGTTGTAGCACAGATGGCACACCATGTACTGGTTATGTATTCAGGAAAAATCGTAGAATCAGCGTCAGCTGTAGATATCTTTAAATCACCAAAACATCCGTACACAATTGGTCTTTTAGAGTCAATACCAAATCTAGAAGAAGAGAAAGAGCGTCTTAACAGTATTGAAGGGGTTGTACCAAACCCATTCGAATTACCACAAGGCTGCTACTTTGAACCAAGATGTAAATTTGCGATGGAAAGATGTAAGACAGAGCAACCGGGTACTTACCAAGTTGGTGAAAACCACACTACTGCTTGCTTCTTACACTGCAATACGGAGGGTTAGAGATGAAAGAGAAAATATTAGAAGTCAGAGACATCAAAAAGTACTTCCCAATCAAGGGTGGCTTTTTACAAAAGACTGTCAATCATGTAAAAGCGGTTGATGGCGTATCTTTCGACGTATTGCGTGGAGAGACAATCGGTCTAGTAGGCGAGTCAGGCTGTGGTAAATCAACACTTGGCCGTACGATAGTAAGATTATATGAGCCAACTGAAGGTGAGATTATTTTCAATGGAAAAGACATTTCGGGCTTCAGAGGTCAAGAGCTCAAGCACTTAAGAAAGCAAATGCAATTAATTTTCCAAGATCCATACAGCTCACTAAACCCAAGAATGAACGTTAGTACAATCGTAGGTGAAGCGATGCTTGCACATGGTCTTGTAAAAAAAGGTCCAGAGTTCACAGAAAAAGTAACAGAAATTATTGAAATGTGTGGTTTATCGGCGTATCATATCAACAGATACCCACATCAGTTTTCAGGTGGACAAAGACAAAGAATCGGTATTGCAAGAGCACTTGCGTTAAATCCAGAGTTTGTGGTATGTGATGAGCCAGTATCGGCACTAGATGTATCAATCCAATCACAAGTACTCAACTTAATGATGGATTTACAAGAGAAGATGGGCTTATCTTACCTCTTTATCTCACATGACCTTAGTGTTGTAAAGCATATCAGCGATAGAATCGGTGTAATGTACTTAGGTTCATTGGTAGAGATGGCAGATAAGAACGATTTATATGCAAGCCCAATGCATCCGTATACAAGAGCATTACTTGCAGCTATTCCAGTAGCAGACCCGACAAACATTAGAAAAATGGAACCAATCATGGGAGAGATACCATCGAATGTTAATACACCATCAGGTTGTAAGTTCCATACAAGATGTCCATATGCTAAGGATATTTGCAAAGAAATGATCCCACCTGCAAAAGAAGTTGGTCCAAGACACATTGTTAACTGCCACTTCGCTGGTGAAATATAACAACATATAAATAATAGGTTATCTAAATGGGCGGTTTTGAATTGTTTTCACAGTCTGTTTATGATAACCTATTTTTGTAATTTGAAGACATTAACACTTTTTGACTAGAAGTACTTTGCAGAAGAGGTAATTATGGCAAATCAGAACTTTAAAATGGACTTTCATACACATACCAACTATTCACCAGATTCAAAGACAGAAATGAATCAATCAATTCTAACCGCAATTGATAATGATATAACTGATCTTGCATTCACAGATCATGTGGATTTTGATGCGGATATAGAAAGTGGTATTGGTGATTGGGATTTTGATCGGGATAAATATGCAGAAGAGATTAAAGTACATCAATCGAATTTTAAAGGTAAAATCAACTTGTATCATGGGCTTGAAATAGGGGTACAACCTCATTTGACAGATAGAAATAGTGACGTCGTAAAAATGAATCAATACGATTTTATTATAGCGTCACTCCACTCAGTTGAGAGGAGAGACCTCTATCATAGGAAGTATTTCGAAAACCACACGGATCTAGATGCTATTAGGATTTATTTTGAATCCTATTATGAGAGTGTCAAATCCTTTAAAGACTATAGTGTATTAGGACATTTAGATTTATACGTTAGATACAAAGAAGAGCTCGAAAAGGTAGACTTTAATAAGTACAGTGATCATGTAGAGGCTTTACTTAAAATGGTAATTGAAGATGGAAAAGGGATTGAAATAAATACTGGTGGCTTTAGATATGGGCTCAATTATGCAAATCCGAATCCCCAATTTTTAAAACTCTATAAAGCATTAAATGGTGAAATAATTACCATTGGTTCAGACGCACATACACTAGACTATTTAGGACATAAATACGATGAGACAGTAGCCTTATTAAAAGAGATTGGGTTTAAATACGTGAGTGTATTTAATAAACAGGTACCAAAATTTATTAAGCTTTAAACGAATTATAGATTTACAGAAGTAAAAGAATCAAAAGCGTACATGATCGAAGCACTAAACAATATGAATCTATAAATTTTAACGGAGGCATAATATGGAGTGGATCTCACAATTGAAGATGATTGGATTGAGTTTTGGCATAAAACTCATTACAGTACTTGCAGTGTTAATTATAGGATTTAAAATCGTTTCAATAATTGAACATCGGATGATGAAAATGAAATCATATTTAAAAATTGATCCAACTTTACAGTCGTTCTTAAAGTCATTTTCAAAAATGGGACTTAAGTTGCTTGTAATTGTTACGGCGATTTATACAGCTGGAGTTGAAATGACAACTTTTGTTGCCGTTATTGGTGCAGCTGGAATTGCTATCGGTTTGGCTTTGCAAGGTAGTTTATCCAATCTTGCAGGTGGGGTACTAATCATTGCACTCAGACCGTTTAAGGTTGGAGATTATATTGAAGGTGCAGGCAAGGCAGGAACTGTAACAGAAATTGGTTTGTTCTATACACACCTTACGACACCAGACAATATCGCAATCATTATTCCAAACGCAAATATGGCAAATAGTGCACTTGTAAATTATGGAGTGTTTCCAACTCGAAGAGTTGATTTAGAATTTTCCGTGGCATACCAGACGTCAATATCTGATGTAAAGAATGTGATCACTGGGGTAACGGATCAACATCCTTTAATATTAAAAGACCCTGAGCCATTTGTTAGATTAGCAAAGCACGGTGCAAGCTCACTTGATTTTAAGGTTAGAGTATGGGTTAATGCCAGTGATTATTGGGAGGTTTACTTTAGTTTATTGGAAGAAGTTAAGGAAGCATTTGATCAAGCAGGTGTAGAGATTCCTTATCCTCATTTGGCGATTATCAATCAAGAAAAGTAATGCAGAAAAGTAAAGCAGATAAAGACCTCTCATTAATAAGTGAGAGGTCTTACTTTGTGTAAAAATAGAAATGCAAATCGAATAAGTGGACACGGTCAGGTAATTTGGTGTAATTTCTACGGTCTAATGAATTTCTAATATTTCTCTGTCAAACTGACAACTTGTATCTAGATATTAAGATTTCTTAAGGAAATTAATACTTCAGATAATTGAAATCAGAATTTAAACTAGCGTCAAGAATGAAATTTGGGAATGTGTTGTAATTTGAACTATATAAAATAAATTGTATGGATTCTTGCAAGCGTTAGAATAAGTGGTGTTCAAATTTCTGAAAAAATACTTCGAATAACGTAATATTCTCACATCAATTATACTTATAGCATTACTGATAAATTTTATGTGCATTTCCAAAATGTTTCGGGATTTTAACATTCAAAATGTGACAGATTTTTATATTTTATTTTCAAGATTTTTGGTGTAGAATGAAAAATATCTTGAAACAAGATGTGAATAAACTTAAAACAGCTGGTAGTAAAAATCTTCTATATTTATAGGGAATACTTCGTTTTAAGTTTTTTATTATATGTTTTTTAATCTATTAAATTATGCTTACAATAATTTGAACAAACTGTGAATGAGCATTTTGATAATGACGTTAACTTGTCCTTTTGGGTTCAAATTTTTCTTTAATGCGAATTGTCGAACTATTTGAACAATTAAAAAATAATTCCAAGCACGCAATTATTTTTTTAACGTCAACGATTTTTCTTTGATATAGACCTTTGGGTTTATATAGAGCAGCAATGAAATCTTAGGATTTCAAGTTTAGCATTAGTAGAAGGAGGATTATTAAATGAAGAAGTCGTTAGTATTACTGCTTTGTCTAGTAATGGTAGCTTCAGCTTTCTTAGCTGGATGTAGCCCTAAAGAAGACAGCACAGTAACAGAGACAACTGCAGCAGGAGAATCTACAACTGCAACTGCAGGAGAAGCTACTACTGAACCAAGTGGTACATTAATCGTTGGTATTACAGAAGCATCGGGTAACTTTAACCCACTTTATTATTCATCATCATATGATGGATATGTTGTTAACATGGTATTTGAAGGTTTAGTATCAAGAAATATTGATGGTGAATACGAAGGCACTGTTGCTGAGAGCTGGGAATACTCAGAAGATGGCAAATCAATCACTTTCCACCTCAAAAAAGATCAAGTTTTCTCTGATGGACAACCTTTAACAGCTCAAGACGTTGTATTTACTTACTTAGTACTTGCTGACCCATCTTACACTGGCCGTTATAGCTCAGCTGTAAAAGATATGGTTGGATACGATGAGTACTATGCTGGTGAAACTGATACATTTGGCGGCGTTGAAGCTTTAGATGATTACACTGTAAGATTCAACTTCAAAGAAGCGCTTCGTGTTAACTTTGAAAACTGTACTTACGCAGTATTGCCACAACATTACTATGGTAAAGACTTTACACCAGGTAACACTGCTTCTGTAGAAGCAATTACAACTGATGCAATGGGTTCTGGTCCATATGTAATTTCTCAATTCAAAGAAAAAGAATTGGTATACCTTGAAAGAAATCCTCTTTATGTTGGCGAAGGCTACATGATTAAAGAGATTATCCTTAAATTCGTAGACCAAACTACTGATATCGTTGAATTAACAAGCGGTGGTGTAGATTTATTAGCTGGCGTTATCGATCCTAAGAAAATTTCTGAAGCTAGAAATTCAGGTTTTGCATTAAACCAATACAATAGAAGCGGTTACGGCTATATTAAAACAAACTGTGAATACGGCCCAACTGCTGATGCAAAAGTCCGTCAAGCACTTTACTATGCATTCAACGTAAAAGAATTCGTAAACAGCTACTACTATGATGCAGATACAGATCAAGTTCTTGCTGTTACTCAATATCACCCATTCTCTCAAATTTCTTGGGCGATTGATGATAACCTTGTAAACTCAATGATCCAATATGATTTCGACCTTGAAAAAGCTAAATCTTTACTTGATGAAGCTGGTTGGAAAGTTGGCGCATCAGGATTCAGAGAAAAAGATGGACAAGTTTTAGAACTTAAAATTGCAGCAATGCCTGATCATGATATCTTAGCAACTCTTATCCCAATGTGGGAAAGAGACTGGGGTCAAGGCTTAAACATCAAATTAACTGTTGCATACCTTGAGTTCAACACAATTCTTGACTATGTCATCTACAACTCAGATGCAAACGTTGAAAACTGGAGCTTATTCTTCCTTGCAACTTCTATCACAACTCCAGATCCTCATACACTTTACACTTCATTCCATTCAGACTACATCGGAAGCGGTATGGACAACACAAGCCGTTACAGCAACCCTGAAGTAGACAGATTGTTAGATGAAGGTAAAGCAATCATGGATATCGAAGAAGCGAAACCTGTTTACCAAGAAGTAGCTAAAATCCTTAATGAAGATGCTGTTATGATGCCAGTTTATGCAAATATCTACTTTGATATTTATGCACCTAAATTGGTTGATTTCAAAACAAGTTCTTTATATGATTGGGTAGCAGCACTTAAAGATGCTAAAATCGTAGAATAATTTAGATTTTAATCAAATGATAGGCGGTCGTCTAGACCGCCTTTATCATAAAAGAAAAGAGAGTGCTTAAGGAGTGAAGGGATGCTAAAGTATATTGCTAGGAGATTGTTACACTTAATCCCAGTGCTTTTGATCATTACGATTATATTATTCGCAATGCTTCAAATCATGCCTGGGGATCCTGTTAATGCGTATTTGGGGATTGGATCTAACGCAACAGTAGAGCAACAACAACAAATTAGAGAATTATTAGGACTTGACGAACCACTACCAGTACAATATTTCAACTGGTTAAAGAGAAGTTTATCTGGTGACTTTGGAACTTCATATAAGTTCAGAAAACCAGTAGCAGATGTAATAGGAAAATATATTTGGAACTCATTCTACTTAAATGTCGTTGCAATGATATTCGCATTTTTGATCGCGATACCAGTAGGTATCAAATCAGCAGTTAAAAAGTACGGTTTCTTTGATAACTTCTGGACGGTGTTCTCACTAACCGGTGTATCGATGCCATCGTTTTTCTTTGCACTTATACTCATATTTTTCGTAGCGATCCCATCGAAGTGGTTGCCACTCAACGGGATGCGAACTACCATTTACCTTGCAAAGGGGTATGATAGTTTTGGACAGGAAGTACTAGATGTACTTAAACATATGATCTTACCAGTAACCGTAGTTACTATTTCGTCTCTTGCAAGCTTAACACGTTATGTAAGAAACTCTGTAATCGAAGTCATCAATCAAGACTATATCAGAACTGCAAGATCGAAAGGTCTTTCTGAGAAAGTCGTTATCTATAAACATGCATTTAGAAATGCACTTTTACCGATCGTTACATTATTAGGTATGTATATCCCAGGATTATTCGGCGGATCGATCTTACTAGAAACCGTCTTTATCTGGCCAGGGATTGGACACGTTCTGTTCACTTCAATCGGTGACAGGGATTACTCGATGCTAATGGCAGCCAACACATTCTATGCAATCCTTATGTTAGCAGGTAACTTACTTGCAGACGTAAGCTATGCACTTGTTGACCCACGTGTTCGCGTGAAGTAACCCTAAAATCGAAAGAGGAGGCAGAAAATGGCTGAAAAGAAAGCAAAAACGGCTCGTAAAAAAAGAGCAGTTGGCCCATGGCAGATTGCGTTTGAACGCTTTAAAAAGAACAGAGTAGCAGTAGTTGGCGCATCTTTATTTATCATTATCGTATTATCGGTAATCTTTGTGCCAATGCTCTCACCATATGAAATATCAGAATTCAACTTAGCAGATAAAGAACAAGCGCCTTCTGCAGCGCACTGGTTAGGCACTGATGAACAGGGTCGTGACGTTTTACTTAGACTATTTGTCGGCGGTAGAATCTCTATCCTCGTTGGTCTTATGGCAGCGAGTGTATCTGTAATCATTGGTTCGCTAGTAGGTGGTATTGCGGGTTACTACGGTGGTGCAATCGATAACTTCCTCATGCGTATTGCAGAGATTATCTATTCGATTCCATTTACACCAACGGTTATCTCACTCTCAGCGGCACTCATGTGGCGCGTGAGCTCAGAGCAAAAGATGTACTTTGTAATGCTCTTAATCGGTATCTTAAGTTGGCCAGGACTAGCACGTTTGGTAAGAGGTCAGATCTTATCGTTAAGAGAACAAGAATTTATGCAAGCAACTGAGATACTAGGTATATCAGATAGATCAAAAATCGTCAGACACTTACTACCAAATACGTTAGCATTTATCATTGTTAGTGCAACACTCGGTATGGCAGGGGCAATCTTAACAGAAGCAGGTTTATCCTTCTTAGGTTTAGGTGTAACGCCACCGACACCAACATGGGGAAACATGGTAGAGCGTGCGAGAAATACGAATGTATTTAGAAACATGCAATGGTTATGGATTCCACCTGGTGTAATGATTATGTTGACAGTTGTAAGTATCAACTTACTAGGTGAAGGTCTTAGAGATGCCTTCGATCCAAAAGAGATAAGGTAGGTGTAAGATGAAAGATATATTAGTAGTAGAAGATTTGACGACGCATTTCTTTACAGAAAAAGGCGTAGTTAAAGCAGTAGATGGCAACTCATTTGTATTAAAAGAGGGTCAAACCTTAGGTGTCGTAGGCGAGTCAGGCTGTGGTAAAAGTATTACAGCGATGAGTATCCTCAACCTAATCGAAAAACCAGGCAAGATTGTAAAAGGCTCAATCAAATTCAATGGCGAAGAATTAGTCGGCATTGATGAGAAAAAGCTAAGAACGTATAGAGGCAATGAAATATCAATGATTTTCCAAGAGCCAATGACTTCTTTAAACCCAGTGTTTAGAATAGGTGATCAGATTGGTGAGTCGTTAAAGCTGCACCAAAAGATGAACAAGCATGAAGCGACAGAGAAGGCAGTTGAGTTACTTAAACTCGTTGGTATTCCAAGAGCAGAAAAAGTTGTCAGAGATTATCCTCACCAATTATCAGGTGGTATGCGACAAAGAGCGATGATCGCAATGGCACTTGCTTGTAATCCAAAGATCTTAATTGCAGATGAACCAACAACTGCACTAGATGTAACGATTCAAGCGCAGATCTTATCGCTTATGAACGATCTTCAAAAGAAGACAAACACAGCGATTATGTTGATTACGCATGACCTTGGTGTTGTAGCACAGATGGCACACCATGTACTGGTTATGTATTCAGGAAAAATCGTAGAATCAGCGTCAGCTGTAGATATCTTTAAATCACCAAAACATCCGTACACAATTGGTCTTTTAGAGTCAATACCAAATCTAGAAGAAGAGAAAGAGCGTCTTAACAGTATTGAAGGGGTTGTACCAAACCCATTCGAATTACCGCAAGGCTGCTATTTTGCACCAAGATGTAAATTTGCGATGGAAAGATGTAAGACAGAGCAACCGGGTACTTACCAAGTTGGTGAAAACCACACTGCTGCTTGCTTCTTACACTGCAATACGGAGGGTTAGAGATGAAAGAGAAAATATTAGAAGTCAGAGACGTCAAAAAGTACTTCCCAATCAAGGGTGGCTTTATGCAAAAAACCATCAACAATGTAAAAGCGGTTGATGGCGTATCTTTCGACGTATTGCGTGGAGAGACAATCGGTCTAGTAGGCGAGTCAGGCTGTGGTAAATCAACACTTGGCCGTACGATAGTAAGATTATATGAGCCAACTGAAGGTGAGATTATTTTCAATGGAAAAGACATTTCGGGCTTCAGAGGTCAAGAGCTCAAACACTTAAGAAAGCAAATGCAATTAATTTTCCAAGATCCATACAGCTCACTAAACCCAAGAATGAACGTTAGTACAATCGTAGGTGAAGCGATGCTTGCACATGGTCTTGTAAAAAAAGGTCCAGAGTTCACAGAAAAAGTAACAGAAATTATTGAAATGTGTGGTTTATCGGCGTATCATATCAACAGATACCCACATCAGTTTTCAGGTGGACAAAGACAAAGAATCGGTATTGCAAGAGCGCTTGCGTTAAATCCAGAGTTTGTGGTATGCGATGAGCCAGTATCGGCACTAGATGTATCGATCCAATCACAAGTACTCAACTTAATGATGGATTTACAAGAGAAGATGGGCTTATCTTACCTCTTTATCTCACATGACCTTAGTGTTGTAAAACATATCAGCGATAGAATCGGTGTAATGTACTTAGGTTCATTGGTAGAGATGGCAGATAAGAATGACTTATATGCAAGCCCAATGCATCCGTATACAAGAGCATTACTTGCAGCTATTCCAATAGCAGACCCGACAAATTTAAAGAAAATGCAACCAATCATGGGAGAGATTCCATCGAATGTTAATACACCATCAGGTTGTAAGTTCCATACAAGATGTCCATATGCTAAGGATATTTGTAAAGAAATGATCCCACCAGCAAAAGAAGTTGGTCCAAGACACATCGTTAACTGCCACTTTGCTGGTGAAATTTAAGAGTAAAGAAAGGAACCAATATGTTTAAGAGATTTAAAGAAGTGATGAAAAAAAAGGAAATTGATCCTGATAAAAGAGATGTCGAGTTTGAAAAGGGAGATTTTCTCGCACTTACAATCGCAGCTGCGATCACTATGTTTCCAGTTCTAATCGGAATCTTTGCACTCTTTGGTCTCATAGCATGGCTTATGTTTAAGTAGGTTCTCGTATAAAAAACAGCCCTTATCGTTGATTTAAGGGCTGTTTTCATATCTATAAGGGAAAATATTAAATAAAGTAAAAACCATTTAATACAGAGATTTCTGGGGCTTTTCTAATGCAGTTTTAATGACGATTTCACGATTTACTGCTAAAATTGACAAGTATATAAAAAAATTCAGATGGATTTGGGAACTTAATTTAATGTTAAGTCATTTTTAATAAATTGTATTTGCTTTTGTGATAAGCTTACAAGGAGTTAGATACATAAAAAAAACACCTTCAGTGATCAGCTGAAAGTGTTCCTTTTACTGGAGCCGACGGAGAGATTCGAACTCTTGACCTACGCCTTACCATGGCGTTGCTCTACCTGCTGAGCTACGACGGCACATCATTAGTAATTATAATTGAAATGAGAGGAAATTTCAAGAGCATATTAAATAGTTCGAATAGTCAGACATAAGTAGTTGTAGAAGACAAGCGCATCACAAATAAAGAGTATTGAAATTAGTTTTGTTGATTGTTTTGGAGTAAACATTTAAGGGGGAAGCAGCATGTCAGAACGAGAGAGCCTAAGTCGGGCGGCTAAAAAGAAACGTAAAGCCTCAAAGAATAAAACCGTATTTTATAAAAGATGGTCGTTTTATTTTGTATTGCTAATCGTGTTTGTTTTGTTGATGCATGGTACAACAGAATGGTTGATTACAATTGAACAGCCTTCTGATGACTGGTCAATTGGTTATAAAGCTTTGGAAGGTTTACCAACTGATGAACGATTGATTGGTATCTCTGAAAGTACAGATGGGGAAAATTATATTGTTGCGTATAAAACGTCAACTAGTATTGTTATCGCCTCATTGAATCATTTTGGTGTGTTACAATCAGAAGCGAAGGTGTCACTTGGTAGTGGACCAATATTGGCAAGTAAAGTAAAGCTTGTCAAAGTGACAGAAAGTAAGGATACAAATTACCTTTACTTCGGTGATCGTGTTAGCCTTTATCAAGTTGCATTTGATGCGAGTCTAAATCATGTTTCAGAGCCAATATTGGTATCAGAGCATGCTGAGCAGTTTGATATAGATGGTGCTTACGTTATCGCTGGAGATGATACAATCACTCAAATTTTCATGGAAGATCAAATCATCAGAGAAATTGATGGATATGAGAATTTAAAAAGTCTTGTCATCTGCTCTGATGGCGATATGGTCTACGCTGGTGTCAATACAGAAAAAAATGGGATCCTTTATCAAGTTGATTCAAAGTCAGGTGAGTATCATGATAGTGTTGTTATGAATCAAAATGACCAAAGATTCTACGGCTATTTTAAGGACATTATGCCAACAGAAAACAGCGTAACCATCATGTCGAGTCTGTTTGATCATTTAAGTCCCGGTGCACCTAGTGTGCTTGGTGTATGGCAATATGATAGAGCAAATCTGGCACAAGAGGACTTTACATTGTTTTATCATGTTAGAACCAGCCTGGAACCAATTTTGACTCATATAGAGGGTGATCAGGTCAGTTATATTCTTGGTGTGCAGCAAACGCTAGATAACGTAAGTAAGGGCTTGTCTAGATATCCACAAGTAAAGGGTGGCATCTATACCAATATTTCTTATTTTACACGACAAGGCGATATTTTAATTGAGAACACACGTTTAACATTAACTAGAAAGTACCCAATTGCATATTATTATTTTGAAAATGAAATGTCGGATCAGTTAATTTGGATTGATAAGGAAAACAATGCTGGTGTCCTCATGATGGCTGGAAATACGCCTGAGTGGATTCAATACGCAAAAACAAATCAACCGATAGACTTAGTTCAACTTTCTGGATATACACTCGTTGCGTTAGCAAATACTTTGTTTCTTGGTCTTGTTTCCTTTTTAATATCACTCTCAGACTATAATATATGGCTACTTGTTGTTCTAGTGGCGATTATCTTGTTTAGAAAATTAGCAAGATTTAAGCAAGAACAAAAGGACAATATCACCCAATATATACTGATGGGAACTGTTCTTGTTATAGGAGTTATAATGGTAGCTGCCCCGGATTCAGCATTTAGGTTATATCAACAAATATACCCTTGGTTCTTTGGCAGTACGGTTGCTTTGATTGCTATTCCATCGGCAATTGGGCTAATTGCACTTAGCCTATATTATCTTTGGAAAAAAGAGCACTATTACTATGTAAACTGGTTTTTACATTTTTCATTCTTTTTAGGCATGTATTTATTCTTCTACATGTTCGTCATCATGAGCTTTTTCGTGTCTGCCATGATGAAGAGTCATTTAATGATGTAAGGTAAGAATGTGACTAAAATAAAAGGCGATATTGTAAATCTGATTTGTTGATTTACAATATCGCCTTTATTTGTAAGAATATAAGCGTTAAAACGTGATAGGTTCAAAAGTTTTGGGTATGAATAAATGTAAGTTAGTTTAAGTTGCAGATAAATTATCATTGAGCGGGGATAACTATCTATGAAAACCTTCGCCAAGAACTTCGCGAACGTTTGAGACCGTTACAAACGCATCTGGATCAACGGCTTTTACGAAACCTCTTAATCTTATAAATTGCTTTTTATCCATGATTGAGTTAACGATTTCTTTGTCTTTCATGGTGTATGCCCCTTTAGCACTATAAATGGTGGCGCCTCTTTCAAGTTGTTCGACAATAAACTTTTGAATCGTATCGCTTTGAGTGGAGACCACAGATACACTTAGCTTTTGATTAAAGCCCTCAATTACAGTATCAATAATCAATCCATTCATGAGAATACCAAGGAATGCGTAGATGGCTAAGTCTATACCGAAGCTATATGCTGCTAAGGTGACCACTGCGAAATCGGCGATTAATAAGGATTTACCAATGTCGAGATGGAAAAATTTGTTGAGAATCTTTGCGATAATATCAGTGCCCCCAGTGGATGCCTCCTGATTAAATACAATTCCTAAGCCAACACCTTGTATCAAGATACCTACGATTAAGTTCACCAGCAGATCATCTACAACTGGATCTGTAACTTTATAGAATGTATCAAACAGATAGATCGTACCTGTTAATAAAAAGCTAGCATAGATGGTTTTAGCGCCGAATTCTTTTCCAATTGATAAGAAGCCTACGACAAAAAGGATTACATTTAAAATGAGAAGGATTTGTCCAATGCTGATACTAGGCACCAAATCGTGTATAATCATAGAAAGCCCCGTTATACCACCGGTTGCTAGATTTGCTGGAATTAAGAAAAAACAGATACCGAGTGCTACGATTAAAACACCGATTGAAATTAAGATATAACTTTTGATTGTTGACATAAGGCCTCCTGTTAAATTTCATACTACATAATTACCCAATAAATCATACGACTCACAAGGAGATAGATTCATATGAAAGCATTTATTTCATTTATAGAACTCAGAACAAAGGTTGCAAGTTTACTCCCACTATTATTGGGCACAGCACTGGCATATTATACACTTGAAACGCTTTATTTGGAAAGATTTTTTTTAATGTTCATAGCATTACTGTGTATTGATATGGCAACAACTGGTTTAAATCATTACTTTGATGCGAAAAGAGCAATTGTTACGACTGGATATCACTACGATGAACACAATCCAATAACATCTAAGCAATTAACGACGAATAGAGCAAAGCGGTATTTAGTAGAGCTTCTCATCGTTGGCAGCTGTGCTGGAATTGGCTTAACTTTACTCACGGATACTTTCGTATTAGTCTTGGGTGCTATTTCTTTTTTTATAGGGATTATTTACTCTGCTGGTCCACTGCCACTTTCAAGGACAATTTTAGGTGAACTGTTTTCCGGTCTATTTATGGGTCTTTTGATTACATTTATTGCTTTTTATATACAGATGCCAATGGGGTATTTAGGTGAAATAAGCTTATCGTTAAATTTTGTTTATATATCGATAAGGCTAACGACGATTATGCCTGCTATTTTATTGGGTCTTCAGCTTAGCTTAATGATTGGCAACATAATGCTGGCAAATAACATTTGTGATAGAGAAGAGGATATTTTAAATAATCGATTTACTTTACCTGTTGTAATAGGAATTAAAAAGAGTGCTGTTTTATTTAAGACAAATACAATTATCGCATATGGAATCTTGGGTTTAAGTATTTTATTAAAGCAACTACCTTTGCCGATGGTTATTGTTTATATCACACTTCCTTTTATTTACAAAAGAGCACGCATATTTTGTGCAAATCCAGTCAAATCAAAAACATTCAAATTAGCTGTAGGTAATTTTTTTGCTTATGCAAGTGCACTATTGTTGACACTTTTAGTTGCAATCTTTATAAATTAACCATTTCATTGGGGGTTTCTATGAAAGAATGGATGACGCTAAAGTTTCAAGATCAAGACATGGAACATGCCTTTTTAAAACAAAGAGATAAGAAAAACATCTTATTTCATAGAGTCCTTTATTCTGTGAGTATTCCTTTTTACTTGGTATTTGCCTTTGTAGATATAAAGGCTGTACCAAGCGCTTTGCCAACTTTTTGGGGCGTGAGATTTGGTATATTTACACCACTTGCTTTTATTGCACTTTACCTTACTTTCACCAAGTACTATACAAAAATGAGCGACTGGATGATGGTAACTGTTGCTAACTTTGGCGCGTATGGTATGCTGTATCTCACCTTTGTTGGCGCAAGGTACCAATTTTACTCTTATCGGTTTGGATTGTTGTTTGGGTTGATTTTTTTAACTGTACTTAGCAGAATTAATTGGATAAAATTGCTTTTTTCAACATTTGTTTTAAATGTGGTTTATTTTACAGCTTCTATGCTTAATACAAATGTCCCCAATGATATTAAGATGGATACTGATATCTTAGTCATTGCGGTTTCTCTTATGGGATTATTTAGTGCCTATACGTTTGAACAGTCAGAGCGCAGACAATTTCGGTTGAGTCAACTCCTTAAAGAGGAAAAAGATAAAATCACTACCTTTAATGAAGAACTTGAGGAAAAAGTTTCTCAAAGAACGAAGCTACTGTATGATGCGAACAAAAAGTTGAAAATGACCAATGATCGGTTAATAGAGAGTGAAGCGACATTCAAAAAACTCTTTGATGAATCCGCTGATGCAATCCTACTGATGCAGGATTGGATGATTGTCAATTGCAACAAAAGTATGGTTGAGCTATTGGGGTATTCTTCATTTGAAGACTTAATAGGAAAACCTATTAAATCGTTAATCAGCAAAGAGGTTGAAGAAACTTTTGGCTTACTAAAAGATGCTTTAGTGCTTTCAAATCATCAGAGACATAAAATTCATCAATGGTGGATGCAAAAAAAATCAGGAGAATCAATTCTAACTGAAGTTAAAATGACTCAAATCGAAATAGATGAAAAGCAAGTGGTACATTTTTTAATTAGGGATATAACTGAGCGATATCAGCTTGAGCAAAACTTAGAGTACCTTAGCTATCACGATTCATTAACGAATCTCTATAACCGTAGATTTTTTGAAGAAGAGTTAAAAAGGTTAGATGTTCCAAGAAATCTTCCGATTTCTATTATTTTTGCCGATGTAAATGGTCTTAAGCTCATCAATGACTATTTCGGACATCAGTCTGGTGATGAACTTTTGATTAAGATTTCTGATTCGTTTAAAGAAGTCTGTCGATCAGATGAAATCATTGCTAGATTAGGTGGGGATGAATTTGTTATATTACTTACACACACTGATACTTCTGAAGCCTTGCATCTAATTGAAAGGCTTAGAGCCAACGTTTCAATGAAACAGATAAAAGGCATTCATCTGTCCGTTGCGTTTGGTGTGGATACAAAACTACTTCAAGGAATGGATATGGCAACCATTATCCAAAGTGCTGAGCGGAATATGTATTACAATAAAAATAAAGAGTCACCTGCTTTTAGAAGTCTAATGGAAACTAAAAAAAACGTCCACTCAGAATAATGAGATGGACGTTTAATATTATCAATTTAATCAAGTCGGTTTTTTTCCTTCAACAAAGCCAAAATAATTGGATAAAGTAGGAGTGAAAATAGGGTTAAAATCAAAATGAAGAAGGAATAGGGTAAATAATCAAGAGGCGAGACGCTAGTAAGCTGCTTAATCATAATACCATTAACATTCCAAGGAATCAAAGCGACGATGTTTAGCCCTAGATTTGCTGTAAGCATCACTAGAAACTCGCGTTTGACACCTTGGGCATCAAAGTGTGGTGCCATATATTTTCCCGTGACCATAGAGGTCATCGCTTGGCTGCAAGTCACCATGCTTAAAACGATGCTCAATAAACCGGTGTTAAACATCAATTTTATTTTTGAAGGTTTTTTAGGAACAAAGGGATCAATGATAGGCTTCATTAAGCTGTCAGCTTCAAGTAAGCTATTAAAAATACCTGAGAAAAATATGACTAGAATAACGTTTAGCATCTGTTTGAAGCCAGATGTCTTTAAATAAGCAACCGTTGCAGAAGTCGAAGAAAATCCATGATATAAGGTCTTTATAATCTCTGTTACTGAACCTAAAGTTTGAATGGATAATATTAGACTGATCGCAAAAACGATTGTAAGCACCCTTGTAATAGGTTGGTTTAAAAGTAAGAGTAAAATCAATACCCCTAAAGGGATGAGCCTGAAAATAGAGATGTTAAAAATTTGCTTTAAGTTCTCATTGGCTGCAATTAAATCACTTGTAATCACAGCGCTTTGGCCTTTAAAGAAAAAGAAAATTGTCGTTATGACGAATGGAACCAGTGCACTAACGAGTAATACCCACATATTTTTTTTATAGTCGGTTTCAGTGACATTTGAGAGTAAATGTAGACCAGAGGAAAGTGGTGAACATCGATCGCCAATATATACTCCTGAAAGTAGTGCGCCGATCATTAATGGGTAAAAGACACCTTCCTGTAATGCAATAGATGAAAATAGCGGTAGTGTTATGGTTAATGTTCCAATCGCTGAACCTAAAATCATTGATAAAATAAAGGATATGATAAAACCTGCTAGAAGTAAATTTTGTCCAACCATCCATTGTGTCGCGTAATAGATGGCGGTAGGGAGTGCGCCTGAAGCCATAAGCACTGGAAGCGTAATACTGATGAGAAACATTAAGAGCATTGTCTTCGAAACCGACTTAGTGTTATGTATGATTAGCTTTGGCAATATGCGTTTGCGACTTAAAAAAAGATAACCAACCGCACAAGTTGTCGCCATACCAAGATACATGGGAACACCTAATACAATTGATACTGCAACGAAAAATAAAAGTAAACCAATATAGCTGTAGGATTTTATAGTCGTGTTCATATTTGAGCTCCATTTGTAGTTTCTTCGTCCGATTTTGTTTAAGATGTGATATATTTATTATATCGTTACTCATACTTGTTTTCAATGGAGGTTATAATGGCGATTCGTGTAGAATTTATGAACCCTTCCCAAAGTCATATTTTTGTTGACTATATTGATCATTTAAAGTTTGGACATGCACCTGAATGGTCAACCTGCTACTGCAGATACTATCATACAAAAGCAGACCAAGATGAATGGATGATGCGCAGTGGTAACTTAAATAGAAGTGAAGCGATTATGTCCATTAAAGAAGGCTCAATGCAAGGCTTCTTAGCGTATGATGAAGACAAATGTGTTGGATGGCTCAATGCTAATGATTCAAGCGCTTATATCAGAATTGAAGAGGACATAAAACCTATCGTAAAGGATCAAAAAGTCGCTTGTACCATGTGCTTTATTATTCATCCAGATTATCGTAATAAAGGAATTGCCAGACAGCTCTTGTCTGCAGCTGTAGCGCATTATAAAGCGCTTGGATATGACGGGATGTTAGGCATGCCATTTGTATCTAACGAGTTTCAAAAGCAGTATAGAGGCACATTAAACATGTATAAGGAGCAAGGGTATAAGGAAATCGAGGTACATGAAAGTGTTCACGTTATGTGGAACGACTTCAAAGGAGGATTTCAATGAAAACCCTAAAAATAGATCCATCTTACACTGAGAAGATTACTGGATTCAAACTCGGGATTTTAGTAGCTGATGTGATAACGACAAGCGATGATGAGCGACTTAAGACATACATGTTTACGGCGTTTGAAGCTTTACAGAAATCTATGAAAGTGGATCAAATCAGTCAACTTGAGCCAATCAAAGCTGGTAGAGCTGCTTATCGAGCTTTCGGTAAAGACCCTACTCGTTATCGATTATCATGTGAAAAGCTATTACGAAGAATACTTAAAGGTGAAGGACTTGATTTTATTAATAATATAGTCGATCTATCAAATTTGATTTCAATGACACAGGTTTGCCCAGTGGGCACCTTTGATTACGACAAACTAGGCGAAGATATCACTCTTAGAGCAGGACGAGAGGGAGAGAGCTATCTAAGCCTTGGTAATCAAGAATTAAATTTAGCAGGATTACCCATATTTTCCGATGAAAATGGCCCATTTGGCTCTACAACTTCTGATTCGTCTAAAACCAATGTAGAACTCAAAACAAAAAAAATTGTCATGAGTCTCTTTGGCTTTGATGAAACGTTTGATCTGAGTGGCGCGTTAAATGATGCTGAGCAATTATTGATAGACTATGCGAGTGCCAAGATTTACTGTAAGGAAATTATGGATGCTAAAAAAGAGTTGCAATTTTAGTGGTATTTTTTTATAATGTTCATGATATACAATGTAAATTTATGCGGTGTCGAAAGACTTAATAGGGAATCGAGAATGCTCGAGCTGTCCCAGCAACCGTGATGCTGACAAGACTCATATTACCACTGCGCAAGCGGGAAGGGTGAGTTGCGAATGAAGCTAAGCCGGTAGACCTGCCCATAGATCGCTTTATTCCCCTGGGGGTGGGATGGAAAGAGTCGAATTTCAACTCATTTCCTATCTCAAGGAAGTGAGTTTTTTATTTAGCCACAATCTTGCTTGTGGTAAAATCAAGGCGAAAACGCTTTGAAATTAAAGGAGAAGGATATGAATAAGAAGGTAGTATTAATTGGTTTAGTTGTTTTACTAGCAGTAGTTGCATTGTTTGGTTACAATCAATTTTTCGGTCCAGATGCTAAAGCTGGCGAAAAATCAGTTACAGTTGAAATTTATGTAGAATCACAAGGCATAGATAAAACATACAACTTCGATACGGATGCAGCATTCTTATACGACTTATTAAATGAAGTGAAGGATCAAGTTAAATTTGAGTCAGAAGATTCATCATTTGGTCCAATGGTTGTTGGTTTTGAAGGTTATAAGGCTGATAGTACAAGCGAGTATTACCATGTATTAATCAATGGTGAAGACGCTATGGTGGGTGTCAAGGATGTACCTGTAACCGATGGCGATGTCTATAGATTTGAGTTACGTAACTTCTAATGAGAGCAAAAGATATTACACTAATTGCTATTTTATCCGCTTCCTTGACAGCGGGGAAATTTGTTCTTAGTGTTGTACCAAATGTTGAAATTGTAACCTTTTTAATGATACTTTACACAGTGTTATTTGGCTATAAGAGAACCCTAATGGTCGTAGCTGTTTTTGTTACCACAGAAATTCTCATCTATGGGTTTGGAACGTGGCTTTTAGGCTATTACATTTTGTGGCCGACTTTAGTGATATTAACACATATTATCAGTCGTACACTGAAGTCAGAGTATGGCTATGCGATTTTATCGGCTATTTATGGTTTTACATTTGGATTATTTTTTGCGTTGTTTGAATCGCTGTTTTATGGTATCAGTTATGCTATTCCATATTGGATTTCAGGTATTCCATTTGATATCGTTCATGGCACTTCAAATTTTATCATTATGCTCGTATTGTATAAGCCAATGGTGAAAACGATAGGTTTTGCAAAAGAGAAAATGCATGTTGCATAAGAAGAAACCCCTACGGGTTTCTTTTTTTATGATTTATACTCGCAAAAATTTTAGTTGCTGATTGAATGCTAGTAGAGAGATGCTTTTAAGTTTGTATCTAGACTATTCTGATAGTGTCATAAGTATGTTATATTAGAGTTAATAGTGAACAGTAATGGAGTGTGATAATTTGCAAAGAATAGCTTTCTTATTTTTAGCGTATTCATTGATTGGATGGATTTGGGAAACATCTTATGTTTCGATAAAGAATAAAAAAATAGTCAATCGAGGTTTTTTGAGGGGACCAATTATTCCGATCTATGGATTTGCAGTGGTAACGATCATACTTTCTATAGATTGGGTTATCCCGTATATTGAGGCGTTTTCAAAGTTTGAAACCGGTTTGACAATGATTTACATAGCTCTTGTAGCATCTGTATGGGAATATGTGACATCTTATGGTATGGAAGTGCTTTTCAAGACGAGATGGTGGAATTATACGGAGCATCGATTTAATATTAAAGGTCGAGTTGCACTTGATGTTTCTATCTTTTGGGGAATCGGTGGATTTATATTATGGCGCTTTGTCAATCCACTTGTCATGATGATTTACGATCAGTTTAAAGCTCAGAGTATGAACACTTTCTTGGTAATTGCCTACTTGGTCATTTCCATAGACACGATAACGACCTTAATTGAGTTAATCAATCTTAGAAATGTTGTTATCAGATTACAGCAAGCTTCTGAAGAAATCGTTGATCAAATCACAGAGACTCTGGATAAGGTGGGTGAGGGATTAGATAAGTTAACTGAAACGGTGCCAAAGATTGGTGAAAAAATAAGTGAGAGAATTAGTGATAATCTTGAAGACGTTAAATCAATCGTTACAGAGGTTATTCCAGAATCTGTTTTTGAACAGCGATTGAAATTAAAAGAGGCTATTGAAGAAGCTAAATTAAAAGTAAAATCGGGTGCGTTTTATAAAAAATATGGCAACTTTAATATATATTCTGAATTTCTAAATGAAATGAAAGAACGCAATAAGGACCAAAATACAAGTGGCTTAACACGATTCGGAGAGGCACTTGAGAAGGTTAAGAATACGAGAGGTAAACGTTTCTTTAAAAACTATCCAAATGCAGCGACCAGTCAGTTTGGCTTAATGCATACCCTGCACGATAAATTAAAAGAAAAGCAAATCAGTGTAATGGCTCGAATGGACAAAGACAACAAAAGTGAAGACAATAAGTAATTTGTGGAGGCACATATGAAAGTGTTTATTAGTATTGATATGGAAGGCATAACAGGCACAACATTATGGCAAGAATGCCAGTCGGATCACCCTAGTTATCAGGCACACGTCAAACAAATGACCAATGAATGTCTTGCAGCATGTGAAGGGGCTATAGAGGCTGGTGCCACTGAAATCGTCGTAAGAGATGCGCATAATACAGCCACCAATATAGATATGAGTTTGCTACCCAAAGAAGTGAAAATTATTAGACAGTGGAGTGGACATCCTTATTCTATGGTGGATGGTATTGATTCAAGCTTTGATGCGGTATTGTTTGTAGGGTATCATGGAGCAGCGGGAAGTCCTTTGAATCCACTTTCTCATACGATGACGGGTCGTTCTCAAAAAATCTCACTAAATGGTTTACCAGCCAGCGAGTTTTTACTTTACAGTTATGCCGCTGCACTTGAAGGCGTACCTACAGTTTTTGCATCTGGTGATGAAGGACTTTGTGAACAAGCCAATGCGCTTTACCCCAATATTAAAACCGTATCCGTTAAATCAGGAAAAGGTGGCAGCGTCACACATCTTTCGCCAAACTTAGCCCTTGATAAAATAAGAAATACCGCTAGAGTTGCTCTTAGCGGTAATTTAAAAAATCAAGTAGTTGCGTTGCCAAAACACTTTGAGGTAAGCATCACCTTTAAAGAGCATGTAGATGCAAAAAGGCGATCCTATTATCCAGGAATGATACAACTTGATGCAAACACTATACAATTTAGTACGGATGATTATTTTGAAGTGTTAAGAATGATTGCTTTTGTGCTTTAAGGTTCTGAGATAACGACCGCAAAAGGATACCAGTTTAAAATGGAAGACATTAAGACGCTGGATTCATAGAAGCGGTCTTTTCCTTTTGGTTCACCGTCATCGTAGCTTTCGTTCCAATTGTTAGGATCGTAAACTTCAAAGTAAAGTTTACCGTCAGCGACGACATAACCTTTGACGATGAGGTAGTGTCCGCTGTCAAAAGTATAAAATCGATTAATTCTTTCATTGGCATTGCCATTAAATGGGATGTATCCCATGCTGTTATTAATAATGGCGATACTGCCTTGGTCGAGTATGTTTCTTAAGTCAAAGTCAGATTCCAGCGCAATTATTTTATAGGGAATATCATAAAGATCAAGTGCATTGTTAATGTCATCGCTATACCACCAACCGCCACTTGAACGGAATTTTTTTCGAGCTTTTTCAGCGGTTGCTTTTGTATCTTCATCATACCATTTGGCAGCCATTTCAATAGAACTGGGCCCACAATTGTTTCCAGCGTGTAAACCAGTGGTAGCTTGATCGACATACCAATCATATTCTCTGCCGTTATTTACATAGACAGATATATTGTCTCCCAATCCCCAATCTTGTGATACCGCATCGATTGCTTCAAGCTCGAGTTCTTGTGGATCAACGGTTGTAGCGTCTGAAGATGTGATAATGGCAATTGTCGTTTCGAGCGTCAAAGGCTGTGTCGTATCAATTGATTTTGGTGAACAAGCTGTTAAAAGCGCAATGAATACTAAAAGATAGATGTAATAACTGCGTTTTAGTTTAATAGAACCCATTATTGCAACCTCCAATTGTAAATAAACATTAAGATGACTTTAACCTAATATTAAGAAAACTATATCATAATGTAAGAAATAAATAAATGAGGTGGAGATATGAAGTTATTTGTAAAAGGTGCTCTTGTTGCAATCCTTGCACTATCGATGACTGCATGTTCTTTGATAAATGATGATGATCAACCGTTTAATGTATTTGATACGAAAATGGATGAATCTGTTCATTATGATAAAAGCGTCAAAGGATTCAGTCAAATCGAACTTGAAATGGACATAACTGTTTCAGATGTTGAAGTCATAAGTACAAATGGAACCGATATTGTTTTTGATCAAGAAGCTAACCTAAAAGAATTACTTGCAACTGCGAAGTATGAAGAACATGGGGATACACTTAAGGTCATCTATAGTAATAAAGATTCCTATAAGCTTAAAGCACAATCGCAAAATAGTAAAATCACCATAAAAGTACCTGAAGAGATTAAAATAAAAATCGACTCTAACTTAAATGTAGGCGATTATAAAATTGATGCAAACAAGTTAGTACTAACAGAAGTTAATCTAGAAACCAACGTTGGCGACACCACTTTATCAAGTAATGCAGATCAATCTAGCTTAAGCTATATCAAAATGACATCAGATGTTGGTGATTTGTTCCTCGATATAGAGAATGCAGAATCATTAGATACAGTCAAAATGGATACCAATACAGGTGAAATTAGAAGCTACTTTGACGGTAATTATGAACAAAGACTTGAACTAGTTGCGGATACAGATGTGGGCGATATGCATTTGTCTTTTAATGGTGATTTCAAAGAAGCCGTTAACTTAGATTTGGATGCAAATGTCGGCGATATTAAGCTTGAACTCCCTAAAGGGCATGAGATGGTATTTGATATAAAATCACCTGAATTTACTTCCAGTTTGGATTGGGCAAACATTGAGTATAGCAAGTCAAGAGATCAATATAAAGTGGATGGTGATGAAAGCCAGATTAACATCAAGATTAACCTCAACGTAGGGGATGGCAAATTTAGCTATAGCAATTAATAAAATTATTTAATTATGTACTATTTTTTGTACTTGACAGCAATTTTACACTCTGTTAACATATTGGTATAAGAAATGGTATGTTACTGTTTAATCAGGCATGAACCAAAAGCGTCGCTTTTTGTTCGTGTCTTTTTTGTTTTAAGAATGCCTGTCTCATTTAAATTTTGTAAGGATACCTTGTTCGTAGGGTATAAGATGTCTGTAGCTCAGACAAATTTATTTAATGGTGGTACTAGTGAAAAATAAGTATAAAATTGTAAGAATTTATAATAACAACGCCATTTTAGTCCAAGGCAACGATTCTAAGGGAGAGGCAGTTTTAGTAGGTAAAGGCATCGGATTTGGGAAAAAAACTGGCATGGAGGAGGAAATTTCTTCTTCTGAGATTGAAAAGTATTTCATCACCTACGATGATAAACTGAAAAGAGATTATCTAAATTTGGTGGAGCAATTGGACGAGCAAATTTTGGCTGTCTGTTCTGAAATCATACAAGTTGCAAACGAGAGCATAGGTCCTTTAAGTGACCGCGTTCATATCGTATTGACGGACCATATTGGATTTGCACTTGAAAGAATGAAACTTGGAATGGAGATTCACAATCCATTTTTGGATGAAATCAAGCTTTTATATCCTAAAGAGTATGAGATGGGGTTAAAGGCGCAACAAATGATATTATCTCAATTGGGTGTCGCTATTGTTGAAGACGAGGTTGCATTTATAGCACTTCATTTAAGTGCAGCAAGGAGTCAGAAAGACGTGAAAGAATCTGTGAAAAATACACGGATTTTAAAAGAGCTTGTCAAATTGATTGAGACACAAATCGGAATTTCAATTCCTAAGGATTTAACTTATAGCCGATTGATTCATCATCTGAGAGGGGCAATCGACCGTATCGAAACAGGTTATCAAGTCGTTAATCCATTGCTTGAGACATTAAAAAAAGATTTAAAAGATAGCTTTGAAATCGCAATATTACTAAAAAAGAAAATTGAAACAGAGTATGGTATCACTGTACCTGAGGATGAGGTTGGCTTTATGGCCATCCATATAGATCGCTTGAAAAGAAATATGAAATTTATTGAATAACCATTGACGTGTTACTAATACGATTAGGCATGAGTCAGAAGGGGAGCCTTTTGATCATGCCTTTTTTGATGCAATGGTAAACTAATTTGATTCAAACAGTCATGCGCGCGACTGTTGAATATACAATGAAAAAATCAGGAGGGAATTTATGGGTAACTTTTTTGGTAAGTTGCAAAAAGTTGGTAAAGCTTTAATGCTTCCAATCGCAGTCATGCCTGCAGCAGCGATACTCCTTCGTTTGGGAGCGGGAGTACCTGGAATCGAAGGCATAGCAGCTGACGTTATGCTCAAAGCAGGAGCAGCAATTTTCGACAATTTATTCTTGTTATTTGGTATTGGTATCGCACTTGGACTTGCTAAAGACAATCATGGTGCAGCAGCGCTTGCTGGTGCAATTGGCGTTTTAGTTACTAAAAACGTTTATGAAGTCATCAATCCTGACATTAACACAGGGGTCATGGTTGGTATCATCATGGGTGTTATCGCAGGGGTTCTTTATAACAAATTCCACAACATCAAACTACCTGAGTTTTTAGGTTTCTTTGGTGGTAAACGTTTCGTTCCAATTATCACTTCATTTGCTGGTGTTGGTATGGGTATTGTTTTCGGTATCTTCTGGCCTTATGCACAAAATGCAATCGATGCAGTTGGTAACGCAGCTATAGAAGCTGGTCCACTTGGTACTTTCTTCTTTGGTTTTGGTAACAGATTATTATTACCACTTGGTTTACACCACGTATTAAACTCAATTTTCTGGTTTACATTTGGTTCATTCACAAATGCAGCTGGCGAAATCGTAAATGGCGACTTATGGCGCTACTTTGCAGGCGATCCAACAGCAGGCGTATATATGGCGGGTTGGTTCCCAATGATGATGTTTGGTTTACCTGCTGCATGTTTGGCGATGTACCATGCCGCTAAAAAAGAAAACAGAAAAGCTGTAGCAGGTATGTTTATCTCTATCGCATTTACATCATTCTTAACCGGAATCACAGAACCAATCGAGTTTTTATTTGCTTATATCGCACCTGGTTTATACTTGGTTCACGCCATTTTATCAGGTTTATCACTTGCAATTACACAGCTTCTCGGTGTGCTTCACGGATTTGGTTTCTCAGCAGGTCTTATTGACTACTTACTCAATATGCACCTTGCTACCAAAGGTCTATTAATCATTCCAATCGGCTTAGTCTTTGCTGCAATCTACTATGTGGTATTTAGATTTATGATTACAAAGTTCAATATTCCTACTCCAGGAAGAATCGATGAAGTTTCTGAAGAAGGCGATGCAATCGTTAGCGAACTTGGCATTTCAGAAGTTGCTCGTGGCTATTACAATGCCATCGGCGGACGCGAAAATATCGTTGAAATTGACTCTTGTATTACAAGATTAAGATTAACACTTAAAGACACGGCTATCGTCGATGAGGCAGCTTGTAAACGCCTTGGTGCAGCTGGTTTAATAAAACCAAACAGCAAAAACATGCAAATCGTTGTCGGTACACATGCAGAGTTAATCGCAGAAGAAATGAAGAAATTTAAGTAAATTAAGTAGTTTAAGGATTTAGGTAATGAAATCTTAATAAATTGCTCATAATTAAAAAACATTTATCTTATAAACTGTAACAAGTTAGAGTGTAAAACTCTAAAAACAACTACTAATTTAATCCCCCACAACTTAGTATAGAAGATCTGCTTAGCAGATTCTTCTATCAAATCTCAGAACAACGGATTGCTGAGGTTTGATAGAGGAATTTGAAGCATTTGATGCGTTTCCTAGTATGGTATAGGTTTGAGGAGGAACTATGTTTGGATTATTTAAGAAAAAAGAAGAGAAAGGATCTATTGAAAAGCTAATCCCTGTTATGGCAGGCGAAGTGGTATCAATCGATCAAGTACCTGATGCAGTATTTTCACAGAAAATGCTCGGTGACGGCTTTGCTGTGAAACCCACAAATGGAACTGTCGTTTCACCGGTTGATGGCACAATCGTTCAGATATTTCCAACAAATCATGCATTTGGCATCTTAACTGAAAGTGGTTTAGAAATATTAGTCCATATCGGAATTGATACAGTAGAACTCAAGGGAGAAGGGTTTAAGAGACTTGTTGAAGTGGATACTAAGGTTAAAGCAGGTGAACCAATCATAGAAGTTGATTTGACATTTGTCGGTGAAAGAGCAAAATCGTTAATTACTCCCGTTGTAATTACAAATAAAGAAAAAGTAAAACAAATGACGACACACTATGGTA
Organism: Fusibacter sp. QWL-12; assembly: GCF_058683495.1. NCBI lineage: Bacteria > Bacillati > Bacillota > Clostridia > Eubacteriales > Fusibacteraceae > Fusibacter > Fusibacter sp. QWL-12. The sequence continues at coordinate 2,382,548 of NZ_CM178745.1, forward strand.
CAAATCTACCCGTTGCGGCTGAAATCGAAATTAACTAGGAGGCAGACATGCAAGAAGCAATTGTAAAAAGTAAAAATGGCATTCACGCTAGACCAGCGAGTATGATCGCAAGCTTAGCGAATCAATATAGCGGTGAAATCGCACTTATCAAAGGTGAAAAATCATACAATGCGAAATCGATTATGAGCATTATGAGCATGGGACTTCAAGAGAATGACCTTGTTAAGGTAGAAGCTAAGGGAGATGGTGCAGAAGCCATTGAGCTAGAAATTCAAAAAATAATCAACGATATTCAAGAATAAGATCAATATAAAAATAATCAATAGCCTGTTTATTGGGATTGTCCATGAAACAGGCTATCGTTATAATGTATTAAGAACAATGAATCGATCATAGATTCTGAAATGGTATAGGAACAGTCTATACATTGAGATAAATTCCTGGAGGAGAAAAAAATGATTAGAGAAGCTTGTGTTGGCAGTTTTACTGAAGGAAAAAAAGCGGAAGCATTGGGCGCGAATCGACTTGAACTGTGTGATAACTTAGCAGTTGGGGGGACGACGCCGAGCTACGGGACAATATTAGCTGCAAAAAATCACCTCAGTATCCCGTCTTTAGTTATGATTCGTCCAAGGGGTGGCGACTTTGTTTATGATGAGATTGAGATGGAAATGATGTTAGAGGATATAAAGGTATGCAAGGAAATTGGCATTGCAGGGGTTGTATTTGGTGTGTTAACGCCAGATAGCGAGCTGGACATGTCAAAGATGAAAAAGCTCGTTGAGTTGTCTAAACCATTGGAAATCACCTGTCATATGGCGTTTGATGAAACTTCAAATCTCAACCATACGCTTGAGCAGCTTATCGAGCTCGGGATTGATCGCGTCTTGACGAAGGGATCAAAAACAAATGCTCTAGATGGGATTGAAACTTTAAAGCAACTCGTTGTGCAAGCGAAGGGTAGAATAAAAATCGTCGCAGGCGGTGGTGTGAATGAAGGTAATTATGAGGCTGTTGCAATGCAGACTTTAGTTGAAGAACTTCATGGAACTAAAATTGTTGGTGCATTATAGGCGCTTGTTGACGATGTAACGGCATTGAATGGACAGTGACTATTTATATACGCATAAACTTTAAAATGCTATAATGGAATGTACTCCGTTTACGGAGTAATACATATATAGGAGACGACGATGAGTGACAGAAAGCTAAAAAAGCACTTGAAATCAAACTTCGGTCAACCTTCAAAAATCAAATATGCCGAGGATGATTTTGGACGTATTAAAGAATACCTTAACTATCGTAGAAAATTAGAAGTTGACCCTTTTCTAATCGATGAAACCACTTCAAGAGATCTTGATCTTGATACACTTTTTAAAAGGATCAATCTCGGATACTCCACATCTGGAGAACAGATGCTTTACTATTATTTGCATAGCCCGTCTCCAGATGAGAAGACCTTTAAGCATAGAAAGCATCTGATTCATTTAATGATGAATGAACCCGATACGCGGCTGAACCTATCACTTGCACTTTCAAAGCTTGGGAGAAACCGTTATGCGAAAGTGACTGATAATTTTGAAGCAACTGAACGCAATCCACTCTACTTAATTGGCTATCTGGCGCTTGTGATAGGACTGATTGCTTCAATAGTGAATTTCGTCATGACCTTTTCTCAGCTTTCAGTGTTTATCATGCTGTTCTTTGTCATTATCAACCCGTTGGTAAGAGAATGGCGCAGACGGCCGATGATGCAGGATGTCGCTTCAGTTAACTACGCGGTCTCTATGATTATCACCTTTTCAAGAATTAAAAAAATGCGTGTGGACAAGCTAACGCCATTGATAGAGGATTGTGAGGCTGACTTTTTAAAACTAAAACCGGCCATCAAAATTGGTAATGTATCCGCCGTCTCTGGAAATGAGTATATAGAAATGATGCTGGGATGGTTTTTATTGGATTTAATTTCATATGAGCTTTTAAAAGGATTTATCGCCAAACACGGTAAAGAACTTTTTAACATTCATCAAAAACTAGGCGAGATTGAAGCGGCCATTGCAGTTGCTTCGTTGAGAGCCAGTGCTAAATATGCAACCGACCCTGAGATCGATTATAACGCGAATACGTTACCTTATATTCGGGGGGAAGGGATTGTCCACCCACTTGTCGATCAGTGCGTCCCCAACACGATGAATAGCAATCAAGCGATGATTATCACGGGGTCAAACGCTTCAGGAAAGTCCACATTTCTCAAAACGGTTGCCATCAACCATCTGATGTCACAATGTATTTGTACCGCTTTTGCAGAATCCTTTAGTGCGAGTGCCATGAATCTATATAGCTCTATGGCCATCTCAGATAAGCTTTTGGCAGGTGAGAGCTATTATATCTCTGAAATCAAGTCCATTAAGCGGATTCTTGAAGCCATTGCAAGAGGCGAACGTGTGCTGTGCGTCATAGATGAAGTTCTGAGAGGCACGAATACCATTGAGCGCATTTCTGCATCCAGTGAAATCCTCAGAGCACTTAATGTACCATCGACGATGTCAATCGTTGCGACACATGACCTTGAACTCTGCCAGTTACTCAAAGACAGCTATGTACCCTATCATTTCCAAGAGGAAGTCACCGAAACAGAAATGACCTTTGATTATAAGATGAAAGAGGGTCAAGCGCTGAGCAGAAATGCCATCAAATTACTACATCTCATGGGTTTTGAAGCAGATATGGTAAAACGTGCTGACGCTACAGCGAAGCAATACGTAGAAAGTGGCAAATGGCTATAAACCTAAAAAGTCCAGTTCGTACATTTAAAAGCATCTTTTTTCATAAAGTTTGCTAAATGTGAGAACTGGACTTTATTATATTAAAGATTAATCAATACTTAATTTTGGCACTGGAGCGGTTGCCACCTTAACGGCTAAATCCATGGTCGCTTTGACGTCCTTAAGAGAAGCATAGTTGTAATGCGTGTGGACATATCGCGATGGGACACCTAAAACGAGTACAGGAACGGCCTTTCCAGACGTGTGGAGACGACCAGCATTGGTGCCGCCCTTACGCCTTACAGCCGACTGATAGGGAATCTCATGCGCATCTGCAAGTGATTTCGCAAAGTTGATTAGGCGTCTATGGCTGACATAGCTTGAGTCCATATGTCTAATTTGTACGCCGCCTCCAAGAACACATTGAGCGGTTTGTGCATCGTAATAAAGGTCATCTGCAGGTGAGCCCTCAAAAACGATGGCCATATCAGGTGCGGTTACCTGACCTGTCACATGGGCACCTCTGGTTCCAACCTCTTCTTGACTTGCTAAAGCACCGATGATGTCATAAGGCAAATCCTCTATTTCAGATAACCTTCTTAAGGTTTCGATAACGGCAAAACACCCCATTCGGTTATCAAATGCCTTTCCGAAGACAAAGTCACTTTTAATGTTTTCGTTAAAAATAACATGTGGTGCAATTGGATCGCCAACCTGAATGCCAAAAACATTCATAACCGTTTCCCTATCAGAAGCGCCAATATCGATTTGAAGGGATTCAAGCTCGAGTGGTGTACTTTTTTCTTTTTCACTCATAAAATGAGGCGGCTTAGAAGCGATAATTCCTTGAATCAACTCACCGGACTCGGTTTTAATATAAACCGTATGCGCAGGAACGTTGGTAGGTACCCAACCGCCCAGTGGCACAAATGATATGAGTCCATTCTTTGCAACACTTTGTACCATGAATCCAACTTCGTCTAAGTGGGCATCTAAAAGTAATTTTGGCTTATTACCGGTATTGCTTTTAAGACTTAAATAGACGTTATTCATCGCATCGATTTCAATATCACAAAACGGAACATTGTCTTTCACAATTTTCACGACATCTTCTTCAAATCCAGATGGACCAAAAGCTTCGCTAAGTGCTTTTAATAGCTTTAAATTCATTTCGCCCTCCATAGTTTTTAAGTTGTTTTATGTTATAATAGGTCTGACAGTATGATTATATCATGAAAAGTAACGATTTAAATCCATGAATTTCGGATGCCGAAATAATAGGAGAAACAGATGCAGTCAAAGCGACTTAAAATCAGAACGGTTGAAAAAACAGATGAAGCATTTATTTATAAGCTAAAATCCGATCCGCTTACCTATCGTTTTGTCGATATGAAGCCTTATCGAACGCTTGCTGACGCAAAAAAATTTATCAAGTCCGTCTTAAAAGATATCGATCATAAAGAAGCCTATTATTGGTGCTTAGAGTCACTTGAGACGCGTCATTGTGTTGGGACGATTTGTCTTTGGAATTTCGATGATGAACGTCGGCATGCTGAAATAGGATATGAGATATTGCCAGAGCATTATCAAAAAGGGTATGCAACGGAAGCGGTTACTCAGATTATTGCGTTTGCAGAATCGCTTGAACAATTGGACTCGGTTATTGCGATAACGCATGAAGCCAATATCGCTTCGATTCGCATGCTGGAAAGGTTAAATTTTAAATGTAGGGGCATTGCTTCAAAAGTCTATCCGGACATTAAAGAAAGTGATGCGATGCAACTTTATGAATTGATATTTTGAGGTAGATATGACTGAAAAAAATAACAACGCTGACAGTCAAAGCGGTATTGAGTTGAAAAAAAAGACAAACTCAAAGAAAAGTGCCAAGGATCAGAAAGATATTGAAAATAAGAAGCAAGCTAGAAGTCAGTTTCGAACTGAAAGTCAGAAACGTAATGGCAGTCAGAAAAGCACTGATGGTCAGAATCGGACTGAAATAGTTAGGACACCTCATAGCGGTCGATTTTGGGTAATGAACTTACTGCCATTTATGCTTTTGTTAATCGTATATGGCATTCGACTGAGTATTCCCAACAACCTTTCTTCTTTTGAATTGACCTACGCCACAAACATAAATAAGTGGACCATTGAGCTTTTAAGTATGGCAACGGGTCTGTTTAAATTTTCGTTAGGTGAACTTATTTTATATGGGCACGTGGCAGCTGGTGCTGGTATTTCTGTCTTGTTACTCGTCAGAATTTTTAAAGGTGGTCTATTAAAGAGTCTGTTTAGAATTGCACAGTACGTTACAATATTATACGTTCTGTTTATGTTCCTATGGGGATTTAATTATCAACGTGAGTCTGTAGCAGGTGTCATGGGCTTTGAAGTATCAAAATACACGGAATCAGAGTTGGTTACTCTAACTGAAAAGCTGATTGCAGATGCCAATCGATTAAGAGCCTATCAATCGGAGGATTCAAATGGTGTGATGACTATTTCTGGAGGCTATCAGCAGATTTTTGCCAGAGCAAGAGATGGTTACTTTGAACTCTCAAAAAACTATGATGTATTTTCAGGCTTATACGGAAAGCCTAAGCCTGTACTGGCATCAGAAGCGATGCTTTATACTGGAATAACGGGTGTTTATTTTCCTTATACTGCTGAGGCAAACGTAAACATAGCCGTTCCAGATCTTTTACTGCCAGCGACTACCTTGCATGAGATGGCGCATCAAAGAGGCTTTGCACCTGAAGATGAGGCAAACTTTATCGCCTATATTGCTGCAATGGCACATCCGGATAAGGATTTTCAATACTCGGGAACGATACTTGCATTGATTCATACGATGAACGCACTTTATAGTGAGAATGCAGATGACGCTATGAAATTGAGAGCAACCTACTCAGAGGGTGTGGATCGAGATGTGATTGCGTATAGTGCGTTTTGGAAAAGCTACGAAGGTAAAGCCAATGAAGTTGCCGATACCGTAAACGATACCTATTTAAAATCCAACCAGCAAGAGGATGGCGTTAAAAGCTATGGTAAAATGGTAGATTTACTTTTAGGGTATTTTCATCAGTAGATGTTTATTGGAAAAGGTAAGTTTCATACGTGTTAAATATAATTTTATTAATGAAAGAGGCAAAAATGATTACTACCATATTATTAATCGTCATCTATTTGGCATTTATCAGTTTAGGTTTACCAGATGCTCTTCTTGGGGTTGCTTGGCCTCAGATACGATTGGATTGGGGCTTGGGACTTGATGCTGCAGGCATTATATCTATTGTTATCACTGGAGGAACAATTGCAAGTAGCCTTTTGAGTGGGAAGCTAATCAAGCGCTTTGGTGAAGGGAAGATTACATTGCTTAGCGGACTTATGACTGGTTTTGCGCTTCTGGGTTATGGTTTTGCACCTTCCTTTTTATGGTTTATACTTTTGGCCTTGCCTTTAGGGTTTGGCGCTGGCTCAGTGGATACAGCGCTCAATCACTACGTGGCAACGCATTTTAAAGCACATCATATGAACTGGCTACATTCATTTTGGGGCGTTGGTGCCACTGCAGGTCCAGTTCTTATGGGGGCTGTGCTTGCCACATCAGGTTCATGGCGAAACGGTTATTTTTTAGTTGCTGGTATACAATTGGTTTTAGCGACGATTATATTTATTTCCTTGCCACTTTGGCGATTACAGGATCAAAAGTCAGAGGCACAGCATTCGGATGATGATGAACCGACGGAAGCTCATGGGAAAGATTTGGTTAAACCTTTGGTTAAACCTTTGAAAAAGCCAGGCGTTATCTATGCACTTTTAGTGTTTATGGCATACTGCTCAGGCGAGTACACCATGGGGCTTTGGGGGGCAAGCTATCTCGTTCAGATAAGAGGCATCGCCGTTGAATCGGCAGCGAATTGGGTGGCTTCTTATTATGCAGGGATTACACTTGGCAGATTTTTGGCTGGATTTTTATCCTTTAAGCTAAATAATCGACAAATGATTAATCTAGGCTTGTCTCTTGCTACATTAGGTGGATTTGCAATGTTTTTATTGCCATCAAGTGGTCTGTTAATGATCGCCTTTGTACTCGTGGGATTAGGATTTGCGCCTATCTTCCCAGCGATGGTGCACGAGACGCCAAAGCGATTTGGCAAGCAGGTCGCTCAAAGCGTCATAGGTTATCAAATGGCATCAGCGTATGTTGGCATTGCAGTATTTCCACCATTATTTGGCGTGGTGATGAAGCACTTGAATTTAGGGATGTTTCCACTATTTATCATACTTTGTGTCAGCTTTCAAATATGGGCTGTTTATCGTTTAAATCGCATCACTCACTCTTATGTCTAGGGAGACGACTATAGGAAAAAAGACATGAGGAGGATTTATGGCAACAAAAAAAGTAAACGGTGTTAATTTGTACTATGAAATTCATGGTGCAGCTGGAGATAAAGGCGATATCGTCTTTCTCAATGGCGTCATGGCTTCTGCGTCCAGTTGGTTAGAACAAGCGAAGCCATTTGTGAAGTTGGGTTATCGAGTTCTTTTACACGATTTTAGAGGTCAGCTCAAATCAGAAAAGCCCGAGGGTCCATACAGTTTTAAATTACATGCTGAAGATACCACGATGCTTATGAAAGAGCTAGGCTTTAATCAGGCGCATTTTATCGGCACTTCCTATGGTGGTGAAGTCGCTATGAAAACAGCGATGCTATTTCCAGAGAAGGTACTGAGTCTATCCATCATTGATTCAGTAAGTGAACTGGATGAAGTTTTAACTGGCTTCGTTTTGGGGTGGAAAGCGATAGCGAGTTTGAAGCAAGGAGAGCTTTTCTTCAATACCATGCTACCAAGTTTGTATTATCAGGATTACTTAGTGGCAAATAAAGCACTACTTGAAAAGAGAGCCAAAGGGTTCAATGAAATTCCTGAGGATTATCTTGAAGGGCAGATCACTTTATACGATACGTTTATTGCAGATGTGACCATGACCGAGGAACTGCATAAAATCAAATGTCCAGCGCTTGTGGTCTGTGGCGTCAATGATATTTTAAAGCCATTAAAGTTTTCTGAGATTATCGCAAGAGGCATCGAAAATGCAGAGTACATTACGATTCCCAATTGTGGACACGTCACCTTTTATGAAAAACCGGATGCACTGAATAGCGCACTGATTGGGTTTGTGTTAAAGCAAAGTCTTTAGTCACTGTCATAATCAAAAAAAATAAGCCTATGTCACGATAAATGACGTAGGCTTGTTTTGATTTTTAGAATATTTATTTGACGCCTCTTATCTTGACGTTTTCCATCTTTCGTATTGGACAGGCGCGTAATCGATCTCTTGCTTTAGAGTCGCCGCAGCATGTAGTGGGAAATACGGATCAATCAAGAGCTGACGGCCTAAGAAGACCAAATCGGCGCGATTATTTCTTAGTATTTCCTCTGCCATTTCTGCGGTTTTTATACGACCGCCAGACATAACCGGTAGTTCGGTGAGATGCTTAATGGTTTCTGCGAACTTGGTTTGATAACCGTCATAGGTTTTGATACCTGCAGGTACGACACCACCTGAGCTGACATTGACCACATCAATGCCTAGATCTTTTACTTTATTTAAAAGATGACTAATCGACTCTGAGGTATTGCCACCGCTGACGTAATCCTCAGCGGAGACACGGACAAAAATCGACTTTTCTATCGGCCATTTCGACTGGATCGCTTTAAGGATGTTACCTAGTAAAAGCTCTGGCTGTTTGCCATAGGCATCCGTACGATGATTGGTGAGCGGGGATAAAAACTCGTTAATCAGATAGCCATGCGCCGCATGGATTTCTATCACATCAAAGCCAGCCTTTAAAGCACGTTCAGCAGCTAAGGCAAAGGCGTCAATGACTTCATCAATATCTGCAACCGTCATCTCGCGAGGCGTTTTCAACTGTGCGTCGTTTTCATCAAATGGAATCGCTGAAGGTGCAAAGACATCTTCAGACAGCACGGTACATTTTCTTCCTGCATGTGCAAGCTGGATACCAGCGAGTGCGCCATGTCTATGAATCCCTTGAACGATTTTTTCAAGACCTTCTATATGTGCATCGGACCAGATACCGAGATCGTTTGCTGAAATTCTACCACGGGGTTGAACAGCGGTAGCTTCTAATATAACGAGAGAAGTGCCGCCGAGTGCTCTTGTTTCGTAATGATTGAGATGAAATGGCGTCGGATTACCAGTTTCATCAGCGCTGTACATGCACATCGGTGCCATGACGATACGATTTCTAAGAGTGAGATTTTTAATGGTGAGTGGTTCAAATAAATGGGACATAAAACCTCCTAAATACAAACATTAGTCTATCAAAAATTATTTTGGTATACGAAGGAGTATACCCACGGCAGACAGTTTAAAGCAAATCTCATGAAAATAATAACAAATTAATTAAATCCGTAATATAAATTAATTTATATCCAAAAAGTTCGTGACTTTTCTCCCTCATCTGTCATAATAGAATATAAAAAAGTGAGTCAAACAAGGTTGGAGGTAGTTATGCAAAAGTTCAAACGCGTTCTCGTTGCCAATAGAGGCGAGATCGCTATTCGTGTTTTTAGAGCTTGTCACGAGCTGGGCATCAGAACCGTGGCAATCTACTCAGAAGAAGATAAGGGGTCATTGTTTAGAACAAAGGCAGATGAATCTTATCAAGTAGGAAAAGGAAAGAGTCCAATTGAAGCGTATCTTAATATAGATGAAATCATTCAATTAGCGATAAAAAAAGGGGTTGATGCGATTCACCCCGGCTATGGTTTTTTATCAGAAAACCCAGAATTTGCTAGAAAGTGTGAGGAAGCAGGCATCGTCTTTATCGGCCCAAACGCTGAGATGATGAACTCACTGGGAGATAAAATCAAATCAAAGCAAGTGGCGATCAAGGTTGGCGTTCCTGTTATTCCTGGAATAGAAAAACCCATTCAGACAGATGAGGAGGCTTTAGAGGCTGCAAAAATTTGTGGTTATCCTGTGATATTAAAGGCATCTGCTGGTGGTGGCGGTCGTGGTATGCGAATCGTTCGTCATGAAGTTGATTTGATTCGCGAATACCAAAGTGCAAAAAGCGAAGCAAAAAAGGCATTTGGTATAGATGATGTCTTTATTGAAAAATATCTTGAAAATCCAAAGCACATCGAAGTACAAGTTTTGGGCGATAATTACTGTAACCTCGTTCATTTGTATGAGCGCGATTGTTCGATTCAAAGAAGACATCAAAAGGTAATCGAATTTTCACCAGCATTTACATTAACGGAAGAAAAGAGAAATGCAATCTGCGAGGACGCTCTAAAAATTGCAGGTGCGGTTCAATATAGAAATGCAGGGACATGTGAGTTTTTAGTTGATAAAACCGGTCAACATTATTTTATAGAAATGAACCCTAGAATCCAAGTAGAGCATACGGTTACTGAGATGGTTACCGGCATTGACCTCGTTCAAAGTCAAATTTTACTCGCCCAAGGCTTACCGCTTAACTCTGATGAGGTCGGCATTGTTGATCAGACCAGTGTCATCCCTAGGGGATTTGCGATTCAGTGTCGTATCACGACAGAAGATCCTGCGAACAATTTTGCACCTGATACAGGAAGAATTGACGTTTACCGATCTGGTTCAGGTTTTGGGATTCGTCTAGACGGAGGTAACGGCTTTACAGGTGCTGTTATCAGCCCTTACTACGATAGCTTACTGGTAAAGGCAACGTCATTGGGACGCACATGGAATGATGCAATTAGTAAATCCCTCAGAGCTTTAAGTGAAATGAAGATTCAGGGGGTTAAAACCAACATCGCCTTCTTAATCAATGTTCTTAAACATGAGACGTTTATGGCAGGGGCATGTGATACCAACTTTATCGCAGAAAATCCTTCATTGTTTGACATTGCACCTAAGGCAGATGTTGAGTATAAGGTTTTGTCTTTTATCGGTGAAAAAGTCGTCAATCAGACAAAAGGCTTTAAAGCAGAGTTCGACGTTCCAAGAGTACCACATTACGATAAAGAAATCGATAAAAAAGGTTATTTTGGAACGAAACAGATCTTAGATCAGCAAGGACCAAAAGGAGTTGTGGATTGGATTCACAATCAAAAGAAATTACTCATTTCAGATACGACCATGCGTGATGCACAGCAGTCTTTAATTGCTACGCGTATGAGAACGGTGGATATAAAGAAAATTGGTTCTTCTTATTCACACTTAGCAAACGATTTATTTTCTCTTGAAATGTGGGGCGGTGCGACTTTTGATGTGGCATATCGCTTCCTAAATGAATCGCCATGGGAAAGATTAGATCTCGTAAGAGAGAAAATACCGAACATCATGCTTCAAATGTTGATCAGAGGGGCGAATGCAGTTGGTTATAAAAACTATCCAGATAATGTCGTTAGAGAATTTATCAAGGAATCTGCAAAGCGAGGCATCGATGTCTTTAGAATTTTCGACTCGTTGAACTGGCAGAAGGGGATGGAAATCGCTATAGATGAAGTCCTCAATACAGGAAAAATTGCAGAAGCATGTATTTGTTATACAGGTGATATCTTAGATACCTATAGAGATAAATATTCTCTTGAGTACTATGTGGAAAAAGCAAAAGCGATTGAAAAATCAGGCGCACATATCTTGTGTATTAAAGATATGTCAGCTTTATTAAAGCCTTATGCAGCGACTAAACTGATTAAAGCACTTAAAAACGAAGTAGGTCTACCGATTCATCTGCATACACATGATACAACTGGTAATGGGGTTTCAACATTATTAATGGCAGCTGAAGCTGGGGTAGATATCGTCGATACCGCTATGTCCAGTATGTCGGGATTAACGTCTCAGCCAGCGATGAATGCGGTTGTTGCAGCGCTTGAAAATACTGAAAGAGAAACAGGACTAGATTTAACAAATTTACAATCGATCAGCGATTATTGGTTAGATGTAAGACCCGTTTACAGCCAGTTTGAGTCCGATCTTAAATCGACTTCTGCTGAAATTTACAAGTATGAGATACCTGGTGGTCAATATTCGAATCTTAAACCACAGGTAGAAAGCTTTGGACTTGGCCACAGATTTGGAGAAGTCAAAGAAATGTTCAAAGAGGTCAATGATTTATTTGGTGATATCGTTAAAGTAACTCCATCGTCAAAAGCAGTAGGTGATATGGCGATTTTCATGGTTCAAAATGAGCTTAATTCAAGGAATATACTTGAAAAGGGTGCGGATTTGGCTTTTCCTGATTCGGTTGTCGCATACTTCCAAGGTATGATGGGACAACCTGATGGCGGTTTCCCAATAGAGCTTCAGAAGTTAGTCTTAAAAGGCGAAGAACCAGTGACCTGTCGTCCAGGTGAGCTTTTGCCAGATGAGGATTTTGAAGCAATTGGCAGTTATCTTGAAAGCACTTACCAAAGACAATTTAGTATGGACGAAAAATTAAGCTATGCCCTTTATCCAAAAGTATTTGAGGACTATCTAAAATACAAAGGTGAGCACGGCGACTTCTCAAGAGTGGGTTCAGACGTGTTCTTCCACGGGATGTACGAAGGTGAAACGTGTGAGGTTGAGATTGCTTCGGGTAAGAAATTAATCGTTAAGCTGCTTGAAATAGGCAAGGTCAGCAATGTGGGTCAAGTTAGATTGATTTTCGAGGTCAATGGCAATCGTAGAGAAGTCTACATCAAAGACAAGGGCTCTAAGTTTGAAACGGTTGTACAAGAGTCGATTATGGCGGACCCAGATAACCAATTTGAAGTGGGCTCATCTATTCCTGGAAAAGTTGTAAAAATACTTGTAAAGCCAGGAGATAAAGTCAAAGAAAATCAAGTTGTCGCCATCGTAGAAGCGATGAAGATGGAAACCAGTGTCGTCGTATTAACGGAGGGTGTTGTAAAAGATATTTTTGTTAAGGAAGGGACTCAGGTTAAGTCGGGAGAACTTCTTATGAAGCTAGAAAAATAAACCTTTAATCGCCAATTGCGACATCAATCGATGCAGTTGGCGATTTTTACTTTAGGATGTTAGTCAGAGTAATGGCTAAGAAGAATGCCCTTAAATAAATCATGTGGCTAAATGATTTAAGCGGGTATAATATAAATATGTTAAAATAACATATGAAGTATTGGGTGAATAAGGAGGGTGACATGTATCATTTGATAACGGGCGGTAGCTCTGGGCTAGGTTATGAAATTGCAAAGTTATTGGTTCTTATGGATGAGCCGGTTATTTTAATTGGCAGACAGGTTGAAAAATTAAAAAAAGCGACGGATTCATTAAAGGCCTTATCGAAGCATGCAGACGTTCTTTCTTATAGTTTGGATATCGCGATAGAAGAAGATATAGATGCTTTCATAGAGACTTTAATGACCTCAGGTAAGACGATTAAGAATCTTTATAATGTTGCAGGGACGACGTTTTTTGGGCCGGTTACAGAGATTAGCAGAGAGGATATCGACAAGGTTTTAAATAGCAATATGATTGGACTGATGCTTTTCACATCAAAAATGGTTAAAGTGATGTTATCTCAGACACACGAACCGAAGCGGATCGTTAGTGTTCTTTCCACTGCAGCACTGAAGGGTAAAAAGAATGAGACCATTTACAATGCTGCTAAATGGGGGGCAAGAGGCTATCTTGAATCACTCAGGGATGAATTAAGCGACAAACCGATTGAAGTGATTAATGTCTTTCCTGGTGGCATGAACACTGCCTTTTGGTCAGAATCTAAATCGGGATACAAAACGGAGTCATTCATGGACCCTGAGGATGTGGCGAGACACATCGTAAAAAGCATTATCGATACAAAAGTAACGGTTTCAGATATTACCATCAGCAGACCGAAGGAGTAAGCCTACATGAGCGAAATCATCGCAGAAATCACCGGAAACAGTACGTGGGTTAAGTTAATCATTACGTTGGTTTTAATCGTAATTAATATAATAGCCGTACAGCTGACCAGTAAGGTGTTGTTTAAAACCATTAGAAACACATCGACCTATTACAATCTTAGAAAACGCTTTTACTATACGTTTACTTTAATCCTAATCCTGTTGATTATACTGGTATGGTCAGGGTCATCGCTTGACCTGTCAACCTACATGGGCTTTATATCTGCAGGGATTGCCATTGCATTAAGAGAGATTTTTACCAATATCGCTGCATGGTTCATCATTATCTTTCAAAAGCCATTTGAGGTTGGTGATCGCATTAGCGTGGATGGTAGAAGTGGTGATATTATTGATATCAAACTATTTCAAATCGTGTTGCTTGAAGTGTCATCTGCACAGTACGGCGAACAAAGTACAGGGCGGATCGTTCATATCCCGAACAACTATCTTTTTCTACACGCCATAAGCAATGCCAACAAAGGCTTTGATTATATTTGGAATGAGATTGATGTCGCCATTTCGCTAGACAGTGACTGGGAGAGTTTTAAGTCCATGCTTGAGACGGTGGCTAACAAGCAATCGCTTCATATAACTTCAGATGTAAAAGAGAGCTTACATGAAGCTTCAAAAAGGTATATGCTCTACTATAAGAACATTACGCCAATCGTCTATGTCAAGGTGAGAGAAGGTGCGATCGTTTTAACCGTAAGGTATCTCTGTGAAACGAGAAGAGCAAGAGTGACGGAAGATGCCATGTGGCAAGAAATTCTAAAAGGGGTAAAAGAGCTTGAGGCTGTCAAATTAATATAATGAAATACTGAAGTCTAAGAAAAAAAACTTTGATAATTAATAGACACATGTTATGATGATATAGAACTGAATAACCGTTTTCGGTCCTTTATATAAGGATAATAGGGAATGAGGTTAAAATCCTCAGCAGCCCCCGCTACTGTAAAGACGTACGAAATCTCAAATGCCACTGTTTCATGGGAAGGCGAGAAATTAGGATGATGTCTAAGCCAGGAGACCTGCCAAAACGTATTTTACAATGCAATCTCGGTGGGAGGTTTACTTGATACTACTTTACGTATTGAAAACACGCCCATTGGCGTGTTTTTTTATTTTTGCTACAAAGATTTTTTATGAATACACGCCATAAACGGATTATATAACTGATGGAGGAAAGAATGAAAGCGATATTAATCATTGCGCACGGCAGTAAGGTAAAAGAAACGGATTTGATCATGGAAAGCTATATGAACGCACTCAAACAGCGTCATCCAGAAGTGAAATTTGAAAAGTGCTATCTACAATTGATGGCGCCGTTATTATTGGATGCAGTGGAGAAGTTATATAACGAGGGTGTAACAGAAATTAAGGCGTTTCCTTTCTTCCTATTTAATGGCAATCATATAAAGGAAGATATTCCAGCGGAACTGGACAGTCTTAAAGAAAGATTTTCTGACCTTAAAATTGAGTTTTTAGAGAATATTGGCTTTGATGAGAAGCTTGTGGATGTCATCTGTGAAAGAGTAGGTCTATAGGATGTCTTATATAAAAAAACCAATGATGATTGAAAGTACGAGCTTTGATATCATCGATGACATTATAAAAGAAGAAGGTAGAGTCTATCCAAGTGATTCTGAGATACATCGCCTTATTTTCAGACGCGTCATTCACACCTCAGCAGATTTTGATTATTTGGATAATCTAAAAATAGATCCTGAATTTATCGATGTGTTTGAAAGCGTAATCAACACACCGCTTACAGTTTATACCGATACACAAATGGCACTTTCTGGCATTAACAAGGCAGCTTTTGGTAAGTTACCATGGGAATTAAAATGCCTTGTGGGTGATGAAACTGTAAGAGCGCTTGCAAAAGAGGAAGGCATCACAAGATCTATGGCGGCGGTAAGTGTTGCTCTTCAGAGCGAAGGTAAGAAACTTTTCGTTATTGGCAATGCGCCCACTGCAATATTCAGATTGTTAGAAGCAGATGAAAAAACACTTTCTGACGTGGTGGGTGTGATCGGTGTACCGGTGGGCTTCGTCGGTGCAGCAGAATCCAAGGAAATGCTCTATGAACATGTGATACCAAGTATCGCTGCGCTGGGGAGAAAAGGTGGCAGTAACGTTGCTGCAGCTATCGTCAATGCACTGATGTACTATTTTGTTGGGAGAAATGAGTAATGATAATACTGGGTGAGGATGGCAAGGAACTTAAAACAGGATATACCACAGGTAGTTGTGCAACCGCAGGTGCACTTGCAGCGATGCTACTCTTGACAGAACAAATGGATGTGCCTGCTGTTGCCATAACTTTACCTTCAGGAGACGCATTACAAATTCCTGTTGAAGAAACAAGACAGCTATCGCAAAACTCTGCGATGGCAAGAATTATAAAGGATGCTGGAGAAGATGCTGACGTCACACATGGACTCGACATTATTGTTACAGTTACACTGGACCCTGCAAATCAAATGCCTCCCTATGAAGAAGTCGTTATAAAAGGTGGCTTAGGGGTTGGCATCGTCACGAAGACAGGGCTGCAAATTTCACCTGGCGAAGCAGCGATTAATCCAGTTCCTAGACAGATGATCAGTGCTCATGTTAGACGACATTTGCCAGATGGGATGGTGGCTACGGTTACAGTATCTGTTCCAGAAGGGGAAAAGGTGGCAAAGAAAACCTTTAATCCACGACTGGGGATAGAAGGTGGCATATCCATTATCGGGACTTCAGGGATCGTTCGACCAATGAGCGATGACGCCTATAAAGCAACGATTCACACAGAGTTGAAACAAAAGAAAGCATTGGGTGAAACCACTGCGATTTTGGTACCGGGCTTACATGGTGAAAAATATGCGCAAGGCTTGGGCTATGAATCTAGACAAGTGGTGCATATGGGGAACTTCGTTGGCTTCAGCATACAGTCTGCTGAGAAATTGGGCTTTGAACGAATGCTCATAATTGGACACTCAGGTAAGCTGATGAAGGTCGCAGGTGGCATTTTTAATACACACAGTCGCGTGGCAGACGCAAAAGCAGAAATATTAATTACTGAACTCGCACTTATGTCAGCCCCACTCAGTTTAATTGAGACAGTTTTGATGGCGAATACAACGGATGAGATGAGTGCTTTGCTTGAGGCGACAGCCTATTTTTCAGCATTTCAAAAACTGACGGAAAAAGCGAAAGCAAAGGTTAAAAATCAGCTCTTAGAAGAGACTCAGGTTGATATCGTCATCTATAGTATGGCGGGTAAAATACTGGGCGATACACGTGAAAAGAATTGTGAGAAAAATTTATGATAGAGATAATTGGAATTGGTCCAGGTGATGCACGCTATCACACGATAGAGGTCAATGAGCGAATAAAAGCTTCAGAGTATGTCATCGGTACAGAAAGACAACTGGAGAGTGTTCATGTCTTAGAAAAAGGGATTCGTTACGATGGCAAACTTGCAACTTTAAAGGCACTTATTGAAACTGGACTTACGCAGTACGGAAGTGTTAGTGTATTAGCCTCTGGCGATCCTAGCTTTTATGGCATTTCAACGTGGATACAAAAGAACTATGAATCCGAGCAGATCGAAATCGTCACCGGAATCAGCAGCCTTCAAATCCTGTTTGGTAAGCTAGGGCTACCAATGCACGACGTATTTTTAACCAGCTTACATGGTCGAGAACCGAATTGGGAACTTTGGACAAAACTACCTAAAGTGGGTCTTTTAACCGATAGAGTTCAGACGCCAGCTGTGATTGCAAGGACTTTGCTAGACAGAGGGCTCAATCCCAAAATGGTAGTAGGTGAGTGGTTGACCTATCCAGAGGAAAAAATTGAGATAGGTTTAGCGAATGATTTTTTACAGCGTCAATACGAATTTTGTGTGGTGGTGATCAATTTTGAAGGATGAAGCATTTATTAGAGGAAAAAACCCTATGACGAAAATGGAAGTCAGAGGGACGATTATTAGCTATCTTGAGCTTGAAAGTGCGCATTCGGTACTTGAAGTTGGCGCTGGAACTGGTTCGGTTACCATTCAGATGCTAAAGACCAATCCCACTTTGTCCGTGGTGGCAATTGAAAAAACGTCAGAGGGAACAGAGCTCATTCGCTTAAATGCAGAAAAGCATGGCGTTTTTCTAGAGATTCTGGAAGGCGAGGCGAGTACTTTACTAAAAACCGTATCTAAAAAGTTTGATCGCGTGTATCTCGGTGGCACAGGGCGTTATCTTTCAGAAATTATGGCTGAGATTACCCCAAAGCTTGAAAAAGGGGCCATCATCGTGTTTTCTGTGATTACACTAGAGAGCTTAAATGAGATATTTGCTTACGTAAAGGACAACGAGGACTTCAAGGAGCTAGAGGCGAGCCAAATACAGGCGAGTCGATTGGAAATGTTGGGGAGCTATCATTATTTTAAACCGCTCAACCCGTGTTATGTAATCAAGGTTACGTACTGTAATGAGTACATTTGATATAATTGTGATAGATTTAACCATTAAATTGAGTTAAGGGAGATAAATATGGCAAAATTGATCGGTATTGGTGTCGGCCCAGGAGATCCTGAGCTTTTGACCCTCAAAGCGATTAAAGCTTTAAAAGAAATAGATATTTTACTTTTACCTACTGGACGAGCTGGTGGTGAAAGTGAAGCATACGGGATCGCTTGTAGCTATATACCTGAGCAGGTCGCACAGATTAAGAGACATTTTCCGATGACCTCAAATACGGTTGAAATGCTTGGGGCTATACAAGAAATTGCGGAAGAGATCATTCCGATGATTCAGGCTGGTAAAACCATAGGGTTTATTACCTTGGGCGATCCTATGTTGTATAGTACCTATGGCTACTTGAAAAAGTTTGTAGAGTTAGAATGCGAAGTAGCTACCATACCGGGGATTATGTCGTTTGGCGCAATCGCCTCTGGTACCAACCATATTTTATGTGAAGGGGATACGCCGCTGGTGGTTTACCCTTGTACGGATGATTTATCGAGATTGGATGCGCTCTTAGCCAGTGGCAGTGCGCTGGTTTTGATGAAGGTGTTTAGACAGTTTGAAGGGGTGAAGGCGAAGCTAATCGCAAATGGTTTAGCAGATAGCTGCGTCATCGCATCTAATTACGGCAAGCCAAATGAAGTGCTTTATCGATCACTTGAGGATGTAAATCCTGAAAACTTGAGCTATTTTACGACGATATTAGTCAACCCGAAAGCTTAGTGAATCGAAAGCATTTTAAATCGAAGCATAGTGAATCGAAAGCATTGTAATCGAAAGTATAATCATCGACAACGTTTAAATAAAGGAGAATAAGATGAAGGTTAAATTTGTAGGTGCAGGTCCTGGGGATCCAGAGTTGTTGACGATTAAAGGACATCGTGCGTTAAGTGAAGCGGATACAGTGATCTATGCTGGGTCATTGGTAAATCCAGAGCTTTTAAAATATTGTAAATCAGGTTGTGAGATCTATAACAGTGCAGTTATGAATCTAGAAGAAATCATAGAGGTCTGCCATAGAGATACAAAAGCTGGGCTATCCGTCGTACGCTTGCATACCGGTGATTTCTCAATTTACGGTTCTTTAAGAGAGCAAATTGAAGCGCTCAACGCTCTCGACATCTCATATGAACTGATTCCTGGTGTAAGCAGTTTTCTTGGTGCGGCATCGGCTCTAGAAATCGAGTATACGGTACCAGAGATTTCTCAAAGCTTAATCATTACGCGTATGGAAGGAAGAACGCCAGTGCCTGAGCTTGAAAAGCTGTCGTCATTTGCGTCACATCAAACGTCTATGGCCATCTTTTTATCCTCTGGAATGGTATCGGATGTAATGGCTGAGTTGGTCAAAGGTGGCTATACTGAGGACACACCGGTTGCAGTGATCTACAAAGCGACTTGGCCAGATGAGAAAATCGTTAGAGGGTCAATCGCCGATATCGCAGAGAAGGTCGCTGAGGCTGGCATCTCAAAAACGGCACTCATCATCGTCGGCAGATGCTTAGGCTATGAGTTCAATGCATCGAAATTATACGATAAGGCATTTAGCCATGAATTTAGAGCATAAATGGTATATGATTGCCTACACGACAGATGGCAATCGTCTTTTGGATCAGTTGACAGGATTACTGGAACCAGCCGTCATCGTTAGGTACGATAAAGCGGCAACCACGACCTCTGCCTTTTACAAACGCGCTTTTTCTGAAAAGTGTCAAGTGAGTCTCGTTGCAGTTGGCGCATTAGGGATCGCAATAAGGTCGATGTCTCCTTATGTTAAGGACAAGCTAACTGACCCGGCGGTGATCGTTATCGACGATCAAGGTAAGTTCGTCATCTCTGCTTTATCTGGGCACGCAGGCGGTGCAAATCATCTTTGTGAGGCACTGTCTGTAAAGCTGAAGGGTATTGGCTACCAAGCCACAGCGGTAATTACTACTGCTACTGATATCAGAGGCGTTGAAGGCATTGAATCGGTCTTAACAGAATTCTATGTGCCATTAAATAATTATCGAAAAGTGTTGAAGACGGTTAATATGCATATTGCCGAAGGTGGTCAGGTGGAAATCCTGTTTGATCCTTGGCTTTGCGAAAATAAAAGCAATCAAAGAATTCTAGGCACTTCCACTGCTACGTCAAAGCTTAGGCTGGCGATCGCACTTAGAAACCCAAGCTACTGGCTTGATGAGAAGACAAATAATGCGTTAGATCATGTATTTTATAGCCGCTCTTTAGTGGTGGGTACAGGAAGTAAAAGGGATTTAGATGAAACGCTTTATGAAAATGCTTTTCTAGAAGTTCTTGGCGGTCTTGGCGTTGCGATAGAATCCGTGAAGACGCTATCTTCTATCACTTTAAAAGCTGAAGAGGCATGTATGCTGAAGGTTGCTTCAAAATATGCAGATCAGTTTATCTGTCATGGCGTGGATCAGCTTTCAAAACTAGAAGGCTTATTCGAAGGATCTACGTTTGTAAAGGCAAATGTGGGTGTCACAGCGGTGGCAGGTCCTTCTGCCTATATTTTGACACAAGATGAAATGAGTTTTACCAGATATAAAAAAACAGGGTGCACTTTTGCACTAGGGAGGCTAATTAGATGATAAAAGTAGTGGGGATTGGCCCTGGCGCACGTGAGCATATGACCTATGCAGCTGTAGAAGCAATTAAAAGTTGTGATGTGGTCGTTGGTTATAAAACCTATATTGACTTAATAAAAGAATTTATCGGCGAACAAGAGGTAATCGTCAATGGCATGAGAGGCGAGGTTGAGCGCTGTAAGGAAGCCGTTGCACAGTCCTTAAAGGGTAAAACTGTTTGCGTCATCTCAAGCGGAGATGCTGGTGTTTATGGTATGGCGGGTTTGATCTATGAGCTCGTTCCTGAAGGTCATGCGGTTGAGGTCATCCCAGGCGTCACTGCTTCAACTGCTGGCGCAGCAATCTTAGGCGCACCTTTGATGCACGATTTTTGCCATATTAGCTTAAGCGATTTGATGACGCCACTTGAAACGATTTATAACCGTGTTAAAGCAGCGGCGGCTTCTGATTTTGTGATCTGTCTGTATAATCCAAAGAGTCATGGCAGACCAGATTATATCAATGAAGCGCTTTCGATGATAATGAGCTATCAAGGGACGAACCTATGGGTTGGACTTGCGAAGGATGTTGGACGTGAGGGCGAACGCACCATCGTTAGTAAGATTGATGAAGTGGATTACGATTTAATCGATATGACGACAGTGGTAATCGTCGGCAATTCAAATACGAGGAACATCGGTGGTAAAATGATCACGCCAAGAGGCTACACCTTATGATTCTCATCTTAGGTGGGACTCATGAAGGTGCAATTTTGTGTAAACGACTAGATGATGCGGGTATCGCATATCACCTCTCTGTTGCCACTGAGCTTGGTCGCTCGGTGTATGGCGACCTGAAAGGCATCGTCACTCAGCAGAGATTTACGGATGAGGGCTTGGCGGATTATATCAAAGTTAATCAGATAGAAATGGTGCTCGATCTAACACATCCACATGCCAAAGTAGTGACCGAAATGGCGAGAAGGGTTTGTGCGTCTTTAGATACGAATTACTTGAGATATGAAAGACCGATGAACACCTCTGTTGATGCACTTCCAGAAAACGTGTGGGTCGTCTCATCTGTTGAGGCTGCGATCCAGCAGATTCTCAGGTCAGAATCTGGCAGTATCCTTATGACAGGTACAAAACACATCGCAGATTTTATAAAGGTATTTGGTAAAGCACCCTGTTATTTTAGGGTGATGCCAAGTCTTTACTCTATGACCGTTTGCGATCAAGAGGGTGTCGATCTCGATCATATATTTGGCATAAAAGCACCTTGTCCAGTGGCGGTGACAAGAGAGTTAATCGCATCCTATGGGATTAAGTACTTTGTATTTAAAGAAAGCGGATTGGGCAGTGCTACTGAAAGTAACATAGAAGCGGTTAAAGGCTCAGATGTGATCGGGATTTTAATCAGAAGTGATGAAGCTGTAGCTGTTAATACGGCTCAATCAGAAACGGAAATTTCAATACCATCCTTAGAATTAGCACCGAAAAAAACACAACGAGATGTACAGTCTGACCTAGAGGCAATCTTCCAAGCGATCATCTCTCGATAGATTAGTACATCTTTTATAGGTATTCAAGTAGACATTTCAGTCGTTTATAGTTTTGGTAACGAAAGCGTTATATAGAGCGGTTAAGGGGTAATTATGAAAATCAACGTAGTGGGTATCAATCATGAAACAGCAAGTGTTAGCCAAAGAGAAATAATGAGTTCGCTTGCGCTGACGCCCGTGGAAGTTAAAATGGGCACTACAGTAAGTGAAGTCAGTATTTTGGCAACGTGTGGGCGATTCGAAATCTATTTTATCGCACCTTCTGAAAGCTATAAAGAAGCACATCGTGCAATAGTTGAGTTGCTTGAAGCACCTTTTAATGGATGTCCGCCAGAATTTTATTGGCATACGCAGGAGTTTGCGATTGCACATTTGATGCGCGTGGCTTGTGGCTTAGATTCTGCTGTTTTAGGTGAGGATCAAATTCTTGGACAGGTGAAAAATGCGATATCAGATGCATCTGAATGTGGTGCAGCTGGGAAAATACTAAACAAGGTTTTTCGTGATGCGGTCTCGTTTGCAAAGGCGATTAAAACAGAGCTTAAACTTTCCGAAAATCCACTTTCTTTAAGTTATATCGCGGTTAAGAAAGCAAGTGAATGTGGCTTTTTAAAGGAATCGGCATCGGTTACCATGGTGGGACTAGGTAAAATGGGTGGATTGGCCATCCAATATCTTTTAGACTCTCCCGTACAACTCATCTATGTATCCGTTAGACACCCTGAGCGTTTACCAGATTGGGTATTGGTGCACCCTAAAGTGAGAATTGCTACCTTTGAAGAGCGCTATGCCTGCATCTCTAAAAGTCAGATTGTGGTTGCCTCAACGGGTGCGCCGCATACCGTTATTCGCGAAGAGAGCTTTGAAAAAATGAAAGGTGAGCTACTGTTAATTGACCTTGCAATGCCAAGGGATATCGAAGAAAGCTTAGGCAATCATGATGACGTTACCCTTTGGAATGTCGATAATCTAAAGGACATCTCCGATGCAAACCTTCAGAGAAGATACGAACTCACGCAAAAAATCGTTACGCGGTTAGATGAACAAGCGCTAAAAACGAAAGCTTGGATCGACGGGCTCGACGTGGATGACATTATTAAAAAATGGCATGAAAGTATTGCCAACATCACGGGTGAAGCGATGAAAAGCATCGGGCGTAAAAACATCGCCTATACACCGAGAGAAACGGAACTTTTACAAACACTGTTTGAATCTTCTTTGAAACAAATGATCAAAGCGCCTCTTGAGAGTCTGAAAAAGATGGAAGATAAGTCTCAAAGAGAAGCGTACATCGGTATGTTGAAGGAGCTATATAACTATGAGTAATTTTGTGCCTGTGCTACTAAAAGCAGAGCAACTGAACATACTGATTGTCGGATATGGTCGAATCGGCAGACGTAAAGCTGAAAAGTATCTTGAGGCAGGGGCAAGCGTGTGCAGCATCGACCCTGACCCTAATCAGAATGCGGATTTTGTCATGACATTTGAAACGTATATAAAAGCGCATGAAGCGCATTTTAGCGAGCAGCATATGGTCTATATCTGTACGTCAAGTACAGAAGCAAACGAAACCGTTATGGCGAGTTGCCAAGCAGTCGCCAAATTATACAACCGAACAGACGCGGGCAATTTGGGTCAGTTTTCTGATATGGCCTATCTTGAAGCTGATGATTATCTCATCGCAACGTCGGGTAAAGCCGCTTCGCCACATATGGCTAAATTTCTACGATCATCGTTAAAAGAGTGGCTGAGTAGTCTTTCTTTTGAAGCAGCTTATAAAGAGTGGAGGAACAGAAAATGATCAATAAACTCATCGTAGGCACGAGAGGTTCTAAGCTTGCAGTTACCCAAACGCAATGGGTAATGGATGCAATTTCTGAGAAGTTCCCTAACCTAGCATTAGAAATGAAAATAATCGTCACAAAAGGCGATCAAATACAAGATAAACCACTGGATAAAATCGGCGACAAAGGCTTGTTCACTAAAGCACTTGAAGAGCAGCTATTAGATGGACGTATCGATTTTGCAGTTCATAGCCTTAAAGATATGCCAAGCGATCAGCCAGAAGGTCTGAGTTTGGCAAAGGTACCGAAACGTGAGGATGCCAGAGATGTTTTGGTACTCAGAGAGGGGTTAACTGGACTTAAGGACTTACCAGTAGGCGCTAAAATAGGTACAGGTAGCAAACGAAGATTGTTTCAAATCCTAAAGACTCGGCCTGATATAGAAGCAGTACCTATTCGTGGTAACGTTGAAACTAGAATCGGAAAGATCTTAACCGAAAATTTAGATGGCGTCATTTTAGCAGCAGCTGGCATTCATCGCTTGGGACTTGAAAAGCAAATCACTGAGTACCTTGACGTCGATGTCTTACTCCCTTCTCCAGCACAAGGTGCATTGGGTCTTCAATACAAAACCGAAAGAGAAGAAATCAAAGCGATCTTAAATGCCATCCGCTCAGAATCCGATGACCTCTGTGTTAGAGCAGAGCGTGCCTTCCTAAAAGCCATAGAAGGGGGGTGTCATGTACCAGTAGGTGCCTATGCCACTCTTTTAGGTGAGAGTCAACTGGAACTAAAAGCCATCTTTGGGGATGCAGAAGGTGAAGCGTTAATGCTGGTTAAGCTAGTAGGCGATCGTCAGTCACCAGAAGCCTTGGGAATCAGAGCTGCGAATGCCATTAAGAAAAAAGGAATCGTCTATCTCGTCGGTGCAGGTCCAGGGGATGAAGGTTTAATCACTGTAAAAGGCAAAGAAAAAATTGAAGCCTGCGAGGCAATTGTATACGATCGATTGGCAAGTCCGAAGCTGGTCGCTTTGGCACCAGCAGATGCTGAGCGAATCTATGTTGGAAAAGCGGCTGCCAATCACGCAATGACACAGGAAGAGATCAATCAACTGCTTGTGAAATTAGGCTTACAAGGTAAAAATGTCGTCAGATTAAAGGGCGGTGACCCATATGTCTTTGGACGTGGTGGCGAAGAAGCGCTAGCGCTTAAAGCGGCTGGAGTAAACTTCGAAGTTGTCCCGGGCATCACATCCCCTATTGCAGGTCTTGGATATGCGGGCATACCGATAACACATCGAGGCATTACAACCTCATTCCACGTCTTTACAGGTCAGTTTAAGGACGATGAAACCGAGCTGGATTTTGACAGCATCGCCACCATAAAAGGCACTTTGGTATTTTTAATGAGCATCGCAAGCTTTAAAAAGATTGCCAAAGCGCTCATCGTTCGAGGGTATCATCCAAAAACCCCAGCTGCGATCGTTTCAAACGCAACAACGGTCAAACAAAATGTTACGGCGACGACTTTAGAGGGACTAGATGACATAGAAGATGTTTTATCCCCAGCTTTTTTAGTGATTGGGGAAGTAGTTGCACTTAGAGAGGAACTCAATTGGTTTGAGTCACTCCCACTCTTTGGCAAGCGCATACTGGTCACAAGAGCGACCAGTCAAGTGGGGATACTTTCAGATCGATTGACGGCTTTGGGCGCTGAGGTTACTGCGATGCCAATGCTTGCCTTTGAAGCACTGCAGCTATCAAATGAAAAGAATCGAGCGCTAATTTCTAGTGACTATACACAGGTTTGGTTTACCAGTGAAAACGCAGTACACTTTTATTTTAAAGCACTAAAATCTGCTGGACTGGATACAAGACATCTCGGAGGCATGAAGGTACTCGCAATTGGCCCAACGACGAATCGTGTCGTAATGTCGTATGGCATCACGCCTGATTTTATTCCGGCCGTCTATACCCAAGAGGGAATCGTTGAATTAATGCAGCCCCAGCTTTCAAAGGCGGATCGCGTATTACTACCTGTATCTGAGGATGCGAGAGAAACCTTGGAACAACTACTTTCGAAGACTTGTGAAATCGTCAAGGTGCCTTTATATCGTCCTGTGAATCCAGCGTTAGGCGCACCGTTTCACATGTTAGACGATTCGCCACAAGGAACATTTCTCGGTAGATCGCTTGACGCTTTTGATTATGTAACGTTTACCAGTGCTTCTACGGCTGAGCATTTCCATCAAATGCTGATGGCAAATACACCTGAACGACTCGCTCAAATTAAGTGCTTGTCCATAGGACCGATTACCACAGCAAAATTAAAAGAGCTTGGCTTCAGGCAGATACGCACAGCTGAGACGCATACCATCGACGGCATGTTAGATGCTTTGATTACAGGAGCTGAATATGAAACGATTTAGAAGATTAAGAATGCAAGATGAACTTAGAAATAGCATCAAAGAGAATCATCTCTTAAAAAGCGATTTAATTACACCAATTTTCGTGATAGAAGGCGAAAATATAAAAAATGCAACAGCCGCAATGCCTGATCTTTATCGATACTCACTGGATCGACTAGAAGAAGAACTCACTGAGCTCAGGGACAGAGGCCTATTCAAAATTTTATTATTTGGCGTACCCGATCACAAGGATGCAAGAGGCACCATGGCATACGCTGCTGAAGGCATCGTTCAAAAGGCAATCAAGCAAATTAAAGCGTTTGATGCGCGTTTCTATATCATTACTGATATCTGCCTCTGTCAATATACCGACCACGGTCATTGTGGCATCCTAGACGATCTTGGGGAAGTGGTGAACGACGAAAGTGCGAAGCTTATGGCAGCCATCGCTCTTAGTCATGTGCATGCTGGCGCAGATATGGTGGCACCATCCGATATGATGGATGGCAGAATCGCTGCGATCAGAGAGCGTTTGGACGTAGAGGGATTCACATACATCCCGATTTTATCGTATTCGCTGAAGTACTGTTCGAATTACTATGGCCCATTTAGAGCCATCGCAGATTCTAAGCCACAGTTCGGCTCTAGAGACCACTATCAGATGGACTATCACAACAGCAGACAAGCACTTGAAATCGCAAATGAAGATTTAGCACAAGGAGCGGATTTGATAATGGTAAAACCTGCGATGCTTTACCTTGACATTGTGAAAACCATTCGTCAGTCACTTTCAGCACCCGTTGTCGTCTATAATGTCAGTGGCGAATACGCCCTTTTATTAAAGGGGATTGAACAAGGCTTAGTCAATGAATCCATTGTTTATGAAACGATGATTGGTTTTAAAAGAGCAGGTGCAGACCTCATTATCACCTATTTTTCAAAATGGCTTGTAGATAGAAATTTAGTATCCTAAATCAGGACACCTTGGAGGAAAAATGAAAAATTATAATCGATCAAATCAATTGTTTGAAAGGGCTCAAAAGGTGATTCCTGGAGGTGTCAACAGCCCCGTTAG
This sequence comes from Fusibacter sp. QWL-12, assembly GCF_058683495.1. NCBI lineage: Bacteria > Bacillati > Bacillota > Clostridia > Eubacteriales > Fusibacteraceae > Fusibacter > Fusibacter sp. QWL-12. The sequence goes on from NZ_CM178745.1 coordinate 2,410,132, forward strand.
AGCTTTTCGCTCGGTGGGAAGAGCGCCTATTTTTATAGAAAGCGCAAAAGCGGCGACGTTAACCGATGTGGATGAAAACACCTACATCGATTTTATCGGTTCTTGGGGTCCGATGATTTTAGGACATTCACCGAGCTTTGTGGATCAAAATCTATTGTCGGTGATTCAAAAGGGGATGAGCTATGGTGTACCGAGTCCGCTTGAAGTGGAAATGGCGGAATGCTTAGTAGATGCTTATCAAGGACTTGAGATGGTGCGTATGGTCAACTCGGGCACAGAGGCGACGATGAGCGCCATTAGAGCGGCTAGAGGTTACACCGGGAGAACAAAGATTGTAAAGTTCGAAGGCTGCTACCATGGCCACTCAGATGCCTTATTGGTAAAGTCCGGTTCTGGAACCCTTACGTATGGCGTCCCAACTTCACTGGGTGTACCGGCAGATACAGTTAAAGACACACTGGTTGCGGTTTATAACGACGTAGTGGGCATAGAGCAGCTTTTTAAAAGTAATGGGAATGAGATTGCCTGTGTGATCTTAGAGCCGATAGCGGGCAATATGGGCGTTGTACCTGTAACAGATGAGTTCGTAAAAACCTTAAGAAAGCTTTGCGATATCTATGGTGCCGTTTTAATTTTTGATGAAGTCATTACTGGCTTTAGACTTGCCTACGGTGGCGCTGCATCCCTTTTAAACGTCACACCAGATATGGTCTGCTTTGGCAAAATCATCGGTGGTGGTCTACCCGTAGGTGCTTACGGCGGTAAAAAAGAAATCATGAGCGTGATTTCACCGCTGGGTGGTGTCTATCAAGCTGGCACCCTGTCAGGCAATCCAATTGCGATGTATTGTGGGCTTGAGGTGCTTAAAACGCTTAGAGAAAATCCAGAAATCTATACGCGCTTAGAAGAAAAAGCAGCTTACCTAGAGTCGGGGATGAACCGTATCATCGAGGAATATCAATTTCCGGTTACGTTTGTAAGATACAAGTCAATGCCGTGTTTGTTCTTTAAGACAGGTAGCTTGAGCAGCTACGATGAAGTAAAGGGCTGTGATACAGAAGCCTATGCGACTTACTTTAAGGCCATGTTAGAAAGAGGGATTCTTTTACCACCGGCGCAGTTTGAAGGGCTCTTTTTATCGACAGTGCATACGACTGAAGATTTAGAAGCTTATCTTACTGCTAGCGAAGCAGTACTAAAAGAGATGTATTTGAAATAGATGTATTTAAAACACTAGAATCTAGACTAACAAACATCATGGCAATTACTTGAAGATAATATAAAAAGGATTAAGAAAAAAATTAAGAAGAAAAATAGTTAAAAACGAGTGGCTGCAGATCTAGTTTAGATGCAGAGCCACTCGTTTTTTCATTAGGATAAAGGAGAAACTTAAAAAATTTCTTCTTTATGTTTATAAAGGTTTGACGCGTTTGATAAAAGCTCGTTTTTTAAACAGCAATATTATACGTGTTAACTATGTAAATTAAGATTAATCTGCAACATATTGCGTTTTAAAAAACGGAGTTGTATAATATAAGTGAAAGCTGTTAGTATACTTTAATCAATCGAGGTGGAACCGTGAATAAATATTTAACTTCAAAAAGTGCTTTGATGGATATCGGTGCGAGATTAAAAGCTTACAGAATTGATTTTCCATTATCTCAAGAGGCACTATCTGAGAAATCTGGGATATCGATTCGGAGCATATCACGTTTGGAGAATGGTGAGGATATTCAGTTCGGTAATTTGATTAAAATTTTAATCGCTCTAAATTTAGATGCTAATCTTGATCTATTAGTACCGGATCCCAAAAGGCGACCATCCAATTACCTGAATAATAAAGTGAAACAACGACAACGTGTAAGAATAAAATCGACAAATATTAATAAAAAGCAAATTAAATGGGGAGATGAAAAGGTATGAGACATACTGCAACCGTATCGCTATGGGGAACTATTGTTGGCTATTTTCATTTAGATGAAGAGAAAAAGTATGTCTCCTTTGAATACGATAAGGAATTTATCTCAATGGGTGTTGAACTTTCTCCTATTATGATGCCTTTGTCAAATCGAGTTTATGAATTCCCTGAGTTAGCTAACTCTGCATTTAGAGGCGTCCCGGGATTATTGGCAGATTCTTTACCTGATAAATTTGGAAACGCGGTTATTGATCAATGGCTTGCTTCGTCTGGTCGAACACCAGAATCATTTAATGTCGTCGAACGACTTTGTTATACTGGGAAGCGAGGTATGGGTGCATTGGAATATGCCCCTGCGCTTATTGATTTAATGAGTAAAGATGAAATAATAAGTGCAAATCAACTGGCAGATTTTGCTTCAGCGGTTCTAGAAGAGAGAAAAGATATCATTCTGTCTTCTAACTTTGAATCGGATTATAAACAATTGCTTCAATTAGGAACATCTGCAGGCGGCGCAAGAGCAAAAGCAGTCGTAGCCTATAATAGCGTTAAGAATGAAATACGGTCTGGTCAAATTGACTTAGGAGAAGGCTACGAATATTGGTTGATTAAATTCGACGGGGTTAAAAAGAATGGAGATCATCAGTTAGAAGATGTTCCAGAGTATACATTGATAGAATATGCTTATTACCTTATGGCTCTAGAGGCAGGCATTGTTATGAGCGAATGCAAGTTGCTAAGTCAGGGGGGGCGTAACCATTTTATGACCAAACGCTTTGATCGTGTTTTGGGGAAAAAACTGCATATGCAATCCCTCGGTGCGATAATGCATATTGATTATAATGAGCCTGGATTATGTAGCTATGAGCTTGCAGCCTTAACCGCTAGAAGAATGGGGTTGTCTTATAATGATGTCGAACAATTTTATAGGAGAATGGTCTTTAACGTACTAGCAGTTAACCAGGATGATCATGTGAAAAATATTTCATTTCTTATGGATAGAAATGGTAAGTGGCAGCTTTCGCCAGCTTATGATATAACTTTTGCTTGCGATTCAAATAATAAGTGGCTTCAGGCACATCAAATGACGATAAATGGGAAGAAAATGAACCTTACTTATGAGGATCTCTTAGCATGTGGTCAAAACATGGATATTAAACCCAATAAATGTAAGCAGATTATTACTGAAGTAAAAATCGTAATACAGGAGTGGCGTAAGTTAGCGCGTTCAGTTGGCATCAGAGAAAAAACGATTCAATTGATTGAATTAAAGCTAAAAGAAAATGATTGTAATTAGTATTACGCGCCGTATTTGGCGGGTTGTTGTTAAAATAGAGGATAATTTGTCAAATTCGGCTTGATAAGTGATGTAGGAATTTAGAGTAAATAAATATGTAATAATATTGAGGACATAAAAGGCCTCATTTTATTTTTTTGAAATCAGATCCTATAAAAATTGTCAGACAATGCTTCTATGTTGTTTGTTTGTATCAAATTGATAACGAAAAAAAAATTTATATATCTGATAGAATTCTAACACAATTTTAATTTAATTCGTGTATAATAGGTTTAAGTTCGATAAGAATCTAACATAAGGAGGCGTCTATGTATCATTTTCCAAAAGGGCTCTACACTGATTTGAGAATTGAAACCTTATTTGATACGAAAATTACGTTTAAAAAAGAAAAATTGCAAGAACAGAAAGTAAGAACGAATAAAGGTGCTTTTATTCGCGTGTTTGATGGTAATCGCTGGTATTATAGCGCAACCACTGAACTTGAAGCTCTACAGGAGAAAATCGATGAACTGGCTTCATTGGCGACGCCAAATGCTTCGATACTAGATCATCCTATCGTTAAGAAATTCGAAGTCAATGTAGACACTTGCCTTAAGTTTGAAGAGGGTGATCTCTCTAAAATCGATGTTATGGCAAAACAAGAATTACTTAGAGGTTACTTAGATTTATTAGAACGTGAAGAGATTGTACATCATTCTTCATTCTATGTAGACAATAGAATCACAAAAGAAATCATTTCGTCAAAGGGAACACATGTCATCTACGACAGACAAACTTGTGGCATCAGGCTGAATATGGAGCTGGTTAGTGGTGATAAAAAAGATTCAAGCCGCGCATCAAAGGCTGGTATCTACTTTGAGGATTTAAAAGCCATCCGTAGTGAATTGCAGGAGGAAGTCGATAAAAGCATCGCGTTTGTAAAAGAAGCGGTACCTGTAGTACCTGGGGATTATGTGGTACTAATGAGTCCATTGACCACAGGTGTTTTCACACATGAAAGCTTTGGCCATAAAAGTGAGTCTGACTTTATGTTAGGTGATCCAAACATGAAAAAGGAATGGGCAATTGGCAAGCAGGTAGGAAGTCCTGGATTGACGATTATAGATGATGGTCATGTTTTAGGCAATGGCTATACGCCATATGACGACGAGGGCAATGAAGCTGAGAAAACGTATATCGTTACCGATGGTAAACTAACGGGGCGTCTGCAAAGCACAGTGACTGGTACACATCTTGAAGAGGGACTTACAGGTAATGCTAGAGCAATGAACTTTGAATTTGAACCGATCGTCAGAATGACGACGACTTATATAGAAAAGGGCAATCGCCCTCTTAAAGAGATTGTTGCAGAGATTGAAAAGGGGATCTATATTGAGGACATCAAGCATGGCTCAGGTATGTCGACCTTTACGATTGCACCGTCTCGTGCATATATGATAGAAAATGGCAAGATTACAACACCAGTAAAAATTTCGGTTGTGACTGGAAATGTGTTTGAAACGTTGGGCGAAGTGGATGCTTTAAGTGAAGAATTTGAGCTCCTAAGCTTCGTTGGAGGCGGCTGCGGAAAAATGGAGCAATGGCCATTACCGGTTGGTTTTGGTGGTCCATATACACGTGTTAAGAAGCTTACGGTTCAATAGGGGGAGCATATGAAAAAAGAATGGCTTGTAATTAAGGAAAAAGAAACAACCGTTAAAGTTAAAACGGCTAAGGTTGAAGCGGTACGTTCTAAAGACATCGTCAAAAAGGGCTATCGCGTTTATAAGGATGGGAAAATAGGTATCTCCGGAGCAATCGGGGATGTACCAATGGCGCAGCTTGAAAAAGATGCAACTGAGAATTTGATGACAGATATCGCCTATCCTTATGCTTTGACAGGGGATAAAAAGGATCATAGAAGCTACAATGCATCGCCAATGGATGCGAAAACCCTCCTTGAAGAAACAGAAGCGATTTTGGCCTTCTTTAGAGAGAGCTATCCAGAGTTTGACTATTCTGAGCACCTATCTGTAATCGAGCATTCGGCTTGGATGCAAAATACAGAGGGACTTGATCTAAAGTATGAGGATGCGTATTTTGAGCTGGCTTTGATTTTAAAGGAAATTGGTGGACCCAATGTGTTTGATGGCTTCTTAAGTTACTTTGGCAGATCGTTTGATCGAGCGAAGTTTATTGAACAATCAAAAGCATTTATGAAAGGCTATTTGGGAAAAGCGGATCTCCCAGAAGGGGATAAGCTACCTGTTTTCTTTATAGGTGAAGATAGCTTCAATGGCATATTTTCAAGGTCGTTAAATGGCGAAATCTATGCGACAGGTTCCTCTCTTTTCAAAGGAAAGTTGGGAGAAACCTTATTTAATGAAAAGTTGACTTTATCGATCTGGAAAAATCCAGTGCAAAATTTCGCACCTTTCTTTGATAGAGAAGGTATGACTTATGAGAATGACAAGCTACCTTTAATTCAAAAAGGTAAGTTCGTCAGTGTCTTTGCTGATAAGAGAACGTCTGACCTTTATTCATTGCCTTATACTGGCGGTGCAACTGGAGACTATGACGGGCTACCCGTTCTAACTGCACCTACACTTGGTTTTGACGTCGACACAGAAGACATTACGCAAGTCCTTGAAGGGCAAAAATCAATTCTCGTGGTCATTAGTTCGGGCGGAGATTTTACGACTGACGGTGACTACGCAACACCTGTACAGGTCAGCTTCCTTCTTGAGGGCACTGAGATTATTGGCAAACTACCAGAGTTTAACATGCGTTCAAATCTATACGATATGTTTGGTAAGGATTATATCGGAACCTTTGAAAGTCCTTATTACATCGGAGAAGGGGCACAGCTTCATGGCATGTGGATGAAAATTAACTAGTTTTACTCAAAAGATATACAAGCGTGATAGATAGCAAAAATAAAAGTTCTATTACTCAGTCTGTGACTTTAACCCTCACAAGACTGTGCAATAGAACTTTTTTTCTGAAACAACTTTACCACAACCTTACATGTGGCAAAACGGTGGATTCAATGTTCGAAGAGATCAAATATTAGCTAAGTTTTCAATACAAATGAAAAGCTAAGCTTGTACTTCATCCAAATGGCGCATTTCATGGAATAAGAAGATCGCCGTAACCACTGAAGCTGTAAAGTCAGCAGATGGACCAGCATACCAAACGCCTGATAAGCCAAAGAATTTTGGTAAAATGATCAATAGAGGGATGAGTACGATAACCTGTCTGAGTAGGCTAAGGAAAATAGCCTTTGGTGCTTTTCCAACTGCTTGGAAGTAGTTGGCGCTGATAATTTGAAACCCAATAACAGGTAGCATCGATAGGAATATTTTCATACCCTTTGTAGCAACGCTGACGAGCTCTGGATCACTGTTAAAAATGTGAATCAGTTGTTCCGTAAAGAACTGAGTGAGTAAAAAGCCAGTCGTCGAAACACAGGTGCCTGCTAATATGGCAAGCTTAAGCGTTTTCTTAACGCGATCATACTGCTTCGCACCGTAGTTGTATCCAACGATGGGCTGAGTCCCCTGATTAAGACCGAAGATCGGCATTAAGAAAAAGATGGCGATGGCATTGATTACGGTCATTGCACCGATAGCGATGTCGCCACCAGTAGATTTTAGTGCATTATTTGAAACGACGGTTACGATACTTGCTGCGACTTGCATAAAGAACGGCGACATCCCAATTGAAAGGATGCTTGCGATAATCCCAGTATTCAGTTTAAAGTTCTTTCGGTGGATTCGAAGATGCCCTTTACCAAGGCCGAAGTGTCTGAGCACTAACGTCATTGTTACAAACTGTGAGATGATCGTTGCTACTGCCGCGCCTCTGATCCCCATACCAAGAGCAAAGATAAAGATTGGGTCGAGGATAATATTTGTTATAGCCCCTGCAAGTGTGGTTAACATCGCTTGTTTAGGGCTACCTTCAGAACGCATAACGCCAGTCAAACCAAAACCAAGGCCTTGGAAGACAGCTCCCATAAGGATAACGGTTAGGTATTGATCTGCATAGCCTATGGTTGCATCACTGGCACCAAAAAGGTAGAGCAACGGTGTTTTGAAAATCAATCCTAATACTGAAGCTGAGAGCATGATGAGGATTAAAAGTACAAATGCATTGCCTAAAATATGTTCTGCATCGTCTTTTCTGTTTTGACCAAGGCGGATGGAAATTCTTGCACCTGAACCGATACCGACGAGCATGGAAAGTCCCATGAGTAGCGTCATAAGTGGTAAAGATAATCCGATGCCAGTCATAGCCAGTGGTCCTAGCCACCCGATGTACATACGGTCGACGACGTTATAAAGTGCATTGACGAGCATACCCACGATTGCAGGTAAAGAAAATTTAAATAATAATTTACCGATTTTTTCAGTTCTAAGTAATTCGTTGTTGGACATAATTTCACCTTAATTTCTAATCTGTGTTTTGTAATAGTGTCTAAAGTTTGCTTTGAGCGGATTTATATTGTCTTGCGTTTTGCAATAGTTTTCCAAAGAGGATTTCTAACTGTTGCGCTTCATCGGTCGTAAAACCTTCGAGTAAGACATCATGCCATTCACGGGCGATGCCTTTTAGGTTATCGTGTACGTTTCTTCCAGCTTCAGTAAGTCTAATTCTATTGATGCGATGATCCTGTGCATCTCTAATCCTTTCTACATGACCACATTTCTCAAGCTTGTTTACAGAACGGGTAATGGTTGCTTTATCCACCTCAAGTGCCTTTGTAAGTTCATCTTGACTGGAAAGATCATGCTTGTAAAGATAAAAGATGAGCGATAACTGCCCACCACCTATATCAAAATCACTCGCTTTTTGTGCGAAGAATGACTGACCTGCTCTCGATAGTATAGAGATTAATTTGCCTATTTGTGAGAAATCCGTTAGCCTACCATCTGGCTTCACGTCGATTTCTGGACAAACTTTTGTCTCGTTCATAATTGTCCTTTCTAAAAATTAGTTGCATTGTCAACTTATATTAGCGAAAATTAGTTGCATTGTCAACTAAAATAAAACATTAACAATCTTGATTAACAAATATTGGAATGGGTAATTAATTAACAAATTCAGTTTAGGTTAGAATGGAGCGTGTTTATGAAATTAGGAAAAGTAACTCTACAAATGAGCGGTGTTGATTTAGCCAATTTAAATGAATCTGAAATTATAGAAAAAATAAAATCAGGTTGTGAAGCAGAAGGGGTTGACCCTGACACACTCGGTGAAATCAATGTGTACGTTAATATCGAGGGCACTGCAGTGACCGCATACTACGTTTGTGACAGTTGCAAAGGTGCAATTAGACTTAACTAAGTCATTATAATCTTACCTCACTTAAGTCCTGTTTTCTCTATCAATTCAGAAGAGAAACAGGGCTTATTTTTGCGTCTAAGATGGATTGAGCTGTATTTAAAATGATTTTTAGGGATTATTTTTCCTTTAAGGATAGATTAAGGTTGCAGTGCTACGATTTGACTATAAAAGATGAGGAGGTAAAGAATGAATCCTTTTATAATCATACCCGCATATAACCCTAACCATAGATTAATAGAATTAGTTGATGACTTAATCCAGTTCAACTTCAATGAAATTATCATCGTAAATGACGGTAGTGAAGTTGAAACGTTACCTATTTTTGAGTCTTTATCACTTAGAGAAGAGGTGATTCTTTTACATCATGGGATTAACCTTGGGAAAGGTGCAGCACTTAAAACGGCATTTGAAAAAATTAAAAACTTTAGAAGGCCATGTATCACCGTAGATGCCGATGGTCAACATGCACCTAAAGATATTTTTAGAATCGCGCAACAGCTCATTCGAAATAAAGAAGCGCTCATTTTAGGCGTAAGAAATTTCGATTTTGAACAAGTGCCATTCAAAAGCAAATGGGGCAATAAAATAACTTCTAAGGTATTTAAATGGTCGACTGGCTCAGAATGTACCGATACACAGACTGGACTTAGAGGTTTTCAACCAGATATGATTCAAACTCTTCTCGAAGTTGAAGGTGAGCGTTACGAATATGAGATGAATGTTTTACTCAAAGCATCCAAGTTAAATTATCCTTTTAAGGAAGTTCAGATAGAAACTCTGTATTTTGATGAAAACAGTGGTAGTCACTTTAACCCATTTTCTGATTCGATAAAAATCTACGGTGTAATCCTTAGATATAGCTTGTCTGCAATTACATCAGCTGTTGTGGATATTGGTCTTTTCGCAATCTTGACACATTTAGTTGGCATACTTCCTCTAGTTGCAACTGTGCTCGCAAGACTGATATCGGGCGGGTTTAATTTTAAGGTCAATCAAAGTCTTGTTTTCGAATCTAAAGGAAAGAAGCTACAAGAACTAAGAAAATATACATTGCTTTTCTTTACACAGATGATGGTTAGCGCTAGCTTGGTACAGCTCATAAGTATGTTATCGGGAACGCCGGTAATTGCTAAAGTTCTAGTGGATAGTTTTCTATTTATTATGAGTTATTGGATTCAAAGAAGATTCATTTTTAATGGAGTTGGAGGTAAATGATGCATAATTGGTTAAAACGTCATATTTGGACGATTGGAACAACCCTTATATTACTATTGAGTAGTACTTTTGTACTTTTAGATACATTTGTGGTGGAACACGCCGTGGTTAAACTGGATGCAAGCACTAAAACCGCCGGCGTTACTACCCAAACGGTGAGTTTTACTACTAACACAGGCGGTGGTGACACACAACAGCAAAATACTACAAATGACACGATATCAAATGACACAAGTTCTAATGAAGCGATTACGACAGAAACCTACACTGAAGCAGTAGCTTCGGCGGTAATTGACACGAATTCATATCAAGATGACCATCTAACGATAGAAATTACCACCTATGATGAGAATGGCGTCGTGTATTATGTCGCAGATATACAAACGGATCTACCAGAACTGCTTAGAACTGCACTTGCAAACGACACCTATGGTAAAAATGTTACTGCATCGACTTCGAGTATTGCATCAGCACATGACGCAATCTTAGCGATAAATGGTGATTATTATGGCTTTAGAGATTCGGGCTATGTGGTAAGAAACGGTGTGTTGCTTAGAAGTTCTGTACTCAGTAGCTCGACAGAGGATTTAATTATTGATAAAGATGGCAATCTTAGCATCGCTTATGAAGGTACTTACGATGCTGAAGAAGCAGTTGAAAATGGCGCTGTAGATATCCTATCTTTTGGTCCGGCGTTAGTCATTGACGGAGAGGTCGTAGATAGAGTTACAAATAACAGCGAGAAAAACAATCCGCGAACTGCTATTGGTCAGATCGGCGATGGGCACTATGTATTCGTAGTGGTAGATGGTAGAACTTCTCAGAGCACAGGGGTCACATTAGATGCATTAGCTCAAATTTGCTTAAATCTTGGCTGCGAAACCGCTTATAATTTAGATGGCGGTGGATCGTCAACACTCTATTTCAATGGTGAAGTCATCAATCATCCAACAGATGGTAGAAATGATGGTGAACGAAAAGTAAGTGACATCGTTTACTTTGGTTATTAACAGGAGGCTATTATGACCTATTTTGAAATTAAAACGAAAAGACAAGTGATCGGGTATTTGATTGTGGCCATTTTGGTATTTGTCATCGACCGTGTCTACAGTATCTTTTCTCATGGTGTCAGTTCATTGGCTATGTCGACTATGGTTGTATCGGTTTTGATATTAGGGGTAGCTGGATACAGACTGATGGGATTAACCCTGCACAAACGATTTACAAAAAAAGGCGTCAATCGCTTTATTCATCTATATAATTCTGGAATTGCAACATTGGTTATCGGTCAGTTCTTAAAGGGCGTCCTAGATATTGCTGGAACGGGTTCTCCCTATATTAAGTATTATTTCATAGCTTCAGGCTTCATGATTTTACTCAGCTTTATAACGCTTTCAGCAAAAACAGAAGCCTAGTGTATTTTATGGTTATCCCACTATTTTTTAAGAGTTTCTTAATACTTTATAGGTAAACTGACCTTAGAAAATTTAAGGGGTGATCATATGTTGCAAGTCAATCACGTTACCAAGGTATATTCAAATGGTAAAAAAGCAGTTGATGCTTTGGATTTAGACATTAGAAAAGGTGAAATATTTGGATTTATTGGACCAAATGGCGCTGGAAAAACCACGACACTAAAGATGATTACTGGAATCATCGCACCTACGGAAGGTGATGTGTTAATCAACGATCATAGTATCCTAAAGGATGCGGTTGGTGCAAAACATCAGTTTACTTTTGTACCAGATCATCCTGAGATCTATGATGCCATAAAAGGCATAGAATATTTAAACTTTATCGCAGATATGTATGACGTCAGTAAAGAAGAACGTCGCCAAAGAATCGAAAAATATACATCCATTTTTCAAATAGACGATGCACTTTCACAAACCGTCAATTCATACTCACATGGTATGCGTCAAAAGCTGATGATTTGTGGTGCACTTTTACCAAATCCTAACGTTTTTATTCTAGATGAACCACACGTAGGCCTAGACCCACATTCTGCAAAAGTACTCAAGGATTTAATGAAAGAGCATTGTGACAATGGTGGAACCGTATTATTTTCATCTCACGTACTCGAAGTTGTTGAAAACCTCTGCGATCGTGTTGCGATTATCCACAAGGGTAAATTGATTGCACTGGGCACACCAGAAGAAATCAAGCATGATAGAAGTGTTTCTCTGGAAGACATATTCTTGGAGATGACGAAAGATGAATAAACTCCTTTCACTAACAAAGCTTCAAGTGAAAGACTTCATGAGTAAGTACTCGCAACAGCTTAACATGAACAAAGCGCTTTCACGACTTTTGATTCTTTTACCCATATTCTTATACATCCCAGTGTTTCAGATTGTAAAATCATTTTATGACAGTTTCTCAGCAATTGGGATGCCAGAATTGACTTTAACTTATATTCATGTGGCTGTAAGCATAATCGTATTTATTACTGGAATCCCGTTAATCATATCGCTATTCTTTTATTCAAAGGACTTGAGCTTACTGGCAACGCTTCCTATAAAGGAAGATACCATCGTATTTTCAAAATTAGCGACCGTTTATGTCTATTTATTTGGCATCTCTGCTCTGCTTTTTGGTACGGGTGTAGGCTTTTACGGGATCGCAGGTGGATTTAAACCTATAGAACTTTTACTCGGTATAATTGCGTTAATTTTAACGCCAATCCTACCTATGATATTTGCAACGCTCATCATCATTCCATTTATGACGATGATCGGTGGACGAAAAAACAGAAACATGATGATTCTTATAGGGAATCTTATCTTTATTGTCATTATTTTGGGATTACAGGTATTGGTAACAAGATTACAGCTTGATCCAGAAAATATGCAAAGACTGTTATCATCAAAGGATGGGGTGATGTCTATCGTAGGCAGTAAATTCCCTCCAAGTGTTTGGATGACAAAAATGGTGATGAAATCATGGTTAGAGGGACTATACTATATCGGTCTAAACTTAGGCTTTGTCATTGTGTTGAAATTCGCAGCAACGTCACTTTATAAAGGTGCCATGAGTAAATACAATCAACAAGCGTCAGCAACTAAAAAGGGTAATCTTAAAGACTACAATTATAAGACGTCATCAAAACGCATACTACTCATAAAAAGACATATCGGGATTATTTTCCACAACCCTACGTTCTTACTGAATACAGTTATGAACATGTTTGTACCGATCTTGTTATTTGTCATCTATACTTTTATGGGCATCATGGATATGGATACCTTTAAAGATCCGATGTTGGCACCTTTTATGATCTATATCTATACCGGGATAGTCGGTGCACCAATTTTAATGGGGAGCTTATCGACGACTGCAATAACGAGAGAAGGAAAGACTTTCTGGGAAACGCGTGTTTGGCCAATTAGTGCTAAAGAAAACTTACAGACTCGGATATTAACGACTATTATTCTCAGTCTATCATCTAGCTTGATACTTGGCATTGTTGCTGGTATACTGCTTCCAGTGACATTTTCTGATATTATTTTAACAATAATATGTGTCGTAATTGCAACACTTTGCTTTAGTACTTTAGACCTAATCATCAACATTACACGACCATATCTCAACTGGTCCAATCCAACAGCAGCGGTTAAGAACAACCTAAACGTTATGCTGTCATTATTACCTAGAATGGGATTTGGAATCATCGGGTTTGCACTTTTCAGACTATTGCCAGATGTGGGTGGAACCTTTATGATTGCTATATTTAGTGTTATTTTTGCCATAGGTTTTGTTGTTTCGTATGGTTTCGTTTTTGGTAGATTAATTACAAAGTTTAGCAATATGGACATAGAATAGCAAGTAAATAGAAAAGATTAATCAAAACGATAAACATCCCACAGGTAAAAAAGCTTTAAAAACTTTATCTGTGGGATGTTCTATTTTTAAAACAAAAAAACACTAAAAACATATTAAAAATAATTTACAAAGAGAAAAAAAAATGGTATCCTGTGATTGCGTTAACAAACTTGCCTGAACAATATAGGGTGATTCCCCATCACTCAGTCATATTGGGAGTGCGGCATAGCATTTATTTGCTATGCCTTTTTTATTGTCTGCGGCTTTGGCTTAGGGGCAAATTTAAAGGAAGTTGACAAATAAAAATAGGGGGTAGTTATGAGTTTTGATTTTAGTAGTTGGCTAATGGATCCATTTATCTTGATGTTTGTTGCCGTTGTTACTGGACTATTATTTGGTAAAATCAAGTTTGGTAAGTTTAGTTTTGGAACATCTGGAGCATTATTTACTGGATTACCGTTAGGATGGTTCATGATGGACTATGCTAAAAAATTCGGAGAAGATGACAAAGCTTATAAAGCAGCATCAACTTTGATTAAAAATGGCGTAGTTAGTAGTAGTTTCTTTACTTTATTTTTGGTCTTATTCGTCGTTGCAGTTGGATTATTAGCTGCAAAAGACATTAATATCGTTCTCAAGAAGTACGGTGTTAAATTTATTGTTCTTGGCTTTGTTATCACTTTAGTTGGTGCTGCTACAACCTATGGTATGGCTGTAATTTCAAATGATTCAAATCCTTATGAAGTTTCAGGTGTTTATACAGGTGCATTAACGAGTTCACCAGGACTTGCGGCTGCAATTGAAACTGCAAAAAAAGATGCGACTGCAAAAGTTGCTAAATTTGACTCAATGTCAGAAGAAGAAAGAATTGATTTCATTAGAATATTAGATAAAACACTAGATCCATCAACAGTTACATCGTTAACTGATGAGCAAAAAACGCAATTCATAAAAAATGCTGAGGCTGGAATTGGTGTTGGTCATGCAATCGGTTATCCATTTGGCGTATTGATTGTAATTATTGCAATGAACTTTTTCCCTAAAATATTTAGAATTAATGTGGAAAAGGAAAAAGAAGCTTTTGCAAGAGAAATGTCAGAAGCGAAAGCTGGTAGAACAGGAAAAGAAATTCCTGAAGTTTCATTTGATATGATTGCATTTGTATTCGCATGTTTCTTCGGTTATACAATTGGTCTTATCAAGATCAATCTGGATTTTATTCACTTAGGAACATTTAGCTTAGGCGCAACAGGTGGTGCTTTAATCGGTTCACTTATTCTAGGCTACATCGGAAAAATCGGATTTATCAATTTTAGAATGAATGGAAAAATTCTTGGCGTTATCAGAGAAATTTCACTTGTTTTCTTCTTAGCTATCGTCGGCTTAAGATATGGATTTGCAGTAGTAGATGCTTTAGCAGGTCCTGGCGCTTATTTAGGTGTTGTATCTTTAGTTGTAGGCGTTGTGGCTATGATGGTTGGCTATATTATCGGTAAATACATTTTCAAAATCAACTGGGTTATGCTTTCTGGAGCAATCTGTGGCGGTATGACTTCTACACCAGGTCTAGGTGCAGCAGTTGAAGCAGCTGGATCAGACGATCCTGCAGCGGGCTACGGTGCAACTTATCCGTTTGCGTTGTTAGGTATGGTTATCTTTACAATCGTACTACATTCTTTACCGATGTAATCAAATAAACGGATTGAATTAAAATACTAAAAGGTGTATAGTTACTATGGTTGAGAAAATCAGCCATAGCTGCTTACACCTTTAACGACGTTAAGTTTCGTCGGTTATAGTATTTAGGAGGCTCTATGGAATCAAATCATATATTCCTTACAGGATATGCAAAATTGCCACAAGGCATCACAGCAAAAGAACTTTATGCAGTTATAGCAGTAGGCGTCGTGATTGATATAAAAACATCTGAGATTGTTGATGCAGATTGTACACTGGCTACTGCACTTGCAAAAAGTGTCGTTAAGAATCTTCTCGTTGGGTCAAAGCTCAATGATTTAGATAAAATAGAAAAAGGCTTCAAACACCACTATTACGGTAGTGCAAGAAAAGCCATTCTATCAGCGATAAAAACATGTAATGAAAAGTACCGTCAAATTCTTGATGGTGCAGATGAAATCATCGAAGATTAATCAATTCACTTTCAAGAGCATAGTTGATATAGTACTTTAATGATTTTAGATCAAACTGAATATAAGTTAGAGGGTATCTAGCGATTTTACTAACGGAAATAAACAGCCTTTATTTCCAACGACTTAGTAATTCAAAAGCCAATTAGCCAATCTTGATGATGGTTATTTGGCTTTTTTTGTTATCTTAAAAAATGATTCCGAGAGCATCACAATAATAAGTATCTTCGAATAGGAGGGTTTTATGAATACGGGTGAGAGAGAAAAGCGTTTAAGAAGCAGTGCATTAGAACAAAAAGTAATGACTGCTGAGGCAGCTGCGAAGTTTATCAATGATGGAGATGTGGTTGCTACAAGTGGATTTACACCATCTGGTTATCCAAAAGCAGTTCCATTAGCACTTGCAGATCGTGCAAAAAATGGAGAAAAAGTTGAAATAACACTAATCACTGGTGCATCTGTTGGACCAGAGTTAGATGGAATATTAACTGAAGCTGGTGTCATCAAAAGAAGATTTCCATATCAAACAGATAGTCGTATGAGAAATGCGATTAATGCAGGTGCGGTAAAATACGCAGATATGCATTTAAGCCACGTACCACAGTTCGTAGATTATGGCTTTTTCGGTGATGTTGACGTCGCAATTATTGAAGCAATCGCAATCAATCCTGATGGCGGCATCGTACCTTCAACATCGGTAGGCGTATCACCACAAGCGATTAACAATGCAAAAAAAGTAATCGTTGAAATCAACTACTCGCAACCATTGGCATTAGAGGGTGTACATGATATCTACATGACAGAAAAACCACCTTTTAGAAAACCGATTCCAATCACAGCAAGTGGCGACCGTGTTGGAACAACTTTTATTCCATGTGATTTAGATAAAATCGTAGCAATCGTTGAAACAGACATTACAGATAAAGTTAGACCTCTTGGTGAAATCGATGAGGATTCTAAAAAAATCTCTAACCATATTATCAAATTCTTTGAAGCTGAAGTAGCAGCAGGTAGGTTACCTGAGAATTTACTACCATTACAATCGGGTGTAGGTTCTGTAGCAAATGCAGTTATGGCTGGTTTAGTAGAATCAAACTTTACAAACTTAACTTGCTATACAGAAGTAATTCAAGATTGTATGTTTGACCTTATAGATGCAGGCAAAGTAACCGTTGCTTCTGGAACATCATTCACACCATCGGAGCAGGGACAAGTAAGACTTTACGATAACATTGACCACTATACTAAACATTGTGTATTAAGACCGATGGAAATCAGTAACAACCCTGAAGTGGCAAGAAGACTTGGCGTTTTATCGATGAATACAGCAATTGAAATCGACATTTATGGACATGTTAACTCTACTAATATTATGGGATCTAGAATGATGAACGGTATTGGCGGTTCTGGTGACTTCACAAGAAATGCTTATATTTCAATCTTTACAACCGTTTCAACTGCTAAAAACGGCGATATCTCTTCTATCGTACCTATGGTGTCTCACGTCGATCATACAGAACACGATGTTCAAGTTGTGGTTACAGAGCAAGGACTTGCAGATTTAAGAGGATTATCACCACGTGAACGTGCAAGAGCAATCATTGAAAATTGTGCACACCCAGATTATAAAGCTAGACTTTTAGATTATCTTGAAAGGGCTGAAGCATTGCCTACAAAACATGAAAGTCATTTAATCGATGAAGCGCTTTCATGGCATTCAAAATTCTTAAAAACAGGTTCAATGAAATAGAGAAAACAAAATTATGCGGCCAATAACAAGGAGGGTTACAATGTTTGATCAAAAACAAGTAATGGTGATCAAAGAAGCAGTTGATAAGCAAACTGCTAAAGTGGAAGAGAGTTTAGTAAAAAGACCAGAGCGTAAAAAAGAATTCACAACAGGCTCAGGCGCACCAGTTAACAGATACTACACACCAGTAGATATCGCAGATATCGATTATATGAACGATATCGGCTTGCCAGGACAATATCCATTTACACGTGGTGTACAACCAACGATGTACAGAGGACAATTCTGGACGATGAGAATGTACGCAGGCTTTGCAACAGCAGAAGAGTCAAACAAGCGTTACAAGTTCTTAGTTGAGCAAGGATCAAGCGGATTATCAGTAGCATTCGACTTACCAACCCAAATCGGATATGACTCAGATCATCCACTTTCAGAAGGTGAAGTAGGAAAAGTAGGCGTTGCCATCGACTCATTAGCAGATATGGAAATCCTATTTGACGGTATTCCACTCGATAAAGTAAGTACATCTATGACAATCAACGCACCAGCATCTGTTTTACTTGCAATGTACATCGCAGTAGCAGAAAAACAAGGTGTGTCATCAGAAAAATTAAGAGGAACGATCCAAAACGATATCTTAAAAGAGTACATCGCAAGAGGAACGTACATTTTCCCAACAGAGCCATCTATGCGTTTGATCACAGATATCTTTGAATTCTGTTCAAAAGACGTACCACTTTGGAATACGATCTCAATCTCAGGTTACCACATTAGAGAAGCGGGCTCAACTGCAGCACAAGAAGTGGGCTTTACACTAGCAGATGGTATCGCATACGTAGAAGCAGCAGTAAAAGCAGGCTTAAACGTAGATGACTTTGCACCGAGATTATCGTTCTTCTTCAACGCACACAACGATTTATTAGAAGAAGTATCAAAATATAGAGCAGCAAGAAGATTATGGGCACGCATCATGAAAGACAGATTTGGTGCAACTAACCCAAAATCAATGCAACTTAAATTCCACACACAAACTGGTGGCTCGACATTAACGGCGCAACAACCAGAAAACAACATCGTAAGGGTAGCAATCCAAACGCTTGCAGCTGTACTTGGCGGAACGCAAAGCTTACACACTAACTCAAAAGATGAGGCGCTTGCATTACCAACAGAAGATTCAGTAAGAGTAGCGCTTAGAACACAACAAATCGTCGCAAATGAGAGCGGTGTTGCAGAAGTTGTCGATCCATTAGCAGGTTCGTACTACATTGAAGCAAAAACAAAAGAAATCGAAGATGCAGCAATGGCATATATCCAAAAAATCGATGAAATCGGTGGCGCAACAAAAGCGATTGATATGGGCTATATCCAACAAGAAATCATGGATGCATCATATGATTATCAAAAGAAAGTAGAGTCAGGTGAAATCATCGTCGTAGGTATGAACAAATACCAAATCGAAGAAGAAGCACCAAAAGGTTTATTACGTGTTGACCCATCAGTAGGCCAAATGCAAAAGAATAAGCTGGTTGAACTTAGAAGCAAACGTGACAACGGACAAGTAGAAGCAACACTCAGTGCATTAAGAGCAGCATGTAATGGTACAGACAACGTAATGCCATACATCTTAAATGCAGTAAGAGCATATGCAACACTTGGCGAGATCTGTGGCGTCATGAGAGAAGAGTTTGGCGAATACCAACAATCAGTGAATTTATAAGAGCCGAGAGAATGAGGAGGAACGGACATGGAAAGACCAATTAGAGTATTAGTAGCAAAGCCGGGATTAGACGGTCATGATAGAGGCGCGAAAGTTATCGCAAGAGCACTCAGAGATGCAGGGATGGAAGTTATCTACACAGGTTTAAGACAAACACCAGAGCAAATCGTAAGTGCAGCGATCCAAGAAGACGTAGATTGTGTAGCGATGAGTATCTTATCAGGCGCACACAACACTTTATTACCAAAAGTAGTAGAGCAGTTAAAAGCAGAAGGTGCAGATGATATCTTAGTCATCGGTGGCGGCGTAATTCCACAAGACGATATCCCATTTTTAAAAGAGAATGGCATTAAAGAAATCTTCACACCAGGCACACCAACACAAGTGACAATCGACTTCATCAAAGCAAACGTTAATTTATAAGAATCCTCCTTCTAAGTAGCGGTTAAAGATCGACCGACTAATTGATAAGAAGGTAAGACAGAAAAACAGAAACAAAAGAAGTAAACTAAAAGCAATAATAAATGAAATAGTTAGAACGCACCAAAGGCAGATGACACTGCATGTGACCTTTTGCGTGCTTCAATAAACAAGTGGAGGAAAATATGAAAGCTTTAAAAGTGGATCATATCGGTATAGCTGTAAAAAATTTAGAAGAAACTTTAGCGTTCTATCAAGAGGTACTTGGACTTGAACTTGCAGGAACAGAAACTGTAGAAGAACAAAAAGTTAAAGTTGCATTTTTGCCTGTAGGGGATACTGAAGTAGAACTTTTAGAATCAACAACAGATGATGGCCCAATCGCTAAGTTCATTGAGAAAAACGGCGAAGGCATACAACATATCGCATTTAAAGTAGAAAATATAGAAGAAGCGATTGAATACATGCAATCTAAAGGCATGAAGATGATTGACGAAAAACCTAGATACGGTGCTGGTGGTGCTAAAATAGCTTTCGTACATCCAAAAAGCTCACACAGAGTATTAGTTGAATTAAGTCAAAGAACTGAATAATGGAGGAAACCATGTCAATCAACAAACTTGAAGACTTGAGAAAACGCCGTGCAGCGATTACGCTTGGCGGTGGCGAAAAACGGATTCAAAAACAACATGAAAATGGCAAATTGACAGCTAGAGAGAGAATCAATATCTTATTTGATGAAGGCTCTTTTGTAGAATTAGACGCATTTGTTAAACATAGATGTACCAATTTTGGTATGGAAAAAGTGGATGCACCTGCTGAGGGTGTGGTTATCGGTTATGGTAAAGTTGATGGTAGATTGGTTTATGCCTATTCACAAGACTTTACGGTTGTAGGCGGATCACTTGGTGAAATGCATGCAGCAAAAATTTGTAAAGCAATGGACAATGCACTTAAAATGGGTGTCCCAATCGTTGGATTAAACGATTCAGGTGGTGCGCGTATTCAAGAGGCGGTTGATGCACTTGCTGGTTACGGAAAGATTTTTTACAAAAACACCATCGCCTCTGGCGTTATTCCTCAAATTACAGCCATAATGGGCCCTTGTGCCGGAGGCGCGGTGTATTCACCAGCTTTAACGGATTTTATCTTCATGGTAGACCAAACTTCGCAAATGTTCATCACTGGACCACAGGTTATTAAAACGGTAACAGGTGAAGAAGTAACCGCTGAAGCACTTGGTGGCGCGATGACACACAACTCTGTAAGTGGTGTCGCACACTATATCGCTCAAAACGATGAAGCGTGTATTTTAGAAATCAGAAGATTGCTTAGCTTCTTACCTTCTAATAACATTGAAAGTGCACCTGAGTACTTCACTGAAGAAGATTTAAACGTAGTGGATGAATCATTAAATACAATTATCCCAGATAACTCAAACAAACCTTATGATATGTTTGATGTTATTAGTGCAATTGTTGATGGTGGCGATTACATGGAATACCAACCTTACTTTGCAAAAAACATCATTACTTGTTTAGCAAGAATTGGTGGCAAATCAGTAGGTATCATTGCAAATCAACCTAAAGTTAATGCAGGTTGTTTAGATGTTAATGCATCTGATAAATCTGCAAGATTCATCAGAACATGTGATGCGTTTAACATTCCACTTTTAAATCTTGTTGATGTTCCAGGCTTCTTGCCAGGTACGACACAAGAGTACGGTGGTATTATCCGTCACGGCGCGAAAATGCTTTACGCATACAGTGAAGCAACTGTACCTAAATTAACACTAATTACTAGAAAAGCATATGGCGGATCTTATCTTGCTATGTGTTCTAAAGACTTAGGCGCAGATTTAGTTCTCGCTTGGCCAACAGCAGAAATCGCTGTTATGGGGCCTCAAGGTGCTGCAAACATCATCTTCAGAGGTGAAATTGACAAAGCTGAAGATAAAGCAGCTACTAGAGCAAGAGTCATCCAAGAATATACCGATGAATTCGCTACACCATATAAAGCAGCAGAACGTGGTTTTGTTGACGATGTTATTGAACCTGCATTTACGCGTTCAAGATTAATTGATGCGTTTGATATGTTGGCTTCTAAAAGAGAAACGCGACCAACAAAAAAACATGGTAATATTCCATTATAAGAGAGGTAATTAGATGAGTGCATTAGAACAATTTAAGCATGCTGACTCCTTTGCGCAAATGTCATTGGGTGATAAGCTTGCTGCTACTGGGCAAGTCATTCTCTTAGGTATGGGCATCACCTTCATCGCCTTAATCTTGATTTGGGGTTTGACAGCGCTTATGTCAAAAGCGATCCAAGGAATTGAAAAAGGTTCTGAGGTTAAAAAAGTGAAAGCAGCAGTTCCAAATGTTGTTAAGTCAGAGCCAGTGGCAAAAATTGAAGTAACAGACGATAGTGAGTTAATTGCAGTAATATCTGCAGCAGTAGCAGCTAGTCTAAATACTTCTGTCAATAATATTATCGTAACAAATATAAAGCGTATTTCAGATACAACACCATCTTGGGGACAAGCGGGTAGAAGCGATTTAATGAATTCACGAGTATAGCGGAGGATAACATGAAGAAGTTTAATATAACAGTAAACGGCAAATCATATGAAGTTGAAGTAGAAGAATTAGGTGGCGTAGCATCTGCACCAGTTAGCAGAGCAGCAGCACCAGTAGCATCTGCACCAAAAGCAGCACCAGCACCTGCAGCAGCGCCTAAAGCTGCACCAGCACCAGCTCCAGTGGCAGGCGATGGCGAAGTAGTGGCATCTCCAATGCCTGGAACTATCCTTGATATTAAAGTGAACGTTGGCGATACAGTAGCGAGTGGTGCGGTTTTACTCATCCTTGAAGCGATGAAAATGGAAAATGAAATCATGGCACCAGTAGCAGGTACAGTTAAATCAATCACAGTATCAAAAGGTGCATCAGTAAATTCAGGAGACGTTTTAGTTGTAATCGGTTAATCGATCACAGACTAAAATCGAAAGGAGATACAAGATGCTACAAACAATTAAGGATTTTTACTTGTCGACTGGTATCGCTCAGATGACAGTTGGAAACGGCATCATGATCCTCGTCGCGTTTATTCTGATGTTCCTAGCGATTAAGAAGGGTTTTGAACCGTTATTGTTAATCCCAATCTCATTTGGTATGTTCCTAACGAACTTACCACTGGCTGGCCTAATGGCTGAACCTGTAATGGGTGCAGATGGTCACGTCGCTGAGATTGGCGGTCTATTATACTATCTATATCAAGGGGACCACTTGGGCATCTTCCCACCACTTATCTTCTTAGGGGTTGGCGCGATGACAGACTTTGGTCCATTGATTGCAAATCCAAAGTCACTTTTATTAGGTGCAGCAGCACAGTTTGGTATCTTCATTACATTCTTAGGTGCAATCGCATCAGGTCTGTTTACACCAACTGAAGCAGCATCTATCGGTATCATAGGTGGTGCAGATGGTCCAACAGCGATCTTCTTATCATCGAAATTAGCACCACATTTACTAGGATCAATCGCGGTAGCGGCGTATTCATACATGGCACTGGTACCTGTTATTCAGCCGCCAATTATGAAGGCATTGACAACAAAGGAAGAGAGAAAAATCGTTATGAAGCAGTTAAGACCTGTTTCAAAACTTGAGAAAATCATCTTCCCAATTATGACAACACTGATCGTATCATTAATCGTACCACCTGCAGCAGCACTCGTGGGGATGTTGATGCTGGGTAACCTCTTTAAGGAGTCGGGTGCAGTAACGCGTTTAAGTGATACAGCGCAAAATGCAATGATGAATATCGTAACGATCTTCCTCGGTGTAACGGTAGGTGCAACTGCTTCAGCAGAAGCCTTCCTAAATGTTAAGACAATTGCTATAATGTGTTTAGGTGTCATTGCGTTTGCATTTGGTACAGCAGCTGGCGTTATCTTAGCAAAAGTCATGAATAAGGTCACAAAAGATCCGGTTAATCCACTGATCGGTTCAGCAGGTGTATCAGCAGTACCAATGGCAGCGCGTGTTTCACAAGTTGTCGGACAAAAGGAAAATCCAGGGAACTTCCTACTCATGCATGCCATGGGTCCGAACGTTGCTGGTGTAATTGGATCAGCCGTATCAGCAGGTGTGTTGTTATCTCTGTTCCAAGGTTTTTAGAGAGGTGAATTAACGTGAATCAAACCCTTGAGTTGATGTTTTCACACCGTTCGATCCGTAAATTTACGGAACAAGCGGTTTCAGAAGAATCCGTAAAGCAGATTATCAAAGCCGCTCAGTCTGCAGCGACATCGAGTTTCTTACAAGCGTATAGTATCATTGATGTTCGCAAGCCTGAGCTTAGATCAAAACTTAAATTCCTATGCGGTGATCAAGAGTACGTCGAAACTGCTCCGTTGTTTTTAGTGTTTTGTGGTGATGTTCATCGAACCAAAATTGTGTGCGATAACGAGGCGAACAAAATTGGTGATAATGGCCTAACGACTTACGAGTCGGGATGGACGGAAACCTTCATTATCGCTACGGTCGACGCAGCTTTAGCCGGTCAAAATGCCATGCTAGCAGCTGAGTCTCTCGGATTAGGTGGTGTATTTATAGGTGGTATACGCAACAACGCACAGGAAGTCTCTGATCTCCTCGAACTGCCGGAAGAAGTGTATCCAATCTTTGGTATCTGTCTAGGGTATCCTGCTCAAGATCCGTTGGTCAAAGAGCGGCTCCCTGAAGAACTCATTTACAGTGTTGATAAGTATCAAAAACTGGATGATCAAACACTTCAGGCATATGATCAGCGTATTAGTGACTATTACGTCAAAAGAACTCGAGGTAAGATTAACGATACTTGGTCTCATAGTATCAGTAAAAAGTTTGCAAGTGAAAAAAGAGAGCATATGTTATCTTTCTTGCAAAAAAGAGGCTTTTTAAAGAAATAGATAAAAAGAAAAGAGAATAAATAAAAAGAGGCTTGCAATCTGCAAGCCTCTTTTTATATGGTATTTGTTTGATTTTTACCGCGATACTTTGAGATGTAGAGCGCTTTGTCAGCATCCTTCATAACATCTTCAAAGGATTGATGCTTATCCGTTAAAGTTGCTACACCAAGACTTACTGTAAAATTAATGCAGTTATTTTGGTGAGGAACACATAAATTTTCTAAAGTACTTCGAATGCTTTCAGCTAGTTTAAGCGAGTTTTCCAAATGGGTATTCTCAAGCAATATTGCAAACTCCTCGCCACCATATCGTGCAAAAATAAATTTTGAATGTATGAGTGTATTAACGGTGTTTGCCAGGTCTTTTAAAACCACATCTCCAATATGATGACCATAACTATCATTTATAGATTTGAAATTGTCGATATCAAATATTATAGCCGATAATGGCAATTCTTTTTCTTTGTGTACCAGAAAAAACGACTGGCCAATAGTTGCAAAGTAGCCTCGGTTATAGATTTTTGTAAGTGCATCATGATCCGCAAGATAGGAAAGATTTGCCTCAGTTCTAGCCAATTGCAAAGAATACATATAAAGCATAAAGATCAACGCTATAAAAGAGACAAGCGTGCTAACAACTCTAAATAAATGATTGATATCAAAGTCGACAGTTATAATTGGTCCATAGAATTGATACGAGGATGAAATAAAATACCCAGTACAAATCATAACAGAAAAAATGATTCCAAAAAGTCGATTTTTAACTTGATTGAGATCGTTGAATAAGAAAGAAATGACCAATAGTGGAATGAGCATATAGTGAAAGCCACTAGATGGTGTGAATAATATATTGGTTTGTATCATTACGATAACTAACGAACTTGTTACAGCGATCCATTTAGAGTAATCCATTTGATTCAGTAAAAATAAGTAAACAGAAATACCAAATGGAATGAGCATGATACCTTCAAAAAAAGAAGCAAGATAAAATTTTTGTAAGAAAAAGATGAGTGAAAACAGTACCAAAACGAAATGAGAAATCAAAAGGTAGTATAAATAGAGTTTATCTCTTGCGTTAAACACGCGCCTTCTTGGATACAATTTCATAATTACCCCTATAAGTTTTCTTTTGTCGTCAGACCCTTCTATTATAGCATAGGACTATGGTCTCGAGTGTAAAAACAAATTTATATGGATTTGTTTCTTCGTGAAAAGTTTGTTAGACTTAAAAGGTAGGTGTACCATCATTAGGTGGTAAAAGGTATATAAAGGAGGCAATATGCAACTCAGCGGACAAACCCCATTATTAAGGGCAAAACAACTTGAGAAATATTTAAATGTGCCGAACATTTATTTAAAACTTGAGGGGAGTAACCCAACAGGGCATAAAAACGATAGGATTGCAGAGGCTTTGATAAAATTAGCATTATCAAAAGGATATGATCGTATCTTTATCAATGGCAGTAAACGATATTTGGAGTCGTTAATCTATTTTTCAAGTTTAAAGGAGATGACTGTTTTTTTACCTCAAGACAAAATCACAAAATCACTTATTTCTCTGCAGCCAAATCTTAAAGGTGTTGTAATAAAGCATACTAAATCAAAAGGATTAGAAGACAAGTATGAGCAATACGCAAAGGAAAACCATTTGTTTTACTTGACTGAATGGGAAAGAAAACCATTTATTAGAGAGCTTGCACTTCAGAAGATTATGAGAGAAGTGATGAATAAAATTGAAGCACCTAAGACGGTTTGGACGCAAAAATCCACTGGTGCGACATTACGTGCACTCTATCATGAAGCAGTAAGAGGTTGGGTAGATGGTGAACTTGAAGTGCTTCCAAAGTTTTTCTGTGGTGAGTCAGATAAAATCACGGTTCATTTTGAAATAGAAGATGAGATCTCTGGATTAACAACGAAAATAATGACGAAAGAACAATGTGCACGTGCGAGTAAGCTGATAAGAAATTTGGAACACGTTAATATTAGTGTTGATGAAGCACATGCAATTGCCTATTTTTTCGAGGCGATTAAAACCTTATCAGATGAAGCCTTGGCAGGACCACATGTTATTATTTTAAACAATGGGAAAAGCGATATTGATGTCAATGCAATTGATACGATCCCAGCGTCTGAAATCGAAGCATTTGTTGAAATGACGAGGCGATTTCTTGAGCCCTATAATGACAGTATCGAAGAAACAAAGGATGCTATCATGAATGCTCTAGAAAAGGGATTTGTTTTGAAGGCTTCAAGAAAAGGAGAAGTTCATGGTATTTGCATCATCGTTAATTTGGGTTTTGAAGCATTTATTCCAACTTATCATTTAGCGTACATTGGTGTAAAAAAGGGCAATGCTGGAAGAGGCGTTGCCACTGAACTCATTAATGCAGCAATAGACAAAACAAATGGTAAGCTCTCCTTACATGTTGATCGACCAAATCAAAGAGCGAAGAAGCTTTATGAAAAAATGGGTTTTGTACATTATTATGATCGAATGCTTTACAAGGGTCATTAAATCAGTTTGTGTCTCTTTTTTTGATAATTGCTGAATGTGCTGGGTTTAGGTAAAGAAGTAAGTCCACTTTTTATAACGTATTTACGAATCGAGGGTACAAACATAGCGGGTAATTTAAGTCTTTTGGCCACTAAACTGAACTTTGTAGGTTCAATTAGTCGTAGATATTGCTTTCTTATGGCATTAGTTTGGTTCAACTGAAAAGCAGCGGCTAATTGTCTCGAGGTTTTTAATGCAAAGCTGATGCCTTCGGCTGAAGAAGGACTGATTGCCCCTGCGGCCTCGCCCATTAGATAAAATCCCTTTAATTTAACTGGAGCAAATTCGAAGGCATTAAATCGCTCTATGTGTGCGCCTTCTAAATTTAGCATCTGACTTGTATTGATCCCCTCATAAGCAGAAAGCTTGTTGACTAAGAGTTGAAACTTAAGATGTGCTGCTTTTTCACATTTTGGAAAAGCACAACCAATTTGAATGTGGTTGTCTTTTTGAATCGCCCAGCCATAATAGTCAGTTATAGACTGATCAAAAACGCCAATATAATGTGAAAAATACTGTTTAGATTCAAATGTTGCCTGAATGGAGAAATAATCTGCTCCAGAGTAAGTCTTTATCAACTGGCGACGTGTAAAGGAGTTTGCACCGTCAGCGGCTATCAAATTTTTAGTTTCATACACTTTTATACCTGAAGGTGAAACGACCTGTACGCGATAACCGTTTGGTATTTGTATGATCTCTGTTACTAGGGTCTCATCCATCTTCTCAACCGTATCGGGGACTAATTGATACAGATATCGATCGAAAGCATTTCTATCAATATTTAAATAATGTCTCGGATAGTCATTTTCCAAGTGATTGTCCATATCAATAATATGGACTTTAAAAAATTGAGGTGACACATAAATTGAGGAGGGGAGTGTCAGCCCTTGAATTGCAAGTTCAATCTGTGCTGCTTCAGAAATAAGACCACCACAGGACTTTATTCTATTGGTTGTTTCTAAAGTTTGGTTAAGTGATCTTTTTTCAATAATACCGACGCGATAAGCAGGTGAATTTTTAGCAAGCAATCTCGCAAGATTACTACCAGAAGGACCAGCACCAACGATTAAAATATCAAACATAATAACCTCCATATATGAATAATATAACAGAGTTTTTATCGATAAACAATAAAAATATATTGTAAATCAATTTGTTTTTAATGAAAGACGAAAAAATGCTTGTTCTGTTGAATTTGAGATGTTAAGGTAGAAAAAGAGAGGTGAGTATAATGAATAAATTGACATTTTGGTTATTAAAGGGATTTTTATACATCATTGGTGGCGTAGTAGTCGTATTAAGTTTTTTTTGGTTACCTAATATTGCTAGAAACTCTGCTTTATCCTTTCCGGAGTTCGGATATCTTGAAAAACCGGTATTAATATGGACGCTTGCGACTTCAGTGCCTTATTATTATGCACTTCTTCAATCTTACTTTTTACTAGATATTATCTATAGCGGTCAAGCGTTTAGTATTGCATCTGTATCACGACTTGGTAAAATTGGGTGGTGTGGTGCAATTATTGCTATTAGCTATATCATCCTTGGCGTTGTTCTTTTGTTCAATGGTGCGCTTCATCCAGGCATACTGATTGCTCTTATGGCAATTTCTTTAACTGCAACTGCAATTGCTTTTTTTGCAAAACTTCTCAGCACTTTACTACATGAAGCAATTCAGTATAAAGCTGAAAATGATTTGACAGTTTAGGAGGGGTTATGGGAATTGTAGTTAATTTGGATGTTGTGCTGGCAAAAAGAAAAATGAGCGTAACAGAACTGTCAGAAAAAGTAGGTATAACCATGGCTAATCTCTCCATTCTAAAGACGGGGAAAGCAAAAGCCATTCGATTTTCTACTCTAGAAAAGATTTGTGAAGTCTTAGAATGCCAACCAGGTGATATATTAGTTTTTGAAAAAGATAAACAGAGTTAAAACAAAAAAAGAGGATGATCCTAAAAAAGATTATCCTCTTATTTTTTATCCTATTATGAGTTTTTTGCTCTATGCTTTCTGACTTTAACCAAGCTGGCGCATGTATTACAACACCATTTTTTAGTTTTAGATTTAGTAGAATCCACAAATAACCATTTGCATTCATCGTTATCACAGATTCTAAATCTCGAAAGATCAGATTCTACTACAAAGCGTATAAAGCTATTTGAAAGTAATCCGCTAAAAGTTTCAAGCGTTAAAGGCTTTACAACTTGTGTTAGGCTATAAGAATTGTCTATTGTGAGTAAATTATAAGTCACATCATATGCATTTGAGTAGGCATTGAGTTGATTTAGTGTGGCTTCGTTTAACCTGTTTTTTGAGTTTAATTGGTCAAAGCAGTTGCTTAAAAAAACTCTTAATTCTCTTAGTGTAGATAATAGGTTAGGTGTTTGAAAAAAAGTGTCATCAAGTGAATGTCCATATTTGGCAAGCCACTGTTTAAACCAGTCTTGATCTTCAAATAATTCGCTCATTCGTTCATGATGGACATACCATTTTGTGTTAACAAAATCCATAGCAAGATTTCTCATATTGCCTCCGGTCATAATACTATAGGAGTATTATATCACATAAATGTAACTCTCAAAATAATTATTGACAGTAACGTTATGAGATGGTACATTTTAATTGTAACCTTCAAAATAAAGAAAGAAAGTTACTAAACGCAATTGAACGACTTACTAGTTATAAGCATGGAGTATTTATAAAAACAGTATATTTTAGACATCAAATTTATGAATGGGGGAAACATGATAACGCAGTCATTTGAACAAAGTTTACTTGATAAAGGCATGATCTATGAGATTTTTATTAAAGCACAGCTAAAAAAAGCACTTCAAGCGGTTGGCTATGAGATGAGAAGCGTTTATCTTGCAAGGGTGCATGAAATTGAAACTGAAATCATGGAACAGAAGAGTATTGGACTGATTTCTCATGATTTTTATGATAAAGCGTTATCAGGTTTTGACTTTAATATTGAAGAGAATCAACCTAATGCAAAATCACTTCTAATAATAGCAGCACCAGATCAAACAGATTATATCGAGTTTAATTTATCCGAAAGGACTCAACCGCTTAAGTTACCAGCAACTTATCATACTAAAAATCAAATCGACACGATTAAATCAATTTTTCAATCATTCGAAAAAAACTATGGAATTGAGTTTAGATATGCAAGCTTACCGCATAAGCTCATCGCTGTCAGAAGTGGCCTTGCAAAATATGGTAGAAATAATGTGACCTATTCAGATGACTTTGGTAGCTTTCAGTATTTAATCACATTTTCAATCAATCTTGCCCTAGAAGAAGACGAATGGCAGGAAGCTCAGTTAATGACGGCGTGTACATCCTGTAATAAATGTATTCAATCATGTCCTACGAATGCTCTATCTGAACCACGCTTTACTTTAGATGCGGAAAAATGTATTACTTATTTTAACGAGTATCCTGGAGAATTTCCAATATGGGTCGCAAAGGAATGGCACAATGCAATTTTGGGCTGCAATTTATGCACAGAGTCATGTCCTGTCAACAAACCCTTTATAGATTCAGGTACTATTATTGAAAGCTTTGATATTTCTGAGAGTCAGTTGATATTATCTGGAAAGCCTTATGACCAACTTCCTTCAAGCGTTCAAATGAAACTCAACAATTGCTCTCTTACTTCCAGTTATCCACTACTCTCAAGAAATATCTCAGTTTTACTTTAGGATCGTTTATATATTGCGTTCATCTTTCCTGATAGAAGTGTTAGATGAACGCTTTTTTTATGTGAGACAGAATTGAAGTAATTATTATGACAGAGTTAATCTATTCGTATAGACAGTTAACGGTTAACTTATTATAATAATTAAGTAGACATTTACATATAGGCAATTCTGGAAGATTGCTATCAAATTGGCACTTAAAAAGTGCGAAACGTTCTGGTGGAGAAAGTCCTCTGAAGACATAGTCTGTTAAGGTGTCAAATTTGAAATTGGAGACGGTTATGAAAAAGGGATTAACGAGAAACATCACATTGTTTATCGCTTTGTTTGCTGTGCTTATAACAATGATATCTGGAGGGATATCAATTTTTATGAGCCGAAATGCAGTTCAAAGTGAAGCAAATCGAGCTCTATCTGAAATGACAAGTTTAGGAGCTGAAAAAATTACAGACGCAATTTCTAATCGATTGCTGATCCTACAGGAGATTGCGAATCGGTCTAGAACGCAATCTATGGATTGGGCAACACAACAGAGTTCATTAAAAACAGAAATTGAACGCTTGGGTTACTTAGATTTTGCAGTTGTCTCTCTAAAGGGAGAGGCGCACTATATTCTCGAGGGCGATAAGTTAGATTTATCGGATCGAACTTATGTACAGAAAGCACTAGCTGGTGAGGCAAACGTTTCAGATGTTCTGATCAGTAAAAAGACGAACTCAGCGGTTCTAATGTACGCAGTCCCAATAACGAATAATGGAAAAGTTGTTGGTGCGCTTATCGCACGAAGAGATGGCAATGCACTATTCGAAATTACAGATGAAATGGGCTATGGTGAAGAAGGCTATGCCTATATCATCAATTCGGATGGTGTTACAGTAGCACATCCTAATAGAGATTTGGTCATGCAGCAATTTAAACCAATTGAGGCGTCTAAAACAGATGAAAGCTTTGTACCTGTGGCGAAGGTATTTCAAAAGGTATTAGATGAAAAAAGAGGTATCAGTCAATACACCTATAAAGGGGTTCCATTACTGTATGCATTTGAGCCTATTGAAGGGACTAACTGGTATTTGGTTAACACAGCTACTGAGGAAGAGGTTTTTGCTGGATCGGGTAAGCTAGTGAAAACGTTGCTTTCGACTTCATTTATAATCATTTTATTAGCTGTTGCCGTATCATGGGGACTGGGGTTATCTATTGCAAAACCGATTGTTAGGATGACCAATATTGTCAATAAACAGGCTGCACTTGATTTCACAAAAATTGAAGATCCTATGCTCGTTAGATTGGCACATCGCAAGGATGAAATTGGTTTTATGACCACCTCACTTTTTGAGATGTCCGAGAACGTCAGGACACTTTTGGTTAATGTTTCGGACACTGCTGAACAAGTATCTGCTACATCAGAAGAGCTTACAGCAACCTCAAATCAGTCTGCAACCGCTTCAAGTGAAGTCGCTGAAACCATTAATGATATCGCTCAAAGTGCAGGTAGTCAAGCAGAATACACTTCTGAAGCTGCAGGGCAATTAAAATCACTGAGCGATGAGATTAGAACCAATATGCAGCAAGTTGAACGTATGGCGGTGAACACACAAGAAATTAGAGCCATGATCGATGATGGTTTATCTGTTATCAGTCAACTGAGTCAACAAGCTGCGAAAAATAACGAAGCTTCAGAAGTAGCCTTTAACAGTATCATAAGAACCAATGAAAGCACTGCCAAGATTTCAGATGCGAGTCAAATGATTACTTCAATTTCTGAGCAAACGAATTTGCTGGCTTTAAATGCTTCTATAGAAGCTGCAAGAGCTGGTGAGCATGGAAGAGGATTTGCAGTAGTCGCAGAAGAGATAAGAAAATTAGCTGAGCAATCTCGTTCCACAACCGCTACGATTGACCAAATGCTTTCTAGCTTAAATGTTGATGCGAAAACAGCAGTTAATCGTATGCAAGAGTCTGAAGAACTCGTCAAAGAACAAGCAAACAACATTGACGTCGTTAAAAGAACTTTTGAGGAAATTACTTCAGCAGTGATCAATTCTGAAGAAATCGTTCTTTCAGTTGGCGATTCAAGTGAAAGAATGGAAGGCTTAAAAACTCAAGTTTCTGATCGTATTTTATCCTTGTCGTCCTTAGCTGAGGAAAATGCTGCATCTACAGAAGAGGCTTCGGCGTCAGTTGAAGAACAAACCGCTTCTTCTATAGAAATTGCAAGTGCAAGTGAAGATCTAGCTAAAATGGCTCAAGGATTACAAGAAATGATTTCTAAGTTTAAAATATAAATGTAGATGAGCAGGTTCGAAAGGGTATATTTATACCAAAATCGGAGCTACCTAGTTTACTATAAGTTTAAATGATTCATCATCAAATCCGATAAGTATGACTTATCGGATTTTTTGATTTAGCCACAATCTCGCTTGTGGTAAAATCTGATGGCTCGATGCTTGAAGATTTTTATTGATTAAGTAGTTTTTGAAGACTATGAATAGCAATAAAAGGTTTTAATTTGAGAATTACTTTCAGTATATATAAATTAATTATAAAAATACATAAAAAGGGTTGTCATCTGTATAGACACTATATATAATTCATTTTGGTGACTAACTTATGTATACCATTTGGGGAGGAGGCTTTATGCTGAAAAATTTAAATTTGAAAATGAAAATCATTGGGGGATTTGGACTCGTTGCTATTATTACTGTATTTGTAGGTCTAATATCTATATTGGGTATTTTAAAGCTTGAAGAAAGTACGCATGAGATTGGTGCAAATAGACTACCAAGTGTAAAAGCGCTATTAAACGTAAGTGAAGCACAGTCGTCAATTGATGGTGCTGAGAATGTGCTTTTGGTACAAGACTTAAGTCGCGATCAAAGAACAGAAACGCTAAATAACATGAGTCTTGACATAAAAAAGGCACAAGCTAACCTAACTATATTTGAAGCACTTCCTATGACGGAAGATGAACAAGTGATCTGGGATGAATTTATTCCTAAATGGCAAAAATGGTTAGGAGATCACCAAGAATTTTTAAATAAAGAAAACAACTATAGAACGAAGGTTACTCAGCTTGCCTATAACCAAATGGTGAAACAAGGACTCACAACGAATGCTAAGTCATTTAAAGAAGCTGAAGAACTATTGGTTAAACTTGTGAATTTAAATAGTGGTTATGCAGATCAAGCGGTTGTCGATGTGAACCAATTGAGTCTTCAAGTTAGAACGACTTCACTTATTGCGGTCGTAGTCGGAACCGTTTTATCCATTTTATTTGGAATTATCATCTCATTGATGGTTTTAAAACCGGTGAATCAACTTAATAAAAACCTAACTCAGCTGGCTACCAGTGGTGGTGATTTAACTCAGCGATTTGACGTAAAATCAAAAGACGAACTTGGTAAAATGACCATTTCTGTTAATCAGTTTTTAGAAAACTTACATGATATTATTAAGGGCGTTGTGTCAGAAGCTAATATAATGGGCGAATCCGTTGAAGAAGTGAATAGAAATGTCATTGAGCTCAATGATAACATTCAAGATGTTTCTGCAGCGACAGAAGAGCTATCTGCTAGTATGGAGGAATCTGCTGCTTCAAGTGAAGAAATTAGTGCAACGACTAAAGAAATTGAGAATGCAGTTAACAGTGTCGCAGACAAAGCACAGGAAGGTGCAGTAACATCCACTCAAATTAATAACAGAGCAAAAGCATTGCATGAAACCGCTTTGAAATCAAAAAATACCGCGATTGAAACGTATGAAGCTTCTAAGACGCATCTAGAAAGTGCACTCGAAAAAACCAAGGAAGTAGAGAAAATTAACGTTCTTTCAAATGTTATATTACAAATATCTGAACAGACAAATTTGCTGGCTTTAAATGCAGCGATCGAAGCAGCAAGAGCAGGTGAAGCTGGAAGAGGCTTTGCGGTTGTAGCTGATGAAATTAGAAAACTGGCTGAGCAATCAAAAGAGTCGGTTACACAGATTCAATTGGTAGCGGAGCAAATTTTAGAAATCGTCGATGATTTGGCAGACAATTCAAAGCAAATTGTTTCATTTGTTGAGTCAAAAGTTATTGGTGATTATGATGTGTTAGTAGATACAAGTACACAATATGAAGAGGATGCAAGAGTTTTTAATGATATCTCTTCAGATTTGTCTGCAACTGCACAACAGTTATTAGCATCGGTAGAGACGATTTCAAAAGCCATCTATGAGATCAGTGTAGCTAGTAGCGAATCTGCTCGTGGTACCATGACCATTGCAGAAAAGAATGAAATTATTTCAGAGCAATCAAAATCAGTATCAAGTCAAGCGGTTTCAATAGATGATGCGTCTATTCGCTTGCGAGATATGGTTTCAAAATTTACGATTTAGTATTTAAATCACTCTTCAATTGGGAGAGTGATTTTTTTATTTAGCCACAATCTCGCTTGTGGTAATATCTGAAGGCTCGATGCCTGAAGATTTTTATTCTCTAATAGCCTTGCTGTAAAACCTAAACCGATATAGGAATTGGAGTAAATTTTCTAAATAATAAACAATTTGAAAATTTACTCCAATTTTCGTTGACAGGGCACGACGCATATCTTATCATGATGTTATAAGGTACAATCGATGGAGGTTGCTGTGATTGAAAAACCGTCACTCTTAATGATGCAGGCATCTCGAGAGTTTACAAAGTCGGAAGTTAAAATTTATGACTTCATCAAAGAGCAAATGGAAAGTGTCCTATATCTTTCTTTAACTGAGCTATCTGAAAAGTGTGGTGTTGGTGATGCTACGATCTTAAGGTTTTGTAGAAAAATTGGCTATAATGGTTATCAAGATTTTAAACTGGCGATTGCACAGGAACAGTCATTTGAAAAGGAACTATCAAACGACGCCCATTTTTCATCAAGATTGCTAAAGAATACTCAGACGGCACTTGAGGACACGATGAATTTATTAGACGATCAAGTGTTATCTCATGTTTTAAATGCAATTAATCACACCGATGACATTACGATCTTTGGTGTTGGCCACTCAAGTACAACTGCATATGATTTACAAAGCAAACTAATGCGTGTTGGCAAACAAACAGGCGTTTATTCTGATGCACATTTTCAATTAATGCGTGCTTCAAATATGACATCAAACAGCTTAGTAATTGCAATTAGTATCTCTGGAAGTACGAAAGATATCGTTGATGCCTCAAGGCTTGCCAAGGATAAGGGTGCTAAGGTGATAGCAATAACCAGCTACAAGCGTTCGCCCTTAACTGAAGTTGCGGATTTTGTCTTACAAACTTCAGGCAAAGAAAATCCGTTAGACGGAGGTTCAATGGAGGGAAAAATTTCACAACTTTTTATGGTGGATGTCATCTGTACAGGATACAGTCTTCTAGATTTAGAACGGGCTAAACAGAAAAAAGAAGCAGCCTCAGAGGCTGTTACTAATAAATTATATTGAGGTGAACCATGATATTAGATCATATTGATGCGATAAGCAAATATAAAGGCATTCACTCTAATTTGGACATAGCAATAGAGGCTATTATAAATGGAGAATTGAATCAAAGAGTAGCAGGAAAATATGCAATTAAAGAAAATGATGTGTTTTATATGGTTCAAGCCTATGATACGAAGTTGGCAAAGGATGTAAAATTTGAGACCCATCATAAGTATTTGGATATACAATGGATGGTTCAAGGAGAAGAAATCATGGGATTTCAAATTGAGCCTGAACTTACAGTTGAAACAGACTATGATGCTGAAAAGGACATTGCCTTTTATACTGGATCGGGTCAAGACATCAAGGTCGAGCAAGGTCGTTTCGCTATTTTCTTTCCGAATGAGGGGCATCAACCTAGTGTGGCTGTTAGCGCTTCAATACCAGTAATGAAAATAGTCGTTAAAGTAAAGTGGTAATTGGAGGTTTATGTGAAAGCGATTATCAATGCAATAATTTATGAGCATCAAGCTTTTGTAAAAGATCGAGTTATTATTTTTGAAGATAATATTGAAAGAATTATTTCGAAATCAGAGTTTGATGCAATCAAAGAAACACAGCAGATAGAAGTAATTGATGGTAAAGGTAAAAAAGTAATCCCGGGATTTATTGACATTCACATACATGGCGCCTGTGGCTGCGATGTAATGGATGGTGATCTAGAAAGTATCCAAAAAATTGCAGAGGGGGTCGTTACCACAGGGACAACCGCTTTTTTAGCGACGACGATGACCATGTCGCAAGAAAGAATCGATACGGCACTGCAGACAACTCGTGATTTTATGAAGCTACAGTCTGAAAAATATAATAATGCTGAGGCTGCAGGTGCTCAGATAGTAGGTGTCCATTTAGAAGGCCCATTTATCAATCCAATCTTCAAAGGCGCTCAATCTGAGTCACATATACAAAAACCGACTGATAGTTGGATACTGCCTAATATGGATATTGTAAAAATGATTACGTATGCACCTGAAATGGACCCAAACTTTGAGTTTGCAAAGGCTTTAAGAGATACAGATATCGTGTTATCTATTGGTCACTCTGGTGGTGATTTTGAGATGGCATTAAATGCTTACGACGAGGGTGTGCGTCATGTGACACATTGTTTCAATGCGATGACTGGGTTACACCACAGAAAACCAGGTATTGTCGGCGCCATCTTAACCAAACCTTTTACTATGGATATTATTTCAGATGGCATTCACGTACATCCAGGTTTTATAGGCGCTTTTATCAAGCAAAAGGGAATCGATCAGACCATACTGATTACAGATGCTATGAGAGCAGCATTGATGCCTGAGGGAGAGTATGATTTGGGTGGTCAAAAGGTATTTGTTAAAGACAATAGCTGTAGGCTTGAAGATGGTACCTTAGCCGGTAGCGTCCTTACAACCGGACAGGCTTTAAAAAATATGGTTGGTTTTTCAGATTTACCACTTGAAAATATAATTGATATGCTGACGATTAATCCTGCAAAGCTTTTAAAGCTTGAAAATAGTATGGGAACACTTGAAGAAGGTAAATTAGCGAATATTGTATTACTTGATGAGTCAAATAATATAAACAGTGTCTATGTTAAGGGCATCTGTCATTTTGGAGGCAAATAATGAACATTATTATTGTAAAAAACTATGAAGAGATGAGCAGAAAGGCAGCACACCTGTTTGTGGCGCAGCTGTTAAATAAGCCTGATAGCGTATTGGGTTTGGCTACTGGATCGACACCTGTGGGGATGTATAAAGAGCTCATTCGTTTTTATAACGAAGGTATGATTACATTTAAATATGCCACAGCGTTTAATCTAGACGAATATGTTGGGATTGAGAAAGAGCATCCGCAAAGCTATTGGCAATTTATGCAAGATAATTTATTTAATGCAGTGGATTTACCAAGCGATCGACAATTTATTCCTAGTGGCACTGCTCAAAATTTAGAGGATGAAGCACATAATTATGATCGCGGCATCGCTAAAGCAGGTGGCATAGACTTACAGGTACTAGGTATTGGACGAAATGGGCATATTGGATTCAATGAACCGGATTTGAAATTTGAAGCGAGAACGCACGTTGTTAAACTAGATGAACAAACGATCCAAGATAACTCGAGATTTTTTAGCAACATATCTGAAGTGCCAACACTTGCACTTAGCATGGGTGTAAAAACCATTATGCAGTCTAGAAATATCATTCTACTTGCATCTGGTAAAGAAAAGGGTGACGCAATTCAAAAAATGTTGAGTGGTAACATTACACCAGAGCTACCTGCATCGGTTTTACAATTGCATCCAAGCGTAACTGCCATTATTGATTTAGAAGCGGCTTCAAAGTTAGACATTGAAGCTTTGAGAGATCAATATAAAATAGTAACACCTAAATAAAAATCTTCAGGCGTCGAGCCTTCAGATTTTGCCACAAGCGAGATTGTGGCTTAATAATGAAAAAAACCAGCTAATCAGCTGGTTTTTTGATTCTAAGTATAGAATTAATTATCTTGCTTTACCGGAAATAAAATCGACAATAAATACAATCGCAGCAACTACAAGTAAAATATGAATCAATCCACCACCGATTTTAAACAAGAGTCCAAGTAACCAAAAAAATACTACAAATCCGCCTAACCATCTTAAAAATGCCATAAATATTCTCCTTCCTAATGTGATTAAAGTGTTTTTGAGTGTGGTGAAATCATTTAATAATTGAATACCCTTCTCATTTATTTTTTAAACGGAAGTACGTGATTAGACTTAATTTGTTTACTTTTCTGTGATAAAATGGTCACATAAAATGAGTCATTATCGAGTTTAGGAGGCTGATATGTCAAGACACAATAAAAGCAAATCGAAAATGAAAACGCTCTTTCGACTAGGTGCAGTATTAGCTATTTCATCATATACTGCGAGCAATCATTTTTATAAAGTAGCAGTTAGTCGATCGAATCATTCACAAATTAAAATAATAGATGATATTCAATATGATGTGCAGCCATTAGAGGGCGAAGAATGGCTTGAATCTATTGGATATGAGATTATGACTTTGACTTCATATGATAAACTTGAACTAAGGGCTTACTATATTCCAGCAATTAAAAAAAGTGATAAAACCGTAATCATTGCGC
The DNA here is from genome assembly GCF_058683495.1 of Fusibacter sp. QWL-12. Taxonomy (NCBI): domain Bacteria; kingdom Bacillati; phylum Bacillota; class Clostridia; order Eubacteriales; family Fusibacteraceae; genus Fusibacter; species Fusibacter sp. QWL-12. The sequence continues at coordinate 2,449,558 of NZ_CM178745.1, forward strand.
ATGGATATGGTATGAATGCGCGCTCTATGTGCGCCTATGCCAAGTTTTATAGAGAAAAGCTAGGCTATAACATTCTCATGCCAGATGCAAGGGGGCACGGTATGAGTGAAGGGGATTACAAAGGGTTCGGATGGCATGAAAGACTGGATTATTTGAAGTGGATTGAATCGGTAATTTTAAAAAATGGTTGGGATGAAAAAATAGTGCTACATGGTTTATCTATGGGAGCTGCAACTGTAATGATGACGAGTGGTGAAATGTTACCTTCAAATGTAAAAGCAATCATTGAGGACTGTGGCTATACATCTGCATATGAACAGATTAGATATCGATTTAAGGAAGAATACAACATTCCAGAATGGTTTGCACTACCTATGACAAGTCTGATAACCAAACTTAGAGCAGGTTACTTTTTTAAAGAAGCGTCGGCAGTTAATCAAGTTAAAAAATGTAGAATACCAATGTTATTTATTCATGGCAAGGAAGATGATTATGTGCCTTACAGAATGGTATTCGAGTTATATGATGCTTGTCCTACGCCTAAGGAACTGTATACAGTCAAAGGCGCAAAGCATGCCAATTCATTGGAAACAGATCCATTAAAGTATGTTGAAACTGTAAAAGATTTTTTAGAACCATATGTTTGATGAATTCTGTAGAAATAAATTATAAGGTAAAAGATTATGTAGATCCTTCATTAGTATCCATATATTATGCTGATGGAGGATTTTTCTTTTTATAGTTAATAGTATTAAACTAAATAACTATATTGTAACTAAATAACCATGATGAAAATAACCTAAAAGTAATAACGTAAAAGTAAATAAATCAATGTGGGAAGATGCAATTTTAGTTGAACAGATTGCTTAAAACTGTTAGTCTATATATGGACACTTGGGGCAATCTATGATTGGCCCGTTTAATCTGTCAAATAAGCAGAAAAAGGAAGATCTTATGAAATTATTATCTGTAGCGATTCCTTGTTTTAACTCACAGGAATATATGAGAAATTGTATCGAGTCACTTTTACCGGGTGGTGACTTAGTTGAAATTCTTATTATAAATGATGGCTCTTCAGATCAGACTTCTGAAATTGCAGATGAATACGCTGCCTTATATCCGACACAAGTAAAAGCAATTCATCAAATCAATGGTGGTCATGGAGAGGCTGTAAATGCAGGCATGCGAAATGCGACTGGTATGTACTTTAAGGTTGTCGATAGCGATGATTGGGTAGATGCTGAAGCCTATGAAAAAATATTAGAAACGCTTAGGAAACTGAATATGGCTGGTAAATCAGTCGATATGATCATCAGTAATTTTGTTTATGAAAAACAAGGTGCAAGACATAAAATGGTCATGCGCTATGACAATGTTTTAGAGGAAAATAAAATATTAACCTGGGATCAAATCGGCAATTTTAGAAAAGGTCAATATATCTTGATGCATTCTGTCATATATAACATGGATGTATTAAGAGCGTGTCAATTAGAACTTCCAAAACACACCTTTTATGTGGATAATTTATTTGTGTATGAGCCTCTACCTTATGTGAAGACACTTTACTATATCAATGTTGATTTTTATCGATATTTTATAGGTAGAGAAGATCAATCTGTTAATGAAAAAGTCATGATTAAACGTGTGGATCAGCAGATTAGAGTCAATAAGCTAATGGTAGATCATGTGGATTTATCTAAGATAACAGATAAAAGAAAGAAACGCTATATGATTAACTATCTAGAAATAACAACCGTTGTTTCCTCGATTATTCTTATTAGAGCCAACACACAAGAAGCCTTGGATAAGAAACATGAGTTATGGCAGTACATTAAAGCGTCAAATCCGGATTTGTATTACACTCTAAGAAATGGATTTATGGGAATGACCCTGAATTTACCTGGTAGATTTGGTAGAAGTTTATCAATTGCATTTTATAAAGTAACTCAAAAAGTTGTGGGATTTAACTAGGTGACGGACATGAAAACATACGATTATCTGATAGTAGGTGCAGGATTATATGGCAGTATCTTCGCACACGAAGCAACAAAGCTTGGGAAAAAATGCTTAGTAATTGAAAAGAGACCCCATATAGCTGGGAATATATATACAAGAAATGTTGAAGGCATTGAGGTTCATGAATATGGTGCACATATCTTTCATACGAGCGACGTGGAAGTGTGGGAGTATATCAACCAGTTTGCAGATTTCAATCAATATATCAATTCGCCAATTGCCAATTACTATGGTAAATTGTACAATTTGCCGTTTAATATGAATACTTTTTATCAGTTATGGGGAGAAGGAAATCCTGAGCGTGTAAGAGAGATTATTGATGCTCAAATTAAGGCTGAAGGAATTGTCGAGCCTAAAAATTTGGAGGAACAAGCTTTAAAACTGGTTGGAAGAGAGATTTATGAAACCTTAGTAAAGGGGTATACTGAAAAGCAATGGGGAAAGAAAGCGACTGAGTTGCCTGCATTTATTATTCGTCGTTTACCTGTAAGGATGACATTTGATAATAACTACTTTAATGACCGATTCCAAGGCATTCCGATTGGTGGCTATACTCAAATTGTTAAACAATTATTGGAAGGCATCGAAGTAAGATTGAATTCAGATTTTTTTGCTGATAGAAAGACTTATGAAGCACTAGCAGAAAAAATCGTTTTCACAGGTATGATCGATCAGTACTTTGATTATCAACTTGGAACATTAGAATATCGTTCTTTGAGATTTGAAACAGAAGTTTTGGATCAGCCGAATTATCAAGGGAATGCTGTCGTCAATTATACAGATGCCCAAACGCCATATACCAGAATTATTGAACATAAGCATTTCGAGTATGGCACTGGAGATAAAACGGTGATTACAAGAGAGTACCCTCAAAGTTGGGAACACGGTGATGAACCATACTACCCAATAAACGACGAGAAAAATAACGCATTGTATCTGTCCTATAAAAGTTTGGCAGACACATGTGAAAATGTGATTTTTGGAGGGCGTCTTGCTGAATATAAATATTATGATATGCATCAAATCATAAGAAGTGTACTTGATGATATTAAAAACATCTAACAAAGTTAGATGTTTTTTTTATAAAAATAATCTTTATTATAAGATACCTAAAGATGATTATCAGAGGATAACTGAAGTATATTTTGGGTATAATTCAATGGAAAGGAGATTTGACAATGAAACATTTAGATGAAAAAATCAAAAAGAGACTACTAGAAAACCAACAGGATGAAATAAATGCATACCATTTATATGCTTTTGTTGCAGATAGAATTAAGGATCAACATAATAGCGAAGTTTTTAGAGCGATCTCAGAAGATGAGCTCAGCCACTATAATCGGTTAAAAAGCATAACTGGAGTTGAACTTAAACCACAGACGTTAAAGATTTTATTAATGAAATGGATGATTATACTTTTTGGTCTTACTTTTGGAATCAAGTTTTTTGAAAAAAGTGAAAGTGTTGCCATCAGCAAGTATAGTGATTTAGATGCGGATCTCTCCTTTATGGATGAAATCGTCAAGCAAGAGCAAAGACATGAGGATGAGCTCATCGCTTTGATTAATGAAGAAAAGCTCAATTATGTCGGATCAATAGTGCTTGGACTTAATGACGCTTTAGTTGAACTAACTGGTGCGCTTGCTGGGTACACCTTTGCCTTTCAAAATACGCGCCTAATTGCATTAACTGGCCTTATAACAGGAATTAGTGCGTCACTTTCTATGGCTGCAAGTGAATATTTATCTACACGGCAGGATGGGGGCGAAGATGCGGGCAGATCAGCACTTTATACAGGCGTTGCCTACGTTATTACAGTGGTGCTATTGATTCTACCTTTTTTATTGCTCAGGAATCCTTTTTTAAGTTTAGGGATTACTTTAAGTATCGCTGTTCTAATAATATTTCTGTTTAACTACTATATTTCAGTTGCAAAAGATTATCCTTTTAAGAAGCGTTTTTTAGAAATGGCAGTGATTTCATTGGGGGTTGCTGGGATCTCATTTTTAGTCGGAATACTTGTAAAACAAGTCTTTGGAATTGATCTATAGCTTGCAATTATTGACTATATATTGACAATTTCTGCTATTTGTGTTACGTTAAAGACGTAACTTTAATTCTTAGATGAGAACTTGATAATCATGTGTTAAATTAGTGTTCCGTTACATAGTATCGTCCTAATTTATTTTGAGGTGTTATCTGGTTTGATATGGTTAAAAGTTGAAAAAAATTAGGAGGCGTACTGCAATGATGAATGGTACAGTAAAATGGTTTAACTCAGAAAAAGGCTATGGCTTTATCACTGGTGAAGACGGCAAAGACGTTTTCGCTCACTACTCACAAATCAACGTTGATGGTTTCAAAACTCTTGAAGAAGGTCAACCAGTTACTTATGAAGTAGCTCAAGGCCAAAAAGGTCCTCAAGCTGAAAACATCACACCAGTTAGATAATTTAAACTAACTAATAAGCCCCGCTCATTGAGCGGGGCTTTTATTCTTTCTAAACCTATTATTTCACAAAATTAAACCTAAATTAAAAATCTTCTGACTTAGCGCCTCATGTTGATATCAAGTGCATTGATACTTAATTAAATCAGTATTTGGCTAACCAACCATAGAAAACTCTCTTGATTCAGCCTTATGCATAAAGCTCTCAAGATGAACGATACTTCTCGAATGACTGCCAGTTCCTATTTGACCAAACTCATCATAAGCACTCATCTCAAATTGATATTTGCCAGATTCAAAACCAGATATAGTTACTTCAACTGTAACAGTAGAGCCCATTAATGTTGGTTTGAAGTGATCGACGAAAATTGAATTACCCACAGATACAAAACCCTCTGGCAACATAGGATCGATTAACCTTGCACAAGCTTCAACCATGAGAGCCACTAAGCGAGGGGTTGCAAAAAGGTTTTCTATTTTTCCTGACCCATAGTTGAGAGCGGTGTCATCTAAACCAATTTTTTTCTGTAAATTAAATGACATTCCTCTATACAAATTAGCAAAAGCCTCCATTTTACACCTCCAAAGAATTAGATTGAGCTTTCAAGTTCACACTTGGGCTATGCTCAAAATATATTCCTATTTTACTCTGAAAGGTTAAATTTGCAAGTTGATGTAATAATCTTTCAGAAAATGATATAAATTCTTTAGAATTTAAAAAATAAAAGGAGCATCATAGCTCCTTTTAAATGTATATTGGGTAACGCATTATAAAATTAAAATTTGAGATTACCAAATCCAGGATGAAGCGGTGTTAAAATTTCAATAACATCAATAATTTCGCCTGTTGTATTATCGATGATGGTAAGCGTATCTTTCAAAATAACGATATTGCCCCAAATGACATTATCTCCGTATAGAGGTGCATCTTCATCAGCAATTGCTTTCATTTTAATGAACTCTTCAATACGATAATTTCCAGTTCCAAAAGGGATTGCTGTTTCGTAGCCATAGTAAGTAGCTACTTCATTGTAATCATTGGTATACCAAACGAAGTGGTTGGTTAACCAAGCTCCTGGTGTTTGATGTGCCATCGGTTCCCAATCTTTTGACCATTTCATTACGAGATAGATATTTTCAGAGTAGAATCCATTGTAGAGTCTGGCAGTTTCGTTTCTGTTATTCTCGAAACCACCTGCGAATGAAAAGCCTGAAAACACTAAAATAACAGTGAAGACCAATAAAATACTAAAAGCTTTTTTCATAGTTCCTCCTTAAGTATTCGTATTCCCCAATACACGGTCCCCATTAATCTATTCTTTTTTTATTTTATCAAATTGTGAAATTTGTGCACAAGCAGAATATTACAAAATATTCATACTTTTCCGAAAGGTATTGTAACTCTAAAAATTTTGTGAGTGATACAAAATTGTTGTGAGCGTTTAAATTTGTTTATGAAAAGTGTATATATTTGAAAAGTGGGTATTCACTATTTTAATAAGCAGAAGGAGCACCGTATGAATACTTTCGTTAAGAAATATTATATGTTGCTGGTAATCTTTGTGCTGATTATATCTATATTTATGATCGTCCAATACATATTATATCAAAATCGTACACAGCAAGCATATTATAATCAGCTTTACGCCGAAACAAAGATCATCACTGAACTTTTTAATCAGTATCTTGAAGATAAAGAGCGTGTGGTAAATGGCGCATCAAGATTTATCCAGCAAACACCAGATGAATCAATTCTATTAACTTACCTTTCAGGTATACTATCGCAAAGTGACGTCGTCAATAGTGTCGTGTATCTGAGTAAAGATGGTAAACAGTTTATGGGGAATGGCGCTATCAGTGCGTCAATTTATAAACCAGTGGAAATAGAATGGTTTCAAGCTGCGAAGGATGAAGGTAGTAGTGTCTATACGTTTGATAACGGCTCCGATGGATATCTGATGAACCTATCTGCACCGGTTTATAGTTCGAGTGGTATTTTGTTAGGTGTAATAAAGGCTGATTTTTTTGTTGCGGATTTGGTTGAAAAGTTTATTGACAGTACTGCAACTCAGACCTATTCACTTTGGATTCAGGACAAAAAAGGCCTAATATATTCAAAACCTGATATTTTATTGCCACCTGAATGGCAAGGAAAATCTTTGGCAGATATTGCAAATGCAAGTGGTGTAAAAGAGAATGTTAAAACCATTTACAATATCATGCAAGTCAATACGGAAAGAGAAACCTACTTGGTAGCAGAACACGAACTTGGCTTGTCAAATTTGGTCCTCTACTTTATAAGAGACAAAGGTCAATTTTTTACTGAAACACAAAAGGTAACTATGTTATTCTATTTGGCAATGCTACTGACTTGTATTGCAATGCTAATTCTTGTAAGAATTCAAAGACGCGTTATCTTAAAACCTTTAGTAGAACTCAACGACAATATTACTGGAATAGAGAAGCAGAATTTATTTTCATATAGATTCCAAATAAATCCCGATGATCCGTTTAGAGAAACACGTAGGGCAATTAATGGCTTGTTGAATGCTTATTCACAACAACTTGTGTTGCAAAATGAGAAAAACGATGCACTGCTAGAGGTTAACAACTCAATGGAGGAATTTATTGAGTTTAATCAATTCACATTAGAAATTTTAAGAGCTGCTCTCACGATTAATACGGTTAATCATCTTGAAATTTTAGATGTGATCATGAAGGACATTGCTAATTACTTTTCTATGGATGCCATCTATTTGTTTAAAAGTAGCGATGAAGGTGATGTTTATGTCAGACTTGCTTCTTATTTAAATGAGTCCATACTTAAGGAGCAAAAAGCGAAACGCACCTATAAAGCAAGTGTGTATCCATGGTTAAGAACACTGCTAGAAAGTCACAATTTAACGGTTGTCGTGGATTCCAACCCTTTTATCTGTATTAATCAACAGGATGCATTAGATAATGAGCCTGATGATCCGCTGTCTTTCATCGTAATCCCCTTGGTTAAAGGTGAGGATACATTAGGGTTTATACGACTTGATCGTCATGGCGATATGGAAACTCTTGAAAGAAACCATCTCGATTACATGAAAATCGTAGGCAACATCATTGCTGACACATTTGTTCGACTTGAGGTTGAAAAAGAGCTGATCAAGCAAAAGCAAATTGCAATAGATGCCAATGAAGCTAAAAGTAGATTTTTAGCGAATATGTCTCATGAAATCAGAACGCCTATGAATGGTGTGATTGGTTATTTAGAGCTTTTAAAATACACACACCTTGATGATGAAGGACAAAAGTTCATATTTGAAGCAGAACGTGCAAGCAAGGGGTTGCTAAGAATCGTCAATGATATATTGGATTTATCTAAGGTTGAGGCGAATATGCTACATTTGGTAGCTGAAGATTTTGATATCAGAGAAGAAGTTGATGCTTCAGTATCGCTATATAGAGCTAGGGCGAATGAAAAGAAAATCAGTATCTCATTTGAAGACGAGGTAAAAGCGCCACTTTATGTAGTTGGAGACCCCTATAGGCTCAAACAAGTACTTTATAATTTGATCAACAATGCCGTCAAATTTACAGAGCAAGGAGGTATTCGAGTAAAATTAAAAGCGAATGCGAATAGAGAAAATGCTGTAATAAGCTTAATTGTTGAAGATTCAGGCATTGGAATCACTGATAAAAATAAAGAAAAAATCTTTGAACCTTTCAAGCAAATCGATGGAGAAGATAATCGAAATTTCCAAGGAACTGGTTTAGGACTGGCGATTGTTTTGAAGCTCGTGAGGCTTATGGAAGGTGAGGTCTATGTCACTGATACTGAAGGTGGTGGTAGCACTTTTGAAGTTCGTATAACATTGCCATTAGGAAAGCCGAGGAAACCAGAACTTCATATTGAGAAAAACATCGACTTATCAAATATCAAGGTGTTAATCATTGACGATCAGATGGTAAATCAACTGGTTGTCACTAAAGTTTTGGAACATCAAAAGGTTAAATGTGTCTCTGCAGATAGTGGAAGGGAAGCGCTTAAACTTTTAAATGACAATTACTTTGATATTGTTTTTATGGATTGTCAGATGCCTGAAATGGATGGATATGAATGCACGAAATTGATTCGAAAAAGAGATGATTTAAAACAACCGTACATCGTTGCAATGACTGCAAATGCATTGGAAGGCGATAGAGAAAAGTGCATTGAAAGCGGTATGGATAATTATATATCAAAACCACTTAACTTCGACGAGTTAATACAATTAATCGTTCGATGGGAAGTAGAGAGGAGTGAACGATCCAGTTGAAGTGGTTAGATTACTATAAAATACTAGAAGTTGAAGCAAATGCTGAACTTGAAACAATTGTTACTGCATATCGAAGAAAAGCTTTTGAATATCATCCGGATCGTTCTAGCAGAAAGGATGCTCAAGAGCGCATGTATGAAGTTAATAAAGCCTATGAAACTCTGAAAGATAAAACATTAAGATCTGCTTATGATGTGAAGTGGATTGAAATGCATAAAGCCAAAGTCGTGGACCAGTTTCTTGAAGTTAACTTATTCGAAAGCAAAATGATAGATGCAGCGGAGCAGACTCTAATAAATTACTTCAAAGCGATTCAAGAGCAAAATTATGAAGAAGCCTATCAAACTTTATTCAATAAGGATCTGGATGTTAGTACTTTTATTAGGTGGCAGACAAGTGTAGCATCCGTCTATCGTATGGTAAGGTTTGAAAGTAAATATGTTAAAGCTTTAAAGAATAAAATAAGTAATGGAAATGAAATTCAGTATATTGCAGTATTTTCGGTAATTGTATATGAGATTGATAAAATTACTGGCTATGAGGAATCAGAGATATTGAACAAATCAGTATTGTTTTCAAAGGGTAAGTGGCATGTCTATTTAGATCAAGTGAACATTGATGCGGTTATCAGTAAATATGATAAGTTATCTGAAATCAGGCGGAGAAAGTTTTATCTTAAGAAAGCAACACTGAGTAAAGGCAGCTTAATATTAGGTATTGAGCGAGAGTTAGAGAGATACATCCGATACGGCTCACCATTTTCATTGGCTTTTTTTGAAATTATCAGCAAAGAAGAGCAGTTTATGAAAATTTATTTTAGACAAAAACATTTTGATGATTTAATTCTTCTTATCAAAAATGCTATTAGGAAGCTTGATGTAATTGGCACTTGGACAACAGATTGCATTTGTGTTCTTTTACCTGGATCTGGTTTAGAAGAGGCAACGCTTTTCAGAGATAAGATTTTAAGACTTATTGAGGATTATGCAAGTGATAACAAGCAGTTCACAGTGAAGAGCACCGTTTATGAGAATGAAGTAAAACATCTCGAATATTTGTTAGAGCAAGTCAAAGAAACTTTAGAAAATTGGGAAAAGAATTTTCAATCATATAAGAGTTTTCAATCTGGATAATTTAAAAATACGATGAAAATAAGGAGGCGATACGATGACGAGTTTTGAGAACGAACCGATGCTTGAGATCTATATCTATGAAACTTCTACATTTCTTGATCAAATGGAACAAGTCATCATTAACAGTGAAAAAGAAGAAAAGTTAAGCGATGAAGCAATCAATGAAATCTTTCGTTTCATGCATACAATAAAAGGTTCTTCAGCTATGATGCTTTTTAATAACATCGCAACTTTAGCACATCAGTTAGAGGATATATTTTATTTTATAAGAGAAACGAAGCCTAAGGTGATTTCATTTTCAACACTATCCGACTTAGCGCTAGAAGTGGTTGATTTTATCAAAGTAGAAGTTAATAAAATCAAAAATAGAGATGAACCCGATGGTGATTCAAGTGAAATTGTAAAGGCATTAGTTGCATTACTTGAAGAGATGAAAGTGAAAAATAATGTTGAATCAGAGATTAAAAAACCCGAAACAGAAAAGGTACAGCAATACTATATTCCTCAAGAGAAAAAACATTTAAAAGACCCAATCAATTACTATAAAGCAACTATCAGATTTGAATCCGGCTGCGAGATGGAAAATATCAGGGCTTATACAGTTATTTTTGGCTTAACCGATCTTGTAGAGGACATGGTACATTTTCCACCAGACGTAGCAGAAAATGAAAAGACAACCGATTGGATTCGTGAAAATGGTTTTGAGATTCGAGTTAAGACGAAATTATCACTCGATGAGATTCAAGCACATTTAGATAAAACTGTATTTTTGGACACGCTAGAAGTAGTTGAGATAGTAGAGTCAGAATTTAAAGTAGAGCAAGAGGAAAAAACAATTGAAAGAATTCAAACAGAACCTCAAATTATAAAAGTACCTATAGTTAAAACCGTTACCGAAGAAGTAAAAGAAGCCAAAGATACAAGAGAAGCAAAAGAACCAAAAGAACCAAAAGAAGTAAAAGATACAGGGTCAACCATGATTAGTGTCAATGTCGATAAACTCGACAACCTTATGAACACAGTGGGTGAGCTCGTTATAGCTGAGGCAATGGTAACACAAAATCCTATCGTGGCTTCTATCGATTCAGATTCATTTCAAAAATCATCTAGGTTATTACATAAAATCACAGGCGAGCTTCAAGATATGGTAATGTCCATTCGAATGGTACCATTGTCGACAACTTTTGTAAAAATGCATCGAATTGTAAGAGATATGAGTAAAAAGCTAAGCAAAGAGGTGATACTGGATCTCTTTGGTGAAGAGACAGAAGTAGATAAAAATATCATCGAGAAAATTTCCGATCCTTTGATGCATCTCATTCGAAATGCCATCGATCATGGGATTGAGTCAGAAGAGGAGCGAATTGAAGCAGGAAAAGAGAAAACAGGTAGAATCACATTAGGTGCGAAAAATGTTGGAAGTGACGTACTCATTATTGTTAAAGATGATGGGAAAGGATTAAATCGTGAGAAAATCCTTGAAAAGGCAAAGGCACAGGGCATGTTAAATCATGTCGCTTCAGACATGAGTGATCGAGAAATTTTTAATCTAATATTACTTCCTGGGTTTTCAACAAAAGAAGCTGTAACTGAGTTTTCAGGTCGGGGTGTTGGAATGGATGTCGTTGCAAAAAATATTGAAGCGGTTGGTGGTAGTATTGTCGTTGAAAGTGAAGAAGGAATAGGCACGACGATGACCCTTAAAATTCCTTTGACACTTGCCATTATAGAAGGCATGAACATTCGTGTTGGGGATTCGAGGTTTACAATCCCAATTACTGCGATAAAGGAATCCTTCAGACCAGAAAAAAGGGATATCATAATTGATCCTGACAAAAATGAAATGGTAATGGTTAGGGGAGACTGTTTTCCAATAATGCGCCTACACAATCGCTATAAGATTCCAAGTGAGTTTAAGAAGTTTGAACAAGGCATTTTAATTATGGTTGAACAGGACGATCGTGTGATGTGCTTATTCGCAGACGAGCTTATGGGTCAACAACAGGTGGTTGTAAAAGCCTTGCCTAGCTTCATCTCAAATATTAAGAAAATAGAAGGGTTGGCTGGATGTACACTTTTGGGTGATGGCAGCATAAGCTTAATACTGGATGTATCAAGTATTACTGGGCTGAGAATAAGATAAAGGAAAGGAGGGCAATATGGAGTCGGCTTTAAATGAGAATTACCTAGAAGAAGATACGCAGAAGGGGAAGTTTTTAACGTTTAATTTAGAAGAAGAATCATACGGGATTGAAATTAAACATGTAACAGAAATCATAGGCATTTTACCGATTACGGTTGTACCAGAGTTGCCGGATTTTATCAAAGGCATTGTCAATTTAAGGGGGAAAATTATTCCCGTTATGGATATGCGTCTAAAATTCAAAAAGGATTATATGACATACAACGAACGCACTTGTATTATCGTTGTCGATGTTAGAGAGCATTCTGTTGGTTTAATAGTAGATAGTGTTGCTGAGGTGACTAACATAAAGGAAGAGGATATCGTCGATCAGCCATTACTTAGCTCAGGCGTATCCAATCAATATATAAAAAGCATTGGCAAAGTAAATAATGAAGTAAAACTACTACTCGATTGTGAAAAATTACTGTCCAATCATGAATATGACATGATTTTTGACTTGGAAGAATAAGGAGGACTATATGAAATTATACCGCAATCTTAAAATTGGCACAAAGATGATTCTAGGATACTTAATCGTTGCATTAATTGCAGGTGGAATTGGCATTGTTGGGATTATGAACATACAAACAATAAGTGAAAATGATACTTACCTTTATACCAATATGACGGCACCACTAGGGGATATGATTATCATTGCTGAGAGCTTTCAAAGGATGAGAGGCAATGTTAAAGATGTTGTTCTAGCAGATACAGCAACTGAAATCGCAGACAATGAAGCTAGAATTGCAGAGCGTAATAAGGAGTTTAATGAGCATTTAGAAATCTTTGATGAGTTGATTATCACTGAAGAAGGCAAACGATTGACAAGTGATCTTAAATTAAATAAAGCAAAGTATGATGAAATCGCAGCGCAAATTATTAGCCTTGCAAAAGCTGGGCAAAAGGATAAAGCGCTTGAACTTATGAAAGGCGAAGGCGATGTCATTAGGAAGCAAATAGAAGCGGATTATACAACACTTAAAGATATGAAAGTAGAAATCGCACTTCAAACATCTACTGACAATACCTCGCAAGCTAACGCAGCAACCACAATGATGATTGCATTACTGATCGCAGCAATGATAATTTCAATGTTACTGGGTTACTTTATTTCTGCATCAATTAGAAAACCAATTACGGGAATGGTTGCAGCAGCTAAAAAAATGGCAGATGGCGACTTGGATGTACATATTCCAGTTAACTCTAGGGATGAGGTTGGTGTTCTTGCAAATGCGTTTAATCAAATGACGGACAACATCAACGAAGTTATGGCGAACATTAACTCTGCATCAGAACAGGTTGCAGCTGGTGCGAGCCAAGTTTCTGATTCGAGTATGGCACTTTCTCAAGGCGCAACTGAGCAAGCGAGCTCTGTTGAACAATTAACTGCATCTGTTCAGCAAATTGCAGTACAAACGAGATTAAACGCAGATAACGCAACAGAGGCTAATTCCCTTTCGGAAGGGGCTAGAGTTAATGCTGCTAAAGGAAATGACCAAATGAAGATGATGCTCAGCTCTATGGAAGAAATCAATGTCTCTTCTTCAAATATCTCTAAGATCATTAAGGTCATTGATGAAATCGCGTTTCAAACCAATATCCTTGCACTTAACGCTGCAGTAGAAGCTGCAAGAGCAGGACAACATGGTAAAGGTTTTGCAGTTGTTGCGGAAGAAGTGAGAAATCTTGCGGCACGATCTGCAAATGCCGCACAAGAAACCACAGATATGATAGAGGGCTCTATTCGAAAAGTGGAAGATGGAACGAGAATTGCTAAAGAAACTGCTGGTGCACTTACCGAAATCGTTAAAATTGTCGAATCGGTTTCAAACCTAGTGGGCGATATTGCAGTAGCTTCTAACGAACAAGCTCAAGCGGTTGAGCAAATTAACCAAGGCATAAGTCAAATTGCTGATGTTGTTCAGACCACTTCAGCAACGTCTGAGGAAACTGCCGCTGCAAGTGAAGAACTCTCATCTCAAGCAGATATGTTAAAACACCAAGTCGCTAGATTCAAACTGAGAAAAATGGGGGGCTATGGCTACAACCGCCAATTAGAAGACCTGAATCCAGATGTACTTAAAATGCTAGACATGATGAAAAGTCAAAATGAATACGAATCACACGCTCGATTGAACGAACCTAAGAAAAAAATCGTTTTAAGCGAAAATGAGTTTGGAAAATACTAAACATAGAAAGGCTAGGAGAGGGATATGCCTCTCCTATGGTACATATGATTAAAATAACGCATAAAGAATTTATCCAGCTTGCCGAGCTGATAAAAATTAATTATGGGATTAACTTAAAAAAAGAGAAGGAGACGCTTGTCGTCTCCAGATTGCATAAAGTGCTAGATGAGCTAAAGGTAAATAGTTTTACTGAGTATTATGACTATTTAATGAGAGATCCTACAGGTCAATCCTTACAGGTATTGGTCAATAAAATCTCTACGAATCACTCTTTTTTCATGAGGGAGTTCGATCATTTCACTTTTCTTAGAGATGAAGTCTTGCCTTACTTTACAAAGGAAATTAATGATAGGGATTTCAGATTATGGTGTGCAGCAAGCGCAACCGGAGAAGAGCCTTATACATTGGCGATGATTCTAAAAGATCATTTTACAAAAGATTGGGACAGTAAAATTCTTGCGACTGATATATCTGAAGAAGCGCTTCATATCGCTCAAAACGGCATTTATAGCTTAGGTGAAATAAGTAATTTACCAAAAGCTTGGATTGTAAAGTACATGAAGAAAATAGATCACGAGCATTACCAATTTAAAGAAGAATTAAAAAGTGAAGTACTCTATAGAAAGTTTAACTTGATGACAGAAAAATATCCCTTTAAGAAAAAAATGCATGTGGTTTTTTGTCGGAACGTCATGATTTACTTTGATAGTGCAACCAAAGAAGCTCTAGTACAAAAAATATACGACTCACTTACTTATGGTGGGTATTTGTTTATCGGTCATTCAGAATCCATTAATAAGGATGCAACTGATTTTAAATACATCAAACCTGCTGTGTATCGTAAAATATAGGTGACATTATGGGATCAAAAATAAAAGTATTGGTATTAGATGACAGTATGGTTTTTCGCGAAGTGCTTTCTAGAGGTCTTTCGGTAGATCCTGATATCATCGTAGTTGCGAAAGCAGAAAATCCATATGATGCAATCGATAAAATAGAACGGTTTCAACCCGATGTGATTACTTGTGATGTCCAGATGCCTAAGATGGATGGCATTGAGTTTATCAGACAACTGATGCCACAACATCCAGTTCCAGTAATTGTCGTGAGTGCTATCAGTGAATCCGTTTTAGAAGCACTAAATGTCGGTGCTGTGGATTTTGTCACAAAACCGAACGTACAGTCACCGCAGAGTGTTGAAAATTTTATAAAGGATCTGATTTGCAAGGTTAAAGCAGCTAAAAAGGCAAAAGTCGTGACACTTGAGGATTCATTAGAAACAGATGTTTCAAGTGTCTCTAAAATTCAGAGTAAGAAAGTCATTGCAATAGGTGCTTCTACAGGTGGAACAGAAGCAATCTATAAAGTATTAAAGACACTTCCAAAAGAAATCCCTGGAATTGTTATTGTACAGCATATTCCACCTCAGTTCTCCAAAATGTTTGCAACTAGGCTCAATCAACAGACACATTTTGAGGTTTTAGAAGCTAAAAAAGGGGATTATCTTGAAATGGGTAGAGTTTTGATCGCACCAGGGGATCAACATATGAAAATTCAACGTGTAGGCGATCGATTCAAAGTAGATGTCTTCTATGGCGATCGTGTCAATGGACACTGTCCTTCGGTCGATGTGTTGTTTAATTCTGTAGCAAAAGAAGGTGGTGACAAGGCGATTGGCGTGATACTAACAGGAATGGGCTACGACGGTGCGAAAGGGCTTCTATCGATGCGACGACATGGTTCGAGGACACTAGGACAGGATGAAGGCTCATCTGTAGTTTATGGGATGCCTAAAGCTGCATATGAAGTAGGAGCGGTAGAGCGTCAACTGCCACTTGAACAGATTTCGAAAGGCATTTGTCAATTGTTAAAATAGAACTAAAGTCTGATAGATGAGGATTAATTGATGAAGAGGAAAACACAAAATATCACAAAGTATGATCGTTTAAAACTTATCTCTGTACTCAATTCTGTTGGAGATGCAATCTTAATCTGTGATATAGATGGCGAAATTGATTTTGCAAATATTGAGGCTTGTGAGATTTTAGAACGAGATTCAGATGTATTAATTGGCCAACCGCTTAATCAAATAATGGTTATTCAAAATGACTTGGTACATTGCCCTAACTTCTTTTTTAGTGATTCTGGAGACCATCCATATCTAGAAAAGGGGTTGTTAAAAGAATCCTATATTCAAGTAGGATTGACAGATAAAAAATATATTTCTGCAAAGTTTACAAGAATACAAGAAAATGACAATGAGGTGACTGGCTATGTTCTCGTTTTCAGAGATATTTCGAAGATGCATCGAGCTGAGCTTGAAGTACTACGAGAACGAAACAATTTAATGCAACTTTTTTCAAGTCTGCCAGTAGGTATGGCAATTATAGATGAGGGGTTAATGATGCTTGGGGTCAACCCTCAATTCAGAAAGACTTTTGGAGTAAAAAATCACGATATTTCAGGCATAAGAATTGGCAACGTCGTTAGATGCACAAATAGCTTTAAAAATGGTTGTGGCAACTCTGGAGCATGTGAAAATTGCGATTTTAATCAATTTTTAAAACAGAGCATACAAAAAGGTGAGATGCATAATGGTCACGTCATTTCACTGACGACAGCTTCAGATAATATGGATAAGATTTTTTATTTTAATATTAATTTTATGCCACTTGAACAAAGTGGCAAAAGTATTTATATGGTCACCTTCGAGGATATAACACCAAGAATTTTATACGAGCAGAATTTAGAAAAAGCAAAGCAAATTAACTTGAGTTATTTAAACAGTTTACCTTTAATTATCTATAAGCTCGACGAACATCTCAACTGTGAGTTTGTTAACGATGCATTCAAAGTGTGGCAAGATAACGATCAATATCATTTTTTTGAAATTCTCAATCTTAGAATGAATGAAAATAATTTCAACTTCTTTAAATCAGCTATTGATGTGAGTTCTAGAAATCAAACGGATTTTCAGTTGGAACTGGTTATGAAAGACCAATTTGAAGAAGAAAGACATATGCTGGCAATAGGAAAGCCCTATTATGATAATGAAGGTCAATATAAAGGCATTATAGGCATTTTGCTTGATCGTCATGATAGTTATCTTACAGAGGAAAAATTCAGACAAAGTCAAAAAAAATATTATTCATTATTTCAAAACATGGATCATATGATTTTCTATATTCAGCTTGAGTTTCATAAGGATGGTAGGGTTAAAGATGGCAAAATAATGGAAATCAACAAGAAAGTTTATACAACATTAAGAAGAAAACCCAATGAAATTTTAAGAAGTGATTTAAAGCAGCTGAGCAGTTTTCTGAGCATTGACTATGATGATTTCAGGATGAGAGTTGAAAAGGTTGTCGCTTATAAAAATGTCGATCACATTGAAGAGCATTATTTGGTTGGCTTAAACAAGTGGATTCAGCTTTCTCTATATTCTCCAGAGGAAGGTTATGTAGTTTTATTAATATCAGATATAGACTATAAAAAAAGAGCTTCCATTGAGCTTTATCAAGAGAAAGAAAAATCTGAAGCAGCCAACAAAGCTAAAAGTGAGTTTCTTGCTAATATGAGCCATGAGATAAGAACACCACTGAATGGCATATTAGGTATGGTTGATCTGACACTTATGGATCCTGTTACCGATGAGCAAAAGGATAACCTTAAAACGGCTAAGGAATGTGTGGCATCCTTACTTGAGATTGTCAATGACGTGCTTGATTTTTCTAAAATTGAAGCTGGTAAGCTCAAAATTGAGTACAATCCATTCTCGATGAAAGTGTTAATAGACTCCATAGTAAGGCTACACCAGCCACATATTCTAGAAAAAGGTGTCAAATTTCAACTTGAAACCAACGGTGTTCTAAACAAGCATTATTATGGTGATGAAAATCGACTAAAGCAGATTATCAATAATCTCATTAACAATGCTATTAAGTTTACAGATAAAGGTTCAATCACTCTAAAAGTGAAAGAATCACAAAGTGATGTGGGAGAGGTGAAACAGCTAGAATTTTCAGTGATTGATACAGGCATCGGGATTGAGGAATCCAAATTCAACTTACTTTTTAATAGTTTTACCCAAGTGGATGGGACCTATACTCGAAAATATGGTGGTACAGGTCTGGGACTTGTAATCTCAAAGCAACTGGCAGAAATGATGTATGGCACTATAAGTTTTAGTAGTGTTTATCTTAAAGGGAGTAAGTTCACTTTATCACTACCGCTTCGAGAAGTTGATCCGGTTTCAACTGAGAAGAACCTAGAAATAAAAACACACGTTTCATTAAGTGATAAAGAAATTCTTTTGGTTGAAGATGATAGTGTTAACCAGATTGTTATGACCAAAATGATTGAACTAGAGAAAGTAAAAGTTAACGTTGTCTCAAATGGTCTTGAGGCGATCGAAGCGGTCAAACTTAAAAAATATGACTTAATTCTAATGGACATTCAAATGCCTAAAATGAATGGTATTGAAGCGACAAAGTGGATTAGAAGTGAATTTAACCTCAATCAAAAGACCACGATTATCGCGTTAACCGCATATGCACTAGAAGGCGACGAAGCGCTTTTTAGAGCCAGTGGGATGGATGGTTATATTTCTAAACCGGTTGATCGAAGTACTTTGGTTTCATTTTTAGCAACGTATTTGAATAAAGAAAGCGTTAGCCATTCAGATGCATCTAATTATAAGATGAGTTTGATCACGACAGAATTATTTGAAAGTGTCTCTGAAAAGTTGATTCAAATTGAAATGGCAATGATGCAAGAAAATCATATTTTACTTGAGCTCTCAGCGCATCAACTAAAAATGATATTTGAAAATCATAGAGTTGAAGAACTTAAAACACTGGCTTTTAAGATGGAGCTTTCAATAAGAAAAGAGTTGTATAATGAAACGCTAGAATACATCAAAAAGATTCGGTTAATGATTGGCATTTTAATGGATGGAGGACGAACGAATGAAGAAAATACTAATAGTTGAAGACGATATGGTCAGTAGAAAGTTTTTAAACAAGGTTTTAAGAGAATATGGCGATTGTGATCTGGTCGTAGATGGTTTAGAGGCAATCGACGCTTTTTTAATTTCACTTAAAGAAAACGCACCGTATGATTTGATTTGCTTAGATATTATGATGCCCAAAATTGATGGTGTTAAAGTGTTAAAAGCAATGAGAGATTTAGAGAGTGAAAAAAACATTTCGAAGGAAAAGAAGAGTAAAATCATTATGACGACAGCCTTAGGCGAGTCTGATATCGTTAAAACAGCTTTTGAATACGGCTGTGATGCGTATGCGTCAAAACCGATAGATTTGGATAAATTCCGAGAGGTACTGGGGAAACTAGGTATTATCGAATAAATAATTGACGTAAAGGAGAGAAGCTATGAGCAATCAAAATAATAATAATAACAAATGTTTGCATTTACTTTTAGAGGCATTATCTGAAGCGACGGGTTTTGATCTCCAAACTTCTGAACTTGTAATCAATACTTATATAGATCAAACAAAGAACATCATTGAGGATTTAAATATTTCGATTGAGCATTTGGTTAAGGATCAGGCGAACGAAGACCTGCTCGCACATATTGCTAGGCAGGCACACAAGCTAAAAGGATCATCGGGGAATGTAAGAGAGTTTAAAATAATGGCAATGGCTGAACAAACTGAACGTGCTTGTAAAGCCGCTAAAATAGAAGAGATATTCCCAATTATTAAGCAAATGAGTGTCCATTTTAAATGTTATTTAGAAAACTAGGTGAACTATATGATCAAAGCGAATGGATTTACCAGTCTTGAACATCAGTTCTTTATAAAAAATCCAACTCCAATTTTAATTATTTCACCTGATTCGGGTAACATTATTGACGCGAATCCTTCAGCCTGTCGTTTTTACGGCTATAGCTTAGATGAAATTCAATTGCTCAAAATTGCAGACATTAATATGGCGACGGAAGAGGTTATCAAATCAGAAATGAACAAAGTTGTTGTAGAAAATAGAAACTATTTTAACTTCCAACATCGATTATCAGATGGCACTATAAAAGAAGTTGAAGTTCATGCAACATCCATTGAACACGAGGGCGAAAGTGTTATTTTTTCTATGGTGACGGACATATCACAAAGGTTGGCTCAAAGTGATTACCTGATTCAAAAAACAAGATCACAAGAAATTCAGATAAAGTTAAGTGAAGAGAAATTTCAAGACATATTTGACAACACCCCCGCTGGTATTTTCAGTTTTACGGAGACAGGGGAAATTAAGGAATGTAATCAGGAATTTGTCAGAATAATGGGTTCGACAAGACAAGCGCTGTTAAACTTAAATATTTTTCATTTGCCAAATCTAGAAGTACGGCGTGCAATTGCAAAATGCTTAACAGGGGTAAAAAGCCACTTTGAAGGCTACTACAATTCAGTGACAGGGCATAAAGAAAGTTATTTGTCTGCAATTTTTACCCCTTTGTTTTCTTA
The DNA here is from genome assembly GCF_058683495.1 of Fusibacter sp. QWL-12. Lineage (NCBI taxonomy): Bacteria > Bacillati > Bacillota > Clostridia > Eubacteriales > Fusibacteraceae > Fusibacter > Fusibacter sp. QWL-12. The sequence goes on from NZ_CM178745.1 coordinate 2,470,312, forward strand.
TGAGAAAACCGTAATTGGGGGATTAGGTCTAGTAAATGATATTTCAAAGCTCAAGGACGCTGAAATCGAAATGTACAGTCAAAAAACAGCATTTGAAGCACTTTTTAAAAATGCACCAATTGCTATTGTTCAGATCGACTCAAACCATCGTACACTTGCAGTGAACGAAGCTTTTACCAGTGTTTTTGGTTATTCTGCCGAAGAGGTTATCGGAAATGAGATTGAGGATTTTGTTGCATCTGAACGAGTTAGACCTGAAACTCTTAAAAATAATAATTTAATATTTAAAGGTGAAAGTGTTCAGTGTTCAGGGATAAGAACCAATAAAAAAGGTGAAGAGCTCACAATGGAGATTATTGGCGTTCCCATAAAAATTAACGAGGAAGTCGTAGGTGGTTTTTCGCTCTATACTGATGTAACACTAAGAGAAAAAAATCGAGAAGAACTCATTAAAGCTAAGCAAGTCGCAGAAGAAGCTAAGAAAATAGCTGAAAGTGCAAACAATGCCAAGAGTTATTTTTTAGCAAATATGTCTCATGAAATTCGCACGCCAATGAATGGTTTAATTGGTGTGCTTCAGCTTTTAAAAGAAACACAGATCGATGAAGGTCAGAGGCGATACATCGAGCTAGCGGATTTTTCCGCAGAAGCGCTTTTAAAACTCGTAACTGAGATTATGGATTACACAAAACTAGAAGCAGACCGGATGCGACTTGAAAAAATTGATTTTAATTTAAAGAAATTATTGAACAATATTGTAAAACTTTATCAAGTCGCAACTGTACAAAAAAATGTTAAGATAGAGTTAGCCTTTGACGAGCGCTTGCCTTTATATGTCAAAGGGGATAGCTTTAGATTAAAACAAGTGTTATCTAATCTAATTGGAAATGCAGTTAAATTTACCAATGAAGGAACTATCAAAGTAAAAGCACAACTAGAAAACAGTTTCGATGAACATGCCTACCTTATACGTTTCACCATTTCAGATACCGGAATTGGGATCCAAGCGGATAAATTAGATAAATTATTTAAAAGATTTGTTCAAGTGGATGAGAGTACCTCCAGACAATTTGGTGGAAGTGGTTTAGGTTTAGCAATCTCTAAAGGTATAGTAGAACTCATGTGTGGTGAAATGCATGCTGAAAGTGAATATGGTGAGGGGAGTACCTTTAGCTTTACATGCATACTTGAACAATCAATGGAGATTCTGGATATTGATACTCTAGAAGAGAAAGCCGTTAGGCTACCTTTACTAGAGGATTTGAATATACTAATCGTGGATGACGATATGACGAGTCGCGTACTCGTTAATCAAGTCCTACAAAATAAAGGGTGGCACACCACTTTGGCTGTTAATGGTGAAGATGCAATCCAAAAGATAGAAGAAGCTTTTTTTGACGTCATCCTAATGGACTGTCAAATGCCCATCGTCGATGGGTATGAGGCAAGCAAAAAAATCCGTGGATTGAGGAACTCAAACCAGTTTACACCGATTATCGCCATGACAGCACATGCACTCGATGGCGATTCAAAAAAATGCATTGAGGCTGGAATGGATGGCTATTTGTCAAAACCTATTAACTATGAGAACTTAATTGTATCTATTAACGCGCTTGTAACGGAACATAGAAATAAACATTGAGATAGGAGTAACCATGTTTTATAAAAATTTAGCCCCAGTATACCGATTTGTTTTCCCTGTAGGAAATAAGGCAACTTTCTTAAAAGAACATTTTCCAAGTAGTGGCAATATCTTGGATATTGGATCAGCAGATGGCACTGTATTGTCTGCCTTTAAAGAACTAGAGCCAGAATTAAATCTGATAGGGATAGATTTGAGTGAAGCTTTGATTGAAGAAGCAACTAAGCTTTTTCCCAATCTAGCAGCACAGTTTTTTCTAATGGATATGAGAGATGCGAAATCGTCTTTTGGTTTAAAGTACTTCGAAGGGATCTATTGTATCGGAAACACACTGGTTCATCTTGAACGTATAGAAGAGGTATTATCAGACTTCTACGACATGTTGAAGCCAGGAGGCACTTTGATTTTACAAATTCTTAATTATGATAAGATATTAGCCGAAAAACCAAGTCAACTTCCTTTAATTGATAATGAACAGATAAAATTTGAACGGTTTTACAGTTATGATGAGACGAAGATGACAGAAGCTCCAAGAATTACATTTAGTAGTTTGCTAACGATTAAATCTGAAACCACTATGACCCTATCCGCAGAGACCACACTTTATCCTGTTAAGATAAAAAGCCTACTAGAAAAACTGGATCTAGCAGGCTTTGAAAATTATCATTTGTATTCTGGGTTTGATGGGAAGTCCTTTTCAGATAAAGACTTGCCACTGATTGTAGTTACTCAAAAGGGTGCGTAGAAGAGGTCAGTGTGCTTATGAATTTTTCAGGAAGTTCGCATGCTCTTCTCGACTGGTACTCAAAAGCATAAATGAGGTTTGAACCCTCAAACACGAGAGCTTGATCACTTTGTCTATAAAATTGATAGATCATTGTGAAGGCTCTTTTTTTTATATCCTGAATCCAAATTTTAGCAAATAACTGATCGTATAAAAATACTTCTTTTTTATAATAGACATGTGACTCACTCAATATAATACCAACACCATCTGCAAGATGATGCTCATCAAATCCAAAATGCCTTAAATACTTGATCCTTGCATCTTGGAAAAAGCTTAATGCCCGATCATTTCCCATATGGCCACCATAGTTGATATCGCTGATACGGACTTCAAAGTTTTCTGTTAGCTTTAATTCTCCTAGGATCATCTTATATATGAAACCTCCTTAAAACTGTGTGTCTACCCACTCAGTGGTGGATACAATATATTTAACTGTATCAATAGACATATTTGGATGGATGGTGCTTTCATGTGAAATGGTCAGCAAGCTTGCTGCAATTGCAAATTTAACGGTATCATGTAAATTCATTTGATTCATATAGCCGAAGCCAAGGCCAGCTACAAAAGAGTCTCCAGCTCCAGTGACATTAACGACTTTTGCATGCCTTGCCATCATAACACCTCGTACATTTTCGTTGGCGTAGAAGATGCCATTTTCATCTAAAGAAATAAAGACATTTGTAACACCTAAAGCAAGTAAATCTTCTGACGCTTTTAAAAGCGATTCAGTGCTATCAAGTGGATAACCAACAATGGCTTCAGCCTCAAAGCGATTGGGTTTTATCGTGTGAAAATAAGGAATTAAATGCTTAATCGACTCAGCTTTAACAGCAGAGATAGGATCTAAAACGAAATTTGTCTTCCCCTGATACGTCTTTAGGAGGTGCTCGAGTAGCTCAGGATTATCTGAGTCTACAAACGTGTATTCAGCATTTTCAATAATATCAGATTTTGAATCCACAAAGTGCGTATCCATTTGATCGATTCCCCACATATCTACGATGGCAGATACCATTTCACCTTTTTCATCTAAAATCGCGAGATAGGTAGGCGTAGAGCACTTTGATAAAAATAAAGAGTCAGACATGTCATAGCCAATGAGTTTTGAATGTTCAATGATACTTCTACCATGTTCATCATCGCCTATAGCGGATATAAACTTTGTTGATACGCCAAGTCGTGCTGTAGTTTCAGCAATATTTCTGCAAACACCACCCATTGATATTTTAATACACCCTGGATTAGAGTTGTGCGTTCGATATTTTACTGCCGAAAAACCAGTAATGTCAACAATTGAAGCGCCTAAAACCAAGATATAGGGTTGAAAATTCATATAAAAAGCCTCCGAAGTATTAATAACATCAATTATTATATCAGCGATTTATAGATAGTAAAAGAAAAAGAACTGACATTATGCCAGTTCTGTAGCGATTTGATAAACATGTTCTTTTTCATCTTTACTCAATGTCTTTTCAAGAAGAATAGCGCCTACTAAGAAAACGGTTAAGTTGGAGAGTATGTGAATAATCGTAAATTTTCCACCAAACGAGGTATATTCAAACATGACCATAGGAAGCTTAGCAGTTGACCAAACCCCTAAAAAGAAAAGAACGTTAGATAATTTTGCTCTCTTTTTAAGAAGAATAGCTGCAACTGGAAAAGCTGCATAGAGGGGACCAGCTGCAAAAGAGCCGAGAAAAAAAGCAATGAGCAGGCCAGTTGGTCCTGAGTGTTCGCCCATGTATCTGATCATGGTCTCTTTTGGTACCCAAACGTCAAGCAAACCAATTAAAAGCATAATAGGTGGCAGGACGCTTAGCATTGTACCAAAGTTAGAAAGCGTAATTGTATTGGCTTTTTTACCAATTTCGGGGAGTGCAACATTTACAACAATTAATGAAAAAAGTAAGAGAAGAGCCCATTTGTATTTGATTATTTTTGCTTTCATTACATTAACCTCCATACGAGAAGAACAAAGACAAAAGAGGCAGCAAGAGCTGTAAGGTTGCGCAAGATTGCAGTCGTTTTACCAAAATATTTAATTTCTAGCCCTAACGAAACCACACCCACTGCCATAAGACTCGAAATAAATCCTGCAATTTGTGGGAAACCAGCGCCATGTGATAACAAGTTTGCCCCAAGTGGAAAGGCTACAAAACTTGGCATAAAGGCAACTGATCCTATGATCATTGCAATGAGTGTCCCCCAAATCCCTGATTTTTCACCGAGGAGCTGGCTGACCGTGTTGGGGCTTAATATGGACAAAATCAAACCGATCCCAATCATCATTGGAATAATGGATGGCAATAGCTTCTTAAATGAATTAAATCCGATTTTAATTGCTTTTTTAGTCTTATTGCGATCCTTCAAGAATGAAATAATCGTTAGTAATCCTACGACGATATAAAAAATGCTAGTTGTCATGCTTCACCTCTAAACGTTCATAGGTTTTTAGAAAAAAGGATAAATTATCAAAACGCATTTGGATATCTTCATGATATTCTTTTAAAGCTTCTCTCCCTAAATCAGAGATCTCATATAGTTTTTTCTGCTGATGGGCTGGATCTGGAATACTTGCAATAATTAACCCATCTGATTCTAACGCGCTCAGGGCTCTATAAACACCAGCTGTATCAAATAAACAATGAGGCATTTTGGACTTTAGTTCATTTAAAATTCCCAAGCCGTAGTTGGAAGAATGAGCAAGCTCCAATAACACAAAAGCAGGAATGTGTCTACCAGGTTTTCCTTTCATAATAAACTCCTTAAATATCTTATGATTTCATTTGAATCTTTTGATTTCATTCTATATGTAGTTAACACATATGTCAACTACATATATGTTAACTACATATAAATTTTTCACATTCTTTTTGACTAAGTATAGACGATAGGTTTGGTTTTATGTTAGAATCCATCTAATAGAAAATGAAATGTGATTCGTATAACCCTGATAATAAGGTTCAGGGGTCTCTACCAAGCACCTTAAACGCTTGATTACGAGGAGGATACAGCTGTATTCTCTTCGTAGTCGAGCGTTTTTTATTTGCAAAAATGAATCACGGATAAAGGAGATTTCGATGAAAGTAGACAAACTTGATTTTAATCAACTACCCAAAATAGAACTGCATTGTCACCTAGATGGTAGTCTAAGAACCACAACGGTATTAAAATGGCTAAGGGAAGATGAAGCAACCCAAGAATATGATGATTTAGAGGTTTTCTCAAAATTGTTAATTGCACCAGAAAATTGTGATTCGCTCGACACCTATCTAGAAAGGTTTCAAATCCCTGTCAAAGTTCTGCAAAGTGAAATTAGATTAACTCAAGCTACGTACGAACTCTATGAGGATGCAGCAAAAGAAAATGTAAAGTATTTAGAAGTAAGGTTTGCACCACATCTACATCTAGAGAATGGCCTTGATTTAAATCGTATAATTGGCGCAGTGGTAAAAGGGTTAAAGGCAGCAGAAAATGATTTCGAAATAAAGGGGAACGTTATTCTTTCGTATCTCAGAAATACTGAGATAGACGGTTTTTTCGATATGATTGAAGCAGGAAAAGACTGGTTGGGCAAAGGGGTTGTCGCTGTGGATTTATGTGGAGGCGAACGCGATCGATTTGCACCTAGGTTTAAAGGTGCATTTGAAAAGGCAAGATCACTTGGATATGCCGTAACAATTCACGCAGGTGAGACCGGCAGTGTTGAAAATATTGAGGATGCAGTCTCTTTACTAGGTGCTACAAGAATCGGACATGGTACAGCGATGATAAAAGACGAACGCTTACAGAAATTACTCGTAGAAAAAGGCGTTTTTATTGAATGCTGTCCTACTAGTAATGTTCAAACCAAAGCCGTAAAGTCGTTCCCAATGCATCCAATGAATCAATACTTTCAAAATGGTATTAAAGTAACCATGAACACGGATAATAGAACCGTTTCAAATACGACTATGAATGAAGAGTTCGACCAAATGTATCGGTTTTTTAACTGGAATGATGCAGAAGTATTGTCCGTTTTCAAGCAAAGTATCGAAGCCTCATTTGCCTCTGATGAAATTAAAAGTTGGCTTTTTCAGTTTATGGGGAATAACTAAATAGAGTAAGAATGTCTCTATCAAAAAGGGGCTTTTGCTTATTGATGAAACAATTGCAAGAGCTTCTTCTTTTTTCAATAAGATAATGGTTAAAAACAAATGGAATAATGATACAGTTTTACAAAATACTTATGAAAAAGGTCACTTATAGGTTATGATAGTAATAACCACATTACATAATTAGAAGAAAGAGGTGAATCATGTATTTTCGCAGATTTTTTTCCACTACGATACTCTTATACCTCATAGTATGTATTTTTAACGGTATGCCAACCTTTGCAGAGAGTGATAAGCAAGTATTGATTATTAATTCTTATCATTATGGTTTGTCGTGGACGGATGATATCGATCGTGGTGTGATCGATACAATTCAAGAAAGTTATGATAACACAAGAATTTTTGTCGAATATATTGATTGGAAAGAGTATCCTACGGATAAGGAGCTTGAGCTTTTCAATGAGATGATTCAATATAAGTATGCTAAGAAGAAGCTGGATTTAGTCGTTACGACGGATGATGCTGCTTTAACCTATGTCATGTCGCAACGGGATATGCTTTTTAGAGATGTTTCTATCGTATCCAGTGGTGTAAGTAAAGACAATTACGATATGCTAACGAATGGTGATCCTCTGATTACCGGTGTTATAGAGCAGGTTGATATACATTCCACTATAGAAGTTGCGCTTAGTGTGAATCCTGATTTACATCAGCTTTATATCGTACACGACCAAACTGAAAGTGGCAAAGCAATGACCGACGCTACGATTCAGACGCTCGCAAACTGGTATCCGGATATTGAGCCTATCGTCATCACTGACATGAGTATTGATCAGATTTTTGAAGAAGTTGGCAAACTAAAATCATCAGATGCAATTTTGATGACAGCATATTATTCGGATATAGACGGTAGAACCATAGATTTTGAAGATATGATTCGAGGTGTAAGTGAAGCCACTCAGGCACCTGTGTTCTCTCTCTATGATTTTGCACTTAATAATGGTGCCATTGGCGGTAGCCTATTGAGTGGTAGAGAGACTGGAAAACGTGCTGGAGAGCTCTCAGTTGAAATACTTGGAGGTTCTTTACCGTCACAATTACCACTAGTGACAGAGGGCTTTCACATTAATGCGATCGATTATAATGTTGCAACGGCGTTTAATATAAATGTGAACCATCTTTCAGACGACATTACGATTATCAATAAGCCGGTCTCTTTATATGAACAATATAGAGCACAAATCATCACGGTACTAATCATTATGAGTTTAATGGTAATTTTTATTATTATCTTGACCTATGCTTTACGTAAAACAGTTAAGCTTAAAAATGAGCTTACAGAAAAACATTTTGAGCAAATTCAATTAAATGAAGAATTAACGGCTTCAGAGGAAGAACTCAAAGCACAATTTGAAGCTCTTAATGAGTTGTTTGATGAGCTTCAAATGAGTAAAGAGCAAAATGAGCTGATATTAGACGCCATTAGAGATACGATATTAGACTGGAATATAAAAGACGATTACCTCAATGTTTCAGCGCGATGGGCAATTCCACCTGGTGAAGTAGCCTCTGAAAAGAATAGCCCAACCTATTTATATGAGTTTATTCATCCAGAAGATACAGCTCAACTGAAACCTTATTTTGAAGATGAAATTCCTGAAGGTATTAATGATTTTAGTTCGCAAATTCGAATTCTGTCTGAGAAAAGTCGATACAAGTGGTACCTGTTAAAGGGAGCAATAAAAAGAGATCGCGAGGGAATTGCGACGAGAATGATCTGTTCTTTTACGGACATTCATGCTATTAAGCAAATGGAAGATCAAATTAGACATGTTGCTTTTCATGATAGCTTAACAGGATTACCAAATAAAAATGCTCTTGAAGCTGAGGTTAGAAAGGATGCGAAAAGTAAGTTTGGAATCTTACTTGCAGACATCGATCATTTTAAAAGAATTAATGATACGATGGGACATCGTTTTGGCGATAAATACATTCAAACGATTGGTAGAATGTTAGCCCTTAATCTCGGTCCAAACAGCAAAATTTATCGTATATCGGGTGATGAATTTATCATTTATCATAAAACAACTGATACGAGAGAATTAGAGTCGTTGGGAAAACATTTACTTCATATTATGAATCGCGTCATTCAAGTTGAATACAGTAATTTTTCGAATAGTATCAGCATTGGTATCGCCATGTATCCGGAAGATGGCGATAATATAGACGATTTAATTACTAGGGCAGATCTTGCGATGTATAAATCTAAGGAATCGGGACGTGGCAAGTCCTCAAGATATGATGCTTCCATGTTCGAACGGATTAAATGGCGCGTCGAAAGAGAAGAAGCACTTAAGCTTGCTTTACCAAACCAAGAACTCAGTTTGGCATATCAACCACAAGTAGATTCAAATACTAAGGAAATCATTGGATTTGAGGCGTTATTAAGATGGAATCATCCGACATTGGGGAGAATTTCACCGCTTGATTTTATACCTATTGCCGAGGAAACGCAACTTATTATGCCAATTGGTAGATGGGTTATTGAGAATGCTTTGTCCTTTATCTCAGATGTTAAGGAAATGACTGATAAACGCGTTCATATTTCAGTTAATGTATCCGTGCTTCAATTAATGCAAGAAGACTTTGAGGAGATGATCTTAGAGTTATTGAGCATTTATAGAGTTTCACCTGATCAATTCATCATCGAAATAACAGAGTCTGTGCTGATGCAAGCGATTGAGGCTTCTGTAGCAAAACTAGAAAGACTACAGTCAACTGGGGTAAAGGTTGCATTAGATGATTTTGGAACTGGCTATTCATCGTTATCATATCTTAAAAATTTACCAATCGATATCCTTAAGATTGATAAGTCTTTTATAGACGTTCTAGGTGTTTCTGAGAGCCACGATGATTTAGTAGAAACCATTATTCGATTAGGACAACAATTAGATATGCATCTAGTAGCAGAGGGAGTTGAGACAGAAGCGCAGCTTGAAAAGTTAAAAGCAATCAATTGCGATGCAATACAAGGGTATTTATTCTCCAAGCCTGTTGATGCATTAGAAGCAAAAGAACTTCTAAAAAAGAACTTCTAAAAAAAACTTGTATTATGTAAAAATAAGCGTAGAATAAAGTGAGTAAGCACTCACTTTATTTTTTTTTTATTAAATCTTTAAATTTAATTCCAAAGGAGGACTACAGATTTGGATTTAACTATTTTCGAACAACTACTATCTGAAACCAAACAAACTGCCAAGCAAACAGACAAGCTTTTGCGAATCGACCTATCAGCCATTGAACTCTTTGCTGAAAAAGGGTATGCCAATACAAGTACGAAAGAGATTGCAACTCGTGCTGAAGTCGCAGAAGGAACTATATTTAAGCACTATAGGACAAAGGAAAATCTACTTTTAAATATACTATTAAAATTTTTAAAAGTTCTGATGCCCTCAATGAAGAAAGAAATATTAGAAAAATTATCACAACAAGAGTTTCACACTTTTAGTGAATTTTTTGATTTTTTCTTAAGGAATAGAATTGATTTTATATTAATTAATCGGGATGTTTTTAGAATTTTTGTCAAAGAATTGATCTATAACGATGAACTTAGAACGCTATTATTCGCGAATTCAGCTGCCGACATCGTCGAAGTCATTTATAAGTATTATGATCAGTTTAAAGCGTCTGGTGAATTAAGAGAGGTTGATAATGCAATTATGCTTAAATTCATGTTAAAAACGGTACTCGCCGATGCGGTTTGGACCTTTATGCTAACCGATCATTATCTTAGTTTAGACATCGATCGGTGGATAAAGGAAAGAACAGATGAGTTTCTTCTAGGAATGGGTAACCGATAAAATAGTTCGATAAAAAAGGGGATGTGTCATATGAAAAAATATATTGATTTCATTTATAAGTTTAAAAAGCCACTGATGCTTCTATTTGTCATTATTAATCTCACAGCTATTTATGGTGTTTTTCAACTGAACATTCAAACAAATTTCGACATATTTAAAATTGAAAACAGTCAATACCAAGAAAATATGAATATTTTGACAGATGAGTTCAGCACAAGTGACCAGATGATTATTATGATTAGTAATTATGATGAGGTCACGGATCAGGTGACTCAGTTTGAAGACCAATTGGAAGCAATTGATACGATTAAGTATGTTAAACGCGTTGAATCTACAAATGGTCTTCCAGAGATCGACGCACTAAAAACAACCAAAGAAGTAGAGGGTGTAACTTATGGGATTATAACCGTGTTTCCTAATGAAGACTTTCGATTTGCAGATCTAAAGGATATCGAAACGTTACTAGAGGACAATGCGTTTGATTATGCAATCAGTGGTAATCAGTACATGCAAAATAAGATATTTGATTATTTGCTTTATATCTTACTATTGATTCCACCTTCAGCACTTTTTATACTGTTTAATATCTTCAGATTACAGATGCGCTCAGCAAAAGCAACGCTTCTATCAATTATGCCAGCAGGTATAGCTGCACTATGGACACTGGGGTTTGCTGGCCTTATTGGTAATGAAATCTCAATTCTAACCGTTCTAGCGCCGATTTTTACAATTATCATTGGGAGTGCAGATGGGTTACACTTTATTTCACACGTTCAAGAGCATCTTGAATCAGGTGATGATATGCGATCAAGCTTGACCAAAACGTTAAAAATGGTTGGTATGCCAATGGTTATCACAACAGTAACCTCAGTTGCTGGTTTTATTTCATTATTGTTCATGCAAACCAAAGCCATTTATGACCTTGCGATTTTCGCATCAATTGGGATTACGCTTGCAGGAATCGCAACCTGGTTTATTGTCCCTTTAATTAATAGTTTTGAAAAACTGGACATACACAAAAAGAAAAATACCAAAGGCATTGATATTGATTTAAGAAGATTATGGGGAAAACCAGCCCTTATTCTAACACTTGCCGTTATTGTCATCTCTGTCTATTTCGTTCCAAAAATTCAAACAGAATTTAATCAATTAATGATGTATAAATCGTCGACAGAGGTATCAAAGAGTTTTTCAAAAATTATGGATGTTAATGATGGCACGATTCCAATTTTTGCTCTTGTGCCCTATTCTGGTAACCCATTGTCTAGCGAAACCACCGATTTAGTGAATCGATTCTCAACTGCTATGAAGGATGAAGCTAATGTTACCAAAATTGTTTCGATTAATGAAATTGTAACAGCCATACAAGCGCAAGGTATTACTTTTGACCCGCGTATGCTGATGGGAAGTGATATTGCAAGTGAGTTTGTCAGTGATGCATATGTCAAAGTCATTATCTTTCCAAAGGATTTGAATAATGCAACGATTGAAGAAATAGAGAGCGTTGGGAATGACTTTCCTGAAATTAAACTTGCAGGAACACAATTAACGATGTATGAACTAAATCAATCGATGATTTCAGGACAGAAAATCAGTTTGACGATGGCCTTTATTTTAGTTTTCGCTTTCCTATGGATGAGCCTTAGAAAGTTCATACCAAGCTTTTTAGCATTAATTCCTATTTTGGTAACGACTCTAGCATTGTTTGGTTTTTTAGGACTAACAGGCATATCACTTAACTTGTTTACAACAACTTTGTTTAGCATCACAATTGGTGTTGGAATCGATTATGCAATCCATTACACATCTATCTATCAAGGCTATGTGAGAGAAGGTCTTGATAGTTCAAGAGCAGTTGAAAGAGCGTATCAATTTTCTCAACGACCAATTATAGCGAATGCATTGGGATTTTCAGTTGGTTTAAGCGTCCTCATGTTTTCACCTCTTAAAGTACATTTTTACGTTTCTGCTTTGATGTGGGTATCGATGATTTTATCCTCAATATTAAGTTTAACGCTACTACCTACATTGCTAAAAAAACTCAAATAAAATGTCAATTAAGTCATGTAGATTAATAAAGATGACGCACTATTGAAATGCGAGGAATTTAGGTTATAATGGTCTTACTGATACTGGAGGTAGAAATGACTAAAAAATTAAAAAAACTATTGTTCGTCGTAAGCGTGGTTATGTTAACTTTATCAATGTCAATCTCAATGGCTACTGTGGATCCATTGCTAACAGATAAGCCTTCTGCATGGGCAGAAGTGGAGATCAATACACTTGCATCATATAATCAACTGAATCAAGAGGCTTTCAATAACTATCAGTCAGAAATTACACGACTTGAGTTTATTTATTTAGCGGTAAGACTTTATGAAAATCTAAATCAAACCGAAATTACACCTGATCCTGTGATAACATTTGGCGATACTGAGAACCTATATGCATTAAAAGGTGCAACCGTTGGAATCACGTCCGGTATAGGCAATGGCGACTTTGGACCAGAACAATTACTGACACGTGAACAAATGGCTACGATGATGATGAAGGTTCTAACACTTTCTGGGATAGAACTGGAGAAAACCAATGTGCTTTTTAGCGATGATGCTTTAATAAGTGATTACGCTAAGGAAAGCATATACAAAGCGGCAAATTATGGTGTCATCAACGGCTATAATGGTGCAGTAAATCCAAAAGGTAATGCAAAAGTTGAACAAACGCTATTGGTTTATAAGAATATGTTTGATGCTTTTTCAAAACAAATTCGTCCCTCATTTAAATCAACAGATGAAATGAACGATTATTTAATTGAAAATTATCAAACCCTTGTTTTAAATAATATTACAGTTGGATTTGATAGCTATCAATGTATTGAACTTACTGACGGTGGTTTAGCAATCAATGCAACTGTAGAGAAGAATGGCCTCGTAGAATATTTAAAAGCCGAAGACCAAGGTGCTGTTCAGTTGGCTCTTGAAACCAAGGCACAAGCAGATTTATATAAAACACTTTTCGGTAGAGAGGTAACTTTTAGTATTGTTTACTCTTTCTATCAATCAGCTTATCCGTCAGAATTCGTCGATAATTATCTCTATGATGAATCCGTCGTCTATGACAGAAACTTAGAAAAATGGGCAATATATTTTCCTTTAATTTGTGTTATAACCGATGAACCCTATTATTTTACGTATAAATCTTCCTATTATTATTAGACGGATTATATAAAAGAATATAAATATAAATATAAATGGGACTCATTAGCTTTGATCTTAAGCAGATGAGTTCTTTTTTTTATCCTATAATTTCTATCAGTTCTCCCGAAACAAGCGTAAAAAAAAATTATTGTGGTAAATACATTATAATAGATGAAAAGTGAGGCGCTTATGAACTATTTTGATGCAAAAATATTGATTGTTGATGATCAAGAACCAAATGCTTTGCTCTTAAAAAAAATACTTCAGTCAAAAAAATACAGTCAAATTGACGTGTTAATGGATTCAAGAGAAGTATCTGGATACATAAACCATACAATACCCGACTTGATTTTATTAGATTTAAAAATGCCTTTCATGGATGGGTTTCAAGTAGTCGAGCAATTCAAAGACATACTTGAAACTAACTTTGTACAAGTAATTATGATATCAGCACAAGATGATCATACAAACAAGCTTAGGGCACTAGATTTAGGTGTTATGGACTTTATTGGGAAGCCATTTGACAACATTGAAGTAGTTTTAAGAGTTAATAAGGCGATAGAACTCAAAATGTTACACGAAGCGTTGAAGCAAAAAAATCAAGTGCTTCAGTGCGAAGTGGATGAAAAAGACCAAATGTTACTTGATATGCAGTATGAATTAATAGACAAACTTATGCTGAGTGCGGAGTTTCGAGATCAAACCACAGGTAATCATATTTCACGGATCGGTTGCTTTGCTAGACATCTAGCCAAGTTATGTGGTTTAAGTGAAAGAAATGCAAATCTGCTTTTTCATGCTAGCAAGTTGCATGATATCGGAAAAATTGGTATTCCTGACGATGTTCTGCTCAAGCCAGATACTTTGACTGAAAATGAAATGAGGATTATGAGAGAACATACAACTAAGGGAGCAAAGATTTTAAGTGGTAGCCAATCAGAAATATTATCGTGTGCTGAAAAAATTGCATTGAATCATCATGAGCGCTGGGATGGCAATGGCTATCCAAATGGCATTCGAGGTGAGGAAATTGATATTTACAGTAGAATCACAAGTGTCTGCGATGTTTTCGATGCGTTACATTCATCAAGACCATATAAGAAAATATGGGAGCATGATGCAATTTTAGATGAGTTAAATCGATTAGCAGGCAGTGCTTTAGATCCAATAATAACAAGAATTTTTATCGATCATATAAACGAGTTTTATCAAATTCAAAGTGAAGTTGAGGGATGCTCATGAAGGATAAAAAAGATAAGCAATCCATTCGAAGTTGGCTTTGGGGTTCATTTATCAGGACCGCACTTTTTCCTTTTGTACTTGTTGCAATAGGTTTTGTTCTAGTCTATTTTATGACAAATGCGTGGTCGAGAAATGCGATGGCATCGTTTACTTTTAATGAGGTAAATCAGCAAATGTCGCAGCTTATAGGTGAGAAAGCCAACACTATTGAAAAACAGCTTGAGTCTGTTGGTATAAATGCGAAGATTTTAAGCAAAGGATACAGAGAAGCTTTAGAGACAGAAGAGGGGTTAGACGAGAGTGAGCTAAGTCGATTTGCATTTACTGAAGAAGGGACCTATTACACGACACAGGATACGGTGAATGGTAGTGCAGCTGTTTTTTATAGTGGTTATTACCCAGTTGGCGAACTTGAAAAAATAAAGGTATTAAAGCTACTTAAAACAGAAGATCTGATGAAAGACATCGTCTTATCGCAACCGCTTGCTGCACAAGTCTATCTAAATACTTATGATTCATTAAATATTATTTATCCATATTTTGATGTTATCTCTCAGTATGCGCCTTTGATGAATATTCCATCTTATAACTTCTATTATGAAGCAGATTTAGAACATAATCCTGAAAAAAAAGTCATGTGGACAGACGCATACCTTGATCCAGCTGGACTTGGTTGGATGGCATCAGCTATCGTTCCAGTTTATAACGCTAGTGATTTTTTAGAAGGTGTCGCTGGTATTGATATTACAATAAGTACTTTCACAAATGAAATTTTATCAATGGATGTCCCATATGAAGGGTACCTAATGTTAGTTGCAAAGGACGGTACTATACTTGCATTGCCTCAAGCAGGTGAATCAGACTGGCAGCTTCAGGAACTTGGCGAGCATCATTATGATGAGGCTATATTAAAGGATACCTTCAAACCTGAGAATTTTAATTTTTATAATATACCTGAGATAGAAGCGTTGGCTCCAATTATTGATAATAACGAATCTGGTAATGGTGAAGTGCGCTTAAACGAAAATCTTAAGTTTGTTTCATGGCATACCATCAGTGAAACAGGATGGAAACTGCTGATGATTGTTCCGAAAGATCTTGTTTATTCCGAAGCGACCTTAATTAATAATCAGTTGATTAGAATTGGTTGGATCATCTTATTGGTTATAGTCATTTTATATGCTATCTTATTCACAATTCTGTCTAAAAACGCGAATAAACTGTCGTATGAAATATCATCTCCATTGGTTCAAATCAACAAAATGGTAGCGCGTATAGGCAGTGGAGAATACTATCAAACACCTCCAGACACGCCGGTATTAGAACTTCAAGATACGGCAAATCAGTTATCTTTGATGGGCAATGCACTTGGAGATGCCAATACACAGCTTATGGATATACAAAGGGAATTGAAAAGAAATGAAGCGGATCTTAATGCACTGTTGCACTCAATTGATGACATGATTTTGGAAATTGATGAAGCCGGTAATCTTATCAATCAATGGAACAATACGGTTCTAGTTCATAAAACATACTACGCATCCAATAGTATTAAAAATATTGACAACAAACTAAAGAAAAAAGGGTCGAGCTTATCCAGTGTGCTTTCACAAATAGAAACTACTGGTGAGAGTGCAACCATTGAGTATAGTATTAGTACGGATGTAAGTATCAAATGGTTTCTTGCACGTATTTCAAAGGTGGAAAGTGACGAAAAAAAATATGTAATTTCAGCAAGAGATATTACTCATCAGAAAAATCTTGAGTTTTCCTTGATTGAAGCAAAAGACTTAGCTGAAAATGCCAATCGATCAAAATCACAGTTTCTATCCAATATGAGCCATGAACTTAGAACACCTCTTAATGCGATCATCGGTTTTTCTCAACTGCTTTTAATGTCAGATGAAAACGCATTAGACGACGAGCAAAAGGAAAACGTTGGAGAAATCGAGCATGCAGGAAAACACCTTTTGAAATTAATCAATGAGGTTTTAGATCTTGCAAGAATCGAGTCTGGCAAGATGACAATTTCTTTAGAACCTGTGATTATCAATGAAGTGATGCGTGAAGCAGTAACGATGATAAAGCCAGTTTCCGACCAATATCAGGTTCAGATGGAAACCCAATTTACAGAAAAGGCAAGTGAGTGGGTGATTGCCGATCAAACAAGGCTAAAGCAGGTTTTGATTAATTTAGTGACGAATGCGATTAAATATAACAAACCAAATGGTTTGGTTAAGTTCTATGTGGAACTCAAAGATTCAAAGGTTATGTTCCATGTTGAAGACGATGGTATCGGCATTCCATCCGAGCATCATGAAGCGATATTTAATCCTTTTTATCGACTTAACATGGAGAATAATTTCTTTGTAGAGGGAACGGGTATTGGACTTTCAGTTGCTAAAGAGATGACGGAGCTCATGAAAGGTTCAATTACACTTTCCAGTACGCCAAATGAAGGCAGTCACTTCATTGTAACCCTTCCGAGAGCAGAACTTGAAAATGACCATATAAGCTATTCTCAGGTTATTTCAAATAAAATCATTAAACTAGATTCAATTAAAGTGCTGTATGTGGAAGATAATGTTGCCAATTTAAAGTTGATGCAAAAAATCATCGAAAACATGGACGGCGTGACTTTAATTCAGACACAATTTGGAGAACAAGCAGTGGCATTGGCGCTTGCTGAATTACCTGATGTTATCTTGTTAGATTTGAATTTACCAGACATAGATGGTTTTGAAGTGTTAAAGAGAATCAAGAAAGAAGAAAGACTAATAGATATACCAACGATTGCTTTAACTGCCTATGCCATGCCCGAAGATCAAGCTAAGGTCAAATTGGCAGGATTTGATAGCTTTATACCAAAGCCAATAGAAATTGAGTATTTTATTTCTGAGTTAGAACGATTAACGAAAAAATAGATTTATGAAACACAAATAAAGTAATGAAACACAAATAAAGAAGAGCCAAAGACAAAATTCGTCTTTGGCTCTATTCATTAATAGAGATACCTTCCAACTACTTTATAATTAGGCGGTAGTTCTTCTGATAAATCTAAATTATCAAATTGCCAGTGACCTGAGAAGCCTGACGAGTTGAGTCCTACTTCAAAATAGAGCATGCCAATTCCCGCATCTAAGCACTTAATCGACTCAGGAACAAAATCGGGTTGATACATAATCATATAAATATTACCGCTTTGAATCAAGAAATGCCAAGGCTGTAGATTTTTATAAGAAGGTGCATAACGCATATAGAAAATTGGACGATTTAGTCCGTATTGTTCAATTTTATTGAGACTTGGTACATCGTTAAAGCTATCAAAATGTGTCATTTCCATAATGGATTTGTGTGCCCGTACTGGACCCTGATCTGCTTTTATGTCGATATTTGGATAACCGAGTTCGGTTAAAGTTGACAGATTACCTGGCCTAGATGAAGCATATATGGTGGACTGTTTAAACTCACGTTTTGGATAGCCTATGGCGATGAGTGCCACAATTTCTTTTGGAGAATGAATCCCCAAATTAACTTTTAAGGATTCGGTATCCTTTACTTCTATCCAACAGAAACCAATGTCTCTTTTAATGGCTTTTAGGATAAACCACTCGCCAATATAACCAGCTAGCTTATAGCTTAAATCGTGTGCATCGGCATAGACAGCATAGTAGTGTGGTGCATGAATCATGATTCCAAAATATCCAGCCAGACCTTCGAGTTTTGGTGCTATTTCAAAACCATTTTCGATAAATTTAAATTCTACACCTGAGGTTTTAATCAGATCAGGTGGTGATTCCCACAACCCATCAAGATATCTTTTGTCTTCGTCTGTTAGCGGATAATGCTTAAAATCTCTGGTGGAATGTCTCTTTTCTACTAAATACATATCGTTCATGGAAACCTCCTCAAAGTGTAACTATATTTTATAGTTACCCTTATGAAAGGCTTACAATCATGAAAGCGTATTACCATTTTCTAGCGAGGTCAATGCTCTTATAATCCAAAATTTTACGTTTTTTATTCGTCGTCTCTGCTTTAATGTTCTCCCAGACAGACTCATATAGTTCTTGTCTTTGTAAGTTGATGTGAGCTTGGCTGTAAAGTGCACTTAATGCAATCATACCTTCAATTCTAGACATCAAGTCAATGGAGACGATCTCTTTATTAATACCATTTTTTATTAGGCTTTGTTTTTGCCCATAGGAAAGAAGTGAAATAAATTTATTCTGTAAATTGTGGTAGTATAGTTCAATCCTTTTCTTAGTCCCTTCTCCTTCAAGACAGCATCTTTGTAAAAAAGTGTTTAAGTTAACAGGATGTAAATGGTTGTTATATACTAGGATAGATAAACCATGATGGAAATCAATGATGCATTCATAAATGGCTTCAATTTGTTCTCTAGGATGCTGATGTGCCCCAATCGATAGCTCTAAGCGATGCTCTAAATCATCCAACAGATAATTGACACATTGGTTGACAATGTCCTCTTTAGATTTAAAGTGATAATAAATTGAAGGCTTTTTTATGCCGATTTGATCAGCGACTGAGTTGAGTGAGGTTTGATCAATACCAACCGTTAAGAAGCTTTGAAGTGCGGTTTTTAAAATTTTATCCTTTGTCTGTGTAAGTTTAGCCATATCTACCTCCCGATAGGTCAATTATATCATCACGTGTGGCCTTTAAAAAATAATATTTTGGAAACAAAACTATACACTTTTAATAAAAAAAGATAAAATAGGTATTACGAGTGAGATTTTTAACGAAGGAGTTTACGTGGGAAGACTATGAATGAAAAATTTAGACCTTTTATACCGGCACATCAGACGGTACCTGAGTTAACTTTTACTTCTATATTATTTGGAATTATTTTGGCACTGGTTTTTGGAGTGGTTAATGCCTATTTGGGGTTAAAAGTAGGGATGACAATAAGTGCTTCAATTCCTGCTGCTGTTGTATCTATGAGTATTACAAGAATCATTATGAAAAGAGATTCTATACTTGAAAACAATATGGTACAAACCATTGGTTCAGCAGGAGAATCTCTGACTGCAGGTGCGATTTTCACCATACCTGCTATGTTTATATGGTCAAAATCAGTTGGTATTGAACCACCTTCGATGCTCTTAATTACATTGATTGGTTTATTCGGTGGTGTTTTAGGGGTTATGTTTATGATCCCTTTAAGAAAAGCGTTAATCGTTAAAGAACATGAGACGCTGCCTTATCCAGAAGGATCTGCATGTGCTGAAGTGCTTTTAGCAGGTGAAGAAGGCGGCGAAAAGGCAAAGGCTACTTTTCAAGGGATGTTAATAGGTAGTGTTTATAAAATTATATCCGATGGGTTGAAAATCATACCCTCAAGAATTGATTGGACGTTAACAAAGCCATTCCAATCCTTTTTCGGATTTGATGCGATGCCTGCACTTATTGGCGTCGGTTTTGTCATCGGCCGAGCTGTTTCTGGATTTATGTTTGCAGGTTCATTGATTGGTTGGTTTGTAATTATCCCTTTGATTTCAATGGTTGGTCAAGGCAATCAGTTGGTTCTATTTCCTTCGGAAATCCCTATTGGGATGCTTTCAAGTGGAGAACTTTGGCATTATTATATCCGTTATATAGGCGCAGGAGCGGTTGCTTTTGGCGGTCTACTAAGTTTAATTAAATCCTTACCTTTAATTTTTGAGACCTTTATCGAATCGATGAGAGAATACAATCATATCCTAGAAGGGAAGAGTTTTTTAAGAACAGATCGTGATTTGCCAATGACAACGGTGGTATTTGTCGTGATCATGTTTACCTTTATGATTGCTTTCTTACCGATTCTAAATGTTGGATTTTATGGCGCGCTATTTGTTGCTGTTTTTGGATTCTTCTTTGCAACTGTATCCTCTAGAATAGTTGGATTAATTGGTAGTTCCTCAAATCCAGTATCGGGTATGACAATTGCAACCTTAATTTTAGCAGCCTTTATGTTCCGATTATTAGGACATACATCTCCTGAGGGGGTCTACGCCGTATTTACAGTGGGTGCAATCATATGTATCATCATCGCAATGGCAGGTGATACGTCACAGGACTTAAAAACAGGCTATCTTGTAGGAGCAACCCCATATAAACAACAGGTTGGCGAGCTGATTGGTGTCCTTGTAATGTCACTTGTGCTCGGTTGGGTACTGACTTTATTTAACGACGCCTGGGAGTTCGGATCTACAGCACTACCAGCACCGCAGGCGACTTTGATTAAAATAATAGTGGAAGGTGTCATGCAAGGCAATTTACCTTGGGCACTGATTTTTATTGGCATAGCTCTTGGTGCCATTTTTGAGTTGTTGAGATTACCTGTTTTACCGGTCGCAATAGGTCTTTACCTTCCTATTCAGTTAACTTCATCAATATTCCTAGGTGGATTGGTTAGAGGATTATTGGATAAGGAAGATGAACGCGTAGATACATTTGAACGCAAGATTAAGATTGATAATGGCATCCTTTTTTCTTCAGGTTTAATTGCTGGAGAAGGCATAATAGGTGTCGTCCTAGCCATTTTCTCAGTTCTTGGAATCAATACTGGACTCGGCATTGACTTAGGTGGCATAGGCACTTTTGTCTGCTTTTCAGCAGTCGTATTTAGCTTAATGAAAGTCTCTGTATTTAAAAAGGTGTATGAGGACTAATAGAACTATTGAGTTAAATAACTGAAAATAATAGAGGTGTTGGAATGAAGTATATGGTTTTTGCAGGTGTAATCATTAACTTGCTTTTTACCTTTTCCTATATTAAAGGTGTGATTAAAGGTACTGTTCAACCCAATCGGATCAGTTGGCTCATGTGGTCCATTGCTCCAATGATTGCCACCGTTGCAGCTATTTCTAATGGTGTAGGATTAGCGGTTATCCCTGTGTTTATGTCAGGATTTACTCCCTTTTTAATTTTCTGTTTGTCATTTGTTAATAAAAAAGCCTATTGGCAGCTTAGCTTAACCGATTATGTTTGTGGTGCTGTATCGATCGTTGCTTTATTGGCGTGGTATTTTACTAAAGAACCAAACTATGCCATTGTATTTTCATTAATAAGTGATGGCTTTGCCGCAGTTCCAACTGTATATAAATCATGGCATCAACCAGAAAGTGAAGAAGTTAGAGCCTATGTTGGTGGTTTTATATTAGCGATGTCTAGTTTCTTTGCAATAACAGATTGGAATTTTAGTTCATTAGCATTTCCGATTTACCTAGTGGGACTCAATGTTATGATTATCTTAGCCTTGACCCGTAAAAAGTGGCAGATTTAACCGCGAATATATTATTTGATTAAAAAGAGACCTATTTTTAGGTCTCTTTTTCAAGTTTGCTTTTCATTAACGGAATTTGACAATTAAAAACGGTGCTTAAAACAATAGTTAAGTAAATTTAACAATTGCATATAAATGCGCATATGCATGAATAAAAAGGCTAGTTATGCATAATTATGAATCTGGGATTTTAGTCATATATTGAAATAATGAAATAATTGTGTTTAGAAGGGTTCTGGGACAGTATTTGACACACCAAAACAGGCAACTACCTAATGGTAGGTAAGTGACATGAACCTTATTCTACCGAGCGGTAGGCAAGCTCAAACGATTGAATTTACTGAATATCGAGTATTTTTTGAAGGTGTTGATTTTTTTTTGAATTCTCATATAATTATCGTTGAGAAGCGCTTCCATATATACGTAGATTGCTGTGCGCAAAGCAATCCATGTCATTTAAGAGTTTGGGAGGTAAACAAATGTCAAACAATAATTCTCAGGAATTTAAACCTTTTATTCCTGCGGACAAAGTGTTACCAGAATTTACTGTGACATCTATTGTGTTGGGGGTTTTATTAGCAATAATCTTTGGAGCAGCAAATGCTTACCTTGGTTTAAGAGTTGGTATGACAATTTCTGCATCTATTCCAGCTGCAGTTATTTCAATGGGTATTATCCGTGGCTTGTTAAAAAAAGAATCTATTCTTGAAAACAACATGGTACAAACAATCGGTTCTGCAGGTGAATCACTTGCTGCTGGTGCAATCTTTACTTTACCAGCAATGTTTATTTGGATGAAAGAATGGGGTATGGGTACACCAAGTATTATGGAAATCACTGCAATTGCACTTTGTGGTGGTATCTTAGGTACATTATTCATGATTCCACTTCGTAAAGCTTTAATCGTAAAAGAACACGGCGTGTTACCTTATCCAGAAGGTACAGCTTGTGCTGAAGTACTATTAGCTGGTGAAGAAGGCGGCGAAAAAGCGGCTGTAACATTTACAGGTCTTGCTGTTGGTGCGCTTTATAAATTCATTGCAGATGGCTTTAAACTTTTCCCAGGTGAAATCGAAATGGAAATCCCTGGCTACAAAGGTGCTGCTATTGGTGCTGACGTTTATCCTGCATTATTAGGTGTTGGTTTTATTATCGGACCTAAAATTTCTGCTTATATGCTTGCCGGCGCTGTTATTGGTTGGTTTGCATTTATTCCAATGATCTTAAATATTGGTAGCATGGGTGAAGTAATCATGTACCCAGCTACAGCACCTATCAGTGAATTAGGTTACTGGGGTGTTTGGAACTACTACATCCGTTACGTAGGTGCTGGTGCAGTTGCGTTCGGTGGTATTTTCAGCTTAATCAAATCGTTACCTCTTATCGTTTCAACTTTTAAAGATGCAATGAAAGATCTTGGCGCTTCTAAAGGTGATAAGAGTACAGCTAGAACAGATCAAGATTTACCGATGACGGTTGTTATTATTGGTTCATTAGCTGTTGTGTTAGCAATGATGATGTTACCATTCGTACCAGTTGGTTTCGGTGGTGGCTTACTCATCGCAATCTTTGGTTTCTTCTTTGCTACAGTTTCATCTAGAATCGTTGGTTTAGTAGGTTCTTCTTCTAACCCAGTTTCTGGTATGACAATTGCAACACTTATTATCACTGCTATCGCATTTAAAGCAACAGGTAATGATGGACAATCAGGTATGATTGCTACTTTAACAGTAGGTGCGATCATCTGTATCATCGCTGCAATGGCAGGAGATACTTCACAAGACTTAAAAACAGGTTTCCTTGTTGGTGCAACTCCTAGAAAACAACAAATTGGTGAAATTATCGGTGCTGTCGCTGCTGCATTAGCAATCGGCTACGTATTAATCCTTCTTAACAATGCATGGGGCTTTGGTTCTTCAGAACTTCCAGCGCCACAAGCAACGTTAATGAGACTTGTTGTTGAGGGTGTTATGGGTGGTAACTTACCATGGGCACTTGTATTTACAGGCGTAGGTGTTGGTTTAGCAATTGAATTACTTGGTTTACCAGTACTTCCAATCGCTATCGGTCTCTACTTACCAATCCACTTATCGACACCAATCATGGTGGGTGGTATTATCAGAGGCTTCTTAGATAAAAAACTTAACAAAGTTGAAGGTAAAGCTGACGAAGAATCAGGCATTAAGCACAAAATTGAATCAGGCATTCTTTATGCATCTGGTTTAATCGCTGGTGAAGGTTTAGTTGGTATCTTACTTGCAGTATTTGCTGTAGTAGGTTTAGATACTGCTCTTGGAATTGACTTAGGTCAAATCGGTGCATTATTATTCTTCATAGCATTATCATATTCACTCATTCACTTCTCTGTGTTCAGAAAATTGAAGAAGCACTAATTAAATAAATAAGTTGAGAGGATAAAAGTTATCCTCTCAACTTCTATCATGAGGTGGACAATGGCTAAAAAGGAAAAAGTAAATTTTTTAGATATCGTACCTAAAAAAAATGAGAAAATCAGGTGGGTTTCTCTTGATTCACAAATCGTACAAATTCAAATTGACAGAAACAGCTGGTTAGATAAAGCCGTTAGACTTTTCTTTAAAACCCCGGCGATGATGAAAATAGATCTTGATCAATATGGCAGTTTTATATGGAATGCAATTGATGGCATAAAGGATTTTGGTGCAATCTCGGAAGAATTTAAAGCACAATTCGGCGACGCTGTAGAACCATTATATGAGCGTATGGGGTCGTATGCCAATATTCTTCGCAATAATAGCTTTATTAAGTTTGATACAAAAGCATAAGCCCGTTTTAGACGATACTTTAAAGGAGAGTATGCTATGTTAATTACTATTTTAGAAATTCTATTTTTCGCTCTTGCGATTACGTTCATAATGGCTTGGGGGACTATCAAAAAACAACGTCAATCTGAAGAAATGGGTTTGAAACTGGTTAAAACCTGTGAGCAGAAGATGATGAAAGCTTTTCAAAAGCAAAATCTTTTGGGGTATTCAGATTTGGTTGAGTCGATCCAGGGGACTAAAGCTTCTTTATTTTGGAGCCGTAAAAAAGCTGTAATTGAGAGTCCTAAAATTGTTGTAGACGCAATTTTAGCAGATTTTATAAACAAAGGTTGGATTATTGAAGGCAAACAAAAAACTTATACATGGGTAAAAGGAGAAAACTAATATGGATTACATCTTAAAAGGATTACAACCTGAAAGCGTGTTTAAGAACTTTGAAGAATTGACTCGAATTCCTAGAGAGTCTGGAAATGAAGCAGGCGTAGCGGATTACTTGGTTAGCTTTGCAAATCAACTAGGATTAGAGGTTATAAAAGAGCCATCCAACAACATTATTATAAAAAAACCAGCGACAAAGGGTTATGAAAATGGACCGACTGTGATCCTTCAAGGACATACCGATATGGTATGTGTGAAGTTAGATGATCTCACATTTGACTTTCTTAAAGAACCTATACCTCTAGTCATTGAAGAGGATTTTGTTAAAACTAAAGGAACTACTCTTGGTGCGGACAATGGTATAGCTGTTGCAATGGCAATGAGTATTCTTGAGTCTACGTCAATAGAGCATCCAAACCTAATTGCACTTTTTACTGTTGCTGAAGAGACGGGCATGGACGGCGTTGTTTCATTAGATCCTGAACATGTAAAGGGAGATATACTTATCAATATGGATTCTGAAGAAGAGGGAACGCTTCTTGCTTCTTGTGCAGGTGGTGTCAATAATATCATTGAATATCCTTTTGAAGAAAAAACTGCAGAGTACTCTAATGCATTTAAAATTGTGGTTCAAGGCTTAAATGGTGGACACTCAGGTATCGAAATTAATAAAAATAGAGCAAATGCGATTAAGCTATTGGGACGACTATTAGCAAATATTGAAGCTAAAATGCCATTTGAAGTAGTAACGATTTCAGGTGGTGAGAAAATGAACGCTATAGCTAAAAGAGCTGAAGTAATCTTACAAGTGGCTCCTGAGCATATATCTACACTTAGCGCTTTGATAAAAGAATCAGAAGAAATGTTTGTAAATGAGTTCATGGCAACAGATGGTGGTATTCAGATCGTCATAACTGAAACTGAAAAAAGCAATAAGGTATTCACTGAAAAAACAAAAAAAGATTTGATTCATATCATTCGTTTAACACCTTTTGGCGTTCAAACTATGAGTGGTGGAATAGAAGGATTGGTTGAGAGCTCAACTAACTTAGGTGTTTTGACACACGAAGCTGAATGCATTCGATTTACAAATGCAGTTAGAAGCTCAGTTAAATCACTTAAGAAAGAAATTAACGAAAGATTTGCTATTATTAGCGAAATGACTGGATCAAAAAATTATTTGGTTTCAGATTATCCAGAATGGCAATATAAATTAGAATCACCTATTAGAGAGTTAATGAAAGACGTCTACGGTGATTTGTTCGGGAAAGAGTTAAAAGTAGATGCTATTCATGCTGGCTTAGAGTGTGGCTTCTTAAAAGAAAAAGTTGGTGACATCGATATGATTTCATTGGGGCCAAACTTATTCGATGTTCACACACCTTTTGAAAAGCTGAGCATTTCTTCTACAGAAAGAACCTTTAAGTTTGTTTGCGAAGTGCTAAAACGCTTAAAATAAGGCAAAGCTGAAAGCAAAATGATTTAGGTAAGTGTAAAACAATCAAGTCAGAAATACACGGAAACTTATAGGGTGAGGTCACAATAAAAGTGGCTTCCCCTTTTTCAGTTGAAGTAAAAGCAATAGACCAATGAAAATTTTCAACTTTGATTCATAATTTTTGTGATAATTTATAAATATTGGCACTTTTCTTGCATATTCGTTTGTATTTGTAATTTGGTTGTACTATAATAGGTGTGTTGATATTTTAAGCGCATAAGAAATTCAAACGAATCAAGTTAAGGAGTGTAAGTTATGAATCCGTTTATCATACTGGGAATTGCACTAATTACGGGTGTAGTTGGCGGAAAAATCATGAACAAGTTTAAGGTACCCGCAGTAGCTGGGTACATCATAGGTGGATTGCTATTAGGGGTTTCAGGTGTCAATATTATAACCGGAGATGCAATTAACCAAATGTCATTTATTAGCGATTTTGCTCTTTGTATCATTGCATTTAACATTGGTAGCGAACTGGAGTTAAGTGTGATCAAACAACTGGGTAAGTCAATTTTTATCATCGCCTTTTTTGAAGCGTTTGGTGCATTTTTCATGGTTACTGCTGCATCGCTCCTTATTACAAAAGACGTAGCAATTTCATTAATTCTTGGAGCTGTTTCAGCTGCTACAGCACCAGCTGCAACTGTTATGGTACTGCGTGAACAGAATGCGCGCGGACCATTAACCAGTACTCTTTTAGGTGTAGTTGCTGTAGACGATGCTATTTGTCTCGTCATCTATGCTATGGCAGCCTCAATTGCAAAAGTGTTCGTTAATAATGAGGTGCTATCACTCAATAAGGTTTTGGTTCTACCACTCACAGAAATTGTATTTTCCTTGGTTGTAGGTGCACTAGTGGGCTTACTCTTAACCGCCTTGATTCAATATTCAAAACGTGATAATGAGCTGTTACCGTTCATCATCGGTGCACTATTATTGTTAGATGGTTTGGCATCTACATTTAGCTTATCACCGCTTTTATCAGCAATGGCTATGGGGATTATGGTTGCAAATACATCACCGCAAAAACACAAAGCCTTTGGCATACTTGAAAGTTTTTCACCACCAATTGTAGCGGCTTTCTTTATACTCGCGGGTGCGCGATTAAACTTTAGCTATATTCCTCAAATCGGAATACTAGGCGTTGCATATTTGTTATTTAGAATATTAGGTAAAGTAACAGGTGCTTCTATAGGTGCTTCTGTATCTAAAGCGCCTCAAACTGTGAAAAAATATATTGGTTTAGGTTTATTATCACAAGTCGGGGTAGCTGTTGGTCTTGCGATAACAGTCAACAGAGAGTTCCCGAACACAGATATTGGTACAATTGTTGTAACAATCCTTCTAGCAACGACGATTGTTACGGAAATAGTCGGTCCAATATCGACAAAGTTCGCTGTTCATAAATCAGGAGAAGGAAACGCTTCTTAATCTGTGTACGACGGGAGGAAAGGTATGAATTACGCATTATTTTTAGTATTAAACGATGTGACAAAACTTAAAAGTATTCATCAAATCTTTTTTAAACTCGGATGTGGTGCGACAACATTAGACAGTGTTGGCATGGGAAAAATCCTTTTAGAAAATCAAATGGAAGTTCCAATTTTTGCGGGCATTAGAAAACTGGTAGAAGGTGACAAGCCTTATAATAAAACCATAGTAAGCGTTATCCACAGTGAAGAAAAAATGAGAAAAGCAGTTAATATGATCAAAGAGGAATTACAAATGGATACTGTTAATAAAAAGGGTGTTGGCTACATCTTTGTATTACCGGTTTTAGAATGTCATGGTTATCAAATTGAAGAGTAATTGATATAAACTGAGATGCTGCAAATAGTTGCAGCATCTTTTTTATTTAGCCACAATCTCGCTTGAGTTAAATTTGAAGGCTCGATGCCTGAAGATTTTTGTTTGGGAATATATAGCAGCATTTAGCATGTCTTGCAAGATTTTTAAAGAAAACTTTGCTATAATGGTAGGGGTATTGAAAATAGCAGATTTAGGAGGCATAAGTGAAAATAATCGAGAAGTGGAAAGCTCTACCTGAGCATTTAAGAGTTTTAACACTATGGTTTGCAATATTTTTCTATTATGAAAGTGCAATTCGGTTAATTAATCATAGAACTTTTTTTACATCTGGTTTGGTATTTGGGCTATTATTTGATGGTGTTTTTGCAGTCTTATTGACTTTGCTTACTTTTGCTTTTAAATCAAGAAAAGCCAGAAGTAGAGTATTTATTATTGAGGCGTTTATTGTAACCTTACTATTTATAACACAAATGGTCTATTTTAAACTGACCAAAACTTATTACACGGCGTATTCAGCCGGGAATACAGGTAAAGTAATGGAGTTTGCAGATATTGGTTTGTCTGCTGCATTATCTAATTGGTATTTTATTCTGGTTTTTTTATTGCCTTCAATTGTGTACGGTTTTTTCAAACATAAGAAAAAATTGCCGACATTTGAAAAAGTAGAGCGAATCTCTTTAAAGGCATTAGGCATTTTGGTTGTAATCGCAATTATACTTCAATTTGGTGGAAGATTTAGTTTGAACTTCACAAGTAAAGACGACAACTCAGCTTATAGCCTATATTACAACATTCAATATCCTGAATTTTCAGTAGAGCGGTTGGGACTGCCGACTTATATGAGAATTGACTTACAGAGGGTTTTGTTTGATTGGGAACCTAAGTTAAGCTATGCCGTAGAGGAAGTGGCCGTTGAAATTCCAACAATTGACGAAATCATTGAGACAACTGATACTACAAAAGAAGTAACGACAGAGGCTACAACTGAAGCGCCTGTAGTTGCCTACAATGCACTTAATATTAATTTTGAAGATCTAATCAATAAAGAAACAGATGAAACGGTTCTTGAAATGCATCAGTATTTTAATGCAATTGAACCTTCTGAAAAAAATGCGTACACAGGTAAATATGAGGGATATAATCTCATATTAATTACTGCAGAAGGCTTTTCAAGACTGGCAGTAAGTGAAAGTTTTACACCTACTTTATATAAATTGGTACATGAAGGGGTTTATTTTGACAACTTTTATACGCCACTTTGGGGCGTGAGCACCTCTGACGGCGAGTATGTTGCAACGACATCACTTATTCCCAAAAGTGGTGTGTGGAGCTATAAAGAGTCTGCCGACAATGCCATGATTTTTGCACTGGGTAACCAGCTGAAGAATTTCGGTTATGTGACAAAAGCGTATCACAATCATACGTATACGTATTATGATCGTCATTTATCTCATCCTAATATGGGTTACGACTATAAAGGGGTTGGAAATGGACTAAACGTAACGCAATCTTGGCCAGAGTCAGATCTTGAGATGATGGAGGTGACGGTTCCCGAGTATATCTCTGAAAAACCCTTTCACACGTATTATATGACAGTTAGTGGTCATATGTTTTATGATTTTAATGGAAATGCTATGAGCTACAAGCATTATGATTTGGTTAAAGACTTGCCGTACTCAGACCATGTTAAGGCGTATTTAGCATGTCAGTACGAACTTGAGTTAGCTATGAAAAGCTTACTCGAACAACTTGAAGCAGCAGGTGAGTTGGATCATACTTTAATTGCATTAAGCGCAGATCACTATCCATATGGATTAACAGTAGATGAAATGAGTGAGTTAGCGGGCCATGACATAGAAGAAAACTTTGAATTATATAAAAATGCATTTATTTTATATACACCAAGTATGACACCATCTGTATATAGTGAACCTGCATCAAGCTTGGATATTTTGCCGACACTTTCAAACCTTTTAGGCATACCATATGACTCAAGACTTTTAATGGGTAGAGATTTGTTTTCTACTACGCCGGCACTCGTCATGTTCAACAACAGAAGCTTTATTACGGATGAAGGCAGATATAATTCAAATACAGGTGAATTTACTCGAGCAGAGGGCAAAGAGGCTTTAGATGAAGAAACACTTGAAGCTTATCGTAAGAAAATTTCAAGTATCATAAACGCTAAGTTCTATTTTTCAGCTAAAATACTCGACATGGATTATTACAGATTGATTGAGCCATTTATCAATAAAAAATAACACCTTAATCTATTTTTAAGTTTAAGTGGGTATGTATCTTGGTATAATGTTCATATCAATATTTAATGGAGGGCATTATGATAGATTTTTTTCTGAAGTTTGATCCGATTGTTCAAGCTTTAATCGGTACTTTATTCACATATGGTGTAACTGCATTAGGTGCTTCATTGGTATTTTTCTTTAAAAGTATTAATAAAACCATCTTAAATGGTATGCTGGGATTTGCAGCTGGTGTTATGATTGCCGCAAGTTTTTGGTCACTTTTGGCACCGGGGATCGCAATGGCTGAAGAGTTAGGACAGGTGGCATGGTTAACTGCTAGTGTCGGGTTTTTATTAGGTGGTGGCTTTCTATACGCAGTGGATAAGCTTTTACCCCATCTACACATGGGCTTAGATACCTCTCAGGCTGAAGGTGTTAAAACGACATGGCAAAGAAGTGTGCTATTGGTTTTGGCAATCACGCTTCATAACATTCCAGAAGGGTTAGCAGTTGGGGTTGCTTTTGGTGCAGCTGCCACTGGCAATTTATCTGGTGCAACGGTAGCTGGTGCGATAGCATTGGCAATAGGGATTGGCCTTCAAAACTTTCCTGAAGGTGCAGCCGTTTCGATTCCATTAAGAAGAGAAGGCTTTAGTAGAACGAAGGCATTTTTATACGGTCAATCTTCTGGCCTAGTGGAACCCATATCTGGTGTTCTTGGCGCAGCAGCAGTACTCTTTATTCGCCCGATCTTACCATATGCGTTAGCGTTTGCAGCTGGTGCAATGATTTATGTTGTTATAGAAGAGTTGATTCCCGAAGCACAGCGTGAAGAAGGTGGATCAAAGACTGATATCGCAACGATTGGAGCGATGGTTGGTTTTTCAGTTATGATGATTCTGGATGTCGCACTGGGTTAATGCGAGGCATTCATACAAAATTAAATCCTATTTCATTCTATTCTTGTCTGGTACAAGAGAGATTGAAATAGGATTTTTTTTACCTAAACAGGTGTATGATAAAAGCCGAAGATGCGATGACTAAATGGTTTTATTATAGATTCCAATAGATTAAGAAGTTCTTGTTTTCATGATCTCATCATCGTAATAAGCCAATTGTTCTCTGCCTTCTTCGCTCAGAGAACATAGAATTTCTGTATGAGATTCTAAGCCAACCTCTTGCCTTGTCTTCATTGATTTTTTCTCTAAAACGTCGTTCCAATCTAGCTTTTTTCGATTGTAATAAACGTCAAAATCGACAATTCTTGTACCTGATTGGGTGTACTCCAAACCCAACAGTAGATATTTGATTTTAACTGGTTCAAAGTAAGTGAAAAACCGAATTCGATACACTTCTATCGACATCAAAAATCGTGGATAATCCTTTGACCAAGATTCACCTAGAACGATACCGACCTCTAGCTCATCTAATATATCCATTAGCTTATCGTAGTGAAGAGAAAATGCACCGTAACGATCATATACTCTGATTTCGATTTCATGCCAATCCTTGTTGCCAAGACCTATGTTCAGATAGCTTAGTGCATGCATCCGAAGTTCCTTTAAATAATGCTCAGAATTGCCTTGTAGCTTAAGTAAGGATTCTCCTAAGTCTGAGAAATTTAAAGTTTTATTTAAAGGCTTATCGGTTAAAGCGAGGATGGTAGATTGGTTATCACCAGCATCTAAAAGGCTCTTGAAACTCCCAATTTCACCGCCTAAATCATCTTGAATTTTATTAATAACTGCCGATTTGTCACCGATTGCTCGCATGATGAGTAATTTTGGTGCTGGACGCATGGAGATAATGGGTGGACGGTCCTCATGAAATAGAAATTGGCAAAGAAAATTGACTGTAGTCATATCTATGACAAGTGCAATATGAATATCTGAGAAATGAACCACTTCTTCCTGAGAGTCGAGGAGATAGAGGATGGTACTGGACTCATTCGCCATATCGAAAGCGACATCAACGTCATAGATAGAAGCAGAAAAGTTTGAAATCAACCAATTTGTAACCGTTTCGACAGAAGCTGTTCGGAGCAATAAGGTGCTAGGGCCACTTCTAATTAATGAGAACATAAAATCTCCTTTCAAGGATTATTTCTGTTATATGCCAATGCCTTTCTTATTTAACCTCGCATCGTCAATTCCCCAAGGGTAGGCGTAGCGGTAAATTTTTAGATCAGTGAGGTCAACGATGTTTAGTGTTGAGATGCCGTTTAAATAAATCGCATCTGATTCTTGAGGTTCTTCTGATAAATCATGACCGTAAAGATATAGGCTCGCATTCAATGACTCAAGGTTTTGAAAATAGTGATCAAAAGCAATCTCATATCCGTGGGTATTTAATTTGAATGGTGAATCGTGTACGAGAATTCTACCCGATTTTGATTGAATATATTCACTTGAATCATGATTGCCTATAGAAATATGAATCTCCTTTGCGCTTGAATATTGCAGAATTTTTAGTAGTGAAAGGACTTCGCGTTCATAGTGTCGAATCGCACCAGGATAAAGCTGTAGTTTAATATTATCGACGAGATCACCTGTGTGAATGATCAGCTCTGGATTGATTAACTTAATAATTCGAGAAAGTTCTGAAAAGAAAATCGATGGTGTATCTGACACGTGTAGTAGAAGAGGGTGCGTCATGTCAATTTCATCGATATCTAAATGTATCTTACCTAGAAGATAATATAAATTCTTCTTAAAATGTATCATGCTCGCTCCTTTTTATCTATTCTAATTACATTATACAGAAAAGTGGTTTAAATTTCAGTATAGGAATCGAAGAAAAGAAATGTTTAATATCCTTATGGGTAGGTAAATATAATACATAAATTGGAATCTGTGTCGCCCATCGCATAGATCATTGTCGATATTGGATGATATTTCGGAGGAAGCTATGACAAGAGTATTGATTGTTGATGATGCAATGTTCATGAGAAAAACCATAAAACGAATACTTGAAGGGAATGGGTATGACGTTGTTGCTGAGGCAGAAAATGGCTATCAAGCGCTCTCGTTATTCGAACAACACAGACCGGATATTATTTCTTTGGACATAACTATGCCTGAACTAGATGGTCTTGAAACTTTAGAAAAGCTTAGGCAAATAAATCCAAATGCTAAAGTTGTAATGGTAACTGCTGTAGGACAAGAAAAACTTGTTAGGGAGGCTATTAAATTAGGCGCAGCATCATTCTTAGTGAAGCCATTTAACGAAGTACAGTTGATCAATGCTTTCCATTCAATTAGTA
The DNA here is from genome assembly GCF_058683495.1 of Fusibacter sp. QWL-12. NCBI lineage: Bacteria > Bacillati > Bacillota > Clostridia > Eubacteriales > Fusibacteraceae > Fusibacter > Fusibacter sp. QWL-12. The sequence goes on from NZ_CM178745.1 coordinate 2,504,416, forward strand.
AAAGACAAGAGGAATGATGTCTTAAGATTGGAAGTGACTAAGTGAAAAGAATTAGAATAGTTGGGGATAGAAGTAGCAAACCATACATATCGGTTCAAAACCAATTTGATGAGTTGACAGGTTTCCTCAAAAGGCATAGATACTTAAGAAAATTGAGTACTGTACTCTTTGAGAAGAAAAAGGGCATTGTCTGTATGTTTGATATAGACGATTTTAAGATGATTAATGACATTAATGGTCATCGGTTTGGTGATTTGGTACTTCAAGAAGTTGCATCTAGAATTAAGCTGTTCAGTCGGCTTGAACATATTGTTGGACGTTTTAGTGGTGATGAATATGTAATCGCCTTTATTGATGATGTTCAAAAATCACCAAATGAATGGAAGAAGCTTATCAATGAGCTGATGATCACATTGAAGCAACCGATGTTTATCGAGGGAAAAAAGGTCGTTATTAATGCTAGTCTCGGATATTCGAGATTTCCGGAGCACTCGTTAGATGCTGAGGAACTTGTCATGTACTCAGAAATGGCTATGTTCGAGGCAAAACGGAACGGTAAAAATCAATATAAAGAGTTTAAACTTACGATGAATGAAGCCTTGCAGCTTCAAACTGAAATTGATGAACTACTGAAAACTCATGATAAATCGAGTGTTTTTACGATGGTTTATCAACCGATTGTGGATGCACTTACGAAAAAAACAAAAGCCTATGAAGCTCTGATTCGCATGAAGGATAGTCGATTCTCACCGCTTCAGATTATTGGTGTAGCAGAAAACTCCAATGCCATTCAAACCTTGGGAAGATGGATTACTGAAGAAGTGGTCAAACAGATTGCTATATGGAAGTCGGAAGAACATCATGATACGAATACGATTATACCAATCGCAGTTAACTTTTCCTGCAAACAGATGATGGATGTTAATTACGTCTTATTTTTAGAGGACTTATTAAAAAAATACGATGTAAAGCCCAATGAATTAATCATTGAAATTACAGAAAGTATCTTTATGGATACGCGATACAATGGTATAGATTTTATTAATAGCTTTAAACAACTAGGTGTAACAGTTGCGCTAGATGACTTTGGCACAGGATACTCCTCGCTAATCTATTTGACGAATATCAATTTTGATAAAGTAAAGCTCGATCGATCCTTTATTCATAAACTAATAGATGAAAAAAGCGTTAAAGTCCTTTCTGGGATCATACATATGCTTCACAGTATCGACGTTACTGTTGTCGCAGAAGGGGTAGAGGATGAAATTCAAAGTAACACACTGCTACTCTGTGGGTGTGATGAGCTCCAAGGGTATTACTTTGGTAAGCCGGAAAAACCAGAACGATATCAATCTAATTGAAATCTTCCTCCATAATAGTTAACCCAGAACAAGTGAGAGCCCCCCTCTCACTTGTTCAATTTATAGAGTAAATAATGATACGCTTTTACGCGGGAAAAAAGAAAATGAACTTTGATGTTTAATATCATGGTTTATAAAACGATTAAGGCTCTAATCACGGATTAATAGCATTTTAATTAAAACTTAACATTTATAGCGTATGATATTTATGAAGACATTATTTTTTGAGAGGAAGCGTTATGCTATTTAAAAATAAAAAAAACAATACAACAGAATTACCGGTTTTAACTGTCATGTCTTTAGCGGATAGAGTAGCTGGACAAGGTGTCGGTTCCGCGTTTACAGAGCAGTTTAATTTGGTAAAGGAAAAATTGAATAAAATGATGACGATAAAATTGAATACATTTGGTAGTGGCAATGTCATTCACTATCATTCCATCAATTTTAGATTTTTTTTGCATGCCTTAATGCATCGTCAGTCCGTAAAAGTTGGTTCGGTACATTTTATTCCTGAAACCATTGAGGGAAGTATTAAGCTACCGAGATGGATGCAATCGATATTTTATTGGTATATTTTGAAATTTTACGAAACCATGGATCAACTTGTAACGGTTAATCCAATTTTTATTGATAAACTGGTGGATCTGGGATTTGAGAGATCTAAAATAACTTATATCCCCAATTTTGTTTCAAGAGAACAATTTCATAGGTTAGATTCCGAAATGAAGAATAGAGTTAGAGAAAATTATCAAATTAAAGTGGACGCCAGTGTGGTTTTAGGCGTTGGGCAGATCCAAACCCGCAAAGGTATATTGGATTTTGTTGAAGTTGCAAAGCAACTGCCTGATATTGAGTTTGTGTGGGCTGGAGGCTTTTCATTCGGAAAAATTACTGATGGATTTGAAGAACTCAACAATGTTGTGTCAAACCCTCCAGGGAATGTACACTTTATAGGTATTGTAGATAGAGAGCATATGAATGAGATTTATAACATGGCGGATGTTTTGTTTTTACCATCTTATAGTGAGCTTTTCCCGATGACTGTTCTTGAGTCTATGAATGTTGGTTTACCACTTGTGTTGCGGGATTTGGAACTCTATGAAGATATCCTTTTTGATTACTATTTAAAAGCTGTGGACAATCCTTCTTTTGCAAAAATTCTCACAAGACTGGTAAAGGACAAAGCTTATTATTCACAAGTACAAAATCAGTCAGTGAAGGGGTCTGAGTTTTACTGCAGGGAGTCAGTCGGTAAAATGTGGGAAACCTACTATGCAAAAATGATTCAATTAGAAAGCAGTGATCAATATGGCAAAAAATATAAAGCATATAACTAGATGGCTCATTCCGATTGTCAGTATAGTCGTGATTTTTTCTATTCTCATCCTGAAAGGTGAAGGAAAGAATGTTATACATGCAATACAGTCAATTAAGCCGCTGTTCTTATTATTAGGTGTACTGTTTATACTTGCATATTGGTTGTTTGAAGCGATGATTTTACACCAGCTATTATATTATGCAAAAGAACGAATTGGTTTTTGGAAAAGCTTTAAAATAACGATGGCAGGTCAGTTTTTTAATGGTATAACGCCATTTGCATCTGGTGGACAACCCGCACAGCTTTATTTGCTTCATAAGCAAAAAGTGCCGTTCGGTACAGGTGCCTCTGTTTTAACCAAAAAGTTTATCGTTTATCAGGCTGTACTTGTCATCTATAGCTTTATTGTTTTAATCTTTGAATCGACATTTTTTATGGGTAAAATTCCAAACTTCTTTTATCTAGGAGCACTCGGCTTCGTTGTTAATTTTGTAGTGATTGCAGCGCTTATGATGATTGGCTATAATTATAGATTTACTAAGGGAGTGGTAATTCGAGTGGGCAAATTTTTACGCCGTCATTTCAATTATCACAAAACCACAAAAAAAACTTTAAGAGTTCTACATCAAATCAATCTATTTCATCAGCAGATGAAATCCAATCATCATGGATTGGGTACTTGGCTGATTATAGGTTTCCTATCCGTTTTACAGCTTACTTTTTTCTTTAGTATTCCACTTGTAATCGGCTATGGCTTTCATTTGACACATCTATCGATTTTCTACATGATCGGTGCGGCTGCGTTTGTATCCATGGTAACCGCATTTATACCTTTACCAGGTGCTGCATTGGGGGCAGAAGGTAGCTTTTATTTGGTTTACCAGATATTTTTCCCATCAAAAATCGTAATTACTGCACTGCTGTTGTGGCGCTTGATCACTTATTACTTACCACTTTTAATTGGTGGTACATTTGTTGTGACAGGCAAGCACAAAGAAGCGGACTAATAGGAGGAACTTTCAAATGGCGCAATGGATTCAGCTCGTGGTTATTTCAATCATAGTCATATTAATCATCTATAGTCCATATGAATACTTGGTTTTAAGACAGAATAAAGTGTTGGGTAGCACATCAACTATTTCTGCAGCCTTACTCGTCGTACTTATTAATCTTTTATCTTCTAATAGAGATTTTTCAAGTGCCAGCGTTAGCATCATTATAATTTTGGGAACCTTCTTCTTTAGTACGATTAAGCAAGCGGGAATGTTTGCTAGAAGTTTCGAAATCCCAAGCTTTGAAGGTGAGAATCTTGAAAGACTCATCGTTAAATTTTCCGATCAACTTAGAATGCCAAACGCCACAGTAGAAATGAAAGTTGAAGGAAAAGAATATGAGATCAAATATGACAATGTAGATTACTATGCGGTAGTTAATGTGAAGCGGTTTTTCTTTGAGGATGCGTATTATTACACCTTAACCTTTAAAAAAAGATTCCCGAGAGAATTACAAAAGGCAATCTTGAATTTAACTCAAGAATACATTGAGCATAGAAACGAAATTCAAAAGCATTGGCGAACCAGAATCATACAGACGCTTAGTATAACCTGCGTACTCGTTGGTTTGCTTTTATTTGTTAACTACAGTGCGCTACATCCCAATTATACAAATGCCATAGATTCATTTGATGCAGATAAAAGCCTTACGATTGAAAAAATCGTGGAAGGGGATTCTGAGGCTGATTATTTAGAAATCAATGATCCTGAGAAAGTCAAAATGGTATTAAATGGTATAAAAGACATTTCAATATGGAAAAGAGACAAAGCCTTTTTTGAAGAAATGTCTTCAAGATATCAGTACCTAATTCGGCTAGAAGATGTCCCTGTAGCGCTCTATATTGGTGAATATGACGCAATAGGTTTTTACGATTATCAGCGGCTTTATGACGAGGGTGGCGTGTATGGCAAGGTAATGGTTTCTTTATATAGATTGTATGGTAAGGATGAAGGTTATTATTTTGATGCACTTTCAAGCATATACGGCGATGCTGGTAATGTATACGATTTTATCTCTAAATGGTTATAAAAAAAATCCTGCTTCAAAGTATCTATGATACTTGAGAACAGGAATTAATGTAGATATATAGTGATTCAAATCGTCTTGATGACTCTTAATCAAGACGATTTTTTTTAGCCTGAAGCAACTTATTGGTTCTGGATGAAATAGTGGATTTTCATGTCTTCTTTAACAATGTGATTGATTAACCAATTCTTAATTAGTAAATTCACCCTTATCAAATCATTATTGTTGGGTGATTCGCCTAAAGATTGACTTAATTGCTTAACTCGAACTGTAAACTCCTGATGGTAAATACGATGGTTTTCAAGCTCTGGATAGCCAATTTCCGCCATAAATGCCTCTTCACGTTCAAAGTGCGTTTCGATATAATCGTTTAGAAAATGAACCAGTTCTTTAACAAACTCATGGCCCATACCTTCTTTCATTTTAAGGTATAAATTTTCATAGGCATCGATAATTTCTTTGTGATCCTTGTCAATTTGATCGATATGCGTTTCGAAATCGGAACTCCATGTGAACTTGATTTTACTAATCTTTTCGTGCCAAACTACGGAATCTTTATTTTGCTCACCAATGGATGCAAGCTTACTGCCTTCATCAGAGGGGGGATTCAGAGTTTCTGTAGCTTCTAAGGTTGTACGATTGGCCTGATCTCGCATGATTAGGTTCAAACGACTGACGAACTGAACCTCTTCTATAGGTTTTGACACATAATCAATAACGCCATGAGAAGTCAATTGTTTGATGAACTTTGTATCGGAACTATTGCCTATTGCAACAATAGGGATTTGATTGTTTTGAGGATGTGTTTGCACAGCCAGTAGTAGCTCTTTCCAGTCGTATTCTGGATGATCCACATCTAGGATGAGAAGCTGTATGTCATTTTTATACAAGTTCTTTAATGCGACCTTGAGCATATTATTATTTAAAATATAGGGTTCGCCAAGTCCAAACTGAACAATAGCTTTTTCAACTTTGATACGGACGACGTCTAAAGCTATTACCAAACCGAGTTTTCCCATGAACAATCTCCTACAAATATAATGAATGATTTAAGCATCAAAACTCATCAGGAATATAGCCTTTAAACTGCGCTTGATATAAGTGGCTATACAATCCTTTCTTCTCTAGCAAACTTTCGTGACTACCGCGTTCAGAGATGCCATTATCAGTCATTACCAAGATTTCATCTGCATTTTTAATCGTAGATAATCTGTGGGCGATAATAAGGGTGGTTCGCCCTTTTGCAAGGGTTTCAATAGACTTTTGAATCGCGTATTCATTTTCATTGTCAAGTGCAGATGTGGCTTCATCTAAGATTAAAATAGGTGGATTTTTTAGAAAGACACGTGCAATTGCAATTCTTTGTTTTTGTCCGCCAGAAAGTTTTACGCCTCTTTCTCCTACGAAAGCATCATACCCTTCATCTAATGATAGGATGAAGTCGTGAATATTAGCTCTCATTGCAGCAGTAATGATTTCTTCATCTGTAGCACCCGGTTTACCATATGAGATGTTATCTCTTATTGTACCATAAAATAAGAAAACATCCTGCTGTACAATTCCAATTTGACTTCGAATTGATGACATAGTGAGGCTTTTTATATCATATCCATCGATGGTCACTGATCCTTCTAAAACGTCATAAAATCTAGGAATGAGCTGTGTAATGGTTGTTTTACCGACACCGGAGGGACCAACTAACGCAATCGTTTGACCAGCAGGAATTTCAAGTGAAAAATCTTTTAGCACAGGCTGTGCCTCTTTTTCATAAGCAAAAGTGACGTTATTAAACTGAATGTTCCCCTTAACCATCGATAGTTCAGTTGCATCTGATGCATCCTGAATTTTAGGAGACAGTGCCATCATTTCAAGAAATCGCTCGAATCCAGCAGCGCCAGATTGAAACTGTTGGGTCAACTGAATCAGTGCACGAATAGGCTTTGTAAAGAATGAAATAAAGAGTAAAAACGCAAGTAAATCGCCGTAATTGATTGCGCCTTGATAAACAAAGATGCCGCCAGCAACCATTGATGAGAGCGTCATCATGTCTATGAAGAAACCGTTACCGGCTTGGTAGGAGGCAATTGCTTTAAAAGAGTCTTTTTTTGAATGTAAATGGGCGTGATTGGTTACATGAAACTTTTCTATTTCATGTTTTTCATTGGCAAATGATTTCGATAATCGGATACCAGATAAGCTGCTTTCAAGTTGTGCGTTAATATCTGCAAGCTTTACTCTAACATTTCTAAACGTAGACATCATGGACTTACGCATAAAGACAGAGTAGATAATGGTCAAGATGACGAAAAAGAAAACGATTAGCGTTAAAGCGACATTGATTCTAATCAGTAATATAAATGAACCCAATAACATAAAGACTGAAACAAATAAATCTTCAGGACCGTGATGCGCAAGCTCGGTTACATCATTTAGATCAGCGGTTAAGCGGTTCATCAGTTGCCCAGTTTTAATGTTATCAAAAAATGAAAATTCAAGCTTTTGAATGTGGGTAAAGAGATCGCGTCGCATATCGTACTCAATTCTTGAACCTAAAACATGCCCCCAGTAGCCCATAAAGTAATTTAGTCCAATTTTAATCACATATAAAACGAGAATGCTTCCTGACAGGATGACAATCATCCTGATATTGCCCTCAGGGATCAAAGTGTTGACAACGGAACGTGAGAACATTGGGAATAATAGATCAATCCCAGCCATTAAAAATGCTGCGATTAGATCTAATGTAAACAAAAACCGATGCGGTTTATAATACTTTATAAATTGTTTGATCATTTCTGCCTCCAATTTATTTTGACTGTCTAAATAGTTTCAATCAACATTTTATCTCACAAGTTGGTATAAGACAAGTCTGAGTAATTATGATTTGATTTAGTTACTGTTCTTTAAAATTTAAGTTGACAAAAATAAGAAAGGGGATTAAGCTGTGACTATAAGACCTTATCGGGTCATAGTTTTTACTTTGGCTATGACTATAAAACAAAATCTGGTCATAGGAGTGATATGGGAAGAGCATTTACGGAGTTTGAAAAGGAGAACATTAAAGAACAGCTTTTGATAGAAGGTAGACATGCTTTTGAACAGATGCATTTTAACTCAGTTAAGGTAGAAATGATTGCTAAAACCGTTGGCATATCAAAAGGCGCTTTTTATACTTTTTTTGATTCGAAGGAAGCCTTTTTTCTTGATATATTAATGAGATTTGAAGCAGATATACAGTCACAAATTTTAAACGGGAAAGTACAGTCGGAAAGTATAAAGGATTATCTCATTCACTCTATTGTGACTTTAATAGAAGCGATGGCAGATAACTATTTATTTATTTCGTTTTCCGATGCCAAAGTACAGCAAAGTCTACTTGCAAAGGCAACCGAGTTGCAGAGAGAGCGTATGCTAAATGCAGACTTAGCACTGCTAAGTGAGTTAATTCCCGATGAAAAGCTTCTCACTGTCAGTAGAGATGAAGCAGTAGATTTAATGCGAAGCTTGTTTTTTCTACTTCCGATGAAATCAGAAATAAGAACGCCGTTTGATCAGTTTTTAAGGACGTATACCACACTGATCATTGGGGGAATATTTAAAGATACGGAGGCTTAAGGATGCATATAAAATTTGAACAAGCTACAAAATACTATGGCAAAGCCGTAGGTATAGAAAAGTTAGATTTAGCAGTACGTGAAGGCGATTTTTTTGGATTTGTTGGACCCAATGGAGCAGGTAAAACAACCGCAATTAAGCTTATGATGAACTTGCTGAAGCCTTCAAGTGGTAACGTTTTAATAGACCAAATCGATGCTTCAATGCACTTTGATAAAATTAAAGCCAACATAGGATTCATGCCTTCAGATGCAAGTTTATATGGCGATTTAACCGTAGAGGCATTGTTCCGATTTAATCGAAAACTTTATCTAGTGGATCAAATCGCCAAACAAAAGGGCATTCAGAATCTGAAGGCTTTTGAAGAAATAATGATCGGTCGTGAAAAAGAGTTAATAGAAAGCTTGAACATCGATATAAAAAAGCGATTCAAGGCATTGTCATTAGGCAATAAGAAGAAAATTGCTTTTGTTCTTTCAGTCGTTCATTATCCTAAATTGATTGTATTAGATGAACCGACTTCAGGTCTTGACCCATTGATCCAAGAAGTATTAATGTCTACTTTAAGACAGTATCATAACGAGGGGAATACGATATTTCTTTCATCACATACTTTGAGTGAAGTAGAGAACAACTGTAGAACCGTTGGCCTTATTAAAGCAGGTCAAATGCTTGAGGTTAATTCCATTGAAGCATTGAAAGCTAACAGCCTTAAAGAAATAACGTTAACATTATCAAAGGATGAACTTGCAGCCATTGAAAAATGGGCTGATGATAACGAGGCAGTCATGTATGGTCAGTTAAGGGCATATGATACAAATGTGAAAGTGGTCTATCATACGAAAGCCTCTGTCGCTCAAATCTTAAAGTCATTAAGTGAGTTACCGCTTAAAGATGTCAGCATCGATGCGCCAAGCTTAGAAACGTTATTTATGCATTATTACCAGTAGGGAGGCAAAAATGATAACACTCATCCTATTTGAAATTAGAAAAAGAATCAAACCGGTATCATGGATGGCATTGGCCATTGTGGCTATGGTGGCAATCAGTATGCAGTTTTATCCAACGATTACAGAAAATATGGCTGTGTTAGATGGTTTTTTATCCACTGGTATGATGGATCAAATTCTAGGTGCATTTAATGTTGAGGTAGCAGCCATGAAGTCTCTGGTCGGTTTTTTTAACACTTACTGTACCATGTGGGTGATGATGATCGGTGGCGTTTTCTTTGCTTATGTTGGGGCAGATTTGCTTTCGAAAGAAGAAAGAATGGGAACCATCGACTATTTGGCCTTAAAACCATATTCGAGAACTAAAATATATCTTTCAAAATGGCTATCACTCCAAGTTCTAGTGTTTACCTTTTTTTTCATCATAACGTTGGTTGGATGGGGCAGTCTCAAACTGCAGGAGACGCATGCACCATGGGTGATAGATGGAAAAGCACTGACTGAAGCACGTTTGGATCAGATCGCTTTAAATGGAGATTCGATGACCAATAAACTCGTGATTGATGAAACGGTTTTTAGTGCCTATACAAATGATATGTTGCTTCAAAGTATGACGCAGCAACAGGAAGAAGTGGATACCGTTGGCATAGATGCAAAAGGGTTAATTGATGCCTTTGGTGATCAGATGCAAGATCCTGAAGCTTTATTTGATGCCATGCTAGCGGACCCAGATGAATATTTGGCTCTTTTTAAGAATTTTGTATCCGATGAAGCTTTAAGCCATTTGTCGAGAGAGGCATTTATTGATGCCGTTCATGAAGAACAAGAAAAATACCGTAATTTAGCAACCGATTTTTTGACGACAGATCATATTCTTAGGGATTATTTTAAGACAAATCCCAAGTTCTTTTTGAACCTGATCATTGAGCAAAATTTATCCACTGACCTTATTAATGCAGTGCCTGAGGCAAAGAATGTTATCATGCAGTTTAATGGTTCAGCACTTTTGAGAGCCCTGTTTAACATGTATATGGTGACCGTAGCACTTGGAACTTTGGGCATGTTTATGGGCGGGGTTTTAACAAACAATGCAGCAGCACCACAACAGGCACTTGGCGTTTCGTTGATCTTTTACTTTATGAATTCAATTTTAAGTTATGAGGTCAATCTTTCATGGATCAAATGGTTGACGCCATTTGGTTACGCTGAAACCTCTGGAGATGTCTTGAACTTATCTAGATTGATGCTACTCTTTGTTATATCTATGCTCTTTCTCATCACGGGTGGTATCAGATATAAAAAACGCGACTTCTCAAGTCGCGTTTAAGGGAAAAGATGAAGTCCTTTGAATTCACTCAAATTTGAGTGGCATCCGAATGGTCACTTTAAAACCTTCGTTTGGAACTGAACTCGTATCAAGACCGAAGTCTTCTCCATAGATTAATTGTATTCTCTTTCTTACATTTGAGAGACCAATGCCACCGAGTCGAACTGATTCGGTGTTTTTTTTAGTTTCACCGACGCCGTCATCTGAAACTGTAATCTCGAGTGTTGTTTCATCGAGAATTTTGGCAGATATCTTGATCAAGCCTGGTGAACCTTTTGGTTTAATGCCATGATAGATGGCATTTTCAACCAATGGTTGTAAAATAAATCTTGGTACCAAACAGTGTTCTAGTTCTACTGGCAGATCGAATACATAAATTAGAACCTCTTCATAGCGTTCTTTTTGAATAATTAGGTATTCAGCTACGTGACTGACTTCTCTAGCGAGGGGGATAAGCTGATCTCCCTTAGATAAGCTCAATCTAAAAAAGTTTGCCAATGCTTTGGTAAGCGAAACGACCTTCTCAGTGTCTTTAAATTCTGCCATCCATATAATCGTATCAAGGGTGTTGTATAGAAAGTGTGGGTTGATTTGGCTAAACAGGGAGTCGAGCTCGGCTTCTCTTAAATAAATTTCATTTTCCTTGATATTTTGAAGCAATTGATTTAATCGGATGTTCATTTCATTGTATTGGCGTCTAAGCTGATCAATTTCAAGACTGGCATGAGGAATCGGTGCAACGAGCGCTTCCTGTCCACGATTGGTTTTCATAGCGTCGATAAGGCGATAGATGGGCAGACTAAACCGTGTCGCAATCATCCAGCCAATGCCCAATGAAAATACGAGTAAAATGGCTAAAATCATCATCAGAGTTCGAACCAAATGACCATTGACCACACTGAGACGGTCCAAAGATGAGAAACTAAAGAGTGTCCATTCAGTGCCTAATATTGGATAGTGTTTGCTAAGTAAGTTGCTTTTCGAATCAAAGCCTTCTGGTAGGCTGGAAGCTTCTATAAGTGTTTCTAAGCTGCCAGTGCTCACAAAATTCTCTGGATTGCTGTGGTAAACCAATGAACGATTGCTGTCTAAGATAAAGGCATATCCAGTATCACCCAATGAAACGCCTTGTATAAGATCGCTGATGGCTTTGTAAGAGACATCAATAATGACCAGCCCCAAGGTCTCTCCCTGGCTTGACTTTACCTCTTGACCGATGGAGATGACCCAAGTAGATTGATCCATAGTAAAGGTTTGCCTTCTGATAGAGGTCAAGACAGGCATACTATTGTGATTAATTGCATCTACATACCAATCCTCCTGCATCATATTCGTTGAGGTATGCATATCCAGTTTGGATTCATTCGAGACGATTCGCCCATCGGAGCTTACGACGATGACGGTCAAAAGATTTGAATCCGATGCCTTTAAAAGCTCTATCAATGAAAGTACGCCATTGCGATCCATTTCTGATTCTTTTTCCAAGTAAGCGTAAACATCTGGCGCTCCTGCTAGAAGGCTAGTAAAGGCTTTTAATTTATCGATATAGAGCTCAATGGCTTGCCCACCTTTATCTACTGATTCTTCAACCACTTGTGTTTCACTTGCTTTCAAAGCGCTTGTCGTCGAGAAATAAATGAGCAGAGCAAAGAGACAAGTCACCAAAACACTTGTCCCTAAATAGTATAAAATCAGTTGTGTACGTGTACTGAGTGGTTTTCTCATATTTGACCATTCCTTTTAGCGTACTGTTTGGGCGACTCTCCAAAGGCAATTTTAAATCGAGTGTTAAAGTAGTTAACGTCTGTAAATCCAACTTTTTCGGAAATTTCGTAATTTTTAAGTGACGTTGTTAATAGTAAAAGCTTTGCACGTTCTAACCTGTGAGAAAGGACGTAGTCCTGAAAGGTCATACCTAAAGTGGTTTTTGCTAAACTGCTGAGATAGCTACTGTTATAGCCCAGTAGTTCAGAAAGCTTACCAAGAGAAAAATCACTTTCAAAGAGATGTTGATCAATGGTTTCCTTTAAGCTAATTTCAAGTGGCTTTAAGAGCTCGGGTATAGGTGCGGACTCTGTTGAGAGGTTAGAAACCACGGCATCTACTTCTCTTAATCGTTTGGTCTGTTCAAAGTTGTGGATCAGTCGTGTCAATACGTCAAAGATTTCTTTAGCGGTCAATGGTTTTAAAATATAATCATCCACACCCAGTCTGAGTGCTTTTTGCATATAGTCAAAGTAATCATAACCAGTGAGCATCGCAATACTACAGTAGGGGTTGAAGGTTTTGAACTGTTCTGCAAGTTCTAACCCTGTGATGTGGGGGAGGTTGATATCGAGCAAAATTAACTCAGGAGACTCAGCTTTAAAGATTTTAAGTGCATCTACACCATTTGCAGCTTCGAGTACAGTTGTAATATTCAGTGCTTCAAAATCGATCAGGGTGCGTATCCCCCTTCTCAATAGTGCTTCATCATCTACGATTAATAGTTTAAACATATGAGCCTCCATAAGCAATTTTGTTAAGGTCATTATTTGACGTAGGATTTTAGTTCACCATAGCCGTTTGCATCGAGCGCATCGTAAGGAATGAATTTGATTGATGCGCTGTTAATACAGTATCTTAATCCGCCTAGCTCAGATGGACCGTCGCTAAAAACGTGACCGAGATGGGTGTCTCCAGAACGACTTCTGACTTCTACGCGAACCATATTATAACTGGTGTCTTTTGCATAAGTGACAACCTCAGGGACAATCGGTTTTGAGAAGCTTGGCCAACCACAGCCAGAATCGTATTTATCTCTGGAGCTGAAAAGTGGTTCGCCTGTGACCACATCTACATAGATGCCTTCCTCGTAGCTGTCCCAGTAGGTATTGGTATAGGCGCGTTCAGTGTCACCCAACTGCGTTACCTTATATTGAATATCGGTTAAAGTTGCTTTAAGTGTTGCATCATCAGGTTTTGGATAATCCGATGGATCAATCAGAGAATCGTCTGCAAGTGAAAGATCGATGTGACAATAGCCGTTCGGATTCTTAGCCAAATAATCTTGATGGTAGTCTTCTGCGAGGAAGAACTGAGAGAGTGGTAGTACTTCAACCGCAAGTGGTTTTGAATATTTTGCTGCAACTTGATCATAGACTGAGTTAATGGCTACTAGATCAGATTCTGATGTGTAATAAATGCCTGTGCGATATTGTGTACCAACATCATTCCCTTGCTTGTTGATACTGGTTGGGTCGATGACTTTAAAGTAGTACTTTAATAATGTGGTTAGATCTGTTACACCAGCATCGTAGATGACATGTACGGTTTCAGCATGTCCCGTGTGCAAAAACGAGACTTCTTCATAGGTTGGATTTTCCGTGCTGCCGTTGGCGTACCCGGAAGTGACATCAAGGACACCCTCAAGCTTCGACATATAGGCTTCTAGCCCCCAAAAGCATCCGCCTGCGAGATAAATTTCTTTTGTTACACCGCTGGTATCAATATAGGAATTGACACCCATTTCCTCTTTGTTTGCCGTATTTGCTTGGTTTATATTTGAAGGATTATCTATATTTGAGTTGATGGTGTTGCTTTGACAACTGGTAACGACAAGCATCGCGGTTAGAACAAGAAGTATGATTCCCATTTTATTCATAAGGATACCTCCTTAATGCATTTCAAAGAACTCAGCGATGGCTTCATTATCAACATGACCTGGTAGCGTTTTTAAAACATTACCTGATGCATCTAGATAGCTAGAGGTTGGATATGCTCTTACGCCATATGCCTTAGCGACAGTACCATCAGGATCAAGTAACACCGTCATATTTTTATAGTCAAGTGTGTTGAACCAATTGATAAAATCCGACTCGCTTTGTTCGCCATTAAAATCGGGACTTACGATGGTGATGACGTTAAAATCATTCATTTGACCACTTAAATTGTCGATATCTTCAAGTCCTGCCAAGCAAATAGAGCACCAAGAAGCCCAAAATTTAATATAGGTTGGTTTGCCTTCAAGATCAGATAATGAAACGGTATCACCAGTGACGCTCATCAGCTTAAATGAGTTTGCCATCATGTCTTCGGAGTTGTCTTCCATCATGCCTTCAGTGGTATCTTTCATCATGTCCTCAGTGGTATCTTTCATCATGTCCTCAGTGGTATCTTTCATCATGTCTTCAGTGGTGTCTTTCATCATGTCTTCTGTGGTGTCTTTCATCATATCTTCTGTCGTATCTTTCATCATATCATTAGAGTCTTTATTTGTGGATGCTTGATAGATTAATATTGCTGCGATGATGACGATTATACCAATAATGATAATAATAAGTTTATTGTTTTTCATACCCAAATCCTCACTTTCTAAATAATTGTTCGAACCAAATGGTAATTGTATTGGTCGATCTGAAAAGCATTAACAGTCCCATAAAGACGATTAATATGCCGCCGATTTTCTTAATGGTATCGAGATGTTTTTCGAAAAATGCAAATTGTTTAACCAGATAACTGGACGCAAGTGACATAATAATAAAGGGGACAGCCAATCCAACGGTATAGACCATCATTAGTAGGGCACCATATAATGCTTGTCCACCATCTGCTGCCAAAACAAGGATGGCGCCTAGTACCGGACCCACACAAGGCGTCCAAGCAAAACTGAAAAGAAATCCTAAAAGATAAGCGCTCAAATATGGTTTTTTTGAGTTGTGCTTATATCTAACATGAAATTTCGATAAAAAAGTTGGTAATTTGAAAAGTCCGGTTTGACTTAATCCCAAGACGATCACAACCAGTGCTGCTACAGTATAGAATGCATCTAGCTGTATTAAGTTACCTAGAAGCCCTGCTCCAAATCCTAAAGTTACAAATGTGGTAGATAATCCTGCGACAAATAATAACGCTTTTACAATAGATTTAACAAAAGGATGTTGATCGTTATTGTGGTCAGTAAGAATTCCGATATATAATGGAATCATAGGATAAGTACAGGGTGCAAAGAAGGATAGTAGTCCTGCGACAAAGACAGTTGCAATATAGATCATCATGTTAAACCTCCTTTGTATATGATTTAATTAAAGTATAGGCTTCTTATGAAATTATTGAAATCGATTATCATTAGAGAAAACTTTGTTTTGTTTAGAACCACACCTGAAAAAGATAGGGAGGATGAGATGCAGAGAGAAATACTTTTGCTAGGAGACGAAAGACTATATGAAATGAGTGTACCAGTCACAAGCTCTGAGTGGTCAACGCTTGAAGCTTTAGAAAATGACCTTCACGATACTTTAATGGGATTCAGAGAACGATATGGCGTCGGACGAGCGATAGCAGCACCACAAATTGGTGTTAAAAAAAGAGTAATCTATATGTATATCGATCAGCCCATTCTCATGGTTAATCCCAAGCTGACTTTTATAGGTGAGGATAAAATTAAAGTGCTCGATGACTGTATGTCGTTTCCCTATTTATTGGTTAGGCTAGAGCGATATAAAAAATGTCAGTTGTCTTATATAGATCGAGAAGGAAATGAGCAATCGATTCTTTTAGAGGATGACTTATCTGAACTCATTCAACATGAGTATGATCATTTAGATGGCATACTTGCGACGATGCGTGCAAAACACATCAAGGATTTAGTACACAAAAGGCCTTAAATTTAGCCGAATCCTTTTTGATTTCTAAGATAAATCTAATGAATATTGCCACAATAAATGTTAAACTATTCACAGATTTTAGAGATCTTGGAGGCAATCAATGAAAATTAAATTTAGAGATAAAATTGGGACGCGTATAATTGCATTGACGATTATTGCAATAGCATTATTATCGACACTTATTACAAGTATCACCTATTATATGATTGAAAAGGATTTAAGAGAGAGAACGGATTTAGACGCCAAAGACGTTTATGAAGCTGTGGTTGATCATATTGAATTCGAAGATTTAGATGCATTGATTGCAATGCCTAATATTGAGAATCAAAGTTATACTCGAATTAAAGAGACGATGATGTTGATCAGAGAGGCAGTTGGTGCTGAATATTTACACATTGTTATTCAATCAGATAATACGTACTACTATTTAGTAGATGGTGTAAGAGAACTTGATGAAAGTGCATTGCCTATGGAGGCGATTGAATCTGAGTATGTCGCGTCATATGATCAAGTTAAATCAACTGGGAAACCTTTGTATGGCACATTTGATAAGTTTGAAGGTAAAATTTTATTTTCAAATTACTTTCCAGTGAAGAATAGCCAAGGGAATGTCGTTGCATACTTGGGAGCTGATTTTAACATTACAGAAGAAGTTGCACAATCTGAGACAACTTTTAGGATGATTTTATTCTGTACACTTGGTTTTATCCTAATTGTAAGCGTATTATTAATCCTAATTATTAGAAAAGCGTTAAGACCGGTACATTATCTAAGTAGTAAATGTAATGAAATCGCAGAATATGATTTAACTCAGAAAATCCAAACCAATTTCAGAGGTGAATTCTCGATTTTAGCAGTTGCCTTGGAAAAACTACAGACAAATAATCGAGATTTAGTAGAGTCATTAAAAAATCTAACAATGTCGGTTTCAAAACAGTTTGAAAATGTACAAGCCTCTAGTCATAATATTTCAGCCATGGTTGAAGAAACGACTGCAGCTATAGGAGATACAAGCCATGCAATAGGCGTTCAAGACCATTCAATTCATCAATTGATGAGAGAGAGTTCGATGCTTGAACAAATCATAACGTCGATGAATGAAGAGGTTACTGCTACTAAGGTAGTAGGCAATCAGGTCAATCAGTTGGCAAATGACTCAGGCAGACAGATGGCACAGATGAAGCTTCAGTTTCATTCAACTGCTCAAGAATTTGAAGGATTAAGCGACAAGATGTCACAGCTTCATAATCATTCTGGCTTAATCTTGAGTATTAACGAGACCATTAGAGGGATTGCAGCACAAACCAACCTCTTGGCTTTAAATGCCTCAATTGAAGCAGCTAGAGCTGGAGAGCAAGGAAGAGGATTTGCTGTTGTTGCAGATGAGATAAGGAAATTAGCAGAAGAATCGGCATCAGCTGTATCAGAAATTGATGCAATCATTCATAAAGTTATAACTGAAATAAAAGCTTCGAATGAAGTGACAAAGCAAAGTAAAACTTATATTGATGAGTCTAGAGAGACGGTTGATCTAACCATAGTTCAATTTGAGAAAACACAGAGTTCTATTCAAAGTATATTAAATAGCCTTGATGGTGTTGTCACTCAAGTAAATCGTGTAAAAGGGATACAAGAAAATGTACTTTCCAGCTCTGAAACGGTATTAAAAGCATCACATGATAACACGGAGCGAATTGATCAAATCAGCTCATCGTCACAGGAGCAATGTGCAAATGTAGAGGAGATCACTGCATCAATAGACGATTTGATCGACGTAATCGAAACGCTAAGGGCCAAAGTGAACATCTATAAGGTATAAGTGTTCTACGATATAATTGGACAACGTTAACGAAGCTAAAATAAACAAAGGAGCAATTGTTCATCTATTTATTAGATTTACAATTGCTCCTTTTATTTGATTGGAAATAAATTGCTCAATATCTCTATTGAAATTTAATCGTGATAGATCTCGTTCAATTCACCAGTTTGAATCATATCCTCAAGATAACTGATAATATCTTGATCCAGTTTACCAGAGCGAGCATCTTCCTTTAAAATGGACATCGTTTGCTCTAATGGCATACCCACTCGATATGGTCGATCGGTAAATAGTGCATCAAATATATCAGCAATAGTTACTATACGTGTCTCTATAGTGATTTCATTAGAAGATAAACCATGAGGGTAGCCACTTCCATCGAGCTTTTCATGATGCGAGAGTACGATATCCGCAGTGCTCTTAAGTGCAGAAATTGGACGAATGATATTTGCACCAGCTTCAGGATGACCTTTCATCACTTCAAACTCTTCAAAGGTTAAACGTCCAGGCTTGTTCAAGATATGCTCAGGCGTTGAAACTTTACCGATGTCGTGTATGATAGCGCCAAGCTCTACATTTCTAAGTTGGTCCTTATTGAGACCTGCGCGTTTGCCAAGTGCAATTGCAAGGTCGGCAACACGACGCGTATGGTTTTCAGTATATGCATCTTTAGCTTCAACAAGGTTAGACAGACTAATTACAAACTCAAGAACGTTATCGATTTCCTTGTCGTAATCCCTACGTAAAAGGTCATATAGCCTTGAAATCTCATTATTCTTTTTTTCAATAATAATTAATTTGTGCTTCAGCTCATTTTCAAGTTTTGATTTTTCGATGCCGTTTTCAATGACCTTGATTAGTTCGTTATTGTCCCATGGTTTTTCAAGATAATAATATAAACCAAGTTCGTTAATACTTTTTATTGCGCTCTCCTTATCAGAATAGCCAGTCAATAAGATGGGTACGATATTGGGCTGCTTTTCTTTAATGAGAGATAGCAGTTCTAAGCCATTCATGTGAGGCATGATAAAATCAGAAATGACCAAATCGATGTTTTCTTTCTCTAAAATGCCACTTTCAATTAACTCTTTTGGATCGTTTGATATGATGACTTCATAATCGAGCATCATTTGAATTAATGTAGAAAGAGTAGAGGTAATCATCACTTCGTCATCAATGATTAATATTTTACTCATATTGTCTCCTAATAATATAAAAATCGGTTATAATGATGTTAGTTGATAGTGTTATTTTACCACAACATGGCTATATTACTAATAGAAATCTTCACTTATTATAGGCATGTTGTCTAATCTTAATAATTGATAAAAGAAGGTTCAAATTATGAAACGATCTATAAAACGTAAAATTCAAAATTCCATGTTTCTAACCAATATTTTAACGCTCCTTATGACGACATTTATCTTGATACCAATTATCCATGCTGCATATGGACCAGTTACCAGCTACATGACCAGCTCAATAGCATCGGATTTTGTGAAGTCTTATGAAGTAGCGGTTTCACAAAGCGCTATGAAAGGTTCTGGTGAAAAGAACTTCATGGAAAGTACCTCAATTGAGGATGTGATAGATGATCTTAATCAAATGATAGAAAATGAATCTCAGCTCCCATCAGAGATGGCCATTAAGACAGAAATGATGGAAAATTTAACCATAGTAGCTGAGGGTGAAGATGATTTAAAACGTATATTTGTACTTGCAAAAGAGATTTATGATGGTGCGAATGATTTGCCGGTTGATTATAAAATTTTTCAAATGGACGTAATTGCAAGTAATTATAGCCTTTACATTCCGCCAGATAGAGATGATTTAATGGGTATTTCGGATACCAGTAGTCTGGCAAGTGAAAACAGAATTAGCATTGTTAACTCTGATGGCGATGATATTGGCTATTTGACAATTAGAATGAATCCAAGTTTCTATTATTTTCTTAACTTTATATTTATCACACTCATCGTTATCTTAAGCTTATTCTCTATTGCCTTTGTGAAAATCATGAGTACCTTTTTGTCAAGAGGCATCATGAGACCTGTGCATCAAACCAATAAGCAACTTGAAAGAATGGCCAATGACGATGTTGAGGCGTTAACCGGCTATGCGTTAAAAATTAAAAAGCCTCCAGTAGAAATAGAGGAAATGATTCGACATTCAAACACAATTTTAGGCAAGTTTAAAGAGTTTAAAGAGCTATTAGAAAACCAAAATGAAGAGTTGCATATGCAAAACGATGAGTTAATTCATAATCGGGAGTTGATAGAACATCAACAAAATCAGTTGATTCAAAGTGAAAAAATGGCTTCAGTTGGTCAGATTTCTGCAGCAATCGTTCATGAAATTAATACGCCAATAGGCGCAATAAAAAGTAACGCGCAAATGATGGAAATGGTTTTATCACAACTTGATCAAACTGATGAGATAGAAACTGTTAAAAAGAAACTCAATCAACTAAAACCTACCAATCAAATGATTGTAGATGCTTCTGATCGTGTCATTCAAATTATTAAGAGCATAAAGAATTTTTCTAGGATAGATCAATCGGCATTTAAAGAGGCGGATCTCCATGAAGCAATTGATAGTGTACTGATTTTAACCTCGAATTTATGAAAAAGTAGAATTAAAATTACAAAAAATTATGGTGAGATTCCATTGATTCACTGCTATATTGGGCTGATTAACCAAGTCATTATGAATCTTTTGGTGAATGCAATTGATGCTATTGAAGGAACTGGAATTATTGAACTAGAAACGGATACTGCAAATGATCACGTGTACCTTAAAATCAGTGATGATGGCATTGGAATGTCTGAAGAAATCACAAAGCGAATTTTTGAACAAGGATTTACAACGAAACCCATTGGTAAGGGAAGTGGATTAGGACTTGCGCTTACCAAGGACATTATAGAAAAGCACAATGGTCATATCGATGTTGAATCTGAAAGTGGTAAAGGTAGCTCCTTTACAGTCTACTTACCGATTGAGCCGATAGAAAACAATCAATAGATATAACAAAACCCGATTTTCTGATGAAGAAAATCGGGTTTTAATTTAGTCACAAACTACATTGTTGCTTTGGAATTAATAGCCATCAAACACCTTTTCATCTAAAAGAACGACGTCTTGTGCTTCAACGGGTTTGCTGAAGACATACCCTTGGATCTCGTCACAGAGTGCATTTTTTAATAGGGTTGCATGAGCTGTTTCTTCGATCCCCTCTGCGACAACACTTAGCCCAAGTGTATGAACAAAATCGATTAGCTTGGTAATCACAAGTGGATTATTGTTCCCGAGTAACTTAAGATTCATATCTCTATCAAACTTAAGGATATCAATAGGTAGAGCTGCCAAATAACCTAGTGAAGAGTATTCTGCTCCAAAGTCATCTAAAGCAATGCGTATACCTAGCTGTCTTAATCGATTTAAGAAGTCGATTGCATCCTCTTTCTTGTCTAAAAAGACATGTTCGGTAATTTCAATTTGTAAAAGCGATGCTTCAATATCGTAGAGTTTAAGTTTTTCCTGAACAAATTCAAAAAATGAGTGATCGTTCAATTGAAGCACTGAAAAATTCACAGCAACAGGTTTAATTGAGAGTCCACTTTCACGCCAAATAGCCAACTGTTGAACCGTCTTTTCTAAAGCGATTCTACCAAGATTTAATATCATCCCATTTTCTTCAGCGATAGGGATAAATTCTGATGGTGGTATAGTATTGTACTTAAATCGCATAAGGGCTTCATAACCGACTATTTTACCAGTAGATAATGCAACCTTAGGCTGATAAACCATCTTAAAGCCATCGTCTAGTATCGCATGTTGCAAAGTATTTTGAACTTTTATTTTAGATGCTAAGTGATCCGACATTGTGTTGTCAAAGTACGCGTAGTGGTTTTTCCCACTTCTTTTAACTTTATATAGAGCTAAGTCGGCAAACATAAGGATTTGATCTACCTTCATGCTATGCTCAGGAAATCTTGCGATACCCATACTGAACTCCAAACGAATAATATGACCATCTATGATGACTGGTTCTGTTAGACGTTCATATAGTGATTTCACATAATCATCTATTTCACAAAGCGCTTCATCGCATTTTACAAGGATGAGGAACTCATCACCACCAAAACGTGAAACGAATATGTTTGAGCTAACGGTTGAAACAAGCTTATCTGAAACTTGTTTTAGTACCTGATCGCCGAACATATGCCCCAATGAATCGTTAATACTTTTAAAGTTATCCATATCCATGAGTATGATTGCGCCAAAATTGTTTCCTTGAAGAACATGTCTAAGCATATCGGTGAAACTTCTACGGTTGGGAAGATTCGTAAGTGGATCATGTTCTGCTAGATAGTTGATTCTGGACTGTTGCTCACTAATTTCCTCAAGTTGGGCGAATAGTTCTTCCTCAGATGCAACCAATTGATCATTCTTGTCAGTAAGTTCGTGGTTGATGGTATTGATTGTAGTCAAGTAACTGGTTACTTTGCCAAGTAATAGATTGACAGATTGAGAGATGCGACCAAATGCATTTTCAGTAGAAAGTGAAAAAGATTTTATATGTGGATCATCAACCTCAATGGTATTGATTTCTTTCTCCATGTCGTCTAAACTGCCTTTTAGCTCTAGAAAATTATCCTGCATGCTATTTAGTGATTTAGATATTTCGCCGATCTCGTCGGTGTATCGATCGTATTTTTCAAAAGGATTGACTTCATATGCTTCAAAATCAAACTTGGCCATTTTTTTTATGATGGTAGCAAGCTCCAAGATTGGCTTTGTTAAATAAGTCGCTGTAATAAATACAAAGACAAAGACAATTAGTAGTGTGATTATGGTTATTGCAATTAGTAATCTTGAAAGTGAGTTGCTATGGTTGAGAACATCACTTTTATCTACAACAGACATAAAGATCCAGCCACTATTGGGTGAAGTAAAATTGAGTACGATTTTATCAACACCTTCAATTTGACGTTCACAGGTAGCTACTGATGAAAAATCCATATTCTTAAAAAAATCACCTTGTATGTCAGCGTAGTTTTTAAGTAACCAATCAGGATTTTGGGGGCTGTTGATGACGAGTCCCATAGGGCTAATAATATTAATATAGCCTGATGAACCGATATTGATGGCACTAATATTGTCCATAATAGTATCTAGCTTGATGGTAATGCTCAAAACGCCAATCACTTCGTTATCTCTTTTTATAGATTTATTAACGCTGATAACAAGATCTTTAGTCGCTTTTGTTTCATATGGTTCAGAAACGAAGACGCCATCTGTTCTTACAGCATTCTCATACCATCCTCTCAAGCGAGGGTCATATGGTCCACTTGGATTAAACTTTGGATATTCAACATAGCCACCATAACGCGTGCCAAAGGAGGCGAAGGCTACCAGGCTATTGGCATCCAGAACGGTTTTAAACAACTCAGAGATTTCGGACTCACTTTGAGAATTTTGATAAACAAAAGTGGTTGGATCGTAGTCGGTATAACGATTAAGTTCAAGACCAGAGGAGGTTAATCGTTCATCTTGACTTATAAAATTAGCCAGTCCAGTCATATTATCTATTATAGATTCATCAACGTGAAAGGCGGTTTGCTGCAGTATGGTCTCTGCATTGCTGATATAATCGTTATATAGCCAACGCTCTGTGATGTTTTTTATATAAAAAATCCCTGCAGTGTAGGGAATCAAACAGATTAAAATCATAGAAATAATCAATTTCTTCCGAATTGAATTTTTGATCATATAAGCCCTTCCTTGCAAATAAGTATGAATGTTGTCATAATTGTAACATTTTTCACAATATCCGACTAGAAAAATTAACCATATAAATAATAATATACAATAAAAAATGTAAAATAATAGAATTTAGTTATATTAATACCAAATTTATAATCTTTACATCTAATTAATATAATTCTCAGAAAACTATGATATAATACAGCTAATAAATTTTAGGGAGGACACTATGATTCAGTGGGAAAAGCAGTATGAATTGGGCATTAAAAGTATTGATGATCAGCATCGTAGATTAATAGAGATAACGAGCGATTTATCTGTCCTTTTAACAGAAGCAACTTATGGAGAAGATATTTATGATAGAATGGTAGAAATCATTCAATCATTAACGAACTACACGGTTTATCATTTTAAATTTGAAGAGGAGCTTTTTGATAAACTTAATTTTGAGTTTAAGGACAAGCATGTTCAAGAACACAATAATTTAATTTCGGAAATTGAAAATCTTGATTTACGCGCAGTAGATGAGGATCAAATAACGTATGGCAAAAAAATTCTAAAGTTCCTTATTACTTGGGTATTTAAACATATTAGCGGTTCAGACGTATTGTATCGCGATTTATTTATAGAAAATGGCATTGCTTAATAATGCTTATTTTTAAAGCTAAGGGGTAATAAAAAAGCAGATAAGTTATTTGCTATTATTCATGGAGGCCATAATGGAACAAAGTTCATTAGATACAATTCAGTTTTGTTTAGAGTTTGTAAAAAATAATTATAGTTCTCAGAGTCAGAACGTACAATGTCGTAATTGGTTGAAGATGGTTATTCAGCTCCTTGAAGATGGCGGCCATCCTAACAAGGACTTTATCATTATGAATTTAATGGAAGTGGATGGTTATTTCTCTGGTGCGAATAGCAAGGCAACTTCAAATACCATTTTTGATAAAATTGAATTGGTTAAATCGCTATTATAAATTTTATTTAAAGGTGAAGCCGTCATTTGTTGTAATATTACAATAAAAATGACGGCTTTTTTATTTGAAACTAGAAGATGTGGGTTTTATGTTGTAAAAAAACAATTAACAAAACATCAGAATTGTAGGACTTTAGAACGATTTTTGACATTTTTTTATCATAATATAATACTTTTTATCAAACAATTGTTTTCATCACAATATTGTTAAGATATAATAAAAAGTAATCCTATAACACTGGAGAAGTCTACCATGAATTACTGTTTACTCGGAATTGTCGGATTTATTCTGTTCTTTCTTTATGATTTCAACGAAATATATAAGGTTCATCAAGGGCTTAAATTCGCATTTTCTGCTGGATTTGTCCTACAATTAGTCGCCACAGCTGGCGTTTTATATACTTATAAAAACTTTTGGGTCTTTTCATTATCTGGTCTAATCATAAGTGTGCTAGGTATTTTCTTGCTCATTTACGCATTATTTTTTGCCTTACCATTTGAAGCGACTTATATTAATGGCGATGAAAAACGAAAGGCATATGATCAAGGTGTTTATGCGTTATCTAGACACCCAGGTGTTTTGTTTTACATGATATTTTACTTAGGTCTTGCCATATTCGAGTGGTGTGGAGCCACACGGTTGATTTATAGCATATGGTCGGGCTTTAACATATTGTATATTCTATATCAAGATTTGTATATTTTTCCCAAATTATTTAGTAATTACGATCAATATAAGAAGCAAACACCGTTTCTTTTTCCAACTATTAAAAGTATAAAACTGTTTATGAATACGTTTTAAGGTGGTAGTAATGAACTTAAAAGAAATGCTGGATGAAAGACAATTTGATAAAATTTGGCAGTCTTATTGTGGCTTCCTTGATTTGGATATAAACACCTATATGGACATTCAATATAGATTAATGGAAGAGCAAATATCTTTATGGAGTAAAAGCCCGTTAGGACAAAGCATTCTTAAAGGGAAAACAGCTACAACGATTGAGGAGTTTAGGCATAAAGTGCCTTTGACCACTTACGAAGATTATGCAGATATATTACTTCAAAAACGTTCAGAATTACTTCCCGATAATCCAATTATTTGGATACAAACCACTTGGGAAGGTGGAAAGCATCCAATTAAAGTCGCACCTTATACGAGAAGCATGCTCGATGTATATAGACAAAATGTCACAGCGTGTCTGATACTGTCTACAAGCACTGAAAAAGGCAAATTTGACGTGGAAAACACAGATCGATTTTTATACGGATTGGCACCGTTGCCTTATGCAACCGGATTGTTTCCACTTGCTTTAAGTGAAGAAATTGATATTCAGTTTTTGCCGAAAGTAAAAGATGCCGTTGAAATGACGTTTTCTGAGCGAAATAAATTGGGCTTCAAATTAGCAATGAAAAGCGGCGTTGATTTTTTCTTTGGCTTGGGTAGTGTCGCTTTTGCAGTGAGTCAAAGCTTATCTCAGATGTCCTCTGGCGGTAGTGGTGGTCTTAAAAGCTTACTAAAATGTCACCCGAAGATGATTTACAGAATTTTAAAGGCAAAAAGAGTAACCAAAAAGGAAAATAGACCTCTGATGCCTAAGGACCTATTCAAGCTAAAAGGCTTTATGGTAGCAGGAACGGATAATAGATGTTATAAAGATGAACTTGAAAAACTTTGGGGTGTTAGGCCGATGGAGTTATTCGCTGGAACGGAACCTTCCATCATTGGAACCGAAACATGGACAAGAAATGGCATGTACTTCTTTCCCAACACTTGTTTTTATGAGTTTTTACATGAAGACGATATGAACCGTTTGATTACCGAACCTAATTATAAACCAAAAACCTATTTGATGAATGAAGTGATACCAGGTGAAAAATACGAAATCGTTTTGACCTTATTAAAGGGCGGTGCTTTTGCCAGATACAGAGTGGGAGATGTCTATCGCTGTGTTGGACTTACCAATAGAGAAGATGGTACCGAAATTCCTAGATTTGAATATGTTGATAGAGTACCTTCCATTATTGATATAGCAGGGTTTACACGCATTTCAGAGCATGGTATTAAAGGTGCAATTGAACTTTCTAAATTGCCTGTGGTTGGCTGGACAGCACACAAAGCATTTAATGAGGCAAATCGACCTTATATGCACCTATACATGGAACTTGAACCGACAGCTTTAATAGATAATGCTGTAAGTACAGAAATCGTTAAAGATATTCTTACGACCTATTTTAAATACATTGATCAAGATTATAGAGATCTTAAGAAGATATTGGGGATGGATCCACTTGAAGTTACACTTTTAAGATGTGGTACATTTGAAGCCTTTAAAAAATTGAAACATAGATCGATTGCGAGAATTAATCCACCAGCTTCTGAGCTGAGAGAGTTGATTCACTTGCAAACGATACATGTAGCAGATAGGGGGTGAGCTGCATGAATCAGGGTATATTTGGATATATATCAAGCTTTGCTTTATTATGTTATATGTTTTTGCTAATGATATTTATCAATGCAGAGCGTAATAAAATTGTTAAGTCATTTCAATTAATATTGGTCGCTATGATTTTATGGACAGGTGGCTCCTTGTTAATGCGGCTTCAATTTTGGCCAAACTATGTGTTCTGGTATCATGTTTCTTTAGGTGGTTTAATGCTAGTAGTTTACAGCTATTTTAATTTTATCGCCTCCTTTACAGAACAGAAGGTAAAAGCTTTTTCAGTTGGCTATTTCATTATGCTTATGGCATGTTTTCTAATCAACATTCCAGGTGGTGTTCTACTGCATTGGCCAGTTTTGGTTGTTGAAAACGGCATGTCAAAGATGGTTTATAACAGCATGACGTATTTGGTGTCCGTTTTATTTATCGCTTCTGGAATCGTCGTAGGGCACATGTTCTTTATGCTTCTAAAAACGTTTAGAAATAATGGACGACTAAAAAAGCAATCCATGCCGATTATTCTAGGTATTTTAGCGCTTTTTGCAGGTAACTTAGCTTTGATTTTACCAATATTCTCTGGGTTCCCAATAGATATCGTGGCAGGTGTCATTAATGCAGGTTTTTTAATGTATGCACTCATTAAGAGACATCTATTTAAGCTTAAGTTAATGGCTACTGAGAGCGTTGGCTATCTGTTTTGTGTGGTCTTGGGATTTCCAGTGTTTTATAATTTGTTACCTTATTTAGAAGAACATATAATATCTCGATTAAATGGCGTTCAAAATTTTGAACTTCCCATTTATCTGTTGAGCTTTGTCATAGTGGTATCATTACTATTCTATTTTTGGAAAAAAGTCATCGCAAGCATCTTCATCCGCGAGGAAGAAGAACGCAACGACATCTTAAAAAATTTCACAACCAATGTATCAAAAACGCTGAAACTTAACGATATTATGCACAATACCGTTGAAGCTATTGGTCTAGCAACCGGTATTAAAAAAATAGTAATCGGGTTAAATGAGTTTCAATCAGGCGATTTTAAGTTGAGATACAGCGATCAATCATTAGCCGATCTCTCCTATGTTCTTAAGAGTGATAATCCAATCATAAGTTGGTTGAGACATAATGATGAAATTCTATTTTTAGAAGAATTTGAACACACAATTGCATACAAGAGTTTATGGGAATCTGAAAAATATCAATTGAGTCGTCTGTCGGCAAAATACTGTATCGGATTAAAAGAAAATGGTGAACTGATCGGTATTATACTATTTTCTGATTTTGGTAGAAAATCTAAACTGAAACTGTCTGATTTTAATGTTATCGAATCAATTTGTACAGTGGCATCAATAGCGATTAAGAATGCGCATACCTATGAAAAAGCGTATCTTGAAGCAAGAACGGATGACTTGACAGGCGTTTTAAATCGAAAATACTTTTTTGAAATAGTGACGGATTTATTTGATAAATGTTTTGAAGGCTCACTGGCTTTACTCATTATCAATATTGATGACTTTAAACTATATAACCAATTATATGGGGTTAAACAAGCGGATGAGACATTAAGGCGAGTTGCTGAAATAATTAGATCGAGTATTGGCGAACTGGGCTATATTTCTAGGTACAGTGGTAAAGAATTTGCAATTTTACTACCCAATTATGACGTTTTCACCACCAAGCGCTTGGCTGAGTCTATAAGAGATCAAATTGGAGAATTAACTAAGAGCTTAAATGGGGACCGACTCAAGCGATTAACCATTAGTGCAGGGATAAGTGTTGCACCTTACGGCGCTAAGTCAGTAAAAGAATTGATTGATAACGCCGATCAAGCCGTATTTCAAGTTAAACGTAAAGGAAAGAATGCAATCCGTGTGTTTGATACGTATATTACATCAGATAAAGGCGAGCAAGAAGTCGACTATAATCAAGTTTACGATGAATATAAATCGACGATTTTATCATTGATGGCTGCGATTGATGCGAAAGATCACTATACCTTCAATCATTCTGATAATGTTGCAAATTACGCGGTCAATTTAGCCAACGAGCTGAAACTCAATAAAATAACTGTAGAACATATTAGACAAGCTGCACTATTGCACGATATAGGGAAGATTAGCATCTCAGAAACGGTTTTAAATAAACCTGGGAAGTTAAACGCTGAAGAATTTGAGGTTATGCAAGGACATGTAGAGGCTTCAATAAATATTATCCGACATTTACCTTCGCTGGATTATGTTATTCCAGCAGTTCTAGGGCATCATGAACGTTACGATGGTAAGGGATATCCAAGACGTATTTCTGGAGAAGATATCCCGTTAACCGCTAGAATTCTTTGTATAGCAGACTCTTTTGATGCAATGATTTCCAAACGTTGTTATAAGCCAGAAATGCCTATTGGTACTGCTCTACAAATTCTTGAAGAGGAAGCAGGAAAGCAGTTCGATCCACAATTGGTTTCTGTCTTTACAGACATGGTTAAAAGAGAGCAGAAAGATGAGCTTTACATGGATCGATTAAAAGTCGTAAAAAGCTACTAGTGTGAACGGAAAAGGAGCTACAGCTTATCTATTGTTTAGATAGGCAGTAGCTCCTTATTTTATTCCAGTCGCTTAACGATGGCTTCACATAGTTCATGCGTTTGAAGATCTTTTTCAGAGGTCTCCTGATAGCCATTATCCTTTGAAACCTGTTCAAGAAATGCATCAACAATGCTTTTGAAACCTCTTCGGGTTAATATTGGTACCCAAGGATCGGTAAAGTAGACTGTTTTTTGCCCATCTCTTAATATTTCAAGCGCATCGAGATTTTTTAAAACTCTCTTTTCGCCATTCCCGATAACTGTAATGATCTCTTCTGTTATGCCAGCATTACGATGCATGATGCCAACTGCTGACCGCTTAGCACCATAAAGCTGTAAAGAGACGCCGATTAATTTTTTATCCTGATAAAAACCTTTCACCCAAAAATGATGAACCGGTTCAGACATGAGATGAAGCAAAGTGTCAACCACATGTATAAAATCGTCATAAATAAATGTTCTAGGTAAAGCTGGGGTAAAGACACGATTTTTTTCGTACTGAATCATATCGTAGGTATCATCACCTCTAAGCGATTTTAACTTTGGCACATATCTGCGATTAAAGCCAACTTTAAAAAAAACATCCTGACTTTTAGCAAGTGCGTAAAGTTCTCGAATCGTTTCAAACTGATACCCAACAGGCTTGTCAACATAAGTCGGAATTCTGTTGGATAGGAGCTTATAACAAATCTCAGGATGCACTTCTGTTGCGGCGTGAACAAATGCTGCATCAAGACCTTCTTCTATTAAAACATCTAAATCAGTGGTACAATGAATGCTTTTATATTTGTGCAGGCATTCTCTTAAAACAACCTCATTTCGGCTACAAAGCCACAGCTCAACACCTTCTATGGTAGAAAGTATTGGCAAATAAGCTTTTTGAGCAATATCTCCAATTCCAATCATCACAATTTTCATAAAATCAACCCATCCTTCTTCTATACAAAAAAATTATACCCATTGTAAGCGATAAAAACACAAGAAAAAACATTGTACTAATATGCAAACATACACTTGACTGTATGCTGTGTTTAAAGTAAAATCATACTTGTATTATGTATATGCATTTATAAATGCATAAATTTGAAATGGAGCGTGTTTATGAAGCCTACAATTAATTCAAATTTGACGTTAATCGGTGTCGCGATAGACTTAGGAGCTGGTACACCTGGTGTTAGCTTAGGACCATCGGCTATGCGTTATGCTGGTGTAAGAGAAAGACTTGAAAATATTGGATATCATGTAGAAGATTTAGGGGATATCGTTGCGTCAAAACCTGCATCACCAGTAGCAGAAACTGAAAAACTTAGATTTCTTGATGAAGTAACAAGAGTAAATGAAGCGCTTTGCCACAAGGTAGATACAGTGATGAAATCTGGTAGATTTCCACTTGTTATGGGTGGCGATCACAGTATTGCAATAGGCACTATCGCAGGCGTTCTTCAAAACAAAAAAAATCTTGGTGTTATTTGGTTTGATGCACATGGCGACATAAACACAGAAGAAACTTCACCGAGTGGTAATATACATGGTATGCCAGTAGCTGTAAGCTTAGGACTTGGGCATGATAAGTTGACTTCGATTGGTGGTAAAGAAAACAAACTCAATACTAAGAATATTGTGTTTGTAGGCTGTAGAGACCTTGATCAAGGCGAGAGAAGAATTTTAAAAGAACTTGGAATTACTGTGTTTACTATGCACGAGATAGATCGATTGGGAATGACAGAAGTTATGAACCGTGCTATTGCTATTGCATCTGACGGTACAGATGGTATACATGTCAGCTTTGATCTTGACAGTTTAGATCCTTCTATCGTACAGGGGACTGGTACGAGAGTGCCAGGCGGTTTAACTTATAGAGAAGGTCATCTTGCATTAGAGTTAATTGCACTATCTGAAAAAGTAGTCAGTGCAGAGTTTGTGGAAGTGAATCCAATTATCGATCATCAAAACGAAACTGCAAAAACTGCAGTTGCTCTAATAGGATCACTTATGGGAGAATGGTTAATCTAATAATAAAATAGCGCTTA
Organism: Fusibacter sp. QWL-12; assembly: GCF_058683495.1. Taxonomy (NCBI): domain Bacteria; kingdom Bacillati; phylum Bacillota; class Clostridia; order Eubacteriales; family Fusibacteraceae; genus Fusibacter; species Fusibacter sp. QWL-12. The sequence continues at coordinate 2,536,324 of NZ_CM178745.1, forward strand.
ACTCGATTCACATTGTTAATTACAACGGGTCGGGTTAGGCGCTTTTAATTTAGATGTGAATTAAGACTTACCTTGAATTTGAACACCAGTAACAATAATACTTACACCAATTACTTTTTTTTGCAACGACATTTGAACAATACTACCTGTATAACGTGCGCGCTTACTCATATAAACTTCAATGCCGTCAATCGTTTCATGATAATATAGCTCTGCTTTCTTTGGGGGACTATAAGAGATATCTTCTAATTCGAAAAAACCACAACAGCCACCACCTGAAATTGTTACATCATAAGTGAGGCTTTTTTTACCTTTACCCTTAAGATACGCAATCAGGTCTTGAGATAATTGAACTTGAATCATATTGGACTCCTAAAACTAACTATAAAAAAGAACACTACAATGATATAATAAAATGTATTGTAAAATTTGTCTAGCAAAACACATAGAAGGGATCAAGTAAATATGACTTTCTCACAATTCGAATTATCTGAAGATCTGATTAAATCACTTAATGAAATTGAGTATATAACTCCTACGGAGGTTCAAAATAAAGCAATACCTAAAGTGCTTGAAGGAAAGGACCTAATTGTACTTTCAAAGACGGGAAGCGGAAAGACTGGAGCGTTTGGTATACCTATTATTGAGAAAATTAAAGAAAATACAAGCTTACCGCAAGCGCTGATTCTGACGCCAACGCGTGAACTAGCAGTTCAGGTAGATCAAGATATTAAAAAGATGTCTAAGCACAGTGCGCTTAAAACCGCTGTTGTCTATGGTGGACACAGTATGTTTCATGAAGTCGATAAGTTGACGCAAGGAGTTGCTATAGTTACCGGCACACCGGGTCGAGTGATTGATCATATTCAACAGGGCAATTTAAAAACGAAAGAAATAAAGTATTTGGTCTTAGATGAAGCTGACAGGATGTTAGATATGGGGTTCATCGATCAAGTAAAAAAAATAATAAAAATGGTGCCACGTGAACGAATTACACTTTTGTTTTCAGCAACTATGCCGCCGGAAATCAACCATTTATGCAAACATTACATGAATGAACCAGAATCGATAGAAATTCAAAGTGATTCAAAGACGGTGGATACTATAGAACAGTATTATACTAGAGTAGCGCACAACGAGAAGAGAAAACAGCTGTTCAGAATATTAACGGTTGAAGATCCAGAAAGTTGTATGGTCTTTTGTAACACGCGTATCGAAGTGGACAAAGTGAATGCTTATCTTAGAAGTAAAGGGTTCGCAGCAAAAGCGATTCACGGCGCGAATTCTCAAAATAACCGTATGAAATCCATTCAGCAATTCAAAAAAGGCAGTGTAGACGTTTTAGTTGCTACTGATGTCGCTGCAAGGGGTCTTCATATAGATGACTTAACGATGGTTATTAACTATGATGTGCCACAGGATAAGGACAATTATATTCATAGAATTGGAAGGACAGGTCGCGCTGGTAATGGTGGTAAAGCGCTTACACTGGTTACGAGCAATGATCTTTATACCCTTTATGAGATTGAAGAACATATTGGTGCTATGATTCCTGAAAAAGAACTACCCACAGAAGCTGAGTTTCAGGCAATGCCTAAAAGAGAGCCACTGCCAGTTGAACCTTCACATTCAGAACATAAAAAGTCAAATCCTTCAAAATCGAGATCATCACAATCTAAGTCATCACAATCGAAAACAGGATACAGTAAATCTTCACAAAGTAGTAAGCCAAATGGCATTAAAGGCTCAAGTCATTCAACGAGTACATCTGGTGAAGCCCGTAAAACCAATAGCACTTCCAATAAATCTGGGGGACAACCACATAAAAAAGAGGAACAAAATAACCGAAAATACACCAATCAATCGGATCGGTATTCAAATACTCATAAATCACAACCTCGTACACATCAGCAACAGACTTCAAGCAAGCCAGTTTCTGATACGACAAAAGTGATACAAGCAGTGCCAAATACACCCAAAACATCAAATACAATTACTGAACAAAATGTTCAAAGCAAGAAACCAACTCTACTCAGTAAGATTAAAGGTTGGTTTAAAAGATAATGCAAGACTCATTCTTTTGACAGTTCGTGTTTAAAGAATGAGTTTTTTTTCTTGTCGATGAAACTTTCGCAGTTCCTTTTACGTTTTAATGGTAAGTAAGCTTACTATGGGAGTCAAAATGAAATCAAAAGAATATATGAAACAATTAGAGGCATACCTCTTGGAAAAAAGAAATGCGCATTTCCGATTGGCATATAGTTATGTTAAAAATGATGAGGATGCTTGGGATATTTTGCAAGAAGCAATCGTTAAAGCTTTAAAAGCAATTCATAAACATCAGTATCCTGAATATATGAACAGCTGGTTTTACAGGATTTTAATCAACTCGAGTTTGGATTTTTTAAGAAAGAAAAAAAGGTATATTCCATTAGAGGACTTTGACCTAGAAATCACTACGGATCACTACCAAGACTTGGATTTGCAACATGCACTTGATAATTTGCCGACAGAATTAAAGACGATTATCATTCTTAGATATTTCGAAGATCAAAAAATAGGTGATATTGCCAAGATACTTGATCAAAATGAAAATACAGTTAAAACGAAATTGTATCGCAGTTTGAAGTTGTTGAGAATGGATCTAGAGGAGACAATTTATGAGTAAAAATAATTTTATTAGAAATAATCATTCAATGAGTGATTTAAAGCACGATTTTTATGCCACACAGCCACCCGGGGGACTTGAGAAACGCATAACTAAGACGATAAGCAGAGAGCGGATGAAAAGACGTACAAAACAATACGCCTCAGTTTTAACGCTATGTTTTATACTCTTTGTGGGTGGGGTTAATATTAATGAAAGCTTTGCAATGGCAATGAATGAGGTCCCAATTATTGGCGCTATCGTCAAAGTTCTATCCTTTAATTTTGCGACCATAGATACTGGGCATATTACAGCCAATGTGGAAACACCTGTTATAACAGGACTTACCAACGAGATTTTAGAAGAATCTTTAAATACTAAGTACTATGAGAAGAATAAAGCACTTTACGATGAGTTTATTAATGAAGTGGGTGATCTTTCTTCATTTGAGGGACATATGGGCTTTGATACTGGATTTGTGGTTAAAACAGATACAGAAGAATTACTTTCAATTGGCAGATATTATGTCAATACAGCGGGTTCATCCTCAACCACATTTGAGTACGATACCATAGATAAAAAAGAAGGCCTTGTAATAACTCTCCCAAGTTTGTTTCGGGACGAATCGTATGTTGAAGTAATTTCGAATTATCTCATAGAAGAAATGCAACGTCAGATGAAAGAGGATGAAGGCAAAATTTATTGGGTAGGTGATTCTGAAATTGAACCCTTTGAAAAGATAGATGAACAACAAGATTTTTATATTTCAGCCGAAAATAAGCTTGTGCTTTCCTTTGATAAATATACGATTGCCCCAGGATATATGGGCATTACAGAGTTTGTCATTCCAACCGAACTGATCAAGGCACTTTTAGTAAGTGATAAATATATTCGTTAACTCGCTGAGTATAGACAACAGGGAGAATAAAATGTTAATATAGAAAGGAAGTTTAACGCAAAACGTCGTACTAATGACTGATTTGCGGTGGAGGTATTAATATGGTTACAATTGACGACATCGCTAGAATTGCAGGAGTTAGTAATACCACTGTCTCAAATGTCATTCATGGCAGAACAAAGCGCGTCTCTCAAAAGACAATCGAACGCATCCAGCAGATTATTGAAGACCATGGTTATATCCCCAATATGAGTGCGAGAGCGCTCGCTTCCAGTTCCTCAAAAGTGGTAGCTCTTATTAATCATCTTGATCCCAAAAAAAGTGGGAATTTTCTAGAAGACCCTTTTCATAGTGCTTTTATTGGTGCCGTAGAGCAGACCCTTCGAGAAAGCGGATACTATTTGATGATCCGCACCATTATTAACTGTGACGATCTAAAGGCTTTTTTAAGAAATTGGAATGTTGATGGCTTATTTTTAACAGGGGTATTTCAGGCTGAGGACATCTATACGACGCTTTCCTCATTGGAAACACCAGTAGTTTTAATCGATAGTTATCTCGATGATTATAAACAGATGATCAATATTGGTCTTCAAGACTTAGAAGGGGGCTATCTGGCGACCAAACATTTAATTGAAAATGGTCACAGAAAAATTGCCTTTGCATGTCCACCGATAAGAGAAGGTGGGGTTGTCAGCAAGCGATTAGAAGGGTATAAAAAAGCGCTTGAAGAGTATGACATTCCATTTGATGAAAACATTATTTTTATCAGAGAGTTCTCAACTTCGGGAACCACTGAGCTGGGAAGAGAAATCGCAAGACGCAATGATGTAACTGCAATTTTTGCCACTGCTGATGTTATGGCGGCAGGAATTATGGCAGGGATTCATCAAGAAGGTAGAAACGTTCCAGAGGATTACTCTATTATAGGATTCGATGATATTAACTGGTGTAGAATGACATATCCAATGCTATCCAGTGTGCATCAGGATGCCAACCTGAAAGGTGAGCTTGCGGCAGATTACATGATGAAACTTCTTGAAGGTGAGCCAGTCAAATCGCGTGAGATTATATTGCCAGTCTCACTTTCAATAAGAAATAGTGTTATGAAAAAGAAGTAAAAGTCTCAAAATGGCAAAAAAGTTAATAAAAATTCTGCTTTCATACGTATGTCTGTATACGCTGCGAATGCAGAATTTTTTTAGTTAATCTTCAAGAATTGAATTTAAATGTTTTTAAAACGAAACAAATTTATCACTTTTTTCTTTACAGTGCAAAATAATTGTGTTAGGATTTAGTTGAGCGCTAAACCTAACCAATCGAATTGCCTTTTGATGAAAAAGGTGATTCGATTGACGATTAGGTTGAGCGCTAAACTTTGAAGGTTTTATGAGGAGGTTATTGTGAGAAAGTCTAAACTTTTAAGTATCCTTATCGCTGCGATGTTGGTTATGAGCCTATTAGCAGGTTGTAGCAGCGACAGTAACACGGACACTACAGAAGCAACAACGGCAGCAGAGGCAACACAAGCAACAACTCAAGCAGTAGAAAAAGCAGTATTAAAGCTTGGTATCTGGCCAGAAGATACAAACCCAAATGAAGTTGCACTTCATGAAGGTTATGCAGAAGTCTTCAGACAAGCACATCCAGATGTTGAGTTAGTTCCAGCAAACTACAAATATGCAACTGATACTTTTGTATCTTTAGCTGAAGCTGGTAATCTTCCTACAATTTTTGAAACATGGTTTACTGAACCTCAAAAGCTTATTAAAGGCGGCTTCGTAAGAGATATTACTGACATTCTCGAAGAAAGAGGCTGGTTAGATGATATCAACCCATCGATTAGAACTCTTTTAAGTGATTCAAATGGTCGCGTTTACGGTATTCCAAGAGATGGTTATGCACTTGGTTTAATGCTGAATGTAGAATTATTTGAACAAGCGGGCTTAGTAAACGCTGATGGTACGATACAATATCCTAAAACTTGGCAAGAAGTTGCTGAAATGGGTCAAAAAATTAAAGATGAAACTGGTTCTGCCGGTCTAGTCATCTTAGCAAAAGACAATGCTGGTGGCTGGCATTTCAGTAACATCGCATGGAACTTTGGCGCAGATTTAACGACAACGGATGCAGATGGTAAATTCCACGCTAACTTAAACTCTCCAGAAGCAATTGCTGCAATGGAATATGTAAAAAGCTTAAGATGGGAATATGATATTTTAACTGCTGATCCAACCAATGAGGATTGGGGAACTGGATTCGTAAACCTAGGTACTGGTGCAGCAGCAATGTACATCGGTGCAAACGATGCAGTTAATCAACCAACTGAAACAAACGGATTACCAGTTGATAAATTGGCGTTGGTACCAATGCCAGCTGGACCAGGAGGACAGTACTCACTTTCAGGTGGTACACCTTATATGTTCTCTGCAGATGCAACCGATGCAGAAGTTAACGCAGCACTCGATTATTTAGAAATAATGGGTAAAGCACCAGTAGTAACAGATGACGCTATAGCAGGTATGAGAGCTGACGCTGAATACCGTGTAAATGCTGGGATTCCTGTAATTCCTAGATTCCCAGCATGGACAAATCCAGAGTTACTCGAGGCTGAGCAAGCAATTATCGATGAGTTCTCAAATATCGACCTAAATCTTTTCAATGATTACTTTACAGCAACAAAAACGGAAGGTAATCTAAAGTTAGAAGAAGAAGGCGCAACACAAGATATGTATGCACAACTTACTAACGTTCTACAAGCTGTATTAACAGACAAAAATGCAGATGTAACAAGCTTAATGAACACTGCAAACAGCAACTATCAACAAATTTTAGACAACGGTTTAAATAAATAATTAGAGAACTATCAAGTAGCAGATTTCTAATTAATAAGCTGGGGCTAGCCACAGTCCCAGCTTTTATTAACCCACAATTTAGTTTGTGGTAATTCTAAAGGCACTACAAATGTAATTGTAGTAAAAATTTGCAACAAAAGGCGGTGACGGTTTGTTTAAAAAAAACTCAAGCAAAAAAATAACACTTTTCAAGAAAAATATAAGCGCATGGATGATCATGCTTCCGTCAATTCTGCTTTTCGCTTTTTTCGTATGGGCACCTTTATTTGAAAATATTAGGTTATCCTTGTATGATGCGCAAGGCATTAGAACCATAAAATTTGTCGGATTTGAAAACTATTTACGCGTATTTTCACATCCAAGCTTCTGGCCAGCATTCAGAAATACTTTCTATTATATTTTCTGGTCGCTATTATTGGGATTTTGGATTCCGATCATAATTGCATCACTCATAACTGAAACGCTTTATTTTAAAGGTCTCTTTAGAGTTGGCGTCTATTTTCCCAACATTCTACCTGGACTCGCAAGCGTCATGTTGTGGGGCTTTTTCTTTAGACCAGGTAAAACTGGCGTGTTAAATATATTACTTGATAAAATTGGAATTGAACCTTTTACCTGGCTAACAACACCAGGCTGGACGATTCCTTTGATTGTATTAACTTTAACTTGGAAAGCAGCTGGAAGTACAGCACTTATTTACATGGCAGCGATTAGCAACATCAACCAAGACTTGTATGAAGCAGCGACGATCGATGGCGCTTCACCATTTAAAAGATTTTTGCACATTATGCTACCAAGCATATTAAGTCTCGGTAAAACACTTTTAATCCTCCAGATTATTGCGGTATTCCAGATTCTATATGAACCAATTGTTATGACAAATGGCGGACCAAATAACGCAAGTATTTCAATCATGCAGCTTGTCTATAAGTATGCATTTCAAGATTACAACTATCCAATGGCAGCAGCGTTATCCGTATTAATCTGCATCGTGTTGGTAGCACTCACATTACTTTACTTTAAGGTCACTAAGAACGTGGACGATGCAAATTAGAAAGGAGAGCTTATGTTTTACAATCGTTATCGTAAAAAAACAGAAGGTGTGATCCGATTTTTTGATCTTTCGAGTCCGATCACTAAAATCGTGACGGTTTTAATCTTTATTGCTTGCATCATAATGCTCCTCATATCGGTTTTTCCAGCGATTTGGGTATTTTTAGCAAGCTTTAAAGATATTGCGGAGTTTAGAAAAAGCGCAACAATTTTACCTTCAGAATTTGATTTTAGTAAATACACCAAAACTTGGAACGAATTAAAATTTACGCGCTATTATATCAATTCATTTATATCAGTAACAGGGAGTGTTGTTTGTGCGGTTGTTTTTAATGGCCTTTTAGCGTATGTATTAGGTGTTCTAAAACCCAAAGGACATAAAATTATTTTTACTTTGGTCATGTGGAGCTTATTGATCCCACCAACCACAAGTATCGTTGCACTCTATGTTAACATCAATAAAATTGGATTAAACCAAAGCTTTTTACCACTTTGGTTGGCAATGGGAGCAAATGCTTTTTGGGTGGTTCTATTTAAACAGTATTTTGAGTCTCTTCCAAAAGAGTATATCGAAGCAGCTAGGTTGGATGGCTGTAGTGACTTTCAAATTTTCTTAAGAATTATTATGCCGCTTTCAAAACCAATTATTGCCGTTGTAACTATCTTTGCTGTAACTGCTGCTTGGTCAGACTTCTTATTGCCATTTCTCGTTTTAGCAGGAACAGATAAAGAAACCGTTATGGTAAGATTATTTGAGTTTAGAACCGCATCAAAGTCAACCGATGTGGACGTCTTAAGGGCAATTGCATTTTCAATCATACCGCCAACCATCGTATTTGCTTTGTTCCAAAAGCAAATCACTAAAGGTATAGGTGCGGGTGGTATTAAGGGGTAAATTAAACATGAGCAAATTCGCAGATCGATATTATAAAGTAGAACCATGGCGTGTCGTAGAAGAAGGGTTTAATCCCGATTATGCACAAGTATCTGAATCAATATTTTCACTTGGCAATGAGTTTATGGGGCTAAGAGGATACTTCGAAGAAGGTTATTCAGGCGAAAGATTACAAGGTAGCTATGTCAATGGTGTGTATGAATCTAGAAAAGTAGCCAAATCTGGTTATAAAGGAATGCTTGAAGATACTGAGTTTATGGTGAATTCAGTGGATTGGACCAAAATATCCCTAGTCATTAACCGCATCCAGCTCGATTTAAATGAAGTGGTAATCAGTCAATTTGAGCGAAGTTTAGATTTTAGATCAGGCTTAATGGTTAGAAGCTTTAACTGGGAAATCGATTCTAGAACGATCGTAAAATTAAAGTTTGAAAGATTACTTTCAATGCCGTTTTTCACGATTGGGACACAAAAGATAACGATAGAAGCAATCAAAGGGGACATCGATGTAGATTTAAGAACTTATTTGAGTTTTGATACGCTTCATGAAAGCCTTAGCGAAAACTTCTGGGAGTGCCCAGTTCATAAGGTGAGTGACAACTCATTACAAATTATGGGGGTGTCAAAAGGGACGCACCAACATCTATCAGCGACCTGTATCTTTGATGATACAGGTGTTCCCACAAAGGGTTTAGCGCCAAACTCTAAAGAAGTGAGCCTTTTGTTTAGAAAAAAGATTAAAGAAAATGGCGTATATACGTTAACTCGAATTGCTTCAATTGACAAGATTGTTGAGAATGGATCCTCTGATCATGTTATGAAATCAGCAATGCAAGGAATTTCACAATACAGTTTTAATCAATTGCTTTTAGCAAATGCAAATTGGTGGGAAAAACAATGGGCGGTTTCAGATATCCAAATTGAAGGTGATGCTGAAAATCAACAAGGGATTCGATTCTGTATTTTTCAAATGCATCAAACGCTTCATACAGCAGATCATACTGCAGTAATTGGTGCGAAAGGATTGACGGGAGAAGCGTACAATGGTAATACTTTCTGGGATACAGAGGTATATTGCTTGCCGTTTTACTTGTTTAACAACCCTGAAGCGGCAAGAAGCATTCTAGATTTTAGATACGATACATTACCAGAGGCAAAGGCGCGAGCAAGTGCACTAGATCTAAAAGGTGCTTTTTATCCAATCGCCACGATTTCAGGAAGAGAATGCTGCGATTTATGGCAGCATGCCAATCTTCAATTACAAGCTTCAACAGGTGTCATGTATGGGATATGGATTTATGATCTGTTAACAGGAGATTCTAAATACCTCTATGAAAAAGGCGCTGAAATGCTCGTAGAAATTTCAAGAATGCTCTCAAGTCGAGGGGCATATAATGCTAGAACAGGTGAATTTGGTTTTTACTGTGTGATGGGACCTGACGAGTTCCAAATGATGGTTAATCAAAATACCTATACGAACTTTATGGCTCAAAAGACATTTCGATACACTCTTGAAGTCCTATCACGCATGCAAAATGAAGCAGCTGACGCATATGCAGATTTATCGAATCGGCTCCAACTTTCAGAATGCGAGTTAGCAGAGTGGTCACAAAAGGCAGAGAAAATGATACTGCTATATGATGACGAAACAAAGATTTTTGAACAACACGAAGGCTATCATAACTTACCGCTTATAAAACTTGAAGACATTCCAGTGGAAGAGTTTCCACTTTATAGTCATTGGGCCTATGATCGAATCTATAGAAATAGCATGTTGAAGCAACCAGATGTACTGATGTTCATGCTATTATTTAATTCAGATTTTTCAAAGGAAGTGCTTGAAGCAAACTACAATTTCTACGAACCGAGATGTATTCATGAATCCAGTTTATCGCCATCAGTACATTCTATACTGGCAGCGCAACTGGGAAAAGACTCAGATGCTTATAATTTTTTTGGCTTTGCAACTAGAATGGACCTAGACAACTACAACCGAAATACGAGAGAAGGCCTCCACACCACTTCTATTGCAGGCAGTTGGATGAATATCGTCTATGGTTTTGGTGGACTTAGAAGCGATGGTGCGTTACTTGCATTAAGTCCGTCAATTCCATCTGCTTGGAATAGTTACGCGTTTAATTTAAATTATAAGGGCACCTTAATTCAGATCCATGTGAACCAAGAAGAGGTGACACTCTGTACTTCTAATCCTCTTAAACTAAAGTTATACCACACTGAAATTGAATTGGATCAAACCTCAAAGAAATTTTTAATAGAAAGGGCTTAGAATGAATTGGGAAATTATTATTAATTCTGATCATAAAGATACCGTTGCAGAAACGGGGAACAAGCTCCTAATTGGAAATGGCTACTTAGGCGTAAGAGGCACTTTAGATGAACATGAAAAAGAAGATCTAGTTGCTATAACTCTTGCTGGCATCTATGACAAAGTGGGCAATGGGTGGCGTGAGCCACTCAATGCCCCAAATCCATTTTGGAGTAGGATTTATTTGGACGATCAACTGTTGACGGCAAGAAGCAGTTCAGTCATCCACCATGAACAGAAACTTCAATTTAGATATGGTATTTTGACTCGTGAAACGGTGTGGGACACAGACGCTGGTAAAATCACTTTGACAACGGAGCGCTATGCGGATATTAATACGGTAAATCAACTTTTTTATAGAATTTCACTTTGTTCTGATAAAGATATTCGTTTGCGACTCTCAACTGGGATCGATGGCGATGTGTGGGACATACATGGACCACATTATAAAATGTTGGAGATAACTGCAAATGAAGGGTATTTAGCCTGTGAAGGATTGGTTCAAAACGATAAGGATCGTGTTGCTGTTGTAAGAATTGACAAGGCACCTGTAAATGCGAATTATGAGAAGAAAAATGTAACAGAGAAAAGCAAAGTGTTTAGTCAATATGAGATTGAACTTAAAAGCAATCAACCTTTTGAGCTAACCTCTGAAATAGTGATTATGACATCAAAAGATCAGAGTGATACATTAAACAAAGCGATTCAACTGTGCCAAAATTCAGAACCGACAGCTAGAATAAAGCATTTATCCAAATGGGATAACATATGGCGTACCTGTGAGGTGGCAATCGGCGGCGATGAAGTTGCTGAAATAGGTATGAACTATTCGCTGTATCATTTGAATATTGCTGCACCGCGACATAGTGAAAGCTTGTCTATCCCAGCTAGAGCACTCTCTGGTCAGGTTTACAAAGGTGCCATCTTTTGGGACACTGAGATGTTTATGCTCGACTATTTTTTATGGACACAGCCTGAAATTGCCAGAACTTTAATCCGATATCGAATCGACACACTTTCAGGTGCACTTGAAAAAGCGAGCCAATACGGATACGAAGGTGCGTTTTATGCTTGGGAGAGTCAAGAAGGGGGATTTGATGCCTGCTCGGACTATAATGTTACAGACGTATTTACTAACCGACCAGTAAGAACGTATTTTAAAGACAAACAAATGCATATTTCAGCGGCAATCGTACGTGGCATCGACTATTATGTACAAGTAACAGATGATTTTTCAGTATTACTTGAAGGTGGATTAGTGACTGTAATTGAATGTGCAATGTTCTATCGCTCACTACTTGTTAAGCCTCTATTAAGTGAACATTATGTTATTAATGACGTTATCGGTCCTGATGAATATCATGAGCGTGTTAATAATAATGCCTACACAAATTATATGGCACATTACACCATAGAATGTGCACTTGAACAGGCTAAGGCAGTCATGACGCTGTATCCAGAAAAATATTTAGAGATTGAAATGACGCATGTCATTAGTGAGAAGCTTAAAAAACTTGAGGTGGTCGTCGATAATATTTATTTGCCTGAACCAGACGCGTTTGGTTTGCTTGAACAGTTTGATGGTTACTTTAAACTAGAAGATATAACACCTGACATTGCCAAAAGTCGTTTGAAGCATCCTAAGGAGTATTGGGGTGGCGGTAATGGCGTTGCATCAGATACACAAGTGATTAAGCAAGCAGATGTACTGACTTTAATGGAAGTAAGAAATGCACTTTTTTCAACTGACGTAATTGAAAAAAACTGGCATTATTATGAACCGAGAACAGAACATGGTTCTTCTCTAAGTGCTTGTATGTACGCATTGACTGCATGTCGATTTAATCGCCCGGATCTATCTTATCCTTTTTTTATTAAAAGTGCATTGTCGGATCTAAAAGGTGGTGGTAAGCAATGGGCTGGTCTCGTCTACATCGGTGGTACACATCCCGCAGCAGCTGGTGGTGCGTGGAAAAGTTTAATTCAAGGCTTTGCAGGTCTTGAAGTTAGAGGCGGTGAACTATCATTTTCTCCAAACCTTCCTGAGCACTGGCAATATCTCACCTTCCGAATCAACCATAAAGGCAAGCTGGTAAAAGTTAAGATAGAGAGAACAAATGAAGCTTATCAACTTTCAAGAGAGGAAATAGAATGATAAAGGCAGTTATATTTGATTTAGATGGTGTTTTAGTTTCAACCGATCATCTCCACTATATGGCATGGAAAAGATTGGCGGATGAAATCGGTATAAAAGGATTTAGTGAAGTTGACAACCTTAGACAGAGAGGTGTTAGTCGAATGGCTTCATTAGAGGTGGTACTTGAAAAAGCGATCATTCAATACACGGATACAGAAAAAGTGGCATTTGCAGAGCGAAAAAATGACTATTACGTCAATTCACTTTCTGATTTGTCAGAAAAAGATTTATTACCAGGTGCAAAGGAGACTTTAATTGCGCTCAAAGAGAAGGGCGTCAAGGTTGGACTTGGATCGGCAAGTAAAAATGCAGCGCTAATATTAGATAAAACACACATCACCCAGTATTTTGATGCGCTAGCAACTGGTCATGATACGACCAGATCAAAACCCGATCCACAAGTATTTATGATGGCAGCTGACAAACTAGGCGTGCAATATGAAGCATGCTTAGTCGTCGAGGATGCTACTGCAGGACTGCAGGCAGCCAAAGCGGCAAATATGAAAACCATAGGCGTTGGACCGGCGGCTTTTAGCCCTCTAGCGGACTGGAAAGCAGACAATCTCGCAAATGACAACTTGAAATGGGAAGAAATGCTAAACACTAATTTTTGAATCTAAATTGAAATGCTAAAAAATGAAGGTGAGGCACGAACATGAAGAAAATGGAAAATAGCCTTATTTTGATATTTGCTGGGATTGCCATAACTTTGTTTATTATATGGATGATTCCATTAAAGGCTCAGGAGGTTAATGTATTGTCAGAATCAAAGCTTGTCCTTTATGAAGGACCTAAATCACTGAAAACAGCAACAGAAGCAGATTTAAAAGCCACATCAGAACAATTAAGACCGTTTGATCTCATGAAAAGTGGAAACACATATTTAGAAGTCAATGGACAATCGTGTTTCGTGTATGAAACCAATGTCAATCATACTAGGCAGTGGGTGTCGACGTATATGCCGCCCATCTCAAGAACACCAATCGCTTATTTTGATTTCGAGGGGCGAGCGAGATTAAAAATAACCGTTCCTGACATTGACTTATCAGAAGTGACCATAAGCCCTTTAAAATATGCGATTCAGCCTGTCATAGACGTTGAAAATCATACCGTAAGCTTTGATATTACAGAAGCGGACACTTACACACTTACTTTTAACGCATCTCCAGATCGGGCATTTCATATTTTTGCCAATCCGATCGAGACTGAAGTTCCAGATTTTGATGACGCAAACGTGATCTATATTGGGCCAGGGGAATGGCAAGTTGAAACCATCGATTTAAAAGACAATCAGACCCTTTATTTAGCTGGGGGTGCGGTCTTACATGGCACTGTTCAAGCTAACTTTGCTAAGAATGTAAGGGTAATGGGTCGCGGGATTTTAGATGGCTCTTTTTATGAAGGCTGGAAAGGTAAAACGGCATATATCCCCTTGAAATTTGATAATTCTGATGGTGTTACAATTTCTGATATTCTCGTGTTAAATTCAAATGCATGGGTTTGCCAAGCATACCAATCGAAAAATGGTACGATTGACGGGCTTAAAATTATATCGCCTCGTCCAAACGGTGATGGTATTACCTTGCAATCCTGTGAAAATTTTATGGTGCGTAATGTTTTTGTAAGAACTTGGGATGATTCTTTGGTAATTAAAAATTATGGTACAAATAGTAATAACATCACGTTTGAGAACTGCCAACTATGGACGGATTTAGCACAATCTATGGAAATCGGTTATGAAACAAACAAAGGTAATTTACCAGGAGCAGAGATTTCGGACATTAGCTTTAAAGAGATTACAGTGCTAAATAACTTCCATAAACCTGTCATATCAATTCACAATGGTGATGATGCAGCTGTACACGATATTTTATTTTCAAATATTATTATTGAAAATGCACAAATGGGTAGCGGAGATGGCGATGAAATGCCTTATTTGATTGATTTTCATATAGGGCAAAGTTCAAACTGGTCCACTACCAAAACTAGAGGAACGATAAAGGACATCGTTGTTGAAAATGTAACTGTGCTAAACGGTAAGTTCAATGACAGTCGAATCAAAGGATTCGATGAAACCCATAAAGTTGAAAATGTGACCATCAAAAACCTGTCTATTTTAGGTCAAGACATTAAAGATGGTGCATCTGGTCGTTTTATAATCGATGCTGCGACGACTGCAAATATTAAATTTGAGTAAGAAGGGGAGAAGATGCGATGAAAAAAGGAATCATAGCGGTTTTATTGATCATATGTCTACTTTTAGCCTTCTTAATATCTAAAAAGGAAAAGCCAATTGAAACCGTATACCATCAACCTGAATCTGCAGTAACAATTATAAATGCAATCAATCAAACAGAAGTTATGGTGCACCCTGATTTTGAGAAACCACCCTATGAATCGATAGTGCCGGAGGGCATCAATTTAGCAGCTGAAGGTAAGGCAATCGTATCTAGCTTTGTTCAAGCTTATAATGCAAGAAAAGTGAACGATGGTAAAACTGGAGGCGCTTCGTATTGGGAGGCTGAGTCAAATTCGTACCCCAATACACTTGAAATGGACCTTGGTGACACACACATCATACATGCAATCAAATTGATGTTAAACCCTCAGGCCATTTGGGGGGCGAGGACACAGCGATTTTCAATAGCGATAGCTGAGGAAGAAGGTAACTTTACGGAACTTCTAGCTAGCCAAGATTATCTCTTTACTCCGGATCAACAAAACGAAGTGGTGATAGAGTTTGATCCGATAAAAGCGCGCTGGATTAAGCTTGAGTTTACAAGCAACACCGGCGCTGGTGCCGCACAGGTTGCAGAGCTAGAAATATATGGAGAGTAACTTGATCTAGGAATTATAAAGAACCTTAACTCGATACATACTGTCGAGCTAAGGTTCTTTTTTTAAGCTTTTAATACTATGCTTTTTATGTGCCTGAGGACTCAGTTTCATCTAACAAACGTTGATAAATACTTGAGCTTGCCATCAACTGGTCGTGTGTTCCTGAAGTGATTATTTTACCTTGATCAAAAACATAAATTGTGTCGTACTGTTGCATCTCTATCAAATGATGGGTAATACAAACAATCGACTTCTCAGTTTGTAATAATAAACGGCGTTGAATGTTTTGGGCAGTTGTTTGGTCAAGTCCATTATAAGGTTCATCCAGAAGTAAAAAAGGACTGGGTTTTAGAAGCGCTCTGGCGATGCCTATTCGTCTCTTTTGACCCAATGAAACCTGCTGACCATCTTCACCGATTGGTGTTTGAGAGTTTAGCCAATAATCTGAATCAAGCGCAACCATTTGTAAAGCTGATTTGATTTCATCCTGACTTGCTCCTGATTTTCCAACACGTAGGTTAGCAATCAAGGAATCGTTAAATAAATAAATGTCTTGCGTTACCACACTAAAAGCATCTCTTAATACCGAAGCATTTTTATCAACTTCATAAAAACCGGAGATTATATTGGCGAATGTACTTTTTCCCGACCCATTTGATCCGACAAATGCAATATGTTTGCCTTGAACCAGTTCAAAAAAAGGAATGGTCAATTGAAAAGCTGTATTAGGGTAATTGAATGTGATTTCTTCAAAAGTATAAAACGCTTTTCCTATGTCATCTTTCCTTATACTAACTTTTCCAGATGAAGGTATCGTATATGAGTTAATATCCGAAAAGAGTCGTTTTGCACTTTCTAAGCCATTTCTCATTTTATCAGGGGCATCACCTAAAAGGAGAGCGCTCTCATATACGTTAAAGATTACCAAAGTGAGTGATCCTAAATACAGGCCGTCCAATCGGTTTTGACTCACAAGATAACTTGTGAAAATGAGCATTATAAAAAAATGAAGGTTTATACCAAGCTGTTGCAATAGTTTTGACAGACTTTGGTTAATATTAAAAATGTTCATACTCGCTTCTACTTCGTCAACTTGCTTTAATATTTGAACCTTTTTGTATGATTCGATGGATTGCCATTTGAACAGAGCTTTGTGCTCCATATAATCTGAGAAGTCAGTTTGGAGTTGCTTGAGCTCTAAGCTATGTAGCTGAGCTTGTTTAGCGTTCCTGATCTTAAAAACAAAAAAACTTGAATAGGCGAATAACGGATAAAACACAGCAAATAACAGAGCCATTACTGGCTGTATCAAAAGTAAAATGAGAAAAGCAAGCATACCGATGATGAGCGTTAAAAGCGAAGGCAGTGCACCTCTTAAAATCGCATCTTGATAAGTGTTGATGTCTAATGTTAGCTGTTGAAACGCGTCTATTTTATTTAAGGATTGTAAAGTTTCACCTTTTAATGTGCGATATTTTTGATAGAGCTGAACCCTAAGATTACTTAATGCGATAAATATAGTATTATGTGTTTCAAGGCGCTCAATGTACCTAAATACACCTCTTCCAAGCCCTAAAAATCTAACAAATGTTATTGCAAGTGCCAGTTCGGCAATAGAAGGCAATAGTGCGGCATATGAAAGAACATAGCTTGAAAGTGCCATTAATGCAATAGAAAATAATACGGTTATACATGCCAACAACAAAGTTATAACCATTTGCCTCTTGTCATTTTTAAGGAGACGTACAATTGAATGGAAAAGTGAATTATTCATTTTCACCTCCTAAATCAATGATGTGATCACAGATGGCGATCACGCGGGAACTGTGTGTTGTGAGAATAATTGTTTTAAAGTATGAGATTCGCTTTAAAGCGCTCAAAATAGTAAGTTCATTCATCTTATCAAGCGCGCTTGTTGGTTCATCTAATATGATCATCTCTGATTCCTTAAGACAAGCACGTGTTAAACTGATTAATTGTTTTTCTCCTCCACTTATTTGTCGCTTTGTGGGACTAATATCGGTATAGAGACCTTCATCAAGTGTTTCAATCCACTTATTTATACCTGTCAGCTCTAGATAAAAATCAAACTGTGTCGTTTTTTTACTACCGAGTAACAAGTTATCAAGCAGCGACCCTTCAATGATCTGTGCAGTCTGAGGTACATAGGCGATGTGAGAGACAAAGTTCTCGTCTGACCAAGAATTTGTATTTTCCTCATTGATGAACAATTGACCATTTTGAGATTTCAGCTCACCTAAAAGGAGGCGACACAATGTCGTTTTCCCTGAGCCACTAGGACCGACGATACCATTGATTAAACCCTTTGTGAAAGTTAAGTTGATCTGACTAAATAAAGGATCAGATGTATAGGTAAAGCTAAGATCTTTCAACTGAATGATGAGATTCGTATTTGTAATGTGCTCTATTGAATCCCTTGCATTTGGACCGGTATGGTTTTC
This sequence comes from Fusibacter sp. QWL-12, assembly GCF_058683495.1. Classification (NCBI taxonomy): domain Bacteria; kingdom Bacillati; phylum Bacillota; class Clostridia; order Eubacteriales; family Fusibacteraceae; genus Fusibacter; species Fusibacter sp. QWL-12. The sequence goes on from NZ_CM178745.1 coordinate 2,554,495, forward strand.
AGCCACTTGATTTGCATACTGATTTTTAAATGCGTCAAAGTCATAGGCAAATGTTTTTGCATTTAGAGCGCTATGAAATTTCAAACCCATTTGACGCATCGGCAAAAAAAATTCAGGTGAAAGAATGAGTAAGGCAAGTGCGGGAAAAAGTGTGATCTTACCACTTAGAAGTCTAACCCCAAGTGAAACCGCAATTAAAGCGGTGCTGAGTGTAGCGGTTAACTCTAATGCAAGTGAGGACAGAAAGGTCCATTTCATCAGTGAAAGTGTTCGATGGCGATAGCTTTCACTGATTTTCCAAACATTATCGAGTTGCTTTTCTTCTTTGCCAAAGACTCTAAGCGTTGTCATGCCTTTTAACAAATCCAGAAGATGTCCATTTAACTGTTTGAGTTGTCTCCAGTGTTGATTGTTCTTAATTTCAACAGTTTTACCAATTAGGATCATAAAAACAGGAATCAAAGGTGCTGTAATTAGAAATAAAAATCCCGTCACAAGGTCCAAATAAAATGCGCCCGCCAATAGGCTTAAAGTATTCAGTGACATGAAAATCAGGTGTGGTAAAAATTCCGAAAAGTAACTATCAGTAGACTCTACACCGTCTGTAATGAGCGTTAAGACTTTAGAATGATCGTTTTGATCATTTAACGGATTCTGTCTGATCATTTCTAGGATTGTTGTTCTCAGCTTAATTTTTGCTTGGGTTGTCATTTTGCGATTGTAGCGTTCAAAAATATAACTGAGTATTGGTCTCAGCGTTAAAGCTACAGAAAGTATTATGAGATCCGTAGTAACCTCTTTTAAACTAACATGGTTGATAAATATACTGTTAATGACTCGCGACACAAGTAATGCCTGCATAAATGCAAGCATTACTGAGGGTAGAGAGAGTAAACCGTTTATGAGGCACAGTCTCTTAAAGTTTTTAAGTTGTCGATTGAGTAATCGAATCATCATAAATCTTCCTCTTTAGATTAGTAATGTAGATCGCTTAAGGTGACTCTCGCTCTAAAAATTTTAAAGGTCCAGTATTGGTAAAGTAAGACGATTGGTAATAAAGTAAGCGCAATGATACTCATGATTTTAAGGGTATATGCACTAGAGGCTGCATCTGTAAGAAGTAAGCTATAACTTATATCAATACTTGAAATCATCGCATATGGGAATAGACCGCTGAATAAAGCGCCCATGATGCACGAGACGACACCAAAATTAAGTAGGAAAGATAAACGATCTTTTCCTTTGGATAAAACAATCATTGAAAAGGCAAGGAATACAATTGCACCCACCGTTAAGAGTCCTGGGAATATTGATCTCAGTTCAATTGTAAATGCAGCAAAGACCGTTAAGAGACAAAGGAGTATAAGTGCTGCGAAACCCAATGGTTTTGCAAGCTTTCTACTTCTTTCCTCAACGAGATCGCTTCCTTTGTAAGCCAGATAAATTGCCCCATGATAGAGCGTAAACACAAATAAGGTCAAGCCGGCAAAGAGTGAAAATGGGTTGAGTAAATCCCAGAAACGACCGACGTATTCAATTTTTTGATCTACTAAGTCCAATGGCGTACCGTGTAATAAATTTGCCAGTGCAATTGGAAATAGCAGTGCACAGAGTGCACTTGAAATACTTAACGCAGTATCCCAGTTTTCCCTCCAAAAACGATTGTCACTCTTATTTCTAAATTCAAAAGTGACTCCTCTTACGATCAGTGCTGCTAGCACGACGAATAAAGCGAGATAAAAACCACTAAATAGTGTCGCATACCAGTAAGGAAATGCTGCGAACATGGCACCACCAGCAGTGAGTAACCAAACCTCATTACCATCCCAAAGTGGACCAATCGTTCCTATTGCCACTTGTCTTTCAGAGTCATTTTTAGCGACAAAGGGGAGTAAGACACCCACGCCAAAATCAAATCCTTCTAGGAAGATAAAACCCGTAAATAATACACCTATAATAACAAACCACAAGTTTACCATGTGATTAACACCTCACTTTCTTCTTTGATAGTTGTTTCAAGTCCATCAAAGCCTTTTTTGACATGTTTTGCCATTAAACCTATATCGATTAGAGCAAGAATGCCATAAAGGATAATAAAGCCAATCAAGGTGATGAGTAGTGCTGTGGTGTTGGTCGAAGTAGCGGTTGATATGCCATCTTCTGTTTTCAAAATACCTTGTACGAGCCATGGTTGACGTCCAACTTCTGTAAAGATCCAGCCAAAGGTATTGCAGAGGTAAGGTAGTGGCAGCAATAGGACGAGTAGTCCAGCATACCATTTTTTATTGATCCATTTTTTATAGAAAAGGAGTGAAAAAAGCATAACCACTAACATCAAACTGCCTGCATATACCATAATTCTAAAGCTATAATACATCAAGGTCACAGGAGGCGTATAATTGCCAGGTCCGTATTGTGCTTCATATTCTGATTGAAGTTCGTTGATTCCCTTTACAGTTGCATTGGGATCATTGAAAGCCAAAATGCTGAGACCATAAGGAATTTCAATTGAGATCCCATTGGTTTTTCTCTTTTCATCTATGATGGAAAAAACACTGAAGGGCGCTTTATCAGTCGTTTCCCATAATGCTTCAGAGGTGGCAATTTTCATAGGTTGATTTTCAGCGATGAACTTGCCTTGACGATCGCCAGCACCAACAGAAACAATCAGAGCGATTAGAGCAAAGATAACCACGGGCTTAACGACTTTTTTAAACGTTTCTTTGTCTTTTCCTAAAAGTAAATTAAGGCCACTGATGGCAAGGACAAATATTGCGCCTGTTGCAAATCCTGAAGCGATGACGTGTAAAAATTGTATAAGGACATGATAATTGATAATAAGTGCGATAAAATCTGTCATTTCAGCACGAGGGCCAAATGCGGATTCTCTTAGGATAAAACCAGTAGGCGACTGCATAAATGAGTTGGCGATAATGATCCAAAGCGCAGAAACAGAAGCGGCTATCGCAACGATCCAAATGCTTGCCAAGTGTAATTTTTTGGAGATTTTGTCTCTACCGAAAATCCAAATGCCTAGGAAAGTGGATTCGACAAAAAATGCGGCAAGTGCTTCAATCGCAAGAGGCGCTCCAAAGACATCACCTACGAACCTCGAATAGTTGGACCAGTTCATACCAAACTGAAATTCTTGCACGATACCAGTAACAACACCTAATGAAAAGTTAATTAAGAAAAGTGAACCAAAATACCTCGTCAGTTGTTCCCAGGCTTTATCTCCTGTTTTATAGGACCTGTATTGCATCCAAGCGACGATAAAGGCAAGCCCAAGTGTCAACGGAACAAAAAGAAAATGATAAATCGTTGTAGCTGCAAATTGCAGCCTAGCAAGTGTCAAAGGACTCATAAGTCTACCACCTTACTTTCATAATGTTTTCCGAGATAATTATACCCAGATAAATTTTCACATAACAGCTATTTGATTATTTATGAATTAGGATAAAAGTGTGTTAACAAATTGTGACTTTATCATTAAACGCTTGCAAGATAGGCTGGATAGCTGTAAAGTAGTAATTATTTATGGCATAAAGGAGTTTGTCAACATGATGTATGTTTTGTTAGTAGTCGGTTTTATTTTCTTAATTAAAGGAGCAGATTTTTTTGTCGATGGTGCATCGGGAATTGCAACTTTTTTCAAAATTCCATCGATCATCATCGGTTTAACCATAGTCGCCTTCGGTACATCAGCGCCTGAGGCAGCTGTCAGTATAAGTGCAGGCTTATCGGGAAGTAACGGTATCGCAATTGGTAATGTTTTAGGCAGTAATATTTTTAATATCAGTATGATTATAGGTATTACAGCAGTGATTTTTCCACTTGATGTTCAAAAACAAACCATTAGAAAAGAAATTCCACTAACCTTATTAGGTGGATTGGCACTTCTCGTATTAGCAGGTGACACATTTATTGATAGCAGTAATGTGATGCTACTATCCAGAGGCGATGGTATTATTCTATTATTGTTTTTTTGTGTGTTCCTCTATTATATTGTTGAAGCAGCGCTTAATAGTAGAGATACCAGTGAACATTATTTAGATGAGACTGAAATCAAACAAGTTAAAATTGGTCCCAATGTTTTACTTACTTTGATAGGATTAGCGGGAATTTTAATTGGGGGGCAATTGGTCGTTTCCAGCAGCGTCTCTATCGCTAAGAGCTTTGGCATAGGTGAAACGGTAATCGGTTTGACGATTATTGCGATAGGAACTTCGTTGCCGGAGTTGATTACGAGTATTACTGCTGCTAGAAAGAAAAATACCGATATAGCAGTAGGTAACATTATAGGCAGCAATATATTTAATATTCTGTTTGTACTTGGAGCTTCAACCGTCATTCACCCGATAATAGTCGATCCGAAGCTTGTTACAGAACTGGCGATCAATATTATATTAACCATTGCGCTCTTTATTTTCTCTAGAAGCCATAATAAAATCGTCAAAGGCGAAGGCATTATATTTATTTTGTTTTATTTGTTCTATACAGGATATCTGTTAAGTATGAATTTGTAGTTTACTTAGGAGGTGAACCACATGGAAATGACAATGACTTTACACGAATACTATCAAGATGCTAAGGCAAAAGGAAAACGCGAGTTTAATCGTTTAAAAGGTAGAGGCCAATCTGCACATTTGAGCTCTCTTGATGGTCTTCTGAAAGATGTGGATATCGTCGGCTCTGTATCACTTGGAACCTTTGAAGTGCCGCTAGAAAAAGTAGTTGGTACCTATTATCATGCACGCAGAATGTTATTTTCAAAAAGCTTTTTACCTCTAGAATCAGATAACAGTGAGTTTGGATACAAGTGGATGGAGGTGTGTCGTGCACATCTTGAGGAAGGCATTAGAGATCCAATCAAAGTCTATGAGTACCTTAACTATTATTATGTTATGGAGGGAAATAAAAGGGTCAGTGTATTAAAGTATTTTGATGTGGCATCTATTCAAGCTGAAATCACACGACTTATCCCAAGATTTGACGAGAATGATGAAAATATAGTGAATTATTATGCTTATCTTGATTTTTACAATGAAACGAAGCTCATGAGTATTTGGTTAAGCAAACCATATCGCTATCAAAGATTGCTTAATTATTTGAATGATTACCACCCAGAAGGCATAGCTGAAGAAGAGAAATTTAAGCATTTTGATAAATATGTGTTCCGACCATTTAGAAAGATTTTCTTAGAGTTTGGTGGCGAAAAGCTACCAATGACCACAGCGGATGCATTTTTACTTTATATGAAGCTCTATAACATACCTTGGGAGTTAGATGAGTCACAGGTAAGAAGTATCATGCCAAGTTTGTTGCTTGAATTAAGTAACTATGGTGAGTACGAAGAACTGGAAATCGTTACCACGACTGATGAGATGGAAAAGACGACCTTATTGGATTCTCTTACTTCTTTGTTTGGAACGCGTTTCTTAAAGGTTGGATTTGTTTATGCGAGAGATACAGAAAAGTCGGGTTGGACTTATTCTCATGATCTCGGTAGACGCTATATTGAAGAAAAGTTTGGACAACAGATTGAAACGGGCTGGATTGATCATGTGCCAGAAGACGACTCAGCGTATGAAGTCATTAAGGCTTTCGCAATAGAAGGCAATTACGATGTGATCTTTACCACGAGCGAGGTTTTCAGGAGAGCGACTGTAAAATGTGCAATAGAGCTTCCAAAAATTAAATTCTTTAGCTGCTCAGGGAATAGACCCTATGTCCATATGTCTAATTATTTCGGTAGAACCTATGAGCCTAGATTTCTAACGGGTATTATAGCGGGTGCTTTGACAAAAACAGATGTTGTTGGATATACAGCTACCGATGCAAATCCTGAAGTGATCAGCTCCATCAATGCCTTTGCACTTGGTGTTAAACTGGTTAATCCAAGAGCGAAGGTACTCGTCGCCTATACCGGCGAGTGGAACAACCCACAAAAAAGCACAGACATCAGTGAAAAACTCATTGCCCAAAACGCGGACATACTCAGTAACAAGAACTTAATTGTACCGAGAGATGTGACCTGGGATTATGGTGTTTATGCAATGCTTTGCGATATTGATCCGGAGACAAAGCAACCTAAAAATTACCTTGCTGCGCCAATTTGGAAGTGGGGGAACTTTTATGAAAAAATAATAAACAGCCTTTTGAACGGTTCTTATCAGAGAATGGTAGCCAATTCCACTACGACTCAAAGAGTTCTTAACTTTTGGTGGGGGCTTGATGTTGGCGTATTAGATTTGTATATGGCTGAAAATAAGTTACCAAATGACACACTTAAGCTGGTTAAACACTTTAAAGATATGGTGAAAACCGACCAATATCATCCATTTGTGGGTCCCGTATATGATAAAGAGGGAATCTTAAGGGTTGAACCCGGTGAGATTCCATCGCCTGATGAAATCATGAGTATGGATTGGTTTATTGATAACGTTGCTATTATTGATTAAAACATAGCGATTCGTGATAACATAGCATATTTAAAACCCCTAAGGATTAGATGAAGAAAATCATCAAATGCTTAGGGGTTATTTTATGTTTATAAATACTAAAATTCAATGATACTATGATCGTATGCATTCATAATGCGAGTAGAATTGTATTTATGCTCTCGATTGCAGATGCCATAGTTCAGATGCTGGTGGCCGTGAATCATCAGCTTAGGCTCGTACTTATCTAAGAGTTTGAAAAAGCATTGATAGCCAATATGTGCTTGATCTTTGCCATCACCTAGTCCAAAAGCGGGTGAATGTGTCACTAGGATATCAATTCCCTTTCGATATTTGAACTTGTTTTTGAAAATCCTTCTCGACATCTCACGTTCTGTGAATTGTAAGGGCCCACCATTATAGGTCATGCACCCACCCAATCCTGCGATTCTGATGCCTTTGAAATCAAAAACACCATCGTCAATACATTCACACCCTTCTGCAGGTGTTTGAAGTAGCATCTTATCATGATTGCCATGAACGTAAAGCAATGGTCGATTGACCATGGTTACCACATAGGAGAGGTAATTTGCCTTTAAATCGCCTGCTGAAATGATCAGATCTACATCGCGATAGCGTTCAGGCTGAAAATGATCCAAGAGATGTTTACTTTCAATGTCTGAGATTGCAAGAATTTTCATAAAGCCTCCTAATAAGTAATCCTATTGTATCATATTAAGAAATAACTGAAAATACTTGCATCGCCTTGCTAAAAGGCGTAAATTAAAAATAGATGTGCTAATGTGGCTCAACGGTAGAGCAGCGGTATCGTAAACCGCAGGTTGGGGGTTCGATTCCCTTCATTAGCTCCAAAAAGCCTACAAACATTGATTACTCAATGCTTGTAGGCTTTTCTAATGCTTTCTATGGACGCGTTGGCTTTTGACCACCAGGCATTTGTCCTCCCGGCATTTGACCGAAGCTCCCTTCAACGGCTTCACCCGTTTCGGAGAAGGTCATTACTGAGCTAGTAAGTGTTAAGCTTGCGGTTTGAGTGCCATTGACGGTTAACGTGTAGGTACTATCGAGTGATAATCCTTCTGCACTAAATACAATGGTTTGGAAATTTTTAGATGGCGTGTGGCTGACGACTACGTTTCCGGATGCGTCCAGTATCGCCACCTCTGTACCTGCTGCTTGATTTGAACTAAAATAGATCATAACGGCTGGCTGTGAAGAGCCTTCACTTGGCGCTTCCGCCATACTCGAGCTCCCTGTGGCGATTAATGTACCGCCGTTAACGATGCCTGTACCATCATAGTCTAAAGCACCATTCATAGTGATCGTTGGGCCATCAACGATTACGATGCCACCATTGATCGTAAATGAGCCATTTGAATCAAGGCCATCGCCCTCGGCATATATTCTTAAATAGCCGCCATTAACCGTAAAGTCATTTTGTCCTGAATCACTTGCCGCATTGATCCCATCGTCAGATGAGGTCAGTGTTATTTCACCATCGTTGAGGATGATGTGTTGTGCTTCTATTCCTTCATAGGATTCCGTGATTGTGATGATGCCACCGTTTATTGTAAGTGTTCCAGTTGCGGTTAAGCCATCGTCACCTGCTGAGATTTCAAAGTTTCCGCCTGTAATCGTCATATCTGTTTCTGCTTTTATTGCATCATTATCCGTCTGGATAATAAAATCGCCACCTTCGATGATGATCCAGCCCTTTGAAGCATCTTCATCATTGCTTGACTGTATTGCATCGCCTGCTGCATTGATCTTAAATTGTCCTGATACGATTTGCACAGAATCTCGACCCTTTATGCCATCGCCCTTTGAAGTCAAATCAAAAGTACCACTGACGAACTTTAAGTCATCCTTTGTGTAAATTGCGTGCTCGGTATTTCCTGTAACCGATAAAGAGCCTGTTCCGTTTAATGTGAGATCGATTTCGCTGTATAAAGCTGCATTATAAGTAGCTGTGGTGCTATCCAACATGCCATCTATAAGATGATTAATTGAGTTAGGTGCCAGTGTAACGATTAGTTTGTCACCCGAAAGTGCCATAATTGCTGGTCCTGACGAGTTTGTAATCGATGCATTATCGAGGACGATATGGACATCCGCATTTTCTTCCGCAGCAATGAGGAGGTAGCCATCCTCTAAAGTGCCTGAAATGACATAGGTGCCTTCTTCAGAAATTGTAATTTCATTGCCATTGATACTTGCACCAGACCCATCAATTGTGCTAGCATTATTTGAAAGCGATATCGTTGTAGCATCATCAAAGCTGCTGTCGATATCCTTTTCGCTAAGTTCAATCAGATTAGGCTCTGGACTGTTTAGCGAAGCCTCAGCTTGAGCTGTGGTCGTTTCTGTCGTTGTATTGTTGACTTCACTTGTTAATTCGACTGTAGTTGAGACGGCAGTTGTCGTTGTATTTGAACCACATCCCATTAAAATGAAGGCCAATGTAAGTATTAGGATGAGTAATTTAGAAAAACTTTGGGTAAACAGATTATACTTTTTCATGGTTTTTATTCCTTTCTAAAAATGTTTGATATTCATGAATTGAGTTAAGTATAAAAGGTTTGCCTTAAAGTAACCTTAAACAATGGAGGAAATATGAAATATAAAAAAATAAAAGGGATAGAGAAGGAAGTATCAATGATTGCACTGGGTTGTATGCGCATTGATCGACTATCAGTTGAAGCATTAGAGAGCCTAGTAGAGGTTGCATTGTCCTTGGGAATCAATTTCTTTGATCATGCAGACATCTATGGAGGTGGGCAATCAGAGGTTATTTTTGGAGAGGTATTAAAACGCAATCCACAGTGGCGTGAAAAAATGATCCTACAAAGCAAATGTGGGATTAGAAATGGATATTATGATTTGTCAAAGGCGCACATCATTTCTTCAGTTGAAGCATCACTCAAACATCTACAAACCGATTATTTAGATGTCCTTTTATTACACCGACCAGATGCACTGATGGACCCAGTTGAAATTGGTGAAGCGTTTGAATCCTTATATAAAAGAGGCATCGTAAAAGCCTTTGGTGTTTCCAATATGACCCCAGGGCAGATGAGTTTAATACAAAAGCACAGTGAGTTTCCACTGCTTTTCAATCAGCTACAATTTAATGTGGTCCATTCTGGGATGATTGATGCTGGCATTTATGCCAATATGAAAGACGCCAGTGCCATAGATTATGACGGCGGCGTCTTAGATTATTGTAGAGTAAATGATATTACCATTCAATGTTGGTCGATTCTTCAGGCTTCATGGACAGAAGGCAGTTACCTTGATCACCCAAATTATGAAGCGCTCAACCTGCTTTTAAAATCACTTGGAGAAAAATATAACGTCAGCCCATCTGCTATAGCAACTGCATGGATTCTTAGACACCCAGCTGGTATGCAAGCCATCGCAGGTACGACGACACCTGAAAACCTTAGAAAAATAGCTCAGGCAACGACCATCACACTTTCAAGAGAAGATTGGTATGCACTCTATAAATCTGTGGGAAGACAATTGCCTTGATGGGATTTAATTGGTGTAATTAATGTTTAAACTATGGCTCATCTTCATAAGATGGGCCTTTAATTTTTTAAAGCCCCAATAGCCCGTCAAATGACGTCTTGATTTATCATGGATGTATATGTTTGAAAAATACCGTCTATGAAGAATTAAAGCATCGTCGATAAGCAGCGTTAAGCTACGATCCAGCAGCGTGTTTAGCGTCATAACCTCAGCTTTGCCCTTAGAGAGCATGATTTCTCTTGAAAGTGCAATCAGTTGATCTACCTTGTGTTCCAGCATATAAGGGGACGCTTCACTGCTAAACAGAGTCATATGATTTGCTTCTCGATCGGTGGTCATATCCTGTAAATCGTCTGCAAGCTGTAGCACGATCCCATAACCCGTTAAAAAGTGAAAAAGATGATCGTCAAGCGAGCCACACACCAGAAATCCATCTGCTAAAACCGAAGAAGCACCTTTTCTAAATGAAATGTCTAGAATTTGTCCTTCTGTTAGAACTTCATACTGCTGAGCCAAACTTTTTTTCTGATCGCGGTGTATTTGAAGCAAGCTGTCATAAACCTCAGGGTACTCGTAGCGGTCGTACTGTGCTTCTATCAGTCCAATCATTTGATCCACCGATTGCGTATGCGGATGCTTAGCTTTAAGTGGACCTTTTAATCGCTCTCCAACATAGTGAACAAACGCTTTTTTATCCTGTTCATTCAGTTCAGGATCGTCAAGGACATTGTCAGTAAGTGGGTAGAGCATACTGTAAGCGTACATCGCATCCGTTAGGTGAACGGGCATCGCTGTCATCATCTGAATCGCTATCATAATCCAAACATTTCTCAAAGCTTGATAGATGCTGTCTTCTTTCATTTCTGGAAAATCGTGCTTAGCTCTATCGATAAATTGCTCGGTAGCCGCTATATAATCGCCTCTGACCGTTTCGTCAAGTGCTTTATAATCCATTTGAAACCATAACTTTAACAGATCGTCTACAACCTGATCTGATTTTAAGTGTTTCAACTGAGAGAGGGATTGATAACCTTTACATTTTTTCATAAGCGCCTTGATGCACTTTCTAGCATGATAATATGACAAAAATTGATGCATGAGAGATTGCTTTGGACGCACCACAGGACTGGTTTCTAACGTGAACCATTTGTTTTTATAGGATTGTATGTGTGATTCAAATTGATAGATAAAGTTGGACATGTCGTGCTCCTTTATAGATTACTCATGTATATAGTATATCAATTAATGGATTGGAATTGGGTTAGAATCCAACTAAAATATAATAGGAAATAATAGCAAATAGAATGCCTCTAGACTTGACAAAATGCCATAAAACGCATATACTTTCTTCATTAAAGGCTATGAAAAGAAGAGTAGTAAAGCTGTTGCGCACAGAGAGTTCCGTGGCTGAGAAGGAACCGTTAATGACTTTATGAACCAAGGCTTGGAGCTGTGTGCCGGATTTTTTGATGGTATGCCGGGTTTTCCCGTTATAGAAAAAGAGGTTGAGTTTCTCTCGACGAATTAGGGTGGCACCGCGGAATATCGCCCCTAAGCTTAGGCTTAGGGGCGTTTTTTTATTAAACCACAATCTCGCTTGTGGTAAAATCAGCAACGAATTTGTTGTGTAATTTGAAGGTTCGACGCAGAAAATTTAGTTAACTAGTATAGAATTTCAGAGATAAATTGAAGAAATAGTATAGAAAAATAATCATACGAATCATACGAATCATACGATTCATAAGAATAAGAATAAGAATAGAAAAGATTAGGAGGAGGTAGTTATGTATACCCCAAAAAGACCAAGGCCCGTTTTCCCTAAAAGGGCTGTCATTACAGCGGGAATGCCTTACGGTAACAAATCGCTCCACTTTGGACATATCGGAGGCGTATTTATCCATGCAGACACTTATGCAAGATTCTTAAAGGACAGAATTGGTAGCGATAACGTCATTTTTGTTTCTGGTACAGACTGCTATGGGTCGCCAATATTGGCAAGCTATAAGAAGCACATTGAAGAAACAAAGGAAGACATTTCAATGGAAGACTATGTTTATCGCTTTCACTTGCTTCAAAAAGAGGTATTAGGTGCATACGATGTTGCTCCTAGTCTTTATGGCGCTTCTGCATTTGGTGAAAGTGGGAAAGTGCATAATAAAGTTTCAGAGAAGCTTTTTGACGCACTGTATGAACAAGGTACATTAAAAGTCATGTCTTCACCACAATTCTACGATCCTATCGAAAACGCTTACCTAAATGGTAGACAGGTCGTAGGCAAGTGTCCAGTAGACGGCTGTCAATCAGACAAAGCATATGCAGATGAGTGTGCACTTGGTCACCAATACATGCCTGAAGAGTTGATCGATCCTGTGAGTACACTTTCTGGTGAGAAGCCAATTTTAAAGGATGTCAACAACTGGTATTTTGTTCTTGATGACTACATGACGCATCTCCAAGAAATGGTCAATAAGATGCGTAAAGAAAAACACGTTAGAGCAAACGTGATCAATACCATTGAAGAGTTTTTAAAACCGCCTGTGATTTATGTTAAAAGAAAAGATCATGAATTATTGGTAGCAGAAAGCGCAGAATTGGGTGCTGATGAAGTACAAGATGATGGAAAAAAACCTTCGGTTACTTATGTGTTTAAATCACTTGATGCAAGAGATCATGCGAGAACCGAGCTAGAGAAATTCAACATTCGATATAGAACGGGTAAGACACTCGTACCATTTAGACTCTCGGGTAACATCGAGTGGGGCGTACCTGTTCCAAATAAAGATCAACTAGAGGATTTAACTTTCTGGGTATGGCCAGAGTCTCTTTGGGCACCAATCAGCTTTACCATTACACATTTAGAATCAATAGGTAAAAAAGCTGAAGAGTGGCAATCGTGGTGGTTAGATCAAGATGCAAAAATTTATCAATTCATCGGTGAAGATAACATCTATTTCTACGGTGTTGCGGAGATGGGGATGCTGATGGCTTATTTGGGCATTCATCCAAATGATGGCTTATCGATCGATTCGGTTAATTTCCCAGAACTGGTTGCGAACTGTCATTTGTTATTCTTAGATTCAAAGGCAAGTAGCTCAAGTGACATTAAACCGCCAATGGCTGGTGAACTGTTAGACTACTATACAAAAGACCAACTTAGAATGCACTTTTTAAGTCTGGGTCTTTCTAAGAAATCAGTTAGCTTTAGTCCAAAACCATTTGATCCAAGCTGTCCTGCAGATGCACCAGACGTTGTATTGAAGGATGGTAATTTATTGACCAATGTTTACAATCGTCTTTTAAGATCTTGCTTCTATACCTCACAAAAATACTTTGATTCAGTCATTCCTAAAGTACCAGTAAAGGAAGAAATGCTTGATCTGGTACACAAAGCGGTTTACGACTATGAACACAACATGGCAAGACAAGAGTTCCATTTAGTAATCTATACAATGGATGAGATTATTAGAAACGTCAGCAAATACTGGTCAAAATATATGAAGCTTGCTGATGAACAAGACAGTGATGAAATGAGAGCAAGTGTTGTCGCAGATTGTCTTTATGCTTCAAAAGTTATCTTGACTCTGTTACACCCAATCACACCTACAAGTGCAGAGTTTGTTAGAGAGTATCTAAACCTAGATGAAAGCTTATGGTCATGGGATCATATTTTTGATGGCATTGAAGCCCATATGGCAAACCCAGAAACACATCAACTTAAGTTTATCGAACCAAAATTTGACTTCTATAAAAAAGATGAAAGTCAATTTTAATAACTGAAAAGACCTAGCTCTTTGGATCAGGCGAATTCCTATTTGGGAATGCGTGTCCAATCAGAGCTAGGTTATTTTTTCATATAAATGCCTTAAGTTAAGTTGAAATATGCCTTATTGGCCTCTACAAGTTCATCAAGAGCAGATTTAAGCAGACTGCCAGTTGGGCAAAGTGGATGAACGGTTAAGGCTTGCATCGCAATATCATAGGAGTTGTTAAGTGCAGCCTCTATCACCAGTCGTTCATAGCCTTTAATTGCAGCAATTTCTGCTCTAATAGGAAAAGGCAGGGTCGTTACAGAAAGTGGTATTGGCCCACCTTTTGTGATAATGCATGTGGTTTCAATGACTGCGTCGTCTGGGAGTTCTTTAAGAGTGCCATTATTGGGGACATTGACAACCATTAGATTTCTTTTATCGACAAAGATGGAACGAATGAGTTCGCAGGCTGCTTCTGAATAATACGCTCCACCTCGCTTTGAAAGTGCCTCAGGCTTTACCGACAAGTTTGGATCTGAATAGATCTTGAAAAGTTCTTCTTCAACCACTTTAACCACAGCGCCTCTAGAACCTTCTTTTTCAAATGTAGCTTTAGCATCAGCGTACATTTCATCTTTTAAGTAATAATACGTATGATAGTAACAGGGTAAAACGCCGAGTCCTTTTATCTGAGACGGTTGGTAGCTTGCGTGTCCAATATTTTTAGGATTAAAAGTTTCATCGTTTAAAAGGGGCTCTAGTATATTGGGGAGCTGCTCTTTGCCATCTACTTTTATTTGATGTGCATACACATAATGATTTAGCCCAGTCATTTGCACAAATAGGGAACTACCAGTGGCATGTGTTTCTATCATCTTTTGCATGTTCACTGGAACATTACAGAGACCAACCACTTTAATTTTTGAAAATCGAGATACAACTTCAGTAATAATCCCAGCTGGATTGGTAAAATTTATGAGCCAAGCGTCAGGACAGAGACGCTCCATATCTTTTGCGATACTGAGAATTACAGGGATGGTTCTTAGCGCCTTTCCAAAACCAGCAAGGCCATTAGTTTCTTGCCCAAGCATGTCATGATTAAACGCAATGGTTTCATCAGTGATTCGTGCTCTAATACCACCGACTCGAATTTGAGTAATAACAAATGCACAATTAATAAGCGCTTGCTCTCGGTCAAGTGTATGTGTAATTTTAATAGGTTTACCTGCCTTTTCAACCATTCTATGTGATAGCTGTTGAATGATGTCAAGCTTTGTAGCGCCTTCATGTATGTCTAATAAACAAATTTCAGAGATTGGTAAATCGTGATATCGATCGATAAAACCTTCGATAAGTTCAGGGGTGTAACTCGAGCCACCACCAATGATTGCAATCTTAATTTCAGCCATCATTTGCCTCCTAGATTATTGTTTTTCTTGTGAATAGTATAAAACAATAAAAAACGATAAAAAAGAGGGGAAAACAAGAAAAAAATAGGATATAATTTAAATAAATGAGAAAATAATAAATCGTCAATATTGTAAGAGAACTGTTTTACGGAGGAAATATGACCGCTTCAGAACGATTAAAGGAAATCACAGAGCAGATTGAAAAATTAGGTACAGTACAAGTAAAGGTGTTGGCAAAAAACTATCATGTAACAGAAGATCTCATACGAAAAGATCTCAGAAAGCTTGAAAAAATGGGCGTGGCAGATCGTGTTTACGGTGGTGCGGAGCGAAAAAAAAATAAATTTCAAAATGCTTCTGTTCCTTACAGATTGGAAAGCTACTCAGCAGAAAAAACAATTATTGCCAAAAAAGCACTCCAGCTCATCAATGAAATGGATTATGTTTATTTTGACACATCCAGTACTTCATACTTTACAGCTATAGAGCTCGCAAAATCCGGAAAACAGGTAACGGTGATCACTGATATGCTGGCAATTATGAAAGAACTCTCAGAATATACCAATATCAAACTGATTGGAATTGGCGGTGATTTTGATTATTATACAGGTGGCTTTTTAGGTGCAAGTAGTATCGGTCAAATTCGTTCTTTTCATGTGGACATTGCTTTTATTAGCTGTAAGAGTATTCACCTAGAAAAAAGCGCATTATTAGAGGGGTTTGTAGAAATTGGACATCAAAAGAGAACCATTTTAGATATCGCGCGAGTTAAAGTCGCTTTATTGATGCATCTAAAGTTTAGAGAAACAGGTGTATTCCAGTTTTATGATGCAAAGCATCTGGACTATATCGTTACCGAAGCGGAAGTAACTGATGCAGAGATGAAGCAAATAAAAGATTTAAAAATAAAACTAGTTTAATCTTTCTTGACCTGTAGTATAATGGATAATATTGACAGAATCTTTACATAAGGAGGCTCACTTGAAGCTGAATACTTATTTGAACGCGGAAATTCAAAGATCAAAAGAGCTTGCTTTTCAGGATCCGAAAAAATCTTTCGAACTTGCAAGAGAAGCTTATGAACTCTCTAAAATTCATAGTCTTGAGATAGAAGAGGGGTTATGTTTGTTTCAAATGGCCTATGCCTGCAGGGTAATGTCCAAATACTCTGAAGGTCTAAATTTTGCTTTTAGATCATTAGATATCATGAAAAAGAAGCAGCATGTTAAAGGCATCTATAAAGCTAAGAATATCATAGGCATTATATACTTCTATTATGGAGCGATGACAGACGCATTAGAGAATTTTATGAGTGCGCTTTCAATGATCGATGAGGCAGAAGATTATAATTTAATGTCATCCTTGCTCAATAATATTGGAGAAGTCTATCGTGAAGCAGGTGCACATGTTGAAGCTATAAACTATTATCACAAAGCACTGGCGATCTGTCTAAAACACGAGTTAAACATTAATGCATCAGCAATCTACTTAAATCTAGGTGAGGTTGCTTATCAGGAGAAGCATTATTCTAAGTCGAATGATTATATGCAAAAGGGTTACGCGCTTTTAGAAAATGAAAATCGAATACTAGAATTAGGTGAGGCGGAAACCAAGATTGGTCGTGCACTTGTGGCACAAGGTTTATACGAGCAAGCGAAATCAACTTTCTTATCCGCTCTTAGCAAACTTAATTCGATAGAAAATAAATATTACTTAGTCGATTTGTTGATAGAAATGGCTAAGCTTGATCAAAGAATCAATCATAGTCCGATGAGAAATCTGAATGAAGCCTTGTCATTGGCTTCTGAACAGGGACTTGTCATAAAAGAAGTTAAGATCTATGAAAAAATATCTAATTACTATGAATCAAAAGGTGATTTTGCAAAAGCATTGGCTTATTACAAACGATTTCACTTGAAGCAAGCTGAAGTGGAAGCCTCAAATCTTTCTAAGCGATTGGAAATTTTATCTGTTGAGTTTGATTACTATAAAGAAAAGAGAGAAAATCTTAAATTCAGGCAGATGACTGCTCGATTAGAACGTGAAATAGAATCCTATAATCGATCGTTAGAATCAATTAGGAGTCAAAACCAAGAGCTTTTAAAGGAATCTCTCTATGATGAACTAACTAAGATTTACAATCGTCGGGGACTTGAAAAAGCATACCAAGAACTATTTGAAAACAATTCAAAGCTTCAGTTAGCGGTTTTAATTGTGGATATTGATCGATTTAAAGGCTATAACGATACATGGGGACATGTAAAAGGTGATACTTGTTTGGTTCGAATTGCGGAAGAAATGTCAAAAAACTTTAAGCAATCCATCATAGCAAGATATGGTGGAGAAGAGTTTTTAATTATCGTTCAGGTGGATGCCTTCGATAAGGTATATCAGTTGGCTGAAAAGTTTCGTGAAAATGTTCAAGCCTTAGGCATTCAAGCGAGTGTTGATGAAGATAAAGTCGTAACCGTTAGCGTTGGAGGCTATTTTGGCACGCTAGATAAAAATGCTCTTTTAAGTTCTGTAGAAATTGCAGATAAAGAGCTTTACAAAGCAAAGGACAGCGGTCGAAATAAAGTTCGTATCTCGAAAGAAATTCATGGGTAAATGCTTGTTCCATTGATGAGATTGACGTATAATTAAGTGATACTAAGAGATGGGAGCTGAAAATGATGAATTACAACAAGGCAATTGAGAAGTATGCAGAATTATTAGTCAAAGTAGGCATTAACGTACAACCAAAAGAAGGTTTGATCGTCGTATCTAATCAATGGGGATTACCGCTAGCGAGAGAAGTTATGAAAAAAGCTTATGCGGCAGGCGCAAAACATGTTGAATACATGATGGGCGATGATGAAATGGCAATCGCAAGATACCAAAACGCGAAGGATTATGTATTTGAAAACTATCCTGAGTGGAAAGTGGATTTAATGATCAAACTCTATGAAGATAACTATCATCACTTATTCATTATTGCACCAGATCCAGAATTATTAAAACAAATTCCAAGTGAAAAAGTCGCTATCGATCAAAAGACTGCATCAGCAGCGATGTCGCCAGCTACAAAATTCCGTATGACTGGTCAAACCAAATGGTGTATTGCCGCTGTTCCATCTGAGGCTTGGGCTAAAAGTGTCTACCCAGAAAAGTCAACGGATGAAGCGATTGATGGGTTATGGGGAAAAATTCTCGACGCAACACGTGTCAGCCTCGATAATCCTGTTGAAGCTTGGCAAGAACACGATAAAATGCTTAAAAAATATAAAAACTTCCTAAATGAAAAGCAATTTGACAAGTTGGTTTTAACTGCACCTGGAACTGAGCTTGAAATTGGACTTGCAGATGAGCATTTCTGGATGGGTGGTTCTAAAGAGAGTTGGGCTAAGGACGCTTTTGTTGCAAATATTCCAACTGAAGAAGTCTTTACAACGCCTCATAAATTTAGAGTTAATGGGACGGTTAAGTCCACAAAACCACTTAGCCATAATGGCAAAATCGTCGATGGTTTTGGGTTTACATTTAAAGATGGTAAAGTTGTCGACTACTATGCAGAAAAAGGTAAAGAAGTACTTGACCAGTTACTTGCAAACGATGAAGGTGCATCTTATTTAGGTGAAGTTGCATTGGTTCAAGATGATTCTCCAATTTCAAACACAGGCATTCTATTCAACAATACGCTTTTTGATGAAAATGCATCTGTTCATTTAGCACTTGGTAGAGCTTACGCTTACGCTATGAGAAATGGATCGGCATTATCACAAGATGAGTTAGAAGCAAAAGGCGCAAACTTTAGTTTAATACACGTGGATTTTATGATCGGTGGACCTGAGATGGAAATCATCGCTTATTCTAAAGAGGGTGAAGCAACGCCATTATTTAAACAAGGCAATTGGACGTTCTAGAAGCATGATAGAAATAATATAATACAACCACTATTTGACTCATTTAAATAGTGGTTTTTTTTTTAAAGCCACAAGCAAGTATAGAATTAATGTGAGCGATTTATATCAATAAGGAGTATATAATCAAATATTTGGGTATATTAAAGTACACTATGTCGAATCGAGGTACTCATGAAGCTTTTTAAACAAATGATTAACAGCGTACTGATTTTAGTCATACTGGTTATTGGTGTTGGCTACACAACCGATCTGGAATATCCCAATTCTCCAAAAGTAAAATATCAAGTCGATGCCAATTATCCACCTTTTACATATTCTAATCAGCAGTTTCTTTATGGATTTGATATCGAACTTACCAACATTATTTTTAAAATGATGGATTATCAGTTAATCTATTCTACTGATGCGTGGCCGAAGGTCTATGAACGTTTGGTGAATGGCGAAATTGACTTGGCTGGGATCATTGCAGTAACGGAAGATCGCGAAAAGGAAGTGCTATTTTCTAAACCGCTCTTTCAATCCTATGTGACAGTCTACACAAAAAAAGACTTTAGAGAAATAAAATTAAATGAGCTCACATCGTTAAGAGTAGGTGTCGGTAAAGGGTATTATACGGAAGCCATTCTTCAAAATGATTTTGAGATGACCAATTATACGGCTTATGATGATTTACGTGATGCTATTTATGATTTGTTGTCTGGGCAAATAGATGTCATCTTTGAAAATCAGCAAATGATGGATTATTTAATCGTTCAAGAAGACGTTCTTGGGAACATTGAAGCTCAAATTAAGGATTTGTATCCGAGACAACACGCCTATGCTGTAAGCAAAGATAAACCGGAACTCGTTAAATACATTAACCAACGAATTGATGAGATTCAAAAAAACGGTTTGTTTGAAGAAACATATGTGAAATATTTTTATGCACATTCATCGGTTTATAATGAGTTAAACATGAAAAGGATACTCTTAATTGTCCTAATTCCTATCTTTGGCATGCTCGTACTCCTTTTTGTGTTAAGAATATATATATCTAAACTCAAGACAAAACTGAATTCTAAATACGAAAATATTACAGAGGTGAACAATGATTTATCTGATGCAAATGTAGAACTCATGCGGCAGTACGAAGAAATTCAAATGCAATACGAGGAAATTAATGCTCAGTATGAAGAAATTCAACTCAATAATGATATCATCTATCAAATGGCATACACAGATCGTTTGACAAACTTACCTAACAGACTTTCAGCTTCAGATTATTTAAGTGGCATGCTGGACGAAGAAAACCGAGAAAGACCCTTTGATGCAGGCGTTGCAATTTATATTGAAATTGACCATTTCAGAGGCATTAACGATACCTTTGGTCACGATTATGGTGATCAAGTTTTAGTTTATATATCTAAGGAACTTAAGTTCAGATATGAAAATCGAGGTTTCATATCAAGAGTAGGTGGAGATGAATTCTTGCTCATCATCAAAGGCATTAATCAAAAGAAAGATGCCGCGCTGATAGCCGAACAGCTACTAAACCAGTTTAACAAGATGTGTTTCATCGGTGATCATGAAATTTATCTTTCAGTTAGTTTGGGAATTGTATTGCTGAGTAAAGATTGTACAACGGTTTTGGATGTGTTTAAGAATACAGACGCTTCTGTCTACACAGCAAAGCAATTCGGTGGCAGTTGTTATAAATTCTATGAACCTGAGATGATTCAAGACGTATTAGTGAGAAGTCAGCTCGAAAGAGAGTTGAGACATGCACTCAATAATGATGCGTTTATTGTTTATTATCAACCTATTTATGAACTTGAGAATTTAACACTTGTTGGACTGGAGGCTTTGATTCGTTGGCAAAAAGAAGATGGTAGCATGGTTTATCCAGATACATTTATACCTTTTGCTGAAGAAACAGGTTTAATTGTACCTTTGGGAGAGTTTGTCATAGCAGAAGTTTGCCGCCAAATTAAAGAATGGCAGTTGATGGATATTAAAGTCGTTCCGGTTTCCATCAACATTGCTGAAAAACAATTGCTTTCAAAAAATTTTAGCGAGACATTATTGCATTACATTGATCACTTTGATTTAGAGGCAGAACTGATTCATATAGAGATTACAGAAAGTCACGTAATGCATAATTTAGAAAGAAACATTCATAAGTTAACACAACTTCGAGAGCAGAACTTTAAAATTCTTATTGATGATTTTGGGACGGGATATTCTTCCTTGTCGCATCTCATTCATCTCCCAATTGATATTTTGAAGATTGATAAAAGTTTTGTATGGCACATTGATACAATACCGAGTGAGACTTTGATCATTACAGAGATTATTTCTATGGCGCATAGAATGGGTAAAAAAGTGATTGCAGAGGGCGTGGAAACTGAGTCGCAGTTGACGTATTTAAAACATGCAGGATGTGATTGTGTTCAAGGTTATTTATTCTCAAAACCAGTTCCGGCAGATTCAATTGATATTAATTGAGGATCGATATTGACAGATCCTCTTTTAAATTGTATTATAATTGTATAAAATCAAATTGCAAACAATTTATATGGAGGTTGAAATGAAATTTTACGATTTTGAAGCTATGGCAATGAACGGCGATATGATAAAAATGTCTGATTATGAAGGTAAAGTGGTGCTTGTGGTAAATACTGCAACTAAGTGTGGTTTAGCACCACAGTTTGAAGAGCTTGAAGCGTTACATCAAAAGTACAGCGATAAGGGTTTAGTCATTTTAGGCTTCCCATGTAGTCAATTTGCCAATCAAGAGTCGAGTGATAATTCAACGATTCAAAATGTATGTCGATTGGACTTTGGGGTTACTTTTCAACTCTTTGAAAAAATCGATGTAAATGGAGAAACGGCACACCCATTGTATAAGTACTTGAAAAAAGAAGCAAAGGGCACTTTGGGCAACGGTATTAAATGGAATTTCACAAAATTTCTAATCGACAAAGATGGCAAAGTGGTTAAACGTTATGCACCAACTGTAAAACCATTATCAGTAGAAAATGAAATTGCTGGGCTATTATAGGTTTTAATTTGCCCCTTTTCAATGGGATCAATTCGTTGTAACATAGAGATATCGAATTTAAGCCAAGAAAAGAGGATGAAGATGTTGAAGAAAAATTTGATAGCACTAATGCTAATCCTATTACTGACAATGATGGTTCTATCAGCTTGTGATAGTAACAAAAAGGCGGATTCTGAAACAGGCGCTGTAGACACAACAAATGCAACAGACACAACTGAAATGGCAGCAGGTGACTTTGGTACCCCAATTCTATTTGATGAAGTTTATTATGATGACATTCCGGATGGCATTAAATCTGAAGTGGATCAACTCATCGTAAATCGAGGTTTTTATCATTGGACTGAAGAAGGGATGAACTACTTGTTGATTTCAAGTGGTGAAAAGGAAACTGGTGGTTACGGCATTCAAGTGTTAACCTTTGGACAGTTTGAGTCGACCGCTAAAATTCTTGTGGGAGAAGGCAAACCAGGAAAAGACGCAGTTGTACCACAAATTAAAACTTACCCATTTGTAATGATCAAGTATGAAGGTGACTTTAGTGTGCCAGAAGTTTATAATGAAACCTCTGAAACCTTTGAGCCATTAGTATTAGAGTAGTTGATTGAATGAGTAACTGATTAATTAATAGAATAAATGTAAATGGCTATTGTACTTTGATTCAATCTCAAAGAACAGTAGCTTTTTTATTTGATTCCATCTCATACAATAGAATTTTTTTATGGGCAAGTTAAATGATATAAAAGCATACAATTGTTAATTTAACTTAATTTTTCATAATTATTTAATAATTCTTTTAGCTAGGTGATATAATATTTTTTATATACATAAACTAGGAGGCTGATTATGACTGAGGTTCATCGCTTTGCAACAGAATTAAAACAGAATATCCAAAAGGTAATCGTGGGAAAAAATACGGTGATTGATTTAATGATTACATCTATGCTGTGTTCAGGTCATGTGTTATTAGAGGATATTCCTGGGACAGGAAAAACCCTTTTAGCCCGTTCATTGGCAAAGTCATTTAATGTCGAGTTTAATCGTATACAATTTACGCCAGATTTATTACCTTCGGATATTACTGGATTAAATGTTTATAATCAGGGTGTTGGAAGGTTTGAGTTCAGAAAAGGACCTTTAATGAGTCAAATTGTTCTTGCAGATGAAATCAACAGAGCGACACCAAGGACACAATCTAGCTTGCTTGAAGCTATGGCAGAAAATCAAATTACTGTAGATGGAGAAACCTATTCTTTGTCTGAACCTTTTTTTGTTATTGCCACACAAAATCCAATCGAAAGTTCTGGTACCTTTCCATTGCCAGAAGCACAGCTGGATCGTTTCTTTATGCAACTTTCTATGGGATATCCATCTAAAGAAGAAACCATCTCTATCCTACACCGTTTTGAAAAAGTCAATCCAATTGATTCCTTATCTGCGTGTGTAGATGTCGCAATTTATAAAGAAGTTAAAGAACAAGTTAAAGCAGTCAAGGTATCTGAAGCAATGACCCATTACATCATTGATTTAGCAGATGCGACTAGAGATCATTCTGAGATAGAACTAGGCGTTAGCCCTCGTGGGGTAATGGCTTTGTTTAATGGCGCAAAGGCACTTGCTGCAATTAAGGGGCGCGACTATGTTTCACCAGAGGACGTTAAACAGTTAGTGATTCCTGTTTGGGGGCATAGAATACTCATTCGCGATATTTATTCTAAAAAACCTGACAGAATACTTGAGATGATACTTACAGCTGTTGAGGTACCAACTGAAACGATATAGGGAGGTATACCATGGCAGTTTTAATAATTGGGATACTTGGACTGTTCGTTTTACAATGGCTTTTAAGAAGATGGTCGAGCTTATCACCCATTCATTTCTATCTTTCGAGAAGCTTTGATAAAGAGCGTGTCACTGCAGGCGAATCGGTTGTCATCACCACTGAGATGGTGAATAAAAAATGGTTGCCACTACCTTGGGTTAAGGTCTATAGTAAGATTCCAGCATCATTTCGAGGCGAAGGTTACACTGGAAATCGAGTGATTGAACTTGGAAATGAAAGATTCGAGGTTACGGAGACGGGAGCCGACAGTACCTATGAGATAGTAACTTCATTTTTATTCTTTGAAAAGGTCGTTAAACACGATGGCTTTTCCTGTTTAAAAAGAGGGATCTATGAGGCTGGTAATTGTCACGTTGAATTTGGTGATTTATTTGGATTATATTCCGGTGGAAAGGAATATCTTACGAAGTCAAAGCTAATTGTTCACCCTAAATTACATGCGCTTTCCAGCTTTGACATCACACCACTAAGCTTACAAGGCGAAACCTCTGTAAAGCGTTGGATTTTACCAGATCCAATGTTGACTACAGGAACGCGCAATTATACAACACGAGATCATTTTAAAAGCATCAACTGGAAGGCTACTGCAAAAACGGGGCAGCTTCAGGTAAAAAAAATGGATCACACATCGGATCAATCTTGTATGATTTTCTTTGATGTACAAACATCGCCGAAATATTGGGAAGGAATTGATCGGAATCGATTTGAGCTCGGAATTACATTTGCAGGTTCTTTATTTAAGACGTTATATGAGCATCATGTAGACGTAGGGATTGCCGTGAACAGTGTCTATATGATGGGGGAAAAAGCAAGCTTATTGATGCCTGCTAGATTAAAGACGCAGCTGGTTAAAGCGATGGACGCGCTTGCTGCTGCAACTGAGTACAGAGGACATCCTATTGAAAAATTATTTGTCGATGCAGTTCGAAAACTACATGAAGACGCAGTCATCATTATTGTTACAGGATACTTGTCCTCAGAATTGACCTTGCTTGTCAATCAACAGGCTAGAAAAGGTAGAAGTGTAGTGATCTATATTACTGGTGATAGAGCGATAGAGGTAACGTTAGATCGAAGTATTGAGGTGAGAAAAGTTCAGGGACTTTTGAGTCAGGAGGTATCAGATGCAAAGGAAGCATAATGATCGGACTCAATTGATTTCAGATCTTGTAAAAGCATTAGAATACACTTTGTTTTTACTTTTAATCGTCTTTACTGTCGCCGGCTTTTTTCGCAAAGAGGCCATAATGGTTTCTAGGTTTAGTCTGGTATGGGCAGTAAACTGTATGTTGTATGGGTTTTCTGCCATAACCATTGAATTCTTTAAAAAGAAGCCATCTGGATGGTTCATAGCAACTTTTATCTTTCTAGTTGGGGGAGCGAGCCTCCTTCTGACAAAAGGTGTATTCTACTTGGTTACAGGACCGTTAGTGGTCGCATTCGTCCTCAGTATGATAAGAGGGATGAATTATTCAATTCTTGAAGAGAAGATTGAACCCCTTAAGTCGAGGATTTTTTACACCGATATCATTTTAGGTTTGGTCATCTTTATCCTTAAAGTTGGTGATGTTGAAGGCTATGGTGCATTAAAGGCTTATTATTTAGTCTATGTAATTATTAGTCTTTTGTTACTCAATCTAGTCAACATGAACAATGCTTATGCAAGTGGTACACATCAAATCAATCGCTCAAAAAATGTAGAAAAGTTTGGTAGAATCGCTTTAGGTGTCTCTTTGTCTTTAATCATTATCGTTCAGGTTCAGGTTTTTGATTTTTGGTCAGTGATTTTAGCTGGGTTAGATAAAGTCTACAACCTCCTCTATAAAGTTGTTTCACTAATCATTTATCCGTTGCTATATCTAATGGATAAGCTTTTAGGGTTATTTCGATTGGATGGATTGGAAGAGGTGGATATCGCTGGTCCTATGTCACCAGAAATGAGTGATCAACTGCCCAATTATCCCAATAACACAGGTGTTCCCAATTGGATGGTAACCGCTTTTTACATCGTTACGTGGTCGGTTATTTTACTGATCAGTATTCTACTTCTAAAAAAAGCCTACCAAGTTTTTAAACGCAGAAAGGCAATGAATGATGCCTATGGTAGTGAAGAGCGATCATTTGTGTTTGATAGAAAAGAAATGATGGGCAATTTCTTAAATCGATTTAAAAGAGAGACTTCAAAAACGCCTAAAAATGAAATTAGAAAAAAATATAGAGAACAGCTTATAAAAAATGAAAATTTATATTTGGGTAAGAAAAAATATGAGACGCCAATTGAGTATATGAATCGAATCAACGCAGATGAGACCATAACTACTGAAGAAAAATTGGCTCTTGAGTGTCTCACTAACGATTATCAAATCGTGCGATATCGTGAGGATTTAAGCTGATGTTAGATTGCATGACAAAAGTATTGGTGATATAATTATTTTAAGTTTAAGGGAGTAGCTTGCAATCTTCGGATTGTGTTGATGATCGTCATGACGGCGAGAGCCCGGTCATCAGCTCTAATGAAAGCGAGACTTATACTTCAATTTCCTATGGAATTGAAGTATAAGTCTTTTTTATTTAGCCACAAACAAGATTGTGGTTAAATTTTAAAATTATATTTTGGAGGGGAAAAAATGAGTCAATTATTTCAAGGCATTGCAGAATTTCATTGGCAGTACCTCATTATGTATGCCATCGGGATTGCGCTGATTTACCTGGCAATAAAAAAAGATTATGAACCAATGCTGTTATTGCCAATTGGATTTGGCGCGATTTTAGTCAATTTACCATTTAGCTCAATTTGGGAATATGAAGGGACACCAGGGGTATTGCAGATTTTTTATAACTCTGGGATTTTAACTGAAATTTTTCCAGTATTGATCTTTGTGGCAGTTGGTGCAATGATTGATTTTACACCATTGCTCAAACAGCCACGCATGTTATTCTTTGGTGCCGCAGCACAATTTGGTATCTTTTTTACGACACTCGCTGCGCTCTATATTGGCCATTTGTTCCCTGAGCTTGGCTTTGATTTAAAGACATCTTCAGCAATTGGTATTATTGGTGCAGCAGATGGACCAACCTCAATTTTTGTCGCATCTAAATTTGCTAAAGATTGGCTAGGGCCAATCTCAGTAGCTGCGTACTCTTATATGGCGCTGGTTCCCGTGATTCAGCCTCCAGTGATTAGAGCACTAACCACGAAAAAAGAAAGAATGATCAAAATGCCTTATCACGATGTAAAGGTTTCTAAAACGGTTTTAATTGCCTTTCCGATTTTGATTACTATTATTTCAGGCATTATCGCTCCAATTTCTGTACCTTTAGTCGGTCTTTTGATGTTTGGGAATCTCATAAGAGAATCTGGAGTTCTAGAAAGACTTTCGAAAGCAGCTCAAAACGAACTGGCTAACTTAGTGACATTGCTACTTGGGATTACCATTGGTGCGACGATGTATTATGATAAATTCTTAGATGTTAAAACGTTAATCATAATGGTGATGGGATTAGTTGCATTTGTCTTTGATACTGCAGGTGGTGTTTTGTTTGCAAAGCTGATGAATCTTTTTACCAAAGATAAAGTCAATCCAATGGTTGGAGCAGCGGGTATTTCAGCATTTCCAATGTCTGCGAGAATTGTTCAAAAGATGGCGAAACAAGAGGACCCTCATAATTTTATATTGATGCAAGCGGTAAGTGCAAATGTTGCAGGACAGCTTGGTTCTATAGTTGCGGGTGGTATGGTCTTGGCACTGGTACCTTGGTTATTGATGAGATAGGAGAAGCATATGAGTGAATTTTATTTAGGACTTGAATTGATGGGCTATGGTCTTGCAGGTGTTTTCTTAGTTCTAATATTGTTTTTTATCGTCATAAAAATGTTGATCAAAATCTTTCCATACAAAGAAGAGCAAAATTGAGTATTGACATCAGTCGTTAGATGAAGTACTATATCTCTTAATGAATACACTTTAAATTGGTCCTGTGAGGCCAGCAAGAGGTATGGTATGAAAAACAAGGGTTTATTATGTCAATTATTAATATTTAAGGAAGCAGACGCATTATAAATAATGTGTTAGCTTCCTTTTTTGTCATGTAAAGCTTTGAATTACCTTCTCTAGTGTATGAAAGGGAGGTTAATATGAAGGCAAAATTAATACTAGAAAATGGCATGATCTTCGAAGGTAAAAGCTTCGGATATCCTGTTGATACAGTTGGCGAGGTCGTTTTTAATACAGGGATGACAGGATATCAAGAACTTCTTACGGATCCTTCGTATCATGGGCAAATCGTTGTAATGACTTATCCATTAATCGGAAATTACGGTATTAATACAGATGATTTTGAATCCGCTAAGGTACAAGCCTGTGGGTTTATCGTACGAGAACTAACCGAGTTATCAAGTAACTTTAGATCAGAAATGGAGCTAAATCACTTTCTAAAAAGACATAAAGTAATGGGCATAGAGGGGATTGACACGAGAGCATTAACCTTGGTTTTAAGAAATGAAGGAACAATGAGAGGTGTCATCACCACTGGTGAGTTAAGTCAAGAGAAACTAGAAGCCTTCTATAAAAACTATGACAATAGCAATGCTGTGTTTGAGGTAACTTCAAAAATCAAAAAAGTGGTACAACCAATAACGCCAGCCTTGAAATCAGTTGCACTTATGGATTTTGGTGCTAAATCTAATATCGTTAGAGAACTGGTACAAAGAGGTGCTGAGGTAACCCTTTATCCAGCAGAGACGACTGCAGAGGAGATTTTAAGCGGTGGTCACGATTTGGTCTTCTTATCAAATGGACCGGGAAATCCAGAGGATCTAACTGATGTGATCGATGAAATAAAAAAATTAATGCGTGAAATACCAATTGCAGGAATCTGCTTGGGACATCAGCTATTAGCATTAGCAGGTGGGGGTTCGACCACGCGGTTAAAATTTGGTCATAGAGGTTGCAATCATCCGGTTAAGGATCTGGTGAAAGACAAGGTATATATCACTTCACAGAATCATGGCTATGTTGTAGATCAAATGCCAGAGGCTTTTGATGTGACCCATATCAATGTCAACGATGCATCGATAGAAGGTATGAAACATCAAGTCCTTCCAATATACTCCGTTCAGTTTCATCCAGAAGCATCACCAGGACCAGTAGAGAGCGCATATTTATTTGATGAATTTTTAGAGTTAGCGAGATAGGAGGAATTATGCCAAGACAGACGGAAATTAAAAAGACACTTGTAATTGGATCAGGACCAATCATTATTGGGCAGGCGGCAGAATTTGACTATTCGGGAACGCAAGCGTGTCAGGCTTTAAGAGAAGAAGGTGTTGAGGTTGTATTAATTAATTCTAACCCAGCGACCATCATGACAGATAATGAAGTTGCAGATAAAATATATATTGAACCCATCACGAGCGAAATGCTTGAAGTGATTATTAGAGATGAAAAGCCGGATAGTTTATTAGCGGGAATGGGTGGTCAGACCGCTCTTAATATGGCTTTAACGCTACATGAGAAAGGCATACTTGAAAAATATGGCGTTAAACTAATTGGCACGTCTATAAATGGTATTATGCAAGGGGAAGACCGAGCATTGTTTAAGGATATGATGGCGCGTATCAATGAGCCAGTCATTCAATCAGAAATCGTTACAGAGGTTGAAGCTGCGGTTGTATTTGCAAATCAAGTTGGCTATCCAGTGATCATCCGTCCAGCCTATACCTTAGGTGGTACTGGTGGTGGTATCGCTGATGATGAAGAGATGCTGAGAACTATTGCTAAATCTGGTCTAGATAATAGCCCAGTGAATCAAGTATTAATTGAAAAGAGTATAAAAGGCTGGAAAGAAATAGAGTATGAGGTGATGCGTGATGCTAAAGGTAATCGCATCTCTGTATGTAACATGGAAAACATCGATCCTGTTGGGATTCACACAGGCGATAGCATCGTAGTTGCACCTAGCCAAACCTTATCAGATAAAGAATATCAAATGCTTCGTACATCAGCATTTAAAATCATAGAGGCGATAGGGATAGAAGGTGGTTGTAACGTTCAGTTTGCACTTCACCCAGAGAGCTTTGAATATGCGGTTATTGAAATTAACCCTAGGGTGAGCCGTTCGTCTGCGCTTGCTTCAAAAGCAACAGGCTATCCAATTGCAAAGGTTGCAGCGAAAATAGCATTAGGATATGGACTTGATGAAATCAAAAATGCTGTAACAGGCGTTACGTATGCCTGTTTCGAGCCAAGCCTTGATTATGTGGTCGTTAAGTTTCCTAAATGGCCATTTGAAAAGTTTTATAAAGCCGATCGTACTTTGGGAACAAAGATGATGGCAACGGGTGAAATCATGGCGATTGGCAGTAACTTTGAAGCGGCGTTTTTAAAAGGGTTACGCTCACTTGAACTCGGTCAATACCATTTAAAACACAAAGACTTTATCGATAAAAGTACGGATGCGTTAAAAAATCTAATAAAAAAGCCAAATGACGAAAGAATTTTTGCACTGACAGAATTAATTCGTAGAGATTATAAGCTTGATATGATTCACAAAATCACTGGTATTGATGAATGGTTTTTAGATAAGATTAAAAATCTGATTCAACTTGAAAGTGAAATCGAAACACAGAGATTAGTGGATATCAAACCAGAAAAAATGAGACTTTTAAAACGTAAAGGTTTCTCAGATAAAGGCCTTGCTGAGCTTTTAAGTGTTTCGCCTAAAGACATCTATAACTATAGAAAAGCACACAAGATTATACCGGTCTTTCACATGGTTGACACCTGCGCGGGTGAGTTTAAAGCGGTTTCACCTTACTATTATTCAAGCTACGAAACCTATGACGAAGTTAAAGTAACTGAAAAAGAGAAAATTGTAGTTATCGGATCAGGTCCAATCCGAATCGGACAGGGGATAGAGTTTGACTACGCTTCAGTTCACTGTATTAAAGCTTTAAAAGCGATTGGTTATGAAACGATTATTATTAACAGCAATCCTGAAACCGTAAGTACAGATTTCTCAATTGCAGATAAATTATACTTTGAACCTTTAACGGAAGAAGAAGTTCTCAATATCCTCCAAAAAGAAAATCCAAAGGGTGTTATCGTACAGTTTGGTGGACAAACGGCGATTAAACTAGCAGACTTTATCGAAAAGTCAGGCTATCCAATTTTTGGTGCATCATATGATCAAATAGATATCTGTGAAGACAGAGATCGATTTGAAGTATTTTTAGAGGCGCAAGGGATAGCTCGTCCAAAAGGCATCGGTGTCGAAAATCTCGAAGCAGGTTTATCAGCTGTTGAAAAGCTTGGATTACCGGTTCTGGTTCGACCAAGCTACGTTTTAGGCGGTCAAGGGATGAAGATTTGTAGAGATGTGTCAGAGGTGAAGCACTACTTAACAGATGCATTTACAAAAAATAAAAAGAATCCAGTGTTGATTGACAAATATCTCGTTGGCATGGAAGTTGAGGTTGACGCTATCAGTGATGGCAATTCTGTCTTAATCCCTGGCATCATGGAGCATATTGAAAGGGCGGGAATCCACTCAGGAGACAGTATGACGGTTTATCCGCCACAAAACATCTCTCAAGCATTAAAAAATGAGATCTTAAATGTCACAAAGAAAATTGCAAGTGGACTGAATCTAAAAGGGATGATCAATATCCAGTTCGTCGTATCTGAAGACAAGCTGTATGTCATAGAGGTAAACCCAAGAGCTTCTAGAACGGTACCTTATCTTTCAAAAGTAAGCGGGGTTCCAATTGTGGATTTAGCGACGAAAGTTTCATTAGGAGAGTCTTTATGTGACTTAGAATATGGCGTGGATCTTTATCCTGAAGCGGATCTGATTTCAGTAAAAGTGCCAGTGTTCTCAACACAAAAATTACCTGACGTAGAGATTTCACTTGGACCAGAAATGAAGTCTACAGGTGAAGTCTTAGGGATTGGCAAAACCTATGCGGAAGCTTTAACTAAGGGATTCCTTGCTGCTAAAACTGAAATCGATCTAAAAGGTGCGAAAATACTTCTGACTTTAAATGAGAATGATAAAGCAGAGCTCTGTGAAAGCGATCTTCCAAAGAAAGCACAGTTTGTGGCAACAACTGGTACTGCAAAACGTATCGAAGCTTTGGGACGCAATGTACTTATAACGAGAAAAATAAGAAATGAAAGCTCAAATCTTCTCAGTTTAATTAAAGATAGAGAAATCGGATTCATCATTAATACGCCAACGGTTGGAGAAGATAGTGAACGCGACGGCTTTATGATGAGAAGACTGGCTGCTGAGCATAATATTCCTATGTTCACTTCGCTCGATACGTATAGAGCTTGGTTAAAAGCATTTGAGTATTCTGAGGCATTGACTGCCTACCAACTGAAGAAATAATCGACCCTATCGTTCTTACAATAGAAGCCCCCATTGACCTACCACCTAGGTTAATGGGGGCTACTTCCTTTTTATTCATCCTTGTTCAATGAGTTATGCTTCAACTTCATAAAATTAAAGAATGACACATCGTCAATCATCATATGGTTAATAATCACATCCTGTATGAGTGTGATAATGACTTCAGTTGGTTTATAGAGCAACGTTTCAGAAAAAGAGTTCAAACGATTAATCAAGCCTTGATGTATGGCGTGATGATGATTAATTTCTTCCTCTGAGTAGTTGAGTTTATGCATTAAATTTTCCTCATATATCGTGTGTGAAGCAAAATCATTACAAAGCGTATCAAATGTCGTCTGCATTTTTTCAAAATCATAATTGCCAGAGGCTGCACAGTTAATAATGCGATCGACACTGTCGAAGAGGTGTTGATGTTGTAAGTCGAGTTCACGATCGCCACTAATTAGTAATGAGCGCCAACTGTCCTTTGAAGTTTTACAGGTGTTAAAGTCTGGATTAATTTCACTTGATATCTGATTTCGTCCAGATTCCTTCGCATGAAACAAAGCTTTATCTGCTCGATCAAAAAAGGTGCTGTATTGGTCACCAGACTGGATTTCTGATACACCAAAGCTAGCGGTTACCACCCCAACGTTATCGTGATAGTAAATTTCGAACGCATTTCTAATCTTCTCAGCGACGAAAATCGCTTGACTCAAATCCGTTTCGGCTAGTAGTATCGCAAACTCCTCACCACCCCAACGCACTAATAGGTCCGTATTTCGGATGAGATTTTTTGCGATTTGTGCAGTTTTAACAAGAACCTCGTCTCCTGCGATATGACCAAAGGTATCATTTACAGCTTTAAAATGATCAAGATCAAATACAATTAATGAAAATGTATTGCCATATCGATAATATCGATCAAGCTCTCGTCGTAAGACTTCTTCAAAAAGATGTCGATTAGCAAGACCGGTTAAACTGTCGTGTGATGCCCTCTGAATTAGTAAATCTTCGTAATCTTTTTTACTTTGAATGTTAACAACAATGGCAACATAATGATCGCTCTCAGACATTGGATGTAAATGAATTTCACCCCAAAAAACACGATGATCGATGGTCATAAATTGCGTTTCGAAAATATTGATCCCCTCGTTGTGCGTCAATGTATGCTTTAAAGTCGCATAATCATTTGGTGCAGAAAAGAGCAGCTCTGGGTGTCTTGCATAATGGGTTTCAAACTCAGTTTTATCAGAAGTACCAAACAGATTGGACATATAAGCATTTGTATATTTTATCATGAAATTTTGATCCACCAGCACGAGGCCAACTGGAAGCGTATTCACTAATCTTTCGGACATCAGTTGAATCGAATGGGCTAACTCACCAAACTCATCTGACCTCTCAAAACCGTAGAGGGATTCATCCCAAAAACGGCTTTTAAGGTTGATACTTTCTTTAAGCTGTGTAAATGGTTTTACGAAAGTCTTATTGATAAATAGATTAATGACAAATAAAATGATAACAATGGTAAAGAGACCTGAAAATAAGAAAATAAATAAGTTATTACCATTATAAAATGCATTTTGACTGTAGAGTGTCGCCACATACCATTCAGTATTTTCAATACTTTGTATCGCAACTGAGGTGAATGTATCGCTTTCTATTTTGATTTGAAATTGATTTTCACCTGAATCAATAAAAGCATTTAAGCGGTTATTAAACGCGCTATCAGTTGAAATGGTATAAATATTATGCCAATTTGAATTAAAGGGATTTGGGCTTGATCCGTCAAGTAAAACCTTCCCACTACGATTAAATATCAAGCTGACTGAGTTTGTTGCGGCATTCTGAAAATCTGTATCAGATAAAAAGTTATTAAAGGGTAGTCCTGTTCCGATAACGCCTAAGGTTTGATCTTCATAATAGATGGGAACATTAATCCACACGCGATAAGATTCTAAAATTCGGTCCTCATCTACGTTGAGTAAGTAATCCTTGTTACTATCCTTAGCATCCCAATACCAGCGATCTAAATCATTTGCAGGGTTGACCTGAGTGACAGGAACTAAAACAACTTCTTTCTCGTGAATATGGGGATAGTATAGATTTTTAGAGCTGTCAATCGCTAAAAACAAGTCTTGAGAAGACATGAGATCAATGAAGGTGCGATATTCAGCTTTTGCTAGCGCTTTAAGATCTGTATCGTATTCTGAACGAATCCAGTTAATCAGAGCAGAAGAAGTAGCCATCTTTTCAGAGAGTGCAATCTCTTTTATAAGATGACTGTGAACCGAGGAGGCAATATTATAAGAATACATCTGAGCGTATTGATCGGAGATGGTTTCTGTAATTCGATGGATTTGACCAATGGATAATATGAGATTTAAAACAATCATTAGCGTGAGTATCGCAATAATCATCAAATTGGTCTTACCTTTTATCGATTCTGCAACCCTTTTCATAAAGGCCTCTTTTCGTACTTAGGTGTTGATAATATACCCTCTTGAAACCAATATAGTCATGAAACATAAAAATGCTCTCATGATAGATTTGTCGCTTGAAAAAAGCCACTGTTCCATCATGAGAGCATATGTTTTTAGTTACTTTACGAATCTATTAATTATTTAGTTTCAGATTTCGGTTTATCTTTTTTATGAAATAGGTCGAAAAGAACTGGAATGAACAATAAGGTTAATAAAGTCGCATAGATGAGACCACCGATGGTTGTAATCGCCATAGGTTGCATCATTTCAGTACCTTGTCCTGCGCCAATTGACATCGTTGAAAGTGCGATAATTGTTGTGAGTGCAGTCATTAAAATTGGTCTTAAACGATCTTTACCTGTTTTAAGTAAAGCTTCACGTTTAGACATCCCTTCTTCGCGCATCTTATTCGCATAATCAACAAATACGATACCGTTGTTGACGACAACTCCTGTAAGGATAATCATACCTAAGAAAGCGACGATTGATAGAGGCTTTCCAGTGATTAATAGAGCAAAGAAACCGCCTGTAAATGCCAATGGGATTGTAAACATAACGATAAATGGCGATAATAACGATTGGAATTGAGCAACCATAATCAGATAGATGAATACAAGTGCTAAAAGTAGCATTTTCCCTAAATCTCTAAAAGAGTCGTTGATTGTTTGATTTTCACCCGTCATGGTTACGGAGTAACCATTTGGCACTTCAAGTGTATCGAGGCCTTCTTGAATTTTGTCGGATACGATTCCGATGTTATAATCGGTTTCAAGCGCGCCTGTAACAGTAACGTAACGTTGTTGATTGGTTCTTCTAATGGATTTAAAACCGTTTGCTTCTTCAAGTGATGCGATATCTGAAATTTTGACCATTTCACCCTGAGGTGATGTTATCTCAAGCGCCATGATGTCCTCTCTTGATACGGATTTGATACTATCTTCATCCATAACGATAACACTTAAATCATTACCATCAACATTGATATTAGTAGATGCGGAGTCGCTAGAAAGTGCTTTGTTAATTTCAACAAAAACTTGTGCAACGGTTAATCCTTTTGCTATGCTTTTCTCTTTATCGACAACCACTCTGAGTTCAGGTGATGTCACTTCAACACCACTAGAAACGTCTTTGGTTCCTTCAACTGACTCAACGATATCAGAGATACGAATTGCCAGTGCTTCTAAGGTATCAAAGTCTCTACCTTTAATTTCGATTGAAATTTCACCACCTGTGAGCGAGCCCATATTCATATCCGTTCCAGTAACGCTTAATTCATAATCATCAGAGCCCGCAACTTTTAAGATTTCATCGCCAAGCTCTTGAGTTGAAAGTGAACGTTCATCTGACAAAGTAACATAGAAAGTCGCTGTATTTCCAGAGCCACCGGCTCCGCTCATACCACTACCCATGCCGCCGAACATACCACCGCCTACGGATGCGCCAATGCTTTCGATGCCATCAAGACTCTGCATTTTTGTCGTAACTTCATCAGCTGCCATTCTAAGATCATCAAATGTCGCTTCAAGTGGCATGGTTAATGTAACCGTGAGCTGACCAGAGTCCATACTTGGGAAAAGCTCAGTTCCAACAGCGGTTATGCCGTAAATACTACCTGCAAAAAGACCGATGACGAGCACAATAACCAACCATTTATGATCTAATGAGAAGTTTAGTATTTTTGAATAACCGTTTTTAAGACCAGAGAAAACACGGTGGTCTTGGTTGACTTCTTTTACAAGAATTTTAGAAGCCATAGTTGGAACAAGTGTTAGTGCTACCATTAAGCTTGCTAATAATGAAAAGGCAATGGTCAATGCCATGTCCGTAAAAATTTCTCTTGTAAACCCTTCAATAAAGACGATTGGTAAGAAGACTGCAACCGTCGTTAAAGTGGATGCCATAATTGCACCTGAAACTTGCTTTGCACCTTCAACAGAAGCTTCAATGGCAGATTTGCCTTCACTTCTCATACGATAGATATTTTCTATGACGACAATGGAGTTATCCACCAACATACCAACACCAAGCGCCAAACCACCCATTGAGATAATGTTGAGTGTTATGTCACTAAAGTACATTAGAACAAAAGCAGTTACAACGCTGATTGGGATTGAAAATCCTACGACGAGTGTCGGCTTCAAATCTCTTAAGAAAATAAGTAGGATAACAATAGCCAGTAAGCCACCATAAATAAGATTATTTAATAGTGAATCCACTACAATGTCGATGTACTCACCTTGATTCATCAAAGTGACCATTTGTAAATCTGGATAAGTCTGTTTTAAAGTATCAATTTTCTCAATGACACGATTCGTTATATCTGAGGTAACGTATTCTGTTTGCTTTTGAAGCGTTAGAGTAATGGCATCAATGCCGTTTACTTTTGAGTACATATCATCTGTATTATCTACAATCATGATATCGGCAACATCAGACAGTTTAATTGGATCAATGCCCTCTATCGGTAATGACATAACGATAAGATTCGACAGCGCTTGATCACCTTCAATCGCATCACCAGTTCTTACGAGATAATCCACACCCTCTTCGGTAATATAGCCTGCTGGCATACTGAAATTTTGACCTTTTAAAATACCAGAAATCATATCTTTTGTAATAGAGATTTGTGGTATTTCTGGTTGTGTGGCTGGCTCTGTAGGTTGCATTGCCATATATGCCAATTGCTCAGGGGTAAGCTTTGCTAGTGCTTCTGCTTTCGCAGCCTCTATTTGTGCTTCTATAGCATCTTTAATATCTTTGTTAATGGCATCAATTTTTTCTTGGCGAATCAATACGTGGATTTCATTATCCACAAGTCCTGAGGCGTCAACAGATGCAACCCCCTCAACACTTTCAATTTCAGGAATAATCTTTGTCTCTAAGAATGACGAGGATTCACCAATACTTTGACCTTCAACAGCTGCAGAAACAACCATAATTGGCATCATATCTGGATTGAGTTTCATGATCGTAGAAGTGCCGACACCATCGGGAAGATAACTGCCAAGCATATCTAAGTTTTCTCTCATTTCAATGACTGCTGAATCCATGTTTGTCGTTTCAGCAAACTCAAGGATTACCAGAGACATATTTTCTCTTGAAATCGATTGTACGTTTTTAATGTTACTTATCGAAGCCATACTTTGTTCGATTGATTTTGTGACCACAAGTTCAACTTCCTCGGGGCTGGCACCTATATAGGGCGTTATAATAACCGAGTAGGGAAGATTGACACTTGGTAAAAGATCCGTCGAAATATTGCTAAATGAGACAAATCCAAGTATTAATACGAGGATAATCGCAACGACGACGGTAAATGGTTTTCTAACACTGTAACTTGAAAGCATATTAGACTCCTTAAAATGTGTTTGATAATAATCTAGGGTTGGATTTGATTTTAACAGATGCCTTTTACTAACATTTGAACCAATAAGTCTTTTTCTTTAATAAAGTTAGATTCATCTAATTTAAAGATGTGTTTTCTCATTGCAGTTCGATTAAGCATATCAAAGAATAAATCTGAAAAATACGCTAAATTATCAGATTTGAATCTACCTTCAGCTTGGCCGAGCTCCAAAATGTCGAGTATAATTTGAATCACTTCGAAACGGGCTGCCATTAGTAATTTTAAAGCTTCATGCATGCCATTTGGAATTTTGAATTGATTTGGATTTTCAATCATCATACCCGTAGCACGCATATTTTCATGTACGATTTCACTGTGATGATCGATAAATGCATCCAGTTTTCCTTCGAAATGATCATAACTTAAAATACAGGTTCTGATTCGAGTTAAATAGCGCTCAATGTTGAATTTTACAACCTCAATATACAAATCATCTTTACTTGAAAAATATTCGTATACAGTTCCCTTTCCGATTTCAGCAGAGTGAGCGATGTCGGTAATATTGGTTTCATGGAAACCATTTTTGGCAAATAAATCTGCAGCGGACATTAGAATTATTTCCCTTTTTTCTTTCTTTCTAGCCAAAACTTCACCTCGCTTAAAATAGTATGCTTCATTATAACTGACTGGCTGGTCAGTCGCAATATATTGTGAAGAAATTTAACATTGCGTTCACATTATTCTGATGTGTTTATTTGTGTGTAAATAGGGTAAATCATATTAGAATAACTATAGTGAGGTAAATATTATGTGGAAGGATTTTAAAAAATTTGTCATTAGAGGTAATGTTATTGATTTGGCCGTTGCAGTCATCATTGGTGGTGCGTTTGGAAAAATCGTTACTTCATTTGTAAACGATGTTGTGATGCCCCTAATCGGTACAATATTAGGAAAAGTTGATTTTAAATCATTAAAGTGGGTTTTAGAGCCCGCAATGGGGGATCAACCGGAGGTTGCAGTATATTATGGTAACTTTATTCAAAACATTGTAGATTTTGTCATCATCGCACTTGTGATTTTCATTATGATCCGTATCATTGAGAAAGCTAAGGCAAAGCCAGAACCTGCACCAGCTGAACCGCCAAAGCCTTCTGATGAAGTGATTTTATTAAGTGAAATTAGAGATTTATTAAAATCAAAAGAATAGTTACTCTGTTAAATAATAATTTGAAGGTTTTCCTGCTTTCATAAGTGTTTAAGTGCGCTGTGAAGGCAGGATTTTTCATTTGTGCAGACTAGAGTCACTATGATAATTGTGATAGAATAAGTTAAATGTGAACCGTATATACAGCGTAATCGAAAGTCATATCATGGAGGAAACGATGATCTATATAGAAAATTCCGAGTCCAAAACACCTTTGTTTCATTTGCAGACTTCAAAAACCAGTTATATCTTATCTGTACTTGAGAACGGTAAAGTGGTTAATCTACATTATGGTGAGCGCGTTGCGCATACCGATTATTTAGCAGCGCTTCATCAAAATTATGACATTCAGGTTGGATCAGCGGTTTTATATGAAAAGGGATCACAGGTTACACTGGAAACACTACTACTGGAACAATCTACATATGGAAAAGGAGATTATCGTCATGCTTCTTTGCAAATTGAATTTGACGATGGCATAAGCATCTCTGATTTCATCTATCACAGTCATGTGATCCATGAGGATTTGGTTCATCCTGATGGGATGCCCCATGCAAGATCTGAGGCTGCCAGCTATACGCTAGAGATCATACTTAAGGAAAGACAACGAGAAGTCTTTCAGCATTTGTTTTATTCGCCGTTTGAGGCTTCGAATTGTATCGTTAAATGGACCAGGATTAATAATCTTACGACTGCCTCCTTTTTGATACACTCAATTAAAAGCTTACAGTTAGATTTACCAAACAGCGATTATGAGTGTCTTTCACTTGATGGCACATGGATTCATGAAAGACAACTTAATCAGGGGAGACTGAGACCTGGTATTTTGATTATTGACTCAAAGAAAGGTGTAAGTAGTTCGGCACATAATCCGTATATTGGGCTAAAGGGTCTACAAACTACTGAAAATCAAGGAGAGGCATTTGGATTTACACTTGTATACAGTGGCAACCATATGGCAAGTGTGGAAGTCTCACCTTATCAAATGACGCGTGTAACATTGGGGCTTTCTGAAGTGGATTTTAGATGGCTATTAAAATCAGGTGAATCTTTTGACACACCAGAATGTGTCATGTCTTTTTCAGCAAATGGACTAAATGGGTTGAGTCAAAATTTTCATGTCATGGTTAACCAACATATTGTACCACCTTATTGGCAGTATCGACCAAGACCGATAGGATTTAACAATTGGGAAGCAACCTACTTTGATTTTAATCAGAAGAAGCTCCTTGCTATGGCAAAAGTAGGCAAGCAGTTGGGTATGGAACTGTTTGTTATGGATGATGGCTGGTTTAAAAACCGAACAGATGATACAAAGGCGCTTGGTGATTGGATCTCTGATGATAAGAAACTCCCACAAGGACTTTCGGGAATTGGCAAAGCGATTAGAAAATTAGGGCTACAATTTGGTATCTGGGTAGAACCGGAAATGATTTCAGAGAACAGCGATCTTTATCGAAAACACCCAGAATGGGCCATTCGATTACCAGATAGAGCACCAAGCTTAGGTAGAAATCAGTTGGTTTTAGATTTATCCAACCCTGAAGTCGTGGATTATCTATATGAATCGATATCAAATGTGATTAAATCTTCAGGTGCAACTTTTGTAAAATGGGATATGAATCGAAATTTTTCAGATTTGTATAGTTTTTATCTTTCAAAATACAATCAAAGCGAGTTAACGCATAGATATGTACTCGGACTTTATCGTTTGCTGGATCAATTGACGAAAGCTTACCCAGAAGTGCTATTTGAGTCCTGTGCTAGCGGTGGCAACCGCTACGATATGGGGATGATTTATTACATGCCTCAAGTTTGGACCAGTGATAATACGGATGCGATTGAACGTGTTGAAATTCAACAAGGGACAGGAATGGTATACCCACTTTCAACGATGAGTGCACATGTCAGTGGACAACCCTCTCATCAGGTGTTGAGAAAGACACCTATTGAAACAAGATTTAATGTTGCCTGCTTTGGCATATTGGGCTATGAAATGAATTTGCTTCATTTGACGCCTTTTGATAAAAAAGTAATTGCAAAGCAAATTGAATTTTATAAAAAATACCGCGATCTATTCCAGTTTGGCACGTTATATCGTCATGACAATACGACAAACGTCGATCGAACCGTGTGGACAGTTGTCGATGAGACAAGGTCCAAATTTATAACGGGCTATTTCTTAAAAATGCATCGCCCTTGTCCACCGCTTGAAACGATTAAAATAGTTGATTTAGATCAAAGTGCGGTTTATAAAATAGCCAATCGATTACAATATCAAGATATTCGAGCTTTTGGTGAGCTCATTAATCCTTATATTCCGATTAAGCTAAAGGAAAATGGCATTTTACAAACCGTTATCGCCAATCGTTATCTCTATCCATTAGAAGTGCAACAAATTAATGTAACAGGTGAAATCGCTTCTAAAATTGGACTTAAACTCTACACGCAGTTCACCGGAACAGGTATAAGTGAAAAGACGAGATTGATGACAGATTTTGGGTCGAGGCTCTACCTCGGTGAACGGGAATAAATCTTGTATTCACCGTGCACACACTATAGAATAAAAATATGATGAATTAGGAGAAGATTATGAATACTGAAAGTAGAGAAACGAGAGATCGTCGAATTGCAGTTTTGATCGATGCGGATAATGTCTCTGACAAGTATATCAAATCCATAATAGATGAAGTTTCAAACCACGGTACACCGACGTATAAGAGAATCTATGGTGATTGGACGAAGCCACAGTTGGCCTCTTGGAAGAACGTTTTACTCAATCATTCAATTTCACCCATACAGCAATATGGATATACCACCGGGAAGAATTCAACCGATGCTGCATTGATTATCGATGCGATGGATATCCTATATTCAAAAAACGTCGATGGCTTTTGCATCGTATCTAGTGACAGTGATTTTACAAGGCTTGCATCTAGATTGAGAGAAGCTGGAATGTATGTTTTAGGCATGGGAGAAAAGAAAACACCAACACCTTTTATTGCAGCTTGTGAGAAATTTAAGTATCTTGAAGTCTTAACGGCTACAACGCTTGATCGACCAGAGGTGAATAAATCTAAGACACATAACGTTAAAGATGCAATGATAACTAAGGATGAATTAATAGATGTTATTAAAGCAATCATCAGTGAAATCTCGGATGATGATGGCTGGGCTTTCTTGGGCGAACTTGGCAGTATGCTCAATAAAAGATATCCTGATTTTGATACGCGGAACTATGGTTTTTCTAAGTTGACGCCTCTGGTTTCGTCTTTAAAGCAGTTTGATATAAGGTCAAGAAAAACCAACAACCCTAGTGTCAGCTTAAAGTACATTCGCATCAAGGAAAAGGGAGAAAAATAGGTTATGAAAATTTTGGCATTTTATTTTTCAGGAACAGGCAACACGGCTTTTATTGTGAATCAGTTGAAGGCATCGTTTGCTAAAAACAAGGTTGATATGGAAATCATCAATATTGAGAATTTTGAGCAAGCAGATGAGGAAAAAATTGCGAGTGCGGACTATGTGCTATTTGCATATCCTGTGTATGGTGCAATGGCGCCGATGATTATGTGGCGATTTGTTAAACAAATTGCTGCGTTACTAGAGGACAAGCAAGCGATTGTGATTGCCAATCAAATGTTATTTTCTGGAGATGGAGGCTCGTACTTAGCGAGAATACTAAGAAAATGCCATGCTCAGATCGTTGCCATAGAACATTTTAAAATGCCAACCAATTTATCTGATGTTAAAATCTTTAGAGTGAAAAATGGCGAGCAAGCGAAAGCTTTGACACTGAAAGCGGAGCAACAAATCGATCTCTTCTGCTCTGATTTTGTCAAAGGCATAAGGTTTAAACGTGGCGATGGTGCGGGTTCAATCTTATTAGGCTCTCTGTTGCGCATTCCATTTTCTAAAGGTGAAAGAAAATGGGTAAAAAATGTAAAGATTAATGAAAACAAGTGTACCTTGTGTGGTAAATGTGAAAGCGATTGTCCGGTTGAGGCACTGCGTTTAGTAGACGGTAGAGTCAGTCAAGTGGCGGATTGTACACTTTGTTATAGATGTGTGAATCGATGTCCAGAGTCAGCAATTTCTATCTTAGGGAAGTCTGGACCTTCAAAAAGATACGAAGGAATATGAGGTTGAAATGGTTAGATATAAGAAGGTACAAAGTAATGGCAACAATTTCTTGCTACTCGACAACAGAGGTCAAATTTATTCAGATGTAAAACTGAAGGATATGACAATAAGAGATTGCGATATTAAAAAAGGAATTGGTGCAGATGGCATGTTGGTGATTGAGCCATCAGATGAGACTGATTTTAAAATGAGAATTATCAATGCCAACGGATTTGAAAGTGAAATGTGTGGCAATGGTGCAAGATGTATCGCTAAATATGCCTACGATCACGGTATCGCAGATAAGACGATGACGTTTGAGACTCTAGCAGGACAAATTGGCGCTGTTGTTTCAGAATCGCGTGTTAAGGTGACGATGGGCGCTTATACTTTACCTGATCAAAGTGTTGCTAAACTGAATGGGGTTAATTATCGCTTTATGACACTTGGCGTACCACATGTGGTTGTATTTGAGGATGAAAATCAGCCACTTTCAAAAGCAGAGATGAAGCAAATTGGTTATCGCTTTGACATGAATCATGATGTCTTTGAATGTGGTACCAACGTGAATTTTGTGAGAAAATTGGGTGACGATGAAATTGAGGTTATTACCTATGAACGTGGTGTTGAGGATATTACTGATTCTTGTGGGACGGGGTCATGCGCCAGTGCAGTCATGGCAGCGACTTTTTACAGTATGCAGTCACCAATAAAGGTTCAAAATATAGGTGGAGTCAATATCGTTCACTTTGTTCAGTCGGCTTCTGATGTGGCGGTAGAATTAGAGGGTCACGTCGGATATTCTGGAAGTATTGAATGTGAAGATTTGTAGAGGTAAACGTGAATCAGCCAATGAAGTTTAATCAGTCAGC
This sequence comes from Fusibacter sp. QWL-12, assembly GCF_058683495.1. Classification (NCBI taxonomy): domain Bacteria; kingdom Bacillati; phylum Bacillota; class Clostridia; order Eubacteriales; family Fusibacteraceae; genus Fusibacter; species Fusibacter sp. QWL-12. The sequence continues at coordinate 2,598,848 of NZ_CM178745.1, forward strand.
AAAACACAGTCAATTGACGAAGCTTAATTTGCCGCCTGAATCGGTGGTATATACAGGAAAATACAAGAATACTGAGACCAAGTTTCAGGTGTACTTTTATAACGATCATGGTGCATCTTTAGAAGTATACAGCGACAAAGATGTCGATACGATGTTTTCTGAGATTAAAAGGCGTGAAAAGAAGGTTTGGATCAATATTATTGGGCTCAATTGCATCGATACAATGCTTGCTTTAGGAGAACAGCTGTCTCTTTCAATGCTTGTACTTGAAGATATCGTTCATGTATCTCAGAGAAGTAAGATTGAGAGACATGATTCGTACTTATTTACAATTGTTAAAATGATATACCAAACTGAGGCAACGGGTGTGATTCATGAACATCTGTCGCTCGTTTTAAAAGAAAATCTTGTGATTACTTTCCAAGAGAATGAGGGCGATGTATTTGACGGTATCAGAAAGCGACTTACCCAAGAGAGAAGCCGAATGCGTGCCAGAGGCACGGATTATTTGTATTATGCACTGCTAGATGCCATTGTGGATCATCAGCTGGAAATCTTATATGGTATAGGCAATCTCATCGACACTTATGACCGACAGCTCATAGAAACTGAAAAGTTATCGATTAATCTTCTGTTTGAACTGAGAAAACAAATCATGTTGATTCGTTCGGAGGTAGCTCCGTTTAAAGAAATTCTAAAAGAGCTGTATGACAAAGAAGATCATTTTATTAAAGATGAGACGCGCGTTTTTATCAGAGATGTTTCCGATCATGTCAATCATGTGAACGATCAAGTTGGATTATATCAGGATATGGTTACCAACCTATACGATATGAATATGAATTATTCAAGCAATCGATTAAATCATATAATGACCATTTTAACTGTTTTTTCAGCAATTTTTATCCCACTTAACTTCATGACTGGTTTTTTTGGGATGAACTTTAAGCATTTTCCTGGACTGGATAATCCACTTGCTATCCCGATATTTTTATCCACTGCTACAGGTATTGCTGTCGTAATGGGGATCTTTTTCCTCAGAAAAAAATGGTACTAAGAAAAGAGGCTTTTATGTGTACACTTGCAGTTGCATATAAAGTAATTCCAGATTATCCTTTGATTTTTTTAGGCAATAGAGATGAGTTCTACAAGAGACCGAGTCAAAGTGCAGTCTTGAAAAATGGTGTGATCAGTGGAACCGATTTAGAAAAAGGTGGTACTTGGACCGGTATCAATGATAAAGGAGCTTTTGCCTTTATAACGAATTATAGAGATTTCTCAAAGCATGTGGATCAACCACTTTCAAGAGGTGAATTAACACGTGTGTTTTTACATTCAGAGGTAACACCAATCGATTACTTAAACGAGCTCTCAACAAAACCGCATTTATATGACCCTTATAACCTCATCGTTGGTGATATGAAACATTTAGGTTATTATTCCAATATTGAGAAAAAGGTAACTGTACTTGAACCAGGTCTGTATGGATTAAGCAATGGACTTTTGGACGATTCATGGCCGAAGATCAATGCGATTAAATCAGGATTACAGAACATAGTAGCTTCTGGAAAAATTCAAAATATCGAAGCGTATTTCAGTATATTAGAGGACGATCGAAAGTACCATTCTGGGCTCCCAGATACAGGGATTAAACCAGAGCTGGAGATTGATTTATCGTCGTTGTTTATTGCTCTTGATGGTTATGGCACACGCTTTGAAACGGTCATCATCGTCGATCGGCTAGGTCAGATTCAGTATTATGAAAAATCAAGAGATGACGATGGTCTGTGGCAATTACAGAAATTGACTTTACAAATCCATCAATAAGAGGTGTCATATGGTAATAAAGCTCCCTATGAAATGGGGACTATTGATTGGCTTGTTATTTGTTACAAGTATTTTCACCTGTCTTGGAATAGGTGTATCTCTCGTATGGGGTCTAGGTTTGACCTTAGTGATCGCAACCTTTATTTTAAAGCTCAATGGGGTTGACGTCAGACAAACGCTAAATTGGTTAAAAGAAGGCATTTTAAGTATTAAGGATATTTATATTATCGTTTTCTTAATCGGTGTGAATGTCGCCATGTGGATTGCTTCTGGAATTGTCCCAACCTTAATCTACTTTGGCTTTGGAATTGTTCATAAAGTCTATTTTTTATTATTTGCTTTTTTAATGAGTGCCCTGGTGGCATTTTTTTTAGGTACTGGCTTGGGAACCGTCTCAACCATAGGAATAGCACTTTTTACCTTGGGAAATGCGACGGGTATCCCAAGTGGTGTATTGGTGGGCACCTTAGTATCAGGTGCTTATGTTGCAGATCGACTTTCTCCGATTTCAGCGCTTTCAAATTTTACACTAGAAACGGTAGGGGTGCAGTTTAAGCCTTATTTTAAACAAACCTTACTGGTAATGGTACCTGCGTTTATCCTTTCAGTTTTGGGTTATTTCTTACTGAGTTTAAAATACCCTGCGCAAATTGATCTGAACGCTATCATTGCTTATAAAGAGCTGATTATGACTTATTTTAAAATTAGTCCAGCATTATTTTTACTGCCTCTCTATGTATTAGTTACAAGCTTTATGGGGATCAAATCTAAAAAGGTACTCGGATCTGGCATTTTTATAGCTATGATGATTGCTATCCTGTTTCAAGGCTATAACTTGAATCAACTATTAAGCTTTGCTTGGGGAGGATTTCAATCTGGGAACTCTGATGCCTTTATGCAATCACTTGAAATTGGTGGTGCAAAGGCGATGATAGAGGTGGTGTTTATTATTATGGCGGGAATCTCTATGAGCACTTTATTTGAAAAGTGTGGCTGGATTCATCCAATCATAGAATACGTTAAGATCAAAAGTCGCACGAGAGGTCAGCTCATATTAAACACGGGGGTTTTATCGACGCTACTGGATGCGCTCACTTGTGATCAAACCGTTGGCATACTAGTGCCTGGTAAGTATATGAAAAGCACCTATAGTGAGCGCGGATTGTCGGATATCAATTTAGCACAAAACATTGCCAATACAGGCACAGCTCTAGCACCATTGATGCCTTGGAACGTAAATGCGATCATTATACTCGCAATCACAGGTGTCAACGCAACTCTTTTTGCACCGTATACCTTATTGAACTGGCTGTCTTTCCCTAGTGCGATTATTGTAACGGTTTGGCTACAACGACGAACTAAAACAGTGATACTTGACACAAATTAGGAAAAAGCTTATACTTTCAATATACTTTGACAATCAAACTAATTGGAGATGATATGGATTCAAGAAGAGAAGTGCTTAATCATTTGTTAGTAGAACTTTTTAATCAAATATTAAGCATAGAAGAAAAAGCATTAAAAAAGGGTGATTTTAGCGACTTAACCTTAAACGAGCTACACGTCATCGATGCGACAGGATATGATCAAACCAGTCCAATGACGCATATCGCAACAAAACTTGGCGTTACAGTTGGTACCTTGACGATTGCGATGAATAATTTAGTCAAAAAAGGTTACATCAATCGCGTCAGGAGTGATGAAGACAGAAGAGTCGTTTTAATCGCTTTAACTGAGAAGGGTCGTCTTGCATATCGTCATCACAGTCAATTTCATGAAGACATGATTAACTTTACCATGGATGCATTAGATGAACCAGAAAGCGATGTGTTGATAAAGTCATTAACGAAAATCATCAATTATTTTGATCAAAAATACCTTGATTAGCAAGGTATTTCTTTAGCCTTATTAATTTGATGTTCAAATTAATCGAATTTCAAACAAACATGGCAAAGTTTATCGTTGCCGAAATTAAGCTAATATTTAAAGAATCAGATTAAATATTAAAGGCATATCAAGTATTAATAATAATAGTAAAAAGGGAGAGGGTATAAATGAAAATAACTTTAATTACAGATAGTACGTGTGATATTGCACCTGAGTTGCTTAAAGAAAAGGGCATATTATTTGCACCCTTAAAAGTACTCTTTAAAGATCAAGAGTTTATAGATAAAATTGATTTAACAAATGAAGCCTTTTATAAGATGATGAAAGAAGCCAAGGAGCTGCCTACGACATCACAAGTAAATCCAGGTGAGTTTTATGAGCTTTTCTCAAACGAATTAGCAAAGGGAAATGATGTCATCGGGATCTTTTTATCTTCTGAATTAAGTGGCACATATAACTCAGCAGTGGTAGCAAAAGAAATGCTTGGCAGTGAAAGAATCCACCTTGTTGACAGCAGAACCGTAAGTTTCGCATTAGGGCTAATCGTCATTCTATTACAGGAGGCGATTGATTCAGGGGCTGATGTTAAACAGGTTTTAGATTTAGCAAAGAACTTAACGTCACGCTCGCAACTATACGGCATGCTTGATACCCTTGAAAATCTAAAAAAAGGGGGGCGACTCTCATCAGGAACAGCAATGATTGGAAAGATGCTAAATTTAAAACCGATCATAGAAGTAAAAGAAGGCATCGTCAATATGGCAGAAAAGGCAAGAGGATCAAGAAAAGGCTTATCGTGGATGGTTGAACAAGTTAGAGCTCAATATCCCGATGGTAAAATACCAGAAATTGCAATCGCACATTCTAATAATTTGGATAAGCTTCAAGACATTAAGCAACTCATTTTAGAAAATTTTGAAGTTGCAAAAATATATGAAATCGAAATAGGAACCGTTGTTGGCACCCATGCAGGCGAAGGCGCTGTTGGGATTACTTATTTCAAACAAGCATAAAAGAAACCCTGTCTATAACGTCATTACGACGATAGACAGGATTTTTTTTATCTTTTTATTGATTCAAATAGACCAGTGAAAAAATGAAAAAAGTAACTATGGCAAGGTTAATGCTATTAAAGGAAAGTTCGAGCCTTCTCACGTATTTGAGCAAGAAATTATCTTTTATTACAAAAACATAAGCCAAATAACAACCGAGATAATTGAGTAGGTAGGCGGGTACCTTCATCATTTGATTTAGGAGTGTATAATCTAGATCGTAATGCAGTGTGTGCTTCAATACGTACGAACCTAAAACACCTAACCCCACACAAAAGACCGCCAACATCCACATACCAGTAAACTCACTTCGTCTAACTCTAAAGAAATCAACCGATTGATTGGATGGTTTAAAGATGATGAAGAAAAATTTGATAAATGAAATCATAGTCCCCCAATTTATGAGCATCAATAACCCCTTCTGTACGGGATCATCAATGCCATAACCTATTAGGTATTTTGAGAAACCACCACTAAAAAAAGGTGCACCTGTAATGCTAAAAACAGCAATCATCAATAAGATGGAAAGCGATTTAGAAAGTCGCCAAAGTCCTTTCATGTCCGTTATTTTCCGAGTTTCATATCGATAGATTAAAACCCCTGCAATTATAAATAAAAGTGATTTAAAAATACCGTGGCTGAGAACGTGATAAAGTGCACCAAGGTGATGAATTTCTTTTAATCCACCGATCCCAATTAGAATCAGTCCGATTTGTGAAACAGTATGATAAGCGAGAATTAGCTTTATGTCCGTATGTGATATAGCAAAAGTAAAACCAGCTATTGCGGTTAAGTACCCTATCGCTAATATAAGGGGCTGAACATCAATGGCAGGCATATAAATCCATTGAATTCTAATGAGTAAGTATATCCCAATTTTGACGAATACGCCTGATAAAATTGCAGATACGATTGAAGGTGCACTGGCGGTGCCATGTGCTTTTGGTAACCAGCTAAACAAGGGCAGTACTGCCGCTTTTATACTGACACCTGTAAATAAAAAGGCAAAGGATAAATTCAATCTTTTTGTATCTTCAACCTTGAGGATTGCTTCATGAAGTGAGCCAAAGTCAAGTACGCCAGTAGTTTTGTATAAAACTGCAATCCCAAATAAGAAGAAAGCCATTGCAATCATATTGATGGTTAAGTAGATCATCCCGTCATACATGGATTGCTTATCCTTTTTATACATAATTAAGATCGAAACAGTAATGGTTGCAACTTCAATAAGTACGTAAGCGTTGAACAAGTCAAAGGAGAGAAAAACGCCATTTATCAATCCTTGTAAGCTCATAAATAGGAACAAAAATAGCTTGTTCATATATTTTTTCTGATTACTAAAAAAAGTAAGTGCAAAAAACAGCACGTTACTTAAGAATAGAAAAAGATTTGATGTGGCGTCTACTTTTAGAATCATGCCTGTAGGTAGAGGTGTTCCAACCAAAGGCAGCAATTGCGTTGGTAGTGTAAAAAAATAAACTGCAATCACAATAAAGCTCAACTGGAATAGGAGACCAATATATTTGATAAAGGTTCGGTCAAATATATATTGAGTTAAACCGACTGTGATTGGTGTTAGGACTAGATAATATAATAGTAGTGTCAATCGATTTCACTCCTTTTCTTTTTGACTTTATTCCAGTTGGTCGTACCATATTTGTGGAACATCGAGACAAACATAGTTAAACAAACTGCTGTAATAGAAACCCCTATAACGACAGCGGTTATGGTCAAGGCTTGGGGCAATGGATCGGCTACATGTGCCATAGTTGATAATGTTTTACCTATAGGTGGCACAGCATCTGTTTGATAATTAGACGACAGAAAATAAAGCACAATCGCTGCTTGCATGATACTCATACTGATTATGGTTTTAAGGATGTTTCTTCGAGCGCATAAACCGTAGACGCCGATGAAAAAAATGCAAATACTAACGGTTTCGCCATTGATTAGATCTTTCATAAAACCTCATTTCATTTATTCTCTAGACTCATAAAATGCGAAGCGATAAAAAATTATCGTCATACCACAAGTTACTTTAAGGCCAATTAATAGGTTTGCAAGGATTAGATAATAGGGAATAGCTTGAATGAACGTCTGATAGACATTGAGTGTAACAAATAATGTAACCAGGATAAGCAGTGCAAGTAAAGCCGATTTCTCCAATGTCTGAACTTTAGCAAGATCTAGAAACATAATGGGTTGACTCAAATACTTTGCAATAAAAATTGCACTTAGAACCGCACCCCCTTGAAAGCCTCCTCCTGGTGAAATATGACCATTTGCAATCATATACAAACTGAATAATATGATAAATGGATATATGATGCCCATAGAACGATTGAGCAGTTGTGAATGATCATTCATCGTATCGATCTCCTTCGTGTTCATGTACAGACATGTAAATAACGGCAATGATGCTAAAAAGAAGCATTAGCGCTTCGAATAAGGTGTCATAGTAACGATAGAACAAATAGATAGCAGTGACTGCATTTTGTGCCCCCGTTTCAGTATAAGCGTTCTTAATGACATATTCTGATATGGGTTTTGCATCCGATAATGGAATCATATTATTCTGATAAACGACGACCAATGCTATAAAAAAGATAAACAAACCGATATAACTTCTTCTCATAAAATGTCCTCCTCAACTTTCAAAAATTCATAATGATAGCGTGGATGGGCTTCAATTTCAAGAAATTGTTTGAGTGCATCAAATTTATAGTTTTCTGGATGTGCATATATGGTAATGACATCGTTTTTTTCAACTAGGATCAGAGCGTATTGATGATGCTCTACAATATGTTCAATGGCTTCAGTAGAATAAATGATTTGAGCCTCAAGCTCTTGCTTGGTACAGAATTTCTCAAGGGTTTTAATGAGCTGTTGCTTGTGGATGGATAGCTGTCCATTATCTTCTAACTCATCCTCTTGTAATTGATAATAAATGGTATAAAGCTTGTATTTTTGAAGTGCGACGATGAAAAGAATCGTCGAAAGTGTACTCCCTATGATTGCCTCTGCTAAAGCAACATCAGGCGCGCCATACATCAAATAGACAAATGAAATGGCAATTGAAAATAACCCTAAGTAGAGAACGGCTTGGCGTAAATAGCGTGTCTGAATCGCTGTAATTGAGGTGACAACTAATAAAATCAATGCAATTTCAAGCATGCTTACTCCTTTCCGGATTTATAACCACTAATTTTTGCTGATCGGACGACCGAATGTGTTACAAGTGGATTAATTAATAATGAGATGCAAAGGATCAATAAGACTTTTAATGAAAAGGCATTTAGACCACTTTTGATAATAATCCCAATAATCAAAGTGATATAACCTACTGTATCCACTTTTGAGGCGACAAGAGCACGGGTATAAAAGTTTTTGAAACGATAGATCCCAATGACACCAATAAAGACAAATGCTAAGCCAAGATAAATGATAAATGTCCCAAGCATTAAAATCTCCCCTTTCTTTGGATATAAAGTGCTATGAAAATGATACCTACAAAGCTTAGTAATGCATAAACCAAAGCAAGATCTAAGAAGAAGGTTTGCTTTTGGATAAATGCGACGACGATAATTAACATTATCAGTTTTGAGGTTACTAGGTTGAGTCCTAGCATTCTATCCCAAAGGGAAGGTCCAATTAAGATTCTTAATGCACTTAAGACTGTAAGTATTACTAATAGTGTGACGACTATGGTCATAGTCCCTCCTTAATTCTCTTTTCAAGCTTCCCTTTTATTCTAATCCCAGCCATAGTAGGCTGAGTAGTCGTTGGATTGAGCCATAAAACCGTTAGCATATGCCCCTGAACGTCCACTGTAATCGTCCCAGGCGTTAATGTGATTGAATTCGCCAAAACGACTATGTCTATGTTTTTTTCAAGTTCTGTATAAATATCTACAAATCCAGGATTAGCTTTCCCGGTTATAATATATGGAATAATGGATAAACCAGACTTATATATTTCAAGTAATAGAAAAAAAGCGTATCTCAAAAGCTTAAATACGTTGAATGGATAAAAGACATATAGATAATCATCAACAAGATATTTTTCAGAGAAATAAATAACAGCGATTGAAATGAGAATGCCACTAATCATTAAGAAAATGTTGATTGTTTCAAACAGAACCAGCCATACGACGGTGAACAGAATAACCAGTTGAAAATAGTAGAGGTATCTTTTCATAATGCCTCCTTTGCACATGATAAATCGAGAAAATTAATTTGAATATTTATACCCTAACAATTATTCTTATAAACAGGGTAATGAAAAAAAATAAAGGTGCTATCATATGGCTATATTGCCCTGATAACACCTTTTTGTTAGTTTGTTTATTTGGAAATAATATAGTGGTAAATCAGACGCATTGTGTTTTCAAGCGCTGAATAATGCGTTCTCTCCATTCCATGTGACGCGTGGACGCCAGGACCAATCAATGCCCCGCGAATGTTGTGACCTGCTCTAAGAGCTGCGCTCACATCTGAGCCGTAATATGGGTAGATATCAACAGCGTATTTTAATTCGTTCGCACTTGCAAGCGTAATAAGACGACTGGTCAACTCATAGTCATAAGGACCACTTGAATCCTTAGCACAGATCGAAACATCATATTCTGTACAGGTTAAATCTTCACCAATACATCCCATATCAACTGCAAGTAACTCTTCAACATCAGATGGAATATAGGAAGCACCATGTCCTACCTCTTCATAGGCAGAGATGATGATTTTAGCTGTGTAAGCTGGTTTAATTTGATTCTTAGACAAATATGCCATCACACCAAATAGGCAAGCTACAGAAGCTTTATCATCTAAAAATCTTGATTTAACAAAATCGTTGATGATAGTAGTTTTAGGCTCAATGCTGATAAAATCACCAACTTGAATGCCTAGAGCTTTAACCTCTTCCTTAGACTTTACGGTTTCATCAAGTCTTACAAACATCGTTTCTGGTGTACGCGTCATCGAAGAACTATCTTTATAGACGTGCATAGCAGGCGCCTTACTTAAGAAAGTGCCTGTGAAAATTTTACCTTCACGTGTATGGATGCGGCAATATTCACTATCAAGAGTAGGGACAATAGGGCCACCTACTAGTGTAAAGTTTAAGTTGCCATCACTGGAAATGCTTCTTACCATAGCACCAAGTGTATCCACATGGGCAGATAAACCAATGATTTTTTCATCACTTTCACCTGGAATTGTGATGATGCCGCCCCCTTTTTTAGTATATTCAAAATCATACCCTAAATGTGTTGATTCTTCTTCAATTAGTTTCATGACTTGCATAGTAAAACCGCTTGGGCTGTCTGTTGTTAATATTCTCTGGATTAAGTCCAAAAAATACGACTTATCAATTTGCATAACCACCTCCGAAGTATTTTCTAACACTTCTATTATTGCCTGTTTTGGAGTACTTCGTCAATAGCATTAAATATACCTTCAATGGTGTTTTCTTCTAACATCCCAGGAAATGAGTAAAAGTATTCAAAATCTTTTCCTAAAAAGAGTGAGGTCGGAAAGCCAGTAACGCCAAATTTGCTTGCAAGTGTGCCCTCTTCATCCAAGAATACCTCGAATTCATAGCCGTATTTATCAATATAGTCTTGTACCGTTTTTTGATCTTCACCAACACTGATTGCGAGGACGACAACGTCATCTCTTTTGTTCAGTTCGTCGAGCAATGGCATTTCCTGAACACAATATTTACACCAAGTTGCCCAAAAGTTAACGACGATCATTTTGCCTTCGTAAGCATATAGTGAAGTCTCAGTACCATCCAATGCTGTCAGCTTAAAATCTTCCATGATATAGGGCTCTCTCGCTTCAGTTGTAGATGCAACACTGAGTGACTCTGAAGTATCTTCAGCGGTTTCAATTGATGCATTCGTCATGGTTTCATCAGTCGCGGTACTACAAGCCGCTAAGCTTAGCATAAGAATTAGCACAAGTGCCAGTAAAGCAGTAAATTTTAGTTTCATTTTGACCTCCATTATGATCTTACCAACCAGTTGGCTATAATATATAACTTATCAGAGAAAATTAATATTCCAATGAGAATTAAGATGATCCCAGCAATTTTGTTAAGCGTTTTTGAGTACTTAGTGAGTACATTTAACTTTTGATCAAAAACATTTAGAAAAACGGATGTGAGTAAGAATGGAATAGCCATTCCTAAAGAATAAATGAAAAGTAGTTTTACACCCTCAGCTACATTTTGGCTCATGACTGCTGTTGAAGCTAATATTGCACCGAGGATAGGACCAAAGCAAGGTGTCCATCCAAATGCAAATGCCATCCCAACTAATATCGCAGTTAAGAATGAGACCTCAGCCCCTTTTCTTGATTTACGATAATCTCTACTAAGTAAGGGGATCTTAATTAAGCCAGACATTTGTAAACCGAAAAGGATAATAAGAACACCACTGATTTTAGATAGAATTGCTTTATGCTGAGATAGTAAACGACCTAAAACACTTGCCGAAACACCGAGTAGCATAAAAACTATCGTAAAGCCGATGATAAAGCCCAATGTTTGCAAAATCGCTTTCTTGCGTTTCTGCTTTAAATCATCGGTATCATAGGTACCTGTTAAATACATAATATAAGCAGGAACAAGTGGCAACAAACAAGGCGTAAAAAAGGATAGAATGCCTGCGGTGAAAGCGGTCCAATTATTTACAGTTAAAAACATGATTCACCTCTTTATGATCTGTTTATAATATCAAAAGACGATATTGAGACTAGTATACCCCATGAGGGAGGGGGGTTGCAAATTAAAATTTCATTAATTAGGGATGTTTCATAAATGTAAAAAAAACTGGAAAATTCCAGTAAATTAAAGTAAAATAAAGACTAAGTACAGTAATCATTTGGAAAATGGGGGGATTGACTTGGGTGATTACAAGTTAACGCGAAAAGGCTTTGTGACTTTAGCACTCTTAATCGTAGGTGTTATTGTCACTTCGATTTTAGGAACGATTTATCTAGCAGTTCTTAGTTTTTTATTTTTAACGACACTCTTAGGTCTGACATTATATGAGGTTTTTTTTAATCGCTAATCTAATAATGACTGCAAGATCATATCGACGTCACCATCTTCAGATATGACGACGGCAAAACAATTCGCATAATTTGGATTCTTGCTAATGGTCTCGACATAACGGATGGCTGAGTTGTAGCGCGCACCTCTTGAGGGATCACCCTTATCAGTCGCGATACCATCCAATATAACACCGATACCATGACAAACACCATCAAGATCCATTAAAACTGCTCCATCAATACTGGTAATTGAGCGAACCATCGAAGGCGTTAAAGTGAGGGATTCAATTAAAAACCCTTGATTTTTCAATCGATTGGATTCGCTTCTTGCATTTTTTGAGATGGCAAAAATGGTACCCTTCGTCTGTTTGGTACCTTCTAGAATCAAGCGGTATAGGTTTAATAGGCGTTTGCCTTCAATTTCAGGATAGACTTTTTTAAACTCATTGCTAAAACTAAAAAAACTCACTTTGGGCTTTGGTAACTGAATTTCTTCATGCGTGACTTGCATGAGCTTATTGTTATTGTAAGTCAGTTGCCAAGCAGAGTATGCGCTAAATTCTATCGTAAAGAAGTGATGTGTCGTATCTTGAATCGGCCTAAATTCAACGGTACTGTATAAAAATTCTCCATCAGATAATAGATAGACATCTGAACGACTGAGCTCAAGAATTTTTCTAATATGTCGCGTGCTGGAAAGTGGTATTTTTGATTCAAATTGAACAAGAGGTCTAAGGATGTGTTGTGTTGCAAGGGCGTGTGCTGCTTGCGTGTTGAGGAGAAGAATCTTACCTTGACTAAAAGACCGCTCATAACTCAGTGAGGAGATCTTGCTAAATTTTTCAAATGGACTGACTGCGTTTTCGTTTTTTAAGATCCCTTGAAGTAACCTTTTACCAGCTTGTTTAAGCAGCACAGGAATGTGTCTTTCATAAACTTCTTCTTGAAGTGTTAAGCCTTGTACACATTCGTTGATATAAGCTAGGGTTTCATATATAATAGACTCAAGCAACGAACGATATTCCAATTCAGAAGCTTCAGGCACACGATAATAAACATCGATTGATTTTGAATCGAACTGAAGGATGAATCGGTATTTTTTTTGACTGTTTTCAAAGGTATCACTAGAATACACCGTAAAAAGTGCATCATCAAAGATGCGTTTTATGGCTTCATGTTGTAAAGTCGCCTCATCTATAAGATGGAGTTGTGGCACCATTTCCTCATCGATTTTTCGATAGAGTGAGAAACAGTAATGATCAAGGTAATTATGTAGTTTAGACAGTTCGTTAAAGAGCATAAAACCTCCAGCCGAAATAAGTCGTACTATAAATATTTCTTATGATATATATAACCGTTCCTAAACTAAAAAAACAAAAAAAAATACTAGAGATGGCACTCTAGTATAAGGAATGACAGGAACAATTTAGCACTGACGAAATGTATCATAGGGATTTTCAGAGGGAGGTACATTCCTCGACTAAATTGTCTTTCATTAACATCAATTTTAGCATAAGTATTACATAAATTTCAACAGATAATGAAATTTTGTGGAAATAATTCTACATAGGGTATATAGACTTTAACTTAGAACCTTATAATTAACGTTGAAAATACATTTGAGAAAGGATCCTTAAATGCATTCGATATTATTGATAACAAAAGACAAAGAATATGTAAGAAGCATTTCAAACAGAATTTCATCAGATCGTTATCGCATACAGCATACACTTGACTTAATTGATGCTTTAAATGTTTTGAAGGAGCAGCAGATTGATGTTGTGTTGGTCGATTCCGAGAATGAAGATATGGATAAAGCCATTTTAACTAAAATCAAAGATACCAATCCCAATGCCATTCGGTTTTGTGTGTCAGATGTTCAAACCAACATAGAGCATTATCTACCAAAAAAAATAAATAATTCTCAAATCCAATGTGATAAGAGCATGTCTATAGATGAGCTGATCGTATTAATCGATAAAGTGATTGATATCGATCAAAAGGTAAAAGATAAGAATCTTGTGAATATCATGTCCAATTTGAAGCACTTACCCACAGTACCACAAGTGTATTTTCAAATGAGTAATATGATCATGAACAATGCTTCAGTTGAAGAAATTGCTAATAAATTAGAAGAAGATCCAGCGATTACCTCCAATATTCTAAAACTGGCAAACACTGCCTTTTATAACGCAAAAACTGGGTCGATACGCCAAGCGATTATGTATATTGGGCTAACAAATGTTAAAAATATTATTTTAACCAATGCAGTTTTTGGCAACGATGGTCTAGATCCTAAAACGCGGGATTTACACTGGGAACATGTAATGAAAACCAATAAAATACTAAATGGATTTTATTATGAAGTATTGGGGAAAAAATTGAACAATAACATTTCCTCAGTTGGTCTTTTACACGATATTGGCTCACTGGTAATGATGAGTAATTTTCCTGTTGAATTTAATCAGCTAATCAATCAAGTCAACGAAAATCCAGAACTTGATTTTCATGATTTGGAGCTCGAAATTTTCGGATTTAACCATGAGCAGTTGGGTGGCTATTTATTGGATTTATGGGGGTTGCCTTATCCGGTTATAGAAGCGGCACTTTCACATCATAACCCACTGAATCCAAATATTATTAATCAAGAGCTGGTCATGGCAGTTCACATTGCGAATCACTATGCTTGGAAATCAATGGCTTATAAGAAATATGACAATTATTTAGACGATGATGTTTTCGATGCTCTTCACATTACGAAGTTCGAATTTGAAAACTTCTTTAACGCTTTTGTAAAAAAATTGTAGATTGTGTGGTCACACAGCCTATATTTTGATAAGATAAAAAACAGGTGTAAAAAATGCATAACAGGAAGGGAGACTACAATGTCAAACAAAGTACTTGCTAAAGTAAATGGCAGAGAAATTACTGAAGGAGATTTAAACGGATTCTTTCAAACGTTAGGACCTCAAGTTCAAGGTCAATTTCAAGGCGAACAAGGAAGAAATCGTTTATTAGAAGAATTAATTTATCAAGAGCTTTTCTATGCTGAGGCAGTAGAAACTAAATTAGAGGAAACTGCTGAGTTCAAAGAAGAACTTGAAAAAATGAAACAAAATCTAATGAAACAATTTAATATAAAAACACTTGTTGAAGGTGTGACTGTAGAAAGTGGCGAAGCTGAAGCATTCTATAATGAAAATCCACACTTTTTCCAAGGTCAAGAACAAGTTGAAGCTTCACATATCTTAGTTGATACAGAAGAAGAAGCAAACACTATTTTAACTGAATTAAATGGCGGTTTAGAGTTTGCTGAAGCAGCAAAAAAATACTCAAAATGCCCATCGAATCAACAAGGTGGTAGCTTAGGTGCTTTCTCAAGAGGTCAAATGGTTCCTGAGTTTGAACAAGCTGCATTTGAAATGAAACTCAATGAAGTATCTGCACCCGTTCAAACGCAGTTCGGTTATCACTTAATTTTGAAGACAGCAGAGCATTCAGCTGAAACACAACCATTTGATGCGGTTCAAGATCAAATCAAACACCAATTATTGATTCAAAAGCAAAATGCTGCTTATATCGGTAAAGTTGAAGCTTTAAAAGAAAAATATACAATTGAAAAAATGTAATTTTGAGCCTACTCTGATCGCTTTGATAGAGTAGGCTTTTTTATTGTGTTAAGGTATAATAGTTTATAAATATAAGTCCAAAACAAGGTGACAGTGATGAAAAAATCAACCCAATACTTAAAATGGATAACTTTAATGGTTGCAGTAGTATTCATTATTATCCTTTCTACGCATAATGAAAGTCAGCTTGAAGTTACTAAAGTTGAGACAACTGAAAATCTAGCTGAAGTGGGTGATCAATGGGTAAGAGCCGAACTTTTATCACATTTGATTCAGCTCACTTCAAAAGAAATGGGTGGTAGATTAATTGGTACAGATGGAAATCGTCTTGCGACTGACTATATTGCTGATGAAATGCAGCTTATAGGACTTGAAATGCCAAGCTTTACAGAAGCATACAGAATGCCTATTTCTGCGAAAGCACCTGTAACACATACGCCTTCAGTTTTAGAGTTTACTTTTGACGATCAAGTCTTGCAGTTTCAGTATGGGACTGAATTTATGCCCTACATCTCTAGAAACTATATACGTTCTAATTGTTCGTTTGAAGGTGCGTTTAAAGTCATAGAGGATCCCAATCAACTCATGTCTTTCGATGAAGCGGACATTGTTTTGTATTCCAAAAATGCAATCGAAGGCTATCGGATGGATTTGTTATTTAACGATATTTTGTCTCAGAAACATCACCCCAGCGTTTTGTTAATTGAGTCAGACTATCAGCATGATGGCTATTTTGTCGTTTCACCCTATGTGAAAGAGGTTACTGCTGATGAAAGCCAAAACGGATTTGCAGTCATTAAGATAAGCAAAAATACAGCTGAAAGATTACTTGAACACCGAGAGGGGATTGTAAAAGGCAAAGTAGATATGTCCGTTGAATCCGTTGACGGTGAGTCGGTAATAGGATTTTTAGATGGTTCCTTAGATGAAGGCTATGTGTTCGTCGCACATTTTGATCATGCTGGGACGAACCAAGATGGTTCTTATAATTCAGGAGCGCTAGATAACGCCTCAGGTACTGCCATGCTACTGGCTTTGGCAAAAGGACTTAAAGAAAATAATCCAGATGGATTGGATTTTTATTTTGTCGCTGCAAATGGCGAGGAGGTTGGCCTAGTTGGTTCTGAAAAGCTCGCGTATTCGGGTTTAATAGATAAGTCTAAATTTAAAGTCATCAATCTTGATATGGTTGGTGCACCGCTCGATGTTCCTGTTCTAATCAGTGCCACTACAGAAAGCTCTAAAGCATTTGCTGAGTACAGTCTACCAATTATTCAATCTGAATCTTTGAAGGCAATGCCAAGTGATTTAGGGAGTAGTGATCATGTTTCATTTGAAAGTGCCGGGTATGTGACAATAGCACTGGTACAAATGGATACAAGATTTTATCACACGCCAAGTGATACAATAGAAAATGCAATTGATTTAGAGGTCATGCAGAGGATTTATAGAAGTGTCTTACGGATTGTTGCTAGATAGAGGCGCGCCAATGTGTTAAACTGAAAGAGTATCCTTCGAGATCGATAAGTATACGAAATAAAGACGATAAACAATCGGTATAGACTATTGTAGATAAGGAGTATAAAAGTGCTAATAAAAGATTTTAAAGTAGGCGAAGAAATTACAGGCTTTTATCTGGTAAAAGCTAAAAATATAAAAACGTCAAGTGCCAATAAACCCTATATTGATTTCACCTTACAAGATATCTCAGGTGAAGTAAATGCGAAGTTGTGGGATGCTAAGGGTGATGTCGAAAATTTATATGCTCCAGGCGAAATCGTTAAAATTCAAGCCAGTGTGACACAGTGGCAACAGTCAGTTCAGTTGAAAATCATCAAGATTAGAACCAATTCACCTGAAGATGAAATTGATTATAGCCAATTTGTGCCTACTGCTCCAATACCTGCAGATGCAATGCTAAATGAGATTCTTTCATTCGTAGAGAGTATGGACAACTACGATATCAAAATACTTGTTAAAGCGCTTATAGAGGACTACAGAGAGCAGTTAATGTTTTATCCAGCTGCAAAATCCAATCATCATGCCATCAAGTCCGGACT
The DNA here is from genome assembly GCF_058683495.1 of Fusibacter sp. QWL-12. Classification (NCBI taxonomy): domain Bacteria; kingdom Bacillati; phylum Bacillota; class Clostridia; order Eubacteriales; family Fusibacteraceae; genus Fusibacter; species Fusibacter sp. QWL-12. The sequence goes on from NZ_CM178745.1 coordinate 2,616,358, forward strand.
CTTATATCATATCTTAAGAATGCTCCGGTCTGCGAAAGCACTGGGTAGTGTGTATCACAACATCAATTTAGATCTCGTTTATGCAGGCGTTATTCTGCATGACATTGAAAAAATCAATGAGATGAATGCAAGCGAGGTTGGGGTTGTAGAAGATTATACTAAAGAAGGTCAACTACTTGGCCACATCATTATGGGAATTAAGCGTATTGACCGAAAAGCAGAGAGCTTGGGGGTTGATCCAGAGCTTTCACTTTTAATTCAACATATGATACTAACACATCATTACGAGCCAGAGTTTGGAAGCCCTAAAAAGCCTCTGATCCCTGAAGCTGAGGTGCTTCACTACCTAGATATGATCGATGCGAGAATGTACGACATGAACAAAGCCTTAAGAGATGTTCAAGAGGATGGTTTTACAGATCCAATATTTGTACTGGATCGTCGTAGACTCTATAAATCGAAGTACGGTGTTTCTGAGGAGTAAAAAAATAATCCTGCATTCAAAATCACTAGAGGTTAGACTCTAAAGATTTTGAATGCAGGATTTTTAATTCTTAGATCAGATTAAACGATATTATTCTTTATCAATACAGCATTTTTTGTATTTTTTTCCGCTGCCACATGGACATGGATCGTTTCTTCCAACTTTGTTTTCTACTCTAACCGTAACTGAGCTTACATATTCAGCTTTAATTGCTTTCATTTGCTCTTTTGTTAAAATATCATTCCAAAGTGGAATTTGATGTAACCAAGTAGCTTTCGCTTTGTGCATGTTTAAGAATAATTTTTCAAAATCGATTGTAAAGTTAAGCTCTGACTCTTCAGTCATTTCCTCGAGTGAAGGCTCTTCTTTCAAGCTTGTATGGATACCGTCGATAAAACCAATTGCTAACATTGGTTCGAGTTCGTATTTTTCACCAAATGATTTAACTGTGCCAGTAATTGTGTCTACGCCATTTTCAACTTTTTGAGATAAAATATCTTCGTAGATGCCCTTTTCGTGAGCAAGATAGGCGTTCCAAAACTCTTCTGATTGCGCTTGAGTAAGTCCTTTACCTTCGAGTATAGCATTCCATTGTTCTAATAATGACATAATGCCCCTCCTTCTAAATTTCCGAAATTAAGTCTATCATACATACTTTAAGGTTTCAACTCTAATATTTTTTTGTTATAATCGTAGAGTATTAGGGTAGAGGCATAACGGTAAACGTATTTTGAAAGGAGACTTCAAACATGCAAAATTTTAACGACGTAATTGAACGCTTCAGAGAAACGGAAAGCAAATTAAAGTCTTTAAGTTACGCCACCTCAATGCTGTTTTGGGATGCATCGACAGGTGCGCCTAAAAGCGGTGCTGACGCGAGAAGTCAAGCAGTAGGTGTTTTAAGCGGTCTCGGATATCAAATGCTTGTCAACCAGCAAATGGCAAGTGACTTAGACACACTGATGGCAAATCTCGATGCACTTGATGAAATGAATCGGGTTTTAGTCAAGGATACTAAAAAAGAGTATGATAAGTTGACTAAAATTCCTATGGACGACTACCAAAAATACAACATGCTGATTTCTAAATCTTCAATGGTTTGGGAAGATGCTAAAGCAGACTCAGATTTTGAAAGTTTTAAACCTTATTTAACACAGGTAATTGACTATCTACTAAAATTCGCAGACTATAGAGGCTATGAAGGTCACCCTTACAATCTTTATATAGGCGATTACGAGGATGGTATGACGGTGGAACAACTCAATGTCTTTTTCGATGAATTAAGAGAAAGAATTGTACCACTGCTTAAAAAAATCTCTGATAAGAATAAGGTCATCGATACAGAATTTTTGAGTAGAAAATTTGAAGTCAACCTACAGGATCAAGTTTCAAGAGAACTATTAACTCAAATGGGATTTGATTTAGAAAAAGGACAGCTTAAGGAAAGTGTACACCCTTTTACTATGGGGGTAGACATTGACGACGTTAGACTGACAACACATTATTATGAAGATGATTTTGCATCTGCTTTGTTTAGCACTGCCCATGAAGGTGGACATGCGATATATGAGCAAAACTTCGATCGAAAGCTTCAAGGTACTTCTTTAGCTAGTGGCACATCCAACGGGATACATGAATCACAATCGAGAATTTATGAAAATAATTTCTGTAAAAGCGAAGCTTTTCTAAATTATTTTTTACCAAAGCTAAAGAGCGTATTTCCAGAACAACTTTCCGATGTAACAACGAAGCATTTCTACGAAGCGATCAATCGTGTAGAACCTTCATTGATTCGAATTGAAGCAGATGAACTCACCTATTCACTTCATATCATGATTCGCTATGAAATTGAGTTAGGTCTAATCGATGGTAGCATTAAAGTAGCTGATTTACCTAAAGTTTGGAATGAAAAAGTTAAGGCTTATCTTGGCATAACGCCACCAGATGACCGTAGAGGTGTACTACAAGACGTACACTGGTCTGAAGGCTTGTTTGGCTACTTTCCAACCTATGCTTTAGGAAGTGCTTATGCTGCTCAGCTCGCACATTATATGTCGAAAGAAATCAATTTAGAGGAGTGCCTCAGCAAAGGCGACTTTAAAGAGATTACAAAGTGGCTGAATGAAAAAGTACACGTTCATGGTGCACTTGTAAAGCCAAATGCGTTAATCGAGAAAATTACGGGCGAAAGACTTAATTCTAAGTATTATTGCGATTATTTAGAGGCGAAATACGCCAAACTCTACGAACTGGATTAGGAGGAACAAAGAATATGTTAAAAGGTAATTTATTAGTCGCTCAAGGCGGCGGCCCAACTGCCGTAATTAACCAATCAATGGTAGGCGTTGTATTAGAAGCTAAAAAATACCCACAAGTTGAAAGAATATACGGCGCTGTTCACGGTGTTGAAGGTATCGTAAATGAAGAGTTTATGGATCTTACAAGAGAAACGGTTGCAAATCTTGAAGCAGTTGCAGCGACACCTTCTTCAGGTTTACTCTCTACAAGAGTAAAGCCAACACCTGATTTCTGTGCAAAAATGTTTGAAGTAATGAAGGCTCACAACATCAGATTTTTCTTCTATATCGGTGGTAACGATTCATCTGATACAGTAAGAATCGTTAACGAAGAAGCTAAAAAACAAAACTATGAGTTCAGAGCAGTTCATATCCCTAAAACAGTAGATAACGATTTAGTAATTAACGACCATACACCAGGTTTTGGTTCGGCTGCTAGATACGTTGCGTCTGCATTTGCTGGTATCAACTACGATAATCGTGCATTGGCTGGGGTTTACATCGGTGTAATCATGGGTAGACATGCTGGTTTCTTAACTGGTGCTTCTGCACTTGGCAGAGTATTTGAAGATGATGGTCCACACTTAATTTACTTCCCAGAAAGACCATTTATCGTTGAAGACTTCTTAAAAGACGTTAAGGCAACTTATGAGAAGTATGGTAGATGTATCGTAGCGGTTTCAGAAGGGATTCAAGATGAAAATGGTACAGCGATCATTACTAAACTTCAAGAAAACGTTGAAACAGATGCTCATGGTAACGTTCAGTTATCAGGTACAGGCGCACTTGGTGACCTTTTAGTAGCAGAAGTTAAAGCTAAATTAGGCATCGGTCGTGTCCGTGCAGATACTTTAGGCTATATGCAACGTTCTTTCTTAGGCTGTGTTTCTGATACAGATCAAAAAGAAGCAAGAGAAGTTGCTGAAAAAGCAGTTCAATTCGCTTTAATCGACGATTTAGACGGTTCAGTTGTAATGGAAAGAACTGGCGACTATGCAGTTAACTACCGTTTGGTTGACCTTAAAGAAATCGCTGCTAAAACAAAACACATGCCAGATTCATTCATCAACGAAGCTGGTAACAACGTTACAGAAGCATTTATCAAATATGCAAAACCACTTATCGGTAGCGGCTTCAACCCAGGCGCAAGATTAAGATCACCAATGATCGATCCAATCTTAAAAAAATAGTTTAATATCAATCAAAAGAGATGCTTCAGTGAAGCATCTCTTTTTTGTATCATACTCAATAAATACATATGCTTAACGGAAGCACTTAATTAAACCTTTGATCAATGTATTAAACTTAGAACTCATTCTCAATACCTTATTTATGGTTTTTATAAAGTATTAGGCTATTCAAAAACAGAGCGTCATAATAACCCTCGGAGGAGGCTCCGCAGTTATAACGAGGACCGGTCCTCTGGAGAAGGTTATTATGACGCTCTGTTTTAGTGCCAATGACAGGAGAAAAACCATAAGCCTACAAAAAAGCATTGCCTATAAACACATAATTAAGATACTTCTCAGCAAGATCTCTCGCCATAGCGAGTGTATCCAGCCTTGTTTTTGGAACGGTCATCTGATACGCAGGGAAATAGCGACTGATGTGCACAGGGATATCGCTATTTAACTCGCCCACCCATTTGAAAGCAGACTCTAGCATCACAGGATCCGTATTGTATCCGTCGATAAGTAAGAAGGTGAGTTCAACATGTGTTAGACCGATGCATTTTGAAATTGTATTTAACACAGGCGATAACTGACCGTCACAAATCTCTCGATAGAAATCATCAGAATAACTTTTTAAGTCGATGTTCATCGCATCGATATAGGGTAGAAGTTCGAGTAGCGGTGCTTCTTCTATAAAACCATTGGTGACCAGTACATTTACAAGACCGTATTGCTTGGCTAGCTTACAACACTCGAGAACGTATTCAAACCATATAGTTGGCTCGTTATAAGTATAGGCAATTCCGATAGAGCCGTTTTGCATTGCCATATTAATCGCTTCAGAAGGAGATGTTTGACGACATGATCCTTTAAAATGAACGAGTTCATGATTTTGGCAAAACTTACAGTTAAAATTACATCCAGAGGTACCAATGGAAAAGACCGTCGATCCAGATTCAAATCGCGCAAGTGGTTTTTTTTCTATCGGATCATAAGCATATGAAACGACTTTGCCATAGCTTGTGGTATAGAGAGCCTGATCTTGATTCAGTCGCACACCGCATCTACCATAATGTCCTTCAACGATCTTACAACGATGTGGACAAAGGGTGCATTCAAGGCTGTTGTCGCTGTGAACTTTCCAGTATTTTGCAATCCTTTTTTTATCCATTGCCGCGCTCCTTTTATGGTAATTTAACTTGCATTTTCAAGGCTTCTATGACAAGATATAGGTATTGATTAAGTTTGAAACATCAAGCTGGAGGTGTCAATGAAATTACAATTATGTCTACAAGGAATTCATTATAATAGATTAAGTGGCAATCTTGATATCGATATCAAAAATGTCGCATTTGATTCTAGAAAAGTAACACCAGACACGGTGTTTGTTGCAATCGTTGGATTTAAATCCGATGGTCATGCCTATATTCGTCAAGCAATTGCACAAGGAGCAACCGCAATAGTGATCAGTCGACCAGATGCCGTTATAGAGGCTGAAGGCGTTACATTTATTCAAGTTGAGGATACACGCTTTGCTTTAGCGGGTATTGCCTCAAAGTTTTATGGACAGCCAACACAAAATCTAAATTTAATCGGTATAACAGGAACGAATGGCAAGACGTCCATTAGCTATTTTATTAAAAGTGTTTTAGCCGTTTTAAAATACAAAACAGGCATTGTCGGTACAATGGGTACCTTAATTGACGATATGAAGATAGATACCCCGAACACAACACCTGAATCATTGACGCTTCAATCCATTTGCGCTGATATGGTCAAGGCAGAGGTATCGCACTGTATAATGGAAGTTTCATCACATGCTCTCGATTTATCGAGAGTGGCATTTTGTGAGTTTGATTATGGTATTTTTACCAACCTAACGCCAGATCATTTAGAGCTTCATAAGGATATGGAGCAGTACTATCAGGCGAAGGCAAAGCTTTTTAGAATGACCAAAAAAGCAAATATTATTAATATGGATGACCCATATGGTGCAAGACTCTGCAAAGAACTCACTGGTAACGGCGGTGTAGACGTCTTTACGTATGGACTTTCTCCCAATGCAGATATCTATCCTGAGAACATTCGTCCACATGCTGATTATACAGAGTATACTGCAGTAACACCTAGTGGTCGTGTGGAAATCAAGGTTCATATCCCTGGTGAAATTTATGTTTTAAATACCTTAGCGGTGATTGCATGGGCGGTTGCAGAAGGACTAGACTTACCGGTTGTTGCAGCGGGCATAGAGGCTTTAAAAGGTGTCAGAGGCAGATTTGAAACGGTCTATAATGCACACGGCAGAAAAGTCGTCATAGATTTTGCACATACAGAGGACGGTCTTGATAAAGCACTTTCTACCTTAAGACCATTTGTAACTGGAAAGCTAAAGCTCGTTTTTGGCGTATACGCAGCGCCTGGACATGATGGAGACGATAAACGAAAAGCAATGGGAGAAGTCGCTGCAAGGCTATCCGATTATGCGTACATTACATCAGATAATCCAAAGGAACAAGATCCTCAGATGATTATTGATGAGGTGGCAACTGCATTTGCTACGATTGGATCACACTTTGAAAAAATAGTCGATCGCAAGATAGCGATAGAAAAAGCACTAGATGAAATGGCGGAAGGCGATACTTTATTAATCTCAGGAAAAGGTCATGAAACCGCTCAGGTGATTGGTAAAGAAGATGTTCCTTTCAATGAAACCGAAATCGTTCAAAATAAAATGAAAGCAATTTTTGAGGGGAGATAGTATGTGTGGTTTTGTAGGATATACACATGTTGAGAAAATAGATGGTGTTGAAGTTATTAAAAAAATGTCAGATGCAATCGCGCATAGAGGGCCAGACAGTGATGGTGCTTATGTAGACGAACAGGTTGCACTTGGCTTTAGAAGATTGAGTATCATCGACTTAACCGACGAAGGCAAACAACCGATGTTCAATGAAAATGAGGATATCGTTTTGGTCTTTAACGGTGAAGTCTACAATTATCAGGCATTAAGAGAAGAGTTGATTCAGAAGGGACACCGTTTCCATTCACATACAGACAGTGAAGTCATCCTTCATGGTTATGAAGAGTATGGTGTGAAAATCCTGGATCGTTTGAGAGGGATGTTCGCATTTTCGATTTGGGATATGAAACTAAAAAAACTCTTTATTGCGAGAGATTATTTTGGAATCAAGCCACTTTATTATACGCAAAATACAACCGATGGCTCTTTAATTTTTGGTTCAGAGATCAAATCGTTTTTACAGCATCCAAAATTCATAAAGAAACTGAATAACAAAGCGCTTAGACCTTATTTAACGTTTCAGTATTCGTCTATGGACGAGACTTTTTTTGAAGGCGTCTATAAATTAAAGCCAGCGCATTATTTGGTTTATGAAGCGGGCAAGTTACAGATGACCCCATACTGGCACAACGAGTTTAAACCCATCAGCAGAGACCTTAAGGAAAATGTCGAATCAATTAAGCAAATTCTCAAAGAGTCCGTTGAATACCATAGAATCAGTGATGTAAAGGTTGGCTCCTTCTTATCAGGCGGTATCGACTCAAGCTATATCACTGCACTTTTAATGCCAAATAAGACTTTTTCTGTCGGCTTTACCGAGTATGAAGCGATGTTCAATGAGACAAAGCTTGCGGGAGAGTTATCAGATCTTCTCGGAATTGAGAACCATAAAAAAATCATTACGCCAGAAGAGTGTTTTGATGCACTTCCTAAAATCCAATACCATATGGATGAACCTCAATCAAACCCATCTTCAGTACCGCTTTACTTCTTAGCTGGGCTTGCAAGAGAACACGTTACGGTTGTTCTATCTGGCGAAGGCGCGGATGAAATTTTTGCAGGGTATCCTTGGTATCAAAATTCGCCTGCGATTGATGCCTATGAGAAGGTGCCATTTGGTGTTAGACGCGCAGTATCTAAAGTAGCGAAAGGATTGCCTAACAACCGCGTGACGAACTTCTTAGTTAAAGGTGGCATGGCTGTAGAGGAAAAATTCATCGGGGAAGCAAAAGTATTTGATGAAAATGATGCGATGCAGTTGCTTAAACCCGACTATCAAGTGGGACCAAGCGTTAGAAGCATTACTCAGAAGGTGTATGATAATGTTAAGGACGAGGATGATTTGACTAAGATGCAATACCTCGACTTACATCTATGGCTACCTGGAGATATCCTTTTAAAAGCGGATAAAATGAGTATGGCGCATTCGCTTGAACTTAGGGTGCCGTTCTTAGACCGCGAAGTTATGCAGTTTGCTTCAACCCTACCAAAAGAACAACGTGTCAACCGTGAAAATACAAAGTATGCGCTTCGCGTCGCTGCCAATGAAATCCTACCAGAAGCATGGGCTAAAAGACCAAAGCTCGGTTTCCCAGTTCCGATCAAGTATTGGATGAAGGAAGAAAAATTCTATAATTTAATCAAAGGTGAGTTCGACAGTGCACATGCTGCGGAGTTCTTTGATACGAAGCTTCTTGTGCAGTATTTGGATGAACATTATACAGGCACACGTAACCGTGCAAGATACATTTGGACAGTGTACGTATTTTTAATTTGGCACAAACAGTTCTTCCCAGAAACCATCTAATTAGGAGGCGGTATGAACACCGATTTTTTACCTGTCATACTTGGAACCGATAGCAACGCATACGGCATGGCAAAAGCATTTCATATGGCCTATGGCATAAAAAGCTTAGTCGTTGGACAAGGTGCGCTTTTCACGACGTCCGGATCGACGATTTTAGACTTAAAGATCATACCAGACCTACAGTCTGAGCACTTTGCAGTTCGATTAAACGACCTTGCAAAAACATTAAAGGCGACTTATCAAAAGTTGATTCTCGTCGCAAGTAGCGATGGGTACACGGAACTCATCATTCAAAATAAAAAAACACTCGAAAGTCAGTATGTCGTTCCATTTATAGACGAAGACCTGATGCTTACTCTAAACTCAAAAGCGGGTTTTTATGAAACTTGTGAGAAATACGGGCTAAGCTATCCAGAAACTGTCGTGGTTCGCAAGACCGATTTGCCTACCATTGATGCGATCGTCGATGCTTTGGCATGGCCATATCCAGTGGTTGTTAAACCATCTGACAGCATGCGCTATTTTAACGCAAAGTTTGAAGGCAAGCAAAAAGCATATATATTAGAATCTCCAGAAAAAGTAAAGGCTGTCATTCGTACGATTTATCAGTCAAGCTATGATCAAGAGTTGATTCTGCAGGAGTATATCGAAGGCGATGATACGGGTATGCGCGTTTTAAACTGCGTATCTGGTCCAGATGGTAAAGTCAGACTGATGTGTCTAGGACAACCCCTTCTTGAAGACCCAACGCCGACACTCATCGGTAATTATACAGCGATTATCGATGCTTATGATGAGGTGGTCTTTGCAGAATACAAAGCATTTCTTGAAGGGATTGGCTATGTTGGTTTTTCTAACTTCGACATGAAGTACGATAAAAGAACTGGAAAATACAAAGTATTTGAAATCAACCTCAGACAAGGTAGAAGCAGCTTTTTTGTAACGGGAAGCGGCTATAATCAAGGTGCTTATTTGGCGGATGCATTTATCTATGAAACCGTTCATGAGACCATTTACTCAGACAAGCCACATCTTTGGCTAGGGATACCAAAACGCGTACTTAAGAAGTATCTTGAAGATACGAAGCTGAAGCACGAAGTCGCACTTAGAATCGATCGAGATCAAACCAGTACGACGTTGTTCTATAGTGCAGATAAGAATATCAAACGTAACCTTCGTGTGTATCGCTACTATCACAACTATCATCAAACCTTTAAGAATCATTTTGTAAAGAAAAAATAAGGAGGCATTTAGATGCCGTTATTAGATAAAACCAACCGCGTGCAGGTTAGGGCGTATCAAGACTTCGTTCAAGGATCCCCCTTTGCCACTGCGACTCAGGATATGAACTGGTCGATTGTAAAACGCGGATGGGAAGACGTTCAGTTTTATACAGAAGAAGATGGACAACTCACAGGTGCGATGTCGATACTGATCAAACGCACCTTTGGCTTTGCCCTTTTATATGCACCAAGGGGTCCCGTTTGCGACCCGCTAGATTTTAAAACGCTTAAAGCATTACTTGCTGAAATTAACGCCTTTGCTAAAAAGAATCGGGCTTTTGTTTTGAGATTTGATCCAGAAGTGACCTATGATGAAAAACTCGTAACTACTTACGAAAACGAAGGCTTTAAAGTTAGAGGACGTGGCGTTGATAAAAATGCGCTCATACAACCCATCTATAATATGATTTTAAATTTAGACGGCGATACCGAAGAAACCTTACTTGCGAGATTTAGTCAAAAAACAAGATACAACATCAACCTTGCAAGGCGAAAAGGCGTGACCGTCAGTTACGATACCTCTGAAGCTTATTTGAAGAAATTTTATGAGCTTTATGAAATCATGTCCAAACGCAACCGTCTCGTCATACGTGGTTACGACTACTTCGAGGCGATGATGAAGGCATTTGAAGGTAACATTCGCATCTATCTCACTGAACATGAGGGCGATGTCTTATCGGGTGCAATCGGTATCTGTTATGGCGATAAGCTCTGGTACATCTATGGTGCTAGCTCAAACGAGAAACGCAACTTGATGCCCAATTACCTAATGCAATGGGAAATGATTTTATGGGGACTTGAGACAGGTATCAAACGATATGACTTTGGTGGCGTATTTGAACTCAACAAAGAGGATGGCCTATATAAATTTAAAGAGGGCTTTTGTCGTGAAGAAGGGGTAACTGAACTTATCGGAGAAATCGATAAGGTTTATAAGCCCGTGATCTATAATTTGTTTACAGAGGTCTATCCAAGACTTCAAAGACTTAAAATCAAACTACTCAGAAATGGATAGTGTAAGGAGAAGACCGAAATGAGAAGAAAAAGAAATCCAGTTCCTTTTAAGCCAATATTAGTTGTAGCTGTAATCGTCTTAATTGGAATAATGGTTTACAATAGTGGTGTGTTAATTGATATAGGGTTATTAAAAGGAAACATTCCAGAGGATATAGGTATTAAACCAAATGACCCTCGCGTGATTGCGAAAATGGATGAAACTGTGGATCGTAAAGCGATTAAAGACATCGTCGATAAAATGATTAATTTAATCACTGGAAAAGAAGAACAAGGCAGTGTTAAAGTGGTTACCGAAGATTCAAAGAGTGGTAAAGGCTTAGCAGGTTTAACCTTTGAACTAAGAGATGCCATTACACATGAGGTTATAGATACAGTTGTTACCGGTGCCGATGGAACTGCAACGACGATAGCGGTAGATTATAGACAAGCTTATCGATTGGTTCAAACCGAATCTGTGGATCCGTTTGTTGTCAATGAAGAAGAGATTGTCTTTGAAATGGCAGCACCTATCATGGAACTGCATATGACAGAAGCAGTTAAACCTTATGTAGTCAGTTATACGGTAAATGATTTAGGTCAAGCGACTGTAACAGACATGACACTTAATTTACCTGAATTGTTACAAAAACCTGAACTTCCAAATGGTTGTGAAATCACTGCGCTAACATCGATATTGAATTTTTATGAATTTGACGTAGATAAGGTAACCCTTTCAAATGATTACTTACCAAAGGCGCCTTTCTTTAGAAAAAATGGCAACCTTTATGGCGCAGATCCTAACAAGGCTTTTTCTGGTGACCCGGCTGATCCTGCAGGTTGGTTTGTATATGCTGGACCGACAGTACAAGCAGCAAATGGCTATTTACGTGATCAATCAGCAAGCTATGAAGCTATTGATTTAACAGGTAGCTCAGAAGAAGAGATTATGTCATATGTGGCATCTGGTCATCCTGTAGGGATTTGGGCAACTAGAGATTTGAGCTTGGCAAACTACGGCTATGGTTGGTATCTTGAGGCAGATGATTCTTATTTTAGTGCTGCGACAAATCTTCATTGTATGGTGATTTATGGCTATGTGGGGGATCAACTTTATGTGATGGACCCACTACAAGGCAATATGATTTACGATAAAGCGACTTTATTTGCTAGCTTTGAGAGCTTGGGCTCAAGAGCGATGATCGTTAAGGAGTTAGATAATGAGTAATTACACTTTAGGTGTAATAGGCGGTATGGGTCCTCTTGCAACCTCTGTCTATTATGAGCGCATAATTGAAAAAACAGATGCATCAAAGGATCAGGACCATTTGGATATGATTGTGCTCAGTCATGCGACGATGCAAGATCGCACGCAAGCGATTTTATCGGGTCAATATGATAGTTTCCTAGTTCAAATTGGAAAAGATATCACCATGCTAGAACAAATCGGCGTACAGCATATTGCGATTCCATGCAACACCTCTCATTATTTTATGCCTCAAATGAAGGCAATGACGAAAGTGCATATTATCGATATGGTGGAAGAAACCGCAATTGAAATAAAAAATCGATTTGGTGTTGGAACACGAGTAGGGATTCTTGCGACGAATGGCACCATTCATGCGAAAACCTATGAAAATGCGTGTCTTCAAGAAGGATTAATCTTTGTCAAACCAGAGGGTGCACTTCAGGAATCTGTCATGAAGACCATTTATGATATTAAAGCGGATTGTTTTGCCGATGTGTCCAATTTTGAAACCATCGTAGCAACAATGATGGGTGAGTATGCCTGTGATTGCGTCATATTAGCATGTACAGAGCTTTCATTAATTCCAATTAGTGAAAACATTAGACCTGTAGTCATCGACGCGATGGACGTTTTAGTAGAGCGCTCTATCACTTACAGTGGTAAAATGGTCATCAATCGTTAATAAGTATTTTATCCTGATTTCTTCTGTACGATGTGACAAGTTGAAATCAGGATTTTTTATAATTTATTTTAGGAAGGAGATCTTATGAAAATTGTCGTATTAGATGGCAGAACGTTAAACCCTGGTGATTTATCGTGGGCGCCTTTAAAGGCATTAGGTGAGGTCACAATTTATGAGCGAACTGAGCGAGATCAAGTGGTTGAAAGAAGCCTTGAAGCAGAAATCCTTTTTACGAACAAAACCTTAATTCGCAAAGAAACCATTGATCAGCTTCCTAGCCTTAAATATATAGGTGTGTTGGCAACGGGGTTTAACATTGTCGATGTGGATTACGCAAAAGAGAAGGGGATTGTCGTTACAAATGTACCCTCCTATGGCACTCAGGCGGTTGCGCAATTTGTTTTCGCCCATTTACTTGAAATTTGTCATCATATACCAGATCATGTCGCTTCAGTTCGCGAAGGTAAGTGGAATCGACAGGCTGATTTTTGCTATTGGAATCAAAGATTGATTGAGCTTGCTGGGAAAACATTGGGTATTATTGGCACTGGTCGAATTGGTGTTGAAACCGCAAAAATTGCAAAGGCGTTTGGTATGCGCGTTCTCGCATATACCCCAAGACCTAAGCCAGAGCTCATAGGTGGTGACTTTGATTATGTTTCATTTGACCAATTATTGGCATCATCAGATGTGATCAGTTTACATTGCCCATTGACCGATGAGACGAGAAACATCTTAAATCATGAAGCATTTTCAAAGATGAAAGAGGGCGTAATTATCATCAATACTTCTAGAGGGCCGTTAATTGATGAGTCTGCCTTATTGGATGCTTTTAAAAGTGGAAAGGTCTATGCCGCTGGACTAGACGTTATGGCGGTAGAACCACCAAAAGAGAGAAGTCCACTTTACGATATACCAAACTGTCATATTACCCCTCATATCGCATGGGCACCTGTTGAAGCAAGAGGCAGATTACTTGGTATTGCAGTAGATAATTTGAAATCCTTTCTAGAAGGAAAAAGCATCAATCAGGTTAATCCTTAGAAAAATAGGGCATATATGAGGTAATGGATTCAAATAAGGAGGTCATACAGTGGAACAAATACTATTAAAACAAAATGAATACTTCCGTAGTGGTGCAACGCGCCCAATCCCATTTAGAATCAAGCAATTGGAAAGACTAAGGGAAGCTGTTCAGGTCTTTGAAAAAAAATTGACACATGCATTATTGACTGACCTTGGTAAATCTGAGTTTGAAGCCTATTCTACTGAAATCGGATATGTTCTACATAGTATTGAACATACGGTGAAGCATTTGGAAAAGTGGAGTAAGGAACCAAGCATTCGACTGCCATTTTATCTGCAGCCTGGAACGGGTGAAGTCAAATATGATCCTTATGGTGCTGTCTTGATTATCGCCCCGTTTAACTATCCGTTTCAGTTGTTAATAGAACCATTAATTGGTGCCCTTTCAGCGGGAAATACAGCAGTACTCAAACCTTCAGATTATACGCCAAGTGTAGAGAAGGTGGTTAAGGAAATGATTGAGGCTTATTTTGAGCCTGAATACGTAGCGGTTGTCACTGGTGGAAGAGACGTCAATGAAGCCTTATTGAAAATGCGATTTGACTATATTTTCTTCACCGGCAGTCCAAATGTGGGTAAAGTTGTGATGAAAGCGGCTGCAGAGAACTTAATTCCTGTAACTCTTGAATTAGGCGGTAAGAGTCCTGCTATTGTTCATAAAGATGCCAATCTTAAAGTTGCAGCACTGCGAATCGCATGGGGTAAATTTTCAAATGCTGGTCAAACGTGTATTGCACCTGATTACGTATATGTACACAAAGAGGTCAGTGAAGCCTTTAAAGCACACCTTTTGGAGACCATACTTGAGTTTTATGGACCATTGCCGATACAAAGTCCTGATTATGGTAGAATCGTCAATGAAAAAGCCATGCACCGTTTAATCGGATTGATTGATCATGATAAAGTGATTCATGGTGGACAGTATGATCTTACACATAAATACATTGCGCCAACAGTCATGACTGAAGTTACTTGGTCTGATCAAGTGATGCAGGAAGAAATTTTTGGACCAATTCTACCGATTTTAACCTATGATTCACTTGAGCAGGTAATAGACACGGTTTCAAGAGGTGAGAAACCTCTTGCACTTTATCTATTCAGTGAAGATCAACTGGTTCAAGAATATGTGGTTGATAACATAAGATTTGGTGGTGGATGTATTAACGATACTTTGATGCATGTAGCGACACCATTTTTACCATTTGGTGGGGTTGGTCACTCTGGAATGGGATCTTATCATGGCAAAGAAAGCTTTGAGACCTTTACTCACAAAAAGACAATCCTAAAAAGAAGCACTAAATTAAGCAATCACTTAACCTATCCACCCTATAAAAACAAGGTAAGTCTGATTAAGAAAATCTTGAAATAAAGATTAAGTTCAATTATAAATCAAAAAGAAACTGCTTCAAGTCTTAGGTGACGAGAAGCAGTTTTTACATATAATCATTCAGTTCAGTAATTTAATTATTTTGATTCAGTTTGAATGCCTTGGTCAAGTAGCTTGTTGAGAATTCGATAGAGGACCTGTGCATCATCCGCTTCAATTTTCAAACATTTAATCAACTGCTCGGGCACTTTGATTGCACGGTCTCTCAGCTGCCAGCCAGCGTCAGTCAAAGTAATGAAAACATTTCTTTCATTGTCCTTAGAACGCGTGCGAGTTACAAGTCCTTGAGCCTCAAGCTTTTTCAAAAGTGGCGTTAAGGTCCCTGAATCTAAGAAAAGTCGTTCACCAAGAGATTTGACATTGATACCATCTGTTTCCCACAATGCCATCATTGTAATGTATTGCGTGTACGTTAAGCCAAGTGGATCTAAAAAAGGTTTATAGAGTCGTGTGACTTCTTTTGAAACCGCATAGAGCGGAAAACACAACTGATTTTTTAATTTTAAAGCATCATAATTCATCGCATACTCCTTTGACCATATCTATTCGGTCAATTTAATTGTACGCAATTAATTTAAAACTGTCAACTAAATGATTTTGTAACCGACGCCCCAAACCGTTTCTATAAGAGGCGTATTTGGCGCTTGGACTTCAATTTTTTCTCTTATACGCTTGACGTGAACGGTTACAGTGAAAGCATCACCTAAAGAATCAAATTTCCAAACGCGTTCATAGATCTCTTCCTTTGAAAACACTCGACCACGATTTTTGGCAAGCAATAGAATGATATCGAACTCCTTAGGTGTTAATTCTAATGTCTCTCCACCGACTGAAAAAGTCTTTGTCATTTCATTAATCATGAATTCTCGAATAACAATATTAGCATCATCGAATGTGGTTGATCCAGCGCTTTTCATTTTACCATAACGCCTAAGTTGTGCTTTTACTCTTGCAATTAACTCATTGGTGCTAAACGGTTTCGTCATATAGTCGTCTGCCCCAACGCCTAATCCTAATACGATGTCCATATCTTGATTTTTAGCAGATACGATGATGATTGGAATATCTTTTAAGGATTGAATCCGTTTACAAATTTCGATGCCATCACCATTGGGTAGCATAAGGTCGAGAATTACTAAAGAAACGCCCTCAAGAAGTGGGATGATCTTTGTAATGTCTCCAGTGGATTCGATGACGACTTCATAACCGTTGATTTCAAGGTAATCACGCTGAAGTCTAGCGATACTCTTATCGTCTTCTATTACCAGTATTTTTTCCATAATTGCCTCTTTCTATCTACTTTTCGACTGAATGTCGATTAAATTTTATCATGTATTTCAAGGGCTTTTAGACGTATCGACATGGTTAATCCATTTGAGTCGTTACCAAAAGCATTGATTTTACCTCCATGTGCCACAATTATCTCACGGCATATGCTAAGGCCAATTCCGCTCCCCTTAATATCGAGGTTTCTAGATTTGTCACTTCTAAAAAATCGATCAAAGATTTTTGATAGATCTTCTTCTTTAACACCTATGCCGTTATCAGAAACATTTATAAAAACACCATCGTCGTCTTGATTTGCTAGAATCACGACCTCAAGCGGTTTATCGCTCCTGTATTTAATTGAGTTTTCAATGATGTTGATAAAGACACGCATTAGCTTTTCAGGATCAACCTCAACCTGTGTGTCTTTAATAATAAAGTGTAACGATAACTTGCCACCAATTTTAGTAACATCACTTTCAAGTTCATCGACACAGTCCATTAAAAAGTCTTTTAAATTGACGATTTGCTTATTGAGCTTAATGGTATTGGTGTCGTAGCGCGTGATATCCAGGAGATCATTGAGTAAGCTTTCAATCATATAGGTCTTAGATTCTATGGTTTCCAAGTATTCGCGCTGTGTCTCTTCAGTTCTAGCAACGCCATCCTTCAAACCTTGAACATATCCTCTGATTGAAGTGATCGGTGTTCTCAAATCATGAGAAATATTTGCGATGAGTTCCTTCTTTTCAATTTCTAATCGGTGCTGTTTTTCTACAGAAAGCTCTAAGGATTCACGCATACTCTCAACGCTTTTTGCGAGTTCAAAGAAATCATCCTCATCCTCATAGGACAGGCGAGCACTGAGGTTGCCACGTCTGATTTCATTCGTGGTATAGGTTAATCGTTTGATGGCACGCTTGATTGGATTCGAAATCCAAGAAAGTAAAATCGCGAGCAATAAAAGATTAAAGGCACCATAAAGGATAAAGAACACTTTTTCAAATACTTTATAAGCCAGCTCCAATCTAGAACTATCGATAATGAGTTTAATATCTATAGTACCTGAAGTTAATGTTTCAAAATGCTGATGCATCAAAGAATATTTTACCATAGGTTGATCAGAGGATAAACGTTTAAAGAGTTGACGTTCAATCCAGTTGAGATGACTGATTTCATCGCTATAAGTGGTGAATGCCAAAACATTATTATCATAAACTTCGACACTTAGAAACGCGGTATTAAAATTTTCATAAGCATAATTCTTAAACTCCTCGGTTAAAAAGTAATCAGGTGAGTTTGAATAAGGCGTAACATAGGTCTCAAACTCCGATGAAACTTCAGAGAAGTTGTTGAAGATATCGTAATAAGTATCAAAAAAGTGCACGAAATCTAAATTGTCACTAAAAAAGTTATTGGTGATAAATAAGGTGAATATTGCAGGTAGTAAAACCAACAAAATTAAAGATATGATAAATTTGGTTCTTATTTTCATGATATACCCCTTTAAATAATCTTCGTGCTAACTTTATTATAGCCTATTTCATATTAAAGTGCGAAATAACGATTTTATAAAGAAATATGACAAGAACTTACCAAATTTGTCATGTGATTTTAATTCAATTAACATGAGGGTGCAACATGTTTCTAGTATAATGATAGCAATTGTGACATATAAGTTTTTACTGACAAAAGGAGAATTTCATGAAGAGAAAATTTAGGGTAACTGCTGCGATTGCCATGCTTTCATTGGCGATGAGCGTGGTCAATTTACCGAGCATGGCATATAACAAAATATTGGAAAAGTCAACTGGTGAAACGGCGTATGCCGATGGTATGACGCATGAAAATCTCAAGATATACACAGATGAAGGATGGATCAATATGAACATCCTTCGAATTGATCTCGAGAAAAATGTCGATATGACAGTCGTTACTGACACTTACTTTTCATCTCGGGATACATTAACCAATTTAGTGAAGAAAAACAATGAGGATAAAACCATTGTCGCTGCAATTAACAGTGATTTTTTTGATACAAGCAATAGCACAACCATGGGAACGCTCGTAAGAGAAGGCGAAATACTCAGTACGAGTATTGGTTATCCGGATTTTGCATCATTTAACATTTCGGGAACAGGCATCCCCTATGTTGCTTATATCAACACACCGAAAAACATCGTTAGTAATGGCTCTTATTCTAAAACACTAAGCTATATTAATAAGCCCTATCTTGCATATAATAGGACGATTATGTTTGATAGCACATTTGCAGCAAAATCATATGGCAAAACGTTAGGTGCAGATGTATTAGAAATCTTAGTTCAAGAAGGCGTCATTAAAGAAATAAGAAGATCTGGTGAGCCGTTTACAATACCTAAAAATGGGTTTGTTCTCGCTTCAGTAGGTACTGATATAACAGAAATGAGTAGCCATTTCAAAGTAGGCGATTCAATTAATATCAAATATGATGTTAACTTTAGATATCTTGATTTAAGCGTAGGTGGTGGCACGCAGCTGGTTAAAGATGGGAAGGTAATGTCTGCGTTTACGCAGAATATTACGGGCGCTCATCCCCGTACTGGACTTGGAATTACAAAAGATAGAAAACATCTTATTCTAGTAACTGTAGACGGTAGAACCGCTTCATATAGAGGCGTTACACAAACCGAGCTTGCTAATTTGTTGATTAAACTTGGCGCATATGAGGCAATTAATTTAGATGGTGGCGGTTCCACTCAGATGGTAACGACTTCTCCTTTCACAGGTAATGTTGGCACTGTAAATTATCCATCTGATCAAGTTGAAAGGAAAATGTATACTGGATTAGCGATTCGTAAGATACTCGTAGATGATCCTGTATTAAGACAAATCCAAATTAGCCTTAAATCAAAAGTGATGTTGTTAAATGAGAAAGTAGCAATTAGTCTTCTTGCCAGTGATACAAATTATAATCCTCTGAAAGTGGACCCAGATCAAATTCAATGGTCGGTTTCTGGAGTTACAGGTACCTTTGAAAAGGGCTTTTTCAAGCCAACCTCTACAGGAAAGGGTACAATAATAGCAAGCTATGGTGGTCAAATTGCTGAAACGCCAATAGAAATAAAAAACAATGCGGTTAAATTGGTCGTTTCTTCGTCAGTAATTAAACCTGAAGCTGGACAAGAAAAACCACTCTATTTTTCCGTTATAACCGATGAAGGGCAACAAATATCACTTGCTTCTACTTCTGTTAAAGCAAGTGTGGATGCATCGGTAGGAAGTTTCAATTCTGAAACAGGAATTTTTAAGGCACCTCAAACTGTAAAAGAAGGCTATCTAACATTCGAGTACGATGGTTTAAAAGCTTATGTAGCTGTAGGATCAGGCGTAGAAAAGCTACTTTTCGCAGATTTTGAAAATGCAACCGGCACATTTATTGGCTATCCAGTAACTGTATCAGGAATCTATCAAGAAACCACTGCAAATGCTAAGTTTGGAAAATCGGGACTGCTAACTTATGATTTTACACAATCTACAGACACAAGAGCAGCGTATTTAATTCTTAACAAGCCAATTGCATTTCCTAAGGATGCACAAGGGTTTGGTCTTTGGGTGCTTGGCGACGAGGCAAACAGTCATTGGTTAAGAGCTAAAGTTGTAGATGCAAATGGTGTATCAAGTAATATTACACTGGCGAGCAAAGTGGATTGGAAGGGATGGAAGTACATTACCGCTGAGTTCCCTAAAGAGCTTGTTGCACCAATTACCTTAGAACGTCTCTATTTGGTAGAGACAGATGCAGCAAAGCAAGATGCTGGCTATATTCAATTTGATAATATTGAAGCTTATCAGAGCAAGGCGTTTAGTGTAAATGTTCCAGCAGATGTAACGCGTGTAAAGACACCGTCGGACTATAAACTTTCAAATGGTGCTACTTCTGTTACACAGTTTTTAGTTAAAATGAAAGACAGCAAAACAGTGGATACACTCATTAAAAACAGTGGTAATTCATTTGTAGTGCCATCAAGCAGCTTTAATATTAAAGATATGAATGGTTACACCTTAGTCTCAATGGTAAATAATAACTTTAGTATACGTAAGAGTGATTATACTCAGTGGTCAAAGCTAACTACCTTTATCAATGGTAGTGTGAAAAAACCGGTTGTTTTCTTTATGAACGATGTGTATTCCTTTACAGATGCGCTGGAACAAGATTTGTTCTTTGAACAGGTTAAATCCTTAACCGATCGTGGCATCGATGTGGCAGTGTTATTTACAACTTCAAATGCAACATTTAACTTCTCAAAAGTTGCAGGTGCAACGGTTATAAAGATTCCATCTAGTGACACGAGTCTAACCTATCTTAAAGTTGGCGTTTCTGGAGGCAAACTTAGCTTCGAAATTAAATAGTGATAAATCAATGCTCATATAAACCTGTGGTTATTGTCTTCAAGACAATTGCCACAGGTTTTTTTGTCTTGTACAAAAGTAAGGATTTGATTAGAAAGGTGTTAGAAAATATTAAATCAATACTAAACTCACTCATGTAGAAGCGAGGATTCAGTTGTTTTATAGTAGATATAGAAAGACGAGGTGAGAAGATGCTCAGTTTTAAGCCAAGACAAATAAGTGAAGAGGAAATCGTTAAAAAGATTAAAGCGGCACTTGATGCATGCGACTCAAGTGAACTAAAAACCAAGAAGTTTGTAGGATTACTCAACGACTTCATCCCATATGAAAATGGATTGAAAATGCGATTGGAATTACTTGCTAAGGCGGGGTATATCGATCAAATTGACAAACTAAAGAGAGATCAAGTCAACGAACAAAAAATTGAAAAAATGGCACAGGCATTTTCAAAAGAATATGGATTTGTTTTAGACGAGAGTTTAAAAACCATTAGATTGATTATGAGAGCGATGTCTTTTAATAAAGTGACGCAACAAAGTGCACCCGCTCTTAAAATAGTTTCTGCCGTACAGACGCAAGGTAACTTTTCAAAAAAACACATTCAAACGGATAATGAAACTAATATAAGACCCGTGCAATCTGAAAGCGCAAATAACCAAAATCAAAGTTCAAGTATAAACTTAAATGAAGCTTCTAAACAAAATCAAATCAAAAGACATAAAAGATGGGTGCGCAACAAGAAAAACTTAATGGCATATTTGTTTTTACTAGTGGCGTTACCGATTGGCTATTATACACTCTTAGTCAATAATAGTGCCATCGTAGAAACAAGGGCAATCTTAAATCAATTTTTTAGCTGGCCATTATCGTTTGAACCTAATGTCATCGTTCTATTAAGCATCAGTGGTCTTATGGCACTTGCACCATTTGTAGCTAACAAAATTAAAAAGATGAACATATTAGGGTTCTATCCTCTTGTACTTTTGGGCGTAGAGGTGATTTTAACAGCGTTATCATCTAAATTACCAGCCTATTTTACAGTGATACAGTTTGGCATAGGCGTATGTTTGTTTTTATCATTTTTAGTATTGGGCTTTTACGCGATGCGTTTACCTAAAGGCGCCAAAGAATACACCGCTTATCGTTCTCTTTTGCCTTATTATCTGATGACTGGACTTTGGTTAGGCGCACAATATCTCGCATTGTCGAAGGTGGTTATATGAAAATAGTGACGCAACAGGGACAAGCTGTAAGGCAGCAAAGACTAGCCAATAGCACATCAACAGCAAAAAAGAATTTACAGGATAAAGCAGCATATTATGAGAAAAAGGAGGCACTTATGTCTGATTATTTAAACCCTGGAGACTATGTATCCGGTGCGGATCGTCGATTTAGAGTTTTAAAGGAAATCGGCGGTGGTGGACAGGGCAACGTCTATCTCGTTACCAGTGACGGTGAACAGTTTGCACTCAAATGGTATAGCCGCCAAGCTTCGACGACTGAGCAATATCATGCCATTGAGGGTCTAGCTATGAAAGGTGCACCAAGCGACCGATTTATATGGCCAATTATGATTGTAGAAGGTGAGTCAAAAGATAATTTTGGATACATCATGCCTTTGATTGATACAAAAAAATACACGAAGCTAGCGCATTATTTCAGTGGTGAAATAAAAGTGAAACGGATGGAACCCATTATTGAAGCCTGTATTCAAATGGCAAGCGGGTTTTATGATTTGCATCTGACAGGGATGTGTTATAGAGACATATCGTTTGGCAATTTGTTTGTAGACTTTTCAACGGGAGATGTTTTAATTTGTGACAACGATAATGTGACATTTGATAACCTAACCAGTAGCTCAGAAATTTGGGGCACACAGGGGTTTATGGCACCTGAGGTTGTTAAGGGAGAAGCACCGCCTAGCTCTCAAACTGATCTTTTTTCACTTTCCGTGGTTTTGTTTAGAATGTTACATCTACAACATCCACTTCAAGGCAAAAAGGAATATGAAATTGAAATAGCAGATTATGAAGCGCTTGTCGATCTATACGGTCACAATCCGATCTTCATTTACGATCCGATAGATGCAACGAATCGACCTGTAAAGGGGAAAAAGGATATGGCTGAAGCTTATTGGCATCATTATCCCACTTTTATAAAAAATCGCTTTATTGAAGCCTTTACAATTGGTTTGCACGATCCTAACAGCAGAGTCCGAGAGAGCATATGGATACAGGATTTTCTAACTCTAAAATCAAATCTGATGTATTGTTATCACTGTGGCAGTCAATTGTTTTATGATAGAGAAACCATAAATCAAACCTTATGTCCTAGCTGTGGTAAAAGAGCGACTTTAATTCCACCAAGAATTAAGATTGGCTCAAGAATTTTACTACTCAATCACGATACACTGGTCACACGAGGACAAGTTGAGTCTGAAAACTTTATGGACTATGAAACACCTTATCTTAAGGTGGAAATTCATCCTAGACATCCAGAAATATGGGGACTTAAAAACCTATCAGAGGATGTGTGGCGATATGAAGGTAAAGATGGGCAGATAAAAGAACTTACCAAAGACGGCATCGTTCCAATTAAGGATGGTCTTGAAATATATATGGGTGAAAAACAATGTGCAGTTAGAGCTGCAACACAAATCAAATAATAGGAGGTACAATTATGTACGAAAGAGAAGGCAATATGGGCAATAGAGATTTACATCTGTTCTTTTTAATAGATGCATCGGATTCAATGAGCTATGGTGGTAAAGTTGAAACACTTAATAATGCAATAAGAGAGGCAATTCCACATATCAGAGAAATCGCAAGAGAAGCAGAAGGATCAATTAAGGTACATGCACTATCGTTTTCTACGGGTGCAAGATGGCTTACTAAGAATGTTGACGTCAGAGACTTCACATGGGATAACATTACAACGAAGGGTGTTACGGATATGGGAAGAGGCTTTGAGCTTTTAGCAGAAAAATTATCAGGCGATTTTCAAGGTGAAAGAGGGTATCAGCCGGTTATGATTCTACTGTCAGACGGTATGCCAACCGATGATTATGAAGCTGGACTTAAAAAATTAAAGGCGACAAAATGGGGCAGTAAAGCAATTCGGATTTCAATTGCGATTGGCTCAGAAACAGATATGGATGTACTTCAGGAGTTTATCGGCGATAGTTTTAGAGGTGAGTTAAAGCCGCTTAAAGCGAAAAATGCCGCAGAACTAAAGAACTTCATCAGATGGGCATCAACAGCAGCTTCAAATGCTTCTATCAATCCAATGAAAGGCATGTTGCCCCCACCACCAGTTGTTACATCTGAAGACGTTTTAGAAGAGGTCGATTGGTAGGGTACGAGGTCGCTAGGGCAACTGTAAAGGGAAATAAACCACTCACGCTGAATAAACCCAATCAAGATGCATGCGGTAGTCTCACATTAGAAGGTTTTGAGATTCTTGCACTCAGCGATGGGCATGGATCTGAAAAATATACTTTTAGTCATTTGGGTGCTCAATATGCGGTGGGAGTCGCTCTAGAAGTTTTTAGTGATTACCTACAACATGTTTCAAATGAAATATCAATTGAGCAGATTCAATTTGACATGGAGGAGAGGCTCTCTATGTCATTACAAGCCAAATGGATCAATGAAGTTTTAAAAGACCCTAATTTTCAGTCCATAGAGCAGTTTGGTTGTACGCTCTTGGTGGTAGTTTTATCTTCAAAGTGGATAGCAAGTTTACAAATTGGAGATGGGAAAATTGCTGTTGTATATGAAAGTGGCGACGTTTATTTTCCAACAGCAAGAGATGATCGTTATACATTTAGCGAAACAGCTTCTATGATACAAGAGAATGCTTGGATGGAGATGCAGGTAACTGTAACCGAGTTAAATGAAAAAGTAAGGCTCGTTGGACTATCCTCCGATGGTGTTGAAAATGCTTATCCAAGTGGCTTTTATGACGATGTCTCATTTTATAGAGAGCTTGCATCTAGTAATCATTTGGATGAAACACTCAACAGCCTAGTTCACTCTGCAAGTGCGTTTTCTCATGATGATACAACTGCAATTGTTTGTTATGAGCCTGAATTAATTAAAAAACCTTACTCAGAAAGTATGCACATTTGGTACGAACAAACGCCATTGGAGTGTCAGCCTTTAATCGTTGGATTATTGGGTGGCATGAACAAACGGATCGAAGCGGCAATCAATTTAGAGCATTTCTTTCAAAAGTCAGGTGATATTTTACCTAAATTCTTGACGCTAAAAAGACTATTTAGTTGTCCGAATAATGAGATTTGTATCGTAGGTGGTGGTTCTATGCAGTCGATGTCCAGTGAACGTATCCATCAAATCATGCAACAGATGGTCAATCTGTCATTGCTTTCTTACAATAGGAAAGACTTGAAACAAAAGCTTATTGACCATCAAAGAAGCTTGAGATATGACTACACACAAGGTAAGTATATTTTTGATAACGACCTGGACAAAGTAGCACCTATGGTAAGTTTAAAAGGCGCAAACGGTACTTTTGAGTTGTTTCACAATTCATATATCTACTTACACCAATTGATGCCGATGACTTCTTCAGTAGATTTACCTATTGGTAAAGTGGTACAGCATCCTAAGAATCCAAGAATCTGGGGAATTCTGAACCTATCAAATATCTCTTGGGAAACCGAACGTGAACAAATCATTAGCGGTAAGACGCTAACTGTAAAGCCGAAAACACAATTTTATGCTTATGGGATTCCCGTTCAAATAGAAATTAAGATCTAAATTTTATGGGAAAAGTGCTATTAAATCTAAAACTTGCACACAATGTGCAAGTTTTTTTATGTTTTTTTGAAAAAAGATGATTATTATTATTGAATAACGGATATCTTGGTATATATATAAAAAGTGACGCTATTAAGACAAAAAGGGCTATCATAAAGTCATGAATGAGATGGGGAAATAAAGCGGAAGGAGTGAAACGTGTGAGAGAACAAATGATTGAACGCATTTTAAGTGATTTTTTGATTTTAGTACCTTTACTAAATAAAAAAATTCTAAGAGAAAGTGAATTGTATAAGTTGGATGATTTATATCCTTCGCATGTACAGATTCTACTTTTACTATCAAAGAACAAGCAGTTGACCATGTCTGAAATTAGTCGAGAGATCCATGTGATTAATTCCAACTTAACACCTTTAGTAGATAAGTTAATTAAACTGGGTTATTTAAAAAGACAACCCTCAAAGAAAGACAGACGTGTGGTTCATATCTCATTGACTGCTAGTGGTAAAAAACAGGTTGAAAAGCATAAACAATATGCTATTGCTTATTTAAAAGAGCAATTCGAACAGCTGGATGAACCAACTCTAGAAGCTTTGCAGGAGCATCTAGGTGAAGTAAATCGAATTTTAGAGCCCTTTATATAAAAACTAATAGAAAACGTATAAATTTATTTGTAAAGAGCGTTTTTAATGTGTTAACATGAATTAGGACATCGTTTCCTAATTCTTTTTTTGTTTGATAACTATGAATAGCTGATCTTGTCGGATATGAGTTTAAGACTGTTTTTGATAGACATGTCATGAATTATTTATAGTATTGAAATTCATAGGTGCGATGGTCGAGAATTTTACTATGAGGTGATAGAATGAAATTAAGAAAATATGCAGAGTTGTTAGTTAAGACAGGAATCAACCTCAAAAAGGATCAAATTCTTGTCGTTCGTTCTCCAATTGAATGCGCTGAGTTTGCAAGAGAAATCGTAGACATCGGTTTTGAAGCGGGTGCAAAAGACGTCGTTATTAACTGGAGTGATGAGGTTTATTCAAGAATCCGTTATCTGAAAGGACCGGAGGCATTGTTTGAAACTTTTCCATCATGGCAAAAGGAGTTTTATCTTTCTTATGTAAGACAAGATGCAGCATTTTTAACCATCTCAGCATCAGATCCTGAGAACTTTAAAGATGTTGATCCTGTTAGAATTCAAAAGTTTTCAAGAGCATTTAGTGCAGAGGTTTCTGAATATAGAGATCGGTTAATGAACAATGAAAATGTTTGGTGTGTGGCGTCTGTACCAACACCTGCATGGGCAAAAAAAGTTTTCCCTGACGTAACAGAAGCTGAAGCTATGGAAAAGCTTTGGGAAGCGATTTATGAAGCGGTTCGCGTTAATGAACCAGATCCTGTGGCATCATGGAACACACACAAACTAAATTTAAAAAGACAAATGGATTTACTCAATGAATTGAACTTTAAATCCTTACATTATACAAATAGCTTGGGAACTGATTTGGTGATTGAGCTTCCTGAAGGCCATCTATGGTTAGGCGGTTCTGATTTGACGCCAGATGGTCATGAGTTTATTGCAAATATGCCAACAGAAGAAGTGTTTACAGCACCAAAGAGAGATGGTGTTAATGGTAGAGTTGTCAGCTCAATGCCACTAAACTTTAATGGCAGCCTAATTGATGGTTTTGAACTCACTTTTAAAGATGGCAAAGTAGTGGATTATTCTGCAAAAATAGGCTATGAGCAATTAAAACGACTACTTGAAACCGATGAAGGTGCATCTTATTTAGGTGAAGTTGCACTTGTCCAATATGATAGTCCGATTTCAAATATGGGTATATTATTCTATAATACATTATTTGATGAAAATGCATCTTGCCATTTAGCACTTGGTAAAGCTTATCCGGTATCCATTAAAGGTGGCGATCAAATGGATCAAGCAACGCTGTTAGCAAATGGCATCAACGATTCGATTACACATGAAGACTTTATGGTGGGAACAAAAGATTTATCAATCGTAGGTGTTAAAGCGAATGGTGAAAAGATTCAAGTGTTTAAGGATGGTAATTTTGCCCTTTAGGAGACTTTATGAGGCAGTTAAAACGATTTTACCAAGAAGTATATAAATACGACTCAGAACACAATTCGTATCAAATCGACGTCCTCTTAGATGCGTATGAGGACGTCTATGATGAATGGGATGCCTCTCCTTTTAAAAGAAGAGATATTGAGGATGAGTTCGATGATTTTATAACAGATTCATCATCGGATATTCCGCTTAAATATGGCGTTGTCATCAATCTTTATTTGCCTAAAAACGCATACGATGAGAGAAAAGAACGATTGCTGATTGAAGCATATGAAAATTTCTATCAGTTTAAATTAAAACGCGCACTAAAGGTGAGACAAAATATGAATCGTAAAATTTTGAATTACCTAGTTTTAGCGATTATTTTCTTATTTGTTGGCTATTTTTATTTGCCAGAGGAAGAGGGGATTTTGTTTAAACTTGTGAAGGAAGGTATCTTTATTGGCGGTTGGGTTTTTCTTTGGGAGGTATTTACATTACTTTTTATTTCTGAATCAGATCAAACCAGAGAAGTAAAATTGATCAAACGATTGCTGATGTCCAATTTGAATTTCATTTATAAAGATTAATAAAAGGTGTTATTGTCACAGGGTTAAGCGGCAATAACACCTTTTCTGGTTGAGAAACAATCTCAATTGTAAACAATTCGTAATTTTATGTTTTTTTGTGTATTTTTAATTTTAAGCGGTATATATGAAATATCAAATAAACCTGAAGCAAAACTTCAGAAGGAGTCTATATGAAAAAAACAATTATTGTAGCAGGAGCGGCGGGTGAAGGTATTAATACCGTCGAAATGTTTATCGAGAAAATACTAAAGCATTCAGGCTATAGCATTTATTCTTATAAGAATTATATGTCTCGTGTTAGAGGCGGATATAACTATTCTACAATTGTCGTCAGCTCAGATCCCGTATATGCCATAGAAGAGCAAGGCGATATTTTTATCGCGCTAAATAAAGAAGCGCATGAACTGGCACCTGTTCAGCTTAAAGAAGATGGATTGTTGATCAGTGAAATGAATCATGACAATGTTAAAACGATTCTTTTTAGTAAAGAAGAAATGCCACAAGAGGTAAAAGGAAAAAACGCATTTGCTATGGCCTCTGTTGGTTGGGTTTTAAAGTATTTTGGTGTGACTGAATCGAATTTGGAGCGTATTACAAATAAAAAATGGCGTCCTGAAGTCAATGCTTCAAACTTAGCTGCTGCTACGTGGGGATATGAAAAAGCAACCCTCACAGCTGATTTTAGTAAAGAGCAACCTGAAAGAATCTTAGTAAATGGCAATCAAGCGGTTGCACTGGGTGCATTAAGTGCAGGTCTTAGCTTTTATAGTGCTTATCCAATGGCACCCTCAACAGGGATCATGACCTATCTATCTGCTAATGAAAAAGAAATGAACATAATTGTTGAGCAAACTGAAGATGAAATTGCAGGGATTATGGCAGCTGTTGGTGCGTCTTCAAATGGCGTTAGAGCGATGACGGGAACCTCTGGCGGAGGCTTTGCGCTAATGGTTGAAACTTTAGGGTTTGCAGCTGTAAGTGAAACACCTCTCGTCGTTTGTAATGTTCAAAGACCAGGACCCGCAACTGGACTACCGACACGTACTGAACAGGCCGATCTTGCTTTTGTTGTAACCGCTTCTCAAGGCGAGTTTGCTAGAATTGTACTAGCGCCATTAACGGTAGAGGATGCTTTTTACACGACACACCGTGCCTTTAATCTAGCAGATAAATATCAGGTACCAGTGGTGATTTTAACGGATCAACTCTTGGCCGATTCGACACACAGCGTCCCTATTTTTGATACCAAATCATTATCCAATGAACGATATTTAACCGTTGAACCGGTAGATGACTATAAACGTTATGACTATGATGCAATCAGTGGTGGCAGAAAATATCCGGGAATTGATAAAGAAACGATTATTATGACAGACTCACACGTACATGATCCTTATGGCCACGTGACTGAGGATGAACAAGCCACTGTTTTACTCAAAAACAAATTTATGAAACGTATGGATGCGATTCGCACAGAAGCAAAAGCACCACTTTTCCATGGCGCTGCGGATTATGAAACGCTGTTTATCAGTTGGGGTTCAACCTATGGCGCATTGAAAGAGGCTGTTGATACACTGATTGAGAGTGGTGAAAAGGTTGCATTACTTGCTTTTAGTGATGTCTTTCCTTTAAATGAGTCCATTTTGGATCCGTATCTCTCCAAAAAACCTTTCATCATCAACGTGGAAGGAAATGCAATGAATCAGTTCGGACAGATTTTAAAGATGGAAACAGGCGTCAGATGGCAGGCTTCTATCAATAAATACGATGGACGCCCATTTACAGCAAACTATATTATAAATGAATTCGAGGTGATTCGTAATGGTCAATCTAAATAAATTAAATGTCGTAAAAAACGACAATCCATTTGTAACAAATAATCCGACAAGCTGGTGTCCAGGGTGTGGTAATTTCAGCATCTTAGACAGCATCAATCAGGTTTTATATGAGGAAGGGTTAACTCCGCAAGATGTTTTAATGGTTTCGGGGATCGGTCAAGCTGCTAAGCTACCTCACTATATCCATGCACATGGACTTAATACATTGCATGGTAGAGCTTTACCTGCAGCGATGGGCGCGCAAGCGGCAAATAATAGCTTTAAAATGCTTGTGACATCAGGTGATGGCGATACGTATGGCGAAGGTGGTAATCACTTTTTGCACAACGTACGTCGAAATTTGGATTTGGTGCATATCGTTCACGATAATCAAATTTATGGCCTTACAAAGGGTCAAGGTTCACCGACGACTGCACTGGGACAAAAGACTAGACTTCAGTTTGATGGGATGCGACATGAACCGCTCAACCCAGTAGCACTAGCTATTTCTTTAGGCTGTACTTTTGTAGCACGTAGTTTTTCAGGCGATCCAAAGCATTTACAAAAAACGATAAAAGCTGCACTTGATCATAAAGGGTACGCCCTTATCGATGTTATGCAGCCATGCGTTTCGTTTAATGAAGTGAATACTTTTAAATGGTACAAGGAACGTGTATTTGAAATTGCATCCGATCACGATGTAACAGATAAAGTAAAAGCCTTTGAATTGGCTCAAACTTTCGGAGATGAAGGCATTCCAATTGGTATTCTTTATCGTGAGGAAAGTCCAAGCTTTATGGAACGTATTCCTCATATCGATCGTCCTCTGGTTGATTATGTTAGAAAACCAGAGGATATCAATCCATTACTCCATCGAATGATCGATTAACTTATGACTCTAAAGCATCAGTGATATTGCGATAAAAATCAACGATAGAACAAAACAAATAAAGGGGGCACCAGTAATATGGTAAGTAGGCCAGCTAGGCCGATTGCTGTACTGCTGAGTGCTCCTTCTGTTTCTCCCATTTCAATTGCTTTAGAAGTACCGACACCATGTGAGGCAGTTCCGATACCGACGCCTACGGCAATTTTATCTAAGAATGGAAACCATTTAGGAAATAGTGGGGCAACGAGTGCACCTAAAATCCCTGTAATAATAACCATGACAATTGTGATGACAGGATTGCCGCCATTGATCTCAACAAGAGAGAGTGCCATAGGTGTCGTTATAGATTTTGGCACCATAGAACGAACCATTATTTCATCAAGTCCTAACCATTTTCCCATTAAAAGAATGGAGAAGAATGAGGTTAATACCCCACATGTGATGCCAATCAAAAGGCTAATAAAGTGACTTTTAATAATTTTTCTTTGGCGATAAAGCATCAGTCCAAGAGCGACGGTTAATGGTCCTAAGAAGTAATGAATACCATCGCCGCCAATTTTATAATGTGCATAGGGAATGTTCGCTAATTTTAGAAAAGCAATAATAATGATGACTGCAATTAAAATAGGATTTGCAAGGACACTTTTCGTTTTGTTTTTGATCCAAATTCCGATGCTGTAGGCAATGATACTGATCAGTATTCCAAAAGCGGGCGTTTGCGTGATTTCAGAAAACATAATTACCCCCTTCTCTTAATTAGAAAATGTGTGACAAACATCGTGACAAAAAGTGTCAAAAGTGTTGATACGACAGAAATAAAAAACAGTTTCAAAAGAATTGATGAAGACATACCAGTTAGCGCCAATATTCCTACACTTGCTGGTACAAAAAAGAAAGAGATATTATTTAAAAGTAAATCACTTGTCTCTTTAATATGATGTTCCTTAATGAGTCCTGTAGTTAACGCAAGTGCAAAGAGAACCATGCCCATTATTGCAGAAGGAATTTTTACGATTCCGCTGATTAAGTGGCTTAATAAATCGCCAGCAATCCAAAATGCCATGATGATACCCAGTTGATTAATTAATTTCATAATTGCCTCTTTTTCTATTTTATCTAGGTTTAATCATAAGCCAAACCATCTATTTGCGCAAGTCTATTGGCTAATTGAAAAACCTCCCCTTTGTAAATTTCTTAAGGCTTAATTGTCCTTAGAATATTACTATGGGAGGTTTTTATTATGTTTCAATTACTGCATTGAGCTATTATTTTTAGCGATTAAATCAACTTCAACATTAGTTTTTGACTTCTTTCGATAAATAAAGTCATTGCCTCCGGTGAGAGAGGTGAGTGACTGATCATAGCTAAGTCGTAAAGCTGTTGACAAATCATTTCTTTTAAAGCTTCATCTGTGATGCTGTCATCTTGTAGGTGCTTCACAAGCGGATGCTTTTGATTGAGGATTAGGGTTGTTTCTGTCTTGAACATATTAGGATCTAATCCTTGCATGCCGTACATACGCATCATATCTTGCATCCTTCTTGACTCTTCAGATAGAACTACCATAGAAGCAATAGAGTCAGACTTCATGTTTTCAAGCTTTAGCTTCATATTTTCTAAATGAAGCGATTTTTCAAAAAGGGTTTTCAAAGCTTCTTGTCTTTCTTCTTTATTCTCATCTTCTGTTTCGCTCGTTTCCGTTAAATGCTCGTTTAAATCGGCATCAATTCTTGAGAAGCTAACGCCTTCGCGTTTGCTTTCTAGCATAGAAATAAAGGCGGAATCAATTCCATGAGATAGAATAACTGCATCTAGGTCATGATCTTTAAACAGTTTGATATATTGTGCTTGCTGTATTGGATCGGACACATAAAAGACTTTATTTTCATGTTTTTCCTTGATGCTTTCCAGGTATTCGTCTAACGTTTTAAATGTGTTATCTAGCGTCTTATAAAGATAAATATCTTTAACCAAATCGTAAAATTTCTCATCTTTTAGGCCACCAAATTTTATGAAAGGACTAATGTCTTCCCAAAATCCTTCAAATGTTTCTTTTTCAGTTTTATATAAGCCGACAAGTTTATCAGCGACCTTTTTACTAATGTAATTTGAAATCTTCTTTACGAAACCGTCGTTTTGTAAGAAGCTTCTAGAAACGTTTAACGGTAAGTCTGGGCAATCAATGACACCTTTAAGAAGTAGTAAAAACTCAGGTATAACTTCCTTGATATTATCTGCAACAAATACTTGAGAATTATACAGTTTAATTTGACCTTCGATGGTATCAAACTCGGTATTTAATTTTGGAAAATAGAGGATCCCTTTAAGATTGAAAGGATAGTCCATATTTAAATGAATCCAGAATAATGGTTCTTTAAAATCGTTAAAGGTATTTCTATAAAATGCTTTGTAGTCGTCGTCAGTACACTCAGATGGTGATTTGGCATATAGGGGTTGCGTTGTGTTGAGCGCTTGAGGTTCTTCGATGATGACATTACCATCTTTATCTTTTTCAGGTTCTTTGCCTACTACGGTTAAGAATATTTCATAAGGCATAAATGAACAGTATTTTTTTATGGTACTTTTAAGTGTGTATTCATTTAAGAAACTGAGGCCTTCTTCACCAACGTAAAGTGTAATTTCAGTACCTCTATCTTGACGTGTTCCCGCTTCGAGTTCAAACTCAGTGCCGCCATCGCATCTCCATAGAGCAGGCTTTGCACCCTCTTTATAGGATAATGTATGAATTTCCACACGTTCTGCTACCATAAATGCAGAGTAGAAACCTAAACCGAAATGACCTATAATCTGATCTTTGTCTGATTTGTCTTTATACTGTGCTATAAAATCTTCAGCACCAGAAAAAGCGATTTGATTGATGTATTTTTTTATTTCTTCATCCGTCATACCAATCCCATTATCTGAGAATGTAATCGTTTTTGCAGCTTCATCTAAAATGACATCGATTTTATAGTTAGCAGACGTCGAAAGGCTAATCTCATTCATTGAAGCAAGCTGCTTTAGCTTAGTAATCGCATCACTTGCATTAGAAATTAACTCTCTTACAAAAATATCGTGATCAGAATAGAGCCACTTCTTAATAATCGGAAAAATATTTTCACTGTGTATGGAAAGAGAACCTTTTTCTTTTGACATATTACTCACTCCTTTGTAAACTAAATAAACTTTCCAAATTAATGATAAAACGCTCATATAAAAATGTCAATACAATTTTAGCACTCGATAGAAAAGAGTGCTAATAAATGTGGCAACTATTTTTTTTATTAATTTAATGATATAATTGTTATGGTATAAATAGTTTGGGAATAAATATAATATTGACACAACATCAACTTGATGAAAGGGGAATTTATATGAGAGTTAGGGCAATAATGACACCAGTAAAGGAATTGACTGTTTTAAAGCCATCTGATTCAGCTAAGAAGGCGATTGAATTAATTGAGGAAAATGGTTTTTTATCTTTGCCAGTAACAGAAAGTAAAAAGTTTATTGGCTTTTTATCCAAACAATTCATTTATGATATGTTTTTTAAATCAGATCAATCCGATTTACATGCTTTTTTAGAAAAACCAGTATCTGATTTTATTCATAATAAGGTAGCACCAGTAACACCAGATTTACTAATTGAAGAAGCTGCTGAAATCTTTTTCAAAGATAAACTACGCTTTATTCCTGTCGTTGGAGATGGAGAAGAGTTTTTAGGCATCGTTACACAAAATGCTTTATTTGGAATACTTACTAAGATTTATGGCCTTCACGATCCGAAAATTTCGATTCTTACAGATGATTTCAAAGGTGTATTAACTAAGATTGCTGAAACGATTTCAAAAAATGGCGGCAATATTACAAATATCGCATTGTTGGATACTGAAGTTATGGGCATCCAAGAGATTTCAATCCGTTTAGAAGGAGCTGATATCGATAAAATTGTGAAAAAACTTGAAGAAAAAGGTTTCAAAGTAAGAGAGTATATGAAATAAACTTGTTTGTTTATGCCAATATAATCCAGATATGAAGCAAGAAATTGGTATCGTATAATTAAATAACAGTGAGACGTAATAAATCGAGAAGTTTTAAATCTAATTGTGGTAGATTTTCAACTTCTCTTTTTTTAGCCACAATCTCGATTGCGGTAAAATCTGAAGACTCGATGCCTGAAGATATGTATTATTCATATTTGTTTTATGTATCTATCAGCATTAAGAGTGATAGCGAGACGAGATTGGTATACATAAAACAACAAAATAACTAATGTGAATATTGATAAAAAATAACAATATTATATAGGACTTTAGACTCATTATTTATTGTGTGTATGGATATTTTGACTCAGTGATGTATAATGAAATAGTAGTGATTTTACGAGGTGAGGAATTGGGTAAAGTATTTAAGTCCTATATGAGCGTATTAACTGTATCAGCAGCTATCTTGTTTGCAATTGCTTTATCAAGAGATTTATTTACCGTTGACGTGAGCTATCTAATCGTTTTAATAGCTTTGATTTTTGCAGAAGTAGGATACATAAGTTACGGTGGATCTAACAAGGCAACAATCACGATGCCAATCGTGACATTCGCATTGGTACGACACGAATTAGTAATGGTTTACATCGCCATTATCATATACAACTTGATTTATCGATTGATTTCAGTTTTTAGAGATAATGCAAATGAACGTATTTTTAATATAAAACTACTCTATGGGATTACTTCTCATATTGTACTAGCGGCATTTACCGCATATATTTTACGATTTTTGTCATTTGAACTAACCGTCATCACTGCGGTTTTAATATGGAGTATGTTTTATGGGCTTGTCATCCTTAACGTTTTAATGACCACAACCGCTATCTATCACAGCGGGGATAAAAGTGCCTATCGTTTTTTTAACCCACTGGCATACTTTCAATTGGTAACTTATTATACAATTGCATTTGTCGTTATATATTTACTGTCAAATGCGTATAATGAAGTTGGCCTAGCAATTGCGTTAATATCTATTTTGTACACACAAACTAGTATGTTGATGAAAAGTAGCTCAAAAGCAATTAATGATCTCTTGATTTTTGATCGTATGACTGGCGCATACAATCGCGCTTACTTTGAAGATCAAATTGCATCACACTTGTTTCGAAAGCAGCCATTCACGTTAACTTTTATCGATTTAGATGATTTTAAGCATGTGAATGATTTATATGGTCATATGACAGGGGATAAGTTGCTGGCGGATTTTGTAGCCATATTAAAAAACATGATTGGACCTGATGAACTTTTGTTCAGATATGGTGGAGATGAGTTCTGTGTCTTTTCACCAGGGAAAGATAAAATGAAGCATTTGAAAAAAGATTTAGACGATTTGATTTTCGTCTATAAGCTGGAAAACTCAGATCAGATGATTCATTATAAGATTTCCTCAGGGGAGTACTTTTATGCTGGCTATGAGACTGTCAACTACAGTGAAGTTATTCATGAGGTCGATCAGCACATGTACTTCAAAAAGAAAAAGAAGAAGATAGAATAGAAATTCTTAATGAGTTTCAAAAAATAAAGAGAGTTCAGTTGCTTTAAACTGAACTCTCTTTTTTTAAAGCCACAAACTCGCTTGTGGTAATATCTTAACGCATTATCGGTTTTCTAAACGACGCGCTGCAAAAAAACCAAGGAAGCAGTAACCAGCCAAAACGATGCCAACATTGGTTAGCCATTTGACCACAAAGGTGGTAAAGAATTCAATTGGCATGAGCATAATCAGTCGATCGGTTCTTGGATCTAGTAGCCAGAGGTCATTTGTAAAGAAAATTTCGTGAAACTTAGTAAATGCCCAGTCAAAATCCACAAAATAGAGTGCATAAAGTCCTGCTAAGGTAAAAATAGTTAGGAAAAAGCTAAGCTTAAAGGGCTTTAAAATCATCTGGAAAAAGGCGCGGTTATTTTCTTTGTTTTGCCACCAAAGTATGAAAAATCCGATGAGCATTAAAAGGTTCATCCCGATTAAAAACTGTCTGCCAAGTGAGACGAGTTTCTGAATATCAGAGAGATGAATGATCTCTTTATCATTATAGAACTGTGTGCTCACACCATTTACAGGAACCTGTAGTGTGACATCGCCACTTCCGTTATCGATATAAGCAACCAGTGCATGTGTGACTTCTTCTAAGCTTGTCTCATCTATGCCAATCACTTGATGCACATTAAGTGATTTAAATAAATCATAGTAATACCCTTCGTCAAATGCTAAGAACTGAAAGGGGAGTAAAAATGCATCTAATACAAGTACAATGCCAATTATTATTATGCTGAGATGACGTAAAAATTTCATAGCTGCCTCCATTTCTTTTTATCATTATACAACGGTCTGAATCATCTGTATAGACGGGAGTCGCTTTCTTGAAGTCTTTGATAAATGGTGGTAAAATAGAGTAATTAAGCGGT
The DNA here is from genome assembly GCF_058683495.1 of Fusibacter sp. QWL-12. Taxonomy (NCBI): domain Bacteria; kingdom Bacillati; phylum Bacillota; class Clostridia; order Eubacteriales; family Fusibacteraceae; genus Fusibacter; species Fusibacter sp. QWL-12. The sequence goes on from NZ_CM178745.1 coordinate 2,653,859, forward strand.
TTCAGGAGGATTTCATGTTAAGGATAATTTTCGGTAAAGCAAAATCAGGAAAGACCTACCAAGTTTATTCAGAAATTGCGAAAGCCATGCAAACCAATAAAAAAACAATTCTGATTGTACCAGAGCAATTTACTCTTGAAGCTGAGAAGCAATTGATTGGTCAGATACAGTCAGAAGGATTTATCGGTCTTGAAATCGTAAGCTTTAAAAGATTAGCTCACAAGGTAGTCAATGCAACGGATGAGGTGACATTATCCGATATTGGCAAACAAATGCTGCTGAGAAAACTTTTTTTCGAAAATCAAAGCCAATTAAGTGTCTATCGAAAAGCTTTTACTAAGTTCGGATTTATTGAAAAATTTTCTGAAACGATAAAAGAGTTGAAGCAAAATAGAGTTTCTCCCTTACTTTTAGAAGGCTACATAAAAGACATGCCAAGAAATAATATGACGGCACATAAGCTGTCTGACATTGCAAGCATTTACAGTGCATTAGAAAGCTATAAAGAAAATCAGTACAGTGACGAAGAAGACTTGTTTGAGAGATTTATTGAAGCGATTCCTTCATCTGACCTGATTTCAAATAGTCTTATTTGGTTAGATGGATTTGACAGCTTTACTTTACAAGAGCTTGCAGTAATTAAGGCTATGGCAGAACCTGCAGAGGAAGTATCGGTTACACTTTGCTCAGATGGAAAACTAACAACAGCATTATTTGATCACACCAACTTGTCCTTCCAAAGACTCACAAAAAAAGAGTCTGGTAGGTTTAAGCTCGAAGGATTGAATAGAGAAATACCTAATTCAGATATCATGCACATCGCAGAGAATTTGCAAGCTTATCCCTATCAGGTAAAAGCTATAGATGTTGATACGGCATGCATCTTTGCCTCGGATCACCAATTGGGGGAAGTGACCTATTGTGGGTCTAAAATTTTAGAGCTAGTAAGAGAGCACGACTACAATTGGAATGATATTATACTCATTACAAACAACCTATCCGCTTACTCAGGTTATATTAAACGCACATTTAAAGAAATGGGCATCCCATTTTTTATCGATGAAAAAGTGGGTGTTTCAAATCATCCACTGGTTCAATTGATAAAAACCTATATTAAACTGTTTTCAGTAGGCTTAAATAAAGAAACGGTTTTAGCTCTGGTGAAAACGGGTTTTATCGACTCAAACCCGCTTAATATTGCAGAATTTGAGATCTTTGTATTAGAAAATGGATTTTCAAGACAAAAGTTAAATCAATTACTTGAAGAAGATCATATAAAATTAAATCCAATCGTTAAAGCACTCGATCAGATTCATTATGTTAATTTAAGGCATGGCAAAATTGGTGTGAGAGTTGCGATAGAAGCGATTTATCAAATGCTGGTGGATTTAAAAGTACCGGTATTACTTGAAAATTTCGTCACTACGTTTAACGATAATGGCCTTTCAAATGAAGCACAATTGTTTTCACAAATTTGGGAAAATACAATGGATCTATTTGATCAGCTGGTTGAACTGATTGGAGAGGATATTGTTACATGGGAAGAACTCCATCAATTGCTTGAAAGTGGCTTTGATGCCATGGAGATTGGATTACTCCCTTTATCTGAAGAAGCGGTTTTAATTGGGTCGATGGATCGATCGAAATCTCATCCAGTAAAAGTATTATTCTTTCTTGGGTTTAATGATGGCGTTATTCCAGAGCAAGGCGGTGCCAATCAATTAATCCTTGACTCTGAAAAGGAATGGTTGAAAGAGAATGGTCTGCAGCTCCTTTCTGATAGTAAAATGTTTGTGGATAAGGAACAGTTCAATATTTATTTTGCGCTTTCGAGACCGACAGAACACCTTTATTTTAGCTACGCAAAAACAGATGCTGAAGGTGCAGCATTAAGACCTTCTTATTTGATTCATAAACTAAAGAAAATTTGCCCTAATATCATAGAACGCGACATCTCAGTTCACGACGATCAAGTCAGTTATCTAATAACCTCCGAACAGGCGTCGTTTGAACATTTAGCAGGTCACATTAGAAGTTATGTGGACGGATATCCCTTAAGTTCTGAGTGGATTGCTTTATTGGAATGGTATACGAATAATGCTGTAGAAAACGCTAAACTAATTGAAGCTGGTTTGGCGCACAACAATCAGACGGCTAGGTTATCAGAGGAAGCAGTGAATTTGATTTATGAGTTTCCACTTAAAACAAGTGTTTCAAAGCTAGAACAGTTCGTCCAATGTCCATTTAAGTATTTCGTAAGTGCCGGCTTGAAGCCAGTGGTGCATAAAAAGTTTGAAATTGCTGCACCTGATGTTGGCGTTCTGTTTCACAGTGCTTTGGAACGTTTTGGACGAGAAGTTTATTTAGAAAAAATCAATTGGCGAGACATGACAAGGCAGGATGTACAAATAAAAGTAGATGAGATCATCGAAGATATGACGGGTAATGATTTGTTTTACTCTAAGTTTCAATATCGATATTTGATTCATAAACTAAAACGTGTCACTAATAAAGCTGCTTGGCAGTTAACGCGACAACTTCAAATGGGTAGCTTTGATCCGATTGCTTTTGAGGTTGCATTCGGTGAAGGTCCTAATAAAGTACCGCCAATTATGATTAAGCTTAATAATGGTGAAAAGGTCTATATTCAAGGTGTGATTGATCGAGTGGACGCATTTGAGATTGAAGGTACGAGATACATTAAAATTATTGATTATAAATCAGGGAAAAAGTCACTTTCGCTCTCTGAGGTTTATCATGGACTTCAAATGCAGCTAATGGTTTATTTGAAGGCGTGCTTGGATCATCCAGAGTATTTCAAGGTGGAAGAAATACAACCAGCAGGTGCTTTTTATTTTAAAATTGATGATCCTATGATTGAAACGACAGATAAGCTACTTGAGCAAATAGAAAATAAAATTGCATCAGCTTTGAAAATGGATGGTATTTCATTAGAAAATGCCACTGTATTAAAGGGGATCGATAATGCCTTATTTGAAAATGGGACATCTGATGTGATTCAAGTAAAGGTGAAAGCGGATGGCGACTATACGAAGGATTCCAAAGTGATGCCTCTGGTTGCTTTTGATGGCATGCTACAGCATGTAACATCGGTCATTGAAGGCATTGGTGAAGAGCTTTACGCTGGAAATATCGCTATCTCTCCTTGTAAGTACGATCAATTTGTCAGTTGCCAAATTTGTGAGTATCAATCTATTTGTCAGTTCGATACAAAGTTTAAAGGCAATCAATACAGGCATTTAAAGCGTTATTCTACTGAAGAAATCGTAGAAAGGTTCAAGGGATAATTTATGGCAAAATGGACAATAGAACAAGAGGCTGCAATACGTCTGAGAGGCGCCAATCTACTTGTTAGTGCTGCTGCAGGCTCTGGAAAAACGGCTGTTTTGGTTGAAAGAATCACAAAGATGGTCTTAAATGGTGAAACGAGTATCGACAAGATGCTAATTGTAACTTATACAAATGCTGCGGCAAGTGAAATGAGAAGTCGAATTGAGTCGGCATTATCGGCAGCAATTGAGTCACAGATGGGTAATTCAAAGCAATTAAACGAACAAATCAAACTATTAAATAGAGCCAGTATTAAGACCTTTCACGCTTTTTGTCTCGATGTCATTCGCAATCATTTTCATCAAATAGATTGTGATCCTAATTTCAAATTAATGGGTGAACCTGAGCGTGTGTTGTTAACGGGACAAGCGATGGAAATGGCCATTGAAAGTGCATTTGAAAAAGCAGATGCTCCTTTTCTTTCAGTTGTAGATGCGTATTCAGGTAATAGGGATGATGAAAAGCTTAAAAGTATCCTCTTTCAGATTTTTGATTTTATTCAAAGTCAGCCATATCCGTTTCAGTGGTTAGAAGAGCAGCAAGAGTTGTATCGTTTGGGACTGCCTATTGAGTGGCAAGAAACATTGCTTGCGCTTTTTAAAGAACGGTTACAAAGTGGTATACATCTGTTGGAATATGCTCAAGATTTGTGTCAAAGACCTGAAGGACCACTTCCATACTTAAAAACCATCACAACTGACATTCAACTTTTAGAGCGATTACTCGAATCTGCTAGCTCGCTTGATTCACTTGCTGAAGCCATTCGGACGGCAAAGTTTGATCGAATTGCAAGTATAAAAAAAGATGAAAAAGAAAGTATGGATGAGACGCTGATAGAAGAAGTAAAAACACTCATTCGAGATAAAATCATTAAGAAGCAAGTGTTTGAACCGATTAAAGCAATATTAGATTACAAACCTATCGGTGAATTTCACAATGAAATGGTCCAGCTTTCTCAGGTTTTAGAAGTTCTGATAGAATTAACAATCGTTTACAGCGGGTATTATAAAGCGCTTAAAAATGCAAAGAACCTTATGGATTTCAACGATCTAGAGCATTATGCAATAGAAATCCTTGAGAATCAAGACATCTGTGACAGCTATAAAGAGAGGTTTGATGCCATTTATGTAGATGAGTACCAGGATGCAAGTGGTATTCAAGAGCATATTATTAATAGCATTTCTAAGGGCAACAACGTTTTTATGGTAGGAGATGTCAAGCAAAGTATCTATAAATTTAGATTGGCAGACCCGGAACTGTTTTTAAGTAAATATAAATCCTTTATGAAGTTTGATACGCTACTCAAGTCAAATAATATGGTTTTTGACGAGCAAGTCGATTATGAACAAGTCAACGCTTTAATTGAGGCACAAAATAGCATAGGCATTCGAATTGATTTAAAAAGAAACTTCAGAACTCGACCAGAAATCTTAGAAACCGTGAATGATTTATTTAAGTCGATTATGTCTGAGAGTCTGGGTGAAATCACGTATGATGAAGATGCGATGTTAAATCCAGGCATGCATTTTGAAGCCATAGACCAAACCATAGTCGAAGTCAACCTCATCTCGAAAAAGACTTTAGAAAGTGATAGCGAAGCTCAAAATGAAGTTTCAATATCAGGTACGTCTAGCATGGATGATTTTGAAGATGAAATTGATGCTAATGATGCAGCTGAAATACTCAAAACAGATGAAATGGAAGCCACAGCGATTGCGGTCAAAATAAAAGAACGTTTGGGTCAACCTGTATATGATCCAAAAGCTCAGAAGGTGAGACCAGCTCAATATAGAGATTTTGCTATCCTTTTAAGAAGCTCAAGATCTTGGACACCAACCTTTGAACAGGTTTTTATGGAACAGGGTATTCCACTTTTTGCAGACAGTCAGTCGGGTTACTTTGATACACTCGAAGTGAAATTTATACTTTCATTGCTTAAAATTGTGGATAATCCCTATGATGATCTTGCCTTACTAACTGTATTAAGATCTCCTATTGTTGGACTTAACATGGATGAAATTGTTCAGATTAAACGTAATGGTAATGGAAAATACTATTACGATAAGCTTCTTGCCATCGTAACTGAAGAAGGACTAGAAAATAACCTTAAAATGCAATTGTTTGGACTTTATGAACAGATAGAACATTTAAGGAAGGCATCGATGTATCTACCGCTAGACGAACTCATATGGGAGGCCTTAACGCGAACTGGGTTTTATCAATATGCAGCAGCGATGCCAGCAGGTAGAAATCGTCAAGCAAATTTGAAATTATTGGTTGATCGAGCAAGTGCATTAAAGCAATCTCGTATACTCACATTAAGTCACTTCGTAGAATTTATTGAAAAGATGCATTCTGGAAGTGCTGACTTTGGCGTAGCCAGTTTAATTGGTGAAGCAGATGATGTCGTTAGATTGATGAGCATTCATAAATCAAAAGGATTGGAGTTTAAAATTGTTATCATTGGTGGTTTAGGGCGAAAGTTTAATTTTATGGATGCTCAGGGTGATTTAATGCTTCATAAACAGCTGGGGGTTGCACTCAGTGTTGTTGATACTGAGCTTAGAACAAAATCCAAATCACTTGGACAATTTGCCATGAGAGAAGCGCTAAAGCGAGAAACCCTATCTGAAGAGATGCGTGTTTTATATGTTGCTTTAACACGCCCCGTTGATCAGCTCATTTTGTTTGCGACATTAAATGATTTAGAGTCTAGGGAGAAAAACTGGCAAAGGCCACAGGATATTTTATCGCTATCAACGGCAACTGGCTTTATTGATTGGATCATGAGTACTTGGCTGGGGCATAAAAAAATTAAAGTAAATCGAATGGATGGCAATACTTTGGCTGAGGGGGCACTTAAGGTTGAACAGGTTGAATCAGAAAGATTATTTGAAGTGCATTCAATTGTCAATGGGACTAATCCTGAGCTAAAGAAGACCATACGTGAAAGCAACGCCTATCAAGAGATTGATCAGCGATTTAATTTCGCTCAATTGGTAAAAACGGAAGCTTATAAACCACTGAAAATATCTGTTTCTGAGTTGAAATCACAAAACTCAAATCAACCTAAAGTTTTTGAGTCGCCTAAGTTTATCAAGGCAGTTAATGTGCCAACCGCTATGGCGATTGGTACGACAATGCATGCACTTCTTGAAAAAATTGATTACCACATGCTGCCTGAGTTAAGTTCGATCAATGCATTTATTGAAACTCAAGTTCAGAAGAAACTAGTGGATGAGCATTATGTGACGATGATTAATCAAAACAAAATCATTGATTTTCTGAACTCGAATTTGGCTGAGCGTATTAGGGCATCCGCTCATGTTAATAGAGAGACGCCATTTGTTTTAAAACACGACAATCAGTTGGTTCAAGGGATTATCGATTTGTATTTTATGGAGCGAGATAAATGGGTATTAATTGACTTTAAAACTGATTTCGTGACAGAATCAAGCATTCATTCAGTTGCAGATTACTATAGAACACAAATTGAAATATATAAAAAAGCAATAGAATCATTAACTGGAATGCCCGTTGGTGAAAGCTACTTATACTTTATAGGCTTTGATCGTTTATATCCGATAAAAGAGGGGGAGAACTATGCTAGAGCGTGAACTTGAGTTGGCTTTAAAAGCAGCAAAACTTGCAGGTGAGAGCATTTTAGAGGTTTATCAAAACGATTTCTCTGTCAACTATAAAAAGGATGAATCGCCAGTTACCGAAGCAGATGTGCGAGCAAATCAAATTATATTAGAGATATTAAAAACTGCCTTCCCTGGAGATGCTTTTTTATCTGAAGAAGTTAGTGATGATTCAAGTCGATTTGAAAAGGAGCGCTGTTGGATCATCGACCCACTGGATGGCACTAAAGAATTCATAAAGAAAAATGGTGAATTTTCAGTGAGTATTGGACTTATGGAAAAAGGAAAGATCGTTTTAGGGGTTATCTATATTCCAGTTAGAAAGCGTAGCTATTATGCGGTTGAAGGCGGCGGAGCGTATCGGATGGAGGGAGACTCGGAACCTATTAAATTACAGGTTTCAAAGAGAATAAAACCCTTCAATTTATTAGTTAGCCGTTCTCATCCATCTAAGAAAACACTTGCTTTACAAGCCTATCTAGGCGAGTCTATCTTAAGTGTTGCAGAAATGGGAAGCGCAATAAAAGGCTGTTTGATCGCTGAAGGCCTTTTCGATGTCTACTATAATTTTGGTTATTCAATGAAATGGGATACGTGTGCGATGGAGTGTATTGTACATGAAGCCGGTGGCATCATGAGAAAGTTAAACGGAGAGCCAATTGATTATTCAGAGGTTAATCTTCAAAACTATGGTTTTTTCATTGTGAATCATACAGCCAACATCGTCGATTTAAAAGCAGCAGGGATTGTTATTTAGGAGGAAATGGTGATACCAAAATATGAAGTTTTATTATTTGATTTAGACAATACGCTCTTCGATTTTGAAGCGGCGGAAAAAGAAGCTTTGATTGCCACAAAGGAAAAGTTGAACTCAGAATTAACATACGAAATCTTTCACGACCTTTATCAGAGTGTTAATAAACCTTTGTGGGAAGCGCTTGAAAGAGGTGAAATCACAAGTGGTGAGATTAAGACAGAACGTTTCATTCGTTTGATAGATAAACTGGGTAGCAATCATGATCCAATTGAAATTAGTGAGTTTTATACAGCGCGTTTAGGCGAGGGCATTCATCCTATTCCTGATGCGCTGGAAGTTATTGAGCAATTATCTAGTCGATATGAACTCGTCGCATTAACCAATGGCATACAAACGGTACAAGAAAACCGTATGTCTAGGTCACCTATAGGTAAATTTTTCAAGCATCTGGTTATTTCAGAAGCTGTAGGTTATAGCAAGCCTGAACCTGAAATTTTTGACAAAGCACTTTCACTAGTAAAAACAACTGAAAAAACGAAAGTTTTGATGATTGGTGATTCACTTAAAGCCGATATTGAAGGGGCATATAAATTTGGCATTGATGCCATCTGGATCAACTTGAAATCAGTAAAATCGCCTCAAAATCCGACTTACATCGCTCAGGTGAATCATTTAAAAGATTTGCTCTCCATTTTAATTTAAAGCTATCATTTTAACTTTAAAAACACTAAAATAGCAATAGGGATCATTTGGAGGGAACTTATGAAATGGGATATTATTGAAAAGTCGCATTATAATACGTCTACATGGGCACATGGTAACACTACACAACTGTACATTTATCCAGAGAACGGCGATTATGCAAAACGAGAGTTTGATTGGCGAATTAGCTCTGCAACCGTCGATGCCGACGAAACCACATTCACAGCGCTCTATGGTGTAAAAAGATGGATTATGCCCATCGATGCAGCGCTTCATTTGGAACATAAATATCAAGAAAAAGCGCTTTATAGCATCACCTTGAACCCTTATGAAGCGCATTGCTTTAGAGGGGATTGGGATACTGTTAGCAAAGGCAAGGCGAAAGACTTTAATTTGATGATGCGAGAGAACACCTTTGGACTTTTAAAGAGTGTAAAGTTATTTGAAGAGGGCCAGCGATTGGAAACGCTTTTTCCAGAGGCCTTTGATGAAAGACTACCTCACATGGGCAAAAAATTAACGCTTGGGTTTTTATCCTTTGAAGGTGAAATGGTTTTTAATAGTGAAGCAATTGAATCCATATTAGAAAATCGGTTAATAGGGAAAGATCAGCTTGTTTTTATTCATTATGAAATCGATGAAATTGATAAGATGAAAGCGATCGAAGTTAAACATATGCGCCATGAACGTCCTAATATCATCCTATTTGCGTTGACCTATGGTGAAACGGAGTAGTTTAGTATATGACAAACTAAAAAAACGCCTATGAATAGAGTGCAGTCAAATTGAGACTCTATTCATAGGCTTTATTATTTACACGTTCTCAACTACATCATCACTTTGATTTGACTCATCTGGTTCTACACTGGTTTGACAAACTTCTGCCATTTGTTCAGCAGTAGCCAATGGCAAAAATAGTGTGAAAGTGGTACCAACATTCAGCTCGCTATCCACATGAATTCTACCACCGTGCTGTTCTATAATGATCCTAGCGATAGATAAACCAAGCCCAGTTCCACCGTGCTGATTTTCTCTCATTTTGGTACGAGACTTATCCGCTCTATAAAAGCGATCAAATATATTGGGTAAATCTTCTTTTGAAATCCCGATACCATTGTCTGCTAAAGTAATAATGGCATGCTTTTCAGACTTTCTGAGAGAAATTTTTATTTCACCCTCATCAGGTGTATATTTAATCGAGTTATCAACAAAGATACGCAACGCTTGCTTAAGCTTATCAGCCGAGCCGTGAACCACGACCTGGTTTTCCACTTGTTCATTTAAAATATGTTGGCTATCGATTAGCTTCGTTTCTTTTATGGTTTCTGCCACTAAATCGGATAAACAGAAGGTGTTTAAATCCATCTTAAGTGTGCCTTTATCATTTCTTGCGATGAACAAAAGACTTTCAACCAGACTGTGCATGTTGTCGGTTTCGCTTAAAATCGCTTGTATACTCTCTTCTAAAATGGCTGGATCGTCTTTACCCCAACGGTTTAGCATGCCAGCATAGCCTTTAATAACGGCAATTGGAGTTCTAAGTTCATGAGAGGCATCGGAAACGAACTGCTTTTCACGCTCATAGCTTTTTTGGATATCATCTAACATTTGATTAAATGTAAATGCCAAATCCTTTAGCTCATCTTTCGTACCACTGACGTTTAGACGCGTATTTAAATTATTTGCAGACATATCTTTAACATCTTCTGTCATGGATAGAATAGGTTTCATATGTTTTTTTGCCATCTTTTGTGCGGAACGAATAGATGTGAGTACCAGAACCAGTGAAAGGACAAATCCAATCGGAAAAGTCGCTTCTATGGTATTGGTTTCAATCATCATGTTAGATCTCAATGCAACATAATAGAGTTGATCTTCATCAAGTAAAATCGTATCCGTTTCAAAGATGTTTGGAAAACTTGGGAAAGTACTTAAATTATATTCAGAATCTGAAAGTGCAAGGTCAAAAGCGAGAACATCCTCGTTGCTACTAAAGAGTTGCTGATAGTTCTGATCGTAAACATAATAGTCTACATTCTTATAGGATACATAATTTGTTATGGTCGATGCGTTATAGGTATTTTCACTTTGTGCAATTTCTGCAACGTATCGAATGTCTTCTTTTAGATCTTGTCCGGCCTCATAAAACAAATAATATGAGAAGGAGACATACACGATAAAGAACAATAACCCAATCAAAAAAAGTAGTCTAATGGCATAGCCAATGGTTAACTTAAAAGTTATATTAAATCTCAGAAGAGAAACAAAACGATCATAAGAAACTGAAAGATAAGATTGCCCAGTGTCTCTTTTTTGCTTTTCGTTTTGGATGTGAGTCATACGAGATTGTTTTAACTCAGCCTGAGAGGTTTTTTTCTTCGCTTTTGATTCTGAAGTTTTAGTGGCTTTGGGTATACTGGCTTCTTTTTTTGTCGATGTTGAAGCTTTGTTAGTGTTCGAGTTGCCACGATGCGTAGGTTTGTTTTTGGGCACTTCAACTAAGGCTTCTTTTCTAGAAGTCGTAGGCTTGTTTGCCCGAACGGATTCGTTTGAGCGTACCGGTTCTTTTCTTGTGTTATTTGATGCATTGCTATTTTGCTGAAGAGTGTCTTTACTTATGATCTTCATCTTTAAATAGATAACCTACCCCTCTAACAGTGTGTATAAATTTAGTACTGAAACAATCGTCTATTTTACTTCTAAGATAGCGAATGTAAACGTCTACTATTTTTGTTTCTCCAAAATAATCGTATCCCCAAACTTTGTCTAGAATTTGCTCTCTAGTTAGTGCAATATTGCGGTTTTCAGCAAGATAATGGAGCAAATCAAACTCGGTTTTAGTGAGCTCTATAGGCGTCTGATCGTAAAAGGCGATGTATTGATTGTAGTCAATTTTTAACTTACCTGAATTAAAGAGATTTGTATTGGATTGGGCTGGTGTAGCTGCTTTTCTAAAAATACGTCTAATTCTAGCCAATAATTCTTCAATTGCAAACGGCTTTGTCATATAGTCATCTGCACCAAAATCCAAGCCCATTACTTTATCCATCGTATCGTCTTTTGCAGTAAGCATAATGATTGGAACCTCTGAATTTAAGCGAATTCTTCTACAAACTTCCATACCGTTTAAACCAGGTAACATAATATCTAGTACAATCAAATCAAAATTACCATCTAGGGCTTTTTCAAGACCGCTTCTTCCGTCATTTGCGGTTTCAACTTCAAAGCCTTCATGTTTGAGTTCAAGCTCGATAAAACGTGCTATTTTCACATCATCTTCGACTACCAGTATTCTTTGCATCTATTCCTCCAAGATTAAGTCTTCTAATACAACTATAGCATTTTGAAGATGTTTTTAAAAGTGAAAAAGAGAGAAACCTAAAGGCTTCTCCCTGTTGTTTTTACATTATTCCATGCGATCTTCTTCTTTTTTAGAAGCTTCTTTTTCACCATCGAATTTAAATGTTTTCTCGAAGTTTACATTTTTGCCTTCTGCATCAAGGATACTAATGCTGTAGCCAAAGATGTAAGGCAAAATGAGTAGGAAAAGCGAGAATGGTAATGTAAATAATATGATGATTGCTGCAATTGTAAGTGGTAAATCAAGAACTTTCTTGTTTTTGTTGCCAATTATGAAGTTTGTTTTGTGCATTTTACCAAAGAATTTTCTAACATCATCAAAGAAATCACCTTGGTTGTTTCTTCTTGATTGATGCGGATTAGGTCTTTGAGGTCTTTGAGGTCTTTGGTGTCTTGTGTTTCTAGATTGTTCTGTCTTGTTAGATGCTTCAAGATAGATGAGTGCCTCTACCATATCGCCATCGTGCATTTCAAGAGCTTCTTTTGCCTCTTTATAACTTATATTTGCGCGCTCCATGAGCATATCAATTTTTTCTAAACTTACTGACATATTGAATTCCTCCTTACTGATCTTATACACCTAGTGTAACATGTGATTATTAATCCAAAACCAACAGTTGGTTAAAATTTGGATAGAAACATTATTCTTCTGATTTTGGGGTATGTTCTTTTACCCAATCTACGACATCAGTTGTTTTACCACTTTGTCTTACGATTTCCATTTTGATACCAAAGAGAAGCGGTGCGAGTAAAACAAAGATAGATACTGGTAATGTCCAAAGACCAACTAGTAAAACGACCAATGCTGGCAATTGCAGATGAACATGATCTTCTTTCTTCCACTGAACTTTGATGACCATCAGCTTGTTGGCAACTTTAACAACTTGTTTGCCTAGCCATTTGAGTTGTAACATCACTGTATTTTTCTTTTCTTCAAATGCTTTCTCTCTTGTAGATCTGGATTCTTCTTCACGATTCGCTTTTGTTTGTTCGATTCTAACGATTGCTTCTACGACGTCACCATTTGTAGCTTCCAAAGTTTCTTTTGCGACTTTATAACTAACACCTGTGCGCCCTATGATCGTATCAATATTTTCGAGTGTAACTGACATATTATTTTCCTCCTTTAAATGTGTTTCGGTTGGATTTGAATTCATTATAGGATTAAGACATTAATACGAAACCAACATAAGGTTAGAAAATAGATAGAAATCCTTTAGTAACTAGATAAAATCAATTGTTAAGAAACCTTAAGCGACCATTAATGAATGTTAATAGTTTATCTATTGACTGAATAGTTCTCAAATGATAATATCATTTACGTTGACAGGTTATATGATTGAATTGCATAAGCGTTTACATTTATCCCCCTTTTTAAATAAATGTAAATGGTCAATTCCGGCGCATTGGATGCGTCTTTTTTTTTGAATATTAATGGTAAAAAATGGCAGGTTGACTTATCCTTATAAAAGCAATAAACTAAAATAGATTCAAGCTTTAAAGGAGGGCGACATGCAAAAAAATAGAAAATTGATATTTAGCAGTTATTACGGTTTCAGCGTTATGAGTATGATCGTCATTTCATTTGGATCAACGATGCCTTACATAAGAGAGAACTTTAATTTTAACTACGAACTTGGGGGATTAATTCTCGCAATATTCTCATTCAGTTATTTGATCAATGGTTTTTTAAGTGGTCTACTGATTGATAAAATGGGCCATAAGCGTGTACTTCTGATGGGAAATATCGGTTATGTCCTTGGTCTTGTTTTGATTGCACTATCAATGAATCAGACATTCTTTTTTATTTCAGTTGCCGTTTTGGGAATTGGATGGGGTTTTTATAATACGACAGGCAATGTCATAATGAACGATGCTACAAAAGGTGACGGGAAAGCAATGCTACTATTACACATGTCATTTGGTGTTGGCGCATTTATATCGCCTTTAATATTTGGTTTTTTAATGAAACTAAGTCTAACTTGGAGAAGTTTTTACTTATTATTGGCAGTTTTTTCTGCATTGTCTTTTGCGGTCAATTTAAGACTGGAATTACCTGAGTTAGTAGATGAAGAAGTGAAAAAATCCAAGCTTAATCAACTTGAATTGAAAAAGATTGGATTATTTATGGCGATTTTATTCTTTTATGTAGGGGTTGAAAATGGATTTAGTGGTTGGATGACCAGTTATATAAAGGAATCAACTTCTATTGATGACACTTCAACACAAAGTTTGCTTTCAGTTCTTTGGCTAACCATGATATTGGGTCGATTGGGTATCGGTTTACTAGGTTCAAAGATTAGCAAAGTGTTTATGATTTTCATATCAAGTGTTTCGTTAATTGTTGGGATGCTTCTTTTTATCGTTTCAAATACATGGATGCCGATTTTAATCTCAGTAATTATAATTGGCGCTTCGATGTCTGGCATCTATCCATTGACGTTAGCGGATGCTAATCCTTATATCAAGGGATCTGGGCTAGCGACGGCTCTTGTGATTTCTGGTGGCGGCATGGGTGCATCAAGTATTCCGTACCTAAGTGGTAAATTTGCAGACATCTGGGGAACTGAGGCGATAATAACAACTCTTACAATTTCTACTGCAGTTTTAATTCTATGTACCTTTGCAAACTGGAAAATCAACCAAAAGAAATCGGAAGAAATTGAAGCAGAAAAAGTGGAAGAAATTAATGATTAAAGACCAAACGGACCTGTTTTTCAAGTTCTGAATAAAGTGGATGATCTGCTATTGGAGAAAGCAAGTTTAGTATTTCATAGTAATACCATTTTTGATCTTCATAGCCGGCATTAAAACGGTTCCATAATTGGTCGCCTAACGCATTGAGATTTCTGTAAATGCTTTTAATGTTCGTAAGCTTATCGACACAGACGATGAATAGAACATCAATCGGTGCTGTTCTTAATCGGGAAAGGTAGTTGAGCTTTCTATTTTTCCAAGTTTCACTCTTATCACATTCTGAACAGTAGTCCACATAAAGTCTGACAATTGGTCCAAATGCAAGTTCTATTTCATCCAGAGTTAATGGCGTATCTTCTACGGTATCATGGAGTATACCTGAAACGATAACTTCATCAGATAGATTGTTTTTTGCCAATATCATACCGACTTCTATAGGATGGGCAACATAAATGTCTTGATCAAGTTTTCTAATTTGACCCTCATGGGCTTTTATGGCTGTGTGGATCGCTTTATAGATATGCATAGTCGCTCCTTATGTTTTGATTATATTTTAACATAAGCAAAGCACATTAAATATATGTGAATTTTAAAATGTTTACAAGGAGTTATAAATGATTGGTGTAGATATGGTGGAATTGAATCGAATAAAAAAATCACTTGAGAAAAATGAGCGTTTTTTAGAACGCAATTTTACTGAAGCTGAGCGTGCTCTGTTCGCGGAGAAAAGTAATCCACTTCAATCGATAGCGGCAAATTTTGCTGGAAAAGAAGCCGTATCAAAGGTATTTGGTACAGGCATTCGTGGGTTTAATTTAAATGACATTAGTATTGAGCGTGATGCGTTAGGCAAACCTATCGTCATACTTTATAATGGTGCGCTTGAAAAAGCAAATCAATTGAAAATTCAAAGGGTTGAATTATCGCTTTCACATACTTCAGAACACGCTATAGCATTTGCAATGGCAATCTTTGAATCCGCGTAAAAAAGTGTGGTAATCGATTGTAAAAAGCGTTAAAATGGATGGGGTACGAAATTTATATAAGTGAGGTTTGAACATGAATCAATCAACACGACCAGTATGGGCGGAAATAAATTTGGATCATCTAGCACATAATATTTCTGAAGTAAGAAGGGTGACAAAAAAAGAAGCACTTGTTACTGCTGTTATAAAAGCAGATGGTTACGGTCATGGTGCGATTCAAATTGGTCAAACTTTGCTAAATAATGGCGCTGATAGATTTGCAGTAGCAACATTATCGGAGGCGTTACAGTTAAGAAGCTCTTTCCCTAGTGTTGAAATAATGGTGTTGGGCTATACGCCTGATGAATTGATCCATGATGCAATCTCAGCTAGAATCATTCAAACCGTTTATTCTTTGGAGCAAGCCATTTATTTTAATAGAATTGCTGCAAGTATGACATCAACACTAAAAGTACACGTTAAACTAGATACTGGAATGCGTCGAATTGGATTTGAATGTAATGAAGCGTCGGTGGATGATGTGGTTCAAATAGCGAACTTAGATCGCCTTGAGTTAGAAGGCATTTTTTCTCATTTCGCCGTTGCGGATGAGACCGATAAAACCTTTACGCATATGCAAGCACGCAAGTTCACTGATTTTGTTGAGCAGTTAAATGCAAAGGGTGTCAACATTCCAATAAAGCATATTTGTAATAGTGCAGGCATTATTGATTTTCCAGAATATCATTTCGATATGGTTAGAGCGGGTATAATGATGTATGGACTTTATCCTTCTACTGAAGTAGATATGAGTAAAGTTGTGCTGAGACAGGTTATGGCTTTGAAGGCTAAAGTCTCTCATGTTAAGATGATCGAAGCAGGTGAAGGCGTTAGTTATGGATTGAAATTTGTTTCGGAAAAACCGATGCAAGTTGCGACTTTGCCTCTGGGCTATGCAGATGGTTATACAAGACTCCTTACTGGAAAGGCAAAAGGATTGATTTCAGGAGAGTTAAAGCCAATTATTGGCAGAATCTGTATGGATCAATGTATGATTGCAGCTGACGAGCTTAAGGTTTCTGTTGGCGATATCGTCACCTTGTTTGGTAAAGATGATTGTGAAGCACTTTCAATAGATCAAATTGCTACTTGGCTGGGTACCATTAACTACGAAGTTGTTTGTATGATCGGTAAACGTGTGCCAAGGCATTATCATCGAAAAGGAACCTGTGAAATGGTTTATGATACAATTTTGAGGCAAAAATAGACATGAATGTGGTAGAATCAGTGAAATTGTGGTATGATTAAGATTATCTATGTGTAATAGCATAGTGGTAAACGGATATTTGATTGGAGATGATTAAAAGCGTGACTATTAAAAGAGGCGATGTCTTTTTTGCAGATCTTTCACCTGTTAGGGGATCCGAGCAAGGTGGACAAAGACCTGTATTGATTATACAAAACAATATTGGAAATAAATATAGCCCTACAGTGATTATCGCAGCTATAACAGCGAAAATTGCGAAAGCTAAGCTACCTACCCATGTAGAAGTTGGAGCTTCTCAGGTTGGGTTGTTAAAAGATTCAGTTGTCCTATTGGAACAAGTGAGAACGATTGACAAAACAAGATTGATACAAAAGCTCGGACAGCTAGAAGATGATGTGATGGTAAGAGTTGACAAAGCATTAATAATTAGCTTAGGGTTATATGATGATGCTACATAATACCTGTATATTTATATGCAGGTTTTTTCATGATGATGACGGAGGCGACTTTGAGAAAAAAAATATATTTGGCGATACTTTTAATAAGTTTAGTAGCAACAAGTGCCTTAGTTCTAGGCAGAGTTAACGTAGAAAAGCAGAGTAAGAGTGTTGAGATACTCGCTGATTATGAAGAGTTTGCAATCATGGCCGATCAGCAGGGGTTAACTGCTGAGGAAATGTTTGCTAAGCTAAAAGATGCCGGTGTAACTGGAGTAGCATTAAAAGAAGAAACACTTTTTTCCATGGTAGATGAACAAAAGGCAATCTCTTATGATCTACTAAAAAATGTCAAGAGTGATATTGACTGGGCTTCTAAGTATGGTGAGAAGGCAGCTGCATTTTTGGCGTCTGGAGAGGTTGATCCTTATAGCATCGTGGTCAGAACTTATGATGATTCTCTTTTTGAGTTTATGAAAAGTGGCATTGAAGCGAGATACGATGAAGCTTTTTATACCTTTTTTGATGAGTCAGTTAAAACCATCGTCCTAAACGGTACGATTAAAGACATTTATTATTCAGAAGATATTCGGTATAAAGATTATTTATCAAGAGGGGTTAAATTACCGAGAGTAGCAGTGTCTTCAACTATAGAAGATATTGGATTAGGCTTTGATCCTGAAAAAGTAGGACAGATTCAAGCATCAGGATTAGAAGTCAACTTAAGACCAAGTAATTTTGATCATTACAACACAAAAATTGTAGATGCTTATTTTGATGACGTTGAGAAATATAGTGCAATGCCCAATGCCATTATATTTAATGGTAGAGAAATCATGAGTTATAGTTCTGAAAAGGGAACCTATGATTTGGCTTTATACGATCGATTAAAAGAGCTCAATTTACCGATAGCAATGGTTGAAGCTGCTGATCAATTGGGCTTTACGGAGCAAAAGGGCATCGATGTATTAGCAAGAGACCTTGAGTACAATGTCGTTCGTGTATTCCCAATGATTGAATACATTCAACAAAGATACAATTACCTTGGCTACTATGAGGGTGGAAAAGAAATTGAGAATACCATGTATAGAGCCATTACTGAAAGAAACATTCGCACCATTTATTTTAGACCATATAAAGACAGTAAATTTACGTACTTCACTGATTTAGATGAATATAAAGTCACTTTTGATGGCTTAGCTAAGAGATTAGAGGCACATAATATTACTATTGGTAAACCTTCTGTTATGCCATATCATAATACTTCAATCTATTTGGTAATCCTTTCAGCATTTGGTTTGCTCATCCTTGGATTGATTCTATTAAAGTTGATATTTGATATGTCAGATCGATTTGGTACGATACTTTTAGGTTTAGGACTAGTGGGTATTGTGGGCATGAATTTTGTTGCACCAAATTTGAGCTTGGAAATTTTTGCTTTTGCAGCGGCTAACATTTTCCCAACATTGGCGATTTTATTTGCAATTGAGTTCACAAAAGATTTGGTTTTAAGTAAAAAAGTATTTACACTTAAAGGTATTTTAACCAAATTTGTTATTGCCCTGAGTGTATCGGTGATTATTTGTATCGTTGGTGGTCTTTATGTTGCAAGCTACCTTTCTAGAGCAGATTATCTACTTGAGATTAGCTTCTTTAGAGGGGTTAAAGTGAGTTTGGTTTTCCCAATCGTCGCATTTGTGGTGATCTATATTATTAAATATGGCTACAGACGTAATTTAGAGGACATTAACGACAATTCATTCTTTGTTTCAGATATTAAACGTTTCTTATTTGAGGACGTTAAGGTTTATTATGCATTAGTAGTTGCAGCGTTAGCAGGTGTATTTTATATCTATATCGCTAGATCTGGACATACGACAAGTATTGAAATATTGGACATAGAATTGATTTTTAGAAACTTCCTTGAGGATATACTATTGGCGCGACCTAGGAATAAAGAAATTTTCTTAGCCTTTCCTGCTTTAGCAGCTGGTATATTCTTCGCAGCTAGAAATTACAAAAAGCTACTGTTTCCGTGTCTTTTTGCGGCGACAATTGGGTTTGCTTCTGTTGTAAACACATTTTGCCATTCACGTGCACCAGTTTATCTATCAACTGTAAGAGGCTTAACCTCAATGGTCTTTTCATTGGTTATTGGTGCAATTGTTATCATAGTGTTAGAACTAATCAATAGGGCATTTGTGTCTTATTTTGGGAGTAAAAAATATGAGTAAAATTGTGATTTCCGGTTTTTATGGATTCCATAACATCGGAGATGAAGCTATTTTGAAGGCCTTGACACAGGAATTGATGGATCTAGATGCATCGATTGAAATCACAGTTTTATCGCATAACCCTGAAGAAACCATGTCTAAGTTTCCTGTTCAGGCAGTTAATCGACGTGATGTTTTTAAGGTGTTTAATGCGATAAGAAAATCGGATATTCTACTCAGTGGTGGTGGCAGTTTGCTTCAAGATGATACCAGTGCTAGAAGCATTCACTACTATTTGGCTATTTTAAGAATGGGACTTTTCTTAAGAAAAAAAGTATTTCTAATTAGCAATGGCATTGGCCCAATTAATCGACCTTCAAATCGAAAGCATGTTGCAAGAGTACTTAATCGAGTCAATCATTCAACCGTTAGAGATAATAATTCCAGAGAGCTTTTAATTGAGATAGGGGTTAAACCTGAAAAAGTTACTGTTTCTGCCGACTTAGTGGTTGGTATGCCAATGGAGTCTTTAGATAAAGGTGAAGCGATTTTAAGCAAGCTTGGAATCGTGGATCATTCTCGTAAAAATCTAGCAATTGCCATTAGACAAAAAGACTTTAGAGATCAAGAAAGACGTGATGCTCTAGTGACTTTAGCAAATGAGCTTGCGCAAGAATATAACGTTGTTTTTATACCGTTTTACTATAAAAACGATACTAAAATCTACAATGATATTCATATGGATACAGATGAACACGTTTATTTTATAACGGATAAATATAACTCTGATGAATTTATGAGCTTACTACAAAATATGCACATTCTTGTTGGCTCTCGTCTTCATTCATTGATTTTCTCTTTGGTAGCAGAAGTGCCATTTGTGGGCATAAGTTACGATCCAAAGATTGAGAATTTTATGGATATGATAGACATGAAGCCGGTCTGCTCCATGAGAAACTTTAATATCGATTCGATAAAAATTGGTGTAAAAGAGTTGGAACAAGATTACGAGCAATCTATCGTAAAAGTTTTGGCAGCCAAACAGAAGTTAAAGGATTGTCTTGCGCATAACGATGAGATGTTAAAAAAAGTGCTTTAGTAAATGGAGGATATATGTCGGATAAGACGACAGTTAAGATTTTTGGTGTAAAATTTGATAATGTTACTCTAGATGAGGCAAATCAAAAATTTATTACTTTTATGACTTCACCTAGATTAAAAACCATCTACACGCCAAACCCAGAAATCGTGATGATGGCAAATGAAGATCCTGAGTTTAAGAACGTTTTGAACGAAGGTGATATGGTTGTTCCTGATGGCATCGGAGTCGTTTTGGCATCAAAAGTACATCATCTAGGGATAAAATCAAGGGTACCTGGAATTGAAGTGATGGGCTTGATGCTTGAATATTGTAACCGCGCTGGAAAGTCAATTTATCTTTTTGGAGGCAAGCCAGGTGTAGCAGAAAATGCTGCAGAGAAAATTCTGGCAAAATATCCAAACTTAGCCATTGCTGGATTTAGAGATGGTTACTTTGATGAAAGCCAAGAACTGAAAATTCTTGATGAAATTAACGAAAAAAAACCGGATATTGTATTTGTTGCACTAGGCGCGCCAAAACAAGAAAAGTGGATTCATAAATATAAGAAAACGCTAAACGCATCCGTTGCAATGGGTGTAGGTGGTGCATTAGATGTTTGGGCGGGCAATGTAAAGCGAGCGCCTCTTGTTTTTCGTAAACTGGGCTTAGAATGGTTTTATCGTCTCTTAAAACAACCCTCTCGTTTGGGACGAATGATGATCTTACCAAAATTTATGATAAAAGCGATTTTCACAAAGCATATTGAAGGCTAAAAATATAACATTTTGACTTGGAGGTAGATATGGAAAATCAAACTATGGATGAAATGCTAGATCAATTTGGAATGACTGAGAAGCTTTATACAGGAGATATTGTAGAGGGAACAGTGATTTCATCTAATGCTGACGAAGTTATGGTAAACATTCGTTATATGGCAGATGGTATATTACCCAAAGCAGAACTTCCTGATGGCAATCCAATGGACTTCAGAGAAGGCGATCAGATTAAAGTCTACGTTATGAAACTAGATGATGGCGATGGCAACGTAATGCTTTCGTTAACAAAAGCCTATGAAGTCATCATCTGGGACGAATTTCAAGAGTTATTTAATAGTGGAAAATCTTTTAAAGTTAAAGTCAAAGAAGCCGTTAAAGGTGGCGTAGTTGCCCTATATAGAGGGGCGCGTGTCTTTATTCCTGCGTCGCAGTTATCATTGAGTTATGTTTCAGATCTAGCAGTATACGTAGGCAATACGCTTGAAGTAATTTTAACGGAATATTCAAGTGAAAATAAAAAGGTAGTTGCCTCTCACAAAGCGATCCTTCAAAAGCAAATGGCGGTAAAAAAAGCAGATTTAATATCAAGAATCAGCCCTGAAGATAAAATGACTGGGACGGTTGTGAGGATCGCCGATTACGGTGCATTTGTAGATTTAGGTGGAGTAGATGGTTTAATTCATATTTCACAAATGTCATGGAGAAGAGTCAAACATCCATCTGAAGTATTAAAAGAAGGCGACGTAGTAGAAGTTATCGTATTATCAGTTGATCGTGATAAAGAAAAAATTTCACTTAAATTGGCACAGGTACAGCAAAACCCTTGGGAGACAATTACTGAGCGCTATGCAGTTGAGGATATCGTGACTGGTAAAGTGACTAAGTATATGACCTTTGGTGTTTTTGTTGAAATAGAAGAAGGTGTGGAAGGTTTAATTCATATTTCTGAGCTATCAGAAGAACATGTGTCACGTCCGCAAGACATCGTTCAAATTGGCGATGAGGTTGAAGTAATGATTATTGAACTAGATGCTACTGCAAATAGAATGTCACTAAGCATGAAAGCGGTTGCATCAATCGATGAAGCAGATTACGAAGAATTTGCACAAGAAGAAGTTCAAAACACTACCTTATCCGATCTATTTGGAGATAAACTAAAAAAATTAAACCTTAAATAATGAATGAAGCCACAGATTCTTGAATCTGTGGCTTTTGATGTTTTCTAATGTGTTTTTCCGCATCGCTGATTAGGGTGGCGATAAAGGGGTAATATTTTATCAAATGGTTATAGTGAAATATGTATTTAGGAGGCCAGTATGGATAAGCTCAAATTAAAACCCGAACAACTTTACAACAGATGTGATCCAAGCTTACTAAGTTTTGATACTACGGAGGAATTGAGCCCAATCCGAGGTATAATCGGACAAGAACGTGCGAAAAAATCTATGACTTTTGGTCTCGGTGTGACTAAAAAGGGATATAACCTCTATGTTTCTGGACAATGGGGGACTGGAAGAAATAGTTTTGTTAATATGCTAACTGAAGAGCAAGCGATTAAACGACCTGCCCCAAGCGATTGGCTTTATGTTAATAATTTTAAAGACACTTATCATCCAATTGCAATACGTGTTGAGAATGGACAGGGCAAAAATATCATTAAACAAATCGAGCGCGCCATTCGATTTTTACGTCGTGGCATAATGGAAATTTTTTCTAGTCGCGATTATGAGAATGCAAAACAAAAATTAATTGAAGCATACAACGAACAGTCAAATACAATTGTAGAACGTTTAAATGAAGTGGGAAAAAAATACGGGTTTATGTTTTCGCTAACTGAAAAAGGGATCGTTAGCATTCCTCTTAAAGAGGGTAAGCCCATGAATGAAGAGGATTATCACAATATCTCTCAAAAAGACTATGAAGTCTTAATGAGCAATTCTCAAAAGTTAAGTCTTGAAACCATAGATTTGTTTAATAAGCTCAGGATGGAAGAGGAGAATCTTAGAACTCACCTTAAGAGTCTAGACGAGCAAATGGTTCGACATCTCGTAAAATTTCATTTAGAGGGCATTAAAGAGAAAAATAAAAATAACGAGGAAATTCGTCGTTATATTGATATGCTTGAAGACGATATAGTTGAAAATCTTGAGTTCTTTAAGGAAGAAGAAGAGGAAGAGGATGAAAGTAATCCTTTGGCTATATTCGCTGCAAGTAAAAACCCAGAAGCGTTCTTTGAGCGTTATCGTATCAATCTGTTTGTAGATAACAGTGAAGTCAAACATGCACCGGTTATTTTTGAGTCAAATCCAACCTACTATAATTTGGCGGGTAGTATCGAATATCAAAATGAAATGGGCGTGATGAAAACCGACTTTACAATGATTAAGCCTGGTGCACTCCATCTCGCGAATGGTGGTTACCTCATATTATTGGCAAAAGACATCCTAAGCAATCCATATTCTTGGAAAAGCTTAAAGAGAAGCTTGCTAGATGAAGCTGTGACAATCGACAGTAGAGCATCTTTTGCAGGTGCTTTAGTATCTCAAACGATTCGACCAGAGCCGATTCCTATTGATGTCAAAGTAATTATCATTGGTGACTATTACACCTATTCAGTATTAAATGCATATGATGAAGAATTTCAAAAACTGTTTAAGGTAATGGTTGACTTTGACGAGGAAATGGAACGAACACGTGAGAACATCGATCAATTTTCTAGATTTGTCTCTACCAAATGCCAAATGGAAGGGTTAAGTCACTTTACAGCAGAAGCAGTTGCTCTTTTAGTAGAACATGCAACGCGATTATCAGATGACCAATCTAAGCTAACCGCTCATTTAAAGACCATAGGTGATGTCATAATAGAAGCCGATGCGTGGTCAAGTTATTATAAAGAGAACTATGTCACAAGAGAACACGTACAAAAAGCACTTGATGAGCGTAAAATCAGGGCGAATAAGTACGAGGAAAACACGCTTTCACTTTATAAAGAGGGCGTTTATCTCATGGATGTAGATGGCTTTAAAATAGGTGAAATCAATGGACTTGCAGTTGTTGGTGCTGGACAGTATTCATTTGGTAAGCCGTCAAAAATAACTGTATCTACTTATCAAGGGCGTCAAGGAATCATCAATATTGAAAGAGAAGCTAGAACCAGTGGTAAAATTCACGATAAAGGCGTGATGATTCTAACGGGATTTCTAGGTCGTATGTTTGCTCAAGACAAACCATTGGCGTTGACAGCTAGTATCGTTTTTGAACAACTATACTCTGGTGTCGATGGCGATAGTGCATCTAGTACTGAACTTTACGCCTTGCTATCTGATTTGTCGGGCGTTCCTATTAATCAAGCGATTGCCGTTACTGGATCGGTTAACCAACGTGGGATCATTCAACCAATCGGTGGTGTAAATGAGAAAATTGAAGGTTATTATAATGTTTGCAAAATAAAAGGCTTGAACAATGAACAAGGTGTTATGATTCCGATTCAAAACGTAAAAAATTTAATGTTGAGCGAAGAAATCGTTGATGCAGTTAGAAAGGGAACCTTCCATATCTGGGCGATATCAAATGTAGATGAAGGTCTTGAAATTTTAACAGGTAGAAAGCCTGGTAAACGCACTTCTGCAGGTAGCTTTGAAAAAGGAACGATTTACCATTTAGTGGATGAACGGTTAAAATTACTAGCAAAAGATGGTCGTCCTACAAAAAAAGAATCGGGAGCATCAGAAAAGACGTCCCGAACAACTAAAAAAGCTAGTGAGTAAAAATTCTTAAACCAGTTTCAGTTAATAGCTTTAGTATTTTTTGATCATATTCATCTATTGGCAACTGTGAAACAACCTGACATTCAAAAGCGATTCCTATACTTGGGATCGCTTTTTTAAGTGACGTGAAAAATCGATCATAGAAGCCACCGCCGTAACCGAGCCTATAACCCTGTCGATCAAAAGCGACACCTGGTGTGAGAACTAATTCTATGTCTTCATTTGAGATTTGAACATGTGTGCTTGGATTGGGCTCAAGTATGCCATAGCTGTTTTTTACAAGAGTATTTAAATCGTCAACGAAATAAAAATGCATGGTTTTAAGTGTCATGTCAATAAGTGGTAAAACTAGCTTTTTCCTAGAAGCTAGGATGGATTGGTTGATGGTTTGCATTTCAATTTCATTTCTAAAGCTAACAAAGGATGCAACTGTTTTGGCAGTTTCAAATTCTGGCATAATTGTAAGTGATTTTAGAATAATCGATTCAGCTTTTTCTCTTTCGTCTGTAGTCATTCTATTTCGTTTTTCGAGAATTTCAGTTCTGATTTGCCTCTTGTCCATAAATTCACCTCGGTGTAATATTTATTTAATAATTATAATCAATTATACTATTAAAATCATCCTTAAGTATAGGTATAATGTATATAGGGTTTACGCGTGACACAACAATTAGTATAATAACAACAGAGCGTGAATTCTGTAAACGTTAACAGTGAACGACAAGTGCTGAATTGGGAGATTGATATGATAGAATTTCAAAATGTGACTAAAAAGTATGACAATGGTGTTCTAGCACTTGATAGAGTAAGTGTCAAAATAGATAAAGGTGAGTTTGTTTTTATCGTTGGCCCTAGTGGTGCGGGAAAATCAACTTTTATAAAAGCAGTTTTAAAGGAAGTCGATGTGACTAGTGGCCATATTGCAGTGGATGACATGGACATTACAAAGCTCCATAGACGACGTGTGCCATATTTGAGGCGAAAGGTTGGCGTTGTTTTCCAAGATTTTAGATTGTTGCCCAATAAGACAGTCTATGAAAATATTGCCTTTGCAATGGAAATAACGGGGACCCCACATCGTAACATTCGAAAGCAGGTTCCAATGATCTTAGCTTTAGTTGGATTAAATGGAAAAGGTAATTTTTATCCTAATCAACTATCTGGTGGTGAACAACAACGTGTTTCAATTGCACGATCAATTATCAATAATCCTCCTATTTTAATAGCAGATGAACCGACTGGAAACTTAGATCCGGATACTTCTTGGGAAATTATGAAAGTCTTGAGAACGATCAATCGTCGTGGTACCACTATTTTAATGGCAACGCACGATAGAGAAATAGTCGATATCATGAAAAAACGCGTCATTGCCCTAGAGAATGGACAGATAGCGAGAGATGACAAAGTGGGAGTGTACGGGTATGATGATTAAACCAATTTTTACTTTAAAAGAGGCATTTAAGAATCTTTGGCGAAATCGACTGATGAGCATTGCTTCAATATCATCGGTTTCAGCGACGCTTTTGATTCTAGGCATTATATTTGCATTAATTCTCAACATCAATGCAATGGCACAATCGGCCAAAGATCAATTTGATTCGATACAAGTTTATTTAAATGATGACCTAAGCAGCGATGAAGTAATTGCATTACAAGATAGAATTAAAAATGTTGAAGGCGTCTCCGACGTTGTTTATGAAAGTAAATCCGACGCATTAAAGAGGATGAAAGAATCTTGGCAAGATAATGCATATTTACTTGAAGGACTTGAGTCAAATCCATTACCCAGCTCATTAATTGTCTACTTGTCAGATATTTACTATTCCAGTAGCGTACTCAATGAGGTTCAAAACTTAAAAGGGATTGAAGAAATTAAATCCTACCAAGATATTGTAGAGCAACTTTTATCAATTACAGAAGGAATTAGAAAAACTGGGATAATTGTCATCTTTGTCTTAATTGCGATATCGACCTTTATCATTCACAATACGATAAAATTAACCGTTAACTCTAGACGACGTGAGATAAACATCATGAAATACGTTGGTGCAACCAACTGGTTTATTAGATGGCCATTTCTAGCAGAAGGTACAATTCTTGGTTTAATCGGTGCAGGACTTTCTGCTTTAGCGATGAAGTTTGCCTACGATTATGTCTTTGAAATGATGCATTCTGATTTTTACGTTTTAGTATCGGCATATGTGATTCCACCAACTGACTTAATGAAAGATGTCTTATTTTTATTCTTAATCATTGGAGCTGGAATTGGCGCACTTGGCAGTATATGGTCTATGCGTAAGTATCTAAACGTATAGGAGGACGAGATGAATAAAGATAAACTTAGATCCGTATTTTCTTTGTTTTTAGTGATTACACTTCTCGTAACAAGCATTTCGTTTGCAAATGATGAACTAAAAAAACGCGAACGGGAGCTAGAAGAACTCAATCAAAAATTAGAAGCCTTAGATGCTGAAATAGATGAAAATCGTAATCTACAAAGCCAAACCAATCAAAAAATTAACAGTGTCCAAAATAGCATTAAAACCTTGGAAGGCGAGATTGATCAGTTAAATATAAATATAGACAATACTGAGATTGCCATCGATGAAAAGACTAAGGAACTCGCTGAAGCAGAGGAAAAAATAGGCGAGAAGAATGAGCTTTTAAACGACCGTTTAAGAGTAATGTACAAGACGGGTACTATTGGATATGTTGAGGTTCTTTTCGGTGCAGAGGATTTCACTGATCTATTGTCTCGTATCGATATGATTCAAATGATCGTTGTCCACGATCAGAATTTAATCACATTTCTTAAAGAGCAAAGAGATATAGTTGCAACTAAAAAACTAGAGCTTGAAACCATTCAAGAAGAATTACTTGCACTAATTGATACGAAGCTTAAGAAGCAAGATGAGCTAACGGTTGCTCTTAATAATCTCATAGCATATAAGGAAGATTTGAAAAAAGATGAATCTTCAATGATTGAACTTGAAAAAGCAGCTCAAAATGATGCTGATCAACTGACGGATATTATTAAAAACATGAAACTGGCGGCTACCTATGTGGGTGGTGAAATGATGTGGCCAGTTCCTGGAAAATATTCGATAAGTTCATATTTTGGAAATAGGGTACATCCAATTTCTAAGGAATACACGATGCATACGGGGATCGATATTGAGTCGCCTAGAAAGACGCCATTTGTTGCAGCACAAACGGGAACCGTTGTCTTTGCCAACTGGTTTGCAGGATATGGAAAGGCAATTATAATCGATCACGGTGGCGGCTATACGACCTTATATGGTCACTTAGATGTAATAAGTGTCACAGTTGGCCAAGTCGTAAAAAAAGGAGAGGTTATCGGTCAAACTGGTAACACAGGATATTCAACAGGACCACATTTGCATTTTGAAGTTAGAATGAATGGCGAGTATGTGGATCCGTTGACTTATGTAAAAGGAAATTGAGGTGTATAAATTGAGAAAATCAAACGTTGTCATATTAAGCTTATTTTTAGTTGCGATCACAGCACTATCTACATTTTTTGTTACAACTTTACTTCAAGTGAATACAGGTGACAAGGTGGTTATTAGCCAATCAGCTCTCGATAGTTATCAATCGTTTGTGGATGAGTATCGAGAAGTTGAAGAGTTAAAAAACTATATCGAGCAAAATTACTACAAGGATGTAACTGATGAAACGTTGGTAGAGGGTATGAAAAAAGGGATCTTCGAAATTTTAAATGACCCTTACTCAGTATTCATGAATGACGAAGAGTTTAAAGACTATATGGAATCTTCATCAGGCGAGTATCCTGGAATAGGGATTTATTTAGCTCCAAATGACGACAATGAGATTGAAATAGTATCACCTATCGAAGATACACCTGCAGATCGTGCTGGGTTAATTGCAAAGGATTTAATTATTGGTGTGAATGGCGATACTGTAAATGCCGATGTGATGGATGAAGCGATTGCTACGATAAAAGGTGAACCGGGTACTCCTGTAACACTGACGATTTATCGACCTTCTAACAAAGAAAAATTCGATGTTGAAATTGTAAGAGAATGGATTGATATTAAGGTTGCTAAATCAAGAATGCTAGATGATCAAATAGGCTACTTGAGATTGACGATGTTTGACGAGCATGCTGCTGCAGAGTTTGAAAAACATATGGATGCACTTTTGAAAGATGGCGCTAAGGGTGTAATTATTGATTTAAGACAAAATCCAGGTGGTTATTTAAGTCAATGTGTTGAAATTGCAGATCAACTCCTTGGCGAAGGTATGATTGTATACACTGAAAGCCGCAATGGTGATAATGAAGAATATACTTCTGACGCATCAAAATACGATACAAAAATAGTTGTATTGGTTGATGGCGGATCGGCTAGTGCCTCTGAAATATTAACGGGTGCCTTAAAAGATCATAAAGCTGCTACTATTGTTGGAACGACAACCTTTGGTAAAGGAATCGTTCAAATCGTTAAACCTTATAATGCTGAAACTGGTTTTAAATTAACGACTTCTGAATACTTCACGCCAAATGGGGTAAATATTCATGGCGTAGGTATTGAACCAGATGTCGTTGTAGAACTAGACGAATCCTACTATGAACTTGAAAATCCAACAGATGCAGATGATAACCAATTACAAAAAGCAATTGAAATCATGAATACCGAATTAGGAAACTAAGCCATTAGGAGGCATTATGGATACTGCAAGGTATAAATCTGAGGCCGATGAAATAAAGAAATTAATTGATCGAATTTCAGTAGCGGTAGATGATCAAACCATTATAGAGAAGAAGGTCGAAAAAGAACCTGAGGTGAATTTTGGTATCATTGGATTGACTATTTTGGGCACTATAATTGCCATGATGACACTCTTAACATATTGGTTAACAAGATAACATGACAACCTAGATAAGCGATTTCATCGCGTATCTAGGTTGAATTATTTTATAGAGAATCTATTTGACGCTTTTGGTGTAAAGCTATATAATGTAAAGAGAACACTTGTTCGGAGGTGTAAATGAATCAGTTCGTTGTAAAATCAGAGTTTAAACCAACAGGAGATCAGCCTAAGGCGATAGAGCATATAGTCGAGCGAATAGAAAGTGGGAAAGAACACAGTATACTACTTGGTGTTACTGGTTCTGGTAAAACTTTTACAGTTGCTAACATCATTGAAAAAGTACAAAAGCCTACATTAATTATTGCTCATAATAAGACGTTAGCCGCCCAGTTGGCTGGCGAGTTTAAAGAGTTTTTTCCAGATAATGCGGTTGAATTTTTTGTATCGTATTACGATTATTATCAACCTGAGGCATATGTTGCACATTCGGATACTTATATTGAAAAAGATGCTTCTATTAATGAAGAAATAGATAAACTAAGGCATAGTGCGACTTCGGCACTATTTGAAAGAAGAGACGTGATCATTGTCGCATCCGTATCCTGTATTTATGGACTGGGTGACCCGATTGATTATTCAAGTATGACTTTGTCCATACGACCTGGAATGGAGAAGTCAAGAGATGAGATTTTAAAAAGGTTAATCGATATTCAGTATATGCGAAATGATTTGAATTTTACTCGTAATACATTTAGAGTACGGGGCGATATTATTGAAATTATGCCTTCATATGAGTTTGAGCGTGCTTATAGAATTGAACTGTTTGGCGATGAAATCGAACGCATAGGGGAGATCAATGCACTAACAGGTGAAATATTAGGCTATAGAAACCATCTTACCATTTACCCTGCATCGCACTACGTAACCCCTAAAGATAAGTTAGAGGCTGCAATTGTTAAGATTGAAGCTGAACTTGAAGACCGTGTAAAGTATTTTAAGGACAATAATAAATTAATAGAAGCTCAGCGGATAGAACAAAGAACTCGTTACGATATTGAAATGCTAAGAGAAGTTGGTTTTTGCCAAGGCATCGAAAATTATTCAAGTGTGCTTTCTGGAAGGCCAATTGGGAGTCGTCCATATACATTAATTGATTATTTCCCAGATGACTTTTTACTTGTTATCGACGAATCTCATGTTACGATTCCTCAGGTAAGAGCGATGTACGGTGGAGATAGAACGAGAAAACAGTCGCTGGTTGATTATGGATTTAGGCTCCCGTCGGCGATGGACAATCGTCCATTAAATTTTACTGAATTTGAAACCTTGATTCCACAGTCACTCTATGTTAGTGCAACGCCTGGTCCCTATGAGTATGAAAAATGCGAAGCGATTACAGAACAGATTATCAGGCCAACAGGATTACTAGACCCACACATAGACGTAAGACCGATTAAGGGTCAGATAGATGATTTGTACAGTGAAATCACGATGCGTATCGAGCGCAATGAAAGAGTCCTAGTAACTACCTTAACTAAGAAAATGGCAGAAGATTTAACCGATTATTTTAAAAAGCTTGAACTAAAAGTTAGATACATGCACTCTGATATAAAAACATTAGAGAGAATGGAAATTATACGGGATTTTAGAAAAGGCGTTTTTGATGTGTTGATTGGCATTAACTTACTTCGTGAGGGGTTAGATTTACCCGAAGTATCCCTAGTGGCGATTCTAGATGCAGATAAAGAGGGCTTTTTACGTTCTGAAACATCACTGGTTCAAACGATCGGCCGTGCTGCAAGAAATATTAATGGTAAAGTCGTTATGTATGCAGATCGTATTACAGATTCTATGAAGTATGCGATTGATGAAACCAATCGTCGTAGACAGATTCAAGAGGATTACAATACGCAAAATGGTATCGTACCTAGGGGTATTGTTAAAGGCATAAGAGAAGTTATCGAAGCGACGGTTGCTGCAGATTCAGTAGAAGAATATAAAGCAGAGCAAATTAAATCCATGAGTAAAGCAGAGCTTAAAGATTATATCGTTCAACTTGAAGAAGAGATGTTTGCAGCATCAAGAACTTTACAGTTTGAAAGAGCAGCTGAACTGCGTGATATGATTGTTGAATTAAAGACTTTAAAGGTAAAGTAAGATTAGAAGAGGACATTTTATGAGTAAAAACACCATTTATGTAAAAGGTGCGAAAGAGCACAATTTAAAAAATATTGATGTTTCGATACCTAGAGACCAATTGGTAGTCGTAACGGGACTTAGTGGTTCAGGTAAGTCGTCTCTTGCATTTGATACGATCTACGCTGAGGGACAAAGAAGATATGTAGAAAGCTTGTCCTCATATGCAAGACAGTTCTTAGGACAAATGGAAAAACCAGATGTCGAGTATATAGAAGGCTTGTCACCTGCGATTTCCATTGACCAAAAGACTACCAGTCGTAATCCACGCTCTACTGTAGGTACAGTAACGGAGATATATGATTATTTAAGACTGTTATATGCAAGAGTCGGGATTCCGCATTGTCCAGTTTGTGGCATCGAGATTTTACCACAGACTGTCGATCAGATTGTCGATAAAGTATTTATGATCGAAGAAGGTAAAAGGATACAAATCTTAGCACCAATGATTACAGGGAAGAAAGGCCAACATCAAAAACTTCTTGAAGCGCTAAAAAAAGAAGGCTATGTACGTGCACGAATTAATGGAGAAGCAAGGGACTTAAGTGAAACCATTGAACTTGAAAAAAATAAAAAGAATACAATTGAAGTCGTTGTCGATCGATTGGTGATTAAACCAGACATTCAACAAAGACTAACAGATTCTATTGAAATTGCTTTAAAGTTAGCTGAAGGCGTTGTAACCATTAATATATTAGATGAAGAGGATATAACATTTAATACGAAATTTGCCTGTTCAGAACACGGTCATGGAATTGCGGAAATGGAACCGAGAATGTTTTCGTTCAACGCACCATACGGTGCTTGCCCTGATTGTAATGGACTTGGTTTTACTAAAAAAGTAGATCCAGAGCTACTGGTTCCAGATCAAAGAATATCCGTAAGTGAAGGTGCGTTACTGCCAATAGCGAATAGTGCTGACGGTACTTTTTATGTCAATATGATTCACGCTTTAATTGAGGAAGCAGGTGCGTCTATCGATACGCCTTTTAGAGACTTACCAGAAAAAGTAAAGCACGAAATCTTTTTTGGTACAGGTGATCGGAAAGTGAAATTTATGTACGATAGCAAATACGTAGGTGAAGCAGAGTTTAATCGCCCCTTTGAAGGACTTGTTAATAACTATGAGAGAAGATATGCAGCTACCAACTCTGAATATATTCGTTCAAAAATTGATGAGTTTATGAGCTTAATTGAGTGTGATACCTGTCATGGAAGACGACTTAAAGATGAAGTGCTTGCAGTTACTGTTGGCGGGTTAAATATCCACGAAGTGACAAGCTTATCGGTTAAAGAGGCAGTTCATTTCTTCGAAAAATTATCATTAGATACTACCAATACACAGATTGCTGAGCAAATTTTAAAAGAAATCAATGCACGTTTGATGTTCCTTAAAAACGTAGGACTAGAATATCTGTCGCTATCAAGGGCTGCTAGTACACTATCGGGTGGAGAATCACAGAGGATTCGTTTGGCAACTCAAATTGGTTCGGGCTTAGTGGGGGTATTATATATTCTCGATGAACCAAGTATTGGATTGCACCAAAAAGACAATCAAAAACTTTTGAAAACTCTGAGAGATTTAACCGATTTGGGAAATACGCTTTTGGTTGTTGAACATGACGATGATACAATCCGTGAAGCAGATTATATTTTAGATTTAGGTCCAGGTGCTGGTGAGCATGGTGGACATATTATCGCAGAAGGGAATCTAAAAGCGATATTATCCAATAAAAATTCCATAACGGGTCAATATTTAAGTGGTAGAAAGAAAATTCTTTATCCAGCGCTTAGACGACCAGTTTCAGATAAAATGATCAAAATCATCGGTGCAACAGAGAATAACTTAAAGAATATTGATGTAGATATACCACTAGGTGTATTATGTGCAATAACAGGTGTATCGGGCTCCGGCAAGAGTACCTTGATCAATGAGATTTTATATAAGTCATGTGCTATTGCGATTAATAAAAGTAGAATTAAAGCAGGAAAGCATGATAATATACTTGGACTTGAAAATATTGATAAAATCATAGAAATTGATCAATCGCCAATTGGTAGAACGCCAAGGTCGAATCCAGCTACCTATACAGGCGTGTTTGATATGATTCGCGACTTATTTGCACAGGTCCCTGAAGCAAAGATGAGAGGCTACCAAAAAGGTCGTTTTAGCTTCAATGTCAGTGGTGGTAGATGTGAACACTGTAAAGGCGATGGTATTATAAAAATTGAGATGCACTTTTTGCCTGATGTTTACGTCCAATGCGATGTCTGTAAAGGAAAACGCTATAATAGAGAGACATTGGAAGTAAAGTATAAAGGTAAAAACATTGCAGATGTTCTCAATATGACAGTTGAAGAAGGGCTGGAGTTCTTTTCCAATATTCCAAGAATTAAAAGAAAATTAAAAACGCTTCATGAAGTTGGGCTAGATTATATTCGATTGGGTCAACCTTCTACACAGCTTTCTGGTGGTGAAGCGCAAAGAATTAAACTTGCAACTGAACTTAGTAAAGTAAGCACTGGCAAAACACTGTACATTTTAGATGAACCGACAACTGGACTGCATACTGCAGACGTTCATAATCTTATTAGCGTGTTACAAAGATTAGTTGATGCTGGCAATACTGTAGTCGTGATTGAGCATAATTTAGATGTAATTAAATGCTCAGATTATATCGTAGACTTAGGTCCAGATGGT
Organism: Fusibacter sp. QWL-12; assembly: GCF_058683495.1. Taxonomy (NCBI): domain Bacteria; kingdom Bacillati; phylum Bacillota; class Clostridia; order Eubacteriales; family Fusibacteraceae; genus Fusibacter; species Fusibacter sp. QWL-12. The sequence goes on from NZ_CM178745.1 coordinate 2,688,627, forward strand.
GGTGATAACGGTGGAACAGTTATAGCGACTGGAACACCTGAGGAAGTTTCAAAGGTCAAGGGATCTTATACGGGTGAATTTTTAGAGCGTATGTTAATTGAAGATTACAAGGAAAAGGATAAAACAAAGAAAACATCTTCAAAATCATCTTCAAAAGCATCAAAATCTTCAAAAGCATCAACCGAAGATGTAAGTCCAGAGTAAATCAATCATAGCGTATGTACATCTTATTATAGACCAAAAGAATATCTAAAAGAATATCTTATAGTAATCCAATATTTAGGACCTGATTCGCTGAATCAGGTCGCTTTTGTATAGGCGTATATGATTTCTTAATTCACTAAGATGGCCCAGAGATTAGTTTAACATGAGTATTCTATATGCTCTGTCAGTTGACAAAGATTTAGGACAAAGTTATGATAGCGTTAATAAATGAAAAGAATGGTTGTATAGTTAAGGAGAAATCATGGAACAAGGATTTCAAGTCAAGGAAAATATAAAAGAACAACTTAAGACATTACCGCAGCTTCCTGGGATCTACATTATGAAAGATCAATCAGGTGAGATAATATATGTAGGAAAGTCAAAAAATCTAAAGAATAGAGTGAGCTCTTATTTTAGAGGATTTAACTCACATCTCCCCAAAGTTCAAACGATGGTGATCAACATCAGTGAGTTTGAATACATCATCACAGATTCAGAAATGGAAGCGCTTATATTAGAAGCAAATCTAATTAAAAAGCACTTGCCTCGATTTAACATCCTTTTAAAGGATGATAAGATGTATCCTTATATCGTTGTTTCTATAGGCGAACGGTTTCCGCGTGTTTTTATGACGAGACAGCTTCCAAAAGGTAACTATAAGGTGTTCGGTCCATACACCAGCGTGGATCAAGTAAAAACTACGCTTGAAGTCATACAGACGATATTTCCAATAAGAGAATGCAGTAAAAAGATTACAGATAAAGTGGAAAGACCTTGCCTTAATTACCACATCGGAAGATGTGCTGGAGCTTGTAATCATATGATTACAGATGAGGCATACAATGTTTATATACAGAAGATTATTCGCTTTTTAGCAGGCGACAAAAATTGGCTCATAACTGAACTGAATGAAAAGATGTTGGTTTCTGCTGAAAAAATGGCATTTGAAGAGGCAGCTGAATATAGAGATAAAATCAACGCGTTACGCGCATTGAATGAAAAACAAAAAGCAATTCAAAATACCGGTAAAAATCAGGACTATATTGCTTCGTACCGATTTGAAGATCGCGCTTGTGTCATGTTGTTTCAAATTAGAGAAGGTAAAATAATCGGTAGAGAATCCTATAATCTTTCAAATGTTGAAGGTGCAAATGGCGATGAGCTAATCAGCTCATTTATCTTACAATACTATGCTGGTAACGATATGGTACCTCCGGAAATCTATCTTTCTCAACAACTTGAAAATCAGGATCTGTATAGTGAATGGCTAAGTAAGTTATGTGATTATAAAGTGACCTTTTCTGTTCCTCAGAGGGGAGATAAGAAAAAGACCATTGATTTGGTTGAAAAAAATGCTAAAGAGTACATTATGAAGTTCCAAGAAAAGATTGAAAAGGAACAACTCTTCAGCTCGCTTTCAGAAGGTGAACTTCGAGAAGCGTTAGGAATGCCTGATAATTTAAAAATTAAGCGAATTGAAGCGTTTGATATTTCAAACATATCGGGTGTTTATTCTGTCGGTAGTATGGTCGTTTTCGAGGATGGTAAAAAGAAGCGTTCAGATTACAGACGATTTAGAGTAAAGACCATTGAAGGCCCAAATGATTATGGTTCAATGCAAGAGGTTGTTTACAGACGTTATAAACGTGTATTAGAAGAAATGAAGATGGCGGAAGAGACAGGTGTATTAGGTGATAAATACAGTGGTCTTCCGGATTTAATACTCATAGACGGTGGTAAGGGGCATGTTAATGCGGCATTAGAAGTACTGAACGCCCTTAAATTATATGTTCCTGTAGCCGGTATGGTGAAGGATGACTATCATAAAACAGAGGATTTGTATTACGATGGTGATCGAAGAGGATTAAAGGCGAGAAGAAATGCATTTAAGCTCGTTTATGAAATACAAGAAGAGGTGCATCGATTTGCAATTGAGTATCATAAGTCGTTACGTTCAAAGGAAATGACACATTCTATTTTGGATGAAATAGAAGGTATTGGTGAAAAGAGAAGAATTGAACTAATGAAGCATTTTAAAACTATAGAACGTATAAGAGATGCTAGTGTCGAAGCGCTTCAAGAAGTTACAGGAATTAATGCAAAAGTCGCACAATCCATCTATGATTATTTTAGAACACCTAATAGTGAAGTCTATAACAATTTAGATGGTGAAAACGCTAACAAAGATTAATGGTGTTAGTATAATTAAAAACACGAGAATCATCGATCAGGCTTGAGATTTCAAGCCTGATTTTTTGTTTGAAAAGTGTTAAAAAAAAAACATAAAATATAAAAAAGTTTAGTTGTATACTTTGTGAACAATATATGTTATAATTCATGATGATATGGGTTAAGGAATTAACAATCTACCTTAAACCTAGTAAAATACTAGGGAATAAGGGGTTTGACATCGCGGGTTACGGTGTTAAACAAGCAATCGATAAGGAGGAACTTTTTAATGGCAAAGAACTTTTTAACTGATGAAAATTTCGAAAAGCTTCACAAAGTGATCGAAGAGCATAAAGATATGCAAGGTCCTTTGATGCCGATTCTTCATGAAGCACAACATATTTTCGGTGCAATCCCAATGGAAGTGCAAAGAGTGATCTCGGAAAAGTTAAATACACCATTAGCTGAAATTTATGGCGTAGTTACTTTCTACTCACAGTTTACACTTGAACCAAAAGGCGATTATTTAATCTCAGTATGCCTCGGTACAGCTTGCTATGTAAGAGGAGCGCAACAACTAATTGATAAAATTTCTGAGATGACAAATGTTGGTGTTGGCAAAACATCTCCAGATGGTAAATTCTCATTAGAAGCGACAAGATGCATCGGAGCATGTGGTCTTGCGCCTGTATTAACTGTAAATGAAGATGTCTATGGTCGTTTGACTTTAAATGATATCCCTGGCATCATCCAAAAATACCAAGCGAATTAAGGAGGCACAAATGAAAACATTAGCTGAATTAACACAACTTAGAGACGAAGCACTTAAAAAAGTTGATTTAAGAAAAGATCGCAAAGGTACTAGAATTGTCGTTGGTATGGCAACTTGTGGTATCGCAGCAGGTGCTCGCCCTATCTTAGCCGCTTTGATGGATGAAGTTCAAAAAAGAGGTTTGAAAGATGTAGAGATTACTCAAACAGGTTGCATTGGCGTTTGCAGACTTGAGCCACTCGTTGAAGTCTACAAAGAAGGCGGCGAAAAAGTTACTTATGTTGAATTAACAGAAGAAAAAGCGAGAAGAATCATCGCAGAACACATCGTTAATGGCAATATCGTAACTGAATTCACGATTGGTGCAGCAGAGTAATTGTAACAAACCAAATTTAGGAGGTATATCAATGGATTTCTATAGAGCACATGTCCTTGTGTGTGGTGGTACAGGTTGTGTATCCTCAGGATCAGCAACCATCGAAGAAATGTTTAATGATGCTTTAGTAGCCAAAGGCTTAGAAAAAGAAGTAAAAGTTGTAAGAACTGGTTGTTTCGGTCTTTGCGAAGCAGGTCCTATCTGTATCGTATATCCAGAAGGTTCATTCTACTCAAGAGTTGAAAAAGCAGACGTAGAAAGAATCGTTGACGAGCACTTATTAAAAGGAAGAATAGTAAAAGATCTTCTTTATGTTGATAAATTAGCAAATGTTACTGAAATTGAAACAAGTATCAATGAAGTAACTTTCTACAAAAAACAAAAACGTGTTGCACTTAAAAACTGTGGTGTAATCAACCCTGAAATCATCGAAGAGTATATCGCATTTGATGGTTACCAAGCTCTTGGTAAAGCATTAACTCAAATGACTCCGCAACAAGTTATCGATGAGATGAAAAAATCAGGTCTTCGTGGCCGTGGGGGCGGTGGTTTCCCAACAGGCTTAAAATGGGAGTTTGCTGCTAAATCAGAAGGCGATATCAAGTATGTTGCTTGTAATGCCGATGAGGGAGATCCAGGTGCATTTATGGACCGTTCTGTCCTTGAGGGTGACCCACATGCAATCATTGAAGCTATGGCAATTGCAGCTTACGCAATTGGCGCTGAAAAAGGTTATGTCTATATCCGTGCGGAGTATCCAATCGCAGTTAAGCGTTTAGGTATTGCGATTGCTCAAGCAAATGCTATGGGCTTACTCGGTAAAAATATATTTGGTACTGATTTCAATTTCGAAATGGAAATCAGATTAGGTGCTGGTGCATTCGTATGTGGTGAAGAGACTGCTCTTATCGCTTCTATCGAAGGCGAGCGTGGTATGCCAAGACCAAAGCCACCATTCCCAGCTCAAAAAGGTATCTTTGGAAAACCTACAATCATCAATAACGTTGAGACTTATGCAGTTGTGCCTCAAATTATCTTAAACGGCGCTGATTGGTTTACTTCATTCGGTACTGAAAAGTCACCAGGAACTAAGGTTTTCGCTTTAGGTGGTAAAATCAACAATACAGGTCTTGTTGAAATTCCAATGGGAACAACGCTTAAAGAAGTTATCTATGATATCGGTGGCGGTATTCCAAATGGTAGAAAATTCAAAGCTGTTCAAACGGGTGGTCCATCAGGTGGTTGTTTAACAGAAGCACATCTTGAAACACCAATCGATTTTGATACTTTAACAGCACTTGGCTCAATGATGGGTTCAGGTGGTATGATCGTTGTTGATGATACAAACTGTATGGTTGACTTCGCTAGATTCTTCCTTGACTTTACAGTAGATGAATCATGTGGTAAATGTGTACCATGTCGTGAAGGTACTAAGAGAATGCTTGAAATGCTTGAAAAAATCACTTCAGGTAACGGTACTATGGAAGATTTAACTAAATTAGAAGAATTAGCTTACTCAATAAAAGACTCATCACTTTGTGGTCTTGGACAAACTGCACCAAACCCAGTATTATCTACACTTAAGTACTTCAAAGATGAGTACATCGCTCACGTAGTTGACAAAAAATGTCCAGCTGGTATGTGTCAAGATTTATTGTCAATCGTGATCACAGATGGCTGTATTGGCTGTACTGCTTGTAAACGAGTTTGTCCAGTTGATGCTATCAGTGGCGAAGTGAAACAAAATCATGTCATCGATCAAGCAAAATGTATCAAATGTGGCGCTTGTATTCCAAAATGTCCTAAGAAAGTTATTGTTAAGCAATAGTTGGACAACAAAGATTATATGAAAGAGGTGTACTTATCGTGAGTAATGTAAGTTTATCTATAAACGGTATTCAATATGAAGTACCAAGTAACTTAACAGTATTAGAAGCTGCTAGAACAGTTGGTATCGATATTCCAACTCTTTGCTTCCTTAAAGATATCAATGAAGTTGGCGCTTGTCGTGTTTGTGTTGTTGAAGTGGAAGGTGCTAGAGCACTTCAAGCTTCATGTGTGCTTCCAGTTCGTGAAGGCATGGTAGTTAACACTAACAATACACGAGTTAGAAAAGCTAGAAAAAATACAGTAGAATTATTACTTGCTAACCATAACAGAGAGTGTACAACATGCGTAAGAAGCAAAAACTGCGAATTACAATCACTTTCTGAAGAATTAAGCATCAGAACAATCCCTTATGAAGGCGAAAAAAGAGAGCCATCTTTTGATGATCTTTCTCCTTCAATCGTAAGAGATTCAAGCAAATGTATTCTTTGCGGTCGTTGTGTAAGTGCATGTAAAAATGTTCAAGGCATTGGTATCTTAGATTTCTTAAACAGAGGCTTCAAAACAACTGTAGGTCCTGCATTTGAAATGAGCATGAAAGATGTACCATGTATTTACTGTGGTCAATGTATGGTAACTTGTCCAGTAGGTGCTTTAACAGAGAAATCTGCTATCGATAAAGTATGGGCAGCGCTTGAAGATAAATCGAAACACGTTATCGTTCAATCAGCTCCAGCAGTAAGAGCAGCACTAGGTGAAGAGTTTGGATACCCAATTGGAACAAATGTAACTGGTAAATTAGCTACAGCGTTAAGAAGACTTGGCTTTGACAAGATTTTCGATACAAACTGGGCAGCTGACGTTACAATTATGGAAGAGGGTACAGAGTTACTTCACAGACTACAAAACGGTGGCGTTTTACCAATGATCACATCATGTTCGCCAGGTTGGGTAAGATATATCGAGTTTAACTATCCAGATCTTTTACCACACCTTTCAACATGTAAATCACCACAAAATATGTTTGGTGCATTAGCAAAAAGCTACTACGCTGAAAAACACGGTATCGATCCAAAAGATATCCTCGTAATTTCAGTAATGCCATGTACTTCTAAAAAATCTGAGATCGTAAGACCAGAGCTTGAAGTTAATGGATATAGAGACGTAGATGTATCAATTACAACTCGTGAACTTGCATTGATGATTAAAGAAGCTAGACTTGAGTTTGATAAATTAGAAGAAGGTACTTTTGATGCATTCATGGGCGACTATTCAGGCGCTGGTGTAATCTTCGGAGCGACAGGCGGCGTTATGGAAGCAGCGATCAGAACCGTTGCTGACGTATTAAGCGGTCAAGATCTTGAAAACGTTGACTATACTGCAGTTCGTGGTATTGAAGGTATCAAAGAAGCTACGGTTAATGTTGCTGGTATGGATATTAAGGTTGCTGTTGCTCACAATACAACAAATGCGGGTATCTTACTTGATAAAATCAAAAATGGCGAAGCAGATTACCACTTTATCGAAGTTATGGCTTGTCCAGGCGGTTGTGTAAATGGTGGTGGACAGCCAATTCAACCAGCTAACGTTAGAAATGTAATCGATATAAGAGCAGAAAGAGCAAAAGCACTTTATTCAGAAGATGCTGCTTTAACTGTAAGAAAATCTCATAAAAATCCAGAGATCAAACGCTTATACGATGAGTATCTTGGCAAACCAAATAGCCATAAAGCGCATGAATTACTTCATACGCACTATGTTGCTAGAGAAAAATTCCCATTAAACAAATAATTATAAATCATGGTCAAACCTTGACTATGACAAGTAATCGTTAAATCACCTGCAATTATATGGCGACATGTAATTGCAGGTTTTTTATTTAGCCACAATCTCGCTTGTGGTAAAATCTGAAGGCTCGATGCCTGAAGATTTTTAATAATCATTGAAGGCTTTTAATTTAGTGCGGTTAAGTGTTTGATATATAAGTAAATGCTTATTGAGTTTGATAGACGTATATCAAATGGCACTGAGATAGGACTTTAACTATAGTAAAGGAAGGCAAAATAGTTTAAAATGATAATGTACGTATATTAATAATGAGGAGCAAAACATGTCCAACAAGAAACCTTTAGTTATCTCTATAGAAGGTGGAGACGGTGCTGGTAAATCAACTGTTATTGAGCAGATTGCGGTTTATTTTCAAGAATTGAGTCTACCCTTTATCATTACAAGAGAACCAGGTGGCGTTAGAATTTCAGAACAAATTCGAAACATCACCTTAGATAAAAATTTACCAGAAATGGATGTAAGAACAGAAGCGCTTTTGTTTGCAGCAGCTAGAAGACAACATTTGGTTGAAAAAGTCAAACCTGCTGTTGAACAAGGCAAGTTGGTGATTATCGATCGATTTGTCGATTCATCTATGGTTTACCAAGGCTATGTTAGAGGCATTGGCATAGATGAGGTTTATAATATGAACTTATTTGCTACTGAAGGCTTTTTACCTGATTTGACATTGTATCTAGATGTTGATCCCAAAGTAGGCTTAGATCGTATTGCACAAAACCCAGACCGTGAAATCAATAAGCTTGATTTAGAAGGGCTTCACTTTCATGAACGCGTAAGAGAAGGCTATCTAAGCTTAGTTGAACGCTTTCCAAAACGTATTGTTACGATTGATGCCAATCAGTCAGTAGAAGCGGTCACAAAAGCTGTAATAAAAGAAATTGAACTCAGAATGTAAAGATGCTATAATGTAAGTGTTAATTGTTAAATAATTAACTTTTGAGTTATAGGAGGCAATGATGCACTTAAAATACATCAAAGAAATAATTAAAGCAGATGTTTTAGCATATGAACCTGGTCTAGAACTTGAGATCAATACAGCTTTTGGCTCAGATTTAATGAGTGATGTGTTAGCTTATGTAGAAGATGACACTTTATTGATTACAGGTCTGACGAATCAACAGGTTATCAGAACAGCTGAGATGCTTGATCTAAAGGCAATCCTCTTTGTAAGAGGGAAAAAACCATGTAATGAAATGATCAACCTAGCAGAAGACAAAAAAATACTGCTAATGTCAACAAGAGAGTCTTTATTTACCGTTTCAGGAATACTATATAACAATGGATTAAGAGGTATATCCATTTAATCAGTCAACCGTAATACTAATCTGCAGAGGCAAGGGGATCTGAGATTTATGAACGCCTATATGAGAAATGAATCAAATGTTGCTATGAAACTTCACTATGATATATTAAAAGATGATTTTTCAAGAGCTGGTGAGGCTTCAAGTAAGATTAAGAATATGCTTAGACAATTGGCTATTGATGCAAATATTCTTAGGAGAATTGCAATTGCAACTTATGAAGCAGAAATTAATTTAGTTATTCACTCGTTGGGTGGTACGATTGACGTATACATAAAGCCCGACTGTATCGAAATATACGTTGAAGATGTTGGCCCAGGAATTGAAAATATTGATCTTGCAATGACAAAGGGGTTTTCGACTGCCACTGCTGTTGCAAGAGAAATGGGGTTTGGCGCAGGTATGGGCTTGCCAAACATGGAAAAAGTGAGCGACGAGTTTATCATTGAATCAACTTTTGGCGTTGGTACACAAATTAAGATGGTCGTCACCTACTAATCAGTCCTCACTTGGAGGTAATAATGAGAGAATACTGGCATTCAGTAGTGCTCGAAAAAGACTACTGTAATGGATGCACACACTGTCTTGATCGATGTCCGACACAAGCCATTAGAATCATCGACGGTAAAGCACGAATCATTCAAGATCGTTGCATTGATTGTGGGGAATGCTTAAGAGTATGTCCTTACCATGCAAAAGGCGCACTTGTCAGTTCAATAGATACTCTGAACAATTACAAGTACACAGTTGCCCTTCCTTCGATTTCTTTTTATGGTCAATTTGCGGAAGAGTACGATACGAACAAGGTTTACAATGCATTGTTGAAATTAGGCTTTGATGAAGTGTACGATACGGCACATGCTGCTGAAATTTTAGCGGTTTATGAGAAATCAATGCTAGAAAAGGAACATATCAATAAACCCTTAATATCGACGTATTGCCCTGTAATTACGCGCCTCATTCAAATTAAGTATCCGGCTTTAATTGATCATATCATTAAACTTGAAGCGCCTATGGAAATCGCTGCAAGACATGTGAGAAGAAGATTGATACAAGAAGGCTATGCGGATGATGAAATCGGTATCATATATATTTCACCTTGTCCGGCAAAGATCACAAGTATAAAAAATCCAATTGGGATAGATAAATCAAGTATTGATGAAGCCGTTTCCACTGAAGAAATCTATTACAAAGTCATGAAAATCATCGATAAGGTAACGGACATAAAACCGCTTCAACGCTCAACTGGAAAAGGGATTGGTTGGGCAAGGGTTGGCGGACAAAGCTATGCGATGGAAATTGACGATTATATTGCAGTTGATGGTATTGACGAAGTCATAAAAGTGCTTGAGTCAATGGAAATTGGAAAACTCAACTCCTTAGATTTCTTTGAAGGCTATGCGTGTGTAAACGGATGCGTTGGAGGACCTTTAAATGTTGAAAACACATTTATTGGAAAAAATCGCGTTAGAAAATTAACAAAAAAATATGGTATGGATGTACCTGTAAACATTGATATTGATTTAATACCAGAAAATATGGAGTGGGATACACCTATTAAACCAATGCCGATTTTTAAATTAGATACGGATTTCAAACGAGCACTAGAAAAAATGGCAAAAATTGAAGAGTATACGCAGATGTTACCAGGTATCAATTGTGGTGCCTGTGGTGCACCTAACTGTAGAGTTCTCGCTGAGGACATCGTCAGTGGCAATGCAAAGCTAGAGGATTGTGTCTTGTTAAAAACTCAGTCTAAAGGCTAATGTTGATTCATAGAATTTATAAATTATAATTTTAGGCTGAGGAGTATAGAGATGTTTGTTAAAGAATTGATTGAGAAGTTTGGTTTTAAACACTTATCAGGAGAAAATTTAGATAGAAAAATTGAAAATGCATACTCTTGTGATTTATTGAGCTGGGTAATGGCTAAGGGTAAACATGATACAGCTTGGATAACCGTTCAAACACATAACAACATATTGGCAGTTGCTTCATTATTAGACTTTGCTTGTATTATTATTCCAGAAGGGATTAAAGTTGAACAAGAAATTTTAGAAAAAGCAAATGAGCAAGAAGTTGTTATTTTATCAACAGAGCTAGATTCTTTTGAGATTTTTAAGATTTTATATGAAGCTGGAGTAAAATAGTGAAACTTTACTATGATTTGCACATACACTCATGTCTATCTCCATGTGGTAGTGAGGATATGACGCCTAATAATATTGTGGGAATGGCGCACATTAAAGGATTAGACATAATTGCAGTGACAGATCACAACGCTTGTGACAATCTAGTAGCGATTGCTCAAGTGGCTGAAAAATTTGACATTTTGTTGGTTCCAGGTATGGAAATTCAAACAAAAGAAGAGGTTCATGTACTCTGCTACTTTAGAAGTTTATCTGATCTTTTAGGATTTAATGAAGTTTTAGCAGCTTATAGGACACCAATACTGAATAAGCCTAAACTATTTGGACATCAACTCATATTAAATGATAATGATGAACAAACAGGAGAAGAGTTAAGAGCACTAATGATGTCGGTAGATTTATCTATTGAAGCGGTTAAAGCTTTAGTAGAAAAGCATTTTGGATGTGTCGTTCCAGCACACATAAACAAAGCGTCAAATAGCATACTCGTCAATTTAGGATTCATACCAGAATCATTAGGATTTAAAACCGTTGAAGTACATCTCAACAGTCCAATATCAGAAGGGTTGACGAAAGATTTTCAAGTTATTTATAATTCAGATGCACATTATTTAGAACAAATCAGCGAGCCCATTCATTCTATGGATTTATCGGAAAGAAGTTGTTCAGCAGTAATTGATTATTTATTGGGGAAGGTATTATGAGGGAGCTTTCTTTACACATTTTGGATATTGCACAAAATTCAATTTCAGCTAAAGCAGAGTGTTTAAGAATCGTTGTAATTGAAGATATGGCGACAGATCGGTTGACGATTAAAATTAAAGACGATGGCATTGGAATGGATGCAGAGACTGTTAGAAGGGTAATTGATCCTTTTTATACGACTCGTACGACGCGAAAGGTTGGATTGGGTATACCGCTTTTTAAGTCTTCAGCAGAACAATGTGGTGGTTATTTCGAAATCAAATCACAACTTGGAGCTGGAACTGAAATCACTGCAGTCTTCAAGCACAGTCATATTGATCGTGTGCCACTTGGAGATATGCCGGAAACATTAGTGACGATTATCAATGCCTGTGAATCTATGGATATGATTTACACGCACACAGTAAATAATGAGACGTTTACCTTAAATACAAAAGAAATTAGAAAGTTGTTAGATGGGGTTCCGATTAATAATCTTGACGTCATCACATGGTTAAGAGAGTATATAACAGAAGGTCTTCAAGAAATCAAGGGTGTGCAATAGTACACCCTCTTTACATTTTGTTTTCAATTGTGATATGGTTAATTAATAAAGAGGATAAGAGGTGCCGCTTTGAACCTAAAGAAAATGGGTATAAAGGTATTACTATTTACTATAGTATTAATTGTGATAACAAAAAATATACAGATAGACCCCTATATTCGAACTGCACTAAGTGTATTTGGAATTGGATCTGGTTTAATGCTGATGTTTTTAGACAGCTATCGTCATTACGGCGACTAATTTTGAAAGAGGCAGATTATGATAAGTTGGAAAAAATGGCTATCCACAGGATTAATTATAGCAGGTTTAGGGATCGCTGCTTTCCCAATTGCTGACAAATTATATGCTGATTATTGGCAAAACAAGTTACTTGAAGCATATGACAGTCAATTGACATTAAATGAAGAAGCAGATCAACAAGCCGAGGCAGATTTTCTTGCTTTACAGGCAATTTATGAAGCTAGTGATGCGATAGAAGCGAGTGAGGAAGAAACGACAGTTGAAACATCTACAGATGTGACAGAATCAATAGAGGCATCGACGGAAGCAACAACAGAAAAAGCGAAAACTGTAGACAAAAGTGTTATTGGGAAAATTAAAATATCCAAAATCAATTTGATAATGCCGATCCTAATGGGTGCAACAGATAAAAATTTGAATAGAGGAGCTGCTGTAATTGCAGGCACTTCAGAGTTTGGTGAAATCGGAAATGTAGGTATAGCGGGACATAGAGGTAGATCATATGGCTTGTTTTTTAATCGATTGGACGAGTTAGGTAAAGGCGACATCATTGAAATCACTACAGATAATAAGGTCTATAAGTACACCGTATATGAGACCCTTATCGTAGAGCCAACTGAAATTTCTGTATTATATAAAAATAATGAAGATAAAATTTTAACCTTGGTTACCTGTGATCCTGTAAAGAACCCAACGCATCGTTTAATCATACACGCTTTACAAAATCCATAAAAAGTCGTAATGTTTTTGTAATTGTACAAAATTAGAAGTGTGGTATACTATTAGCATAGAAGTAAATATTCTGTGAAGAGATGTCTTTTCACGACAAAGGCAAACCATCGGAAACGATGGGACGCAAAACTATAGGGCCTTTCCGAAAGGAGTGGCAGCCAGTCGCCGAATGAGGAGATTTTCTATTTTTTGAAAATTTCATTACGTGAAACGAACCTCTCACCGATAACGGCAAACCATTGGAAACGATGGGACGCAAAGCTATAGGGCCTTTCCATAAGGAATGGCAGCCTAGCTACCGAAGGGAGAGAAACATGAAAAAAATATTGAGTTTATTAGTGATGACAGTTGTTTTGGTCAGTGCATCGTTTACCAGTTTTGGTGCAACTCAAACCATTCAAGCAGATTTGGCAACAGGAATCGTAAACGTTGAATATAGCACATTAAGTAGCAGTAAAATTTTATTGTTAGTTGAAAAAGATGGTCAAAGATACTCTTATCCAATCGTTGACACAGATGTTAATCAATTTCCGTTACAACTTGGAAATGGCACTTACACAGTGAGATTGATGCAAAATACCACTGGAAATAGTTACAAAGAGCTTACTAAAACATCGGTTACGTTAAATTTGGCAAACTCTAATGTCGTATATCTTAATTCAATTCAAGATATAGAATGGAATGAAGATACACTAGCTGTACAAAAGGCATATGAGCTCACAAAAAATTTAACTTCTGATGATGCAAAAGTAAAAGCGATTTATAACTATATTACCAAAAACTATAAATACGATTATAATAAAGCTAAAACTGTAACTAGTGGTTACTTCCCAAATGTTGATAGTACATTTGCTTCAAAAAATGGCATTTGTTATGATTATTCGGCATTATTCGCTGCAATGACAAGAAGTGTTGGGATTCCTACGAAACTTGTAAAAGGTTACTCAACGAATACTGGTGATGTCTATCATGCATGGAATGAAGTCTATATTAATGGTACTTGGAAAACAGTAGATACGACAGTTGATGCATCTTATGTTCAAGCAAATAAAACGGTATCTATGTATAAATTAGCAAAAGAATATAGTGTTTCAAAAGTTTATTAAGCCTTCTTAACTGTTCTGTAGGTAACTGCAGTGCAGTTTTTTTATTGATCACACATTTTTGTGGTAAAATCTGAGGATTTGATGTCCGAAGATTTTTATTTTTTTGTCTTTTTTTAAAATTATGATATCTTTTACAACAAAAATAAGATATTATTATAAGGTTGAATATTACGCTTTATTAGTTTAGGAGATATAAATGTTAAAAAACAAAGGCATCATCAATATTGCGGTTATCGCTCACGTTGATGCAGGAAAGTCAACTTTAGTTGACGCATTTTTAAATCAAAGCAATGTTTTTAGAGCAAATGAGTTCGTGCCAGAATGTGTTATGGACAGTAATGATTTGGAAAGAGAAAGAGGCATCACCATTTACTCAAAAAACTGTTCTATTATGTACAATGATTACAAGATCAATATTGTAGATACACCGGGCCATGCTGACTTCTCGTCAGAGGTAGAAAGAATAATGAAAACGGTTGATACCGTAATCTTATTGGTTGACTCTAGTGAAGGGCCTATGCCACAAACTAGATTTGTTCTTAAAAAATCTCTGGAAAGAGGTTTGAGACCAATTTTATTTATAAACAAAATAGATAAGAAAGATCAAAGAGCAGAAGAAGTCGTCGATTTAACCTTCGATTTGTTTGTTGAGTTAAATGCTGACGATCATCAGCTTGAGTTTCCTATCGTGTATGGAATCGCTAAGGAAGGTATTGCGAAGTTAAGTATGGAAGATGAAAGTACTGACTTATCACCTTTGTTTGAAACTATTCTAAACCACGTTGAGCCTTATCGTGACAGCTCTGATGAAGCATTACAATTACAAATTTCTTCACTTGATTATGACGAATATGTCGGAAGACTGGGAATTGGTAGATTGATTAGAGGTACAATCAAGCAAGGCGATCAAGTGATGATTAGTAAAAGAGATAATACGCAACAGCGAGCGAAAGTTTCTAAGTTGTATGTCTATCAAGGTCTTTCAAAGGTGGAAGTGACTGAAGCATACGCAGGGGATATGGTCGTTATAGCGGGTATACAAGATATTTCAATCGGTGAAACGATTTGTGATCCAGATAAAGTGGAAGCATTACCTATGATCGAAATCGAAGAGCCAACCCTCTCAATGAACTTTTTAATCAATGACTCACCATTTTGCGGTAGAAGTGGAAAGTTTGTAACGAACAGACACTTAAAAAGCAGATTGGACAAAGAGTTGGAAGTTAATGTTGGCTTAAGAGTAGATGCGCTAGATTCTGTTCAAGATGGTTATCGCGTATCTGGTCGTGGCGAACTTCACCTATCGATTCTTTTAGAGAATATGAGACGTGAAGGCTATGAAGTTGCAGTGTCAAAACCTCAAGTACTTATGAAAATGATAGATGGCCAAAAATACGAACCGATTGAACGCGTTATTGCGATCGTACCGGATGAGTATTCAGGTGCTGTTATTTCAGAACTTAGCTTAAGAAAAGGCTTGCTAGATGGCATGCATTCTGAGGATGGATTTACTAGATCTGAGTTTTTAGTACCTACTCGAGGTCTTCTTGGATATAGAAGTGAGTTCATCAATGTTACTAGAGGAGAGGGCGTTCTGCTCAGATCATTCTTTGAATTCCAACCATATAGAGGCGAAATACCTAAGAGAAGTAACGGTGTTCTAATCTCTCAACAAGGTGGCGTAGCGATGGCGTATTCCTTATTTAACTTATCTGATCGTGCAACGATGATGATTGATGCAGGAACGGAAGTGTATGAAGGTATGATCATTGGTATCAATTCGAGAAAAGAAGACATGGTTGTCAATCCGACAAAGAACAAGAAATTAACCAATACTAGAGCATCTGGTTCTGATGATGCAATCAAGCTATTACCACCAAAAGTATTTAATATGGAAGAAGCACTTACTTTCATAGAAGATGATGAATTGCTTGAAATCACACCAGATTCATTAAGAATGAGAAAAAGAATTCTTAATGAAACAGATCGTGTAAGATATAGAAATAAAATGAATAAAGAGTTAGAAGCTCAAGAAGTCGTTTAAGACTTAAATCCCTGTTCTAAGAACAGGGATTTTTTATATCCAAAAACGTGTTCGTAATGATATCAGATGATTAAAAAAAGAATGGTAATAATTGACAATTTTAAACTATAGATGTAAAATAATACCAAACGAAATGTAAAATAATGGTATTCGGAGGCGAAATGACATCTCTTGAACTCGTGATTATAATTCCACTAATTTTATTTTTATTAATGGCTGGTATGATGCTTGTATTTTATGTGCAATCTATTGGCATTGAAATGATATTTCAATCAAGAATCTTTTTAGAGAGTACTGCGACGCATGCAAGTATGAATACATATGAATTTCAAAACGCCAACTTCATCTCAATGCATAATATTGGAGTAGGGAAAATGTATGAGTCAAATACTGAGCTAGAACAGATCAATCCATATAAGTTTCCTGGATTAAACGAACGCTACGCTATAGTGCACCGTTTTTCTTATATCAGTTACAATAGAGGGGTTATTGCAACCTTGAATGAAGCATCTAAGATTTTCGGTGGAGGATGGCAAATTCATGAGACAGAGTAAATCAAAGAGACAGAGTAAATCAAAGAGACAGAGTAAATCAATGGCCTACTTTCAAACTCAAGAGGGTGCAATTTCAATTTTTATGGTCATATTGATTCCAGTCATTATAATCGGTAGTTTATTAATATTCCAATTGGTAGATAGCTATAAAAGAGAGAATGATATGCAGAAAGTTGCACATGCAGCGAGTGACGGCATATTGTCAAAATATAGTGAGGTTATGATGTCACAGTTTGGGATGCTGGCATCGCCAACGGATCAACCGTTTGAAAATATTGTACAAAAATACGCTGCTTTAAATGGTGTAAGCGAAACTGGCTATCCGCCAGAGGTTGACATTACTTTTGATAGAATTTCATCGCCAGAACACTTCAGTAAAGCGCTTAAGCAAGCGGCTGTTAGTTCTAAATGCATCTCACTTGTGGATTATGGAACGACACTTCTTGAGCAAAATAAGGCATATGCAAAGCTGCAGTCGAATGTAAAAACCCTTCAAAGCTATGAAAAAAAAGTTTTTGAATGGCTGGATTTCGAAACGGTAGAAGACAGGCTGAAGTCTATAAATGCATTTGGGTCAATTTCGGATATACAAAATCATATTAGTCAGCTTGAGCAAGAGATTCATTCAGCCAATTTACTTTTTGAAGTGGACTATCAAGAATTGGCATTCCAGCTTGAGTCGCTACAGTCAAACGATGATAATAGTGATACAACTACCTTTTATGCGAATATGAAAGATAATTATAGCGAAGGCAAGGTGGATTTCAATCTTAAAATAGATCAAATAACGGATATTCTCAATTCTGTTTCACAAAATGCAAATACAGTTTCAGAAGTTGAATCGAGCATAGGAGAAAATCTAAATAAAATAGATCTCTATACTAAGGAAGTAAGAGAGCTTTATGAATCAATAAAGAGACTTGAAAATGAAGAAAATGAAGAAAATGAAGGGGAGAATGAGATATTAATTGCACTTTTTACTGATAAAATTGAACAGATAGAAGTGGCGTTGAGCAAACTACGTGAAGAAAACGATCGGTTATCACAAGTAAGCAAAGAAATAAGACAGGAAATCGATGCTAAATTGAATCAGTTTATCATAAATCATCAAAAGTCGCTTTATTTGAAAATTCTAGATGCAATAACCAAACTTGATGAGCTCTTTAAAAGCGTTACAATTGAGGATGTTTCACTTGAATTAAATGAGTCCATTGACTACAGAAACCATGAAGGTGTAATCAATTATGACTTAACTACGAAAATTCTTGTCTCAGAATACTTACTTTCAATTTTTAATAGCTTTGACCAGAATTGTCCTAGAAAAATTCCTTATGGAGAGCGATTAAATGTGGAACGTTCCATTCAAGGCGAGATTGAATTCATATTAACGGGATTGCATCATCAAAGACAGAGCTTGGCTGAAATAAGATTGAAAATATTAGGTATTCGCGTACCGTTTAATTTGGTTTCTCTCATTCAATCAAAATCTCAAATGAATCAGATCAATGTGCTAACTGCGTCGATACCACAACCATGGCGAATTTTTGCTTATTCGGGTGCGATTGCATTATGGTCGACAGCAGAATCTTATACAGACGTTAACGAATTGTTAAAAGGAAATGCCATCCCAATGATTAAGAGAAGTGAAGAATGGCATACGAGCTTAAATGGTTTATTGTCTCAAGACAGTGCCATAGATGACAAAAATACATCTGAAAGTCATAGTAAAACGCAATATGGTATTTATTATATGGATTACTTAAGATTGCTACTATATATGCAAGATGAATCTAAGACTGTTAATAGAGCTATGTCATTATTTGCACTTGAACTCTATGGATTGGAGAAAAAAAGTACTTTAGACGATTATTCTATAGGTCACCAACTTCAAATCGCTTGGGAAGATAATAGTGGATTTCATCATCAGATGAGACAGTATGTCCTTGTCAATCAGCTAACGGAATAAGAGGTGCTTGTGAAAAAATCTAAAGCGAGTGTGACCATTGAGGCGGCTCTTGTAATTACCATATCGATGATTCTCATAATTACATTGGTTGGATCAATTTTGAGTTTGTATATAGATGAACAGCTCGAGTTTGCATTTTTAAATGCTAAGAATGAACTAGAAGTTGCCAGTATGCCCTTTATTGGACACGAAAAAGTCATCCGAAGAACGATTAATGAAGCGATACTGTCCGAGATAGGCGCATGGCTCTATAATAGGGAATTAGAGAAGTTTGAAATCGATCAACTCATTCATAATTTAAAGGTGGAAGTTACTTTTGATGACCTGGGAATGGGACAATATAAGCTTGCCTACGATTATACATTGCCGACTTTTTTAGGTAGACATCAGTTTGCGCTTCCATTTTCACCAGCCGTTTATTCAGATGGTGATCAGAGAACAAACAAGACCGTATTTATCACCACCTATGGTGAAAGATTTCATAGATCAGAATGCCACTATCTTAGAAAGAGTAAGTTTGGGATCTCAATTGATAAAGCACGCGAGGAAGGCTATACGCCCTGTAAGGTTTGCTATCCTAACGAACCTATTGTTAATTAAAGGAGTAAATAGAATGCACAAAGATTTCTTAATTAAGTCTAAAATGAATGTGAAATCAAACACGAAATCAAAAGGTATTAATGCACTTTCCAATAATTGCTTTTCCAATATAAGAGTGGAGTCGAAAACAGGTTTGACTGTCATTGAAAAGTTTGTACACATCAATAGAGGACTAAATGAAATTTCTATTTTATCGAAGCTCAATCAAGCGATGTTCAATGGATTTCCTGTCATGTATGGCTATGAAATTATAGGAGATCTCATGAAAATTACCTGTCAGTACATTAAAGGAAAAACCCTGAGACAGTGGTTAGATATGCAAAATGAAAAACAAAAGCTGATTAATGCATTTGGTCTGGTTTTTGAAAATGCAACGAGAACCTTGTTTGCCTTGCATGATGCAGGTGTATTACATTTGGATATCAAGCCTGAAAACATTATTATAGATGATTACTATCATGTATACTTGATCGATTTTTCATTATCATCAACTTATGAAGATCGGCATCTTATAAAAGAATCATCAGGAACTTTTCATTATTTATCACCAGAAATGATGTTGCAATTTCAACGCATTGATTATGAGAGTGACTTTTTTAGTTTAGGAAAATCGCTTCTAGAAATCATACGTAAGAATGAAAGACGTATTTCAGATGAGCATTTGAAAGCGCTTTTAAAACTTTGCCAAATTGATCCAAATAAAAGAAAAAATAATATGAAGGATTTGAGAAAAACACTTGCATAAAATAGTATTATCGTATACAATTTAGATAAAGGATAATTGTATACAGTAATACGTTTTGGAGGTGGCTTATGAAGGAAGCAGTAAAAGAAAATCAATTTGACGTTACGTATTGTAAAAGATGTGGCGATGAAAAGAAAGTGAATAAGTTTGGTCTTTGTAAGTCTTGTGAATCAGAAGTGGATTATGAGTATGCAATGATGTATGAAACTAAAACTAAGGAATAGAAAAAGACTAGAGCAAAATAAAAAATGACTTGAACCTAAGGCACACCAATGGTGTGCTTTAATTTTTTTTTGATCCAAACATATTTAAAAATGCATCAACTGTTCTTTGAGCAACTCTTAATTTGATTTACAGAAAATACATAAAATTTTATTAATCTTAAGTAAGGAACTATGTTATAATGAACGTGATAGTACCCTTTGGGACTATACATGGATGTGTTATTTTTTACAATGAAAATCGGCTCTGAGCATTTGCCCGAGACTGAGAAGCATAATGAAATGGATGCTCTTTTTGTCTTGTGCAGAAAGAGTTTTTTGATTTTTTGTTACAGGAAGTGAAAAGATGAAGATCGCTTTTATTGGTGCAGGAAAAGTTGGACAATCATTGGCCATTTATTTAAAGAAACATCGATTTGAACTTGTGAGTTTTTATTCGAGAAACCCGAAGGCGTTGGAATTAGATGAGCGATTAGTAGATGCCTATGTCACAGATGATTTATATGGGGTAATTGGTAGTGCGGACATTATCGGTATAACCGTGTCAGATGACCAGATCAACTCAGTGATTACTCAAATCATGAATGAAGGTATAGCAACTGAAAATAAAGCATTTTTTCATACCAGTGGCGTACATTCTGTGGATGGTTTAAATCAGCTTTCGAATCATGTTTTTACGCTTCATCCACTGAGAGCATTTACCTCAATTGTGGAGAATACGGATGAACTGTCAAATGTCTATTATGGCATTGAAAATGAGTCGGTTATAAAAGCGTTTGGACTTGATTTGCTATTTCCACGACATATTAAAGTAGATAGCTCTAGTAAAGCACAATATCACGCTTCTGCTGTGATTGCATCGAATTATTTGGTAACCGTTGTAAATCTTGCCATCGACCAGTTAATGGCTCTCGGATATACGGCTGAGGTCGCTCAAAATGCATTATGGCCACTCATAACGAATACGATATCGAATATAGAAAAAGTTGGTGCTAAGTCGGCATTGACTGGTCCGATTGCTCGTGGAGACAGTGGCACAATAAAAATGCATTTAAACTCACTTTCACAGAAAGACCGTGAAACGTATATTGCCTTAGCCAGACAAACCGTTTCGCTTTCGAACCAATCAAAGGAAAAGAAAGACGAAATCATTTCTGTTCTTGAGGAGGATGATTATGACAAAGATCACAACATCAACTTTTTTAAACCACAAAATGAATCATGAGAAAATTACCGTGCTAACGGCTTATGATTATTCAATGGCAAGTCTTTTAGATGAGGCGGGAATTGAATGTCTGCTTGTAGGGGATTCATTGGGGATGACCATGCTCGGCTACGAGGATACGCTTGCAGTGACGATGGAAGATATGATCCATCATACAAAAGCGGTTAAAAGAGGGGCAAAATCTGCTATGGTTGTGGCAGATATGCCATTTATGAGCTATCATGTCAGCGATGAAGAAGCTGTAAGAAATGCAGCACGTTTTATAAAAGAAGCAGGTGCTCACGCGATTAAACTTGAAGGTGGCTTTAATGTAAAGACGCGTATAGAGGCAATTATCGCTGCACAAATCCCTGTAATGGGACACTTAGGATTAACACCACAATCGGTTAACGCCTTTGGTGGATTTAAAGTTCAAGGCAAATCGGAAGCGCAAGCAAAAAAGTTAATTGAAGAGGCAAAATTACTTGAATCCTTGGGTTGCTTTGCCATTGTATTAGAATGTATTCCAGCTAAATTAGCACAGTTGATCTCGAGTCAACTCAGCATACCAACCATTGGAATAGGTGCTGGAAGTGGCTGTGATGGGCAGGTTTTGGTCATTCAAGATCTGCTGGGCATGTACTCGGATTTAACACCGAAGTTTGTCAAACAGTATGCCAATCTAAAGCCAATCATAATTGACGCGGCAAAAGCATATGCAAGTGAAGTGAAAAGTGGCGATTTCCCAGAAGAAAAGCATACCTTCAAAATAGATGAGTCTGTTCTAGATAAACTTTATTAACGAAATATCGAAATGAAGTTAAAGAAGATAAGTTAAAGAAGATAAGTTAAAGAAGATAAGTTAAAGAAGATAAGTGAATCGTGTGAATCATATTGAAGTAATTTATAAAATAAATATTATAGATGAGATATGAGGTGAAGAATGAAAACAGTTAAAACCATATCTGAGGTAAGAGCTTTTGTAGATGAAAAGCGTAGAGCTGGAAATAGAATCGGTTTTGTACCCACAATGGGATTTCTACATGAAGGTCATGCCTCATTAATGAAGGCAGCTAAGGCAAAATGTGACGTTGTCATCGTCAGTATCTTTGTCAATCCAACTCAGTTTGGCCCGGGTGAAGACCTTGAAACATATCCACGTGATTTAGTAAGAGATCAAAATACCTGTGAAGCAGTTGGAGTGGATCTTATTTTTGCACCAGAGGCAACAGAAATGTATCCAGAAGGCTATTCAACTTATGTGGATTGTGAGGGTGAGATTACGAAGCAACTCTGTGGCGCGTCAAGACCAACACATTTTAAAGGTGTCACCTCTGTGGTTGCTAAACTTTTTAATATCGTTCAACCTGACTTTGCTTTCTTTGGTCAAAAGGATGCACAACAGGTAGCAGTCATCGAAAAGATGGTTAGAGATTTAAACATGACTGTAAAAATTGTACCGTGTCCAATCGTTAGAGAGTCTGATGGTCTTGCGATGAGTTCAAGAAATACGTATCTCTCTGCTGAACAGCGTAAGGAAGCGCTCGTTTTGAGTCAATCACTTGAAATGGCTAAATCAAAAATTCTAGAGGGTGAAAGAGACGCTGATAAAATCAAAGCAGCAATTGTGGATCACATTCAATCTTCACCACTTGCAGAGATAGATTATGTATCATTAGTTAACGTTAAGACTTTATTACCATTAGTTACTATAGAAGATGAATTCTTAATTGCACTTGCCGTTAAGTTTGGAAAAACACGTTTGATTGATAATTATAGAGGACAAGTGAATTTGTCATAGGAGGAAGCAAGGCATGTTATTAACTATGTTTAAAGGTAAAATTCACAGAGCAACTGTAACTGAAGCAAATTTAAACTATGTGGGCAGTATCACGATAGATGAGGATTTATTAGATGCTGCAGGTATTTTACCTGGTGAGAAAGTACAGATCGTCAATAATAATAATGGTGAAAGACTTGAAACTTATACCATCGCTGGTAAAAGAGGCAGTGGTGTCATCTGTTTAAATGGTGCAGCTGCAAGACGCGTTCAACCAGGTGATATCGTCATCATAATTGCCTATTGTTTAATCGATGCGGTTGAAGCTAAAGCGTTGGTTCCAAATGTTGTGGTTTTAGACGCTGATAACCACATCGTAGAAATCGATCATACTGAAAAACACGGCGATATAAAATAGTTTTTGTAACCGTTTGCATTTTATGTTAGAATGTTAAAGGTCAAATATACTATTGGAGTTTGAAGAATGCTTTTAGATGCACTTTATAAGATATATGAACCAACGCAGGTGTTGGTTGATGAATATATGTCAAATCACACATCGTTTAAAATTGGCGGAAAAGCTGATTTTATCGTCGTGCCTCATACAATTGAACAAATTGAAAAGACAATAGATTTGTGTAAAACGATGAATCAACCTTATTTTATTATGGGTAATGGATCGAATATCCTCGTAGAAGATACTGGCATTCGAGCGCTTATTATCAAGATTAGCGAAGGCTTTTCTGATATAAAAATCGAGGGGGATCTAGTTATTGCTGAAGCAGGTGTCCTTTTATCCAAATTGTCTAAAGTTGTATGGAAAGAAGCTTTACAAGGCTTTGAGTTTGCATCTGGCATTCCTGGAACACTAGGTGGTGCAGTCTACATGAACGCAGGCGCCTATGGCGGTGAGATGAAAGACGTCGTTGAATGGGTGGATGTACTGACGATGGAGGGTGTGATAAAGCGCATCGGTAAAGCAGATCTTGAGTTTGGCTATAGAACCAGTATTGTTAGAGATTTAAACTATATTGTATTAAGAGTTGGTATTAAATTGACTTTAGGCAATGTGGAAATTATAAAAGAAATAACCAATGAACTCACAAAAAAACGTGTTACTAAGCAACCACTAGAGTTACCGAGTGCAGGTAGTACTTTCAAAAGACCGCCAGGGCATTATGCGGGTCAGTTGATTGAAGAGGCGGGATTAAGAGGACTTAGACATGGCGATGCACAGGTCTCTGAAAAGCATTGCGGCTTTATTGTCAATCTTGGCAAAGCAACCTGTGAGGAAGTAATGGAGTTAATTTCTGTCGTTCAAAAGGTTGTATTTGATACTTTTGGTGTCACACTTGAACGTGAAGTAAGGTTATTTGGAAAAGAATAGTAAAATTTATGAAAACACTGTGAAAACAGTGTTTTTTATATATAACGAATTTGTCAAAATAAAATTAAAACTTGAAAAGAGTGGTATAATTAAATTGAGAAAGTGAGGTGTTAAGATGAGACTTATCGCTGATTATCATATGCATACGAAATATAGCGGAGACAGTAAAAATGAACTTGAGGCAATTGTCCGTAAAGCGATTGAGTTAAACCTTAAGGAAATCGCAATTACTGATCATGGCCCAGCACACTCGGGCTATGGAATTAAAAAAGAGAATTTCAAATCGTTAAGAAAAGAAATTGATGAAATGAACATAAAGTATCCTCAGATTCGAGTTTTACTTGGGCTTGAAGCAAATATACTTGGAAATGATGGCAGACTTGACATCGATGAAGAAATGCTCAGCATGTTGGATTGGATAAATGCAGGTTACCATTTTGGATCAAATTTAAAACACGATCTAGGCATTCACTTTGTGAATGTTATGAGTCGCTTTTTTAAGTCATATCAAAAAAAGGCAGTTGAAATTAATACAAAGGCTATGGTTGGGGCCATCCTCGGCAACAAAATCAATATGATTACCCATCCTGGCGCAAAAGGACCTATCGATGTGGCAGAGGTGGCAAAAGCGGCAGCCTCAAAAGGAACACTTTTAGAGATTAACAATTCTCATGGACATTTGACCGTTGAGGAAATTAAAATCGCAATGAACTATGACGTTAAGTTTGCCGTTTGCAGTGATGCACATGAGATTGAAAACATCGGTAAAGTAGATCATTCATTGGATAGAGCTTTTATTGCGGGTTTATCAAAGGAAAGAATTTTTAACATTGAATAGGAGATTGATGTGAATTTTATTATTCTATCTGGGCAGTCAGGGGCTGGTAAAAGCCAAGCAAAAAAAGTATTTGAAGATTTGGGGTATTATTGTATCGATAATTTACCACCATCGTTGATTCCAAGTTTTATTGAGTTGGTGGAACAAAACTCTGAGAATATTCAACATGTAGCACTCGTCATAGATATTAGAGGTGGCAAGTTCTTTAAAGATTTGGAAAACAATCTATACCTATTAAAGGATAAAGGATATACCTACCAAGTGTTTTACTTTGAGGCTGACGATCAGATTCTGTTAAAGCGTTTTAAGGAAACCAGAAGAACACATCCACTCGATCCGAATGGTCGAATAGAAGATGCCATTCAGTCTGAAAAGAAAATGCTTTCCGTGCTCAGAGAACAAGCTGACTTTGTTATTAATACCAATACGACGACACAAGCACAGCTTAAAAATACGATATCTAAGGCACTCTCTATTACTGAGCCACATGTCTCTATGCAAGTGACATTTGTATCCTTCGGATTTAAAAAAGGGCTTCCATTAGATGCAGATTATGTATTTGATGTGAGATTCCTACCAAATCCTTATTATATTGAGGCGTTGCGCTCATTGACGGGTAACGAGGCTGAAGTGCAAAATTATGTTATGAGCTTTGATGAGAGTCTTGCATTATTTGAACAAATGCGTCAGTTTTTAGATCTAATTATTCCAAGTATGGTCAAGGATGGTCGGGCACAGCTTGTGATTGCTATTGGTTGTACAGGTGGTCAGCATCGGTCTGTAACCTTTGCAAATAAACTTGCTGATCATTATAACACACAGGGATATTCGGCAAATGCGATCCACAGAGAGATTAGAAAGGACAATTAGTCATGATCAATATCGTTGCACTTGGAGGTGGAACTGGACTTTCGATTCTTTTAAGGGGTCTTAAAGAGGTTTCAAATCATATTACAGCAGTGGTTACAGTTGCAGATGATGGCGGTGGATCTGGTGTTCTACGAGAGGACCTTGGTATGCTACCACCTGGTGATGTAAGAAACTGCATTTTAGCTTTAGCAAATAAGGAGCCAATTCTACAGGACTTGTTTCACTATAGATTTAGTGAAGGGCGATTAAAGGGGCAAAACTTTGGTAATTTAATGATTGCGGCTATGGTGGGGATATCTGATAGTTTTGAAGAGGCAATAAAAAAAATATCAGATATTTTTGCGATAACAGGTGAAGTGTATCCAGTTTCAGAAGAGGACATCGTCCTTTATGCCAAGCTAACAGACGGTACTGTCGTCGCTGGCGAATCCAACATCCCACATGAGGCGATCAAAAGGAGTAAACCCATCGACAACATTTGGATTGACCCAAAGGATGCCAGAACCTCTGATGTGGTGATTAAACGTATACAGCAAGCAGAGATGATCGTCTTAGGGCCAGGAAGCTTGTTCACGAGCATAATTCCTAATTTATTAATCCAAGAGGTGTGCGAAGCGATTAACAAGGCGACTGCACCTGTATTCTATATTACTAACATTATGACACAGCCAGGAGAAACAGATGGTTTTTCTGTTTCTGATCACCTATTAGCGATTGAAAAGTATACGAAGCTTAAGAGAATTGATTACGTGGTAGTCAATAGTGGTGACATCGAGGCTGCAACGCTTGAAAAATATGAGAATGAAGGGGCTAAGCCCGTGTTACCAACAGATGAGGACTTGAGAATTTTAAGTGAGAGAAACATTAAGCTGATAAAAGGCAATTTTGTTGAAGAGAAGAAGGGTTATATCAGACACGATGCACCGCAGATCAGTAAAGAGTTGGTTAGAAATATTGAGCGCGTGTATAAGACAACGAATTAATAGCTTCGAGATTTTGGATCTAGCTTCATGAGTAAAGGTTATTCAAGGGGCTAGATTTTCACTTATTATTGCAAGATTTACAGCCAATTGTGTCATAAATAGCAGTCAATATGGTATACTAATATAAATGAAAAAACAAAGGTGAGTCTATGAAAAGGGTATATAGCTCAGGCGGCGTCGTTTATTTGGGAAACAGTATTTTGATGCTGCAAAAGATCAATGGCGATTGGGTATTGCCTAAAGGAAAAATTGAACAAAACGAGACCAGCGAACAGACGGCAGTGAGAGAAGTAAAAGAAGAAGCTGGTGTAAAAGCAGCGGTTTTGACGCCTATCGGTGAAACCGCTTACCGATTTAAAAATTATTGGTCCAATAATCATATCATCGAAAAAAAGGTGTTTTGGTACTTGATGAAAGCGATCAATTCAAGTGCGCATCCCCAGCGAGAGGAAGGCTTTATCAATGCCAAGTTTATCCATAGAGATAACGTTCTTGGGCTTGCAAAGTATGATGATGAAAGGGATATATTGGCCAAAGCGCTAGAAATAATTAAAACGTTTGAGGAAAACTAATGTCATTTTCATCTTTATCAAAAAATGAATTAACTAGGATTAGAACCGAGGGCAAATGCTGTAATCGAGCAGTTCTCTCTGGTATTATTAGAGTCAGTGGTTCGTTAGAATTTGGTGGCAGAAATGCGATGAATCTGCGAATAATCACTGAGAATCCAGCAGTTGCAAGGTTGATTATTATTTTACTTAAAAAAACATATCAGCTGCATACAGAGCTCATTATGAAAGAAAGCAAGGTGCTTAACAAACACCATACTTATGAGATTTTCATCGAAAAGGCAAATGAGATACTGACAGATCTTGAAATTATGCGATTTGATGGCGAAGCCTATTCACTTAATGATCATTTCCCGGAGCGTTTGACGGCAAAGAATTGTTGCAAAAAGGGCTATTTGAGAGGCATCTATCTAGGTGGTGGCTCGTTGAGTGCGCCAGAGAAAAGTTACCATCTTGAGCTTATTACACATAATGAACTGTTTGCGAGTGAACTTGTTGAGTTTATCAATGATATGTATGATTTGGGCACAAAGGTTACTATAAGAAAGAAGAATTTTATCGTTTATATAAAAGAAAGCGAGAAAATAGTCGACTTTCTCAATATCATAGGGGCGCATCAAACCTTACTTGAGTATGAGAACGTCAGAATTTTAAAACAAATGAGAAATAACGTCAATCGTGTGGTCAACTGTGAAACCGCTAATTTAACTAAAACGGCTGATGCTGCGTTTGAACACATCAAGGCGATTGAATATATTGAGGCAACGGTTGGTCTGGACTATTTAGAGGATCGACTGAGAGAAATCGCTGAGGTTAGAGTGGAAAACCCAGAGGCGACTTTGAAAGAACTAGGTGAGATGCTTTCACCAGCTATTGGTAAGTCAGGTGTCAACCATCGCTTGAAAAAGATAATAGAAATTGCAGAACAATTAAACAAGAGGAAGGGTTAATATGAGATTTAGATTGCTTATAGTAATAGTGATCATTTCCCTAGTGACGGGTTGTAGCCTTAATTTTGATGGCAATGATCAAGTGGTAAAACAGTGGCGATTAATGGAGGAGAGTGCATCGGATACAGTCGTTACCATCGCACTTGATCATAGTGATGACCAAGTTCTCGAGTGGTTAAAAGATACCTATGCAAGTTACCTAAAAACCAACTATAATATGACCTTGAAGGTTATCGAACAGCCTTTGGCAAAGACCTTCGATGGTCTTAAACAAGATAAAATAGGTGAAGTGGACCCTGGAGAGATCGATATCATTTTATTTGAAAGTGCCATCGATTTTAAAACGGCCTATCAATCGGGCTATCTATATGGCCCTTTTACAGACAAGCTTCCTGAGATTGGTTCAGATGTTGACTCTGGTGACCTGAATTTTATGTATCGCGCTGGTATTGCGACACAAGGCTATAATGTCCCTTATGGTACGAAGCAACTTTCATTTATTTATAACGAAGATGTCTTTTATGAAAAACCAGAAACTTATGATGCTTTAATTGAGACCATTGAAACTTATAAAGGACAGTTTACCTATCCGAATCCCAAAACCTCTGTTGAAGGCGCAGCATTTGTAGCGGGCTTTGTCGCTCAAAATGTCGATTTGGAACCTTTTCTGACTGGCACTTTAGATCGAACAAAGTTTACACAAGCGATTACACCAGGGCTAAATGCATTAAAAGCACTTTCACCTTATCTTTATAATGGTGGCGCAAGTTATCCTGCGTCAATCGAAGAACTTGATGATCTGTTCAATAATGGCGCGCTAATGATGAGCATGTCTATGGATTATAATTATGCGACCGATCGTCTTAAAGAATATGAATATCCTGAGAATGCGTCAACATTCGTTATACCGTCAGGTGTAGCAACCTATATAGAATCCGCTTCAATTGCATTTAACTCACCGAACAAATCAGGTGCTATCGTTGCTTTAAATGCGCTCTTATCTCCTGAAATGCAGGCGAGTAAACTAAATCCTAAGGATTGGGGGAGCCTATCTATTTATACTCCTGACTTCACGCCAAAAGAGAGCTTGGATCAATTGAAAGCAATTAAACTGAAAGCGACAACCGTAAAATACGATGATTTTATGACGGCTCAGATGCCAGAGTTTACGCCTGAGATGATGACGGTTCTCATCGAAGCATGGCAAACAATCGTTATGAATGGTCAATAAGAAAGAGGCTTTAAATGAGTGAAAGTGGCTTTGTACACTTACATTTGCATACTGAATATAGCTTACTAGATGGCTTTGCAAGAATAGACAAGCTGTTTAGTAAGGTTAAAGAACGCAATATGAACGCCGTGGCAATTACTGACCATGGCGTTATGTTTGGCGTGGTTGAGTTTTATAAACAAGCGGTTAAAAATGGGGTCAAGCCTATTATTGGGTGTGAAGTTTATGTTGCACCAAGAACGAGATTTGATAAGGATCCTATGTTTGATAAGCAAGCAGGACATCTTGTTTTATTGGTTAAAAATGAGGTAGGGTATCAGAACCTCATCAAATTGGTTTCGATGGGATATACTGAAGGCTTCTATTACCGACCGAGAATTGATTATGATCTGTTAGAGCAGCATACTGAGGGACTAATCTGTCTTTCAGCGTGTCTAGGTGGCGATGTACAGGACTTACTCCTAAAGGGTGATATTGAGGGTGCTGAGGCGCTTGCGCTTCGTTTAAAAGCAATGTTCGCGCCAGGCGATTTCTATCTGGAGTTACAAGATCATTTTATTCAAGAACAAAAAGTGGTCAATCGAAGACTGATTGCATTGTCGGATAAGATTAATGTACCACTGGTTGCGACAAATGATGTTCATTACTTAGATAAGGAAGATGAGTCCGTTCACGATATTCTACTCTGTATTCAAACGGGTAAAATCGTTTCAGATCGTGATCGAATGCGTTTTCCAACAAAAGAATTTTATTTGAAATCGCCTGATGAAATGGCGCACTTATTTAACTCTCGAATGGATGCACTTCAAAATACGGTTGCAATTGCAGATAAATGCGATTTTAAGTTTGATTTTTCCAAACAGCATCTTCCAATGTTTGGTCCGGATGCCACAATCGTAAAATCAGAACTGAAGCAACTTTGCTTAAATGGTCTCAGTAAGAAGTATGCAGATCCAATGCCACATATGGAACGTCTAGAGTATGAACTGGGTGTAATCGATCAGATGGGCTATAACGATTATTTTTTAATCGTTTGGGACTTTATACGCTTTGCAAAGTCAAAGGGTATAGCGGTTGGCCCAGGACGTGGGAGCTGTGGCGGTAGCTTAGTTGCTTATGTTTTAGACATTACAGAAGTTGATCCTATCAAGTACGATCTGATTTTTGAGCGGTTCTTAAATCCTGAGCGAATCACAATGCCGGATATTGATATTGACTTTGAAGACGACCGCAGAAGTGAAGTGATAGATTACGTCGTGGAAAAGTACGGCAAGGATCGTGTCGCACAAATTATCACTTTTGGTACCATGGCTGCAAGGGCGGCAGTAAGAGATGTCGGTCGCGTACTTGATATGCCCTATCAAGATGTAGACAAAATAGCAAAAGAAATTCCAATGGAACTTGGAATGACTTTAGAGAAAGCATTAAAAATAAATCCAAAACTTGTAGAGTTAGTGAATCAATCTGATGAGTCCAAGCACCTAATGGATGCAGCTCTAAAATTACAAGGCGTACCAAGACATGCATCCACGCATGCGGCTGGTGTAGTGATTTCTAAGAACTCTGTTGACAGTTATGTCCCGCTATATGTTCAGGAGGGCGGAATTTCAACCCAGTTCAATATGACCCTACTTGAAGAACTTGGAATGTTAAAAATGGATTTTTTAGGTCTTAGGACATTGACAGTTATCAAAAATGCATTAAAATTAATTGAGGAGGGACAAAATAAAAAACTCCTTCTCGATGCTATCCCACAAGATGATCCTGCAGTCTATGAAATGATCGGAAGAGGGGATACCTTGGGTCTATTTCAATTAGAGTCTACTGGTTTCAGGCGGTTTATGCGTGAGTTAAAGCCGACTGGGTTTGAGGATATCATTGCTGGGATATCTTTGTACCGACCGGGACCAATGGATTCTATTCCACTTTACATCCGTAATAAATATGCCAAAGATCAAATTGTCTATAAGGATGATAAGCTAAAACCAATTTTAGAGGTAACTTATGGTTGTCTGGTCTATCAAGAACAGGTTATGAGAATCGTAAGAGAGCTCGCTGGTTATAGCTATGGTCGAAGCGACCTCGTACGCAGAGCGATGAGTAAGAAAAAAATGGATGTCATGGAAAAGGAACGGGCGTATTTCATCTATGGAAAGTTGGATGAAAACGGTTCCATTGTACTGCCTGGATGTGTTCGAAGTGGTGTGCCTGCAGATGTGGCGAGTGAGATATTCGATGATATGGTGGACTTTGCCAAGTATGCGTTTAACAAGTCACATGCTGCAGGATATGCAATTATTGCTTATCAAACGGCCTATTTGAAGCGACATTTTCCACTTGAATTTATGGCAGCGCTTATGACAAGTGTTATGGGAAGCCAATCAAAGCTGGCTCAATATATACAAGATTGTAAGGATCATGGCATAAAGCTGCTACCACCAAGTGTCAATCATTCTTATTATGGTTTTTCTGTAGAAGACGGTGCCATAAGATATGGTCTTAATGCCATAAAGAATGTTGGAAGAGGCATTGTCGATGCAATTGTAATCGAGAGAAAACAATCCGTCTATAAAGGATTTTATGATTTTTGTGAACGTGTGAGTGCTTCAGAACTGAACAAAAAAGCAGTGGAAAGTATGATAAAGGCTGGTGCCTTTGATACATTAGGACATTATAGATCTCAACTTTTGGCCATCTATGAAAAAACCATTGATGGGGTCCACGCAATTAAAAGAAGAAGTTCTGAGGGACAATTCTCAATATTTAATATGGGACACGCAGATATTACATCTGAGGAAATGGGCAATAAAATTCCTGAAATACCAGAGCTTAAATCACAGACATTATTGCAGTTTGAAAAGGAAATGCTGGGTATATATTTGAGTGGACATCCTCTTGATCGCCACAAAGCTTTACTTGAGTCAGTTTCTACTATGAATCTTGCCGAGTTAAAAGAATCGGCGCAAGAAAATGATGCTTCAATTAAGGATAACATGTATTTTACTGCCGGTGGACTTGTGGTTGAAAAAATCGATAAAATCACCAAGAATAACAGCAAAATGGTATTTTTAACAATTGAAGATTTATACGATCAGCTTGAAGTGATTGTGTTTCCTAAGGTCTATGAAAAGGTTCAGGAATTGATGCACAAGGATCAGGAACTTTTGATCAGTGGTCGCATTCAGCTTAAGGAAGACGAAGCACCGAAGCTTATAGCAGATAAAATCGTGACTTTAGATCAAGCTGAAGGAAAATATAAACCTCAAAAGCTATTCGTTCGATTTGCGAATGAAGATGCAGCCGTTCTTGAAACCGTTCATAAGCTTTTAAAGCTTCATGAAAAAAGCGCTATGAACAGAGGCAAGAAACTATCGGTGGTCTATTATATTGAAGCGACAAAGCGAAAGCTCAACAGCAACTGCCAAATTGTCGTTACAGATGAGATCATCAGGAAAATTGAAGGCGTAGTCGGTCTTGGCAATGTCAAGATCGGGTAACGCAAAAGGAGTGATTAAATGAAGAAAATAGGCGTACTTACAAGCGGAGGCGATGCACCGGGTATGAATGCCGCTATCAGAGCGGTTGTACGAACTGCAATTTATCACGGATTTGAAGTAGCGGGGATTTACAGAGGCTATCAAGGACTGATTGAAGGCGATATTGAGAACTTGAATATCACTTCAGTTGGTGATATCATTCATAGAGGTGGCACCACGCTTAGAACCGCTAGATGTCTTGATTTTAAAACAGATGAAGGCTTTAACAAGGGACTGCAGATGCTTAAAATGTTCAAGGTGGATAGCTTGGTAGTCATCGGTGGTGATGGTTCGTTTAATGGTGCAAAAAGACTGGCAGAAGCTGGTTTTCCGACTATAGGCATACCGGGTACCATCGATAATGATCTCGCTTACACAGATTATACCTTAGGGTTTGATACGGCACTTACAACCGTGGTTAATGCAATCGGAAATATTAGAGATACTTCATCTTCTCATGGTACGGTCAATATCATAGAAGTAATGGGCCGCAATTGTGGTGATATCGCTCTATATGGTGGTTTAGCTGGTGGTGCTGAGGCGGTGATAATCCCTGAGCTCGATACAGACATCGATGAACTTTGTAGAACAATCATAAGAGGTAAAAAGCGCGGTAAGCTGCACAGCATTATTTTACTTGCTGAAGGTGTGGGTAAACCTTACGAACTCGCTGAGCAAATTAAAGCGAAGACGAGCTCGGATGTAAAAGTAAGTATAATCGGCTATCTGCAACGTGGTGGTACACCGACGCCTAACGATCGTATTTTGGGCTCAAGAATGGGCGCATATGCGGTTGAACTGCTCATGTCGGGACAATATGGCAAGGCAGTAGGCATCCAAGGCAATCAAATGATCGCATTGGATTTTGACGAAGCATTGGGCATGAAAAAGGATTACAATAAGAGTATTTACGAATTGGCCAGAATACTGGCGATTTAATTCATATGTAAATTAGGGCTAAAGGAATTATAGGAGGAATTATATGTTAAGAAAGACCAAAATCGTATGTACGATTGGACCTTCAAGTGAAAAGAAGGAAGTATTTAAAGAGTTAGTAAAAAGTGGTTTAAGCGTTGCACGTTTGAACTTTTCACATGGTAGCCACGAAGAGCATCTTGGTAGAATTGAGATGATCAAAGAAGTAAGAGAAGA
Source organism: Fusibacter sp. QWL-12 (assembly GCF_058683495.1). Lineage (NCBI taxonomy): Bacteria > Bacillati > Bacillota > Clostridia > Eubacteriales > Fusibacteraceae > Fusibacter > Fusibacter sp. QWL-12. Next base: position 2,723,231 of record NZ_CM178745.1, read on the forward strand.
ACTGAACGTACCAGTTGCGATCCTTTTAGATACTAAAGGACCAGAAATCAGAACGGGTAAATTTAAAGAGCCTGTGTACACATTAGTTGAAGGTCAAGAATTTACGTTAACAACTGAAGAATATATTGGTGACCAAAACAAATGCCAAATTTCATATGTAGGTTTACCTCAAGATGTTGTAAAAGGCGATAAAGTTCTTATAGATGACGGTCTTATTGAACTTGAAGTTCTTGAAACGACAGCTACTGAGATTAAAACGCGCGTTTTAAACGGCGGTGATGTTAAAAACAATAAAGGGATTAACGTTCCTGGCGTTAAAATCAATCTTCCAGCGATTACACAGAAAGATATTGATGATATCGTATTCGGTATCAGAAATGGCATTGATTTTATTGCTGCTTCATTTATCCGTAAAGCGGCTGACGTTCTTGAAATCCGTAAAGTTTTAGAAGATAACTTCTCACATGAGATTCATATTATCTCTAAAATTGAAAACCAAGAGGGCGTTGATAATTTAGAAGAAATCCTTGAAGTATCTGACGGTTTAATGGTTGCTCGTGGTGACTTAGGGGTTGAAATTCCTACTGAGTTTGTCCCACTTGTTCAAAAGAGAATGATTGAAATGTGTAACCGTGAAGGCAAACCAGTTATCACTGCAACACAAATGTTAGATTCTATGATCAGAAATCCAAGACCTACTAGAGCTGAAGCAACTGACGTTGCAAATGCAATCTACGATGGTACAGACGCAGTTATGTTATCTGGTGAGACTGCAGCTGGAAGATATCCACTTGAAGCAGTTAGAACGATGGCGAGAATTGCACATGCAGCTGAGCAATCACTTAACTACAAAGAACTTCTTGAAAAACGCGTTGCATTAGCGGCTGAAAAAGGTGTTACTTCTGCAGTGAGCCACGCGACTGCAAATACAGCTTTAGAGCTTGAAGCGACTGCAATCATTACAGCGACTTCATCTGGATTTACTGCAAAACGCGTCTCTAAATTAAGACCTAAAGCACCAGTAATCGCATGTACAATCACTGAAGCATCTTGCAGAAGAATGAACTTAGTATGGGGCGTTTTCCCACTTGTGATCGGTGAAGCGACTTCAACAGATAAAATATTTGACATGTCTATAGAAAAATCTAAAGAACAAGGCTACATCAAAGATGGTGACTTAGTAGTTATCACAGCTGGTGTACCAGTTGGCGTATCTGGTGCAACAAACATCATGAAAGTTCAATTGGTTGGCGAAGTGCTTATTAAAGGTACTGGTCTTGTTAAAGACTTTATTAGAGGTAAAGCTTGTGTGGGTAGCACACCTGAAGAGTTAGAAGGTAAATTCAAACCAGGTGATATTCTTATTGCAACATCAACGGATAAAGACTTAATGCCATTTATCCAACAAGCATCAGGTTTAATCGTTGAAGAGGGTGGTTATACATCACACGGCGCTATTGTAGCTTTAAGCTTAAAGAAACCATGTGTTGTTGGCGCTACAAATGCGACTGAGCTTCTTAAAGATGGTGCTGATATCACTCTTGATTCTGCAAAAGGAATCGTATATGCTGGAAAGGCAAGAGTACTCTAATCTAAGGAGGCAATATGTATAGATCGTTAGGATTGACAGGACTTGAGATTTCTTCAGTTGGATTTGGTGGTATACCGATTCAAAGGTTGGATCAAAGTAGTGTAGATGCATTATTTGAGGCTTTGGTGGCATCAGGGATTAATTTTGTAGATACTGCAAGAGGCTATACCGTTAGCGAAGAGATGATTGGAAATGCAATCGAAAGATTAGACCGATCAAAGTTTATTCTCGCTACAAAATCAATGGCACGTAGCTATCAAGATATGAAAGCTGATATTGAGCTCAGTTTAGCCAATCTCAAGACAGATCACATCGATCTATATCAATGTCACTTGGTAAAAGACATTGAACAATACGCTTTAATTATGGCTGAGGACGGTGCTTATAAAGCGTTACTTGAAGCCAAAGCAGAGGGGAAAATTGGACACATTGGAATTACTTCTCATAGTGCGGATTTTATGATGTCAATTATCAAGGAAATGCCATTTGAAACGGTACAGTTCCCTTATAATATCGTGGAACGACAGGGTGAACCTTTTTTTAAACTCGCTGCTGAGAGAGGCATCGGCGTTATTGTCATGAAACCAATGGCAGGTGGCGCTATTCAAAAGGGTAAGTTGAGCTTAAAATTCATTTTATCCAATCCCGCAGTGTCAGTTGCAATACCAGGCATGGACCAACTCGCACAGGTTGCTGAGAACGCTTCTGTGATGCACGAAGCATTAGACTTTTCAGATGAAGAAATGGCTTTGTTAACAGAAGTGGTTTCTGAACTGGGAGAGAACTTTTGTAGAAGATGCGGCTATTGTTTACCTTGCCCACAAGGCATCGATATACCAACCCAGTTTTTAATGGAAGGGTATTTGACACGCTATCATTTAGCAGATTGGGCAATTAAAAGGTATAACGGACTAGCGGTTAAAGCAGATGCATGCGTCGCATGTGGTAGCTGTGAGCCTAAGTGTCCATATAACTTAAAAATCATCGAAAAACTTAAGGGTGTTGCAGATTTGTTTGCAAACGCTTAAGAATTAAATAAGGAAAAAGACCAGCTATCAGAGGTCAGTCGATAGCTGGTCTTTTTTATTTTGTAAGCCGTCTGTGAGAACGGTAGTGCTGGATAATTGAAGCGTTAGCCCGAATAAGACGATCAATAGTCCTATGAGCGTTTTGAACTCAAATTGATTGTAGATCATGTAATCTAGTAAAAGACCCATACTCATTTGTCCTAGAAATGGCAATATCGCAATATGAAAAGCAGTAATGCGCACCGCATAGTAATTCATACAGATGATGACGAGAGTGCCTAAGATACCACCAGAATAGTACCATAATGGCTGTGAGAAGAGTACCTTGGTATCCGTTTGTCCACCAAACATTAAAAGTGCAATTAGGCCAACCACAAAGGCAGAGGTAAAATGGAACCATGAGACCTTTAATGAGCCAAACTTTAGGGTATTTTGTCCATTTAAAATGGGCACGATTGTGACAAGTACACCAAGAACGATCGCTAAACCGTAAATGATTATGAGATTCATATCTGCTCCTTTATATAACCATGACTATTAAGCCTAGAATCATTACGAGTATACCCGAAAGCTGCTTTTTAGTGATCGTCAGTTTTGGTTTACCCAATAATCCGAGATAGTCGATGAGTAGTGAGGTTAAAACTTGACCAACAAGTGTAAAAGCCACCATAAGGGTTACGCCTATAGATTGCATGACGTAGTTATTCAGTAAAATGGTTATTGATCCTAATATGCCAGGAAGGAAATAAATCATTTTAACTTTATGTTCAACTTTTTTACCTATGATACTGACCATAGCCCCTAAAATAATAAAGCCAATCCCGTGATAGATCACATTACTAAAAAAGACATTGGTTGCGGTTCCTAAAAGCCCATTGATCGAGATCATGATCGATAAAACCAGCCCCGTCAGATAAGCAGTTAATTTTGCCATTTGGCCTCCCAAGTAGTTGTTTTATTTATTTATAGTTTATGATAAAATAGAACAAAAAAATATGACATATGTCATACTTTTATTAGGTTGGGGCAATTATGAAAATAATAACAGATCAAAAGAAAGTACAGAGTACCATTCAAAAGTATAAAGTAGATCAAATGTTACCAATAGAGATTATTAAGCAGGGAGAGTTGGTTGTTTTTAACAAGGACGAAACGATATTAACGGCGAATGAACCGATTCACTATTTTTATTTCTTTCTATTGGGAAAGCTAAAACTATTTAGAATCTATGAAAATGGAAAGACCTTCCTCGTTCAATTTTACAGTGAGTTTGACTCTTTAGGAGATGTAGAACTGGTAAACCCACAGCCGGCTTCGTGTTCGGTTACTGCTGTGGCAACTTCTTATTTAATGCGCTTTCCAATAGATATGATGCAACGCGAAGCGCTTGAGCATATTCCATTTTTAAAATACTTATCCCGATCTTTAGCGGACAAGCTTTTAGTAGCAGATATGCACCATTCCACAAATCTTATGTATCCTGTGGTAAATCGTCTTTCAAGTTATATACGTGCGCATGCCATGGATAGCAATAGATTAACTTTAAAAGATTCTTTAACGGATATTTCCGAATACTTAGGTACGACGTATCGACAGCTGCATCGTGCTTTCGATGAACTCGTTGAGAAAGGTATCATCAGTAGACAAGGAAAAACTTTAGAAATTTTGGATACAAAAGCACTGGGCGTCATTGCTGGTTCTATCTACGAGATTGATCATTATATCAAACAGAACTCAAAATCAGCTAATAAATAACAAAATTATAGCCTGTTTTCAAACGTATCATATTGCGTAAGAAAACAGGCTTTTTATTGTATATGAGATTTTATGGTTCTAAGTTAATGAACTTTTCAGCGGTAACAGGCGTATTAAAATCAAACTCGTCTGTAACAATCGGTTGATCATTTGCTTTAATCACGATTGTGGTAACACCGTCTAAAGAGCTCAAGCTCTGTACTAACGAATGAAACATTAAGGACTCATAGTTTGGATACTCTGCTAAAACCGTAGCGAGCTCAGCATTAAAATTGATATCCAATTGAGTGCCGTTAAGGGTATAGCCCTTGAGTTCAACTTCTTCAGGAAGTGTTTCAATATAACCTGTAGAAGGGTTCGTATGACCTTTTAGTACGCTGATTATTTCCTCTATTTGATCTGCTAAGACAGATTTAGTTAAGGTGATAGGCGCGAGCATAAAGTATTGATCAGATGAAGAAAAACCCATGTAGGCACTTGAAGGCTGTTTTTGTGTGAACGTTGTATTTAGATTCAAACCATCAATTGTTTTGTTGGCACTATCATCCACATATAATTTTACGCCATCCAGTGGACCAAGTGTCATAAAAGTTTTGGTGATGCCTTCTGCTATCATATCAAAATGTCCTTCAAAACCCTTTAGGTTGATACTGTACATATAAATGCTTGCGACGCCACTTGAAATTCTAATGTTTGGTGCGTACGGGTACGCCGTTTCACCAGAATATAACCCCAGTGATGCTTTTGGGCCGTTAACAAGTTCTGTGTAGACGCTTCTCCAGCGATTACTTGGAAGTGGCAAAATTCTTGAAACAGGTACTAAGTTTGCATAGTCACTGGTTGGATAATAAAATGTAACACCAAGCTGACCAGACGAAACTTGATTTGTACCATCAAGTAAGGATTTTGTGCTAGTGAGTGATGCAATGTAAAGATCATCTGAAATAAGCTGCTCATTATCATAAACTTTTAATGTATAATAACCATCGCCATATTCTTTAACGAGTTCTGTTTTATCTAACTCTAATAGTTGCTCGTTAGCGGATACACTTGTTACTTTAGATTCAAACTCTGATAAAGCATGTGTACTTATGAGCTGTCCTGCTTTGTAAATCTCAAGCTTATAGCCTTCAAGATAATCAACAGGAAACTGATTTGTATCACTTTTCATCTCAAATTTTATAGTTTTCTCAGAAATCGTACTTCTTTCAGAGGACAATGTGATCGATGCGGTAGGTTCGAGTTCAACAGTCTCAACGGGATTATCGACAATCTTTTGAGAGAGATCGATAGACAGTATATCTAAGCTAAGCGGAAATGCAGTCGCCAGAATAAATACGATTAGGATAAATAGAATATTTGGTAAAGCTCTTAGCAAGTGTTGACCTCCTTTCAATGTAAGCGTTCATCACTATTATATGCTATTTTATAGGTCTTTCCAACCAAATTTAAGAAATTCATTCTAACGATATAAAAATATGGTGTCCTAAAGAGGTTATTGGTAAAATAGGAGTATAAGTTTGAAAGAGGTACGTATGAAAGAACGATTAAAATATATAAAATGGCACTCTCTATTAATGGTCATAGTGTTAGCTTCGACATCATTTCTTAGTTATTCAGATGCAGTGCCAACAGATGATTCCGCAAATAATAAATTGAAGTCGATTTCAGAAGAGGAACAAACTGTCGTTCAGCAGTTGTTTGTATTAAATGCTGAAATAGAACTGCTTCAGACTGAAATTAATCAGATTGAAAGGAAAATCGAAAGCTATAATCAAGAGATTACAAATAAGGAGCAGGCCGTAGAAGATGCTATGCGAAAGCATGGCCATCTAAAATCGAGTCTGGGAGATGTTCTTAGATCACAACAAAAACTTGGCGCAGCTTCAAGCTTAGAAATTTTACTAAATGCAAGTTCAGTGAAGGACTTTATGAATCGGCTTAATCTCCTTAGAGATATAACTCGAAAAGTAGATCTGTTAATGAAAGAAACGACGGCGTTAAGTGAGCGTTTAAAGGAAGAACAAAAGCAGTTAGAAGTATTGCGCAATGAGCAAGAAGCAGAACTAGCTGCGAGGGAAGCTAAGCTTTCTGATCAAATTAAAGCGAAAACAGATCTAGAAAACTACTTGAATTCTTTATCTGAAGAGCGTATACATTATCAAAATTATCTTTTAGCAATTGAATCTGTTTGGAATGAACTAAAACCATTGTTCAGCAAAACGATAGAAACCTTTAATGAAATTATCAAAAGCGGTGATTTACCTGAGGATACAGTTGAAGTTAACTTATCTTTGTTTAATACAAAAGGCTATCTTTATGAAGATAAGTTTAATGAGGTACTGTCAAAACGTATAGATTTACCTAAGCTTGCCTTTGTTTTTAACGAAACAAATGTGATGCTTGAATTTCCAGAATATGAAATTTCTCTAAATGGCAATTTCGAGCTCATTGATGATCAAACCATTGCGTTCAATGTGGAAGGCGGCATATTTTATGGATTAAGTATGAGCCAAAGCGCAATTATGGATTTATTTAGTGAAGGTGATTTGATATTTGATCTTGAATCATTGTTAGGTAAAAACACAATAAAGAGAATAGAACTAAATGACGGCGTATTGGTACTGTATGTAACCATCAACTTATTTTAATTGAGGTAAATATGATAAATTCACAGAACTGTAGTCTAACTTATAAAGATGGAACTGATGCATTAAAGCCCTTTAATCTAAAGATTGATAAAGGGGAAGTGGTGGTAATCTTAGGCGCAAGTGGTTCAGGTAAAACGAGCTTTCTTAAGTTGCTTTTAGGAATTGAAAAGCCCACTTCCGGGTCGCTAGAGGTACTTGACCACCAAATGTCGACTTTGAATAATGTACAGGTGAGAAACCTTAGAAAGCAAATTGGTCCAATTTTTCAGGATTTCAGATTGATTGAAGGTAGAACCGTGTTAGATAATGTCATGTTAGGCATCCGATTTTTAGAGATTCCAAAACGTGATCGAAATGAACTAACGCTTGATTCAGTAGAAAGAGTTGGTATTATGCATAAATTGAATCAAGTGGTGGATAAGCTTTCATGGGGAGAAAGGCAAAGGGTAGCAATTGCAAGGGCACTTGCAAGAAAACCTAAACTGATCATTGCTGATGAGCCTACAGGAAATCTAGATCACGACAATGCAGTCAATGTTTTAAAATTGTTATCTAATCTTGCTGGTTCAGAAACCACAGTCATCATCACAACACATGCTGCTCACCTGATAGACGAAATACCTTACACACAAATGATAACCATTAAAGAGGGCACAATGGAGGTGAAAAAGAGTGATCGCAAATAACTTCACTTATTTTATTAAGGAAACTTTCACCATCTACAAAACCAATAAGCTCTCAAGTTTATTATCATTAATTAGTCTTTCGATGATTTTCTTTATATCAATTCTTATCATTTCTGGTTGGGGAATCAGTAGAGAATTTGTTAATTTATTAAAGGATGAAGCTGCAATTAGCGTCTATTACACGCCTAACCTTAATTCTTATTCACTTGATGAACTTAAAGACGCAGTACTCACAATAGATGGCGTAACAGATATCTCAGAAGTAAGTGCAGATGAATCATACAGTCAAATGGAAAGCATATTAGGTTCAGAGGCAAAAATATTAAATCAATTTGATGAAAACCCATTCGTTCCTTATATAGAAGTGTCTGTTCAACTTGATAAGGCAAAGACCGTGGGAACAAAGATTGGTGAACTGTCAAATGTTGATTATGTAAGAGACAATCAATCTGTACTTGACAAAATCGCACAAATTAGTTTGATTATTGGTTCTATTGGTCTTTTGATGACAGTTGCTGTAGTCGTTGCAACTGTGTTAATTACTTCTCATATCATAAGAGAAGGGGTTCATACGAACGAGGCTCAAATTAACACCTTACAATTATTAGGCGCGCCAGATTTGTTTATTCATTTACCATTTTGGATGAGTGGCGTTCTAATTTCGTTTAGCGCAGGTATTTTGGCACTGTTGATGACCTTTGTTGTTCAAATCAATCTTTCAGCTGGTGGTGATCGTATTTTACCGTTTTTACCGGAGATCACTCAGATTTTGTCTTTTGGTAAAATCGCTTTAAGTGTGATTTTATGTACTGTAGTCATTGGAGCTGCTTCTAGTGGGTTTGGGCTCAGAATGGTTAAGAAAAGATAATTTAAAAGGGTTGAGGCAACTGCCTCAACCCTTTTTATTTAACCACAATCTTACTTTTGGTAACATCTAAAGGCTCGATGCCTAAAGATTTTTATATGACTATCGAAGTGATATTTCAGCCAATTGTAAGCCTTTGTTACGATCTTCAATTTGACGAATTGACCAATCGTTTTGGAAGATTAAAACTGGACGTTCATCTTCATCGTTAACGAGCATTGTATCCATTGTCATAGAGAAATTATTTTTATCAAATTTTTCTGAAACAATCCATCTTACATAGCGATATGGCAATGATTCAACGATGACATCGACGCCATATTCATTTTTAAGTCGATATTCTAGAACCTCAAACTGAAGAACGCCAACAACGCCGATAATCAGTTCTTCTACGCCGATGTTTGGTCGTCTAAAGACTTGGATACTACCTTCTTCTGAAAGTTGCTCAATCCCTTTGATAAATTGCTTACGCTTCAATGAGTTTTTGGTATAAACCTTTGCAAAATGCTCAGGTGCGAAAACGGGTATACCTTCATATTTTACACCTGTACCATCTTCACAAAGTGTATCACCAATTCTAAAGATACCTGGATCGTGTATACCAATAATATCCCCAGGATATGCTGTTTCTACGACGACACGATCTTGTGCCATAAATTGTTGTGGCTGAGCAAGCCTTATTTTTTTGTTTTCTTGAACGTGGTTGACTTGCATTCCCTTGGTAAATTTACCTGAACAGATTCTTAAAAACGCAATCCTATCACGATGCGTTGGGTTCATGTTTGCCTGAATCTTGAAGATAAAACCAGAGAAGTTCTCTTGATTTGGATCAACTTCACCTATATTACTTGTTCTTGCTGCTGGTGGAGGCGTAAGATCTAAGAAAGTTCTTAAAAAAGGCTCAACGCCAAAGTTGGTTAATGCACTACCAAAGAAAACAGGTGTTAATTCACCAGCTAGAATTTTATCCAAATCGTATGGATCACCTGCATGATCTAAAAGTTCTAAATCTTCAAGGAGTTTATCATATCGGGCCTGGCCTAATAATTCGATAAACTTCGGCTCAGAAAGATCGCCTGAAACAACTTGTGAGATGTTCTGACCGTGATTGGAATCATTGAACAGTTCAATCTGACCTTTGGCACGATTGTAAACGCCTTTAAAGGATTTGTCTGAGCCAATCGGCCAGTTCATAGGATAAGAACGAATCCCAAGATTGTTTTCAATGTCCTCTAAGAGTTCAAATGGATCGCGGCCTTGTCGGTCCATTTTATTAATAAAAGTAAAAATTGGAATGCCGCGCATTTTACAGACTTTGAAAAGTTTTCTCGTTTGACTCTCGACCCCTTTTGAGGAATCGACAACCATTACAGCACTATCCGCTGCCATGAGTGTACGATAGGTATCTTCACTAAAGTCCTGGTGACCTGGCGTATCAAGGATGTTAATACAATGGTCATTATAATTGAACTGAAGTACAGAAGAAGTAACAGAAATACCTCTTTGTTTTTCAATCTCCATCCAGTCTGAAACAGCATGTTTTTGTGATTTTCTAGATTTTACGGTACCCGCTTCACGAATAGCACCTCCGTAAAGGAGTAACTTTTCTGTAAGAGTTGTCTTACCAGCATCCGGGTGAGAGATAATTGCAAAAGTTCTACGTTTTTGAACTTCTTGTGTTATTTCTTTTTTAATCTCGGACATATTATTTTCCTTTATTTTAAAATGATAGTATTGTGTTGACTTCATTGACTATATTTACAACCAATCAATTTTACCTTATATACACATTCAAGTCAATAGAAGACGATTCTATGTTCAGATATAAAAAATACGAAAATGCTAGAGTAACGGTCAATTTTGCTCTATAATAGTTAACATAAATTAATAGTGATAGGAATACTAAATATGGAAAATAACAATCAAAAAGCATGGGAACAGGAGCATCAATCTGCATGGCAAAGTCGTTTTGGCTCTGCTGAAAATTATGCTTTGAAATTAAAACAGAATCCCACAACACCAGTTCAAACCATTTTGAAGTATATGGGAGAGATTAAGGATAAAAGCATTCTTAACGTAATGGGCTCTCATGGTAATAAAGCTGTTGCCTTGGCTTTATTGGGTGCAAAGGTCGACGTCGTTGATTTCTCTGAGTCGAATAGACAGTATGCTTTGGCATTGGCTAAAGCCTCAAATGTGGAAATTGGTTATTATCTTTCAGACATACTAAAGTTTGAAAATACAACACAGTATGACATTGTCTTCGCAGAAATGGGCATTTTGCATTACTTCACTGACTTAAATCTATTTTATAAGAAGCTATATGGCTGTGTTGATTCTGGTGGGAGGTTAATCATTAGAGATTTTCACCCGATTAGTACAAAACTGATTAAATCAAAAGGCTCAACAGCCAAAGTCAGAAAACATAAAGTTGAAGGCGATTATTTTGAGTCGAGCTTGGTGGAAAAGAAGGTCGCTTATTCAAAATACTTAGATGAAAATGAAGAAGCAATGAATCAAACAGACGAAACTGTACTATTGAGATATTGGACTCTAGGTGAAATTGTAACCGAGGCAGCTGTAGTAGGTTTTAGAGTAGAGTCTTTGATTGAAGAACCCAATTTATCGAGTGATGTGTTTGACAAAGGCATTCCAAAAACGTTTACACTTGTTTTAAGCAAATAATATAAAAGTTAGGAGAACATCAGTATGGAGTATAATATGAATCGAGCAATCAGAGCCAATGTCGGTTTCGTTTGGGCATTTTCACTGATTTTATCTCTAACAGCCTTTATTAACGGTGGGGTTGATTACGGTATAAGAGCGACTGCATTAACCGTTTTGGCATCTATCATCTCTACAGTCATCAGTTTTTTGCCTTTAAATCGTATCCTTAAAGGCGAGGTGATTGTAATTGTGCCATTTGTCGCAGCGATTGGGATGTCCATAGTAAATGGTGGCATTGCAAGAATGTTTAATATTTACTTTCTTGCACTCATTATGCAATCTCTCTATTTTAATTTACGTTTAATGATTGCGTTTGGTGTGAGCTCTTCTGGTATACTGCTATTGTTATATGCAGTTAATCCTAGATTTTTATTGGAACCAGGCTTGGGGATTGGCGACTTCATTCCGAGATTAGGTGCGTATATCTGTGCTTTTTTAGTATTATTACTCCTTTCAAAATGGGGCCAAGAAACGATAAAAGAGGCAGGTGCAGAAGGGAGAAGAAGTAAGGAAGCTTTTGAACAACTCAATATTGTTTTTGAAAAAATTCAATCCGTGAGTAAGACAGTTAATCATTCATCAAACAATGCTTTAGAAATGACAAACGAGAACCTAAATAATATACAAAATATGAATCAACAATTGACTGGATTGACACATGACGTTTTTAAAACGTCCAACAATCTTAATAGAGCTCGAGAAAGTGTAACCGCGTCTAGTGGATCTGTAAAAGAAACGTTTGATTTGATGAAAGAGCTAGATACTTTATTTTCAGGATTAAGAACGAATGTGGAAGAAAATAGCGGTGTGGTTGTGAATATGGATCAACAATTGGCGACGATAGAAACAACGATCAAAGACAGCCATAGGATGATCGAGTCCTTGTCTGAAAAAATGAGTGAAATATATAGCTTTTTAGATGGGATTACAGGTATTTCAAATCAAACCAATCTTTTAGCATTAAACGCGTCAATCGAGGCCGCTAGAGCGGGTGAACATGGTAAGGGATTTGCAGTTGTCGCTGAGGAAATTAGAAAACTGTCAGAAGAAAGTGGTAGTTTTGCGGAAGGAATAAGAAAGATTACTGGCGAGTTTATTCAATCGACAGATAAAGCGCTTGAGCAGTCAAAACAAGGGCAAACGGCTATGATCTCTGGTAATACACAAATGGAAATTTTGGAGAAGAATTTCAACTTAATGCGCTCAAAATTTGATCAGGTAAATGATGAACTCACTAAAGAAAGCAAGCTGATTCGTCATATTTATGATACTTTTGACGAACTAGAAACCGTTATTCAAAACGCTGCGGATGAACTTGCACATAATCACCGTGAAATCGGCGATATGCAGACAACAATAAAGCGTCAAGTCGCACTTTCTGAAGAAAGCAATCGCGAAATGACGCATATTGATGAATTGATTTCAGATTTGGTCAATCTATCAATTGTCGAGTAATGCATTTTGTTTTTCAGTTAGTTGTTCTAATAATTCCATGGCATCAAGAAGCTCTAACTCTAGGGCTTCTTTTTTTTCACCCAGTTCAGTGAGTTTGGCAAAATCAGTCGAATGTTTCTCAAATTCTATCTCAAGAGCACCTAGCTTTTCTTCAAGAACTGCAATCTCGTCGGGTAATAATTCAAGTGCTCTAAGTTCTTTAAATGTGAGCTTCTCTTTTTTAATTTTTACGCGCTCAGGGGTTGCTTTTTTTACAGGTGCTTCTTTTTTCAACTCATTAAGTCGTAAGCTCTCTAAATAATCACTATAAGAGCTTGATACAAACCCCAACTGACCAGCTTCAATTGCTAAAAGTTTATCACAGGTACGATCTAAAAAGTAACGATCATGAGAAACGACCAGCATAACGCCTTCAAATGCATCAAGATACTGTTCGAAAACTTTTAAGGTATCTAAATCAAGGTTATTAGTCGGTTCATCTAACAGAAGAACATTTGGTGATTGAATCAACAAGCTCAATAGTTGGAGACGTCTTAGTTCACCTCCAGAAAGCTTACTAATCGGTGTCCATTGCAATTCAGAATCAAATAAAAAGGTTTCCATCAGTTCCGATGCGCTGATTTTGTAGCCACTTGGTGTCGTCACATATTCGGCAAATGAACGAATATAATCGATGGCACGCTGATTTTCATCAGAAAACCCTTCGAAGTCCTGCGTAAAATAGCCCAATACAACTGTACTGCCGACGTCTATCGTTCCAGTAGTAGGCAAAAGTCGTCCTGCTAAAAGGTTGAGAAGTGTCGTCTTACCAGCACCATTTAAACCGACGATTCCGATTCGATCACCTTTAGCGAGGTCATATTCAAAATTCGAAAATAATGTTTTTTGATCATATGACATGGATAAATTCTTAATTTCGATGATCTTATTTCCAAGACGACTAAAGCCCGCTTCAATTTCTATGCTACTGTCCTGGGCTGTGTGCAATGCATCCTGAAGCTCATGGAATCGTTGAATTCTCGATTTAGATTTTGTACCTCTGGCTTGTACACCGGCACGCATCCATGCCAATTCTTTGCGATAAAGATTTCTATTTTTTTGATTCGTACTCTGTGCTTGAAGCATTCTTTCAGCTTTTTTCTCGAGATAGTATTCATAGTTACCTTGATACTCATAAAGCTTGCCTCTACTTACCTCTATGGTTCTATTCACAATTCTATCGAGGAAATAACGATCATGTGTAATCATGATTAAACCACCTGAGCGTGCCTTTAAATAGCCTTCAAGCCACACGATTGACGCACTGTCCAAATGGTTGGTTGGTTCATCTAATATCAGTAAGTCGCATGGTCTCACTAATGCTTCCGCGAGTGCAAGTCTTTTTTTCTGTCCGCCTGAGAGCGTGCCAATTTTTACGTTGAGGTCATGAATGCCCAGTGCATTCAGAATACCTTTAATTTGAAATTCCAGATCAAACAGTTGTAGTGCTTGCATTTTCTCTGAAGCCTTATGAAAGGCATTTTGATAGTCGGTATTCTCTGGATTACTTTCAAGGGTTTTGACGCTCTGTTCATAATTTCTGATAGACTTCATTTCATCTGATTCACCCATAAAGAGTTGGTCGAGAATCATCAAATCATCATCATAGTATTGCTCCTGTAAAAGATGATTGATTTTTAAGTTTCGAATAGGAATGATCTCACCTGTATCAGGCGACATTATATCTGATATGATTTTCAAAAGCGTTGATTTTCCTGCACCATTTAGACCGATGAGCCCAATTTTGTCGGCATCGTCCACCGAAAAAGTGACATTATCTAAAATTTTAGTGGTTCCAAAAGATTTTGATACTTGATTACATTGCAAAAGATGCATATATATCTCCTTCAATAAGGTCTTTTTAGTTAAAAATTACTCTCTCTATTGTATCATAATATGTTAAACTGTATAGTAGCGAGACTCAATTTGGACTTAGGAGGACTGACAATGAAAGCGTTATATGAGAACCACAGACAGCAATTGGCATCTTTTATGGAAATAGGAGATATGGCAATTCTATTCTCAGGAAAAGCACCGAAAAGTACTGCAGATGCACATTATTCTTTTTTACCAAATAAGAATTTCTTTTACTTTACAGGTTGTACTCAAGAACATTTCGTTTTAGCGATGGTGAAGTCTGAAAAAGGATTAGAATCAACGCTGTTTATAGAAAAACCAGACTATGATATCGAAAAATGGGTGGGGCGTAAGCTAACAAAAGACGCAGCAGTAGAATTATCAGGAATTACAGATGTTCAATATGTCGATGGTTTTGTTAGTTGGATCGCAAGACAGGTTTATAATGGCAAAATAACACGCCTCTATTTGGACTTAGAAAAAATGAATTGGGATGAATTAGATAGCCCTGCTTCACAATTTGCAGGTGATTTCAGCAAGCGTTATCCATTTGTAAACATGAAGTCGCTTCACTTTATCCTATGTGAGCTACGTGTTCTAAAATCTGATGAAGAGCTTGAACAAATAAAACGTGCCATCGATTTAACTAAATTAGGAATTGAAGGCATTTTAAATACTTTAAAACCGAATGTATATGAATATCAATTAGAAGCGACCTTTGAATACCATATCAAGATGAATGGTGCTGAAAGATGTTCGTTTGAAACGATTGCCGCTTCAGGAGAAGATGGTGTTATTCTTCACTATATCGAGAATAGCAAGCCATTAAAAGACGGAGATTTAGTGCTCTTAGACTTAGGTGCTCAGTACAAACAGTACGCAGCAGATATATCAAGAACGTTCCCTGTTAACGGTAAGTTTACAGAGAGACAAAAACAAATATACAACATCGTTTTAAAAGCACAACAAGATGTTATTGATGCTATGAAACCGGGAATTCCTTTTGAGGAGCTCAATAAGGTGTGTCAAAAATCATTGGCAGATTCTCTGATTTCAATTGGATTAATTAAGGATTTCTCAGAGCTTTCAAAATATTATTATCACGGTGTTAGCCACTATCTAGGTCTTGACGTACATGACATCGGCTCTAGAAATGGCTTGCTTAAAGAGGGTATGGTATTAACCGTTGAACCTGGTCTTTATATTGCTGAGGAATCGATTGGTATTCGTATTGAAGATGATGTCCTAATAACTGAAACTGGAAATATCGTTTTATCAAGTCATCTTCCAAAATCAGTTGAAGAAATTGAAAGGTTGATGGCATAATGACGTGTCGAACGGGTTGCGGTGCTTGCTGCATTGTTCCTTCGATTACGACTAAAACGCCAAAATTACCCCATGGAAAACCAGCTGGCGTGCCTTGTCCACATTTGGATCATGATTTAAGATGCTCGATTTTTAGCGATCCAGATCGTCCAAAGGTCTGTGCAAGTTTACAACCATCAGTAGAAATGTGTGGTAATTCAAAAGAGGCTGCGATAGCCTACCTTAACTGGTTAGAAGATGAAACCGCTCCTAAATGACACGTATAATTCCAAACGAGAATTTGTCAGTCAAATTACTAAAAATTAATTTTTATGGCAAAAGGTATTGACACCGCCTTAAATTCTTTTTATAATCAGTTCAATATTAAAAAAGACTTTGACGAGAAGAGTATTTCTTAAAACAGACGTTACAGCGAGCCGATGGTGGTGTGAGTTCGGCACAGAGTTTGAGGAAGAAGAACATCTCCGAGTTGCCAACCGAAAGCATGCGAGTAGGCTTGGCCGTATCCGTAACGTTACAAACGGTAGATATCGACAGAAATGTCCGTATCGAAGAGCTGGGTGATAAACCAATATGGGTGGTACCGCGGAAGAGTAAGCTTTCGTCCCTATCGTTAACGATAGGGATGGGAGCTTTTTTTATTTAGCCACAATCTTGCTTGTGGTAAAAGCTGAGGACTCGATGTCCGAAGATTTTTTACTCAATAAAAAATAACCGATTGGCTCTCGATACAAATGGAAAGGAGAAAAAAATGGAAAAAAGAACGCATTTATGTGGCGAACTAAGAGCTTTGCATGTTGGAGAGAGAGCGATTCTTAAAGGTTGGGTTCAAAGAAGACGAGACTTAGGTGGCGTCATCTTCATCGATTTGAGAGACAAAACAGGGATCAGTCAGGTTGTACTGGATGCAACAAATCTTTCAGAAGCGGATTTTGAGTTAGCTGAAAGTCTCAGAAATGAGTTTGTTATCGAGGTTACGGGTCAGATAGAGCTGAGAAGTGCAGATACTATAAACCCTTCCATTCCAACTGGAGAAGTAGATTTGCGAGCAAGTCAGTTAAAAATATACTCAAAGGCAAAGAATACGCCTTTTAGAATCAATGAATCAGAAACCGTAAAAGAGGATTTGAGAATTAAATACAGATACCTTGACCTCAGAAGTCAAAGTGCCTATAAAAATCTACTGCTAAGACAAACTGTGACGCAAGCAGTGAGAAGTTATTTGATGTCATTAGGGTGTCTGGAAGTGGAAACTCCTATATTAACGAAAAGTACACCAGAAGGTGCAAGAGACTTTTTAGTACCAAGCAGGATGAACAAAGGTAGCTTTTATGCACTGCCTCAATCACCACAAATCTATAAGCAACTTTTAATGGTTGGTGGTATCGATCGCTATTTCCAAGTGGCGAAATGCTTTAGAGATGAAGATCTTAGAGCCGATCGACAATTAGAGTTTACCCAGGTTGATATGGAATTTTCGTTTGTGGATGCAGAAGATGTTATTGAAATTCTTGAAGGGCTCTTTGCTATGGTAATGGAAATGACGCTTGGGTTAAAAATACAGACACCTTTTAGACGAATGACCTATCATGAGGCAATGGAATCCTATGGCTCTGATAAGCCAGATGTAAGATTTGGAATGCCAATGGTCGATTTAACGGACTTAATGAAGACATGCGATTTTTCAGTATTTCGCAAGGTAGTCGATCAAGGGGGTATCGTTAAAGCCATTACGGTTAAAGGTGGTCAGAAGTTAACACGAACACAAATTGAGTATTTGACAAAGCGCGTCATTGAATTGGGTGGTAGTGGCATGGCTTGGATTGCACTTGACAGTAGTGGAGAGATTCAATCCATCCTCACGAAGTATTTCAGCGAAGCTCAGATGCAGGCAATAATAGAGCAAACAGAAGCACAGCCAGAAGATTTGATTATCTTTTGTGCAGAACCTGGTAAGCTGGCAAGAACGATCTTCGGTGCACTTAGGCTTGAAATTGGCGATTTACTCGGGCTTAGAAAAAAGGATGAGTTTGCATTTTTAGTTGTAACGGACTTCCCATTATTTGAATACGACGAAGAAGCCAAAAGGTATGTTGCCATGCACCATCCATTTACCCATCCGGTGGATGAAGATATTGATCTCTTTGATACCGAGCCGGACAAGATGCGTGCAAAGGCCTATGACATCGTTTTAAACGGTATAGAGCTGGGCAGTGGTAGTATAAGAATTTCAACACCTGAACTACAGGCAAAAATGTTTGAAATGCTTGGGTTTAGCAAAACAGAAGTAGAGGATCGCTTTGGCTTCATGCTGAGTGCCTTTGAATATGGTGTACCGCCTCATGGCGGATTTGCCTTCGGTCTTGATCGATTGGTTATGATGCTTGTCGGTGCGAGCAGTATAAGAGAGGTCATCGCCTTTCCAAAAATCAGAGATGGCTCTTGCCCTATGATGCTTGCACCTTCAGAAGTAGATGTGAAACAGTTGGATGAGTTATCGCTTTACCTCAATCAAGCGATGGCTCTTGAAAGAGAAAAAGGGTCACTGGATTTATCTATGATCGAGTACGTATCTGATTTGGCTAAGATAGAGCTAAATGAGCACGAAAAGCAGCAGTATGCAAAAGACCTTAACGACATTGTCGCATTTGCAGATGAGCTTTCCAAATATGATGTATCGGAGCTAGCACCGCTTTATTTTATAGGTGAAGCAGCTAACGTATTGAGAGAAGATGAATGTGAAAGATCCCTATCTGTAGAAAAAGCATTAGAAAATGCGCCAAGTCAACGTGAAGCGTGTTTCTTTGTACCTAAAACAGTGGAATAGGAGGCTATATGAAATCAATCGTTTATGAAACTATAACTAAGCAAGCAGCACTCCTTAGATCTGGAGAAATGACAAGTGAAGCGCTGACATTGGCATATCTAGAAGAAATAGAAAGACAAGAAAAAGAAATTGGCGCATTCCTTTATATCGATAGAGAAGGTGCCCTAAAAAAGGCAAGGGAAGTAGATGAAAAGCTGAGCCGAGGTGAAAGCTGCCACCCACTAGCGGGCATTCCAATGGCAATTAAAGATAACATTTGTACAACCGATATGCCCACTACCTGCGCTTCGAAGATGCTAGAAGGTTATCGCTCACCTTTTGATGCAGGTGTCGTTAACTGTCTAAGAGAAGTAGATGCGGTCGTTCTAGGTAAGCTCAACATGGACGAGTTTGCAATGGGCGCTTCAACTGAGAACTCTTATTTTAAGAAAACAAAAAATCCAGTTGATTTAGAACGTGTTCCAGGTGGCAGTTCCGGTGGCTCTGCTGCAGCGGTTGCTGCACATATGGCTGCATACACACTTGGATCTGATACAGGAGGCTCAATCAGACAACCAGCAAGCTTTTGTGGTATCGTTGGTTTAAAACCAACCTATGGGCGATTATCAAGAAATGGTCTGATTGCTTTTGCTTCTTCACTGGATCAAATTGGTCCTATGGGGAAAACCGTATCAGATGTAGCGATGGTTTACAAAGCGTTAGCCAAACACGATGAGAAGGATTCAACCAGTGGTGAATCGGAGTCTTTTACTGTAGAACAACTACTAGAAAAGTCAGTAAAGGGAATGAAGGTCGCTCTTCCGATGAACTTTTTAAGTGAAGGGATAGATGCAGATGTGAAGGAAACCGTTCTTTATGCGGCTAAAGTATTCGCTTCGTTAGGAGCAATCATTGAAACAGTAGATTTTAACGGTATTGATGCAGCACTGCCTGCTTATTATTTGCTTTCATCTGCAGAAGCCTCATCCAACCTAGCGAGATTTGACGGTGTAAAGTATGGTTATCGTACTGAGACCTTTACTACCCTTGAGGAGCTTTATAAAAAGACCAGAGGTGAAGGCTTTGGGAGCGAGGTTAAAAGACGTATTCTACTTGGCACCTACGCACTGAGCTCAGGCTATTATGATGCCTACTATCAAAAAGCACTCAAAATTAGGACGATGATTGCAAAGACGTATGATGCACTTTTTGAAAAATACGACTTTATCTTATCTCCAGTTGCACCTTCAACTGCCTATCGATTTGGAGAACATTCCAAGAATCCAGTTGAGATGTATTTGGGGGATATTTATACCGTACCGATTAACATCGCAGGTTTACCAGCAATATCTATTAATGCTGGATACGATCGTCAACATTTACCCGTGGGGATTCAGTTGATCGGTAAAGCCTATGATGAAAGAACGATATTATCAGCTGCAAATGCCTTTGAAGCTTCTAAAAAGATATGGAGGGCAGAACAATGAGCTATGAATGTGTGATCGGACTTGAAGTCCATGTTGAATTAAATACAAAATCAAAGATCTTTTGTGGCTGTCCAACCACCTTTGGCGCAGCACCAAACACTCAGGTGTGTCCAGTTTGTTTGGGATTACCAGGTGCATTGCCGGTTTTGAATAAAGAGGTGGTAGAATCAGCTTTAAAGGCAGGCTTAGCATTGAACTGTGCAATTACTGAAGACGGTAAACAGGATCGTAAAAATTACTTTTATCCGGATTTACCAAAAGCCTACCAAATTTCACAAAGTGAAAAACCCATCGCATTTGGTGGCCATTTGTCGATACAAACGGAAGAGGGGGCCAAGCTAATTGGCATCACAAGGGTTCATATTGAAGAAGATGCAGGAAAACTTGTACATGAAGTGAGTGGCGGTACATTGATCGACTATAACAGAGGTGGTGTACCTTTAATCGAAATCGTTTCAGAGCCAGATATGAGATCTGCAGCGGAGGCAAAAGCTTATCTTCAAAAATTGAGAGCGACGATGCAATTTTTAGGGATCTCTTCTTGTAAAATGAATGAAGGTGCATTTAGATGTGACGTCAACTTATCTGTGAGAAAGGTTGGCAGTGAACAACTTGGCACACGTACTGAAATGAAGAACCTCAACTCATTTGCCTATGTGGTAAAAGCCATTGAAAGTGAAATGAAGCGACAAATAGAGGTTATCGAAGCAGGCGGACAAATCAAACAGGAAACCAGAAGATGGGACCCTGCAAAAGGTCAATCCTTCGCCATGCGTTCTAAGGAAGACGCGCATGATTATCGTTATTTTCCCGATCCGGATCTAATGCCAATCTTGTTGTCAAAAGAAAAAATTGCGGACGCGAAAGCAAGCTTACCAAAGCTACCGGCGGATTACATTCATTCATTTATCGATCAAGATCAGCTCCGAGTAGATATGGCGGAGCAACTGGTCAAAGATAAGGTTATCGCGGAATTTTATGAAAAAACAGCGCAAATGGTGACGGATAAAGAAACACTCGCCAACCTAATCATAGGTGAGCTTATGAAAACGGTAGAAGAAACAGAAGAAAGTCTAAAGGTGAGTGAAAAAGAGATGGCAGTATTAGTCGATCTTCTTGCCGAAGATAAGATCAATCTCTCCATCGCTAAAAAAGTACTATCAATGATCCCCAATACAGAAGCATCAGTTATGGCAATTATTGATCAGCACGATCTATGGCCGATTACAGATACGGTAACCTTAACTCAGCTAGCAGAAGAAATTCTTGAACAAATGCCTCAGATCGTAAGTGATTATAAAGCTGGTAAAACAAAGGCACTGGGTGCTTTTATAGGACAAATGATGCGAAGAACCAGTGGAAAGGCTGATCCTACTATCTGTGAAGCCATCTTCAAGGAAATAGTTGGCTAGAGGATGTAGAGCAAAGTGTGATATAAAATAGAAATAGTAGCGATATAAATAGATATAAAATGAGATATTGAACAAGAAAAAAATTAGTTTAAAATTGATCTAGGAGTTAAGAGCTCTAAGTGTAGAACTACAAGAAAAGAACTACAAGAAAAGAGCTACAAGAAAAAAGCTACAAGTAAAGATTAGAGTTAATAGATTTTAGTTAGAGTTAAAAGCTAAATTATTAAAGGATAGATGACCATTTTTTCGATGGCACATCTATCCTTTTTAATCGCACAAAAATATATTTCCAATATTAATTAAACTGCCAAATGGTGTTGATGTGCGAGCGAATTAATGGCTGAGAAGATAAAAGTTGCCGCTAGATTGGCAGTGATGTTATCGTTATCAAATCTTGGCGATACCTCTGCGATATCAAACAGGACGACCTTACCGGTTCTAAAGATATGCTTAAAAAACTTTAGAATTCGCTCTGGATGAAGTCCTAAAGGTTGCGTTGCACTTACACCCGGTGCAAATGCTGATGAGAAGACATCGGTACAAATGGTTAGGTAGATTTCATCTTGTCTCGAAAGATAAGTATCGAGCTTAGACATGGCATCGGTTAGCTCACCCTCACCGATATCCTTTGCCATTAAGTACTCTACACCCATTGCTTCAGCGGTTTTAAAGAGATCAACCGTATTGCCTCTTTTCTGAATACCGATGGCAAAGTAGTTAAACGCTTGATCCAGTTGATTTAAATCATCGTAAATTTGTCGAAACATGGTGCCAGATGTGCCGTATTCTGGATATGGCCTTATGTCAAAATGTGCATCAAAGTTGATAATACCAGGATAAGTGCCCATTTTCATTAGACCTTTATAATCGCCATAAGCCACCTCGTGTCCACCACCGATGACAATAGGAAATAAACCGAGTGCTTTGATACGTGATACCGCCATACTCAAGGCTTCTTGGCTCGTCTCAAGGTTACCATCGTCACAATGGATGTTTCCCGCATCAAACAATCTAAATGCCTGTGTAAAGCAACATGGCAATCCACAGAGCTCCTTGCGAATGCTATTCGGCCCCTTAGCAGCCCCAGTTCGACCTAGATTGCGCCTAACGCCCTCGTCGCTACTAAAACCTAAAATGGCAACTCCTGCCTTAAATTCAGGTAGCTCAATTACTGGTGCATTTAAATCCAATGCTAAAATCCATTGATGCCATCTAAACGCATCATAGTTTGTCGTAGAATCTATTCTACCCGTCCACGCCATAAGATCTGGCGCAATATATTTTTCAATCATTAGTGTGCCTCGATTCAAAATAAAGATTATAAAACTTTTAATTAATTATACCATTATACAGTATACCTAATAACAGACTATTTTACGTCATACAAACATAACATTTTCTTAAAAAAATGACTAAACTGTTATAGGCACATAAAAATTGGTATGATAATATAGTAATATAAATAATTCGGGTGTCAAAATTTTAGGAGGCAGATATGCAATTAAAGTTAGTAGACAAGCTAAAGGCGGAAGCGCTCGATGCCCTCATCATCGGGGTAACTGAAAATCAAGAAACCATAGAAAACAGTGAACTCAACTTGAGTCTATTAAAAGAAAAACAATTGTTTGAGGGAAAAACGGGCGAAAGCTTTACAGCGACAGTATTAAAAGACGGTAGCATTCATCATTTGATCTTACTTGGCTTAGGTTCTGAAGAGTCGTTTAATTTGACCAAGGTGATTAAGACTTTGGCAACACTTATTAAGGATCAAAAAAAGAAAAAAGTAGCTACGATTGGTATAGATGTATCGATGCTTGCAAAAGTAACAGAAGTAGGGAATAAACTACAAAGACAGCTCTTTAGTGGCATTGCAATGTGTGATTATGAGTTTAACGACTATAAAACAGATGCAAAGCCATCGACACTTGAAACGATTGAAATATTAAATCAAGCATTTAACGCACAGGCATTTGAAGAAGCCGTATTATTAGGTGAAACCAATGTGTTTTCAAGAATGTTAACCAATATGCCAGCTAACATTATGACACCTGAGAAGCTTGCTGAACTAGCAGTAACTTATGCTGAAGGGTCACATTTAGAAATTGAAATAAAGGAACAAAATGAAATAGAAGCTTTAGGAATGAAGTCGTACTTAGCGGTAGCGAAAGGCTCTTCAAACCCACCAAAACTCATCGTTATGAGACACAAAGGGGATCCAGATTCTGATAAAATCTTTGGTTTTGTTGGCAAAGGATTAACTTATGATTCAGGCGGTTTATCCATCAAACCAACTGCATCCATGGTGAATATGAAGGATGATATGGGAGGTGCCAGTGCAGTAATAGCGGCAATGGGTGCCATCTCTAAGCTAGGTTTAAAAGTAAATGTAGTTGGCGTCGTTGCTGCATGTGAAAATATGATTTCAGGCATCAGCTATAAACCAGGTGACATTATTGAGTCCATGGGTGGCAAAACCATATATATCGGTAATACAGATGCTGAAGGTCGCTTGACATTAATTGACGCTGTGACCTATGTTCAAAAAATTGAGGGCGCAACACATGTCGTTGACATTGCAACGTTGACTGGTGCTGCAATCCATTGTCTTGGCTCAGAGGCAGCACCTGTGGTTACAAATAATGAAGATTTTTACTTTGCAGTAGAAAAAGCATTTGATAAAGCGAATGAGAAAATATGGTTGATGCCTGTATTCGATGAATATAAAGAGCTTGTGAAACACGATCAAGCAGATTTAACGAATACAGCGGGTTCACCAGGGACCATTACGGCAGGTTTATTTATTGGAGAGTTTGCAAAGGATATACCTTGGGTACACATAGATATAGCAGGTACTGCATTTAAGGACAAAGCCGAAGGCATTTATTCTAAAGGTGGTACGGGCTCAGGTGCAATTCCATTGGTTTATTTAGCAAAAAAAATGAGTAAATAGTGAGGTTAATTATGTTAAAGAGAGATGTGGAAGTATTCAAACAGGCTATTCTTAACGAGGTAGAAGGCTATGAGTTTTACAAAATGGCTGCATATAACACCCCTGAAGAAGAAGTGAAAAAGGCATTTTTGAATTTAGCAAACGAAGAACTTAAGCACATCGATTGGTTGAAGGATGCATTTAAAAAATTAAGTGGCAACCCTGAAGATCAAACAACATTAGCTCTAATTGAAAATCCACCAAGTCCTCAAATTTTCAAATGGGACAATCTACAAAATAAAAATGCCAATCTTTCGGTTTCTGTCTTCGGTATTGGTATCGAAATGGAGAGAGCTTCGGTTAACTTTTATGAAAAAGCAAAAGCTGAAACCCCTTATGATGTTGCGAAACAGCTTTTTGATGTTTTAGCAAAATGGGAAAAAGTACATTTGGATCAATTTACAGCAGTATATGAAGACTTGATTAAAGAATGGTGGTCAGATCAAGGCTTTGAACCATTTTAGTGTATGACAGAGCTTGAGACGGATCGACTTAGAATCGTATCCTTGGACTTGGATCTTTTTAAACTTTATCTGGAGGATTATGGTAAAGTTCAAGAAAAGCTTGGTGTCAAAATCACCATGCCCGTTCAAGATAGCGAAACACAGTCTTTGTTCGCCAATGCTTATTTCGCAGCAGAGGCATATCCACAATTGATTCATTGGCTCACCAGCTGGGAAATTATTTCAAAAGCGAATAATGAAATCATTGGTAGTATCTGTTTTAAAGGACCACCCAATATGGAAGGCTCTGTAGAAATTGGTTACGAGATTTTTGAGCCATTTCAATCAAAGGGATACGCCAAGGAAGCGGTTAATGCAGTTGTATTATGGGCATTGACTATGCCTGATGTGACAAGGGTATTGGCCAGTGTTTCAGAGAAAAATATCGCATCTATTAAGGTGCTGAGAGCACTCTCATTTAATTACTTTGATTTTGACAAAGAAATTCAATGGTGGGAGCGTTGCTCAAGTTAAGGTTTAAAACCTACCTCGTGTGTCTCACATGGCGGTAGGTTTTTTTACTGTTCATAGCTCTATAGACATCTGAACTGATATTTATTAAAATAGAGACATGAATCTCGGAGGTGAGTAAATGCTTAAGGAAACAGACTTGCATGTCCCAGTTAAAGAATGGCTTGAGGGGCAAGGCTGTAAAGTTAGATCAGAAGTTAAATCGATCGATATGGTCGGACTATATGATGATTCAACTTTAATCGCCGTTGAGATGAAGCTAAAGTTAAATTTGGAAGTCATCAACCAAGCGGTTGAAAGACAGGGATATGTTGATGCAGTTTATATAGCGGTTGTACATGATTTTAAAGCGATAGCGAGCAAGCGGTTTAATGCTACTTTACTAACTTTAAGAAGACTCAATATTGGGTTACTTGTGGTCAACTTTAGATCCACAGAGCCGTATTGCTACGAAGTATTAAAACCTGAAAGCTTTGATTTTGAAAGAAGTCGTAAAGCAAAGAAAAATAGGCGCGCTTTACTCGTAAAAGAGTTTAACAAAAGAAGTGGTGATTTTAATGTTGCAGGAACGAAAAATGAGAAATTAATGACTGCCTATCGAGAAGAATGCTTGTTGATGGCCTATTATATGTCTAAAGAAGGCTTTAGTCGTTCAAATGAGTTTCAATTTCTTGGCATGAAAACCCAAAAAGCAAGTGGCATTTTGAATAAAAATTTTCACGGCTGGTTTGAAAAGGTTGAAAAAGGCGTATATAAGGTTTCTCAACTAGGGGAAGAAGCATTAGTTACACATAAGGGAATTGTCGAATTCATACTTTCAGAAAGAGAAGGTCATTCTCATGATTGATTCACATCAATATTCTAGAGTTCAAATTACCAAAATGCTATTGATTGCATTTGTAGATGCGGTTGTGTCTGGGTTCTATCTTAAAATTTTTCCATTTGATTATACGATTAATTTAGCTGTGGTGATTCTGCCAATCTATTACTATTTGGATAGAAGACTTTTACCTGCGGCTACAGCAGTTTTCATTGCAGCCTTCGGTCTTTTTTTTAGAACCATGACTGGCTTTTATTATTATGGTAGCTTTGCAAATGCCTTTTGGGCAGATTTTAACTTTATGTATTTTGATATTACTTATGGGATCATCTTTACACTTTTATACTATTTAAATGATCAAAAGTCGCTCTATACTTTTTTTCTAGCGGCTTTAGCAAGTGACTTTCTAGGCAATGCTGCTGAGTTTATCTCTAGATTTGGTATAGAGGAGTATTTTTCTGGATCTGTTATGGCAACTTTGATGTTTGTTGCAGTTACAAGGGCATCCATTGCAATTCTCTTGATTAGCGCAATTAAATATTACAATTCTTTTTTAAGAAAAGAAGAGCATGATGAGCGGTATCGCATGCAAATAAATCTATTATCTGAGCTAAGAGGTGAAATTTATTTTCTAAAAAACAACACAGAGCATGTTGAATCTGTAATGGATGAAGCCTTCGGTTTATATAGAGAATACGATCAACTCTCACAAGAAGCACAGAAAAACAAGGCACTCAATATAGCAAAGAACGTACATGAGATAAAAAAGAACTATTTTAAAGTAATAGATGGTATCGATGAAATTATTCTCAATGAAACTCCATTTGATCGACTGAACTTAAGCGATCTCGTTAAAATGCTTTATATGAGTACGCTCAGAGAAGTTGAAAACGAGAAAAAACATGTGATATTGTATTTTGATGTCCATAGTAGAGCACCTATACATGAACACAGCATGTTAATGTCGGTTCTTAGGAATCTAATTAACAATGCGGTAGAGGCGATTAAATCAGAAGGCGAGGTCAGACTTACCCATAATGAGGATGATACGAAGCATTACTTTACCATAAGTGATAATGGCTGTGGGATCAGTGAGGAGTTAATCGATTATATTTTTAAACCTGGCTATTCAACAAAGTATAATGATGAAACTGGACATTCGAACAGAGGGATTGGCTTGTCGCTTGTTTTAGATATCGTTGAGAAGTACTTTGAAGGTGAGATTGAAGTAACCTCAAACCTTGGTATAGGCACTCAGTTTAGAATCGTATTACCTAAAAATAAAGTCTAAGAAACGGGGCATTTAATGAAAATATACATTGTAGACGATGATGTAAGCATCATCAAGATGGTTGAAGAAATCATTTTAGATAGTGAATTAGGCGAAATTATCGGGACTTGCAATTCAAGTCTTACGGCTCTGGATGAAATCTGTCTTCTAAAACCGGATATTTTAATTGTGGATTTATTGATGCCTGAACTTGATGGCATATCGCTAGTCGAAAGATTCAAGCGCGTTTGCCCTGATAGTAAGTGCATCATGGTTTCGCAAGTATCTTCAAAAAAAATTGTCGGGGATGCCTATGAAAAAGGTATTACATTTTTTATCAGCAAGCCTGTGAATAAAAAAGAAATTCGCCAAGTTATCAAAAACCTAACAGATCAAATTATTTTAGAAACTAATTTTAAGAAAATCAAACAAGTGCTATCACTTGAGGAGCAACCTATTAGAAATAAAATCAGTCATCATAGCTCACATTTAGGTCAGGATCTTGAAAAGAAGTTTAGAATGGTATTCTCTAGGTTAGGCATTTTAGGTGAAGTTGGGTGTGATGATATTTTGAAACTTTGCCTGCACATGATCGATACAAATGGTCAGGGAAGCAGTTTAAAGCTGAAAGATCTATCTGAGCAATTGTCCGAGAATCCAAAGGCTATGGAACAACGGATTCGAAGAACCGTAAACAAAGGGCTAAGTAATATTGCCAACCTCGGTATAGAAGACTATCTCAATGAAACATACGTCAAATATAGCAATACCCTTTTTGATTTTGACCAAGTTAGATTAGAGATGGAATCCATTAGAGGCAAAAAAGGAACTGGTGGAAAAATCAATATCAAGAAATTTTTGGATAATCTTATCTTGATTGTTGAGGAAATGTAAAAAAAGTTTACAATTTTCAGAAAGTGAAATGTATTTTTTTGAATTATTTTAATTTTTTCAGAAACAATTAAATATAATTAACATAATGATAAGGGGAACAGTTCTCTATCAAATGAAAAAAGGGGGAAAATTTTCATTATGGAAAAACGTAGAGTATCACCATGGATTGCACTTATTCCAGTAATATTTGTTATCGCATCACTCATGTACGCAATTCGAGTAGTAGATGCATCACCACACATTCCTTTATTCACTTCAGCTATCTTTGCAGCTATCATTGGTATGACTGTATTAAAGATGAAATGGTCTGAAATTGAAGAAGGTATCGTAGAAACAATTAAGATGTCTATGGGTGCAATTATTATCCTTATGATTATCGGTATGGTAATCGGAACTTGGATCCTTTCTGGGGTTGTACCAACAATGATTTATTATGGACTTAAAGTTTTATCTCCTAAAATTTTCTTATTTGCAACATTAATTATGTGTTCTGTTGTATCACTAGCAACTGGTTCTTCATGGACAACTGCTGGTACAGTAGGTATCGCACTTATGGGTATTGGTATGAGCTTAAACATTCCTGCTCACGTAATCGGTGGTGCGATTATTTCAGGTGCTTACTTTGGTGATAAAATGTCACCTCTGTCAGATACGACAAATCTTGCACCAGCTATGGCAGGCGCAAAATTATTCGATCATATTAAGCATATGATTTATACAACAGGTCCTTCGTACATCATCGCTTCGATCTTATTTATCATCGTAGGCTTTGGTTATTCTGCAGATGGTCTTGATATGACAGTAATCAACGAAATCAATCAAGGTCTTCAAGCTAACTTTACAATCAATCCTTTACTTTTATTAGTACCTGTTCTTGTTATCGGTATCGTAGTTGCTAAAGTTCCAGCTATTCCTGGATTATTTGGCGGCGCTTTACTTGGTGGTATTGCTGCTATGGCAATTCAAGGTGCTTCTTTAGGCGATGTTATCAATGCACTTCACTATGGCTATGAATCTTCAACTGGTGTTGCAGTTATCGATGATTTACTAACTCGTGGTGGTCTTGATAGCATGATGTGGACAATTTCTTTAATCCTTTGTGCGATGACATTTGGTGGGGTTATGGAAAAAACAGGTATGCTTGAATCTTTAGCAAGCGTTATCTTAAAATTTGCTAAATCTACAGGTTTATTGGTAACTTCAGTAATCGTTACTGCAATCGGTATGAACGTATTAGCTGGTGATCAATACCTTTCAATCGTTATCCCTGGTAGAATGTTCAAACAAGCATTTGATGACAGAGGACTTGCTCCTAAAAACTTATCAAGATGTCTTGAAGACTCTGGTACGCTCAGTTCACCACTTATTCCTTGGAATACATGCGGTGCCTTTATGATCGCTACATTAGGTTTAACACCTTGGACTTATGTGCCTTACTGCTTCTTGAACTTAATTAACCCATTCGTATCTATTTTCTATGGTTTCACAGGTATTACTATGGAAAAAGCAGCGAAAGTTGAAAATGTAGAAGCTTAATTATGAGTAAATCTATAGTAAACATAAAACTGTATCAAAGCATTGCTTTGATACAGTTTTTTTATTTATTTTATCTGTCTCAATTTTCTGAATTCGCTTTTATTATATAAGTAAAAATGCTATGCTTGAGTATATACACATTAGGAGAGACATATGAAAATTCAAGATAAAGTTGTGGATTGTTTGGTTACAACCTCACTGTTTAAGGGCGTTGAAAAACATGAGTTGGCAAATATGCTGAATTGTTTGAATCCAAGAATTACACAGTTTAAGAAAGGCGAGAGCATCGCAATTAGTGGCAACCCTTTTTCTGGCCTCGGTATTGTTATCGAGGGTGAAGCCGTTATAGCAAAGGAAAACATTGCAGGGATTAGAGCCATTTTAACGGTGCTGCATTCCGGAGATATGTTTGGTGAGATGATTAGTTTTTCTGACCGTAAATTCTGGCCAGTCAATGTAACGGCTCAAATGGATTGTGAAGTTATATTTATTTCACCTGAAAATATCATTAAAAACTGTGAAAAAATGTGCGACGCACATCAAACGGTTATTTATAACATGCTGAGAATTATGTCTAGAAAAGCACTCATGCTGACGCGCAAGGTGGACTATTTATCCATTAGAAGCTTAAGAGGTAGATTGTGTGCTTATTTGATTGAACAATGGAAAGAACAAAATACGCCGATTTTCACATTACCGATGAACAGAGATGCTCTTGCTGATTTTTTTAATGTTGCACGACCATCAATCTCAAGAGAACTAAGTAAAATGAAAGAGGATGGTTATATTGATTTTCATAAATCATCTTTTAAGATACTCGATTTAGAAGCGATGAAAGCAGAAATATAGGTTGACAGGAGAAATAGAATGATTGGTACACGTGCCACAATAGATCTCGACGCTCTCACACATAATTATAGTTCAATGCGTCAGATCATCGCACCCAATGTAAAAATTACAGGTGTCGTAAAAGCAAATGCTTATGGACACGATCTGATTACCATAGGCAAACACCTTGAAGCTTTGGGCGTAGACTACTTAGGTGTCGCTAATGTAAGAGAAGGGAAAGCCCTCAGAAAAAGTGGCATTAAATGTCCTATTTTGGTAATGGGATATACCTTTGAGAAGGATTACGACATAGCTGTTAAGCATGACATAACTCTTACCCTTTTCAGTATCGACGAAGCTAGAAAACTCAACTTAAATGCTTCTTACGATGACAAAAAAGCGAAAATCCACTTAAAGTTTGACACTGGATTTAATCGATTGGGTTATAAGGACCCAAGTGAATTGATAGAAGCTCTTGAAGCTTGTTTGACCTATGAATTTCTCATTGTAGAGGGTGTTTTTACACATTTGGCATTGGACTCAATTGAATCAGATGAGGCGCAGTTTGCGAAATTTGATGCATTGATCAAACAGCTACGAGAGCGTCATATTTCAATACCAATTAAACATGCCTGTGATAGTATCGCCACGATTGCATATCCAGATAAACATTATGATATGGTTCGATTAGGGGCAATCCTCTATGGTTACTGTAGTAGAAAAACACCGTTTACACTTAGACCAGTTATGTCTTTAAAGACAAATGTGACACAAGTCAAAACGCTAGAAATTGGTGAGGCAGTTAGTTATGATCGACTGTTTATAGCTGAAAGACAAACTAAAATTGCTGTTCTTCCGATTGGCTATGCAGATGGATTGCCAAGGCATCTATCTGGAAAGGGTAAAGTAATGGTTAACGGACATCTTGCACCTATCGTCGGTCTGATGTGCATGGATCAATGTATGATAGATGTTACTGATGTTGAAGAAGTAAGCTTGGGAACGGAAGTTATTTTATTTGATGATGTTTCACCACAGCTACTTGAACTTGCGAAAATGGCAGAAACCAATAGAAATGAGTTGCTTTCACGGATTGCTATGCGCGTTCCGAGAGAGATCGTAGAGAATGGTAAGGAGACCTTTATAATCAATTATTTAGATGAGATGGAGAACAAATATGGCATTACATCAATATGATACATTAGACAATCAGCCTTATCTTGATGATCCTATTTATAAAAAAATAGTGGCAGATAGAGAGTGGTTAATAGAAGTGAGGCGTTCATTTCATCAAGAACCAGAGTTAAGTGAATTAGAGTATAAAACACAAGAAAAAATCATTGCTCATTTAAATACAATGAATATCAATAATTACCCAAGTGCATCAACGGGTGTGTGTGGTGTACTGCTTAAGGAAGAGATGAAAAAAACAATTGGTCTTCGAGCAGATATCGATGCATTGCCTATTCAAGAAGAACTTGATGTGCCATATAAGTCTCGCGTGAATCAAGTGATGCATGCATGTGGTCATGACGCGCACACGACGATCCAATTGGGCGTTGCAAAGTTTTTTTCTGAAAATGAATCTCTGCTTCCTTGCAATTTAAAATTTTTCTTTCAGCCTGCTGAGGAGACTATAGGTGGTGCAATGCGTATGGTTTCAGAGGGTGTAATGAAATCACCAGACGTCGATTGCATTTTAGGATTACATGTCATGCCGTACTTGCCAGTAGGTGCAGTTGAAATTAGAGAAGGAAAGCTCAACGCTGCTTCTGATTTATTTGAAGTTAGAATTATGGGAAAGGCTGCGCATGGTGCCTATCCAACTAAAGGAATCGACGCCATTGTGATCGCTGCATCCATAATAAATGACATACAGACATTGGTCAGCAGATATGTTTCACCTTTAGATCAAGCGGTAATCACCATAGGAAAGATCCATGGTGGTGCTAAAGACAATATTATTTGTGACGAAGTGGTGTTTTCAGGCGGTATGAGAACGACAGATGAAACAACTCGTCAGCTTTTAAAAGAAAAGCTGACGAGCTTAGTTAAATCGGTTTGTGCTTGGTCAGGGGCAAAAGCTGAGATAAAATTCGAGGAAGGCTATAAAGCACTGATTAATGATGTTGATACAACGAGAGTACTAAGAAAGGTATTTCAAAGTGAACTCGGTGAAGCGAATGTATATGAAAAAGAGTTACCGTCATTGGGCGTAGAGGATTTTTCATATTTTTTAGACGAAGCGAAGGGTTCATTTTATCACTTAGGGTGTGGTTTTCAGGATCGACTAGATGGTGCACTACACACGCATGACTTTTTTCTTGATGAAGAATCCCTCATCTTAGGAACCTATTTACAAGTTAAAGCAATTATGGCATGTGCATTGGATTTATAGATTAAAAGGGAAATACATTTGGTATGAATTTAAAATGCAAATAAAGATTTAGGCAAGTAGGTGAATGAATGGAGATAAGCTTAATCAATCAGTTAAATGATCGGTATGAAAATGATGAAACAATGACAAGTATAGAACGAAAAAAGCTAATCGATGATATTTACAGATATAGTTCTGATACAAACGAGCCAAATACGATAGCGAGGTCTCTAGTAAATTTAGCTAATTTTCAACTGAGTAATGGTGATGTAGAACTTGCTCTTCAGAATGCAAACCAAGCATTTGAGCTTTCTAAAAAGCATCACCTCGACAATGTTCAAAGACGTGTATGTAATCTTCTTGGTAACATACAAAGCTATTACGGTCGATATGGAATCGCACTTGATTTTTATCACCAATCCTTGAGAATTGCTCAACACCTTGATATGAAAGGTTCTATCGCTGCAATTTTAAATAATATTGCCACTTTGTATGAAGCTTTTAATATGGGAGAACAAGCAGTAAAGTATTATATTTCAGCACAAACTGCTGCAAAAAGCGAACATAACTATAAGCTAGCGATAATGATTACACACAATATAATCAACCATTATTTTGCAAAAAGAAATGTTGAAATGGTCAGGCAGCAGCTAGAAACTATGGGTGAACTATTGATCCATAAATCAGATGTGTCTGAATACAATGCATTATTTTTAATTAACTCAAGTCGCTATCTGTATTTACAAGAGGCGTATGAGGCAGCTCTTAAATCTTCGGATGAAGCATGGGCAATATTTGAAACAGTCGATGATGCCATAGGCATTAGAGAATGCCAAATGATGAATGGTAGAATCTACGATGCAATCGGTGAGGTAGAAAAAGCATATGAAATTGCAACTGAACTCGCTGTATCCTCTGAAGAAATAGGCGACTTTGATGCCGAGCGTGAAGCGCGTCTTTTCATCCATCAGTTAACCGATAAAATTGCTTATCGAGAGAATCTTTTAGAGAACTACAAACGTCTTATTTCACTTGATGAGTTATTGCTCAATAACCTTTACGAAATGAGCCTATATCAGTTAGAAGGAAAAATTGATGCAGATCTACAAGATCAGCTTAAAAGAGATTCTGAGCGCTTAATGGAAAATATGAGTTTTATTAATGAAGTGGCAAAGGACTTAGCAAAAGAGCTTGATTACGATACTTTGGTAAAACTGATTATTACAAAGATGGCGAGTTTTGTTGAGTTTGATGCTTTGGTATTAGGACTCTACGATGAAGACAAAGAGCTATTATACAGCAGAATGACCTATGAAAATGGAGAAATAAAAGAAAGCTATGATGTCCCTCTTTCCAATAAGAGCAGTATGGGGACATGGGTTATTCGCCATCGAACGGAGTACTATACTGGCTATTTAAGTCATCTGGTTCTAGATGATTTTGAGCCATTATATAAAAATTTCCAAGACATCAATGTGCCTTATGAGACCATATACTATTCTCCACTTATAGTAGACGAGAAAGTCATTGGTGTGTTTTCGCTTCAAAGATATACGATCAATGGTTATGATCATGCTCAGATTGAAATGATGCGCGCTTTAAGCTCTTATATTGCTATAGCCATCGCCAATGCGCTTAAAACGGCTCAAATGAAAGAGCTTAATGATCGATTAAAAACCATTTCAAAGCGCGATGGACTCAGTGGACTTCTCAATCGATACGCATTAAACGAAGATGTCGGTATTATCTTAGAAGCTTTCAACAGTGAGAATAGAAGTCTATCTACTTTGATGTGTGATATTGACTTTTTCAAAGAGTACAATGACTTCTATGGGCATTTGGAAGGTGACAAGGTTATCAAAACCATAGCACAGGTATTAAAAGATACCTGTGAACAATCGACATCCTTTATCTACCGATATGGTGGCGATGAGTTTATGGTTGTATTTTTAGACAGCAATGAAGATGAAGTTGCAGCGATTGCCCAAGAGATATTAAAAACAGTTTCAGATACTGATATGCCACATATCGAAAAAGGGATCAACGAAAAAGTATCTGTTAGTATTGGCCTCGCGTATTTTGAAATGAACAAAGAAGCACTCAATGAAGATGATTTACTCAGAAGTGCTGATATATCCCTATATATTTCAAAAAGAAAAGGTAGAAATCAAGCGAGAAGCATGAAATTTTAAATCTTTGTTTAATTCTTGACAAAATGCGTATTGTTTGATAAACTATTAACAAGTTCATAGCTTTGAGGTTTGCCTTAAGGTTGTGATGTTTTATATTCCACCTAACGAATAAGAGAAATCTGAAGCGAAAGGCAGGAGCTATAGTGAATCTCAGTGTTGAGATTATTTTGCGACTTTAGCCTTCTCCTTTGAGAAGGCTTTTTAATTAAGCAGCAAAGAAATTGATGTAAAATCTGAGGACTCGATGTCCGAAGATTTTTATTAAGCCACAATCTCGCTTGTGGTAAAATCTGAAGGCTTTATGCCTGAAGATTTTTATAAAATTAATACTATACGAATGCTATTTCGGAGGCGTTATGGAGAAGAAAATTGCAGTGGTAAGTGCGATTTTAGAAGAACCTCAAGAAGTTCAACAAAGGTTTAATGAAATCATAGCAGAATTTAGAGGCATTGTTAGAGGGAGAACGGGGATTCCGTTTGATCAGTATGGCATCTCAGTTGTCACGATTATTATTTTAGCAACTGTGGATGAAATCAATAGTTTTACAGGTAAGTTAGGTAACTTAAAACACATTTCAGTAAAGACCTCGATATCTAAAAAGACAATCGAAGAGTAAACTTGGAGGTAGAGTATGGCTAAGTACGGCGATGACAATTACATGGAAGCATCTTATATCGATCATCAGTTAATTGAATCAATCTTAGAAAAGACTAAAAATGTTACAGATGAGGCAATTGATGCAGTTATTGAGAAAGCAAAGTTTAAAAATGGCTTGGATCTTGAGGAAATAGCGACTTTATTACAAGCGCACACACCAAGTCAAATGAAGAAAATTTATGACATTGCTGCTGCAATTAAGCAATCGATCTATGGCAATCGCGTCGTTTTATTTGCACCACTCTACGTAAGCAACTACTGTGTAAATAACTGTGTTTACTGTGGCTACAAAAGAGAAAATCAATTTGGTAGAAGAAAACTAACTGAAGCTGAAATTAGAGAAGAAGTTAGAATTCTTGAAAGAATGGGACACAAACGTTTGGCATTAGAAGCAGGAGAAGATCCAGTAAACTGCACCATTGACTATATTGTGGATACGCTTCGCATCATCTACGATGAAGCAAGCGAAAAAAGCAATATTCGTCGTGTCAATGTCAACATTGCTTCGACGACGATTGAAAACTATAAAAAATTAAAAGAAGCTGAAATTGGCACCTATATATTGTTCCAAGAAACCTATCATAAGCCAACCTATCTCGAGATGCATCCAAAATCATTAAAGGGTAATTATGAGTATCATTTAACTGCCTTTGATAGAGCGCAGCAAGGTGGTGTGGATGATGTTGGAGCTGGTGTATTATTTGGTCTGTATGACCATCGTTTTGAAGTGTTGGCACTCATGCTTCATAACAAACACCTCGAAGATAATTATGGCGTCGGTTTCCATACCATTTCAGTACCTAGAATTAAGAAAGCTGAAGGCATGGAGCTAGATCAATTCGGATATACGATCGATGATGAAACCTTCAAAAAAATAGTAGCGATTTTAAGAATTGCAGTGCCATTTACAGGTCTAATTCTATCTACTAGAGAGTCTCAGGAAATGCGTAAAGAACTAATCCATTACGGTGTTTCACAGCTAAGTGCTGGCTCATGTACGGGTGTTGGTGGCTATAAGGAAAGTGAAGAAGGTCCTCAAGAAGTGGCTCAATTTAAAGTTTCAGATGAACGTTCTCCTATGGAAGTTATCTCAGGGCTGATCGAAGATGGGTTTATTCCAAGCTACTGTACATCATGCTATAGAATGGGAAGAACTGGCGATCGTTTTATGAAGCTCGCTAAATCAGGCCAAATTCAACATGTTTGTCAGCCAAATGCATTAATGACACTTAAGGAATACGCACTTGATTTTGGCGACGAAGCATTTAACAAACAAGTTGACGCATTTATTGAAAAAGAAATTGAACGTGTCAAAGACGAAAATACGAAGGCAACTGTTATCAAGGGCATTGAAGACCTAAACAGTGGTAAAAGAGATATATTTTTATAAGTGAGGTCATATGAATAAAACACCAAATGCAAATCGGGTTCACATAGGTATATACGGCAATCGTAATGCAGGTAAATCTTCTCTCTTTAATGCGATTATTGGGCAGGATATTGCAGTCGTATCGACTTTCGAAGGTACGACGACAGACCCAGTTATTAAAGCAATGGAATTAATTCCATTTGGTCCGGTTGTTTTTATAGATACAGCTGGACTTGATGATGAAGGTATCTTGGGCTCTTTGAGAGTAGAAAAAACGAAACAGATGTTGAATAGAACGGATTTTGGTATCTACGTTATGGATGGCTCAAATCCAGATATAGAAGGCTATTTGCATATGACGGATGTCTTTAAACGATTTAATATTCCACATATGTTAGTTGTCAATAAGAAGGATTTATTAAAAAGTGAAGATCAGATTAAAATAGACGCTCTAAATCGACCATACGAGCTTATAACGACTTCTAATCTCGAAGAGGTTCATCGTCTTAACGATGAAATGATGAAGCAGTTAAAATCGATTGGTGAGGAAGCGCCATTAGTGGGCGATTTGCTTCCTTATGGCAGTACGGTCGTATTGGTAGTTCCGATTGACTCTGAAGCACCAAAAGGTAGGATTATTTTACCTCAAGTTCAAATTATTAGAGATTGTTTGGACCACGGAATAAAGTGTCATGTTGTAAGAGATACAGAACTTGCTGAAACGCTAGAAGAACTCAATAAGGTTGATTTGGTCATAACTGACTCACAGGCGTTTGCTGCAGTGAGTCAAATCGTACCAAAAGATATTCCACTCACCGGCTTTTCAATTTTGTTTTCAAGACAAAAAGGTGACATTAATAAACTTTTAAATGGGATTGAAGCACTTAAAACCCTAAAAGCAGGTGATAAGGTATTGATCTCTGAAAACTGTACGCACAACCATTCTCATGAAGATATTGGTAGAGTAAAAATACCCAAATTACTACACACTAAAGTAGATGCTGACATTCAAATCGAGTTCGCCATGGGACATGATTTTCCACAGGATTTAAGTCAATACAAAGCGGTGATCCATTGTGGGGCATGTATGGTAAATCGAAAAACCATGTTGACTAGAATTGACATAGCAGAAACTGCTGAGGTTCCAATGACCAATTACGGATTGACGCTTGCTTATTTTTCAGGCATACTTGATAGAAGTATAGAGATATTAAGAGGCAGGATTTAAATGAGTCGTTATTATGGACTTAGTGATTATTTAAAATTAAAGTATGGACGTAAGCTTGTAAAACTATCAATCGATGGTGGTTTTACATGCCCAAATAGAGACGGAACCCTTTCTACAAAGGGTTGCGTCTTTTGTTCGCTTGAAGGTTCGGGTGATTTTGCCGGCGAGATCAGTTGTGGTGTCAAACAGACGAATGGAGAGATTCAGTCTCAAATTGATTCTCAAAAGGAACTCTTGTCAGATAAGTGGTCCAACGTAGGCTATATCGCTTATTTTCAAAATTATTCTAACACCTATAAACCTATAAACGAGCTCGAACAGCTTTATAAAAGTGCGTTAACTTGTGAAGGGGTAGAAGGACTCGCTATAGCTACTCGACCGGATTGCATTGAGGCTTCACATATAGAGTTGTTCCAGTCCAGCAAAGTCTTATGGGTGGAATTGGGATTGCAGAGTATTCATGATGATCAGAACAAATGGTTGAACCGTCATTATGGACTTGAGGACGTAGTAAGAAGCACAAAACTGCTACAAGAAGCAGGAATACCTGTCGTTCTTCATTTGATTGCTGGCTTGCCTGGTGAAACTTTTGAAGATTTCATGGCTTCTGTAGATTTTATCTCACAGTTAAAACCCTTTGGTGTTAAGATTCATATGCTGCACATTGTTAAGAACACCGCTCTTGCACAAATCTACGAGGTAAAACCTTTTGAATTGCTAGATGAAGCTTCTTATATAAAGTGGGTATGTGAAGGGATTGGACGATTGGATCCGGAGATTGTGATTCACCGTATGACCGGTGATGGAAAAAAATCTGAAGTACTTGCACCGGCATGGACCTTTAATAAGCGACATGTTTTAAATGGTATTCAAAAGTATTTAGCAGAACATAACATCGTTCAAGGCTGTAATAGAGTTAGATAAAATAAGCCCCTTAAATCAGCTGATTTAGGGGGCTTTGATTAAGCCGCAATCTTGCTTATGGTAAAATCTGAAGGCTCGATGCCTGAAGATTTTTATTAAGCCACAATCTCGCTTGTGGTAAAATCTGAAGGCTCGATGCCTGAAGATTTTTATTATATTACTTGTGATGAAAAAAGGTCATCATTAAATTTATGAATTAGAGTAAAGTCAACTCATTTATGGTCGTTATCACCACCACGAAAATAATCATAGCAAGCGCAATCATCATCGTTAGTATCAATGGCCAGTGGATGGTCGTATTTCGTTTTCTTAACTCTGAGATGTTAAGTCCTAAACCAATTAGGTCAATTATTATGGTTATAACCGATAGCACTAAGGTTGCTAGAAGATATTCTTTTCGCCAAAATTGAGGGCGATAGAAATTGAAAAAATAATCCAATACGTATTTCTTGATGGGTCTTGAAACCATTAATGTGATCATGCCGAAGAATAATGTTAACGTGCTGAGT
The DNA here is from genome assembly GCF_058683495.1 of Fusibacter sp. QWL-12. NCBI lineage: Bacteria > Bacillati > Bacillota > Clostridia > Eubacteriales > Fusibacteraceae > Fusibacter > Fusibacter sp. QWL-12. The sequence goes on from NZ_CM178745.1 coordinate 2,763,484, forward strand.
AAGCCTAAAATTTGAAGCCTTTTGTATTCCTTTGAGCTTGTATCTGCAACGTCATCTAATTCGTGTTCAAAGTAACTTGAGATTTTTTGACTATTTTCAGGATTAGAATGAATAATCTCAGATTGTTTTGAGTAAAGATACTGAGTAATCAGCTGTGACTGGCTTTCTTTTAATCCTACAAATTGAATTCTATTTAGGTATCGCCTAATTTCGACTTGAGGCATGGAATCCAATACTTTACATCTAATTGTAAAGATCTTGTCTTCTTGATAGTCATAATCCAATGCATCTCTTGATTTGAGGTTGGCATCGAATTCGATATCAAACGTTGTATTTGATGGAAGTTGTATGGTTGATAAGGCAAGCATGCCTGTCGAGCTTAGATCTTTAGATACCAATTGGTAATCTAATCCGCGATATTTAAAATCGTAATTGTTAAAGACGTTAACTCTGAAGGCTTGCCTTCTTTGAACTTTTACAGGTTCACTATTAATCATAAGTGTCAATGATGAAATGCCATTTTCAAAGTGGCGATCCTTTACTACGGTATCAATTTCAAACAAATCTTTACCTTCTTGTTCTGGCGCTGTAAAAACGACGTTAAGATGGTCACCAATGTGAAAATTGTAAATTTTCCCGTGATAAATTGGTGCGATAATTCGAAATTGATTTCCTATTATTCCCCGTTCTATAACGGTTTTAAAACTGATGACAAATGCCTTGTTTTGCTCGTCACGAGAGGTTATTGATATTTCAATTGAGTGAGAAGGTAGTAGATATTTTGTTAGATCCATAGGATACCTCCAACAGAATTTATTGTTTATTTTCACACTATATTGGGTATTAAGTCAATATAACAAACCGAAAGGTTGTTGAGATAGGGAACGTCGGGACGTCATAAAGGACAGTGGTCCTAAAGTTTTTAAATGAGTATTTCCCATGTGTAACTTTTTAACTTGAGTTTTTACTTTTTAATTTAGGAGGAATGCTTATAATTACAGAATTTACCGATACAATTGAATATGTTTTACATCAACGTGCCGAATCCCGTTAAATGGACTTTCATATGTTTGTGAGAGTCCATTTAGTATGTTTAGAGCTAAGCATTTACTCACACTTAAAGGATTTAATTTCTTCTTGATCGAGCATGTCGATAAACTGTTCGGTCATTCTGGCAGTTAACCCCCATATGCTATATGCATCGTAATCATAAAAAACTACTGGATAGCGCGCTGTTTTAAAATTATAGTTTTTACCATCGGGGATACTCTGATACGGAAAATCCTCGGACAAGTTAAAAACGGAGTTAATAAAGTATGTTTTGGGTGGATTTTCAACGAAGTATGAAAGTGGGACGGTAAAGATATGATCAACCTCGTCAGTCGCATACTTAATCTGATCAAAAGGGCGCTTGATGATACCGACATAACAATGGATGATCATGTCAAAACTGGTCATAACAGAGTCAATCTGTCCAACGATTTCTACCTCATTCATGTTGATATTGAGTTCCTCACAGGTTTCTCGTATTGCGGCTTCTCTAGAATGCTCCACATCCTCTATAGCACCACCTGGAAAACAGATTTCACCTGGTTGAGATTTTAAGGTTAATGCTCTTTTCTCAAAGAGAAGTTCCCAACATCCGTTTTTTTCAATAAGTGGAATTAGTACTGAGGACTGTCTTTTAACACCCGAAGTATTTGGTTTATATGCTTTTATTACATCGATAAGACTATCAATCATTTTAACCCCTTGTAACTTCTAATTTTAAATAAAATAAGGTATAATGTTTATGCACAAGATATCCTACTACTATCATACTATATACATACCCAAACTCAAAGGGGATAAGTAATAGAAAAGGAGTTGCCGATGATTTATTTATTTATAGTATTCGCAAAAGTAATAGAAGTTTCTATGGCAACCGTTCGAATGGTTTTAATCACAAAAGGAGAACGGAAAATTGGAGCCGTTATAGCATTCTTTGAAGTTTCACTTTGGGTTATACTGGTCAGTACTGTGCTCGACAACATCATGGAGAATCCATTGAAGATTGTAGCATATGCCTTAGGTTTTTCACTTGGCAACTATATTGGTAGCTGGGTGGAGGAAAAAATCGGAATTGGACTTGCTGAAATTCAAGTTATTTTAAAGGAAGAACATGGTGCAGCAGTGGTCTCTAATCTACGAGATCAAGGCTATGCGGTTACGGTTTTAAGGGGTGAAGGAAAAAATCATCCAAGATATGTGTTACTTATGTATGTGCAACGTAAAAAAATAAAAGAATGTGCCAACTTTATAAAATCGATTCAAGAAAATGCAGTAATTACAGTATCAGATAAAAAATCACTTTATGGTGGATACGGTATGCTCAGAAAATAAAGTGGTTATGAGGAAATGAAATGAAAGTAAAAGAAATAAAAGTTGATTCGTATACAATTGGAGGCGACTCCCCAATTATTATCGCTGGACCCTGTTCTGTGGAATCTCATGAGAGCATTCTTGAGATCGCCAAGGCTGTCAAAGAAGCTGGCGCGCACATGCTCAGAGGTGGCATTTTTAAACCTAGAACAAACCCGCATGATTTTCAAGGCTTGGGTTTAGAGGGACTAGAGTTCATGCTTGAGGCGAAACGATTGTATCAGTTACCTATTGTTACTGAACTCATGGATGAAAAGCATCTCTCTAGATTTGTTGACGATGTGGATGTGATCCAAATCGGATCTAGAAATATGTACAATTACAGTTTATTAAAAGCGGTGGGAGAGACTCAAAAACCGATCCTTTTAAAACGTGGCTTTAGTGCTACCGTAAAAGAATGGATATTAGCAGCAGAGCATATTCTCAAAGGTGGTAATGAAAATGTGATTTTTTGTGAGCGGGGAATTAGAACCTTTGAAACCTATACAAGAAATACATTAGACTTAACTGTAGTTCCAATTATTCAAAAGGAAACTGGACTTCCAATTATCGTCGATCCTAGTCATGGTACTGGAAAACGAGAATTGGTTGAGATTATGTCAAAAGCAGCTCTTGCTTGTGGCACAAATGGCTTGCTGATTGAATCACATATTTCACCTGATTTATCTATATCAGATAAAGACCAAACGATTGATATTGAGACCTTGAGTCGTATCGTTTGTGCTACGCAGCTATAAGCAGTAAACATGATTTGGAATGCAACCGTTTAAAAAAGGAGAACCTGTAAATCTAATGAATAGATTTTAAGGTTCTCCTTTAAATTTTTTGTAATAAGGACTTTCTGATTTAGACAACTTAATTAGTTAATGCTGTTTGCGCCATTTGAGAAGAATTTTAAATATTGATTATTTTTATCGATATACATAATGGTATCTTCATCAATTGTGTTTTCATAAGACTTAAGTGTACGCCAAAATTCATAGAAATCAGGATCCTTACTAAAGCCACTTGCGTAGATTTCAAGTGCAGTTGCATCCGCCTCACCGCGAATTTTTTCAGACTCTTCAATGGCACTTGCTTTAATTTGTGCCACGTTTCTATCTGTATCTGCTACTGTGTTTTGATAGAGTTCAAGTCCTTCTGATCTAATTTGTTGAGCGATCGCTTCACGTTCTGCTACCATTTTCTTATAAGTAGAATCGATATTTGATGCAGGAACAATGGTGCGATAGACATCGATATCAGTTAGCTGAATGCCTTGGGTAGCAAGATTGTTATTAAGCTCAACCATCGCTTCTTGAAGCACAGTTTGTAATGCCTCTTTGTTGTTTAAGAAGTCTAAGCTGCTCAAACGATTGATTCTATCAATGATAACGGCATAAGTGATTTCGTCAATTTTTGTGTTAGCGCCAGTGACAGTTCCAAGTGAAGATCTAAAGATCCCTGGGTGAGTAATCTCCCATTGTGCAAACATGTTTATTTCATATTTGATTTTGTCCTTAGTATTAATTTTAGCAGTGTTTGAAATATAAGTTAAAAGCTTGCTTGTATCTTTGTCGACTGTTGTAATAAATGGCACTTTGAACTTTAAGCCTTTAGAAGTTACTATTTTGACGTCTTTAAATCTTGGGTCAAGGTCATTCTGTAACTGTGCATCCTTGTTATCTGCATCTACAACGATGGCTTTAATTTCTCCAAGTTCTCTTACGGTAGCCACTTCATCTTCTCTAACGATATAGAAGCAGTTGGTTAAAACGACGATGGCGGCAATAATTATAATAAAACCAACCACTGTAGCAACACTTTTCTTAGCTTGAGATTTCACATCTTTGAATTTATCTCTAGCTTGCGAAAACTCATCTCTAACGGTTTCTTGAGATTCTTGTTTATGTTCACCTTGATTAATATTCATTATTGTGTACCTCCTGTTGGTTGGAGTGGTAAAAACTTAAGAACATTATCGTTATCAAAGTCAATAATGTATTTGTTTTTAGCTGTTCCTAAAATTTTCTCCATTGTTTCGATATAGAGTCTCGTTTTTGTGATGTCCTTAGAAACCACATATTTATCATAAACTTGGTTAAAGTTAGTAACATCACCTTTGGCTTGAGCCACCTTTTCAGCTTTGTATGATTCTGCTTCTTGAATCATTTGATAAGCTTCAGCACGCGCTTTTGGCAGCATTTCGTTTGAATACTTATCCGCTTGACTCTTATAAGAATCTTTTTCATTTGAAGCGATGTTCACGTCATCGTAAGCGTATTGAACGTCTTCTGGAAGTAAAACATCGGTTAACTTGACTTCATTTACTAAAATACCGACGTTATAAGTAGCCAGTTTTCTTTTTAAGTCAGGTAAGATTTCTTTTGCGATACTGTCCTTGTTAACCAGTGCTTCATCTAAAATTTGATTTTGGATATTGCTTCTTAATACACTTTCAAATGCAAGTCGGATGGTACCTTCTTGATCGTCAACGTTGTAGTGATAAGCTGCGACATCTGTGATTTTGTACTGAATAACCGCACCGATATTGATTAAATAGGAGCCCTTAGTCAATACGATTTGCTCACTACCAACATCCTGATAAGTTGCTGCAGATGAAGTCGTCGGATCGCTGAGTGGTCGATAGCCGTATTGTAGTGAGTAAATTTCATTGGTATTGTAAATGATTACTTTGTCGATGAATGGAATTTTAAAGTGTAAACCAGCGGTAGTATTTACACTAGACAACTTTCCAAATCTTTCAATGATTGCTTCTTCAGCATTGTCAAGCGTGTAGTAGCTGCTAAGAAAAACAGACGCTATGATAATGATTAAAGGAATCAGAACAAACAATTTTCTTGCTTTCATAGTTTCCTCCTCGTTTCGTTATATTACTAGTTTATAAGTTTGTCACAGAAAATACAATTAATAAACCATTAAATGTGGCAAATTTTGAAGCGCTACATCACAAATTAAATTAAGGCTCTTTTAACGCTTTTTTAAGGATTTCTCTGTAATACTTTAAGAGAAGGCTTAACAAACTGCCATGAAGCGGTTAGAATAGTACTATGTTTAAAGATCAGGTATGGGGGATTCAAATGTCAATTAAGTCAAATGAAAGAATGCTAGGTTACTATATTAGAAGGATTGGTGAGCGATATAAAGCGCATCATATTACTGCATTTGCTGGTCAAATGGCGTACTTCTTTGTATTGTCGTTTTTTCCTTTGTTGATATTTATCATTTCAATTGTATCCAAGCTGAACATTAACTATGATTTCGCTTTAGAAATACTTCAAAGGTTTATTCCAAGTAATATTAGTAAAATGGTTACTGATTTTGTTGGGCAAACCATCATGACTGAGGGGCTAACGGTTTTATCAATTTCCGGGATTACGATGCTCTATTCTGCATCTCGTGCGATCAGTGCACTTCAAAGATCTATTAACATGTCCTATGACGTAAGTGAAACTCGTAATTTTATTTTGGTTAAATTAATGGGAATGTTTTATACGCTGATGTTTATTTTGATTATTGTGTTGTCGTTACTTGTACCTTCTGTTTTCCAAGGCATTTTTGATTTTATTAACACCTATATTAAATTCAGTATTGATGATTATTGGTTAGATCTTGCACATTTACTCAGAAATCTTCTACTTTTCATCAGCTTTATTTTCGTTTTTCTTTCAATCTATTTGTTTTTACCAAACAAAAAAGTACACCTGACAGAAATTCTGCCAGGTGCTGGTTTTGCTGTTATAGGTTCATTAACGACAAATTATATATTTACGAGTATCGTGACCAAATTAACGGATTATTCCATTGTATATGGATCACTATCAGCGATCGTTGCATTTATGGTATGGGTTTATTTCATGGCGTTGATTATCATAATTGGTGCAGAAATTAACGCAATTACATTAAATCTTAAGCACGAAGATCGATAATGGACCCTTCAATTCGATCACTTGCTAGAATGCTTTGAATTTTTAGATAGACCCTTGATTGTAACTCCATAAAACCATCAGGTAATTTAAATAAAAATTTGAATTTATCAGGCTGATCGCACAATGTCTTGAAAAATAGGGTTCGATTTAGCTTGAACTGATATTTAGTATGTGTCAATCCAATTGCTTCAAGACGCTCTTCAAAATCGTTTGTAATACTCTCTACAACAAATGTGAAATGCGTACCATACATTCGATCGCATTGACGCGCCTTATCAAATAGTAAGTGAATGGCTTCGATTAAATCAAGTGCGCCGGATATAACTTCTTCTTCATGTTGCTTGTAATAGCTTTCCATTGTTTGATCATTGCTATCGTGCTCTGAAAGTCGAATAAATGATGCTTTTAAGTTGTGTGCATTAGAGTAAAACAAATCAATGATGAAGCGTTCATTTCCAGATCGATGGTCAGGAGTATTATGCACTTCACCTTTTCCGTAAACATGTGTTACGGGTTGTGACTTTTGTGTACTTTTAACATTACTTACTGGAACTTTGCTATAATTTGATACTGCTGGACTTTTCGTAATATTAGCCATAGTACTCCCTCCTTTCTCTTTCTAATACATATATCGGCATAAATTCAGTATTTATTAGTTTTGCAAAGTTCTTGTAATAAAATCGATACAAGCAGGTGTTAATTAGAAGCTTCAACAACTCTTGGATATGTTATAATATCAGTAAGACTATTTACGAGAGGTGTTGTGATGATCAATCGTATTCAAGCAATTACTGTTGAACTAGAGAAAGAACTGCTCAATCGATCATTTCTTAAGAATTTTGGGATTACACGTAAAGCGATTATAGATTTAACCAGCGATGAAAGATTTAAGGAGCAACTCAAAAGCATGATGGATAATAATTTATATTCCTGTCAGGCTGTTTTCGAGTTGCTTTTACCATTTTTTGATTCTAATTCTGTTCAAATGGATCAAGAAGCTTGGTTGAATTACTTTTATCAGTATGCACTTCATTTTTCATTTCCAGATGCAATTACAACAACGCTTACTGTGGCTAAAAATAAAGTAGCAGAAGTTTATTTGCGCACATTAAAAATAGTGGCTCAATGGCAAATGCATTCAAAGGATGATACATGGCAGAGCCAGTATCCACTTGAGCTATTAACAGATAAAGAAATTGATGCCTTAGAGGATAAAACTGAGTACCTTGCATTTAAAAGGGCTTATCAGCATTTATATGTCTATGAAATGATGAAACTCAATCAAGAAGTGATTGGTTACACGACATTAGATCATATTTGTGGCGTTAATCACTTGGCGATGAAAACCGCTAGACAGCTGAAGGCAGCGGGCTTTCCAATTGACCTAGGTAGGGTTTCAGGTGCTGCAATTGGCCACGATGTAGGTAAATTTGGATGTAAACCAGACGAAATGAAAAGAGTGGCTTATTACCACTATTTTTATACAGGAGAATGGTTTGAAAATCATGGAATTGTCTATATTCGTAATGTTGCGATCAACCATTCAACATGGGACCTAGAGCTAGATGCTTTACCGATTGAATCCTTAATTTTAATACACAGTGATTTTAGGGTTAAAGCTGAAAAAGTTAATAATAAATCAGTAATGCGATTTTATAATCTAAAGGATTCATTTGATGTAATCCTTGAAAAACTTGATAACGTAGACGCCGCAAAAGAAAATCGCTATCGTAAAGTATATGCAAAATTAAGAGACTTTGAGGCCTTTCTACAAGATTTGGGGATTAAAACTGAACCAAATGAAGCGTATGATTTGAACGTTCAATACACGCCAACCGCAGTGCGTAAATATTTCACACTGATGCAAGGTGAGGAAATTTCGAAGAATGTGATTTTTTCGTCTATTGATCATAACATTGAGTTGCTTTATCGACTTAGAGATGAGGCTTCTCTTAATAAAATGCTTGAACCTGTCCGAAATAGTAGAGATTTAACCAGCTTAAGAGGTTACATTGCTATTATGGAGGAATACTATAATTATCTAACTCAGAAGCAAAAACAGATCATGCTGAGTTTTTTATACGAAAAATTAGTATTACCGGAAGAGGATATACGCAAACAATGTGCAGAATTAATTGGTACGATAATTGCGTCATATGATGAGGAAATAAGAAAAGAAACACCCCCAAGTGCAGATCAAGAAGCGCAAGTATTGGATACGATTGGTTTACTAAAAATCTATATTGATAAGTTCTTAAATCCTGAGAACAAGATTATTGATCGTCATAAGAAGTTTATCAGTTACAGTATGAGAGATATGCTAGACGCTTATTTCAAGCATCTTAAAGGGACAGAAAAGCGCATTAAGAGCTTTGAAGTGACTGTGAATTTCTTTACTGAATACAGTGAGCACGAACAGATTCGTTTTTATTTAATTAAATCTGCAAGGATCTTACCTTTTTCCGAATTCACACATGAACAAACCTATACGGTTTTGAACTTTGTCTCCAATCTCCTAACCAGTCCTGAATATAAGGTTAGGTTGAGAGCGTATAATTTGATCTATTCCATCTTACCGCTATCAAGCAAAACGGTTATAGAGCAAGCAAAGGTTGCAAGAGTTCTAGAAGATGTTGCAACTCTAAATGACCCTGCAGAAAATTATGCGAGATTAAAGCTAGCTGAACAGCTTAAACTTGATGAAGAAGTAATTGAGCAATTTAAAGCCATATGCCTAGACGATTTACAATATACCAGTAACATCTTTCTTAGTAATTTGAAAACGGCGACACTTGATGTTGCAAAGCGCTTCCAAATTGAGCTTTTAATGAGAAATACGCTTTTATACGATTATGAAAACTGTTTTTATATGGCAATGCATCTATGCAATTTGCTAAAAGTAAGTGCACTAGAGTCGGTTAGAAATACTGCTGGACGAATGCTTTTAAATTTGATTCCACATCTCAGCTATGAGCAAAAGAATGATATTGCAGTGGAATTGTTACGTGCACTTGAAATGGAAAGTTACGAGTTCACTAAATATATTCCGCCTTATCTAGGTAAAATCATACTATCTGTAAAGCCGAAAGAGTTAGATGAAATTATCGAGAGCTTTGAGAAAAAAATGAGCACAAACAATGAAAAACTCATTGCCCTTATTGAAAAGACAGTAGGCTATGCCATTGCACAGTATGCGGATTACAAGTACGCCTTTAAGGAAGAACTAGAAAATCATAATAAGAGAGTCCTTAGATTGTTTGGTGTGCTATTTAACGGCTTCGTTCATGGCTCAAGCTATGTTAATCAAGTTGCATTTTCAGTGATTGCCAAGGACATTCTAACGGACAAAAATCTGACGCTCAGAAAAAAAGAGTTCCTTTATCGAATGGTCATTAAAAAAGTAATGTCACTAATGATTAACACCGATGAGGGTGAAGAACTTATTTTTTATAACAATACGGCTTGCTTGAAGTATATTTATAGCTTTATTTCAGAGTTTACACATGAAATAGGGCCAATACCGCTTAAGCCCAATAATAAAATTGCATTTTTTCCTGGTGCTTTTGATCCTTTTACACTTGGACATAAACAAATTGCTAATGATATTAAGAATTTAGGTTTCGAGGTCACACTTTATGTAGATGAGTTCTCATGGTCAAAAAGGACACAACCCAATCTGATTCGACGCAATATCATTAAGAAATCAATTGCTAGTGAAATTGATATCTATCAATTCCCTAGGGATATCTCTATCAATATTGCAAATGAGAAAGATTTAAAACGATTAAAAGAGTTATTTCCAGAATCAGAAATCTACATCGTTGTCGGTTCAGATGTCATATTGAATGCATCCGCTTACAAGGGGCAAACGCCAGGTATTATCAATGAAATACCACATATTGTCTATGAAAGGTTTTATGATCAAGCAGAAGAGGAAATGCATCAGAAGCTGGACGAGAAGCTAAAATATCTTCATCCAAATTCTTTGAAGTTTTCTTTACCGAAGGATTATGAACATATAAGTTCTACTTTGATTAGAGATTACATCGATGAAAAACGCGATATTTCAACACTTATAGAGCCACTTGCGCAGAATTATATCTATGAAAAGAGCTTGTATCAACGTGAACCTATGTATAAAAGTATGATGACGACCAAGTCAATTTATTTAGAAGTTCTTGAGCAATTAGAGGATTATTTATTAGACGAAATTGCTGATCTTTTCGGATCAGATGCTGACGAGATGATAGGTAATTTGGTTAAAGTTTCAGAATACCCTAGCTTTAAGCTCTATGTGCTTCGAAGTCTTGAAAAAAGTGGAGAAATCGTCGCTATAAGCGTGAGCCATTGGCTGAGAGCCACTGAGATTCACCATGAGTTTAATGATGAGATGATTATAAGATACATCCGAACCAATTCAATTGGTAGAATTCTTGTAATTGACGGCATCATAAAAAGAAAAAATACAGATATAAGAAATACAGAACAGATTATGCTAACTGAAACCATTGCGCATGCTCTTTCTAGGGATTACACTTACTGTATTTATAAAGAGGCTTTTAAAGGCACAACGACAAAAGAAATTCATGATGTATTAGAAATACAGGGTTTTATCAATTTGACATCAGCAAAAACTGCTGAATTGGTACACGTTGTCAACATGTCTGCGCCTTGTACTTTAAATTTAGATATTCACTCCATGTTTAAAGAGCCCTATAGAAACACACCTGAGATTCTGAGTGCTATGGCAAAGGCGAGACATAGGCTGCAGCTATCGATGACACAGCTATATCCAGGTAATTTAGTTTTGAGCTTTGACCGTGCGATGATCTATGAAAACTTGATTAAAAAGGTCTGTGAAGAAAATAATATGCCAACGGTTCCAATTATTCCTAAAACAGTTGGCGAAGCAATGTGTGTGCCATTTGGTGCTGTTTTTAAGAGATGGTTGATTCCTAATACTGTAACCAAAACACTACATGCAGAAAAATACTTTTCACCAGATCTCATGACACATCAAATTAAAGAGTATCCGTTTTATTTAGACATCGAGAATCAAATAAAAATGTTAAAATCGTTTAATCGACCTGTGATTTTAGTTGATGACCTTTTAAATAAGGGGTATCGAGTTAAAGCATTAGAACCGTATTTTAAAAAGTACGATGTAGAGATCAAGCGATTTATTGTGGCAATTATGTCCGGCCAGGGGAAAGAAATTGCAGAATCTATGGATATTAATGTAGATTCAGCATATTTTATCCCTAAAATTAAAGTTTGGTTTTATGAAAGTAAGCTATATCCATTTATCGATGGAGATGCGGTTTGGAGAGGTGGCATACCTGAGAGAAATCTAATCAACTCAATCAATCTCGTGTTGCCTTATGCATCTGCTTCCTATGTTGCTGATACTACTAAGGAGGCAATCTATAATTTATCTGAGACGGCTTTGACTAATGCAATTGAGATAATGTGTGCAGTCGAAATGGTATATGAGCGACTTAATGATCGTTTGTTAACGATTGATCGATTGGGGGAAGTATTAAATACACCAAGATATCCTGATAAAGGACGACATATTTTTTATTCTGATAACATCAAGCCTTCAGAGTATATTAAAGACGATTTAGAGCAATTGAAAAAAATGAAGACAATCTATATAGGGTGATGATTATGAAGACATATTTTTATAACAACTGGGAAATTGTATCAAATGAAGCTTTCGATTTTTTTGATACTGGGATTGAGAGCATGGAAAAAAAACAAGCCGATAAAATAATCGTTTTTAGAGGTGAGAAAGGTAGGACTAAGCGATTAACAGAAATGCGAGTTGAAGACTTGGATGGGGATTTATGTGAGTCTTTAGAAGCCATTTATGCAACTGACTCAAGTTTTTATCCTGCAATAAACATTGATTATTTTAATGAGGCATCTCTTGAGATCGAACTCTGTCAGTTTTTGGACTCGCTGTCAATAAGTCGTTATGCGTTTAATAAAAAGAGGGTGCATTTACTTGCCTTGGGTGATGTAGGTGGACAGCTTGCAACTGGCTTGAAGCTTTTGGGTGGTGACGTGATTCATACGTTGGGTTTATATGATATCAACCCTAATGTAATCAAACGATATGAATTTGAGTTAAACCAAGTTGCTATAAATTCCGAATTAAAAGTAGTCGGTCTAGATGAGTCGGAATTATTTGATGCAGATGTTTTCCTGTTTTGCGCCTCGAAATATGTACCTAAAGTTGGAGAAGTGGTTGCGGACGTAAGAATGGCACAATATGAGGAAAATTCAAAGCTAGTTGCCCATTTTGCTAAACTAGCAAGGAAAAAATCGTTTAAAGGTATTTTTGGTGTGGTGTCAGATCCAGTTGATCTACTTTGTCTAGCTGCCTATCACAGTTCTAACTTAAATGAAGAAGGCATCTATGATCATAAGGGCTTGTTACCTGAGCAAGTTGTCGGGTTTGGTTTAGGTGTGATGGATGCTCGGGCAAAATATTATAGTGATCTTTTGAAATTTCAGTATCCAGTAGTAGGGCGTGCGTATGGACCACATGGTAAAGATTTGGTTATCGTTGAAAATGTTGAAAAAGCAGCATTGGATAAGTCGACGATATTGACAGAGAAGGTAGTTACTGCAAATCTTGAAATGAGAGCTCTAGGCTTTAAGCCTTTTATTGCACCTGCTCTTTCATCAGGTGCAATTTCAGTGGTTAAGATGCTAACAGGCGAATACCATTATAGTGCAAATTTTTTAAACGGCATTTATTGGGGTGGACTCAATAAAAGAAAAGATAATTGTATAAATTTTGAGAAAATGCAATTGCCTGAAAAAGAGTACGATCGTGTTAAAACGGCATATGAAAAGCTGGAGGCTCTATGGGAAACATTGATGTCATAAAGTTTGAAAGCTTAAATCCTACGATTGATTTTGACTGGATTGAAAAATACGTTGATGAAGTGGTAATGGTTGATGACCCTTTGGTTAAAAAGCGGATACTTTATATCGTTGAACTTGATGAACTAGGTCAATCAGATCAAGTTAATCAATATTTAAAAAAAGCGATAACGCAATATAACACTGACGGAGAGCTCCCTTTTGATAATCAGGTTGCAGCACTTGTTATAAGGTCTGAAAGTGAGCTTTTCACAAAATCCTTTGCAAAGAAATTTATGTTTCATCTCAATCAGTTAGGATGTGAGTTTATAGGACATCCATTGGTAGAGCGAATTGTCGATGGTCAAAATTTTAGAACTTGGTCGAAGGCAACTGGCGAATCGCTTGAGGTAGTAGAGAGAGAACAAGTCTATAAACTGATATCAAGATTGGGAAATTACAGCATAATCAAACGTGAAAAGGTTAAACTGCTCGTACTACACGCAGGACATAAAGATACATCAAATACATTAATGTATTGGGAGAAAATAAAAGAAAAATTGAATCCTGAATTAATTCAAGTCGACGAACTACATGTTGAAGAGGGGAAAATTTCTGATTGTTATGGGTGTAGTTTTGAGACCTGCATGTATTATGCAAAAGAGAAGGCTTGCTTTTATGGTGGCTTTGTTGTAGAAGACTTATATCCGAAAATCGAGCAGGCTGATATGGTTCTGTGGATTTGTCCAAATTACAATGATGCCATATCTGCAAAGCTCATGGCAGTCATCAATCGTTTAACTGCATTGTATCGATCGATGAATTTTTATGAAAAATATCTGTTAAGTATCGTTGTATCGGGAAATTCCGGAAATGATTCCGTTGCGATGCAGTTGCTCGGTGCGCTTTGTATCAACAAAGGCTTTAGACTGCCATCACAATTTGCTGCTATGGCAATTGCCAATGAACCCGGTGATATACTCAGTTTGTCGGACTTAGATACGAGAGTTGGTCATTATGTAAACTCTGTGCATAAATTAACAAACAAAATTGTGACAAAATAGTAAAAAAAGGTTTTATTTTTTTTAATTTGTGGTATAATCATATTAAGAAACCAGTTCAGTGAAAATTAGTATAGAGTAGGAATACCAACCATTCTAGAGCTTTATTCAAAGGAGTGAGTCCGCCAAAATATTAATTTGGAAATAATTGTTTTAAAGAAGTAAATGTTTTGTTGAAACAAAATTATGTCAACTGATGAACAACACCAAGTTATGAGTCGCTAAGGATTCGAAAATTATTGTGGGTCGGGGTCATCGGTAGATATGATCGATTCAAATTTAATTTTTAAATTAGCTTCAAAATTAGTTTTTAATTAGCTTTAAATTAGTTTTATTTAGTTTCAAAATTTAGTTATAAAGAGTTTTGAAAGTTTAGTTTTAAACAGCTTCAAAAATTTAGTTTTGAAATTAGCTACAAAATAAGCTTCAAAAGTATGATTAAATGAACTGGTTCAGATGGACTTTAGTCCAAGAGAAAGGGTGAGTCCACCAGAAGTGTTAGAAGAAATATTTGAAACGAAAAAGTGAAGTATCTCATGAGTTTATGTTGAGATACTTCACTTTAGTTTTTGTAAGAGGTGACTAATAATTATTTATGGTGCTTCAGTCGGATCGGTTATACTTGAAGAGCTACTGCCCTTTGTAGTGTAGTCTACCGTATAAGGAACACTCCATTCGCCATCTTTGCCTTGTACACTTAATTGAATGGTATAAGTGCCATCAGATTCAAAGACAGGGAATAAATTTTTATCGTCAAAGGTTGAAATTAATGAGCCTGCATAGTAGATTTCCCATTCATAAGCGACAATGTCCTTTCCTCCCGTAGACTGATTCATGAAAGCAACGCGATTATCATGAAGGGGTTCAATTTCAAAACTGGCTTCAATAGGTTCATGTTTAAAAAATAATGTACTTCCAAAATAGATTAAGCCAATTACAACTAGAATTACGATTGGTATTATTACATACATAACTTTAAATTTTGAAGGTGGCTTATCAAGATCATCATTTTGAGATTCAAAAAGCTCATCTAACAAGCGATCCTCAAGAGCCTCTTCGTCATCAAACTCTCTTTGCTTACTGCTTTTAGGTAGTGTTTCAGGCAAACTAAGTTCATCTTTGAACAAATCTTTAAAGGATTGCGTATCGGTTGTACGCTTATCGTTTAAATAATCCAATTCGGATTTCGTAGCGTTTTCTTCTTGCATTATAGTTTCAGAAAGATTAATTTCGCCTTCGTCTTCGACAACAGCTGGAACCTGTTCTACAATGCTTTGAGCTTGTACACCGTCATTCTGTTTAGTGTCCTCGTCCTTTTGCGTTGATTCGCCTGTGTTTTGAGAGATTTCCTCTACGTCCTGTGGTTGTTCTATGATATTTTGAATTGGTACTTCAACATTTTCTATTGATTCATCAATATTTTGATTTGATTCGTCAGTATCTTGATTTGATTCGTCAGTATCTTGATTTGAAGCGTTAAAGTTTTGAACTGATTCATCAATTCTTGCCTCAAAATCAATACCATCTGGTGCGGTTACTGGATCTCTTTCACTAACTGCAGTGGTTTCATAATCACCAGCGCTCATATTTTTAAGCAAATTCGCAAGTTCACTTTGCAAATCTTCATGTGTCATTGTTTCTGGAACAGGTATTTCTGTTTTTGTACTAGTAGGTGCAATATGGTTATAAGGTAGTGGTGGCCCAGCTTCTAAATCGTTGATAATGATATGGTATTCAGCATTTATGGACTCCAACGCCTCAGGTTTTTCAAATATAAATACATCCTTGAAATCTTTTCTAAGCGATTTAAATGATCCATATGAGTGATGTCCGAGTATTAGGTTGTCTATAAATTGACTATGATAACCCTCAGAATCATATAAAATAAAATCAATGGTCTTTCCTAATTGTTTAAATAATTCAAAGTCTGAATAAAGATCTGAAGCAGTATAATCGATTAATTCTCTAAATGCGAGACCATCATCAGTTATGAGTATTTGATCTTCATCAACGAGTTGAATTTTAATAGCATTATTAAAGACATCGTACTTTTCAATCATCTTTAAGATTTCATATACAACTTGTATACGGTCGTCATAATCAATTTTAGCTTTATTTATAAATTTTTTTAGCTCACGTCCTGATTGTTGGTGAAGAATGAGATGCAATTTTCCTTCGTCATCAATTAACCCTACATAATTGTGAAGGTGTGATTGGATTAAATGTTTTGTCGCCTTGCTGATGTTTTCTGGATTAAAGAAGGTAATTAGGAATACGGGTGTTTGATCTATTATAGTCACTGCGCTTGAAAAACACAGTTGTTCATCTTCATAAAGAAGTTTCCAAGATTTGAAATCAGTTAGTGTCATTGAGTCCTCCTTATCAGGTAACTTTGATTTATTTTATCATAAGTGGTGGACTCATGTACAAGGAATTATTCAAAAATTCACTACATATGGTATTATGCTTGTTTTTCCACTTATTTATTCTACAATATACTGGTTAGTTTTCTAACCATGTACTATAATTAAAGGAGAAAAGTGGAAAAAGGAGTGGCAATATGATTAAGGTTTTACATCTTTCTGACATACATTTAAATTCTGGATATGCAAATAAAAGCGAAAAGGTACGAAAACAGCTTAAGAACAGCTTGAAACAGTCTTTAACCAATGCATTTGATTATGCAATCAATCATTTGTGTGATGTGATAATGATCGTTGGTGATTTGTTTGATCACGATAAAATTTCATTTGAGGATGAGCAATTTGTAATAAGTGAATTTGAGCGGATATTGAAATCAGGCATTCATATTGCTTACTGCTCTGGCAATCATGATCCCTTAGGCACTTTTCCTTTTATGAGTAAACTATCTCAATATGAGAATCTGCATATTTTTCTCGATGATACCGTTCGAATTGATTTGGTGCACAGTAGAGATAACACACCATTTGAGCTCATAAGCGTTGGTCATCAATCAAAGTCTGAACAAAGAGATCTGATTCGTACATTTCCTAGAAAAGATGGTTTTATCACTAGAATAGGAATGGCACATGCCAGTGTACCCAGTGCGCTTACAACCTCAGATAAAGTTGCATATATGGCAACGCCGTTACACACCATTGAGTCCTTGAATTATGATTATTTTGCTTTGGGTCATATCCATATTCGTCAATTGTTAAACGATAGAATTGGCTATTCTGGTAACATTCAAGGATTAAATATCAAAGAGACTGGAAAAAAAGGTGGTTTTTGGATTGAAATTGAGGGAGGAATCACTCACATTAAGGCAGTTGATTTTAATGCCCTTTCTTGGTATCAATTGAGTTATGCTTTTAGAAGTGAAATTACAAGCATGGAAGCTTTAAAGGATGATCTCATTAGTTTGATTCAGGAAGAATTGAAAGATGAACGTCGTCCAAAATTGATTAGAGTACTGTTAACGGGTAAGACACGATTACTTGAAGAACTAAATTCAATTAATCTAGAATATTTAGAGAAGGATTTGATGGATCTGCTGGATTTACTTTTTCTAGAGTTTGACATAACTCAGTTAGAGGCTTATATATCTGAAGAAGCTCTTAAGCAAGAGCATACGGTTGTTTCAGAATTACTCAGTCTTTTAGATGAAAGAGATTATCCAGAGGAATTATTGATAAGGCTGAATCAGCTACCAGGTTTTTCGGGCTTCAAACAAAAACAACAAAAAATGGATGCGATAAATGCACTCAATCAAGAAGTAAAAACATTGCTAATCAATAGAATGGTGGTATCTAAGGATGAAAATTAAACAACTGGACTATAAAGTATATGGTAAATTGGTGTCTCAATCATTTCAATTAGGTGAGAAGATTACATTTTTCTATGGACGCAACGAGTCTGGCAAATCTACAATTTTCAATTCAATTTACTCAATGCTCTATGGATTTAAGCCTGCCAATAGAGAAAAACATCCCTACGTGAATTGGCAACAAAATGAAATAAATTTTTCTTGTGAAATCGCAAATAATGGGGAACTTTTTGAGGTTGAAAGAAGTCTAAAGAGTGCGCCTAAATTAAATTTAACGGATTTATCAAAAAATAGCATTCAGAGTTATAGAAACGAAAGGCTCCCGTTTATTACAAGTGTCAGTGACAAAATGTTTGAGAGTGTTTTTTATTTAACTGCGGATACCTTAAACAGTATAGAACAGGATACTTGGGAGAATGTACAAGAGCAGCTTATTTTCAACTATGGCTCCGACTATTTGAGAAATGTAAATGAAGTCTTAAATGAACTAGATAAAGAAATTAGTAGTATTTGGAGAAAAGACAAGCGTGGTAATCCTCAAATGTCTGTTGTTCTTTCGGAAATCAATGAGCTTAAGAAAGAGAAACTTAGATTAGAGCAGCTATACGAGGAAAAAAATGCTGATATAGAAAGGCTCTATGAGCTCTCAAATAAGATTGAATCTTTGTCAAATCAAAAGAAGATCATTAACGAGCAATTAAAAGAGATTAGAACTTGGCGCCCTTATAAAGATTTAAATGATAAAATCGAAGAATTATCGCGTCGAATTTATAAACCTGAATCGTTTAATGGCTTACCTGATCAAATCATGAATCAATATGATCAGAGCTTAGCGAAACTTTCAGAATTAAAAATTAGAGTTGAAAGTTTAAAAGAGAAAATAGACCAATTAAAAAGGAATATAAATCCATTAAATGAATCAGACACTAAATTGCTTGAGTTAAACGTAGTTAGAAACGAAATTGAAAGTGGTGTAGCAGTCTATGAAGCAAAAGATCATGAAATTCATAGAATCATTGATGAGAGAATGCGTTTAAATGATAAAATTGCCGCGAACTTTCAAATGCTATTTAACAAGGAACTAACACCAGAAGACAAACGCAATCTAAAAGGTGTTCAAGTACTAGATTTAATCACACTGGTTCAAAAGATAGCCGAAGGTGAACAGAAAAATCAAGAGATCATTCAAAATGAAAAGACAGAGGTTAAGAGCAATAAGCTTATCATGCTTGCTATTGGCACTATTGGTGTTATTCTTACAGCTTTAGGATGGCTGTTACCGACGGTTAAGCTCTTATCGTGGCCAGGACTATTGATGATTGGTTATGCAATTGCTAGTTTAATGCCATTGGGGTCAAAAAAACAGAATTTAATGATGGATTTAAGTGACTTATATGCAAAAATCAATCAATCTACAAATGGGATCACTTTACCAGAATATGTTTATCGTGATAGCGATCAACGATTCTTTACGCGTCTAGAACAGTTGATTGCATTGGTAATTGATGAGTCTGTCCTAGAAAGTAAGCTTGAACAAATGGCGATTGAAAAGAAAAATGATGAAGATAAATTGATAGGTTTAATGAATATGCCAAATGTAGATTTTACAAGAGGCGTGAGGTTGACAATCCAATTAATACTTACTCAACTGGAAGCGCTCAACAAAAGAGTGGCTGAAGAGTCTTCTAAAAACAGAGAAATTATGCAATATGAGGAACAACTTCATCAAGAGTTAAGTCGCTATGAAGCTGAACAAAAAGAGTATGATGCATTCGTAAACATGATCCTTGATTTTGGAGATGGTGATTTAAACTTTGGTCTAAAGCAAATTGAGTCCAATCGCGAGGTCACTCAAACCATTAAAATTTACCAATCGGAGTTAAGTAATTATGATGTGGACTTAGAAAAGTTGAAACTGCTTGAAGTCTATGATTACGATTTGCTTGAAGAGCAGTTTGAAGAAGTGAGTGAACATGAAAAGTCTCTTCTTACAGAGAAAACAAAGCTCACAACAGAGATAGAGAACTTTAAGCAGCAGTTCAACCTAGAAGAAGTCATTAGCAATATACTCTCTAAACAGCTTGAATATGATACGTTGACTAAAAAACGCGATTTGTTAATGCTTTCATTTGAACTCTTAAAATGGACTGATGAGAAGTTTAGAATTGAAAATCAACCCAATATCATTCAAAGAGTTAGCGAGCTTCTTAGAGACATGACCAGTGGTAAATATGAGCAAGTGTTACTACAAGAAGAAAATCAAAAATATGAGTTGATTTTTAGAGTATCAGGTGAGCTTTTACCCGCTTCACTTGCTTTTAGTAAAGGAACAAAACAACAACTATTTTTAGCTTATCGAATTGCAGTGATAGAAGCACTTGATCCCGAGGGTAATTTACCTTTGGTTTTAGATGAAGCTTTAATCAATTGGGATCAAGAGCGATTTGACAATACAATGAATGTTCTAAGCAAGCTAACAGAAAAAAGACAGATTATAGGCTTTACATGTCATCTTGATTTGGCTAATAGACTTAAGAATTTACAATCTGTTAGAGTGATTGAGGTGGAAAATGAGTAAAGAGATTCTAGAACAATTAGAGTTTGAAAAAAACAAACGCAATATATTAAAACAAATTAACGAAAGTAAGACAGAGCAGTTGACCAATAAGACGCATTCAAATCAGAAATATGCATGGGAGTACGAGCTAGAGTACTACAGAAGAAGTAAGCGAAAAGAACGTTTTTACACGTTTGGCGCTATATGTGGCATATTAGCTTTAGTCATTAGTATAGTTTCTAACTTCAATACATGGGTTGGATTTCTAATGCAATTTTAATGAATTCCTTAGTATAAGTAAAGAGAATCGCGTTATGATGGTTACGATATAGAATAGCATAAGGAAGGAGGTCGTAACGTGATTGAACAGACCAGTGAAATAAGTACAAAAAAATCGTCGGAGTCAACATCTAAAGATATCGTCATCGATATTAAAGAACTAAGAAAAGTTTATAAGGTCGGTGGCGAGAAGGTTGTTGCTCTAAACAAGATTGATTTGCTCATTCATCGTGGGGAAATATGTTGTATCCTAGGTACTTCAGGCTCAGGAAAATCAACACTTTTGAACATGATGGCAGGTCTTGAAAAACCTACGAAAGGGACAATACGAATTAAAGATCAAGCAATGGAAAAGATGTCTGAGAAGCAGCTTGCTGTTTTTAGACAAAAGTATATTGGCTTTATTTTTCAATCGTATAATTTACTCCCTGCACTTACAGCACTTGAAAACGTGGCGATGCCATTGATCTTTCGTAGATTTACAAAAAGTAGACGTGAAAAAATTGCTAAGAAATACCTAGAAATGGTTGGCCTCAAGGAACGCTATAAACATAAGCCGAGTCAGATGAGTGGTGGACAGCAGCAAAGGGTTGGTATTGCAAGAGCTTTTGTCGGATCGCCTGAAATTATTTTTGCAGATGAACCGACAGGTAACTTGGATACTAAGACCTCAATAGAAGTCATGCATATCATGTGGAAAATGGCGAGAGAGAAAAATCAAACCATCGTCATTGTAACGCATGATCCTGAGGTTGCTTTATATGCAGATAAGGTTATCCATATTAGAGATGGGGACATTCAAAGCATTGAACTAAGAGATGGCGATGACGTATACGAAAAGTATATAAAACCATACGAAGAGAATTATGTAGAAATTTAACAATCTTATACTAAGGGGAAAACAATGAGAAATAGAATATTGAAAACGATGATTTTGATGATGGTAATCGTTCTAACCGTCAGCGGAAGTGGATTTGCACTTTCGGATCCTTATAAACCAGTAGTCGGCGTAAAAGCAGATGGTACGCTTCAAGTTGTTAAGGCAGGGCAAAATTCAGAATATAAAATCACGCTTCAAAATGTGAGCTACATTATGGCGAAAAATGTTCGCATTACGATTCAAGGCAATCATCCATTTAGAAGTGATATCGCTAACTTAACTCAAAAAGTTACTTATTTGAATCCAAATGAAACTAAAGAACTTGTGTTTAATGTTGCAACTAGCCCAACAGCTGAATCAAAAATATATGAATTTGATGTATTAATTGAGTTTAGCAATTTTGAAGATACCGATTACACCATTACTGACAAGGCATATGTACA
The DNA here is from genome assembly GCF_058683495.1 of Fusibacter sp. QWL-12. Taxonomy (NCBI): domain Bacteria; kingdom Bacillati; phylum Bacillota; class Clostridia; order Eubacteriales; family Fusibacteraceae; genus Fusibacter; species Fusibacter sp. QWL-12. The sequence goes on from NZ_CM178745.1 coordinate 2,785,717, forward strand.
AGTTGAAAATTCAAATGTAGAACCTATTTTAGGTGTTGTTTCGTATAATACAGGACAAGATGCACTTCAGGCAGATACGCCAGATGCATTAGCACTTAAAATTAAGAATACAGGAACCATGAAAGCAAAAGATATCAAAGTATCTGTATCCGGTTTTTCCAATGAAGGCGTTGTATTATATAAAGATGTAGATACAAAGACCTTAACGGAACTTTCTTCTAAAACAGAGCAGCTCGTTTATTTTAATATTATTGCTGGAAAAGATGCCAAAGAAGGTACTTTCCCAATCAATGTGAAAATCGACTACATCGATGAAGTGGGGAAACAATACAGCAAAACTTCAACCGCTTATGTTACTTTAGCGGGCAAAGACGCAATTGATGCTGATTTAGAAGTAACAAACGTCGTTTATCCAAACTCAGTCAAAGCTGGAAATGACTTTGAGGTTACTTTTACTGTAAGTAATAAAGGAAATACTGAAATCTCAACTGCAGATATTAGCTACGAATATCCAGAAGTTTTTATCTCTAAAGCAACTTCAAGAGTCGTTGTTAAAGCATTAGCACCAGGAGAGTCAAAAACAGTTACTTTCAAAATGATGGCGAAAGCGGACACAACAACTGAAAACTATCATACCTACATCAAGGTAGCTTATGTGCCTAAGGGTGTTACAAGTGCAGAAGCTGAGACCGTTCAAGAATATGTAGGCATTTATGTTGAAGGCTCAACTGAAGATGCTGGATCAAAACCAAAGTTAATTGTTGAAAGCTATGATTACGGCGGTGAGTATGTATATGCTGGTCAAGATTATCCTTTAACAATTAACATTAAAAATACAAGCACATCTGAAAGCACTAAAAATATCAAAGTGACTTTAACAAGTGAAGATAATGTATTTACACCAGTGGATTCTTCAAGCTCTTTCTTTGTTCCAAGTGTTGGACCAGGTCAAGTTTATTCACATACGGTGTACTTAAAAACAAAAATAGATGCAAGTGTAAAAATCTATACAGTTACAGCAAAAATGGAATATGAAGATGGTAAAGGTAATGCATACGATGCTAACAAATCACCATACGAAGAAAGTGAAGTTCTAAGCGTTGCAGTTGCACAGCCGGTTAGATTGGAAACTGCTGATATGGTCGTGCCTTTTGAAATCTATTCAGGTCAACCGTTTTATATAGAGCAAGAGTTTTACAACATGGGTAAATCGATCATGTACAATATGATGGTTAAACTTGAAGGTGTTGAAACCAACGAAGGCAGCTACTTTGTCGGTAACTTCGATGCTGGAAAGAGCGATTATTTCTCAGCTCAAGCTTTTGCTTATGAAACTGGCACCTTTGAAGGTAAGCTAGTATACACTTTTGAGGATGCATTAGGTACAGTATCCACAGTAGAAAAACCGTTTAGCTATACTGTAATGGATATGCCAATCATTGATAATGGTGGAGAATACCCAATTGATCCAGGGATGCCTGAAGAACAACCAAGTGGCATTGCATTATGGAAAATTCTATTAGGTGCATTTGTAGCTGCTGTAGTGGTATTCTTTATCATTAGAAAGGTCTTAAAAGTAAGAAAACACAAGAAAGAAATGGAGGCTTTAGATGAGTAGTTTCGATTTAGCTGTAATGGGTTTAAAAAACCTATTACGACGAAAAGCTAGAACGATTCTTACGGTCTTAGGCGTTATTATAGGTACAGCGTCAATCGTTGTCATGGTATCATTAGGATTAGGGATGAACAAAGCATTTGAACAACAGCTTGAATCCTATGGTAGCTTAACAATGATTGATGTGTATGCCAATAATTATTATTTTGAAGGTCAATCTAGTAGTGACGGTCAAGTTTACTTGGATGATGACACAATAAGCTCTATTGAAGGTATAGAGAATGTTGAATTTGCTGTTGGCTTCAAGCGTTTCGAATCAAAAATTTATGCTGGGAAATACGAAAGCTATACGAGTATTAAAGCCGTAGATTTCGAAAAATTAGCATTAATGGATATTAAACTCAGTGAAGGGACTTTGCCTACAGGTGAGTTTAAAAATGAAGTGCTTTTTGGATTTTATGCTAAAAATTACTTCTATGATCCAAAGTCACGAAACCCTTATCAAAGCCCACCAGTGATTGATGTGTTCAATACGAAACTTGAAATGCTACCAACTTCTCAATATTATGAAGGAAGAAGACCAAAAGGATTCGTTTTAACGGTTACGGGCGTAACGTCAGAAACAGATTATAATTATGCCAACGACGTGTTTATGGATTACGATACTTTTGTAAAACTAAAAAATGATTTTGATAGAAAGAACAAAACGAGCGATCAAGGGAATACTGGCAACACGAGTTCAAAAGGATCGCGAGGTAATGCTACTAAAGAAAACAAATACGATGAAATGAAAGTAAGCGTTAGTGACATTAAATACGTTCAAGAAGTACAAGATCAAATTAAAGCAATGGGATACGAAGCCTATAGTTTAACCGACGCACTTGAAAATATGAAGCAAACTTCAGGATTGATTCAAGCCATTTTAGGTGGTATCGGAGCGGTTTCATTATTTGTAGCTGCAATTGGTATTACGAATACGATGGTAATGTCGATTTATGAAAGAACGAAGGAAATCGGGGTTATGAAAGTTATTGGCGCTCAATTAAAAGATATCAAGCGATTGTTTCTATTTGAAGCAGCTATGATTGGTCTATTTGGTGGTATCCTAGGCATTGGACTCAGCTTTGGTATTTCATTTATTATCAATTCAGTTTTATCAGGTATGAACGGCAACTCAGGCTATTATGGTCCAACGATATTATCTGATATCCCAGTGTGGCTTGCATTGTCTGGTATGGGTTTTTCAACGGTTATAGGATTAGTAGCAGGCTATTATCCAGCCGTACGAGCAACAAAACTCAGTGCATTAGAAGCCATTCGTACAGAATAAAAAGTGTACCAATTTTTAAACTGTAAGTAGAATCAATAGTGGGTTGTTAAAGGCTTAATTTTAAGTTTTTAGCAACTCTTTTTTTGATTTTGCAGTGGGGATACATTATAATGAGAAAGGAGGTACAAATGCCAAAACAAGTTAAGACAATAAGAATGATTGACGGACATCCAGTAAATCAAACTCAGGATGTACCTTTTACAGCGCCACCTATTTACGAAGTCATTCGTTTGTATGATGGTGTGCCTTTATTTATAGAGTCCCATCTAAAACGACTTTATAACTCAATGCAACTAACCGATTTAATTTTAGATTTGCCATTAGAGTTAGTCGTAAATGCAATCAAAGAGCTAACAGAATTAAATCATATATCAATAACAAACGTGAGATTGGAAGTCGGCAAAATTTCATCTGGTCAAATATGTTGGACGCTTTATTTGGTTGAATCCATTTATCCAGAGCGTTCAACCTATGATACAGGTGTGGAGACTTCTACTTTCAAAATTGAACGTCCCAATCCACATGCTAAAATATACCGAGCGTCATTTACTGATATAATTGGTGCTGAGAAAACTAGAAATAATGTATTTGAAGTTATTTTAGTAAATGAACTAGGTCAAATAACAGAAGGCAGCCGTTCCAATTTGTTTTTTATTAAAGACAATGCACTATTTAGTGCAAATAGAGAACTGGTACTTGAAGGGATTACACGGGAAAAAGTTCTTGAAATACTTTTTGAGAAGGGGATTACCTTGGTCGAAGGTGTTCTGCCAGTTGAAAATTTAGGGGATTTTGAGGCCTGTTTTTTAACAGGAACATCGATTCATATCTTGCCCATTAAACGTATCGATTCATTTTCATATGATTCGGCCAATCATTCAATGATCAAAATGCTACAAATTGAATTTGAAACTAAAATACAAGATGATCTACAACAAACAAGGAGGCTTTACAAATGACAAAAGTACATGAAAGATTTTTAAAGTATGTGGCATTTGATACAGAATCTGATCCTGAATCAGAGAGTTGCCCATCGACAGCTAAGCAGTTAGAACTTGGAAAGTATTTAGTTGAAGAAATGAAAGCAATGGGTATTGAAGGTGTAGAAATGGATGAGAATGGTTATGTCTATGGCCATATTAAGGGCAATGCACCAGGCCCAAAACTTGCTTTTATCGCACATATGGACACATCTCCTGATTTGTCAGGTGCAAATATTAACGCGAGAATCGTATCCAATTACGATGGAAAGGATATCGTTTTAAATGAAACAGAACAGATTATTATGTCGCCAGTTGAGTTTGAAAGTTTAAATCACTATGTAGGTCAAGACTTAATCGTAACCGATGGCTTAACGTTATTAGGGGCAGATAATAAAGCAGGAATTGCTGAAATACTAACCATGGCAGAATATTTGATCAACAACCCAAGTGTAAAACACAGCGATATAAAAATAGCATTTACGCCAGATGAAGAGGTCGGTAGAGGTGCTAACCTTTTCAATCTTGAAAAGTTAGATGCTGATTTTGGTTATACCGTAGATGGTGGTGAGCTCGGTGAAGTGGAATATGAGAACTTTAACGCAGCGACTGCTAAAATAAAAATTAAAGGATCTAATATCCATCCTGGTTCAGCAAAAGGCAAAATGAAAAATGCCATATTAATCGCAATGGAATTACACGGGATGCTACCAGTTTTTGATAATCCTGCGTATACAGAAAAATATGAAGGCTTCAATCATTTAAATGATATATCTGGTAATGTAGAAGGCGCAAGCATGCTTTATATTATCCGCGATCACGACCTTGCTAAATTTGAAGAAAAGAAAGCAATGTTTGTTCAAATCGAAAAGTTCCTCAACCATAAATATGGTGAGGGTACGGTTAAAATTGATCTAATTGATTCTTATTTCAACATGAGAGAAAAAATCCTACCGCATTTCCATTTAATAGAAAATGCGATGACAGCGATGAAAAATTTAGATATTGAACCATTGGTGGTTCCGGTTAGAGGGGGAACAGATGGCGCAAGGTTATCCTATATGGGATTGCCATGTCCAAACCTATGTACTGGCGGTCATAATTTCCATGGTAAATTTGAATACATTCCAGTACAATCAATGGAAAAGACAGTCGAAGTACTTTTAGAAGTGATTCAATTGTATGTGAAAGAAGCTTAAGATAAAAATAAAATCGAATCGATATTAATGTAAAAATCAAATTTGAAGTAACAAAAAAGCCATTTATGACATTTAGACATAAATGGCTTTTGTTTAGCCACGAAGATTTTTATTAGTTTTAGTAGCGTTCATCCTCATCCTCTTGATGATTTCGACTGCTATCATTTGCATATCCATCATCAGAATTAGCTGGTTTTCTAAGTAAGTATAGACCTACTGCGATTAAACCCACAAATAAGATTAAGTCGTAATTTAAGTTGACGAAATTCTCAACTAAGAATAGAAGTGAAATACCAAGCAAGATCATTCCAGTACGGTAGTTAGCTCTTGGACGGTGACCATAGTATGCCATTTGTAAAAAGCCAAGTGCTGGTCCCATAATATAGAGTGGCCATAAGTGTCCTTGCACGTTCCATGTCGTAAATTCACTTACGAGAAAAAATAAACCATAAGTTAAGAAAGTGGCACCAGTTAATAAATTTCTACCGCTTGCATTTCCTGAGAAATAATCTCTTTCAGCTTTAAGTCCAATATAGACAAGAGCAAGTGGCCATAAATCCCAAATGTTAAAATTGATAATGTGATAATGGTCCATGACCAATACCGCGCCAATGGCAATTAAGAAAATGCCAAGCAAACGATTCTTAGAATCTTCCATAGTAACCTCCTATTAATGGATAATTCGTATAAGTGCTAATCTGATAAATCCCCTTCAGATGCATTGTTACGATGATTTTAAACATAGTATAAGATAGAAAGGTTAAATTAACGTTAGAGCAAAATTAGAATGCCCCTTATATTGACTTTCTTTTATACATTTATTATAATGAGAACAATATTGAAATTCAATGAAGATGAGGAGTAATCTTTGGCAATCATTAGAGAGGTGAGCCTAGCGCTGAAAGTTCACTTGATGAAAGAAGATGAAGGTAGCATTGGAGAAGATTTGGTAAGTTAATAGCCAAATCCGGTTAGCGCCGTTAAAGCGTCGAGGTGTCATCTAGAAGCTTAGATGAAATTAGGGTGGTAACGCGGAGCTTTCGTCCCTTGGACAAAGGTTCTTTTTTTATGCCCAAAAACCAAAATGGGCATAAAAACTGAGAGGAATCTCAGTTTTTTTATTTAATAGATTATTATTCAAGATGCGTAGATCATACAAAATTATATATGAATTTCATCCAAGAGAGGTTTGAAAAGTAGGAGGTCAAATGCAAAGTAAGTATAATCCAAAGGAATTTGAAGATCGTATTTATGCGAAGTGGTTAGAAGAAAAGAGTTTTAGTGCAAAAGTGAATCCGGATAAAAAACCGTATACGATTGTTCTACCACCACCTAATATTACAGGACAACTGCATATGGGGCATGCATTAGATCAAACGCTACAAGATGTTTTGATCCGTTTTAAACGTCTTCAAGGCTATGAAGCACTTTGGTTACCTGGAACAGATCATGCGAGTATTGCTACTGAAGTTAGAGTTTTAAAGACGATAGAAGAAAAAGAAGGCTTAACCAAAGACCAATTGGGCCGTGAAGAATTCTTAAGAAGAGCTTGGGAATGGCGCGATGAGTACGGTAGAATTATCGTAAATCAAATGCAAAAGTTAGGTTCAAGCTGTGACTGGGAAAAAGAGAGATTTACAATGGATGAAGGTTGTAATGAAGCCGTTACTGAAGTGTTTGTAAGACTTTATGAAAAGGGCTTAATCTACAGAGGCAATCGACTCATTAACTGGTGTCCTGATTGTAAAACGACGTTATCTGACGCAGAGGTAGAACACGAAGAGAAGCCAGGTGCATTTTGGCATGTTAAGTATCCTGTAGTGGGTACTGACGAATATCTTGAAATCGCAACAACTCGTCCTGAAACTATGGTTGCAGATACTGGTGTAGCCGTACATCCTGAAGATGAGAGATACAAGCACTTAATCGGTAAGAAATGTATATTACCACTATTCGATAGAGAAATTCCAATTATTGCAGACAGTTATGTTGAAATGGATTTTGGTACAGGTGCACTGAAAGTGACACCAGCACATGATCCAAACGACTTTGAGATTGGTCTTAGACATAACCTAGAGCAGATCAATGGAATGAACGAAGACGCAACTATGAATGAAGTTGCAGGTCAATATGCGGGTATGGATCGTTTTGCATGTCGTAAGGCGATCGTTAAAGATCTTGAGGCAAACGGTTATTTGGTTAAAACCAAAGAACATCCACACAACGTAGGTACTTGTTACCGTTGCAGTACAATCATCGAACCTAGAGTTTCGGACCAGTGGTTTGTAAAAATGGAGCCACTGGCTGGCCCTGCAATCGATGTCGTAAATGAAGGCGATCTTAGAATTATTCCAGATCGTTTTACAAAAGTATATATGAACTGGCTAGAAAACATCCGTGATTGGTGTATTTCTAGACAGTTATGGTGGGGGCATAGAATTCCAGCATACTATTGCGAATCTTGTCCAGAGATCGTCGTAGCGAAAGAGATGCCAGATGTATGTCCAAGCTGTGGTGGTACACACTTCAGACAGGATGAGGATGTTCTAGATACATGGTTCAGCTCCGCGCTTTGGCCTTTCTCGACGCTTGGTTGGCCACATAAAACACCTGAACTCGATTATTTCTATCCGACGAACGTATTGGTTACTGGATATGATATCATCTTCTTCTGGGTTATCAGAATGGTATTCTCTGGTCTAGAATCCATGGGTGAAAAGCCATTTGATGACGTATTTATTCACGGTCTCGTTAGAGATGCTCAAGGACGTAAGATGAGTAAGTCTTTAGGCAATGGGGTTGATCCACTTGAGATCATCGATCAATTTGGAGCAGATGCGCTTAGATTTATGCTTGCGACTGGTAATAGCCCAGGAAATGATTTGAAATTCCAAATTGAAAGAGTTGAATCTTCTAGAAACTTTGCGAATAAACTATGGAATGCCTCACGATTTGTAATCATGGGTCTTGAAGGAGAGCTTTCTGATTTAGATGGTACTGAAGCTTTGACTTTAGCAGATGAGTGGATTCTATCTAGACTTGAAACAATGATTGCTGAAATCACTCAAGCGCTTGAAAAATATGAGCTTGGTATTGCCGCTAATAAAATTTATGAATTCACTTGGAACGAGTATTGCGACTGGTACATCGAGCTTGCTAAAAAGCGCTTGTATGGTGAAGATGCAGTTGCGAAAGCAACCGTACAAAAAGTACTTGTAAAAGTATTAAAATCGATTTTAAAATTACTTCATCCATTCATGCCGTTTATCACAGAGGAAATTTGGTCGTTTATGCCAAATGTAAGTGGCTTACTTGTAACGGACCAATGGCCAATAGCAGCACCACAAAACAATAACCCTGATGCTGAAGCGAAGATGACACTCATCATGGATGCGATTAGAAACCTCAGAAATGTAAGAGCTGAGATGGACGTTGTGCCTTCGAGAAAAGCAAAATGCTTAATCGTTGCGTCAGATGCATCTGTAGGACAACTTTTAGTGGATCAAGCGGAGTATTTAATCACCTTAGCATCATGCTCTGAAGTGGTTTTAGTAGCAGCATCTGACATTCCAGAGGATGCGGTGTCTGCAGTTATCCATGGTGCTGAGCTATTCCTGCCATTAGATGATTTGATAGATTATGATAAAGAATTAGATCGATTAACTAAAGAAAAATCAAAGCTTGAAAAGGAAGTGGAAAGAGTGACATCTAAGCTTGCGAATCAAGGATTTGTAAGTAAAGCACCTGCACACTTACTTGATGAAGAAAAGCAGAAAGAGATAAAATACCAAGAGATGTTAGGTACAATCAATTCACGTATCGAAGCCATCCAATTAAAATTAAGCAAGTAGGTGAGCGACATGACATATGAGGCGGCCTTAGCATTTATACACGGCACCTATAAGTTTGGCAGCAAACTGGGTCTCGACAACATCAAACTTTTGATGTCGAGACTCGGCGATCCGCAAAAGAAGCTTAAGTTTGTGCATATAGCTGGTACCAATGGAAAAGGATCTACAAGTGCGTTTACACATTCTGTTCTTGTTGAAGCGGGATATAGAGTTGGACTATATACGTCGCCATTTATTGAAACCTTTAATGAGAGAATGAGAGTTAACCATACTTTGATTAGCGAGTCAGCGCTCGCTAAGCACACAGAAAAGGTAAAAGAACAAATCGACGAAATGGTTAAAGAGGGCTATAATCATCCTACAGAGTTTGAAGTGGTGACTGCCATTGCGATGCTTTATTTTCTAGATGAAGCTTGTGATGTCGTTGTATTAGAAGTTGGCTTAGGTGGAAGACTTGATGCAACGAATGTCATCGATACGCCTCTAGTTTCCGTTATAACGCCTTTGGCACTTGATCATACAGAGTATTTAGGTGACACCATTGAACTGATCGCTTACGAAAAAAGCGGTATTATTAAAAGAGATGGTATCACTGTGTCCTATCCACAAAAGGAAAGTGCGTTGTCTGTTATTTCTGAGAAGTGTCAAAATGAGAATAATGATTTGATCATTACAGATTTAAACCAGTTGTCGATTACAAAGAGCACCTTTGGTGCGTTGGAGATGACCTATAAAAGTCAGCCGTATTCTCTGAGTTTGTTTGCACCTTATCAAGCACAAAATGCGGCTATGGCAATAGAAATCATAGAAGTATTGAAGAGGAAATATGGCTTTTCAGTTTCTGATGTACAGTTGTCAGAAGGCCTTAAAAAGGCTAAATGGATTGGACGTTTAGAAATTATTTCTAGAGAACCTTTTGTCATCATTGATGGTGCCCATAATCTACATGGTATTTTAGGACTTGTTGAAAGTCTAAAAATGCTAAAAGGGGATTTGGACGTAGTTGGTATCGTAGGGATTCTAAAAGATAAGGATGTTTTAGGTATGTTGAATGAAATTACACCATACTTAAAAGGTGTTGTTACAACAAAGCCTGATAACCCAAGAGCACTAAATGAAAGTGCCCTGTCTGATGCTTTCAGAGAACATGGAACGCCAGTCCTTTATGAGAATGAATCAATTAAATCATGTGTCGATTGGGTATTAGAACACGCAAATCCGAATACACTTTATTTGGGATTTGGCTCGCTCTACATGATTGGTGAGATTCGGGCAAAGTTTCATAATTAACTTCAACAATCAAGTTTAAACTGAATCCAATCAAAGAGAAGTAAAATCAATAGAAATGAAATAATTATCAAACAGATCAAAATAAAAAATCCTAGTTATGAATCGAATTTTAACGTTCGTGACATAAATAGGATTTTTTTTAACCTTTTACTGAGTAATGGCACGTATTGCGATACTTCCTTGTTGCCAAATTTGAGTAATGTCCTCAAATCGTTCACCATTACCTATAAAACTTCTTCCCGGCAGACCCTTGATGGTGTAGTCAATCCCTGGATAGGGCGCTTCAATTGGCACTAGAAAGCTCTGCGTGCCATCAAACTGTGCTGCTATCCAGAACCCTTCTTTTGATGTGAGTGTTAAAGGTACGGGGAGTTCAATTTCATGATACCCCTTCTCCCTTAACGTAACTGTGTTTAATTCCGTTCCTATTGCGTTTGCAAAGATACCTTTTCCTGCGAAGATAGAAACACGCTCGTCTGATTCTGTCGTATATACGCCTATCGAAATGAGTTTAGATGCAGCTTTGGCAGTAAATTGATTTACCCCAAAAACGGGATTTTCATCTTCATATGCATCAAAATGAGTCACGCCAGTTTCATCATAGTAATAAAGGGTTGTGTGATCAAGTGAAGTGTCGTAATCGGTTATGGCATATGTGTAGTCCATAATATGAACGTCTTCATAGGAGATGTAGAAAAAACCATTGTCTCCCCAACTGTTGCCAAAACTGTTTTGAGCGATAAATGCACCATCTCTTGTCGGTTTTATTTGAAAATTGGATTTGTCATAAGTGTCATCCCAACCTACAATTACCAGTTCATGTGTACGAGGTTTGTTTTCGCTTGAATTGTAGTAGGCGAAGGTATCTTGCTTATAAACACTGGTATCAGATTCATTTAGATAAATAGAAGATAAGGCAGCGCCGTATTTCATGATGTTGGATTTGATTTTTATCAAATCATTGTTGACTTCTGAGTAGCCAGTTAATCGATAGTTCTGATGACCTTTTGTGTCTACAGGTCCTATCCCATTTAAAAAATAGGTAGAAGAGATATTAAAATTACCACCACTCAATGGTGAAACCGGCATAGGTGCATTATCTAAAAGATGTGCTTCCGAGAAATCGAGAACTTTCCCAGTATTAACTGCAATAGAAAGTTCAAATAGGGTATTGGCTGCAAAAGCCCAGCAGGTTGCTGCGCTACCTTGATCTCTAACAAATGCAGAAGCATCAAACTGTTTATACGTATTGAAAACAAGTGGCATATAAACGGGTAAATCTGGTGCAATCGTAATATTATTCTTTACACTGCCTGTGAGAACTGCATTTAGTATGGGGGTATAATCCAGTGCAACATATGTGACCCCTGATAAGTTATAAATAGGTAATTCACTATAAAGTGGATATCCGAGTGCGCGTACCGGATAGGTAACTTTATTGGTCGAACCGCTTATAGCCAAATCACCAAGGCTTCTAGTGGTAATCATATTCGAGCCAATCGAAGTCCGCTTCTTTAAGATCAACCCAGTTTCAACGGTATATTTTGCATCAAAGCCTAGTGTCTGTGTCATTTCCCATGTAAGTGGAAAGTAGACTTGATCGTCAATGAGAAGTATTGGGTATTTAAAATCTGTATTGTTATAGGTTTTTCCAACCAAGGTTACTTTTATTTGAGGAATGATATAGCTTGTTGGGCTAACTGTTGCTGAAAAGCTGTGCACGTTTGTTCCCCATAATGAAATAAAAAATGCAAGAACAACTAAGAAAGGCCCTTTTATATGAGTTTGAAGGTGTTGAAATAGATTGGATTTCATAAATACTCCTTTAAATAACAGATCGGTATCTAATAAATCAAATGAATCAAGCGAATGCTCAGGTTCTGATATGAAAAAAGATACAGAATCACTCTGTATCATCAATTAATCGGTTAAGGATATCTCCATAGAGATACTGCGCGCGTTTCTCCCAATTTTCGCAAATTTGTTTTGCGTGTTTGTTTGAAACGACATTAACTTTGATGTCCATAAGGGTATAGATGCCTTCTTTAACCGCTAAATGAACAATGTAATCGTTATCGTCTTCTTTATAGTAATCTGCGGTTACATTTGTTTTAATGACAAATGAACGCTTTTTCATATCGATGCTATCGTTGATCGTGCGTCTTAATGTCTGAGAGACACGATCTGAAAACAGTTCTAAGGTGTTTCGACCGGTTTCTGTAATGATATAGTATTTATCACCTTCGCTTGAACTGTACTCAAGCATAGACGTTTCAACGAGATCGGTTAAGTATTGTTGTAGGTCGAAATAATTCATTATATCATGTTCCAAAACAAAGTCAGTGAGTTGTTGATTTGTTAATGGTACCGAAAAATGATTAATCGTATATAAGATTATGATCTTAAATTTAAGTTGCTGGTCTGAGTTGGGCTTCAACAGCAGTCCCTCCTAATCAATATGGTTACAGATGATAGTATAGCATAGAAATCTAAAAACTCAAAACGAATTGAGAAGTTGGATAGAAATTTATCGTATGGTATAATTATTGACATAACAGGTTTGGAGGTAGATATGGGAAGTATAAATTATGAATTGATTGGAATTATTTTCTTCTTCTTGATTCTAGTCTCGATACAGTTTTCACTGAATAAAATCATCGTGTTGCTTAAGGAACTGATCCAAATTACCAAGGCGAAGAAATAAAAAATCATCGGACATCGAGTCCTCAGATTTTACCACAAACAAAGGTTGTGGCTTTATGAAAATCATCGGACATCGAGTCCTCAGATTTTACCACAAACAAGATTGTGGCTTTATGAAAATCATCGGACATCGAGTCCTCAGATTTTACCACAAACAAGATTGTGGCTAAATAAAAAAAGGAGCTAATAGAGCTCCTTATTTTTTGCATCTAATGAAATATGATTTGAAAATGAGCTAGAGGAACATGCTATATAATACAAATAAATAGTGTGCTGCAATTCCTGCCATTAAACCACCGACAGTGTGCGCTATAATCGCTTTTGATGCAAGCTTTCTAACGTGTAATGCATCCATCATACCTACATGTGTACTTAAATAACCACTCCAGCACATACCCATAGCAGTGAAAACAGCAATATCATTTGGTCCGATAAGGTTTTTAGCAAGGAAGTCTTTTACAAGTCCCATAGCTGCACCTACTGAACCAAGAGAAGTAATAGGGAATGCAATTGCTTCGGCACTTTTAAATCCGAAAAGCGGAGTTAAAATCGGACTTAGTAGCTCGCCAATTTTAGGGAAAAGCGCAACCCCTTCTTTTTTAGCGCCTGTATAAACCGCTACGCCATTTACTGTTTCTGCAGGACCAAAAGTAAAGACCATAACTAAGGTACAGATAATAACAACACCTGGTATAATTGCGAGACCGAGCTCAACGCCTGTCTTCCCACCTTCTAGTGTGGCATCGAGAACACGTTCAAATAAGTTGCCATCTCTAACTTCACGGGTTGTCATAAAGTCATCAGAATCAACAGTAGGTGCTGCGTTGTTTTTCGTAACACCATAGTATTGTTTGGTAAAAATCATCATAATTCTGACGCTGACAACGCTGCCCACAACAGCGCCTAAGTTGCCTAGTACGACTGGTACTATAAACTCAGTTCCTTTACCAAGACCGATCATAAAAGTACTTACGATTAAACCCATACCAAATGCAGTACCCAAATTACACAAGGTTGGGAGTTCATAGTTTTTAAAATACTTTTTAAAGCCTTTGTCGTGTGCCAATGAGATAATTGCAGGGTTGTCTGAAAGATAGGTCGTAATCATACCAATAGAGGCAGCACCAGGTAAACCATAGATTGGTTTAATAATTGGTGAAATGATCTTATTGATAAGTGCAACAACCCCGAATTCCGACAAAAGTGCAGCAAATGCGCCAGCTAAAACGGCGATTGCCATAATAAAAAATACGACCTCAATCAACAGATAGTGCGCCGTATTCATAATGGTATTGAACATCTTGTCGATCCCCATAACCGTTCCAAGATATCCGAAAACCAAACCAGCGATACCTAGAAATACAAAAGTTTCTAGTGAAATCGCCTTTTTCACTTTTTTGCCGTGTTCCATTTGTAATCCCCCTTCAAGTCGTTAATTACATTTTACTATTTCACTCGTTAAATTGACATTATTTTCTGAAAGCGGACTGATTAATTTCTTGTAATAACTATTATTTTTTTTGAAATGCCAAATAGACTTGAAAATAGGCAATATCTACTATAAAATATTGATAATTAAATTGTTGGAGGTAATGATGGGAATTGAGAATAAGAGAAGAGAAATCTTATTATCAAAAGAAAGTATTGATGAGAGAATCAAATCGTTAGGTGAGTTGCTAACGTCAGAGTATAAAGATAAAAATCTAATGGTGATTTCACTTTTAAAAGGTAGCTTTATTTTCACAGCAGATTTGGTAAGAAAAATCGATTTACCAGTTAGAATAGAGTTTATGACAACTTCAAGCTATGGCCATAGTGAAGAGAGTACTGGCCAACTAAAAATCGTTCAAGATATTAGTGTAGAAGATCTTTCTGAGTTTGACGTGTTAATCGTTGATGATATTACGGATTCTGCATTGACGATGACAGGTGTGCTAAGCATCCTAGAAAAGAGAAATCCTAAGTCGCTGAAAGCATGTGTGCTTCTCGACAAACCTTCTAGAAGAAAAGTAGAGTATGTACCTAACTACGTAGGATTTGAGATTCCTGATATGTTCATCGTTGGCTATGGTTTAAACTATGGCGATTATTATAGAAATGTGGATCACGTATTTGCGTTTGTTGATTAAAAAATGAAAAAAAAACTAGGTTACTTAGCATCACTAAGTCTCCTAGTTTATTTTTTTATCTTAAGTCTTCTAATAATTGTGTTTTACTTTCTGTTTGCTCATCTTTGGTTTTAATAACCTTTGCAGGTACCCCGGCTACTACTGATCCAGCTGGAACGTCCTTAGTTACAACTGAACCTGCCGCAACGACAGCACCTTCACCAACTCGGACACCTTCTAAAATCACGCAATTGGCTCCAATCATAACATTGTCTTCTATTATAACTGGTGTTGCACTTGGCGGTTCTAATACGCCTGCTAAAACTGAACCTGCACCAACGTGGCAGTTTGCGCCAACCGTCGCTCTTGCACCAAGAACCGCATTCATATCAATCATGGTGCCTTTTCCAATGTGTGCACCAATGTTAATTACCGCTCCCATCATGATTACTGCTTGATCTTCGATTTCAACGCGGTCTCTAATCAATGCGCCAGGCTCAATTCTAGCGTTGACCTTTGTTAAATCAAGAAGTGGAATAGCAGACAATCTTCTATCGTTTTCTAACTCTTGTTCGACGATGACATCAGCATTGGCTTCTAAGAAAGCTTTCATATCGATCACATCGCCAAAAGCGATATAGAAAGGTACATCGCCAAAAAGCTTAATGGTATCTGAAGTTAATGGCGCATTCGACTGGATATAGGCTTTTATCGGGGTTACTTTTTTTGCATCCTTAATAAATTTTGCAATTTCATATGGGTTCGTTAAATCGTATTGACTCATTTTTTCTCCTTTATAACCTTTGTATCAATTGAAGTTATCTATTACTTATTCTATCTATTGTTACTCTATTTGCATATGCAAAAACATTGTGACTCATCATCTTTTACTTAATTTTTCCTGAATCAAGTGGTTCATATCATAAAGACCAGCTGCTTGGTGGACTAAGAATTGGGCAGCCTCAACAGCACCTTTTGCGAATACGCCTCGATCCAGTGCGGTATGCTTGATTTCGATCAGTTCTTCTTCACCTGCGAAAAGCACTTCGTGATCGCCAACGATATTGCCACCTCTAACTGAATGGATGTTGATAACCGACTTTTCCTTAGCGCCATGTGCTGGTCTGCCGAGAGCGACATCATAAGAAGTCGCTTTACCTTGATTAACCGCATCAGCTAGCATAAGAGCAGTACCACTAGGTGCATCTAGTTTTCTGTTATGGTGTTTTTCGATAATCTCAATATCGTAGCTTTCATCTAGAAGCTCTGATACCAATTTGATCGCATGCGATATGGCATTTATGCCAAGTGACATATTACCAGATTTGAAAATAGGGATTTGTTCACTGGTTGCTGTGACCTTTGCATTTGTTTTTTCACTCAGCCCAGTTGTACAAAGAACCAAAGGCAGTTTTCTACCTACAGCAAAATCCAATAAAGCATCCACAATCGATGCATTTGAAAAATCAATGATACAGTCAATTTCAAGGTTTGAAGGGATTTCACTAAAGTTAGTATAAATAGGGTACCGTTCATCTGTATGCGCAACATGTCCGAGTCCGCCAACAACATTACAATTTGGATATCGCTCTATGATTTTGACCAAGTGTCCGCCCATGACGCCAGTAATGCCAGTGATAAAAATATTATTCACTTAAAGCACCTCTTTCCATTAGCAATGTCTTTATGGTCTGTACTGTCGAAGCTTCTGCATCGGTTAATGGTAATCTCACCGAACCCACTTCAAAACCGAGTAGTGCAACGGCTGCTTTAATCGGAATTGGATTAACTTCAGCAAAAACGGATTTAACAAGAGGATTCATCATAAACTGTAGTTGAACACTGGTATTAAAATTGCCATCAAACCATGACTGACATAGGTCATGTACCTCTTTTGGAATAATATTGCCAACCGTAGTAATGACGCCATGACCGCCTAATGCTAACAAAGGTACGATATGATCATCATTTCCTGAATAAACTGAAAAGTCAGATGGCAGGAGTCTAAAGGTTTCTGTAATCTGAGTGATGTCTGCTGAAGCTTCTTTAAGACCGACGATACCAGGTAACTTAGAAAGCTCTAAAACAGTTTGCGGCAACATGTTAAGTCCCGTTCTTGAAGGAACGTTATATAGAATTGAAGGTATCTTTACCGACTCTGCAATCGCAGTGAAATGGGCAATTAATCCCTTTTGTGTACATTTATTATAATATGGCGTGACGAGCAATAAGCCGTCTACACCGCAGGCTTCAGCTAATTGACTATACTTTATAGACGTTGCTGTATTATTTGTTGCAGTACCTGCAATGATCGGGATGCGTTTTGAAGCAGCTTTAACCGATTCTGTATAAAGACACTCCCTTTCTTCATAGGTTAATGTGGAGGCTTCACCTGTGGTACCGCTTATGATAATCGCGTCAGTACCATTATCTATGTGCCAATTAATTAAATCATGCAATACTTTTACATCTATACCGGTAGCACAAAAAGGCGTAACGAGTGCTACGCCTGATCCTTTAAATAAACTCATATTAAATTCCTTTCCAACATCGTTTCAGCGATTTGAATCGCATTAGTTGCAGCTCCTTTGCGAATATTATCAGCAACAATCCAAAGGTTAATGCCGTTATCTGTACTTTCATCTCTGCGAATACGTCCGACATAAACAGGATCAGTACCAGTTGCAGACGCAGCAAGTGGATAAACACCATTGCTTGGATCATCTTGGAGCACGATACCAGGTGCTTCTGCTAAACATTTTTTTACATCAGCAATATCAAATGCAGATTTTAACTCAATGTTCACAGATTCACTGTGGCTGTTGAAAATAGGAACTCTTACTGCAGTTGCAGTAACTTTAAGAGAAGCATCTGAGAGAATTTTTTTCGTCTCATTGATCATTTTCATTTCTTCTTTAGTATAACCATTCTCTAAGAACACATCGATTTGAGGCAAACAGTTACCCGCTATCGGATGTGGGTAGCAAGAAAGTGGATTATTGCCTTTAAGACCTTCTTCAAGGTCGTAAACGCCTTTAACCCCAGAACCTGAAACGGCTTGATAAGTAGAGTAAACAACTCTTTCAATACCGTATTTTTCATAAAGTGGTTTTAAGACGACCATTGCTTGAATCGTAGAACAGTTGGGATTAGCAATGATGTTATTGTGAGTAGAAAGTGCCTCCGGATTGACTTCTGGAACGACGAGTGGTACAGTAGGGTCCATTCGCCAAGCACTTGAATTGTCTATGACGACTACGCCCTTTGAAGCTGCAATAGGCGCGAAAACTTCACTGATGTCACCACCAGCGGAAAATAGGGCAATATCAATGTCTTTATCAAATGAAGCTTCAGTTAATTCTTCTACGACATATTCCTTACCTTTACATACGACCACTTCACCAGCTGATTTTTTAGAGGCAAAACAGTAGAGCTGGTCAAATGGAAAATCTCTGTCTTCAAGAACTTTTAAAAAAGTTCTACCAACCATTCCTGTTGCACCCACAACAGCCAAATTGATCTTTTTCATGAAAAAACCTCCTAAATATAATTGTTTTAATTAGTTAACAGAGCTAACCTTGAATACTTAAACCATATCATATAGAATATAATAATGATTGACACTAAAGTGATGTCCAAAGTTGGGTGATTGGTTCCCAATTATATTGTATACATGCAGGCTTTTGGATAATTATATATATACTATCACTATGAAATTGTAACGTCAATAATAAAAATAATGTTATATGAGGTGATGAAATGGACTTGATGACTTTAAAAAACGATATAATTGAAGATCGTATAGCTTTACATCAGATTCCAGAAGTGGGATTTGAAGAATATAAGACACATGAATATTTAAAAGAGACGCTTATAAAATTAGGCATCGAGTTTGAAGTTGTAGCAAAGACGGGGATTGTCGCTTTTCTTAAAGGCGTATCACCAACCCAAACAATTGCTTTTAGAACAGATATAGATGGTTTAACTGTAACCGAAGAAAGTGATTTTAAGTTTCATTCATCCCACGAAGGGCATATGCATGCGTGTGGACATGACGGACACATGGCGATGATGCTTGGACTTGCAAGGGCTTTGAGTTTACCAGAGGTAAAGCTGGTCGATAATGTGTTATTAATCTTTCAACCCGCTGAAGAAGGTCCTGGCGGTGCAGAAGTTATCGTTAACAATGGCATTTTAGACAAATATAATGTCTCAGAAATTTATGGTATACACGTTTTCCCACAAGTGATGCAAGGTAAAATCGGCCTATGTCCTGGTCCAATGATGGCGATGACCGGTGAATTTGATCTCGATATATTAGGCACCAGTGCACATGGTGCAATGCCACATACGGGGATAGATTCAGCAGTAATAGCGAGTGAAGTGATTTTAGGATTACAAACCATCGTAAGCCGTAATGTTAGCCCAATACAACCTGCTGTATTAACCGTAGGTAAGGTTGAAATCGGTGAAAGACGCAATATTATAGCTGGTAAAGCAAGGCTTGAGGGAACCATTAGAGCCTTTGATAAAAATGTGTATCATTTGGTTAAATCAAGAATGTCTCAATATCTAAAAGGAATTGAAATCGCGTATGGAATTACCATTCAAGTAGAATTTAGAGATATGTATCCACCCGTAATCAACGATCATAAACTATTTACTGAGTTTATGACCTATCATGGTGACATCTGTGAAGAAATTGAACCACAAATGATCAGTGAAGACTTCTCATATTATCAGGAAAAGGTACCGGGCTTGTTTTTCTTTGTGGGTACGTATAATGAAGAAAGAGGCTATGTGCATCCGCTTCATAGTTCAAAATTCAATTTTGATAATGAGATCATGATGACTGGGCTTAAAGCTTATATGAATATATTAACGTATAAAGGCAGCATTCAATACTAATAGACGACTGACCCTAAACTGATAGGAGGACGTATGATTGAACAAGAGCAAACGCAAATTAGAAATAACCTTACAATATCTGAAGCCAATACATTTTTTATTATTTTAGCCGTTCTATTTTTAACCGTTGGTGGGTATGTTCAGTCTAGAGAGTTAATATCAGGACTTCTAATTACAGAGTTTGGTATAATGGCAATCCCAATACTTATCTACACAGCGCTTAGAAAAAAATCAGTTAAAGAAATTTTTCGTTTTAAAAAACTAGAGCTAAAGGCGATTCCAAAAATTATTGTTCTCGCAGCTTTGATGTTACCTGCGGTTGCAGTTGCCAATCTAATTACTATATTTATCATCGAGCTATTGGGTGAATCAATATCTTCACCAGTGCCAACTGCGAGTAGTCCATCTGAGTTCTTGCTTTTATTTGCTGTTATAGCTGGTTCGGCTGGAATCTGTGAGGAACTATTTTTTAGAGGTGCAATTTTAAACGCTTTTGAGTCTGATCTAGGTAAGAAGTGGGGCGCAATTTTTAGTGGATTATTATTTGGCATTTTTCATTTTAATCCTCAGAACCTGTTAGGCCCAATTTTGCTAGGGATCTTGTTTTCTTATTTGGTTCAATTGACAGGATCCATATTTGCAGGTATGATTGCACACGTGACCAATAATGGTCTTGCTGTTACTCTAGGATATGTCAATAATCTATTTAGCTCAGTTGACACGGCGAGCACTGGTGCAGTGCTAGACTCGCCAAGTGCATTGATTGCAGTTATTGGCTTTTATTTAATGATTGCTTTAGTCTGTCTTATGGGTATAAGAGCTGTTCTAAGAAGTCTTAGAAAGCAGTATTCTGTAACAAAGCTTTGGGATGATGAACCGTTAACACTTAAATTCAAACATTATTTACCGATAGCACTTTCATTAGTGATGTATCTATTGGTGATTAAGTTAGCTTATTTTTAGAGGTAATTATGGAAATTTATCAAACATTTGCTTCAGTCTATGACAAGATGCAATATGATGTGAATTATCCTTTTTGGATAGAAAAATTAGACTGCTATATAAAAACTCTTAACCCAACTTCAAAGCAGGTTTTAGAGCTGGCTTGTGGCACGGGTACTATAGGAATTGGGCTCGCTAAGAAGGGGTATATCTGTGATGGTGTCGATATATCCGAGGATATGCTGACAGTAGCGCAGGCAAAAGCCTACGAGGCTGGGTTAAAAATGAAATTTTTTAACCAAAACATGACAGAATTTTTTACAAAAAGAAAGTATGATATGATATGTTGCATGTGCGATGGCATGAACTATTTAACTGAAAACGATCAAATCATACAAACATTTGAAAGAATGGCGATGCATCTCAATGACAATGGCATTGTCATCTTTGATTTGTCTTCTAGCTATAAACTTGAACACGTTATAGGCAATCATACTTTTGCAGAAACGTTTGATACAGAAGCCTATATTTGGGAAAATGAGTTCGATACAGTTTCAAGGCGATTAAGTTTTAATCTAACGCTCTTTGTTGAAGAAGATGGCGTCTATTATAGAGAAGAAGAGCATCACGTACAAAGAGCATATGAAATTGAAGAAATCAAGTCGTTAATACCAGATCAGCTTGAGCTAATTGAGATCGTCGATGGTGATACCTTTGAAAGTATTAAGAATCAATCACATCGAATTTGTTTTATATTAAAGAAGAAATAATTGGAGGCAATATGAAAGGCACACTAATAACTGGCTTAACAAAAAATCATGAGGTCAGAATCTATATTTCACAGACGACAGATATGGTTGAAGCTGCGAGAGCGACACATGATTTATCACCTACGTCAACGTCGGCTTTAGGTAGAACTCTAACGGCTACAGTGATGATGGGTATGATGAGCAAAATCGATAAAGAAAAAATCACTTTGCAAATAAGAGGCAATAATGAAATTCGTCAAATGGTTGCAGTTGCAGACACACATGGTAATGTTAAAGCCTATACCAGCGATCCACAAGCCCCAACGCTTCTTGATAATAATGGTAGATTAAGTGTAGGTCAAGCAGTTGGAACGGATGGACAAATTATCGTTATTAGAGATATCGGTATGAAAGAACCTTTTATTGGACAAATCAACTTGGTTTCAGGTGAAATCGCTGAAGATGTGGCTCAATATTTCAGTCAATCTGAACAGCTAGCTACTGCAGTCGCATTAGGCGTTAGCTTTGGCAACGACGCACATGTTAATTATGCAGGTGGTTTTATCGTGCAGCTATTACCAGAAGCATCTGAAGAAACCATAGATCAGCTAGAAGCTAACCTTCAAGGAATGATGCCATTGACGCATCTTTTTGAAGAAGGTCTAACAATTGAGCAAATTGCTAACCAAGTTCTCGCGGGTCTTGGTTTAGAGGAACTTGAAACCTATGAATTAAGATATAATTGCGATTGTTCTAGAGAAAAAATGGAAATGGGCTTAATGAGCCTTGGCAAGAAAGAAATAGACGCAATTATTGAGGAAGATCATGGTGCAGAGCTGGTATGCCACTTCTGTAATAAGAAATATCATTTTGATGAATCTGAACTAATAAATCTACAAACTGTCCACACTGAGCATTTGTCATAGATGCAACTGGTGTTCTTAAATAGGGATATTGCTCGGATGGTCAAGCAAAATAACGCTTTAATGACACGTTTAAAGACACATCAAATTGAATTGTTTGAGATACCACATCTCCTTAATGTTGACGACAGAGTTTCCGGGCATGTGGATTTAGGATTATATACTGAGGCTGAGTTTATTCTACTGGAACCTGGTATATATGAGTTGATCGGGGTTAAATTAGAGGAAATTATTGATTCTTTTAAAGCAGAGTCTAAAGAGCTTAAGGTCATAAAGGGCAGCCATTATTTGAATAAAACTTATCCATATGATGCGAGATACAATATCTTAATTGTGGGGGAGCAGTGTTTTCATAGGTTAGATATTACCGATGAGCAAATCCTAAAATACACTACAAAGCATTTCGTGCATATGAATCAAGGCTATGCAAGATGCAGTGCACTTACAGTGGGTGATCATGCCGCTATCACATCCGATCAAGGTGTTGCAAAAGTCATGAAAGAGCAAGGGATTGAGGTGCTTCTCATAAAAGAAGGACACATAGAACTACAAGGATTCAAAAATGGTTTTATTGGCGGTGTGGGTGGCAGTGTGGGCTCGCTTATGTTAATTGCGGGTCAGCTAAAGAGCCATCCGGACGGAGAACTGATTCAAGCATTTATTATGGAAAGAGGCTTTCAAATCATCGAACTATTTAACGGACCGCTATTAGATATCGGTTCAATATTATCATGTAATTTGAGGTGACAAAATGAAGCTACTAATCTTAGCCGTCATCGGCGCACTTATTGGTTGGATGACAAATGTGATTGCAATTAAACTCATGTTTAGACCAATTAACCCAATTGGTATAAAAGGAACACCCTTTGTTTTGCAAGGATTAATACCCAAGAGAAAAGCAGATATCGCAAAGTCGATTGGTGAGGTGATCAATGATGAGTTGATCTCTATGGAAGCTATCGTAGACAAAGTGATTGAGGATATGGATAAAAAAGCCGTCGTTGATATGATCAAGACGAAAATTCTATCGATTGCAAATGAGAAAATGCCATCTTTAGTACCTTCGATGTTCAAAGGGATGATCTTACAAAACATAGAGTCAATGATAGAAGAAAACGGCGAATCTATCGTTGTAGAGTTGGGTGAGCAGTTGAGTCATAAAGCCATTGATAGCATTGATATCAGCAAAATGGTTGAAGATCAAATCAACGCATATGATTTTGAAAAAATTGAACAAATGACACTCAAAATTGCAAAAAATGAACTTAAACATATAGAAATCCTCGGTGGTGTTATCGGATTTTTTATTGGTTTGATTCAAGGATTATTTGTTTTATATGTTTTATAAATGGATATAAAGCAGATAGAATATTGATTGATTAATGTGATGTTAACTTATAAAAGAATCAAAATAGAATCATATTGACATTTTTTTAGAGTTGGGCTATCATAGGGTTAATATGAAGGCAATGATAAAGAAGAGTACCGAGTAGAAGACTTTTAGAGAGTTTGCTCCATGGCTGAAAGAGCAGATAAGAGACCTATAAGGGAAAACTAACTTTTAGCTCAATACGAGTAGGAAATCGAAAGTATTGCGACACACCGCGTTAAGGTGATTAGAGTGGCTCTTTTGAGCTATTAGGGTGGAACCGCGATTAACCTCGTCCCTAGCGTATGCTAGTGATGAGGTTTTTATTTTGCCACAATCAAGTCTGTAGTAAAACCTAATGGCTCGGTGCCAGAAGATTTATTTTTTTTAAAACAATTAAAGTGAAAAATCTAATAGAAAATTCCTATCAAAAGGAACATTAGATAATAAGACAAAGGAGGGTATTTATGGTTAAAGTAACATTAAAGGACGGCTCAGTTAGAGAAGTACCAAAAGGATCAAGTGTTTATGATGTTGCAGCGTCTATTTCAGGCAGACTTGCAAAAGAAGCGGTTGTAGGATCGGTGAATGGCAAAACCGTAGACTTATTCTATAAATTAGAGGAAGATTGCGAGCTTAGCATTTTCAAGTTTGATGATTCTGAAGGCGCACACGCGTTTAGACATACAAGCTCTCATATCATGGCACAAGCGGTTAAAAGATTATTCCCAGATACTAAGCTGGCGATAGGGCCTGCAATCGATAATGGTTTTTACTATGACTTCGATACAGATCATAAATTTGTTCCAGAAGATTTAGAAAAAATTGAAGCAGAAATGCAAAAAATCATCAAAGAGGACTTAAAATTAGAAAGATTTGAACTCCCAAGAGATGAAGCAATTAAATTTATGGCAGAGAAGGGTGAGAGCTACAAGGTTGAGCTGATCAATGATCTACCAGAAGATGCAATTATTTCTTTTTATAGACAAGGGGAGTTTGTAGACCTTTGTGCAGGTTGTCATGTGCCAACAACTAAAGATGTTAAAAGCATTAAATTATTATCCCTCGCTGGTGCATACTGGAGAGGCAATGAAAATAATAAAATGCTTCAAAGAATCTATGGTACTTCATTCCCTAAAGCATCTTTATTAGAAGCTTATCTTCAAATGTTAGAAGAAGCAAAAAAACGCGACCATAGAAAACTAGGTAAAGAGTTAGGTCTGTTCTCTTTAATGGAAGAAGGTCCTGGATTCCCATTTATGTTACCTAAAGGTATGGTGGTAAAAAATAACCTTCTTAAATACTGGAGAGAAGTACACGATAGAGCGAACTATGTAGAGATAGAAACACCAATTATGCTCAATAGACACCTTTGGGAAACTTCAGGTCACTGGTTCCATTACAAGGATAATATGTATGCGCTTCAAATTGATGAAGAGGATTTCGCAGTGAAACCAATGAACTGCCCAGGTTGTATGTTAGTATATAAAACTGAGCTACGTTCTTATAAAGATCTTCCAATAAGAATGGCAGAAATCGGTAGAGTACACCGTCATGAGCTTTCAGGAGCGCTTCATGGTTTGATGCGTGTTAGAGCGTTTACACAAGATGATGCGCATATCTTCATGTTACCAGAGCAAATCAAGGATGAAATCATCGGTGTTGTTAACTTAATCGATGAAGTCTATAAGACTTTTGGTTTCAGCTATCATGTAGAGCTTTCTACAAGACCAGAAAAATCAATGGGTAGTGATGAAGATTGGCAATTGGCTGAAGATTCATTGGTAGAGGCTCTAACTTCATTAGGTATCAACTACAAACTAAACCCTGGTGATGGCGCATTCTATGGTCCTAAAATCGACTTCCATTTAACTGACTGTTTGGGTAGAACTTGGCAATGTGGTACAATTCAGTTAGATATGCAAATGCCACAACGCTTTGAACTTTCTTACATCGGTAAAGATGGTGAGAAGCATAGACCAATTATGATTCATAGAGTTGCATTTGGCTCGATTGAACGTTTCCTCGGGATCTTAATCGAAGAATATGCAGGTAAATTCCCTTCTTGGTTAGCACCTGTTCAAGTTAAACTTCTTACAATTGCAGATCGTCATATTCCATATGCTAAAGAAGTTGCAGATAAGCTTGCAGCAAGTGGCATAAGAGTTGAAATCGATGATCGTGCAGAGAAGATTGGCTATAAAATAAGAGAAGCGCAGCTTGCGAAAAGTCCGTACATGTTAATTGTAGGTGATAAAGAAGCAGAGCTAGGTCAAGTTGCTGTTCGTTCAAGAGATATTGGTGAACTTGGAAGTATTGAACTAGATGCATTTATATCTAAAGTAGTTGAAGAAATTGCTGAGAGATCTTTGCAAACAAAATTTGAAAAAGTTCAGTAATAGGGTTGACAGACTAAGACGAACATGATATATTTATTGAGGTTAACAAGTAGAAGTCCGCTTCTCACCATATAACTACGCGTTCATATGGTTCATGTATTCTCATTTTATTTGAGTTATTACGGCGGATATTCTATCCGCCGTTTTTTTATTAATGTAATCTAGTACAACAACCGTAAGAAATTCGATGCAGCGATGCTGTGTCTCACTTATAGTTTCTTATAATACAATAGGGGGTGTATCTTATTAAAACAGCTGAAATCAATGAAGAAATTCGCGACCTTGAAGTAAGAGTTATCGGAGATGACAACGAACAATTAGGTGTGATGACAAGTAAAGAAGCTTATGCTTTGGCTCAAGAACGCAAACTTGACCTTGTAAAAATCGCTCCTAACGCTAAACCACCGGTATGCAAAATCATGGACTTTGGTAAGTTTAGATATGAACAACAAAAAAGAGATAAAGAAGCACGTAAGAAGCAAAAAAGTGCTCAAGTTAAAGAAATTAGACTTGGTCTCAATATTGAGAAAAACGACTTAGAAACCAAAGCTAAAAATGCAATCAAATTCTTACAGAGTGGAGATAAGGTGAAAGTTTCTTTAAGATTCAAGGGCCGTGAAATGGGTTATACTCAACAAGGTTTTGAGGTAATTAAGAAATTTAGCGCAGCTCTTGAAGAAGTTGCTAGCCTTGAAGCTCCAGCAAAATTAGAAGGTAGAAGCTTAGTTGCAACCTATGCACCTAAAAAATAAGCGAACAATTTGGAAGGAGGAAATCAACTATGCCAAAAATGAAAACACATAGTGGCGCTGCTAAAAGAGTTAAAAAAACAGGTAGCGGAAAATTAAAAAGAAGCAAGGCGTTTACTAGCCATATCTTAACTAAGAAAACTTCTAAAAGAAAAAGAGGCTTAAGACAAGCTACAGTTGTTAGTGAGTCAGATATGAAACGTGTAAAAACTTTATTGCCTTATTTATAAGAAATCGATTAGAAGGAGGTCCCTAAACCATGGCAAGAATTAAAGGCGCAGTAAATGCGAAGAAAAAACACAAAAAAATTCTTAAATTAGCTAAAGGCTTTTATGGCCAAAAAAGCTTAGTATTTAGAGCAGCAAACCCTGCGGTAATGAGATCATTAAGATCTGCTTACGTAGGTAGAAAACTTAGAAAAAGAGATTTTAGAAAACTTTGGATCGCTCGTATCAACGCTGGTGCAAGACAAAACGGTCTTAGCTATTCTAAATTCATGAATGGTCTTAAAAAAGCAAACATCGACATTAACAGAAAAGTATTATCTGAAATGGCAATTAGCCATCCAGAAGATTTTGCTAACTTAGTTACTGTTGCAAAAGGTCATTTATAAAAAATGAAAAATAAGGAGTTCTCTTCAGTATGAGAGAGACTCCTTTTTTATGTTTTTAAGCTTGTAATAAAGTGTGTTGTTCATTTTCTAAACACTTGATTTTCCAACGTGTTATCTTTGGTTTACAGATGAAAAATATCTCAAAAATAATACACTTTATTTGTTTGTTGTATCTTGTATACACCAAACAAATGGCATATAATGAACGTGTGAATAATTTCAAAGGAGTGTGTGTTATGGCATTTTTAGACAAAGTGATAGAAGTTGCTAAAAAAGATATTCAAACAATCGTATTGCCTGAAGCGTTTGATCCAAGAACGATTGAGGCGACTCATAAGATTTTAGAAGCAGGAATTGCGAACATCATCTTAGTGGGTGATAAAGAGGAAATTTTATCAACAGCTGGTGAGTGGAAAATCGAAGGGGCAACTTTCATCAACCCTAAAACATTTGATCAATTAGACGCGTTTGCTGCAGAGCTTGCAAATCTCCGCAAAAGCAAAGGTATGACAGTAGATGAAGCAAAAGAAATATTAATAGATAGCGAACTCTTTTTTGGTGTAATGCTTGTAAAAATGGGTCTTGCTGGTGGTATGGTTGCTGGAGCAGCAAATTCTACAGCTAATGTATTAAGACCAGCGCTTCAAATTTTAAAAACTGCACCGGGAACAAAGTTGGTTTCTGCAGTATTTTTAATGGAAGTTCCAAATTGTGAGTTTGGCGAAGAAGGTATCTTTATCTTTGGTGACTGTGCACTTAATCCAAACCCAACTTCAGAAGAACTTGCTCATATCGCAATCAGCTCAGCTAAAACATTTGAATCTATCGTACATGCTGAGCCAAAAGTTGCAATGCTTTCATTTTCATCTATGGGATCAGCTTCTCATGCAGATGTTGACAAAGTAGTAGAAGCAACTAGAATCGCTAAAGAATTAGCTCCTGAATTAGCGCTTGACGGAGAGTTGCAATTTGATGCGGCAATCGTTCCTTCTGTAGGAAAGAAAAAAGCACCTGAATCTAAAGTAGCTGGTGAAGCGAACGTTATCATTTTCCCAGACTTAGACGCTGGCAACATCGGTTATAAACTTGTTCAAAGACTTGCAAAAGCAAATGCATATGGCCCAATTTGCCAAGGCTTAGCTATGCCAGTAAATGATTTATCAAGAGGCTGCTATGCTGATGATATCGTTGGTACAGTTGCGTTAACAGCGCTTCAGGCTCAAATGCAAAGTAAGAAATAAGTGAAGTAAACAGGAAATAAATCTTCCCACTAAAGCCAAGTTGTTTTAGTGGGATTTTTTTTATTTAGTCTTAACCTTACTTGTGGTAAAAACCTAAGACTATATCCTTGAGATTTAATTATATTAATGTAAATCATAGAGATATTTTTGATTTTTAGTACTAAGTTTGATACAATGATAGTTATGAATTACAACGTACGAAGCAGACTTCGTTGGAGGAAATAATGGAATTAAGACGGAAAATGACTAAGACTCTAAAACCAGCACAAATACTAGTATTGAGTTTTGGTGGTATGATACTGTTAGGCGCATTTTTATTAATGTTACCAATCAGTTCGCAGACAAATCAAGTAACTTCATTTATTGATGCTCTATTTACTGCTACTTCAGCAGTATGTGTAACCGGTTTGGTCGTTGTAGACACGGGCACATATTGGTCTGTATTTGGGAAGACAATCATTTTGTTGCTCATCCAAATAGGGGGACTCGGGTTTATGACGATGACGACCTCTATTGCAATTATTTTAGGAAAACGAATTGGACTTAGAAATAGGATGATTATGCAAGAAGCATTAAATCAGTTTTCTATTTCGGGTGTTATTAGATTAACGAAGTACGTCATCATGGCGACTTTTTCAGTTGAGTTAATTGGCGCGTTTTTACTTTCGACGCGATTTGTTCCGCTTTATGGACTTAAGAATGGTTTCTACTACTCTGTTTTCCATTCGGTATCAGCATTTTGTAATGCAGGATTTGATATTATTGGTGGTTATAGAAGCTTAACCCCATTTGCAAGAGATCCAATCGTCAATATCGTTATTATGGCTTTAATTGTACTTGGTGGTTTAGGTTTTGCTGTAATTGCAGATTTATCTACCTTTAAAACGTATAGAAAATTGTCATTACACACTAAATTGGTTTTACTGATGACAGTATCATTAATCCTCTTTGGCTTTGTTATGATATTTACTCTAGAATTTAATAATCCAAATTCAATCGGTGAGTACACTTTAAGTGAAAAAATTGTCGCTTCAATGTTCCATGCGATTACGCCGAGAACAGCGGGCTTTAATACATTAGATCTATCTCAAATGACGGTGCCAGCGCGATTTATTACTATGATATTAATGTTTATTGGTGGTTCGCCTGGTTCTACAGCTGGTGGTATTAAAACGACGACTTTTGGTATGTTAATATTGTATGTTATTTCCGTTTTCAGAGGTAATGAGGACATTAATTTTTCTAATAGAAGAATATCGAAGGAAGCAGTTAACAAAGCACTTGCGATTGTATTTATTGCGACTTTTTTAGTGGTTATTATGACCTTCCTGATGACGGTGTTTGAAGGTGGCGATCATCCGCTAGAAGCGATAATATTTGAAACCATCAGTGCGTTCGGTACGGTCGGCTTATCGCTTGGCATAACGCCAACGCTGGGGATTATGGGTAAGATTATTTTGACCTTTATGATGTTCCTAGGTCGTTTGGGGCCTTTGACGATCGTTATCGCCATCAGTAAAAAAGCATCACAAAGTAAAAAAGACTTATTAAGATATCCAGAAGGTAAGATCATCGTTGGATAATTCATTAGATAAGATAGATAATATGGAGGTATTTTGTGAAACAGTTCGTGGTAATAGGATGTGGTAGATTTGGACAAAGCGTTGCAATCAAATTAGCTGAACTAGGTAGCGAAGTCATGGTTGTAGATGATAAAGAAGAAGTCATCCAAAATATAGCGGATAAAGTAACTTATGCGGTTCAAGCAGATGCAACAGATGAGAGTGCGATCAAAGCACTTGGGATAAGAAATTTCGATGTTGCAATCGTCACAATTGGTTCTGATATACAATCTTCAATACTTGTAACGTTATTGGTTAAAGAGTTGGGTGTAAAGCACATCGTTGCCAAAGCGCAAAATCCTGCACATGCTAAAGTTCTATATAAAATTGGTGCAAATCGCGTTGTATTTCCTGAGAAAGAAATGGGTGTAAAAATTGCTAAAAGCTTGGTTTCAAGCAACGTTTTAGATCTTATCGATTTAGCACCTGAATATAGTATTTTAGAAATCAAAATGAATGATGAATGGGTAGGCAAAACCCTAGTTGAAATCAATATGCGTAGACGATATCAAATATCGGTTATAGCGATTAGACGCGATGATCATGTGGATATCAATGTAGAGCCAGATCGTGTGTTACTTAAAGACGATATCCTGATCGTAATTGGTAACAACAGTGATCTCAGAAAAATAGAAAAGAATTAATATGAGCAAGCAACCTAATCTAATACAATCCAATCAAAATAAAACCTTTAAGAAATTTAAAGCGTTGACTTTGAAAAAGTATAGAGAAGCTGAAAATGCATATTTACTTGAAGGTGAAAGGTATGTGCGTACTGCACTTGGGATCAATCATCCTTTTATAGGTATAATTGTTGAACAAAAGTACTGGTCGCTATTGACAGAAGAGATTCAGAATTACTTTTTAAGTAAAACAGAAATTTATATTATGCCAATTGACCTTTTAGTAGAGATCGTACAAACTGAACAATCTCAAGGCATTGTAGGTGTCGTTGAAAAAAGAAACCACATAACACTTGAAGAACTAGATAAGTTTGATGGACTTGAAAATGTTGAAACTGATCAATTTATTTGGCTTGACAGAATTCAGGATCCAGGTAACTTAGGGACGATTATAAGGACTGCAGATGCTTCTGGATTTAAGAATATTGTTTTAGGCAAAGGGACCGTAGATCCTTACAATCCGAAGGTCGTAAGAAGTACTGCGGGATCGCTATTAAATGTGAATTTTATAGAGGTTTCAGATGAGGATGCTTTGGTTAAATGGCTAAAATCCAAATCGATTAACCTGATTGTTACAGCACTTGAGAATTCAAACAATTATATGGATGATGCAAATTATAGCGAGTTAAATTGTCTAGTAATTGGTAATGAAGCGAATGGTGTAAGTGATTACCTGCTGTCTCAAGCAGATGCTAGGGTGATCATACCAATCTATGGTGGGGCAGAGTCGCTTAATGCATCTGTAGCTGCTGGCATCATGATGTATAGAATTGATATGTTCTTAAAAAAGTAGTACTTGAATGAAGTGGTTTTATGGATTCATCTTGTATACAATAAAAAATTATGTTATGATAGCGATATTGAAAATTTAAAGTCTATGAAAGAGAGAGTAGGCAGTATTGGTATGAAGAGAGGGAAAGGTTGGTGAAATTTCCTTACTGATAGTGTTGAAGTTCACTCTGGAGATTCATCTTTGAACAAAAGTAGGAGATGACGTTCACCGCGTTAAGGTTTCAAGTGATTCGCAATAGCGATTAATTTGGGTGGTACCGCGGAGATAGCTTCGTCCCATTATGGGATGGAGCTTTTTTATTTATCAGCCATAAGCTCACTTGTATTTAAAGCAAAGAAAAATCTGAGTTCTCGGATTTTATGTATATGAAATAGTAGGAGGTATGAGATGAAAGAAAAATTACAAGTTCTGCTTCAAGACGCAAAAACTGAAATAAGCGCTGCAAAGGCACTTAAAGATCTTGAAGATATTAGAATTAAGTTTCTTGGAAAAAAAGGCGAAGTGACTTCAGTTTTAAAGAACATGAAGGATTTAAGTGCTGAAGAAAGACCTTTAATTGGTAAGATTGCAAACGAGATTCGTGAAGAAATTGAGAATCTACTTGATGCTGTGAAAGAAGATAAGAAAAAATTAGAAATTGAAGATCGTCTTGAAAAAGAGTCGATTGATGTTACTATGCCTTCTAAACAGACGTCTAGAGGTCATAAACATCCAATTAATGTGGCACTCGATGAAATCATTGAGATCTTCTTAGGGATGGGCTTTAAAATTGCAGAAGGACCTGAAGTTGAAACGGTATATCACAACTTCGATGCATTAAATGCACCTGTAGATCATCCGTCGAGAAGTCTATCAGATACCTTTTATATTACCGAGGATTTAATCTTAAGAACGCAAACCTCTCCAATTCAAGTTAGAACGATGATGAATCAAAAACCACCTATTAAAATCATAGCACCTGGCAGATGCTTTAGAAATGATGAAATCGATGCGACACATTCACCAATGTTCCATCAAATTGAAGGCTTAGTAATTGATAAAGACATTACAATGGCTGATTTAAAAGGAACACTGGATATGTTTGCAAAAAGATTATTTGGCTCGCAAACAAAAACAAAATTTAGACCACATTATTTCCCATTTACTGAGCCAAGTGGTGAAGTTGACGTCTCTTGCTTTAAATGTGGTGGCGAAGGATGTAGATTCTGTAAGGGCAGTGGTTGGATAGAAATCCTAGGATGCGGCATGGTACATCCGAATGTCCTTAGAGAATGCGGTATTGATCCAGAAGTTTATAATGGCTTTGCTTTCGGTATGGGTCTCGATAGAATTACGATGTTGAAATATGAGATTGATGATATTCGCGTCTTATTCGAAAATGATGTTCGTTTCATAAAACAGTTCTAGAGAAAATAGGAGGGAATATGAGAGCGCCATTACAATGGATAAAAGATTACGTCAAAATTGACGACTTAAATGATAAAGAGCTAATAGATAAGCTTGTTTTAACAGGGTCAAACAACGAAGGTAGTGAAAATTTAAGCAAAGAGCTTGAAAATATTGTCGTTGGTAAAATCGTTAAGATTACCGATCACCCAAATGCTGAAAAGCTTTGTATTTGTCAAGTGGATATAGGTAGCGAGGTTTTGCAAATCGTTACAGGTGCTACAAATGTATTTGAAGGCGCTTATATTCCTGTGGCGGTTCACGGTGCGGTTATCGCAGGTAATATTAAAATTAAAAAAGGTAAGCTTAGAGGCGAAGTTTCGAACGGTATGTTGTGTTCTTTAGAAGAAATGGGATTTGAAACTTCAAATATACCTAAAGAATTTGATGATGGAATTCTAATTTTAGATAAAGAATACCCACTGGGTGAAAACATTTTGACCGCTTTAGAGCTGGATCAAACGATAGTTGAGTTCGAAATTACGCCTAATCGCCCAGATTGCTTAAGCATGATTGGTATGGCACGAGAAATCGCTGCAAGCTTTGATAGAGAAGTAAAAATGCCTGAGGTTTATTCAGCTATGTTGACATCAGAAATTGATAGTCTTGCATCTGTAGAAATCAAAGACGCTGATTTATGTGGTAGATATGTGGCTAAAGCGGTTAAGGATATTAAAATAGAACAGTCACCGATGTGGTTACAGCTTAGACTGATGCAAGCTGGCATGAGACCGATCAACAATATCGTCGATATCACGAATTACGTTATGCTTGAGTATGGACAACCGATACATGCATTCGACATGGATACGCTTAAGGATGGCAAGGTAATCGTTAGAAGAGCGGTTGACGGTGAAGTGTTTGAAACACTGGATGGTAAAGAAAGAGCATTAAATAATGAAATGCTCGTGATTGCAGACGCTGAAAGAACGATTGGTATTGCAGGTGTAATGGGTGGTGCCAATACAGAGATTTCATCCAACACCAAAAACGTTTTAATTGAAGTAGCAAGCTTTGACAAGTCAAGTATTAGAAAAACGTCAAAAACTCTTGGATTAAGAACTGAAGCTTCATCTAGATTCGAAAAAGGCGTGAGTCAAGAACTACCACTTGAGGTAGTGAATCGCGTTTGCTATTTGATTGAAGCGTTGGGTGCAGGTAAAGTAATCGGTGGTACAATTGACGTCTATCCAGGGAAAAAACAGCCAGTAGAGATTCCATTTACAGTTGAAGGGATTAACAGAGTCATCGGTACAGCTTTAAATGAAGCGCAAATGATTGAACTTTTGAACCGTTTAGGTATCACCACAGTAAAAGGTGAAAAATTAATTGCTCAAATTCCACATTATAGATTGGATCTTGATAAGCAAATTGATTTAGTTGAAGAGGTTGCAAGGTTATATGGGTACGAAAAAATTGCGATGACGCTACCAAAAGTCGATGCTTGGGGAGCTAAAACAAACGCTCAAATGATTAAAGATAAAGTCAAATTTGAACTACTATCGAACGGTGTAGACGAAATTCTTTCATACTCATTTGTTTCAAGAAAAGATCTTGATAAAATCGGCCTTCCAGAAAACAGCTTGCTTAGAGAACAAGTTGCACTGATCAATCCACTAGGAGAAGAGTTCAGTGTTATGAGAACAACACTCGTGCCAAATGTTTTAGAGGTATTAGCTAGAAATTACAACCGAAAAAACAAAGACGTTAGAATTTTTGAAATTGGAAGCATCTTCCTGCCGAAAGAAGTACCGGTGGTTCAATTGCCAATTGAAAAAGAAATGCTGACAATTGGAATCATGGGCGAAAAAGAGGATTTCTTTTCATTAAAAGGAATCGTAGAAAATGTAATAAGTGGCCTTGGCATTAATGGCTACTATTTCGAAAAAGAGACCAACCATGGCATGTATCATAAAGGAAGATGTGCAAATTTAATTTGGAATGGACATATTCTAGGCGTACTTGGAGAAGTTCATCCAAATGTAATTGAAAATTTCGGTTTAACTGAACGTGTTTATGTTGCTGACTTGGATTATAACATCTTAATGCAACTTGCTAGAGAAGATAAAAAGTATACACCTGTACCAAAATATCCTGCGATCGAAAGAGATATTGCAGTTTTAGTAAGTGATTCTGTTACTTCAATGGCAATAGAAGAAACGGTGAAGGAAGTTGCAGGAAAGCTACTTGAGTCAGTGAAGATGTTTGATATGTATAAAGGTAAGCAAATTGCCGAAGGATTTAAATCTGTAGCATATGAACTCGTCTTTAGAGCAGAAGATAGAACGCTTGTAGATGATGAAGTGAATACAATCTTCAAAAAAGTACTTTCGGCACTTGAGGAAAGATTGGGTGCTCAATTAAGATAATCAGTTAAAGGTGTTGCTAAAGATCGGGTATAAAACCTGATTTGAAGCAACATCTTTTTTTATATTTTCACATGATAAAAAAGTAGTAATCTATTACATTTTAAGATATGATATTGGAATGAAATATTAGTCGTTCTTATTTGTAAAGGGAGATGAAGCATGAAACTAGATGAGACAACAAGCCCTGTTAAACTTGCAATACCTATATTTATTGAATTATTACTCTTCATGTTCATGGGGAATGTAGATACAATTATGTTGAGTCGTTACTCAGATTTAGCAGTTGCTGCCGTAGGTAACGCCAATCAGCTAACCAATACACTTCTTATTCTATTTAATATCACCTCATCAGCGACAGGTATTATGGTAACGCAATACATTGGCGCATCAAAGAGAGAAAATTTGAATAAGATTTATACGATGGGTTATGGTATGAACTTAATCCTTGCAGTATGCTTGGGTGCGCTTTTTATGTTATTCCAGCCACAGTTTTTCAGCTTGGTTCACATGCCAGCTGAACTTTTTGTGGATGCAAAATCTTATTTGTCGATTATCATGACGTTTTTGTTTATTCCAGCGTTTTTTAGTTTGTCTTCAATTATTCTTAAAAGTCATGGCATTACAAAACTTTCGATGTATTTGGCAATTATGATGAACGTCATCAATATAATTGGTAATTATACTTTCTTGTTTGGTCCATTTGGACTACCTGTTCTTGGTGTCAAAGGGGTTGCTATCTCTACCGTTGTCAGTAGAGGCCTTGCAGTCTTCATCATGATTTGGGTTTTGATAAAAAAAGTAGACGTGAAGGTGAGTTTGTCATTTCTACAACCGTTTCCAAAACAGATTTTCAAACAGTTTTTAAAGTTAGGGATACCGTCAGCTGGTGAGCCCATCTCATATCAATTTTCTCAAGTGGTCATCTTTTCGATGATCAATACCATGGGTACGGAGACAGTTACAACAAAAATCTATGTACAAATCATCGTCTGGTTTACTTTCCTCGCATCATCTGCACTAGCACAAGCCAATCAAATCATAGTTGGACAGCTTGTTGGTGCAAAACGTGAGGATGAAGCAAAACATTTGACTTTTAGTTCGTTTAAAAAAGCATTAATGATTACATTATCGGTTTCTTTATTATTTATTTTGCTCAGAAATCAACTCTTAGGCATCTTTAGTGACAACCAAAGCATTATTCAATTAGGCGCACTTATATTGACGGTTGATATCTTTGTTGAACTTGGACGCGTGTCAAACCTCGTAATTATATCCGCACTAAAAGCGGCTGGGGATGTTAATTTCCCAGTGATCGTCGGAATATTTTCCATGTGGTTGGTTTCAACGTTACTGGCTTATATTTTAGGAATTGTCCTTGGACTAGGACTTTTAGGAATTTGGATTGCAATGGCAGCAGATGAGGTTTTAAGAGGCATTATCATGATCTTTAGACTCAAAAGTGATAAATGGAAAGGAAAACGAATCGTTTCAGAATAAAGTTTATCAAAGGCTTGAGATTGAGTAAAAAAATGGTATAATTAATAGTTGAGTGTATAAGTTCGGATTATTGAAAGGTGGCAAAAAAAGTGATACAAGTAACTAATGTTAGTTTGCGTTTTAGCGATCGTAAACTGTTTGATGAGGTAAATTTAAAATTTACACCAGGCAATTGCTATGGTGTTATCGGTGCAAACGGCGCTGGTAAATCGACATTCTTAAAAATTCTAGCAGGTGATATTGAGCCGACTTCAGGTGAAGTTTTTATTACACCAGGGGAACGTTTGGCTGTATTAAAACAGGACCACTTTGAATTTGACGAATTTTCAGCAATGGATACTGTCATCATGGGTCATAAAAGACTCTATGAGATAATGAAAGAAAAAGACGCACTTTATATGAAGGAAGATTTTACAGAAGCAGATGGTATGAGAGCGGCTGAGCTTGAAGGCGAGTTTGCAGAACTCGACGGATGGGATGCGGAATCAAACGCAGAAAAACTATTAAATGGTTTAGGCGTTAATCCAAGTAGCTTTAGTAAAATGATGGCAGATGTGCCTTCTGATGATAAAGTGAAAATCTTGTTGGCACAATCGTTGTTTGGCAATCCGCATATTCTATTGCTAGATGAGCCTACCAACCACTTGGAT
The DNA here is from genome assembly GCF_058683495.1 of Fusibacter sp. QWL-12. NCBI lineage: Bacteria > Bacillati > Bacillota > Clostridia > Eubacteriales > Fusibacteraceae > Fusibacter > Fusibacter sp. QWL-12. Next base: position 2,823,746 of record NZ_CM178745.1, read on the forward strand.
TTCAAAGCAATTAAATGGTTAGAAGAGTTCTTAATCAACTATCCAAATACAGTAATTGTCGTTTCCCATGACCGTCATTTCCTTAATAATGTATGTACGCATATGTTAGATATCGATTTTGGAAAAGCAAAGATGTTTGTTGGTAACTACGATTTCTGGTATGAATCAAGTCAATTAATGGCGAGACTATTAAAAGAACAAAACAAGAAAAAAGAAGAGAAAATTAAAGAGTTACAAGACTTTATCGCACGTTTTAGTTCAAACGCTTCTAAAGCGAAGCAAGCGACTTCAAGAAAGAAAATGCTTGATAAAATCAATATTGAAGACATTCAACCTTCTTCAAGAAGATATCCATTTGTAGGGTTTACACCTGAAAGAGAAGCAGGTAAAGATATTTTATTGGTAGAAGGCATTTCTAAAACAGTAGATGGCGAGAAAATTTTAGATAATGTTTCATTTACAGTAAATAAAGGCGATAAAATCGTATTCATGAGTAGAAACGATGCAGCTAGAACGATGCTGTTTAAAATCCTTATGGGAGAAGAAACTGCTGATGAAGGAAGCTTTAAATGGGGCGTAACAACTTCACAAGCATACTTCCCTAAAGACAATACAGAGTTCTTTGAAGATGTGGACATGAACCTCATCGATTGGTTAAGACAATTCTCAGAAGAGAAAACAGAGACCTTTATTCGTGGTTTCCTTGGTAAAATGTTATTTTCTGGTGATGAACCACTTAAAAATGCAAGTGTTTTATCAGGCGGAGAAAAAGTAAGATGCATGTTCTCTAAATTAATGCTTTCTAAAGCGAATGTTATTATTTTAGATGAACCAACCAACCACTTGGATCTTGAATCTATTGAAGCGGTTAATAATGGATTGATCGCATTCAAAGGCACGATGCTATTTACGTCTCATGACCACAAGTTCATAGAAACTATAGCAAATAGAGTAATTGAAATCACGCCTAATGGTTTATTTGATAAGATGATTGATTTTGATGAGTTCTTGGATTCGGATGAAATTCAACAACAAATTGAAGAAATGTATAAAAAGTAGTAGGTTTTCAGAAAATAAAGTCAAATGTAAACTTTTTTTAAATAGTTACTTCTAATTTTCTTGCAAAAGAACTTATTATTGTGTATGATTAAAAAGTAACTTAGATTCACCTGCATCAAATCAATTAATAAGTTGGAACAACCTCTGGTCTTCCAAAGTTTTATTAATGGCGTTCGGGTTTAGGTTTTCTAGGAATAAAAATTTTGGAGGAACAAAATGAACGGTACAGTTAAATGGTTCAACTCAGAAAAAGGATTCGGTTTTATTACTGGTGAAGATGGTAAAGATGTATTCGTACACTTTTCACAAATCAACAAAGATGGCTTCAAATCTTTAGAAGAAGGCGAAGCAGTTACTTTTACAATCGCTCAAGGTCCTAAAGGTCCTCAAGCTGAAAACGTAACACCACTTAGATAGTTGAGCGAGCCCCGATAAAATCGGGGCTTTTTTACATAATAAACAAAGTTATAGGATTACTGAGGTCATAGGTTGTTTAGCTGATTTTAGGGTAATAATAAAACGACGTTTACAATGAAATTAAACATGATATAATGGTTATCAGACTATTTGTAAGGAGTAATTTATGCTAGAGATCGGCAAAGTACAGACTGCCTATGTGAACAGAATTTCTGAGCATGGCGTTTATTTAACAGAACAGAAGGATGGCGAAGTAGAAGTTTTACTTCAAAAGGGTTTTTATAAAGTAGAACCAGAAATAGATGCCTCAATAGACGTATTTATATATAAAGACAGTGAACAAAAATTAATTGCAACAACTAAAAAACCATTACTACAACTGGGTGAAATCGGCATGCTATCTGTTGTAGGTTCAATTCCTAACGCTTATTTTCTCGATCTTGGTATTGAGAAGGATTTATTTTTGCCTAATAATGAAGCTAAAGGAAAACTACAAAAGGGCAGAAAAGTCTTGGTTAAATTGATCAAGGATTCAAATGAACAGCTTTTAGCAACTATGAAAATATACAACCATTTAACAGAAGGGACCCATATTAAGACTGGAGAACATGTTAAAGGTGTTGTCTATGAAATCAAAGATGAGATGGGTGCTTTTGTTGCAATCGATGGTAAATATCACGGATTCATACCAAAACATGAGCTCTACAAGGAAATCAAGGTTGGAGCAGAAATAGAGGCGAGGGTTACGCGCGTTCGAGAAGATGGAAAAATTAACCTTAGTATCAAGGAAAAATCTGCGGTACAAGTACATCAGGATGTTGACATTTTAATGAAAGCATTAACTGAAAACGATGGCCAGCTTTACTTAAATGATGAGAGTGAGCCGGAGGTAATTAAGAAGCGTTTGAACATGAGCAAAAAGGCTTTTAAAAGAGCTGTAGGCCGTTTACTAAAAGAAGGCAAACTTCAGATATTTGAAGATGGCATTCGATTGATCAAACAGGATAAGGAATAAGGTGGTAGTTTGAAAGTTGTTTTAATGCTCTGTAATGGTGGTTTATCAGGCCAACATTTTTTAAATGCACTCGCACGCTCAGCTTCAGAAGATGGGTATAGGGTTGGTGTTGATTTTGGTGGAATTTTGTATGACAAAAAGGCATTAAGTAAGTACGATGAAATGGATTATTTGTTTTTATTTGCACCTGCAACTGAAATGACGCGTGATGCAATCGAAACCAGTTATATGCCGATTCATACCGTTTTACTTGCCCCACAAGTGAGATACCTTTATCAAGCTATGAGTGAACTATTCGACGGCACTGAGATTAAATGTATAGCAATTGAACCGATTACGTTTGCTGAAATGGCGGTTAAAGAACTGTTTACTTTAATAAAATAGCAATTTTCTACCATATTTTGTGTTAAAATACTTGATTCTTTAGTATAATAGACGTGTGGAAAAGTTCACAATCGAAATTCGAATCATGATAAATGGCGAAACTGTATTCAAGAGGTGAGAGAATGAGCAATAAAAACAAAGTGACTGTTAAAATAATGGATAGAGATTATACGCTAGTAAGTGATGATACAAGAGAACATATGCAGCGCGTTGCCAATTACGTCGATGACAAAATGAGAGATCTTTATGTTGGTAACAAAAAATTAAGTACCTCTATGGTTGGCGTTCTAACAGCTCTAAATGTTGCAGATGAGTTGTTTAAAGCGATTTCAGAACGAGATGAACTTGAGAAAAGATTGAATTCACCTCAGTATGAGCTTAAAACCACTAGAGATGAACTGGATGCGGTTGTCGCAGAGTATGAGCGACGAAGTAAAGCATATGAACAAATGATACAAGAATTTTCGAGATTGATCGATTCTTCAAATATTTATGAAACTGGCGTAGCGCAACTTAAAAAGAGAATGGACAAATTGGATATGGATTTACGCGCCAGAGAAGAAAATCTAAAAAAATCTAGAGAAGAGGTTTTAGAGATGGAGAAAGAGTTTTCGTCGAAAGAACCAGGTTCACAAATGATAGATTTTGATGATGAAACAACAAAGTAATCAAAGGCGCCTTAGGCGCCTTTTTTTTAAGCTAAAAATCAATATAGTCAACCGAATGTTTTAGTTATGTAATTTCGTATACCTTATATAGAAAGCAAAGTGAATTAAATGATAAATAAAAATATTGAACTCTTAGCACCTGCAGGATCAATGGAAGCGTTAGTAGCAGCAGTTAATGGCGGCGCAGATGCAGTATACTTAGGTGGCAAGGCTTTTGGTGCAAGAAGATCTGCTTTGAATTTTGATGACGAAGAGATGATTAAAGCAATAACCTACTGCCACGAAAGAAATGTGTCAGTATATGTAACCGTTAACACTTTGGTGAAGCAAGAAGAATTGAAATCAGTGATGGTTTTTATCGATTTTTTATATCGCAACCAAGTGGATGCTGTCATCTTGCAAGATATTGGTCTATTAAAAAGAATAAAAGAGGACTATCCAGATCTACAATGTCACGCGAGCACGCAAATGACCTTTCATAGTTTGAAAGGGGTTCAAATGGCTGAAAAGATGGGTTTTTCAAGAGTTGTTTTGTCGCGAGAATTATCATTTGAAGAAATAAAACAGATATCAGAAGCGACTCAACTAGAAATCGAGTTCTTTGTCCAAGGCGCACTCTGCATTTCTTATTCAGGTCAGTGTTTGATGAGTAGTCATATTGGCGGCAGAAGTGGTAATAGAGGTGCATGCGCGCAGCCCTGTAGAAAAAAATATCGATTGCTAAATCGTACCAATGGTAAAGTATCCGAAGTCGGTTATTTCATGAGTCCTAAGGACATGATGACTGCAAAGCAAATAGAATCCTTTAAAACACTTAGCCGAGTGTCGTTAAAGTTAGAAGGGCGAATGAAGGGTGCGGATTACGTTTACTCTGTGGTGTCATCCTATAGAGAAGCACTTGATGATCAATATGCTGACCGCATAGAAGACGGCTTAAAAAGAACCTTTAATTGTCAATTGAGTACTGGGTTTATGTTTGAGAACACCTATAAAGAGATGATGAACTATCAACTACCAAGTTCTTATGGTACTGAAGTAGCGAAATCAATTGGTTTTACTGAAGGTAAGGTTAAACTCAAACTAACAGATGTGCTCAATAAAGGTGATGAAATTCAGTATCGAATTGGGATGCAAAATTTTGGTACACGAGCAGATTTGATTTATTTAAATGGACAACGTGTCAATCGTGCGTCGATCGGAGACATAGTTGAAGTCCCTTTCAAGACAAAAGTACCATCTGATCAAGTTTTTTTCAAAACCTATGATAAAAATCACATAGATGAAATGACACAAAACAGTACCGTTGAACGTAAGCGTGAGTCAGTTCGTTTCCAGTTTGAAGCGTTTAAAGGCAATCCTGCAAATCTAACTGCTGTCTTTTTTGGAGCGAATCAAAAATGCTATCAGGTACAATCAGAAAAAAAAGTTGAAAAAGCTTTAAAAGTGCCCTTGTCACAGGATCGGGTTAAAGAACAACTGAGTAAACTCGGTGGCACACCATTTGAGCTTGAACGTATAGAGATCAAAATGGATGAAGATGTCACACTGCCTATAAGTGAAGTTAACTCAATGCGACGACAACTTCTGGAATTGTATTTAAAGGAAAAGTGTGTGCGCTATCCTGAACGACAAATCAGCAAACAAAAGGGCAGCGCAACTGCTTTAGAATCAGTAAGTTTATTTAGTGAGCAGAAGACATCCCTTGTGTCAGAAAGAGAACTTTCTGGGACAGAAGCGTTGATTTTAGTGTTTTCAAAATATGAGACACTAAAGCACGCATATGAGTTATTCGAAAAGTATGGATCCCAATCGGTGCATATACATTTCGTATTAGATAACATCGAGGATTATCACACTCACTTTGATGCACTGATTCAAAGTAAGGTGGCGATTAAGTTGCCAAGAATTATTCGTATTAAAGATGAAGAAAGAGTGGTCAGTCTTTTGAAACGTTTAGCGGATTTACAAGATTTTTCAGATCAGTCAAATGTGCCAGCGATACATCTATCTCATATTGGACAACTCAACTACTTAGAGGATAGGTTTTTAGATATTAGAGGCACACATCATTTAAATATGATTAATTCGGAGTGTGCAAAAGCACTTCATGGTTATGGCATGAATACTGTAACTTGGTCTTATGAAATGAGCCAATCTGAGTTAGAAAAAACTAAAGATGTGAATGCGTTTAGTGCGTTATGGGTTTACGGTAGAATACCATTGATGATCTCAGAGTATTGTCCAGTCGGTGGCGTGATGACTGGACATGATAATTGCAATTTATGTACTGTGGGAAGCTATGCCTTAATCGATGAGCATGAGACTGCTTATCCACTAAGAATGAATCGTATGGCTTGCCAAGCTGAGGTTTTATCTGAAGAAAAGCTGTATTTACTAGATCAAGTAAAAAATCTGAAGGCGATTGGCATCAAACGATTTGAACTGAGTTTTGATGAACCAGATGCTTACGATTTAGAGCTTTTAGAAAAGCTCGCACAAATACAATCAGTTGAAGAAATTGTAAAAATTAAAATCAATACAACACAAAAGACTTCTCGCGGCCGCTTTTTTAGTGGCATCGAGTAATCATTAAAGAAGATACACAGGAGGAGTTATGAACGAAAAGGCCTTACGGGTATTGGAATATAATAAAATTATTGAAATGTTATCTGAGAAAGCAACTTCTGCTGTTGGGAAAGAAATGTGCAGAGCGCTTAAACCGAGTTCAGAACTAATAGAAGTAAAAAGAGGTCAAGAAGAAACTAGCGAAGCCGTGAGTATGATGATACAAATCGGAACACCACCAATTGGTCCGATATACGAACTCAAAGATGCTTTAAAGTTAGCAGAAATTGGAGGTTGTTTGACACCGAAGGGATTACTTGAAATTGCTGATGCACTAAGAACGGCAAGATCTTTGAAAAAGTACATCGCAAGTAATGATTCAAATCGTGAGAAATACCCGATATTGTCAGAGCATGCTAGCCATTTAAGTCCTCAAGTTGAGCTTGAGAAACACATTGAGCTCTGCATTATCTCTGAAAACTTAGTGTCAGACAATGCATCTTCAGAACTAAGAAAAATCAGAAGAAGCATTGAATCAAAAAATGCAGCAATAAGAAGCAAGTTAGAGTCCATGATTACTTCACCAAACTATCAAAAATACCTTCAGGATTCTATCATTACCATTAGACAGGATCGATTTGTACTGCCAGTAAAAAGCGAGCATAAGAGTCAAGTAAAAGGATTGGTCCATGACCAGTCTTCAAAAGGCAGCACCTTTTATATTGAACCATTAGCTGTTGTAGAGCTTAACAACGAGCTAAGAGAACTGTTTATCAAAGAGCAGGATGAAATAGAACGTATCTTAAGACAACTAACTGCTGAAGTTGCTGTCGTTTCAAATCCAATCCGATTAAATTTAGAAACGCTTAGAATACTTGATTTTATCTTTGCCAAAGGTAAATTTTCTCTGGATATGAAGGCGGTAGAGCCTGAAATCAACGAGAATCAAACCTTTAGAATAAAGAACGGTAGACACCCACTTTTACCAAAGGATAAAGTGGTGCCAAGTAATATGTGGTTGGGTCAGACCTTTTCAACTTTGTTGATCACAGGCCCAAATACAGGTGGGAAAACCGTTACGCTTAAAACGGCAGGCTTATTGACGTTGATGGCGCAAGCAGGGTTACATGTTCCTGCTGACTATGGCACTGAACTTAGCATTTTTGATGAAGTTTTTGCTGATATCGGCGATGAACAAAGTATCGAGCAAAGTTTGAGTACGTTTTCTTCACACATGACCAATATTGTTAGTATTTTAAATGATGTAACAGATCGATCATTGGTATTGTTTGATGAGTTAGGTGCGGGAACAGATCCTACTGAGGGCGCTGCGCTGGCTATGGCTATTCTCGATTTATTAAAGAAAAGACAGATCAGAACGATGGCAACGACGCATTACTCTGAGCTAAAAGAGTTTGCTATTATGACCGAGGGCGTTGAGAACGCATGTGTTGAATTTGACGTTGAGACATTAAGTCCAACGTATAAGCTTTTGATTGGCATCCCGGGTAAATCAAATGCATTTGAAATTTCTCAAAAGCTTGGCCTTTCCAAACAAGTGATTGAAGAAGCTAAGGCTTATATTCACAAAGACGATATTCGCTTTGAGGACATACTTGCAAATATTGAAAAAAGCCAAAAGCAGATTGAAATTGAACGTGATGAAGCGATTCGCGCAAAACGTGAAATTGAACAATTAAAGTCTTCACTTAAAGATAAAGAGGATAAATGGCTACGTCAACGCGATGATATGGTTAGAAAAGCAAAAGAAGAAGCGAGAGAGCTTCTTAAAGATGCTAAGGATGAGGCGGATGAGATTGTAAAAGAGCTTAGAAATATCAAACAAAAATCAGACCAAAATAGAAATAAAGACATTGAAGAAATGCGCAGACGCTTAAATGAAGGCATCGATAAGCATTCTACTGCAGTAGTTGACTCTGAAGTGGTTAACGAATATGCACCTGAAAGCCTTTTGGTTGGAGATTCTGTACGTGTGCTGACCATTAATCAAGAGGGGACTGTAACAACGCTACCAAACGACCGTGGCGATGTGGTTGTACAAGTGGGATTAATGAAAATGACCGTTAATCTAAAACAGCTTTCTCTCATGAGTAAAAAGAAAACAGATGAGAAAACGTTTAGAAAAGTAAGAGAAATCACTGCTAGAAGTGCTACGATTAGCCCTGAAATAGATGTTAGGGGTCATAACATAGACGAAGCGATCGGTATTGTAGATAAATATCTAGATGACGCAGCTTTATCAAGTCTTAGCCAAGTTAGAATTATTCATGGAAAAGGAACGGGAGCACTTAGAAAAGGATTACAGGATCATTTTAGAGGACACCCACATGTGAAAAAATACGAAGAAGCAGCATACAATGAAGGTGGTAGTGGGGCAACGGTAATCACACTAAAATAGAGGTGACTTATGAGAGTGGATTTAAATTCTGATGTGGGTGAAAGCTATGGCAACTTTAAGGTGGGTGAGGATGCATCTCTGATTCCGTTGATTTCATCTGCAAATATCGCTTGTGGTTTTCATGCAGGAGATTATGATATTATGTCAGAGACCATCGCGCTATGTATTCAGCATCAGGTTAAAATTGGTGCACATGTTGGATTTTATGATTTACATGGCTTTGGGAGACGCAAGCAAGTCATAACTGAAAAAAGCTTAAAATCGCTTGTTTCCTATCAACTAGGAGCCCTTTATGGTATCTGCGCTTTGCAACAAGCGAAGATACATCACGTTAAATTACACGGTGCGTTATACAATCAGGTCGCCGAAAGCGAAGCACTATCAAGAGCCTATGTAGAAAGTGTAAAGGCATTTGATGAAAGCTTAATCCTGTATGTCCTTTCTGGAAGCATCACAGAAAAAGTTTGTGAGTCGCTTAATATGCGATATTATTCTGAAGTTTTTTACGATCGAAACTATACGGCTGCTGGCACACTTGTATCAAGAGAGCTTTCAGATGCAATGTTAACCGATCTTCACTTTGCTGGTCAAAGAATTATTTCACTTCTTAAAACCGGTGAACTCACGGCGCATACAGGAGAAATCATCAAACTGAAAGCAGATACCATTTGTATACATGGTGATCAACCCAATGCGGCTGAGCACGCTTCATTTTTAAGAACTCAATTGATTGAAAGTGGCGTTGAACTAATATGAGAGTCATGAATCTAAATGAAAGAACACTTGCTTTATATTTTGATGAGGTCATCGATGAGCAGCTAAATGAAAAAATCGTCTGGATGAAAATGCAGTTAGAGCGGGCTAACATCAAAGGAAGCAAAGATAGCAAAGGCATCAAAGGTATCCAAGCAGTTCAGAACACCTATCATATGGTAGCGATACATTTTGATCCGTATGTTGTGGACGCTTCAGAGATCGAAGCTGAATTACTAAAATATCTTTCTAAACCAGCGGATAGCGTTATCCAGTCAAGAACGGTAGAAATCCCAGTTTGTTACGATGGTCCTGATTTAGAAAAGGTTGCAAAGACGGGCAAACTCACAGTCTCAGAGGTGATTCGCAAGCACTCTGAGACCGAGTATCATGTCTACTTTTTGGGGTTTGCTGCTGGATTTCCCTATCTCGGTGGGCTGAGTTCAGAGTTAACCACACCTAGACTTGAGCAACCAAGAGTGAAGGTTGATTCGGGTGCTGTCGGAATCGCAGATCGACAAACGGGTATCTATACAGTCCCTTCTCCTGGTGGGTGGAATTTAATTGGTAGAACCCCTTTAGAATTGTTCTCGCCGACGCAACAGCCCAATTGTTTGATTCAGGCCGGGGACAAGCTGAAATTTGTGCCCATCACATCAGAACAGTATGACCTTTATAAGCTGTCTCAGAGCAACCAACCACAGAAGATTCAGATTCAGAACAACCATGCTACTGATACACGACCAGAAAACGCGCAAGTAGAAAATACGCAAGTAGATAACACCCAAGCAGATAACACAAAAGCAGATAACACAAAGAAACCGAATTTTTGCTCAAATGTTGAGAGTACAAATCATCCAAATGAAAAAATTCAGGTTCAATTTAGGGGAATCAAAGTACTGAAAGCTGGCATTTTAACGACGATACAGGATGAAGGTCGGTATGAAGGCTTGAGCAGTGGATTGAGTCAGTCTGGTGTATCAGATCCGTTTGCCTATGAATTGGCGTTAGCGCTAGTGGGTCAAAAAAAGCCACATCCAGTTTTGGAATTAACTCTGGGCGGATTTGAATGTCAGTTTGAGGAGGATACAACCTTTTCGATTACTGGTTCAGATGCGGATGTCTATCTAAACGAGGTTAAAATAAAGAGATGGACAACCTATAAAGCCCGTTCAGGTGATCGACTAAAAATCAACACACCACTTCATGGGCTTAGAAATTATATAGCTTTCGGCAGTATATTTCATGAACAGTATCAGTTTATGAACGCTTATGCAACGGATCTGAAAAGCAAATTGGGTGGGGTAAATGGAAGGAAGCTTATGGAAGGCGACAGCATTTATTTCGCTGAAAAAACAGATAAAGGTGAAGCTCCTGAGGATAAAACAACATCCCCAAAAACGGGGTGGCGAAAGGGTTCGATAAATCAGTCTTTCTTTGAAACAAGTCACTATTTCGAGAATTTGACGCGCACTACAAAGAAAGTCAGACTGCATACAGGGCCTCAACAGAATCGCTTAACTCAATTAGAATGGCAAACGTTTATAGAAACCACCTATATCGTAAGTCCGAAGTCGGATCGAATGGGGATTCGCCTTGAGGGTAGTACATTCAGACCAACTGGAAAGATGGACATACTAACGGATGTGATCGCATTTGGGGCGATTCAACTCACGCAGGACGGAACGCCAATTATCCTTATGTCAGAACGCCAAACCACAGGCGGCTATGCTAAGGTAGCCAATGTCGCTTATGATGATTTAGGCATTTTAGCACAGGCGAAGCCAGGGGATCAAATTGAGTTTGTCGAGTTTGCAAATCTGACAAATAACACAAATAAAACAGTTTACACCAATATCAGTAACAGCTTAGAGGATTTGATTATTTGGGAAGACATGCAAGGCGTTTCAGAAACAAAAAAAATAGCGCTTAAATATGATAATTCAAGCGCTGTGTATCACGTGTTAGTTGAAAGAAAAGACGATTAAATCAATTGCTATTTTGGGTTAGGATGCTCTTCATATACAGTAGATCCTCTTGATCCGGATGAACCTTAAGTCCCTTTTCGATAATGGAAAGGGATTTTTCAATTCTCCCTTCTGTATAATAGTAATAAGCTCCTGAGACGAACATCGTGTCATCTGATTGAATGCGATATGTTCCACCGGCGATAGGTGCAATGAGTAGAATGACAGCGAGGACATAATAAGGCAGACGCTTCATTGAAAATAACTTCATATGATTGATGCCCACTGCGCTTGCAACCACAAAACCACCGATTAAGCCACCGATATGACCTGCCATATCAATGTTAGGCCTTATAAGACCAATCACTAGGTTGACGACGATAAGAATAATCATGTCTCGTCCATAAATACGTTTGTATACCATAGGGTTTAATTTGTATAGATATAAGTTGGCGCCCATTAAACCAAAGATAGCACCTGAGGCACCAACTGACATGCCTTCAACAAGAACGAAGCTCGCAGCTGAGCCGACCAGTCCTGATATAAAGTAAATCAACAAAAACTTCTTCTTGCCAAAGAAGCGTTCGATGTCTCTACCAAAAATATATAGCGCAAGCATATTAAAAACAAGGTGCATGATGTCTGCGTGAAGGAACATCGCTGTCAGCAAGCGCCAGTATTCACCCAATCCAATCAATGGATTTACTTTTGCCCCAAGCTTAAGTAAACCGTTGCCACCTGTCATATCGATGAGCTGAGTGAGTAAAAACATGATGATGTTAACGCCAATGAGAATTTCTGTTAAGGTCGCATTTTTAATTTTATTCTTATAATAATTAAGGTTAGCCATTTGTCATCTCCATTTTACATACTTATAATAGTATGATTATACTATGAATTTAAGCGTTTGTGCGAAAATCAAAATGAATTCATAAATTCTTTACAGACGTGTCAAATACTGAAACAATGGGTTGAATTGTCCTAGAAAATATGCTAAACTTATGTTCAAATTAGTTAAATTCTATGAGTGGAAGAGTAAATCACATGTCCCTTTTAAGCGAATCGGAGTTGGTGGAAGTCCGATAATACATGTAGTTGAAGAGAGCCCATGAGAAGCCTATGGCCGGTCGTCCCCGTTATCGACATTGAGTGAGAAGGAGATTCCTTCTAATAAGAGTGGCAACGCGGATTTATTCGTCTCTTGATTAGAGGCGGATTTTTTTATTTTTTGAGGAGGTAGAGATGGTTAATTACAAAGAGGCAATCGCCAAGATATTGAGTGAATCAATTGATGCGATGTCCTACGATGAGATACTCACCCTCGTAGAACATCCGAAAAATCCAGAGATGGGAGATTATGCATTCCCATGCTTTAAGCTTGCAAAAGCGTTTAGAAAAGCACCAAACGTCATAGCGGAAGAGCTTGTTGCTACACTGGGTACGGTTGAACTGTTTTCTAAAATAGAAGCAATTGCAGGATTTTTAAACTTTACTGTAGATGCTGAACAGTTTGCTAAAAATGTAGTAGAAGAAGTGGTTAAATTAGGAGATGCTTATGGTGCATCTAATGTTGGAGAAGGCAAGAAGACGATAATTGAATATTCTTCTGTAAATATCGCTAAACCTTTCCATATGGGTCATATTAGAAGTACGATGATCGGTGAATCGCTTCATAGAATATATAAATTTTTAGGTTATGATACAGTTGCAGTTAACCACTTAGGTGACTACGGCACCCAGTTTGGTAAACTCATAGTAGCTTATAAGCTCTGGGGAGACAAAGATGTGATCGATGCTGATCCAATTCCAGAATTGCTTAAAATCTATGTGAAATTCCACCAAGAAGCAGAAACCAATCCAGCGCTTGAGGATGAAGCGAGAGCATGGTTTACAAAGCTTGAAAATGGCGATGCTGAAGCAACTGAACTATGGACGTTGTTTAAAGACATGTCGCTGAAAGTCTTTAATCGTGTCTACGGCAAGCTAGGCGTAACCTTTGATTCTTACGCAGGTGAAAGCTTCTATTCCGATAAAATGCCTGCGATTATTCAGGAATTAAGAGATAAAAAGTTGGTTGAGAAATCTGAAGGAGCTGAAATTGTTAATCTAGAACCATATGGTTTAATTCCAGCGTTGATTACTAAAAAAGATGGTTCTTCACTTTACTTAACACGTGACTTAGCTGCTGCTAAATACAGAAAAGAACACTATAACTTCGATAAAAACATCTATGTCGTTGGTAGTGCGCAAAAGCTACACTTCCAACAATGGATTAAGATTGTTGAGCTTATGGGCTACGATTGGTATAAGGATTGTATTCACGTTGAGTTCGGGATGGTTGCTCTAGAAGATGGCGCATTATCCACACGTAAAGGTAACGTTGCGTTTCTTGAGGACGTACTGGATAAAGCCGTTGAAAAGACACTTGAAATTATCAATGAAAAGAATCCAAATCTTGAAAATAAAGAAGTGGTTGCAAGTCAGATCGGTGTTGGTGCAGTCGTTTTCCAAGAACTCTATACTTCAAGAACGAAAGATTATTCATTTGTACTCGATAAAACGCTATCTTTTGAAGGAGAGACTGGTCCTTATGTACAATACACGCATGCTAGAGCTTGTAGTGTTTTAAGAAAAGTTGGCGATAGTACCGAAGTCACTGCGGATTACAGCGTGTTAAGTGATGAAGCATCAAAAGCAGTGGTTAGAACCTTGTCTAAATTTGGTGAAGTGGTATTATTGGCGCACAAAAATTATGAACCACATACGGTTGCTAGATATGCAGTAGAGCTGGCTCAGTCCTTTAATAGATTTTATCATGATAATCCGATCTTGGTTGATGATGAAGCAGTTAAAGCGGCAAGAGTTGCGCTGGTTAAGGCAGTAGAAATTGTTCTTAAAAATGCGTTGTATCTAGTATGTTTACAAGCACCTGAACAAATGTAGTAAATGAGAGCCCTGTTCAAATTTGAGTAGGGCTCTTAAAATTTTTTGATAAAAGTCGTGCTTTAGTGTATTGAATAGTAAACATAACTATGGTATATTTTTAATATGCAACTGATATATCAGAGGCATATTAAACAGAGTTTCTTATTTTGAGAGAGGTGTAGTTATGTTTGAAATCAGATGGCATGGAAGAGGCGGTCAAGGTAGCTTTACTGGCGCAAAACTTCTAGGGGTAGCAGCTTCGATTTACGATCAACAATACGCACAAGCATTTCCATCATTTGGACCAGAACGCCGTGGTGCGCCAGTCCTTGGGTTTAATCGTATCGATTCAAAGAAAATCACTGATAGAAGTGAGATTGATACTTGCGATTATATTGTCTATCTTGACGATACCTTATACGATGATGTCGTTTTAAATGACCTTAAAAATAACGATGCAATGATCCTAATTAATACACAAAGAGAAAGCTGGCACGACCGTATAAAATGTATCGACGCAACACAAATAGCTCTTGAAACCTTGGGATTACCAATTGCAAATACAGTAATGCTCGGCTTTTTAGCGTCTTTTGCATCAAATGCAGTTACAAAAGAGGCGTGTATTGAAGCCATTCGTTCTAGTATGAAACCGAGTCAAGCGGATAAAAATATCAAAGCCTTTGAAATTGCATTTGATAAAGGAGGTAATCTCTAATGAAAGATTTTAAACGTGTTCCTGTACCAATTCTTGAACGCTTAGACCAATACCCTTTGGGATCAAGCTGTAAAAGCTTTCATATTACAGATATGAATGCGGGATGGCGAGTTTTCAAGCCGGTTATAGATAAAGAAAAATGTGTCGCTTGTTATAGATGCTATCTCGTATGCCCTGATGGTGCGATTCATCAATCAGAAGATGGAAAATTCGAGATAGATTATGATTATTGTAAAGGGTGCGGTATCTGCGCCAATGAATGTAAAGTCAAAGTGATCGAAATGGTAAAGGAGGCTAAATAATGAGTCGTAATGCTTTTTTAAATGGCAATGAAGCTGTTGCGTATGGTGTTAAGCTTTCTAGACCTAATGTCGTAGCTGCTTATCCAATAACACCTCAGACAAAAGCAGTGGAAAAGATTTCTTCTTTTGTCCAAAATGGAGAACTCGATTGTGAATATATGCATGTTGAATCAGAACACAGTGAGATGGCTTGCTCTATTGGCGCGAGTTCGGTAGGTGCTAGGACCTTTACTGCGACGTCGTCACAAGGATTGCTTTATATGGCAGAGTGCCTACCATATGCATCGGGTGCTAGACTCCCCATCGTAATGATGAATGCCAATCGCTCTCTAGCGACACCGTGGAATATCTACGGCGATCAAATGGATACCATGTTTCTGTTAAACTCAGGTTGGGTTCAAATTTTCGTTGAAGATGCGCAAGAGGCTCTAGATGTAACCATTCAAAGTTTTAAGCTAGCAGAAGATGAACGTGTAATGGCACCAGTTATGGTGAACTTAGATGGCTTTGTATTGACACATACGTATGAAAAAGTTTCAATTCCAAGTCAAGAAGCGGTTGATCAATATTTGCCACCTTTTAAACCAAGTGCACATATGATGAACGATGAAGAACCAATGAGTATGTGTATTACCGCGGGTAATCAGCATAATATGGAGTTTAAAATAAAGCAGCATCAAGAATTGTTTAATGCGCTTCACGTATTCGAAGAGATCGATCACTCTTTCTACGAAAAGTTTGGCAGAAGCTATGGCGGTGTATTAGAAGGCTACCAAAATGAAGATGCAGATTATTTATTGGTTACGACTGGAAGTGTCACTGGTACAGCGAGAGTTGTAGTAGATGAGCTTAGAAGTAAAGGCGTAAAAGCAGGTATTATAAAGCTAAGAGTCGTTAGACCATTTCCAATAGAGGCTATGATTCGTTCTGTAGCAGGCGCTAAAGCGATTGGTATTATCGATAAAAACATTTCATTTGGTTACGAGGGTACAATTTATACAAATGTTAACTCAGCGCTACTACAAAGAGGGCTAAACCTAATAACATTGAACTTCATAGGTGGCATTGGCGGCAGAGACATTACCAAGCAAAATATCGAGGAAATGTTTGAAAAGCTAAGCACTACGTCATCTTTAGAAGCCGTCGATACGGTTAGCTATTATAATGTGAGGTGTTCATTATGAGTCAACCAGTTAAAATAAATGCTAGAACGATCACCAAAGATGAGTATTTCTATGGACATAAAGCTTGTGGTGGCTGTGGGGAAAGCTTAGCTTTGAGACTTGCTTTGAAGGTAATTGGCGAAGATGCTTATTTATCTCTTCCAGCAGGATGTATGGCAGCGGTATCCTTTATCTATCCGAACATGGCCTTTAAACAAAACGCAATTATCACGCCTTTTGCATCAACTGCAGCAGTTGCAACAGGCGTAGCAGCTGGTCTTAAAGCGCTAAACAAAAACAAACTGTCAGTTGGATTTGCAGGTGATGGTGGTACTGCTGATATTGGCATTCAGGCATTATCTGGTGCAATCGACAGAGGTGAAAAATTTATCTATATCTGTACCGATAATGAAGCCTATATGAATACTGGTATTCAGAAAAGTGGTTTGACACCATTTGGTGCAAGTACGACGACAACACCGGCGGGTAAAGTCATTCGTGGTAATGTAAAACCTAAGAAGAACATGTTTGAGATCGTAGCTGCTCACGGTATCGCATATGCAGCAACCGCAAGTGTTGGTTATCTTGAGGACTTTATGATGAAGGTTCAAAAAGCCAAAGAAGCAAATGGCCCTGCTTATATCCATGTCTTTTCGCCATGCCCGACTGGCTGGGGTCATGAGTCGGATAAAACCATTGAAATTGCGAAAGAAGTCGTAGACAATGGACTTTGGTATCTTGCAGAGTTTGAAAATGGTAAATTTATGCTCAATAAAACACCAAAATTAGATTCTGATGTTAGACCTTATTTAAATGCACAAAGCAGATTTAAGCATTTGACTGACGATGACATAAGAGAGATTGAGGCGTTAAGAGAAGAAAAGTGGGACAGATTAATTAAAGAATGGTCATAAAAAATGTTCGTAAAAAAAAGGTCATGTATATGGTTGTGAACAAAGTAAGGTCATGGATAAAGAATTGTATGTAGTATATTTCTTATAAAATGGCAGTGAAAATGGATCATTGTAAGACAAAAAAGGAGTTCTTGTACATCTATATATAAAAGACGTACAGGAGCTCCTTATTTTTAAAGATTTAGTACAGTTAAAGTAACCGTTATATGGAATCAAATCTGGAGACACATTTTCTAAGTGTTTCACTTGAAAGATTTTCTTTGAGGAGAAAGTCATTAAATTCAATTTCTTTTAATCGCTTATGAATATCAGCAATTTCACTAGAGGTTAATATAACGACTGGAATATGCTTGTATTTTGAGTCTTTTAACTGTTCTATAAGCGATTCTGCATTCATATCGGATAATTCCATTCCTGTAAATACAATATCAATATCATATTTGGCTAATAGCTTAAATAAATCACTGCCATCATGAGTGCCGATGTAATCATAGCCGAGTCGAACGCTTAAATCGTGAACCACTCGTCTGAAAAAATCACTATATTCAAAGTGTAATATCCGCATTTTATACCCCTTTTACGCTTTAAAATTTGATAGAGTCATTCAATATGTCAGGTTCTTTCTTAGTGTAGACGCGTGCAGAACGTTTCATTATATCTTTGATATGCTCTAATATCCCATCGACGCTATCATCTAATTTTCCAAGATCGTCTTTACTGATATTGTAATAAAGATATAAATCTTCAAACAAACGCACCAACTGTGAAAGATGATTGTCTATTTCTATAAACTGACTAAAATTTGAGGAATGCATCGCTATTAAAAATTGCTCTAAATCCACTTTGATGACTTCCACGATTTCTTCTTCAGAATTATACTCGCCTATTCCGAGAAAATAAGGCTGTAATCTTTCAAGATAATAGGTATTATTCTCGGTGATATGATAGGCATAAGTTATCTTATAAGCTTCATATTTAAATTTAACTAAGAACATGATGCCTTCAATATCTATATACCGTGCCCCGAGGTTCTTTAACTCATCTTTACAAATCTCGTGTCTTATGAGACGTGAGGACATGATCGACATAATTACCTCCTTATCGCTTATATACAGTATAACATATTAATTCAGTTAATCATTAGAGGATTTTTCATGGTATACTATAGATTAATTCACGAATATAAGTTCGTGTAATTCGTAATTATAGTGAGGTTATAATGAAAATACTTTTAATGTCTTTGAATTCAAAATACATTCATACTAATCTTGCCATTCATTATTTGTATCAGTTTGCCACTCAAGAAATCCCTGAAGTTGCAAAACAGATTGATGTGAAAGAGTATACCATTAATAATGAAATGGACAATATTTTAAGGGATATCATTCGTAATGACTACGATGCCATCTTTGTTTCAGCATATATTTGGAACATTGATGCTCTAAACATATTATTCTCCGATTTTAGGAAAATTAATCGCAATACGAAAATTTATTTTGGCGGGCCAGAAGTGAGCTACGATGCTGAAGTAAAGTTAAGTCATTATGCTTACCTAGATGGCGTGTTGGTTGGAGAGGGTGAAGTAACTTTTGTTGAATTCATTCGATTGATTGATTCAGTAGGGTTTGAAATCGCTGAGGAAGAAACTGAAGGTATCATTTATAGAAGAAATGATAAGGTTATAGCAAATCATGAGCGGGCGTTAATTGCCAATTTGGATATCGTTCCATTTCCATATACAAATGAGCAGCTCTTAGATAATCGAATTTTATATTATGAAAGTTCGAGAGGGTGTCCTTATAGCTGTTCTTATTGCTTGTCATCAGCTGAAAAAGGTGTGAGAAATTTCTCTCTTGATCGCGTCTTTGCTGATTTGGAACGATTTTTAGAGGCAAAAGTGCCACAAGTCAAATTTGTCGATCGTACCTTTAATGCCAATAAGAAACATGCCATTCCTATCTTAAAGTATTTAATTGAAAGGGATAATGGCATTACAAATTTTCACTTTGAAATCACTGCATCACTTTTAAATGAAGCCTATTTTGAAGTGTTGCAAAAAGCTAGACCAGGTCTTTTTCAGTTTGAAGTCGGCATTCAAACCACAAATGAAGATACTCTATTTTCAATCAAAAGACCAATTCAGTTTGAAAAAGTACGTGAGGCGTGTAAAAAAGTAATAGCGCTGAAGACCATACACCTGCATGTAGATTTGATCGCGGGGCTACCATATGAAGGCTTTGACCGTTTTCTAAAGTCTTTTGATCAAGTCTATGAAATTGGTGCAGAGCAGTTACAATTGGGATTTTTAAAGATTTTAAAGGGCACACTAATTGATCGACAAAGAGATTTACATGAATATGTCGTAAAAGAGTATGCACCTTATGAAGTTATGCAGAACAGGTACTTATCTTATTCTGAAATGTGCCGCTTAAAAGAAATAGAATCTTTAGTTGAATCCTATTATAATTCGGGTAAGTTTAAAATTACTTTGGCGTTTTTAATGAAGAAGATGAAATTGTCGCCAAGTCAATTTTATCTAAAGCTTTCAGATTATTATTTAGAAAGAGGCTACTTTAATTCACCTGTAGGCGTTTATCGACTATATGAAATCCTATTTGAGTTCGGCATATCAAATCAGTTTAATGGAACTATTATTAAAGATCTTTTGAAATACGACTACTACGCTGCAAATCTAAAGGGGCAGAAAGAGCTGTTTAACTATGTTGAATTGCCACAATTTAATCAACGAAGACTAGAACTGCTTAAAGACAACAACTTCCAAACACAGTATTTTAGTTGTAGTGATGTACCTGCAAAGCAGTTACTGAAAAATCTAGAATTTATTACACTTACTTATGATATAATGACTTTAATTGAAACCGGGTTTAAAACGTTAAATGAAAACCTTAGTGTCGTTATGTTTGACTATCATCAGGATAGCAATATCAAAGCATATAGGCTGGATGAAAACTATTTTACTGAAAAGGGTGATTGAATATGGAGAAAGTACTGATACATCATAATATAAAAGCGGATTCGATGAATGTTAAGAAGGCTTTGACAGAATTATTACTATCAAAAGGAAAGCAAATCGTTTCGGATCAACCAGATGTGATTATCGTTATCGGTGGTGATGGAACGATGCTAAGTGCTATCAGAAAGTACAGACATTTGAAAAAGCCCTTTGTTGGCATTGACACAGGTACACTTGGATTTTTAACGACAATTATGCCGGATAACCTAGAGAAAATCTTTGATGTTCTAGATTCTAAGAACTACAGAATTATGTCATATCCTTTATTAATGGTAAATACGAAAACGCTAAGTGGTGAAATTTATACTGATTTTGCGTTTAATGAAATCACCATTAAGCACGTTGAGCCTAAACTTATGGAAGCGAAAGTTTATCTCGATTCGAAGCCGTTTAACTACTTTACTGGTGATGGCTTAATCGTATCGACACCTATGGGGGCGACGGGCTATGCGATTTGGGCGGGTGGTGCTGTTGTACATTCAGATATACCAGTCTATCAAATTACACCTTTGACACCTAATGATAATAGTGTGAACCGACCTATGAGTTCCACTATGATCGTTCCAATTCAAACCTGTTTGGATATTAATATCATTAAAGCACATAAGAGAAAGGTCATCGTGGCATGTGATGGGATTAAATTATCTAACGAATACATTGAAGACATTCACGTTAAGGTTGCACCGGATATGACCATTGATGTTATTCGTTCGGATGAGTTTGATTACTTTGACTTATATAAAAGAAAGATAATCGACAAGAACATTAGAAGAGTTCTAGAATAAGTTGAGTTTATAATTTTCAAATCAGAATTATTAGAAAGAGGACGTTATGCATACAAAATTTGACCAAATCCTAAATAAATTATTGGACCGATTCGTTAATGAAGTGGTTTTTATTGAGCTTAAGGAAACGCATCAGTTGAATATCGACGGGATTGAAATGCCAGAGAATATTTCATTACCAGTTTATCTAGATGATTTGGCTAAAAATATTAAAACCGGTGATTTAGAGGTCATACCAACGGTGGGACTAATTAAAGGTTTGGTTTATATCGTTGGTTCAAGATCAACCATAGAAACCTACGAGCTTTATAAAAATATGTTGGTTTCTCTTAATCGAGTGAAAGCATATGGCGATTTAAATTTGGCTGGTTCACTCTTAGTGGATGGGATAAATTATGCTGAAAGCAAGCAATACGCAAATGCAATCCTTTATTTTAGTGCCGTCAATGCGATTGATCCTGATAATTTAGATGCGTTATATAATATGGGTAGGGCTTTTGAAGATTTATCAATAAATGAAGAAAGAGAAGAACTTCGTCGATTGGCTATTAGCTGTTTTGAATCTTGTCTTGCTATAGATGACGATTTTGAGTTGGCACATTTTAGTTTGGGATTTCTTTATTATAATGAAGAAAAGTACCTACAGGCAGAAACTCATTGGATCAAAGCGCTTCAACTTGGTATTTCAGATGAAATGAGAGAAGAAATAGCTGTTGGTTTAGGCAGAGTTAAAGACAAAGCCGCTTATGAACGTGGATATGGGATGATTTTATCTGGTAGAGTTGAGGAAGGATTAGAAATCCTAAAAACACTTGAAGATGAACATGATGAATGGTGGAATTTACTGTTCTTCATCGGTGTTGGTTATCGAATGCTTGAGCAATACGAAGATGCACTAGGCTATTTTTTAAAGGTCATGACATTAAATACAGGTCATATTCAAACCATGAATGAGATTGGGATTTGCTTATTGTCATTGGGCGATTTTAATGAAGCCGAAAGATACTATAAAGAAGCAATTCGATTATCTCCTCAAAATAGCGAGCTTGTATGCAATCTTGGTATCGTCCATTTCCATAGAGGCGATTTAGATGAGGCAAGAAGGTTGTTTGATAAAGCACATGAATTAGCACCTGACGATGAGGTTGCTAAAATGTGGCTGGATCACATCAATAAAAAACTGATGTAATTCAGAAAAAATGATTTAAGAGAATTATTACAAAGAGACTCACTTTTATGTGGTGTAGTTGTGTTGTGGAATGAAGTGAATAAATAAATAAATGCAAAATCAAGAGCTGATAAGATCCTTTAGGGTTTTTATTAGCTCTTTTGTTTTGAGTAATTCGTTTAAAGAGCCATTCTTTGCTTTGGTGTGTATAATATAAAGTCTGAAGAAATTTTAACAGTCTAAGGCATAGAAATTTACTAATTGTATTGAAGCTTTCAAAAATTTATAGTAGAATGAGTTGAGATTAAAATTTTTGTTGAACACATCTAAAAAATATGTAAAAGGTGAAATTATGATTACAAAACTTGAAATGTTGGTTGATGCAGCTAAACAAGGGAAAACGATGAAGTTAGTCGTTGCTGCTGCACATGATGAGGATGTTCTTGGGGCAATTTGTAAAGCCGCAACCGATAAAATTATCGATCCGATTCTAGTTGGTGACAAAAATGAAATTCTAGCCATTGCCGACAGACAAGGTTTAGAAGTTTCAAATTATGAAATTCACGACATTACCGATTTATATGAAGCAGCAAGGTTTTCAGTCAAGCTTGTTTCAGAAGGTAAAGGTGATTTTCTTATGAAGGGTCTTATCGATACTGCAATTTTATTAAAAGCAGTATTGGACAAAGAATATGGCCTAAGAACAGATCGTTTACTAAGTCATGTAATGATTTATGAAGTACCACATTATCATAAATTAATCTATCTTACAGATGGTGGCATGAATATTGAACCTTCATTTGACGAAAAGGTCAAAATTACAGAAAATGCAATTGATGCTTGTAAAGCACTTGGCAACAAAGTTGTAAAGGTAGCAGCTATTGCGGCTAAAGAAAAAGTTTCAGAAAAGATGCCTACTACAGTTGACGCTAGAAAACTACAAGAATTATGTGAGCAAGGTCATTTTGGACCAAACGCAATTGTAGAAGGGCCATTGGCACTTGACTTAGCAATTTCAAAAGATGCAGCTGCAATTAAGAAATTTAAGAGCGAAGTATCAGGTGATGTTGATATTTTACTTGTGCCTACCATCGAAGTTGGCAATGGTATTGGT
This sequence comes from Fusibacter sp. QWL-12, assembly GCF_058683495.1. Taxonomy (NCBI): domain Bacteria; kingdom Bacillati; phylum Bacillota; class Clostridia; order Eubacteriales; family Fusibacteraceae; genus Fusibacter; species Fusibacter sp. QWL-12. Next base: position 2,847,113 of record NZ_CM178745.1, read on the forward strand.
AAAACATTGACTTACTTGGCGGGTGCAGAATCCGCAGGAATCATTATGGGTGCTAAGGTACCAGTAGTTTTAACTTCAAGAGCAGACAGTTATGAGGCGAAACTGTATTCAATCGCTCTTGGATCAGTTATTTCAATGAACAGTTAATTGTTTAGAATATGTGTAAGGAGTAAAATAATGAAAGTTTTAATGACGGGGAATGAGGCGGTTGCCAGAGGTGCTTATGAAGCCGGTGTTACTTATGCGAGTGCATACCCGGGTACACCAAGCACAGAGATTTTAGAAAACATGGTCCAGTACAAAGACGATTTAGTAGCTGAGTGGGCACCAAATGAAAAGGTGGCACTAGAAACTGTAATCGGCGCATCTTTAGCGGGTGCAAGAACGATTGCTGCTATGAAACATGTGGGTGTTAACGTTGCAGCAGATCCATTATTTACTATCGGTTACACAGGTGTAACCGGCGGATTGGTTTTAGTTTCAGCAGATGATCCAGGTTGCCATAGTTCACAAAATGAGCAGGACAACAGATACTATGCAAAATTTGCTAAAATTGCAATGTTAGAAGCAAGTGATTCACAAGAATCAAAAGACTACGTCAAGGCTGCTTTTGAAATATCAGAAAAATTTGATGTCCCAGTTTTATTCAGAATGACAACCAGAGTGTGTCACTCAAAAGGTCTTGTTTCTTTAGAAGATAGAAAACCAGTTGAAATTATTCCGTATAAAAAGCAACCACAAAAATTTATCGCTGCACCTGCACATGCTAAAATGTTGCATCCTATTGTAGAAGATAAATTGGTTAGACTTGAGCAATTTTCAAATGAAACTGAGCTTAACAGAATCGAATGGGGTTCTAAAAAAATTGGTATTGTTACTTCTGGGGTTGCATATAATTATGCGAAAGAAGTATTTGGTGATGATGCATCTTACTTAAAGTTAGGTTTCACATTCCCATTGCCTATGGATAAAATCAGAGCATTTGCAAATGAAGTAGAAGTGCTTTATGTAGTTGAAGAGCTAGAGCCATTTATTGAAGATCAAATGAAAGTGGCTGGAATTCCATGTATCGGTAAAGAGAAGATTCCAAGAATTGGCGAGTTAAATCCTGATATCGTTGCAAAGGCTTTATTAGGCATTGAGAGAGAGACGGTTCAACCCAGTCCAGAGCAAATCGTTGGTAGACCGCCTACACTATGTGCAGGCTGCCCTCATAGAGGTTTCTTCTTTGCGCTTAGCAAGAAAAAGAATGTCGTTATAACAGGCGATATCGGTTGCTATACTTTAGGTTCAGCAGAACCACTTAATGCAACAGATTCGGTTATTTGTATGGGTGCATCTATTTCCATGGGACATGGTGCTTCAAAAGCATTTAGCTTTAATAATGTAGATAAAAAAGTGGTATCAGTTATTGGAGATTCAACTTTCTTCCATACAGGGATCAACTCTTTAATTCATGTTGCTTATAATAAAGGCAATACAGTAAGTGTAATCCTTGATAATAGAATCACAGGTATGACTGGACATCAAGAGAATCCAGGAACAGGCTTCACATTACAAGGTGATCCTGCTAATATTATCGATATTCCACAACTCGTTAAGTCAATCGGTATCGAACATGTAATTACAGTAAATCCACTTAAACTTAAAGAAGTTGACGCTGCTCTTGAGGAAGCATTTGCTTACGAAGGACCGTCTGTAATTATCACTAGATGGCCATGCGTTCTTAAAAACTTCTCTGAAGCAGATATTAAGGAATTTGATTTAAGCAAAAAACAATGCCATGTAATTGAAGATCAATGTAAAGGCTGTAGAGTATGTACAAAAACAGGTTGTCCAGCAATCAGTTTTGATAACAAAACTAAAAAAGCTAAGATTGATAAGTACATGTGTGTCGGATGTGAAGTTTGTTTACAAGCATGTCCATTTAAAGCTATTGAAAGGGTCGGTGAATAATCATGTCTGAGATTAAGAATATTCTATTATGTGGTGTTGGTGGTCAAGGTATTATCCTTGCATCAAAAATCCTCGCTACTGGCCTAATTAAAGCAGGTTATGATGTTAAAATGAGTGAAGTTCACGGTATGGCTCAAAGAGGTGGTAGCGTAACAACTCAAGTTAGATATGGTGAAAAAGTTTATTCTCCAATTATTGGAAAAGGACAAGCAGATGTTTTAGTTTCATTTGAAACTATGGAAACACCAAGATGGATTGATTACGTTAAACCAGATGGTAAAGTTGTAATTAATGCCTATCAGATTCCGTCTGCAACCATTTTGTCAGGTGCTGCAGAGTATCCAGAGGGTGTTATTGAGGATCTATCTTCTAAAGTTAATACGACGGTGTTTAAAGCTGCAGAATTAGCTGAAGAACTTGGAAATATCAAAACAATGAATGTGATCATCGTTGGCGCGCTTGTTAAGGCGATGGGGCTCGAGTCGGCAATTGATTGGACAGAGATTATTAAAGAGAACGTAAAAGAGAAGTTTATTGATATCAATATCAAAGCTTTTGAAATTGGTATAAACCAAGTGAACTAGTAGCGATTTATAAATCGTATTATCATAGTAAGAATTACGCCACTGTTATAGTGGCGTTTTCTTTTATAGATAAGTATAGTTTTCTGAATAGTTTTTCTTTTACATTTTAGCTTGACTCAAAAAATAAATGGTGTTATTATAACTAAGCACCTGTCGAGAACACAAAAATGTTTAAGACGAGTGAGTAAAGCGTAATATATAAACATTGAGATTTATGTTAAATCGATGTTAAAAACTTTATGAAAAACTCTAAGAAAGATATTGACAACGAAAACGAACGGTGATATCATAAGAGAGTCGCCGCAAGACATTGCGGACACAAAGGGTAATAAATAGGACCTTGAAAATTGAATAGCGCAAATGAAAAAAACCAAAAAGAATTGAAAAATTCTCGTCAACCTTTTGAGGCTCTAGTAGCAACAAAAGAAGTGATAAAAAACGGAAACGCTTCGCAAGAAATTGAGAAGCAAAAAGCAAGTTAGCTCGTTTTGAGATAACAGGCAAAACTTAAAATTAATTTTAAGAGTTTGATCCTGGCTCAGGATGAACGCTGGCGGCGTGCCTAACACATGCAAGTCGAGCGTGATTAAGTGGAGTGGAGACTTCGGTCAAAGCGAAACTTATGAAAGCGGCGGACGGGTGAGTAACGCGTGGGCAACCTGCCTCATACAAAGGGATAGCCACTGGAAACGGTGATTAATACCTTATAAGTCGGTAGCATCGCATGATGTAGCCGACAAAGATTTATCGGTATGAGATGGGCCCGCGTCTGATTAGCTAGTTGGTAAGGTAACGGCTTACCAAGGCGACGATCAGTAGCCGACCTGAGAGGGTGATCGGCCACACTGGAACTGAGACACGGTCCAGACTCCTACGGGAGGCAGCAGTGGGGAATATTGCACAATGGGCGCAAGCCTGATGCAGCAACGCCGCGTGAGTGATGAAGGCCTTCGGGTTGTAAAACTCTGTCCTATGGGAAGAAACAAATGACGGTACCATAGGAGGAAGCCCCGGCTAACTACGTGCCAGCAGCCGCGGTAATACGTAGGGGGCAAGCGTTATCCGGAATCACTGGGCGTAAAGGGTGCGTAGGCGGCTTATCAAGCCAGGGGTGAAAGGCATTGGCTCAACCAATGTAAGCCTTTGGAACTGATAGGCTTGAGTGCAGGAGAGGTAAGTGGAATTCCTAGTGTAGAGGTGAAATTCGTAGATATTAGGAGGAACACCAGTGGCGAAGGCGACTTACTGGACTGTAACTGACGCTGAGGCACGAAAGCGTGGGTAGCGAACAGGATTAGATACCCTGGTAGTCCACGCCGTAAACGATGAATACTAGGTGTCGGGCGTCAAAACTCGGTGCCGCAGCAAACGCATTAAGTATTCCGCCTGGGGAGTACGCACGCAAGTGTGAAACTCAAAGGAATTGACGGGGACCCGCACAAGCAGCGGAGCATGTGGTTTAATTCGAAGCAACGCGAAGAACCTTACCAGGTCTTGACATCCCTCTGAAGTAGCCTTAGCCGGCTATGTCTTTCGGGACAGAGGAGACAGGTGGTGCATGGTTGTCGTCAGCTCGTGTCGTGAGATGTTGGGTTAAGTCCCGCAACGAGCGCAACCCTTATGTTTAGTTGTCATCAGGTAATGCTGGACCCTCTAGACAGACTGCCGTGGATAACACGGAGGAAGGTGGGGATGACGTCAAATCATCATGCCCCTTATGATCTGGGCTACACACGTGCTACAATGGTCGGTACAACGGGCAGCGAAGTCGTAAGATGGAGCGAATCCTAAAAAGCCGATCCCAGTTCGGATTGTGGGCTGAAACTCGCCCACATGAAGTTGGAGTTGCTAGTAATCGCGAATCAGAATGTCGCGGTGAATGCGTTCCCGGGTCTTGTACACACCGCCCGTCACACCATGGAAGTTGGGGGCGCCCGAAGCCAGTGGCCTAACCGCAAGGAGGGAGCTGTCGAAGGTGAAACCAATGACTGGGGTGAAGTCGTAACAAGGTAGCCGTATCGGAAGGTGCGGCTGGATCACCTCCTTTCTAAGGAGAAATAGACATTTGCGCTGTTCAATTTTGAGGGTCTTAGAGATAAGATGCTTAATTGAATAAAAAGTTACCACCCAATTTTCGAACAAGTCGGAAAAGGAAGCTTAAGAACGAGAAAAACGCTTGAACTTATGCCCTCCTAGAAATCCAAAGGATTTCCCACGTCGGGTTCGATAAATTACGGAGTAATTTATCTCATGGGGGTTTAGCTCAGCTGGGAGAGCACCTGCCTTGCACGCAGGGGGTCAAGAGTTCGAATCTCTTAATCTCCACCATGACAAGTAGTTGATACTTGTGAAAAAACCATGTACCTTGAAAACTGCATATAGAGAAGACATTAAAAAGTGTAGATTTAGATGAGAGTCTAAATCGAAAGAAGTAAAAAACCCGATATTAGTAAAATAATATCAAATGGTCAAGATAATAAGAGCATAGGGCGGATGCCTTGGCACTAGGAGCCGAAGAAGGACGTGGTAAGCTGCGAAAAGCTACGGGGAGCTGCAAGCAAGTGTAGATCCGTAGATATCCGAATGGGGCAACCCGGCTGGAGTAATGTCCAGTCATCCATAACTGAATTCATAGGTTATAGGAAGGGAACTCAGGGAACTGAAACATCTAAGTACCTGAAGGAAGAGAAAACAAAAGTGATTTCCTAAGTAGTGGCGAGCGAACGGGAAATAGCCCAAACCTAAGTCTTCGGACGAAGGGGTGTGGACAGTCGATAAAGTGAAAATGTATCTTAGCAGAACTGCTTGGGAAAGCAGGCCGAAGAGTGTGAGAGCCACGTAAGCGAAAAGAGAAGTATAGCGAGACTGATCCGGAGTACCACGGAGCACGTGAAACTTTGTGGGAAGCAGGCAGGACCATCTGCCAAGGCTAAATACTACCTAGTGACCGATAGTGAATAGTACCGTGAGGGAAAGGTGAAAAGAACCCCGAGAGGGGAGTGAAAAGAACCTGAAACCCTATGTTTACAAGCAATGGAAGTTCGTTAAAGAACGACCATGTACTTTTTGTAGAACGGGCCAACGAGTTACGTTATGCAGCAAGGTTAAGTGCTTCAGGCACGGAGCCGCAGCGAAAGCGAGTCTGAAAAGGGCGAATGAGTTGTATGGCGTAGACCCGAAACCGGGTGACCTATCCATGTGCAGGGTGAAGCGAGGGTAAAACCTCTTGGAGGCCCGAACCCATATCTGTTGAAAAAGGTTGGGATGACATGTGGATAGCGGAGAAATTCCAATCGAACCCGGAGATAGCTGGTTCTCCTCGAAATAGCTTTAGGGCTAGCCTTGAGGTAAAGAGATACGGGGGTAGAGCACTGAATGTCCTAGGGGCTTTCACCGGCTACCGAAGACTATCAAACTCCGAATACCGATATCTTATACTCAGGAGTCAGACTATGTGTGATAAGATTCATAGTCAAAAGGGAAACAGCCCAGACCATCAGCTAAGGTCCCAAAATGTAAGTTAAGTGGAAAAGGATGTGGGATTGCCCAGACAACTAGGATGTTGGCTTAGAAGCAGCCATACATTTAAAGAGTGCGTAATAGCTCACTAGTCGAGTGATCCTGCGCCGAAGATTACCGGGGCTCAAACTTACTACCGAAGCTATGGAATTAGAGTAATCTAATTGGTAGAGGAGCATTGTATACGGGGTGAAGCACGATCGTAAGGACGTGTGGACTGTATAGAAGAGAGAATGTTGGCATGAGTAACGAGAGACGGGTGAGAATCCCGTCCGCCGAAAACCTAAGGTTTCCTGAGGAAGGTTCGTCCGCTCAGGGTAAGTCAGGACCTAAGCCGAGGACGAAAGTCGTAGGCGATGGACAACAGGTAAAGATTCCTGTACCACCGAGAACCGTTTGAGAGAGGGAATGACACAGGAGGTTATGCTAAGCGCACGATTGGTTGAGTGCGTCCAAGCAGCGAGTCTGAGAGGTAGGCAAATCCGCCTCTTGTAAAGGGTGAGCTGTGATGGGGAGTGAAAATAGTAGCGAAGTAGCAGATATCACACTGTCGAGAAAAGTTTCTATCGAGGGAGCAGGTGCCTGTACCGTAAACCGACACAGGTAGGAGAGTAGAGAATACTAAGGCGAGCGAGAAAACTATTGTTAAGGAACTCGGCAAAATGACCCCGTAACTTCGGGAGAAGGGGTGCCATCACAGGTTCAGAGCTAGTGGTGGCCGCAGAGGATAGGTCCAAGCGACTGTTTACCAAAAACACAGGTCTCTGCTAAATCGAAAGATGATGTATAGGGGCTGACGCCTGCCCGGTGCTGGAAGGTTAAGGGGAAGTGTTAGAGCAATCGAAGCATAGAACCGAAGCCCCAGTAAACGGCGGCCGTAACTATAACGGTCCTAAGGTAGCGAAATTCCTTGTCGGGTAAGTTCCGACCCGCACGAAAGGCGTAACGATTTGGACGCTGTCTCAACAATAGACTCGGTGAAATTGTAGTACCGGTAAAGATGCCGGTTACCCGCAGCTAGACGGAAAGACCCCGTGGAGCTTTACTGTAGCTTGGCACTGGATAATGGTATATCATGTACAGGATAGGTGGGAGACTTAGAAGTTAGGACGCCAGTCTTAATGGAGTCACCGTTGGGATACCACTCTTGATATAACGTTATTCTAACTGTAATCAGTTACCCTGATTCAGGACAATGTCAGGTGGGCAGTTTGACTGGGGCGGTCGCCTCCTAAAGAGTAACGGAGGCGCCTAAAGGTTCCCTCAGCGCGGTTGGAAATCGCGCGAAGAGTGTAAAGGCAAAAGGGAGCTTGACTGCGAGAGAGACATTTCGAGCAGGTACGAAAGTAGAGCTTAGTGATCCGGTGGCACCGCATGGAAGGGCCATCGCTCAACGGATAAAAGCTACCCCGGGGATAACAGGCTTATCTCCCCCAAGAGTCCACATCGACGGGGAGGTTTGGCACCTCGATGTCGGCTCGTCTCATCCTGGGGCTGAAGTAGGTCCCAAGGGTTGGGCTGTTCGCCCATTAAAGAGGCACGCGAGCTGGGTTCAGAACGTCGTGAGACAGTTCGGTCCCTATCTGCTGTGGGCGTAGGAAATTTGAGAGGAGCTGTCCTTAGTACGAGAGGACCGGGATGGACAAACCTCTGGTGGATCAGTTGTCTTGCCAAAGGCACAGCTGAGTAGCTAAGTTTGGACGGGATAAGCGCTGAAGGCATCTAAGCGCGAAGCCCCCCTTAAGATGAGATTTCCCATCCAGAAATGGAGTAAGACCCCATGAAGATAATGTGGTAATAGGCCTGAGGTGTAAGTGCAGTAATGCATTCAGCTGACAGGTACTAATAGGTCGAGGTCTTGACCAAATTTTTACTAAAACTTTTAATGAATGATCTGTATGTAGTTTTTAGGGTATATGCCTTAAACTGTTGAAACCATCATTTTATGATGTTTTAATAGAAAGCCTAGTCTATTTACTTCGTAAACAGACCTACGGCAAATTTCACTACGTGAAATTTTATCTAGTGACGATGGCGGAGGGGCAACACCTGTTCCCATACCGAACACAGAAGTAAAGTCCTCCAGCGTCGATGGTACTTAGCGGGCAGCTGCTTGGGAGAGTAGAACGTTGCTAGTTAGAAATTCTCATACTATATGAAAATTTCAAAAGTGCTGATATTTGTTACTTGTGCCTTCACGCAAATTGTATTTGCGACGTCGGCTAATCTTAACAAGTTAAGCTTATTCCAAGGTAGCTCAATGGTGGAGCACTCGGCTGTTAACCGATAGGCTGAGGGTTCGAATCCCTCCCTTGGAGCCATTTATTTATCGGTTGGTATTTTACCAAAGTATTTAGGCCCCTTGGTCAAGCGGTCAAGACACCGCCCTTTCACGGCGGTAACAGGGGTTCGATTCCCCTAGGGGTCACCATTTGGAAGTTTAGCTCAGCTGGGAGAGCATCTGCCTTACAAGCAGAGGGTCATAGGTTCGATCCCTATAACTTCCACCATTTTAATACGCGGGTATGGCGGAATTGGCAGACGCGCTAGACTTAGGATCTAGTGACTGGTTCGTGGGGGTTCAAGTCCCTCTACCCGCACCAATTTGCGGAAGTGGCTCAGTGGTAGAGCATCGCCTTGCCAAGGCGAGGGTCGCGAGTTCGAATCTCGTCTTCCGCTCCACTTGCGGGTGTAGCTCAATGGTAGAGCCCCAGCCTTCCAAGCTGGTTGTGAGAGTTCGATTCTCTTCACCCGCTCCATCGTGATCCATTAGCTCAGTCGGTAGAGCACCTGACTTTTAATCAGGGTGTCCCGCGTTCGAGTCGCGGATGGATCACCATTTTTTTGGCGGCGTAGCCAAGTGGTAAGGCACGGGTCTGCAAAACCCTTATTCACCAGTTCAAATCTGGTCGCCGCCTCCAAAATTTATGCGCTCTTAGCTCAATTGGATAGAGTGTCTGACTACGAATCAGAAGGTTAGGGGTTCGAATCCCTTAGGGCGCGCCATTTAGGTTTTTATAGTATTACAATCGCGGGTATGGCGGAATTGGCAGACGCGCTAGACTTAGGATCTAGTGACTGGTTCGTGGGGGTTCAAGTCCCTCTACCCGCACCATTTTGTGGAAGTTTAGCTCAGCTGGGAGAGCATCTGCCTTACAAGCAGAGGGTCATAGGTTCGATCCCTATAACTTCCACCATTTAATTTCATCTGCGGAAGTGGCTCAGTGGTAGAGCATCGCCTTGCCAAGGCGAGGGTCGCGAGTTCGAATCTCGTCTTCCGCTCCATTTAGACGAACACAATGTGTTCGTCTTTTTATTTACCCGCATTTATATATTTGATTGTAGCTTCTAATGGTATTCTAATATGATTTTATTTTTGCATAAATTGACTTAAGATTAGATATTTGGATATAATAATGATAGAAGAAAGTAGAATGAGTAAAAAAAGAATATAGCAATTTAAGGAGTATAAAATGTCAGTATTTAAAAAATATTTTCCCATTGTAACTTATGCGATAATCCTATTTTGGGGCGTTATGTATTATGAAGTTGTAGCAAAACTCTTATCAAAGTTATTTTCTGTGCTTACACCACTAATAGTTGGAATCGCAATTGCTTTTGTTCTTAATTTGCTTATGAGAAAAATTGAAAAAATGATCAAATCCACTTCTAAGTTAAAAGCTCTACATAAAAAAAGTCGAATGGTTAGTTTATTGTCAACATATCTAATTACATTATTGGCTTTTACACTTATTATTATCTTTATCGTACCGCAAGTAGCGGCGAGTGCTAAAACACTAATTGATAAACTACCTGATTATGCGGTTAAATTGACAGAGTGGGGAACTGATATTTATGAAGACTTAAATTTATCAAGCGATCTCACAGCTCAATTATTTGATAATTTTAAAGAAATTTTTGTAGGACTTTCATCGTTTACAGCAAATACGTTTATTAAAGTGATTGATGTAACTCTAGGAATCACATCTAGTGCATTAATAACATTTATGGGAATAATATTTTCGGCATATATATTGGGGCAAAAGGAAAAACTTATTAAAATAGTATCCGATTTAAATAAAGCGCTTGCACCTAAAAAGGTAAGTAAATATTTAAGTGAGTTAATGCAGATGACTGAAAGAACATTTTCAAAGTTTGTAGGTGGTCAACTCACTGAAGCCATGATACTGGGGACACTTTGTTTTATTGGACTTATATTATTTAAAATACCTTATGCGCCGTTAGTTAGTGTCTTAGTAGCGGTTACTAGCTTGATCCCAGTTGTTGGAGCATTTATTGGAACTGTACCTTCTGTATTAATTATTGCAATGGAAAGTCCATCTAAAGCACTTTTCTTTGTTATTTTTATCGTTATATTACAACAAATTGAAGGAAATCTGATTTATCCAAAAGTAGTTGGCGATGCAATTGGAATTAGTGGCTTTTGGGTATTCTTAGCGATTACTGTAGGTGGTGGATTGTTTGGTATCCCTGGAATGCTATTAGGTGTTCCTTTAATGGCAGTACTTTATACAGCTTCAAGTAAAGCGGTTAAGAATAGACTAAAACATGTTGGTGAAAATAATTAAATAAATCAAAACAAACAAAACAAGCAAAAAGAGAATTACAATTACATCTAAGAATGTGTAACAATAAATAATAGCGTGTATTACCATCTTACTAGTAAAAATTTGGAGGGAAGTATGGAAGATAGAGTTCAAGAGACTAAAGGCCTATTTTACAATCTTTTTAAAGAAAATATTATTGAAATCCTTCCTTGTGGTAATCATGAGCTTAAACGCAATTTGGTCTATCATGTGAGGGTTTCAAGTGATCACTATATTATAAAGTATTTTTATAAACCGCTAAAAAGAGATCGTGAAATCAACATACTTCCTCAAACCTACGCATTTAATCCTCTTAGAGTTTTGCATCAAGGCGAGTTAGAAGATGGTACTGAGTGGATTATTTATAATTACATTGAAGGATGGCTTTTAGATCATATCCTTGATGATTTAGATTTAGATCAGAAAAGGGCAATTTTTGAGCAAATTGGAATTAAACTGGCAAGACTTCACAGTTTGAAATCTTTTGATTATTTTGGAGATTTGAAAACGGAAAAGCAAAGTAAATGTTCATCTTATAAATCATTTATAATGGAGGATACTGAGCGTTTAATCAAGAATATTAATGATCAAGATTTATCGAGTATACCTGAGATAAAAAGAGCAATTATGGTCATTAGAAAGGAATATGATAACATAAGAGTTCTTACAGAAGGTAGATATTGTCATAGAGATTTAGATGGAAGAAATATTATTATTAAAATGAGTATAGAAGAAGGTTTAACTTTAGAATCATTCTTAGATTTTGAAAAGACGGTCATTTATAATGAGTATTATGACATTGTAAATCTGTATAGAAGATATTTTCTAGTTGAACCAAAGCTAATTCCACATTTTTTTAAAGGTTATACGAGTGTTTTGCAGGTGGATGACAGCTTCAACAAAGAACTGAGATTTAATCTCTATAGATTAGGGATTGATTTATGTAGTTGGTCCAAAACTTTGTCAGACAAATTTTTTGAGCATACCATTGAGTATCTCAATGTGTTGATTCATAAGGACGAGCATTTGAGTAATTACTATTATTGCAAGTAAGTTAACTTACTTCAAATAGGTTAGAAAAAATAAAAGCGTCTACATTGTGTAGGCGCTTTAATCATTTAAATTATAATTACGAACATAGAAGTGAATAACTATAAGCCATTAACTATAAGCCATTAACTTCAAAATATCTATGAACCTCTTCTAAAGCTTGTTGCGCTTGATTCTGATTGATAATACAAGAAATTTTTATTTCTGATGTAGAAATCATTTCAATATTAATACCTAACTCATAAATCTTACCAAATAGTCCAGATGCGATTTTTACATCTGACGTAATGCCAGTACCGACAATGGATAGCTTCGCAACATCTTTTTTAATTAATATTGGAGAAGCACCGACCTCATCGACAAAGGCTTCAATTGTAGGGATAATTCTATCAATATCTTCGAGTGGTACAGTAAAACTAATATCGTTGAACCCATCGTGATTTAAGTTTTGTAGAATCATATCAATGTGAACATTCAAATTTATAAGAGAAGAGAATAGTTTATAAGCAATACCTGGTCGATCCGGTACGTTTGGTACAGAGATTCTCACTATATCTTCGTCTAACGTAACACCTCTTACTTGTGCTTTTTCCATTTCTTTCACCTCGATTATTTCTGTCCCGTCATTAGTAAAATCAAAGGTTGATCGAACAACTAACGGCATATTGTTTTTTCTTGCAAGCTCTACAGATCTAGGATGCATTACGCCAGCACCTAACTTAGCCATTTCAAGAATTTCATCATAGCTAATTGTAGGTAGCAATTTAGCTGTACTGACCATTCTAGGGTCAGCGGTATAGATACCAAGGACGTCAGTATAAATTTCACATTTTGCTGCATTTAAAGCGACTGCAATAGCTACCGCTGTCGTATCGGAACCCCCACGTCCTAACGTCGTAATTTCAAGTGCATCTGTATATCCTTGAAATCCAGCAACAATTACAATTTGATCATCATTCAAAGCATCTTGAATTCTGTGAGGATCTATTGAGTCAATTTTCGCTTTCGAAAAGTACCCGTCTGTGTGAATACCACCTTGATACCCTGTTAATGATACCGCTTTATAGCCGTATTCGTCAATAGCCATCGCCAATAATGCCACAGAGGTTTGCTCACCAGTAGCCAAAAGCATGTCAAGTTCGCGTTTGGGTGGGTTTTTATGAATTTGTCGTGCAAGTGTAATTAATTGATCAGTAGTATCTCCCATAGCTGAGACGACAACTACAACATGATGACCTGCCTGTTTTGTTTCTATAACACGTCGGGCAACGTTTTGAATACGTTCAACACTACCGACGGATGTTCCGCCATATTTTTGTACTATGATATCCATAAAGCCTCACTTTAATACTTCTATAGTTGTGCCGCTGTGATTAACTGGAATTGAAAAATATTGCCAATTGTGCTTAAACTCAGATGTATTTATAAGACTTGAAATATTAATAACAGTTCCTTTTTTTACAATTGTAATTAAGGTTGGGCCAGCACCTGAAATAAAATAACCTAAATGATCGATTTCATTTATTGCGGTAAGAATCAAATGACTGTCTTCAATGAGTGGAAAGCGGTACGGCTGATGGACACAATCTTCAAAAGCCATTTTAAGGTGTTTATAGTCCTGTGTAATCAAGCCATGCATCAAGAATCCCATTCTTGAAACATTGAAAATTACATTTTCACGAGGATATTCAGCTGGCAATGATCGACGTGCTTTTTCTGTACTAAGTTTATAATTGGGCACAAAAACAACAAGCTCTAGTTCTTTTGGAAATTTAATTTGAGAATAAATCGTTTGATCATTAATTGTGGTTGCAAGAACCACATTGCCTAAAATTGCTGGAGCAACATTATCAGGATGACCTTCTAGCTGATTGGCATAGTCGATAATCTCATGCTGAGAAAGTGGATAATCCAAAAGGTAGTTTGCGGCAAAAAGTCCAGCTACTAACGCTGCTGCAGAACTGCCCAAACCTCTAGATACTGGAATTTGAGTATCTTCCATAACAAGAGTATAGCCAAGTTTGGATTGGTTAAATTTTCTAAGTACAAATTCAATTGCTTGAATTACATAATTATCTTTATCCTCGACAAGCTTCTCATTTGTCCAAAAGACCATTTTTTCGGAATCGTTCTTTTCTATTGTGATGGTTTGAAAAAGCTCCAATGCCATTCCGAGACAATCGAAACCTGGACCGAGATTAGCTGTGGTTGCAGGAACTTTTATACGAACCATAGGACCTCCAATTAGTCTAGCATAAGGTAGTGTTGTAAATGAGATAACTGATATTTTAACTTTAACTCTATAACCTCTTTTTCAGTGAGTGAATCAAGTTGAATATAGAGATGATCCACGTTACTTTCAATTTTATCTGTCGAAGGAAGAGGTTTAATCTCTGAGCCAGTAAGAACAAACAACTTATAATCATTAAGAGATCTAACTTCAATAGCATTAAATTGTTGTTTTGGAATGCTAATAAGCCATGATGTAGCAACTGGATAAAGCTTTAATTGAGGCACCTCTTTTAATATTCGGTTGATTGATTTTTTCTTGTTTTGCATTAGATCAACCAAATCACCTATGACTGCAGTAGCTGTAGGATTTTTACCCGCACCTTTTCCTGAAAAAAACAATTCACCTACTGCTTCTCCAACAACGCTAATTGCATTAAACTCATTGTTTATCGAAGCAAATTTTGAACTTGATGGCAACATCACAGGTCTGACGCCGATATATAGCCCATCATCAAACTGCTTTGAAATTCCTAATAGTTTTATGATCTTCCGTTGACTGTTTGCAAACAAAACATCTTCAAAAGCAATTTTTGTAATTCCTTGAACCGGAACCTCTTTCCAATTGATATTCGTCTTCATACCAAGTTTGGTTAAAATGGTGATTTTTCTTGTGGCATCAAGTCCTTCTACATCAGAAGTCGGATCAGCCTCTGCGAACCCAGCAGCTTGTGCTTCAGCTAAGGCATCACTGTAGCTCATATTCTCATGAATCATCTTTGTTAGAATGAAGTTAGTTGTACCATTGATAATGCCCATTATTTCATGGATTTGATCACCACCAAGACATTCTCTAAGTGGTTTAAGAACTGGGATGCCACCACCCACGCTTGCTTCATAACTGAGTTCAACTTGATGTTCAAGTGCAAGCTTATGCAGTTCGGCACCTTTTTCAGCGATTAGATCTTTATTGGAAGAAATAACTGGTATGCCACGCTTTAGAAGAGAACTCACGTAATCAAATGCTGGCATTATTCCGCCGATGGTTTCAATTGCCACATCAAAATCCAGTTGAAACAGTTGATCAAAGTCATTAGTAAATAAATTAAAATGAGGTAATTCAGCATATTTGTCTAATCGATTGACGAGGATGCCAACAACTTCGACATTTTGATCATACTCTTCATTAAATCGGTTTTTGTTTGCTTGTATTAACTCATAGACGCCAGATCCAACGACGCCATAGCCTAATAGTAGTACTTTCATTTTGCCCCCTAGTTGATTTATTCGTTTGATTCGATGGCGTCTAATGTAAATCGATACACACCTTCAATATTTTTTAATTCTTGTGTGAGAGAGGTAAATGTCGTAGACATTTCCGTTATATCTAATGTAATAGTAACATTTGCTTTCCTATCAATCGGTGTACTTTGACTAATCGTAAGAATATTGCCATGATTTTCAGCGATAATCTCTAGTACTTGAGATAGAATTCCCGAATGATGATCCAAGGTCATTGAAATTGTCGCTTTCTTACCTAAGAAGCCATCCGTTAGTGTGAAAACATAATCATTGTATTTATAAAAAGTACTTCGACTAATTCCAACTATTTTAACAGCCTCAGCCACAGATGATGCTTTTCCATTATGTAGTAGTTCTTTGGCTTCAACAACTTTTAAGAACACTTCTGGAAGAACATTAATGTGAATCATTAAAAAATTACCTTTTTCCATATTGCCTCCCTGTCTTTCTATCGCGTACAACTGTACGTCGTTTGCATTACAAGGATTATAGCATAGGTTAATCACAGTGACAATAAAATGCTTGAGAAAAATAATGTTTTTTTTCTTGAACAAGGGTATAATACAGTTAAATACAATTATTTGGAGGCATAAAATGTCGTATTTTAAAGAGATAATTGAGTTACCTGCAACTGGTAATAAAGTGATTACTTTGGACTTATTAAAAAATCAAAATTTTGTTCTCTATTTTTATCCTAAAGATAATACTTCTGCTTGTACAACCGAAGCGATAGAGTTTGGTGAACTATATGATGATTTTCGAGCGCTCGGATATCATGTTTATGGCATTAGTAAAGATACGCTGAGTTCACATGAAAAATTTAAAGACAAATATCAAATTCCGTTCACGCTAATTAGTGATAAAGATAAATTATTGCTAACTGATTTTGATGTTATCAAGGATAAAAAAATGTATGGAAAAGCAGTGAAGGGGACCGTAAGATCAACATTCATTTTTAATGAAGGTTTGAGATGTGTGAAAGAGTTTCGCGACATAAAAGCGGTCGGTCATGCAAAAGAAGTTTTGAATTTTATTGAAGAACATCTTGAAAAGTAACAGATTAAATAATATACTATATATTGATCGTTATTGTATGTCTCGATCTAAATATAGTATATTTTTAATTAGAAGGGCATAAATATTTTGTTTATAGCTTGACAATTATTTGTCACAAGATTATAATGAGTTTAATTGAATAGCCATCTAGGTGCTTAGCCATAAGCTAAGAGGGAAAGAGGTTGAAATCCTCTGCAGCCCCCGCTACTGTAATTAGGGATGAAATCCGGAATACCACCGATTATCGGGAAGGTCGGAAAGTAAAGTGAACTATAAGCCAGGAAACCTGCCTTGATGTAATATAACCAATACTTCGGAGGGAAGTTATGTGGAATGGTAGATACCAGCACACGTTTTCCTCGTGTGCTGTTTTTTTTATACAAGAAAACATTTTCTTATATATTAATGGCGTTTTTTATAGATTATTTGGGGGAAATATGGCGAAAAAAATTATGTTTCAGGGTACGGGTTCATCTGTTGGAAAAAGTTTAATTGTGGCTGCTATGTGTCGTATTTTGAATGACGAAGGCATAAAAGTAGCACCCTATAAATCACAG
Organism: Fusibacter sp. QWL-12; assembly: GCF_058683495.1. Classification (NCBI taxonomy): domain Bacteria; kingdom Bacillati; phylum Bacillota; class Clostridia; order Eubacteriales; family Fusibacteraceae; genus Fusibacter; species Fusibacter sp. QWL-12. The sequence continues at coordinate 2,863,973 of NZ_CM178745.1, forward strand.
AATATGGCATTGAACTCTTTTATTACAGAAGACGGAAAAGAAATGGGGCGTGCGCAAGTGGTTCAAGCTGAGGCAGCACGTATTAAACCAACTGTGGAAATGAACCCTGTTTTATTAAAGCCTACAAGTGATGTGGGTAGCCAAGTCATATTAAATGGCGTCGTATTTACCAATATGGATGCACTTAATTATTTTTCAGCTAAAGAAATCTTAATTCCCCATGTAAAGGCAGCTTTTGATGCTTTGGCAAATCAGTATGAGGTTGTCGTCATTGAAGGCGCAGGGTCACCAGCTGAGATCAATCTCAGATCGCGAGATATCGTCAATATGGGCTTAGCAGAGCTCGTTGATTCTGATGTGATCATAATCGGAGATGTGGACAAAGGTGGCGTTTTTGCTTCATTATATGGTACTTTTATGCTTTTGAGTGAATCTGAGCAGAAGCGTGTCAAAGGATTTTTGATCAACAAATTTAGAGGGGATGTTAGCTTACTTATGCCAGGCGTTGAAATGCTTGAAAAGCTAATCGATCGCCCATGTGTTGGTGTTATTCCGCATATCCAAAACTTAAAAATAGACGATGAAGACAGCGTGACTGAAAGGTTTAATGCAAATAAAAAAGGCGATATCAAAGTCGGAGTGGTTAAACTCCCTTATATGTCCAATTTTACTGATTTTACTGTTTTTGATATCGAACCCGATGTAAACCTGAATTATTTAACAGAAGCAGAGCAAGTGAGCGATTGTGACCTCATTATCATTCCTGGAAGTAAAAATACGATTCACGACATGCGATTTGTAAGTGAATATGGATTTCAGCAAGCACTTTACAGATACCATAGACAAGGTAAGAAGCTCATAGGCGTCTGTGGTGGTTACCAAATCCTAGGACAAACCATAGAGGATAATTATGGCGTAGAATCAAAAGAAGTGAAAATTAATGGTCTAGGACTTTTAAATGTAGCGACGCAAATGGCAAAAGAAAAAACGACACGTCAAGCAAAGGGCAAAATTCTTCATACCATCACAGATGAGAAACTAGTTGGCACTGAGGTGACCGGCTATGAGATCCATATGGGTGAATCTACTGTGCTGAGTGGTGAATCGAAGGCATTTTTAGTGACAGACAAGGGTCATGAGGATGGTCAAATCAGCTCAGATGGGCTTGTTATGGGCACTTATTATCACGGTATTTTTGACAATGATGATTTTAGAAATGCTTTATTAAGTGAAATTAGAAACCACAAGGGATTAGCTCAAAATACGGCGACACTTAGCTACGAGCAGCTAAAAGACCTTGAATACGATAGATTGGCAAAGCATGTTAAAGAACACCTTAACATGCCACTTTTGAAAGACATTCTAAATGCATCTAGGAGTTAAGAATGAACTATTTTGTAATCATCGCAATTGCGATACTTCTAGATCGATTAATTGGTGATCCTCCTAATTGGCCGCATCCAGTTAGGTTTTACGGGTGGTTGATCAAACGTAATGAAAGGTGGGTCAGAAAGCATTTCACAAACCTAGTGGTAGGTGGTTACTTTCTCGTCTTCCTTTCAATTGCGGCTGCAGTTTTACCTATTGTGATCCTGCATCTACTTCTCCCACCTCTATTTTTTAAAATTCTAGCAGTTTATGTACTGTTTACTTGCTTGGCTTCAAAATGCTTATGTGATGAAGCAAAAAAGGTTGCAGAGACACTATTGCAAAACGATATAGAAAAGGCGAGGCTTCAAATCTCATATTTGGTTGGTCGTGATACCAGTCAGTTAGATGAAGCGGGCATTGTTAGAGCAACTGTTGAAACCGTTGCTGAAAATACCATAGATGGTGTTTTAGCGCCACTTTTTATGATGCTGATCGGTGCGCCATTCGGCATCTCAGTTGAGCTTGCTGTGGCGTATAAGGTAGTAAATACATTGGATTCAATGGTGGGCTATATCCACGATCCCTATCGTGAAATTGGGTTTGCATCTGCCAAGTTGGACGATCTATTTAATCTCATTCCAGCGAGGCTTGGCGCATTGCTGATGATTCTTGCAGGTGGGGTGAGCGGTAGCTTGAGGAAGAACGCCAACACAGGTAAAAACGAAACCTCAGTAGAGGATACCTATTCAGTAAAGAGAGCTTATACGATAAATTACGACTACTCAATAAAGAATGCCTATCGTGTATTTATGAGAGATCGTTATAATCACAAAAGTCCGAACTCTGCACATCCTGAATCGGTGGTAGCGGGACTTTTGGGCATTAGACTGGGCGGCACCAATACCTATTTTGGCAACGTCGTTGTAAAGCCAACCATCGGTGATTCAATCCATGAAATCGAGGTTCAGCACATAGACGAAACCAATCGAATCCTCTATAGCACATTGTGGCTTGTAGCAGCGATAACCATACTTTTGGCAATTTTTAGTACGTTTCATCCTTTGGGGTAAAACGTGCTTTGCTTTTCAAAGACAAGGAGTAAAATCGAATGATGAACTACCATGGCGGGCAGCTTAAAAAAGAAGGTCTCATTGATTTAAGTGTGAACATTCCACAAATTAAGTTCGAAAATGAGCTAAAAGCACTGATCTATGACAGCATAGAAGAAATGATGAAGTATCCTGAAATTGATGGTATTACCGCTAGACGGTCTATCGGAGAGGCACTGGGCTTAAGTGAAAGTGAAATCGTCTTAGGAAATGGCGCTACTGACTTAATTTATCTCATCGCAAGAGCACTTAAGTTTGAAAGCGCAGTGATACTTCAACCGACATTTACAGAGTATGAAAGAGCTTTAAAACAAAATCAAACTGAAATTGAACACGTAGCTACATTTATGGAACGTGATCTAAATATGATGCATGTTTCAGAGGCGGTATTGAAGACAGCGAGATTAAGATTTGGTCGCATGGCTGAGGCAGTCTATTTTTGTAACCCAAATAATCCAACTGGTCATTTTATACATGCTGATGAGATTGAAAAGTTTCTGGCACTTTTTCCAGAAAATGAAGTGCCAACGTTAGTGATCGATGAATCCTTTGTCGAGTTTAAGGATCGACCAGATCACCATGAGAAAATGAAGGTCTTAACTCAAAAATATCCGATCATTATCATTCGTTCTATGACGAAAACTTATCGCGTTCCGGGTATTAGAATTGGCTACTTGTTTGGTAGTAAGGTTCTAATAGAGAAGATAAACAAATTGCGAGAACCCTGGGCACTTAACCATTTTGCGCTGCGCATGATCCCTTATTTTATGAAGCAGTCGGCATTCAGAAGCGATTTGGAAAAGTGGGTCACTACAGAAAGCACATGGGTAGAAGATCAGTTCAAAGGGATAAACGGTGTTGATGTTTTTTCAGCAGAGGCAAACTTTGTTTTAATCAAGCTGGATTACGAAGTTGAAATTTGCGAAAAAATTTATCGAGATCTTATAGATCAAGACGTGCATTTTAGAAAATGTCTTGATTTTAGAGGTTTGGATGCAAGCTATTATCGAATTGCGATTAGTACACGTGAAGAAAACCAGAAGATGATCAATGCGTTTAGAAGTGTGCTAAAGCCATATATTTAGACGATGAAATAATACGGATAATTGAGCAGTTAAGTGAACATAAACGATAATGAAATTTCGAAATTGTTTTAAGTAGGAGGCAACATGGCTATAGTACATCTCGTCGTCGGCGGCGCAAGAAGTGGCAAATCAGAGTATGCTGAAGGCTGTGCAAAAGCACTTTCTGAGAAGGTGACTTATATTGCAACCGCAATTGATACCGATGGTTCGATGTCAGATCGAATTAAAAAACATATAGAGAGTCGACCTTCTACTTGGCCAACGATTGAACAGTTTATACATTTTAAGTCAATTGAGCAGCATAAGGATTTTATAGGTGCGGATGTGATTCTACTGGACTGTATGACAGTGATGATGACTAATCTCATGTTTGCGTATCATCAAGATTATGAAGCGATTTCACCCGAACAACTTGATGAAGTTGAAAGTAACATCATAGGTGAGTTCGATAGTTTGGTCGATAGTTGCCGAAAACATGGGAAAGAACTGATCCTTGTCACCAATGAGGTGGGTTTAGGTTTGGTAGCACCCTATAAGCTGGGCAATTACTTTAGAGACATTTCTGGACGCGTCAATCGGTATGTAGCAACACTTGCGGATGAAGTCACATTTGTCGCTGTGGGATTGCCACTTAAGTTAAAAGTGGCTGAATAAAAAGCATTTTAGGAAGGAAAATGAACCTATGTCGGGATTTTTATTAATGATTAGTTTTTTTACTAGAATTCCAATCGGTAATCGAGTTGAGTATACCGAAAAACGATATCTCAGTGGATTAAAGTACTTTCCATTTGTGGGATTGATCATTGGTCTTTTTCTTGTGCCATTCTCAATGCTGCCAATAGATAATACTTTAATTAAAGGGCTGCTCATTACCATCGTTTATCTCTTTATATCTGGAGGCATTCATTTAGATGGGCTTGCTGATAGTACAGATGGACTTTTCAGTGCGAGAGATAAAGAGCGTATTTTGGTGATAATGAAGGACTCGCACATTGGTTCTTTTGGTGTAATCGCACTCATCCTTTATTTTATTAGTATGGTAATCATTTCAGGCAATCTATCATTTATGTGGCTCCTGTTAATGCCTTTTATTGGGAAATCCTTTGGCCTGATTGCGGGAAGTTTTTCAGATTATGCGAGAAAAGATCAAGGTATGGGCTATTTGTTTATGCATCATCTTAAACCATTACATGGGCTACTCATTCTTGCGGTAGTAGCATGCGCGGTTGGTGTTTTTCTAGGTTTAGTGGGACTATTAGCCATCCTTTTTTGTTTATTGATGTTATTTTTGATTCAAAATAAGTGTATTAAAACGATTGGTGGACATACGGGAGATACGATTGGTATGACCATAGAAGTCATTCAAGTTTGTTTTTTACTTGCAGGTTATATCTGTAGTGCTTTAATGGGGAGTCAAATATGGGGATAATGATAGCTGGCGTTTCCAGTGGATCGGGGAAAACGACATTAACAATTGGATTGATGCGAGCATTAAGGGATAGAGGATTAAGAGTTGCAGGCTTTAAATCGGGACCAGACTATATCGATCCTATGTTTCACCGTCTAGCAACTGGAAATCCATCCTATAATTTACCCACCTGGATGGTTCCGGATGATGCTTTGGCATATCTATATCATAAACATTCTGAGACCGTAGATCTGTCAGTCATAGAAGGTGTAATGGGATACTTCGATGGGCATGATACGTCTAATATTACTGGTAGCTCTGCTCACCTCGCAGAAGTCATCGATACCCCTGTTGTGATCGTAATGGATGGTTCAAGTACAGCGCTTACTGCGGCAGCTGTTTTAAGTGGATTGATAGGATTTCATTCGCCTTCCAAAATTCAAGGCGTTGTTTTTAATAAGATCAAAACAGAGCACCACTATCAGCTACTGAAACGAGCAGTAGAAACACACTTGCCAATTAAAGCCTATGGTTATTTAAAACCCAATGAATCTATTAGCTTAAAAAGTCGCCATTTGGGTTTGGTTCAAGCTGAAGAAGATGTTGAGATCGAAGCTAAAATATGTGCGATGGCTAAAATGGTAGAGGAGACGGTTGATGTCGAGGGGATTATAGCGGATTTTAGAATCGTTCAGACTCAGGCACAATCAGAAACCATATCAGAGTCAGTGTATAATAGAGAAGTGAATATTAATAGTGATTCAAATAACAGTGATCCAAATAAGATTGATTCAAATAAGATTGATTCTAATATGGACTGTGAAACTCGCATTCACAAAGTTACAGATGGTCATAATGATATTGCTTACGGGAGCAACTTTAAAGAATACGCTCTAGAAAAAATTGAACATATTAAAGATAGGGTTCTGCAAAATGGTGGACTTACTTTAGCCTATGCGAAAGATCAGGCTTTTTCATTTTACTATGCGGATAATTTGGAGTTACTTGAAGCGGTAGGCGTAAAATTAATACCATTTTCACCGATGCTGGATTTAGAATTACCACCTCAAACCGATGCGGTCTTACTGGGGGGTGGCTATCCGGAAATTTTCAGTGAAGCACTAGAGCAAAATAGAACAATGAGGAAGTGTATTCACGATTTTATAGCTTTGGGTGGTCCAGTATACGCTGAATGTGGTGGCTTCATGTACTTGACGAACTCAATCACCGATTTGAACCAAAAAACATATAGTATGGTTGGTGCCATAGATGCTGAAACGATTATGACTCAGAAATTACAGCGTTTTGGACATGTAGAGGCAGAATTTGAGGACTTGGTGTCTGTTAGAGGACATGAATTTCATCATTCTCAGATCATCCCCAAAAGCGAACAAAGCTATCAGATTACAGTCAATCGTAAAGGGAAACAACATTTATGTGGCCTTAAATATAAGAATGCCTTTGGCACTTATGTTCATACACATTGGTACAGCAATCTTGAGTTTTTCGATTATTTAATCACACATTTATCAAAGAAGTAGTTTAAAGATGATATAAGAAAAAGTTTAAAGATTATATAAGAAGTAATTTAAGGACTCTAGTTGATATATGCATAAGGATAAGATAAAATAGTTGAGAAGTCGAATTTAGGAAGTGTTGAAATGGAAGTATTGAAATGTTCTTGTTGCTCAAGTCAGAAGGCTGAGCCAGTCATCGGTGATTATGTGTGTTATTGTAACCATGTAACGGAACAAGACATACATAAAGCAATAGATAATGGCGCTCAGACCGTTGAGGCTGTTATTGAAATCACAGGTGCAATGAAGAACAGTAACTGTGCGGTTAATAATCCTAAAGGAAAGTGCTGTTATTCGGATATCGTCTTTGTTTTTAATCGATATAGAAGTGTGTAATTTCTAGCTTTCAAAGTATCTCTAAACACATATTCAAACGTGTTTAGAGATTTTTTTGTTGTCTTATATTTAGTCATGTCTAAATGTTCACACAAGATTTCTTGTTTTGTGTGACCTGACTTGTTATAATGCTATTTGAGGAAATTTAAGTCATAAGATTTTATTAAAGTGGGTAAATATAGGATGTGATCAATAAGTGACACGATTCTTAATAGCTAGGATTGATCGACGTCATAGTGATAATAGTAAATACCTATTGGAAATACCTAGCGCTATGAAGCGAATAGTTTGGAGGAAAAAATGACGGAATTATTAGCTCCTGCAGGAAATATGGAGGCTTTAAAGGCTGCTATTTCAAATGGGTGTGATGCAATATATCTGGGAATGCAAAAATTTGGTGCGCGTGCTTATTCATCAAATTTTGATTTTGAAACGTTGAAAGAAGCTGTGGCATATGCACATCTTAGAAATGTAAAAATCTACGTTACAATGAATACAATCGTATTTGAAAGTGAAATCTCAGAGATGAAAGAGCAAATGAATCTTTTAAATGAGATTGGGGTTGATGGTATTATTGTTCAGGATTTGGCGGCACTTGATTATATTGTTAAAAACTTTGTTGATTTAGAGGCACACTGTTCAACTCAAATGGGCATTGATGATTTAGAGGGGACTCTTCTTTTTAAAGAGTTAGGGGCAAAACGTGTCGTATTGTCACGTGAAGTCGAGATTGAAAAAGTAAAAGAAATTAAAAAAAATGCAAAAATTCCTTTAGAAATTTTCGTACATGGTGCACTATGTGTCTCTTATTCAGGAAATTGTCTCATGTCAGGATTAATTGGTTATAGAAGTGGCAACCGTGGTCGTTGTGTAGGTTCTTGTCGTAAAGAATATGAACTCATAGACCAAACTACGGATACAATAATAGGAAAAAACTATATTTTATCGACAAAAGATTTAAATACCATTGAACATATTGAAGATTTAAAAGAGATAGATTCTTTAAAAATAGAAGGTCGAATGAAAGAGCCTGCTTATGTGGCCAATGTGGTTTCAAAATATAGAAAAGCTTTAGATGGTGAAATTACCACGACTGATATTGCAGATTTGAGTAAAACCTTTAATAGAACCTACACAAAGGGCTATCTATTTCATGAAGATAAAAAAGACATTACCAATATCACTCGACCAAATAACGTCGGATTTGAGATTGGTCGGATTTCGAAGATTATTAAAGATACGTATGAGATTACACTAACGAAACCCTTAAATCAAAACGACATTATCAGAATCAGTCACGATAATGAAGATGTCGTACTCACTGTAGTCAAATTATATGATAAAGAGGGGAATTTAATTAACAAAGCAGACCGCGTTTGCTATATCAAGATTAAAGAAAAGTTATCAAAAGGTGACCTTGTTTATATCACCAAAGACTTTGCATACTATAAATCACTTGAGGCTTCACTTGAAAATGAGTTTAAAAGATTTGATTTGAACTTGAAAATCTATGCCTATCCAGATTCAAAACTGGTTATTGATGCTGAGGGGTTGGGATTTAATTACGTCTATGAAAGTGAAGACGTTTTAGCTGAGGCAATAAATAATCCGACCACAAAGGAACAAGTGGTTAAACAAGTTGCAAGGTTAAACGATACGATATTTGAGCTAAACCACATAGAGTTCGACGAATATGGTGCGTTTATACCCGCTAAACTTCTTAACGCTGCAAGACGTGATATTGTTCAGGCATTATATGACTTAAAGTTAAATAGTCAGAAGAACCGAGTAAAATCAGTTGAGCCAAATAAAAAAATAGCGTTTTCACTCAATCTGCCGTATCTTACTGCAACTGTAACGACTAAGGAGCAGTACGATGCGTGTATTAGCAGTGGTATAAAGGAAGTCTATTTTGATAACATCATTAGAAGAAATCAAATTGAATATCAAGAAAAGTCAGGACAATTGCTCATTGGTGGCTATGGTGGTGTTTACCACTATAAAGATAAAAATGACTATGTAACAGACTATTCGTTGAATGTTGTCAATGCAACCAGCTGTTTAGAGCTTTATAATTTGGGTGCCAAACGCGTTACTTTATCTTATGAGCTTAATAAAAGTCAAATTGATGACTTAATTGAAGCTTATCATAAAGAAAATGAGGGTGCACCAGCACTTGAGATGATCGTCTATGGCAAAGCACCTTTGATGTTCACCAAATACTGCCCACTAAAAAAAATGAATCAATGTGGTTTGTGTAGAACGAAGCAATATGTAATCAAAGACGAGCATGGTACGTTTCCTATTATCACACATGATGATTGCACTGTAACCATTTTGAACGGAAAAACATTGAATTTACTAGATGAAATTCAAAGTATAAAGGGAATCGAGGCATTTCGCTTGAACTTCACCGTTGAATCAAAAGATCAAGTGATCAAAATCATCAATAGGGCATTAGGAAAGTTAGATGGGTCTCTAAATCGATCTGTTTTCAATCAAGAAACGGATACGAGAGGGCATTACAACAAAGAAATTATGTAATCAAATGTGCGCAACAAATCGTTAATCAAATTAGTAATAAAGTGAATTTGGTCCTCAAATTTATTGGAAACAATAGGTTTGAGGACTTTCCGTCTATAAAGATAAATGGTTTATTGTTAAAGCAGAATATAATATAAAAAAATGAGATGTTAATTATTATTATTTTAGTCGGGTTTTCCTTGTATTTTTATGTTTTTTCATATATTATAGTGAATTGAGCAGTACGATAATGAGGTGAATTATATGAAAATGTCAAATTTATATATGCCTACACTTAGAGAAGTGCCAAGTGATGCAGACATCATGAGCGCACAACTTTTATTAAGAGCTGGTATGATTAGAAAGCTAGTTTCGGGAGTGTATTCATTCTTGCCACTGGGTTTTAGAGTTATGAAAAATATTGAACAAATCGTCAGAGAAGAAATGGATGCTCATGGTGCACAAGAAGTGCTGATGAGCGCGATTCAACCAAGAGAGATTTGGGATGCAAGTCAAAGATGGGAAAACTTTGGTCCAGAGATGTTTAAGTTAAGGGACCGACATGATCGTGAGTTTTGTTTAGGACCCACACACGAGGAATATTTCACATTTTTAATTAATAATGAACTAAAATCATACAAACAATTGCCACTTAATCTCTATCAAATTCAGACAAAATATAGAGATGAGAGACGCCCACGTTTTGGACTTGTAAGAGCAAGGGAGTTTATTATGAAAGACGCCTATACATTTGATGTTGATCATGAAAGCATGGTTAAATCTTACGATAATATGGCGGTTGCTTATAATAAAGCGTTCGATAGAATGGCGATGAAATATAAGGTTGTCTTAGGTGATTCAGGAAACATGGGTGGCAGTATTTCTCATGAGTATATCGCTATTACACCTAGTGGTGAAAGTACGATTGCTTATTGTGATGCCTGTGATTTTGCTGCAACGGATGAAGTTGCACCTGCAATATTTAACATTGAAGCGTCAAAACAAACGGATTCGTTAGAAAACGAAAAAGTACACACGCCAAATGTAAAAACAATTGAGGAGCTAGAAAGCTTTTTCCATTGTGATGCAAGCCGTTTTATAAAGACATTGCTTTATCGTTCAGAGGATGCAAAACGCGTTTTTGCCGTTATGGTGCCAGGTCATAGAACCTTGAATTTGGTCAAATTTGGAAAACTTGCTGGTATATCTGAAGATGAAATTGTCATGTTATCAGAAGATGAAATTAAATCTATGGCAGGAACGGTACTTGGATTCGTTGGCCCAGTAGGTTTAAGTTCAAATGTTGAACTATATGCTGATCAGCGCGTTTTCGAAATTCAAAATGGTATTTGTGGCGCTAATGAAGCTGACTATCACTTAAAGAACATTAAATTAGATAAAACAATCTGTAAAGGGATTGATGACTTAGTTTCAGTTGAAGCAGGAGATGCATGTCCACATTGTCACAAACCACTTGCTATTGATAGAGGAACTGAAGTTGGAAACATATTTCAGTTAGGCGATAAGTACTCAAAAGCAATGAATGCAACTTTCCTTGATAAAGATGGCAAAGCAAAACATTTTGTCATGGGCTCATATGGTATCGGAATTTCAAGATGCGTTTCAGCAATCGTTGAGCAATTTCATGATGAAAAAGGAATTGTATGGCCAATTGCAGTAGCACCTTATCAAGTTCTGATTACAATTGTTAATGTTAAGAATGAGCTTCAAGTTGAAAAAGCATTTGAGCTTTATATGAAATTACAAAAGATGGGCATCTCTGTAATGATAGATGATAGAAATGAAAGAGCAGGTGTTAAGTTTACCGATGCGGATTTAATTGGTATTCCATTAAGAGTCACAGTTGGTAAAGGTATTGATGAGGGCATTGTAGAGTTCTCAAAAAGAGTAGATTGCGTTAAAGAAGAAATAGAATATATTGCAATCTCAGAAAAATTAGAAATGTTAATCAAAAACCAGTAATTATAGAATACATTGACAAATTTTATTCAATTTTGTTAAGCAATTATTAAAATTGTATTTCTATTTAAGTGGTTTTTGGTATAATATTAAAGAGGAATTATAGAAATTATAGAAAGAGGGATACTATGGCTGAAAAGAAGCGAATTTTGATTCTCGGCGGTGGCTATGCCGGAGTCAAAGCTGGCAAGACGCTCCACAAAATCTTCAAAAATGATGATTCAGTAGAAATCACATTGATCGACAAAAAACCATACCACACATTGATGACAGAACTTCACGAAGTTGCTGGTCATCGTACAGAACCACATGCGATTCAAATCGATTTGAGAAAAGTTTTTGCAGCAAGAAAAGTTAAAGTTGTAACAGACACAATTACTAACGTTGACTTTGAAGGTAAGAAACTGGTTTCTGAAAGAAAAGAATATCCATTTGATTACTTGATCTTAGCTGCTGGTTCAGATTCAAACTCATTTGGTATTGAAGGTGTTGATCAACACGCCTTTACACTTTGGTCGTATGAAGATGCTGTTAAATTAAGAGCACACATCGAAAACATGTTCCAAATGGCTGCAGTTGAAGAAGATGAAGTAAAAAGAAAACAATTATTAACTTTTGCAGTTGTTGGTGGTGGTTTCACTGGCGTTGAGATGGTTGGTGAAATCGGCGAAGCTAAAGATCATTTAGCTGAAAAATACGGTGTTGATAAGAAAGAAGTTACAATCTACAACATCGAAGCAACACCAAGAATCCTTAATACACTTAAGGACGAAAGACAAATTGCTAAAGTAGAGAATAGATATAAAAAATTAGGTATCGAGCTTCTTAAAAATGCTGCTTTAGTTAAAGCAACTGAAGAAGGCTTTGAGCTTAAAGATGGTAGATTCATCAGCACTAAGACATTGGTCTGGGGCGCTGGTATCAAAGTAAGCAACTTTGTTGGTAAATTAGGTCTTGAAGCTGGTAGAGGCGGAAGAGTTATCGTTAATAAATTCATGCAAACTAACAAGTATGATTATGTATTTATGGCTGGTGACAATGCACACTACGAAGATAAAGATGGTTTCTTACCACAAATCGTTGAAGCTGCTGAGCAATCAGGTCATACTGCAGCATTAAACATCGGTAATTTAATTCAAAATAAACCACTTCATGAACACAAACAAAATTATCACGGATTCATGGTATCTATCGGTTCTAGATACGCAGTTTCTGATAACAATGGTTTAAAATTCAATGGTTGGTTAGCAGTTCTTGTTAAGCACATGGTAAACTTCTACTACTTATTTATGGTAGCAGGTTTGGCTCAATTGTTTGAGTACATGCAAAATGAGTTCTTCAAAGTTAAAAACAGAAGATCATTCGTAGGTGGTCATTTCTCTAAAGCGTCTCCTAACTTCTTCTTAATGCCTTTCAGAGTATTCTTAGGCGTTATGTGGTTAATTGAAGGCCTTAACAAGATCGATGAAGGTTGGTTAGTTGAAGCAAAAATGTATGCGTCTGATGCAGTTACACAAGCTTCTGAAACTGCAGAGACTGCAGTAGAAGCAGCTAAACCATTAATCGAAAAAGTTCCAGGCGTCGTTCAATGGGCAATCGATAATATCATCGCACCACATGCTGTTTTATTCCAAACAGGTATGGTATTCATGGAAATTATCTTCGGTTTAATGCTAATTGCTGGTTTATTCACATTTATCGCATCAATCGCTACAACGTTTATGACAGTAGGTATTACACTTACAGGTATGTCTGATGCATCAATCTTATGGTTCTTCTTCGGTGGTATCGCTATGATCGGTGGTTCAGGTAGTGCACTTGGTTTTGACTACTATGTACTTCCAGTTCTTAAAAGATGGTGGAAGAAAACACCTCTTGCTAAGAAGTCGTATTTGTATTTCCATTAATTGAATAATCAATAGCTATTGCTATAGATGAATCACAAGAGTTTGTGACTTAAAATTAAATCGTATCTGCTCTGCAGATACGATTTTTAAATGATTTATGAAAAGAAGGTATAAATGAAAAAGAATGATATTATTCTCATGTTGATTGTCTTAATAATTGCAGTAGTTGCATTTATTGGGTTTAAAATATCATCTGAGTCGAATCAAGGTGATCTTGAGGTTTTAATCAAACATGATGGAGAGATCATAAAATCATATCCATTTTCACTTAAAACAAACGAAACCTATATCTTTGAAGAGGATGGAGAGCTTAATATCATCCAAATTAAAGATGGTATTGTCAACATGGTTGAAGCAAACTGTCGAGATCAAATATGTGTTAAAACTGCTGCAATTTCACAAAATGGTGAAATTATTGTCTGTTTACCACATAAGTTAACCGTAGAAATTTTTTCTGAAACGGTTGATAATGATGGTTTGGATAGTATAGCAGATTAGTTGAAGGAGATGTGTATGGAGCAAACAAGAAGCAATAGACCTCCTTCTAAGACGAGAATGTTAGTGTTTATCTCTGTTCTAGTAGCACAAGGGATGATTCTTTCATTTATAGAGACGATGTTACCTATACCTTTTATTGCACCAGGTGCAAAGCTTGGTTTAGCGAATATTGTTACTTTGTCAGCTATTTATCTTTTGACATTTAAACAAGCTGCAGCAGTTGTACTATTAAGAGTTGTTTTAACTGCTGTAACCTTTGGTTCGTTATCAAGCTTTTTATATAGCTTATCAGGTGGCGTACTAAGTCTATTAATTATGGCTGGAATTCTTAAGGTCTTTAAAGGTGAAATTAGTTTGATGGGCGTCAGTGTTGCTGGTGCAGTTGCTCATAATATTGGACAGCTTGTGGTAGCGACTATTATGATTCACAATGTTTTAATTTTCACTTATTTGCCAATATTATTAATTGTTGCGATTCCAACAGGGATATTTGTGGGAATCGTTGCAAGAATACTAATAAACTATTTAGAAAAAGTAAAATTTATGAGATAACATAGATTTGAAATGGAGATTGTTATGGCACTTACTGTACAACAAAAAAACGAAACAACTGAATTACAGCAAGCGCTTACAACAGAGTTGATCAAAGTTAGAGAAACCATAATCAAACAGTCAAAATCAAAGTTCTCTGGAATCAGTGAAATCATATCGGATATCATTGATTTAAATGGAAAAATGCTAAGACCACAAATGTCTATTGTTTCAGCTCACTTTGGAGAGTATCAATCAGATAAGAGTGTCAATCTCGCAGCAGCTGTAGAAATGCTCCATATGGCAACTTTGATACATGATGATATAATTGATGACTCTAAGTTGAGAAGAAATAAAGAAAGCGTTCAGAGCAAATATGGCAAGGATATGGCGGTGTATGCTGGTGATTATCTACTTTCAAAGGTAATGGGCATGCTTAATAGCAATGACTATGATGGTGAACACATGCAGAAAATTGCTAAAGCCATCGAACATATTTGTGAAAGTGAATTATTGCAATTTCACAGTAAGTTTCAGTTTATGACAGTTAAAAACTATTTGAGAGTCGTATCTGGAAAAACGGCTGCACTTTTCGCTGTGAGCATGTATGCAGGTGCTTTTGAAAGCAAATGCTCAGAGCGCTTATCCAATCAACTCGGTAGAATCGGCTATGAACTAGGAGTGGCTTTTCAAATTATTGATGACATTTTGGATTTTTCTGATGATCAAGCATTGGTAGGGAAGTCAACACACAACGATTTGAAGAAAGGGTATTATACTTTACCTGTAATATATTCATTTCAGCGTGAGGATGCTTCTGTTTTGCAAAAATCAGAAGTAGAGTTACTAGAACTAGTTAAAAAGAAAAAAGGTCTAGAAAAAGCGAGAGCACTTGCACAGAAATATACAAATAGAGCATATCGAAAAATAGATGCATTGCCTGAATGCGAGGCAAAGATTGTATTGAGTGAAATGTCACGTCAATTATTAGATCGTAAATACTAAAAAAACACCGCTGTGCGGTGTTTTTCTTTTTAAAAAGAGAATCCTATATTTTATAAAGGAAAACCTACGTGTTCTACAATAAGAGTAGCAATTTTTTCTAGAGCTAATTGATCGACTTCTTTAAATCGGCCAATTTCAGGGCTATCGATATCTAATACACCGAGTAATTGGTCATCTTTGATTAACGGAATAACGATTTCGCTATTTGAGAAAAGATCGCAAGCGATATGACCAGGATATTGATGAACATCTTCCACTACGATTGTTTTCCGAGCTGAAGCCGCATCACCACAAACGCCCTTTCCTAGTGCAATTCTAGTCACTGCTGGTTTACCCCAGAATGGTCCTAGTACAAGTTCGCCACCTTTTAAAAGATAAAAGCCTGCCCAATTTAAATCGTGAAGTAAGAAGCCAAGAGTAGCAGCTGCATTCGCTGCATTGGCGATCCAGTCATTTTCATCGATGAGGAGTTTTTTCATTTCTTGTTCAATATATGGATACAAAATTTCTGGTTCTTTACTAGTAGATGGATACATACATGCCATAATAGACCTCCAGTATTTTTATATTAAGTATACCCAAAAGCGTACCGTGTGACAATGCGAATATTATAAAAAAAATATAATATTTCGGATTCCTAAATTTATATTTCGAATACCGAAATTTATGCTATAATGTGTATTGGTGATGATATGAAAACAGCATTTTCAGTATATGTAGATTTTTTTAAAAATATTTCCAAAAACGTCAAGCTCTATTTGGGAATCATATTTTTTGCAACCGTAGTCAGTTCTGCGTACAATGTTTTGTTTGGAATTTATCTTAAAAACTCAGGATTTAATGAAGCGTTTGTCGGACAAATTATGTCTGTCAATACTTTAGGGGTTGCTCTTGGTGCACTACCCGTTGCCATATTTGCAGAGCGTATGAATAAGAAGATAACCTTAATCGTCGGTTTGTTAATTATGGTCATCAGTAACTTAGTTGTTTTGAATGTTCATATTCCATTTGTGATGGTATTTTTTGCATTTACATTTGGCGTTGGTAACTCAACCTTAATGATTCTTCAAGCACCGATTATTTATGAGCATACACCTGATGAACATAGAGTGACGGCGTTTAGTATGGCATTTGTTTTACAAAATGTCGCATTTGTAACTGGTAGCCTTGTATTGGGACACCTATCTAGCATGCTTGGAAATATCTACGGGGATCAAATCGCAGGAAGAATTGTACTCAACGTTTCAACCGCACTGATATTTATTGCTGTTGTGATTGCACTGAAGTTCTCAGGAACCCATATGGTTTCCGGTCAAAGAGATAAACCACTTTCTACTACGGTTAATTTAACGCTCAGTGGATTTAAGAAACTGCTGCAAGGGAAGACATTGCTATACTTAATTCAGGTTTCATTAATTGGTTTAGGCGCCGGAATGATTGTTCCGTTCTTTAGTATGTACTTAAAATATACCCTAGATATATCCGATGGTGTTGTCGGTAACATTATGGCGATCAGTCAGATCGGAACGGTTATTGGTGGGTTGATTGTGCCACCATTAGCCAAGAAGCTAGGGCGAATTAGAACGGTAATAGCATGTCAGCTTCTGTCGATTCCTTTTTTAATTTCAATTTCATTTCCACAAGGTATTATCGTGATCACGATGTCGTTCTTTTTTAGAAGCTCACTGATGAATATGGCAAGTCCAATTATTGGAAGCTTGGCGATGGAAATTGCAGGTGATGAAGCGCGAACATTTATGAGTAGTCTCGTTAGCTTAACTAATAATTTATTTAGGGCTGTGGGGATTTACTTAGGTGGTATTATCATGTTCAAATATAGCTATAACACACCTTACTATTGGACGATTGGTTGTTATCTGATAGGTACATTTATCTTGTATAGGGTGTTCAGGCACATCGATCACCCAAAAACGAAACAAAGTATGGTTATAGAATAAAAATGCTTTGACATTGAACCTTAAAATTATACCAATTACTAAATTTAGACTAAATAAAAAAGGATTTGAAACTATTTTGAAAATAGTTTCAAATCCTTTATTTGATTATGCTGATTATAAAATGTCCAAAACTTCAAGCTTAACAAGTCCATTTGGAGATTGAGCTTCAACTTTATCGCCTTTTTTCTTACCCATAAGGGCATTTCCAATAGGGGATTCATTTGAAATCTTTGAGTTCAACGGATCAGACTCAATTTTTGTAACGATTTCAATCTCTTCAATATCGTCGAAATCAATATATTTTACTTTGATTTTTGAGCCGATAGTGATGCTGTCTTTATCAAAAGCTTCCTGAACAAGTTCATAGCTTTCTAAGATCTCTTTAAGTTTTAATATTTCAGTCTCATTATGCGATTGAGCTTCACGAGCTGCATGGTATTCTGCATTTTCTGAAAGGTCTCCAAATCCTCTGGCTCTTTTTATCTCGTCAGAAATCTGATGTCTCTTTTCAATGAGTTCATCGTATTCTTGTTGTAGTTTTGCAAGTGCCGATTCAGTTAATAAAGTTTTCTTCATTCCTGACAACTCCTTATGTGATATGGATATGTAACATATAATATACTACCAAATATCAGCATGTTTGTAAATAAGGAATCTTCATGATATGGCTGTCATGTCTAAAAAAAAATACACAATTGTTAAAATCACTTCAAATTTTTCATATCACTGTTATAATGGATATTGAAACTATATATGAGGTGGGTAAAATGCAGTCATTACTTCAAGAACTCGTCAGCAAGAATTTACCATTATGTGCACAAGGAAAAGTAGCAAGCTATATTCCTGAGCTAAGTAAAGCAAAACCAGAACAGCTGGGCATATCCGTGTTTGATATTGAAGGGAACTTATATGAAGCAGGGGATACGAGCACCTTATTTACCATTCAAAGTATATCAAAACCAATTGTACTCTTATTAGCACTGTTGGATAATGGTGAGGATAGAGTATTTGAGAAAGTTGGAAAAGAACCAACCGGTGATCCTTTTAATTCAATTGTTCGTCTTGAAACCTTTGATGAGCACAAACCACTTAATCCAATGATTAATGCTGGCGCAATATCTGTTTCAGCACTAATTAAAGGTGATTCCGCTGAAGAGAAAATCTATCGTATATTGAGTTTTATTAGAAAATTAACACATAATCCTGAGATTCAGATCAATGAAGCGGTTTATAAATCTGAAGCAAGAACTGGACATAGAAACCGTTCAATGGCATATTTTCTTAAAGATTTTGGCAACATTGAAGGAGATGTGGAGGAAACACTTGAGGTATACTTTAAACAGTGCTCTATAGAAGTCAATACAAGAGATTTGGCATATATAGGAGCGATTCTTGCTAACGATGGTGTTGATATTGTCTCAGGAGAAAGACTTTTCTCAGCTAGGTATAGCAGAATTGTTAAATCCTATATGGCAACTTGTGGTATGTACGATGGTTCAGGAGAGTTTGCTATTAATGTTGGGATTCCCGCAAAGAGCGGCGTTGGAGGCGGTATTATGTGTACCGTTTTAAATGATATTGGAATCGGTGTATTTAGCCCTGCACTCGACAAAAAGGGAAATAGTTTGGCAGGCATTAAGGTTTTAGAAATGTTATCTCAAAGCTTAGAACTCAGCATCTATTAATTTAATCAAAATATTCACTATACTATAGAGGGAGGGATCATATGAAGAAATATGCAGTATGGATAATCGTGCTTTTAATATTAACATCATGTGGTCGTACTCCCTATAACTTAAATCCACCAAATGAAACTTTATTGGCTTTTTTACAAAATACGGTTGATTCCTATACAGGAGACAGTAATTATTTTCATGTAGTAAAAACAATCACCAATGAAGCGTCCAATTCAGTAACGCTCACTGGAGAAGTGAAAAACAATTCAACGGGTGGCACTAAAAGTGAATATGAGTTTGAAATATCGTGTTCAGTGGACGGAGATCGAATGATTCAAAGTATTGAAGGAACACGACTAAATGATAGTGATTACAATGAGGTTGTACTTCTAGAAGCACCGTTAGAGATTGGACATCAATGGCATTATAAAGCGATTGATTATGATGGCAAAAAGGTGACATTTAATGCAGAAATTATAGATGTTTGGAAAAATGGCGATGCAGTGAAAGTAAGATATGAGACCAAAGAGGGCTATTATGAAGAGCGCACTTTATTTAAAGGACACGGTACCATTGATTTTGTTAAAGGGATATCCTATAAAGGGACATCCATAATAACGGGATATCATAGTGCCTTTGATCTTGAAAGTGTTAGTGATTTGGAATCTACTACTAGTGTCGAAATTGAAACCTCTTCTGAAGTGCCAACTGTGGATATACCTTTAGTTTCAATTAATATACCAGTATCTATATATAATTTGCTATTGGGTTTTAATCAATCCTGGGATGGCCTTATTAATGACGGGGATGACGCAGTATGGAAGCTAGTTGAAGAAGCCTCTCCAGCTTCAGATAAGCTCAGTGCTGTGGATTTTTCTGAAGAGAAAGGTTACCGATTTTCAAAATTCTACGCGTATGAGCTATATGAGGAAAAGCCGTATGTTGTCGTTTCTATCGTCGAAACCTATATAGATGAGAATCAAAATGAGATTAGGAATAAAGTAACGTATTGGATCAGTGATAGCGATACAGTGCCAAAGATATATGATTTCTCAGGAAATAATTAAAACCACTAGCTCGGTTGAAAAATGAGTTAGTGGTTTTTAATTTGTCACAATATTGATAGTGGTAAAATTAGAGGACTTGATGTTAGTGATTTGCATTTGAATAAAAAGGTATTATTTCTTCAACATAGGGACATTGCCCTCATAGGCAACTCTATTTTTTCCAAGCTCCTTAGCTTTATATAAACTTTTGTCGGCATTTTCCAACAGCTCATTAAAGCTTCTTCCGTCATAAGGATAAGATGCGATGCCCATTGAAATCGAGAATTTTGGAGAAGATTTAAGTGCCACCTCTTTGCGTAAGCGATCACAAATTTCCATAGCGGCAGGGGCGTTGACGTGAGGCATTAGCAAAATGAACTCATCACCACCATAACGGCCTAGTAAATCGGTCTTTCTATTATGAGTCATAAAGGTATATGATAAAAATTTCAGACATTCATCACCAATGATATGCCCTTTTGTATCGTTAATCGTTTTAAAAAAGTCGATGTCAAACATCGCGATTGAAAAGATTTTGACAGAGGAGTCATTAATTAATCCATTCATTTCATTTAGGATGCCATTTCTATTGTAAGCCTTTGTCAATGGATCTTTTTGAGATTTTTCTTTTATATATTCAACTTTATCTGCCAATTGTGCTGTTCTTTTCTTTGCCTCAAACTCTACAGACCGTTCAAACTTATTTTCAAGCTCAGAAAGCCTTCCGTCTGTACTTTCAACAGCCCTTCTATAATGCTTTGCTTCTAAAGCGAGATGGGCGACAACCGCTATAATAATAACTGAAATACCAAGGTTTTGATTGAATACGCTTGAGCCTAGAGACAAACTGATGCCACCAACCCAGCCTATAAAACCAACTTCCATTGTTTCTTTTGAGTAAAGTGATCTTTCAGAATTATAGACATGCAGTTTAGAAATCATTTCTAAAGAAAAGACCAGTGCCACGAATATATTAATGATTAAATTAGGGATTAGGATTGGATTGAGAGCAATCGCAAGTATAATACCTGCAGCTACAAAATCGTAAACAAGCAAATATTCCTTTAATGTTTTTATCATTAATCGTTCAAAAATAAGCCTTCCACCTATGCTTAATATTAGACTGAGCTTTAAAATAGTGAAACTACTCACTTGAAGTGGCATCAGCGATGTCACCCATATCGTAACAAAGGGGATTAAGTCTGTAAGAAAAGCTTCATTTTTCTTATTTGTAAAGGATAGATGATAAATAAAGTTGGTTAAAAAAAGTGATGATAAAAGAAACAAAAGGTTAATATATTGCATGGACAAGTCTCCTTACTTTTTAAAGAGTTTTAGTACTATAATAGTATAAGAAAGTGATTGATTTTTCAACGTATTATTTTGACTTAGGCGGTTGATTGTATTATAATTTAATAGAATTTTAGAGCGAGACAGAAGGTCATATTAGATAGATTATGGAGGAAAATATGAAAAATACCGTTATTAGAGAATTATTTCTCAAGCCTTCGGAGTATGTTGGTAAGGAATTACAGGTTTCAGGTTGGATTAGAACCTCTAGAAGTTCAAAAACATTTGCATTTATTGAGTTAAATGACGGAACGTACTTTAATAATTTACAAGTTGTATATGATGATACACTTGAGAATTTTCAAGATATAGAGAAATGTGCAATATCTTCTGCATTGATCATTAAAGGAACCCTAGTGGAAACGCCAAATGCCAAACAACCATTTGAGCTGAAAGCGACTGAAATTGTTGTGGAGGGATACTCAAGTGCAGATTACCCACTTCAAAAGAAAAGACACACAATGGAATATCTTAGAACGATTGCGCATCTTAGACCAAGAAGTAACACATTCTCAGCTGTATTTAGAGTTAGATCCGCAGCAGCATATGCCATCCATAAGTTTTTTCAAGATAGAGGCTTTGTCTACGTTCATACACCAATTATTACAGGTAGTGATGCGGAAGGCGCAGGCCAAATGTTTAGAGTTACGACTTTAGATTTCAATGACTTACCTAAAACTGAGGAAGGTGCAATTGATACAACTTTAGATTTCTTTGGTAAAGAAACCAATTTAACTGTAAGTGGTCAGCTTGAAGCGGAAACATTTGCACTTGCATTTAGAGATGTTTATACATTTGGACCAACTTTTAGAGCTGAAAATTCAAATACGAAAAGACATGCTGCAGAATTCTGGATGATCGAGCCTGAAATTGCTTTTGCTGACTTAAATGACAATATGGCTTTGGCTGAAGATATGGTTAAATATATCATTGCATATGTTTTGGAAACTTGTCCTGAAGAAATGAAATTTTTCAATGAAAGAATCGATCAAGGTTTATTAGAGAGATTAACTCATGTACTTAATTCGGATTTTGGCAAAGTGACGTACACAGAAGCGGTTGACGCATTGATAAAATCTGGTGAAGAATTTGAATATCCAGTATTCTGGGGTGCTGATTTACAAACTGAGCATGAAAGATATTTAACAGAAGTGATTTATAACAGACCAGTCTTTGTTATAAATTATCCAAAAGAGATTAAGTCATTCTACATGAGAATGAACGAAGACCAAAAAACCGTTGCTGCAATGGATTTACTAGTTCCAGGTGTTGGCGAGCTAATCGGTGGTTCACAAAGGGAAGAGCGTTTGGATCTTTTACTTGAAAGAGTTAAAGAGCTAGGCTTACACGAATCGGATTACTGGTGGTATTTAGAACTTAGAAAGTTTGGTACAACTAGACATGCTGGTTATGGTCTGGGTTTTGAAAGAATGATTATGTATTTAACTGGTATGGGAAATATCAGAGATGTTGTTCCTTTCCCAAGAACAGTAAAGAACGCAGAATTTTAAGAAGTGGAGCTGTGGCGTGACTATTTGTGTAGTTGTGCTACAGCTCCTTTGATTTTCAAAGGATAACTTGGGTATATATGCAACAGTTAAGGAGGCTTACATGAATATACTAATTGTTGATGATAGTCGATTGAATGTTAAATTAATCGAAGATATATTACACCAACTCCAAGGAGATCACTTCATTCTAAAAGCTTCAAGTGGCGAGGAAGCTGTGGAAATTTTGAGAAATACGGAAGTTAGTGTTGTCTTGTTAGATCTAGTCATGCCAGGTATGTCGGGAATAGATGTATTAAAGGTTATGAACGAGATGGCTTTGATGGCACAAACTCAAGTAATCATGGTGACAAAGGTGGAGGATTTAGAAATATTAAAGGAATGCTTTGAACTAGGTGCCAAAGATTTTATTAGGACACCTTTTAATGCACTTGAATTTTCAGTGAGGGTCCAAGCGATTATTAGTTCGGTTGAAAAAGACTCTAGATTAAATAAAGCATTAAATTTACTTGAAAATCAAAATGTTGAACTCAAACGGATCAACCAATCATTGAAGGATACGCAAAGCTATGTTGTTGAAAAAGAAAAAATAACTGCTATTGGAAGTCTACTGAAAAACCTATCAGAAGAAATAGAAAAACCAATTGGTAATTCACTCCTAGAATTGAATCATTTAAGAGATGAATTAAATCAACTTTCACAGCCTTTAGAGATAAGCTATAAATCAGTAGAGAATATTGAAAAACAGCTCGGAAGTGTTCAAAAGAGAATTAATGCCATTAAGACATATTTTGATGAGGAAGAACATGGCGGCTTTATTTATGTGACACTTGGGGATCTGGTAGATGAAGTTGTTTATTTGATGAGCAGAGAATTGACCAATATCAGTGAGCTTGTTAGAGATTATAGGGAAGAGCAAATGGTATATTGTAACCCCTTAATGTTAAAACAGGCAATAAAGTATATCGTAGAGAATGCAATTGAAGCAGTTAAAGAGTTACCTCGAAGTAGGATTGAAATCAAGACTTTTAGTAACAGTGGAACTGTGTTCTTGATCGTTGAAGATAATGGAGAACCTGTAATCGGTGAAGCGACAAGTCGAGTCTTTGAACCATTCTTTACAACAAAATCAAGGCAACATCACATGGGTTTAGGTCTCAGCATCGCTTACGATATTATCGTGAACAAGCTTGGTGGAAATATTGAGTTGGAACAACTTGAAAATACAACACGCGTGAGTGTCGCTTTTATAAGAAAATAGAGGATAGAATCATCTATCCTCTGTTTATGCTTTAGGTGGTTTTTTTCTACCTGAGTATTTTCTTTCTAGCTGGCTGAACGTTTTCAGTGTCAGTAACATTAGTAGTGCTGCAAATACCGCAAGAAGATAATATCCTGCGCCAATGACCAATCCTAGACACGCGACAGCCCAAAGTCCAGCAGCGGTAGTTAAACCACTAACCGTTGCACCTTCTTTTAGTATGGTACCGGCACCTAAGAAACCCATACCGCTAATGACCTGAGCACCGAGCCTCATGGGATCAGCATTAACAAATTCTTTTGCTACTAGAAGATTCATATCCATGATTAGGGCACTTGCCACACAGACTAAGATATGAGTTCTAAAACCTGCTGGACGTCTGACTGATTCTCGCTCTAGACCAATTAATCCGCCAACCAATACGGCTACTAATAATTTAATAATACTTTCAATTTCTAGTGTCATATTAACCTCTTTTTGATTGATAGGGTGAAAATATGAAGCTTACTTAAAAAACAAGATATTTCTTACATTATACATTATAATAAGAGTATTATTAAGGAGAGTTTTATTGGAGGCATTATGTTTTTTAAGAGCATCACTCTTATTGTTGGTTTAATTAATCTGTCTGCATTTATCTCCATGTTACTGGATAAAAGTTATGCTATAAAAGGGAAGTGGCGAATTTCCGAAAACTTTTTATTAATGCATGCTTTTTTAGGTGGTGGCATTGGTATGGTGCTTGGGATGATTATTGGAAAGCATAAGCTTTCAAAACCTCGGTTTAGATGGATTGGGTTGTTTAGTATATTAATTTGTTTGATTATTTTAGGTTATTTTATTGCGTCTGACCATATCATATATGTGTAGTCAGTACAGCTTTGTGATGAATCCATTCTAATGCAATGACTTGAATCTAAATGTTAAAACAATTTAAGAAAAGATTTATTTCACTCAATGTAACAATCATGTAAAATAGAGTTGGTGAATTGTTTTTAAGGTTTCAAATATTTTTATAAGGGGAGCGCTAAATGAAAAAAATATTGATTACAGGAGCTTGTGGTCAGATTGGAACAGAACTGACACATACCTTGAGAAAACTTTATGGAGTTGAAAATGTCGTTGCTACAAATATCCGTAGAGGTAGTAGTGAAACAGTTGAAAACGATGGTATATTTGAAGAATTGAACGTAACAGATTACGATCGTATGTTAGAACTCGTTAAGAAATATGAAATCGATACAATTATGAATCTAGCTGCTTTATTATCTGCAGTAGGTGAGAAAAATCCGCAACTTTTATGGGATGTTAATATGAACGGGCTCTATAATTGTTTAGAAGTAGCAAGAGAGACGGGTGCTATGGTCTTTACGCCTAGTTCAATAGCTGCCTTTGGCCCTTCAACACCAGCTGACTTAACACCACAAGATACAATTCAAAGACCGACAACTATTTATGGCGTTTCAAAAGTTGCGGGTGAGTTACTCTGCGATTACTATTTCAATAAATTTGGTGTAGATACAAGAGGTGTGAGATTCCCTGGATTAATTTCTTATAGCGCATTACCAGGTGGTGGTACTACTGACTATGCTGTTCACATTTATTATGAAGCACTTAAAAACAAGAAATTTACTTGTAACCTAGCAGCTGATACGTATATGGACATGATGTATATGCCGGATGCGATTGAATCGATTATACAGCTTTGTGAAGCAGATGGTTCAAAGCTTATTCATAGAAATGCATTTAATATTACTGCGATGAGTTTTTGTCCAGAAGATATTAAAAAAGCAATACAAAAACATATTCCAGAATTTGAAATGGATTATGGTATAGATGAAGTAAAACAAAAAATTGCAAATTCATGGCCAAATTCGCTTGATGATTCTTGTGCAAGAGCCGAGTGGGGTTGGAATCCTAAGTTTGATTTAGAAAAAATGACAGCAGATATGATTGAGAAGTTAACGATTAAATTAGACATTAAATAATCCGTAGGATTCAATATGATGGGCGTAAAATAGACGTCTTTTCAGTATAATCATACCATCAAACTTTTGGAGGTTATTATGCATCAAATTATTCAATGTGTTCCTAACTTTAGCGAAGGCCGTGACCTTGATAAAATCGATAAAATTGTATCTCCTTTTAGAGGAAAACAAAATGTAAAATTATTAGATTACAGCAACGATGAAGATCATAACAGATTGGTTGTAACTGTAGTAGGTGAGTATGAAGCATTGAAAAATGCTGTTGTTGAAGCAGTTGGCATTGCAACAGAGTTAATTGATATGACGAAGCATGAAGGTCAACATCCAAGAATGGGTGCAACAGATGTTATCCCATTTATCCCAATCAAAAATGCTTCTATGGAAGAATGTATTAAACTTTCTAAAGAAGTGGCTGAAACTGTATATAATAAATTTGGTGTGCCAAGCTTTTTATATGAAAAATCAGCTTCAAAATCTGACAGAGAAAATCTTGCAACGGTAAGAAAAGGTCAATTTGAAGGTATGTCTGAAAAAGTTAAGGATCCAGAATGGACACCTGATTTTGGAACTGATATTCATCCTACAGCTGGAATTACAGCAATAGGTGCAAGAATGCCACTAGTTGCATTCAACGTAAACTTAAACACAAATGATATTGAAATCGCTAATAAAATCGCAAAAAATGTAAGACATCTTAGCGGTGGCTTAAGATATTGTAAAGCACTTGGCATCGCTCTTGAAGAAAGAGGGATTGTACAAATTTCTATGAATATGACGGATTTCACAAAAACACCATTGTATAGAGCGTTTGAATTAATTCGTATTGAAGCTCAAAGATATGGCGTTTCAATAGTTGGAAGTGAAATCATTGGACTTGTTCCGATGGATGCACTATTAGCTACTTCTGAATATTATCTTGGAATTGAAAATTTCTCATATGAGCAAGTATTAGAAAAAAGAATAATGGAGTAAATTCATGAAAAAAGGAAGCATAGTGATCTATAACGCATCTGAAGTCGTTACATGTAGCGGATTTAAAGGAAAAGCAGGAGATCAAATGCAAGATTTAAAGGTAATTAAGAATGCGTCTATCGTCGTAGAGGACGGCATAATTACCAAAATTACTGATGATGTTTTAGACCTTGATTACTACAGAGAAAAAGAGTTTGCATTGATTGATGCAACCGATAAATGTGTTTTACCTGGATTTGTTGATTCACATACACATTTTATCTTCGGTGGCTATCGAGCTGATGAATATAACTGGCGTTTGAATGGTGTTTCATATATGGAAATCATGAATCGCGGTGGTGGTATTATTAATTCGGTAAAAGGCACAAAAGAAACGACTAAAGAAGAGTTGATTTCATTAGGCATTCGTCGATTGAACTCAATGGCTGGTTTTGGTGTTACAACGGTTGAAGGCAAAAGTGGATACGGTCTAGACTTAGATACTGAAATCAAACAATTAGAAGTAATGAAAGAGTTAAGTAAAATACATTCTCTCGATATTATTACAACTTTTTTAGGACCTCATGCGCGTCCTGCTGAATACAAGCAAGAGCCTGATAAATTTATCGATTTTATGATTGACGACGTATTACCAATCGTGGATCAAAGAGGACTAGCTGAGTTCGCTGATATTTTCTGTGAGGAAAATGTATTTTCAGTTGAACAGTCTAGAAGGTTTTTATTAGCTGCTCAAAAGAGAGGGTTTAAATTAAAGGTACATGCTGATGAAATTGTGAGACTCGGTGGCGCTGAACTTGCTGCTGAATTAGGTGCAATATCTGCTGATCATTTGCTCCAAGCGTCTGATGAAGGTATTAACGCTATGAAAGAGGCTGGAGTGGTTGCGACTGTTTTACCTTGTACAGCATTTTCACTTAAGGAATCTTATGCACGCGTACGCCACATGATAGACCAAGGCTTAGTGGTTGCTCTTGCAACTGACTTTAATCCTGGAAGTTGCTTTACAGAGTCAATTCCTCTTTTAATTGCTCTTGCTACAAATCAAATGGGAATGACAATTGAAGAAACCATAACAGCTTTAACCATAAATGGCGCTGCTGCAGTTGATCGTGCTGATCAAGTTGGCAGTATCGATATTGGTAAAAAAGCGGATTTAGTAGTTCATGAGTTCCCATCGTATAAATTTTTACCATATCATATCGGTGTGAGTACCGTTGAAAAAGTTATAAAAAATGGCGTTTTAATTTTAGATAAAGAAAACAATAAACCACTTTAAGCACTTCTTAGGAGGAATAATGTTAAAAGAACTTGGATTACAAGCGTTTCTTAATCAATTAGAATCTAACGAACCAGTACCTGGTGGTGGCAGTGTAGCTGCATTGTCATCTGCACTTTCTGTTGCTCTAGGTGCTATGGTTGCAAATTTAACCGTTGGCAAAAAGAATTATGAGGCTGTCAATGATGAAATGCAAGCTGTTGCTGTTAGAATGAGCAATCATAAAGTCTATTTTGTAGATATGATTGACAAAGACGCAACTTCATTCGATAGTGTTATGAAAGCTTTTAAATTGCCTAAAGAAACTGATGAAGAAAAAGCACACAGAACTCAAATGATTCAAGAGGGTATGAAATATGCTGCATCTGTTCCTTTTGAAGTTGCTGAAAAAACGTCTGAGTTATTTGATGATCTTGCGTTCTTAGTGGAAAATGGCAATCAAAATGCGCAAACTGATGCATTGGTTGCTGCTATGATGGCAAGAACTGCAATTCTTTCAGCGTTATACAATGTAAAGATTAACTTGGGTAGTATTAAGGACGAAACCTACGTATCTGACATGACATCTAAAGTAAAAGCTTTGGAAGAAAAAGCGATTTCTGAAGAGAAACGCGTTCTTAGCCTATCAACTTTATAAGTTAAGAATTGTACAAATCTGTTTAGTTTTATCCAAATAAGGAAATATATATGAACACCAGAGAGGGAGACCTTTCTGGTGTTACTTTTATTTGTAAAACAGTTGTCTATACAGTATAATGTAGATATTAACCCTTAGGAGATGATTTGATGTTTAAAGTGATAGGAGATAGCAGTACGGATGTGGATCAAGCATTCCAAGAAAAATATCCAGTTACGATAGTGCCTTTTAAATTAATGATTGATGGAAATGAGTATGTTGATGATGCATCACTTGATGTAGATCAATTTATTTCAGATATGAAAAAATCAGAGAATACGCCTAAGTCAGCGTGTCCATCACCCAATGATTTTTTAGCACATTTTGACGGCGATGACGATGAAATTTTTATCGTAACCATATCTTCTAAATTAAGTGGAACATATAATAGTGCAATGTTAGCTAAGAATATATACGATTCAGAGAATCCTACAAAAAAATTAATTCATATTTTTGACTCTCTTGGTGCAGCCGCTGGTGAAACACTCATTGCGAGAAAAATATATGAGTTTAAAAATTTAGGTTATTCTACTGAGAAGCTAATTGAGCAAATGACGGATTTTATCAGCGATATGCGCGTTATATTTATATCTGAGAGCCTTGATAATCTTATTAAGAACGGTAGAATATCCAAATGGAAGGGCTTAATTGCCTCTACATTAAACATTTTGCCAATTATGGGAAGCGATGGACATGGTGAAATTAAATTGATTGAAAAGGTTAGAAATACAAATAAAGCCTATTCGAGATTGATTGAAATTATGCAACAAGAACTTATAAAGAATGGGAAAAAAATTGTAGCAATTACGCATGTAGGTAACCCTGAGCGTGCAGATCAAATTGAAGAAGAAATTTCTAAGATGGATTGTGTAGAGGAAGTTGTCAATGTAAAATGTGCTGGTTTATCCTCTATGTATGCGGATAAAAAAGGTATTATTGTAGCGTTTTAATTAATGATTCGTAGAAGGCCAGTTGGATTATTTAAGATTCGATTGGTCTTTTTCATTTTTTGAAAAGAAGGAAGAATACTTATCGATATATCAAAAAATATTTTTATACCAGAATTTGTTAAAATGATGTCAAATTGCAAAAAAAATTGAATATATGAAATAAATTTAAAAGATTTTGGGGAAAACTTAGTGGGACAAATATTGTTATTCAACCTATTAAATGATATGATAAACTTGATTTAAATAATAATTTTGAGGTGATTTGAATGCATAAGAAATTGTTTATTCCAGGTCCTGTAGACGTTAGAGAAGATGTTCTTTTGAAAATGGCAACACCACAAATCGGTCATAGAACAAAAGAAGCATCAGCTTTACAAAGAGGTATTTCTG
The DNA here is from genome assembly GCF_058683495.1 of Fusibacter sp. QWL-12. Taxonomy (NCBI): domain Bacteria; kingdom Bacillati; phylum Bacillota; class Clostridia; order Eubacteriales; family Fusibacteraceae; genus Fusibacter; species Fusibacter sp. QWL-12. The sequence goes on from NZ_CM178745.1 coordinate 2,894,354, forward strand.
ATAAGCTTAAAAAATTAATGTACACAGAAAGTGAAATCCTACTTTCAACATCTTCAGGTAGTGGATTAATGGAAGGCGCAGTTAGATCTTGTACACGTAAAAGAGCTGCAATTTTTTCTGTTGGTGCGTTTGGGGATAGATGGTATAAAATGGCTACCTCAAATAATGTTCCTGCAGATATCTTCAAATCGGAGCTTGGTCAACCGACAACTCCTGAGATGGTAGAAGAAGCATTGGCAACTGGAAAATACGATTTAATCACCATTACACATAACGAAACATCAACCGGTATTATGAATCCAGTTGATGAAATCGCAGAAGTAGTAAAAAAATACCCTGAAGTGATTTTCTGCTTAGATACAGTTTCTTCACTTGGTGGTACAAAAATTGAAGTCGATAAGCTTGGTGTGGATATTTGTATTACATCAACTCAAAAATGTTTAGGCTTACCAGCAGGTATGGCGATTTGTACTTTCTCTGAGAAAGCAAAAGCAGCTGCAGAACAAGTTGAACACAGAGGTTTATACTTCGATTTACTTGAAATCTATCAATATATTCAAGATAAAGATTACCAATATCCTTCTACACCTTCTTTATCTCATATGTTTGCTCTTGATTATCAATTAGACAACATTTTAGCAGAAGGTCAAGAAAACAGATTCGCTAGACATCTTGAAATGGCTAAAATCACAAGAGAATGGGCAAACAAACACTTTGAAATGTTAGCTGAAGAAAAATATGCTTCAAATACACTTACAACAATAAGAAATACAAAAGGCATCAGTGTATCTGATCTAAATAAAGAACTTGCTAAACGCGGTTATATGATCTCTAATGGTTACGGTAAACTTAAAGATGTAACGTTTAGAATTGCACATATGGCTGATACACAAGTTGAAGAACTTAAGACTTTATTATCTGTTATTGAAGAAATTCTTGGCTTATAATTATCATTCTAGGGCAATTGACAACAATTGCCCTGTCTTATGAAGGAGAGGGGTCTCATGGTTTTAAAAATTTTAGCAAACGATGGTATGGATAAAAGTGCAGTTGACGCACTTGTTGGATTGGGTCATGTCGTAGATACAAATCACTATGATGGTGATACATTAGTTGAAGTTTTAAAAGATACTGACGTTATCGTTATTCGTTCAGCTACAAAAATTAGAAAAGATTTAATTGATCAATTAAAAGGCAGTCGTCTTAAATTGATGATCAGAGCTGGTGTTGGTATCGATAACATTGATCATGTCTATGCTACTGAACAGGGCTTTACAGTAAAGAATACGCCAAACTCTTCAAGTGCTGCTGTTGCTGAGCTTGCGATTGGACACATGTTTACATTGGCAAGATTCATTCACATCGCTAACGTGACGATGAGAAATGGTGAATGGAATAAAAACAAATATTCAGGAATAGAGCTATCTGGCAAAACGCTTGGCTTAATTGGTATGGGAAGAATCTCTCATGAAGTAGCTGTAAGAGCTAGAGCGCTTGGAATGAATGTTATATATACAAATAGACGAGGTAAATTGGCTGAATACCCTGAATTTGAGTATAAGTCTATGGAAGACCTTTTAAAGGCTTCCGATTTTATCTCACTACACATTCCGTTTGATAAAAATGTTGGCGCAACACTTAAAAAAGAACAATTCGATATGATGAAAGATGGCGTTTACATTATTAATACTGCTCGTGGTGGTGTTGTTTGTGAAAAGGATTTACTTGATGCATTGAATTCAGGTAAAGTAGCAGGCGCAGGTATCGATGTTTTTGAAGAAGAGCCAACTAAAAATCTTGAGTTAATCAACCATCCTAAGGTTTCTTGTACACCTCATATAGGCGCATCAACTGGAGAAGCACAAGAGAGAATTGGGGATGAAACGATTTCTGTAATCAAAGCGCATTTTAACTTATAGTTTGAGATAATTTAAATTTTGGAGGTATATTGTGGCAGTTGTTAGACCTTTTAAAGGAATTGTACCAAAACAAGAGTTAGCTGAACAAGTAGCTTGCTTACCTTATGATGTAATGAATCGTAAAGAAGCAAAACAAATGGCTGAAGGTAATCCAAATTCTTATTTACACATCGTTCGTTCTGAAATCGATTTACCAGATTCAGTTGGTGATTATGACAAGTTGGTTTATGAAACAGCACGCAAAAATTTAGACAAGTTTGTTGCTGAAGGCATCATGTCACAAGATCCTGAGCCAATTTACTACATTTATCGTCAATTAATGAACGGCAGAGTTCAAACTGGTATCGTTGCATGTACTTCTATTGATGATTATATGAATGATATCATCAAAAAGCATGAGTTTACACGTCCTGCTAAAGAAGTAGATAGAATTAACAATTTTGATTATTGTGATGCAAATACTGAGCCAGTATTTTTAACGTATAGAAAAAATGACGAGATCAATCAAATCGTTAATGATTGGATTAAATTCCATATGCCGATCTATAACTTTACATCAGAAGATGCAATCACACATATTTTCTGGAAATTAGATGATCAAGCATTGGTAAGTAGAATTCATGAAATATTCAATGGCATTGATTATTTATATATCGCAGATGGCCACCACAGATCAGCTTCTTCAGTAAAAGTGGGCTTAAAGCGTAGAGAAGAGTATCCTAATTATGATGGTTCAGAAGAATTTAACTATTTCATGGCAGTAATTTTCCCAGATGAAGATTTGTTCATCATGGATTACAACAGAATCGTTAAAGATCTTAATGGTAATGACAAAGATGCTTTCTTAAAAGCAGTAAGTGAAAAATTCGAATACGAGTTAGCGACTCAAGAGGGTCCATTTAAACCGATGAGCAGAGCAACATTCGGGATGTATCTTGATGGTGCTTGGTACAAATTAACAGCAAAACCTGGTACTTATGATGCAAATGATCCAATTGATAGATTAGATGTATCTATTTTACAAAAGAATCTACTACAACCAATCTTGGGTATAGAAAACCCAAGAACGGATGATAGAATCGACTTCGTTGGTGGTATTAGAGGTTTAGGCGAGTTAGAAAGAAGAGTAAATGAAGGTTTTGCAGTGGCGTTCTCAATGTATCCAACAACTATGGATGATTTAATTGATATCGCTAATGCTGGTGAAGTAATGCCACCAAAATCAACTTGGTTCGAGCCAAAATTGAGAAGTGGGTTATTCGTTCATAAACTTGGTGAGTAAGTTAATTTCGACTTGAAATAAGAGAGAATGAGATGAAAAAAGGAAAAGGCTCAAGCGTATGCTTGAGCCTTTTCCCTTTGAAATAAGAATAGGAGTGAGATGGGATTTTATGGTTATTCACTGATAATGAGGAGATTGCGTCTATAATCTAAATACATTTTTGTGAGGGCAGTCATTTGTGCGTTCATTTCAATTTGAAGAAGTGAAGCAAGTGAGTAATTGCCGTCAGCTAAAGCTTCTCTGATACGTGTGAAAAGTGATTTCGTATCGAGAGAATCCTTCATTAAATAATGTTTGAGTGTCTTAATTTTTTCCCAGTTAACGATATCCAAATCTGTGATTTCTTCGTCAGTATGAAGCTTTACTAATCTTCTTATCGTTTTTAAGTGATCTGGGATAATTCTATCTTTAAGTTCAATTGACCATTCGCTTAACATAAATGATTTATATGAAGCAATGATTTTATCTGTAAATACATCGTTACCAAGTAATACTTGTGCTTTTTCTGCATTTTGATCAAATGCAAGAAGGTTTTCATAAACTGTTTTTGGAGGCATACCAAACAATTTATCTCTTTCTTCTGGAGAATAATCTTCAAATACATCTTCTTCAGCTCTGTATGTGCGATTTTCTTCTAAATAGAAATGTTTTTCGCCATAACCTTTATTGAAGCCTTGCTCAATTGCAGCTAATTCTAAACCACTCTTTAAAGTTGCTTTGATCCCTTGTAAACTAGCTTGACATACAGCAGCAAGTAAAAGGTAAGAGTTAGAGTTAGGATTTGGTGCTCTTAATTCGAATCGAGTTGCATATTTGCTACCCATATCTCTAACCAATCCAATTAATACCGTTCTGTTTCTTGATGGTACCTCAGGTGAGTGACCTAAAGAAGATACGATACAAACTGGTGCTTCAAAACCAGGTTTCAATCTATTTAAGCTATCATTTGTAGAAGAAACAAATGGATTGATGATTTCGTAGTTTTTTAAGATGCCCATCAAAGCGCCATAACCAACTTTTGTCATATAATTTTTAGTCATGTCGATTGGAGTAAATAAGTTGATTATTTTACCGTTTTTAAGCTTAAGTGCAGCGCCAATGTGGTGATGCTCGCCACTTCCAGCAACACCTTCAAGAGGTTTAGCTTGGAAAGTAACGCTTAAACCGCAAGATTCAAAAGCATCTTTAATAATATCTTTAGCCAATAATTCTTTATCTGCAGCAAGAAGTGTTTTGTCATACTTCCAGTCGATTTCAAGTTGTTCCATTACTGATGTGTGAATGTTTGTACCAGATAATTTTGAGGCAACGCCACCAACTTCTTTATGGCCCATTTCTGGTTCGAAACCATAGTTTTGTAGATCCATTAGAGATTTTTCTAATGCAGTTCTTACTTGACCATAAGTTCTTTTCCAGTATTGTTCTTTTAAATTTTGTGAAGTGGCAAGTTTTTCAATATCTGTTTTAGATTCAGGTGTTTTAACCCAAAATTCTAACTCAGTAGCACTAGTTAAAATGACGTCATCAATGTCATCGGCAGAAGTAATGCCTTCGTAGTCGTTCACTAATGTAGGATTTTCTTTAAACAATTCAATTATTTCATTTTTGAAGTTTACAACTGCATTTTTGAGTACGCTTCTTGAACATACTTCATTCTCGTCGTGTACTAAGAAAGCTGGAATAAGAAGGGAACCACAAGGTTTACCACTTGGTAGAATATGACCATAATTATAATCAACTACCCAGTTGGCATCAAGATCAGGAATTAAATCAACTTTAGCGTTGTTGATAGAAGCAATTTCAGGAAGATATACAGATGAACCATCCGTTTGAATCCCCACTTTTAAAAAATCTTCAAGATCATCAATAACTAAATCTACAGGAATTTTTTCATCTGTATGGTTGTTACCAAAGTCTACTGCTAATAATGATAAAAATTGAATTTCAGGATGTTCCTTTAAAAGTGCCGCTAGTTTAGCTGGCGATTTGTCTTCTGGCTTAACGACGTATAGCATTTTATTGCCTCCTTGTAAAATTGTATACACACATCGATTATATGAATTATTATAGCATGGCATAAAAAAATGTAAAGATTTTATTTGCACAAAAAATCTCTACATTCCTTGTGTTTTAATATGCGAACAGGGTTATTCAAAAATTATAATAAGTTCAACAATTTGTTGAATGTTCGTCTTTTTGCTTTAGTTCTTTATAAGTTTGTAGGGTTATAATGCCCAACATAACTAAAATTGCTCCGAGAATAAACCCGAAGACACCAAATATTCTGTAGCATGTATACATTGAAATTATCGTAATAAGAGGATGTGTGCCTATCTTACTACTAACAATTTTAGGTTCAATAATCTGACGCGTAAGCGTTGTTACTAAATAAGCGACAAGTAGTCCAAAACTTGTTGAATATTCGGAAATTAGTATGGTAAAACCAATCCATGGCATATAAACAAAAGCAGGTCCAACCATTGGAATTAAATCAACAAAGGCGATTAAAAACGCAATTAAAGGTGAAAATGGAATCTTCAGAATTGTTAAACCAATCAAAGAAATTGTGAAAGTAATGCTAACTAAGATCAATTGAGCCTTAACGTAGTTAAATAGCGTTTCTTTAGTCTTTTTTAGTAACAGTAACATGAATGATGAATTTATTTTTGAGTAACCTTTCTTTAACATCTCATTTACCCAATCCTGATCTTTAATAAAAAAGTAGAGTGAAATAAACAAGAAGAAGAAGAAAAACAAAACGATAGGAATGGTTTTGATGATACTCATTAAAGTATCTACAACTGAGTTTGTGATACTTGATAGGGATTCAAAAATTAAATTATACCCTTGCAATATCATATCGTTAAGTGATAATGGTTGATCCAACCATGGCAAATCAATCTCAATATCTCTCAAATTACTTGTGAGTGATTGAATGGAATCTATAGTAGTAGTAATGTGAGATGAAAATCCACTTAATGAAGTTGCAAATTGGTAGACGGCAAATGAAATTATAAAGATAAATGCAGATACAAATAATAGAACAATAAATAAGGTTAAAATACCAAATGGTATTCTTATTTTTGAATGAAGCCATCTAGTAAATCTTGATAATGGTTTTGAAAGCAGATAAGATATGATAAAGGGGATTGCAATAAAGAACACTCTTACGCTAAGCCATAAACTTGCTATGACCAATGATGTAAAGACGATGACAAATAAAATTTTAGATACAAACACGTTCATATGCGTCCTCCTTAAGTGTTTTTTTAGTTTCGGCGCTATGGTATAATTATATATATTATAACCCAAATGGCACAAAATAATTATATGAAGGTGAAGATTATGCAATATTTTGATTTTAGAAGTGATACAGTGACTTTGCCAACAGATGAGATGAGAAACGCTATGGCTCAGGCCCTTGTTGGCGATGATGTATATGGGGATGACCCAACAGTAGCAAAACTTGAGGAAATGAGTGCCAAATTGTTAGGTAAAGAAGCTGCACTATTCGTGCCTAGTGGTACTTTTGGTAACCAATTGGCATTGCTGACGCATACGAGAAGAGGCGATGAAGTGATTGTAGGAGATGCTTGCCATATCGTTATGCATGAGGTAGGCGCAGCATCTGTAATTGCTGGTGTACAGCTTAGACAAGTTCCTACTGTAAATGGTTCTATGTCAATTAAAGATATAAATCGCATGATTCGCGAAGTCGATATTCATTATCCGGACACAGGATTAATTTGTGTTGAAAATGCACATTCCTCTGGAGCTGTAGTTAAATTGAGTGAGATGAAAGCTGTTTATGAGTTGGCAGCTCAGAAGAAAATTCCAGTCCACTTAGATGGTGCTAGACTATTTAATGCAGCACAAGTTTTAGGTGTTCCTGCGAGTCAGATCGCTAGTTATGCAGACACTGTAATGTTTTGTCTTTCTAAAGGCCTATGTGCCCCAATGGGTTCAATGTTAGTGGGGGATAAAACTTTTATTGATCGAGCGCGTAAAAATAGAAAACTGATGGGTGGCGGTTTAAGACAGGCGGGCATTGTTGCTGCCGCAGGAATTGTTGCTTTAGAATCAATGGTCGAACGACTTGTAGAAGATCATGAAGGTGCAAAGTACTTGGCCGAAAAGCTCAACATGATTGAAGGCATTACTGTTTTAGAAGATCGACTTGATATCAATATGGTGTTTTGTAAAATTCGTTTGAATCATTTGACGGAAGAAGCATTTGTAAATAAGCTCTTAACTGCAGGTATAAAAGTCAACGGTTCAGAGGATGGGGAGTTTAGATTTGTCACCAATTATTGGACGCCAATCGAAGCCATTGATAAGTTAGCCACAGAAATCAAACAGATCTTGGAGGCAAAATGAGTTATCAAATAAACGATTTGAAAGAAGCGGTTGAGAGACTAAGCGATTGTTTGTTACGTGATGACCCAGAAGAAGTGGATATGTTTGTTAGAATGATCAAAAATATCGTCACTCAAATAAAAAACGATTATTGGAGTCAGCATGTTAACGAGGACGATATCGTCATACAACCGGTTCAATCTAAATCGAAAGAGTATAGAATTATCAATACTATAGAATTTTTATATAAGCCGATGTACTTTCAAAATATATATGAAGGTAATGAAATAGAGCTATATTCAAGGGATCGCACGGAAGAATTGATGGAATCAGGCGCTATTGAAGCACATAATGAATTCTGGCAAGCACACGAAATTATTTATGGCAATGTCTATGGGTCAATGCCTTTGGAAATGGCCGACACAGAGGGTATTGCAAAGCTTATCAGATGTGGGTGGAAAAAGGTGTCTGTTGATATTGTAGAATTTGATAAGAAATTGGATGAAAATAGAGTGCGTTCTATAGCAGAATCAAAATACAGACATTATATTCTACTGAGGGAACTGGAAACACAGAGTATTTTATTACTTCGATATAATTTTTAACTTTAAGTAGTCACTTAAAAGTGACTACTTTTTTAAAGTCATCACCTTATTTAAAATCATTAAATCGATAAAGGAAAATTTATGTTTGTTAATAAAGAAACATTGCGACTTGCCTATCAGGTTGAAAAGAAGGATGAAGGATTAAAAGTGATTGACGTTTTGGCGACTTCGATGAACATATCCAGTCGATTAATTCGCAAGTGTAAAAATCATAAGAATATTTTATTGAATGGTAAAAGTGGCTCTGTCAACCGTCTGGTTTATGAAAATGATATCATCACCATGATGCTTGATCATGATGATAATACGTTTGACCCAAATCCGATAGAGGTTGAAATTCTCTACGAGGATTGCGATATGATGGCAGTGGCTAAAAAGCCATTTTTAGTTGTTCATCCGACAAAGGGCCATCCTGAGGGAACCCTTGCAAATGCATTGTCTCATCATCAGTATCAAACTGGAGAAAACTATAAAATCAGATTTATTAATCGATTGGACCGAGATACTTCAGGGATTGTGTTAATTGCAAAGAATGCATATGCCCAGCAAATTATTTCAGAGCAAATGCAGGCGGATGAAGTTGATAAAACGTATTATGCAGTAGTGATGGGAATCCCAACGCCGCTAAAGGGGACCATTGATCTTCCAATTGATCGTGAAAAGGAAGAAGATATCAAACGAATCGTTATAGACTCTGGTCTCAGATGTGTTACGCATTATGAGGTCGTCACCTCAACAGAAACACATAGTTTAGTAAAAATAAAGCTTGAAACAGGTAGAACCCATCAGATTAGAGTACATTTCTCACATATTGGACATGCAATTGTTGGTGATACACTTTATGGTGAACCGAGCAGTTTAATCAACCGGCAAGCATTGCACTGTTATCAGATGTCGTTTAGACCTCCAAGATCTACAGAAAGAATAGATGCAATTTGTCAGCTACCAGATGATATAATTTCTGTGATGAATCAATTGAATTTAGAGATTAAGATTGATAATAAAGCATAAAAGGGGTATAATAAGTCTAAGAAAAGCTTCTGGAATGTTGGTCATCTTTTGAAATTTTACCACTGATTATTTATAGGGAAGACGTGTTCCACTGCGTATGACAAGCTGCTTTAGGTAGAAGTCAGAACCAGTAGATAGTCCACCCACCTGGTGAAGGTGTGGTGTGAGATTTTAGGGATGACGGCATTCTGGATAAAATAACAATTAAGCCACGTTTACGTGGCTTTTTTATGTTTTATCTTAGAATTTTTACTTATGAAATGTCCAATTACATCATAATACATTTAGAATAATTTTTAAGTGATCTCGTTAATGAAAATTTAAGAATCTTGTCATAGAATTGTGAAGAATTTGTTAATTTAATTTTATTGTATTCCGCATATGTGAAGCATATAATCACGATATGGAGGTGTGACATGAAATTGCTGCACAAAGTCAATTTTAGAAGCGACACAATCAAACACGCTATTATACTCATTATATGTTATTTAATTAAAGTCAATTATTTCAATTTTTCTACAGGAATGCCTCTCAATAAGATCAGCTATAGCGTCGTTACCGTATCGGTGCTTTTTTTATTGCTAACATTACTATATAAATTGAGAAAATGGTACATTGTTGTCAGCTTGGCAATTACAACGATCATGTTTGGAGATTTGTTGTATTTCAGGTACTTTAATGATTTTTTATCAGTAAAGCTAATGAATCAAGCGACCTTTGTTGGTTCCGTAACATCTATTATTGTGTTGATATTTAAGCCAACCGATTTGATATTATTCATCGATATCATCGTGTATGTCGTTTTAACAAAGAACAAAAACAAATTAGAACTATTTGCTCATAAGCTATCATTTATACTGACACTTATTGTTTTACCAACTATAATTCTAAGTATTTCATTTTCATCCATCTATACTGGAATTAAAAAGTATGAGTTTTTTAATTACCATGTATATGATTTGATTTCATTGGATACAGAGAATGGTAATCTAACCAATGAAGAGCGTAATGCTGTTGTCGATGAAATGCGATCGGATTATCGAGACAGCCTTTCGGGTAATTACTTTGGATTGGCTGCAGAGAAGAGAAACGTCTATGTTGTTCAGATTGAATCTTTGCAAAATGCGCTTATTGGTAAGTATTACAATGGGCAAGAAATCACACCAAATATCAATAAACTATTGAAAGAGGATTCAATTTATTTTGACCATTACTATCAAATGATAGGCAAAGGGAATACTTCTGATGCTGAGTTTACAACACTAAATTCACTATATGCAATTACTACAGGCAATACCTACAATGTCTATGAAAATAATAATTTTTATGGTATGCCTTGGATTTTAAGAGAGAATGGTTATTCAGCTACCTCTTATCATGGCTTTGAAGCAAGCTTTTGGAACCGAGAAAATATCTATCCTCAAGAAGGCTTTGAATTGAGCCATTTTGAACCTGATTATGTACTGGGTGAAAAGATAGTTTTTGGACTTGATGATCACGACTTCTTTGAACAAACTTTACCAATGCTTAAAAGTCAAGAAGGTAAGAATTTCAATTTTTTAGTGACATTGTCCTCTCACAAGCCTTTTACTTTACCAGATGATAAGAAATGGATTCAACTGGATGAAGCTGACGACAACTTCTTCGGACATTATATCCAATCGGTACACTATATGGATGATGCCTTTGGTGAGTTTATTGAAGGTTTAAAAGAAGAGGGGCTTTATGAAGATTCTATTATTGTATTCTATGGTGATCATTTTGGAATAGGTATGGAGGATGAGGTTGCACTTGAGAGGATGGAGAACTTTTTAGGCGTTCCTTATACATTTGAAGAAATGTTCAACATTCCTTTGGTATTTCACATTCCTGGATCGGGAGTCTCTGTGACAAAGGAAATCACAGGTGGTCAAATTGATCTATTGCCAACCTTATTGAATTTACTAGGGATAAAGAACAATTATCTAACACTTGGACAAGATCTACTTAATTCAGAATCTGGATTTGTGGCAACTCAGACTTTTATGGAAAAAGGCTCTTTCATAGATGATGAAAAAGTGTTCCAAATTGCAAGAGATGGTGTCTTTGAAAACTCAACCGCTTATACGCGTGATACTCATGAACCTATTGATATCGCAAGCTGTAGAGAAGGATATGAGTATGCCATTAAAAGAATCAATTTAAGCAAAAAAATAACAGAGTCCGATTCGGTAATGGACATTGTCACTGAGCTAATGAATAAGAATAGTAAATTTGAAATTGAATAGGCTGGTTACACAATAATACTAAAAGGGCTGATTCATGATATTACATGAATCAGCCCTTTTTTATTCTTTATGCTTTTTTATCCTCAAGATTTTGATTTTTATCGCTATTTTCGTTTTTATTATCTTTATTTTGCTTGTTACCTGGCTTAGTAAAATCAACTAGGTTTGTATCTGTCGATTCGTTTATATTGACGTTGATAACCAGTTCCTCATTTGGATCAACAACACAATTCCCCTTAAATGTAGAGCCTTCTTTTGTGTTAAAGCTTTTTGCAATAATATCTCCAAGAAGTGAAGAGTTTTGATGAATGTTAATTTTACCTTTTACGTGAACATTACCTTCACAGCTACCGTAGATATCAGCGTTAACGCTTGTAATATCACCTTTGACAAAAGCATTTTCACTAATAATGACATTACCTAATGCAGTTATATTGCCATAGATTTTGCCATCGACTCTAATACTACCTTCACTTTCAATATCTCCTCTGATAATAGAGTTAGGACCTATGATAATATCGAAGTTTACTTCCATTTCTTTTCTTTGAAACATTTCAGCCTCCTAATTAACTATTGGTTGAGTATCTTAAGTGGATTAATTGGTGTACCGTTATATCGAATCTCAAAATGTAGATGAGGTCCGGTTGTTCTTCCGGTTTGACCGATGGTAGCCACTTGTGTGCCTTTTGTTATTTCATCTCCTGGGCTATAAAGTAAGGTTTTACAATGCGCATAAACGGATTCATAGCCATAACCGTGATCGATGATCAAGACGTTACCAAAGTTGCCGTCATATCCTGCAAAGGTGACGATACCAGTACCAGCTGCATAAATTGGCGTACCAACCTTATTGCTGATATCGATACCATTGTGAAGTGCTGTTTTTCCCGTAATCGGGTCTTTTCTATATCCAAATGGTGAGCTATATGTACCCTTAGCTGGATAATAGTCAGGACGAGCATCTAAATAGCTTAATTGTGATTCCATTGAACTAACAAGATCGTTATAAGCTTGAGTTTGCTCAGCTATAATAACAGAAATCTCATCATTAGTAATAAGGGCATTGATGTCAGATAATAAGACGTCATCAGCACTTAATTCAGCACTTTGAGATTGGCTTGAATCAAGCTCACGATTAAAGGATCGACTGATCGGTGCTTTTACATCTGAATTAGTTTCTTCATTGAAAAGGGTCACCAATTGGGTTACATAAGCCTGTGTTTGTTCCATTTCAGTTAATCTCGCAACTAGAAAGTCATTTGAACTTTGAAGAGATTCTTTCAGCTTTGTAATTTCTTCGGTTTTATTAGAGTTAATGTTTTCAAGTAATGCAATTTTATCCTGAGTCATTAGCAAGTCGGTTGAGAGCTGCGAATTTTCTGTGCTAAGCGATTGTGAGATATAGTTTGATGTAATCGTATTGATAAGTAGTGTCACATTGACCAAGATTAACCCAACCAAAATGATAAAAGCGATTGCTATATTAAACTTCCATTGCTTTATTGATTTTTCAGCGTTAGGTATGATCATTATAGTTACTTTATTACGCATAAAGTAATTTTTAATTTTTTCCATATTACCCCCGTTGTAATAAAAACTTAATATATTGTACCATAGTTTCTGATAAAAAAACAATGTTAATGGAGAATTTAGTTTACCTAACTATATTTATTCTGTAAAATAGAATATAAGAGAAGACTATGGAGGTTTATAAATGAACGAAAGAACGATTAGAATAGAGGAAAACTTACGTAGAGTTTGCTATAAAATTAAGAAAAAAGGAAGAGAAATCTTAAATGATGTTGATATAACGCCACCACAATTCGAAGCATTACAATATCTAAGAAAACAAGATAATCTCACTATCGGTGAATTGAGCAGTCAGATGTACCTAGCTTGTAGTACTGTGACAGATCTTTTAGATCGTATGGAGAGAAATGAACTTGTTAAGCGAGTAAAAGATGAAAATGACAGAAGAATTGTGCGTATAGTGGTACTTCAAAAAGGGCATGATTTGATAAAGCTAGTTATGGACAACCGCGTCAATTATGTAGAGAGCATATTAACGGAGCTTGATGAAGAGACAATTGATGCCATCGATAGAGGATTTGGTATCTTTAACGAAAAAGTTGAGTTATAGTGAAATGCAATTGTCTAATAGTTTGTTAAGATAATTTGTGTAGGAGGAATGTTCAGTTGAAGGTTATTAATGATCGATACGATGTCATAAGATTATTGCATAAAGACAGTAGTTTTATAGAATATCTCGTATCAGACAAGGCAAAAAATAAAGAAATTAAACGTATTAGAATTTTCGACACTGAAATGTCCAACTATGACTTTATCAAGCAGATGGAGGAACAATTTGTCGAGTTAAAAACAATTGTACATGAAAATGTACTTTCTAATTATGAATTTCAAGCGATTTTAACGGTAAATGGCAATCGAGTTAATCGGAAACAGTATTTCTATACTTATGAACATTATGAAGACTCAGATATTGTCAATTACATTGAATTGAATAAATCCGAAATCAATAGCGTTATTGCACAGTTATGTAAAGCGATAAGATATCTGCATTTTAGAGGAATCGTATATAAGTACCTCAATTTTGATCAGTTGATTCTACTTAAAAAAGAGGGCAGTATACAACTTAAGCTAAAAGACATCGCAAGTAACTTCATCAATGATTATTATTTTAAAATGGACCATGAACGCTTTAGTCAATTCATTGCCCCAGAGATCGTTTGGGGTGAGGAGACAAATGAACAAGTAGATATCTACTCGTTAGGCGCTATGGTCTATTATTTGTATTACAGAATTGATTACAGAACAAAATCCCTTCAAACTTTAATTGGAAGTGGTCATAATAACGAAATACAAAGAATGATTATGAAAGCAACCAGTCAAATTAGAGATGAAAGACATGAGAACATTGACCGCTTCATCTCAGAATTGTCGAGTTTGATTTGGATTGAGGTTGATCATGGCGATGTAAAATACTATGACAAAATCAACGAAAGTACCCGTTTAATTGGTAGAGACTCACTGATAAAGGATGTAAAACGCCTTTTAAGTTTAAAAAGTAGAAAAGCCTTAAATCAGCATGGCATTATGATTCAAGGCGAGATGGGAAGCGGTAAAACGAGAGTCCTAAATGAAATCTTCTACATCTCTAAGTTTAGTCGTTATAATTATATTCAATTAAGACCTACGGATTATTCAGATGTATTCTATACAACTAAAGCTCTTATAAGGCACATTTCTGCGCAAGACGACGTCTCTCCTATGCTCATTCAGAAATATGGTCAAGAGCTTGTTTGTCTTGTGCCTGAGTTGGCAGTCCAATGGAATATTAAAGACGTTAAAAGCATTGATATAAAGAATCAGTATCTACGAATTTTAAATCGAGTGTTTAATTTCTTTATCGATTATACCAGCAACAAGTTTTTCCTTTTTTTAATAGATGATTTTGATAAGATTAGCAAAGTAGAACGTACCTTTTATGAAATGCTCTTTGAATATAAGGGGACGAGCAATTACTTCGTTATTGCAGCAACTTCAGAAGAAGATACATCGTTTAAAAAGTACGATGAGGTAATCACCCATTTTAAACTGTCATCACTCAATCTAGAAGAGACCGGTCAAATGGTAAAGGCTTTGCTTGGCCTAAATTATATTCCATATAAGTTGACACACCGCTTAATGCTTGAAAATCAGGGGAAAGCGAGTGTTACTAAAAGACTTGTAAAACGTCTTTGGTATGACAATGTTATCTATTTTGACGATCAAAGAATGGTTTGGAATTTTGATGAAGTGGATGATAGCTTTACCTTTGACTATGTGGATCAGAAGAAGGAAGATTTCGATACTATTATCAATAGTATAAAAAGAGAGCATTATGAAGTCCTTAGAAAGTTATCAGTACTGAAGGGCTCATTTAGCATGCAAACATTAATTAATTTTGCTGATGTAGAAGAAGAGTTCGGCTATTACTTTATCTATGAAATGGAAGAAAAACACATTTTAAATAAGAGAATCAGCGACGTTGAATACGTTTTCGTCTTTCATACAAATGAAATGAGAAAAGCCTTTTACGACACACTTTCGAGTGAAGAAGTGATTGCAATTTCTCAAAAAGCATCCGGTTTATTTGAAAAGAAGTTTACAGATTATGGAGAAATCAATGAGTCTTTAATCGATTATCTTGTTGCAAGTGAGGACCTTCCTAAAGCTGCAGATTATTGTATGACTTTTTCAAAAGTTTACATGGACAAATCAAACATTCATAAAGCAATTGATCTCATGGAGCAGGGACTAGAACTGTACTTGAAACAAAACGATAATATTAAAGTTGTGGATTATGCGATTCAGCTAATAAAATTATTAATAAAAGCAGGTCGACTTGAGCGTGCAATAGAAAAGGTTGAGTTCACTTATACAATCATTCCTGAAGAAGCAAAAGAGCGTTTGATTGATCTGAAAATTGAAAATGCATATATCTTGTATTTTAAAAATGACATTACAAGATCAGAGGAACTCGCAAGAGAAGCACAAGAATCAGCACGGAGTATTGAATATATCGACGGTGAGCTTAGAGCCGGTTATATTATTTCTAGATGCTTAATCAGTCGCGGCGAGCTTGTAGCACATGAAAAACTTGCACTAGAATGTCTTGAATTAAGTAAAAAGCACCAATTAACTTATCACAATGCGGTTTTCGAAAATGAGAAGGGAATCAACAGTCTTTATAACAACAAGTTTGACGAGAGTATTGAAGCTTTTACTGAAAGCTTAAAATTGCATAAAGAAATTGAAGACGACGAAAATATCGTGAAAGCCTATAATAACTTTGGCGTCATCTATCTAGATGGATATGGTGATTATATTGTTGCGCGTGATTACTTTAGAAAAGCATATACGAAGGCAAATTCAAAAAACTATTTTATGAACCTGCCTGTTTATCTGAACAACCTTGGCGAGACTTATCGCATTGAAGGTCGTTACGAGATGGCAAATAAGTATTTTGATGAATCTTATCAAATGGCTGAAACCGTGGGTGACAAAACCATGATCATATTGGCACTCCTCAATTTATGTCATGGTAAGCTTTTAGATGAGCAATATGGTAAGACGCATAAACTGATTGCTAGATTAGAGCATGAGATTGGTATTATTCAAAATAGAGATTATGACAAATTGGATTTTTACTTACTTCACTTTGAATATTTCCTAACCATGAACAGCATTATGAAAGTTAATCAGTGGCGATATGAGTTTAATGCAGATGATGTTGTAGACGATTATAGAAAATATCGTTTAAAAATTATAGATTTAAAACTAAGCTATAGAAAAGAACACCAGGCAATCCCTCAATTGAGTGAAGGCGTTTCAAAGCGTGTTTTACCTATTGCAGAGATAGAAACTCTTTTTGAGATTACCGAAAACCCAGCTGAATCAAAGCTACTTAGAGAGTTCGTTCTAGAGCTATTAATTGATATTATAGTAGAGAGAGATTATCTACAGGCTGAAAAGCTACTTCAAATTGACAACGCACTAATGAAAAGATATAATACCAAATTGGTGCGATTGAAAAGAGATTTTATAGAAGCTTGTTTTTCTGATTATTCTATTGAGAGAACCGTTTCTCTTCTCGATCAAATTAAAGAGCAGTCTGCAGAGTTTTTATGGCGCGTTTACTATATATTAGGCAATGAGTATTACGATAAGAACAACACTTATGAGGCATTAAAATACTATTTAATGGCACTTGATGTCATCGCTGATTTAACTGCGAACATTCCATATGAGTTTAAAGAAACCTATATCCTACACGATGATTTGAAAATGGCTTTAAAAAATAAAATCAATAAAATCATCAGGATTTTACTTAATTTCGAGGGGACGCGTTATGGCGTGATTTCAGAAGGTAGAATCGATACGGTAGAGGATTTCTTTGATCTTAGTCAGTTTAATTTACTTTACAACAATTCAGAGTTTTTGAACCTAGTTTATAAAAATTATGATTTATCGGAAAGTGAAAAGTATGAGAGCTCAATTGACTTAATTAAGCATTTAGAGAAGGATGAGATTACAAATCTTAAGCTGATTTTAAAATATTTACAGCAGCTGACGATTGGTGAACGTGCCTTTATTTATCTTTTGGATGAAAACGATAACATTAGTGAAGTTATTCGAACAGAAGCATCTACACCAGATTATGACATAATAAAGCTGATTAATAATTTTGGTAATGATATTGAGGGCATTCATATTTCTAAGCTCAATCCGCATACCAATATTCAGCTTTTATCAGAAGATCAAAAAGCGATGATCTGTTTTCCTATCTACGAGGCTTCTGCAGATCGTAAGGATGGGGAAAAGCGTCGAGATGATATTTTTTCTTCGAAGAAAAAAATCAGTGGTTATGTGTTTTTGGATACAACAAATGTCATTAATCGATTCAATGATTATACTTTTGAACAGGCGAAATCGTTTATCAACTTGATTTATGTGTTTATAGACAACTATAATCTCAAGAAGCTATCGACGATTGATAAACTTACAGGCGTTTATCTAAGAAAGCATATAGAACAGCAATTTGCTGTGCTTATGAGTATCTCTAGACAACAGAATTATAGCTTATCCGTCATTATGTTAGATATTGATAAGTTTAAAAACGTCAATGATACGTATGGTCATAGAAAAGGTGATGAAATCCTTTCTGTCATTGGTGAGCTTTTATTAAAATCAGTTCGTAACACAGATTTTGTCGGGCGATATGGTGGTGAAGAGTTTGTCATTATCTTACCTGAAACGGATGCTTCTAGCGGTTATAAGGTCGCTGAGAAAATTAGGCTCTTAGTTCAGGAAAGTAAACTTTTAGGAGAAGAACATCCTTTAACTGTTAGCTTAGGGATTGCGACCTATCCAATTGACGGTGCCAATGAAGAAGAGTTGATAGAAAAAGCTGATCAAGCGCTGTATTATAGTAAAAACAACGGGCGAAATCGATCAACCAGTTGGGACGATAACTTAATCAAAGAAGGGCACCGCTATGACCGTTTAACTGGGATTTTAACTGGGAATATTTCATCTGATACAAGAAACATGCAAGCCATTCTAGACATTATCAATCAATTGAATCATGGTCATAGTCAAAAGGATGGTATAAAAAACACCTTCATTTCACTACTGGATATCACAGAGGGTGATGAGATACAGTTCATAAAATTTGATAAAAAGGGTCAAATTCAAGATATCTTGTATAAGAAAAAAGGATTTGATGAGATTGTCGATAAACAAATATTAGATCAAAGACTCATCGAGCAGTTTACTGGCACCAATCAGAGTCATTATTTTATCGATTGGGAAGAAATTACAGACAAAGATGCACTTGCTATAGATGATGCCATTATGCCTGATTGGAAATCATATATTTTTATGAGTTTTCATTCAGAAGACAATTGTGGACTATTGGCTATATCAGTTAGAATTAAAGTTAAAGAATTTGATTTTAGCAATTTTAACTTTGTAGAATCGTTAAGACCTGTTCTTGAACATATTTTATTTTGATGTTATGGCATTAAGCTGTAACGATTTGGAAAGGGAAACAAATGATTTTAAATGACTTTCTCCCGATGAATAGGGAGGATTTAAACCGATTAGAATGGGATGCTGTAGACTTCGTGCTCGTTTCTGGAGATGCGTATGTTGACCATCCGAGCTTTGGTCCTGCCATTATTGGCAGGGTTTTGCTTGATGCTGGGTTTAAAGTAGGGATTATTGCTCAGCCCAACTGGAATGATCCTGAAAGCGTTAAGGCCTTAGGAACACCTAGATTGGGTTTCTTGGTTACTGCTGGAAATATGGATTCTATGGTTAACCACTACTATGTGTCGAGAAGAAAAAGAACGACTGATAATTATTCTCCTGGTGGCGAAATGGGGTTAAGACCAGATCGTGCAACCATCGTTTATACCAACCTGATTCGTAAATCCTTTAAAGATATGCCTATAATTATAGGTGGGATTGAAGCCTCGCTTAGACGATTTGCACACTATGATTATTGGGATGATAAAGTGCGTCGTTCAGTCCTTTTTGATAGTGGTGCGGATTTACTCGTGTTTGGAATGGGGGAATCTCAAATTGTTGAGATTGCTGAGTTCTTAGACAATGGGATAGATGTGAAGTACATTCAGCATATTCCTGGGACTTGTTTTATAACAGATGATTTGTCAAATGTTCCCGGTGCACTTGAAATCGATTCTTTTGAAGTCGTATCAACAGATAAAGTGGCCTATGCTAAGAGTTTTAAAATACTCTATGATGAACAAGATCCAATTAGAGGTAAAATCATAGCACAAAAACATCAGAACTCTTATATCGTTCAAAATCTACCTGCAAGACCTTTAGAAAGAAAAGATTTTGACTGGGTGTTTAAACTTGGATATCAAAGAGAAGTTCATCCATCTTATATGCCACAAGGCGTTCCCGCAATCTCAGAAGTTAAGCTGAGTATCATCAGTGAGAGAGGCTGCTTTGGAAACTGTTCTTTCTGCGCACTGGGCTTCCATCAAGGTAGGATTATTACCTCTAGATCGCACGAATCGATTATGGACGAAGCACAAGAAATTATTACAGATAAGGATTTCAAAGGCTATATTCATGACGTTGGTGGTCCGACGGCTAACTTTAGAAATCCAGCGTGTGAAAAACAATTAAAGCATGGTGCGTGTAAGCATAGACAATGTCTTTATCCAGAGCCTTGCGAACATTTGAATGTCAATCATGAGGACTATGCAGAGCTTATGAAAAAGCTTCGTGAGATGGAAGGGGTCAAAAAGGTCTTTATCCGAAGTGGTATTCGATATGATTATCTAATGTACGATGATTCGAAAGATTTCTTCGTAGATTTATGCGAGCATCACGTCTCAGGGCAGCTAAAAGTCGCACCTGAGCATATTGATCAAACCGTTTTAGATTATATGGGTAAACCTAGTGGAAAGCTCTATGGGGATTTCGTAAAAACATTTGATTCAATAAATGCTTCGCTACACAAAGACCAGTATATCATTCCATACTTGATGAGTTCTCATCCAGGGAGTACAATTAAATCGGCAATTAAGCTTGCTGAGTACCTTCGTGATATATACTATACACCAGAGCAGGTTCAGGATTTTTATCCAACGCCAGGTACACTTAGTACGTGTATGTACCATACAGGACTTGATCCTAGGACTATGAAACCTGTTTATGTGCCAAAATCAACACATGAAAAAGCGATGCAGCGCGCATTGCTACAATATAAAAATCCCAAAAATTACGATTTAGTGTATGAAGCGCTTGTTTTAGAGGGAAGAACTGATTTAATCGGATTCCATGATAAAGCACTCATTCGCCCGCGAAATGAAAAGCGTCAACATCCAGTCAAAACAGGGAAGGGCAACCCTCCTAATAGAAGTACGCAAAAGACTCAAAAAAGACGATAATTTGATACGATTTAGACAAAATATCAACAAAAAGGGGAAGCGTTATGAAAAAAGTTGTGATTGATGGTCAAAGTTTAACGATTGATAAAGTATTAGAAGTTGCTAGATTTGGAGCTGAAGTAGTCATCTCTGAGGAAGCAGCTATAAAAGTAGAAAAAGCTAGACAATTCGTAGATGAGTTAGTGGATTCTAAAAAGGTTGTCTATGGCATAACCACTGGTTTTGGTAAATTTTCAGACGTAGTTATCTCTAAGGAAGAAACAAAAGACCTTCAAAGAAACTTAATTATCAGTCACGCTTGTGGTGTTGGTAATCCTTTCTCTGAAGAAATAGCAAGAGCAATTATGCTTCTTAGAGTGAATAACTTATCAAAAGGTCACAGTGGTGTTCGTCCAGTGACGATTCAAACTTTAGTTGATATGTTAAACAAAGGAGTTAATCCAATTATTCCTGAGAAAGGATCTTTAGGCGCGAGTGGTGATCTTGCACCGTTATCTCATATGGTTCTAGTTATGATAGGACTTGGAGAAGCGACTTATAAAGGCGAGAGAATGTCAGGAGCTGAAGCAATGAAGCAAGCTGGCATTGAACCAATAGAATTGACTTCGAAAGAAGGCTTAGCTTTAATTAATGGCACACAAGTTATGACTGCAGTAGGCACGATTGCAGCATATGAAGCGATTCAACTTGTGAAACTTAGCGATATTTCTGCTGCGTTAACTCTTGAAGCATTGAATGGCATTACAGATGCCTTTGATCCAAGATTACATCAAGTAAGACCACATCAAGGTCAAATCGATACAGCTGCAAATATGCTTAGATTAGTTGAAGAAAGTGGATTGACGACAAGACAAGGTGAAATTAGAGTACAGGATGCCTATACATTAAGATGTATTCCGCAGATTCATGGTGCGTCTAAAGATGCACTTAATTTTGTAGTCGATAAAATCAATATCGAAATCAATGCAGTGACTGATAATCCAATTCTATTTCCTGAAGATGGTGTTGCTTTTTCAGGGGGTAACTTCCATGGACAACCAATGGCATTGCCATTCGACTTCTTGGGAATAGCGCTTTCTGAAGTTGCGAACGTTTCAGAGAGAAGAATAGAGAGACTTGTGAACCCTCAATTAAGTGGTTTGCCTGCATTCTTAACACCTTACGGTGGTTTACATTCAGGATTTATGATTGCTCAATATGCTGCAGCAGCTCTCGTATCAGAAAATAAAGTGTTGGCACATCCAGCAAGTGTCGACTCTATCCCTTCATCAGCAAATCAAGAAGACCATGTAAGTATGGGAACGATCGCCGCTAGAAAAGCAAAAGAAATACTATTCAACGCACAAAATGTAATCGCAATTGAGCTTTTATGTGCTGCTCAGGCGATTGATTTTAATGATGCTAGTAAGCTTGGCAAAGGAACTGCTATTGCGTACAAATGCATCAGAGAGGTAGTTGACAAAATAGAAGAAGATAGAGTAATGAATGTAGATTTTAACAAGATTTATGATATAATAAAGTCAAATGTAATTTTATCAAGAGTAGAAGAAGTGCTTGGTACTCTTAAAGCCTAAAAGAATCTTTATGAATAATTGAGATTCAGCGGTTGCTAATGAGACTCAAGCTTAGAAAGGTGAAAATTTGTTAGGACAAGATAAGTTGGATCGAATTAATTTTCTTGCTAATAAGAAGAAAACTGAAGGACTTACTGAGGCAGAGGCGATTGAGCAAGCAGAACTTAGAACGAAGTATCTCGAAGCCTTTAGGAAAAACTTCAAACAACAGCTAGATAACGTTGAAATTGTTTATAAAGATTAGTGTGAGGTGATTGTATGGCAGATAAGCAGTATATAATATTTAAGCTGAATGATGAAAAATTCGCAGCAAACATTAACCATATAGCTTCAATTACTGAATATGCCTCAATTACGCCACTACCTAATGGCCCGGCATACGTTGATGGTTTATTGAACTTAAGAGGCGATATTATTCCAGTTGTCAACTTGAAAAAGCGCTTTAACTTAGCTGAACAACGTATGAATCAAAAGAGAATTTTAATTGCGCGAAAAGGGGATATGCAGATTGGCTTTTTAGTTGACGATGCGTCTCAATCGATGTCTGTTGATACAGCAGATATTTTACCGCCACCTAAAATCGCAATTAAAAGAGACAATGCTTATATTTCAGAGGTGTGTGTCCATAAGGGTGAACTCATAATTGTAATTGACCTTGACCGCGTCTTAAGTGATGAAGAGATAGACGAATTGACCGGATTATAATACAGAATATATTTACTAGATTACTAGGACTCAAGATTCAAAAAAGCCCACGTTATATATACACGTGGGCTTTTATGGTATAATACTCTTTAGACTAAATATGGGGTGTTGATGTGAAAAACGCTATAACAATTGGCAGTTTAGATCAGATTATTCAAAAGACAGCTTCGGCCATTGAAGAGGGAAAAAAAGAAATATTTGAAATTTCCGAACGGGCTAGACATGACTTTATTTCCTATGAACAAGAGTTGATTGGAATTAAGGCAAAGTTGACCATCATGATCAACGAGGTCGATAAGCTTGAAATTCGGTCTAAAATGGCGCGAAATATGATTAAAACCATCAACGAGCATTTTGAAGAGTTTACTGAAAATGACATAAAAGAAGCCTATGCGCTTTCACAAAAGGTTATTGTAGCTTTGAACTCCAAAAGACAAGAGGAAAAGGAACTTGGAGAACGAAGAAATGAGCTAGAGAGACTGATGCGCAACAGCATTGAAGTGATTAAGAAATCAGAGATTTTGGAAACTAAAGTGAGCGTTGCCTTAGAGTATTTGACAAGTGGCGTGTTTGAGCAAATAGAAGATTTGAAGCAAAAGCGTGATCTGAGCATCAAGATCGTCGAAGCTCAAGAGAACGAGAAGAAGAGGATTTCGAGAGACATCCACGATGGTCCTGCACAATCTTTAGCAAACGTCATATTTAAGGCAGAATATGCCTCCAAAATGATCGACGCCTCTCCTGTAAAAGCAAAACGTGAGATTGCAGAGCTTCAAGAGGATGTACGCGTTACACTTAAAGACATCAGAAAAATCATATACGACTTAATGCCAATGTCACTAGATGATTTAGGACTAGTCCCGACGATTAAGAAACTGATCAATAATATAATGGATACGACCAATATTCATATCGATTTCAATGTTATGCAATCATCTGTCATCGATAATCAGCTGACAAATTTAATGGTTTTTAGAGTCATTCAAGAAGCGTTTAATAACATTGTTAAGCACTCTAATTGTAAAAAAGCCAGCATAGATTTATATATAAGCGATTTAGAAGTGACGCTAACCATTTCGGATGATGGTGTAGGCTTCGATGTCGATAAAACGACGCTTAACCCAATGGGTTTTGGATTATATAACATGAAGGAACGAATTGAGATTATCAACGGAACACTAGAGCTCGTTTCTGGTCACCTTCAAGGAACGACAATCAAAATAAGAATACCTAATAGTTGACGGAGGCTTATATGAATAAGATTAAAGTAATGATTGCCGATGACCATGCATTAATTCGAGAAGGAATTAAAAAATTACTAGAACTGGAAGAAAACTTCGAAATCGTTGCATTAGCTGGTGATGGTGAACAGGCAATTGCAAGTATTAAAGAGACATCTCCAGATGTGGTTCTACTTGACATCAATATGCCAGTGATGAATGGTATCGACTGCTTAAAGCAAATTAAACAAGATTACCCAGAAATCAAAGTAATTATGTTGACGATTCATGAAGATGCAGAATATCTTATTGAAACGATTAACATAGGTGCAGAAGGCTATGTACTTAAAGATGCAGATGTTTCATCACTTGTGAAAGCCATCCAGAAGGTTGTTCAAGGTGAGGTTTATATCCATCCAACACTCTCTGGGATTCTTGTCAGAGAGTATAAAAGAAAAGATAAAAACATAGAAGATGTTATAGGTAATAACCTTACGAAAAGAGAGTACGAGGTCATCCGTCTAATTTCAAAGGGATATAATAATAAAGAAATTGCAATTGAGCTTTTTATCTCTGAGAAGACCGTTAAAAACCATGTTTCAAACATCTTTAAGAAGATCAAAGTAACTGATCGTACTCAAGCGGCACTCTATGCAATTAAACATAATATTACAAAAATTTAATTGACTTGAATATATAAATTTATTTAGATATCCTATATATATGGCGTAGCGATATGCGAATCAATTCAAGGGGGATATTATGGAAGATTCTAAGTCATTTGAAGAATTGTCAAAATCTTTAACACACAGTTTCAAAAATGCCTGGGAAGCATTAAGCGAAGAAGAAACAAAGGTATGCTTTGACTTTAATGAAGATTACAAACGTTTTCTTGATAAAGGTAAAACTGAACGTGAAAGTGCTAACGAGATTTTGAGACTTGCAGTTGAAAAAGGATATAAAAGTATTGATCTTTTCTTAGAAGGAAAAGAGAAAATTAATGCTGGTTCAAAGATTTACGCGATGAATCGTGACAAATCGATCGTTCTTTTCGTAATCGGCGAAAAACCATTAAAAGAGGGTATGAACATCGTTGGTGCACACATAGATGTACCTAGAATTGATTTAAAACCATTCCCACTTTATGAAGATAGTGATATGGCTTTCTTTAAAACACACTATTATGGTGGCATTAAGAAATACCAATGGACAGCTACTCCGTTAGCTTTACACGGTGTTGTATTTAATAAAAATAACGAAAAAATCGAAGTTATAATTGGTGAAGATGATAATGATCCTGTATTAGCAATTACAGATTTACTACCACATCTTGCTAAGGATCAAGCTTCAAAATCACTCGCTGAAGGTATTGATGGAGAGACTTTAAATGTCTTAGTCGGTCATATGCCAATCGGTGATGATAAAACAAAAGATAAAGTTAAACTTCATGTTCTTAAAATTCTTAGCGAAAAATACGGTATTGAAGAAGCTGATTTTATGTCTGCTGAATTTGAAATCGTGCCTGCAGGAAAAGCAAAAGACCTTGGTTTTGACCGTTCTATGATCTCTGCTTACGGACATGATGATCGCGTTTGTAGCTATACAGGACTTGCAGCTATGCTAGAACTTGAAAATGTTCAAACAACTGCTTGCGGTATGTTTATGGACAAAGAAGAAGTGGGCAGCCAAGGTAATACTGGCTCACAATCTAGATATTTTGAGAATATCGTTGCAGAGTTAATCGCACTTCAAGAACCGAACTTTAGTGATCTTCTATTAAGAAGGTGTATTTCAAACACACAAGTGTTATCTGGAGATGTTGGCGCAGCATTTGATCCGAATTATGCTGGGGCATATGACAAACGTAACTCGGCTCATATCGGAAAAGGTGTTCAATTGGTTAAGTACACTGGCGCTAGAGGCAAAGGTGGCTGTAACGATGCCAATGCAGAGTTTCTAGGTGAAGTAAGAAAAATCTTTAGTGACAACGATATTGTATGGCAAATTGGTGAACTTGGTAAAGTTGATCAAGGTGGTGGTGGTACAATTGCTTATATATTAGCAAATTCAAATGCTGAAGTTGTTGACTGTGGCGTTCCTGTACTAAGCATGCATGCACCATATGAAATCGTAAGTAAAGTTGACGTTTATATGACTTTCAAAGCGTATAAAGCATTCTTGAATCGCTAGAACAAGCCTATATCGTCACAAATAATTTACAACCTATTCAATAGTTAAATTGGAAGAAACCATAAAAGTATTGTATAATATTTCTAGACTAGTAAATGAGCATTGTTACAATGCTCATTTTTACTTTAATTAGGAGGGCATTATGAGCAAACAGATTTTTGTAATCGACGACGATGAGAATATCAGAGAACTAATCGCATTATATCTCACAAAAGAAGGTTATTCTGTTGAGCAATATGACAGCGGCGAAAAAGGAATTGAAGCATTTAATAAGACGACACCTGATTTAGTTTTGCTTGATATAATGATGCCTGGCATGGATGGTTATGACACATTGAAAGCAATCAGAAAACTTGGATCAGTGCCAGTAATAATGGTAACAGCAAAAGACGAAACTTTTGATAAAGTACTAGGCTTAGAGCTTGGTGCAGATGATTATATCGTTAAGCCGTTCGAACCAAAAGAGATGACTGCTCGCGTTAAAGCGGTTATAAGAAGATTTCAAAATTCAGATAAGATTGAAAACGAAGGAATCGTATCTGTTCCGAATTTAACTATAAATATGTCAGATTACAATGTTACTTACTTTGGTGAAATTTTAGAATTACCACCTAAAGAAATTGAATTACTCAATTACCTAGTGAGTCATCCCAATAGAGTGTTTACTCGTGAACAGCTTCTAGATCATATCTGGGGTTACGATTTCTTTGGTGAGACGAGAACGGTAGACGTTCATATTAAACGCCTTAGAGAAAAATTTGAACGTGAAGATAACGGTTGGGAAATTAAAACTGTTTGGGGCGTTGGGTATAAATTTAAAATAGATTAGAGGTGTTTTATGAAGACCATTTTTCATAAATTTGCTTTTATCTATATTATGATTTTTTTAATTTCTTTTATACTGATTATCATAGGTGTAAGAACGGTTCTTGACATCTATTTCGTCAGCCATGAAACCGATTTGATTATTAAAAGAGTTTCCAATTACGAAGAGCTCGTCAATAGCAGATATGTCAATTCCATAAGTCTTAATGTATTACAGGAGCAGGTGATTCTGCTGGATGGCTATACGGGTGCAAATATTTGGCTGTTTACAGAAGATGGACAGCTTTATACGACTGAAATTGATCGTTCTGCGATGAATTTAGAGGAGTTTCCTGATTTAGCGAGTGAAATTCAGCAAGTCTTCGCAGGTGAGACAACCAGTAAAGAAGTTTCATATAAAAATCTATATACAGATAGAATGCTAAGAGTTGGTTATCCGTTCAATGTTGGTGAAACCACTTATGCAATGTTTATAAATGTGCCGATGCCGGAAATTGAAGATACCATTTCAAGAGTTTCTATTATTATCTTTGTTTCACTTGCGATATCTGGTTTGTTGGCCGTTATTTTAATTTTCATGATCACGCGTCGAATGGGTTATGAGATTAATGTTATTAACGAGTCAGCGAGATATATTGCTGAAGGTAACTTTGACAAAAAGATCATCATCAACAGAAAAGATGAGTTGGGCGAACTTGCAGAGAGCTTTAATGTTATGGCAGATGAGCTCAATAAACAAGAGAATACAAAGAGAATGTTTATATCCAGTTTATCTCACGATTTAAGAACGCCACTGACTACCATCAAGGGTTACACACAAGGGATATTGGATGGTACGATAGATGGCGAAAAACAGGATCGTTATTTAAAGATCGTATTGAATGAAATTGACCGCTTGGTTAAAATGATTAACGATTTACTGGACCTTTCGAAAATGGAAAGTGGCGCATTGGTATTAAACAAAACTGACTTTGATTTAAATGAGTTAATTGTCAATGTACTGGATAACTTCGAACAGAAGATTGTTAGTAAGCGAGTTAAGTTGACGATTGATTTATCGAAAGAAAAAGTGTTGGCACATGGTGATTATACGGCGATTCATAGAGTGGTTTATAATCTTATGGACAATGCAACAAAGTTTGTAAACGAAGATGGGTCTATCAGTATTCGAACAGAGTTTCGTGATGACAAGCTTTATGTAGGCGTGAGCAATACAGGTAAAGTACTTAGCGCGAAAGAACTGTCAATGATCTGGGATCGATTCTCTAAGCTGGACAAATCAAGAGGTCTTGAAAAAAAATCCTCAGGTTTGGGTCTATCTATTGTAAAGGAAATTATTAAAGCACATCATGAAAAAATTGATGTCTTTTCAAATGAAGATATAGGTGTTGCATTTATTTTTACTGTATCTACTCAGATTTTCAAGTCGTAAATAACACGTCATTTATGTTCGTTTTTTCGGGTTATTGTGGCAAAATCTTTAAATATGATTATAGTATTATTCATAAAATGTTCAAATTAATGCCTTATTGTATAGTCTAGGAGGTGTGTAAAATTGTTGAAGACGAATACAGGTTCTAAACATCGACAAGCTTTGGATCAACTGTTTTACGATGTCATGGAAGAAAAAGTCAGTTGTGCTATCAAGAAGGGTGAAAGTGTCATTAATACGTTTGACGTCGACGTAAGAGAAAATGACAAGGGTTTCGTCGTAGAAGCCGAGTTACCTGGATTTACAATTGAAAATATCACGATTGTCTACGAAAACAGTTATCTAAGTATCATTGCTGAAAAGCGTGGGCTTGATCACGATGAGGAATATGATTTTATACGCCGCGAAAGAAGGTTTGGAATCTTTAGACGCAATTTCTTAGTTCAAGATGTTGACAGTGATCATATTAAAGCGACACTTAAAAATGGCGTGTTAAAGATTGAATTACCCAAAGCTTCACATACGATGTTTTAAATCTTATGACGAGGTGATTCAAGATGGATGAAAACGAACGCAAAGATTCATATTTAGATTCAGAATTGACAGATCAAGATTCAGAATTGACCAATCAAGATTCGTCAGTTGAAAATGAGGCAGATTCAAAAGCTGAAAATAGCGATATTATTGAAGCTGTTAGCTTAGAAGGAAATACTGAGTATTCAGAGCAAGCAAAGCAAGAACCAAGCAATAAACCGCCTGAGTTTATTACAATTAAAGAAGAGGCTACAGAAGCTAAACCTATAAAGGTGAATAAGAAAAGACATATTAAACTCTCTTCTGTCTTAACGGTTATGCTCGCAATTGTTTTAATTAGTGGCAGCACTTATACGATTGGCTATTATAATGGTCAAATTAATTTAAATGAATCAGCAATCAATGATAAAATTGACAAATTGCTAGAAAGTAATTTCAAGGCAGATATTTATCAATCTGTAAAGGAGTACATCGATCAAACTGGCGTCAATACCACTATGACAGATGCGGATGTAAGTGAAATATATAAAAATGTTGGTAACTCAATTGTGGGCATAACCAGCAAGTCTTATATTTACGATTGGTTCAACAATCAACAAGAAGCAACTGCAAAAGGTTCAGGTGTAATAATTGATCAAGATTCGAAACAGTTCTTTATCGTTACAAACTACCATGTGGTTTCCGATGCGACAGATGTCGTCGTTGAGTTAGCAAAAGATCAGATCGTTGATTCGAAACTGATAGGATATGATGAAACCACTGACTTAGCAGTTATATCGATTCAAAAATCAGATGTAAACAGCGATTTGATAGGGGATCTCAGACCGATTGCTATTGGTGATTCAAGCAAGCTTCAAATTGGTGAAGTTGCTATCGCAATTGGTAATCCACTCGGCTATAGTAATACTGTAACGTCAGGCATCGTAAGTGCCGTTGATCGTCAAGTATCGGAAGATACAGACATGACTTATATTCAAACAGATGCCGCAATTAATCCAGGTAACTCTGGTGGTGCACTTGTGAACAGTAAGGGCGAATTAATCGGTATTAACTCAGCTAAGATAGCTGAAAC
Organism: Fusibacter sp. QWL-12; assembly: GCF_058683495.1. Lineage (NCBI taxonomy): Bacteria > Bacillati > Bacillota > Clostridia > Eubacteriales > Fusibacteraceae > Fusibacter > Fusibacter sp. QWL-12. Next base: position 2,924,837 of record NZ_CM178745.1, read on the forward strand.
CGATGTTGAAGGTATCGGGTTTGCCATTCCTTCAGATAAAGTCATGGAGATTGCACAGGAGTTGATGGACAAAGGCTACGTATCTAGACCATTTATTGGTATAGGTGGTGTAGATGTTGATGAGAACTCTGCTAAACTCTATAACATACCAATGGGTGTGCTTGTTAAGTATGTTTATGAGGGTTCACCAGCTGAAAAGGCTGGCCTTCAAGTAATGGATTTAATCGTCGGTATGAACGATCAAAACATTTACAATATGGAGGATTTAACCACTCAGCTTGCAACCTATAAGGTAGGCGATACCGTTAAACTTAAAATCGTTAGAAACGAAAAAGAAGAAATGGAAATCAACGTTGTGCTGGGTGAAAAAGGCACACAAAAACAATAGTCGATTCAACAAGTGATACTAAATGACCATAAAAAGCTATTCTCAGAGATGAGAGTAGCTTTTATTTTATTACATAAACAAGACATTGACAGTAACGTAACGTTACAGCATATAATAAAGCTAGTTACAAAATGATACGAAATAGACTCTTGGAGGATAATAATGGCACAATCATTAATTGTATATTACTCATATTCCGGCACAACCGAGCATTTAGCTGAAACCATAGCGATTATTACTGACGGTGACATTAGAAAATTGATTCCCGAAAGGCCATATTCGTTTACCTATAATGGTGCAACAAAAGAAGCAAGGAATGAGATTGAGAGAGGGTATTGTCCCAAACTATTAACAGGTTTGGAATCAGTTGAAAATTATAATCGCATTTATATAGGGAGCCCGAACTGGTTTAAATCATTTGCCCCGCCAATATTAAGCTTTTTACGGTCAGTAAATTTGAACGGTAAAACGGTGATCCCTTTTTGTACGCACGGTGGTGGTGGTTTTGGCAGTATTGAGGCGGGTATAATCAAAGAGTGCCCACAATCGATCGTATTACCGGGTTTTGAAACGACAAGCGCATTTTGTGATGAGCATGTTGAAATTTGGATTAATAGTATGATAGGGAGGTAATTTTGAAAGAAAATCATTTTACTGTAAAAGATATTACAAAGATAACAGGAATATCACGTCGAACTTTGCATTATTATGATGAGATTGAACTATTAAAAGCCACTGAATATACTACAAATGGTTATCGGCTGTATAGTAGAGAAGAACTTGAAAAATTACAAATTATATTATTTTTAAAAGAGTTGGACTTATCTTTGAAAGAAATTTCAACCATTTTGAAATTATCAAAATGTGAGCAAAATGAATTTTTGGAACAACATTCTGATATTTTATCAAGTAAAATTCAACGGTTAGAAAATATCAAATCCAATTTATCACGGTATTTATCAGGTGAAAATCTTGTGGCATTAGAGTTGTTTCAAAACTCTAAAATTATTCCCTATAAAAACCAGTACGAGAGAGAAGGAAAGTTGATCTTTGGAGAAACCCCCAAATATAAAGAATATGAAGCAAACTTGGCAAAGTTGAATAAAGAGGAAAGAGATCAATTTTTTATTTCTTTTGAAAGTCGTATGGAAGAAATTTTCAAACTATTTGCAATGCATACTGATGAATCACCATATTCTCAAGTAGTTCAAAGCATTGTAAGTCAATGGGTAGATGGGTTTACAGGCGTGTTTGAATGTGACAATGAAATCCTAATCTGTGTGGCACAAAATTATAAACACGATAATCGATTTAGGACCTATATTAATCAGTTCAGCAATATAGATTTAAGTGATTATATCTATAAGGCGATTCTATTTTATTGTGGTGAAGAACCTGTTAAACTGGATCAATAGATCCAATTTGACTCTTTTTTATTAACATCTTTCCAGCAAGCGATAGAAAAGGTATAATCAGAGTATATTCTTTGAGGAATATAAATAAGGAGATTATATGTCAAATAAAGAAGTAAGAAGTTCAAGTGAAAAGAAGCATCGAAATGATACTGAAAATACAAAACAGAGGTCATTTAAATCTAAACCTTCATTAGATAGAAGCAAAACTGAATCAGAGAAATCGATGTCTGTATCAGAAAAATCGAAATCTGTTTCAGAAAGGTCAAAATCAAATTCAGAAAGACCTAATCGACCATCGGGTTCGACCTATGATAGAAAGAAAAAAACTGAGAAGAAACCTGAGAAGAAATCTGTCTCCGGACCAACAATTGAGTTGGCGATTACAGATATTGGTGAAAGTGGCGAAGGCGTTGGCAAATTTGAAGGCATGACGGTTTTTGTTCAGGGTGCTCAGCCTGGCGACACAGTAAAATGTCGTGTATATGAGCAAAAAAAGACTTACTCAAGAGCCAAAACAATTGAAATTATTAAACCTTCAAAGTTTAGAATTGTACCACCATGCCCAGTTTACGAAGCTTGCGGTGGTTGCCAGATTCAAGAAATCGAGTATCAGCAACAGCTCAAGCTTAAAGAGTCCATGGTGAACAATGCGGTTAAGCGCATTGGTGGCGTTGACCTTAAAAGTGCGCCAATTATTGGAATGAACAATCCATTTAGATACCGCAATAAAGGTGTCTATCAGATTCAAGGCTCATCAGAACAGCCTAAAATCGGGTTTTTCAGACCTAAATCACACGATGTTGTTGACGTGAAGGATTGTTTGTTACAAGATGAGATCAATGCTAAAATCGTTGATGTCATTCGTAAATACATGAAAGACTTTAAAGTCGAACCTTACAATGTCGCTAAGAAAAAGGGGACATTGATTAGTTTGATGATTCGAAAATCTGAAACAACTGGTGAAATAATGGTGGTTTTAGTAACCGCATCAAACAAATTGGCGATGTCTAAGACATTAGTAGAACTCCTTAAAGCGGTCTCGTCCAATATCGTATCTATCATTCAAAGCGTCAAAGAACATCACGGCATCAAAGGCTTGGGAGACCACTCAAAAGTTCTATATGGTAAATCCACTATTTCAGATGCCATCGAGGATTTAAACTTTGAGATTTCCGCAGAATCGTTTTATCAAGTTAACGCTAAGCAAACCAAGCAATTGTATCAAAAAGCACTTGAGTTTGCAGCACTAACGGGTGAAGAAAACGTATGTGAGCTTTACTCTGGAACGGGTACAATTTCTCTGTTCTTGGGAAAACGTGCAAAGCGTGTTTTCGGTGTGGAAATAGTACCAGAAGCAGTTGAAAACGCTAATTCAAATGCAAAGCGAAACGGACTTGAAAATGTTACATTTATCGAAGGCGATGCACATAATGTCATTACAGATTTGAGTAAGACACTTGGTGAAGATCAAAAAATAGATGTCGTCGTAGTCGATCCACCTCGTTCAGGATGTGATGAAGGCGTTATCAGTGTGATCAAAGAAATGAATCCCGAAAGAGTTGTCTATGTATCATGTAAGCCTTCTACTTTATCAAGAGATATAAAGAGACTCACAGAGGATGGTCAATATCATCTAAATCAAATCCAAGCGGTAGATGTATTTTGTCAAACGGCACATGTGGAATCTGTTGTATTATTAACGCGAGCATAATAGGAAGTCGTTACTTGACTATAAATTAACATTGAGCTATACTAAAATTCAGATCAGGTGTTACTTTACAAGTAATAACCGGGCCTTATGGCAGCAGATTAACCTGTGGGACTGTGAAATCATTCATAGTACCACAGGTTTTTATTTTTATAAAGTGCAAGTCACCAATTGATTTAAAAAAAACTTGGACAACTGAGAATGATAATAAATTAAATGAGGTGAAACGCATGGCAGAATTAACTAAAAAAGAAAACCGCCAGGAATATATTCGAGCAAAGACAGCAAAAAAAGTTACTCTAGTAGGGTTTGTAGTCAATGTGATCCTAACAATTTTTAAAATTTTCGCTGGGATACAAGGCAAAAGTGCTGCAATGCTTGCAGATGGAATTCATTCTTTATCGGATTTCTTTACGGATATCGTTGTACTCGTCGGATTTAAGTTTACCGAAAAGCCTGAAGACGACGATCATAATTATGGACATGGCAAATATGAAACATTAGCAACTGTAATCATTGGAATTGCACTATTTTTGGTAGGATATAAGATATTTTCTTCTGGTGTTGGTAACATTTATGCAGTTTTATTTAAAAGTGTTAGTCTACCAAAACCAACTGCAATTGCACTAATAGCGGCTTTTTTTTCGATCCTATCAAAAGAACTTTTATTTAGATATACGAAAGCAGTTGGTGAAAAAATTAATTCAAGTGCAGTTATTGCCAATGGTTGGCATCATCGTTCTGATGCGTTTTCATCTATAGGTACGTTAGTCGGTATAGGTGGTGCAATGCTTCTTGGACACAGGTGGACGATTCTAGATCCAGTGGCATCTGTTTTGGTTAGCTTTTTCATCTTTAAAGTAGCTTTTGAGATATTAATGCCTGCCATAAAAGAGTTAACCGAAGTCTCACTGTGTGAAAGTGAGTTAAAATACATTGAAGATACCATTAATAATTGCGAACAGATTATGAATTATCACCATCTTAGGACTAGAAAAATTGGAAACAGGGTAGCCATTGAAGTTCATCTGATGTTCGATAAAGGGATGACTTTGTATGAAGCACATGAACATGCAACCGAAATTGAGCGTGAAATTAAAGCGCATTTCGGTGCTCAAAGCATTATTACGACGCATCTTGAACCCAATTGAATACAATAAATAAAAAAGAATCATTTTTTTCAAAAAAGGTTTGGTTTTAAAGTTCCATTTAAGGTTCGTATTCTAATATAGTATCAAGGAAGCGCTCAGACAGAGATTACTTGAAATTAACTATAAGGAGATTAGAATATGAAACTAAAAAATTTGAAACCCCAAAATATGAAATTAAAAAATATGTCAGTGATTGGACTGGTGTTAATTCTGATTGTATCGTTGGCGGGCTGTGCAAGTACGACAGCGTCTGCGGATACAGATAATACTGCAAAAGTAACAGAAAGTTTAACAGATACCGTAACGATTAAAGATACTTCAAATGCTTCGAACGATGCTACTTCAGCTTCAAATGTTGATGGAGATACCAATGAAAATGTAGATGAAGTTACATCTGCAACCCAATCAGATGCACCTGCAGGTGGCGGTGATGCACAATTCCAAGGAAAAGGTCAGGTGCCAAATGGTCAGCAACCGAATGGCAACTTAGGCGGAATGCCTGGTGAATCAACCCCTACAACTAATGAATACTCAAGTGATGCGTCTCTTGATACAGGGATTGATGTAACCGATCAATTTTCAAACAGAGATTTAGAGCAAACCGCAGATTTAACTGGCGCAACAACGATTAACTTAACCAGTGGAAAAGATGTTACTATAACTGCAGAAGGCGTTTATTTAGTAAAAGGTAGTGCGACAAACAGTTCTATTATCGTCGCTGCGCCAGAAGATGCTAAAGTTCAAATCGTACTTGATGGTGTAACGATTACCAATGAAACCACTCCAGCCATCTATGTTAAGACTGCCGATAAGGTTTTTGTCACGACAACAAGTGCAACTTCGGTACTAACGGTAAATGGTACATTTACAGCCGATGGCGAAACAAATGTTGATGCTGTGATTTTCTCAAAATCTGATTTGACTTTAAATGGTACTGGCACTTTAAAAGTCGTATCTAAGCAAGGAAATGCAATTACTTCAAAAGATGACTTGAAAGTAACTGGCGGTACCTATAATATAACTGCATTGGGTCATGGTCTTGAAGCAAATGATTCAATTAGAATCTACGACGGTAACTTTACAATGAACGTTCAAAAAGATGCTGTACACAGTGAAAACGATGAAGATAGCACTAAAGGATATATTTATATTAAAGATGGCAATTTTGAGATTACAGCTGCTGATGATGCAATTCACAGCAATACGATCGTACAAATCGATGGTGGAACAATTAATATAAAAACTGCTTCTGAGGGCATTGAAGCAACCTTTGTACAAATCAATGGCGGAAATATTACCATTTATGCAACGGACGATGGCATCAACGCAGCCAATAAAAGTGATAATGAGGTTAGAATCGAAGTAAATGGTGGTACAATTTCCGTAACCATGGGCAGTGGTGATACAGATGGATTTGACTCAAATGGTGATCTTTACATCAATGGTGGCAATATTACAGTCACTGCAAATTCATCATTTGATGTAGATGGAACGAGACAACTCAACAGTGGAACTGTCATCGTCAATGGACAACAAGTAACTGAAATTACAGTTCAACAAATGGGTGGCGGAAAAAGACATTAATGAGCATGAAATATTTCAAAGGCGATCTCTCATAAATCTGAGGAATCGCCTTTTTTATATTGAAATTATTTGATAAAATAGAAGTATACGAAACAATTGCATACGATTGCAAATGGGTTGAAAGGATTTTTTAATGGGACAAGTGAATTTTCAAAATGATCGATTAATTGAAATCATCAATATACAAACTGAAATTGCCCAACTGGGTTCTGATCTTACGAGTATTATGAATCTGGTTACGAAACGTGCGGGTCAATTAACCGTTTCAGCAGGCGCTTCTATTGAGTTGATCCAAGCGGATGAGCTTGTTTATAGTGCTGTTTCAGGTGGCGCTGAGTCCTTTCTTGGACTTAGAATTCCCATTGGTAATAGCTTGTCTGGACAATGTATCACACAAAAGATACCTTTGATTAGCAATGATATTGAATTAGATGAACGCGTTAATAAAGAGGCTTGTCGTAAAATTGGGATTCGTTCAATGATTGTGTTACCACTTATATTTAGAGCGTCAGTAGTTGGAATTTTAAAAGTGTTTTCAGATCAGCCTGATCATTATAAAGAGGACGACTCAAAAACACTTGAACTGATGACAGGGTTAATCGCTGCAGCGATGTATACTGCGATGCAGACTGAAGACAATGCGTTGTTTTATAAAGCGACACACGACAGTTTAACTGGAATTGCAAATCGATCCTTATTTTATGATCGGCTGCGTCAAAAATTAGCACAAGCTTTGCGACTTCATGAAACCTTTAGCATCATTTCTCTTGATATGGATGGTCTTAAAATGATTAATGATACTTATGGACATCGTTTTGGTGATGCCGCATTAACGGAGCTTGCAGGTCGCGTATCAAAGGTGCTTAGAGATACAGACACGTGGGCAAGACTTGGTGGTGATGAGTTTGGAATTATTGTTTCTTCCGTAAACGAGGCAAATGATGTCAAACAATTGATAAAAAGAATCGATGAAGTCCTATGCAAAACATTTGAATATGACAACATAGCGATTCCTTTAAAAGCAAGCATTGGGTATGCTTTATTTAGCCAAGATGGTATTGAGCTAGAAATGTTGATTGAGAAAGCAGACCAAGCCATGTATGCATCAAAGAGGGCAAAAAAGCAAACTAAGAAAAGTTAAAGACGGCGAGAGTCGTCTTTTTTTACATAGATTTTACATGAGGATTGACAGTGATATATTGAATACAGATCATAACCGTGGTATACTCATATCGATATTTATCGATTTGAGGAGGTGTATTTTGAGTCATGTAGAAGTAGCTAAAGTTTTTAAAGCATTTTGTGATGTCAATCGTCTTCAGATAATAGAGAGTTTACAGCATGGCGAGAAATGTGCCTGCAATTTGCTAGAAGAACTTCAGATCGTTCAGTCAACTTTGTCACACCATATGAAAATTTTAATTGAAAGTCAAATGGTCATTCAAAGAAAGAATGGTAAATGGACGTATTATCAGTTATCAGATCACGGATTTGAGAAAGCTCAAAAACTGCTAAGTGATTTACAGTCTAAGGCAGCAGATTATTCGCCGAGCTGTCAGTGTGAGTAAGTGTGGAAAAGTGTAAATAAGAACAGACTTTAACTAGAAATAATTTATCTATACAAAACTAGAGATAAAAGAATGTAATAAAACTAAATAAAAGGGGATAATTATGAAAAACAATTCGAATAAGATCGATATGAAATTTTTCGAAAAATACCTTAGTGTATGGGTACTTCTTTGTATGGTTCTAGGTGTATTTATTAGCATCTATATACCTGTAATACCAGATGTGTTAAGTCAATTTGAGTATGAGAATGTCTCTATACCAATAGCACTTTTACTTTGGCTGATGATTTATCCAATGATGCTAAAGGTTGACTTTGTTTCAGTAAAAAACGTAAGAAAGAATCCAAGAGGCTTATATGTGACATGGATTACAAACTGGTTGATTAAGCCATTTTCCATGTATCTAATCGCTTCATTTTTCTTTATGACGGTATTTAAAGCATGGCTACCAAATGATTTGGCGAAGGATTACCTTGCAGGTGCAATCCTCCTAGGTGCTGCACCTTGTACGGCGATGGTTTTTGTATGGAGCCATCTGACTAAAGGCGATCCAGCCTATACAGTGGTTCAGGTTGCGACTAACGATCTGATTCTATTAGTGGCATTTACACCTATTGTTGCTTTTTTACTTGGGCTTAGTGGTATCACAATCCCTTGGGGAACCTTACTTTTATCAGTATTACTTTTCGTTGTCATTCCATTGGCACTCGGTGTGATTACAAGACATACTGTCGTTAAATCAAAAGGAAAGGCTTACTTTGAGAATGAGTTTTTAAAGAAATTTGACCATGTTACGATCGCTGGACTATTATTAACTTTGGTACTCATCTTCTCGTTTCAAGGAAGAACGATCATCGATAATCCAGTTCATATCGTACTTATCGCAATTCCATTAATTTTGCAGACGTTTTTAATCTTTGCCATCGCTTATGGCGCAAGCTATCTATTAAAATTACCACACTGTATCAGCGCACCTGCTGGGATGATTGGTGCTTCCAACTTCTTTGAGCTAGCAGTTGCAGTAGCCATCGCATTATTTGGTGCTGATAGTCCAGTTGCACTTGCGACAATCGTTGGCGTTTTAGTTGAAGTACCGGTGATGTTACTATTAGTTAGTTTTGCAAATAAAACAAAAGAAAAGTTCATCTAATTGATGATCATTATAAGGAGAAAGAATTATGGAAAGAAAACCAAAAGTCGCATTTGTATGCGTCCACAATTCATGTAGAAGTCAAATGGCAGAAGCGCTTGGCAAGCACTTCGCTGGAGATGTATTTGAAAGCTATTCAGCTGGAACTGAAAGAAGACCACAGATCAATCAAGATGCAGTTCGACTCATAAAAAAATATTATGACATCGATATGGAAGCGACACAATCTTCAAAATTATTGAATGAAATTCCCGAAGCGGATATTTTGATTAAAATGGGCTGTAACGTTATTTGTCCAGTTTTACCAAATCAACATGAAGAGGATTGGGGATTAGACGATCCAAGTGGCAAAAGCGATGAAGAGTTTAAGATCATCATCGACAAAATCGATGAAAATGTAAAAAATCTAGCGAAGCGCATCCAATCAGGAGAAATCAAAATCCAATAAACAATTATTATGATAGAATATAAATGCACTGTACTTGAAAGTAAATAAAAAAGGTCAATATGGAGCTTTTATGAAAATCATAGAACATGCAAAATCATATGCAAAAAAAATCAAGCGAGAGCTTCCTGTTTTATATCTGGCGATGAAGCATAAAGACACGCCTTGGTATGCTAAGCTTTTAGCACTAATCACAGTAGGATATGCACTGTCGCCCATCGACCTAATTCCGGATTTCATCCCCATATTAGGCTATTTGGATGACATTATATTAATCCCATTGATGATGACTTTAACGATCAAGTTGATTCCTAATGCCGTCATCGAATCGTGTAGAGTAGAGGCCGTTGAGATATGGGCTGAGGGCAAACCTAAGAAATGGCGATACGCTATCCCCATCGTTTTGATATGGACAGTGGTTATCGTTTCTATAGTAACCCGTCTATTGAAATGAAGAACATTAAGTGATAGAATATAAGAATCGAAATCCGATATCGGGAATCGATTCTTATTTTTTTTAAGCCACAATGAAATACAATATCGTTAGTGGTCATATCAAATAGCTGAAATGAGACATTAATCGGTATACTATATAAAATAAAAATATGACATATATAAGTGTATGAGGCGTATAATACTTAATGAGGCATTTGATAAATTTACATGAATAAGGAGACTAAAATGATCTTGCACAATGAAATCAAGAAGGATCATCAAATCATTAAATTTTGCTTTTATGGCTTTTTTAAAAATCTTAAGTTCTTTGAACCCTACTTAATTATCTATTTGATAGGACTTGGACTATCTCTATTTCAAATTGGGATATTGTATGCCATAAGAGAAGCGGCAACTTATGCGCTTGAGATCCCCAGTGGCATTTTCGCAGATCATTATGGTAAAAAGAAAGAGCTCTTGCTTTGCTTTACTTTTTATATCGCATCCTTCATCGCATTGTTTATCGGTCAAAGTTTTATATTAATTGCACTTGGCATGCTGTTATATGGACTGGGTGAAGCCTTCCGATCAGGCACACACAAGGGCATGATACTCAGCTATCTAGAACAAAAGGGCTGGTATAGTGAAAAGGGGTTTGTCTATGCGAGAACGCGATCGTTCTCACTCCTCGGCTCATCTCTTTCAGGTTTTTTATCAATTTTATTCGTTTTGAATTTACCATCCATGAGGTGGATATTTTTGATGAGTACGATTCCTTATCTTTTTGACTTTTTTCTGATTTTAAGCTATCCAGAATCCTTGGATGAAGCAACTCAAAAGCATTTTAAATTTAAAGAGTTTTGGCAAACCAGCTTAAAACAGCTTAAGGCGATTCTTAAAAAGCGCAGATTGCTGGGGATTGTCATCAGTGCGTCTTCCTATGATGCCATTTTCAAGACCATTAAAGACTATATTCAGCCCATCATGGGCAGTTTACTAGTGGCTTCGTCAATATCGATCATTTCTGATTTTACTGTGGATCAGCAACTGAAAATCAGCTTAGGGATTTTATATGGACTATTTTATATACTCAGTTCAATCGTTTCTAGAAATAGCTATCGTCTCACTAAGAAGTCCAGTGCAGAAACGGTATTTAACAAACTCTATGAGCTTATGGGCGTCGGACTGCTTTTACTTGGCGTCGCGCTTAGACAAAATATGCTGATCGCTTCGATACTCGTGTTCTTAAGTCTTTATTTGATGATGGACGCAAGACGACCGATCTTCGTAGATGTTTCCAGTGATTACATGACCAAAGAGGAACGCGTTACGACACTTTCCATAGAAAGTCAGTTTAAATCACTATTTATGATCGTATTTGGGCCCGTTTTTGGGTTTATAGCAGACACCTGGCAGATTAGCACCTTGTTCTTAACGCTTGGGGTACTGGTTTTAGTCTTTGGCGCACTTTTGAAACGTTTCAATAGCGACAAAGTTGCCAACGCCGAGTGATGTAATGGTGGTGAGGAGTTTAATGGTAATGCTGTTCATATAAGTAACGCAATAGCTTTGCACGTACGCATCCGAAAGATTTAGAGCTTTAAAAATCCTTTTGAGGGCGGTTCGCATATCTCGGGTTAGCGCTTCATAGGTGGTATCGCGGTATCGGTGATGAAAAGTATCGATGTCTTCAGCAGTAAGAGCGAGCATGGGAATCCGAGAGGGATAGAGCATGCTTTCAATAAGTGCATGCTGGATGGCCGGCTCAAACAGGTTGAAGATGACGTCGATATCGTCTGCTGAAACAAAGCGATACAAACGCTTTAGAGCATCAAGTTCAAATTTTTGGAGAAAAACGTGCTCCGCTGTTAAGTGGCGAATGTAAACGTTGATAAACTCAGTTCCCAGAAGCTGTGTCGCAGGGAGTGCAGTGGGATAATCTGCCGTAATGATTTGGTCGTGAGCGAAAAAATTCGGCCGATAGTGTTTGAAAAAGCCTTGAATGGCATCGCGAACAGTCTCGTTGTAGGTGCGATTGTCTACTAATAAGAGCTGGGGCAGTAGCGCCTTGTAACGCAATCGAGATTTATATAGTAATTCTTTTAGGGTTAAGCGCCCCAAATCTAAAAGTGCTCGGGCATCTTGATATTGCTCGGGTGCTTTTTTATAAGCTTTGGAACGTAGTGCGAGATCGAGTGTGAATTTAAGTGAGGTCAGTAAGTCCTTTGTCTTATCCGTAGATAAGGTGAAGCCTTCATCTCCTAGGTACTCCTCGAGATATGTCTGTGAAAGTAGTGTGACGTAGTGCTTGAGAAGGGGATTTGACGTAGAGTTAAGGTCGTTTGATTTTTTTATGCTAGCGTTTTGGTAGTTTAGTGCTTGGTCGCTCAGATTTTGATTACTCAGATTTTGGTCGCTCTGATTTTGATCGTTTTGATTTTGATGATATGGATGATTCATAATTGACTCCTTTTAATAAAGATCTGTTTCAAAATCTTCTTGAATCGGTCTTAAAGGTAGCGTTTCATCTAAAAAATCTTGAAGTTCATCTAGAGTAGGGGCTCTACCAAGATCGTAGGATAGGTTAACCAGCTGCGGCATACAAGTTCCCTCTAGATAGGACATAGCGCCTTCACATCTCTCTTCGAAGAGGTAAAACATCAGCTCGATCAAGGGGGCATCTTCAATTAAGCCTTCTAAGTCACTTTTATAGTAATGATAGATATTGAGTAGGTCAAACCAGTCTTCATCCGATTCGAAGTAGGCGGATTCAGAGAAGATGAGTAGTAATGAAGGGATAAATTGATCCTTAATCATGATGCGTTTGTGGTGAATTAAAGCGTCTTGATTGCTTTCACGAATGGCTAATACGCTGGATTTGATTTCGCTGATGGATTTGTTTTTGAAGTACGGTGTGGCAGCTAAAGCGCTATATAGCTCTGATTCTGTGAGAGCTGTCGTTGTTTGGAAGTTTCGCATAGCTGGAAACGATGATGATGACATAATACCTCCTTATAAAAAACACTTGACATTTTACTTAAAGTGTGAAATAATATATTTGTATAAAACTATTTAATTTTAACCATTGCCATCTAAATAGAATATCACATTTAATTGAGTGCGTCAACTTACTGGAAAATCTGAGGAATTATATCCGATGATTTATTTTTTTGCCACAATCTCACTTGTGGTAAGATATAATGAATCGAGGACAGAAATTTTTTTTATACCATTATGGAGGCGACTGTGGGAATAACGATTTTAGAAACGATGAAACTGGATATTTGCAAAAGCTTTAGATTGATTTCTGGAATCAATGGCCTTGAAAACCCAGTGGATAAAGTCGGGATATTGGATTGGGAGTTTTTTAAAAGGGAAAAAGGCCAGTTTGTGCATGGTGAATTTGTTTTGACCAGTTTACTATTTGCCAAGGATCACCCTGAGTACATCTATGATGCGGTTAAGGATTTGATAGAAGACGGTGCCAGTGGACTTGCGATTAAAAACATCTACTATGATGCCATGCCTGCAGAAGTGGTTGAGATGTCAAACGATCATAAATTTCCAATCTTTATCTTTGATAACAGTGCTTATTTTGAAGATATCATCACTGAGGTGAATGACTGCATCCGTATTCAGTCGGATTCTGAACTCATAGAAGCAAAGCTCTCGCTTATGATTGAAAAGGCATTAGATCCAAGAACGGTAAAAGAAATATCCAGTGAGATCAATCCTTTTTTTGAGGAAGATTTAGAGTTTCTTTATTTGAGTTCAGAAAGCTATGTCAGTGAAGGGAATTTAAAAAAATGGCAGCAGAAATTTAAAGCTGAAAAATGGCTACCCAAGCAATACAGTTTACTTAAATACAGACAAGGCCTGTTTCTAATAGGCAATAACCTCGATGCGGTACTTGAGACCGTTGTATTACGTCTTGGTAAGGCTTATGAAGGTCGAATCGTAGGCAAAAGCGATGGGAACCAAGCCTTTAATATTGGATTGAAGCAGGCGTATTACAGTTATCGATATGCTATAATGACTGAACAAAATGAGGTACATTTTAAACAGCTTGGTCTTTTTCAGTTTATATTGCCACATCAAAACGATTACTGGCTAAATTGGTTCAGTGATCACACTTTAGCGCCGCTCATACAACATGACGAGAAATATCAGTCAGAGCTAATGACAACAGCTGTCACCTATATCGACAAGGGCGGAGACTTAAAGCAAACTGCTGAGGCTTTATTTCTGCATATCAACACAGTGCGCTATAGAATGAGTAAGATTGCTGAGCTGATAGGGGATGCACTTTCTGAATACGATTTATATGCCACTCTCCTTATGGCGATTAAGAGTCGAGGGTGATTGTAAATATTACAAAACATTTGATTAATGATTGTAAAAATGACAATGACAAACCACCTTCGAGTTGATAGAATAAATTTAGAAATTTATTATGAGGTGAATTATGCATAAACGCGCATTTGCAAACGCTGCATTACTATTAACTGCTGCTATTTGGGGGCTGGGTTTCGTCGCACAACGCGTAGGCGCTCAATATGTCGGCGCATTTACATTTAACGGAATTAGATTTGGATTAGGCGCACTTTCTCTTTTACCACTGATCTACTTCATGGATAAAAAAGACTCCGAAAAAAGAGTTAAGACAGGCGAGGTGAAAGCGGTTGGTACGTTTAAAACCAATATCTTGCCAGGTATTTTGGTAGGACTTGTACTCTATATAGCGGCGACATTACAACAAGTGGGATTAACTTACACCACTGCAGGAAAAGGCGGCTTTATCACAGGCCTTTACATGGTGTTTGTACCACTACTTGGACTATTATTAAAACACAAAATCTCAAAAAACTCATGGGCAGGTGTGGTCATCGCAGTTGTGGGTCTTTATCTCCTTAGCGTCAATGAAGATTTTACCATCGCTTATGGTGACTTGTTGGTACTCATCGGTGCCATCTTCTGGGCAATCCATATCTTAACCATCGATCGTTTCGCACAAAGAATGAATCCACTTAAGCTCTCAAGTCTTCAATTTGCAACCTGTTCAATACTGAGCTTAGGAACTGCTTTAGCGACAGAAACGGTTACTATGGCTGGACTTCAAGGTTCATTGATTCCAATCCTATACGGTGGTCTTTTATCAGTTGGGGTTGCCTATACGCTTCAGGTGGTTGCACAAAAGCATGCAAAACCGTCACATGCAGCGATTATCCTCAGTATGGAATCGGTGTTTGGTGCAATTGGCGGTGCGCTATTGCTAGGTGAGAGCATGAACCTAAGAGGTTTAATCGGTTGTGGGTTGATCCTTGCCGGTATTTTAGTCTCTCAAATGACATTTGGTAAAAAGCCTGTTCCTGTTTCGGTTACAGAGTAATAGTGATAGAGCCTAAAACAAGTAAATCATAATAATCAAATTCAATGATACAATCATAAATGGTCCTATATGGATTTGTTTTTAGACCCAATCTTCTTTTGATTCAGAATTAACATTCTAGATTAAGACGATTGGGTTTTTATATTTCACTTTTTTAATGTTTAAAGATAGGTTTTTACTGGTATAATTCAATTGAGAAATATTATCAATAAAATGTTCGAAACGCAAAGTTAAATTATTAACGAAGGAGAAAACTATGAAAACCCAACGCATTCATGAAGGAATTGATCAATTAACAATCGATGTAAAAGATATACTCTTTGAAGGTCTTTGGGAAATGCCAAATGGTGTCACACTGAATTCTTATATCGTACATGGCGATGATATCGCAATTATAGATGGCGTCTGTGGCTGGGATGGCGTCCCAGAAACACTGTTTCAGTTATTTGATTCCCTTAATTTAGATGTAAAAAAGGTCAAGTATTTGATTCTCAACCACTTAGAGCCAGACCATTCGGGATGGATCGAGCCTTTTAAGAAGATTCACTCTGATTTTGAAGTCGTATGTACCGACAAGGGAGCAGAGCTTTATCGCTCCTATTATGGTGATAACGAAACCATTCATGTGGTGAAGGACGGCTCTGAACTCAATCTTGGGAATGGGAAAAAATTGAACTTTATCACCATCCCTCATGTCCATTGGCCAGATGCGATGCTCACCTATGAGGTTAACAGTCAGACGGTGTTTAGCTGTGATGCGTTTGGTATGTTTGGCACATATGAAAAATCCAATGCTTCGGAGTATACGGTAGATGAGCTAAAAAGCTTTACTCGTGATATTGATCGCTATTATTCCAACATCATCGGTGCTTTTTCACCCTTTGTACTAAAGGCGATAGAAAAATGTGATGGGATTGAGATCAGTAGAATTGCGCCTGGTCATGGGCTGCTCTGGGATACGCAGATCGACTGGATTATAGAAAAGTACCGTTCTTTGGCGAATTGTCAAAAGGGTGGCGAACAGAAGATCACACTATTATGGGGCAGTATGTACGGTATGACAGAAGCCGCTGTGAAAGTGGCTGAGTCAGTACTTAAAGCTTCTGGTATAACCTATGAAGTGCATCGAGTACCTGATTCTAGCTGGGGAGAGGTTTTAACCTCTGTTTGGACTTCTAAGGGTGTAATTCTTGCGATGCCAACCTACGAATACAAGATGTTTCCACCTATGGCAGCAGTTTTAGAAGAAATCGGTAGAAAAAAAGCACATTGTAGGTTGGGCTTTAGATTTGGTTCATTCGGTTGGTCCGGAGGGGCACAGAAAGAACTCGATGAAATTTTAGAGAAATATAGAATGAATTGGACCTTTATTGAGCCACATGAGTTTAAAGGTCGAGCAACCGATGAGAGTCTGGAAATCGTCAAACAGCAAACGCTTGAGTTGATTGAACTGGTTAAGCAGTGTGAATCAGCAAACTAAATAAGTATCATAAAGCAGTTTCTAAATACTGTGTAAAATAAAAAAATTATGGGTATATAACCATCAAATAAATTTAGGTGGTTAGTGATGTATGAGTAGGCAAAATTCAAATGGACAAAAACTTAAGAGAATCAGTCGGCGTTCTAAGCTCGTTTTTCTTGTAGTTGTCACATTGATGATGTCTACTCTTTTTGCGTTTGTCTTTAAGACCGACCGAATTTATGCGCATCTTTTTTATCTGCCCATTGCTTTATCAGCCTTGTGGCAGTTACAAACCACCACGATCCTCGGTATCGTCTTTGGCATCTATCATATCCTTCTTGAGTGGCTAATCGTAGGTGAAATTGAATTAACCGTCATTCTACGTGCTGGGATGTTGGTCTTGATTGCTTTATTAATGCAGGTATTATGTGAAAGAGAGATTCTGTATCAGAAGGAGATTGAAAAACTCTCCCAAGAAAGTTCACACGATGCGTTGACAGGCGTTTATAACCGACGAAAGCTCGATCATGTGTTCCAAGGTCATTTGGGCTTTCCAGTGTGTCTGTTTATTGCAGATATTGATGGACTCAAGCGTGTTAACGATCGATTGGGACATGCAGCAGGAGATATTCAAATTAAAGAAACTGCAGACGTCCTACATAAAAGTTTGAGAGCCTATGATGTACTCGCACGTGTGGGCGGCGATGAGTTTTGTGCCATCGCACAAGAGTGCGACGAACAAGGTGCTTTAGAAATTTTACTTAGAGTTGAAAGTCAACTTGAAAAGCTCAATCAAACCCTTGAACCGCAAGAATGGCTGTCGATTTCCATCGGTTACGAGCTTTGTCAATCGAGAGATAACCTTAAAGAGGCTTATCGAATTGCTGATCAAAAGATGTATGAAAACAAAAAGAGAAAGTACGAGGTGTTAAATGAAACTGACGAAAGAACTCTATGAAAAAAGGCTGGAACACTTACAAGTCGAACTTGTGAAGCTACAAGAATGGGTGGTTTATAAAGGCTTGAGAGTGGTCGTTCTGTTTGAGGGGAGAGATGCGGCTGGTAAAGGCGGTGCAATTAAGCGCATCACTGAAAGCCTAAACCCTAGAACCTGTCGAGTCGTTGCTCTACCAAAGCCTACAGAAAAAGAGCAAACACAGTGGTATTTTCAAAGATACGTCTCACATCTGCCAAGTGCCGGTGAAATTGTCCTATTTGATAGAAGCTGGTATAATCGTGCAGGCGTTGAACGCGTTATGGGATTTTGCTCCGATGAAGAGTACTGGGAGTTTCTTAAATCCGTTCCAGAGTTTGAAGATATGTTAATCCGTTCTGGAATTATCTTGATTAAGTATTGGTTTTCTGTTTCTGATGAGGAACAGGAACAAAGATTCCAAGACCGCATCGACGACGTAACCAAACAATGGAAACTCAGTGATATGGATCTTGAAGCGCGTTCAAAATGGGTTGAGTATTCAAAGGCAAAGGATGTGATGTTCCAGTACACGGATACTGAAACCTCACCTTGGTATGTAATTGATTCAGACATAAAGCGAAATGCGAGAATCAACTGTATCTCACATTTGCTCGCCATGATCCCTTATGAGCCACTTAAACATAAGAAAATCGAACTACCAAAACGACAAGAAAATGCCGGCTATGTCCGTCCGCCTATGGATACGATGAAGTTTGTCCCCGACTATGCGAGCGAGTATGCAAAAAAGCATAAAAAGGATTAATTGACTTTTAGGTCAAGTCATAGCATACTTATGAAGGCTCATTCAGAGCCAAATGAATGCTCACGTTGAGCCAAATGATTGTTCATGCTGAGCCAAATGAATGGTAGGAGATTCTTATGTCATTTTATAAATTAGGACTTTCATATATGCTAGTGACACGCCTTGAAGAGATGGGCATTATCGACCCAACACCGATACAAGCCATGTGTATCCCTGAAGTGTTAAAGGGAAAAGATGTGTTAGGTGAGGCTCAGACGGGTACGGGGAAAACCTTGGCATTTTTACTGCCGATTTTTGAAAGGATTAACCTTGAGGATTCGAGAACACAAGCCCTTGTCATTGCACCCACGAGAGAATTGGCTTTGCAGATTGCTTCGGTGGCAAAGCAGTTAACACAGGCTTACCCAGTTAAACTTCTAGCGGCTTATGGTGGCCAAGATATCATGGCTCAGCTTCACAAATACGGCGGTGAAGCACAGCTGGTAATCGGTACCCCCGGTCGTATTTTAGATTACTTAAGAAGAGAAAAACTGAATTTTAGTACCCTAGATACGTTAGTTGTAGATGAAGCCGATCAACTCTTTCAAATTGGTTTTAGAGAAGAGCTCTACGCGATAATCGATCAAACCAATCCTGAAAGACAGACGCTCTGTTTTTCAGCGACGCTATCTCAAAGTGTGGATCGCTTTGCAGAAAAAGCTTTGAATAATCCTGTAGCGATGACTGCTCCAAGAAAACAAATCACACTGGATGCCATCGATCAATACGTGGTACTTACCTCTAACCGTAGAAAATACCATGACTTTAAGCAGATTTTTAAACAGAATTATCCGCAAAAAGCAGTTATCTTCTGTCGCTCAAGAATCGGCGTGGAAACGCTGACTAAGGAGATGCTACAGGATGGTTTTGATGTAGATGCCCTTCATGGCGGACTAACACAAGCCAAACGTGAAGCGGTGATGCAGCTTTTTAGAGATAATAAACTTAGCTATTTGGTTGCTACAGACGTGGCTGCAAGAGGCCTTGACATTGAGGGCGTCAGCCATGTGTTTAATTATAATTTACCCGATGAGCCTGAAAATTACGTCCACCGTATCGGTCGTAGTGGGCGCGCTGGACAGATAGGCGTCGCCTATACCTTCTTGACTGGAAAGGATGAAAAAAGGCTCCAAGCAATTGAAGCCTTTATCGGTCAGTCAATCAAACAGATTCACTTGGGAAACTGATACTCTGAGCAGATAATTTCATGGTATTTTAAGGGGCGATAGGCTCTTAATATCTTCAGTGCTCTCAGTGTATTAAAACGCCCTCCACGTCCTTCTTCAAGAGGAAAGTGGACCTTTCCAGAATATTGTGTTCCCTTTGAAACATAGCCCTTTTCTATTGCTTTTTCGATGAGATCAAGTGACTCATCCATGATGCTAGAATAGGGTCTTTTCATGTCTACAAAGTACTCTAATGCGCGAGGCATATCGTAGTACCAGCGAGGTGGATAGTGAAACTGGGTAAAACGTGGATGGATGGCTTCGCCCGTACTTTCACGGCGGAAAAAGCGCTTTTTAAGAATGAATGCTTCACCGTCCTGTAGACATTTTTCGATACGGTCACGCTTGTAGGGATAGCAATTTTTTAGCACCTCTGCAAAGCCCTCAAGCACTGAGAGTGTCGTGTGGAGTGAACTTTTTTTCGATCCACCCCTTTTAGGGTGATAGCGGCAGTTCCATCCACCGTCAGGCTGTTGATTCTCTATGATAAAGTCGATCATTTCAAGCAGTCGAGGGTCTTTTGAGTGACCGTATGCAGAAAGCCCGACGAGCATGCCGATGATACACATGTCCACTTTAAGTGGGTCATCAGCCACCCATTCATAATCGATGACGTGAGAGAGCCCCTCGTGGTAATAAGAATGATCAGGATCGATGGCCATGTATTTTAGTTCCATCAAGGTATAGTGTGTGGAGATCCATTTCGGACCGTAGACACCGCCTCCCCAGAGCCGAGTTGAAGGGTCGTATAGATCGATATAACGCTGAATATACCCATGCGTTTCAGATAGCACAGGCTCGTTTTCCAAATGCCGTTTGGTAAGTGTTTCAATGACTGGATCTCCTTCTTTTAGCCAAGCAAGTACTTTCATAAGACCTCCTTATTGTCATTCCCCAATTTCTATTTGTAGCTTATAATAAAGGTTTTGTTCACCTTACTATCTTTTACGCACGGATATTATGTATGATTTTATTATGATACCCAATATAAAAAAATATTGACATGAAAAACGGTAGGTGCTAAGATAGGAAAAACCGAATAACAAGATACTCTTATCCAGAGTGGCGGAGGGACAGGCCCTATGATGCCCGGCAACCAGCGAAAGCATGGTGCTAATTCCTGCAGGTAAAAACCTGAGAGATGAGAGAGGACGAATCCGCATGTTTTGACCTCTTTCTAGGAAAGAGGTCTTTTTTATTTAGCCACAATCTTGCTTGTGGGAAAATCTAAAGACGCTATGTCTGAGGACTTTTAGTTTGATATTAGATCAGCCGAGGATAGGCTTAAAAAAGGAGAAAGACATGAGTGAAAAACATTTGAGATTCGAGACATTACAAGTACATGGTGGTCAAGTTGCAGACCCTACAACTGGTTCAAGAGCGGTCCCAATTTATCAAACCACTTCATACGTCTTTAACGACGTTCAGCATGCTGCAGACCTTTTTGCTTTAAAGGCGGAAGGCAATATTTATACGAGAATTATGAATCCGACAACAGACGTTCTTGAAAAACGCATTGCGCTTTTAGAGGGCGGTATCGGCGCACTTGCAGTAGCATCTGGCTCTGCAGCGATTTCCTATGCGATTCAAAACATCGCTGAGGTGGGCGATGAAGTGGTGGCGGCTACGACACTTTACGGCGGTACTTACAACTTATTGAAGGTGACGCTACCTAAGTTTGGGATTAAGACGAACTTCGTAACCCCTGATCCTGAAAATCCAAACTCTGTGGATGCATTTGAAAAAGCGATTACTGAAAAAACCAAAGCGATTTTAGTAGAGGCAATCGGCAATCCGGAGATCAACATCCTCAATATTGAGAAATTAGCAAAAGTGGCACACACACATGGCATACCGCTCATCGTGGATAACACCTTTGCAACCCCATATTTGTTTAGACCCTTTGAGCACGGAGCAGATATCGTAGTTCACTCTGCGACGAAGTTTATCGGTGGCCATGGTAACTCTATCGGTGGCCTCATCGTCGATTCAGGCAACTTTGATTGGGCAGCTTCGGGCAAATTCTCTGGATTAACAGAGCCAGATGAAAGCTACCATGGTATCAGGTATGCACAGGACGTCGGTGCAGCAGCCTACATCACGAAAGCACGCGTACAACTGCTCAGAGATACAGGTGCTTGCCTCAGTCCATTTAATGCATTCTTGCTTTTACAAGGCTTAGAGACACTTTCGCTAAGAGTAGAGAGACACGTATCAAACGCTACTAAAATCGCTAAGTTTTTAGAAAATCACGAAGCGGTAAGCTGGGTCAAATACCCTGCACTTGAAAGCTCGCCATACTTTGATCTGGCGACGAAATTCTTCCCAAAAGGCTGCGGCTCAATCTTTACCTTCGGTATAAAAGGTGGCACAGAGGCAGGAAAAAAATTCATTGAAGCTTTAGAAATCTTTTCGTTACTAGCAAACGTAGCCGATGCTAAATCACTGGTGATTCACCCGGCGAGTACCACGCACTCACAGTTAGGCGAAGCAGAGCTCTTTAAGGCAGGCGTCACACCAGATTTAATCCGTATCTCTATCGGTATAGAAAATGGCGATGATCTTATCGCTGACCTTTCTCAGGCACTTGAAGCCTCACAATTATAAACCGAAACGAAGTCAGTATAGATCTGCTTAGTGAAAGGAGCAAATAGATGCCAATTATTATCCCAAACGACCTACCAGCTGCTGTCCAGTTAGCATCGGAAAATATCTTTACCATGACTGAGTTTCGTGCGATTCATCAGGACATAAGACCGCTTCGCATCGGCATACTCAATCTTATGCCGACGAAGGAAGTGACCGAAACCCAGCTCCTTAGAGTTTTGGGTAACTCGCCACTTCAAACTGAAATCGTCTTGATTCAGCTTGACGGTCACGTGCCACAAAACACGACAAAAGAATATCTTAAAAGGTTTTACGTCCCATTTTCAAAGGTCAAGCATCTGAATTTTGATGGACTTGTCATCACAGGTGCACCAGTGGAGAACCTCACATTTGAAGAGGTGAGCTACTGGAACGAGCTTGAGGAGATCTTAGACTGGTCAAGACACCACGGCTTCGCCACTTTCCATATCTGCTGGGGCGCACAAGCTGCTCTTTACAAGCACTACGGCATTCCTAAATATCCACTGAACGCCAAATGCTTTGGCGTCTTTGAACACAAATGTGTGCAAAAACACGTCAAACTGTTAAGGGGCTTTGATGATACGTTTAACATCCCACAGTCCAGACACACAGAGGTGAAGCTCACAGATATAGAAAGCGTTTCAAACCTTGAGGTGATTGCGTATTCTGAAGAGTCTGGTGTCGGCTTGATCGTATCGAAGGATGGACGAGAAGTGTACGCCACTGGTCACTCTGAGTACGATGCGGAAACACTTGGGCTTGAATACTTTAGAGACTTAGATAAGGGACTGCCGATTACGGCACCGAAGTACTACTTTGTAGACAATCAGCCTGCGAAAGGGGTCAGCGTTTCATGGCGTTCACATGCACATCTGCTGTTTTCCAATTGGCTGAACTATTATGTGTATCAGGAAACACCGTTTGAACAACTTGAATAATTAAGTATTTAAATTAAAAACACCATCTGATCATTCAATATAGTTGATCAGATGGTGTTTTTTTAGGGACAAACAAAGATCATTAACGGCGATGATCTTTAGAAAATAACATCATTCCTACATGCATTAGTGGACACATTAGAAGCAATAACCATCTATACGCACCACCTGTTACCCCCAAAACTGGGAGTAAAAAAATAAGTACAATTGGGATTAAACAACATAATAACATCATTAGCATGTGCTTACTGTGGTTACTACCGTGTGATGATGATTCAGAAGAGTGGCAATCACTTTGATTTTTTTTAACTTCTAGATTCTTAGAATTGTCATTTTCCATATTGGTTACTCCTTCTAATAATAAATATTTTATAATTTGGTATTTCAATAAAAGCTTAAATCAACTGTGTCATTTCACACAGTTACTGTTGCATATAGTAATTATATTTAAACTATCTTCTTTTTAATGAAAGACCAGATACAATTATTGAGTTTGTAAAAATATTCTTTTGTAGGCTAAAAGCTAATGTAGATATAATAATCGCTTTTTTAGACATAAATATGGTAATACCGTTGGATTGATAAATATCATATGTGTTTATATCTTTTGGTTTGCCTAATTCAATTTCAGCGATTTCAAAAGTTGGACAGCAGCCACCGCCAGATGTTGTAATATTGACTGCAAAACTATCATTTTTTTTCTTTTGAAGATAATTGATTACAGCCTCCTCAATGTTAATGTTGATATTCATTTTAATTTCCTCCTTTGTTATTTATTGATACCTTAACTATAAATTATGCAAAAACGATGCCAATTATTTTGTTGATTAAATATAGTCATATTAAAACAATAAATATTGTTGACATGTCATAATTCTGTCATAATGATATTATATTCTTTGTAAAGAAAATAATGCGGAGGCTTTTATGTTAAGAAAATTAAAAATAAGCTATAAATTGATTCTTATTTCTGCTGTATCAATGATTATAATGATTGTTATGAGTTTTTTGAACCTATTCCAATTGAATGAAGTCAACCAAAATTCAATTGTCATGTATGAGGATAATTTGATGCATATTAGAGAAATAGGTGAAATAAAAGAAAATTTTCTTCAAATTCATAGCGATTTAGTTTCACTTGTTAGCATTCACGATTCAACTATTACAAATACTCTTAAAGATGAAATAGACCATCTGAGTGAGAAAAATATGATGCTAATTAATGAGTTTGATAAAATGACCATGCAAAATGAAGAAGGAACTTTGATTAAAGAATTTTCATCTAACCATGAGGCTTACATGATGATTCGGGATGAGTTATTAAGTGCAATAAATCAAAATAATACAAACAAAATAGATGAACTAATTATTAAAGCTAATGCGGCGCGTGGCGTTACATTTGAAAGTATTAACAAGCTAATTGATTTGAACATGGGTGAAGCAGAGGACGCAAGCCAAAAGAATGCAGAAATATATAAGCAAGCGGTTGGAATTACTTTATTGCTTTCTTTTTTGGGAATTACAATATCACTGATTTTAGGTATCTTAATTTCTAAAAGTATTTTAAAGCAATTAAGCCATATATTAAAATTTGCCAATACATTTAGTGTTGGAGATTTAAGTCAGGAAATTATAATCGAGTCAAATGATGAAATCGGAAAACTCTCTCTTGCATTAAATAAAGCAAGAGAGAATACTATTGAGTTGATTAAAACGCTCATGTCAACTTCTGAAAACATGAATAACATGAGTATAGCATCTAAAGAACTTAACAATTCCTTATTTTTACAATTGAACAGCATTAAGGAAGCCACAAAAGGAATTTCAGTCGGTGCTGTTGAACTAAGTGCAACTACGCAAGAAATAAATGCTACTGTTGAAGAAATAAACGCGAACACAAATGATCTATCATATAAAGCTAGCGAAGGTGATCAAGAATCTGTAAACATCCAGATGAGAGCAAAAAAGATTAAAGAGAATAGTGAGAAAGCGATCATACAGTCCAAAGCAGTTTTTGAAGATAAGAAAAAAGTCATCTTAGAAGCTATTGAAATTGGAAAAGTAGTTGAAGAAATTGGTATAATGGCTGACTCAATTGCTGCAATTGCATCACAAACTAATTTATTAGCTTTAAATGCAGCTATTGAATCTGCTAGAGCTGGAGAAATGGGAAAAGGGTTTGCTGTCGTTGCTGACGAAATTAGAAAATTAGCCGAACAATCTTCTGTTAATGTATCCAGTATTAGAGAGGTAATAACACAAGTAAAAACAGCCTTTTCAAATCTAACTGAAAATTCTACTGGTCTATTAGATTTTATTAATGAAAGTGTGCTTGTTGATTATACAAATTTTTTAGAGACAGCAATGAAATATCAAGAAGATTCAAATTTCATTATGAATATGTCTAAAGAAATATCTACTGGGAGTCAGTTTATATTAAATGCAATTGAACAAACGAGTAACTCTTTGGAAATAGTTTCTACCACAACACAAATTTCAGCTTTGAATTCTGAGTCGATTTTAAGCAATTTAGAAACTGCAGCTGACGCATTTAACAGTGTGCTAGAAATGTCTAATGCTCAATTGAGATTATCCGAAGAGATTTATAACAGTATTCAAAAATTTAAATTTTAATAAATTAAACTTTAATTTAGTTTAATTTAGTTATTATATAAATTGTAAAATATTAATGTACGCATGTGATTTGTTTTCAATTTATTAAGGACAGAGGAGATCAATATTTATAATATAATCTCCTCTTGTTATTTTTAATTACTTGCCAATAGTGGTTCTACGGCATCAATATTATATATAATATTGCTATTGATTATATTTGGATTTGTTTGATATTTTGACATGAAATATGCTGATCAATAGCTGAAAAAATAACCTGTGTTGTTACATAATTAATAAATGTGGCTCTAATATTTTAATATGGGTATATAAAACAAAAACATATTAAGGAGGATTACATGTATCAATGTCCAATGAATTGTGAAAAAGGAAAATTTTATGATCAACCTGGTAAATGTCCGATTTGTGGTATGCATTTAAAAGACTTAAGTGATTCTAATATTAATAACAAGAACATTCATGGTATTGAACAAGAACACCATGATCACCAAAAACACCAAGAACACCAAGAACACCAAGAACACCAAGAACACCACGAACACCAAGAACACCAAGAACACCACGAACACCACGAACATCACGAACATCACGAACACCATGTACACCATGAACATTTAGATCCATTAAACCTTGAACATCAAAGCTATAAAAATCCAAGTGTTTGCTTGTGTGGAGAGTCGAATTGTGACGGAAGATGTGAAAATGAAAGTCAATGTACTTTTGAAGAAAAAAATTATAGTAGTAGGATTACTTTTTCAAATAAAAAGAATGAAAAAAAATATATTTGCCCTATGAGGTGTGAAGAAAATAAAACTTATCCTAATCCAGGTGATTGCCCTATTTGTGGTATGCACCTGATTGAGTTAGTTTCTTTTGGAGAATATAATGAAAATGACGATTCAGGGTATGTTGCTTACCAAAAAATGAAACGGCGGCTAATCATTTCAACAATCTTCTCAATACCGATTTTGATGTTAGCAATGGGAGAATTAATACCAGGTCTAAGTAATGTCATATCGACTTTATTTACAAGAAGGTTAAATCTCACTTTACAGTTAATATTATCATTACCTGTGGTACTCTATACATCTACCTTTATTTATAAAAAAGCTATTCGTAGTTTAAAAGGGCGAAACTTTAATATGTTTACATTAATTGGATTAGGTACTATAATTGCGTGGCTGTTTAGCGTAATTGGAACTTTGTTTCCTTCATTTATCCCTCAAGCAACTGCTATGATGGATGGTTATCCAGCAGTTTATTATGAAACGACTGTAATTATTCTGACTTTAGTAATTCTTGGACAAATGTTAGAACTAAGAGCGCATTCTAAGACAAGTTCAGCAATAAAAGAACTTTTGAATCTTGTTCCAACAACAGCTATTGTCATTCGTCAAGATGAAGAAATTGAATTAAATCTGAATGATGTAGTGGTTGATGATCTAGTAAAAGTAAAACCTGGAAACAAAATTCCAGTTGATGGCGTTATTATTGAAGGTGATGGTGTCGTAGATGAATCAATGATTACAGGTGAGCCTATTCCAAAAGAGGTCAGTGTTCATTCAAAAGTCACTGGTGGTACAATAAACATAAATGGTAGTTTTATTATGGAAGCGAAGCAAGTAGGTGGAGATACTGTACTCGCTAGAATAATTCAAATGGTTAACGAAGCATCAATTTCTAAAGCGCCAATTCAGAAGGTTGCAGATAGAGTTGCAGGGTATTTTGTTCCATTGGTTATCGCATTTTCTATTTTAACATTTTTTGTTTGGGGGTTATTTTATGGTAATTGGCAGTCAGGATTATTAAACTCTATAGCTGTGTTAATCATTGCTTGTCCTTGTGCATTGGGCTTAGCAACTCCTGTTTCAATAATGGTTGGAACAGGAAAAGGTGCTCAAAATGGTATTTTAATTAAGAACGCTGCTGCAATTGAACAAATGAGAAAAGTTGACACTGTATTAGTAGACAAGACAGGTACTTTAACAATTGGTAAACCTACCTTTAAGTCGACAACATCATTTGAAAGTATCACGGAGGATGAAATTTTAAAATTGGCAGCATCAATTGATAATAATAGTGAGCATCCATTAGCGATTTCTATTGTGAAAGCAGCATCAGAGAAGCGAATTAGTTTGTATAAAACTGAAAATTTCAAAATGATAACAGGGGAAGGTGTTTTTGCAGATATTAACGGTTTGAAATATGCACTTGGAAATGAAAAGCTTGTTAACAGGCTAGGGATGAAACTCATTTCAAATCAGGATGAAATTAGAAAGATGCAATCAATAGGCCAAACTGTAATGTATCTTATGGATCCTTCAAAAATACTTGGAATTGTCAGTGTTCATGATCCAATTAAAGAATCATCACTAAATGCTGTAAAAGGTCTTCATGATTTAGGTGTTAAAGTAATAATGTTAACGGGTGACAACGAAGTTACTGCCAAATCAGTCGCTGAGACACTTAATCTTGATTCGTATCAATCTGATTGTTTACCAGATGATAAATTTGAAAAAGTTAAGAGTTTACAAGAAAACGGTTCGATTGTAAGCATGGCTGGCGATGGAATCAATGATTCACCAGCGATAGCCTTAGCAGATATAGGTATTGCAATGGGGACTGGAACCGACATAGCTATGGAAAGTGCAGATATTACTTTAATTAGTGGAGATTTAAATGGAATTGTGAAAGCAAAGCAATTGAGTGTAAAAGTTATGAAAAATATTAATGAAAACTTATTCTTTGCATTTATCTATAACATTATAGGAATTCCAATAGCAGCGATAGGATTATTAAATCCAATAATCGCAGGCGTAGCCATGACATTAAGTTCTATATCAGTACTAACCAATGCACTTAGAATAAGACAGATTAAACTGTAATGTAATTTCTAATACACAAAATAAGCAGTTATCTATAAAGGTATAGTTAACTGCTTGTTTTTTTATCCAAATTTTATTTCTCATTAATAAACGTATGTTATAATGAACTATGTGTAGCATATGCTACGCCAGTTAGAATCTTCTGATTACGCTTGTAAGTTTAAAGTTGATATGTGAATCCTTAGTTAGTTTATGAATCAAAAATAGACTGATGGCTAAAAGTAATGTACCTACTAAGAGTGAAACAAGATCAGAACCTTTTAAGAAAACTGATGTGCCAAGTATGCCAACCATTAAAAATACTAGCGGAATTAGATAAAAGACACTGCTGAATTTTAATACGCGTTTAGTATCTGCGTCTATCCTTACGATATCTCCCTTTTGTGCTTCTAGTGTATTTTCGACTTTTACAAGTATGCCATTAGTTTGACAACCACCTTTGCATGATGCGCAATTTTCACCACATGCACTTGTTCTAATTACTTCAATAACAGCCATTTTATCTGCAATTGAAACAACTGTACCATTTTTATACATATATGCACCTCCTGAGAATATTAATTAAAAATCTATTAATAATATAATTATGCAAATTATATGCCAAAGAGGTTTAAAATGAAAAAAATCATTCAAGCAGTTAAAGAGAATTATTATAAATTTCGAAACTTAAATTATGCAAATGCACTGGCTTTACTCCTTGTTATTAGTTTTGTACATTATTTTCAAATCGTTATGAATGCATCAGTGCATGATATATATCGAAGGTTGTACTATATCCCAATCTTAATGGGTGCTTCAACTAAGGGAATAAAAGGTGGTATTCGAATCGCCTTTTTTTCGATGTTAGTCTATTCACCACATTTTTTTATTTTGAATCAATACGAATTTAATACTTATATTAATTTAATACTTGAAATTGTAATGTTTTATTTTATAGGAATACTCGTTGGCTATTATAGTGAAAGACAAAATAAAAACCAAAGGATTTTAAGAGAACAAATAGAACAACTTGAATCATTAGAGTCAGAAACACGAGCACTGATTGAAACCGTTCCTGTGGCAGTTCTGTCGACAAATCGATATTTTGAAATTAATAAGTCAAATGATTTAGCAAGCAAGATATTTAACAATCCTGTTTCAAAATTAAGTGTAAAAGACAAATTAATCGAACTTGGGATATCAGAAAGAGTTTTGAATGAACTGATGTTTGGCAATTTAGACGACTATGATATAGATATATCTATAAAGGACAATATGGGTACAAAGACATTTGCATGCTCACTTGCAGCTCGGTTTGACCAAAATAAAAGCAAAATAGGAATTGTTATTGTAATGAGTGATATAACAAAAATCATTGAGTTTGAAAAACAATTAGGCCAAGCCGATAAATTGTCTTCACTTGGATTGATGGCCAGTGGTGTTGCTCATGAAATACGCAATCCTTTAGCTATAATAAGGGCAATAGTTCAACAATTAACACATGATAATGTAATTCATGATACTGAAGGGATTGAGATTATTTTGGAGGAGATTGACAGAGTTAATAGATTAATACAAGATATGTTGGTATTTTCTAAACCAGAGGAGTCACAGAGACTTTTGATTGATCTTCAGGAGGTGATTGAATATGTCACCCATTTTACTAAAAATTATGCACAGCAAAATAATGTTGAGATTAATGTGAGTTCAGATGAGAAAATATTAATTTGTGTAGATAAACCCAAGATAATTCAAGCTTTGATTAATATTATTCTCAACGGCATTCAATCCATATCGTTGGAAGGTTATATTGATATTACAACATTAGAAAGTGAAAACGATGTAGAAATTAAAATTAGTGATAATGGATGTGGCATTAGCGAGGATAAGATTAAATATTTGTTTGACCCCTTTTTTACTACGAAGGATACTGGCACAGGCTTAGGACTTTCAACAGCACAAAGTATTATTCACGATCATGGTGGTAAAATAAAAGTTAATAGTACGGTAGGTATTGGAACGCAATTTATTATTGAATTACCTAAGGTGGAGGAAAAACATGAAGACAATTCTAATAGCAGATGATGAGAAAAACATGCGTTGGATATTAAAAAATGCATTATCAACGTCTGGATTTAAAGTGATA
Source organism: Fusibacter sp. QWL-12 (assembly GCF_058683495.1). NCBI lineage: Bacteria > Bacillati > Bacillota > Clostridia > Eubacteriales > Fusibacteraceae > Fusibacter > Fusibacter sp. QWL-12. The sequence continues at coordinate 2,955,746 of NZ_CM178745.1, forward strand.
GAAGCAGAAGACGGCGAAGATGCACTTGATAAATATAAAACAGAGTATCCGGATCTGGTTTTGTTAGATCTTAAAATGCCGAAGATACAAGGTATTCAAGTTTTACAAACTATGATTGAAATCCGCGAGGATATTCCAATTATTATTATTAGCGCTCATGGCACTATGAAAAATGCAATAGATGCAATGAAATTAGGCGCTTTCGATTTTATATCTAAGCCCTTTGACCTTGAAGCTTTAAAACTGCAAATATTGAGAGCACTTAAAATGAATGGACTTTCTCAAGAAATTAGCGACTTTAAGAAAACCTTAATGGATATTGGTAATACAGGCATTATAGGGACTAATCCAATTATGGTACAGATCTATGAGATCATCGAAAAAGTTGCTAAAACAGAAGCAGTAGTTTTAATAACAGGTGAAACTGGGACGGGAAAAGAAGTCATTGGAAATGCCATATTTTCAAAGAGCAATCGATTTAACCAACCCTTTGTAAAAGTTAATTGTGGTGCAATCCCTGAAACATTGATTGAAAGTGAGCTTTTTGGCCACGAGAAAGGTGCTTTTACGGGTGCAATTTCTCGTAAACCAGGTAAATTTGAGAGAGCTGAGAATGGGACGATATTCTTGGACGAGATAGGCGAACTTCCAATGGACATACAAGTTAAACTGCTTAGGGTCATTCAGAATAGAGAATATGAACGTGTAGGTGGAACTGAAACTTTAAAATGCGATATCAGAATAATTGCATCTACTAATAGAGACCTTAAAAAAATGGTTGATGAAGGAAGCTTTAGAGAGGATTTATATTATAGACTAAATGTAATTCCCATTCATGTACCACCATTACGAGCGAGAAAGACGGATATTCCTTTATTAGGACAGTATTTTATTCAAAAAATTTGCGGAGAGATGAATAGAGAGGTTCCAGATGTAGAAGATGAAGTCTGGACATGTTTGATAGATTATCAATGGCCTGGTAATATAAGAGAACTACAAAATATCGTTGAACGTATCTTGATACTTCATGACAGTTCTATTATCAAAGTGAAAGATTTACCTTTGGAAATCAGAAATTATCAGCTTAAAAATTCTGAAATACAACTACCCAGTGAAGGGATTAATATGGATGAGGTTATTAAATCTTTTATTGTACAAGCGCTTGATAGATGTGATGGAAATAGGACTAAAGCTGCAGAATTACTTGGTATTACTAGGCATACTTTACTTTATAGGATGGATAAATATAAAATTGAATAAAGACAATTATTTGCTACAGCAAGTGTAGCAAATCCCACAATTAAATGTTGAAATTATTAATTTCGCCATTAATTTTGTGGGATTTTTTAATTCAGCAATTGGCACGATATTTGCGTATCTCTTATAATTAAGAAATATATTTTAGGAGATTATATGGAACGCATTCTTACAATTGGGAACATAAGTGTTTATTTGTTTGGTTTAACCGTAGCATTAGGACTACTTTCAGGTATTTTCATTTCATATCAAGAAAGCAAAAGGAGAAGACTAGATTCAGATTCATTTTTTAATTTTGCTATTTACTCAATTATTGTCGCTATTGTATCAGCTAGAATTTTTTATATTTTTGTATTTGACCCCAAGTATTATATGGAAAATCCGAAAGAAATTTTCCATATTAGCAATGGTGGGTTATCAATTCAAGGCGCTTTGTTTGGCACAATTATATTTGGATTGATTTACTCTAAATTGAAAAAAATTTCGTTTTATGACTTTGGGGATGTTGCTGTATTAGGGTTATCTTTTGGACAGTTTATCGGGAGAATCGGATGTGACGTATATGGAAAACAAATGGCGTCAAATTATCCTTGGGGAATTTGGCATAATGGTCAATTACTACATCCTGTTCAAATTTATGAAGCGGTATTGGACCTAGTATTATTTACTTGGTTGATGTTACGAAGGAAAAACAGTAAATTTAAAGGACAATTATTAGCAGAATATATCATTGGGTTTGCCATCATTAGAGGGATTGTTGAATTTTTTAGAATCAATCCAGCGGTGGTTGGTGACATTACAGTTGCACATATAAGTAGTTTAGGACTAATGATTGTTGGTCTTATATTTTACTTCGTTTTAAAGTCAATTGCACCTATTCGAGAAGAACGTCATAAGATTGCACCCAAAGAGGTCATTGCAGTTCTAGTTAGCGTAGTTTCAATAGGTATAATTGGTATCATTATTTTTTTTATGATTAGATAAAGTGTATGTATGAAAAAAGTTGATATAATCATTTTATCGGGCATTTTAATTTTAAGTATAATGCTGATGGTTTTCATGAAATATGTACCAAATTTATCTAGTGAAATGACAGCAGTTATTAACATTAAAGAAGAGACCTATCGAGTAAATTTTAGTTCCACTGATATTTTCGAACAAACGATACCCTTTGAAAGAGGTACACTAACTGTGGAATTTAATAAAGGCAAAGTAAGCGTTAGAGAAATGGATAAAAGTATCTGTCCAAAAGGAATTTGTTCTAAAACGGGCTGGATCGATAAATCTTATCAAACGATCGTTTGTCTCCCTAATAAAATAAGTGTGAAAATCATTGATGGGCTGGATACTAAAATCAATTCAATAGATTCAATCTCTAATTAAATTAAGAGATACAAAGTGGATGTGATGGCATTTAATAAACTTGTTATATTTTTTTGTAATCAGTCATATTTGAAACACAATTATATTTGATAATATACTCAAGAAAGGATTATTTTAGAAAGGTGATCAATATGATGAAAAAGAGAGTTTTTATGATATTAATTGTTGTGTTGCTATTAGTCGCTAGCATTAGCGGGTTTGTATTTGCACAAGACAGTTTTGGAAACTATGGTTTTAATTCGATGATGGGACAAGGCTATTCAAATAATAATGGCTTTAATTTTGGTAGTATGGGTTCCATGATGCGTGGTTTTTTTAACCAGTCAAACTTGAATGAAAACAACGAGCCATATCCTGTTGAAGATCTAACTTTAGAAGTTGAAAAATTCCTCGCACATTATGGTGATGATTTAGTAATTGAAGATATTTTTATCTTTGAAGATAGTGATTATTATTATTCAGTTGTTGAAAAGTCTACTGGTAAAGGTGCAATGGAGCTTTTGGTTAATCCATACACAAAAGCGATTTATCCTGAGTTTGGACCTAATATGATGTGGAACCTAAAATATGGTATGCACTCAGGTGGCGGTATGATGGGAAACTCATATATGGGAAGAGGCATGATGGGCAACTATTATACAAGCTATAATGATTCTAACGAAGGTATTGTTGAGAACACAATATCGAGTGATGAAGCATATAAAAAGGCTGAAGCATATCTTGCAAAGTATTATCCTGAGATCAGCTTAGGAGATGATGATCATGAATTTTATGGCTATTATACTTTTCATGTTATGAAAGAAGGGCAACCATTTGGTATGCTAAGTGTTAATGGTTTTACAGGTTATGTTTGGTATCATGATTGGCATGGTAGCCTTATTGATGTAATTGAAAACGAAATTAAATAGATTGTAATCCACTTCTTAAGTTTTTGAAAAATCCCGATATTAGCAGATAAAATGCTGGTGTTGGGATTTTTCGTTTTTTATTTAATAGTACTAAAGTTGACAATTGACAAAAGGTAATATATACTCCTTATAAACTACTATAAGATATAAAAAGGAGCAATTAGTAACCATGAAACGTTTAAATGAATACAAAGTACCCATCGTACATCTAGATACGAGCTATGAAATTCACGGAACTGATGCGTTATTGGATGTCATCGCAACCGTTCAGTATTATGAAAAGTGCAACCGAATTATCGTACACCGTGAGAGTCTTGGTGAGGCATTTTTCGACTTAAAGACTAAAATCGCAGGTGAAATACTGCAAAAACTGATGAACTATAACATGAAGATCGCTATAGTGGGCGATTTCAGCGAAGTACAAAGCAATGCGCTAAAGGATTTTATCTATGAATGTAATAAAGGAAAAGCCGTTTTCTTTAAAGCGACAATTGAAGAGGGTGCAACTGCTCTAGAAATGGTATAATGAGATATCATCAAACAGGAGAAAATTATGTCGATTTATTATACAGTGGATCAGGTGGCTGAATTACTAAACCTTCATCCGAAAACCTTACAGCGATATATCAGAGAAGGCAAGCTAAAGGCGACCAAGCTAGGGAAAAGCTATCGTATTACTGGACATGATCTAAGTGTGTTCACAGAAGGGACCAGCTTTTACAGCGGCAATGATAGAAATAATGATAGAAGTAGTGATGGAAGTAACGAAGCAATTCTTGATCATGAAAAAGATGCTACGTTTCAAAGCGAGTCCTTTAGTAGTAAGCCTATATATAATGAAGAAAAACGACCCCCTCATCAGACCTCAAAAAGAAAACCGATCATGCTCTCATCCGTAGTGGATATTCCAGTGCTGTCAAGAGATGAAAGCATCCGTATCGCCAATATGATGACCGCACTCTTAAACACAAGTACCAAAAGAGAAACCCCTGCTTCCTTAACCGCACAATTTTTAGAGTCCGAAGGGGTATTAAGGTTAATGATTTGGGGCGATTTGGATTTGACAGAAGGTTTACTGGGACACTTAAAACAATTACTTGACCATTAGCAAATTTCAAACAATTCTCTTACGCGATTATAACCTTTAAGGCATATAATCATTTTAAAAAAGGGGGCGTGTGTTATGAAAACTCTTATCGTCTATTATTCAAAGACCGGAACGACGCGACAGATTGCAGAAGCTATGGGGGCAGAACTTGAAAATGCAGAAGTAAAAGCGATTGGTGACGCTATCAAATTTGACGATTATGACAAGGTGATCGTCGGGGGGCCAATCAATGGTATGAACTGGAACGAATCGGTTAAAACATTTGTAAAAGCAAATCAAACAGAGCTTGAGAAAAAGAAAGTGGCTTTCTACGCAGTGTCTTATATGGTGGACGCATGCCGAGATGGCTGGAACAAAAAAATCCATCACTTTTCAGATGGTATGATGAAAGTCGATGCCAACACCGTATTTTCAGGCAGAGTAGACAAAGAAATGCCAGGCTTTGCTAGATTGATCTTTGGACTAGAAAAGGGGATGCCGATAGATCGCGTTGACCTAAGTCAAGTCAAACAGTTCGCAGAGCAAGTAAAAAACATCTAAAAGATGCCAACTCATAAACAGAACCTATTTCATCCTACCCATAAATCCGATATGATTTAGAGGTAGGAATTTTTTTTAGCCATAATCTCATTTTTTTTAAAATATTTTTGGACACTTTGGGAGACTCATCCGTTATATAGATGTAACACATAAGCACAGAGTAGTGCATGAGGTGCAAGATGAAGATTTATCAGATATATGAAACCTACCAAGAGCAACTGATTCGATACGCTTTTTCCTTAAGCCGGCAATGGGAAGATGCGGAAGATCTCGCACAACAAGCGTACATCAAAGCGCTTGAGCAGTATGAGATGTTCGAACAGATGCATCCGATGCAGATTAGAGGCTGGCTGTATACCACAGTCAAACGTCTTTACATCGATCAATATCGGAAGCAGAAAAGACTGGTACACCTAGCTGAAGATTATGAAATGGGCTATGAGGCCTTTATAGAAGATCATCTGGTAACCTCAGACCTGTTGATGCGGCTGCCTGAAAATCTCAGAACCGTTGTGGCACTTAGATATATAAGTGGCTATAACAGTACTGAAATCGGCGAGCAGCTTTCGATGAAACCGTCCACCGTCCGATCTAGACTCAGTCAAGCGATTGAATTCCTAAGAACGGCACTAGAGGATGTATAACGAAAGGAGTCTTTTATGAAATTAGATTCTATCTATAATGGTTTGTGGTATGGCGATCCAAATGGCAGAATCGTCTTCAAACCAGAACCCAAACAAGAAGAAAAAGAAAAAATAGAAAAATGGTGTAAATAAAACGATTAAAAGGATGAATTGGGAAAACGTGCAACGCTATTCAGAAGCAGAGCCGTCAAATAGACAAATGATAATAAACCGATAAGATAATCACTGAGGAGGATTTTATGAAAAAGTATATGAACATTGGCATGCTAGATCTTAGAAAAGCGACAAAAGAAGAGCTTAAAAATATTTCAAAGATAGAAAATATCGGAACCGTGGTGATCACAGAAGAACAACTGGGTGATATGGATCAAATCAAGCAGAAAAATGTCGGTGCACTTTTACAGGTACCTGAGAATGTAGATTTGGTAACGCATAATGGGATGCACACACTTTCAAAGGTCATACTTGAAGGTTTAGAAAATCCGATGTTATTGGTCATCAACGGTAAGCTTAAAGTTGAGCCAATTAACTCACCGGAAGCTTTGAAAAAGCTTTATAAAGTCGTTATCAATGGCAGAATGATTATCAGTGAAACCGACTTTGGAGCAATGGCGGGCCGTGTCACTGTAAATGGAGATACCGTTCTCTATAGAAACGATGAAGTTTACGTAGAAGGTACTTTTTCAGTAATAGATGAACAACTTTTTGGTGTTCAGCTAGGAACCAAGCTTTTAACTGATCATTTAAAGGTGCTTGAACCATTTGATGAAGCTTTATTTAATGAGACCTTTGATAGCGTTAGAATTCTCAACACCTTGATTGTTAGCAAAAACAATATTAGATTAGTCGCAAGAAAAATCAGTAATTACCTTGAAATCGAAAAGGTTATCGTAGAAGAGGGCTATGCTTATTTCGATAAGCTCACGATCGATGAATCAAACTACCAATCTCTTGGAAGTGATCGACTTCATATTAAAGGTAAACTTGTCATTGATCTACCAGTTGAAAAGATCAAACCATATGTGAATAAAATCATCTGCAAATCGGTTGAAGTCACAGAGGCAGAATTAGACGCCCTTAAAGAAATCATTGAAAAAGCAGAGCACATCAGTGTGATTGACCCCAATATGACCAAAAATTTTGCCATATTGACCATCAATAAGGCTTACCTCGAAGATTCTGAAGGTGTAAAAATTAAAAATAACGGCGTTCTAACGTTTGATTCATCGGTTACAAAAGAAATCGTTGAAACCAAGATTATTAAAATCGAGAATTACGGCGTATTGGGCTTCCAAAAAGAAATCCAAAATGCGATCATGCAGAAGTTATCTAAAAACTATGGTGTGATCAATTTACAGGATGGTGATGCTGAACCCAGCGATGCAAACACATCTGATATAGATGACGAAAGCAATCAAACCATCTCTAACTTAGGTAGCTATGAACTTTAGCATATAAACGCTACATCCTACTTCTTGAAAAGTCGTTGATCCTCCCTTTAAAGTGGTATAATACTAATTAGGAAATGGCTTCACTAATTAGTGAGCTTAAAGGGAGGTAAAGATGACTAGAATGCCTGTAATATTTGCCGGACACGGCAATCCAATGAATGCAATTGAAGACAACGCGTTCACACAGAAATGGGAAGAACTCGGTAAAAAAATTCCTAAGCCAGTTGTGATACTGGCTATTTCTGCGCACTGGTATACTGAAGGGACTAAGACCTCGGATACTGTAGAGCCAAAACAAATCTATGATATGTACGGTTTTCCAAAAGCGCTGTACGAACTGAAATACCCAGTCAAAGGTTCAAAAGCATTTGCTGAACAATTGGTGGGTCTTTTAGGTGATGAAGTGACCATCGATAATCGATGGGGCATCGATCACGGCACGTGGTCCGTTCTTTGCAAGATGTTTCCAGAGGCGGATATTCCAGTGGTTCAACTGAGTGTTAACCTTCGTGCACCTGCACAGAAGCACTTTGAAATCGGACAAAAATTAAAAGCATTAAGAGAACAAGGTATTCTTATATTTGCCAGTGGAAATGTGGTTCATAACCTTTCATTGGTGAACTGGAACATGGCAGATGGCTATCCTTGGGCACAAGAGTTTGATGATTATATTAAAAATAGAATATTAGCGCATGATTTTGACGGCTGTGTGAACTATGAGCGCGCAGGTGCATGTGCAGAAAAAGCATTTTATACGCCAGATCATTATTATCCATTATTATATGCACTTGGTGCTGTAGATCCTAAGGATACAATTGAAGTTTATAACGACAAATGTCTGATGGGCGCTATGTCCATGACGGGGTATTACTTTTATTAGAGTCTAAGTATGCTTGTATTTAAGCAAAATAATTTTATGAACCAAAATAAGATAAGGATCATAGTCATATAATATAAGGATCATAGTCAAAATAATATAAAGATCTTAGTCATATCATGATAAATACAAGACCTCGCTCGACGGTATCTTCATTAAATTTGGATTTGTAAAATCATAAGGTTAATTTCTAAAAAAAATCTTAGTCGCAAGTGACAGTTCGGTAGTTGCTACCGAAATTGATTGAAATTCCAACAAACGCAACCGTTAGTTGACAAATTTCAAAGCGTGATTGGTGGCTTGCCACTGCTTCGAATGTTAGAATTTGACCATAAACCAAATCCACTTTGTAGGATCAAAACGCTACTTAGTGGCAAATTGAGAAAGGATGGTCGTTATGATTCTAGCAGATAAAATCATACAATTAAGAAAACAGTTTGGATGGTCACAAGAAAATTTAGCAGATGCATTAAACGTATCTAGACAATCAGTTTCAAAATGGGAAAGTGGCAACAGCATTCCCGATTTAACCAAAATCCTAAAAATGGCTGAAATTTTCGGCGTCTCCACAGATTACTTATTAAAAGATGAAATTGAAATACCAGATGCAACAGGTACAGATGATAATGAAGGCTTAGTCAAACTATCTTTGGAAGATGCGAATCATTATGTGTCTGAAAAAGAAAAAAGCATCAAGATGGTAGCAAGAGGCGTACTATTATGTATCTACGCAGTCATTCCATTATTGATTCTTTTGGGTCTTTCAAAAGGTGAAGGCGCATTTGTCAGTCACAATGTGGCATTATTGGTGGGCTTGACCTTGATCTTACTCATTGCAGCGATAGGCGTTAGTTTGTTTATCATCAGTAACCAATTCAACCTTTCGGTAGAAAAGCTGGAAGCACAGTTTGAACTGAGCTATGGGGTTGAAGGTGTTTATAAAGACAAGTTGGCAAAATACAAACCTAAGTACAATAGAGGCATCGCAATTGCCATCATTATGATGATCACAAGTGCAGTCCCTCTCATCTATGCAAGTGTACTTTCTAGTTCTGCCACATTGAAGCTTATGATGGTTGTGGTTTTGATTTTACTTGCTGGATTTGCACTCTACCGATTGATCCTTGTGAATGCGACTAAAAATGCTTATGAAGTCATCTTAAAAACAGGTGAGTTTACACCAACGCGTATTAAGGAAAATAAAAAAATTGGTTTACTGGCAGTTGTCTTTTGGCCGATCGTGGTAGCCATCTACCTCTATTGGAGCTTCTGGTTAAACGCTTGGTACATCTCATGGCTGATTTGGCCAATCGCTGGACTCGTCTTTGCAGCATTAGCAGGGCTCGTACAAATCTTGTTCCCTGTGAATAAAGAAAAGTAACCTGTGATTAAATCACTGATGCACATGCGCTTATTCACTATAATGACTTAAGAGGTATAGCATGACCTAACACAGAGCTAAAGTCCCCCAGACTCAGGTTAGATGGAAGAGGTCAGCACAGTAAGGATTTAGATTAGAGGTGTAAGAAATGAGCAGTACTTTAACTTTAGTAGTGAAGACAAACCGTTGTCCACAAAACCACCCCTGTCCAGCAGTTCGGGTATGTCCGGTAGACGCAATGCGTCAAATCGGATATGGCGCACCGACTGTCGATATGGACAAATGCATCGCTTGTGGTAAATGCGTACGTTTTTGCCCGACGAGAGCACTCGTATTAGAATAGTTTCGCGAATTCTACTAATATCCCAATAGCCGTGGTATAATAGACATTGACCACATCTGTTGGGATTTTTTGTGTCTAAAAATCCCACTGAAATGAGCAGAGGGGAGTAATATGGGTATATACGATTTAGACAGAAAATTGCGGTCAGATTTTGACGAAAATGCACTGAGTGAGCTGCTGAAACAGTTCCTACCATTTTGGTCGAATCTCACAAGTAACGAACAGCATAAACTGATCAACAACACTTATAATGTGTCTTATAAAAAAGGCGAAATGATCCATGGTGGTGAAAGCGATTGTATCGGGATTTTGTTGATCCGCACTGGAGGGCTTCGCACGTACATCCTATCAGAAGACGGAAGAGAGGTCACCTTGTACCGACTCGCACCCAATGACGTGTGTGTGCTTTCGTCCTCATGTGTGCTGAGCAACATCACCTTCGACGTGCACATCGATGCGGACTTTGACAGCGAGCTTTTGATCATCAATTCCGACGTCTACAGCGAGCTGGCAGCGACCAACGTTCACGTGGAGAACTTTACAAACAAAGAGGCTGTGGCGCGTTTTTCGGACGTTATGTGGGCGATGCAGCAGATCCTTTTCATGAGCTTCGACAAGCGACTTGCCAGCTTTTTACTGGATGAGATTTCTAGAAATGGCTCGGTAGAAATCCTAATGACGCACGACCAGATTGCCAAGTACGTTGGCTCCGCAAGAGAAGTGGTCTCGCGCATGCTCAAGTACTTTGCTGCTGAGGGGATTGTTACCATGCAGCGCGGTGGCGTCATCGTCAACGATAAAGCGAGATTAAGAGAGATCGTTGGCTTGTTTTAATAAATAGAGAAAAAACGTGTAAAGACTTGATTACTAAAAAGTCAGCGTATTTATAAGAGAGTGTGAGGTATATGGCGAAAAAATCCAAACCAAAAAGTAAACTAAGCGATTCTCCTTTTTTCGAGGGACGCAAAACACCAAAGCAAGGACAGATGAATCATTTTGAGGACGATTATGACCAAGCGTCAGAAAAACGCACATCAGATCGTAAAAGTGCTAAACCTATCGGCAATGCATACGGCAAAGCCAGTGGAAAGCCAAAGCCTTATGATCAATCAAATAGCAACTATAATAACAAATCTAAAGCTAAGGGTGAATCCTATACCAACGTTGTGATCGACGGGGATTGGGATGACGAGGACGAATCTGATTATGATAACCTAGCCCACGGAAAGGGTGCGCATTATAAAGAGAAGGCGTATAAAAAATACGGCTCAGAGTTTAGCGACCGTTCAAAGGGCGGTTCTAATCAAAGCCCTGGTGCTAGAAATCGCGCTAATGGGAACCCATCAAATGGCAATGCTGCTTATGGTAGTAAACCGAATGCGGGTAAAGCAGGTGCGAATAAGCCGTATGCAGGCAAAGGTGCATCAAAGAATGAGTCAAAGGGCAGCTATAATAGATCTGAACAAACAAAAGGCGCTAATCAAGGGGCCAATCAAAATTCAGATCAAAGATCAAATCAGAGATCAAACCATAACTCAAATAATTACTCAGGAAAACCATCGCCCAACTATAGAGGCAAAACCAATTATAGAGGTAAAGGCAATACGCGCAACGGCTATCAACAAGCTGAAGACCGCGTCGTTCGTGAAATCTTCCACAAATTTCACACCGAAAATACCTGTGGTGTCTATGGTAGTTGTGGTGGCTGTCAGCTACAACATCTCACTTATGAGGGACAGCTCCGTTACAAAGACCATAAAATCAATCAGCTGCTAGGTGCATATGGTAAGGTGCAACCAATCGTCGGTATGGACAACCCACTTCACTACAGAAACAAAGTGCATGCGACTTTTTCATACGATAAAAAGGGAAAGATTATTTCAGGGATCTACGAAGAAGAGTCGCATCATGTCATTCCTGTGACCAACTGTGAGATTCAGAATTCAGTGGCAAATAAGATTATCAACACGATTCGCGAGCTGATGCCTTCGTTTAAAATGATGCCATATGACGAGGATTTTGGAACTGGCTTCTTAAGACACGTTCTAATCCGCCGCGGTCATGTGAGTGGAGAAGTGCTTGTGGTACTTGTAGCTGGGAGACCAGTTATGCCGAGTAAGAACAACTTTGTAAAGGCACTTTTAGAAAGACACCCAGAGATTACAAGTGTGGTGCTTAACATTAATAGCAGAAGAACCAGCATGGTACTGGGCAATCAAGAGACTGTCCTTTACGGCAAAGGAACGATAGAGGATACACTTTGTAGTACGGTATTCCGCTTATCTCCAAAGAGCTTTTATCAGGTTAACTCTGTTCAGACGGAAAAACTTTACAATAAAGCCATCGAACTCGCTGGGCTGACGGGTGCTGAAACAGTTCTAGATGCCTACTGCGGTATCGGAACGATCGGTCTCATCGCTAGTAAAAAGGCAAAAGAAGTTATCGGTGTCGAGCTCAATAAAGACGCCGTAAAAGACGCCATCTATAACGCAAAATACAACCACATCGATAACGCTAGATTCTATCAAGCCGACGCAGGCGACTTCATGGTAGCACTTGCTGAAGAAAAAGAAAAGATCGACGTCGTGTTCATGGACCCACCAAGATCAGGCAGTGATGAACCATTCTTGGCTTCACTTGTGAAGCTTTCACCGAAGACTGTGGTGTATGTGTCGTGTGGTCCTGAGTCACTTGCAAGGGATCTTAAGTATCTGACTGCGAATGGGTTTAAGGTTCAGTCGATGCATGCGTTTGACATGTTTCCTATGACGGAGCACGTAGAAGCGATAATTCTGATGACGCGTAGTGGTTCTGGTGATAAAAAGTAGAGTTTGACCACAACATATAGTGGTTTTGGACTGAATTTTGGGTCAAAAAACAGCAAAAAAATGACGTTTTTTGACCCCGAAAAAAGGGCAAAAATATAGATGACATAGCTAATTTGATGAGTTAAGGATACAAAAAAAGTCTAAATAGTTGTGATATCAAAAAAACTAGAAAGCCTAGAGGTGGTCATTCAATGAGTGAAGAAAAATGTTGCTCTTGTTGCAGTTCTGAGAATAAGGATCCTATTATCGGTGAATATGTTTGTTATTGTGATCATGTAACTGAACAGGATATTATCTTAGCAATTGAGAACGGTGCATTAACTGTAAAAAATGTAATTGAAGCAACAGGTGCTATGAAGAATAGTAATTGTGCAGTTAATAATCCTAAAGGGGTTTGCTGTTATTCAGATATTGTATATGTATTCAATAAACACTCAGATAAAATGAAATTGTAAAATTTGATACCAATTGAAAATAATATACTTTTGAATCAAAGGCAGAGTTTCTAGGTCAACTTAAATTGACCAATAGACTCTGTCTTTTTTTATCGCATCTAATTAGGATATATGATACAATATAAAAAACCCCCAGGGGGGGATATGGAGGTGTAAAAATGAATGAACATAACCATCCACAAAGTAAACAAGTTATAAATCGATTATCCAGAGCGATAGGACATTTAGAATCTGTAAAGAAGATGGCTGAAGAAGGTAGAGATTGCAGTGAGTTATTGGTACAAATTTCAGCAGTGATATCGGCTCTAAATAGTGCAAGTAAGGTTATACTAGAAGATCATATCAACCATTGCGTTGTAGAGGCAGCAAAAGAAGGTGACAAGAAAGTTATTAACGACCTTATTGATGCCATCAACGAATATGTTGGAATCAATGTTAAGAAAGACGCTGGAATACATTAGTATTCAATTTGAGGGAAATAGAATGATGGAGAGACTAAATGAAATTAATTCAATTAAAGGTCGTGATAAAAAATTAAAAGCAGTCAGCTATGCAATACTGGCGGCACTATTATATGGCATAAGTTCACCGGTATCTAAGATCTTATTAGTTGAAATTCCACCAACATTGATGGCAGCACTTTTATATCTTGGTGCAGGCATAGGGATGGCTGGCATCAATTTGTACAATGTGCTTTCAAAAAAGGAACAACTTGAGGCTAAAATGACAGCAAAAGAACTGCCATTTATATTGGGCATGATTCTACTAGATATTGCGGCGCCAATATTTTTGATGCTTGGACTGACATTGACTACTTCTTCAAACGCATCTTTGCTCAATAATTTTGAAATAGTCGCGACTTCCTTAATTGCACTTTTTATCTTCAAAGAAACAATCGGAAAAAGAATGTGGTTAGCGATAACGCTCATTACAATTTCGAGCATTATTTTGTCAGTATCTGATTTAAGCAGCCTGTCATTTTCAGTAGGTTCTATTTTTGTGTTGTTGGCGTGTATAGCGTGGGGCTTTGAAAATAATTGCACCCGAATGCTATCGTTAAAGGATCCACTCCAAATTGTCGTGATAAAAGGCTTTGGATCTGGTTTAGGATCTTTAATCATTTCATTTGCAATTCATGAATCAAGTTACAACTGGCTCTATATTCTATTCACATTATTATTGGGATTTGTCGCATATGGCATGAGTATTTTTCTATATATCAAAGCCCAAAGAGAATTAGGCGCTGCAAGGACCAGTGCATTTTATGCGACTGCACCTTTCATCGGCGTGGTGATATCGTGGATTGTGCTACATGAGCCTGTCACAGCCACATTTGTGATAGCGCTGACAATTATGTTAATTGGTACGTACTTTGCAGTTTCAGAAGATCATAAGCATAGTCATGTACACTTGGAAGAGGTTCATGAGCACAAGCATAACCATCTTGATGGACATCATAACCACACACATCATGAGGAAATACAAGGTGAGCATTCTCATCAACACACTCATGAAATAATTGAGCATGTTCATACCCACTTGCCCGATTTACATCATAGACATCAACACTGATCAATATGGGTACAAAATGATGAATAGGTTATAGACAAAGTTTTTAGGTCAACTCACATGATCGATAGACTTTGTCTATTTTTTTTCAAATTCATTTAGTATCTCAAACAGCAGACACTGAATAGTCATCTTGACAAAACCTTATCAAATGGGTAATATTAAGTTATTACTTATTTGCGAAAGTATGCAAATATAAAAAGGGGTAAATTCTTTGCAAAGTGAAAAAGAGTTATATAAGTTACATGCAGAATTTTGCAAGTTCATGGCAAACCCAAAAAGAATAGAAATTCTATTTTTATTAGGTAATCAAGAACTTTGTGTTGAGGAAATTGCATCCAAAATGGAAGTTAAAGTGCCAAATATCTCGCAACATTTAGCTGTCATGCGAGAAAAGGGCGTAGTGACAGTGCGGCGTGAGGGAACGAAGATGTATTATTCATTGGATAATCCCAAAACGCTACAAGCATGTATGATCATGAGAGATGCAATGGTTGAACAAATGGAAAAACAATTTGATAAGATTAAATCGATTAGAAGTGAGGTGCTCGAAAAATGAAGGTAGGTTTAATAAGATGTATGCAGACGGAGGATATGTGCCCTGCTACAACTTGTTTCAAAGTCATGAATACTAAAAAATTAGCCTTTGAAGGTATTGAAGAAGATATTGAAGTTGTTGGTGTGAATACATGTGGTGGATGTCCAGGTAAAAAAGCTGTTACAAGAGCTGCGGAGATGGTAAAACGTGGGGCAGATACTATTGTACTCGCTTCGTGCATCACAAGAGGCAACCCAATTGGCTTCCCCTGTCCACATGCTGAACAAATGAAAGCGGCCATCGCTAAAAAAGTTGGAGACTCGATCAAAATCATAGATTATACACACTAAAATAGTTCAAATTAAGAGAGGAGCGTACAAATGATCTATCTCGACTATAATGCCACGACACCCATAGACAAAGTCGTTGCAGATGCTATGCTTCCCTACCTATATGGTCATTTTGGGAACCCATCAAGTACTCATGCGCTTGGAGTAGATGCTAAAAACGCTATTGAATATGCAAGGAAGCAAGTTGCAGACTTATTAGGTTGTACTCAAAATGAAATTATTTTTACAAGTGGTGGCAGTGAATCAAACAATACTGTCATAAAGGGTGTTGCTCATAGTTTTCAGAAAAAAGGGAAGCATATCATTACTTCTGTAACAGAGCACCCAGCAGTTATTAATCCTTGTAAGTATCTTGAAAGTATTGGATATGAAGTGAGCTATCTGTCAGTTGATCAACATGGAATGATTGATCCAGCAGATGTGGAGCGACTGATTAGAGAACAGACGATTTTGGTAACCATAATGCATTCTAATAATGAAACGGGAACAATCCAACCCATCAAAAAGATTGCCCAAATCTGCCAAAAACATCAAGTTCTTTTTCATACCGATGCATCACAGTCTATAGGCAAGGTACCCATTGATGTTAACGATTTAGGCGTGGATTTCCTAACCATTGCAGGACATAAACTCTATGCACCAAAAGGCATAGGAGCCTTGTATATCAAAAATGGGTTACACATTGAACCTTTGATTCACGGAGCAGGTCATGAAGCTGGAAGGCGAGCCGGCACTGAAAATATCATTCTAGAAGTTGGTTTGGGAAAAGCATGTGAAATTGCTATTGAAGCACTCAATAATTCGGATGTTCATAAGATGACGTCATATTTTTATGATCAGATGAGACAAAACTTCGGAGAACGGATTGTATTAAATGGACATCCTGAGAAACGGCTTCCCAACACTCTAAATCTCAGTTTTCTTGGCTATAACGGGCATGAAATTTTAAATCATCTTATAGATGTTGCAGCTTCAACAGGCTCTGCGTGTCATTCTGGCATGACGACCATATCGCCTGTTTTAAAGGCAATGGGAGTGACCGAAGAAGTTGGACGTGGTGCAGTGAGATTTAGTCTTGGCAGGTATACCACGAAGGACGAGTTAGATGTAGCGATTGTAGCGCTAGTGAAAACGATAAAATTATTACAAAATCAGGAGGGATAAGAATGAAACTTGGAATTATTATTGAAACAAAAGAATTTGAAAAATCATGGAATGCGATGAGATTTGCTGTTACTGCTAAGAAATCAGGACATGAAGTAAAAGTGTTTCTCATGGGAGAAGGTGTTGAAATTGAAAATTTAACACACGATGTATTTGATGTAGCAGCTCAAGTAAAGGCTTTTCACGAAATAAAGGGTGAGATACTTGCCTGTGGAACATGCTTGAAATCAAGAAGCATGGGAGGCACTGAAGTTTGTCCGATAAACACAATGAGTGACTGTGTTGAAATGGTTGAGTGGGCGGACAAAGTGATGATATTCTAATGGATAAAAAATTAGGTAGTAAGATGAATTTTAATCCATTATTTTTTCAAGCCACATTAGCTGCGGGTGGCATTTCACTGATGCCTTTTAATTTTTTACAATTTGCTTTGCCTCATGGAAAAGGTCTCATTAAATTTTCTGATATTGTATGGGGTAACATGAGCAGCATGGAAATTGGTCTATATGGTGTTTTGGTAGCGATTATGCTTGTAAGCATCATGATGCATTTTGTACTAACCACCCTATTTCTGGGTGGATTGACTCAGTGGTTGAAGACTAAAGGGACGTTTTTGGAGTTTATGAGCGATCCGTATAAAAACGTCACAATATTTGCCGTTATAGGTTCTTTAGCGATGAGTGCAAATGTACTATGGGCACCAGTTGGATTTTTCATGCCTTTTTTATCGATGAACTTACAGAAACTGATGCTTCCCTCTTTGATATATTTTGGATTATTGGTGGGGACTCTCAGTTATTTAGAATTAAAAGTCATGAAAACTTGGCGTATAGATTCCACTGATGTGAGGAAGTTTAACTTTGTTTGGTTGTTAGACACATTTGCTTTTGGATTGGTAAGCTTAACGGGTTCAGGAATCGCCATCATGGCAAGCAATGTCACTATTTCTAATCTTGCAGTAATAGGGACATGCTTTACTGTCAGTTTAGGATTATTTATATTGGTTGCTAAGCTGGTTCGTTTAATGAGTAATCAAATCAAAGCGGCCAAGTTGCCTGATACGCCCATTCTGCCAGCATTTTTCTTAGTGATTCCCATTACTTGTCTGTATGGACTAAGCCTGTTTAGATTAGCATCTTATGGCCAGACGCTTTTATCTGTTGATTTAAGTGGGTTATCTTTTATAGTAGTCATTGCATCTTTTGCGATAACAATAATATGGGCAGTATTCACCGTTTACTTAATCGGTGACTATCTAAAGAATCAATTCATAAAGAGCAGTTTTTCTGCACCGCAGTGGGGAATGGTCTGAGCGTTCGTTGGCACTCAAGTTTTGGGTGTGTATGTACAAGGCTTGTACATTGGGAATTTCTATTTGGACCTTTTTAATTACCTAAGTATTATTGTAGCTGTGGTCATTTATTCCACAATATTTGTTAAGTTTATTAAAGCTAATGGATATTTAGGATTGTTTAGCAGATAAGCTCTGGTATTATGGTTTTTATATTAAGTAATGGAAATAGAGGCGTAGTTTGTGGGTCAACTCAAATGACCTATACACTACACCTCTTTTTTTATTCTAAAAAAATATGAAAGAAATCACTAACAATCAATTTTTGAACTGTACTTATGCAAATAGCCAATGTATATGAATTTAAAATGGATTTGAAGCCGGGGTCAAATAGCTGACTCCGGTTTTTTCATATCAAAAATTAAACGAAAGGATGGAAAATTTATGAGACAGAAAGAAAAACGAATTGGTATTATTGCAATCGTCTTCTTGATTCTGCTGTGTAGCGGAATCTATATTGCTTACCGACTTCATCCGGAAAGCTTTATAGGCAAGGACGAAATTATCACACGTGGCGAATACGCTACAATTCTAGCTAAGGAGATCTCGCTTGATATCTCAAATTCAGAAAAGGAACCACCGAGTTTTTCAGATATCGATGGACACTTTGCAGAGAAGTACATTGAGGCATTAGTAGACGCAAGTATCATCAATCCTTCAGATTATCCAGATGGTTTTCACCCCGATGATCCAATCACTCGCTCCGAAATTATTAAACTGATAGTGAAAATTAAAGGTTTGGATGATGAAGCAGAACAAACAAAAGGGCATAGTGGTTATAAAGATCAGTCAGACATCAAAGATGAAGACAAAGGCTATGTAATCATTGGTCGAGAGAATGGAATCATTGGTGATGAAGATGATGATAAAATCAGACCCTATGATCCGGTGACTAAAGGCGAAGCTGACAAAATGAATGAGAGCATTAAACCAAAGCCACCACAAGTAAAGCCTACAAAACCTTCTCAAACACCCGATACGACAAAACCTGTTGTAATACCTGAACCTAGCACGCCAACAGAGCCTTTAGATCCCACAGGCCCAAGCACAACGACAGAAGAGAACGTGCCACCTATTACACCAGCTCCGGATTATAGTGGTGGAAGTTCACACGATAATTCTGATAGAGATTCTTATCATCCAACAGCAGAGGTGAAATTTGAATTGCCACAGATAGCCCACACAGACAATGAAATTGAAGTGATGCCCGTATGGAAATACATGACTGACTATACTTGGACGTTAACTAAAACTGATGTCGATGGTTCTGAAAAGCCTATTGAAATGAAAGATGCTGTCACAGGGACACTCGGACTTGAAGGTGGTGCTATTAAGTTTAAGGAACACGGTCAATATACTTTAACAGCCACCGCTAAGAATACCAGAGGAAAAGAAACGGTTCTATCAAAGCAAATCAAAGTATATCCAGTTATCAATATGAACTTTGAATTGCCAGAAACAACACACACTGACAAATCAACAACAATCATATACTCATTGGAAAATCTGTACGGAAACACTATTGAGTGGTCGGAAACGAAAGACGGAGAAACTACTAATCTAGCGGATATCCTTGAAGGTGATCTTAATAATGAAGGCGGAACTTTTGTCTTTAAGAACAGTGGTGAGTATGCCTTAACTGCATCAATTAAAGATGAAACTGGACGTGTCTTTTCACATTCGGTATCTACAAAAGTATACCCTGTTGCAGGGATTTCATTTGATATTCCGTCAGCGTCTCATACAGACAAGGAAATTCATCTAACAACGGTCCTAAAAAATGCGAATAACCTAAATGTTGAATGGAGCCTACAGAAAAATGGTGAAATAGCTGAACTTTCAAAAGATGTCGAAGGTAAGCTATCAAATGAAGGTGGAAGCATTCGCTTCAAAGACAAGGGAGTCTATTTGCTCACTGGAAAAATAATCGATGAAACGGGTAGAATGTTCGAATCTTCAAAGACAATAACAATCTACCCCGTTGGTTCAGTTGGGTTTTATGCACCTGAAATCACGCATACAGATAAGACCGTCCATGTAGAAACTAGGTTTGAACACCTTGGAGACGCATCAATTGAGTGGTCACTATTAAGAGATGGTGAAATAGTTGAAATTGAAAATATGGTTCAAGGTAATCTTTCTGACGAAGGTGGCTTTGTTCGCTTTGTAAATGACGGCGAGTATATTCTTAAAGCATCTTTCGCTGATAAAGCAGGAAGAAGTTATAGTTACTCAGCTCCAGTAAAAGTGTATCCTGTTCCGAGTATTGCTTACTCTTTGCCTGACACTGCACACACAGATACATTAGTCCAAGTGGTCACTGAATCATCTGAAATGGATGGACTTAATGTTGAGTGGTTACTAGAGAATGGATTTGGATTTCAAGATTTTGAAACATATGTTGATGGATCGCTCGATAATAGTGGCGGTTCAATAAAATTCAAACATGTTGGCACTTATGAATTGATTGCTCGCATTACTGATGAAACTGGGCGAGTATTCCTATTTGAAAAGGGTGGTAAGGTTGAAGTTCTACCAGTGCTGAACATTTCATTTGAACTTCCAGAAACGACACATCTCGACCGAACTCTTGATATGAGAACAAGAGGCAATAACAATGTACTACCGGTGACGTGGTCAATTATGAAGAACGGAGAGTCAGTAGAAATATCTGATGTTATCCAAGGAGAACTCAATGCCTATGGCGGACAAATTAATTTTAAAGAAACTGGAGAGTATACGCTGACGTCATCGATGACAGATGCTCTCGGAAGAGTATTCGCTTTTACAGCATCAACGACAGTATATCCAGTTCCAGAAATTTCACTTGATGTGCCAAAGATTTGGTACGTAGGTGAGGAAGGGACAATCAATGCTGCTGGTACTTATGTGAATGACCTCACTACGAAGTGGACCATCATAAAAGATGACGGGGGCTCTGAGCCATGTTCCAATTTTGCAACGGGTGAGTTGAGCAAACAAGGTGGTAGTCTGGTCTTCTCTTCAAAGGGTCAATATGAATTAATATTAACCATGACAGATCCTACAGGTAGAAGCTATGTAAAAAGTAGCATCTTTACTGTTTACCCGGTTCCGAACATGGGCATTTCGCTCACTCCGTTAACTTACAGTGGAGATAGCATTACAGCAATTGCATTAGGTTCAGAACTTGATGAAATGGATACTGAGTGGCTAATGTCTATTGATGGAGCGGAAGAAAAGCCTTATACAGAATGCGCTGCAGGTTTACTTGGGGCAAATGGTGGATATTTTAGAATAAACACAGAGAAAACAATCGAAGTTAAGCTGATCGCAAAGGCCACAGATGTAAACGGCAGAGAATTTACTTTCAAATCAAATACAGCGACAGTCAAGCCATTAGCAAACTTCATTTTCTCGGTTCCACAGACTGCGCATATTGGTGATAATCTAAGTGTTTCAATGCAGTCCATTTCGGGGCTTGAGGGAAGGACTTTAAACTGGTCCTTATCACAAGAAAGTAATCCAGAAAGTTATTCTGGAACATTATCAAATTTAGGTGGCAACATTGTCATCACCAAAACCGGTAGCTTTATTTTGAAGGCAAGCTCGTTTGATAGCACAGGGAGAGAATTCAGTTATTCTAAAAGCATCTCCATTGCAAATACCGCACCGAATAAACCTGTTGCAAGTGCTGTTGTAACAAGAACCGCACTGAATTCTAAGTTAAAGGTCAATATTACTGCTACAGCAACAGACCCAGACTCAGATCAAGTTACACTTGAGTATTCAGGAAATACAGATGATGGTTATTATTCTGTTGGTACTCATTCTGTGAAAGTTAGAGCAAAGGATAAGTGGGGTCAGTATTCGGATTGGACAATCATAGCATTCACTGTTACAAATTCAGCACCGACAACACCAATAATTACACGTACACCAGACGGAAATAGCGTCGCTCCTAGTGTACCAATCACCATTACAGCATCAAGTACTGACCCTGATGGCGATGCCATCACATACGTTTGGGAAGGAAGACCTTCACAGACAAGCACAGCCTATCCACTTGGGAAAAATGTTGTTCGTGTTAAAGCAGTGGATTCAACTGGAGCAGAGTCACCATGGGCAGCTATCGTGTTTTTCGTTGCGGATCCTAATCGAGGTGGAGGTATGATGCTCAGTGGTCCTGAATCCGTAATTCTCGAACAGGGCATTACAGGCGCTACTATTACGAACTACACCTTTACAGTTCCACCAGTCAGTGGGCATAGCGGTGAGGACTATGGGCGAGTACGTGGCTATAATGTGTTAGCTGGGCAGTGGGATCAGCTTGACTACGCACCGACAACTAATGGCATTACATTCAGCCGAAGTCTTTCACCGAACATCTATAGTAAATTGGAATTCTATTATTACACCAACCATAACTGCATGTACAATCAATCCAATATTACCTATTCGGTAAGCTATCATTTTCAGTAACCGATAACGAATCCAACTAAAATAAACAAATAAGATTGAGAGGAGAAAACAATGTCAAAGTTATATATGTATGGCACTGAGCTTCAAGAGCTAGAACAGCTGATGATGCTCGTGCCTAATTTTATGCCAAGAAAAAGTGAAATGATTGTTGTTCATGGCAGAAACAGTCAAGTATCAGTATCAAAATGCCGTCCATGTCCGAATAGTGAGAGGAGAAGACAAAAAAATGAAACTGGTGATCAGAATAGTGAAAGAAATATATTGGTATTTGATAGTTACAAAGACTTAGCATTCTCTTGCTTCAAGAGATATAGATCTTTTAGACTTAATGAAAGACTAATAGAATTGGTCAGACATTATGACGGGGAAATTTTTTTGAATGAAAATCATCGCTTAAGATTTTACTCTGTCTGTAGACTGCAAGACGTGACTTCCGAGGTTAGAAATCCATTTTACCTTGCTGTACTTTATCTAATTACAGCTGATGATAAATTATGGAGTGCTGCAAAAGATCATGTCTATTCAGAGTGCTTTGATTTTAAAGGAATGCACCTCGGTGGAATTAATACTGATGGATATGCTCTCTATCAAACGGCCCGAACGATTTGTTTGGGAAGAGAGTATATCCAGATGGCTGAAATTGCAGATAAAACGCTTATTGGTGACATGGCTTTTAAAGCGATTATTAATGCAATACTCATTTCAAAATATGGATTTGAAATGCTAAATGTAAATGACTAGAAGAGTTACTTTCTTGTTGAGATATCAGTCTCAATAAAATAGAAGGTAGCTTTTTTTTAATTGGGTCAAATAGTAAGTGGCCTAGCTTTATGGATCATGAAAATTGGTCTTGGAAGACCGCTGAAGTGCTTGAAATAAAAGAACACACAGACCATGGGGGTATACGTATATGAATGGGTTTAAATCTCGAAACGAAGTTGAAAGAATCAAAGAGCAGTATCCTGTAGGCACTAGAATTGAACTCATCGGTATGGATGATCCATATGCACCAGTTGAGTCAGGTATACAAGGAACTGTTGAAATAGTTGACGATGCGGGCACTCTCCACATGAAATGGGATAACGGAAGAACTTTGGGCATCGTCCCCGGAGAAGATCAGTTTAGGGTAATATCGAAACCCACTGAGGAAACAATGGACAATGATCAAAAGCAAGGTATGGGAGGATTAAATATGTAAAGACAAGAATAAAAACTGCTACAAACGAATTAATTGAATAATTTAAGGCATATGCGTACGGAGTTAAAACCGTACATTTTTTATGCTGTAAATTCTATGGGCCGCTTGAATGACTGCAATACGCAGTGAATCGAGCGGCCTTTTTTTATTTCTAAGAAAACTATCCCACCAGAAAAGGAGGCGAGGAGGTGGAACATGTAAATCTAAACGAGAGACTTTTAAGTCACTTAAAAAGAAATCATACGGGTGCAGGAAGGGCTGTACAAAGCAAGGGATTGGAACTTCGGTTTCAGATGAGCGGTAGAAAGATTCGTGACATTGTCAATGCACTCAGGTGCGAAGGACATCCCATCTGCAGTGATGATGGTGGCTATTACTACGGTGCTAATCGGCATGAAGTACTTGGAAGCATACGACAGCTGAGTAGTCGAGTTGAAAAAATTGCAGAAGCAAAAAACGGACTTGTGGATGCCCTATCTCACTATCCAGATTCAAAAAGTAGTAAGCAGCTTCAAATCTGGGTTGTGTGTGTGAAGGAGGGATGATGTATTAATAGTTTTATGAGTTGGATAGGCGGAAAGAAATCCATGAGGGAACTGATTGTTTCTCTCTTTCCGCTCTATTATGAAAGGTATATTGAAGTGTTTGGGGGTGGGGGCTGGGTACTATTTCATAAACCACCGGGCAATGACTTTGAAGTTTACAATGACTTCAACAGTTTGCTTGTGAATTTATACCGATGCGTCAGGGAACAATATAAGGACCTAGAAGAGGAACTCAAATATGTGCTGAATTCCAGAGAAGATTTTGAAAAAGTAAGGTCCATACTGGATACAGAACAAGTTGAAGATGATGTCAAAAGAGCAGCATATTTTTATCAACTCATCAGATACAGCTATGCATCAGGCCTAACTAGTTTCGGAAGTCAACCACATGACATCAGAAGTAATTTTCCTATCATCGAGCAGGCACACAGAAGACTCTCAAAAGTAGTCATTGAAAATAAAGATTTTGAAAAGCTGATTCGGCAGTATGATCGCCCTGTCAGCTTTTTTTATTTGGATCCGCCATATTTTGACACAGAAAAATACTACAAGAATGTTGGTGAAGGTGGATTCCAAAAGGAAGATCACATCAGACTTAGGGATACACTGCTCGGCATCGAGGGGCAGTTTCTGCTTTCTTATAATGACTGTGAGTATATCAGAGAATTATACGATGCCCCAGGTATCATGATTGAAAGCTACAACCGTATCAACAACATAAAGCAAAGATATGACAATGGCGCTCAGTTCCCCGAGATTCTCATAGCCAACTATGACATGCATGAACGGGAGCGAGATGGATTGGGGCAATTGAATCTATTTGATATTAATAACGAACTTAATAAGGAGGAAAATAGCTTATGAAAAGACTAGAACAAACGGTGAAAGGTTTTCTGTGCCTACCCATTACAGAATCAGCAGAAAGAAAAATTGGTGATGTTGGAATGCTCGAAGCAACCATCATCAAGAGTGGTGTAGTGCTTACGAAGTCTCAAATGACAGCAATGGACGTACTTGAAACTATTGATGGACTAGAGGAGATTCTCAAAGATCTGTACAACGCACTTATTGATGCCACCGGTATTTGTTGTGAGGATTGTGATCAAGACGAAACAGAGGAGGCCACCAGTATCAAACTGCCAGAATTTATTCTTGAAGATGCAGGTATTCCAAAAGATGCTAAGCTTTGTGCATTTACGACTGAAGAGAGCGGCGAAGTGACTGTCATGGAGGCTGAATACAAACATGATCTCACAGATGTGCCTGAAGACATGCTTAGGTTATTGAAAGATATTGGTGTGTGCCTGTCGTGCCTCAATGGGTGCCTAATGTCTGAAAGGATCATATACGGAAAACAGAAGTAACTCAATTCTCAAATCAGATAATAGGAGTCGGCGCTACGACACGAGGAGGTGATGTAAATGGGCGGCATTGAAATGAAAAATGGACTACTTGTCTATTATGGGAATCCAGCTGGCTATCTCAAAGAAAACGAAGCAACGGTGGACAAGATGTTTCAGAGCAAGGAGTTCGAAGAGTGGCTTTCAGAAAAAAACGTAAGTGTAAACTGGACAGAAGGCGTATTCGAAAGGCTTTCAAAAGGTGAAACCTTAGGGGATCTACTTGAGACTAGCAGTTCTCTTAAAAACGTTCGAATATGGCAGTTGAAGTCAGACTCGGATATCGAACTTAGGTTTAGAGGCTATGATGAAATACTGAAGGTATCAGGCGAACCGAGCAGCAACAATTATGATGTTGTCTTTGATGGTGAACTTGAAACAAATGATCTTGAGACCATCTATACAAAGTTTAACTTGAATCACCCATCAGATTTTAAAGGACACTCTCTTTCAATTTCTGATGTGGTGGAGCTCTACGATAAAAACTGCAGTGAGTTTCATTATGTGGATCAATTCGGATTCAAGAAAATCGAATTTATGGATCAAGAAAGAGAACCGGATATAAAAATGAGTATGTAAAAAATCTAAACTACAGGAGGAATTATCAATGAAAAGATTTATGAAAAGTGTAAACAACTTTGCTGTAAGACAGGCTATCAGAGTGGATCAAGCACTTAGAAATAATAAGGGAGAAGGCTATATCGATACAGCGGTCAAAATTTTGATTGCCGTTGTACTTGGCGCACTTTTACTTGCAGGACTCTACGCATTGTTTGGCGAGGTGGTCATGCCGACACTCACACAACGCATTAGAGACATGTTCAACTATGGTGGTGCAAATTAAGGAGGGTTGATGACTCATGGGAAAAACAACAAAAGCTCAGAATAAAGAACAGTCTAGTCTTCACTATGATGTGAAGATTCAAAGTATTAGACCTGAAGGAACGCTAAGAGCCACTGCAACAGTCAACATCAATGATGCTTTTGCCATCAGAGGTGTAAAACTCATGGAAGGATCAAAAGGGCTTTTTGTATCCATGCCAAGTTACAAAGCAGGAAATGGGGAGTATAAGGATATCTGTTTCCCTTGTACCTCTGAATCCAGAAAAGAATTTGATAAAGCGGTGATTGGAGCGTATGAACAGGCTCTGACACAAGGGCAAGATCAGAAACAAAAGGAAAAAGCTTCAGAAGAAGCGACTCAAGAAAAAGCACAAACGATGACTTTGTAAATCAAAATAAAGAAAGGTTGGGAACGCTGATATGCATGAATTTATAAAGAAAGTGAACGCCTTTACTATGACCTACGCCATTAAAGCAAGGATGGCTATCGAAGGCAATAAAGGAGAGGGCTACATTGATACAGCTGTTAAAATTCTGATTGCAGTAGTGCTTGGTGCATTACTACTTGCTGGACTTTATGCTTTATTCGGTGAGGTGGTTATGCCCACCCTCGAGCAAAGAATTAGGAACATGTTTAACTATGCAGGTTAGTAGCATCATACAAGTGGTGCTGTTTTTCATTTTGATGGGATGTGCAGTCTATACTGATATCAAAATAAGAGAAATTCCAACGATTATTTGGTCATCTGTGGCTTTGATATCGCTTTTGAATTTTCAGGCTGTGCATCTGTTTGGCATTTTAGCAGCATTGCCATTATTAATTGCAGCTATGATGAGCCCATCTGGCATTGGCGGTGGCGATATTAAGCTTATAGCTGCGATTGGACTTGTCATTGGCTTTTGGAAAGCATTGATTGGGATGGCCATTGGACTGTGCCTAGTGATTGTTTTTCACGGAAGTATAAAACTGATTAATGCAGCCATGAGAAAAAAGTATGGGCGTAGGGCTTATCCTCTAGCGCCTTATCTCGCTCTTGGCTATATGTTCATCTATTTTTTATGAAGGAGATAATAAAAGTGTTTGTAAAAGGACAAAGATTTGAAACGAGTTATAACAATGAGACCTATTCATTTGCAGGCAAATGGTCAGGATCCATGGTACTTGCTCCTGAAAAT
Organism: Fusibacter sp. QWL-12; assembly: GCF_058683495.1. NCBI lineage: Bacteria > Bacillati > Bacillota > Clostridia > Eubacteriales > Fusibacteraceae > Fusibacter > Fusibacter sp. QWL-12. The sequence goes on from NZ_CM178745.1 coordinate 2,983,516, forward strand.
GACGAGAATGCGGAGGTTCTCATTTATACAGAAAATGAAGTTAACGAACTGATCGAGTCAGGTGAATTAAAGCTGATCATAGGTCAGGAAATGGTGATGCGCTAGCAATCTAATCAATGAATCTATAAAAACGGAGGTACGTATGAATATATTTAAAAACAGAATGGTGGTCGGGGTGTTTTGCATTGTGCTGTCGCTCCTCATTTGCTTTGGCATAACACCGTTATTCAATAAAGGCATCAGCCAAAAGACTGAGATTGTCAGAGTAACTAAAGAAATCAAGACAGGGGCTCAAATTACTAAAGATATGGTCCAAAACGTTGAAGTTGGTGGGTACAACCTCCCAACAAATGTAGTGAGATTAAAAGAAACAGTAGTTGGAAGCTATGCACTTGCTGATTTATCAGTTGGTGATTATATCCTAAGTTCGAAAGTTTCAAAATCACCGGCTGCTGAAAATGCCTATTTGTACAATCTAGATGGCAGTAAACAGGCCATGTCAATTACCATTAAGAACTTTGCAAATGGTCTATCTGGAAAGCTTCAAAGTGGTGATATTGTATCCGTCATTGCCCCAGACTATAAAAAACAGGGGGCAACTGTCATTCCACCAGAACTTAAATATGTGGAGGTCATCTCGGTAACAGCCCCAAGTGGGTATGATGCCAACACAGGTGAACAGAAGGCTACCGAGGACGAAAGAGAACTACCTTCAACAGTTACACTTCTTGTAACGCCTGAACAGGGAAATATATTAGCGAGTCTTGATGCAGATGGAAAGACCCATCTTTCACTTGTGTATCGAGGAGAACCGAAAAACATTAAGGAGTTTCTTGATACACAGACTAAAATTTTAGATGCTCTTTATCCCAAAAACAGCGCTAATACTACCACTTTTGACGGACAGGGGGAATAAGGATGATTAACTTTAAGAAGAATTCAATCTTCTCCCGTGATGCCAAAGAAGAGTCAGTAAAAGAAGAGATTCTCCACAGCGGTGTTCTTGCTGTTTGGGGTAGTCCTGGATCAGGGAAAACTACGACAGCCGTCAAACTAGCCAAGTATCTTGCAGATAAAAAGAAAAATGTCATTTTAGTACTCTGTGATATGACTGCACCGATGCTACCGTGCATTTGTCCACCATCAGATTTGGAATGTGAAAAGTCTCTTGGAAGCATTCTATCTGCAACACATGTGACCGAACCTTTGGTGAAATACAACATGATTACCCACAAGAAGATGGCCTATCTATCAATGATTGGAATGTTGAAAGGCGAGAATGAGTATACCTATGCTTCGTATTCAAAAGTGCAGGCGATGGAATTCATTGAATCTCTAAGAAAAATTGCGCCATTTGTTATCATTGACTGCAGCAGCTACATTGCCAATGATATTTTATCAGCTGTTGCTCTTCTTGAATGTGACAGCGTTCTGAGACTGTCCAACTGTGATTTGAAGTCTATAAGCTATCTCTCCAGTCAGTTATCACTACTTCAAAACAGCAATTGGGATATGGAGAAACAGTACAAAGTCGCATCCAATATCAAATCCAATCATGGAATAGAACATATGGCGGGGGCACTCGGGAATCTTTCGTTTAAACTGCCATATTCAGAAGACGTTGAAGAGCAAACACTAGCGGGAAATTTGCTTGCAGATCTATCACTTAAAAACAGTAGGGAATTCAGAAGAGAAATTGAAAAGATTGCAAAGGAGGTGTTCGGATGTTAGAAAATCAAAATGAAAAACTGATTGAACCAATGGAAAATCGAATCGAAGAACTGATGAACACCTCAAACAAATATAAGAAAAATAAGGAGTTGGGTACTGAAAATCGTACACACTCCTTATTTTTTGCCCCTGAGTCAGAGAAGAAAGACTTTCAGGCTGTCCTTAAAGAAGTGCAAGAATACATCTCGAGCAACTACTCTGTTCTGATCACCGATCAGGGTTTAGAAGATGCTAAAGAGCAGATGAAACGTTACATCAGCAAGTACGTCATGGATGAAAGAATTGCAGTCAAGGGCATGGAAGGACAAGAACTGGTTGATGCCCTATATACCGAAATGGCTGAGTATGGTTTTCTCACAAAATACATCTTTGGAAAAGGCATTGAGGAGATAGATATCAACTCATGGCAGGATATCGAGGTGCAATACTCTGATGGAAGAAATGAAAAACTGAAGGAGCACTTTGACTCACCTGAACACGCAATCAATGTCATTAGAAGGATGCTTCACGTCTCTGGGATGGTCCTTGATAACGCAAGCCCTGCAGTTCTTGGACATCTTTCAAAGAATATCCGAATTGCTGTCCTTAAAACGCCACTTGTGGATGAAGATGTTGGCATTGCAGCATCTATTCGAATTGTTAATCCTCAAAGTATGAAGAAAAAGGATTTTGTCAGGAGCGGTACAGCTACGGAAGAGATGCTCGACTTCCTGTCCAACCTGATTCGCTACGGCATTTCTGTTTGTGTAGCAGGAGCAACAAGCTCTGGTAAAACAACGGTCCTTGGATGGCTACTGACAACCATCCCAAACAATAAGAGAATCTACACCATTGAGAATGGATCCCGTGAGCTTGATTTGATCCGTCATGATGATGGGAAGGTCGTCAATTCAGTGATTCATACTATCACTCGTGACAGTGAAAATGAAAAACAAAGAGTCGACCAAATCATGCTTCTGGATATGGCACTTAGGTTTAATCCTGATATTGCAGTAGTTGGTGAAATGCGTGGTGCTGAAGCAAACGCAGCTCAGGAGGCCGCTCGAACGGGTATTGCGGTACTTACAACAATCCATGCAAATTCTTGTGAAGCAACCTACCGAAGGATGGTATCTCTTTGTAAACGTGCAGTGGATATGTCAGATGACACGCTTATGGGATATGTAACAGAAGCCTATCCAATCGTGGTCTTTTGCAAACAGCTTGAAAACAAGCAACGAAAGATGATGGAGATCATGGAATGCGAAATTCTACCGGATGGATCCAGGAATTATCGTGCACTGTTTCAGTACATCATTACAGAAAACCGAATGGATGAGCAGGGCAAATTTATCATTGAGGGAACACACAAACAAGAGTGTAGCATATCAGAGAGCCTGTCTAAAAGACTCCTTGAAAATGGGATGCCTATTGAAATGATCAATCGCATGAAACGAAGGGAAGTGACTTAAAGATGAATGTGATACTACTAATAGCCTGTATCGGAATGATAACGGGCTTTTTTATACTCTTATCGTTATCACCAATGGAATTTACAGATAGCGTTTTTAAAAATGTTTTAAATAAACCACGCAGTATAAAAGAAGAAATTAATGAAATAACCAAACGAAAGAAAGTGTCTTACTTTAGACGTGAAGTTATTGAAGTGCAGTCGATTTTGAAGCTGACCGGACGCGAAGGCTGGTTTCCTATGATATGTGCAGTGTCACTGTTTTTATTTGCCATTGGGAGTGGAATCGCAATCGTGCTCGGGAATTTCTTTTCGGTGCCTGTCCTTGGGATCGGATTTATGCTCCTGCCGTTTTGGTATGTAAGGCTAACTCAAACCCATTTTAAAAGGGATATTGCAGCTGAGCTTGAAACAGCTCTGTCGATCATCACGACAGCGTACCTAAGAAATGAAGATATTGTGACCGCAGTAGAAGAAAATATTGATTATCTAAATCCACCAGTTCTGTCTGTATTCAAGGGATTCGTCTATCGCATTAAGATGATTAATCCAGACATTGCAGCAGGTTTGGAGGACATGAAAGTTCAGCTTGAAAACGCTGTGTTTCGTGAATGGTGTGATGCTTTAATTGCATGCCAGATTGATAGAAACCTAAAAACCACACTTACGCCAATTGTATCAAAGCTTTCTGATATGCGAGTGGTAAATGGCGAGCTAGAAAACATGGTTTTTGAGCCGAGAAAAGAGTTTATTTCCATGCAACTCTTAGTGGTTGGCAACATACCTTTATTATATTTTTTGAACAAAGATTGGTATAACGCATTAATGCATACACCTCTTGGACAGATTATTCTAGCCATCTGTTTTGCTGCAATCTTTATTTCGGCAGCATTTGTTATTAAGCTGACACAGCCCATTGAGTATAGGAGGTAGGCAGAGATGATGTTATTGATTGTATTATTTGGACTTCTGTTTGCCGTGGGTCTGTTCTTCATACTAGCTGAAGTACTCAAGCTTCCAAGACTTGCAACTGGGAAAGCCATGCTCTCTGCAGTTAGTCAGCATAAGGGTAAGACAAAAAATCTGGATGTTCTGATTGGTAGTTTATCAGTGAAGCTTGCCAAGTATCTTCCTATGGATGAATACAAAAAAAGCAGGATGAAAAATACGCTCAAAGCTGCAGGAATGAGCCAAAGTCCAGAAGAATTCATGGCATTCGCACTAGTGAAAGCTTTACTTGTGGCGGTTGGTGTTATTCCATGCCTTCTGGTTTTGCCGTTACTTGCCCCTGTTTTGATGTTCCTCGCAGTGATGATTTACTTCAAGGAAATTAAAAAGGCCGATGAAAAACTGTCTGTCAAAAGAGAAAAAATCGAATCAGAACTGCCAAGGTTTGTGGCTACGATCACACAAGAGCTGAAGGCAAGTAGAGATGTTCTTGGCATACTTGAGAACTTTAAGAAAAATGCTGGGGAGGAGTTTGGAAATGAACTGGACGTTTTAACTGCGGATATGAGATCTAGCAGTTATGAAGCGGCCCTGACAAGATTTGAGGCAAGAATCAACTCGCCTATGCTATCGGATATCACAAGAGGTTTAATTGGTGTTCTTAGGGGTGACGAAGGGGGCGTATATTTTCAGATGCTTGCCCATGATATGAAACAACTGGAACTTCAAAGATTGAAAGCGCAGGCGATGAAGATACCACCCAAAATTCGCGTGTTCAGTTTCATCATGCTCATGTGTTTTTTAATGACTTATATGGCCATTATTGTGTATGAAATTCTACGTTCCCTTGGCGGAATGTTTTAGGGGAGGTGGTGACGTGTGAAACATTTATTAAAAAGCAACCGTGGTGAAGGATATATTGATGTGGTTGTGCTTGTACTTTGTGCAATGCTTGTGATTGCGCTTGCTGTGAAGGTATTTCCTGCCTACATCATCAAACAGCAAGTGGATACCTTTGCCGTTGAGCTGATGAGAGAAGCAGAAATTGCTGGAAGAGTGGGAACAGAAACTACCCAGAGAGAACTGATTTTGAGAGAAAAAACTGGAATTATCCCAATGATTGTATGGTCGAAATCGGGTCAGATTCAGCTCAACGAAGAAATAACAGTGACAGTGACTTATCCGATTAACATAGGACTGTTTGGAGGTTTTGGGTCCTTCCCGATTACCCTCAGAGCAGATGCTACAGGAAAGGGGGAGGTCTATTGGAAGTGAAAAAAGTACTGTCAAACAACAGGGGCAGTGGTTTTCCACTGGCAGTTGCCATCACACTATGTCTGGTCATGATTTTCACTGGGATATCTGAATATTTTAGGCTCATGATAGTTTCACAAGGTGTTCGTGATGCACTTCAGTCAGCTGTCATTTCAACAGTCAGTGATAATTATGATGATGTTTATCATGGTGTTCGTGAAGGGTACTCAGGTGGGTATCAACCTATTGATTCAGATTTTGAAGAGTCCTTCGACTATGGTGATGTTTATGATCGTTTAGATGGAATTCTTGGTTTGAATCAACTTGGCTATGACCACATAAAAATAACCAACGAAGGTAAAACAGAGTTTAAAATATGGGATTTAAACGTTGATATTCAAAATGCGCCACTTGCTAGTGGAGATATCAAGCAGCAAAGATTTAAGGTGGATAGTTCCATCATGCTTGAAGTACCAGTGTCTTTTGGTGGGAAACTACTGCCACCTATGATAATTAAGGTCAAAAACAGTGCTGGTTACACCCCGAAATTTTAGATTCTTACAACTTGTAAAATTATAGTAGACTATTCCAAAAGCTTGTGCTAGGGTGAGGTCTAAGAAGGACAATACTTTAAAAATTAAGGAGGCATTTCTCATGAAAAATATGAACGATAAAACGAAGAAAAGAGTAATACTGGCTGGAGGTCTCGTGATCAGCGTGGCACTTATTGTGATGATCGGGGCTAGATTTACGAAAGCACCAGTGACTGAGGCTGTCAATAACACCCAAAACACTGAAATCAGTGAAGTTATCGTAGAAAATCCTAATGGTGCAGAAACAAATAAAAATGTCGAGGTCAAGGTCGAACCAATAGAAGTGCCAAAAGAAACTCAAGCGGATAGTGGTGCAGACGATACAGGAAGAGACCAAAAAATTCAAGGTGATATCCCCGATAAACCAACTTATACCGAAGAGCAACTGACGGATCCGACACAAAAGCCTGACGGCGAAAAAGTGGATCCACCAAAATCAGAAGTAAAGAATCCTCCAACGACTACAACTCCAAAGCCAAATAAACCAGTAGCGACTACGGAACAGAAACCTTCTGGTGGGCTACCCGGATTTGACAGTGTGCCAGATGGTGGAGCAAATCAAGTGATTAACGGAGAAAGCGACGGAGATATCAACAAAGAAGTTGGATCAATGGATTGAGAAAAGTAGCAAATGGGGGCACTGCGAATAGCAGTGCTTTTACTTTTGCAGAAAGGAGCACAAATGAAAAAAATAGCTAGAAGCGTTTTGATGATTCTGATGATATTCAGTCTATTGGTACCAGTGAATTCATTTGCTGATGGGGACGGAAACATTGATACAGGTGGTGGGAATATGGGTTCGGGAACCAGTACCAATGTATGGAATCCCGGGAATGAAGGCGTTAGAGTTACTGTTGTTAGAAGCAGTGATCATGCAATAGTAACGACACCGATTGATATTACTAACAAGCAGCCCAGTGCGTCCATTTATCACTTTGGTAAAGTGAGTAAAGTCCAATACAGTGGCGGTAGAGCACTATCGCCAGTAAAAGGTGGATATGCTAGTGTGAAACCATCTCAGAGCATGCCTAAGATAATCAGTACGAGCGGGAAAAATAACATAACAGCTATTAAAAAATACTTCTGTTCGGAGTATCTGGTCAAGTTGATTGCCAATCAGAGCAGTATGGACTATGACGTTTTAGTCAGTGGCGATTACAAATTACTCCTTGAACCGATGGCATATTATAAATTTGAAGGGGTTATGATTGCAACTACAGCGACTGAAGCTGCCATGTATGATGAGAAAGTAAATGGCTTGCTGAGAAAAAGAATGGTTTCATTAACTCATAAAAACTTGCCACTAGCCATGTTCTTAGAAGTTGCGGATTTAGGATATCCTGCGTGGAATGGTAGCACGACAACACCAGCTACAAATGCAAATATTAAATCCTCATTAGGACTTGGTATAGTCAGGTATAAGGATGAACCAACCGAAGCACCAGTAGTAAGTGCTAATGATTACGAATACCGGGTCAACACGGATGTCATCACAGCGGTTACAGTTAGTGGTGGTCAATCGGATCCAGATCACCCAACGCGGGTCAGTTTTAGCATTGAAGGAACTACCTATAACGTTGGAAATGTATTTTATCCGAGTGGTGATTCACAACTGGCATGGGTCAAATGGAGGACTCCTTCAGAACCAAGAAACATAACCATACAAGTAACTGTAAGTGGTCCTGGAAATACTTCGAAATCAATGATTCATGTGAAGATTGTTGATCTTGATAAGAATCCACCACCGAATCCTGTGGCAGACGATAGGAACGATGAGTTCACATTTTCATCAGTACCTACAAGACAAGAAATGACAAGGGCAGATTGGAGTATTTGGCGCCCTTGGTGGTTTGCATACTGGGTCGATGAAGGTCATTGGGAGAGTGACTCATGGACGGATAGTGAGGGACACTCACACTCGAGTAGTTACTGGGTATCAAATTGGGTTGATCGAGGGTGGTGGGAATTTAATCTAGATCAATATTATGCTACTTTTTCATCGAACATGAGTATCAAATGCGACAGTAAAAACCCAACCGCAAATGGCAAAACGATGAAAAGTGGATACGGAATCAATGAATCTGTAACTGCATCAATCACCAGTAATCAAAGTACTGCAGTCACACATCCTCAAAATGCAGTGGCTTATTTCCCAGAGTTTCAGTACAAAACTTACTGGAGGCTACTTGAAAAAATTCAAAGTGGATCAACAGCTAGATTTGAGTATAAGAGGAATTCATATAGCACTTACAATAACCGAACACACTTCACACCTATATGGATGCCTGATGGAAACTACACAGTGAATACTTGGGTCATCGATGCATGGACTCCTGTTGGGATGTTATCCATGAACCTAACGGACTCATTAACAATCAGGGGCAACCTTTGGAATGATTGGCACATTGCACCGCTAAAACCTTAGATAAAAACAAGAGAGGTGGAAAATATAAATGAAAAAATATAAAAAAATAGCAGTGATTATCTGCATGGTATTACTTCTGACATTGATGTTTAGTACCACAGCCTTTGCAGGTGGTACTGGAGATGTTGCAGGCGCAATTGAGAGCACTTGGACTGATGCCTCTGGGCAAATCAAAACCGTTGTGAACAAGGTAGTCTTTCCGGCAATCGACCTTATTCTAGCGGTTTTTTTCTTTGCTAAACTTGGGATGGCATACTTTGACTATCGCAAGCACGGACAATTTGAATGGGCAGCGCCGGCTATTTTGTTTGCGTGTCTTGTTTTCACATTGACCGCCCCAACATATATTTGGAAGATACTCGGGATATAGGAGGCATTGTCTATGAACTTTTTTGAAAAGGAACTAAGAAAATTTTTCGCAAAGGATCACGCATTCGATGATGTAAAATTCATCGGAAAAGTCTGCTATGGTACTTTGGGTGAAACGACAAGAATGAAACTTGAATTTGTAACAATTGGTACCTATCAGAAATATGAAGGGATCAAGGCGACAGTCATTGATAAAACAGATGGTGTCATTGACACACTCACGTTGAAGTTTTCAGATGTTTGGGGTAAGAAAAAACTCAATAACCCCAATTTCAGAGATGGAATAGAGCCATACGTCTGGATTTATAACGAAAAAGCAGAGTGGTATGCATATGAGCCAACAAATGCTGATTACAAAGTAATGGCGGAATCAGTGAGTGACTATGCTGAGCTATTCAAAGAGCAGACACAAAAGATGAAAAACAGTTATTTTCTAAATCAACAAATGTAATAAAGAGAGGCATGTCGTGACAAAAGCGGCATGCCTTTTCACTTTGATGGAAAGGAGGTAGCTGTCAAATGTTTATATGGGATTTTGTAATGGGTGATGTCATGGATCAGATAATCAACTGGTTCTATGGTCACCTTGTAGGTTTTCTGGGAGATTTCTTTGCCCAGATGGGGAACATGGGTGTTGAACTGTTTGATATGACATGGGTGCAAAGCATTGTGCTTTTTTTCACTTATCTTGCTTGGATGCTGTATGTGGTGGGGTTAGTTGTGTCTTGCTTTGAAACAGGAATTGAGTATCAATCAGGAAGAGGAAGTGTCAAGGATGCTGCACTTAATGCTATTAAAGGATTCATGGCAGTGAGTCTTTTCACAACTGTACCGATTGAACTCTACAAGCTATCAGTAACGCTACAAAGCAGTCTAACTGCAGGCATTACGGGTAACAATAGCGGCGTTGGAGATCTTGCAAATGCAATCATTGGGGAACTGGGAAACATCAGTGATGTTTCAAGCGTAGGCAGTTCAGGTGTGTTCGGTGGACTTTCTACGATAACAAGTCCTATTATGGCTCTTTTTATTATTATCCTCATGGGATATGCAGTCGTGAAAGTGTTCTTTGCAAACCTTAAAAGAGGTGGAATCCTGCTCATACAGATAGCCGTTGGAAGTCTTTATATGTTCTCGGTTCCAAGAGGATACATCGATGGATTTATTCAGTGGATAAAGCAAATCATTGGTCTTTGCCTCACGACTTTTTTGCAGGCAACAATGCTGACTGCAGGCCTAATGGTGGTAAAAGATAACGCGCTCCTCGGTCTTGGACTCATGTTATCAGCAGGAGAAGTACCAAGAATCGCGGGTGCCTTTGGTCTAGACACATCAACAAAAGCCAATGTGATGAGTGCGGTTTACACCGCTCAAGCAGCCGTTAATACAACTAGAACCATTGCACAATCTATACCAAAATAGATTAATTGGGAGGATTATAAAAATGTTACGACTGGCGCAAGGGGAGGCGTTGCCATGATTACTATGGGAAGCCTCTTTGATGGAATTGGAGGTTTTCCACTTGCTGCAGTCCACAATGGTATTGTTCCAATGTGGGCAAGTGAAATTGAGAGTTTTCCAATTGAGGTCACAAAAATAAGATTTCCTGAAATGCTTCACGTAGGGGATATTACAAAACTTAGTGGAGATACCCTTCCTGTTGTGGACATTATCTGTGGAGGATCTCCTTGTCAGGATTTATCTGTTGCGGGACAAAGAGCTGGACTTGCCGGTGAGCGATCAGGGCTTTTCATGGAACAGATAAGGATAACGAAAGAAATGAGGATTGAAGATGGAAAACGAGGCAAAACAAATGACCTTGTGCGACCTCGATTCTTCGTTTGGGAAAACGTCCCTGGAGCATTTTCATCAGCAGAAGGAGAAGATTTCAAAGCAGTTCTTGAGGAAACCGCAAGAATTGCTGACAACAACATACTTATACCTCGACCTCCGGGAGGGGTATGGAAATCTGCTGGGTGCATTTTGGGAAGTCAATTCTCCGTTGCTTGGAGAGTTCTCGATGCTCAACACTGGGGTGTCGCCCAACGACGCAAAAGAATCTTTCTTGTCGCAGATTTTGGAGGATACACCGCTCCCAAAATATTATTTGAGCAAGACCGCTTGCTTAGGAATACTTAGAAGGTCGAAAGCTAGAGATAAAGAACTACCATTTCAACTTAAAAAGGCTCTCGAAATTCAGGCAGGTATCACTCATTTGGATCAAGATTTATCAAGCAATTTGGCAACAGAACTGAGGTCATATCACATAAATCAACGAAACGAGGGCATCGATCTAAATGGAATATCCGGTGCGTTAATGGCAACTCAAAATATGCAGATGCAGACCTTTATTGCAGAGCCTATGATTTGCCTTAACGATCAAGGTGGTAATCGGATGGATATCACTGAGAATATTACATCCACGTTAAGAGTTTGCATGGGAGGGCATCTGCCGATTGTAACTCAGCACTTTCAAAAGGGTGTTGAATCAGAAAGGGGAGAAACTGAATTACTTTTCGATAATCATGCGAAGGACTGTAGATACACTGGTCCACTGCATGTAGCTCCCACCATTGCAGCAACCTACGGGACAGGTGGTAATAATGTTCCTTTGGTTTCAAAACACATGAATGACGAAAGTTATTGTATCGCAAGTAACATCATCAATCGGCAAGATAAGAATGGTGGAAATGGTTGTGGCTTTCAAGAAAATATAAGCTATACCTTGACTACAGCAGACATCCACGCTGTATGTTCAATCCCGAAAGCCTACCAGAATATCGTTGGAGCTTTGTGTGTAGGTGATGAAAAAGGAATTGGAAATCAATATGTGAGTCAAGATAAATGCATAATAGACTATCAAGAGATGACATCTGAGAAAACTGAGGATACTGAAATTCATAAAAGAACATCCTCAATAAATCTTGTTCGGAGATTAACTCCACTAGAATGTGAAAGACTTCAAGGCTTTCCGGATGGGTGGACAGATATATCAAAAGCATCAGATAGTCCGAGATATAAAGCGCTCGGAAATAGTGTAGCAGTTCCATGTGTAGATTTTATTATGCATGGAATTGCTTGTTTTTTGAGAAAAATCAGGCAAGAAGAGGAGGAGCGATAGATGTACATGTACCCTGACAACCTGAAAGCTAAAGCCACACTTTGGCTTTGGGAACTAAAAGATATAGGCATTATTGGAGTGGGACTTCTGATATCTGTATTTGCACTTTCACAGACTGGAATCCTGGTTCCTTTAGTGATAACAGCAGTTTATGCCTTTTTAGCAATCCGATTTGAGGACACGAGTATTTTGGATTTTATCCGTTATGCTTGTGCCTTTTTTATTTTAAAGCAGCAAATGTATGAATGGAGGTTGTAGATTTGAAAAATAATCGTCAGAAAGAAAAACAAAAGCAGTCCACAAGGGAGCTCATTGGGATCAATGAAATCACGGACTACAGCATTAAAACGGCATTTGGGGAACTAGTCTATTTCATCATTCATCCTACAAACATTTCTGTTTTATCAGAATCAACAGTCAGTGCAAGGATCTATGCCCTCATGACTGTGCTTAAAGGAATTGCTGAGATTGAAATGCTCTGTTTAAACTCGAAAGAGAACTTTGATGAAAACAAGCAATACCTGAAAAAAAGAATGGAGGAAGAATCAAATCCAGTGATTAGAAAACTACTTCAAATGGACAGTACAAATCTTGATCGAATGCAAGTTCAAATGGCTACTGCCAGGGAGTTTCTAATCATTATTAGATTAAACAGAGGCGAAGAAAAAGGGCTGAAAGATAAAACTTCAGATGTGTTTCCTTATCTATCAAGAATTGAAAAAAGCCTTAAGGATCAAGGCTTTACTGCTAGACGAGCAGACAATGCTGACATAAAGCGATTACTCGGAGTCTACTACGAGCAGAATGTAACGACTGAGAAGTTTGAGGATTATGATGGCGAAAGGTGGGTGATTATCGGTGAGTAAAAAAAGAAGTGAGAAGTTGTCCAGTTATGATAGTGAAAAAATAAAAGCCTTTGTCGACATGATTGCTCCATCAGTCATCAAATTTAACGTGGACCATTTTATCTGCGGTAACACATTTCGCTGTGTTTGGGCACTCCGTGAGTATCCGACAAGCACCAATGAGCAAGCAATTCTCAGACATCTGGGAGAGAAAGATGGTGTTACACTGCGTATCTATACAAGACAGGTGACAGCAACTGAAGAAAAGAAAATCATTCATAATGCAGCCAATAAGAACCGCATGCATTCCACAAGCACGAATGACCTTCAACAGACCGTCACAGCCGAAAGCAACCTTCAAGATGTGGTTACCTTGGTATCTACCATGCACCGAAATAGAGAACCATTGCTTCACTGTGCTGTTTATATTGAACTTACTGCTAGTGATATGGATGGCTTAAAGCTCTTGCAGACGGACGTTCTAACTGAGCTTGTAAGGAGCAAATTGAATGTGGATCGGTTGATGCTTAGACAGCAGCAGGGTTTTATGTGTGTTGGACCAACGGGTAGAAATGTGTTCGGCAGTCAGTATGAAAGGGTGCTTCCAGCATCTTCTGTAGCCAACTTATATCCATTCAACTATTCGGGGAAGACCGATAGCAATGGCTTTTATTTAGGCAGAGACAAGTACGGATCCAATGTCATTGTAGATTTTGACAAGAGGGATGATGATAAGACCAATCCTTGTATCCTCATCTTGGGGAACTCCGGGCAGGGCAAGAGTTATCTCTTGAAACTCATTTTGTGCAACATACTGGAATCTGGCAAGAATGTCATCTGCCTTGATCCTGAGCATGAGTATGTGGAGCTCGCTGATAACATCGGTGGATGCTTTGTAGATTTGATGTCTGGTGAGTACATGATTAATCCGCTTGAACCCAAAACATGGGATGAGGGGGGAGCTCCACAAGATAAGGATGCTCCCATTGCTTTTAGACAGGCAACAAAACTTAGTCAGCATATATCATTCTTAAAGGACTTTTTCAGATGCTATAAGGATTTTGATGATAAGCATATTGATGTCATTGAAATTATGCTTGGGAAGCTGTATAGCAAGTGGAACATCAGCGACAATACCAATTTTAAAAGCTTAAGCTCCAATGACTATCCAATCCTTTCAGATCTTTATCAGTTGATTGAAGAAGAATATCAAAACTATGATAAAGGCAAATTTCAACTGTACACGACAGAATTGCTTCAGGAAATACTCCTTGGGCTCCACTCCATGTGTCAGGGGGCTGAAAGTAAATTCTTTAATGGGTACACCAACATCTCATCGAATCGCTTCATAGTGTTTGGTGTGAAAGGGCTGCTTCAAGCGAGTAAAAATGTGAAAAATGCTTTGCTTTTCAATATACTATCCTTCATGAGCGACAAGCTTCTGACGGAAGGAAATACAGCAGCTGGGATTGATGAGCTCTATCTGTTCTTAACCAATCTCACAGCAATTGAATATATCCGAAACTTTATGAAACGTGTACGTAAGAAAGAATCATCGGTTATTCTAAGTTCTCAAAACCTTGAAGATTTCAATATCGAAGGGATTAGAGAACTGACAAAACCGCTGTTTTCCATTCCAGCGCATGCGTTTTTATTTAATGCAGGCAATATCGATAAGCAGTTTTACATGGATACCTTGCAGTTAGAAGAATCAGAGTACAACCTCATTAAGTTCCCTCAACGTGGGGTCTGCTTATATAAGTGTGGGAACGAACGATATAACCTTGCCGTACATGCCCCGGCATATAAAGAAAAACTGTTTGGAAAGGCAGGTGGAAGATAATGAATACCCATAACAATCTAGTGGAACTTAGAAAGAAAAAGGATGAGATCATTGCCGATATGAAAGCTTGCATTACTTATACACCAGATCAAGTAAACGATCTGCTATGCCTAATGGAGCAATATATAAAAGCAGAGACAGAAGAACGGCAAAGGCTTATTGGCCAGATCAGAAGATGCATGGATGGAGAAATCTATGATAATCCTTTCGAGGCGTATTATTGTTATTCAATCGATGACATTGAAAGATTCGACCAGATCCTGAGCAGTTTTATCAATCAAAGTAAGGGCCTTGGCTATAGACAATTGGAACTTGAAACTGAGGTGCAGAATGTAGTAAAACAACTGAATCATTTGAATGCCAGTTGCCTTGACGAGTTAATTGATCCTTACAGAAGAGAAAAGCTGATAAGTCTGTTTGAAGACGTAGGAAAGCTTCTAAAAATTGAGGGCATCAAAGGAACTATCAATAATCACCGAACATGGTAAGGCGGTGACTTCATGGACCTACGAGAGCAGAAGTTTGGAATTGAAATTGAAATGACGGGCATTACAAGACAAAGAGCTGCCGAGGTGCTTTCAGAATATCTTGGCGGCTATACGGATTATGAGGGAGGTGGGTATGGCACTTATACTGTAGCTGATAGTGAAAACAGGAAGTGGAAACTGGTCAGTGATGCCAGCATTCAGTGCCAGAAAAAAGTGGGGAACCGCAAGCAGATTGCCGACCGAGATTACAGTGTTGAACTGGTAAGTCCGATTTGTAGGTATGAGGACATTGAAAAGATTCAGGAGATGATCCGAGTGCTTAGAGAGGCAGGGGCTTTCAGTAACAAATCCTGTGGCATTCATATTCACATCAATGCAGCACCCTTTGAAGCGTATCAGCTCAGAAATTTGGTGAATATTATTGCTTCGAAAGAAGACATGGTCTACCGTGCTTTACAAGTGGATTCACAGAGAGAACGGCGATATTGCAAGAAAATCGATTCAGAGTTTCTCGAAAGCATGAACCGCCATAAGCCTAAAACTATAAGTCAGTTGCAGAACCTTTGGTACAAGGGGAACGATGGCAGCTATCAGCATTATCATGACAGTAGGTATCACTGCCTTA
Source organism: Fusibacter sp. QWL-12 (assembly GCF_058683495.1). NCBI lineage: Bacteria > Bacillati > Bacillota > Clostridia > Eubacteriales > Fusibacteraceae > Fusibacter > Fusibacter sp. QWL-12. Next base: position 2,999,208 of record NZ_CM178745.1, read on the forward strand.
ATCTTCATTCTGTCTTTCAAAAGGGAACGATTGAATTCAGAGCGTTTAATGGAGCTCTTCATGCAGGTAAGGCGAAAGCTTATGTTCAGTTCTGCATGGCAATTACAGCCCAAGCTTACAATCAACGCTCAGCGAGTCCTATCAAAACGGTATCAGACAATGAGAAATATACGTTCCGTGTTTGGCTACTTCGCCTTGGTCTTATCGGAGATGAATTTAAAACAGCACGAAAGCATCTGTTAGATCATCTTGAAGGGAACATCGCATGGAAATCCCCAGAACAGGCCATTGCACAGAAAGAAAGGCTTCGAAAGAAAAAGGAGCTAGAGCTCATTGAACCTAGTGAATTAGTAATAAATCAAACAGAATATGTAGTCATTGAAGAAATTCAGCAGGAGGAAGAGTCTCCTGCTTTTTCTATGTCTATGGGAATGTAGGAGGAAAAATGCAGAAAGAAAAACTATATATCGCCTATGGTAGCAATATGAATTTGCCCCAAATGAAACAACGTTGTCCCACAGCAAAACCAGTGGGGACAACTGAAATCAAAGATTACGAACTGCTATTCAGAGGTTCTAAAACGGGTGCTTATGCAACGATAGAGCCAAAGGAAGGTAGCACTGTTCCTGCTATGATTTGGTCTGTTGGTCCCAAGGATGAAATTGCGCTAGACCGATATGAAGGATATCCGAGGTTTTATGACAAGGAAACTGTGGAACTTGAGGTAGATGGTGAGCCTGTGTCGGCTTTTGTCTATGTAATGACAGAAGGTCATTTGCTTGGCATTCCGTCTGATTTTTATTTGAAAACCATTGAAGAAGGCTATCAGGCCGCAGGTTTTGATACGGAAATTCTAGAACGGGCAGTCGAGTATACCAAAGAACGAATGGAATCAGAGCAAGTTGAAGACTACGAACAAGATAATATGTATGGACTCGGGTGGTGGTGATAAAAAATGGCGGATCCTGTTTTAGTGGCTAGAGCTGTGGCGATGGCCCTTAGTGATGAAAGAATTAGAAAAAGTGTTGGGTGGACGATAGTCGCAATACTGTCTCCAATCATTGTGTTAATCGCTATCCTTTGCGGGATGCTTTCTGGGTCTGCAAATCATAACAATACAGCACTTGAACTGTGCTTTCATGGAGGTGTCATAGCAGGGAGTGTGCCAGCAGAGTATCGCGAGCACATCGAGAATATGCGGGGTAGTTTTTCTGTTCTTGATGATGCAATCAAAGAGGTAAATTCAAGTATGGATGGTGGAGATAGTCTGGATTCAACAAGAATCAAGGCTATTTTTTATTCTCTGTATTTCGGCGCCGAGCAGCCATCCCAGGTAAACAGCAAGACATTTGTTGATTGCTTTGTAACTTATGAAGAACGCACAAGGTCGGTGATTGGTAAAGACGGAACAACTCATACTGAAGTTTATACCGTTACAGTTCCAATAAAAGACAAGCCTACCATCGATAAAAATATAGATAAGAAATTGGGCATTACCGTCACAAGTGAAAATATAGCAAACGCAACAGAAATCTATTATCGGATATTGTACGAAAAACCTGCGCCTACTTACGGTAGTGAATTTGACGATTTTATAAACGGAATTGCAGTTTCAACGGAGCCTTTCATTGGTGAGGATGGGTTCTGTTCGCCTGTCGGTGTTAATTGGAGGAGTACTGTGACGAGCGAATTTGGATATCGAGCGGATCCTTTTACTAAAAAGAAAAAAGGGCATGGTGGTATAGATTTGGGGATGCCCAAAGGAACACCTGTCTACTCGGCTCTAAGCGGTACTGTCATGTTGGTGAGGTACTCAACCTCTGGATATGGCTATCATGTCGTTGTTGATCATGGTGGTGGCGTTATCACTTTGTACGGACATTGCTCGAAAATACTTGTTAGTGAGGGAGAACCAGTAACTGTAGGACAAGAGATTGCCAAGGTCGGCTCTACCGGAAGAAGTACAGGAAACCATCTACATTTTGAAATCAGAGTAGGTGGTGAAAAACAAGACCCAAGAAATTATTTACCCTAGAAAGGACGTGTAGAAATGCTAAAAACAAATGCTATATTTTCTAGAAAAGTAAGCGAACTAGAAACACAGCCATGTGTGATTCAAGCTATACAGCTGATGAACCAGAGTGAATATGATGAGCTTTCAAAAGGATTACTAAGGGATAGGCCATTTATTTCAGACAGAAAAGAAGATATGTTCACAGACCCCTCTGGACAAACTCACTGTCTGCTTGCACTAAATGAAGAAAGTGGTGACGGGATTTTGATTGATAGCAGCGGCTATAACTACGCAAGATACATCAGTTTTATGCCAAACATTAAGGCGTACATCGATCAGCAAATCTCTCAAGTAGCAGATCAAATACTACAGGAGGCTGCCGAAAATACATCGAATGGGAGTTGGATTGTGTACTTTGAAGAAATCGCTGAACAGCACAGCCTTAATGTGAAACCAAATAACGGAATCGGTACTTTGCTTGTGAACGAGCTTCAGGGCAGAGAAGAAATGGCGGAAATTAACTTGGAGGAGGATTGCCTTGATATGACGCTATACCTCGACTTCTGCAAGAATATCAATCCATCTGAGCTAGAACAAAACATGGGAATGTAGGGAGGACTACGATGATGAAAAACGAAAATACGATTAAGGTACTGAAAATTGAACCCGGGAAAATGCCTTATGAAAAAGAAATGGTCAATGACCTTGAAGGGATTCAAGCTGAAGTAGAAGGTATGTTTGAATGTGTTTATCTGGATCACAACTGCATCGCCGTTGTGAATGAAGAAGGAAAATTGAATGGAATGGAGCTGAATCGAAGGATTGGTAATGACATTATTGCCGGTCCTTTTTTCATTTGTGGCGATAGCGATGATGGTGAGTTTATTTCATTAACAGATGAGCAGATGGATGTATTCGCTAGTGAATTTAAGGATGCCCCTGTATTTACTGGTGATGAGCCAGAGGCTCAACCGAGAATGATTGTTACTAGTTTCAACTATTAGGAGGTGCAAATCATGAGTATAACAACAGAAAAAACAACGCTTCAGGTGAGCTTTCCAAAAGAAAAGTTGGAGGCGCTCAAGTTTTATATGGACGAAAAGGATACCACTGTTGAAAAAGAATTGCAGGGTCATATCAAAAGTATTTATGAAAAATATGTACCTGCAGCGACAAGAAGATACCTTGATCGAAACGATCCTGCGGAAGGTCTGCAAACTGAAGTCAGAGTTGAAGCAGAGGAACAACCGCAAGAAATAACTGCGCCAACGCCTTCTACACGTGGCAGAAGACGTAACGCCAGAGAACAAAATGAGGAAATTGTCGAAGTAAATCAATTGGTTGAATCCGAGAGTGCTGATGAAAATCAGGAGCAAGGTGAAGAACAATCACAAGGGATGAGCATGTCGATGTAGGCTTTTCTAAACTTTAAATTGCGACTTTTGATCATGAAAAATCAAATATGGAGGACTACGAATATGAAAAAAGAAACAATTGCTATCAGCCTTGAAGCTGAAAAACTGAGAGCTATTAAGAAGTATATGGAGAAAAAGGAGGCCGATTTGCAGGCAGAGATGGCAGATCAGTTACAGAAGCTTTATGAGAAATACGTGCCAGCCAATGTAAGAGAGTACATTGACGAGCGAGAAGAGGAGGAAATCGCGCCGGAGAAGACAAAAAAAGTGATCAAAACAACTACTCAGCCGAGATCCATTCCAACATCTCATGAAGGGCAGTAGTTAATCGGGTTTTTGAGCCGCCATTTGCCCCTGTGTGCAATTCTTTGGCATGGAGTGGAGTAACACTACCCCCTGCTGATATTTTGGCGAAATTTGAGCCGAATCTAGCAGTTTTTAAAACCCAGGAATGAGGCGGTAATTGAATGTGAAATCAGGCGAGAATTGGTGCTGATTCTATTTATGATTCTGGTGCAGGATAAAGAGAGGTGGTCGCACAGCGCCACCTCTCACCCACATCGCCCGGCAGTGCCGAGCGTTCAAAGATTTACGATAGGTGGTCAGAATCGCGTAAATGGGACAAATAGGTGGTCAGATACGGAATGAATGCCCATATTGCAGGGTATTTCAGGTGGTCAATTGTGTGGACAAGATTGGTAAATGACGATATGGAGGTGGTGTGATTGAGTCCATTACAGAATAAAACCAAGAGCAGAACGGCAGTGTGGCTTTATCCTGAGACAATGAAGCGCATGGATGACATGCTGGAAAAGGACAACGTGAAAAATCGGAGTGAGTTCATCGAAAAGGCTTTGCAGTTTTATATGAGCTACCTTAACAGTGAAGGTTTAACGGAATACTTGTCCAAGGTAATCGTCTCAGCAATGCAGGGGCTACTTAGAGAAACGGAAAGCAGACACTCCGGAAACCTATTCAGGCTTTCCGTTGAAATGTCCATGATGATGAATATTCTGGCTGCGGGGCTTGAGATTAGCGATGAAGATTTAAGAAAACTCCGTGGACGATGTGTCAATGAAGTGAAAAAGACAAAAGGTAAAATCAGCATGGAAGAAGCGGTGAAGTTTCAGCAGGGATTCGAAGAATAACGCATGAAGGGAAGGTGACCTATGCCAAGGATCGTATTGAAATGTCCGTACTTAAAAGGAGGCACAAAAAAGTCGGCTGCTCATCTTTCCAATCTTGTAACCTACATGGCGACTCGAAGCGGTGTTGAAAAGTTACCAAAGGAAAGGAGAAGTCTTCCTTCAACATTGAAACAGGGGGATTTGATTCAGCAGATTATTAATGAATTCCCAGAAGCCAAGAAACTATTTGAGTATGAAGATTACATTGAAAGCAAAACAGTAGAAAACGCATCTGAGTTTATCACAATTGCACTTGAGCAAAACATGGATAAAATCGGTCAGCGAGAAAACTACGTGGATTATATCGCCAACCGTCTAAGGGTACAGCGAATGGGGACTCACGGTTTATTCACCGATGGGGATGATGAAATTGTCCTAAGTAGAATTGCAGAAGAGGTTGGCAATCATCCTGGCAACATCTGGATTCCTATCATTTCACTCAGAAGAGAGGATGCGATCCGTACAGGATTTGATAAAGCCGAAGCTTGGCATAACATGCTTTCCTATTTCACCCCGGAACTTGCGGAGGCGATGAAAATACCGATTCAGAATTTTAGGTGGTACGCTGCATTTCATAATGAGAGTCATCATCCTCATGTTCATATGGTCTGCTACTCAACAGAACCAAATGAAGGGTTTCTTACGAAAAAGGGAATCGAGCAAATGAAGTCCGGACTTGCCAAAAACATCTTCAAAAGTGAATTGCAGGAGATATATGCTCAGCAGATGGAGAGACGGGATCAACTAAAACGTGAGAGTAACGAAGCACTGCTTAAGCTGATCGGTGAAATGAAAACAGGACATGCTCAGAATCCCAAAATCGAAGCGCTATTCTTGGAGCTATCAGAAAAACTAAAGCGTTCAAACGGTAAGAAAGTCTACGGTTATTTGCAGCCAAGCTTAAAAGCGCTTGTTGATGAATTGATTGACGAGCTTTCAAAAGAAGACGTTGTGGCGAAAGCATATGCGCTATGGTACGAGATGCGAGAAGAGGTACTCCATAGTTACATGGATGATCTCCCATACCGGCTTCCGCTTTCAGAGCGAAAAGAATTCAAATCCATCAAGAACATGATCATTGCGGAGGCAAATCAGTTTTCGGTTGAGTCATTTGAGTTTGCGGAGATGACTGTAATTGAAGATTCATTCAATGATGAAATTCCAGAGCCTCATGGATATGAAGTGGGTGAAGAGTTCAATGGCTTTGACTATGAGCAGGATGAAGTACAGAGTAGAAATGTTTTGAATGAAAATGCACAAGAATTTTTTGTGGATTGGACTGATTCATATAAGATGGCTCGAGAACTTTTAGTTGGGACAGAAGACATTCCACAAGATTTTGAGATGGCGCAAATTAAGCTAGAGCAAGAAGCAGAAACGGGAAATGTGCTTGCGATTTATGACTTAGGAAGAATCTATTATTTGGGCCTTGGCGTGGAGAAGAATTCGGATGCTGCAGATGAATACTATGTCAAAGCTTTTGCAGGATTTCAACAAGTAGAATCGAGCAAGCCATGGAAGTACACAGAGTACCGCATTGGCAAAATGCATGCAGCAGGACAGGGCACGGATCAAGATTATCAAAAGGCAGCAGAATGGTTTCAGTTATCAGCAGAGAAAAAATACAAGTATGCTCAATATTCCCTTGGAACACTGTATCAGCGAGGACAAGGCGTCGAGCAAGATTTAGATAAAGCTTTTGAACTGTATCTGAAGTCCGCAAAGCAAGGATTTCCCTATGCGAATTTTGAAGTGGCCAAGATGTACCGGGATGGTATTGGAACTGACAAAGATGAAACAAAAGCGAGACAGTATTTTCAAAGAGCCTTTAAAGGGTTCGAAAGTTTAGAGCAAACTGGCAAGGATGATAAAATCAAGTACCGTTTGGGGTGGATGCTCCAAAACGGTGTTGGTACAGAGCCAGATTTAATAAGGGCAAAAGATTACTATAAGAAATCAGCAAAGATGGGCAATGTCTTATCAAGCTTCGCACTTGCCAAGATGGTTCTTAAAGAAGAAACGCCTGACCCAGATGAATTGAAAAAGGCGATAGCGTTTCTGCAATCAGTGGCTGATCGTGATGATGTTTCTTTGAAAGACATCAAGAACTCAGCCGCCTATTTACTGGGGAAGCTTTTTATTGAAGATAAGGTTGTGGCTAAAAATATAGCCCATGCAATTCGTTACTTTGAGACATCGAATGAGTATGGCAACCAGTGGGCGAGCTATCAGCTTGGGAAACTGTATTTGCACGAAAAGGAGATGCCCCAAAACATTGAAAAAGCAATTCAATATCTAACGAGCTCTGCGGAAGTTGGCAATCCTTTCTCACAGTATCTTTTAGGGAAGACCTATTTGCTTGGAAAAGATGTGGCGAAGGATAAAGAACAAGCAATTAAATGGCTGAGCCTTTCTGCAGAACAGGGAAATGAATATGCAATGTTCTTTCTTGATAACATCGATAAGTTCAGAGATCCTTCAGTGGCGTTTGTTATATCCCGTTTGCTGAAACACATGAGTAAGATATTCGAAGAAAATAGCATGCCTTTCAGAAACTCAAATGGTATGAAAATTGACAGCAAGCTGCTCAGAAAGTTGAAGGAGAAGAAGGTGGCTCAAGGGCATAAACAAGATGAGCAAAACTATTTACTATAAATAGAATAGCAAAGATGTATTTGTTTTCAATTAACACAATATGGTAAAATAAAAAGGTGGGTTTATATATGCTCAATACAACAAATAGATTTTATGCCATAGAGTTAATGGAGGGATACACATGATTTCAGATAAGCAGTTTGATGATGCTTTTACAGCAGCAGGCGGTTGGTTTGTTGCTATGTACTATGAATTGGTTGCAGATTGGAAGGGCAGCAAAGATGACTTGATAGACAGAATTTATCAAGATGGAACTGATGCCAAACGAACTGGTACAAGTACAAGGGTTTCATCGCTAATGAGGATTATTGACAATCAAAGAGGACATGAAGCATTGGAAAAAGTGAAGGAATCTTCTAGAATAGCTAAACAAAATCCGGAAGCAGTAAAAACTGCGAAAAGAATAATCGCTGAGCGATTTTAATAAACATGAAGACAAATCAAAGATGATATCTATCACATACAGCCTTTCATTATGAGGGGCTGTTTTTATTTCGCATTAATGAATAGCAAATGAGAGGAGAGTCCTTATGAAGAAATCTCAATATTTATATTCAAACAATAATTCTAAGAAACCACCAAATAAAAATATCAATCCTTACATGAAACGCCGTCCGGTTAAAAGGACGGCGTTTCATCGTATAGGAAGTAGAAAACAGTAGGAGGAACGCCATGGGGACATACATTCATTTTACTGATGAACAAAAGCTAAGAGCCAATAGCGTGGATCTTACCGTGTTTCTAAAATTGCATGGTGAAACACTACTCCCTTCTGGAAGAGAAAAGCGTCTTCAAAGCAATCACAGCATAACCGTGCGAGGCAATGAATGGTTCGACCACGCAACGAAGGAAGGTGGTCTTGCTATTGATTTCGTCCAAAACTACTACGGCAAATCATTTCCTGATGCCGTTATGATGCTTTTGAATGGTGAGCAAGGTGCACCCTATGCCATGGCAAAAGACCGGGTAGAATCCAGAAAGCCCTTTGCACTGCCGCCGAGCAACAATGACATGCGAAGAGTATTTGCATACCTGATAAAGCATCGACTGATAGATCGTGAAGTGGTGAACTTTTTCGCCAGAGAAAAACTCATCTATGAAAGTAAGGAGCCTTCTGCAGATGAATCAAAGGAATATCATAATGCCATTTTTGTTGGCTACGATGAAAATGGAGTGGCACGCCATGCACATAAAAGAGGTCTCTACACGGAAGGGAAAGGCTTTAAAGGAAACATAGATAATAGTAATCCGTGCTATAGCTTTCATTATATGGGGAGTAGTGATCGATTGTATGTGTTTGAAGCGCCAATCGACCTGCTGTCCTTTATCACAGTCCGTAAGAATTCAGACTGGAAGAAGCATAGTTACCTTGCCCTTTGTGGAATATCCGAGCAATCCATTTTTAAATCCATTGAGAACAATGCGGAACTAGCCCATGTGGTTTTGTGTTTGGATCATGATTCAGCTGGCATTGAAGCCAGCGAGAAAATTGAAGATATGCTAGCTGAGAGAAATCTAAGCTGTAGTAGGTTAGTACCTTGCTTTAAAGACTGGAATGAAGATTTAAAGGCAGCACATAACCGCACTGCTATTCCAGCTGAAGAACATCCTCAGCACCAATTCAAAAATGAGCTTTGCGAAGAAATCTTGCTAATCGTTAAAGATATGAATACCACACAAATCGAATATTCAGATGGGGAGCAGATACTGAAACAAGTTCGGAACCAAAATGAGCATCCGGCTGAAGCTATGAAGTTAGCAACAGCCGTTTTTTTATGTCTAGCACTGAGAGAATATCGGCAATTAGGCAATCAGATGGCTGTAGAAGAAATCGTTCAAAGAATGAGTGAGCAGTTCCGTGCATATCAAAATCGGAGCCGCTGGGATCCGAAACTTACAGAAGCAGTTGAACTGTTTTCTAAAATTGAAAAGCCGGCAACAATCATAGGCGAAGTAGAAAAGATAAACTGTGCTAATGGGTACTTTGGCGTAGCGTTAGAACTCTTGAAAGCCACAATTAAGTTAGAACTCCATGAGCATAAGCAGGCGCAAGCAGCAGTTTTAAAAATGGCATGATTGGATGAGGCATGGGAATTCCTGTGCCTCTATGTACTGAAAGGAAGTGAAAAATGAGTTCACAAGTTTATATGTTAATCGCAGCTGCTGCAATTATGTTCTCCGTTATCGGCGGGCTGTCATTACTTGCCCATTACTATACCTTGAACGGAATCAAATCGAAAACTGTAGGGGATGGACAGCATGGTGTCGCAAGATTTGCAACAAAGAAGGAAATAGAAAATACCTATCATCACATTCCTTTCAAGGTGAAGGAGTGGAGGCAAGGCATTAACCTGCCAGTTGATGAAAGAGGCAATCCGATACAAGGGCTTATAGTTGGGTGCAAAGGATCAAACAACATAGTGACAAGCATTGTGGATCCTGGAGATGTCCACTGTTTAATGATTGGTGCAGCAGGCGTTGGTAAGACGGCATATTTTCTATATCCGAATCTAGAATATGCCTGTGTCAGTGGAATGTCGTTTATCACAACTGACACCAAGGGCGATCTTGCCAGAAATTATGGAATGATTGCGAAAGAAAACTATGGCTACAATATCGCAGTCATTGATTTGCGTAATCCAACCAGAAGTGATGGGAATAACCTGCTCCATCTGGTCAACAAGTACATGGATTTGCATCGAATGGATAGTAGCAATTACTCAGCGAAAGCAAAAGCAGAGAAATATGCAAAAATCATTTCCAAAACGATTATTTCAACCGATGGAAATAATGCTGCAATGGGGCAGAATGCATTCTTCTATGATGCAGCAGAGGGGCTACTTACATCAGTGATTCTTCTAATTGCAGAATTTCTCCCACCAACCGTTGAAGACGGCAAGAAGATAGATAAACGGCATATCATTTCAGTCTTTAAAATGGTACAAGACCTCATGGCACCGAGCAAGATCAAAGGAAAGAGTCAATTTCAGCTCTTGATGGATAAGCTACCACCGACTCATAAGGCAAAGTGGTTTGCTGGGGCAGCTCTCAATTCTGCTGAACAAGCTATGGCATCTGTACTCTCAACGGTACTGTCGCGGCTCAATGCTTTTCTGGATTCCGAGATGGAACAGATTCTTTGTTTTGATACGGCGATTGATGCGGAAACTTTCTGTAACGAGAAATCAGCAATCTTTCTCATTCTCCCGGAGGAAGATAACACAAAGTACTTTATGGTGTCGCTATTCTTACAACAGTTTTACCGAGAAATGCTTACTGTGGCAGATGAGAACGGTGGTAAGCTCCCAAGTAGAGTGATGATATACGCAGATGAAATTGGGACCATCCCAAAGATTGAGTCTTTTGAGATGATGCTGTCTGCTGGTAGGTCGAGACGGATATCGGTGATTCCAATTATTCAGTCATTCGCTCAGCTCGATAGAAACTATGGAAAAGAAGGCAGTCAAATCATAACAGATAACTGTCAGCTTACCATCTTCGGTGGCTTTGCTCCCAACTCTGAAACTGCACAGGTACTCTCTAAGGCTCTTGGCAGCAGAACTGTGATGAGTGGCAGCATTAGTCGAGGAAAGAATGATCCGTCTCAGAGTCTACAGATGATAGAAAGACCACTACTAACAGCGGATGAATTAAAGGCATTACCCAAAGGAAACTTTGTTGTTATGAAAACGGGTGTACATCCGATGAAAACAAAGCTGAAACTCTTCTTGGACTGGGGAATAACATTTGAAAAGATATATGAAACCGAGGAGAAGTCCCATCGTAAAGTGTACTACGCTGATAAAGAGGAGCTTGAAGAAAATATAGTGAGACATACTATGGCTCTTGATGTGGATGATGAAGTGACTGATGACGAAACTACTGAAACCGGCAAGCGGGGTGGAATGCTCCATTCTCCTGCGATGGATTCAAGTGATGAATCAGCCGTGAAACGAAAAGCAATTATTAGAACATAGGGAGGTGAAGCGGTTGAGTTTCTTTGGGAATCTATACCGAGAAGAAATACCCTCTAGAGCCAAAGCAGTATATATGTATTTGAAAGACAGAAGCAATGCAGAAGGCGAATGTTGGCCAGCCATAAAAACCATTGCTAGAGATACTTCAATGTCAGTCAGTACAGTAAAACGAGCTTTAAATGATTTGTTGAAGTGTGGATTGCTTCGTAAGGAATGCCGCTATAGGGAGAATGGCAGCAATTCTTCAAATCGATATTTTATAAAATAGCAGTATGCCGGTCGTGAAATAAGTATAGTTTTCCACCAAGGGGGAACTATGCTTTTTTCGTGGACTGAGCTGGGGTTCATGATGGACTGACAAGAAGGACTCACTTGAAGAATTAATTTAACATCAGAGAAAGAACAATTATAAAGGCAGAGTACTAGATGATTAATGCTATAGCGCAGCAAAGCACCGTTCAATAGGTTGTTTGTTACTTGCTTATTCATGATACTTTTTTCGAGATATTGAACGATTGTATTGAAAGACTATAACGTTATTGATATAATTAACTTGGTAGTATTTGTATGACCAAATGTAGCTGTATGGCTTTCACAAAATTTGTTAGCTGTGAAGAGGTGTAAATATGGGCGTAAGCTATAAACGACTTTGGAAATTAATAATTGATAAGGACATGACGAATGTCGAAGTGAGAAAAGCAGCGAAGATAAGTCCTGCTACATTTACAAAACTAAAAAAGAATGAGATTGTATCTCTCGATGTATTGCTCAAGATTTGTCAAATACTTGACTGTGATATCGGAGATATTGTTGAAGCCGTTAAAAGTGTAGATTAGTGTCCGTTTTATAGGACAAGCAATTTGATATATTTATAGTGGTATCATGCGGAGGGTGAACTATGGAGAAGTACAGTTCTGGTCTTGTGTCAGAATCCTTTTGGTTTATAGAATTCAGGAAAATCATTAAACTCAAACACGAAGGAAAGTCATGGGATGAAATTAAAGACTTATGTTTAACGGATAATCTGCTTGGTATTTCCAAGGAGTATCGAGCTAAGCGGAATTATGGATATCTCAAAAACAGAATAGATGCGCTTGATACAGGTTTGATTGAAGTTTTCATTCACGCAGACTTGAACACGCAGAAGATCATCAATCTGATTGCCATTGCAAAAAAAAATAGGCTGTTCTTTGAGTTCCTTTATGAGGTCTATCGCGAAAAAGTGCAGATGGGAGCACCTGAGCTTACTGAGAGTGATATTAATATCTTCTATAAAAACAAACAAAGTCAAGATGACGATGTGAGTATGTGGACGGATGTTACACTCCGAAGGCTAAGAAGCACATACATGAATTTTTTGACTGATGCTGGGCTTCTAACTGTTAGTAGCAAAGAGAAAAAAATAACACCTCCAATTCTTGATATAACGCTTGAAAATTACCTGAAAGATAACGGTGATAATCAAATGATTAAAGCCATTACGGGGGTGAGCTAATGATAGAACTGGAAAACAGATTGAATAAACTCGAGGAAAAGATTAAGCAGCCGAATTTCAGAAAAAACAAAGGATTAGGAAATGAAGTTGGTTATTATGTGTTTGATTATCCAGCGGAATATGAGCTGTTGGTACGGGAGCGGATCGAGTACCTTGCTTCAAAGTATGAAAACGATAATCATGATTTCCGGATTGTTGTCTTTGACTTATATGACATCATAATCGACAATCTGATAAGAGAAGGCTTTTTAGACATATGTATGGACTTTGAGAAAACAAAAGGGTTTTCTGAAATAACCAAGGCAGTTAATGAAATGTTGAGAATGGAAGAGGATAATCAGAGTAATGAAATCTTGGCACATATTAAGAACAACACACCAAGCAATTCCATTGTGTTCTTAAAAGGGGTAGGAAAGTGCTTCCCAATGCTACGATCACATAAGATTTTGAATAACTTGCATCAATTCATAGATGATGTACCGGTTATTATGTTTTTCCCTGGAAAGTATGATGGTCAATCCTTAATGCTTTTCTCAGAAATCAAAGATGATAATTACTACAGAGCATTCAAGCTCGTAGATTAAGGGGTAGAAGACTATGTATGTAAAAAATATGTTTGCAAAAGCAATTGATAGGGATATTAAAGGTGTTATCAAAGTTGGACAAGGCGATGATGAAAACGTCAGACAGGAGCTTGAGGAATATGTTGTTACCAGAGAATTGCAGAAGCATTTTGCTGACTTTTTCTCAAGCTATAAGAAGGGAATAACAGGCAATACCGACAAGATGGGAGTATGGATTTCAGGCTTCTTTGGAAGTGGTAAATCTCATTTCTTAAAAATATTATCTTACCTATTGGAAAATAGAGTTGTCGATGGGAAGACAGCTCTTGATTATTTCATTGAAGATCGAAAAATTAAGGATGAAATGGTGCTTGCAGATATGAAATTAGCTGCGAACATTTCAAGTGATATCATCCTGTTTAATATAGACTCCAAAAGTGGCATGGCAGATGCACAGAACAACAAAGAAGCCATCCTTTCTGTGTTCCTTAAAGTGTTTAACCAGCATTTAGGGTTCTATGGAGCAAATCCGTTTTTAGCAGATCTGGAAAGGCATTTATCCGATGAAGGCAAGTATGAGGAGTTTAAGAACGTATTTGCTGAAATCAGAGGGAAGGAATGGGAAGCCTCAAGGCATCAGTTCAGATTCGTACAGGATCAGGTTTGCAAAACATTAGTACATATAGGCTATATGAGCATGGAGGCTGCTAAGAATTGGTGTGAAAGCTCTACCGGAGCGTACAACATTGATGTAGCGACCTTTGCAAATATGGTGAAGCATTATATCGACAAGAAGGGAAACAACCATCATGTGGTTTTCCTCGTGGATGAAATCGGTCAGTATATCGGTGAAGACTCAAAGCTGATGTTAAATCTTCAAACGGTTACTGAGGATTTAGGTTCAGCATGTGGTGGTAAGGCATGGGTAGTAGTAACGAGCCAGCAAGACATCGATAGCATAACGAAAACGAAGGGGAATGACTTTTCAAAGATTCAGGGCAGGTTTGATACAAGGCTGTCTCTTTCTTCTGCAAACGTTGACGAAGTAATCCGGAAAAGAATTCTCGAGAAAACAGAGAGTGGAAGGCAAACATTGGGCCTCCTCTATGATGAAAAAGATACGATAATCAAAAACCTGATTATATTTAATGACGGCATTGAAAAGAAGCTCTACTCTGATAGGGTTAATTTCTCTGCAGTTTACCCATTTGTTCCATATCAGTTCAATCTTCTTGCAAGTGTGCTTACATCGATAAGAACCCATGGCGCTAGTGGTAAGCACTTAGCGGAGGGTGAACGGTCCATGCTGGCACTGTTCAAAGAATCTGCTGTTAGAATTATGGACAAGTCAGAAGGAACCATTGTGCCCTTCAATATGTTTTATGACGCTCTTGAGCAGTTCTTGGATCATAGTCACAAGGGTGTTATTATCCGTGCCTACGATAATGAGTATTTAAATCCTGATAAAGCAGAGGATTGCTTCGATGTAAATGTACTAAAGACTTTGTTTATGATTAAGTATGTCAAAGAAGTTGTTGCTAACCTTGAGAACATCACAAGTTTGATGGTCTCAAGTATTGATCAGGATAGAATTGCTCTGAAGAACAAAGTTGAAGAGGCGTTAAAACGCCTTGCAAGACAAACGTTGATTCAGAAAAATGGAGAAATCTATGTGTTCCTTACGGATGAGGAACAAGAAATCAACAGAGAAATTGAAAGTCAGAATGTAGAAATCTCAGAAGTTGTTGGTAAGGTATCGGAATTGATTTTTGATGGGCTTTATGACGAAAAGAAATACCGTTATCCAGCATTTAACGGGCGGTATACTTTTGGGTTCAATCAATTGGTTGATGACAGGCCATATAAGGCAAATCAAAACTTTGATATTTCCTTGAAAATACTGACTCCAAATTATGAGATGGGAACAGATGAAACGACTCTTCGACTGATGAGTGGACAAAGTAAAAGTGTTCTGGTAGTTCTCCCCGATGATAAAGCATTTATTGATGAGATTAGAAGTGCATTGAAAATTGAAAAATACTTAAGACTTAATACATCAAATACAGTATCAAAGTACGAGCAGATCAAGGAAGCGAAGAGAGTGGAGATGCGTGAGAGAAGTGGAAATGCACGAATCTTTCTTGAACAATCTCTTAGAAGCGCTGACATTTATACGAATGGAGATAAACTGACTATTGGTGCAAAGGATATTACTGCTCGCATCAATGAAGCTATGGGCAAGTTAGTTAATACAACTTTCCACAAGCTGTCATATATCGATACTGCAATGGGAGAAGCTAACGTTCGAGCAGTTCTTAAAGGCACAAATAATAGCCAAATTTCACTTGAAGGCACAGTGCAAACACCTAACCGGCTTGCACTCAATGATGTGCTTGATTTCATCAGTATGAATTCAGTAAGACATGCAAAGACTTCGATGAAGGCTATTATGGAGCGTTTTACAAAACCACCGTACGGATTCATTGAAGACGATGTTCAATGGTTGGTAGCCAAGTTATTCAAAGATGGTGATGTTGCTTTCTTTGTGAATAATGATGTGGTTAATCTTCTGACGAAAACTGAGGATGAAGTATACCGCTACCTAAGCCGTAAGGAGTATCTTGAAAAGCTGCTCGCAGAAAAAAGAGAAAGAGCAAACGATAAGCAGAAAAAGGCCGTAAGAGATGTTATGAAGGAACTCTTCAATATCACACCTTCAAGCGATGAAGATGATGCAATCTTGAAGAGCTTTCAGCAGTATGCTTCACACCTGAAGAATGATTTAGAGAAACTTGAAATCCACTATAAAAACGAACCAACCTATCCGGGCAAGAACGTCGTTAAAGAAGGAAAATCGTTGCTCTTAAATTTACTGGACATCCAGTATTCTTCAGAGTTCTTTAGAACAGTGGATGAAAAGCAGGATGTGCTCTTAGACTTTGCTGAATACTACGAACCGATTAAAGCCTTCTTTAAAGGGGATCAAATTGATATTTGGAACCGAAGCCTTAAACTCATTAAAATCTACGATGATAGTAAAACTTTCATTGTTAATGCAGAGATAGAATCTGTCGTGGAAGAAGTTAAAAGCATCATGAAGAAATCTGCTCCATTCGGTGAAATCAGAAAGATTCCTGAGCTGCTGGATCGCTATACGGATCTATATAGTAGTATGCTGACCGAGATGGAGAAGCCAATTTTTGCTGCCATAAAAGAAGCTCGCCAGAGAGTAATTGAGGATCTAGATTCAAAAGAATGCAAAGAATCCTTCTCAAAGAAGGTTGCGGAACGTTTTGATGAGCTATATAAAAAGGCTGAATCTTGCAATAATGTAGCAACACTGCAGAATATTAAAGTTGAAGCAGATGCACTAAAAGTACGTCTGCTAAATGAGATAGGTGAAGAAGAAGCTAGACTTATTGCAGCGAGAAAACCAATAACACCTGTGTTTCCTCCTACTGGTGGTGTAAGTGATTCGCCTGGAACCTACGATTTGCCTAAAGTTAAAAAACAAAAGACGGTGAGTATTAAAACAATCAATACCGAAGCAACATGGAGAATCGAGACTGAAGCAGATGTAGAGCGATATGTAGACGCACTCAAAGCCAAATTGAAGCAACGGATCCAAGACGATATTATTCTAAACGTAGAATTTTAGTGGAGGGGCAACATGAATAAAACAGCTATAAAAAATTTCGCAGTATGGGCAAGACGAAAACTCATTAGCGAAATCACATATAAAGCCGGACTTATTGGTATTACAGAAAAGGGCATCTCGAAACCCCTTTCTATGTCTACCGACAATATTCAGTTTTTTGATATTGGCACTGGAAAACCTACTGAAATATCAGATAATGAAATCAAACAGCGAGAGGCACTAGTTAACCGGATCAAAGATAAAGAGAGTACGTCTGACTACAAAACTGCTTTTCAATTTGTAATTGAAGAAGTAGCGTATACGTGGTTTAACCGTTTGATTGCTATTCGATTTATGGAAGTTAATGACTACTTGCCATCCCGAATTAGGGTACTTTCAAGTGAAACAGCAGGCAAATCTGAACCAGATATGGTAACAACACCATTTGATACAGATATGGTCTTCTCGGCATATGAAAAAGATAGAGTCATGCAGCTCAAACATGAAAATGAACTGGATGAGCTTTTTCGTATGCTCTTTATTAAACAATGTAATAAGTTGAACGAAGTATTGCCTGAGCTGTTTGAAAAGACTGCTGATTACACGGAGCTACTTTTGACTATTGCATTCACTGATAGTGATGGTATAGTCAGTCATTTGGTGAAGGATATTGCTGAGGAAGATTTTACTGAAGCAGTTGAAATTATAGGATGGATGTATCAATACTACAATGAAGAACGGAAAAATGAAGTAATAAATATTTACAAAGGAACCATAAAGAAGGAAGATATTCCTGCAGCAACTCAGCTATTTACGACAGACTGGGTTGTTCGTTATATGGTTGATAATTCATTAGGTCGCTATTGGATTGAAAGAAATCCTCAAAGCAAGCTTAAAGAAAAACTTGAGTATTTTGTTACCCCTAAAGATGGGCAAATTCAATTTGTTAACGAAAAAGTTGCTCCAGAAGAACTCACATTTTTCGATCCTTGTATGGGTAGTGGCCATATACTTGTATATGCTTTCGATGTCTTGATGGAAATCTATCGAGAATGTGGTTTTGTTGATAGGGATGCTGCACAAGCGATAATTGAAAAAAACATATTTGGCTTAGATATTGATAATCGTGCCTACCAACTTTCATATTTCGCTGTGATGATGAAAGCCAGAAGCTATGATAGAAGATTTCTGACAAGAGAAATAGAACCAAATGTTCTGGCAATCAACGAAACAAATAGCTTATCGAGATTCACATGTGATGGTATCACAAATGATAAGGAACAAAATAAAATTGGCGAATACTTAATTGAAGTATATAAGCATGCCAAAGAAATCGGCAGCTTGATTTCTGTTGATAAGCATGATTACAGGTCGTTCATTGAATATCTTGGCAACTGTAGCTTGTCAGGCCAACTCACCCTGGAAAGTGATCACTGGCTTAGAGTTGTTATGCCGGAAATGAAGTGGTTGGCAAAGCAAGCATCATTTATGTCAGAAAAGTATGCCGTTGTATGTACTAATCCACCTTACATGAATAAGTTAGAAGGGCAACTGAAAAAGTTTGTAGTAGGAGAGTACAAGCAATATAGTGGAGATTTATTCTCAGTATTTATCTATAGGAATTTTGAATTCTGCAAACCAAATGGATACTCTGCTTTCATGACACCATTTGTATGGATGTTTATAAAAACATATGAGCAGTTAAGGGGATATATAATTCAGCAGAAGTCAATAACAACACTCGTTCAGATGGAATATTCAGCATTTGAGGAAGCCACGGTTCCAATCTGTTCGTTTGTGTTAAAAAATGGTAACGAAAACACAAAAGGCTTATATTTCAAACTTTCAGAATTCAAAGGTGGAATGGAAATTCAGAGGAAAAAAGTTTTAGATGCAATTAGCAATAAAGATTGTGGTTATTTTTTTGAAACGAGTGAAGTGAATTTTACAAAAATATCAGGAACACCTATAGCTTATTGGGTAGGAAGTAAATTGTTATATGCTTTCGAAACCGGCACAAGACTGGGCGAAATTTCAAAGCCGAGACAAGGGATGGCAACAACAAACAATGAACGTTTTTTGCGTCTATGGCACGAAGTCCATTATTCCAACATTGGATTTGACTTAAATAGTATTGAGGATACTATGGGAGATATAAAATGGTTTCCATACAATAAGGGTGGCGATTTTAGGAAATGGTATGGGAATAATGATTATATTGTTAATTTCAAAGATAAAGGAGCAGAAGTGTGTAAATATATTGATGAAACTTCTGCAGTTAATAGCAAAGGAAGAGTAATTAATAGAGAGCATTATTTTCATGAATGTATATCTTGGTCACTAATATCATCTTCGAGTATAGCATTTAGATATAAACCAAATGGTTTTATATTCGATGTAGCTGGAATGAGTTGCTTTGCAGAAAAAGGTATTCTTTTTTATTTGTTAGGCTTGAGCAATACTAACGTTGTAAGAACTATTATGCAAACATTGGCACCTACGATCAATTATCAGGTAGGTGATATAGCTAACATACCCGTCATAATAAATGATGAGCAAAAGCAAAAGGTAATCGAAATTGTGATGGAAAATATTGCTGTTGAAAAAGAAGAATGGGATTCGTTTGAAAACTCATGGGATTTCACGGTTCATCCATTAGTTCGTTTTAGAAATCACGTAGATAATTCCTTCAAGGACAATCAAGGCATGCTTGAAAGTGCTTTCTTATACTGGGATTCGAAATCCAAAAGCAATTTTGATAAAGTAAAGTATAACGAAGAAGTACTTAATAGCATTTTCATTGAGGTTTACGGATTAGAAAAAGAAATTTCCGCACATGTGGAAGAAAAAGACATTACTCTTCGTAAAGCTGACTTATTAAGAGATGTTAAGAGTTTAATATCGTATTCTGTTGGCTGTATGTTCGGCAGATATTCGCTTGATGGCGATGGAATTGCTTATGCTGGCGGTGAGTGGGAATCAAACAGATACAACACTATTGTTCCGGATAAAGATAATTGTATCCCGATCACTGACGAGGAGTACTTTGCTGATGATATAGTTGGTAGATTTGTTGAGTTTGTTAAATGTGTATATGGTTTGGAGACACTTGAGGAAAACCTTGATTTTATAGCAAAGGCACTTGATAACAAAGGGAATACTTCAAGAGAAATAATTCGTAACTACTTTGTTAAGGACTTCTATAAAGATCATGTGAAGACCTATCAAAAGCGCCCAATATACTGGCTGTATGACAGTGGTAAACAAGATGGATTCAAAGCACTTGTTTACATGCACCGTTACACTGCAGATACAACAGGTATTGTCCGTGTAGACTATCTTCATAAAATGCAGAAAATCTACATGAGTGAAATTGATCGAATGAAAGAAATGGCAGAAAACAGCAATAACACAAGAGAAGTTGCTCAAGCTGAGAAGAGAAGAGAAAAACTTATAAAACAGTTGAAAGAGACAAAAGAATATGATGAGAAAATTGCCCACCTTGCTCTAAGCCGTATAGCGATTGATTTGGATGACGGTGTAAAAGTGAACTACGAAAAAGTTCAAATAGGTCAAGATGGTAAGAAGCTTGATATTCTTACGAAGATTTAGGTGAGCGGATGAAAGAAACATTTATAAATCTGTTAAAAAGTATTGAAACGTTTTTTACGGAATACCAGTTCACCAAAGATTTCCTCATCACATGCTTAGGGGTTATCTTTGGTGGTGGCATAACTATATTGATTAATAGGGGTGCTATTAGAAAAGAAGCATATTTTAAGCTACAATATGAAACCCTAAGCGAACTGATAGATGAAGTTTACCAACTCGAAAAGAGTATTGAACATTTGGAGATTGGATTATCTTTTGGAAACAGAGAAACAGCTACGTTTGAAGATCAAATTTCTTCAATCGAAAAAAGTGCACTGGCACTGAATGAAGCTTTTAGAGAAAAGCGTAATCTGATTCATCAATGCCTGACTGGAGTTATGCTTGAAGAGTCCGCTCATATTCCTGGGACTTTTTTGGGGATTTTTCTTGACAAAGAAAAGGCAAGTCTCACTAACTTTAGAAGGAAGAAAATGTTATTGATTGAGGATGTAGAAAAATTAAGAAATCTCACAATCGATGTAAGAAGATTAAAAAATCAAATGATTGATTCTCTTGAAAGCATAATTTTCCCTGGCTTTTTTTCGAAAGTAATTAGAAATCTAAAGAAAATAAAAGTTGTATGTGGTAATTTGTATGGCATGTGGAAAGTGAATAGAAGAAAAAGTAATAAGTAGTATCTCATGAAGAAGAGGTAGGTGAAAAAATGGCAGAGCTTAACCTAAAACAAATTACAGATAAACTCAATGCTGAGTTCGCGTCTGACATACGAAAATTGATATTTTGGTACGATGCAGGCGCTGAGTTCAGTTCAGATATTGAATCCATAGAACTTGAAAATGCCAAGGTGTTGAAGCTGGAGCGGGATAATCAATTTTATATCAAGTATTTCTTGGAGCGTGAGGATACTACAACGAACTACTTGATTTATGCTCCATTTACAAAGCCTGCCCTTAAGGAAAATCATCTTGCAGATACGATTCGATATTCTAAAGAATTCTTTGCGGATCGAGCATCTTTACTAGCAGTTGACTTAGGTATTGATGAAAAATATAAGCCGGTGTTGCAGCATTATATCAAGTTCTTTGGATCAAAAGAAAGGACTCAAAAATTCTACGAGCTTGAAATTGAGAATTTTAGCAAGAGTATCATTGAAACGGCTCTAATGGGAGTTCTATGTAAAACGAAAATTGTATCCTTCGAGGAAATCGTTCGTACAGTGCTTACTGATGATGATCTGGAAGACAATAAATACATTGCTGATTTTGAAAAATTCGATTTACTTATGCCGTTCTGGAAGATGTGTGAAGAGACTTTTGGTTACACAGATGTTTCGCCATCTCTCAATAAATTAGTGTATACACTCTTTGTAACGTATACTTCAAAGGCAATTCGTACAGAGCTTCCTCAAGCTTGGAAGAATTATTGCTCTTATAAGTCGGGGAACATTATTGCTTTTCTCGACAGCTTGATGAATAGTTTGATCTTCAAGGAGAACTTTGATGTTTTATCAGACATGGTATACAGCACACTGAATGGTGATGCCATCTTTGAAAAATTGAATGTTAGTGACTATTCAGAGCTAGAGATCTTCAAGAAAACAGACATTTTTATTCTTAAGTGGCTGATTGATAGACTTGAGGGTGAGGACACAGCAGCCAAATTGAATGGGCACTCAATACCGGAGCTGTGCAGAGTAAGAAGAAAAATGCACTTTGGCCAGATGTATTTTTCGCATTATTACATTCTAGAGAATGCATACCATCTAATAATGTCAGCAAGGTTTGAACCACAAAAATCATCCTCCGATATTTGGAAGAGCTATATTTCAAAGGATTATGTTGTCGACCAAAAATATCGATATTTCTATTACCATTATGATTTGCTAACTAACAATTCTCCTTATGAGAACTTGAGAGATTTGGTTGAAAATATTTATACAAATCGCTATTTGGATCCTTTATCTGTTGCTTGGAATCGATCTTTTTTTGAGTGCAAAGGAGATACAGGATTAATCAAGCAGCATGAGTTTTATAACAAGTTTATACGTCATGCAAAGGAGCGAGTAGTCGTCATTATTTCTGATGCGCTCCGTTTTGAAGTTGGGCAAACACTACTTAAGAGACTTATAGCTGATGAGAAATGTAATGCGTCTATGAGTATGATGCAAAGCGTCCTTCCATCATATACGCGGTTTGGTATGTCGGCACTTCTGCCACACAAAGAGCTGTCAATGAGCGAAGACTTTAAAGTACTTGTAGACGGAAAGGTTTGCGATGATCTTAAGACCAGAGAGCAGATACTCCAGAACTTCGTGCTTAATAGTCGTACTGTCCAGTTCGATGACATCAAAACAATGAAGATTGCAGATTTGAAGGAAATCTTCACTGGACAAGAGGTTGTCTATGTATATCACAATCAAATAGATGCCAGAGGGGATAAGCTGAATACTGAGAATGAAGTATTTAGCGCTTGCGAAGAGGCAATCGAAGAAATCCACACAATGATCAAGAGATTGACCAGTGCAAACAACACACGCTTTATTATCACCGCTGACCATGGCTTTATTTATAAGCGTGATAAGCTGGCTGAAAGTGACAAGATTGGCGGCTTTGATAAAAAAGATGCCTTTGTAGGTAGAAGGTATGTCATTGCTAATGAAGCAGTTTCTGCAGATGGTATTGGAACTGTTACCTTGGGAGATATATTAGGCAATCATGATGAGCGCATCATATCTGTTCCTATAGGAAGTGATATCTTCAAAGTTGCTGGAGGGGGACTGAATTATGTTCATGGTGGATCATCACTCCAAGAAATGCTGATTCCAGTCATTGATGTGAAAACGAGCAAGGCACACACAGAGACAAAAGCAGTGAGCATAGCACTTGTTAGCCTAATTCATAAAATTACTAACCTAACAACCAATTTGGATTTTATTCAAACAGAAGCTGTTACTGACGTGAATAAAGAAACAACATACAAGCTATTCTTTATCTCTGGCGATAATGAAAAAATATCCAATGACAATATTTATGTGGCTGATAAGAAGGACGAGGATGCAAGTAAGCGAGTATTCCGATTGAAGTTTACATTTAAGAACAAGAAATATGACAAGACTAGAAAATACTATTTAGTAGCTTATGATGAAAAAAATGCTCTTGAAGTCTTAAGGCATGAAGTACAAATGGACTTGGCTTTTGCAGATGACTTTGGGTTCAATCTTTAAGGCAGGAGGATTAGAGAGAAGTGGAAGAATTTAAATTCGAAGAAGTGGACAATCCAAATGCTGCACTTAACAAAAAACTAAGACAGTTTTTTGATGGCAAGATTGTCCGAAAGGACTTAACAAAGTCCATAAAAGAAGGGGCAAATGTCCCTGTATATGTATTAGAGTTTTTACTCGGGCAGTATTGCAGCTCAGATGATCCTGAGATCATCGAAGAAGGGGTTAAGACGGTAAAGAGGATACTCTCTGAGAACTTTGTAAGGCCGGATGAGGCTCAGAAAGTATTGTCTATTCTGCGTGAACGGGGTAGCTATACAGTAATAGATCGAATCACTGCTAAGCTCAACATCAAAGAAGATCGATACGAGGCTGAGTTTTCAAATCTTGGAGTTCGAGAAATCCTTCTTGCTCCGAGTTATGTATCAGAATATGATCGACTCTTGTGCGGTGGAATCTGGTGTATCGTTCAGCTTGAATATGAGTATTTGGAAGAAGATAGACGAGCTAATCCTATCAGGGTTCGAAAACTGACACCTATCCAAATGCCGCACATCGAGCTTGATGAAATAAAGCAAGCAAGAAGGGAATTCACAAAAGAAGAGTGGCTGAATGTTCTTATTCGTTCAACAGGTATGGAATCGGATAAGTTCTCTACTCGTGAGAAGTGGTTGTTGCTTGCTCGTATGATTCCACTCGTGGAAAACAATTTCAATCTATGCGAATTGGGTCCTAGAAGCACCGGTAAGTCCCATATTTATAAAGAGATATCACCAAATAGTATTCTCGTATCGGGGGGGCAAACCACGGTCGCAAACCTGTTCTATAACATGTCCAATAAAACAGTAGGGCTTGTAGGTATGTGGGACTGCGTTGCGTTTGATGAAGTTGCCGGAATCACATTTAAAGATAAAGACGGCGTACAGATCATGAAGGACTATATGGCATCTGGTTCTTTTGCACGAGGCAAAGAGGAAAAGGCTGCCAGTGCTTCAATGGTCTTTGTGGGTAATATAAATCAAAGTGTGGATGTATTACTTAAAACGTCTCACTTATTTGAGCCGTTTCCAGAAGTTATGGCATACGATACAGCATTTTTGGATCGTATGCATTGCTATGTGCCGGGATGGGAGATACCAAAGTATAGACCGGATTTTTTCACCAACGAGTATGCATTCATAACCGATTATTTATCAGAATTTATGAAGGAAATGCGAAAAGAACAGTATGGCGATGCCTGCGATAAATTCTATAAATTCGGTTCTAATTTAAATCAGCGTGATGTTATCGCTGTCAGAAAAATGATTTCTGGCTTTACCAAGCTCCTGTATCCAAATGGAGAATTCACTAAAGAGGATATGGCAGAAATAATTACTGTTTCGCTTGAACTTCGTCGCCGTGTCAAAGAGCAACTCAAGAAGATTGGCGGGATGGAGTTCTATGATGTGAATTTCTCCTATGTTGATAATGATACTTTTGAAGAACACTACGTCCCGGTACCTGAACAAGGTGGAGGTAAGCTGATCCCAGAAGGAATGACTAATCCTGGCCATGTCTATACCGTATCAAGAGGTAAATCAGGCATGGTGGGTGTCTACCGCTTAGAAACACAAGTGTTGCCTGGAAATGGCAAGTTTGAACGTACAGGACTTGGATCGGATCGTGATGCCAAAGAAGCTACTAACACAGCATTCAACTACTTGAAAGCCAATGGCAGGCATATTAGCAATTCGGTCAGCACTACGACAAAAGATTACATGATTAATTATCAGGATTTAAATGGGATTGGTATTACAAAAACCTTAACCCTCCCAACTTTGATAGCAATATGCTCGGCCGCTCTTCAAAAACCAACTCTTTCAAGTCTTGCGGTACTTGGGGAAATAAGCATCAGCGGCACTATTCAAAAGGTCGAAGAGCTTGCAAATACTTTGCAGGTATGCCTTGATAGTGGAGCTAAAAAGGTATTGATTCCGATCACATCAGCAGTAGATATGGCGACTGTACCTCCGGAGCTTATGGGGGCATTCAGTATTATATTCTACAATACACCGCAGGAAGCTGTCTTTAAGGCTTTGGGCGTGGAGTAATAACCGGATAAAAATAACAGAATTTAATCGTTCGTAGATAGGGAGTGAAAATATGGCCGCCATAGATTTGAAATTAGAAGCTTGGAAAAATAAGCTACTTGATCTTGGGAAAAGAAACCGACTGATAAACTACAAAGAGACAAAAAGGTCTAGTTTGAAGATCATTAAACCTGACATTCTAAATCTGTGGCAAGATTTTGTTGTGAATGAAAGAGCCATAGAATTCCCTTTTTTTGATGAAGAGCTGTCGGATTCAGATAATGAGCAATTAAGCTTGATAGAAGAAGATTTAATCGATATACAAAGCTACATTCAAACAAACCAGTCAATAAAGGAACAACAAAGGACATTAAGATCACTAAGAGAAAAGGCTAAAACAGCTTCAGAAGAGCTTGGGGTAAATATTCTATATTTGTCTTTTGGATTTTTGAAATGGACTGAATCAGGTAAATCAGAACAGTCAATGATGTCACCACTTGTTTTAGTACCGGCATCATTGACAATAGAATCAATCAATGATCCTTATATTCTCAATATTCATGAAGACGAAATAGTTATTAATCCAACTTTGAAATACAAATTGGAAAATGACTTTGGGATTATTTTGCCTGAAATTGATGAAGACCAAGATTTGAAATCATACTTTAGTCGAATAAGGGATCAGATTTCAAAAAACAAATGGGATCTTGTTGAGGATGCAAGTCTGAGCTTGTTGTCGTTTTTAAAAATTAATATGTACAGAGACATTGAAAAACACAAGGAAAAGATAAAAGCTCATACTGTCATTCGGACAATTTCAGGGGATGCAAGCGCATCTAATTATGATGTTGATAGCATCAATAATTTTGATCATGACAAACAGACGAAACCAGTTGATGTTTTCCAAGTGGTTGATGCAGATTCAAGTCAACAAGACGCCATTGTGAGTGCGAAAAAAGGCGTTAGCTTTGTGTTGCAAGGCCCTCCTGGAACGGGCAAAAGCCAGACTATAACAAATATCATTGCAGAAAGTATTGCGGATGGGAAAAAGGTTTTATTTGTATCAGAAAAAATGGCAGCACTAGAGGTTGTACATAGAAGACTATCTATTTCGGGATTAGAAGATTTTTGTCTAACCCTGCATAGTCATAAAGCAAATAAGAAAGAAGTACTTGAGCAACTACGTACTGTTCTTGATTTTACTCAGAATACTGTTAAGTTAAATGATGAAGCTTTTCAAAAACTTGATCTTTTACAGACAGATAAAGAGAAACTGAATGCCTATATTGAAGCAATTCACACAAAAGTGTTACCTCTAGAGAAAACAATCTATGAGGTTAACGGAATATTGGCAAACTTAAATCAATATGAGGATATTATCTTTAGTGTCCCCCAAGTCAATGAAACAACGTCACAAAAATATAACCGGCTTATTAACTTACTTAATCAATTCGTTCATACCATGGGAAAAATGACTGATGATTATAAATCAAACCCTTGGAATAGTGCGAATGTTGCGATTGTAACTAATGAATTGAGACATGATATAAGTTCGAATTTGAAAAATCTAATTCCTAAGCTTGGTAATGCACTAGATCTTTCCTTAAAAATAGAAAGTTCGTTGGGGCTTAAGGGTGTTAACTCATATGCAACTTTACAGGGTATGTCTGAAATTTTGGAAGTCTCATCTCGTTCGCCGCAGGTACCTGTAAGTTGGATAATAGGTGATGATTTATCAGGACTATTTAAAGAAATTGATGAGTATTCGGCCATCAAAACAAAGTATATGGAATCAAAAGAAGATTTGTTTTCAATCTACCGGACAATTGAAAAGATGAGCTCTGATATGATAAGTGCCGATGATAGAGAACTTTTGACTACGGTGCAGATTGATGATGCTATTGCAAAGTGGACTTCGATTATAGATAAAAATAACTCATTTGATACTTGGAACAAGACCGCGTGTTTTGATAAGGCAAAGAGTCTTTTTGATGAGCTGAGTTGCAAACTGGGTGATTATCGTTCGTTAAAAGAAGACTTACTAAATACTTTTGAGAGTGAAGTTTTTAATATTGATTATCAGTCGATGTTACTTAGATTTAAAACTGAATATACGTCATTCTTTAAGTTTTTCAAAAAACAGTATAGAACAGACCGAAAAGAGATTTTAGGAAAATACAAAACTATAGTAAAAAAGATTGATGATGGTACTGTTGTAGAGATTCTTACGCATTTGAAGCAATTGGATGAATTGTCTAAGTGGGTGACTGAAAAATCTCAAGAGTACAAAATGCAGTTTTTTGAAGCGTTCAATGGTGAAAATACTGATTTGAAAGTTTTAGAATCATCATTGGAAATGTATTCAAATATTAAGCTGAGTCTTAATACATTGAATTCTCTAAAATCTATGACGAGCTCGATAGAAGAAAATGAATTCAAACTAAAGAACCATTATGAAGGCATGTATGCTGGCTTCAATACTGACTGGATTCAAGTAAGAAAATCACTAGAATGGGCGAGTGAATTCAGAAAAATTGTAGAACGGTATGATATTAATAAGGCGTTTTGTGAGAACGTTTGTAGTGATAATGCAAAGGTGACTCTCTGCTCCGAATATTTAGTAAAAGTAAACTCTTTGCTACAGCAAATTGACTTAGAATTTAAATGGTTTTTATCGCTATTTGATGATAAAGATTCATTGTTAATGGCCAACTTTAGCATGCTCATTGAACGAATTAACAGATGTCAGAATGGCCTTGCAAGCCTTGAAGAATGGATTGATTTTAGAACCGCACAAGAGAATTGCATTAGTGAAGGTTTAGAAGATTATATATGCAAGATTAAGGACCAACAGATAGAAACTAGTAAAATCATACCGGTTTTTAGAAAGCGATTTTATCGTTTATGGCTTGATGCTATAATGCCCCAATATCCAGATGTAATGAACTTTAGAAGAAAGAATCAAGACCACTTAATTAGTGAATTTTCAGCTTTAGACAGAGAACAATTAGATATAGCCAAAGCAAGGATAAAGAAAAAACTTATTGAGAACCTGCCTTCTCTCTCTAGATTTACAAATGGTGCAGATGAAATCAGCATATTAAAAAGAGAACTGAGTAAACAGAGAAGAATTATGCCTATTAGAAAGCTGTTTGCTCAGATCCCTAACTTATTATTAACTTTAAAACCATGTTTGATGATGTCACCATTGTCAGTGAGTATTTTTCTTGAGTCAGAGAGCTATGAATTTGATCTTGTAATATTTGATGAAGCATCACAAATTAATACTGAAAATGCTATAGGTGCAATCTCGAGAGCAAAGCAAGTTATTATTGCAGGTGATAGTAAACAGCTTCCACCTACGAATTTCTTCTCAGCATCTGTATCTGATGATGATTTTGATAATGATGAAGATGATGATTCAGAAGATGTGAATGCATATGAGTCAATTTTGGATGAAGCTAATTTGTTACCTGAAAGAACTCTATTATGGCATTACAGGAGTAGACATGAACATTTGATTGCGTTTTCAAATGCAAAAATTTACAAGAATAAGTTAGTTACTTTCCCTTCAAACTCAGAAAAAGTGAAAGATAACGGTGTTGAATATGTTTATGTCAAAGAAGGATTTTACGATAGAGGTGGGAAAAAGGGAAATATTATCGAAGCGCAAAGGATTGCAGAAATGGTATTTGATCATTTCAAGCGGTTCCCAAATCGCTCATTAGGTGTAATTGCATTTGGGGAAGTTCAGCAACAAGCCATTGATGCGGCAGTTCGCCACTTAAGAATGAATAATCAGTCTTATGAACACTTTTTTAAAGAAGATCTGGAAGAAGCGTTCTTTATTAAAAATCTAGAAAATGTTCAAGGGGATGAAAGAGATACAATTATCTTTAGTATTGGATATGCAAAACCACCTCAAGGTGGACAGATGCACATGAACTTTGGTCCGTTGAGCAAAACTGGTGGTGAAAGAAGGCTAAATGTTGCGATTACCAGAGCAAAGCACAATGTTAAACTGGTTGGTTCTATTATGCCAACAGATATCGACCTGAATAGAGTAACCTCAGATGGACCCAAATTACTTAGAAGCTATATTGATTTTGCTATAAATGGTCCATCTGTGTTCCTGGCTGAAGTTATAGATAATAATATCATTGAACATGATTCAGCTTTTGAAGAAGCTGTATACAATTATCTGGATAGAAAAGGATACAAAGTTGGATCTCAAATTGGATGTTCCGGATATAGAATAGATCTTGCAATTAAGCATCCAACACATAGTGGGAAATATGTTCTTGGTATTGAATGTGATGGTGCTGCCTATCACTCAGCAAGGACAGCCAGAGAAAGAGATCGACTGAGACAAGCAGTACTTGAAGACATGGGATGGAAAATATATAGAATATGGTCTACCGACTGGATCAAAGATCCGGTTACGGAAGGCCAAAAATTAGTAGATGCAGTTGAAAAGGCTCTGTTAGATTGTAGTAACGAAACAGACGATTCACTATTTGAACGAACTGAACAAATAGAAGAAAGCACAGAACAGACATACTTGACGATTGATATTAAAGATACAAGGGAAGAGGACGAAGATAATCCTTATCAATTTGAGATCAGAAATACAGCAAGCTTTGAACGACTCCCTAGAGATGCAAATGGTTACTTGGATCTTGCTGACTGCATCATGGAAGTCGTTAATGTAGAATTTCCTGTCCATTACGATTTGCTTTGTAAGCGAATAGCACCACTGTTTGGTTTTGAAAAAGTGACATCTACTGTAAGGAAAGAAGTGGATTATAAGCTTCAACAACTAAAAAAACAGGTCATTAAAAAGGGTGATTTCTTTGTGCCTAATAAGGATATTGCCATAAAGCCAATGCATAACAATACTAGACAAATCCAGCATATTTGCACAGAAGAACTTGCTGTTGCTATGCATCATGTAGCCAGAGTCTGCGTAGGAGCCACTGTTGATTCAGTTTGCTCAGAAACGGCAAGGGCTTATGGGTTTAAGAGAAAATCTGATAAAATCAATAGTTCAATGATGGAAGCATATGAACATCTAACATTAAGCGGAAAAGTCAAAGAGGTTGATGGAAAAGTTATCGTTCTCTAAGGCTTTATGCGCTATTAGTGATTTGAAATGAGGTGAACCATGTATATCATCAATAGAGATAACAAACAGTCTAAGAAGATAGAAGCCATTACATTCTCGTCGTTAGGATTAAAGGAAAGAGATGATTTGCAGGAATGGATTGTAAAAGAACCAACTATTTTGGGTGAGGAGCTCCTGATCATTCAAAAGGAGTTCAGCGGCTTTTCGGATACCAACGAAAGACTCGATTTACTTGCCATTGATCGCAAGGGTAATCTTGTAATCATTGAAAATAAGCTCGATGATTCAGGGAAAGATGTTACGTGGCAGGCAATGAAATATGCTTCATACTGTTCAACTTTAGGGAAAGAAGGTATTCGTAAGATTTATCAAGATTATCTGAATAAAACAGAACCTGGCATTATAGCAGAAGATAAAATATGCGATTTCCTGAACAAATCGGACTTTGATGAGGTGCAATTGAACCATGACCTTTCCCAGAGGATTATTCTGGTTGCCAGAGAGTTTCGTAAAGAAGTGACTTCAACAGTTTTGTGGGCAAGGAAGTTCAGGATCCAGATTCAGTGCATCAAAGTGACACCGTATCTGTTTGAGGGTCATTTGTTGCTTGATACGGAGCAGATTATACCTGTAAAAGATGTGGCGGATATAACGATCTCCCTTGATGAGAAGGCTCATGATGAAATAGCAACTGGAGCTGAGATTGCAGAAAGAGAGATTATTAGAAATCGGTTTTGGAATGAACTGCTTCCTATGATGAATGCGAAGTCACAGTTGTTTAGTGGTATCAGCACAGATTCGACTCATTATGACCATTGGCTGACAGCAGGCGCAGGCATGAGTGGTTTAGGCTATAGTTTTGTTATCACGAAAAAGTATGCAGCGGTTGAACTTGGGATAAATAAACCGAACCAAGAAGAAAACAAGAGAATCTTCGATTTGTTATTTGAAGATAAAGAGAATATCGAGCAGACATTTGGGTCACCTTTGTCATGGCAGAGATTAGATGACAAAAAGATGTCCAGAATTACTTATATTTTAGATGGGGTGAATGTCTTTAACGAAGACGATTGGCCACAGATGCAGCATTTTTTAGTGGAAAATATGATCAAATTGAATGACGCTTTGAAGAAAAACATAAATAAGCTTAAACAGAGCCTATGAACGGGAGGTTAGTGAAATGAACATACAAGGGCAGATTGTAAAACATAAAGCATTTGGAACCGGAACTGTTATTGAGAGTGATGACAACTTAGTTGTCGTATCATTTTCAGTGGGAGATAAGAGGTTCCAGTTTCCTGAAGCCTTTGGTTCATTTTTGGTGGCTGAAGATGATAGCTTTGCTGCATATATTGACACTATAAAAAAAGAAAAAGAACAGAAGGAAGCAGAAGAAAAAGCTATCAAATCAGAAGTGGCTGCTATCAAGCACGCTGCAGCAGCCAAAGAACCAGAAGTTAAGAATAAAAAGATGGCGAGAGCCAATATTGCATTTAAGTGCAACTATTGTGATGGGGGAAGATCGGACAAACAAGTTGGTTTTGAAGGGGTTTGTAGTGACTCCATTATAAATAACAATATCGCTATAGAACGCAGAACATGGTGTAACTCAGAAGACTGTGCATGTTTGGATTATTATAACGGCAAGATATCTCGTGAAGAACTGGATGCACATTGCGATGATGGCGGATTTGTCTGCTATGAAAGCCAGATGTTAAGAGATTGGAAGGCGCTTGCAGGCATCGTTCAAAATGGCGATCGAAAAGGTGAGCCGATGAAGCTACATCAGGTTCAAAATAACAGCTTGTGTGTTCTTACGACTCGTAATCCAGGCAGTTCGGAAAATGAAAGATACATATTTGCCGTTTTTCTGGTAGATGATACGTATGAAGGCGACAATAGGGATGAGGGGTACGTTTCAACAACATCAAAATACAAACTGAAACTCTCGCCAACTGAAGCTCAAAAAATGTTGTTCTGGAACTATCACTGTAATAGCAATAATCCAGGTATCCCTGCGTGGAACTCTGGACTCCATAGATATTTTCAAGATGATGTCGCTGCGCTAATTCTGCGTGATATTTCAGAAATTAAAAAGGGAACTAAAGATCATAACCTTGCAGAAGAATTCTTCAACTATTTTTGCAGAATCAATCGAATTTCAGAACTTAATGAGTATAGTGGTGCTCTAAGAAGGTAATTGAGTTGGTAAAATCAATGGAGCTGTCCTTCTAGTTTAATCACTATCCGTTTTAATGGACACCTCTTGTGATAATATGTTATCATAGGAGGTGTAATTATTTGGGATTGATATTATGAGGTGGATGCTATGGCCAAGAGTTCAAATCAGAAATTGAAGCTGCTGTACTTGCTTAAAACACTGAATGAAAAGACAGACGAAGAAAATACCTTGACGATTAATGATATGATCGCAGAGCTTGAGCGCTATGGAATAACCGCTGAGCGAAAATCTATTTATGATGATTTGGAAGCATTAAGACATTACGGATTGGATATTGCGACACGCAAGTCAAAGACCACTGACTATTTTGTTGCCAGCAGATTATTTGAGCTCCCCGAGCTCAAGCTATTAGTTGATGCTGTCCAATGTTCAAAGTTTGTTACACATAAGAAAAGCAATGAGCTTATCAAGAAGATTGAGAGTTTAGCGAGCTATAGACAGGCTCAATCGTTGCAGAGACAGGTTTATGTCTCGAATAGAGTCAAGACCATCAATGAAAGCATTTACTACAATGTGGACAGGCTTCATACAGCAATTGCAGAGAACAAAAAGGTGTCATTCAAATACTTTGACTACGATATCAAGAAAGAAAAGGCATTCAGAAAGAATGGTGACAAATATTCGGTGAGTCCGTATGGCTTGTCATGGGATGATGAGAATTATTATCTGATTACTTTTTCGACTAAATATAATGGATTTACACATTACCGGGTAGATCGAATGACAGATATCGATCTGATTGATGAGGAAAGAGATCCGCTGCCGGATAGGGAGCATTTCGATATTGCTGAGTATACAAAAAAGGTTTTTAACATGTTCGGTGGTGAGGAAGTTCTGGTACAGCTGCAATTTGATAATTCGCTTGTAAATGCAGTTATCGACCGCTTTGGCAAAGACGTTGCGATTGGAAAAAAGGATGAAAATAGCTTCTGTATCTGGATTAAGGTAGCCGTAAGCTCTACTTTCTTTGCTTGGATATCACAGTTTGGAAGCAAGGTGAAAATACTATCTCCAGAGCCGGTGATTGAGCAGTATAAACTACATTTGAGTGGAATTCTTGATCAATACCAGCTAGAAATTTAGAAACGCTCGAGTATAAATCATTGGAGGCAATGTTGATGATAAATATTCTAAAAAACTATAGCAAGAAAACAATAGATATATATGATCTAGCTTTCGAATATCGTAAGAAACCGGTACTGCAATGGTCTCGTGAAGAAATCAATGAATATATTCAGCAGCTTCAAGATTTGGATGACCAAAGAATTATTCAAATAAAGAGAAGTGCCAAAGGTGAGACAAATTTGGATTCTATCCAGAGAAAAATCACTATTAATAAATGGAATTTGGAAGGTCAATCTGGAGACGTAGATCTTGATTTGTTTTGCCACGATTTAGGGATGGACGCTTCATACTATCTGAAGAATTTAGAGCAATATCATATTGATAGACCCCACATTGAGAGATTAAAAGCCCTTCTACATAGAAATTCTGGAGAATTGACGCTCAATGAAATTTCATATGTGGTTTTCAAAGACGAAAAAGCATTATCACAGCCCGAAAAAGCTTCAGTGAATGGGAAACGTATCCTTAACAATCTGGGGCTAGAGATTAGTGACATTCCGTATGTGGATACAATATCGCCCTTCTATTATCCGACATCGTCCGATGGTGATACGGTTCTAGTTGTCGAGAATAAAGATACCTGCTTTTCACTACTAAGACTATTAGCTGGGAAAGAGTCCAACATCAAAGGTGTTCTCTTCGGAGAAGGAAGAGCAGTTATTAAGATCTTTAAGTTCTTGCATGTATATAGCCTCGGGAACAACGATTTGTTTTTATACTATGGAGACGTTGATCAAGAAGGTTTTGATATTGCAAGGTCGCTTATAGAAAAGTATCCGCAGCATAACATCAAGCTCTCAAGGGCTCTTTACCATAGCTTGCTTAGCTACGAAGGACGGGCGCTTTACAAAAAACGAACGATTGATAACTCAAAAGCGGAAGACATACTGACAAACCTATATGACGAAGATAGAACCACAATAATGTCAATATTGGAATCTGCGGGATGTATTCCGCAGGAAGCATTAAACTATGATGATATGAAGGTGACAATGGATGAATTACAATATAGACTATTCTGATGCCAGTAACCGTCAGGAAATAATAGGGATATATTCGCTGTATTATTATATTGTGTCGGGAGCTTCCTATGCGTTCGATATTGGCAATTTGGTAATATCACTTCTCATTTACATGGTTGAGGAAGGGCGACTGAATGCATATGCGATGAAAGTATATGAAATCAAAACTTTTATAAATGAGTACTTAAGTGGTATTGCGTATGTTGATGAATACAACTTGGATGAGATTGCCGAGAACCTAATTTCCAAGCTTCAAGGAGCTAAACCGAATGGAGATCCAATCAAATTTGAATATTATGATCACGAAATTCGCAGTGTAAAATCGGTTAAGGTTGCCTATGTGGATTACAGCCTAAAAGATGAAGGCTTCAAGATAACCGATAAAGGTTTGGAGTTTCTTATTTCATCAAAGGAGATTCCACAGGAAGCTAAGTTGACCGTGGCGTTATACCTTTTCAAACTGCAATTGGAAAAGAAAAAGTATAAAGCAGCTCTAAATACCATTAAGAGCATTAATCTGGAAACCTTGAGGCAATTGGACATTAAGACCGAAATCTTGTCGATGAACAGATTTGGCCGTGATGAAGCGAGTAGACTTTACAAAAAATATTGGGGCGATTTCTTTGAACTTCGCAGCGAAGAAACAAGTCACTATGAAGATGCCAAGGAGCGCCTGCAGCTTTACAAGGAGAGCGAATACCTAGAAAAGAATAACATTACACTCACACCCGAAGATATCGAGGTGTTAAGAGCTATTGAAATTGAACTCAGCAAGAGTTCGAACCTTCAAGCCCTGTATACAAATGAAATTTCAAAAATGCCAGTTGAGATGCTTGAAATTGATAAATCATCGATGATTAATATCTTTCTAAGTCTGTTCAATTTACAGGAGCACTTTGATGAATTGACAAAACTCGATACCCCTATCGATAAATTTATAAATTCTGTTCAGCCATTACTATTGCCGAAACGAAACAAGCGATTTGGGGTTACGGTCGCGTTATCGGGGCAAAAGGTTACAAGGCAAATGGAGAACATAGCAGCCGAAGAAATCAATGTAAAACCGCAAAAACATGAAGACTTTGAAAAAATCTACGATGGCCGAATGAAGAACAATTATTTTAAACTGTTCGAGATGTTGGTCGAATACCTGGTTAAGATAAATACTACGATAGAGGATATCTCAGATTTTATAATCTATGTTGAGCAAGGAAAGGGAACAGCAGCAATAGGGTCAATTGACTTTTTAAGCTTCTTATTAAGCTTAAGCTATTTGCCGGATGCTCAAAGAGAGAATGATTACGGTTCTGATAATGTGCAGGTGATACAACTGAATGAAAGAAACTTGATAATAGATAAACCTATTGAAGTGTTCCAAGTACAAGAACTATTAACATACTTCTGGTTTGAGAAAATGAAAATGGCTTATAATGCCGAGATCCATATTGCAACTGAACCGGATCAAAAGGTACAAATTAACGGTGAAGAGGATAGAACGATCGGGAATTTGAAAATTAGCTTGATTGAGAAAGGAAGCTTGAAAAATGGCCAAGAATATTGATGCCGTAGGAAATGCTCTTAAAGTGCTGATTGAAAAAGGAAGTCTTTCAAGAGATGAATTTCCCATAATCCATGAAAGTATTATTAACGATGGAGATACTCTGAGTGACTTAGAAAATCTATGCCAAACAATGGGGCTATTTTTAAATGAAAAAGCTGGAACCTTCTACGTCTCGCCGATACCTGGAGTAAAAACATTTGGTTATACAAACGAAGAGATGAGGAAAGAATTCGGATATTCCTTTAATAACGAAGATCTGTATACAGCTCTATTTATCATTGCAAATGTTATTACTGAGTTTTTCCCAGAAGCAAGCCCCTCAGCAATGAAGCCATTCATGAAAAGCAACGACTTGATGGATATTGTTGATAAAAAGGTAGAAATTCTAAGAGAACAAGCTAATCTAGATGAAATCTCATACGAGAAATCATACAACTTTGAAGTTGTAGTAAAGAAATGGTCTGATTTGCCCAGAGTAAGGCTTGATAAGGGCGAAGGGGATAGCAGGAAGGAATATGGTAAATCATCGAAAATCCAACTGCTCAATACAACGCTTCGCTTTATGGAAAATCAAGAACTTATTAAGCTGGTCGACTTGAATGGAGACAAAGTGATTTACATTACAGACCGCTTCAAGGCTACAATTTTGAATGCCTACAATGCAGATGAAATTCAAGCTGAAATATACAATTACCTTGATAACCTGATTACTGAATAAATCGAAGATAATGTGTTTCTAGAGAAGGAAGGGAGAAATATGGCCAAATTAGAGGGTTTTAGGTTGGTAAATGTTCATGCTAATCATAACTCGATTGTGTATCCAAACGAGTATTTCTTTATTGATGGCAAAAATGCTCTGCTTGATATGAAAAATGGTGGAGGCAAAAGTCTTGCAGCCCAGATGCTGTTTCAAACTGTTTTGCCTAATTCATTTTTTTCTGATAAAAACCAAGTTCTTAATTTGTTTTCAGGGGTAACACTGGGATCAACAGTACATTCGGTATCTCATTTTAGTATTGAAGGACACCAGTTCAACAATATCTATCTTGGGTTTGCTGCTATGGCTGAGCCAAGAAATAGTGATGAAGCTGCGGATGCAGTAGATAACTCCGACTTGGGACTCAAATATATGAATTACATCATTGCTGGCAATAATTTAGCGGCAGATTCGTTATCAATTGAAACATTGCCATTGTGCAAAGAGGACGGCGACAGGATAACACCTGCAAACTATAAAAGTATAAAGGACTTTTTACAGGCAAAAATGAGAAGCGATAAGCACGGTCGCTATTTTGTCATACAAACTTTTGAAAATGAAAAGAGTCGGTACTATCAGGAGTTAAAGAAATTTGGAATCAACTCAGAAGTATTTGAATTCTTGAGAGAAATCAACAAAGACGAAAACTACATCAAGCAGTTCTTTGAGGAAAAATGTAAGCGCCCCAAGGACCTGCTGATGAATTTTATTGTTCCAAATACAGAAAAAGCGCTTGACGCTAGAGCATTCGTAATGAATCTGGAAAAAGTAGACCGATCATCTCAACTCGCGGAATCGCTTTTTGAAAAATCACAGAGTCTGAATGAACTTAATAAATTTCAAGCTGACAAAGCAGAGTATGAGCGGTTAAGAGAGGAAATTGCAGCCTTTATTGAATTTGTGAATGGGAGAGTAAATGCTCTTGAGGAGTATGATACTCATTTGAAAGAATACCCTAAGCAAGCTGCGGCATATGTATTTGCTCTCAGGCAAATGGAAGAGCGCTCGAGGGGATTGGAAGCTGAACATGTTGGACTTAATGTTCTGAAAAGTAATTTCGAGAAAGACATTGAAAATATTGAAATTCGCAAGCTTCAGATAGAACTTGAAAAACTAAACAAGACGCTCGCTTATAAAACAGAGATCGTGAATCAACAAAATGCAGAAATAGAAGATCTGCAGCAAGAAAAGACCAAACTTGAGACTATTAATTTGACTATTGATTACAAGCAACATGAGTCTGAAAAAAATGGGATCGACGAAAGATTGGAGAAATTAACGAGCGCACACTATGACGAGAAAAAGATCACAGCAGAATATGCGAATACAATCTATATGATTGCAGAAAAAGAAATCGACCATTTGGAGATTCAGCTTGACTCGAATAATAAGCATTTGTTTCAAGTAAATCAGAAAATTGGTGATATAAAAAAGGCTGAAGGCGAATTTGGATTACGATTAAAACAATGCACAGAGAACATCTCAAGTGCTAATAATCAAAAGTACAACTTGGAAAGTTCTTTATCGGATATCGACAAAGAACTTAGAGAATACCCTAATTTCAGTAATTCGCTGTTGGATGAAGAAGA
Organism: Fusibacter sp. QWL-12; assembly: GCF_058683495.1. Taxonomy (NCBI): domain Bacteria; kingdom Bacillati; phylum Bacillota; class Clostridia; order Eubacteriales; family Fusibacteraceae; genus Fusibacter; species Fusibacter sp. QWL-12. Next base: position 3,038,473 of record NZ_CM178745.1, read on the forward strand.
GCTTAAATGCCTTGAAACGCTAAAAACAAGTGTTGCATTAGAATTGAAAGGCACATCTGAAGCAATCAATAAGAACAAAGAAGAGCAAATAACAGCCAAAGGTGATGTAAACAATACTGAGACAATCATCGGTGAACGTAAAAGACAGCTCTCAGAGAAAAATGAATGGGTGGAAGCATACAGAAACTCTCTCAAAGAAATTAGGACAAAGACATCCGCTCAAGAGAGTGATATCGAAGAAATTTGTGGCCAGTTTAAAAAACAGGTTGAAAGTCATGCTTCAAGATTGATTGAAATCAACAAATCTGTAGATCAGTTAAATGACGAGATTAAAATACTCGAAGACTATGGGTTCCTAAGAGCTAGATCAAAGTATGATGCTCTTAATGCAATTAAAGGCGACTGGAAATATGCGAAATTTGGATCGGATATTTTGAAAGAACTGGATGAAGAGAAATCCAGAAAAATACTTGATAGATTTCCGGGCTTTGCTGAGGTCTTGATAGTTGCAGATGATGACTATAAGCGTGTTTCAGAAGGTAAGAAAACCGTAAGTATATCGGTAGCTCAAGAAAACTTGGTGTTAATGCCGTGGTCCGCTATAAAGAAATTTGAGGAAGAATTTCAATTCAACTCACTGTTTCTGCTTACCCGTGATGGAGAGTATTATAGAAATCTTCTCAATCCAGAAGTGGCAATTGAATCGAGATGTAAAGAAATCAATAAATTATCAGAAAAGCAAACTGCTCTAACTACAGAAAAGGAAATGATAGAAACACAGATAGCCTTGTTAAGCGCCCATATTTATAAGTATCCCTTACAAACAGTCGAAAAATATTTAGAATCTGTAAGTAAATTGGAAAAAGAAATTTCTGCATCAACGGCGACAAAGCTGCAGCAGGAGCAGTACATTCGAACACTAGAGCTTAAAGCAGAGGAACTAAAGGATAAGCTTCAGAAGCTTGAAAACGAAAATACAGAGGTAAATGAAAAGCAGCAACTACTCATTTCCAAACTGAAATTGACTAACGAGATTAGTGAAATTGCTGCTCGAATTAAAGATTTCATTGATGAGAAGTCAAGTTTAGAATATGAAAATGACAACAACAATGCTGATCTTAACCTTGCCCAAAAGGAAAAGGATCATCTTGAAAAGACCATTGAAAGATTAAAAGAAAATATCCGCATATATCGTGACTATGTAGACGGATCGAAAGGTTATAAGGATGAAAGCTTTGGCATATTAGAGGAAGCGGATGTAGCCAATCTCTACAGCAAATTTATAGCAGCAAAGCATGCATTCGATGAAAAGGCACAGAATTACGAAGAGCTGGTTGAAAGGCAAGCCAAACTGAATAAATTGATGCAAGATATCCAAGAAGACCATAGGTTCGGGCAGATAGATTTTTCGGAAGTCTACGCACTTAATTATGTTCAAAAGGTTGCTCCGGAAGAGTTTAAGGTTATTGATCTGAAAATTGAAGACTTGAATAAAAAGAAATACGGATTTGAAGAAGAAAGAAACAATGTCAAAGCTGAACTGATCGCCTGCAAAAAGGGTTACGAAAAACTAGAGAATAAAATTACTGTGTACTTTGATAAATTTAAAGCTCTTGATGCGCAGCAATTATCTAGCTTGGAGAGAGAAAGTCATACAGAGCTATTGAAGGTTAATGATCAAATTGAAACTATTAGAAAAACAATGAATGACATAACTGAGGAACGTAATCTATATACGAACGAGCTTGGTCAGTTCAAAGTTTTTTGTGACACAAATGCGTTGAATTGGCAAACCGCTGTAAAATCAGATTTCATGCTTTCTTATAGTGAAATGCAAAAAAGCTACGCAAAAGTGAAAGCAGAGTATGATAAGGCAATTAGTCGAATAAATGGGGAGATAAAAAAGCTCGACGCCATGCTCCATAAGCTTATTATCAACGAGCAGCTTAAGCTTAAGCTCAAAGAATACCTTACCAATAAGCGGACGTTTGAAGAAACGATATTGCTTGTAAAACTCCTTTTACAAACTTCTGATAGCATCAATACGACTATTCGAAATTTAGAAACATCGATTGAAAACATCGGACGTCTTGATGAAGAGATTGCTGAACAAGTATTTAGAATGCTTAAAACGATATTGGATGAGATTGCAAAAATTCCGGAGTATTCAAAGTTTAAGTACGGTGATTACACAAAAGAATCATTTAAAATCAACTTAAGTGATGAGAACAGTTGCAGGATTGAAAATGATATTGCTCTAAGCAGACTTAAGGCTTATGTCTATGAACTGGCGTATTCAGTCCAAAATGAAGGGATGACTAAGAAGGAAATCAAAAACCGGCTTAGCATTAACAATATCATTCAATATGGAATTGATTTTGATAAGCTGAATATCCAGATACTAAAGATTGAGCAAGAAAAGCCTAAATACTATAGTTGGGGAAGGCTTTCAGCATCATCAGGTCAAAGCTATGTAACATATGTTATGTTTGCTATCACGATGGTTAAGTATTTTAACAATGTGACAGTGATAAATGACAAGATGAAAGCACCGATTTTTATGTTCTTGGATAATCCGTTTGCATCTGCATCCTCAATTGAGCTTTGGGAACCAGTAAGGCGATTCCTCGATAAAAGCAATGCTCAACTACTCTGTGTTGCGCACAACGTACCAAGTTCAGCACAGATATTGTTTGATAAACACATGATTATTGAACAGACAAAGAATGCTAAAGGTCAGTTCATCAATACTATACGGAATGAGAAAACGGAATCAAAGGAAATCATTCAAATGAGGCTGTTCGATCATTTAGAGATTGATTAGCAATAGCATATTGAAAATGCAAAGTTAAGTACACACGGTATTAAGTCATGCAAAATGAATTACTCTCGTCTTTAAAGGAGGGATAGAAGTGTTTTCACCACTAACGCAAGAGAAAATCGGGTATTACGTATATTGCTTGAATTATCCTGATACAGGAGAGACCTTTTATATTGGAAAAGGCAAAGGAAATAGGGTATTTAGTCATGCCAACGGAAACTTGGAAAGTGATTCAAATATTGAGAAAATTGAAGTGATCAATAGTATAAAAAGTAGAGGTCAAAAGGTTGAACACTGGATTATCAGATATGGAATGAGTGAGAAAGAGGCTTTTGAAGTTGAAGCAGCTTTGATTGATTTTGTTGGACTTGATAATTTATCAAACTGTGTCAAAGGGCATTCCATTGAACGAGGTAAAATTTCTTGTGAGGAATTAGATATTCTTTTAGGAGCTAAAAAAATTGAGATCCAAGATAATGTTATGACAATAAAAATAAATGCCAAATATAGAAGCGATATGAATGAACAAGAAATATATGAGGCAACGAATAAATGGTGGAAAGCAAATCAAGTAAATGCTGAAAAAGCAGATTATGTTCTTAGTATTCATAACGGGATTGTGAGAGGTGTTTTTAAACCTATAGCATGGTTTAAAGCAGAGGACTCCAACAGAATTGGATTCGAGGGAATACCAGCTTATGATTTAATCAAGGAAAGGTATCTGCATCGTTCAATTGAAGAATTTATCGTAAAAGGAAATGCAAATCCGATTCAATACTTCTTTGTGAATAATTTTAAAGAGAGCTTCAATATGCAAGAATCTGACGACATAAACGATGACGAAGAAACAAGGATTGAAGAAAAAGCAATTTTGATAAAGGTAAATGCAACTTACCGTGATGGGATGACCAAAAATGAAATCTACACTGCTACTAGAGGTAATTGGAAGCTGTCATTGATAAAAGCACAAAATGCAGAATATGTATTTAGCATTGTAAATGGGACAATCATGGAGGTATTTAAGCCTTTGAGCTGGAGCAAATGTACTGATTCAGAAAGAATATTTTTTGATGGAATATTAGCTCCAGAGGTTATAAGAGAAAAGTATCTCGATAAATCCGTTAAACATCTCTATTCAAGGGGAGAAGCAAATCCATGTAAGTATTTGAACTTATGAGGATAGAGATTATGTATGTGGAGGGGCATAACCATGAAAAATCTAGTTATTGACGGGATAATGGGTCTATGTGTAGCAGATGCACTTGGAGTACCTGTTGAATTTAATAGCCGTGAAAAACTCAAGGCAAACTCAGTTACAGATATGAGGTCATACGGGACGCACAACCAACCGTCTGGAACATGGTCAGATGATACCAGCATGAATTTATGCCTTCTCGATAGCTTATGTCACGGTCTTGATTATCAGGATGTAATGGAGAAGTTTAAATCCTGGCTCACCGAAGGGAAGTACACGCCTCATGGAAAAGTGTTTGATGTAGGAGTTGCCACAAGACAAGCAATTATGAGATATATCTCTGGAGTAGCGCCATTACAGTGCGGTGGTGAAGGTGAACGTGATAATGGCAATGGATCTCTTATGAGAATTCTACCGTTGCTGTTCTACATTCAATCGTTGTATGGCACTGACTTTCAGGAACATGACGAAGCATTTTATATGATCCACCAAGTGTCTGCTTTAACCCATGCTCATAAGCGAAGCCAAATAGCATGTGGCATTTATCTTTCGGTAGCATCAATGCTTATTGGGAACATGGACCTTAGCATTGCAGTAGAGTTGGGGATTTACAAAGCTTTTGAGTACTACAAGGGAAAATCGGAGTACGAAACAGAAATTAGGCATTATCATCGGCTGTCTGAAAAGAACTTTAGAGAAATCAATGAGGCTGAAATAAGAAGCAGTGGCTATGTAGTGGACACTCTAGAAGCTGCAATCTGGTGCTTGATTAATACAAAAACATATAAAGATTGTGTTCTTAAGGCGGTCAATCTTGGAGATGATACGGATACGGTTGCAGCCGTTGCAGGAGGCTTGGCGGGACTATACTATGGAAGCGAGAATATTCCAATTGAATGGACCGCAAAAATCGTGCGTAAAGATTACATTGAAGAGCTTTCAGAACGGCTTCATCGCTCTCTGGCAAAACGAAGCATTGATAAGCTGCTGGCATTCATCCCTTACTTTGAAAACGTAAATGAGAAAAATGCTTGTTCCTGGGGTGGTGGAGAAAAGCTTGGAGAGAATCACTTTTCCATGCCATATCCTATATATGAACAAACATTGGAGGATTTTATCCAAGCAGTATATTCATCAAATCTAATTTGCTACAACTACCTTGAGGTCATTGAAAAACATGGTCTACATGGTACGGAAGAAATGAATACAGCAATAGAAGAATCTGACCTTGAGTTGACTCTGGCGATTTTAACTGGATATATTCGGCAAGAAAGATTTTGTGATGGACTTTGGGAGTCGGCGGTAAAAGACAAAACATTTTTAAAGATGTTAAGAAGATTTGAGCGGTTGACGTATGCAGCAAAATGTATTGATGAGGGTGGTGTTTGACAGTGAGATTAAATATTGATGTTATTCAGCGAGAAATAGAGAATCTAAAGGAACTTCGAAATGTTAATCTTCTGGATGTTGTCGATCACCTTTCTGATGGGAGCTATAGATTAAAGGCAAACATCTTTCCGAGTTCAGGGGCAGTTTATGCCTTTTGGTGGACAGGCTCATCAGAATCCTTTATGGCCGAGGAAGTGAATCGAATAATGAGATTTAAAGGGCCAAACGGTAGAAATGTTGATGTGGAATTCTCTGATGATTGGATTAATCAAATTCATGTTGATGGCAAGATTCCCTTATACGTTGGGAAAACAGCGGACAGCTTACATAAAAGGTTAAGCCTTCATTTGCAGCTGAAAACCAAGAGAGGGTTGAGCCTGGGTGAAAAAGCTCTCAGCGAAGAAAGAAAAACAACAAGCAATCAGGTAAGGGATAGAATTGAGAGGATGTTCTTGAATGAGGCTGATATTAGAAAATTGATGCTACATAATATTGGGCTTTCATATGTGTTACTTGATGGGGATATTGAATCTGCAAATAGGTTTTACCTCGAAGACAAAGCGATCGGCGAATTACTGCCTCTATTTAATATTGACATTGAAAGATAGTAAATTGGTGTCTTGACCCATTTGAGAAAATTATAAATATTGAAAAATGAGAGATGCACTGTCCGTTTTATTGTACTTGCTGTTTGATACAATAATTATAAACGGAGGTGTATTTTTTATGGCGAAAATTTCTACTCGTGAAGACACAAAGGAAATAGCATTAACAATCTACAATGGTGGATTTGGTGCTGTCAAAGAAAGAAGAACAGTTCTTCTGGAGAATGGGGTTACAGAGCTGATTTATGCAGATGTTTCACAGAAGATTGAAACGGATTCACTGATTGTTGACGGTATAAATATTCTTGAATTCAACTACGATTTTGATCTAGTTGATCGAGACAAATTGCTAAGAAAGTATATTGATAAAGAGGTTTATTTAAAAGATCGTAAGACTGGAGATAAAAAGAACTGCCGGTTGTTGTCTGTTGAGTGCGGCGGTAGATGTGTATTGGAAGATTCGGAGACGAAAGAAATCTATCTAGACACACAGGCGGAGCTTGTCCTTCCATCATTACCATCCGGTCTTATTGTAAAACCTGCATTGGTATGGAAAACAGATGGAAAGGCAGCTGAGGATGTTCTGGTTTCGTATTTGAGTGGCGGTTTCACTTGGACTGCCAGCTATGTATGTGAATGTCAACGAATTTCTTTACCACTTGATCACGAATTTGTTTACCAGTAGTGATCACGAATCTGTTTACCACTTTGGGAAATTTGATCATGAATTTGTTTACCACTAAACTGCTAAATATGGGGAAAAACCGTTGCCAGCCTTTCCCTTTTGATTATTTAAATATGCTATTACCCAATTAAAAGACAGCAGGCTCTTCAAATGGCGGAAACTCAACGTAATGCTTCTTACAGAGGTCTGTAATGAGTTCTATATAGTCCTGAAGTTTCTTGTTTTCATCTAACACGTCTTGGTATTGGTGCTTAAGTTCACAAAAACAATCTTCCAAGCTAAGCTGATGCTCTCGTTCATTATTGCTCATTGTCGGCATTCTCCTTTGTCCTTTTTTCTGAGTGTTCTCTGCGAAATGAATCACCATTCATATTTAAAACATGAGATCTGAACGTCAACCGATCAATCAAAGCCGCAACCATCGTCGCGTTCTCAAATAAGGTAGTCCACTCAGAGAACTTTAAGTTGCTAGAGACAATAACACTTTTCTTTTCGGCTCTGTCAGCGATTACTTTAAACAGAAGTTCTGATTGATGCCGATTAAAGGTGATGTATGACAGCTCGTCAATAATGAGTAAGTCCACTGCAGCAAGCTGTCTTTCAAATTTCAAAAGCCGTTTATACTCCCTTGCTTCAATGAGCTCATTGGAAAGATTGGCTGCGGTATAGAACCGAACATTCATACCTTGCATGCATGCCTTAATTCCAAGAGATATTGCGCAGTGCGTTTTCCCTCGGCCTGTATTGCCTATCATTACTACGTTCTGCCGTTTATCGACAAAGTCGCAAGTGGCTAACTCGTGGAACGTCGCTTCTGAAACATGTTCATAACGCTTTAGATCTAACTCGTCAAAGGTTTTTACATAGGGAAACTTTGCCATATGAATTCGACGTTTTTGACGACTCTCCATTCTTGATATATTTTCGAGTTTTAAGAGTTCTATTAAAAAAGCTTCATATCCACCCTGTGTACCCAGCTGGCGTATCACGTCCTCATATCGGTTAAATGAAGGTGTCTTCAACTGCTTTGAGTATAGGGCAATCGTTTCTGCATTTAGATTTTGTACGCTCATTCGTGCACCGCCATTCCATATTTTTTATCGTATTGAGTGAGGTCGACTGAATCGACTCCGATTTCATTTGACAGGTAGATCACTGAGGATTCAGTGGGTTCGTTCAAATGGGACCGGATCATGTCAACAGTAGGCACGACATGGCTGGGGATCAGATTCTTTATCTTAATGATTCGCTCCGTTCCATAATCGACACACAGTCTGAGCAGCTTGACCATTTCTTTATTGCCTCCAGGAAGTTGTTTACCCCAATCAAGCAGAACCTTCTCCATTGTTTCTTTTACGGGTCTGGCATTGAATATGGAGCGTGGTTTGCGTTCCAACAGGTCGATGTAATGCTCAAGTTTATAAAATGTTTTCCTCTCAGAATAAGCTCGATCATAGGATGCAATTACTCTATTCTGATGTAAAATTTGAATGTCATTACCGAATCCTTTTACTGTCACCGTCTGACGCAAAAATTTTACCGGTACAGAATAGTTGTTTTTATCAAAACGAACGGTTGAATAATCGTCCACATGACAAAGTATCGTTTTACTTGTATCGAATTTGTATGGCGCAATTGCGTTCAAATGTCGCAACTCTTCGGCATATAGAATGCTTACAGGATGATTTCGACTTTCCACCTTGTGCTTTTGGCGGTACTTCAGACAATCATCTAAAAGACGGAGGTTTAATTCTTCAACACTGGTTATTCTAGGAACAGGGACTAAAAAGTTGCGTCTAGAATAACCTACGAGATTCTCCACCAATGATTTCTCATTGCCCTTACCAGGATTGCAAAAATCCAGATCAAAGGCGTAGTGGGCACTGAAAGATAGGTATTTGTCCTGTGGCTTGGCATGTAGTCCAAAACCTTCTTTAACGGCAACCTTAGCGTTGTCAAAGATGACTCTCTGAGGTACACCCGCGAAATAATCAAACATTCGCTGTTGGGCTTCTAGAAAAGATTCTTCATTGGCGGCTTTGAATACTTGGACGAATATATCGCAACTGTAGCAAAGCCGAGCACAGAAGATATATAGTTTCAATTTCTCATCGTTCAGATATACAGTGACTTCACCCCAATCAATCTGTATTGCTTCACCTGGTTCATAGGAAAGTGGAACAATTGCCTGCGGAGGGACGGATTTTCTGCCTTTGATTTCACGAACGACTCTTCGTATCGTTGATTCGGCTCCTAAAAAGTCTTTCTCATCTACAAGACGATCAAAAATGCGTTTTGAAGTGTGCTTTTGCTTTTTCAGATTCTCTTCTTGATCTTCTTGTAGACACTTCAAGATAAAGTTGGTAATGTCCTCGGTTACGATTTCCGGACGCCTTTGATACGGCTTTCTCTCATCCGGATGGGTAGCTCCTTCACAGTATTTTTTTACAGTTTGTCTCGCAATCCCTAATCGCTGCGCGATGTGACGCTGAGACTCACCCTCAATAAAGCTACTGCGAATGTCTTTGTATATATCCACTTCGACTTTCACACCTTTCGTCCTCCTGTAAAATAGCTATACTCATTTTACAAGATTTTTATTGTCGGGTGGTAAACTTATTCGAGATCATAAACCGCTCAAGTGGTACACTTTTATAGTATCATTCACAGCTATGTAGTTGAACTAAAAGATGGAACCTTAAATCTTATTGGTTGGGCAGAAATCGAGAACAAATGCGGGATGTCATTTGAAAACGCAAAAATAAAACTTATTGCTGGTGAAGTTAATCGGTTTAAGGATGATGAAGATGAGATTGATTCAAGATACTATGTCTGCGAATCTGCAGCTGCACCTCAAGCAGAAGAAAAGGCATTCTTCGACTATCATATGTATACGTTAAACCAGCGTACAACGCTCAAGGACAATCAATCGAAACAAATATGTATTTTGTCAGGAAACCAAATTCCGTATAAGCAGTACTATAAGCTCGATTTGCATGAAGAGAAGGCGGATGTAATTGTAGAGTTTATTAATCGCAAAGATGATGGACTTGGCATAGCGATGCCGAAGGGCAAAATAAAGCTGTATAAAGAAGACGAGGCTGATGGCTCACTTGAATTTATCGGTGAAGATCATATTGAGCATACAGCAAAAGATGAAACTCTCAAGTTATCTATTGGCAAGGCGTTTGATATTGCTTTTGAATACAATGAAGTTGACCGAAAGAAAGCTGCAGGATTCGAACATTACACATATGAGTGCATCATTCGAAATCACAAAAATACTGAGGCTGAAATCAGCTTTGAACCATACGTATGGGGCATTTGGGAAATGGTAAAGTCCTCTCATGAGTTTATAAAGAAAACTGCTACACAGTTGGAATATAGATTATCTGTGCCAGCTGACAGTGAGGTATTAGTACGATTTGAGTACAAGATTGACAGACGTACTGAAGTAATTGTGAAAAAGTAGGGTGAAAATATGGACAATAAAATCGCCGAAAGGTACGAATCGTTAAAGGGCATGGTGGTCGAACGGAGAAGTCAGTTTGATAGGCTAATAAGCTTTATGGAAAACGAAACCACATGGCTTACGGCTCCGGCAAGTACGAAATATCATCTTTGCAAAGAAAGTGGATTACTTGAGCATTGTGTCAATGTTGCTGAATCTATGCTGAAAATTCGAGAAGCACTGGCTCCAGATATCAGTGCGGAAAGCTGCGTCATTGTTTCGTTGGTTCACGATTTAGGGAAAGTGGGGATGCCTGGGAACCCTCAATATCTTATAAATGAACCTACTGATAAACAACAGCAAAGTGGTTATAAGCCGGATCCACCATATCGTTTCAATAAGAATCTAACGTATTTAAGCGTTCCAGTGAGAAGCCTATATCTTGCTTCAAAACATATAGATCTCACGGAAGAAGAAGTACAAGCCATTGTTTATCATGATGGGCAGTACGTTGATGATAACCGGTCGGTTGCAACACACGAAGAGCCTTTGACATTGCTGCTGCAGTATGCGGATAGCTGGAGCGGGTTTGTATTGGAAAAATCTTATTAAGAAAAACATATTAAATGGAGGGGTGCTACTTATGTCAGTAAGCTTAGAAGAATTTAAAAGAGAATATACGAAAGCAGTTATTGAAGGATATGCAGCAATATTTGCTGGTGCAGGTTTATCGAGGGCTGCAGGTTACGCTAATTGGAAAGAGCTATTATCTGTGATAGCTAGAGATATTGGCCTTGATGTGGATAAAGAAACGGATTTAGTGGCTGTTGCTCAATATTACAAGAATGAGAAAGGTGATAGACGTGATGGCATAAATCAGAGAATAATTAATGAATTCACTAGAAATGCACAGCAGAACGTTAACGTTGAGATATTAACAAGATTGCCTATCATCTCATACTGGACAACAAATTATGATGAATTGATAGAAGATAATCTAAAGAGTAACAAGCGAAAACCAGATATAAAAGCCAATCAAGATAGTCTTGCAAACAATATATACGATAGAGATGCAGTTGTTTATAAAATGCATGGTGATGTTAGGAATCCTTCTGAAGCTGTTATAACAAAAGATGATTATGAAACGTACAATCAAAAGAGACCACTCTTCACAACAGCATTGCAGGGTGATTTAATTTCTAAAACCTTTTTGTTTATTGGTTTTAGCTTTGAAGATCCGAACTTAGAATATATATTGAGCCGTATAAAAGTTCTGCTTGGCGAAAATACTCGAACGCACTATTGTTTTTTGAAAAAAGTTGTTGCAGATGACTTTGAAAGTGAGGACGAATTTAAGTATGCAGCTGTCCGACAAGACTTGAAAGTAAAAGATCTGAGGCGCTATGGAATTGAAGCAGTTATGCTTGATTCTTATGAGCAGATAAAAGAAATACTTACTGACATTGAGACCAATTATAGAATAAACAATATTTTCATTTCAGGCAGTGCAGAAGAATACGGTGACGTCTGGAATGAAGATGCAATTTGTTTTATGCATAACCTTTCAAAGCGGTTAGTTGTTGAAAATTATCGTATTATCTCAGGGTTTGGCCTTGGGGTTGGTAGTGTTATTATCAATGGAGCGTTGGACGAAATAATGACTAGCAAATTTAAGCATGTCGAGGAACATTTATGTCTTAGACCGTTTCCTCAAATTCAGTCCGGCACAAAAACGCTGAGCGAATCTTGGGAAGAATATAGACAAGAAATGATAGAAAATTGTGGGATAGCAATTTTTATCTTTGGAAATAAGATTACGGATGCTGGTATAACTGTGGCAAATGGAATGATTAGAGAGTTCGAAATAGCAAATGAAAAAAACAAGTATATTATTCCGATTGGATCCACAGGTTATGCAGCAAATGAAATCTGGATGAAAGTGAAGGAGAATATCGATCAATATCCATACTTGCTGAAATTTATTGATGCTCTTGGAACTGAGACAAATGTAGATAAATTAATCACTCTCATTACTACGATTATCAAAGAGGTCAGGGGTGATCTGTAATGGGAAGGAGGGTATTTTTCAGCTTTCATTATGAACGGGATGCGTGGCGTGCTGCACAGGTTAGAAATAGTGGTGTAACAAAAAACGATGCTGGTTTTATTGATTCAGTCGATTGGGAAGAAGTTAAGAAAAAAGGTGACAAGGCAATTAAGGAATGGATTGATGGACAGTTAAAAGGAACTTCAGTAACCGTAATTCTAATTGGAAATGAAACTGCTGATAGGAAATATGTCCATTATGAGATTAAGAAGAGCGCTGAAAAAGGAAATGGTTTTTTAGGTATACGCATTCATGATTTAGAAAACAAAGACAAGAAAACAGATTTAAAAGGGAAAAATCCATTAACCAAATTTTATTATGTGAAAGAAAACAAGAAAGTATTTCTATCGGATATCTACAAAACGTATTCATGGAAAAGTGATAATGGATATAAAAATTTTGGAAAATGGATAGAAGAAGCGGCAAATATTGCGGGCAAGTAAAAGTGATTAATTGAAAGGTGTGTGTGCTATGGGACGAAAAATTTTCATTTCTTATAAATTTGCTGATGACAATGTAAACAATATTAGTGGAAGCATTTGGGGAAGCAGTACTGTAAGAGATTATGTTAATGAAATTGAAGAAAAAATTGACTCTTCAGATCATATCTATAAAGCAGAGTCAGATGGTGAAGACCTATCAGATTTAAGTGAAGATCAGATATGGGAGCTTTTAAAAGATAGAATATATGACAGTACACTTACGATTATAATGATATCTCCAAATATGAAAGAGTATTTTAAGCTTGAAAAGGAGCAATGGATCCCGAGAGAGATTTCATATTCCTTGAAAGCAATTTCTCGTAAGAACAAGAATGGGGATTCTGTAACAAGTACTGAAAATGCTTTATTAGCTGTAGTTGTTCCGGATAGAAATAATTCATATTCATATTATACGGATAGCAAGAGCTGCTGTAGTTCAGGCTGTATTACGTATAAAAATACTAATCTGTTTAACATTATGTCAAGTAATATGTTTAATTTGAAAGAACCAAATACGAAGGAATGTGATGACGGCTCGATTATCCATCATGGCGATTATAGTTATATTTCGGTGGTCAAGTGGCCAGACTTTATTTCCAATATGAACAAATATATTGATAAGGCATATGAGATCAAAGGGAATATTTCAAGCTACACAATCACAAAAGAACTAAGCTAGACGAGGAGTTGGCGTTGATGAATAAAAGTATGAATTGTAATGATATTAGCAAACTGTGCTTAACTGTAATTTTTCAAGACAACCAAGGATTCCACTATTCTTGTCAACTAGCATATCATCCGTGCCCAGTTTGGATGAATGGACCGAATGATTACAAAGTTACAATGCCAGACAGTGTAAACTATGAATTTGGAAGCTTTGAAAAGCTCTTAGGGTATATGCAAGAGTCACAGCATGGTTATTTCATACCTGGGGACAAGTGCATCGTTGTTGCGGATAATGAATGGATGAACTTTGGAACTGAGTTTGGGAAAGTTGTTCAAGATATTGAAGCCACAGGGTTTGACACAACGATAATGCTTATTTAACTCAAAAGAAAAGAGCTCTTCTTCACAGAAGGCTCTTTATTTGCGTAGAAAATCAGATTTTGCATCAATTGTATTATTGAACCGATATCCCCTTGTATTCATTGACGATACCTTAAGAGCAATCAGATTTATGTCTGTGCAGAGCTCTTTTGAAATCTGCTCAATGTCATAGCCGTCACGGGCTAAGTTTAAAATGATATCGTCAGGAAGAAGAATCTCCGAGGCAAAAAGGTTGGCCTCATATTCTGGGCGACTCTTCATGTCATAGAGGATGAACTCCTGGAGGCAAACCTTTCTGGCCAGATTCTGATGCAAAATATCATGGCCAAGCTCATGGGCACAAACAAGAGTCTTAGTGAATGGATCCAGATTTTCATTTATGACTGCAAACCGGTTTTTCTTAAGGTATTTGTACATACCCTTCAGGCTGCCAAGATCAGCGTAGAAGACTTCTACACCGATTGCTTGGCATAGTTGAAAAGGATCACGGGTATCAAATTTCTTGATTAGCTTATTGGCGACATTTTGAATATATTCTCTATTTGGCACGAAAAGTTCACCTCCCCCAGCATAATAAGTATAACAAACAGACTATCCCGAAAAACGGACAGTGACTATTCATTAGACCCGCTGTTCTTTTTGTATTTTTTGGGAGTGTACTTTTTATTATTGTCTTTCGCTTTCCAATACATTTCGGTAATAGCTCTAAAAACCTTATCTTTGTCTTCTTCATTCAGTTCGCCACCGGCAAAAAGTCCGCCAACTTCTTCAATGAGTTTCTCGGCATCATTTTTACCACGGGAACCAAATTTCGATGCTGCTTCCAAAATAAATTGGTCTTCTTCTTTCATCAGCTCCTCAATGGTTGTGCCTAATGCGGCACAAAGCTTATTTAGGATAGCCACATCCTTCGGATAGCGCTGATTGCTCTCATAATTCTGAATGGAGCGTAATGAAAGACCTGTCCTGTTCGCCAATTCCTGCTGACTCATATCAGCCAAATTCCTGAGTTCTTTAATTCGATCACCAAATAACATGGCCTTAACTCCTTCCTTTTCTGCTGCTTTTTTATGCAGCCTGGTGCACTATATTCCGATTGACAAAAGAACATAAGTTCGGTTATAATTTGACTATGTTGCACGCAACATCGTGCGTAATAAATATACCACTAACCGTTGATATTAGTCAACATGAAATATAAGGAAGGGTTGATGCCATGAGAAAAGAAAGTAAGGTTATGAAACAATGTTCGCTAATGTTCAAGGGATTGAATATTGAAAGGGAGGGTGTCCTGCATAAAACAAAGCTACTCCTTAAGATATATAGGCCGGTAGTTTGGTCCGCATCCAGCCGAGCTCTTGAAGTTTGTGAAAGTGCTGAGATTTATTGCAGTAGAACAATGGAAGAGGCACTGGAATATTTGGCGAATTACGCACCGGAGTTCGAGCAGGATCGCTTTTCTGAAAAAGTGAAATCCCTTTTTGAAACTCAATGGTTGATTGCTTTGATTGACAATGCGATGAACAAGATCTATGACTATCCGGACAATGGGAAGCTTTATCATGAGATTCTAAGCAAGCAATATCTGACGGTGTATAAGTACTCCGAATTTGAGATGCTAGAGCTATTGAATCTCGAACGCAGCACATACTTTGATAAAAAGAAAGAAGCGCTGGAGCTCTTTGCAATCTGCCTATGGGGTTATACCATTCCGTCAATGCGGGGGATTTTTGGTCCAATCAATGATGACATTGAAATACCTAACTTTTTTCAAAGCGGAACTGCCCCGACAAATTCCCGACTATAACCCGATATAAACCCGACGGAGTCCCTACTGCTTTCCGACAACTGACATGTTACACTGACTATGCTGGCGAATTATGGCATTTTTAAAACACATATATATAAGGCAAATCAGCCCCATGACTATTTTAGTTATGGGGTTTAATCATGCCTAAATTCGCTTAAAGCTGGCAGCCAAAGCCGAGTCTAACAGAAATGTTATTCTCGGCTTTTTGGTACGATAAAAGTGTAAATGCAAGACATTCTTAGTGATGTTGAGCGTTTGCACTTATTTTTTTACAATGAGAGGGTAATTGGTCTGGCGTGGGCTTTTTTGGATCCTTGCATCCGTCAATAAAAACTGTCAGCCATCTCTTATTGTGAGCATTCGATTAAGCAGGTTGAACCAGATAGCGTTCGTGTAACTAACCAAACTGAATGGGCAATGAGTGCAGATGGATTGCAATTACAATAACTCATGGAGGTTGTTATGATAAGCGTTGGAATCGATGTATCAAAAGAAAAAAGCATGGTTTGCATTTTAAAGCCATATGGTGAAGTCCTTTTATCACCAACAGAAATCGTTCACACAGAAGAAGCGGTATCAAAGTTAGCAGATACCATATTAAAGCTTGGCAACGAGGTAAGAGTAGTATTAGAAGCAACGGGAGCCTATCATCTACCGCTGTTAAGCGTTTTTACAGAGAAGAAAATCTTCGTTAGCATCATCAATCCACTCGTGATGAAAAAATACGCCTCAACAGCTATTAGGAAAGGCAAAACGGATAAGATTGATTCTGTGAGGATTGCAAATTATGGTCTCGATAATTGGTTTCATCTACGAAGGCATGAACCTAGCGAAGAAGTTTATGAAGAACTCAAATTTCTCGGAAGGCAGTATTCTCATTATATTCGAATGAAGATAGACAGCAAGTTGTCTCTTAACGGCATATTGGACAGAACGATGCCTGGCATAAAAAAATTACTTTCAGGGAAACGATCTGATTATCCAACAAGAGACAAACTCAGTGATTTCGTTGAGCATTATTGGCATTACGACAACATCACAAAATTAAGCGAGGAAGACTTTATTAAGAGCTATCAAGAATGGGCTAAAAAGAAGAAATACCACGCCAGTGAATCCAAGGCGAGAAAAATCTACGCCATTGCCAGCAGTGGTATTCCAACGCTCTCTTCTAGCACACCATCGACGAAAATGCTCGTGCTAGAAGCAGTCAGAGTGCTTGGTGAAATCAACAAGACTCTACAAAATATTTTAACACAGCTGCAGGTCACGGCAAGTACTTTAAAAGAATATGAGACCGTTAGAGCGATGAGTGGTGTCGGCGATGTCCTGGCACCAAGACTAATTGCGGAAATAGGAGACGTTAGAAAATTTCACAATGGAAGTGCATTAGTCGCCTATGCGGGGTTAGATTCTCCACCTTTTGAATCTGGTAATTTCGTAGGCACAAGGAGAAAGATATCCAAACGTGGATCATCATTACTTAGAAAAACTGGTTATGAAGTCATGAAATGCTTAAAAGCAATACAGCCTGTGAATGATGCCGCAGTATATCAGTATATGTTGAAAAAGGAAGCAGAAGGAAAGGCAAAAAAGGTAGCTAAAATTGCAGCTTTAAACAAGTTCTTACGCATTTATTATGCGAGGGTTATGGAACTGCAATAACATTTATAAAAGCAATTTCAATAAAAAGCAGGCTAACTTCAGGTAATCAGTTAGCCTATTTGTCGTGCTTAAAACATCATCTTTTCGAAGATGGTGTTTTTTTATTGCATCGAAAACTTGACTGAGAATTCAAAAGTTCTTCTTGATTTTTCTTAGCAGGTTTTTCTGCCCATTTTTAGGAGGTCAGATGAAAAAGTCAGTATGTTGTTTAAAGCTCAAATGCCATTCACCTCCTTTTTTCTGATGTTGCTCAAAGACACTTTAGAAATCAGAAAAGGAGATATGAAAAATGGCACATGAAAGAAGAATACCAAATTATCGAAAGATGTACCCAGCTGCAAGTGAAGAGGTGATTGCAGTTTTAAGACAAAGTGAGAGAAGGCTTCAATATCTTGAATATGACCTTAAAGTAGAGCGATTTGTTTTGGATGAAACCAAGCAAGTCGCTTTTTTTATTCCAAGCAGAGAGGATTCGTTGGAACGATTGATGGATGCAGATGCCCAGTTTGTAGATGAAGAGACAAATGTAGAAGAAATAGCGATCAAGGCTGTGATGATTGCAAAACTTAAAGAGAGCCTGGGGTTACTCAGTGCTGATGAATTAGAAATGATTCATGCACTGTTTTACCAAGGTTTAACGGAACGAGAATTCGCTAAGAACGTTGGAATTCCTCAGAAAACCATAAACGATAGGAAAGCGAGAATACTCCGTAAGCTAAAAAAACTTTTGGAAAATCAAAAATAAATCCGCTCAACCCCCTCGCTCATCGTGGAAGTAAGTGAGGGGGTCTTTTCATCTTCTCATTTGAACCTTGAAAAATAAATATCCGGTTTCATAAATACGTTAGCTGATGAGCCTGAAAAGGGTAAGCGACACGGGTAGATGCGCAATGACCACCTGTAAGGTCAGAACAGATCCATGCAAATGGATTTTTTCTCTTGGGAGATTTTCTGATTTTATAAATGCGGCCAACAATAAGGTGCGAGCGGGTCCATCTGATCCATAAGCAGAGCGTTGGAACTACGGTTCCAAACAGTTCGACTGTTTTGCCATAACCTCATCAGCCTACAATGATACTTCTGTCCAGCCATAGACATCGCAATGGGGGCAGCCTGCGGAGATCCCGGAGGAGGTGAGAATCCTATGATGAGGTAAACTGACCTCAGTTTATGAAACCGCCCTTAAGTCTTGAAAAAGGCTATGCACTGGGGAAGTTGTGTCAAATACAGTGTGTGAACGAATAAAAACTGACTTAATGTCAGAAGCCATGGGGATTGCAAGAGTCTATAGACTTGCTTTCTTCTGGTGTTCGCGGATGCGGGTGTCAGGAGAAAGGCAATCCCTATTTTTGTGATATTAAGCAAAATGAAAGATTGGAGGCAAAAGATATGGATTTTGATTTAACTAAAATCGGGGAAGAAGAAGCGAAACTTCATGGAATGACCAGAGAGCAATCCAAGGGTGAAGTTCAATATAAAATGGCACTGAAGATGTTAGACATTCTGATGAGAAGAGGCATCGTGAGCGAGGAAGAGTACGAAAAAATCGATCATTTGAACCGCCAATCCTTCTCCCCACAGCTTGCTAAGGTATATGCGTAAAAACACTTGCTATGTTCCAGCCTTTGGAGTATTGTGTGTTGCTAAGAAGGGGCACATGCCTAGAAAGGAGGAAACCGCATATGGCAAAGAAAGTAACTAAAATAGAACCGGTGAGACAGAATGTCATCCAAACCCTCAGACCGAAAAAACGGGTTTGCGCTTACTGCAGAGTCAGCACGGATTCCACCAAGCAGCACACATCCTATGTGGCTCAAGTGGAATATTACGAAAGCTATATCGGAAAAAGTGAGGATTGGGAATTTGTTGGCATCTTTGCGGATGAAGCAAAAAGTGGAACAAAGGTTAAGAGTCGAGATGAATTTCTGCGAATGATGCATGAATGCGAAAATGGCAATATCGATATCATCATCACGAAATCGGTCACTCGGTTTGCTAGAAATACAGTTGATAGCATAGAAGCCATCCGGAAACTGAAATCCCTTGGAGTTACAGTATACTTTGAAAAAGAGAACCTCAACACCCTATCAGAGCAAAGCGAACAGATGCTGACGATTTTGAGCTCCTTGGCACAAGGGGAATCCGAAAGCATTTCGACCAACAACCGCTGGGGTATTCAAAAGAGATTCAGGGATGGTAGCTATAGGCTCAGCACAGTGGCTTATGGATATACGAAGGATGAAGATGGCGAACTGGTGATTAAAGAAGATGAGGCGGAAATAGTACGCCGAATTTATCTGGAGTATCTGGGTGGGAAAGGATCCTACATCATCGCCAGAGATTTAAATAAAGACCAAGTTCCAACCGTTAGAACGGCAGAAACTTGGAATGAAAGTACAGTGAAAGAGATTCTACAAAATCCTATATATGAAGGTGATCTGATCTTACAGAAAACCTACACCACTGAGGTACTCCCGTTCACGAAGAAACGAAATCGTGGCGAGATGCCTCAGTTTTTTATTAAAGATAACCATGATCCGATTATCACCAGAGAACAAGGACAGTTGGTTCGGGAGATTTATGAATATCGAAGAAACCAGATGGGGAATGACCGCAGTGAAAAATATCAAAACAGGTACGAGTTCAGCAGCAAAATCATGTGCAGTGAATGCAATGGCTCATTTAAAAGGCAAAAGATCTATATCGGTAAGCCTTATGAGAAAATCCAATGGAGCTGTACGAACCACATTAAGAACAGTGCAATGTGCAAAATGAAGCCGGTTCGTGAGGACATCATCAAAGATGCCTATCTGACAATGTGGAATAAACTTGTCAGCAATTATGGGGAGATACTCGTCCCGATGCTGGACTCCCTTAAGAATCTTCGAATCAATAAGGAACAAGAAACTGAAATTGAAGAATTAAGCCATAAGATCATGGAACTGACTGAGCAGAGCCATATCCTGAGCCGAGTAGCGCAAAAGGGATATGTGGACTCTGCTCTTTTTATACAGAAACAAAATGCTCTGAATGTTGAACTTGAAGAAACGAAGAGAAAAAGGAACAGCCTTCTGGATTCCAATGGGTTCGAAAAGGAGATCGCTGGTACTCAAAGACTGCTTGAAATCATCCGCTATAACCCAGAGATTATGGAGGATTATGATGAAAGCCTCTTTAGACATACAGTGGAGCAGGTGATTATCGGTCAAAAGAATACGATAACCTTCAAACTGGTTAATGGACTGGAGTTGATGGAGAAGGCAGGAACAGGTGGTGAGCAGGAATGATGCAAAGACATATGCCCATGGGATACAAGATGGTGAATGGAGCAGTAGAAATACAAGAGGAACCTGCGAAAACGGTAAAATCAATTTTTACAGATTACATCGCTGGGAAGTCAATGTTTGCCATCGCAAAAGATCTGACAGCAATGGGTGTACTGAATGCCAACAAGAAACCGAATTGGAATCATGGTTCAGTGGGGAAGATCCTGCAGAACATCAGGTATCAAGGGGACGAATTATATCCAAGACTTATTGACGATGAGACCTTTAAAAGGGCACAGGAGCGACGGGTAAGCGTAGAGAAAAAGCTCAGTAGAACACAGCAAGTGCAAGCCATTCGAAATCAAACGGTTTTTAGTGGCATGATCCGATGCGGCGAATGTGGTGAAAACTACAAGAAGTACATCGAGCACGCTGGAAAGCCTTCTGAAAAGGTCAAATGGAAGTGCAAACATTATATCTACCAAAACCGAGTTTTATGCAAAAACCATTTCTTCACCGATGAGGACTTGAAAGCGATTTTTATAGAAGCTACCAATCAACTATTAAGGCAAAGGTGGCTGATCGAAAAAATCAAACCGCAAGAACCGCCGAAGATGAGCTTGGATTTAAGAGAGACAGAAAACCGGATTAAGGAACTAGAGCTGGAAGGTGACTACTCCAATCCGGAGCTGCCAGAACTGATACTCAGGAGAGCGAAGCTCTACTATGCAGGGGCTAAAGTATATGATCAACCAAGAAATGCTGAGAGATTGAAAGAAGCTCTTGTGGAAACCAGCACCTTGACGGAATTTAACGAGGAACTGTTCAAAACGATCATTAAGCAGATGACCATTTATAAAGAAACCAAGATAGCGGTTGAATTTATAGGTGGCATCATCATAGAACGACCCATAGAAACCCAAAGAAAGGATGGTAACCATGGCAGTAGCAAAAAAGACTGTAGCAATCATACCGCCTCAAATGAAATACGATAGGCATGTGCGAGTAGAACAGAAAACACTTAGAGTGGCCGCTTATTGCAGAGTCAGTACGCTTCTAGAACAGCAGGAAGGTAGCTACGAAGCACAGGTCGATTATTATACAGAAAAAATCAATAGCAACCCAAACTGGAAGTGTGCCGGAATATTCGCTGACGATGGCAAAAGCGCCACACAGACAAAGAAACGTGACGATTTCAATGCCATGATCGATGCATGTATGGCTGGAAAAGTGGATCTGGTACTGACAAAATCGGTTAGCAGATTCGCAAGAAACACAGTTGATGCGCTGCAGTGCATACGAAAGCTTAAAGAAAAGAATGTACCGGTAATCTTCGAAAAAGAGGGCGTCAACACCATGGAAAGCGGTGGCGAACTCCTGATTACGATCCTAAGCAGTCAGGCGCAGGAGGAAAGCCGGAATATCAGCGAGAATACAAGATGGGGATTAACCAGACGATTTGAAAATGGCATCATATCAGTAAACCATAAGAAGTTTCTCGGCTACACCAAAGATGCTGATGGTAACCTCATCATCGTCCCGGATGAAGCGGTGATTGTGAAACGAATTTTCAGAGAGTATCTGGAAGGGAAAAGCATTATACAAATTACCAAAGGGCTCCAAGATGACGGCATAAAGACCGTAACAGGACTTGAAAACTGGCATCCTGGCACCATTGATAAGATGCTCTCAAATGAGAAGTTCTGCGGAGATGCCTGCATGCAGAAAACCTACACCATCGACTTCCTAACGAAGAAGAAGGTCAAGAACCAAGGGTATGCACCACAGTACTATATCGAAGACAACCATGAGGCGATTATCCCGAAAGAGCTGTTTCACCAAGTACAGGTGGAGAAAGCCAGAAGAGCAAGTCTCAACAAAGCTGCAGTAACAAGAAAGGCAAATAAGGCTAAGAAAGAAAAGAGCAAATACAGCTCAAAGTATGTGCTGACGGAACTCCTGACTTGCGGAGAATGTGGACACTCATACAGAAGACAGACATGGTCTAAATATGGTCAGAAATCAGCAGTATGGCGCTGTGAGGACAGACTTAAGCAAGGGACAAGCTCCAAATGCCATCACTCGCCAACCCTGAAAGAAGAACAACTGCACGATGCAATCATGAAGGCAATCAATAAGGTAGTAGAGAATAATGGCGACTTTATCGGGACCTTTCGAGAGAACGTGATCCGAGTAATAGGTAACTATAGTACCAAAGGGGTTACAACGGAATACGATGACCAGATCGATGCCTTGCAAAAACAGATGTTGGCGCTCATCGAAGATAACGCACGACAAGGCGCTGTAAGCGAAGAATTTGATGAAGAATATCGACAATTATCTGAGCAGATAAACGAGCTAAAACAGGCGAAATTACAGGTTGTAAGGGCACAGAAGCAAGCTGAGAACTATGCTGAAAGAGTTGATGAACTGGACAAGGCAATCAAGACCGTAAACCCAGAGGTAAGAGAGTTTGATCAAGAACTGGTGAAAAGGTTAATCTACAGCATCAAGGTGAATAAGGGCATGAAAATTACCATACAGTTTCACTCCGGGATTGTGATGACAGAGAGTGTTGACTACTACGAAGACTAATAAATAGGAATATCAGATAAGGAATAATGGCCGTGGCTGTATATGTAGCTGCGGTTTATCTGTTTGGATGAGCTAAGGCTGTGAAACTTAACTGCTGTCCAAGTAGCACTACGAATGGAGAACTGACGATGACGAGAGATGAATTATATGAACTCATGGAAGACGGTAACCTTGGATATGCCTGTGTTTTTAAAAGAGAAGATCAAGGAACGCATACCGATTATATGTTCAAGATGACAGCAGAAAACATTGCTAATTTCATTGGGAAGAATGCTTTTACAGCGGATAAGATTATCATGACGGATATGTGTGACAGATTGATTTGCGAATCAGTATTTGGTGGATTTCTAATGAATTGCCCGGATCAGGATTTATGCCGAGAGATTATTCCACACTTAGCTCCAATACAGATGGGAGAAGCAGTACCTAAAGAATTCCCAGTAGCAGCCCGAGAAGACATGGAGCAGCTCTGGGCAGAAGAGGAAGAGTCAGTGATGCAGGCAGAATTTAGAATGTTGTAGATGGTATAATTTCCAAATATTTGGTCGAATCTTCTTGTGAAAATCTTCTCATAGGGGTACAATTAACATAACAATGTTGTTGATATTGTTATCCATGTGGGAGGTAAGAAAATGCCAACTGTGAATGAATTATTAGATAAAGCAAAGGCTGAAATATCAAATCTATTATCCGGGGAAGTATTCCTATTACGGGATCTGTTCAAGGGATATGAATGGAACCGGATTTCACGCAGTGATCGATTGCTCCTTGGTACCTTATTTCTCAATTATATAAAAACAGTTGATATTGGGGTTGTTCCGAGCGAAAAGACTTCATCGGGGCAACAGAGATATGTTTGCATTTGATTCAAAGCCAAGATTCTATATGAATGCAAAACAGACTAAGCATATTTGAGAAAAAGGGGTGTTGAAGTGGGATTATTCGATTTTTTTAAGAAAAAAAAGATTGTGGAAGATACAAAAAAAGAAACTGAAGATACATATGATATTGAGACTGGAATTAGAACCGGACAGAAGTTATTTGCCCAAAATGGAGATATGGTGACAGTCTGTGCGATTAAGGAAAAGACAATAATTGTTGAATATAAATACAGAAAACATGAACGTGATAAGTCTGTTGTTGGAAAAACCTTGTTTGTTACGAACCCACTAGAACGTAATACCCTACAACAACAGCCACAAGCAGAAGAACAAGACCGTCAAGAGCAGTTAAAGCTGAAACAGGAGAAAGAAACTGAGCGTCTACGGATAGAACAAATAGAGATAAATAGGAAACAAGAGGAGGAGCGTAAACGACAAGAACAATTAGAACTACAGAGGAGACAAGAAGAAAGAAAACGACAAGAACAACTGGAATTTCGGAAAAGACAGGAAGAGGAAAGAAAGCGGCAAGAGCAGCAAGAAATCCAAAGAAAGAAGGATGCAGAACGCAGAATTCAGGAAAAACTAGAATTTGAAAAAAAGCAGGAAGAAGAGCGTCGGATACAAGAACAATTAAGGTTAGAAAAAATAAAAGAGATCGAATTATCCGGAGGATTTAAAAAGAATGTGACACCTCTCTATCATGAAGTTTATGGAGAAGGTGTATTTGTTGAGTTTGATACAACTAAAAGTTACATGCATGTAAGTTTCAATGGCCAAGCAAAGACTACTACCTTCGCATATCCAGATGCAATTGGCAAACATCTGTTTATACAAAAAACGGACAAACTTTTAAAGAGAGAAGAGTTCTTAAAAAATCCAAAAAATGAGCAAGAAGACCAAGTTGAACAACAGTATTTTATCAAGGTTTGCGAAATCGCAGACAAAAATCTGAAAAGTGCGAATGAAGAAGAGCAACTCATTAAGTATGGATATAATGATTTTTCTGATAGTTTTGATTCAACGATATATCAACAGCATCAGATTGCTTATGCAAAGTTGGATTTATGGCGAGAGATTAGAAATAATCCATATTTTGCTCGGGTTGATCATGGTAAGAATTTAAAATTTTATATTGGCAAGAATGCAATTAATAATCTGGTTGTTGATTGGAGAGATAAAGCCTGCAATTTATACTACCAATATAATATCTATATTGGGAATGAAGAGAGGAATCTTTCACTAGTACGTGATTTTGAGATTATTTCAGGTACATATTGTGGCTTTTTTGATAAATACTCTAAAAAAGGAGATTACGGAGCTAGTGATGTCGAAGATCACGTGATTTCTGATGAATTCCTGTTAAAAGTCATTAGTGCAAACAGAGGAGATAAGAAGACTCACGATATTATTCAGACAATCCAAAAAAATCAGTATGAAATAATCACCTATAACGAATTGAAAAGTATGCTTGTATTGGGGTGTGCTGGTTCAGGAAAGACAATGATCATGCTGCATCGTCTTTCGTATATGGTGTTTAATAATCAAGAATTGGATATCAAGAGTATATATATAATTTCGCCAACACGGTTGCTGAATCTAGAAAATGATGAATTGTCGCGTACGCTGAAGATTAATTCGGCGAATAGGCTGGCAATTGGACTATTCAATGCTAGTTTGATAAGACAGTACTACAATCAACACGATGTCTTTATCAATTTAAATTTCAGAAAAATCACATCGAACTCATTTATAGATGCTGAGTTAGTTAAGCGTGTCTATAGTGATAGTTTTATTAAAGCATTTAGAGAAGAAATCATCGCAATAGTATTATCTAACAGTGAAAAGCGTAAGAAGTTTATTGAACTCGAAGATGCGAGAATATTAGATGAGTATAGGCCGTTCTGTGAAGAAGGCGTAGTGCTTACTAGCACTACGGATGCAGTTGAGAAGAACACATTATTAAATAGCATCTATGAGGATGTAAAAAAGACCGTTGCAAATCTGCCAATGGAAAACGCAACAAAAAAATTAAAAAGTATCAACGATTCTCTAATAGCAAATTCAAATGACAGAACATTGAAAGGCAAAAAAGAAATACTAGAACATTTGATCAGTAACTGGACATTATCTGAAAAAACAGTCTATAAACAAAAAAATGGGATTAATACAGATGAAGTATCGATAGCAGATAATATATTTAGTGATGTGTTTAGGTCTTTTAACGTTTCTGAAAATCGCAGCGACAAAACTAAAGACATCTTAAACAGATTTCCGCAGCTTAGCGTT
The DNA here is from genome assembly GCF_058683495.1 of Fusibacter sp. QWL-12. Taxonomy (NCBI): domain Bacteria; kingdom Bacillati; phylum Bacillota; class Clostridia; order Eubacteriales; family Fusibacteraceae; genus Fusibacter; species Fusibacter sp. QWL-12. The sequence continues at coordinate 3,064,758 of NZ_CM178745.1, forward strand.
CGTTATAGCACTGTATTGCAACTATTGAACAGATATAAAGAACTAGTAGAGAGAATAAATCGATTTGAACAGTTTGTTAATAGGAACAACCATGATTACTTGTCTGAAGTTATCCAGCAAATGATTGTTGATATAAAGAAAGACAATCAAATAGATTGCAACTTCACTTATGAATTTGAAGTGTTTCTACATTTGGTGGGGTGCAATGTAATTTTTAATAGTCTACATGATAAACGTACACTATTATTTGTTGATGAGTTTCAAGACTATGCATTTACCGAAATATCGCTGTACAAGCATGTATTTCCTAATGCTGTATTCAATCTATTTGGAGATATAAAGCAAAGTATCAATCCTAAGGGAATGAACGAAGATCAAGTAAAACAAATGGTGGACAACCATTGGATGACGTTTGGTATAAATGAAAATTATCGAAATGCTCACCAGATAACGGAGTTTATAAACTCTGAGTTTGCCATTGATATGATGCCAATTGGGATTGATGGTTCTGTAAAACACTATGATATAACTAAGTTGAGTTCTGAAATTAAGCTTAACGACAGCGATAGAATCGCGTTTATCATCAAAGACATTGCATTATATGAAAGCATAGAATCAAAATATCTTCTTAACGCCAATGAAAAAGTCAATGTGATTAGTGACGACGAGTGTGAAGTAAGAAGAGGCTTCTTAAATGTCATCCCAATAAACCTAGCTAAAGGGCTAGAATTCGAAAAAGTTTATGCATTACCATATCAGATGACTCAAAACGAAAAATACGTAGCATATACGAGAGCACTAAACGAATTGTATGTGATTGCTATTGAGTAAAGAATCACAGAGACGTTTATTGGACATCTATTGAAGTATAATTTATGTTAAAGGATCACAAAAACAAATGATGGCGTAGAGGTGCTAAAAATGGAAGATATCAGAGTTCTTAGTTTTCCAGAAATGAAGATTATAGATAACGACTTCGAGGTAGATTTTGAAATTGAGCTAGATGTTGCGGCAGTAAAAAATAGTAAAACTGACGTTAGGTCAAACGAAATTTCTAAGCATGTTGATGCAGTAAATGCTTCTCTTAATTCAAACTACAAACGCTTGGGTGAATTGAATAAAGAGATTGAAAGATTATCTAATAGTGCAGATGGTATTGACTATATGGTCGCAGTTGGTAGCGGGATATTGGCAGGTTTGATTGATTCATTCTGGGTGGGTGAGTTTAGCTTCGAACGTGGCAATGATTGGAGCGACGAAAAAGTAAATGGTTTTGTTAAGAATGTTGCGAAAAAGAATGGCTATGCTGGAGATGATCTTGAAGGTGCTATAAGACATCTTGAGAATAAGTTTGGAGCACCAAGTGATAGTGTTACAGACAAGTTTGGTGGCGGACTACAGCATCACCTCCGCGATTTTGCACATCATCCCACGCCAATTGGACTTTTATTCTCTATGCTCACCCAGTTTAGCGGTAAGTCTTATGGTACTGATAAAAATGGTATGTTTATGATTGTCGAAGTTGAAAATAAGTTACTAATCGGAGAGGATATTCCGCAAAAGTTTTTGTTTGGTACAGTATTTTGGTTTTTCCATATGATCAGTGATATCGCAGGTTCAAGTTCTAACCCGGGAGCTGGTACCGGTTTGCCAGGCCCTATACTTTCTCTTTTGAAGGAACTTTCGGCATTGCCAATCTTTAATAATTTCAAGAATGAAGATGGTGTTAAAGAGTTTTCATTGTGGATTTCGAAGTTGTTTAATGGAACGTTACTTGCCGAACGAGATGAGAACGGTAAAATCATTAAAGAATCAGCACAGATGATGAAGTTTGATTTTCGGGCAGAACTTGGTGTAGCTTATGAACTTGGGAGGCAAGCACTCCCAGTCATATTAAATGAGTGTATAGTTCGCAGCTTTTATTTTATCCGTAGACTAACTGAAGAGATTAAGGAAAAAGATATAAAGCAATTTAGCGAATTGAAAAATATTGACTGGAATATAGTTAAACCCGCAAAGAACCGCACGGTTGTGCGTATGTTGACTATAGCAACAGGCACCTTTACTCTTGTTGATATGGCTGATGCAGCAATACGTGGAGCAATTAATTCTGGAGGGAATACGGCTGTTTTTGCTAAGGAATTTTTGCTGCGAGTTAATTTTGTTGGGGTTGGTCGATTTGCAATAGCAGTTGGAACAGATGCTGCAATGGGTGTGAAACGAGAAAAAATGAGAAATGAGAGAATCGCTATATTTAGCGAACAACTGCACTTGATGAATGCAAAAGTATACTACCTGCAAGCAGATTCGTGGGTAGCAGCTGAACAGACAGAAAAAACAATAAATGAAGCGATGGAAATGATGCAGCAAACATCTGTAATTTTTCTTGAGTCATGGAAAGACAATCGGGAGTCAATGAGAAAAATTGGCGAGTATAGAAATGAAATTGAGAAGAAAAATTCAGGTTTGATAGATGAAATTAATGATGTTTTAACATGGGGGTAATAGGACATGGAAAATGAGATATTGGTTTTAGGTCCAGATGACATACTCGAGTCAGGCATTAATGGCATTGAAGAGAAAGATTTACCAGCAATCATTTCAAGTCAAATAAATAAATTAAATGAGCTGGATCAAAGCGTAAAAAAGGCAATGGATGCTGCTGAAAAAGCAAAAGATTCCGCCGATGCAGCAAAAGGTAAATCTGCAGGAATGTTTAAGAAAAAAGTGGCTATTGAAGAGTTGCAATCTGCAGGTATTGACCTTGCTGAAGCAGTTCAATCTGGAGCTGAAGCACAAAAGATATCATTTGAATTCCAGACTAAATTGGCTGAAATAACGAAATACTTATTTGGCTTAGGAGTTAGTAATATTGCTAGCAATAGATTTGTTGTGCGTGAACTAGAAATGAAATTAAAAGGTGCCACTGAAGAGGAATTATCGGAACTAGCAAGACAAGAATTGATTTCTGTTGTAAAGCAGTTAAAGGATCAAGAAGATATACTCAAAAAGCAAGAGAACCTTTCCAAGCGTGTTAAGACGCATGAAGAAATGTTAAGAGACCATAAGAATAAAACTCAAGAAATCACTAATCAGTTAAAAACACATTCGGATACGGATAAGTTGCTTGGTGAACAACTGAAATTACAGGAAGAAGCAAGTAAGCGATTAGAAGAACAACTGCAGGCTCAAGCTGAACTGGATAGGTTACATAGTGAACAACTGCAAGCACAGGCTGAAATAGACAAGCTACATGAAGAGCAGATAAGACTACAAGTAGAGCAGATAAGACTACAAGTAGAGAATGATAAAAAGCTACTTGAAAAATTGAAGGTGCAGGAAGACGTAGATCTAATGCATGCTGAACAATTAAAAATACATGCAGAAACTGATAAGAAGTTTGAAAAGCTATTGGAAACCCAAGCTGAAAACGACAGAATTCATGATGAAAAGATAAAAGAACAAGAACTAAAAATGAATATTATGCAAGATGAAATAAACCAACTAAAACTTGCGTTGGAAACAAAAGCAAATAGCACTTTATTAAGAATTACATTGGGACTAGCAGGTTTTTCGACTGCAATTGCTATAATTGCCTGTTTCCTATGATTTGTGAGCGGTATTTAGAATAATTCAATTTAATCAAAGCAATACTTGCATTAAAGGGGGATATCATGATCAACGAATTCATCATTGATAGAAATGGTTATTTAAATAGGAGTATACCTGGATATTATCATCAGCTCTATACTGGATTTAGGCAACCGGGTAACCCTGATTTTCTGAATACCTTGAAAAATACCTTCGATTCAGAGCCACATAGAAATTTAGTTGAAGCAAGGGACAAGGTTATAGAAATCTTGATAGAGGATATTCCGGAAATTTTAGCAGACAGTAGTTGGTCAAATTGCATGCTCATTGGAGTGCCAAGAGCGAAGTCGTTGAAATCATTCTCGAATTCACAGCTAATGTTAAGAGAAGCAATTAGAATTGCTGCTAATAATATTCATGGCGTAATTGATGGAACGGATTGTATTAAACGAGTAGTAAACACTCGTACAACCCATCTGCGTACTGCAACTGGTATTCCAAATGATGGTGATGAACCATATCCTGGCATCACGGTTGCAACTTGTCAAATAGACAAAAGTAGAATAATGAATCAGAATATTATTCTTATCGATGACATTTATACGAGAAACGTTAATATAGATGAAGATTGTATCCAAGCATTACTTGATAATGGTGCGAATAAAGTAATATTTTATTCAATTGGGTACACGAGGAGGAACTAATGAAATATTCAGATATTGCATTAAGGGTACTTGCCGCAAAAGAGTGTGGGATAGTGAAAACAAATGCACAATTTTGGGCAAACTATGCAGATAGAGAAAAGTTTAATAAGGAAGTATTGAATGATGAAAGAGTTATTAAGGCATCCGAAAAAATGTCAAGCGAACTTGATTCAATAGATAGCGAAGAAGGAATCATTTGTGCTTACGATGATGAGTTTCCATTCATTAACCGAAAGGTTAAAAATAATGGAGACAAACCATATTTGTTATTTTATAGAGGCGACTTATCATTGCTGTGTGATTTAAATAAGAATGTTGCTGTTATTGGCCTGACAGATCCTGATGAAGATATTATTAAAAGAGAGACTGATATAGTTAGAAGGCTAGTTAAAAATGATTTAGTAATAGTAAGTGGATTAGCAATCGGCTGCGATACAATTGCTCATAAAACTAGCATAGAGACAAATGGAAAGACAATTGCAATTTTACCATCCCAGTTAGGTAAAGTATATCCCGCCGAAAATCGAGATTTTGCAGAAGAGATTGTCAAAAAAGGCGGACTGCTGATTTCGGAGTATTATAAAGATGCTGGTTCAAAACATGAAGCAATAAATCGATTTATTGAAAGAGACCGATTACAAGCAATGTTTTCTAAAGCAATTATTCTGGTAGCTAGCTATAGGAAGGGAGAAGGAGATAGTGGTTCGCGACATGCAATGGAAGCCGCAAGGAAGTATGAAATAGAAAGATATGCAATGTATAATAGCAAGACAGATGAAGATAATAAGCGGTTTGCTTTAAATAAGGATTTTGTAAATAGCAAAGGCGCGGATCAAGTGAAGATTTTGATACCGAGTTCAATTGATCTTATTAATTCATTAGTGAATCCGAATTTATCTTCAGATGCGGATTCTTATGTTTATGAACAGTTGACACTATTATGAGAATAATGAAGAGATATATATTTGATCTTGATAATACGCTAGTATATACAGATTCATTAAACAATGATTCTTACAATTATGCATTGAAAAAACTAGGGTTAGCAACAATTAATGATTGTAAAAGGATAACTCGAGATGTTATTTTGAGCAAATATCCAGAACTTAATAGCTTTCAAAAAAATGAAATCATTGAATTGAAGCAAAAGTACTTCATGAATAACTTGAAGAGGACTTCGCCAAATACATCTGTAGTTCAAGTTTTACAAGATCAAAATGTTGAATTATGTATTTTATGGACAAGCGCTGATGAGGCTAGAGTATTTGCAATTCTAGAGCACTACAAAATTTACAACCGATTTAAGAAAGTCTTATTCAGCAGTAAACTTGAAGTGGTTAAGGATATAGAGAAAATCTGTGAAATACTTGAATGTGGGTTTGAACACTTAATTTTTTACGAAGATAATCAGAGAGTAATTCAAGATTTGCAACAGTTAAACCTGAATGTAATATCTGTATGATTCAACGGAACAATAGCAGGATAAAGGTATTATAGAAGTAGTTATTGGAGTTTTTCGAGAAAAATAACCCTCCGCCAAGGAACCAGTGGGTTCGCACGACATCATTTTTGTCTACTCAAGGCACGTGGAAGCGATAATTCTGATGACGCGTAGTGGTTCAGGTGAGAAAAAGTAGATGTTGACCACAACATATAGTGGTTTTGGTCTAAAATTTGGGCAAAAAACAGACGAAAAAATGACGTTTTTTGACCCCGGAAAAAGGGCTAAAATATAGATGACATAGCGGATTTTATGAGTTGAGAGTATAATAAGAGCTTAGAAGCATATGAAATAAGAAATTAAAAAGTTTGAAGGAGGACAATGGATGAGTGAAGAAAAATGTTGCTCTTGTTGCAGTACTGATAGTAAGGATCCTGTAATTGGTGAATATGTTTGCTATTGCAACCATGTAACTGAACAAGATATTATAGAAGCAATTGAAAATGGAGCATTAACTGTAAAAGACGTGATTGATAAGACTGGCGCTATGAAGAACAGCAATTGCGCAGTCAATAATCCAAAAGGGGTATGTTGTTATTCTGATATAGTTTATGTTTTCAATAAACATATGGAAAATACAAAATTATAGATTGTAATGAGTGAAATTTATTGAACTTAAATAATCAATAAATGATAATTTGAAAGGCGAGGCAGAGTTTTTAGATCAACTAAAATGATCTATAGACTCTGCCTTTTTTATGTCCAAAAACAGAAAGTGAGGAAAAAGAGATGGCTAAATTTCTTATGTATGATTCTGGATTACAGGAACTAGAGCAGTTGATGATGCTAGTTCCAAATTTTGTACCAAGAGGAAGCGGTATGGTTGTAGTCCGCGGATTTGTAAAGGAAGATACACATCAAGTATTAAAGTCACTGCCTAACTTATTAACCAAGTAAGCGTTAAATCAGATACTGGATATCTTGATTAATGTTGGAATTGTTAAGCAAACATAAACGATGGGAGTTCTGAACAAGTAATATTAATCCAGCTAAAATTTAATTAATTGAATAATCAATGGCTTAAGCGTATAGTATGGCAATTAAACCGTACATTTTTTTTACTATAACCCAATGGGTCACTTGAAAAACTGCAATATGCAGTGAATCAAGCGGCCTTTTATGCCCAAAATCAGAAAGCTGAAAATGGTCACGTTGAATTAAAAACAATGACTCAGTTCTTCAGTAACTTGAGTACCTAACAGCTCTTCTTATTCCCAATTTTTACCAAAACGAAGTAGTGAGCTTGTTATGTAAAGTATATAAATATAGAAAGGTAAAATGATATATGAGTGTGCATTCATATATGTTGACATTTTTAATATAAATGGTAAAATGAAATTATAATATATGAACGTTTGAACATATAATCATACGAACAAGAGGTGGCATAGTGATCAAAGATTTCGAAGCAGAGCGATGTGACTGTAATGTGCTTCATGAAGATGTGGTGAAGAAGGTAAAATTGAAGATGCCTCAGTACACAGATATGAATGATTTAGCAGAATTATTTAAGATCTTTGGGGATACAACCAGAATTAACATTTTATCTGCATTATTTGAAGAAGAAATGTGCGTATGTGATATCGCATATTTATTAAACATGACTCAGTCTGCGATATCTCATCAATTAAGAGTCTTAAAACAAGCAAGAATAGTGAAGAATAGGAAAGATGGTAAAGTAGTCTTCTACTCTTTAGATGATGAGCATGTAAAGAGAATAATTGATCAAGGCTTAATTCATGTTAATGAAAACAATAAAGGGAGGGCTTTAAATGAGTAGCACAATCAAGAAAGAACTGATACTGGAAGGCTTAGATTGCGCAAATTGCGCAACTAAGATTGAGGATAGAGTGAGTAAACTAGAACATGTTACTTTATCTTCAATGAACTTTGCAACCAAAACACTGACGATTGAAGTTTTGCAGACTGGTGATATCGATCAAGTGATGAATGATACCACTGCCATTGTTGCAAAACTGGAGCCAGATGTAGTTGTTAAAGAGAAAGTTATTACTAAAGCAGAAAAAAAGATTTTGATGCTTATGGGTTTAGGATGTGCAAATTGTGCCTCTAAGATTGAAAAAGAAGTAAAAAATATCGATGGGGTTGTGAATGCAACAGTGGATTTTGTTTCAAAAAAACTCATTATAGAAGTAAGACATAAACGAGAACTACCAAGAATTGTTGAAGAAGCAACAAAAATAGCCGTAAGAATTGAGTCAGGAATTAAAGTGGTTGATATGGAAGTGCACAAGAAAAAAGAAGTCAGTGAAGACAACAGACATGAAGAAAGTGGACATGAAGAAGATGGTATCAATAAAGTAGAGATAATCCGTCTCGGCTCAGGTTTTGTTTTGTTCTTAGTAGGTCTACTGATGAATTTCTCACCAATGATTGAATTGGTAGTTTTTTTAACAAGTTATCTTTTAGTTGGTGGAAGTGTCGTTCTAAAAGCTTTGAGAAATATATCAAGAGGACAGGTTTTCGATGAAAACTTTCTGATGGGTGTAGCAACCATAGGCGCATTTGCTATTGGAGAATATCCAGAGGGTGTTGCAGTAATGCTCTTTTACCAAGTGGGAGAATTTTTCCAAAGTATGGCTGTAAATCATTCAAGAAGGTCAATAACTGCTTTAATGGATATTCGACCTGACTTTGCAAATCTCAAAATTGGTGATAATGTCGAGAAGGTTTCTCCTGAAGATGTAGCAGTTGGAGATACTATTATTGTAAAACCGGGAGAAAAGGTTCCACTAGATGGCAAAGTACTTTCTGGAACTTCTATGTTGGACACTTCAGCAATCACTGGTGAATCGGTTCCTAGAGAAGTAGAAACGGGAGATGATATTCTTTCTGGAACAATTAATAAAAACGGACTTTTGACAGTTTTAGTGACGAAAGAATTTGGAGAATCAACGGTTTCTAAAATTCTTGATTTGGTTCAAAATGCAAGCAGTAGAAAAGCGCCTACCGAGAACTTCATCACAAAATTTGCTAGATACTACACACCAGCCGTTGTTTTTATCGCTCTTGCACTGGCTATAATTCCACCACTAATGATTCCGGGAGCAACTTTTAGCGAATGGATTTATAGAGCACTTGTGTTCCTTGTAGTGTCATGTCCTTGTGCATTAGTAATATCAATTCCGTTAGGTTTCTTTGGTGGTATTGGCGGTGCATCAAAAGCAGGCATTTTGATGAAAGGGAGTAACTACCTTGAAGCCTTGAACAATGTTGATACAGTTGTTTTTGATAAAACAGGAACTTTAACTAAAGGCGTTTTTAAGGTAACAAAAATTGTGAACTTAACAAATCAATTATCCGATGAAGAACTTCTTGAATACGCAGCCTACACTGAAAGCTATTCAAATCATCCAATAGCTCAATCAATTTTGAAAGCCTATAAGAATAATGTTGATAAGAGCATGATTGAAGAGTACGATGAAATTTCTGGATATGGTATTCAAGCGAAAGTTAAAGGGAAAACCGTACTGGCTGGGAATCTCAAACTGATGAAAAAGGAGAATATATCCTTTGATGAAGGTCGTACGAAGGACGAAGTTGGTACGATTATTCATATGGTTATCGATCAAAAGTACTCAGGATTTATTGTTATTTCTGATGAGATCAAGGAAGATTCAAAGCGAGCAATTCAAGAGTTAAGAAAATTAGGCGTTAAGAAACTTGTAATGTTGACAGGTGACAATAAAGCAATTGGTGAAAAAATAGGTCAACAACTTGGATTAGATGAAGTATATTCAGAACTTTTGCCACATCAGAAGGTTGAAAAGCTTGAAATGCTGGAAGGCCGAGAGGGTAGAAAAGGTAAATTGGTGTTTGTAGGTGACGGTATAAATGATGCCCCAGTTTTAACACGGGCAGATATTGGTATAGCAATGGGTGGGATTGGTTCTGATGCTGCAATTGAAGCTGCGGATGTCGTAATCATGACGGATGAACCATCAAAAATTGCAAGTGCAATACGCATTGCAAAACGAACGAAGACCATTGTGTGGCAGAATATTATATTTGCTTTCGCAGTTAAAGGAATTGTACTGGTTCTTGGCGCTGGCGGACTAGCCACAATGTGGGAAGCTGTATTTGCAGATGTTGGTGTTGCTGTTCTAGCTGTTTTCAATGCTATGAGAGTACTTAATTCGAAAACTCAATAAACGCATTGTTGAGTTTCAGGAGGTAACATGCTAAATGTAATATCAAGTGGGTGTCTGCTTCTTTTTGGTAGTGTGTACATTGCGAAATTGTTGCTTTTAAAGTATAGGGATAAAATCCTCGCCAATTCATTAGGTGATAAGGGAAAAGAACGAAATTTGAGCAGAGTTGAAAGACTGGTTAAATGGTCTGTATATACTTGGATTGCAATTTGGATTTTGAATATTTTCGGAATTTCGATTTATGCACCATTGTTGATGAATATGCCACTTAGGTACATTGGTGTGGCATTGAATGCACTTGGAGCAATCTTGTTTTTCATATCCGTTATTGTTATGAACAAGTCGTGGCGAGTAGGTATTGATCACAATAGCACTGCTAAACTAGTGACAAGTGGGATTTACAAATTTTCTAGAAATCCTGCTTACGTTGCCTTTGATACTATGTTTTTAGGAACGGCAATTACTTTTGGAGATTTTGGATTGTTGTTGATAGGTATAGTTGCTGGATTTAGTTTGCACAATTTGATATTGAAAGAAGAATCGTATCTTGAAGAAAAATTTAAAGGTGATTATATAAAGTATAAAAATGATGTTGGTAGATATTTATAAAGAATAAACTTATTAAAATCCCTGAACGCTATGAATCGACAATTCAATTCAGGGATTTTAATTATTTGGTTTATAGGTTAGTAAGCATGAATTGGTTTGACAATTACGGATAATGTGCTATTATAAAATTATATTAAATAAAAGTAACAGTGAAGAGATACTCTTTTCACGATAATGGCAAACCATTGGAAACGGTGGGACGCAAAGCTATAGGGCCTTTCGAATGAATGGCAGCCTAGCCACCGAATGAGAAGATTTTCTGTTTTTTGAAAACTTCAATAAGTCCATATTGTGATGAGTAACTCTCAACGATAATAGCAAACCATTAGTAATGATGGGACGCAAAGCCATAGGGCCTTTTAAAAAGAGGCAGCCGTGCTACCGAAAGGAGAGTTATTATGAAAAAAATAATAAGCATTTTAATGGTTTTAATGATTTTAGTTGGAAGTTCAATACAATCATATGCTTCAACACAAGCGCTCCAAGCTGATACTGATAATGGATTAGTAAGAGTTCAGCTTGATGATGTAGACGGTGCTAAAATGCTGTTATTAGTTGAAAAAGATGGTGTACGATACTCTTATCCAATTACTGATACAGATATCAATCAATTTCCACTTCAATTGGGAAATGGCAACTATCTCGTTAGAATTATGCAAAATACAACCGGCAACAGTTATAAAGAGTTATCCAGAATTGATGTTACATTAGAATTAGAAAACAACAATAATGTATTTCTAGCATCTATACAAGACATAGAGTTTGATGATACTTCATTACCTATCGTCAAAGCCAAAGCATTAACAAAAGGATTAAAAAATGACATCGATAAAGTTAAAGCAATATATAATTATGTAAATCAAAATATTAAGTATGATTATACAAAAGCAAAAAATGTTAAAAGTGGTTATTTTCCAGATATCGAGTCTACTTATATCACAAATACAGGTATTTGTTATGATTACGCTTCAATTGTAGCTGCGATGCTTAGAAGTGTTGGTATTCCAACAAAATTGATAAAGGGTTATTCAATTCCAACGAAAGACATCTATCACGCATGGAATGAAGTATATGTCGATGACGAATGGAAAATAATAGATACTACAGTTGACTCTGCATATGTTCAAGCAAATTTGAGTACAAAAATGTTTAAATCATTTACTGATTACAAGGCATCTAAAATGTACTGATATAATCTTCGATTTTGATTTTTAAGAAGTCATTGTCGTGTTTATTAGTCTCTGAAAATCGTAAATGGATGAGCTATCGGAAACAAATTTGATTCAATAAATTCATATTATTACTTGTCGGGCCCCAAAAGTCAATTATGCAGATTTCTGAATTAGGGATTTGATTTTTGACAACAATGAAGATTTATGAAAGTATATTGATAGAGCTCACATTAGCAGAAAAGCGTGAATGCTTTGAATTTGATTTGAATTGAATAGTCGAATTAATATTTGAAAAGTTATGAGGCAATTGTTTAAGGTCAACTATAATGACCAATAAGCTATGCCTCTTTTTTTATTTTAAAAATCTGTGAAAAAGAGTCATTCATAAACAAGCCAATTGTTTATTTAGCTTATGTAAGAATCAAAGTTATATGAATTTAAAATGGATTTGAAGCCGGGGTCAAATAGTTGATTCCGGTTTTTTCATATCAAAAATTAAACGAAAGGATGGAAAATTTATGAGACAGAAAGAAAAACGCATTGGTATTGTTGCACTCGCCTTCTTGATTCTGCTATGTAGTGGAATCTATATTGCTTACCGACTTCATCCGGAAAGTTTTATAGGAAAGGACGAAATTATCACACGTGGCGAATACGCTGCGATTCTAGCAAATGAGATTTCGCTTGATATCTCAAATTCAGAAAAAGAACCACCAAGTTTTTCAGACATCGATGATCATTGGGCAGAGAAATACATTGAGGCTTTAGTAGATGCAGGAATCTTTGATCTAGCAGACTATCCAGATGCTTTCAAACCCGATGAGCCAATTACCCGTGCTGAAATTATCAAGCTTCTAGTGAAAATTAAAGGTTTGGAAGATGAGGCAATGAACACTCAAGGGCACAGTGGCTATAAGGATCAAGAAGTCATCAAAGATGAAGACAAAGGCTTTGTAATCATTGGTCGAGAGAATGGAATCATTGGAGATGAGGAGGATGATAAAATCAGGCCAAATGATCAGGCGACCAAAAGCGAAGCGGAGGAGATGACAGAGAGTATTAATCAAAAGCCGATTGAAGAAAAGCCTACAATACCATCACAAACGCCTGATACGACAACACCAGAACCAATTAAACCGACTGAACCTGAAACTCCCACAGACCCAACGACAAATCCAGAAGAGAACATGCCACCTATAACACCAACTCCAGACTCTAGTGGTGGAAGTTCTCACGATAAATCTGATAGAGATTCTTATCATCCTACAGCAGAGGTGAAGTTTGAATTACCCGAAGTAGTCCACACAGACAATGAAATTGAAGTGATGCCTATGTGGAAATACATGAATAGCTATACTTGGACACTGTCTAAAACTGATGTAGATGGCTCTGAAAAGTCTATTGAGATGAAAGATGCTGTTACAGGCGCACTTGGACTGGAGGGTGGCACCGTTAAGTTTATGGAGTACGGTCAATATACTTTGACAGCCACCGCTAAAAATGCCAGAGGAAAAGAAACTGTACTATCCATGCAAATCAAAGTATACCCAGTTATCAATATGAACTTTGATATGCCTGAAACAACGCACACTGATAAATCAACAACCATCACATACTCGTTAGAAAATCTATATGGAAACAACATCGAGTGGTCAGCGATAAAAGATGGTGAAGTAGCAAAAATAGCTGACATCTTTGACGGTGAACTTGGAAATGAAGGTGGAACCTTTGTTTTCAGGAACAAGGGGGAATATACCCTAACTGCATGGATTAAGGACGCTACTGGCCGTATATTTTCACATACGGAATCCACAAAAGTTTATCCTGTTGCGGGAATTTCATTTAACCTTCCATCCGTGTCTCATACGGATAAGGAACTTAATCTTTCAACGGTCCTAATTGAAGCAAATAACATGAACGTTGATTGGATCCTACTGAAGAATGGCGAGGCAGTTGAACTTTCAAATGAGCTCGAAGGTAAGCTAACCAATGAAGGTGGAAATATTCGTTTCAAGGATAAGGGCGTGTATATGCTCATTGGAAAATTAATCGATGAAACCAATAGAACATTTGAAGTTTCACATAGCATAACAATCTATCCCATTGGTTCTGTTGGATTTTATGCACCTGAAATTACGCATACAGATAAGACAATCCACGTAGAAACCCGATTTGAAAATCTCGGAGATGCATCAATTCAGTGGTCACTATCCAAAGATGGTGAAACAGTTGAAGTTAAAAATGCAATTCAAGGTGAACTTGCTGATGAGGGAGGCTTCATCAGCTTTGTAAATAAAGGAGAGTATGTTCTTAAAGCATCCTTCACTGATAAGGCAGAAAGAAGTTACAGTTACTCAGCTCCAGTCAAAGTGTATCCAGTCCCGAGCATCTCGTATACTTTGCCTAAAACGGCTCACACAGATACTGTAGTCCAAGTGGTTCCTGAAACCTCAGAGATGGATGGCCTTAATGTTCAGTGGTTACTTGAGAATGGTTTTGGATTCCAAGATTTTGGAACGTATGTTAATGGAACGCTTGATAATAATGGTGGTTCTATAAGTTTTAAACATGCTGGAACTTACGAATTGATTGCTCGCATTACTGATGAAACAGGTCGAGTATTCCTATTTGAAAACGGTGGTAAGATTGAGGTTCTGCCAGTGCCGAACATTTCATTTGAACTTCCGGAAACGACACATCTCGACCGTACCTTAGATCTTAGAACAAGAGGAAATAACAATGTACTTCCGGTGAATTGGTCAATCATGAAGGATGGTGAGTTAGTAAATTTATCTGACGTTATTGATGGAGCCATTAATGCCTATGGTGGACAAATTCGTTTTACTCAGACTGGAGAATATACACTTACTTCCTCAATGACAGATGCTCTGGGAAGAGTATTTTCTTATACAGCATCAACTACAGTCTATCCAGTTCCGGAGATTTCACTTTCTGTGCCAGAGACTTGGTATGTAAGTGAGATGGGGGCAATCAGTGTTACCGGTACTTATATTGATAACCTCATTACAGAATGGACTATTATAAAGGATGACGGTGGCTCTGAACCTTATTCCAATTTTGCAACTGGTGAATTAAACAAACAAGGTGGCAACCTAACATTCCCTTCAAAGGGCCAGTATGAACTAACCCTAACAATGGCAGATACTTCTGGTCGAAGTTATGTAAATAGTGGTAGGTTTACGGTTTACCCAATCCCTAGCATGAGCACTTCACTGACACCAATCAGTTACAGTGGTGATGCCATTACCGCTACAGCACTTGGTTCAGAACTTGATGGTATGGACATTGAATGGCTAATTTCTGTTGATGGTGGTGAGGAAAAGCCATATGCACAATGTGTAACAGGCTCGCTAGGTGAAAATGGAGGCAGCTTTACAGTCACTACAGATAAAACAATCTCTATTAAGCTGGTTGCTGAGGTGACAGATGTTAATGGTAGGAAATTTACTTTCACATCTAATACTGCGACAGTCAAGCCGGTAGCAAGTTTTAGTTTCTCAGCTCCACAGACTGTTCACGTTGGTGATAGCATAAACGTTTCTATGCAGTCCTTATCTGGACTTGAGGGTAGGAATCTTAATTGGTCTCTATCTCAAGATAGCAATCCAGAGAATTATTCTGGAACATTATCAAATAGTGGCGGTAGCATTGTCATAAACAAAACCGGCAACTATGTTATAAAAGCTAGTACTATTGATAGCACCGGTAGAGAATTCAGTTTTTCCAAGAGCATCGCCATAACAAACACAGCACCTAACAAGCCAATCGCTAGTGCTGTTGTAACAAGAACTGCACTGAACTCTAAGCTAAAGGTCAATATTTCAGCCACAGCAACTGATCCAGACTCAGATGCATTCACACTTGAGTATTCAGGCAGTACGGCAGACAATTATTATCCTGTAGGAACTCATACTGTAAAGGTTAGAGCAAAGGATAAATGGGGTCTATATTCAGAATGGACAAACATCACTTTTACAGTTACAAACTCTGTACCTACTACACCAGTGATTACACGTACACCAGACGGAAACAGTGTCGCTCCCGGTGTACCAATAACCATTACAGCATCGAGCAGCGATCCTGATGGTGATGCCATCACATATGTTTGGGAGGGACGACCTTCACAAACAAGCACAGCTTATCCACTGGGTAAAAATGTTGTTCGCGTCAAAGCAGTAGATTCTACTGGAGCAGAATCGCCATGGGCAGCTATCGTATTCTTTGTTGCTGATCCTAATAGTGGCGGTGGTATGACGCTAAACGGTCCTGAATCCGTTATTCTTGAACAGGGGATTGCAGGTGCGACCATTACAAACTATACCTTTACAGTGCCACCGGTTAGCGGACATAGTGGTCAAGATTATGGAAGAGTACGTGGATATAACGTTTTAGCTGGACAGTGGGATCAACTTGACTATGCAACGACTACAAATGGCATTACATTCAGTAGAACTCTGTCGCCGAGTGTTTACAGCAAATTGGAGTTTTATTACTACACCAATCACGATTGCATGTACAACAAATCAAATATCACCTATTCAGTAAGCTTCTATTTTCAATAACGATTCAGATTTAAATAACAAAACTTGAAAGAGAGGTAGATAACCAATGTCAAAATTATATATGTACGGTACAGAGCTTGGGGAGCTGGAACAATTGATGATGCTAGTGCCCAATTTTATGCCAAGGAAAAGCGGAATGATTGTTATGCATGGTATTAATAGGGGGAAAGAGGCATCGAAATGTCAGCCATGCTTGTATGAGGAGAGTAGCTCCCAAATAAGTGAAATTGGAAATGTGATTAATGAAATAAATCGATTAGGATTTGACAGCTATAAAGACATCACTTTCACTTGTTTTAAAAATCATAGGTCAATTCGACTCAATGAAAGACTTATCAATTTAGCCAGAAATTATGATGGGGAAATATTTTTAAATGAAATTCAGCGTTCGAGATTTTATTCAGTGTGCAGGTTGCAAGGTGTATCCACTAAAGATAGAAATTCGTTTTACCTTGCCACATTGTTTTTGCTTACTGCGGATGATAAGTTGTGGAGCGTTGCAAAAGATCATGTTTATTTAGACAGTTTTGAATTTAAAAAGATGCAGCTTAGTGGAATTAATACTGAAGGATATGCTCTCTATCAAACCGCCAGAACCATTTGCATGGGTAGAGAGTACATCAAACTGGATGAGATTGCAGACAAGACGTTAATCGGTGATAGGGCTTTTAAAGCGATTATCAATGCAATACTCATTTCAAAATATGGATTACTAGTGCTAAACCTAAATGACTAGAAGAGTTACTTTCTTACCGAGATGACTGTCTCAATAAAATAGAAGGTAGTTCTTTTTTATTGGCTCAAACTAGAAAGCGGGTTAGCTTATGAGATCATGAGAATTGGTCTCTGAAGACCGCTGAAGAGCTTGGAGTAACAGAATGTACAGACAATGGAGGGATAGGTATATGCATGGTTTTAAATCTCGAAACGAAGTTGAAAGAATCAAGGAGCAGTATCCTGTAGGCACTAGGATAGAACTTATCCAGATGGATGATCCATATGCACCTGTTGAGTCTGGTATACAAGGAACTGTTGAAATCGTTGACGATGCAGGCACTCTTCATATGAAATGGGATAACGGAAGAACTTTGGGCATCGTCCCCGGGGAAGATCAGTTCAAGGTAATCTCAAAACCTGCTGAGGAAACAATGGACAATGATCAAAAGCAAGGCATGGGAGGATTGAATATGTAAAGACAAGAACAAAAACTGCTACAAGCAAATTAATTGAATAATTCAAGGCATATATGTACGGAAAGTAAACCGTGCTTTTTTGGTACGATAAAAGTGTAAATGCAAGACATTCTTAGTGATGTTGAGCGTTTGCACTTATTTTTTTACAATGAGAGGGTAATTGGTCTGGCGTGGGCTTTTTTGGATCCTTGCATCCGTCAATAAAAACTGTCAGCCATCTCTTATTGTGAGCATTCGATTAAGCAGGTTGAACCAGATAGCGTTCGTGTAACTAACCAAACTGAATGGGCAATGAGTGCAGATGGATTGCAATTACAATAACTCATGGAGGTTGTTATGATAAGCGTTGGAATCGATGTATCAAAAGAAAAAAGCATGGTTTGCATTTTAAAGCCATATGGTGAAGTCCTTTTATCACCAACAGAAATCGTTCACACAGAAGAAGCGGTATCAAAGTTAGCAGATACCATATTAAAGCTTGGCAACGAGGTAAGAGTAGTATTAGAAGCAACGGGAGCCTATCATCTACCGCTGTTAAGCGTTTTTACAGAGAAGAAAATCTTCGTTAGCATCATCAATCCACTCGTGATGAAAAAATACGCCTCAACAGCTATTAGGAAAGGCAAAACGGATAAGATTGATTCTGTGAGGATTGCAAATTATGGTCTCGATAATTGGTTTCATCTACGAAGGCATGAACCTAGCGAAGAAGTTTATGAAGAACTCAAATTTCTCGGAAGGCAGTATTCTCATTATATTCGAATGAAGATAGACAGCAAGTTGTCTCTTAACGGCATATTGGACAGAACGATGCCTGGCATAAAAAAATTACTTTCAGGGAAACGATCTGATTATCCAACAAGAGACAAACTCAGTGATTTCGTTGAGCATTATTGGCATTACGACAACATCACAAAATTAAGCGAGGAAGACTTTATTAAGAGCTATCAAGAATGGGCTAAAAAGAAGAAATACCACGCCAGTGAATCCAAGGCGAGAAAAATCTACGCCATTGCCAGCAGTGGTATTCCAACGCTCTCTTCTAGCACACCATCGACGAAAATGCTCGTGCTAGAAGCAGTCAGAGTGCTTGGTGAAATCAACAAGACTCTACAAAATATTTTAACACAGCTGCAGGTCACGGCAAGTACTTTAAAAGAATATGAGACCGTTAGAGCGATGAGTGGTGTCGGCGATGTCCTGGCACCAAGACTAATTGCGGAAATAGGAGACGTTAGAAAATTTCACAATGGAAGTGCATTAGTCGCCTATGCGGGGTTAGATTCTCCACCTTTTGAATCTGGTAATTTCGTAGGCACAAGGAGAAAGATATCCAAACGTGGATCATCATTACTTAGAAAAACTGGTTATGAAGTCATGAAATGCTTAAAAGCAATACAGCCTGTGAATGATGCCGCAGTATATCAGTATATGTTGAAAAAGGAAGCAGAAGGAAAGGCAAAAAAGGTAGCTAAAATTGCAGCTTTAAACAAGTTCTTACGCATTTATTATGCGAGGGTTATGGAACTGCAATAACATTTATAAAAGCAATTTCAATAAAAAGCAGGCTAACTTCAGGTAATCAGTTAGCCTATTTGTCGTGCTTAAAACATCATCTTTTCGAAGATGGTGTTTTTTTATTGCATCGAAAACTTGACTGAGAATTCAAAAGTTCTTCTTGATTTTTCTTAGCAGGTTTTATTGCTTAAAAAAGCTCACCCCACCGGAAAAAGGAGGCGAGGAGGGGGAACATGTAAATATCAATGAAAAGTTCTTAAGGTATTTGAAAAGAAGTCACACAGGAGAAGGTAAGGCTGTGCAAAGTAAGTGCTTGGAAATGAAATTTCAAATGAGTGGTCGGAAAATCAGAGACATCGTCAACGCACTCAGATGCGAAGGACATACGATTTGCAGTGATGATGGCGGTTATTATTATGCTGCGAATAGAAATGAAGTTTTGGGAAGCATCAGGCAACTAAACAGTCGCATAGAAAAAATTGCTGAAGCCAAGGATGGACTTGTTAGGTCACTGTCTCTCTTTCCGGATTCGAACAGCAACAAGCAGTTTCAAATCTGGTTTGTGTGCGTGAAGGAGGGATGATGTATTAATAGTTTTATGAGTTGGATTGGCGGAAAGAAATCCATGAGGGAACTGATTGTTTCACTCATTCCGCTCTATTATGAAAGGTATATTGAAGTGTTTGGCGGTGGGGGATGGGTGCTTTTCCATAAACCACCCGGCAATGATTTTGAAGTGTACAATAATATGTTCAAATTTATAAAAGTATACTCTGAACAAGTATAGAAATACTGGACTTATCATATTCAACAAGTCCTTCATTCTTCATCTTCTGTAATTCCCGTGACAGCGAAGTGCGTTGCACCCCAATACGATCAGCAAGTTCTTTTTTTGTTAAGCGAAGTTGTAGCGTCTGACACTTCTGTATTTTATATTCGCTTTTTAAATAAGCGATGATACTTTCGCGAATAGAACGATTCACATAATGTTTAAGTTTGTCACCCAGTAATAGTGAATGATCGGAAATATATTCTAAGTATACTTTTAAGAAATCTTTATTTGTTGCACAAAAATCAAAAACGAGATTCTTGGCGATGCTGAGCAACATTACCTCTGTTTTAGCAGTAACCATCATTGGATAGCAAGGATTTTTAGAAAATAATAAATTGCCCCCAAGAATATCGTCGGGGGAAAACTCGGTAATCCTCATCAAATTTCCGGCATCATCAATCCGTTCTATGACAACTTGTCCATTCAAAATAACGTCAATTGAACTACAGAAATCACCATCAAAATGTATGATTTCGCCTTGTGAATATTTGTTTACTTGAATATGCTTATTGGCATTAAGGTTCTGTTCCCAATAACTTTCGGGTATAGTCTTCAAAAGTGAAAAATCGTTAAAAATGTTTGTTGGCAAATTCATTAAATATCCTTTCTGGAGTTACCGAGGTAACGCCACTCTTTTTGACTATAGTATATACTTTGTCTAAACGAATGGGAAGGAGATTTTTAAATGGATGTATTTACACTGTCATTTTGGGGCATTTCAATTGCTTTAACTGGTCTATCACTAGTCAAAAGCAAGAAGAAGACCTTTGAAGCAATGAAAAAATCAAAAGGTATGATGGGAAATATGCTTGGAGAAATAATCGCAATTATTTTCATTATTGGAATTGTATTGACCTTTATACCACCCGAGTCTATAAAAAGTGTTTTAGGTTCAGAAAATACAACACTGGCGACTCTTGTAGCAGCAGTTGCTGGAAGCGTAACCTTAATACCTGCTTTTGTTGCTTTTCCACTGGTAGGATCATTTGTGGATGTAGGAGCGAGTATTGTTCCTGCAGTTGCTTTCTTAACCACACTCACAATGGTGGGAATAGTGACTTTTCCACTTGAAAAGAAAGAATTTGGATTTAAATTCGCCTTGATCAGAAATGTACTTAGTTTTGTCATGGCACTTATCATTGCTGCGGCTATGGGGGTGTTGCTATGATGGTAAAAACGATGATTAAGAAAAATAGGTTACTAGTAATTGTTGCAGTAATTTACCTAATTCTATTTGCCTTGATGCCGGATAAAGCTACAACAGCCATTAAAAATAGTATTTACTATTTGATAGAAATGTTTGAAGTGTTACCTGTTATTTTTTTACTAACGGTGGTCATTGAGGCACTTGTTCCAAAAGAATTGATTATCAAACACTTTGGTGAAAAATCTGGACTTTTAGGTAATCTATTGTCTCTTGTATTAGGGAGTATATCGGCAGGTCCGATTTATGCAGCCTTTCCTATCAGTAAAATGTTAATGACTAAAGGTGCAAGTGTAGCTAATATCGTCATTATCTTAAGCTCATGGGCGGTTATAAAAGTACCAATGCTGGCAAATGAGGCAAAATTTCTAGGCGTTACTTTCATGAGTATTCGTTGGGTTTTGACTGTAGCTGCAATTCTCATCATGGCTTGGCTCATGGGTAAAATGATCAGTAAAAAAGAAATGGGCAATGATGTAACAGATCACTCAAAACCGATAGTCACTGTTAACCAAGATTATTGTGTTGGATGTGGCATCTGTGTGAAAATGATACCTGAGGTTTATGAACTTATTGATCAGAAAGCATATGCCCGCTTAGAAAATGTGAATTCGGGTAATATGACAATGATTCTTAAAATCGTGAGTAAATGTCCAACTCAAGCGATTACCATTAATGCAATTGGGGGTGCATTATAAAATGAAAAAATACAGGAAGTTAATTCAGTTTGCATTCTTATTCATTTTCTTTTTCATTATTGCAAAAGGAAATATGTTCATATGGTTAGGGTTGTTTCTAATCAGTTTAATTGGGACTACAATTTTGGGGAGATTCTATTGTGGTTACATTTGTCCAATGAATACGGTTATGGGAGCAACGGAGAAACTTTCTAAAAAACTAAATTGGCGAACAAAGTCAGTTCCGCAAGTACTTCAAAGTAAATACCTGCCTTGGATTGTGTTGTTATTAATGATTGGCACGATGGTTTTATCAAAAAAAGTATTCCATCAAGAGGTGCCAATTTTAATCCTATTGATGGCAGTATCTATCTTAGTAACGTTGAGATATGAAGAATGGGTTTTCCACAATCACATCTGTCCATATGGTGCATTATTAAGTCTAACGGGTAGGTGGGCTAAGTTTTCAACAAAAGTTGAATCAGACCGGTGTATTGGTTGTAAAAAATGCGAAACGGTTTGTCCATCTAAAGCCATAAGTGTAGATCACTTAACTAAGGTAGCGCAAATTGATCCGTCAACCTGTCACCAATGTCAAACGTGCACTATGGTGTGTCCTAAAAATGCGATTCATTACACTGGTGGGCTGAAATGAAAATTACACCCGAAATTAAAGCAATTCAAAATGCTTATATGCAAGCTAGAAGTGAAAATAATCGTCCTGAAATGAGCCGGCTTAAGGCAGAAGCAATGGCACTTATGAATCAGGGGAGTTCAGAAAGAACACCAGAAGCAACTCAAAACAGAGAAGATTTGAAAACTTCCCAAATCACTCAAAATGAAGATGGTGATCAGTTGATTATTTCATCAAATGTAGGAGAAAACGCCTCAAAATAGTAGCTGAATCAAAATAGCTCCGGTTTTAAAAGCGTGATCATTTGGCCAGAAGTATGAATGAGATGATCATCGGCCATATTTTTTAGTTCCCGGGAAACAGAGGGTCTGGCAACGCCGATGATATCGGCAATCGCTGATTTCGAGTGCTGAAGTTTGAATGTTTGTAAGCCATTGATTTTGAACTCGTTTGACAAGTAGAGCATTAGCCTTGAGCGAACGTCCTTGTATTGAAGCATTTGTAGTTTTTCTTTAAAACTTAGAACCCTTGATGATAAAAAGGTTATAAAGTTATCATTGAATATTGGATTAGCTTTTAATAGACTGCGGACTTGTTCAAAAGGCAGATAAAGTACCTTGCTGTTTTTCATAGTCATCAAAGTAAATGGATACTTTGGCTCCTTTGAACTATAGAGAGCAGTTCCGAAAGCATCATTGGCGTTAAACATCTTAACGGTTAGAAGTTCACCGGAAGGTGTGAGTTGTTGTATGGCTAAAACGCCAGAAAGAACAAATCCGATGGAACTGCACGGATCACCTTCCTGTACAATGAGTGTTCCTTTTTTATAGTTTCCCATAATACAGTGATCAAAATCGATTAATTCTAATAGCGTCTTCAAGTCCATGTCTTTAAATAGCGGGTTATTTAACAATAGATTTACATCTAGAAGCATATGACCTCCTGAAAAAGTGTAACTGCTGTTACAGTTTTGATATACCAAATAAAGTATACTATAACCAATGATTAAAGGAAAGGTGATTAAAATGATTGAACAAGTATATAAAATTACAATGGGAAATGATCGCTTAGTGGAAAAAGTAATTCAGGACGAGAATGTCCATTACATTCACATGATATTTAATCAGAATGAGGGACTACCTGAACACTTTTCAAACTCTACCGTTTACATGACCGTTTTAAGAGGTAAATTGTCAATTGGGTTAGGTGAACAAGACGTTTGTCTATATGAGGCAGGCACAGTTCTTAAAATACCTTTTAACATCAAAATGAATGTTAAAAATTTAGATGCTGAAGTGTTAGAACTCATTGTGGTGAAAGCACCGGCCCCTCAAAATTAGAACAAAATAAGGAGGATTATCATGAGCATGTTCTGTTACCAATGTCAAGAAACTGCAAAAAATACCGGCTGTACAGTCAAAGGTGTTTGCGGAAAAAACGAAGAAGTTGCAAAGCTTCAAGATCTTCTCATTTACGCATGTAAGGGTGTTTCTGAAGTGGTCACAAAAGGGAAACTAGATGTGAACACACTAAGTGAAGTCAATCATGAAGTACTTAAGAGTCTTTTTATTACCATTACAAACGCGAATTTTGATGAAGCCGCTATTGAAAAGCAAATTCTAAACATGATTCGTTTAAGAGATGCACTGAGACAAAAAACTTCTGGTGTTCAATTGGGTGATGCAGGTCTATTTACAGTTACAGATCGAGCTTCAATGCTTGAAAAAGCATCAACAGTTGGTGTACTTGCTACTGAAAATGAAGACGTGAGATCATTAAGAGAACTTATCATTTATGGACTTAAAGGTATGGCAGCATATACCCATCATGCCCTTAATATTGGGAAAGAAAATACAGAAATCAATGCATTTATTTATGAGGCACTTGCAGCAACTTTAGATAATTCATTGACTGCAGATCAACTGGTTGCATTAACCCTTAAAACAGGTCAGTTTGGTGTTTCAGCAATGGCACTTCTTGATGAAGCAAATACTTCAAAATACGGTAATCCTGAAATCACAAGCGTCAATATTGGCGTTAGAAAAAATCCTGCAATCCTGATTTCTGGTCATGACCTTACAGATCTCGAACAATTATTGGAGCAAACTCAAGGAACAGGCGTTGATATCTATACACATAGCGAAATGTTACCTGCTCATTACTATCCGTTCTTCAAAAAGTATGAAAACTTCGCTGGTAACTATGGTGGTTCTTGGTGGCGTCAAGTAGATGAGTTTGGCCCATTCAATGGACCGATTCTATTTACAACGAACTGTATTGTACCACCAAGAACAGATGAAATTAGGAATAGAATTTTCACATCAGGAGCTTCTGGCTTCCCAGGATGTATGCATATCGTTGCAGACGAGAAGGGTAAGAAAGACTTCTCAGCTGTTATTGAGATGGCAAAGAAATGTCCTTCTCCAACTGAAATCGAGACAGGATCAATTGTTGGTGGTTTTGCACACGAACAAGTATTTGCTTTAGCTGACAAAGTAGTAGATGCCGTTAAAACAGGTGCCATTAAAAAGTTCTTTGTTATGGCGGGCTGTGATGGCAGAATGAAGTCTAGAGAGTATTACACTGAATTTGCTGAAAAACTCCCTAAAGATACAGTTATTCTTACCGCAGGATGTGCGAAGTACAGATACAATAAGTTGCCACTTGGAGATATTGGTGGCATTCCAAGAGTTCTTGATGCTGGACAGTGTAATGATTCCTACTCGTTAGCTATCATTGCCCTTAAACTTAAAGAAATATTCGGGTTAGAAGATGTGAATGAACTTCCAATTGCTTATAACATTGCTTGGTATGAGCAAAAGGCTGTCATTGTACTTCTAGCACTTTTATACCTTGGCGTGAAGAATATTCACCTTGGACCAACGCTTCCAGGTTTCTTATCACCAAACGTTGCTAAAGTCCTAGTTGAGACATTTGGCATTGCAGGCATTGGTACTGCAGAAGACGATATTAAACTTTTCATGGCTTAATTTTAAAGAGCAGCCTCAGTGTCTGGGGCTGCTTTTCTAAATAATAGGGGTGGCTTTGTGAAAATTAAGAATCAATTATTACTAACACACGGAATTTTAGTTACTCTGGCACTCGCCATAGTTTTTATTAATATTTGCACTTATAAGGACATGGAAAACGACGCCAATATTATCAATCAAGCAGGAAAACTGCGAATGTTGAGTTACAATATGGCTCATCTCTCCAATCAAATTACAACT
The DNA here is from genome assembly GCF_058683495.1 of Fusibacter sp. QWL-12. Classification (NCBI taxonomy): domain Bacteria; kingdom Bacillati; phylum Bacillota; class Clostridia; order Eubacteriales; family Fusibacteraceae; genus Fusibacter; species Fusibacter sp. QWL-12. The sequence goes on from NZ_CM178745.1 coordinate 3,090,378, forward strand.
GGAAATGATCCAGTCCATGAAGAGCACCTAGCTTCAAATTTGAAATTAAAATTGACGAATTTGAGAACACTTTAATCTTCTTGAATGGAAAAGGTGCAGATTCAATTTCAGTTGATCACCCACAAACAGCGATTAGACTTGAAACCATATCCAAAGAGTGGCGAGAGGCATTTAAACCGGCATCTCTTAGTATCATAAGAACTATTCCAGATGAGAAGTCGTGTGAGAAAATTAATCGCGAAGTCGATTCCTATGTAAATGACATCAATGAGATGGTTGCATGCCGACTCGACAGTGTATTTGATCAAAACAAAAGCTGCTCTAATAGTAAACCTTGGAGATAAAGAAGAGTTCAATGATGACGTGTTAACAAAGCAATTACTGAGTAAGATGATAGATCGGATTGTCGTTATTGATGAAAAAACTGCGACTGTGCACTTTAAATCCGGATTAATAATGGAAAAGACTTTATCATGACAATTGAATAATTGTTCAGAATAAAGCTCTCAAACCACTACAAGTTTGAAAGTTTTATTGCGCACAATTTTTACTAACTGGTAAAGTTATAGCAGCACTACTAGATGCCGAACAGAAATGACGTCCCTTTTGATCTTAAAAGAGCGGAGGTTAGGATTCGAAAAAAAGGATTATTATGATCCTATTTCGAGAAAAATATCCTTCCGCCAAGGCCCCTATAGGTTCCAACGACATCATTTTGTCTACTCAAGGCATGTGGAGTGCGTGGTGAAACTTGTGAAAATTTAATGTATTTATAGATTTTCCAAAGTTATTAAGTAGTCACCGAATCAAATCTAAGCTTATTTCATGCCGATATTAGAATATCTACTAAAATATTCTAATATCGGTATTTTTATGAACTTAGCATTTATAATACTATAATTCAAGCTACAACTAATAAGAATTTCAAGTAAAAATTCCAGTTGAGTTAAGCACAACTATTGCGTTATTGTATTTACTAGTGCTCATGGTATGATTTAATAAAATAAGCCATCAGGAGGGTGCTATGATATACTTATCAGAGAATATTAAGAAATATCGTATTTTGAAGAATTTTACACAGGAAGATTTGGCGGAACATTTAGGGATAACGACGCAGAGTGTTTCTAAATGGGAACGTGGAGAGTCTTATCCTGACATAACGCTTTTACCTGCACTGGCTAACATTTTTGAAACCAGTATAGATTTATTGGTGGGGATGGATGCCATTCGTGCTAAGAAAATGAGATTTGAAATTCATAAAAAAGCCGTTGATCATCAAAGAAAAGAAGAGTATGAGATGGCTGAAAAAGTATATCGAGATGCACTTTTGATTCATCCCAATAAGCCTGGGATGATATTAGGGCTTGCCAGTACACTTGCACTAAAGGGAGAAACACATGAGGCAATCCAATTAATGGAAAGAGGATTGCCAATTTCCATCAACGAAAAACAAAAGGCTACCATTCGTGCTACCCTGTGTTTTCTGTATTTGAAGGCGGGATATGAAGATAAAGCCTATAAGTTGTCTTCCGAGTTACCTCATACAAGAGAAAGTCGAGAGGTCATACAGCCACTGATTCAACAAGGGTTAGCTGAAAACGAAATCAATAGGAATATAAAGCATATTTTATACGGAGATTGATAACAGATATGCTTCAGGGCAATTTGTTTTATACCGATATCGGAATGATGTTTACTTTATTCCGATATCGGTATATTATATTTATGAGGTGATTTCTAATGAGTTATATTAGCATATCTGAAGCAAGTAAGAAGTGGAAAATTAGCGATAGAAGGATACGCGCACTGTGTTCGGAAGGACGAATTGAAGGTGCGGTGAAGATCGGTCGAAACTGGTCAATTCCCTATGAGTCTACAAAGCCGTCTGATGCCAGGTTAAGTCTAAAAAAATCATATAAAGGCATTTTATATGATTTTAGTAAAATTGATGAAATGAAAATGATGATTGATCAAAAAAGACCATTTTCAAAGCGATTATCAGATTCTTTACGTGAAAAACTGATTATTGAATGGACATATAATAGTAATGCTATTGAAGGCAATACATTGACTTTGTCTGAAACAAAGGTAGTTCTTGAAGGCATAACAATCGGTGGCAAAAGCATCGTGGAGCATTTAGAGGCAATCAACCACAGGGAGGCAATTTTATTTATAGAGGAACTGATCGAAAGCAAGGAATTATTGTCCGAATGGAACATTAAATGCATTCATGGACTGATACTCAAGGAAATTGATAATCAGAATGCAGGTAAATACAGAATGGAAAATGTTGTGATTGGTGGTGCTGTTCATATTCCGCCCAAATATCATGAAATTGACTTATTGATGCAAAACCTAATCTTGGAATATAAAGAAGAGTGGCATAGATTGCATCCGATAGTAAGAGCAACTTTGCTTCATGGTGAGTTTGTAAAAATTCATCCATTTGTTGACGGAAATGGAAGAACGTCAAGGCTCCTACTAAACTTTGAACTGATGAAAAATGGATATACACCAATAATAATAAAAAAAGAGAATCGTTCTCGATATTATGAAGTTCTGGACTATGCTCATACTACAATGGATTATCATCCGTTTATCGAGTTTGTTGCTGAATCAGAAATTGAATCAGAGCAACTTTGGTTATCTTTGTTGGAATAATAAGCATTTATAAGCCACTCTTTAAGCCAATGTCAAAAGACTTTGACACACAATTACAGTCTCATTTAACCGCGAGTAAAAGACCTTTGATAGACGTATAGGTCAAATTTAATTAAGGTGAAAGAGAAAAGGAGGTGAAAATATGGAACTTGGAAAACAGATTAAAAAATATCGTAATGAGTTATCCTTATCTCAAGAAACACTGGCAGATAAAGTCTATGTTTCAAGACAAACCATTTCCAATTGGGAAAATAATAAGAGCTATCCGGATGTTAACAGTCTTGTCCTTCTGAGCGAAGTATTTCAGATTTCCTTAGATCAATTAATCAAAGGAGATATTGCGTATATGAAAGAGCAAATTAAACTGGAAGACAGAAAAGAATTTGAAAAATTAGCTCAGGTATTTGGCATTTTGTTTGTTGCGGTTGTGGTAACGCCCATTCCACTGATTCATTTTTTTAAGTATGTGGGCGTAGGCATTTGGGTTGTTCTAGCAGGCTTGGCTTTATATGTTTCAATCCTAGTAGAAAAGAAGAAAAAACAATTCGATGTACAAACTTACAAAGAGATTATCGCATTTACTGAAGGTGCTAGACTAGATGAAATTTCAAAAGCTAGAGAAGAGGGGAAAAGACCTTATCAAAAGATTTTTCTGGCATTTTTAGCGGGTATGCTAACACTGATCATAGAGATCGTATTCATATGGTTACTTAAATAGGAATGAATCACCTTAAGCTGCTTTTCATACATTTATGAGAAGTAGCTTTTTATATAGCAGCAAAAAAATTGAAGTAAATTCTATGGACTCGATACCGCAAGATTATTATTTAACCACTTTATTGTTTGTCTTTATATTCTGTGGACTTGGCAGACAATGTTTATTATTGAGTTATAAACTTATGAGATAATATGATTATGTTAAGACTAATAATAATGATTATGTTGAGATTAATAATAACGATTATGATAAAATTAGTAAAAGAAATATAATAAAATATAAATCAACTTAAATAATCCGTATAAAAATATAAGAAAGTTAATAATTTGGATTATGCTTAAACCAATCATAAAGCAAAAATCAATCATATCGTGAGTTTAAAAAGGGGGATAAACATGAATCAACATCTAAAAGTGGCATTAATGCAATTGTTACCAGAAAAAAGTATAGAAGAGAATTTACAAAAAGGCATCGACTACTGCAGAAAAGCGAAGGAAATGGGAGCGGATATCGCTTTGTTTCCAGAGATGTGGAGCGTTGGTTACTATATTCCTGAAGATTTAGATAAGCTTAGAAGCATCTCTATAGACGATAGTAGCGACTTTATTTTGGCGTTTAAAAACCTTGCAAAAGAACTTAACATAGCTATAGGTTTAACTTATCTTGAATCTTATGAGCCATTACCGAGAAATACTTTGATGTTGATCGATCGTCAGGGTCGTGAAACGCTTAAATACGCCAAGGTACACACTTGTGATTTTGGAGAAGAGTGTCGATTGACACCAGGAGATGATTTCTACGTGACAGAGCTAGATACTTCGATCGGACCAGTAAAAATCGGTGCGATGATTTGCTATGATCGAGAAATGCCTGAAAGTGCTAGAATTCTCATGTTAAAAGGTGCAGAAATTATATTGGTACCCAATGCGTGTCCTATGGAGATCAATCGTATTTCACAGCTACGTGGGAGAGCGTATGAGAACATGGTGGGGATAGCAACTGTGAATTATCCGAAGGGTCAACCGGATTGTAATGGCCATTCAACTGCATTTGATGGTATTGCTTATAAACCCACTGAAAATGCTTCAAGAGATACACTGATCATCGAAGCAGATGAAAGTGAAGGTATATTTATGGCAGAGTTTCCACTTGAAGAAATCCGTGATTATAGAGAACGCGAGGTTCATGGAAATGCGTATCGACACCCACAAAAATACAAGCTATTAATCAGTGAAAGGATAGAAACCCCTTTTATTAGGAAGGATTATAGAAAGTAATAGAAGTAATAGAAGTAATAGAAGTAATAGAAGTAATAGAAATAATAGAAGCATTAGCCATTAGAACCATAATTTATTTATAAACAAATAAAACGTAAGAAATTCGTAAAGCATATATTTATTCTTTTGTAATATTCAACCTCTATGATAAACCTATCACGTTAGATCATATATATATTCTGACGAATAACTGAGTTATATGGAGGTTTGTGTTGATAGAATTTCAAAAGGCTTTAAAAGAAATAATTGATTTGAGTGTGCAGCCAAATGCCACTATGCAGAGAATTATCTTCGATTATTCCAATTATCATGCCATTATGGTGATGTTGAGTGGTATGCTGTTGATTTTATTTGGCGGATTAGGGTTTAGATTTTGGTTAAAGTTAAGAAAATCACCCAAACAGGCGAATATAAAATGGCATTTTGAAAAGAAAGCCAATTTATATTTTATGAGTATATGTATCTTTGTTGGATTGTTTATGCTGTTATTAGTAATCGCTAATACATCTAACACCATTAATCCGTTAAAGGGTTTGAAATTAGCTTATTTGAATACACAAGATATATCAATAGATACTGAGAATAGTCATGTATCCTATAGTGATTCGATGCAATTGACACTTCAGCAAGCCTTTAGTGGCTGGATACAAGCAGGTGATGGCGTTATTCCTACACCAATTCTGAATGAAATGGAAAAGCGTGTCGAATTTCATAGTAATAAAGCTTTTAAAAGTTTCATCTTGATGTGTGCATTTATTGGCATAGCTATAAACCGCTGGAAAGTGATGCTAAAAAACGCAAAGTCGATTCAGTCTGGTATAAGACCTGCTAAGTGGGGCGTTGTAGATAAGTTTAATTTTATTGTTGGAAATAGTTCAATTGGGCTAGCTCTTTTATCGATGATCATTGTAGTTGCTAATATTCAAGGTGCATTTGCACCACTAACGGCGTTTTTAGTTGGTTTTTTATAGTAAAAGCACTATTTTGTTAGACTTAAACTTGCTATTACGGTTTGTTTTGATTATTCTTTTGTTAAGATAGTAGTTTTTAATGGCATAATCATAGATAATACTAATTTGTTTATTTTTGAAAAAGCAGGTGAAAAATGAAAGCACTCGTCAACCGCAAGTATGGCTCACTTAAAAATTTAACCATTGAAGAACTCCCAACACCAAGAATCAAAAAAGATGAAGTCTTAGTTAAAGTTAAAGCGGTATCGATAAACGATGGGGACTTAGGCATGATAAAGGGTAGCCCGTTTGTCAATCGAATGCAAGCTGGTCTATTTAAACCTAAGCTACAAATCCTCGGCTCTGATGTGGCGGGTGTTGTAGTGGCGGTCGGTAGTGATGTGACGAAGTTCAGAATAGGGGATTGCGTTTATGGTGATCTGAGTAACAATCAATTCGGTGGTTTTGCTGAATTTATCGCTACATCTGAAAAGCATCTCTGTCATATGGCTGAAAGCATGCCCTTTGATATAGCAGCGGCTATTCCACAAGCGGGGATGCTTGCTTATCAAGCGCTTTATGATTTTGGTGAGATCAGAGATGGGATGCGGATTTTAATCAACGGCGCTGGTGGCGGCGTTGGGACCTATGCGGTTCAAATGCTTCGTGACCTCAACGTTCATTTAACAGGGATAGATGCAGAGGTGAAAAGAGAAATGCTACTTTCGTTGGGATACGATGCTTTTATGGATTATAAGAAAGTGGATTTTACCAAACAAGCCGACAAGTATGATCTAATCATCGATTGTAAAACCAATAAGCCACTCAGTAAGTATGCCGAGATTTTAAATGATAATGGCATGTACATCACGATTGGTGGCGATATGCTTAAAGTGATACGCATATTGTTAGGTTCTAAATCCTTAGAGAAAAAGTATGGTAGAAAGTACAATTGTGTTCAGCTTAGTACAAATCGCAATTTGCCTGAGATCAATCAGCTTTATGAAGAGAGAAAATTAACTTCAATAATAGATCCACGTCGCTTCACTCTACTCAGTGGGAGAGAGGCTATGACGTACTACGCCAGCGGAGAGCACTTGGGAAAGGTTTTGATTGTCATTGAGGAGTGATTGGGTATAATAGAGTAAGTGGATTATGAATATTGATATTTAAACTATTATATAATTCTATATTATAGACAAGGGAGAATAAGGATGATTAAAGCATATATGGCTGCATTTTCAACTTTATATGAAGGCGAGGACATTGAGGTTAGATACAGCTTGATTCAAGACGATCAAGTGATTAAAGAAGAGTCTGTTTATTTGGAATATATGAAACCAGCAGTTGTAGGCGTAAACGCATTACTGATACTTTTAAGAAAGCTAGAAGCCTATAAACAAGAGACCATCGTCATCACCATCAATGATGGGGCACTGAATGAAATCATTAGAGGCACAAACACCACCCAAAATGGTGAAGTGCTTAAATTAGCTGGCAAGATAAAAAAAGAGTTGTCAAAGTTTCAAAGAGTTTCTTTCGTGAATGTGACAAACAAGGATCGAGCAGAGCTTGCTGAGTGGAAGGAAGTATTGGGCATATAAGCGACCAGGCAAGAAGAAAGATTTTGAAGCGCTGCCTGAAGAATAGTGAATACGTAACAGATAAACCAAAAGAGCAGTTGATATTACTGCTCTTTTTTTATAAAATTTATAGTAATATAGTATATATTTTTTTTAATAATGAAGTTCGGGATTGCTTTGATTTTGTAATCTATTATTAACTATAATCTGAATTGAATATATTGACAGATGTAACTGAATATAATTTTTTAAAATTTGCATTTGTTTAAAAAAAATGCAAGATCAATAGAGTTTATTATATAGAAGTATCATTTTGAAATGATGTGGAAAGAAGATGATATACTACACGGAGTTAAATAGGTGAAGTTGGTTTAATGGGAGATTGCTCATTATTCATAGCCTTAATGAACTCAAAAGAAAAGTTAAGATATGATTTGAATTTTTTAGAAGTTAAATTTGAGAATTGATTCAACAGCATTTTCATAAACATAAATGATAAAATAATAAAGATTAGCGTATTATTGCTGATTTTAGCACTCTCTACTTTTGATGGAAATTATTACTAAATATCAAAATTGATAAAAGAACTCATTAATTCAAGATTTGACATTGATGTTTGAACGATCCTTTGGAATTTGTAGGTTAATGATAATAATTGATGAATTCGCTATAAGGGATAGTTGGAGTAATTTAAACAGAGTATAGAAGTATTATTGATTATAAAAAAATAAAGTCATTTGAATATTGTAATATATATTTATGATATTAATGAATATTATTATAATAGAAAAAGATACAATATGTTAATATAAAAAATAGAATCAAAATATTTTACTGAGTTGATTGTAATAGAAAAAACTTGATTTTGATCAAAAGACAAAAGGAGTATAGTATGAATTTTTCTGATGTAATGAATGTTCTAGGTGCTGTTATAACGATTACTTCAATAATTGTTGCTATCTTTCAACTGGTTAGCAAGAGGGAACTAAAATCAAATATGAAAACACAAATGCAAACGCACTATAATATCTACTTTCAAGTCGCTAGAAGTTGTACAAGAACTAGAGAGGTTTATGATAATCCTGATATTTCAAATGAGAGGAAAATTGAAATGATATATTCCGAAATGAGTATAATCAGAGGAGTTGTGGATGCTGCAAGAACTACCCTTATTTCATATTCACGAGAAAATTTCGAATTTATTCCATTTTATGAACATCCTGCATATCCAAACGAAGAGATGTCTGATGAAGTGAAAATGGGATATTCACCAGAAAAAGAAAACAGATAACAGATTATTATTTATTATAGAACATAATGAGAACAAGTGGGCAGGATTAAATAATGCTCCACAAGAATTTTAATCTAATCACCAAAGTTATTCAAATAGTAATAATCTTTTTAGGCTCATATGAAGTATTTAAGTACTTATAAAATCACATGAAATGACAATGATCTTTATGAAATATATTATTTGGAATCTCAGTCTGATTAAAATCATGGAATAGAAACATTTCAAAGGGCGATAAGGAACATCAAAAAGCTAATGATGGAATGAAGTTGCTGTTGCAAAATCCAAAAGATATCAAAATTTGTATGAAGGAAATGTGAAAGCGTTTGAAACACTACCAGAAAAAAATGTTAATCTCACTAAAAGGAGTTGTTGTAAATAGGAACCATATGTTTACAGTGACTCCTATTTAGTATCTTCAATTAAGTATATTATTTTTTGCAAGAAAGTTGGCGATTTTATGTACATAATAGCAAAAGGAAGACAATTGATCCATCCTAAAACAGGTGAACCCATCAGACTTGTTGGCTTTAACTTTACTCAAAATTATTGGATGCCCAACGAAGTGATTTTACAAACGGGAGTGGATGCTTCAGCATATAAGTATGCTTCAGAGCTAGGGGCAAATAGCGTTCGTCTGTTAATACGTCATAGCTTTTTCGAACCTTATGAAACACCATTTACTTATGATACTACAGCTCTAAATTGGTTGGATTTACAGATTAAGCATGCGAAACAGAATGGTCTACTGGTTACTTTGGCATTGGTTCTACCTCATGGTGGCGACTGGCTTGATAAGGAAGATGGTAAAGATTTTAGATTTTGGTACGATGAAGCATTACAGAAACGATTTATTGGGATTTGGCAGGTGTTTGCGGAAAGGTATAAAGATGAAGAAGCGCTACTTGGCTACGACCTTTTTAATGTACCTGTTACGGATGATCATAGTGGACAAAGCTACTATGATTTACTAGATAAAACAATAGAGCGCATAAGACAGATTGATGAGAATCATCTGATCGTAGTATCTAAATTGTATGGCTGTCATGGAAAAGGGGATGATTTGGATTCACCCAAGTACTATAAAATAGTTAACTGGGAGAATATCCTCTATGACTATCACTTCTATGATCCCATTGATTATACACATCAGTATGCAGGGTGGATTGGTAATAACTCAGATGGTGGTAGCTACCCGGATGAATCAATTCTTGAACCGGTAGAGGAAGGTGTTTCTCTACCTAGGAATATTGACTATCTTCGAAAAAGATTAAACCATATACTACAGTTTGGCAGAGAAAATGACGTTCCTGTCCATATCGGAGAAATCGGACTAACACATCCTTGCTATCATCACAAAGGCGCTCTAAACTGGATTCAGGATGTGAAGGCTATTTTAAGCGAAGATAACGTAGGGTATTATTATTGGGACTTCCAATCGGAAGCGATGGGCCTAATTATGCAAAAAGCTGAAGAAGAAATAGATTCATCCAAAATAAATCTTGGACTCGCAGAAAATTTATTTAGATAAGCATTGACTCTTCCTTTGGGTAATCCTTTATTCTAAGGTTAGAACATAATAATTTAGAAGAGAGGTAACGAAAATGAGTAACTTAGTAAAGATCAAAGATGTGTCCAACCAATACGATGTAACTGCTCGCACATTGCGTTACTACGAGGATATGGGACTGCTCACAAGTGTAAGAAGTACCGATTATGCGTATCGTATGTACGATGAAGGTGCGATTCGAAGACTGGAGCAAATACTGATTCTCAGAAAGCTGAACATTAGTATAAAAGACATTCAGCGCGTGTTCAGTGCATCGGGTTCAGATGTGGTTTTAGAGGTACTGGGCAAGAAAGTCACAAGCATAGACGATGAAGTGGCGCTATTGCATGAACTGAAAGAAATCGTGATGGATTTTATTCATGAAATTGAGCAAGTGAACTTTTCGGATAACTCAGATATCAAGTTGCTTTATTCCAAAGCAAAGGAAATTGAAACACAGTTGACCAGTATCGACTACATAGGAAAGCCTTCTAATGTGAATCGACTCCTTGAAATATCAGACCGATTGGACAAGAAGATTCCAGATATCATGGTGGTTAGAATTCCAGATTTTAAAGCAGTAACCGTTGGCGTTCAGTCGTGGGATGACATGTTTAAATATGGCGGTTATATGTATCAGCTATGGCAAAAGGTGCATCTGTATAAGCCTGTCATCTTTGATTGCTTTGATTTCTTGTTATCGGTTGAAGATAAGGCTGAGTGGATATGCGCTGTTAATGAAGGCGTTGATGCTGATGCGGCTGCACCATTTGACTTGATCGATTTTAAAGGTGGTTTGTATGCAATGGCTGTCAGTATCGATGAAGATAACGAGAGCCTTAGTAAAGTAGAAGGCAAAGTGCGTCAATGGATTGAAAATACAAATTTCAGCATAGATGAAGACAGGAATGTGATGTTTAACATGCCTTATCTCTATGAGGATGGAAGAGATCCAGCTTATAGGGAAATTGAGCTAGGATTAGGCTATAAGCAAATGCAGCGATATTTTCCAATTAAATTGAAAGAGGAATAAATAATAAGTAGTTCATTTAGGGCACTTCGTGAGAAGTGCCTTTTATGTGTGCAAAAACTATTATATAATTTAATAGGATAGACAAGAGATGATTGGTATTCATAAAGAAGACTGAAACACATTTCCAATTTTATATGCAATGATGCAAGTTCTGCTTATTAAAATCAATTATGAAATGAGGAGATCTAGATGGATCGATTGATAAAAAATTATAAAGACAAAGATTTCTTCATTAGAAAAAAAGCGGAATATAGCTTTCCCTTTGTAATTGTAATGATGCTTGCAATTTTAGTGATTGTTATAACTGAATTTTTCATATTGGAGGATACACTACGTGCTGTAATCATCGGTGGGATATCACTATTAGCATTTTGTGTTGTTTTCGCTTTCCTCTATGTTGGTAAGTATGAGACTGGATTGAACTTGATGATTGGACTGGGGTTCGTCAGGTTATTTCTTATATTTGGTTATACGACGCCTTTCCAGTTTTATGCCATGATGGCGCTAATTCTAGTTTCTGTTAATGTCCTATATATTAGAAAGTATCAGATTTACTTTACGGATATAGGCGCATTATCTATATTAATTGCTCAAAGTGTGAGAATCAGTCATTTGGTCGAATCTGGAGTTTTAGAGAAAAGATCATTTTATGAATCTGCCTTAGCTATTTTTCTATTTTTAGCGATGTTCTATATGTTGAGGTATATTAGAACCATTATTGATCGTGAAATCACTGAGAACAATGAGCTTCAAAATTTGGCACAAAGAGACTCTCTGACAAATTTATACAACAGGCGAAAAATTACTGAATACTTCAATGATTACTTGAGACATAAAATAAAATTCAAAATCATCCTATTTGATATTGATAATTTTAAACAAGTTAATGACAGTTTTGGACATAAAATAGGAGATGAAGTTCTAGTTGAAATCGCGAGAATTATCATGCTAAGGTATGACAACACTGGTTTTTCGCGATGGGGCGGTGAAGAGTTCCTCCTTATCACTGAGTTAGAAGCCGATATAGCAACAGAGATCCTAGAATTAATTAGCCATCACGTTTTTCCAAATGACATACGGATTACTGTCAGTATAGGTGAAACGATGGTTGGTGAAGCGGATAGCATCGTTACAGCTGTTACACGAGCAGATAAAGCGATGTACATTTCTAAGCAAAACGGTAAAAATCGTATTACTGTATTATAAGTTGGGTATAAGAGAGAAGCGGAGGTAAGCTTATGAATGTAAAAATCGAAGAAAAACCTGCATTTAAAATGTTTGGTGTTGAAAGAATCATAAGTATGGCAAATGGACAAAATTTCATAGATGTACCAAAGTTTTGGCAAGAAAGCTTTGCAAATGGGACGGTAGAAAAGCTAGAAAAGGCTTCTGGTATTGAAGTGTTCGACGATTACGAAGGTGTTTTACCGGTTCATGCGGTTATGAGCTACAAAGAAACAAACGATGAGTCTTTCCCTTATATGATAGGTGCTTTATTACTTGATAATAGCGATTCTTCAGATTATGAAGTCATTGAAATTCCTGCTACCAAGTGGGCGATTTTTTCAACTGAGCCATATCAAGTTGAGCAAACCACTGAACATGTCCAAGCACTTTGGAATACGATTTTTTCAGAGTGGTTTCCAAGTTCAGGATATGAAGTCGCTACAGGTGCAAGACTTGAAATGTATTATAAAGCCAAAGGGACAGATGAATATTGTGAAATCTGGATTCCAGTTCAATCCGTATAAACTAAATAATGAAACTAATGTAAGATAATAAAGTATGAAACTAAAAGTATAAAATCTCATGTAGAAAGATATGAAGCCAAATGCCTTCATATCTTTTTTTATTTAATGCATGGTTTTTATAAGTTCAATCGTTTTATAAGTAGAAGGGGACGATATTATGGCCTTGCTTGATAATAAGGATGATGTTGCAGCTCGAGCATTAAACCAATATGCAGATATGGTTCGAAGAATCTGCTTTGTCTATCTCAAAGATCAAAACGACGTCGAAGATGTCTTTCAAGAAGTTTTTATCAAACTACTTCTAAACAAGACACCTTTTAATAATGATGCCCATGAAAAAGCATGGTTAATTAGAGTTACAATCAATACCTGCAAGGATGTACTAAAAAGCTTTTGGCGTAAGAGAACCGACCTCGTAGAAGCGATTGCAATGCCATTTGCGGAACCCGCTGAAAATCAGTTAATGACAGTGGTGTTATCTTTACCAACAAAGTATAAGGACGTCATCTATCTTCACTATTATGAAGATTTGACGGTGCCACAAATGGCAGAGCTATTAAAAATGAATGAAAATACCATTTACTCTCATCTACATAGGGCAAAAACACTTTTGAAAAAGAAACTGGAGGGCATGGATGATGAATACCAAATTTAAAAGTGCACTCAATCAAGTACATGCTGAAACGTCGCTAATAAGTAAGACAGAGTCTGCTCTGAATGCAGTTTTATTAGGTAAAAAAAGACACGTCAATCTAATTCTACCCGTAAGACGATTAGCCTTAATTATGTGCATGCTCATTGTTACCATGGGAAGCAGCTTTGGTGCTTATAAGTTATATAAAACACCGATCAATTATCTGAGTATTGATATTAACCCTAGCATAGAGCTTGGGGTAAATGTCTTTGGTTTAGTGGTAGATGCATATGCTTTTAATGATGAAGGGGCAATTATATTAAATGAGGCTTCAGTTAACGGAAAAAATGTAGAGAACTCTGTAAAAGCAGTCGTAATAGCAGCAGCAAATAATGGCTATATTTCGGATGATGGTAATAACATCATTTTAATCACCACAGAGGTAAAAGGGAATAATATTGATTCATTTGAACAACTAGAAGAACGTTCAGAGAATGGGCTGATTCAAGGTTTAAATGAAGTTAAAAAAACGGCCATAATACAGCAAGAGCGAACTACGCTAAAAATTAGAGAAGAGGCCTACGAATACGGTATATCATCTGGCAAACTGAACTTAATCAATCAACTGAATGAGATGAACCAGGACAAAAATACCGAAGCATACATGAACATGAGCATAAGAGAGATGATAGGTCAAATTAAAAATGAAACTACTAATGAAAATCAATTTAATGAGAATAGAGAAGATAATAAGGAAAACAGTAATGAAATGAATCGTGAACAAAACACTGAAAGGAGTTCAGAGAACACAACTTCTGAATATACAGAGGCAAATACCGAGCAGAACAACAAGCAAAATAGGCAGCTGAACTCTGGACAAGCCACAGAGGAAAACACTTTGGAAAACACAGAGCAAAACACAGAACAAAACACAGAACAAAACACTGAGCAGAACACTGAGCAAAACACCGAACAGCATACCGTTGGCAAACCAGATCCATCAGAGGAAACTGAAGAAAATATTGATGAATCAACTTCTGAAGAAGCAACCTCTCCAAACACATCACAAGGTAGTACAGAGCATCAAGGTCAAGAAAATTCAACAGGTGGTCAAAACACATCAGAGTCAAATGGCAATGGAAAAAGTAATTAGATAAAGTGTGACAAATAGAATTTTGAAAATCATGGGAGCGAGGTGAATTTTATGAAAAAAGGCATAGCAATTCTATTAATGAGTATGTTAGTGATACTATCAAGTACCACTGTATTCGCAGCATGTAAGGGTAATGGTGATCAAATTAGAGATCAATTACAATTACGAGATGGCACTTGTGTTGAAACATGCAACTACGTAAACTGTGGTGATTGTGTACAAGACAGAGTTCAAGACAAAGACATGCTTAAAACTCAGGACAAGCTTATGACACAGGACATGCTTATGACTCAAGACATGTTGAAAATAAGAGAGATGTTGAATGAACAAGATTGGTTTAAATTACACGAGTGGTTGAAAACTAGAAGTCGAGAGCAGCTTATGGATTTACTCATAACATTAGATCAAAGTAAGCTTCAGGATCAGAAAAAAGATCAGTTGTTAGAGCAAATTAAGGAACACATATATCTCCACGACGAAAGTTGTTAATTTGTTAACATAAACTTAAGTCCAAAATATTGCTAACGTCTATTTGTCATTTAAACAAGTATAAGCTTATGAGTTGCATCGCTCGTAAGCTTATTTTCTTATGAAGTGATGTGTAGTGACAGGGCATGGATTGACACTTGGTGTTAAAGTGACTATAGTAATTATAGCATCAAAACGTTGGAACGCTGTGGTTCTAACATTTAGAACGCAATACAATAGTATAGGAGTCGATATTTAATGCCAATTGGAGTTACCATCAACGTATTATCAGTCGTATTAGGCGGAATCGTTGGTACACTTATGGGTAATAAGCTACCAGCAAGAATTAAGGACAATTTAACACTTATTTTTGGCGTATGCGCCATCGGCATGGGCATAGTCGCTATTGATATGATGAAATTTATGCCAGCTGTGATTCTATCTGTTGTTTTAGGAACAATTTTTGGATTTATCATAGATTTAAACAAATGGATAACCACTGGTGCGCTTTCACTGCAAAAACCTATTGCTAAGTGGATGAAACACGGCCACACGAAATTGTCAGATGATAATGTAACAGCAACCTTGGTTACGATAGTCGTATTATTTTGTGCAAGTGGCTCTGGGATCTATGGCAGTATAGATGCAGGAATGACGGGAGACAGTACGATATTGATTTCAAAGTCTATTCTTGATTTTTTTACAGCAGCTATTTTTGCGTGTAACCTAGGCATCGTCGTTTCAATGGTAGCTGTTCCACAATTCATTATATTTGGCGCGCTTGCATTAAGTGCGCAATTGATTTTTCCACTTACGACGCCAGATATGATTGGCGACTTTAAAGCCTGCGGTGGTTTTTTACTTCTTGCAACAGGTTTTAGAATGACAAAAATTAAAGAGTTTCCAGTTGCTGATATGATACCTGCAATGGTAATCGTAATGCCGATTAGCTGGATTTGGGCCAATTGGATCGTACCATTGATTACATTATAGTCATTAACAAACATTAACACAAAAGAACGACCTACTTTTATACAATAGAAGTAGGTCGTTTTATGTTAACTCGTTACAGTATTTGTCTTGGTTCGATACTTAGTTGGGCTCATGCCTTTGGATTTTCGAAACATTTGAGAAAAATAGCTTGGTGATGAAAAGCCGACTACTTGGGATATTTGGGACAAGGACATATCGGTTTGTGTTAAGAGGACACAGCTTTCTAGGATTCTTCGATCAATTTGGTAGTTGATTGGGCTTACACCGTATTCCTCTTTAAATGAGTGCACCAAATAGTATTTGTTTAGATGTGAGATATTTGCAAGCTGCTCAAGTGTGAGATTTTCTTTATAGTGTGCGTCGATATATCTGCGAACGATGGCGCATTGTCTGCTTGAAGTTGGTAGGGGCGTGGTATTTAAAGATAGATTGATCCGTCGCATCAATCTGACAATTAAGATTTCCATATACGCTTGGCAGACGGTTTGATTGCCGGGTTGACTGTCTGTGGTTTCTTGAAGGATGTTTCTAAGACAGGTTGTTATGTCATCTCCGTCGTTGAAATCTAGAATTTTAAACCTGTTTTCACCTTCGGTGTATTCGGACAGCTCTAGACCTTCGATTCCAAGTACAGCGTATTCAAGCGGTGAGTCCTGATAACTGATTTCCGTATGGAGAACGTTTGGGTTGATGATGATGAGCTGTTTGGGTGATACAGGATAAAATTCCTGTTCAATTTGGAATTCACCTTTGCCACCTAGCACATAGAATAACTCAGCGTATTTATGTGAATGAGGAAACGAATCCCAGTCGCCGGAGTATTTAGAACTATCCACGTTGAGAAGTCTTAAAGAGGTTCTTATATTGGACTCATTATTTAAAGAAAAGCGCTTATGACTCATAAGGAAACCCTCGCTTATTTGAGTAATTACATATACTTGTAGTATATTGCTAATCTTATGAAAACACAAATGTCATTTTAGTAAAATTAAAGTGATGTGATTGATTAACATTAGCTCAAACCCAGTAAAATAAATGTTTTGATGTCGTTTTATCAAAAACGTTCAAAAAAGCTTAAAAAATTATAAATACCGCAATATATATAAAATTATGGGCAAAATCATGATTGCTTAATCATCCCATAAGTCTATACTGGGTATAGGTTCAGAAAAAGACAAAATAACTATTTATGGAGGAATTAACAATGAAGAAGATCATTGCAATACTGTTAGTTTTTGTCATGACTTTAAGTTTGGTTGCTTGTGGCAATGCGGCAGAGCAAACTACAGAAACAACAAATGCGGCTTCAAGTGAGGCGACATCATCAGAAGTGGTGGGGAGCGACGTAACGATTTCGGTAGCAGCTATTGAAACGGCGTACGGTTCTGAAGGATGGCGCGAGGTTGCTGAAGCATTTACAGCACAAACAGGTATCAAAGTAGAATTAACAACAGATAAAAACCTTGAAGACCTTATTGGTCCTGCGATGCAAGGCGGAGAGTTTCCAGATGTGATTCACTTAGCGACGGGTCGACCAGCGGGTTTAACTGAACAATTTATAAAAGATAACAACATTGCAGATCTTACAGACGTATTATCAATGACCGTACCAGGTGAATCAGTAAAAGTTTCTGATAAAATCGCTGGTGGCTTTACAGATACATCACTAACAAACCCTTACGGTGATGGTAAAACTTATTTAGCACCGATGTTCTATTCACCTTGTGGTTTATTCTATAATGCCGGCTTATTTGAAGAAAAAGGCTGGGAAGTGCCAACAACTTGGGATGAAATGTGGGCACTTGGAGAAACAGCTAAAGCAGAGGGGATCTCACTTTTCACTTATCCTACTGCAGGCTACTTTGACGCATTCTTATATTCACTAATGTATTCAGTAGGCGGTGCTGAGTTCTTTGATGCAGCAACACATTATGAAGCTGGAATTTGGGATACTGAAGAAGCAAAACAAATTTTTGATATCATTGGAAAATTAGCAGCTTACACTAACCCAATTACACCAGCTCAAGCAAACAACCAAGATTTTACTCAAAATCAACAATTGGTATTAGACAATAAAGCGCTATTTATGCCAAATGGTACATGGATTGTAGGCGAAATGGCTGAAGCACCGAGAGCAGATGGCTTCAAATGGGGTATGACTGCATTACCAGCGATTTCTGAAGGTGAAGCAGGCTATTCTTACAGCTGGTTCGAGCAAGCTTGGATACCAGCAGGTGCTGAAAATGTAGATGCAGCGAAACAATTCATCGCATTTTTATATTCTGATACAGCAGCTGAAATCTTTGCTAAAACAGGCGCAATTCAACCAGTACTTGGTATAGCAGATAAGTTAGAAGGCGATAACGTAATGTTTTACTCGATTTACGACAATGGCGCAAAATCAGCTATGGGTAACTTTGCAGCATTCGATGCAATTCCAGGTGTAGAAACTTCTACAGTATTCTTCGAGCCAGTTAACTCACTTGTTTCAGGTGAATTAACGGTTGATCAATGGTTAGAAAATATTAAAGCAGTTAACGATCAGATGCGCGGTAATTTAAAATAACCAAATTCTCTTCTTTAAATTGAAAGGTGGCGGGGCAACCCGCCGACTTTCTAAGTTATAAGAAACTTCAATAAAAAGCTTCATTAAAACACTTCATTAAAACGCTATAGAAAGGAGCGACCTTATTATGAAAAAGAGTATTGGACGGAGCAGCTTTATATTGCTGTGCGTCGCTCCGGCAGTGATTTTGTTTACTGTATTCATGATTTTACCTACAATTAATGTTTTTAGAATGTCATTATTTCAAAGAGGTGCTTATTCACCTAAAGAAACCTTTGTAGGCTTGGACAACTTTTTGTATTTACTAAATGATGCTCAGTTCATCAGATCTATGCAAAATACAATTCTGCTGATTGTGGTGGTTACCATCATTACATTTTGTACAGCAATAGTATTTGCTGCGATATTGACTCGTGAAAATATCAAGGGACAGAATTTCTTTAGAATCGTGTTTTACATTCCTAACATTCTGTCAATTGTTGTCATTTCAGGTATATTCTCAGCCATTTACAAACCAGAAAACGGAATGCTAAATTCCATAATCGGTCTTTTTACTGATCTATCTAACCCCATCCTATGGAAGGGCGAAAAACTGGTCATGGTAAGTATCATTATGGCGATGGTATGGCAAGCGGTTGGCTATTATCTCGTTATGTATATGGCATCGATGTCGAGTATTCCTGAAAGCTTATATGAAAGTGCAGGACTTGAAGGCGCTAGCAGATTGACCCAGTTCTTTCAAATCACCATTCCATTAATTTGGACGAATATTAGAACGACTTTAACCTTTTTTATCATATCAACCATAAACATGGCGTTTTTATTTGTAAAATCAATGACCTCAGGAGGTCCGAACGGGGCTTCTGAAGTGGCACTTGGCTATATGTACAGTCAAAAAGACGCTGGTTTATTTGGCTATTCGATGGCAATTGGCGTTATGATTTTTCTATTTTCCTTTGCATTGTCTGCGCTGGTAAATAAGGTAACTAAGCGTGATGTTCTGGAATTCTAAGGAGGAGGAAAAATATGAGATCTAAAGAGCGTACCTCTTCGAGCGAAAAATTATATAAAGTATTTGTCTATTGTGTACTGACCTTGATGGCTTTATCCATTATTATACCTGTGGCTTGGGTCTTCATGGCATCCATCAAGCAGAATGTAGAGTTTTATGCAAATCCTTGGAGTTTACCTGCTAGCTTCTATTGGGAAAACTTTAAAGATGCTTGGACAACTGCAAAAATGGGCGAGTATATGCTGAATTCAGTATATGTCACTGCACTTGCACTCGTCATATTACTGGTTGTTGCTTTACCTGCTTCGTATTGCCTCGCTAGATTTAAGTTTAAAGGTGCTAAATTTTTAAATACTGCTTTTATGGCGGGCTTATTTATCAACGTCAATTACATTGTCGTACCGATTTTTCTTATGCTGAAAGATGGGGATCAGATGATTAAGAAAGCCTTTGGTGAGGCGCTGTTACTGAACAATCTTACGGTACTTGCAGTCGTATATGCTGCGACGGCTTTGCCCTTTACCATTTACCTGATTTCAAGTTATTTTGTTACGATTCCAAAGGATTTCGAAGAAGCGGCATACATCGATGGTGCTGGATATGGGAGAACGATGATTCAAGTGATTTTTCCAATGGCAAAACCATCGATTATTACGGTCATACTGTTTAACTTTTTATCTTTCTGGAATGAGTACATCATTTCAATGACGCTTATGAGTTCAGCAAAAGGGCCGAAAACACTTCCCGTTGGACTTTTAAATCTAATGCAAGCACAGCAGTCAGCGGCAAATTATGGACCGATGTACGCAGGACTTGTTCTGGTTATGTTACCGACACTCATCCTCTATATTCTCGTTCAAAAGAACTTGACTAAGGGAATGACGGTTGGCGGACTGAAAGGTTAGGTGGCAGAATGAGAATTTTTCCAAAAGACAATGAAGCACTGCGGTTGATGTTAATTACAATTTTTAGCCTATTAGGTTTTGTATTAGTAATCATTGGCTGGAAGATGACGGGTCAATTAATAGGACTTGGGCTAATGATCGTTGGCGTCGCATTACTTCTGACCGCTATGGGCATTTATAACGATAAATACAAATAATAAATACAAATAATAAATACAAATAATAAATACAAATAATAAATACAAATAATAAATTTCATCTTAGGAGATTCTATGAGTAATAACAATTATGGTAGAGTTACGATCCCCACAGATATAGATGTTGTCCCAGAAACGATAGATCTTATAAAAAGATGGGGTGCTGATGCGATCCGTGACTGCGATGGAACGGATTTTCCAAGAGAGCTACAAAGCCAAAATGCAAAAATATATGCAACTTATTACACCACGCGTAAAGACAATACATGGGCAAAAGCCAATCCCGATGAAGTGCAGCAATGCTACATCATGACGGGCTTTCACACGGCAACAGAAGAAAAGTTAGAAATTAATCTTTTAAAAGGGATCTCCCAAGAGCTGATCGAAGTGAACACGCGTGATGACATCAAACGTTGGTGGGAGGTTATGGACCGTACAACTGGTAAACCACTGGCTACAGATGCTTGGCATTACAATGCCGAAACCAACTGTGTGGTGATTCAAAATCCAGTTTTATATCACGAATATACGGTTGCCTTTTTGGGCTATATCATTTGGGATCCCGTCCATATGTATAACGCAGTGACGAATAATTGGGAGAATTTTGAGCATCAAATCACCTTCGACGTGAGACAGCCTAAAACAAAGGCTTTTACAATGGAAAGACTCAGAAAGTTTATCAAGGATAACCCATATGTGAATGTAATAAGGTTTACGACCTTTTTTCATCAATTCACACTGATGTTTGATGAACTTAAAAGAGAGAAATACGTGGATTGGTACGGCTACTCAGCCTCTGTTTCGCCGTATATTTTAGAACAGTTCGAAGCCGAAGTTGGCTATAAGTTTAGACCTGAGTTTATCGTTGACCAAGGCTATTATAATAACCAATATAGAATTCCATCAAAGGAGTTCAAGGATTTTCAAGCCTTCCAAAGACGTGAAGTTGCAAAGCTAAGCAAGGAAATGGTAGACATTACACATGAGATGGGTCTTGAAGCCATGATGTTCTTAGGTGATCACTGGATCGGAATGGAGCCGTTCATGGATGAGTGGAAGACCATTGGTATGGATGCGGTTGTCGGTTCAGTTGGCAATGGCTCTACGCTTAGATTGATTTCAGATATTCCTAATGTCAAGTATACCGAGGGTAGGTTTTTACCTTACTTTTTCCCAGATACCTTCTATGAGGGCGGGAACCCAGTAAAAGAAGCCAAAGAAAATTGGGTGGGAGCACGACGTGCGATTTTAAGAAAACCCATCGATCGAATCGGATACGGTGGTTACTTAAAGCTCGCTCTCCAGTTCCCTGATTTCATCGAATATATTGAGTCGGTGTGCAATGAGTTTAGAGTTTTATATGAGAACATTAAAGGGACGACACCCTACTGCGTTAAACGTGTGGCAGTTCTTAACAGCTGGGGGAAAATGAGAGCATGGGGAAGTCATATGGTTCATCATGCGCTCTATCAAAAACAAAACTACTCTTATGCTGGTATTATAGAAGCGCTTTCAGGAGCACCGTTTGATGTAAAGTTTATCTCGTTTGACGATATCCGAAATGATGCAACATTATTAGAAGAAATCGATGTGATTATCAACGTCGGGGATGCCGATACTGCTCAGACGGGTGGCGTTGAATGGCAAGATCCAAAGATTGTTGCGGCGATTAGGGGCTTTGTCCATCGTGGTGGCGGTTTTATCGGCGTGGGCGAGCCAACTGGTCATCAATACCAAGGACATTACCTTCAGCTGAGCACCGTTCTCGGTGTTGAAAAAGAAACGGGTATGACGCTCAATTATGACAAATACAATTGGGAGCCTGTTCAGAATCACTTTATTTTAGAAGATGTTAAGAACTCAGTGGATTTTGGTGAGGGTAAAAAGAGCATTTATGCACTCCCAGAAACTGAGATTCTCGTTCAAAGAGACAAAGAAGTGCAAATGGCTGTCAATGCTTTTGGAGAGGGTAGAAGCGTTTATATATCTGGTTTACCATACTCGTTTGAAAATAGTCGCATCTTATATCGCGCTATTTTATGGGCGTCACATGGCGAACAAGACCTATACAAATGGTTTTCAACCAACTACAACGTCGAGGTTCATGCCTTCGTTAAAAACGGAAAATATTGCGTAGTGAATAATACGTATGAGCCTCAGTCTACGACTGTATTTACAGATATTGGCTCATTCGCCTTAGATATGGATGCTAATGAGATAAGGTGGTATGAAATTTAAGGTTAGCCGCCCTGCTTAGCAGGGCGGTTTTTTTTAATTAAGCCAAAATCTCGTTTTTGGTAAAATCTGAAGGCTCGATGCCTGAAGATTTTCACTTAGCAGCAAAGAAATTGATGTAAAATCTGAGGACTCAATCTCCGAAGATTTAATTTATGGAGAAATCAAATGGATAAATTTTATGAGCATATAATAGAGCAGTTTAAGATAGAGGGCACACCAATTTCTTGCGAAAGATATGGTGAGGGACATATAAATGTCACCTATCTCGTTGTGACAAATACTGGACGACGCTATATTTTACAGAAAATCAGCAACCGTGCGTTTCCAGACGTTTCTAAGTTACAAGCAAATATCGCGGCAATTACAGAATATTTGCATCGGCAAAACGATCAACCCAATAGTGCCTTAACCTTAATCAAGACAAAGTCGGATCAAAATTGGCTGCATTATGAAGCCAATAGCGATTGGCGGATGTACGATTTTATCGAAAACTCAATTTGTCTCCAAACACCTGAGTCACCAGAAGACTTTTATCAGTCTGCAGTTGGCATCGGTACCTTTCAGCAGCAATTAAAGGACTTTCCAGCAGAGACCTTACATGAGACCATAGAGAATTTTCACAACACACCCAATCGTTATCGATTATTTAAAAAAGCCTTGGCACTAAACCCCATGAATCGGGCGAGCGAGGTACAGACTGAAATTGACTTTATTTTAAAGCACGAAGCTCTCGCTGGAAAGCTTGTCAGTATGCTACAAGTCGGTGAACTGCCACTAAAGGTAACGCATAATGATACAAAGCTCAACAATGTCATGCTGGATGCTGAAACAAGAAAGGCACTGTGCGTCATCGATTTAGATACGACCATGCCTGGATTAACCGCCTATGACTTTGGTGATTCTATAAGATTCGGGGCGGCGACAGCAGCAGAGGATGAAAAGAATCTTGATAAAATAACCATCAACTTAGAGCTATATCGCATTTTTACAAAAGGTTTTCTAAAGTCTTGCCCAGGATTGACTGAAAAAGAAAGAGAGGTTCTACCACTAGGTGCAGTAACGATGACGCTCGAATGTGGTGTCCGCTTTCTAACGGATTATCTAGAAGGCGATCATTATTTTGGAATTCGCTATCCAGAGCACAATCTTGACCGCTGCCGAACCCAGCTAAAGCTTGTATCTGAGATGCTTGACCGCTTTGATGAGATGAAGAGAATCGTTACGGAAGAGAGTAGATAAAAAACTTACATTTGAGTTTGAAGAAGAAAAGGAGTTTATTATGTCTAATAAACCAGTTCTTGTTGTAATGGCTGCCGGTATGGGGAGTCGCTATGGTGGTTTAAAGCAAATTGACCCTATTGGGCCAAATGGTGAAGCCATCTTAGATTACTCCATATACGATGCGATAGAAGCGGGCTTTGAAAACGTGGTACTTGTAATAAAAAAATCAATTGAAGCCATTTTTACTGAAACAGTGTTAAGTCGTTTGAAGTCAGCACCTGTGACGCTTCGAATCGCCTATCAGGAGCTTGAAAATGTGCCGCATAATTTCACTGTACCTGACGGACGTACCAAGCCGTGGGGAACAGGCCACGCAGTCTTATGTGCTAAAGAGGCAATTGGCAGTTCACCCTTTGCAGTAATCAACGCAGATGATTACTATGGCAAAACGGCTTATCGCCTAATTTACAATTATCTTGCCACTCATGAGGATGCGCAAAAGCACAGCTATTGCATGGTGGGTTATGAGATTGGAAAAACGGTTACTGAAAATGGCTACGTATCTCGTGGCGTCTGTGAAATCGATGCATTGGGCGATTTAACTTCGGTAGTTGAGCGCACGCGAATTGAGCAAACGGGTGAGCAGATTAGCTATACTTTGGATGAGGGCAGCACTTGGCATGACCTTGATAAAAAATCCATCGTTTCGATGAACATGTGGGGCTTTACACCAAGCTTGTTAACCGAATCAGAAGCACGATTTGAGCAGTTCTTAGAAAAAATGGTTCCCGCCAATCCTTTGAAAGCAGAGTTTTTTCTACCGACGACTGTATCTGAGCTCTTAAATGAAGACAAAGCGACGGTTAAGGTACTGTCCTCTCCCGATCAGTGGTATGGTGTTACCTATGCTGAGGACAAGCAGATCGTAAAAGACGCTTTAAAGACGATGATGGATAAAGGTATGTATCCACATTCATTGTGGCAAAAATAACAGCTGAATTTACAATTACTGTGATCCTATGTGATTCAGTTTTATAGACGAGGAGTAGAATATGACAATATTGGTGACAGGTGGTGCAGGTTACATCGGTTCACATACCTGTGTGGAACTCTTAAACAGTGGTTACGACGTTATCGTCATCGACAATCTTTGTAACTCAAGTGTCAAAAGTCTTGAAAGAGTAAAATCACTCACTCAAAAGGATTTGGTATTTTATGAAGGTGATGTGAGAAATCAAAAATTACTTGAAACCATTTTCACAGAAAATAAGATAGATTGCGTTATTCATTTTGCCGGATTAAAGGCGGTGGGCGATTCTGTCAAGAACCCATGGTATTACTACGATAACAACCTTAATGTATCTTTGGTCTTAACGAAGGTCATGCAAAAGTACGGCGTAAAGAAAATCATTTTTTCATCTTCAGCAACCGTTTACGACGTTAATAATCAGATGCCTCTGGGTGAAGAAAGCATTACTGGCAATTGCACTAACCCATACGGCTGGACGAAATATATGACCGAACAGATCTTAAGGGATATGGCTAAGGTAGACGCAGAATTTGGTGTCGCCCTATTGAGATATTTTAACCCGATTGGCGCGCATCAGTCGGGAATGATCGGCGAAGATCCCCTTGGTGTACCTACGAATCTAATGCCATTTATCACACAGGTGGCAATAGGTCGAAGACCTTATCTGAGCATCTATGGGGATGATTATGATACATCAGATGGCACCGGTGTAAGGGATTATATCCACGTAGTAGACTTGGCAAAGGGGCATGTGGCTGCCGTCGCCTATTTAAATGACAATAATGGTTGCGAGGCCTTTAATTTAGGCACTGGAACGGGCTATTCTGTACTTGAGATGGTTCGTGCATTTGAGAAAGTCAATGAAACAAAGGTAGCCTATAAAATAGTAGAAAGAAGAGACGGGGATATCGGCACCTGTTACTCTAATCCGGCGAAAAGTATCGAAAAGCTGGGCTGGAAAGCGCTCTATAATTTAGAAGACATGGTAAGAGACGCATGGAAATGGCAGTCTCAAAACCCTTCAGGGTACGAAGTATAGAAAAAACACCTCATTTGTGAACATACAAGTGAGGTGTTTTTATGTTAAAATAAGTATATTAATATGTAGGAGGCTATGAGTGGTTAATATAGATAAAAATAGGACAGAGGGATACATAATAGAACTTTCAGAACATCAAATAAACGAAGCGGCTCAATTTGCTTGGCAGACCTATCTATTTGATACAAAGCGAACCACGCCACCCTATCATTCACGGTCAGTGATGGAAAAGCAGTTTCATAAAAAAGTGAAAAGTAAGTACGAACGATTACTTGGCTATTACGAAAATCAAAAGCTGATAGGCGTGTTTTCGATAGATGTAAACGATGAAGAAAAATACATCGGTACGACTGGCGGTCCTTATATAATGGATGATGGTCGTTATGACGAGATTGCGACCGCCTTTATGGATTATCTTGAAGTCGCTTGTAAAGGATATGTTTGCTATTTTGGAACAACAAAACTGAACAGAGCTTCTCAGAAGTTTTTAGAAAAGAAAGGGTTTATTTGTACAGAAGACACGGTACAAACAAGAATTGACAGCAGTCATTTAAAAGAGATAACTTTAAATTATGAGATAAAGACTTTGACAGAGGATGACTTCGATGCCTATAGGCATTTTCATCAAATACACTTTAAAGATTATTATTGGACGGCGGATAAAATCTATGGTGTCTTTGAAAAATGGCTGGTTAATATCGTTAAAGATCACGATGAAATTGTTGGAAGCATTTTCACGATGCGTCAAACAGAGAAGTCAGGCGAAGTGTATGGCGCTGTAGTATTACCAAAGTTTGAAGCAACGACTCTGCTAGAGGAACTGATCTATGTAAATACAGCCACCTGGTTAAATAAAGGATTAACACAAATCGTGAATTTTGTACCAGAAGGCAAGATGCTGGATGCGGCATTAAAAGTGGGATATGAAGCCTATGATACCTATCTCTGCTATTTTAAAGAATCCCTATAATTGAAACCGCGAAAATTTAAATGATTTAGGTTATCTATTATCTAGTTTAACAATTATTTAGTTAAACAATTACCGGGTATGAATGAGTCAATAGATTTACAAAATAGGAGGTTAATTATGTCATTTCAAGCTTATATTGATAATATCACGACCAAAACCGGTCAAACACCAGAACAAATCAAAGAGAATGCAGTCAGTCAGGGCATTTTAGTTGAGGATATGAAAGCAACCGTCTTCACAGATTGGCTAAAAAAGGAGTACGACCTAGGACATGGACATGCAATGGCACTCTGGAAGTACTTTTTAGCTCATAAGTGGATTGTAACGAAACATTCAAAAATGTAAAATAGCAGGAGGTATTATGATCAATCAAAGCATAAAAGAAAAGGTAAAAGCACGCATGCCAGAAATGAAAGCACTATCGGATTGGATGTACGAACACCCTGAACTTGGTGATGAGGAATATGAAATTTACAATAGATTGGTTGAGAAACTAAAAATTGAAGGCTTTCAGGTTGAAGAGCAATATTTAGGAATTCCGACCTGTTTTAGAGCAGAATATGATAGTGGAAAGCCCGGCCGAACTGTAGCTTATCTTTCTGAATACGACGCATTACCTGATATAGGTCATGGCTGTGGACATAATCTCATTTGTGTTTCTGGTCTTACAGCAGCACTGGTTACAAAGGCCTTGATTCATGAGGTAGGTGGAAAAGTCATCTTACTTGGGACACCAGCAGAAGAAACAAACGGTGCGAAGGTTGATATGGCGGATAAAGGAACTTTTGATAACATCGATGTGGCTATAATGACACATCCTGGTAATCAAAATTTTGCAACAGTGGGTTCACTAGCAATGCTTGCAATAGAGTTTACTTTCAAAGGTCAAACCGCGCATGCTGCAGCTAGCCCAGAAAAGGGAATCAACGCACTCGATGCAGTGATTAACACATTTAATAATCTCAATGCATTTAGAGAGCATATGCCATCTGATGGTAGAATTCATGGGATCATTACAGAAGGTGGTGTTGCGGCAAACATCGTACCAGACAGAGCGGTTGCACAATTCTATGTGAGAGCCAATGAAAAAGAAACAGTTGAGTATCTGAAAAATAGATTAATCAATTGTGCAAAAGGGGCTTCGCTAGGTGCAGGGACTGAGATGAGTATCAAGTATTATGAGAAAGCGTATGATAATTTTAAAACCAATAAAAAACTAACTGATATATATTATGAGAATGCCAAATCATTCGGTATTGAGGATATTTTATTTGAAAGATCTAGAAGCGGTTCGCTTGATGCAGGAAATGTCAGTCACGTCGTTCCAACCATTCACAGTATTTTTAAGCTCTCGAATGAAGAATTAATTTCACACTCTAGAGAATTTGCGTCGGCAACTTTAACGGATTACGCGTTTGAAAGCATGGAAAAAACGGTTTGTGCAATGGTGAAGACAGGGTATGATGTTCTAGCATCAGAAGGGCTACTGAGTTTAATAAAATAAAAAAATAAAGACAAAAGAATGTGATTAAGAATCGTGTTCTCTTGTCTTTTTTTGATTTTAAGGTGATCACGCTTGAGTAGACGTTTTAGTTATGAATAATGAAACAACAATCAATGAAATCCCAATCACAATATTGATCGTTAAATCCTCCCCAAATAAAAAGACACCTACTAAAGTTGCGACCAAAGGCTCAACAAACGTAAATAAAGATGCTTTACCAGCTTCTAAGGTTTGCAGTGCACTAGTATAAAGAAAAAAAGGTAAAAGCGTTGAAATTAAACTCAAAGCAAGAATTGTTATTAAGTAGGATGGCGAAGATACAAGTAACCCTTTTATTTCACCTGGGTGACAAAACGGTAAAAGTGAAATCGTCGCAAATATAAAGGTATACATAATAACGGTGAGCCAATTGTATTTTTTTAGTGCAATTTTACTAAATATACTGTAAAGTGCATAGCCAAGACCAGAACCTAAACCAACCAATAAACCTAATAATGAGGTTTGTACTGAACTCCCGAATAATCCTGCGGCGAAAAAAGAACCTGCGAAAGAGAGTACAAGAGCCATCAGTTTGCTTTTAGTAATTTTTTCTTTAAAGATTATTTTTGAGAAAATTACTACAAAGGATGGTGCTGTATAAAGCAAGATGGCTGCTAATGACAAGCTGTTTAAACTTATGCTGATAAAGTAGCAAACATTAAAGGCTGCGATGCTTAAAATTCCTGTACCTACGAACAACCAAAGGTCTTTAAATTGTACGTGAAATTTGCTTTTGTCTTTTACCAATGTATAGATCATCAGAAAAAGTGAAGTAAAAAGAGCCCGTAGGAGACTGACTTGAATTGCGCTATAACCGATGGCTAAAAGCGGTCTTGAAAATAAACCGATTATGCCCCAACAACATCCGGCGATAATTACATATAAAATTGACTTTAGTTCAGTGTGTTCAGTTTCCTTTTGGAAAGGGTGTGTTGTTTTTGGTTGTATTTTTCCTATCATAGAAGATGTTTCTCTCAATCTTTAGTATTCTTTAACCCGCAGATTCGTCTGTGTTTTTTAATAACTGAACCTTTTTATGCGATGTGCTTGCTAAGTAATCACTTCCAAAGTTGTGCATTGCTTCTAAAATTGGAATGATCTGTTTACCTAAGTCTGTTAATGAGTATTCTACCTTTGGAGGGACAATCGGATAAACGATTCTATCAATAAGACCATCGGTTTCCAAGCTTCGTAACTGTTGAGTTAACATCTTTTGTGTAACTTCTGGCATTTTACTTTTAATCTCATTAAACCTTAATGTTTGATAACTTAGATACCATAGAATCAATATCTTTCGCTTTCCAGATAAAAGATTTTGGACATAAATCATAGGACAGATCTCATATTGTTTACAATTTGCTTTCATATGACAGAGTTCGTGCTTGTTGTCTGTAATAATGGATTCCATTTCATACTCCTTATTATTCTAAGTATCTTTTAGGATACTATAGCACTTTAAAGTGCCTACTTGTCTAAAAGAGACTGCGTGATAGAATTATATCAGAATTCAAATGAAATGAATATCATTTTAAAAAAGCAAGGAGAAGAACATGAGCAAAGTACTTTACATTAAAGCAAATGTTAAACCAGAAGGCGTATCAAGATCTTTCAACGTTTCAGATCAATTCATTGAAACCTATAAAAAAAATAATCCAGAAGATGAAATAATTACGTTAGATTTATACCAAGAAGATATCAATTTCTTAAAGTCAGGAGACATTCAAGCGGTATTTGGACCGAAGACAGAAGAAAGTAAATCACATCCAATTTTAAAATATGCTTATCAGTTTGCTGAGGCTGATAAATATGTAGTATCTGCTCCATTTTGGAATTTAGGATTCCCTGCAATTCTTAAAGCATATTTAGACTATATCTGTATTACAGGTATAACGTTCAAATATACTGAAAATGGTCCAGTTGGTTTATGCACAGGGAAAAAAGCAATCCACATCGTATCTAGAGGTGGCCAATATGCTGATGGTCCAGCTTCAGGCGTTGAAATGGGCGATCGATATTTAAAAACGCTTTTCGCATTTTTAGGGATTGAAGATTTCACTACTGTCGCTGTTGAAGGTGTTGATATCATAGGAGCGAATATTTCTGAGATAGTTGGCACTGCAGTTGAATCTGCTCAAGAAATCGCTGTGAACTTCTAAGAAAATAAATTAGAAAGGTGAGTGTGAGTTCTTAAATTACACAAGGTTAATCATGGATAGATTAGTAGATTTTTTAAATGAAGCAAAGATATTTTATTTAGCTACAGTAGAAAACAATAAACCAAAGGTGAGACCAGTTGGTGGAAAACCTGGATTTGAGGGGAATGGTTTTGTTGAGCTTGATAGCAAACTCTATTTTTATACAGATAATAGAAAACCAATGTACCAACAACTCGTTAAGAATTCTTCACTCGAACTGACATTTCTCGTATCAAAGGGCTTTGTGAGAGTATCTGCAAATTGTGTTTTTGAAGACAACCGAGATGCGAAAGAAGCAATTTTAAGAGAAAACCCAGTTCTAAATAACTTGTATAAAGCAGACGATGAATTTCTTGAAGTTTACTACTTGGATGAAGTCGACGCTTATTTATACTCAGTAGGGCAAGCGCCACAAATACTTGCTTAGTTCTACGTAATAAACCCCATCATTAAGAAATGGTAATACCAAAGTAAAAGGCACATGTATGATAGCGCATACACGTGCCTTTGCTTTTTTTAGTAATCACTAAATAGATTCTCGAATAATAATTTCAGCATCTAAAAAAATCTGACGTGGAGGAGTGGTGTTATCTCTAATATGTTCAATCAGCATTTCACCTGCTAAGAATCCAAGTTGGATTTGAGGCTGCCAAACTGTGGTAAGTGGTGGTTCAGACATGATAGAAATATTGGTATTATCAAATCCAATGATGCTTACATCCTCTGGTACTTTTAGCTTCAACCGTCTAGCTGCTTTCAGTGCTGCCACAGCAAAGATATCAGATGCAGCAAAGATACAATCAGGTGGCTCGCTTAGTGTAAGCATCTGAGTGGCTACTGAGATAGCGGCGTCATAACTAAACTTAGGCAATGCTACCATTAAATTCTCTATAGGTGTAATCTCTGCATTTGCAAGTGCTTGGAGATAACCTTCTTGACGTTTGCGCGCATATTTGTATTTTAAAGGACCATTTATAAGTGCGATTCTTTTCTTCCCTTTACTGATCATGGTTTCAACAACTGAGCGACTTATGGCAGCATCGTCGATCGAAACAAATGAAGCTGAGCTTTCTTCATTATACTCAGCACATTGGACCAGAGGAATCTTTTGAGAAATTCGTTCAATATCAACCGCTGATGGAATCGGATCAAGTGTAATCACGCCCTCGGCTTGAGTTTTGTTGACGATATTGACGATGAAGTCGTAATCTAGTGTACAATTTCCGGTTCTTACGATTATTTCTTGATACCCTTGTCGAGAAGCAGCCTGAGAAATCCCTGCAATTACTTTAGAATAAAATGGATTCTCGATGTCTGGGAGCAAAATTAAAATTAAATTAGTATTGTGTTGATTGGTATAGAGCTCATATCCCGTTTCTCGCATAACGCGAATAATTTTGTTGTAAGTGTTTTCTTTAACACTGTTCTTATCGTTTATGGCACGCGAAACCGTAGCTATTGAAACACCCGCAGCTTCAGCGATATCATGCATGGTCACTTTTTCTTTTTTATTCATGACATACCTTTCTGTAGTTGGTAAATATTATCAGTTCCAAAATATACATTTATAATATCACCAAACATTTTTTATGTAAATATTTTTATACAGAGAACTCTAGAAAGTTCAAAATGTAAAAAATGTAACGAAAAACGTGCTAAAAATCGATTTAAGTGTAAAAAATGAAATTAAAGTTGACATGTTTTGTAATTGGTGATAGATTTGAAGTGTAAAAATGTCGTTCGTATTTAAGGAGGGTATTTATGAAGATTGGTTTTGTAAGTGCAATTTTACCTGAACTTGATTTAGAAGATGTTGTTGATTTTGCAAGCTCTAATGAGTTTCAATGCATTGAAGTTATGTGTTGGCCTTCTGGAAAAGCAGAAAGAAGATATGCGGGCGTAACTCATATAGATATGGAAAAAAGTGATGAAAATTATGTAAATAATGTAAATGATACATTTAAAAAACATCATCTTGAAATTTCAGCGCTGGGTTACTATCCCAATCCTCTAGATCCAGACCTAGAGAAAAGACAAATTTACTGTGAACATATAAAGAAGATGATCTCAAGAGCGAGTGATTTTGGCGTAGATACAATTACGACTTTTATAGGCAGAGACCCGAATCTATCAGTTAGTGAAAACTTGAAACGGGTCGGCGAGATTTGGCCAGATATTATTCGATTTGCAGAAGAAAAAAATGTAAAGGTTGCGATAGAGAATTGTCCGATGCTTTTTACTGAAGATGAGTGGCCAGGTGGAAAAAATTTGATGACGACGCCTAAAATCTGGCGACAAATTTTTGAATTGATTCCAAGTGATCATTTTGGTCTAAATTATGACCCATCTCATTTTATTTGGCAACAGATGGACTATATTAAACCGATTTACGAGTTCTCTGACAAAATTTTTCATGTACATATTAAGGATCTTAAAATACTAAAAGACAAACTAGATGAAGTGGGCATTATGGCGACACCACTTGAATATTGTTTGCCTAAGTTACCTGGGTTAGGTGATGTTAACTGGGGTAAATTCATGTCTGCATTAACGGATATAGGTTATCATGGACATGTTTCGATAGAAGTTGAAGACAAGGCATTTGAAAATAGCTTGGAGGATCGGTATACAGCATTAAACCAAGCACATAGATTTATCAGTCAATATCTATAAGCAAGTTTGATTTTATGATTAATTTAATAGAGAAAACGATTCTTTTGGAAAGGAGGATGTATTTCGACAAGTTAATGATTGATTTAATTAGGAGAAATATACTTTTGGAAAGGAGGATGTATGCTTAACGTTGGGATTATCGGGTGCGGAACGATTGCAAGGAAACGTCATGCTGTGGAATATAATAATAATTCCAATGTGATTATCAAAGGTTTTTATGATAGAACGAGTGCTAGAGCTAAAGAGATGACAGAGCTATATGGTGGTTCTGTATATGAAACAGTTGAGGAAATGTTAGAGGATCCAACGATAGATGCAGTTAGTGTTTGTGTGGCAAATGCCCTTCACGCACCCATTACGATTCAGGCATTAAACAAAGGCAAACACGTGCTATGTGAAAAGCCGATGGCGATTACATTAGAAGAATGTGAAGCCATGGTAGATGCTTCTGTAAAGAACAATAAAAAATTATTGATTGGACATAATCAAAGACTCAATGCAGCACATGTCAAAGCGAGAGAAATTATTGCCTCAGGTCAAATGGGAAAGGTTCTTTCATTTCAATCCACATTTGGACATAAAGGCCCAGAACTATGGAGTATCGCTCAAAGTAGCAATACATGGTTTTTTAAGAAAGATGCAGCTGTATTTGGCTCTATGGCAGATTTAGGGATACACAAGATCGACTTATTATGCTATCTACTGGAAGATAAGGTGGTTGAGGTTTTTTCTAAATTTGTCACATTAGACAAGCGTTTTCCAAATG
Source organism: Fusibacter sp. QWL-12 (assembly GCF_058683495.1). Lineage (NCBI taxonomy): Bacteria > Bacillati > Bacillota > Clostridia > Eubacteriales > Fusibacteraceae > Fusibacter > Fusibacter sp. QWL-12. The sequence goes on from NZ_CM178745.1 coordinate 3,124,794, forward strand.
GGGATCTAATCGAAGTAGATGATAATTCGTTTGAACTACTTACTTTTGAAAAAGGTGCGATGGGATCGGTAACCACCAGTTGGACACATTATGGAAAAGAGGCAAATTCAACCGTGTTGTATTGTCAAAATGGTATTATTCGTTTGTTTGACGACCCTATATACTCACTTGATATTGTGAATGCAGATGGGACTAAAATTCACTATGAGCTTGAGGCGATGCAAACGAATGATGATCATCAACAGATTAACTCTGGCGTAATTGATACATTTGTTGATGGTGCAATAAATAAGAAGAGGACAGTTTTGGATGCTGAATTGATTCTAGAATCCATGAGAGTCGTATTCGCATGTAAGGAATCAGCGGAAAAGGGAAAAGAGATTAGGATTTTGAGGGTTTAATTGGAAGGAGAATGCAAATGAAAAAGTATTTGGCTATTTTATTGTGTGTAGTGATGTTACTTTCAATGGCAGGATGTTCTTCAAGTTCAAACGAGGAATCGACAACTGAAGCGATGACAACAGCAGCAACAACTGCAGGAGAAACAATGGCACCAACGATGTCAGGCGATACAATTTATGTTCTTGGACCAACACCAGATCATGGTTGGACGGCACAAGCTGGGGTATATGCAGAACAAAAAGCGAGTGAGATTAATGCTGCTGGTAAATATAAAGCATTATATATGTCTGCATCAACTGGTGAAGAACAAGTTGACCAAGTTCAAACTATAATTGCAAACGGTGATGCTGCTGGCGTTGTATTCTTTGCACTTGAAGATTCAGCAAAAGCAGGACAAGAAAGCTTAATCGCTGAGAACATTCCATTTGTATCTTTCGATAGAATTATCGAAGGTCCAGATAAGTATGCGATTATCAATACTTCAGGTAACAACTGGCAATGTGGTGCCGGAATCGCTTATTGGTTACAACAAAACGGCATGGAACCTGGTGCTGTTCTCGTGACACTTATAGGTGATAATGGTACAGTATGTAGCAGAAGACAAGAAGGATTTGAACAATTCTTATTAGGCGAGCTTGATTATTTCGACGCAGATAAAAATGAAACCTATCACACCACTAAAGAGTGGACACAAGAAGAAATTGATGCTTTAACTGCAACTTATAAAGTCGTATGTAATTGGAGTGCAGACGGTGCATATGGTTACTTAGAGCAAAAGTTGGGGGATATCGTTGCTGATGCAAAAGATAATGGTCAACTCTTTATTTACTCTATGGATGATGAAATGACATTTGGTTTTATGAATTTACTAGAAGCAAATGCTGTGGACGATAGTACAAAAGCGGATCTTGAAGCACTTGATGTTTATATCTCAGCTATCGGTGGTATGGCAGAACTTTATTCTGTAATCGATGGGACTTCAAACCAAGCACCTATCGCTCAAAAATACTTTGACAACTTAATGAGCGTTTATTTCTCACCTAAGATGTTTGAAAACGCAATCAACTATATGGTTGATTATCTTGATGGCAATTGGTCACATGCAATAGGCGATGGCATCTATGAAGATGTTTGGATCGTTGACAAAGACAACGTATCAAAATATGAAGGCTTCAAAGGTCATAAATAGTTAGTCATTTGGGTGCGGATAATCACGGTTATCTGCACCCAATATACATTAATTGGATCAATGTGGGGAACGAATTATGAAGATTCTTGAAATGAAAAGTATCTCAAAAGCATTTGGTGGTGAACAAGCACTTAAAGAGGTTCATTTTTCAGTAGATCAAGGAACGGTACATGCGCTATTAGGGGAAAATGGTGCGGGAAAGTCCACGCTTATGAATATATTGACTGGCGTTATTCAAGGTGACACTGGTCAAATTATTTTTGAAGAGAAGCACTATCATTCACCATCTATCAACCAGATGGAAAAAGCGGGGATCGCATTTGTACATCAAGAAATTAATGTCGTTAACGATCTTATGGTATATGAGAATATATTTTTGAGTAAAGAATTGACGAATCAATTTGGCTTGCTTGAAAAAAAGAAGATGATTCAAGAAACGAAAAATTTGTTTGCGAATTTAGGCGTCTTCATCGATCCAAGTGTTATGGTTTCTGAACTGGAGACCAGTCAAAAGCAGCTCTTGGAAATTTGTCGTGCCCTTTATCAAAATGCAAAATTATTGATTTTAGATGAACCGACGACAGCGCTCAATACCAAAGAGGTTGAGCAGTTGTTTAAAATTATTAACAAGTTAAAAAGCGATGGCAAATCCTTTATTTTTATCTCTCATAAAATGCCTGAGGTTTTTGAAATCGCTGATGCATATACGGTTCTTAGAAATGGTGAATTTATTTCAAGTGGTAAGTTGAAAGATACAACACCCTATCAGATTGCTTCAGATATGGTAGGCGTCAAGTACGTAGACAAAGACTATTATATAAAACGAAAATTAGGTGACACAATATTAGAACTTGTGGATTTCACGGGAATAGGTTTTTATAATGTGAACTTACAGGTGAAAAAGGGTGAAATTATTGCTTTCACTGGACTAGCAGGAAGTGGTGCCAGTGAAGTGCTTCAGACTATGTTTGGTGTCATGCCGATAGAGGGTGGTTATGTAAGTTTACATGGCAAACCGATTCGAGGCAAAATCAAACGATTTATGAAAAATGGCATAGGTATGCTACCTTCCAATAGAAAAGAGAACTCAGTGATTCAAGATATGAATATCCTTGAAAACATGAATATTGCTGAGCATAATCTTACTATTAAAAACCAGCTTATAAAAAATAGCAAAGAACTGATTAAATATGAAAATTTGAAACAAATGCTTTGGATTAAAGCAGGTGATTCTAAAAATTATATTACTTCTTTATCAGGCGGTAACCAACAGAAGGTATTTTTTGCAAGGTGGCTCAATACTCGGGCGGATGTCTTACTATTTGATAATCCGACGCAAGGTGTGGACATCGGGGCAAAGGTTGAGATTTACAAGTTGATTTTGGCTTTAGCTGAAGAAGGCAAAACAATTATTATAAATACACTCGAGATACCTGAAATTATGAAAGTCTCCGATCGATGTGCCATTTTTTTTGAAGGTAGATTGGTCAAAGTTCTAGATCACGATGACATATCAGAACATAAAGTTATGCTATATTCAACAGATGCCATTAATGCAGGGGGAGGAGAAGCACATGAAGAAGCTATTAATGACGGCTTGGAAAAAATATAGTTTCATCTTTGTATTTGCCATCATACTCATTGTCTATGGAATTACCATTCAATTGAATGGCAAAACCTTTAGATGGAGCCACATAACCGCAATTCTTTCCAGCCAAAACACAGTTATCGTCGGTACGATTGCCTTAGGTATGGCACTTGTCATCATCACAGGTCAGATAGACTTATCCGTTGGTTCAGCACTTGTACTTAGCACCAGTGTCAGTATTATGGTTTTTAACATGACCAACAGCATTATACTGATGTTACTTGCTGCGATTCTTGCTGGAGTAGTATGTGGTGCCATCAATGGTATTCTTGCAGGCTACGCGAAAATGCCACCATTTATCGTGACTCTTGGTACCATGCTTATCTATAGATCGTTAATGCTCTCATTTGTTAGAGAGATTGATCCATCAATCACAGGATCCTCCAGTAGTCAATTTGCCATGATTTCAGATCATAGTAACTATGAAGCGCTAAGAATGCAGTTTGGAACAGGGAAACTTGCGGGTTTGTCTATACCTTACATCACCTTCGTGTTCGTAGGCGTTATGCTACTTATCCTTCTGATCTCTAAGAGTACAAAATATGGCAAGAGCGTCTATGCGGTAGGAAGTAATGAAAAAGCTGCTTTTTTAACGGGTACCAACGTCAATTGGGTCAAAGTCTCAGTATTTATCATAACTGGTATGCTCGTAGGAATCGCAAGCTTTATTCAAGCAGCTAAGATCGGCAATATCACACCAGCATCTTCTGGAAAAAGCTATGAAATGTATGCCATAGCTGCCGTGGTTCTCGGCGGTATTAACATGTCCGGTGGCCGTGGTAACATTTTGGGTGTCTTCTTTGGTGCTTTATCTTATACGACAATCAACTTTATCATCGTTAGTATTCCATCACTTAGTACAGATATTCAAGATACATTCCAAGGATTAGTATTAATACTTGTGATTTTGGTTCAAACGGTTGGGCCAGTAATCAAAGAGAAATTTATAGAAATAAGAAAGCACATGAAAAACGATCAACATCCTACGGTTTCTCCCAAACCAGTAGATCAATAGGCTCACTACCCCCTCTACCTATAGAATGAAGGTTAGACAGGCCTCGAGTTTGTTGCGCGATATGCGTACTGCTCGAGGTCTGTTTTTATGCGTGTTTCACTTAGATTTAGGTATAATTAAAATAAGTTAAAAACTAGCCTATCTCTTTGTAGAATAAGTTGTGATATAATCAAGTTTGGTAATCCATTCTGAGGTGATTTTATGTATGAAATTATAGCTATGACAACCAAATATGCACTGACTTTTGTAATTTATTGGTTTATCTTTAGAATTGCAAAATTAATTTATCAAGATATAAAAACGATGACCGTATGGGAAAGTGCCAAGGCATCTAATCCACACTTAAAATTGTTGTCTACACTAGAAGGCAATGATAAGCAAACAGTTACTGAAATTTTTCCTCTCGTCACTGGGACAACCTTAGTCGGTCGTGGCATTGAAGCACAGATAATTATCGCAGATCCACACATTTCATCGAAGCATTTACAGATCGAAAATACAGTCAACGGATTTGTAGTACGTGATTTAGGCAGTGCAAACGGCACCTTTGTTAATGGTGAGAAGATTGTTAAGGCTGAGCTATTGAAAGAAGGCGATGCCATAACACTCGGCGTCTCAAAATTGGTTTTTTCTGAAGGCAGGGAAACAAATGGATAAATTTGTCGATGAAAGATCTAAAAAGCATAAAGCAATTTCCCCAGTACATCTAGTTGCACTCGTGGATCTTGGATTATTTGCACTCTTATCCATAAGAACGGGTGTTTTTGAATCTATTATTATGATTTTAGGTGCTACGAAAATCGTTTTAACTTATACAATGTATCTAGTTTTAAAGAAATTTAAGATGGGAGATCCTTACATTGCGCTGATTGTAGCCTTACTTACCAGTTTAGGCCTTACAATGCAGCTTAGGCTTTCTACAGAAGTTGGAACGAAGCAGTTTATTTGGTTTTTATTAGGCATGGGCATTTTTTTAGTGACAACCTTTATCTACCATTATTTTCACAAACGCGTCAGAGCAATTTGGCTTTTTTACACGTTCATGTTTTCTCTATTTATTTTAACGCTGTTGATAGGGGTTAGGATTAACGGTGCAAAAAACTGGATTATTATTGGGCCTTTCTCATTTCAGCCCTCTGAATTTATAAAGATTTTGTTTGTATACTTTATGGCTTCATTTGTCTCAAATCCTGAAAAATTAGAATTTGAATTTAAAGGACGAAAAATCACCTCAAAGTGGACCTTAATGGGGCTGGTATTCGTCTTATTGGGATTTTTTGTCCTTCAAAGAGAATTCGGTACAGCACTTTTAGTGTTTATGGTTTACATTTCTACGCTGTATGTTTTTGAAAAAGCAATTGTATTCTCTGTGATCAATATTTCAGTTGCTGGGTTTGCAGCATTTTTAGCCATTCAAGTTCTACCTCATCTTCAAACGAGAATCACAACTTGGCTACATCCCTTTGCCGATATCGCTGGTAAAGGCTATCAAATCACCCAATCCCTCTTTGCAATAGGCAGCGGTAGCTTTTTTGGCACTGGAGTGGGACTTGGCTATCCGCAGTTTATTCCAAATGTTGAAACAGACTTTATTTTTTCAGCGATCTGTGAGGAGATGGGAATCTTTGGTGGGATTGCAGTCATTATATTGTTCATGCTATTGGTGTATAGAGGGATTAAGATCTGCTTGCTTTTAAGAGACCCATTTACAAAAACGGTGGCATTTGGATTGACCACAACATTAGGTTTTCAGACGTTCCTCATTATAGGTGGGGTAACGAGAGTCATTCCACTAACAGGCGTCACTTTGCCTTTTGTTAGCTATGGCGGCTCCTCACTGGTATCTAGTTTTCTGATCCTAGGTTTGCTCCAAGCACTTTCAGGATCAATCTTAAGAGAGGAGGGCTTTGGCGATGAAAAAAACAACAACAAACAGTAGAATTCTGCACGTTTTTGTCGTTATGAGCATCTTATTTTTAATCTTGATCGGCTATATGACCTACTTTGAACTTCAGGGCAAATCATCTTTGATGTCCAATAGCTATAATAGACGTTTAAAGGCCTATGAAGAAGGGATAATCAGAGGTTCCATTCTCGATCGAGATGGTGAGGTCCTTGCCGTTACAAAGGTAAAAAGCGGTGTAACAACCAGAAGCTATCCTTATAAAAGACTGTATGCACATGTTATCGGATATAGCAATGATATGCTAGGCAAAACACTTTTAGAAGCTCAATACAATGACACCTTACTCGGACTCAATGCACTTGGCATCGTCGGAAATACGATGAGCCTCATAACCGGTGAACCAAAGACGGGAAACAACTTGATTTTGACCATAGATCATGACTTACAATCACGAGCGCGAGAACTCATCGGCGACAAACGCGGTGCAATCGTGGCGATAAACCCCAAAACGGGTGAAATCCTAGCCATGGTGAGTACGCCAGACTATAACCCAAATGAAAGCGCATTAGAAGAGAATTGGGATTACCTAACGGCGGATGAGAACAGTCCCTTGCTACCAAGAGCTGTACTTGGTTTATATCCACCAGGATCTACTTTTAAGGTAGTAACTGCTGTCGCTGCCATTAAAAAAGGTTTAGATGACTTTCAAGTTGAGGACACAGGAAGTGTCGTTATCGATGGTAAAACATTTACAAATGCTGGCGACAAAGTCTATGGTACACTAGATATGATTTCAGCAATGACCGTATCAAGTAATGTTTATTTTACGACTTTATCTGAAAAACTCGGGGGAAGAGCACTTGTAAATACTGCTGAAAAAGCTGGGATCAACAAGAAGTTCGATTTTGATATACCGACGAGTAAAAGTAAAATCAACACAAAAATTAAAAGTGATACAGAGCTAGCAGCGACAGTAATTGGTCAAGGAAAGCTACTAGTAACGCCATTGCAAATGGCGCTTATCTGCGCGGGGATAGCAAATGATGGCGTTATTATGAAGCCATATTTGGTAAAGAGCGTTTCCGATCGAAATGGAGAAATTCTTACAACTACTTTTACTAAGAAGCTCTATCGATTTACTGATGCTAAAACGGCAAATCTAGTAACGGATATGATGGTTGAGGTTGTAAAAAACGGGACTGGCAAAAGAGCTGCGATATCAGGCATAACCGTTGCAGGTAAAACAGGTACTGCACAAAACGAAAAATCCAGTCAAGGTGGCTACGATCACGCATGGTTTATAGGGTTTGCACCTGCTGAGGATCCTGAAATTGCCATTGCAGTTCTCTTAGAAAACCAAGCCGAGGACGGTGGTCAGGTGGCAGCGCCAATTGCAAGAAAACTAATGAATTTATGGTTGAATCAATAAATTTTATAAACTACCGCTAACCTGTACAGGAGAAAAAGCATGATTAAGATGAATCGTTTTTTTAAGACCTATCAAGGATTACCAAAAAGTGTTTATGTCATATTTTTGGCTCAAGTCATCAACCGATTTGGTGATTTTGTCATGCCTTTTCTCACGTTACTGTTAACGACGCAATTTCATTATTCTGTTGCACAGACAGGATCTATCGTCATGCTAACAATGATTTTATCTATTCCTGGTGGTTTAATTGGTGGTAAAGTCGCGGATCATATCGGGCGGAAAAAATCTTATTTAATCTTTCAAGGTGCATCTGGTTTATCACTGATGATGTGTGCTTTCTTTTACACACATCAAGTGATGCTACTCTTTATTTTCATGTCCTCATTTTTTAGTGGTGCAGTTAGACCGATACTCTCAGCGATCTTATCTGATGTTCTGAAACCAGAAGACAGACAGGCTGGCTTTTCTTTATCCTATTTGGGAATCAACCTTGGCGTCGCATTAGGACCAATCGTTGCAGGCTTTCTTTTTAATCATTATCGATTTTGGATTTTTATGGGGGATGCAATTACCTCTTTTTTTTGCAGTCGCGTTGGTCATGCTGACCATAAAAGAATCACTTCCAAAAGCTATTGATAGTTTAGAATTTCAAAACGAACAAAATCAAGACATGCAAATTCAAGAGAATGACGTTGTGGAGAATCTATCTAAAGTCAATGAACATGAAAATGTAATGGAAGGCAACATTTTAGACGTATTAAAGAAACGACCACAACTTGTATTTTTTATGCTTTTCAACTTGTTCTTTAGTGCGACTTATGTTCAAAGTGGATTTTCGCTACCTTTGATTTTGAATCATCTTTATGCAGATCAAGGGCCACAGATATTTGGTACGTTAATGAGTACCAACGCAATCTCAGTATTGGCTTTTACCTTAATGATTACAGTGTTTTCTAAAAGAAATTCAGCGATTACGAACATCGCCATTGGTGGTATCGCTTATGTAATTGGATTTGGTATGATTGGTCTAATTAAAACGCTTCCGTTATTCTTTATCTCCACCATCATCTGGACCATGGGTGAAATCATCATGTCGATCAATTTTGGCGTCTATATAACAAGTCAAACCCCTGCCAATTTTAGAGCGCGTTTTAACGCAATTATAAATATGAGCTATGCAATTGGGGCCATACTTGGAACCGCGATAATAGGCATCTATATCGATCATTTTAGTATTTCAATGGCTTGGCCACTGATAGCGGGGTCATCAGCGATTGGTACCATAGGCATGTTCTACTTAGCTTTAAGAGAAAATCGAGGTAATCAAAAATAATTCGACTTTTACTTCTTATCATACTATCATAGTTATATAAACATATAGGAGGCGGTATGCAAGTTGGCGAAATTGTTAGATTTGGAGCATATGAATGGCGTGTTCTGGAAGTAAAAGAAAACGCTGCTTTGATAATGACTGATCAGATTATTGGACAACGCCCTTACCATAATAAAAAAGAGGATGCCTATTGGTTCAATAGTGATATTAGAAAGTATTTAAATGGTGCGTTTTATAATTCATTTAGTGAGTCTGAGCAGATAAAAATCATTGAAAGTCATAATGTGAACAAAGCAAATCCTTGGTATGGAGTGGATGGCGGTGAAGATACATATGATAAGATTTTCTTGCTTAGCCTTGAAGAAGCTGTCTTAAAGTACTTTGGGGACAGTCGCCAATGCTTAGAAAATAGAAACCCTAAGCAAAGATATTGGTTCCAGAAAAAAGACATTAACAATCCATTAAGGCGCTCAAGTTATGAAGGCTATATTTGGTGGTGGTGGTTGAGAACCCCAGGAAGAGATAATAGAAGAACCATATACATTCATGGTGATGGCAATATTGGGATACAAGGAAATGGTACATACAAATACAGCAGTAACACGCTTCACCCTAAAACGATGGATAACAGCGGTGGCATTCGACCGGTACTTTGGTTAAAAATTGGGAGTTAATATGCAGAGCAAGATTATAGATTTTCAATATTTTTTAATGAGTGTCATCTTATTAAGCAATACAAATTACATGTATTTCGCACTCTATGATATCAAGGCAAATAACAAGGACCATAAAACGTTTGTCAACAAATGTCTCATGTTTTCAATCTATACGATGTTCTTCTCGATCATGCATGTGACAAAGTACTTGATTTTTGAAGTTCAACATCTCTTTCAAGATGATACCTTTATTATTTTGATGATTGCCTGTGCCATGTTCTTAATCGTTACCATTTCAGTCTATATATTAATCACTAAGATTTTAAAGATTAAAGTTAAACTTCTTGAATGGAACGTTCAAGTTTCATTTATAGTGGTTTTACTTTATTCGTTTGGTGTTATCAACAATGATAATCTATTCAATATAATTTTTGGTGGTTATGCAATTGTTATCACAAGGTTCATTTACAACATCGTCATTTTGAAAAAAAGTAAAATGAACTATGGTTTGTACTTTCTCGCAACCAGTTTTCTCGTAATGATGCTCGCTACACTATTAAAGCCATATTTTCCATTTGAAATGAACGTAACTGTTATTTTGGCATTGTGTGGGTTAAACATTTATGGTTTATTTTTATTCTATGCACAGTTTTATGTGGAAGAGCTAGAGACTACAAACAAAAGCTTGTTTTCACGAAGTGAGGATCTAATTCAACTAAATGATGAGATGAAGGCAATGGCCTATAAGGATTCACTGACTGGATTGCCAAATGAGATTGCCTATTTAAATTTCATGGAAGATACTCAAGGTAAGCATCTTTTTATTTTGATCAATGTAAGAAACTTTGCATCTTTTAATCAAATACTCGGATTTCATCAAGGCAACCTTCTACTGAAAAAAATGGCAGAGCAATTACAAAGCTATACAGAAAAAAGCCATCACTTATTTAAACTGTACAACGATAAATTTTTAATCGTCACAGAAGACATGACACAACATGAGGTTTTTAACTTTATCAAACAAATTCAGGTTGCATTTTCACTGGAATCAATCATGAATTTTCGACTTGAGATTGCTGTAGGGATCACTTCGCTTGAAGCGGACAAAACATACAAAGAATATGCACATACAATTATCGGAGCACTTGAGGTAGCAAATCAGAAATCAAAAAGCAATGATGGTGGTGTCTATTTCATAGCGATGTCAAAATACTTAGCGGAAAAAGCACAGTATAATCTTGAATATCACTTAAAAAATGCAATAGCGAATCATCAAATTGAGGTATATTATCAACCGCAAATTGATGCAAAAACTAAAGAAGTGATTTCCTATGAAGCGCTAGCAAGATGGCAGTTAGAAGATCAATTTATATCGCCAAGTGTGTTTATACCACTTGCTGAAAAAACGGGTTTAATCTCAAAGCTTTCCTATCAGGTCATCGAGTCTGTCTTTTTTAATATTCATCATCTAAAGTGGAATAATGGCCGTAAAATCAGCATTAATTTATCTTCGATACAGCTAATGGAGTCAGATTTCATGCTCATTGTCAACAACTTGCTAAATAAGTATGAAGTGAATTCTCATGAGATCGTTTTTGAAATAACTGAAACCGCACTTTTATATGATATCAAAAAAGTTGAAGATACGATTAAAACCATAAAGAAATTTGGTTTTGAAATTTCCTTGGACGATTTTGGAACAGGGTATTCTTCATTAAATCGATTTTCAAAACTCAATTTTGACGAAGTAAAGTTCGATCGATTCTTTATAAAGGATTTGCTAGCGGATGAAAAGCTAAGACTGGTATTTTCGAAGACCCTCGAGCTGTTTAATCTTTTTGAAATGAGGGTAGTAGTGGAAGGTGTAGAAACCGTTGAACAAGAGCAAATACTGGATACCTTTGAGATCGATATTTATCAAGGCTATTATTATGCGCGTCCTATGAGCTTAGGTCAACTGTTGTCTACCCAAATAGTAGAAAAGCAATAAGTTTAGACACCATGAAAATTTGATTATATAAGTTTAGATAATTTAATCTATAATATTAAATCTTAAAACCGTTGGACTAATCATGTACTTACAAACTTGGTTAGAACAACGGTTTTTTTATAGAAAGAACATTTGTTCTTTTTCGTCAAAAAAGTTATAATATATATGGAAATCAATTGGCTAAGGAGGTGTAAAATGAATGAACGCGTATATATCTGCATCGATCTAAAATCCTTCTATGCCTCGGTTGAATGTGTTGAACGTGGACTTGATCCAATGACCACTAATTTGGTAGTTGCAGATCCTGAACGCTCTGAAAAGACTATTTGTTTAGCCATTACACCTTCAATGAAAGCGCTCGGTATTAAAAATCGTTGTCGTCTGTTTGAGATTCCCAAAGGGGTTGACTATATTATTGCGCCCCCTAGAATGCAAAAATACATCGATTATTCTGCAGATATCTATGAAATTTATCTGAGATACATTTCTAAAGAGGACATTCACATCTATTCTGTAGATGAAGCTTTTCTAGATTTAACGAGCTATCTAAATACCTATCATATGACAGCAAAAGAAATGGCACAAATGCTGATGAGCGTGATCTTAAAAGAAACAGGCGTTAGAGCGACCTGTGGTATAGGTACAAACCTATATTTAGCAAAAATTGCCTTAGATATAACCGCAAAACACTCTGAGGATTTTATTAGTGAGCTTACAGAAGAATCATTTAAAATCCAGTTGTGGGAGCACCGTCCTTTGACTGACTTCTGGCGTATTGGTAAGGGAACTGCGAGAACGCTAGCGCGTTATGGCATTCAGACCATGCGACAAATCGCTGAAATGGATGAAAATTTTTTATATGAACTTTTTGGTATCGATGCAGAACTTTTAATCGACCATGCTTGGGGACGTGAACCAGTGACGATGGCAGATATTAAAGGCTATCATTCTAAAAGCAATTGCTTATCAAGTGGTCAAGTGCTCATGAGAGATTATGATTTCTATGAGGGTAGACTGATTGTTAGTGAGATGATGGATTTAATGTGTTTGGATTTAGTAGATAAGAAACTCGTCACTAGCTCAGTTACCATTTATGTAGGCTATTCTAACAGCCTGCATGCGGATCCTTCTAGAGGAACTGCTAAATTTGTGGTTCCCACAAGTGCAGATCGTATAATTATCCCTGCAGTGGTCGCACTTTACAATAGGACGGTAGACAAAACAAAGATGATTAGGCGTGTAAATATAACCTGCAATCAAGTGATAGACGCTGATGCAAGTATCTCGAATCAGCTCAGCTTCTTTGATCAAATTGAAGGTCAAACCTCAGAAAATAACACTGCTGAAAATTCTGATAAAAATCGTCGCGTTCAAAAAGCAGTCCTTGATATAAAGAAAAAATATGGCAAAAACAGTATTTTAAAAGGTATGAATTTTGAAGCATCTGCAACGACCAGAGAACGTAATCGCCAGATCGGAGGTCACAAAAGTGGGGAGTAAACCGAAGTCACCTATGCCACTTTCTGAAAGAGCAAAGCAATTCTTACCCTTTGCAGCAGTAAAGGGATTAACTGAAGCATTGGAAAAAAAAGAAAAAGCTTTGCAACATGTTGAGAAGATAGAATTAAGTGAAGAAAGATCCGATGAACTCAATCAAAAGATATCACAGTTAAACAAAGGTGATATTATTTCCATAACCTATTATGATCATGGAGAGTATATTCAGGTAACGGGTACATTCTTGGGGATCGACAAAGTGTATAAGTCTATACTATTAGATACAATAGAAATCGGCTTTGATGACATATTGTTGATAGATTAATTTTCTATAAAAATCTTTTGAGTAAGTTATATGAATCTAACTTACTCAAATCCGACTTTATTGTGCACAGATTATCGGATACGCATCCTCAGAATTGGATAAGATGGTTTTGAAAAGGAGGTGAATTATGGATTCGCTTAAAAGTATGAATTCGGCTTTGGATTATATTGAAAATCATCTTACAGAAGAAATTGACTATAACGAGGTTGCTAAAATAGCACTTTGTTCAGAGTATCATTTTAAAAGGATGTTTTCATTTTTAGCGGGTATTAGTCTATCCGAGTATGTACGAAGAAGACGCATGACGCTGGCTGCTCAAGATTTAAAGCAATATGAGGAAAGAGTGCTCGATATCGCTGTTAAATATGGCTATAACTCTGCCGATGCTTTTTCAAGAGCCTTTCAACAGATTCATGGCATACTGCCATCTGAAGTAAAAGGGAATGCAGCAATGATTAAAGCCTATCCAAAATTGACCTTTAAACTATCTATCAGTGGAGGTATTGAAATGAATTATCGTATCGTTGAAAAAGAAGCATTTAAGATTATTGGATTTATGAAAAGAGTGCCTATCGTATTTAGTGGCGTTAACCCTGAGATCGCATCCATTTACCAGAGACTAACACCTGAAATCATCCAATATTTGAAAGGCCTCTCCAATGTGGAACCAAAGGGGATTATTAGTGCATCTACCCATTTTTCTGAGGAAAGAATGGAAGAAAAGGGAGAACTGGACCATTATATCGGCGTAGCCACAACCAAATTTGATCCAAATGAATCAAGTCCTATTTCAAACTTTGATATTCTAGATGTGGAAAAGGGAACATGGGCAGTTTTTGAGTCAATAGGGCCATTTCCAGAAACCCTACAAGAAATTTGGGGTCGAATTTACTCAGAATGGTTTCCAGCATCTATCTATGAAGCCTGTGAAGGACCCGAAATCGTATGGCATGAATCGCCCGACACGACAAATCCCAATTATAAAAGTGAAATCTGGGTAAAAGTAAAACAACAAATGAGTGAACAATCTTCTTAAGTCCACTTAAATTTTTATTTGGAGAGGTGGGTATGCCAGTTCTATTTAATCCAACAACGAATCCATTAATCAAGTTATGTATGGCTGCCATGAAACAGGAAGCTGAAGGAAATATCGAAGCTGCTAAGAGCACCTTCTTAAGTGCAGTTGATCATTCAACTAGTGATTTCGAAAAGTTTTTCACCAAATATCATTATGCTAGGTTGATGACGGATCAGATGGAACAGCTAAAGTATTTTAAAGAAGCCTTGGATCATGCGATGACAGTTGACGATGATAATGTCTGGCGTGCTTATCAGACGCTATATAGCGAGATAGCAGCCATTTATATGGCAATGGGCGATGAAGTTAATTATGATAAATTTAAAACGCTAGAGAATCAAAGCAAAGTTTTTCCTAAAGACAGGGGACCATTTTATCATGGGACTAAGGCGGATCTTAAAGTGGGAGATTTTTTAAACCCAGGTGGGCAATCCAATTATCAAGAGGGTCTGAAAATGAATCATATTTATTTTACAGCCAATATTTCAGGTGCAGGTCTGGCAGCTTCTCTAGCAAAAGGAAATGCAATGGAGAGAATATATGTGATTTCACCTACTGGTGATTTTGAAGATGACCCAAATGTAACCGACAAGAAATTTCCAGGGAACTTAACGCGCTCTTACCGATCCATTTATCCTTTGAAAATTATAGGGGAGGTCACAGATTGGATCACATTAACTGAAACTGAAAAGCAAAAATGGCTTGATGATATTGAAAAAGGAAGTGGAGATATCATCAATTAGTTGATTCATTAGGAGGCTACTATGGTTGAAACTAAGTACAGTATTGTCATAAAAGCATCCAGAGAAAAAGTATGGGGCGTCCTTTGGAACGACGAGACTTTTAGAGACTGGGCAAACCTTATCGATGAAGGGACGTATATGAAGGGTGAGCTAAATGAAGGGTGCGAGGTTGAATATATTTCTTCGATTAATGGGTACGGTGTCACCAGCTTTGTTGAAAAGCTTATTCTTGGTGAGTATGTTAAGCTGAAGCATTTAGCAGATACGAAAGAAAATGGCACTGAAATTAGAGAGAAAGAGTGGACCGGTGGTACTGAAAGTTATCAACTTACTGAAAGTGCAAGTTCGACGGGAGATGTTCTTACGGAACTTTCAATTGTGATGGATGTTCCTGAGAATTTAGTTGATTATTTTAATGAGGTTTATCCAAAGGTGATGCGTAGAATAAAAGACTTATGTGAATCAATGCGCTAAGTGTGAATATAGAATTAGAGCTTGAAACTTTTCAAGTGAATAAAATGGGAATTCTGATAATTGTTTCAGGGTTCTTTTTTTTAAGATAATTTATGAAAAAAGTTTACAAATAGACTATTGACCTAAAGTTAGCTTTAGGTATTATGATGAATCCAGAAGATACTTAAAACAATTATATTTTGAAAGGATGAATCAAATGAAATTAGAAAATTTAACATTAGTTAGTGAGTGGGACAAAGTGTTTCCATTGAGCAGTGAAGTCAATCATAGAAAAATTACGTTTATCAACAGATATGGCATTACACTTGCTGCTGATCTTTATGAACCAAAAAATAGCACTGGTAAATTGCCTGCATTAGCAGTTTCGGGTCCTTTTGGTGCAGTTAAGGAACAATCATCTGGATTATACGCACAAATAATGGCAGAGAAAGGGTATTTGACAATTGCTTTCGATCCTTCTTATACAGGCGAAAGTGGTGGAACACCAAGATATGTTGCTTCCCCTGATATCAATACTGAAGACTTCTCAGCAGCAGTTGATTATTTGTCAAACCTCGATCAAGTAGATCCAGAAAGAATTGGTATTATCGGGATTTGTGGTTGGGGCGGAATGGCATTAAACGCAGCTGCAAATGATCCTAGAATTAAAGCAACTTTGACATCTACGATGTATGATATGACGAGAGTAACTGCAAATGGCTACTTTGACTCAATGAGTGCTGACGATCGTTATGAAATGAGAAAAAACTTAAATGCCATTAGAACCGTTGATTACAAAAATGGCACTTATGCAGTTGCTGGTGGTGTACCAGAACGCTTACCAGAAGAGGTCCCACAATTTTTGAAAGACTACAGAGATTACTATAAAGCTGAAAGAGGCTATCATGAAAGATCGCTAAATTCAAATGGTGGCTGGAATGTAACTTCTTCGTTATCATTTGCCAATATGCCAATTCTCATGTATTCTTCAGAAATTAGAAGTGCCGTATTAATGCTTCATGGTGAAAAAGCGCATTCAGTTTACTTTAGCCAAGATGCATTCAAAAATTTAACAGGGGATAATAAAGAACTCATCATTATTCCTGGCGCAAGTCACACTGATTTATATGATCAACTGGATGTTATCCCATTTGACAAAATCGAAGCCTTTTTCAATCAATATTTATCTTCAAATGTTTAGGAGGCATATTATGAAATTTTTAAATGAAAGTGAATTTAATTCAGAAAATATCTTTGGAAAGGGTTTTCCAAACACCATGTTCTCAAAGTACTTTATTGGAGAGTCTTTTTTAAACCCATTAACTGAGTTTGGAAAAGCACCATTATTCCTTGCCAATGTAACATTTGAGCCAGGTTGTAGAAATAACTGGCACATTCATAAGGCAGAAAAAAATGGTGGACAAATTCTAATCTGTGTTACTGGAGAAGGCTGGTATCAAGAAGAAGGTAAAGAAGTAGTGAGCCTAGTTCCTGGTAGTGTAATCGTAATCCCTGCGAATGTGAAACACTGGCATGGCGCGAAAGCAGACAGCTGGTTTTCACACATTTCTGTAGAAGTTCCGGGTGAAAGTGCGGCAAATGAGTGGTTAGAACCAGTAACAGATGAATATTACTTTGCATTATAAGTAGGTGACAAATGAAATTAGATCAAATTAAATTAACAGATCCTGAGTTGTATGAGGTTCATCAGCAATTCGCTCTAGAAGAAGTTCTTAATGAAACAATTGCAAAACTTGATACAAAATCTAAGGATCTTAGTATTCTCGCTGTTTTGATTGGCTCGCAATCAAACGATGCATTTGAGTTGTTTTTAAATGAGACACTCGATACTGAAAGTCTCACACCTATTGAAGTAAGAGAAGTTGTTTATCAAGCAATAGACTATCTTGGTCTTGGCAGAGTTTACGGTATTTTAAAAATTATGAACTCTGTTTTTGAGTCAAAAAATTTGAGTCTCCCGCTTGAAAATCAATCGACCACTGACAAAGCGTCTCGACTTGAAAAAGGCATCGACACACAGGTTCAGATCTTTGGTGAAGGAATGAAAGACTTTTGGAGAGCAAATCACGTCAATAAATGGTTAGCTGCAAATTGCTTTGGTGATTATTATACACGTAAAGGGTTAAACTTAGCCGAGCGTGAACTGATTACATTTTGTTTCTTATATGCGCAAGGTGGGTGTGAGCCACAAGTCATGAGCCATATTTTTGGAAACTTAAAATTAGGAAACAACTTAGAATTCCTTATGAGTGTTGTGTCACAATGTGTACCGTATATTGGCTATCCCCGCAGTTTAAATGCGATTTCTGCGATCAACAAAGCGAAAGAATCATTAGGTTAAAGGAGCAGACTATGATTAAGCTTATCATTGGTGAGCATGTACTAAAGGCAAAACTTGAATCAAATTCTAGTGCTGAAGCATTATTAAAACGTTTAAATGAGGGTCCTTTGACGATCTCGATGAGCGATTATGGCAACATGGAAAAGGTAGGTTATTTCCCATCCGCACTTCCGAGAAATGACCAACAGATAAAGACAGAAGCAGGAGATCTCATTCTATATCAAGGTAATGCATTTGTCATCTATTATGCGCCAAACTCTTGGAACTTTACAAGATTAGGCAAAGTTCAGAATATAACTGGAAAAGAGTTATTATCAATATTAGGAAAAGGTAATGTTAATGTTACTTTAGAAATTGAAAAATAATAAGAAAAACCTCCTTGTTAAATTTACAAGGAGGTTATTTCTTCATTTTTTCCTTTTAATAAAAATCGCATTGCAAGTGCCTCTTCAAAATCTGTCGAAGTGGTTGTTCCTTTTTCCATAGCGATTTTATAGTACTCTACCTTGTAATTAACAAGTTCAAGTGCTTTTTCTAGTTCTTTGATTTTTTCTTCAGTTTGTTTCTTTTGTTCAAGAAAAAGCTGATATCTTTTTTCGATCGTTGCATCGCCAATTTCACACCAGTTAAAAAATACTTTTATATCCTTAAGTGGCATGCCTGTTGTTTTTAAACATTCAATCATTTTTAAACACTCAATATCTGTTTGATCAAATAGACGGATATTACCATCTGTTCTATTGACCAGTGGCAATAACCCCTCTTTGTCATAGTATCTCAATGTTGAGATAGAAAGATTGAGCAATTTTGATACTTCACCAATTGTATATGTCATAAGTACCTCATTTCAAAATCGAGTTAACCTAAAGCTATCTTTAGGTTTAGCATCATTATACATGTGTATTATGGCTCAGTCAAATATTAATAATTTAGTCACAAATATTTAAAGATAAAATACATTGACCTAAAGCTAGGTTTAGGCGTTAAACTTTAGATAATCAATAATGTTTACGAAAGGAAATTAATAATGAAAATTTACAATGAACAAAAATTTACAGGCGAAAGACCGCTGTTTCAAAGCTGTGAAGTAGAGGTAAATAATTGTACCTTTGCTGATGGAGAATCTCCATTAAAAGAGAGCAAAAACATTGAAATCAATCAATGTCTATTTGAGTGGAAGTACCCATTATGGTATTGCTCAAATGTTACTATGAATAATAGTGTGTTTTTCGAAATGGCAAGAGCAGGCATCTGGTATAGCGATCATTTAAAAATTAAGGATTTTACAGTAGCGGCGCCAAAGACATTTAGACGTTGTAATAATGTTGAAATGGAAAACGTTGAAATGCCAAATGCTGCTGAAACTTTATGGTTTTGCGATACAGTTAAAATGAAAGGTGTAAGAGCAAAAGGCGATTACTTTGCAATGGGTAGTTCAAATCTTGAGCTTGAAGACTTTACTTTGTTTGGTAACTATTCATTTGATGGGGTAAAGAATTTAACCATTAGAAATGCAAGAATTTTATCAAAGGACGCATTTTGGAACTGTGAAAATGTGACCGTATACGACTCATTCATTTCAGGTGAGTACTTAGGCTGGAATGCAAAAAATGTGACCTTGATTAATTGTACAGTTGAGAGTGAACAAGGTATGTGCTATATGGAAAACGTTACGATGAGAGACTGTAAACTATTGAATACAGATTTAGCATTTGAGTATTCGACGGTAGATGCTGAAATTAATTCTTCTATTGATAGTATTAAAAATCCTTACTCAGGCAGAATTGTTGCAAAAGAAATCAAAGAAATCATTTTTGATAATAAAGAGATGGATGCAGCTAATACGGAGATTATTCTCAAGGCGGCTTCAAACTAAAAGAAAGGACGTACATTATGTCAAGCCAATTTGATCATATTAACAACAGAAGAAATACGAATTCTATGAAATGGGATGTTGCCTCAGATGAATTACCGCTTTGGGTTGCTGATATGGATTTTAAAACAGCACCTGGAATCGTTAAAGCATTAGAAAAGAGAGTTTCAACTGGAATATATGGTTATTCGATAGTATCGGAAGAATGGTACGAAGCGATTCAAAATTGGTGGATGAATCGACACAATTATGTTCTTGAAAAAGAGTGGTTAATTTTTACGACAGGCGTTGTACCCGCATTATCAACTGCAGTGAAGCGTTTGACGAATGTTGGTGATCAGGTGCTGATTCAAACACCAGTGTACAATATCTTTTTTAACTCAATTGTCAATCATGGCAGGCATGTTATTGAAAATCAATTGATATACGAAAATCATCAATATCAGATTGATTTTGAGGATTTAGAAATGAAGTTATCACATCCCTTAACGACATTAATGATCCTTTGTAACCCACATAATCCTGTGGGCAAAATTTGGCAGCCTGAAGAGTTGAAACGAATAGGTGAGTTATGTCATAAATATAATGTCACAGTTGTTTCAGATGAAATTCACTGTGATATCACTGATCCGGCTAAAACTTATACACCCTTTGCCAAAGTATCAGAGATTTGCTCCAATATTAGTGTGAGCTGCTTTTCTGCTAGCAAAGCATTTAATCTAGCTGGGTTACAGTCAGCGTTTGTATCGATTCCTAATAAAGCATTGAGAGCAAAAATGGAAAGAGGTCTTAACTCTGATGAAGTTGCTGAACCCAATGCATTTGCAGTAGAAGCTCTAATTGCAGCTTTTAATACGGGTGCCGAATGGCTGGATGAGCTAAGAGCCTATATCTATCAAAACAAGCAAACTGTAAAACAGTTCCTAGTAAAAGAGTTGCCACAGATTCATTTGGTTGAATCAGAAGCAACCTATCTGCTTTGGCTGGATGTAAGTGCTGTGAGTCATAATACACCTGATCTTCAAGAGTTTATTAGAGGAAAAACAGGACTCTACCTTTCTGAAGGCACACAATTTGGTGGTAATGGACATAATTTTTTAAGGATGAACATTGCATGCCCTAGGGAAGTCCTGATGGAGGCATTATATAGACTCAAAACAAGCTTAAATCTATATCTTTAGTTCTTAAAAAGGTCAAACATTTGTTTGATCTTTTTAGGTTTTGCAGGGTGCATATGACATATGATTATAATATCGTATTATTTATTTTAATACATAATAAAAGGGTACAAATTAATTAATAATTGAATTGGAGCAATGAAATTAAATATTGAGTATCAGTTTTTTTAAAAGAGAAAAAGGAGGCAAAATGAGGAACTTAGTTGTATCTGTTCATATGTCCTTAGATGGGTTTGTTTGTGGACCAAACGGAGAGATGGATTGGATTCATGTGGATGAGGAACTTTTTAATTATATTGTCAATTTAACCAATCAAGCAGATTCAGCAATTTATGGTAGAGTAACCTTTCAAATGATGGATGCCTATTGGCCAACAGCAGGTGAACAAGCTAATGCTTCAAAGCACGATATTGAACACTCGCAATGGTATAATCGCGTTGAAAAATATGTATTATCCAACACGATGGTAAGCTCAAAAGACAAAATATCTGTACTTTCAGGTGATATTGCGTCAAAAGTAAAAGCAATTAAATCAAAACCAGGTCAGAACATACAAATGTTTGGCAGTCCATCAGCTGCGAAATCTCTTATGGCGTTGGACTTGGTTGATGAATTATGGGTATTTGTTAATCCGATATTGCTAGGGAAAGGGAAGTC
The DNA here is from genome assembly GCF_058683495.1 of Fusibacter sp. QWL-12. Classification (NCBI taxonomy): domain Bacteria; kingdom Bacillati; phylum Bacillota; class Clostridia; order Eubacteriales; family Fusibacteraceae; genus Fusibacter; species Fusibacter sp. QWL-12. The sequence continues at coordinate 3,146,528 of NZ_CM178745.1, forward strand.
TTTATTTTCAGACTTTGACACACCTAAAAGGTTGGAACTAGTTGGATCTCATGTCTTTACATCAGGCATCATTGAATTGCATTATAGTGTTAAAAATTAGAAAAGAGAAGGGTTAGATTAAGGCGTATTCATTTAACACCGGAAAGGAGAAAATATGATTGATTTTAAAATTAACGTCCTAGCTTTTTTTATTGTAGCAATAGTGAATTTCTTTTTAAGTTGGATTTACTACTCACCGATTGCACCTTGGTTTAAAACCTGGCAAATAGGAGTGGGTGCAGATATTAATAAAAAAGAAATGACAGATGAAGACAAAAAAAGTATGCCAAGATTGATGGGTGGCGCTGTGATTGCGAGTCTTTTATATGCATATGGCTTACAGATCATTGTTCATAGCGTTAAGGCAACTGATTTTATTTCAGGTGCAACAGTTGGCTTTGTATTGTGGTTTGCTTTTGCAGTAACACATAGTCTAAATACACAGTTTGAAGGCCGAAAACCAATTGTCTTACTAATCAATAATGGCTTGTATTTATTAACTTATGTTATTTTTGGTGGTATAATTGCAGTGATGTAATAAGATGAATAAAATGTTCAATAAGAATGAATCAAAAAAGCTACTGCTTTAGCAGTAGCTTTTTATTTGATTATCTCAAACTGATTCGTACAGAGTACTCTTTTCCATCATCTAATCTCACAATGATTAGGTAAGAGCCTTTTGAAAGAGATTTTGTGCTTAAATTAAAGATATATTGATTGTCAGTAGAATCATATCTAAATAAATTACCAGTAGAGGCATTTCCAGTACTTGTTGCTTCTACTACAGAGCCAAGAATTGAATCTGTCAATTTAGAAAAATAGATTTTAGCAACTGCAGTAGGTACATAATTTCCATTTGCATCAAATAGTCTAAATTTTACTGGGACAGTACTCCCTAGTTTAAAAATACTTGATCCATCTGTATTGATTGGTTCTAAGAACCCACCAAATTGGTAACTGACTTCAATCACTTGTGTATATACTGAAACATTACCATTTGAATCTGTCGCTTTCCATTCAACATATGATTTTCCTAGTGGGAAACCACTTTCAGGTGCATCATTTGAAATTTCAACAGGGAAAATATCCGTAGCTTCTACCAAACCTAAATCAACTTCAGTTAATTGACCCTGATAGATAACTGATAAATTCTGAGGGAATGAAGTAAAAACAGGAGCTGTTGTATCAACTATGGTAACAAGTTGTTGGTCATATCCTTCATTACCACTCAAATCAGTAGCCTTCCAGTTAACTTGTGTAGAGCCTAGAGGGAAATATTCAGGACTGTCGTTTGTTACAATTGCATCAGGATCATCCACAATCGCTTCGCCTAAGTAAACAGGTGTTAATAGCGCGGTTGCCTCTACTTGAAGATCATCAGGAGCAATAATAATTGGCGCAACTAAATCAAGTTGATTTTCGTTGTCTAGATTATTAAAGTCATTGCTTTCATTAACTTGAACTCTAATGTTTACTTTATCAAAGGATTTTGATAATGCTGATAAATCTGTTGTTGCTTCGAATGTAACGGAATAGGAGTAGCTACCAGGTAAAAGTTCTTCTTTTGAGACTTGTACCGTGTCAGGTGAATCATACCCATTTACTTGCCAGCTTAATTTCGAAAGGGTTAATGATGAATCTGCATTAATAATACCATTGACTGGAAAACTTACTGCGGCGCCACTATCAACTATATAAACCTTAAGTGGCGTTGACCATGTTTCACCTTGACTAATTGTAATATCAATAAATTGATCGTGATTGGAACCTAATACTTCAACGGCATCTCCCCAGACTTGATCTGCAAAAACCAAAGATGATGTTGACACTAAAACAAGAACTAAAATAATACTATATAATTTTTTCATAAGAACCTCCCGATTGATAATCGATATCATTTAATATAGTGTTATTATAGTTGGACTGCTTATGAATAGATATAGATTAATTCACGATATTATGTGAAAAAATAATTATGTTTATGGTAAAACGTGAAATTTTCACACATATGCTTTAAAGCATATTTAAAGGGAATACATCGACTAAATAACCATTTTGGAGGTGCGCTATGATTAGAGTCTTAATTGCCGATGATCAAGAGTTATTTAGCGAACTACTAGAGCATATGTTGAGTAAAATAGAAGATATTGATGTGATTTCAAGAGTTAATAATGGTGAGGATGCGATTATCAATGCGAATATACTTAAACCGGATATTATCCTAATGGATGTTGCAATGCCAATTTGTAACGGCGTTGATGCGATTAAGAAAATAAGGGATAATGAAAATAAATGTAAAATACTAGTTTTAACAACCTCAAAAGATGGCAAGGACGTACAAGATGCAATTAAAGCAGGAGCAAACGGGTATATCTTGAAAAGCGTTTCAAAAGAGAAATTGATTATAGCGATAAGAAGTGTCCATGCAGGTATGGAGGTACGTGATAAAGAAGTTGTTGCATTGTTCAATCAAAATTCAGCAAATATGGATGGTAGAACGATTAAAACGGGTAGTAATGTAGTTCAACTATCAGAGCGTGATCTAAAAATTCTACAAATGATAGTGGATGGGAAAAGTGCACAAGAGATGTCTCAAGAGCTCTTCGTGACAGAAGGGCGTACGAGAAACTTAATTACTGAGCTATCTTCAAAGCTAATGTTGCAGGATAAAACGCAGTTGGCTGTGTTTGCTATTCGAAACAAACTCGTTAAATTTGAATAGGTTAGAGGATAAAGAGATGAATTATAAAAGTATATTTAATCTTGACTTCAATATTCTATTTGATCAAATTTCATACATGATGTGTGTCAAGTCTCCCGAGGATCGGTTTATTAATGTAAACAAAGCCTTTTTAGATTTTTTCGATTTAAAGATCAATGATGTGATCGGTAATGAGAGTAAATTGATTTTACCTATAGATATTTATAATAAAATGAAAACGCATCTTGATTATGTCGTTGTAACTCAAAGTAATTATGTCTCTGAAGAAATGTTCCTTGTTGAAGAGAATCAATATTGGTTTGAAATTCAGAGTTCTCCTATTTTTAATGAAGTTGGTCAAATTGAAGGCATATTTACGCTATCTAAGAACATTTCTAAAAGAAAATCCTTTGAACTTGAGCTTGAAAAATCGAGAAGTGCAGCTGAAACTGCAAATCTATTAAAAAGCCAATTTGTTTCTAACATGTCTCATGAGATTCGTACACCGATGCATGCCATCTTAGGATATACAGAATTATTAAAGGAAGAAGTTATGAGCGAGGAAGGCCAAGTTTATTTGAGCTCAATACAAAAAGCTGGAAGTGCTTTAATGAGCCTATTAAACGATATTTTAGATTTGTCTAAGATTGAATCGGGAAATCTAGAAATTCAATACAGTTATGTTGATGCTACTCAACTTTTAAATGACGTTTATGAGATTTTCAAAGGTAAGACTGACGAAAAAGGCCTGTTATTCAATATTGAAATTGACCAACGATTACCACAAATCATACAGCTAGATGAAATGAGATTCAAACAAATCATTTTTAATTTAGTCGGAAATTCAGTTAAGTTTACGCTTAAAGGACAAATAACAATAAAGTTGGAGGTCATTGACATTGATTTAAATAAGAATCTTTTGTGCTTTAAAACATCTGTTAAAGACAGTGGTATTGGGATTCCAGAATCTCAGTTCAATCTGATTTTTGAACCTTTCGTACAACAGGATGGTCAAAGTAATAAAAAATATGGAGGGAGTGGGCTGGGACTCTCGATTTCAAAAAGATTAGTTGAGCTGATGGGTGGTGAACTTTCTATTTCCAGTCAGGTCGGGATTGGATCAGAATTTTGTTTTACATTAGCAAATATTGAAATTATTAAGTTTGGTGAATCTAAAAAAAGCAATTTCCAATTGAAATCCAAAACTGCATTGAATACAAGCGTTCATATTACTAATAATGAATCCTATTCAGAGGCACTATTGAATCAATTGTCTACAATTATTAATTCAAATGAACTGATAGGAGCAATGAATGGTAGACTTTCCGATTATAAAACGATTTTGTATAGATTAGAAACTCTTGCCAAACAAAATGATTCTAAAGAACTTTACTACCAGTTCTATCAAATTTTGAAAGGTTTAAAATCTTATGATATTAGCATAATGAAAGAAGCTTTGAACCAATTTGTTGCTTGGTTCAAACACTTTACATCTTCTTTATCAAAGTGAGGTATTATATGAATCCAATGAATGATATTAAAATACTTGTAGTAGATGATATCCCTCAAAATATGGAAATCGTTATAAAAGCGCTCGAAAAAGACGGTTACGATCTTTATATTGCAAACAGTGGGTTCATGGCATTAGAGTTAATCTCTAAGGTGAAGTTAGATTTAATATTACTTGATATTATGATGCCTGAAATGGATGGCTTCGAGACGTTAAGTAGAATTAAACAGTTGGATCAGCAAAATGAAATTCTCGTTATTTTTATTTCAGGAAAGGTTGAAGTTGAAAACATAAACAAGGGATATGATTTAGGTGCTATAGACTATATAAGAAAACCATTTAATATTTTGGAGTTAAAAACTAGAATTAAGCAACAGGCAGAACGAATTTTAGAGAAAAGACATAATAGATAGAATGACAAAAGAAGGTCAAATTTTGACCTTCTTCTATTTGAGATTATTAATTTGATTAAAAAGAAACTTGATAGAACTATTGAATCATTTTATCGATGACTTCTTCAAGCTCGCCTGAAATTTTCTTCGCAGTTTCAAAATCTTTTTGGCTTAGGGCGAGTTCAATTTTAGTCTCTAACGTCTTTTTCTTTTGCTCTAAGACGAGATAGTCATGAGAAAAATGGTTTTCATAGATCATTTTTCTAAACTTTTGAATGTTAACTTTTCGAATGGTTTGGTTTTCAATCAGTAATACATAATCAACTGTATTTGCAATCGTGTAATAATCATGAGAAATCATTAAAACCGTTCCCTTGTACGCTTCAATTGCTTGCTCTAATGCGATCTGAGCGTAAGTGTCCAGATGACTTGTAGGTTCATCTAAAAGTAGGAGTGATGAATGTAAAGCAGATACGATTGCGATTTGAAGTAAATTCTTCTCACCACCTGAAAGTGCGTTTATTTTCTGTTTTAAGATAGTTTCATCAAAACCGAAATTCCTAATATGCGCCTTAATCTCTTGATAATTGTGCATATCAACATCATAGAAAGCTTCAATTACTGATTTTGATTCATCCAGTGATTCGCCCTGCAGCTGAGATAAATAACTGGTTTTTACACCTTCGTGACGGATAATATTTTCGTTCTGGTTAAGATGGATGGCTCTAAATAAAGTCGTTTTACCAGTACCATTTGCCCCTATGATCGCCACTTTATCGCCGTAATTAATATCGAAGGTTGCGTCATAAATCAAAGTCGACTCATAGCCTAAGGTTAAATTGGACACAGATAAAATCGGTGTTTCAATATCAAGAGGAACATCAACAAACTTAATATAAGGTTTCTTGATGGATACGAAAGGGGCCTTGATACGTCTTGCCACAAGTCTCTCTTGAACTTTAACACGCGCTTTAAGTGCTTTTCCTCTTGCTGCTTCTGTATTATAAGTTGCAATGGTTCTTAGCTTTCCAATAAGCGCTTCATTTCTTTCAATTTCAGCATCGTCCTTAATTGAAAGCTCCTGCTGCTCAATTTTAGTTTGCAAGAGTGCAAAATTATATTCAATGAAATTGCCTTCAAACTCCTGAATGAGCTTGTTCTCAAGATGGATAATTTTATTAAAACAGTGATTTAAGAGGTAGCGATTGTGTGTGATCACCAAAAGCATTCCCTTATAGGTGTTGATTAGATCTTTTAATGCGTTTAGATTTTCAAAGTCTAAAAACACATCGGGCTCATCCATGATGATGAGCTGTGGATTTAGAACCATCTCTCTAATTACTTGAACGATTTTAAACTCACCGCCACTTAACTGGAGTATATTTAAATCCCTATGCTTGCCTAAGTTTGCAAGATTTAGCTTTTTAATAATATCCGTTTCATAATCATGACCACCGATGGCATCAAATGCATCCAGTGCATTTTGGTATGCCTCAAGTATTGGCTCGATGTCTTCTGCAGTCTCCATTTTTAAACAAAGGGCATCAATCTCAGCCTGTAGCTTAAGAAAAGGCGCACAGAGATATTCAAATACAGTAACAGAATCGTTCGTCTCATTTTTATAGAACTGGCTGACATAGCCAATTCGACTGCCTGGTTCGATTTCGATTTTGCCATCGTACATGTATTTTTCTGTATCCATAATCATTTCTATTAAAGTGGTTTTTCCATTGCCACTGGCACCTATGAATGCAAGATGCTGTCCATCCTCGATACTAAAAGAAACCTTTTCAAAAAGGTCTTTCTGAGGAAATCCAAAAGATAAATCAATAATATTAATCATATTTGATTCCTTTCCTAATTTATAAAATGTCTGTATTAGACGAATGTTCACCTTCTAAAAATAACCAATCACTCAATCATAAAGCTTTTATTAAAATCTGTCAATTAGTAGAGGGGAGTTGTTAAGTGAAATTAAGGAATCATAGAAATGCAATTTACAAGTCTTTGTAATAGGTATAAACTGATTCTATTACAAATGATAAGGGGTTAAGAATGCAGTATAGAATTGATACAAAAACAGGAAATAAAATCAGTATTCTAGGGTTTGGCTGTATGAGGTTACCGTCTAATCTAGGACAGATTAATATTGAGAAAACTGAGGCACTTTTTTTAAAGGCGATAAAAGAGGGTGTAAATTACTTTGATACAGCTTATATCTATCCTGGGAGCGAAGCGGCACTTGGACAAATTTTAGATAAGAATAATCTAAGGAATTCCGTTTATATTGCGACTAAGTTGCCAATCATGATGTGTAAAAAGTTTGAAGATTTTGACCGAATTTTTAATAAGGAGTTAGAACGACTTAAAACGGATTACATCGACTATTATTTCATGCATATGGTAACGAGCCCTGCACAGTGGCAACTGCTTTGCGATCTAGGGATCGAAAAGTGGATTGAGGAGAAAAAAGCAAGTGGCCAAATCAGACAAGTTGGTTTCTCATTCCATGGTAAAAAAGATGATTTTACAGCTTTAGTGGATCTATACAATTGGGACTTCTGTCAAATTCAATACAATTATATGAACATAAACTATCAAGCTGGTCGTGATGGCCTAAGATATGCTTATGAAAAAGGCATGCCTATTTTCATTATGGAACCTTTACTTGGTGGTCGTCTTGCTGACGGTGTACCTGAAAAAGCGGTCAACGTCATGAAAAGTACAAAGCCTGAGCTCTCCAAAGTGGGTTGGGCTTTAAATTGGCTTTGGAATCAGCCAGAGGTTACCATGGTGCTATCTGGTATGAACGAAATGTCTCACCTTGAAGAAAACCTAAGTCTCGCAGATCATGCAACCGTTGGTATGTGGGGAGAAGCAGAAGAAAAAATATTCAGCCAAGTTGAAGCCATCTTTAATGAAGCCTATAAAGTACCTTGTACAGGCTGTAACTACTGTATGCCTTGTCCACAAAACATTAACATCCCTGGTTGCTTTACAGCGTATAATACCTCATTTGCCATTAAGAAATCCACAGGGTTAAATCAATATATGATCAATACCGGTGCAATGACACAAACGCCTGCATTTGCGAGTAATTGCGTCAGCTGTGGTAAGTGTGAAAAACACTGTCCGCAAAATATTGAGATTATCAAAGAGTTAAAGAATGTCAAAAAAAGGCTTGAACCAGTTTGGTTAAAGCCAGTGATGTCTGTTGCTAGAAAAGTGATGAGATAGATAAAAAAGATTAAAAAGATAAAATAATAAGATAAGCACTATTTTTGACAGGTTGCACAAAAATAAATACTGCCACCCATATAGCTTTCTTTATGAATGATATCGCCACATTTGTGACAAGGTAGGTTTTGTGTTTTACTACTTAATCGAGTGGGATAGCCACCAGGTTCACCATAAATGTTTTTTTCAGTATCACGGCCACCTAGTGCTGTCATCTGCTGAATGGTATTTTTTATGCTAATATAAAGCGCTTTTAGCTCTTGCGTAGAAAGCGTTCCTAATTTGCGTTTTGGATGTATACCTGCTTCGTATAGAATGTCTTGTAAAACACCATTACCCAGACCAGGGATGCGTTGCTCAGTTGCTAAAAGTGCTTTTGTTGATAGAGTTGGTTTTTCAGCGCTGACCAAATTTAAAAAATAATCTTCCGAGAAATCATCCGATAAAGGCGTAGGCTTTTGACCCGCGATTATGTAGTAGGGGTTCTGATACTGTCCTTTTGGAAACGCAACAAGCCCACCATACATTTGAACAGAACAAACTAAGGTGCTTTGATCATCAAAAGAGAGTAATAGCTGATGTTTTAATGTTAGCTTTGAGCCCGGTTTAAAATAACGAAGATTAACACCATCACTAAAGGTTAGATGCACAGCTTCAAAAATCATCTCAACCTGACCAGAGCGTGGTTTTACCTCAATAAGATTTTGTCCTATAAGTCTTGAGGGATAATCATCTGGATTTTCATAAAACCAAGCAAATTTATGAGGGCTAGAGTTGGTGACGACACCTGTAATAGTTTTTCCTTTTAGTTCAAGCTTCAACTGTTCACTTAAAACGACGGCTTCAGGTAGTTCAATCATTCGAAAACTCCTTTCTAATTCGCATTTGAGATCAGCTTCTCTAAAGACATTTCAAAATCACGATCATCTTGAGTGGTTCTTTTTTTATGACGAGGTCCTTTAAGATTCTTCATTCGCGCTTCACGTCCATGATGTCTAGAATCCAGAATGAAGTCAATGTTCTGCGAGTTGATCACTTTACCACTTACATTGATAACATTACCTTGCTTTGCTAGTACCATTGCTGCTAAACCATTATCCTGTGTAATCACCAAATCATTTGGAAGCAGGTGATTGGCAATGTAATAGTCAGCAGAATCTCTAGAAATATCAACTGTAACAATTTCAGCGTAATCACTTTCGATGTGAATGGCATAATTCTTTACCACAGTTACTGGAATTTTATATTTTTTTGCTAGTCGAATCGTTTGATTCACTACTGGACAACCATCAGCATCAATCCATATTTTCATCTGTGCCTCTTTTCACCTTACATATATACCAAGAAGCTTGAGGCGCAACTTTAACTTCAATGACTTCTTCAAAGCACTTTTCAAGTCCAATTTTACACTCGGTAAACTCAGAACGTGCTGTTTTAATAAATCTAAAATAATCACTGCCTTCTAACCATTCTATGAAAGAAATCGTTAAAGAGCGATTTTGATTAAAATCGTGAAAAATGACATATTCCTTTGCCAATCTTTGCATCTCTTGATACATGACTTTCCGCTTATCCAAGGATAAGCCATGAGCCACATATGAGGCAATGACAAGATCAAATGAACGATCTTCAAAGGGAAGTCCTTCAAGCACATTCCCATCCATAAAGTTGATTTCTAAACCTTTAGTTTTTTCATTTGCGACATTTCGCATTCTTTCAGCAGGCTCAATCCCTTGAGCTTCAAGCCCAAACTGCTTTAAAACACTGCATAGCGCACCTGTGCCACTTCCGATATCTAATACGGATTGAAAGCGCGTAATGTCAAACATAGGCATAGCATTTCGAATTGCTGCTTCAAAGCTTCTCTTTTGACTGTTATAAAAAAAGCCATAAAAGTAGGCTAATTTGTTAAATAAAAGATGGTGTGGTTTTTTATGACGCATCATTTACTCCATAGATTTGACATGTATTATTAAATTCATTTTATCATTTTAATTTTTGAAAGCAAACTATTGACAGAAAATAGAATAAGTAATACTATATACTTAGTAATACAAAGTACATAGTATTGGTTAACACTTAGTATAAAGGAGGTACTTTATTGGACAACTTACTAAAGCAGTTCAAAAAAGGTGTACTTGACCTATTGGTGCTTGATTTGCTCAACCACGGAGATGCATACGGTTACGAGATTATCAGTCAGCTCGATAAAGCGTCTGATGGGTATTATTTAATGAAGGAAGGATCGCTTTATCCGGTTTTATACCGTTTAGAAGATAAAAATTTGATTCAAAATTATAGACAGCCTTCTGAAGCCGATCGTGCAGTACCTAGAAAATATTATAAAATCACTGAGGATGGCATCCAACAGTTGGCTCTTATGAAAGCGGAATGGCAACAGTTCTATCAGATAACAAATCACGTGTTGAAAGGATAGGTGATCCAATGAAAAGTGCAAATCAAAAATATGCAGAGCAAGTCGTAGCGTTGATTCCCGTTGACCGAGCTTATAAAAACCGCATCAAAGAGGACATCATCTCACGCTTAGAAGAATATCATAGTTCGGCTTCGCCAGAAGATTTAATGGGGAGTACGTACGAAGTCGCTCAGGAATTTATCGAAAATATTGAACCGAGTGCTCTAGTCAATCAGGGTAAAAAGACATTTAACTACACGAGTAAAGCAAAAATAATGGGCATTCCATTAATCAGTATAAGAGTAGGAAAGTTTGAAGTGGCAAAAGGCATCATTGCCATAGGGAACTTCTCAGTTGGCGTCATCTCTATTGGCGCGTTTTCATTAGGCATATTTTCACTTGGTGGTATTGGCTTAGGCGTAATGGCATTTGGTGGACTTGCACTAGGAGCGATAGGTGCGTTCGGTGGTGTTGCAGCGGCTTACATGCTAGCGATTGGTGGCGTAGCAGTGGCGCATAATTTAGCCATTGGAGGTGTTGCGATTGCAACTGACATCGCTATAGGCGATGTCGCACATGCAAAGCTTACGGCATATATGTCAGAATACAAAGGTGAGTTTGGATTTAATCGCTTAACCGATTCCACGCAAATGTTTACAGCACAACTGAATAAATCCTTCCCAAACTTCCCGAAATTCTTAAAGCGGATATTGGATATCGTATATAGTTCAACAACATATTAATAAAAAGTAGGAGCGTGTTATGAGTATACTTGATTGGTCAATTATCATTTTTGTTTTAATGGAATCTGCAAATGTAATCATTCTTTACTTTTTTCCTGATTTTAAGTACGGTAATGGCATCGCTGTATTTAATCAGTGGTCTAAAACTCAGAAGGATCCATCTGCGAGGTTATTTGCAAGTTATTTGGTAAACTGGGTTGCAGGAACCAAGTTGATATTTATCGTTTTATTGCTTGTGATTTTGTTTACAGGTAGTGAGTTTACAAAACAGTTAGCAGTTGCAGCTATGATCCTATCTATTTCAACTTATTTTTGGCGACTACATGCCATTATTAAAAAGCTGGATGAAATGGGAGAAATCACACCGAAGGGCTATTCAAAAGGACTGGATATGATGATCGCTGGTTTTATGGGGATGTTTACACTTGCATTTATTATCAGTTTTTTCGTTTAAAGAAATCTCATATTTGGTAAAAATAAACCAACTGGTTCGACTAAGTTAACTTTAGTCAAACGAGTTGGTTTTTTATATGATTAATGATTGTTGTTGAAGATAGTTTGTTTTGATATAATAGTACTAACAATCCGTGCAACCGATTGCACAAAGAGGGGGATTTATGAGAAAGTGGATTAGTATTTTGTTGATAGTTGTAATGATGGTGCTACTTCTTCCAAGTGAAGTCATATCAAATGCAGCCTCTGAGGATCAAATCAATATGACCGTACATTATCATCGATTTGATGAGCAGTATGATGGATGGAATTTATGGATCTGGGTGAAGGGGAAGGACGGGCAAAGCTTCGCATTCAACTCGGATGACGCATTTGGTAAGAAAGCTGATTTTGTTTTAGAGGGAATAAGCTCAGCTGAAGAGATCGGATTTATTGTAAGAAAAGGGGAATGGGAAGCAAAGGATGTCGATGCTGATCGATTTGTTAGTATCGATGCAAAAAATGCTGAAGGTAATATTGAAATATTTTTGGTTCAAGGTGTAGAGAATGTGTATTACTCAGAATCAGAGATTGATCTATCGCCGAAATTCCTTAAAGCGAGCTTTATTGATGCGGGTACTATTAAAATAAGCACATCTAAACCGATTGAGGCTGGAAGCCTTCGAAATGAGTTTAGTCTAATATCTGAATCAGGAGCAACTCTTAAGCCAACTGCTGTGAGCTCAGGCAGTAGCTCTTTATCGACGAATTTTGTCATCTTATTAGATGGTGCAGTCAATATAAATGAATCCTATATTACGAATTATCTCGATTATACGCCGATTCCTGTAGAAATCAGTGGGTTATATGATTCTGAGGCATTTGAGACCACCTATACGAGTAATAAAGCGCTTGGAGCTGTATACACAAAAGAACAAACGACGTTCAGAGTATGGGCACCAACAGCAGACTTAATGGTCGTAAATCTTTATCAAACCGGTGATGGTGATACATTTATTGAGTCTCAACCAATGAGCATGGATACAAATGGTGTTTGGGAAGTTACAGTTGATGGCGATCAAAATGGTGTTTATTATACCTATGGTGTGACAAGAAAAGACATTACTAAAGAAACCTATGACCCTTATGCCACTGCAGCGGGTGTAAATGGCGATCGATCCATGGTTCTCGATTTTAATAGTGATCTGCCAGATAACTGGTCCGAAGATGATGGTCCAAATGTCGAAAGTCAGAATGATATCATCGTTTATGAAATGCACATTAGAGATTTATCGATAGACGCAACATCAGGGATTGATCAAGCAGGTAAGTATTTGGGCGTCATCGAGCCAGATACACAAACAGCAGATGGTACGAAAACGGGGCTTTCTCATCTGAAAGAGTTGGGCATCACGCATGTTCAAATCTTACCTATGTTCGATTTTAATAGCATTGACGAAACAAGGCTTGCTGATAATAATTTCAATTGGGGCTATGACCCGAAAAACTATAGCCTACCTGAAGGTTCTTATTCATCAGATCCTTACCATGGTGAAGTAAGAGTTGAAGAAATGAGAGAAATGATACAAGGTTTACATGACGCCGGTATTGGGGTCATAATGGATGTGGTCTATAACCATACTGCATTAAGTGGTGATTCGAACTTTTCAATTATCGAGCCTAATTACTATTATCGTATGATCGATGGAAAATATTCCAACGCATCTGGAACCGGTAATGAAATTGCAAGTGAAAGAAGTATGGTTAAAAAGATGATTATTGATTCCTTAGTTCATTGGGTTTCAGAATATCACATCGATGGTTTCCGTTTCGATTTAATGGGCGTTTTAGATATTGAAACGATGAATGAGATAGAAAAAGCACTGCGTGAGGTCAACCCGGATATCGTTATCTATGGCGAAGGATGGACAGGTGGTAGCTCACCGTTGCCAGAAGGCCTTAGACTGGTTAAAGCAAATATGTCTGAGGCAACTGGTATTGGTGCATTTAGTGATGATTTTAGAGATGGCATCAAGGGGCATGTATTCAATGCAACCGAGGGTGGCTTTGCAGGCGGTTTCCCTAATTTAGAAGAGAGTGTTAAATTTGGTATCGTTGGCGCAGTTGAACATGACGGCGTTAATTATAAAAAAGTCAATTACTCTAAAAAACCATGGGCGATATACCCATGGCAGTCGGTTAATTATGTTTCAGCACATGACAACTTAACCCTTTGGGATAAGCTTGCAGTGACAAATCCGGATGCAACAGAGGCTGAGCGAATTGCAATGGATAAGCTAAGCAATGCCATCGTACTAACTTCGCAAGGCATGCCATTTTTACATGCGGGCGTTGACTTTTTAAGAACAAAGGATGGCGACGAAAACAGCTATAAATCTTCGGATGCCATCAATGCTTTGGATTGGGATTTAAAAACCATGCACAAAGATGTCTTTGAATATTACAAGGGACTAATCGCTGTACGCAAGGCATATTCAGCATTCAGTATGGCGACACAAGAGGAAATACAAGCCAATTTGCATTTCTTTAGCAGCGAAGCAAGTACGAATGAATTTGCAAGTGATGCATCGGTTCTTATGTCTGAAATGATGATTGGTTACAAAATAGATAAAGCCGCAAACGTAGATACCAATCAAGATCTATATGTCTTTTTTAATGGGGCACTTGAAGCGCAAAGCATAGAAATTCCAGCTGGCAAATATAAAGTCCTCATCAACGATCAAATGGCGGCACCCGAAGGCGTAGAAATCATCATGGGTGGGACGATTCAAATACCCTCTTCTTCGGCACTGGTATTAGAAGGTCAAGAAGGCGTAATCGTCAGTGGCACAGGATCTAGTGACAACGATTCACAGATGATAATCATCATCTCAGTGACCGCACTGATTATGATTGGATTGGTCTTATTCCTTTATAGAAGAAGGCAAAAAGTAGTAAAATAAAATAGATTTATAATTGTATTGCAATGGTTGCTTTAACATATAAAAAAGGGCATTATATAAGAATCAAAATGAAGTCATCAACTTTTACTACAAATTTGCCAATATTGACCAGCTGTGTTACTATAGTCAACGTGAGTAAAAAATTATGGATTGGAGAACGAAATGTTTAAATTACCAAATTGCCCAAAGTGTCAATCTGAATACACTTATGAATCAGATATCTTTTATGTGTGCCCTGAATGTGGTCATGAATGGCCAATAACAGCGAATGATACAGAAGAAGCTTTCATAGTAAAAGATGCAAATGGGAATGTTTTAACAGATGGTGATACGGTAAGTATCATTAAAGATTTAAAAGTGAAAGGCAGTAGTTCAACACTTAAAATGGGCACAAAAGTAAAAGGCATTCGTTTAATTGAAGAAGGTGACCATAACATAGATTGTAAGATTGAAGGTTTTGGTGCAATGAAGCTTAAATCCGAATTTGTAAAAAAAATATAGTGTTAATTAAACCTAAAAAAGAAGTGATGATTGGCTCATCGCTTCTTTTTCTTTATTTAGCAGCAATTTTGATTGTGGTAAAATCATCCTTTTACGATTTGCTCTTTAAGCTTAATCATATGATACATGAGATCGTTATAAGGCGTTTCGATTCCGTGTTCATCACCTATTTTACAGATAACACCCGAGAACATATCGACCTCAGTTGCTCGACCGGCATCCATATCCTGTAGCATCGAGGTTTTATTCTCTGGCACCATCGTTCCAAGCAGCTTGATCCAAGCGTTAAAATCGTCCTCAGTGATAATGACACCCTTAACTTTCGCGATAGCACTGACCTCTGTCATAACCAAGTGCATGATACGATGACCATTATCGGTGTTAAGAAAATGATAGTTCGCACCTAAGATGGCAGTCGGTTGATTGCTACAGACGTTGATCATAAATTTCCACCACATTTGTTTATACATATCTGCTGGATTTTCATAAGGTACGTTTGCTTTTTCAAACAACCTAGAGATGGTTTCAACTCTGGTTGAAATATGGCTGTCTTTTTCACCAAATACGATCTTTCCAATACTACCATAGCTCACTTCTTTATTTGTTCTTTGTGCATCAATGCCTAAGCACATACTGAATAATAGTTTCTCAGCACCATAAGTGGCACCGATGATCTCTTCTGAGTCGATGCCATTGAGTAATGACATAATGGTTGTATTTTCACCAACGTGATTGCGAACCAAATGAATTGCATTTTGGAGTTCATTATACTTAACGGCAATAATGACCAAATCAGCAGGGACAGCTGGGTCCGTATCTTTTACATAGTTAAAATGTTGCACTTTACCATTGATTGTGAATTCACTGTTAAAATAAGTCTTATAACGATTTTCATCTAATATAATGCTGAGATTAGCACTTTCACATTCGTTAAGTTTTTCTGCATAGGATGCGCCTATTGCACCCAAACCAATTAAAGAAATATTCATAACGCCTCCTGTTCTCAAGCTTTAAGGACTGATCATCAAATTTTCATCTATTTTATCATAAATTCTCATAAATTATCATTAAAAATGAGTTTTCATTTTACGCATTTGGATTTTAACAGCATTTGGTCTATCATAGAAATAGTGATAACATTTGTTTGTAGAAGAGAGGCTGAAAATGATTGATAAAAAAAGTGCACATGAAGCTGTCTATCAGACCCTTGTTGAAAAGCAGTATGAAGGCTGGGGCGGTTCAAAATATAAAGATAGAATGGCAGGTTGGGACGATAATATCGATAAGATTTTAAGAGAATCTCATTTGGTAGAGGGTAAAATTCTTGAGCTTGGATGTGGTGCAGGGGATGTCTCTATTAAACTTGCACAAAGAGGATTTGATGTTGTCGGTATTGACTTTTCAATAACCGCAATCAAGTGGGCGAATGAAAAAGCCGCTTCAATTTTCTCTCAAACAGCGGCTAATTTCGATTCCGAAAAGATTCGATTTTTTGAAGCAGATGTTACAGATGACAACCTGCTAACGGATGAACAATTTGATTTAATAATCGACGGTAACTGCTTGCATTGCTTATTTGATGAAGCTAGAGCAAGCTTTTATAACAACGTCAAGCGACTTATAAAACGCAGTGGCTATTTTTTTGTTGCTTCAGCCATAATGGCACCAAATGCACTTGAAAAGCCTAAGATTTCAGAAATTGATAGATGCTTACTTTCTAAGGAAGCATTAGAACAAGAGCTGGCCGACAATGGTTTTATAGTACTTAATACATGGGTAATTGAGCATGAAACGCATCACCATTATAGAGGCTTACTAAAGGTGAGACCAGATGATAAAACACTATAAACCGGATGCTGATTTGGCATACTGGATCGATTATATTTGGATGATAAAGATTGAAGAGGTACCAGAAGCACAACGTGATGATATCATTATGCCATTAGCGCATATGAACGTTATTTTTAATTTTGGTGATGCCTATTACTTTAGTCCTTCTGATTCACAAACGTACTTTAAATTACCTGACATTGCCGTCGTAGGGATGATCGACCAAGCTTACAAGGTAAGATATGAAAAGAATTTGTATCAAATAGGAGTTGCCATAAAACCAATCGCTTATCAAAACTTATTTAGTGAAAATGAGACAAAAACCATCCTAGAGGGCAGTGACACTTTTAGAACACTTTATGAGCAACTCAAAATAGAAGTGGACGACGAGGTTCGTATTTCTTGTATATGGACGTTTATTCGCAATCATCTAGTGCGTTTGAGCTATGAAAATAAAGGTCTGTATCAAATGATGCAATACATTGATCAGCATATCCATATCTTCAGTGTTAAGCAAATGGCACATGATTTGGGGATGAGTCTTTCCACATTGGAAAGAAAATTTAAACGTTCTTTTGGTATCTCACCAAAGGCGTATGTGAATATTAAAAGATTCCATTTGTCACCAGAGGATCATGATTATTTTTACGATCAATCTCATGCCATTAAAACTACAAAGCGCTATACGACCAAGACGCCTCAAGAGTTGGAAAGGGAGTCTAATGAGCTGACACTAAAGTACTTATCTGAACACAAACATTTAAGAAAATGACGATTTTTTACAATACCGCTTCAAAGGGACGAAGTAAAATTGAGATATGTAATCACATAGGAGGATGTTATGTCTATTTTTATCAGTCTGGTACTTTTTCTTAACGTTACTTTACTAGCGATTCAAGTACCTGGAGGCCCCATAGAAAACCGAGATTTTACACACCTTAAGGGAATTGTTTTTTGGGGGTTTAATGTATTTTTAATTTCACTGGGTTTAATGACGTTTGTTAATGCTTATTTTGTACTTAGTGGCAATTCAATTTGGCAACCTCTTACGATAGCTGTTGCCATTGGCTATATGATCGTCTATGCACTGGATTTGGCAAAAATATTTCCCAAATCGCCAACCAAAATGTCTAAAGCACTGCAATTACTTGAAATAGTCAATTTTTCAGTAGCCGTTTACTTATTTATTTTAGCCATTAGCCAATAGGAGAGGGAATGAAAAACGTTAAACTAATCTACTTCTCAGGGACTGGAAACACATATCTGGTTATGAGAATGATGCAAACACGGTTTGAAATGAAAGGTTTTAATGTAGTTTTAGAGAAAATGTCTGATGGAAATCGGTCTGATGAAAACCAGTCTGATGAAATTAAGTCTAAGCAAAATAGTTCAGATCAATATAGCTATGATAAAAATAGTTCTTTGAGCTCTAGTATAGATTATGAGTTCGTTGGTATCGTCTTTCCAGTTGCGGTGCAATCCACATTTCCAAACGTTTGGGCTTTTGTGAATCAAATGCCAAACGTGAATGGGCAAAAGATTTTTATGGCAGACACTATGGAAAGCTACTCTGGTGGCGTGGTGGGACCTATGAAACAGCTTTTAAAGAGTAAGGGTTACAAATGCATTGGCGCAATGGAGTTTAAGATGCCAACCAGTATGCAGATGAGTCAAAAGAAAGTGGATCAAGGGATTCTAAAAAGTGAAAAGGTGCAGGAAGAGGTTGAAGCTTATGTGGATGCACTTATAGCAGGCAATACAAAATGGCGTCGAGTTCCAATTTTTTCAGATTGGATGCGAGCTATCTCAAAGGGTAAGAAAATTTGGGGTCAAATGGCTTCAAAGCTTTCGGTCACAGCAGATAAGTGCATTGAGTGTCAACTGTGTGTTTCGCATTGTCCAGTACAGGCTTTAAGCTCAGTTCCTGAACTGAAAATTGCCATAGATACGACCAAGTGTATCTCGTGTATGAGATGTGTCAATTATTGTCCTAAAAATGCATTCACTTTAAATGGTAAAACGCTTTATCAGAAGAAAAATGCAAGGCTGAAGGATTTTTCGTAATCTACAGGGACCATATTTACGAGGACTAAATCAACGAATTCTAAATTTATGAGGACCAATTGTGCCTGAAAAAGAGTTTTCGATATAGCTTTGGCGTGTACCCGGTTTGTGTTTTAAACACCTTTGAAAAATGACTTTGAGAGCTGAAATTAAGATAATTGCTGATTTCCAAAAGTGAAAAGCTCGAATATTTAATCATATTTTCAGCAGCCTCGATCCGCTTACTTCGAATGTATGCCGATAGACTCATGCCAACCTCATTCATAAATAGACTGGATAAATAATTAGGGGTTAAATCAACCGTTTTTGCTAAGTCAGAGACGGTTATTTCTTTGTGCAGATTCATATAGATGTAATCAAAGCTAAGAAGTACTTTCTTAGAATAGCTTTTGGATGTTCTTGTTTCAGCCATGCGGGAGGTAAAGTCATGGAACATTTCGCTGTGTAGTGTGTATAGTTGATGCAGAGCATGAATCTCGTCCATTTTTTGAATATAGAGGTCACTTAGCGTGTAGGCAATCTCTGATGGCATGCCGCCCTCGATACAAAACCGCGTTAAAAGTGTGACCGATGCAACGAAGAGATACTTGGCATTTCTAATGGGATCGTTTGAAAGCTGCCCCGTAGAATCACCTTGGAAAATACGCTTGCTTTCTTCGATACTTCTGAAGTCGCCTTGCTTGGCATACTCGTATTGACGCATTTCATCATCATAGGTATGGTGAGCCGATAGGTGTTCACGCTGCAAAAAAGTGGTATGCGTCAGCTTGGTCTGTACGGAGGTATCTAGATTTAGCGTTGTAGATGTGTTTGTTTTCATATTAACCTTCCATTTAGTAAGATCGTAGTTTAAGTTAGTAATTTAAGTTATGTGTAATTATAGATACAATTACAATATAAATATACAATAAATCGTAGATATATGATAGTTTCAACTTCTATAATTTGATACGCTAAGGGAAATAATGAAATATTTCATGAGGTGGCGAATGAAAAGTTCAAATGGAAAACAATCAAACGAGAATCATACACATTTGAATCAAAGCAAATTGGATCAATCCTACTTAGACTCAACTCTAGCGCCAGAAATCAGAACTGAACGTTTGCTAGCACAGATGACATTAGAGGAAAAAGTGGGGCAAATGATGCAGATTTCTTGCATGAAGGCCGATCCCGAGTTTGTGGATGGCAAGGCAGTGGGCTGGATCTATAGTAGAATGTCTGACGAAGATAGAAATGACTGGGTTCAAAATAAGCATGCTGGATCGTTTTTACATGTACTGGGCGATGAAATTCATATGATACAAGCGTTGGCAAAGAGCACACGATTAGGTATTCCAGTGATGTTCGGTATCGATGCCATTCACGGGCACGCGCTTCACAACGGCGCCACGGTATTTCCTTCTCAGCTAGCCGCTTCTTGTAGCTGGGATAGAGAAGCACTAAAGGAAATGGGGCATGTTACAGCCAAAGAGGTTGCAGCGGATGGGATCCATATGACTTTTTCACCAGTGCTTTGCATCGCACGAGACCTTAGATGGGGGCGTGTGGGCGAAACATTTGGAGAAGATCCTTATCTCATCGGTGAGCTGGGCAGTGCGATTATTAAAGGCTATCAAGGTGAGTCACTTGCTGAGCCAACCAGTATATTGGCATGTGCAAAGCATTACCTTGCATATGGCGAATCCGTAGGTGGTCGCGATTCTTATGACACACAAATTTCCTTTAGAAAAGCCCGAGAAACATTCCTACCTCCCTTTGAAAAAGCCATAAAAGCAGGCTGTATGTCTATTATGACTGGCTATCAATCCATCGATGGCACACCTGCAACGGCAAATCAGCCATTGATTAAAGGGATACTAAAGGATGAATTCGATTTTACAGGGTTCATCATCACTGACTGGAATAATACTGAGAGTCTTGTCACGCAACAGCGCGTATGTGAAAACTTAGCAGAAGCTTCAAAAGTAACCATAGAATCAGGAAATGACATGATTATGAACACGCCTGCTTTCTTTGAAACCATGGTAGAACTTGTGAAAGTAGGCAAGGTAGCTGAAGCAACCTTAGACGATGCAGTAAGAAGAATATTGCTAACTAAGTTCAAGATGGGGTTGTTTGAAAAGGTGCATCAGTCGGAGGGGTTAGAAAGAAGCGACTCTGTTTTCGCGTGTGATGCACATTTAGAGCGTAATTTAGAACTCACAAGGAAGTCCATCGTACTACTTGAAAATAAAAATAAGTTATTACCATTAGGCAAAAAGTATAAAAAAATCGCAGTAATTGGACCGAATGCGGATGATTTGAGAGCGCAGTATGGTGACTGGACTTACTTCACACATCCATTTCCAAAGTATGAACCATCATTGACTCAGACTTATACGGTTTTAAAGGGGATCGAAAAGCTTGCCGAAAGTTATGATGTAAAAGTCAATTATCAAAGAGGGTGTGATGTTTCGGAAGTTTCAAAGGATGATTTTGAGATGCGTGCGGCGATAGAATTAGCCGACACATCTGATCTTATCATAGCAGTGGTGGGCGATACCATTGAGCAAAACGGTGAGTTTAAGGACCGTGCTAACTTAGATTTGATGGGAGAGCAGCAGCTCTTATTGGAAAAGCTTAAAGCGACTGGTAAACCTATGGTAGTCGTCTTAGCGAACGGTAAACCGTTGTCCATACCATGGATCAAAGAAAATGCTGATGCTGTGATCGAAACGTTTAACTCTGGCCAATTGGGTGGTCTTGCTTTAGCTGAAATTGTCTTTGGTGAGTGTGTGCCGAGTGGAAAGCTGTCTATATCATTTCCTTATCATGTTGGTCAGCTACCGGTTTATTATAATCAGCTACCGGGTTGGCATGGTAGTAAGTATATTGATTTACCGATGACGGCACTTTATCCGTTTGGCTATGGCCTTTCTTATACAACTTTTAAATACTCAAATTTAGGACTTTCTCAAACGATTTGCGGGCCGACAGATTCTATCACTGTATCTGTGGAAGTGACCAATACTGGAAATTATGATGGTGAAGAAATCGTTCAGCTCTATGTGAGTGATTTAGTCAGCTCAGTTATGACCCCTTTTAAGATGCTGAAGGGCTTTGAACGTGTAAAGATCAATCGAGGTGCAACCAAAGTCGTTACGATTAAACTTGAGATTGAAGAGCTCGCTATTATTGATCCTTCTGGTAAAAAAATCGTAGAGCCAGGAGACTTTAAAATTGGGGTTGGACCAGATTCTAGGGATACGTCATTATTATATGAAACGCTAATCGTTAAATAATTGAAAGCCTCTAACACAGTGATCTAGATTATTCTAGTACTGGTTAGAGGCTTTTATTTTACTTAGAGTATCGTTACGTTTGACTTAGCATATAAATCTAACTTTTTTCCTTATTTTGCACTTAAAGCAGCCACTGTGACATAGTTGTATGGCTTATTGAAATGCGGTAAGAAGAATAAGTCAGTTAATGCGAGTTTATCGATGGTTACTTTTTCTTGTATCGCAAGTGAGAAGAGATGGATGCCCATGGACATATCGTGTTTTGAAGCCATTTGTGCACCTAGAATCACTCTTGTGTTTTTATCATAAACGATTCTAAGTTTGACTTTTTCGTTATGTTCTTTTATGAATTCTGGTTTTTGATAATCTTCAATATCGGTATAAGCGACGTCAAGTCCTAACAGAGCAGCTCTTTCAGCGGTAACGCCAGTTGAGACCATTTTTAAATCGTATATAGCGATGCCATTAGAGCCTTGTACACCAGCACTTTCCACCGAATTGCCTAAAACATTATGCGCTGCAACGATAGCTGATCTAACGGCATTTGTTGCTAGAGCGATGTAGCTTGGACGATCAAGTGAGTTATCGTATACGGTTGCACAGTCACCGATAGCATAGACGCCTTGTGCAGAAGTACGTTGTCTCTTATCTACTAGGTAAGCGCCATTTTTAAAGGTGGTGAGGAACTCACTACCTAGCTCAGTATTGGGTCTAAATCCGATTGCAAGAACCACCATATCTGCTGGATGTGTTGCTTTATCAGTAATGACGCGTTCAACCTTTCCATTGCCTTCGAGTTTTTGTACCGTTTCACCAAAAGCGAGTTTAATGCCATTGCCAGATAAGTTTTCATTCATCATAGCTGTGAAAGGTGCATCGTAGTAAGCAGGGAGGCTTGTCTGAGCAATGTCTATTAGTGTCACTGATTTACCATGTCTTTGGAAGGCTTCTGCAAGTTCAACCCCAATATAACCCGCACCAACGACGACGACATCCTTGATGGTTGGGTCTGCAAGCTTATCGATTACCACTTCTGCATGTTGATATAGCTTAACTTTTTGTACGTTTTCAAGATCGCCACCTTCAAGTTTCGGTACGATAGGCAATGACCCAGTTGCTAGAATTAAATCATCGTATTCTGCTTCGATGACCTCTCCAGTAAGTGTTTTAGCGTACACAATTTTGTTTTCAAAGTCGATTCTTTCAACAGGTGTTTCCATGTAGATTTTTGCACCTTTTGATTCAAGTGTTTCTTTATTTGAGTAGAAAAGACCATCGGGTCCGTCGATTTGATTACCGATCCAGAGCGCCATGCCACAGCCTAAAAAGCTGATATTGCTATTTGCATCAAATACGGTTACTTGATGATCTTTTGAGTTATCTAAAATAGTATTAGTTGCTGCTGTACCTGCATGATTTGCGCCAACGATTACGACTTTTTTCATATGTGTTCTCCTTAAATGTAATTAGTTTAAAATTGTAATTGTTACATATTTAACAGATACCATTTTTAGAGATTTTTAAACAGTTAAAATATTAACAATTCGTAACAGTTGTCAATCGGATAGAGAAAAAGAGTTTTTTAAGGCGACCAAATTTGCATTTATATAGGAAAGGCATAGATTTTTATTGACGTAAAACGTCTAAAGATGTTAAAATTAGGGTGCTCTAAAGGGGAGTAGCTATGGGAAACCAAGTTATGGTCAACATACTGGAGAAATCCTGGTCATAACTGCTTTGAAAGATAAGAGGCGAGACTTTTAGATTATTAGGCGATTAGTCTATTAATCTACAGGTCTCTTTTTTTCGTTTAAAAGTCAAAGTTTAAAGACCATTAAAAGTTAATAATTAATATCTATTAAAGTTAAAAATAAAGATCCATTAGTGTCAAAATCTAAATACCATTAGTAATGGCATAATATTGGAATTGGAGGTGTTTGAGCAAGTTTACAGATTAAAGATTTCAAAATAAAACGAGTTATAAGGAGAATTTCATATGTTTCAAGAAATACTTAAGGCTTTTACCTTGATCTTTATTGCAGAAATGGGAGACAAAACGCAAATCCTGGCGATGGCATTTGCGACGCGTTATCCTGTTAAGAAGGTACTCTTAGGGATTGGTATAGGAGCATTTCTCAATCATGGATTGGCGGTTCTGTTGGGAAGTTTGTTATCGAATTTTATACCAATCAACACGTTACAGCTGGTTGCAGGTATTGCATTTGTGGGTTTCGCAATTTGGTCACTTAAGATTGAAGAGGATGACGAAGAAGAGACGCCTAAGTTTCAGTTTGGTCCAGTCGTGACGATAGCACTTGCCTTTTTCATCGGAGAACTTGGGGATAAAACCCAGTTGACTGCGATTACGCTTGCATCAGATGCGACTTATCCAGCATTTATTTTAGTGGGAACAGTGCTTGGGATGATTGCAACGGGTTTTATCGGTATCCTAATTGGTAGAACACTGGGGGATAAAGTGCCAGAAATTGCAATTAAGATATTTGCATCATGTATCTTTTTAATATTCGGAATCCAAAAGCTGTCACAAACCGTTCCGACACAGTTTTTAACGGTTTATTGGATTTTACCTGTTTTATCGATCTTATTTGGTACGATTGGATTTATGATTTACAAGTTATTAGATCACAAGAGAAAAGGGATTGCTTCAGAATACGTCACAGCAGCTAAGGCGCTATACGCCTATTATCATCATATTCAAGATGACTTAGAAGGCATATGTCTGGGAACAGAATACTGTGAAACTTGTCAAGGTGGCGCTTGTCCAGTTGGCAAAGCGAAACAAATTGTCCAGCTTGAGCTAAACAAAGAAGTTGATGTTTCAGCCTCAATAAGCGATGTTTCTACTAGTCAGCACAATATAAATTCAAAATCAGATATAAACGAGCGCTTTAAAGAGAAGGCTTTTAATAAAGAGTCAGTAATAGATAGTTTAGCGGATACACTGATGATGCTGTCTAAAAATGTAGATGCCACTCGTGATGATCAGTTAAATGAACTTAGAAAACAGTTAGAATTACTGTTATTCCATGTGACGATCGAGGAATTTACAACTGTAGAAGCTTATTTGGCCCAGATTCGTGAAATGGATTCAAGCAGTACGGATAAAATTGAAGTTTATCTAAATAGCACAGTTTAAGTTGAGTTAAGATTACAGTTGTGTTTAAACAGTGCCGAATTAATATAAACTAATGTGAAGAGTTATCTTAATATTGAGATACAAAATAGAACTTAACAAATAGTATTTAAATATTGCAAACCTGTAACTGCAATCGTTGATGCCATAAGAAATTTGTTATCAAATCAACCAATAGGTGATAATATTTATATAGCAATCGTGTGGTGCTTGGCGATAACTTTAATTGCCTTTGGCTTTGCAATGCGAATTTATAAAAAAATTTAGAATCGCATCATCGGGAGGAAATATGGTATATTTTGATCTAATCCATCAGTCACTTCAATATATTGAAACGCATTTGGACCAATCAATTACTCTTGAAGGAACAGCACAAACTTTTAACGTTTCAAAGTATTTTTTTAATCGCGTTTTCAATGCAGTTCTTGGAGAAAATTTTAATCAATACATTCGAAAGAGAAAGATGAATCTTGCGATAACACTTATGAAAAGTGGTGAGATGACTTTGACTGAAGTGGCATATGCCTTAGATTTTCCCGATCAATCCAGCTTTATAAAGGCTTTTAAAAAGGTTTATGAGGTAACACCAACAGCTGCACTTCAAAATATGGAACAATATACAGTTACTGATATTCCAGAAATTATCGAAAGGCCTTTTAAAAACTATAATGGTGATATCGTCTCAGATTTTACACTTTTGGATTTTGAGTCTCGTACCATTCGTGGGATTGTATTTGAAGTTGATTTGGCAGATGACGAGTTTAAGACTTTAATTCGTTCTAAAGCGGAACTACTAATAAATGAATTGAACTTAAGTGAGAATACTAGAAGCTATATGGTGTACTCAAATTGCAGACCGGGGTCAACTAAGTTTAATGCGATTTATGGGATAGAAGCTGAATTTGAAACAAGCATTGAAAATGTCTATTCAACTCAGTTACCTGGTCTATTTACTGCAAAGTTCAATTATTCAGGAGATTTACTAGAAATAGGGGATTTGCTGGAGACAGATTTTTATCGGTTTCTGAGGGTTTCAAAACTCGAATCTGCAGAAAATCATATTGAGCTGATACAGGTATTTAACAATTTCAAATCCATCGAAGGTAACTTTGAGGTCTATGTGCCAATCAAAAAATTTCTGGAAGATGAGAATTTATAATTACAGCAATAAATGACAATTCAAAAAAAATCTCCTTTGTTATAGTTAGATCATAACTTAAACAAAGGAGATTTTATTATGAAAAATAAACATCAGAACAATACTGAAAGACAAGTAACAGATGATTATATGAAAGATTCACTAGCACTAATTTTTATGATTGGACTAATGATATCAGGCGCACTTTATATTATGATTCAACTCATTCATCCGCGTGAAACGATAGACATTGTTAAATCTAACCTATGGATTATTGTGGCAATCCTCACGATGATCATGTCACTCTTAAACGCAGCGGGATTTATAACACTCTATGTTAGAGAACGTATGTATTTCAAATCACTTGGTAAGATTTGCTTTCTGTTATTAGTAACTTTTTGGCTCTTATCTGCAATTTTTAGCTTTAATGAAGCATTTGTTTTACCCTTAGTAGCGGATACATCAAGTGACTATGTCATCGGTATGATGGGGTTGTTTGATCATGTAACAGTATCTGTGTCACTTGGTATTTTTCCAGTACTCTCCAATGTAGCAGGTTTATTATACGTCTTTGGTGGATTAGGTTTTGGTTTAAGCTTATCTAAATCCGTACGTTATAGTAAAGTCGTCACTCTGTTATTTGCATTTGCATCCTTTGCGACGATTGCAGCATCCTTCGTACCACATCCTTATAATCGTATCTTCGCATTTCCTATGGGAATCGCTTTAATTGCTTTAGGATATAATAGTATAAAGATGTACAAATAGCGATACAACCAGTTCACAGAAAAGTAAATCCATAGTATAATGAATTACACAAATTTTTTAGAACTATGAATTTATTTGGAGGTTAGAATGATTAAACTCGTCGCGGATTCAACATGCGATTTAAGTGAAGAACTGGTGGCCAAGTACGATATAGGAATTGCACCACTGAGTATCACCATAGATGGAAAAACCTATAAAGATCGCATTGATATTACAGCCGATGAATTCTTTTCTAAAATAGCTGAATTTAAGTCTCACCCTACGACTGCAATGCCTTCACCAGTTGACTTTTTAAAGCATTTTGAACATGCCTATCAAAATGGTCAAAATGAAATCCTTTGTATTTGCATGTCAAGTAAGACAAGCGGTTCCTATCAATCTGCTGAAATTGCCAAATCTTATTTTAAAGATGAACATCCTGAAAATGATTATAAGATTCACGTACTAGACAGTACATCCATGAGTCATGGGAGCGGTTGGTTAATTCTCAAAAGTTTGAGACTGATAGAAAAGGGATTAAATTTCGAAGAAATTGTCGATTATCTCGAACAACATAAGCGTAACGTAAAGCATTTTCTATCTGTGGATGATTTAGACAATTTAGTACGTAGTGGTCGATTGCGATATGGTAGCGCATTGATTGGTAAAATCATGAAGGTAAAACCAATCATGACCATGAAACAGGGTGAGGGTGCAATTGTAAGTAAAGAGCGAGGTAGAAAAGGCGTTCTTCAACATTACATCAATGCATTTAAATCTAGGGTTGATCTTGAACAAACCGATTTTGTCATTGTCGGCTATACTTCAGATAAACTCTACGCAGAGAATTTAGTTCATCTCATTCATTCAGAAACGGAGTTTAAAGGTGATATTCTTTTACTTCAAATGGGTGTTGCTGTAGGGACACATGTCGGACTTGGTGGATTGTCATTTTACTTTATGGAGAAACCACATATTAAGGATGGCTTGCTCGTCAATAATATTAATAAGATTACGCACAAATAGTGTGTAAATATGAGTAATCAATAGACCAAGTCCTTAAAGACTTGGTTTTTTTTATTAGCCCCAATATCTCTTGTGGTAAAATCTAAGGACCTGATGTCCAAAGTTTTTTACTGTGATTTTTTATGCACTATTTTCTAAGGTGAATATTGATTTGTTAATAGGTATTATGTTATGAGACCAATAAAAACATCAAGAAAGCAAAAAAAATGATAAAGTATAACTTATTTCAAAATAACATATATTGATATAAAGCTTTAAAATATTGGGATTTATAAGTCGTGTATATACATGTAAATATACAGTATAAATATTATAATAATATCATTTTGACTTTACAAAAAAAATAGCATATGTTAAAATTACCTTGTTGGAAAGAATGAATTTTTAAAATTTCGCAATAAGATTTGTGTTATTGATGACAGGAGAAGAGGAGCGTCAACAATAGACAACATGCTTTTGGGTGTTGTTTCATTGTTGTTTTTTTTGCCTATTTTTCGAATTATTCAGAAAATTCCAACATCTCTGATGCTCTCAACAAAGTAAGACTAAAACGAAGATGGGCGTTTATAAGTTGAGAGAAAATATAATAAGGGGGAGAAACTCTATGAAAAAGTTTCTGGCAATGCTATTGATTCTTGCATTGACATTTTCTTTAGTCGCTTGTGCAAGCGAAGCTAAAGAAAGTACTGATGCTGCAAGTGATCAAACAACGGGTGAGAAAGTTGAAACAAGAGTAATCAAAGTAACAACGAAATTCGTAGACGATGAGCAGACTGCGATTTCACTTAAAAAAGTAGTTGAAGCAATCAACGAAAGAAGCAACGGTTCTTTAGAATTACAGTTATTTACTGGCGGTATCTTACCGATTGGTAAAGATGGTATGGAACAAGTTGTTCAAGGTTCAGATTGGATCTTAGTTGATGGCGTTAACTTCTTAGGCGATTATGTACCAGATTATAACGCAGTTACAGGACCATTCCTTTATACTTCATTTGATGAGTATTTGGCTATGACAAAAACGCCACTTGTAGAAAACTTAAATGCACAAGCTGAAGAGCAAGGCATAAAAGTTCTCTCATTGGACTGGGTTTTTGGATTTAGAAGCATGATGACAAATAAACCGATTCATGAACCTGCTGATATGAATGGTTTAAATATCCGCGTTCCTACCAGCCAACTTTACACTTATACACTTGAAGCAATGGGCGCTAACCCAGTATCTATGCCTTATCCAGATACTTATGCTGCTATCCAACAAGGTGTTATCGACGGTGTTGAAGGTTCAATCATGACATACTATGGTACAAAGCAGTATGAAAACGTTAAAGAATATTCATTAACCAATCACCTTTTAGGCGTATCTGCAGTTTGTATTTCAACTCAAGTATGGGATAGCTTAACTGAAGAACAAAGAACGATTATCTCAGAAGAGTTTGAAAAAGGTATGGAAGACAATTTAGCTGAAACTGAGAAGTTAGAAGCTGAATATGCTGATCTACTTAAAGCTGAAGGCGTTAACTTTAATGAAGTTGACGCAGTTGCATTCCAAAAAGCAGCAGCACCTGTTTTTGAAAAATTCGACAAATGGACACCAGGTATCTACGATGAAATCATCAAGGAACTTACTGTTATCCAAGAAAATCTAAAATAGTTAAGTAATATGTGGAGAAGTTGGAAGGATACGTCTTTCCAACTTTCTCAATAAAATTACAAGTGCATCTTATGTAGATACGAGTCAATGAACTCGTATGATATAAGATGCATTTGGATAGTAATATTGTTGGGGGTATATATGAAAAATTTCCGTAAGTTATTTGGAAAAGATTATGCCTTATATATCGGAAGTGTCTTTTTGTTAATAACGACATTAATTGTTATGATGAATGTATTTACGCGTTATTTCCTTAAGTTCACCTTTCATTGGGCTGAAGAGATTGCAGTAGGCTCGTTTGTATGGGTTATCTTTTTAGGTTTTGCTAGTTCTTTTAAAAGTAAAGGGTTAATAGGTGTTGAAGCCCTAGTAAAGTTATTGCCACCAAAAGGGCGATATATTTTAGAAATGATCACACTACTCATTACAGCTGGTCTTTCGTTTATTATGTTATTTTTTAGCTACAAGTACGTTTCGAATTCAACTAAAATAACAGCTGCACTAGAGATATCTTATAAGTATATTTATGCAGCAATTGTAATTGCATTCGGTCTTATTTCCATATATGCAATTTATTTCTTCATACAACATGTAATGGGATTATTTTCAAAAAATAAAGAAGATAAGGGGGATATAGAGTAATGGAAGCCTTGTATCCGATTATAGTACTCTTCGTACTATTTTTTCTAAATATCCCTATTGCATATGCATTAATGGGGGCATCACTTTTTTATTTCATCTTTATCAACAATACAATGCCTATGGAACTGGTTATCCAACAGTTTGTAACCTCTGTTGAATCTTTCCCATACTTGGCAGTTCCGTTCTTTATAATGGTCGGGTCCGTTATGAACTACTCAGGGATCAGTGAAGCCTTGATGAATTTCGCTGAAGTACTGGTAGGCCATTTAAGAGGCGGTCTTGCTCAAGTTAACGTTCTTCTAAGTGCACTAATGGGTGGTATCTCAGGTTCTGCTAATGCAGATGCTGCGATGCAATCGAAGATCCTAGTTCCTGAGATGGTTAAAAAGGGTTTTTCAAAACCGTTTTCGGCGGCTATTACAGCGGCATCATCAGCAATTAGTCCAGTTATTCCACCGGGAACAAACCTAATTTTATATGCAATTATTGCCAACGTTTCTGTTGGAGATATGTTCTTAGCTGCGTATATGCCTGGTATACTCATGGCAGTGGCTTTAATGATCGCAGTGCACATTATCTCAAAACGTAGAAACTACGAACCAAGTAGAGATAAAATGGCGTCTCCAAGAGAAATAGGTGGTCAATTTATCAAATCGATTTGGGCTTTACTCATTCCGTTTGGTATCATCATGGGGATGCGTATCGGTATGTTTACACCGACTGAAGCGGGTGCAATTGCAGTTCTGTTCTCTGTATTTGTTGGATTCTTTGTCTATAAAAAGTTAAAGTTGCACCATATTCCAATTATTCTTATGGATACAGTGAAAAGCACCGGTGCAGTTATGATTATCATTTCAAGTGCAAAGGTATTTGGATACTATTTAACACTTGAGAGAATCCCTCAAATGGTAACAGAGTTCTTGATGAATATGACGAGCTCACCACTCATATTATTAATGGTCATCAATATTATGTTACTTTTTATCGGTATGTTTATCGAAGGTGGCGCAGCGTTAGTTATTCTAGCACCGTTATTAGTACCTGCTGTTAAAGTGTTTGGTGTAGATCCAATTCACTTTGGTATGATTTTCATCGTTAATATCATGATTGGTGGATTAACACCTCCATTTGGTTCAATGATGTTTACCGTATGTTCAATAGTAAATGTAAAACTTGAGGACTTCCTAAAAGAGGTTTGGCCATTTATAATAGCATTATTACTCGTGCTTGTTTTAATCACTTACTCAGAGGGTATTGCGCTATTTACGCTTAATTTATTTTAGAATTAGGTAAAAGAACAAAGGAGTGTCCATGCAAAATATTAAAGATGTAAAAACGTTTCTTTTAGATATGGATGGAACGATTTATTTGGGCAATCATATGATTGACGGTGCATTGGAGTTTCTTAAGCTTCTCGAAGCACAAGGAAAATCTTATGTATTTTTAACCAATAATTCTTCAAAAAATCGGGAAGCGTATCAAGCAAAATTAAGTGGCTTAGGACTTGAAGTTGATCAAAACAGAATTTTCACTTCTGGGGAAGCAACCGCAATCTATTTAAAAAATCAGAAAAAAAATGCGAAGCTATTTGTTCTAGGGACACATTATCTCGAAGAAGAGTTGATTTCACACGGGTTTGAGCTCATTCGTGATCGATCTGAAATACCAGATTTCGTGGTACTAGGATTTGATACAACGCTCACTTATGAAAAGTTATGGATTGCCTGTGATCATGTAAGAGAAGGTGTGCCTTACCTAGCGACACATCCAGACTTCAATTGCCCCCTTGATGGTGGCAAATATATGCCAGATACAGGAGCGATGATTAAGTTTATCGAAGCTTCTACAGGTAAGTTACCTGAGGTCATAGGTAAACCAAGTCATCATATCGTTGAATCCATTTTAGATAAGTATCAGTTGGATAAAGACGAGGTTGCTATGGTAGGTGATCGATTGTATACCGACATTCAACTTGGTGTAAACGCTGGTATAACCTCAGTACTTGTATACAGTGGCGAAACGACAATCTCTGATTATGAATCATCAGAAGTGAAATCGGATTATCAATTTTCATCAGTAAAGGCAATCAGTGAAGCGATAAGATAAATAGAGAAAAGTAAAGGAATTGAGATGAGAGAGTTAATTGTTGACAAACTCAAAAGCAATCCAGTTATTGCAGCAGTTCAGACCGAAAAGGACGTCGATGCAGCGATCAATTCAAAGGCGAGTACGATTTTTCTGCTCTGTGCAGATATATTCAATGCGCGACTTCTTGTTGATAAAATAGAAAAGGCGGGTAAGAATGCCATTATTCATATGGATTTCTTGGAAGGAATTGGTCGTGATTCAAAAGCGATTGATTACATCATAAAAGAGATTCGTCCATTTGGTGTGATTAGCACCAAAAGTAGTCATATAAAAGTGGCAGCAAGTAAGGGCATATTTACCATTCAACGTTTTTTCTTAATTGACAATAAGTCTTTTGAGATGACTGTAAAAAGTGTTCATACGCTTAAACCAGATATGGTTGAAATTATGCCAGGCGTAATGCCGAGTGTAATTAAAAGAGTAAACAGTCAGTTAAGCGTTCCAGTCATTGCTGGGGGCTTGATTGATTCAGAACAAGACGTAAGAGATGCACTCGCATCCGGAGCGGTTGCAGTTTCAACTAGTAAAAAAAGTTTGTGGAATTTGAAGTAATTAAATAGGGATGGTTGAGAAGATGGAGAGCCAATTAGTAAGCCTTACAAAGGTTTATTAAAAGTGCTCTCCTTTTTTAATTGAAAAAATAGGATTGGAGTTTATGTATGTATGATATAGCGATTATTGGTGCTGGAATAACTGGTACTGCTATTGCGCGTGAACTTTCGAAGTTTAAGTTGAATATTGCACTTATCGAAAAAGAAAATGATATTTCTGACGGTACCACTAAGGCAAACAGTGCAATTGTTCATGCCGGTTACGATGCCACAGAAGATAGTTTAAAAGCTAGGTTCAATGTAAGAGGCAATGAACTTTATGAAGCATTAACCAGAGAGCTTCATGTTCCGTTTCAAAGAATTGGTTCATTGGTTTTAGCATTTTCCGAAGAAGAAATGACTACCGTTCATCAATTGTACGAAAGAGGTCTAAAAAATGGTGTGCCTGAGTTAAGTATACTTACAAAAGAAGAAACTTTAGCACTGGAACCAAATGTATCGGAAGAAGTCTTTGGAGCACTTCATGCAAAAACAGCTGGGATAGTGGGTCCATGGGAGCTTGCCATTGCACTAGCTGAAAATGCAATCGATAATGGCGTTAGACTATTCTTAAATCACAAAGTGACAGGAATTGAAAAAAAGGCTGAAGCTTATGTCGTTAAAACGAATCAAGCAGATATTCCCACTAAGCTAGTCATCAATTGCGCAGGTCTTTTTGCGGATGAAATAAACGACATGATTGCACCAAATGCATTTAAAATCTTACCGAACTCTGGTGAGTATAACCTATTTGATAAATCAATGGGCAAGCACGTTAATTCAGTCATCTTTAGATGTCCAACAAAAAAGGGAAAAGGTGTTTTGGTAGCACCTACCGCACACGGTAATCTTATCGTAGGTCCAACATCGAACTATGTAGAGGACAAGAATGATTTTGCGACAACATTTGATGGCTTATCATTTATTAATGATTATGCAAAAGAAACGGTAAAAGACCTTGATTTTAGAAATGTAATCACTTCCTTCACGGGACTAAGAGCTAAAACTGAAAATGGTGATTTTATCGTTTCGCTATCAAAGGACACACCTAATTTTATCAATGTAGCTGGTATTGATTCGCCTGGTTTAACAGCAGCGCCAGCCATTGCCGAATATGTGGTTTCTTTAGTTGAAAATTCGTTTGGTGGTTTGAAAATCAATGTGGATTTTAACCCAAATCGTAAACCTCCGATTCATTTTATTAGTTTACCAGATGAAGAAAAAGACAGTTTGATAAAAGAGAATCCTGCATTTGGTAGAGTGATTTGTCGATGTGAAAACATAACAGAGGGTGAAATTATCGACGTCATAAGTAGAAGTGCAGGGGCGACTACCTTGGACGGCGTAAAAAGAAGAGCAAGACCTGGCTCAGGTAGATGTCAAGGTGGATTCTGTGCACCAAGAGTTATGGAAATTTTATCACGAGAGTTAAAGATCGATATTGAGAATGTGGTCAAAGACTCAAAGGACTCGTTTATACTAACGGGTCATACCAAATAACACTTGGAGGATTATATGATTCATTATGATATTGTTGTAATCGGTGGTGGCCCAGCGGGGCTGGCAGCTGCAATAGAAGCTAAGAAAAACGGCATTGAAAAAGTACTTTTAATTGAAAGAGATAGAGAGCTAGGTGGCATCTTACAACAATGTATCCACAACGGCTTCGGACTTCATACTTTCAAAGAAGAATTGACAGGTCCTGAATATGCTGAAAGATACATTGAAGCATTTCATAACTTAGGAATTGAATATAAGCTAGATACTATGGTTTTAGAAGTATCTCCAGACAAACTGGTAAAAGCCATCAATTCAGTGGATGGTTTGCTTAAAATACAGGCAAAAGCGGTTATATTGGCGATGGGGTGTAGGGAAAGAACAAGGGGCGCTATTAGAGTTCCGGGAACACGACCAGCGGGTGTGATGACGGCTGGAACGGCACAACGATTTGTCAATATGGAAGGCTACATGGTTGGTAAAAGAGTGGTCATCCTTGGTTCTGGTGACATCGGTCTAATCATGGCAAGGAGAATGACGCTTGAAGGTGCAGAAGTTCTGGCAGTAGCTGAACTAATGCCATTTTCAGGCGGTTTGAAAAGGAATATCGTTCAATGTCTAGACGATTTTAATATTCCACTGTATTTAAAGCATACGGTGACCAACATCGAAGGAAACGATCGAGTCTCGGCGGTTACTATTGCAAAAGTTGACGAGAAATATAAGCCAATCCAGGGTACTGAGAAACGATTTGAATGCGATACATTGCTCTTATCAGTTGGCTTAATTCCCGAAAATGAACTCTCCAAGGAGACCGGTGTTGATCTGGATCGAATAACAAGTGGACCAGTCGTAAGCAACACTAGAGAAACATCTATACCAGGTATTTTTGCATGTGGTAATGTGGTTCAAGTACATGATTTGGTAGACTGGGTTTCTGAGGAAAGTCAAATTGCTGGTAAAAATGCTGCAAATTATGTAAAACAATTAGATGGATCAATTGGTGAAGCAATTTTAAGTTTATATCGAGTTAAAGCAACTAATGGAATCAGATATGTGGTGCCTCAAAAAATTGAAATCTCGAAAGATATCGTTAATCAGGAACCTCATAACAAAGTCGAATTAATGATGCGTGTAGACAACGTCTATAGCGATGTTGTGATTCAAGTTAAGTCGGGAGAGCAAATCCTAGATGAGTTTAAAAGACCGCATGTCGCACCAGGTGAAATGGAAAATATTAAAGTAAATGTAGAAAAGCTATTATTAGCTCAAAATGGAGAAATTTCAATAGAACTTTTAAGAAAGGAGGCGTAATTTTGGAAAAAATAGATATGGTCTGTATCGTTTGCCCAATCGGTTGCAACATGACAATTAGTGAGGACACTTCGGAAAAAAGTGGCTTTAAAGTAGTTGGCAATAAGTGTTCAAGAGGTAAAAATTACGCTGTAAAGGAAATGAAAAAGCCGACGAGGATGCTGACGACGACAGTCACTATTTCTCATGCCTTTATCAGTAGAATGCCAGTTAAGTCATCTGCACCACTACCTAAGGAACTTCTTGGACAGGCAATGGCAATCATTAATAGAGTAGAGGTAAAGGCACCTGTAATAGCTGGTGAAATTATTATAACCAATATCCTTGGAACAGGGATTGATATACTTGCTTCTAGAAGTATGAAAAATGTTCAATAAGAAGGAGGCATGACATGATAAGCGAAGTTGAATTGGTACTGAGATTAGTTGCATCTGCTATAGCTGGTGGCATCGTCGGCATGGAAAGAGAAGCACAAAATCGACCAGCTGGCTTAAGAACGCATATCTTAGTAACTTTGGGCTCTGCACTTATTATGTTGATCTCTATGTACGGCTTTTCTGGAATGGGAAATAGTGGATCAGGCGGTGAGCCTGCAAGATTAGCTGCACAAGTCGTTAGTGGGATTGGTTTTTTAGGGGCAGGGACTATATTAAGGAACGGCAATAGCATACACGGTTTAACCACCGCAGCGAGTATATGGGTTTGTGGGGGAATTGGTTTAGCGATAGGAAATGGTTACTATATCGGTGGCGCAGCAACGACGATTATCGTACTCATCACTCTTAGAAGTATGGGCTTCATCGAGAAGCGCGTTTTTAAGAGTAATTATAAATCTTTGGTTGTCTACTGTACGAAACGAGTGGGATTGATAGGAGATGTCGGTCAAATCCTTGGCAAAAACAATATAAGTGTAAAAGATATCAAAGTAAACAGCGAAAACGAATACGATGACTTTGGTAAAGGCATTATCTATTTTACGATAAAATTGCCTTCAAAGCTTATCATGGAAAGATTTTTCGATGAACTGCTTGGCGTTGAAGGGGTCGAAAGCGCAGGCTGGGAAGAAGACTTTGGTGAAATAGAAGTAAGTTAGAAAAGGGGCTTTCAGATGAAAGCCCCTTTTTATGCACAACAATATCTTTCAATACCAAACAATAAGATTCTAATTAAATTTCTCATTTCATTTTCAGTATAATCTTTAAGTAAATTTGATTGAATGGAAGTAAGTAATCCATTATAAATAACGTAAATCAAATCAGCAATTTGTTTAGCGTCGATACTTTTCATTACTTCACCTTTATTTTTTGCACGCTCTACATAATGTATTTTTTCTTGGTATATATCAGAGTTCATTAAATCATACTTATACTTCACATCTTTAAGTTCTTCAATTGTTTCAATTCCTACAAAAAAATTAGGACCATAAATTGTATTTCGAATAGCACAATCAAAAATAACATCTTCGATGAAGTTAATGATGTGCTTATCATTATCAATTATTTTTGCATGAGCTGCTCGTACATCAGAATCAAATTTATCAAATGCAGCAGTGTATAATCCCAATTTGTCTTTAAAATGATAATATATTGGGCCCCTTGAGATGCCAAGAGCGTCAGTTATATCGGTTAGATTAGTTGCCGCATATCCTTTGATAGAGAACAGTTCGATTGCTTTCTCTACCAACTCATTAATTGTATTCTTATCAGATGAAATCAAAATAAACACCTCCGAGATATATTTATAATAACACAGTAGATAGTGGACTACAAACTGGTATTTTATACTTTGATGTATAAATATTGCTTATAATTCACTTTTGTTATTGATGTATGGGGAAATATGAGTTATAATCGACTTGAACATACATACATGCATGTATAATTAAGCGCTCGACGGAGCGACTTTATTTTTTAAGGATATGTTAATTTATTCACATTTGGAGGTTTGTTTTGAAAAAAACTAGTATTTTGCTATGCTTTATTCTCATTTGTTCATTAAGTTTATTTGCATGTGCTAAAGAGTCTGAGTCAAAATGGAACGATGGTTCATATGAAGGAAAAGCAGAAGGTGTTCATGGTGACATACAATTATTGGTTACGATTGAAAAAGGCGCAATAAAGTCGATCGATGTAACCTCACAGGCAGAAACATCTGGTGTTTCTGAAGTCGCTTTTACAGAAGTGCCAAAGTCAATTATTGATAGTCAAAGTACAGATGTAGAAACGGTTACAGGTGCAACCGTTAGTTCAGAGGCAATCATCACAGCTGTAAATGATGCGTTAAATAAGGCAACTAAATAGGGGGAGTTATGAGAAAGTTAATCGCGTTTGTTTTAGTATTTGTTTTAATTGGGGGGCTATTTACTGGGTGTAGTCAAGATACACAGCCTACCGAAGAAAAAATTAATGTTGAAGAGCTAAACTATGATGTTGTAGTAGTAGGTGGTGGTGCAGCTGGTTTATCTGCTGCAATAGAAGCAGCAGAAGCAGGTGCCTCAGTAGTACTTTTAGAAAAATTACCAATGCTAGGTGGTAGCACAGTGTTGTCAGGCGGAATCGTGTATTCCACTGGTTCAAAAATTCAAGAGGAAAATGGAATTGAAGACTCAGTCGATGAGTTGGTTAACTACTGGTTAGAAAGATCAGAGAATAAGGCGAGTGAGTCCTATCTAAGATTTGTAGCTGAGCAATCAGGTGCAAATGTCGATTGGTTAGTTGACTTAGGTGTGAAGTTTAGTGAGCCACACGCAACTGGAACATCGCCAGTTTTAAGAGCGGTTTCGGCATTAGAGCATGGCTCTGGAATTATCAATCCTTTGAAAGACTATGCTATATCAAAAAATGTTGAAGTTAAACTTCAAACCTCAGCAAAAAAACTAATTACAAATGAATCTAACGAAGTTGTTGGTGTAGAAGCTGAAGACAAAGATGGTAATATTCTTAAAATCAGCTCAAAAGCAGTTATTATTGCCACTGGTGGATTTGATAGAAGTAGTGAACTAGTTAAAGAGTATGCGACTGTTGCAGTAGATCAAAAGACATTTTCTGGAGTAGGTAATACTGGTGATGGCCTTTCAATGGCAAAAGAAATTGGTGCAAAAGTTGTATCAAATGATGGCGTTATTGGATTTAGAGCAGTTGAAGGTGAACCTGCTTATACAACAGAGATTTGTATGTTGATGTGGATGCCATATTTATATGTCAATGTTGATGGTGAGAGATTTGTTGATGAATCTTCTGATTATCCAGTATTCTATGAATCATTAAGAAATCAACCTCAAGGCGTATCGTATTTAATCTTTGATCAAAACACTTACTCTCCAGCATTGGACAAAGCAGTTGAGAAAGGTTCAGCCTTTGTTTCAGATTCTCTTGAAGGCTTAGCGGAACAAGCTGGCATTAATGGTGAGAATTTTGTTAAAACAGTAAATAACTATAATCAAATGATCACAGATGGTGTAGACGGTGAATATGGTAAAATATTAACTGGTCATCCGGAAATTAACGCACCTAAGTATTATGCATTGAAAATCGTACCTGCGATTTTAGGAACACTTTCCGGTCTTAAAACTGATTTAGATGCAAGAGTTTTAAAGGAAGATGGGAATCCGATTACTGGGCTATATGCTGCAGGCGAAGTGGCAAATGGTGACTTCTTCTATAAAGTATATCCAGCAAGTGGTACTTCTATTCAAATGTGCATTGCTTTTGGTAGAGAAGCAGGAAGAAATGCAGCTCAACTCATCGAAAAATAGTGATTAACAAGATTTAATTGAATGAAAGCATTTGAACGCATATATATGAAGTTCAAATGCTTTTTATTTTAGCTGGATTATAATAAAAGTGAGCAATCGAGATGTAAAATATATTTTACATTGTGTAAAAAAAGTATTACAATAAAATCATAGAAAGGAGTGAGTTTATGCAAACGAATCGATCAAAGGCGTGGATGACTTTAATTCTTTGGAGTTTGGTTTTAGTTGTGTTTATCTACTTATTTGCAATAGCTACAGGTCCTATAGATTGGATGGCACAAAAGAATATCCGGTTTATGTGTGCATTACTATTTGGTGGTGGCTATTTAGTATTTTCATTAATTTTATTTAAAACGAGGAAAATAAAGTCAGATGAAAGAGAATATCTTGTAGAGTTAAAAGCTGTGAAAGCAACATCGATTTCTATTTTGATGTATGTTTTTATATTTGGCATTACCATTTATACGATATACGAAAATAATCAGATGATGCCAGCATCGTGGATGTGGTTTTTAGCATATACCTCAGCATTCTTATTTTATATTTTAAATAGCGCCTATTTCCTCTATTATGATCGGAAAGAAGAAGGCTATGGCAGAATTTAAACTGACGAACAACATTCGTAAACTCAGATTTGAAAATGGAGAAATGAGTCAGCAACAATTGGCTGATTTAGTGGGGTGTACAAGGCAGACCATCATTTCATTGGAACAAGATCGTTATTCACCATCCTTGATACTTGCAGCTCGAATCGCGTATGTATTCAAAGTTTCTATTGATGACATATTTATTTTTGAGTTTGGGTAGGATTAGTTGGTATAAAGTTGATATCAACTAACTAAATTATAGGAGGTGGGTGTTTATAATGGTTAAACCTAATATTGTAATAAGTAAGTGTATCGAGCATGGTCATTGCAGATATGATGGTTCTCAAATAAACGACTCAAATGTAAAACAATTAATGGCGTTTGTGAACTTTATACCACTTTGTCCGGAAATGGCAATTGGATTGCCTTCACCACGACAATCTCTTAGAATTGTTGAAAAAGATCAAGACGAAATGCTAGTATTCTCGTTGTCAGGAGAAGATGTTACGCATCAAATGAAGGCTTATGCTCAGGATCAAGTTCTGCGGATTAATCAAATGGACTTGGACGGTTTTTTACTCAAGAGCAAATCGCCTTCCTGTGGCATAAAAGACGTTAAGGTCTATCAGTCACATGGAAAAGTACCAAAGTTGCCCAAAAAAACAAAAGGCATATTTGGAAGTATTATACTTGAACAATTTGATCGTTTGGCAGTAGAAGATGAGGGTAGACTTTTAAACTACAATATTAGAGAACAGTTTTATACAAGAATTTTTACCCATGCACGGTTTCGTGAGGTAATAAAGGAAAATAATCATAAAAGCCTAGTAGCATTTCACAGCAATCATAAGTATCTTTTAATGGCATATAACCAAAATCAATTGACTGTAATGGGACGAATCGTTGCGAATCATGAACACCTTGAGTTAAAGGAGGTGCTAGTCAAATATGGCGAAGCCCTTGACAAAGCTTTAAAAACCCCTGTAAGTTCAAGTCGTAATATCAACGTCGTCTTACACATTTTTGGTTATTTTTCGAAGCATCTAAATACGAAAGAGAAGGCTTATTTCTTAGACACTTTGGAACATTATCGAAATAAACAATTGCCATTTTCAAGTGTAATGTCAATTCTGAGCTCTTGGGTAGCAAGATTTGAAATGGATTATCTAGAGAACCAAGTTATATTTGCGCCATTTCCTGAGGCGTTAATTAATGTTACGGATTCTGGCAAAGGGTTATAAATGCAACCCTGTTTTAATGTCTTCAAGTCGAATGAAAATGCATCAAAAGTAACTATGGTTACCGACTCAATTTTCTAACTTTGATAAACTAGAATAAATAAGAGGAGGTGCCTAATGTTAGAGCAAGTTTTTCATTTGACGCAAAACGCCGAGAAGGTGGTAGAGAAAATAATCCAGGATGAGAACATTCACTTTGCACACATTGTATTACCAAAAGGTGATGTCGTACCCTCACATAATACAAATGCAACTGTTTATATGACCGTTGTTAGAGGTACGCTATCGATTGCATTGGGCGATCAAGAAGTTGCAATATACGAGATGGGAACCGTTTTAAAAATTCCATTTGATACAAAAATGCAAGTGAGTAACCAACATTTAGCGACTTTAGAGCTAATCGTTGTTAAGGCACCTGCACCACAGTTATAACACTAAAAAAAGGATTGCTTAAGCAATCCTTTATTTTTTTGGCGCAACACCTTTTATAAGTAACTCTGTCCATTCCATTGTATAGGGAAGGATTCGATTATAGATTTGTGGGCTGGAGATTCCCTCTATCATGGCTTGGAAGAAAACCAATAAGAATTCATCAGAGTATTTTAAATCCACTTTTCCTTCTTTTCTACCCCTATGGAAGATATCTAACATGATACTAAAGCTTTTATTAGAATACTCCCTCATAATAACCGTTAAGCCTTCATCATTTCTATCAGTGACAAACGCCATCATATCCAAGTAAAACTGTTTGTTCACCTTTCGTAGATGCTCAAGCTCGTTTTGTGTCATAGTGATTAAAGTTTCTTCAAAAGGTAAGTTTTGCTCAATGATGGCTTGCGTTTCGTTGCCAATTTTATCAAGATAATCTTTATAAACCTCATGAATCAATGTGTCTTTATCACCAAAATATTTAAAAATAGAAGTTTTACTGACCTTCGATTTCTCTGCGATTTCTTCCATGGTCAAACCCTTTACGCCAATATCTGTATTTAAGAGGTCAAAGGTAGCATCCATTACTTTTCTTTTCTTTTCAAAGGTTCTTTTTTCATAACCTGACATATCTATCTCACTCATTTGATCACCACTTTTCATAAAGTTATAAACTTAGGCATGCGAAACAGTACAAAACTATCTCAAATTTAATTATATAGGATATATTTTGGTATTTCAATTGCAAAAACAGAAAAAATAATAGCCAATTTATTGACTTCTAAAATTCAATCCGATACAATTGGATTAATAAATGAAATATAGTTTAAAACTAGTGAAAAAACACATAGATTTAAACTAATTAGTGATTTATAGTTTAAAATGTGTGAAACTATAAAATTTGGTTAGAAACAATAATTTCAAAAAAATATAGAAGTAACACTTTAAGAGAGATAATAATTTTTTAAAGGAGAAAATTATGTCAGAGATGATACGCATTGAGGGATTGAAGAAGAACTTTGGTAAGTTTACTGCTCTTCACGACGTTACTTTTACAGTAAAAGCAGGGGAAGTTGTTGGGTTTATAGGACCTAATGGTGCTGGCAAGTCAACAACGATTAGAACATTATTAGGCATTATTAAGGGTGATGGTGGTAGTGCCAAAATATTCGGCCTCGATGTGTGGAAGGACAGTTTGGAAATCCATAAAAGGATTTCATATGTACCTGGTGACGTTGCGCTTTGGGGCGGCTTTACTGGCGGAGAGATCATCGATCTTTTTATGAAGCTTCACGGTGGCGGCGATCAAGCGAAACGAGATCAACTGATAAAAAGATTTGAACTCGATCCAAAGAAAAAGGCTAAAACTTATTCAAAGGGCAATCGTCAAAAAGTGGGGTTAATTGCTGCATTATCGGTTGAAGCGGATCTATATATCTTAGATGAGCCAACTTCAGGGCTAGATCCACTGATGGAAGCGGTTTTTCAAGAGGAAATTGCAAAGATTAAAAAAGAGGGTAAAGCCATTTTACTTTCTTCTCATATATTGAGCGAAGTTGAACGCTTAGCCGATAAAGTGGTTATTATTAGACAAGGTAAAATAGTTGAAACTGGAACACTTGAGGAATTGAGACACTTGACGCGTTCATCGATTACACTTACGACTGAAGATGACGTTGCAGCAATGGAAAAAGTCAAAGGGGTTCATGATTTTAGCATCAAAGA
The DNA here is from genome assembly GCF_058683495.1 of Fusibacter sp. QWL-12. Classification (NCBI taxonomy): domain Bacteria; kingdom Bacillati; phylum Bacillota; class Clostridia; order Eubacteriales; family Fusibacteraceae; genus Fusibacter; species Fusibacter sp. QWL-12. Next base: position 3,190,280 of record NZ_CM178745.1, read on the forward strand.
TGGCAAAGCTGTATTCTATGCAGATAATGAATCCATTAATGAAATTTTATTAGAAGCCACGAAGCTGGGCGTAAAGAAGTTTGAGTCTGTACCACCAACGCTTGAAGATTTATTCATGCGCCACTATGAAGCGTAGAAGAGTGGGGTGAAGATGATGAAAGAGAAATTTGCGCGATGGCATGTACTATGCTTAAACTATTTTAAAAGAGATTGGAAGAAAATATTGATCTGGACACTTGGGCTTGCCGCATTCTCAGGTGGTTACATTCCACCTTTTGTAGAAATTAGTAAAGGTCAAGGTTTGATTGGACTATATGAAACCATGAGAAATCCCGCAATGATTTCAATGGTAGGACCAACACCGATTACAGATCCATCGAATTATACGCTTGGTGCAATGTATTCGCATATGATGCTACTCTTTTGTGGTCTATTTGCAATGATCATATCAGCATTACACGTAACGAGTCATACCCGAAAAGAGGAAGAGCTCGGACTTACTGAAATCGTTAGATCGTTTCAAGTAGGTCGACAAGCCAACTCACTTGCAGTTCTGATCGAAACTCTTGGGATTAATCTCATACTTGCACTTGTGACGACACTTATAATGACGGTTTTAAAGGTTGAATCTATTACGGTTACTGGGATTGTATTATTTTCATTATCTCTTGCGCTTGCTGGGATGATCGGAGCTGTTGTTGCTCTGGTTATGTCACAAATCATGCAGACGTCAACTGGTGCTACCGGTTCATCAATGGCGATTATCGGTTTACTTTATATCTTAAGAGGTGCAACTGATGTATCGAATCAAAATCTTTCAATGATGAATCCAATGGGTTGGACCTATTTGACTTTTCCATTCACAGAAAACAACAGTTTACCAATTTTTATCGGAATCGTCTTTTGTGTGGTATTAGCCATAGTCGCATTTGCACTTGAGGGTGGAAGAGATATGGGCGCTGGGTATTTACCCGCAATAGAAGGTAAAGCCAATGCAAAAAAATCACTTTTATCTGTACCCGGGTTATTCTTTAGATTAAATAGAGGCTTAATTATAAGTTGGTTGGTTGCTTTTGTCATACTTGGTGCTGCCTATGGGTCTATCTATGGCGATATGCAGGTGTTTTTAGAAAGCAATGAAATCATTAAGCAAATGTTTACCATGACTGGTGTGACGATAGAAGAGTCATTCACTAGTGTCATCATGATGGTTATGATTGGTATGGTAGGTATATTGCCTATTGCAATCGTTAACAAGCTTTATGCTGAAGAAGAGAGAATGCACTTAAGCCAGCTATACGCGACTAAAATTACACGTTCAAAGCTTTACTGGACAACGATCGTACTTTCTATAATAAGTGCGATTGCTGGAATCGTGTTTGCAGTAATTGGACTAGGTGGTACAGCAATTGTTGCGATGAATGGTGAATCGACAATGACTCTGGCAACCTTTATGAAGGCAGGGTTCAACTATTTACCATCTACACTTTTCTTCGTAGGATTGTCAGCAGTTGTTTTAGGCTATGTGCCTAAAATTGGCAAAGCTGTATATGTGTATTTAGGCTATTCATTCGCCCTTAACTACTTTGGTGGTATGATTAATTTACCAGAATGGTTTTCAAAAACTGCGATTCAAAGCTGGATTCCAAGAATGCCAGCTAGTGATTTTGAAGTGATGCCTTTTGTTACGATTACTTTAATCAGCGTGGCTATGATTTTAATTGGATATACAGGATATATTAGACGGGATATGCAAGAGGGCGCATAAATCTTCAGACATCAAATCTTAGGATCTTACCAAAAGTGAGATTTTAGCTAAATAAAAACCACAAGCCATTGATAATAAAGGCTTGTGGTTTTGTTTAATTGGTATCATTAGCTTATATTTTCAGTTGAAATTATAATAATCCTTCAATGTCACTTGCAATTGAAAGTGGCTCTACTGAGGATTCAAATCTCTTAACGACATTTCCATTTTTATCAACTAAAAATTTTGTAAAATTCCAACGAATGGCATTGCCCATTCTGAACTCAGGATATTTTTCAGAAAGAATTTTATCGATGATTTTGTTTGTTGGATTACTAAAATCAAGACCTTCAAAAGGAGCAGCTTCTTTTAAAAACTTAAATACTGGATGCGCTTCAGAGCCGTTTACATCTGATTTTTCAAACAATGGAAAAGACACGCCATAATTTAATGAACAGAAGTTTTTTGTTTCATCATTACTGCCTGGTTCCTGTGCTTCGAACTGATTACATGGGAAACCAAGTATCTCTAAACCTTGTGATTGATATTGATCATATAATTTTTGAAGATCTTCGTATTGGGGCGTGAAACCACATTTACTTGCAGTATTCACAACAAGCAGTACTTTTCCTTCATATTCACTTAAATTTACTTCATCTCCATCGATGTTATTTGCTTTAAAATTATAAAAACTCATAAATACCTCCAATAAATTAATTACAATTAAATTGTACGCAATTATATTTAATCTGTCAAGGTAATATAGAATTGTTCAAAATTTATTCACACTATATTTTTCCCTAAGAGATAAGCCTTTTCCAATTCAATTCTGCCTTTGATATCACCAAGATTGTTAACACCACCAGCGAGTATCTTACCTAGATCCATCCAACCAAGATGTTGCATCAGACGATTATAATAAAAATCAATTTCTGTGAAATCTTCTCCGGCCGCAGCCATAATTAAGATGCTTTCTTTTGTAGCTCCCAAAAGGTCACCACCTGCCTCAGCAACTGCAAACAGACGGTCAAAAGTCGTTCTCAGCTGTCCACTGAAGTTCCAGTAGTACATTGGTGATGCCATAACGATGATGTCAGCAGCTTGAAACACAGGATAGATTAAGTCCATATCGTCCTTGATAACACAGGGGCTATGCACGTCTTTCCCGCCACCAAAACAGCCTTTACAGCCCTTGATCGACATTTGGTCTAAAAAAAACGTCGTGACCTCATGTCCAGCTTCAGTTGCACCTTTTGAAAACGCTTCAACTAAAGAAGAAGTGTTGCCTTTAGCTCGTGGGCTGCCATTTAAGATTATAATTTTTTTTTTCATTTTGAACTCCTTATCGTTATATAGTAGGTTTACAAGGATTAGTATATAAATATATAATAGTCATGTGAAGTATGCACATTTAAGTTAGATACTAACCTAAAGGAGAGTATAATGGAAAATTGTCGTGAGACGGGTACGAAAATAGAAGACACTGGATTGGGCTATACTTTATCTCTGATCCAAGGCAAATATAAAATGGTAATCCTATACTGGTTATCAGAGTATCAAGTGATTCGATACAATGAGCTAAAAAGAATTGTAGGCAGCATATCACATAAAACCTTAAGCCTGCACTTAAAAGAACTTGAGGCAGATGGCTTGATTCATAGAAAAGAATATCCACAGATTCCACCGAAAGTCGAATACCGTTTAACTGAAAAAGGTGCGTCCTTAATCCCAATAATGGATCAAATGTGTGAATGGGGGGAGCAGAATAGATGATCTATTCGACGTCGCAGATAGCGAAGAGATTTGGCGTCCATAACAATACGATATTGCATTATGAAGCTTGGGGTTATCTTTCTAATGTTGAAAGATCGCAAAATGGCTATCGACAATTTACAGAGGATCATGTCAATCAGATTGAACTCATTCAGCAGATTCAAAAATTAGATCGCGTAAAGCCCTATATGAAGTTTGTGCATCAATCGATTATTAGGCAATGTGCTGCGTTTGATTACGATGAAGCACTTGTTTCGGCTAAAAATTATAAGCTGAGCTTGAAGAATGATCAAGCGCTTGAAGATCAGATTTATACGCAATTGAATCAGATAAATGAGGTTAAAGAAGACGATATATCGAGGTATTTGACACGATGTGAAGTTGCCAAGTTTTTAAATGTCTCAAGACACGTGATTTTGTATTGGGAGAGAAATGGCCTTTTAGAAGCGCCAAGGGGGAAAAACGGCTATCGCTATTACGGTACAGATGAGATTCGTAAGCTAAACATCATTAAGGAACTAAGGCAATACCACTACAGCACATCAACCATTAGAGACATCGTCCAGAAAGATATAAATGATCATCTTATTTCAAGCTTTAAAGACAATTTAAGCGCAATAGAAGCAATCATCAAAACCATAGAAAAAAACCAAACCCTCCACTGTCGTACCAAGGTATAGTGACTATGCTATAATTGCCTAAAGAAAAACAAAGGCGGATATGAATATGCATAAAAAAGAAGAAGTGAATAAGAAAGAAGAGAATAAGCCAAAAACAAATGTGATGAGCTCTGTTGGGATAATAAAGAAGATAGATGATCTACCTGAGCTAAAGGAAATCTTGATCGAAATTTTTGAAAACAAAACCCATGTGGCGATCTCTAATTACAGTATAAAATACGCCTATCATATTCTTGAAATTACAGGATTAGAGGAATTTGATTTGTTCGAAGAATGCATCGAAATCAATCGGCTTTGGCAACAAAAAAAAGTCAATTTTCAAGCAGCGAGACAGGTTGCTTTTAAGGCGAATCGTGCAGCTAAGGAAGAGAAGAATCCTTTAAAAGTTAAACTTTTAAGGGTTTTAGGACAAGTGGCAGCCACACCGCATGTGAGAAGACACTCACTAATTGCCTCAGACTATGGGATAACACTAATTAATCTGATGTATCCTAAGGATATGAAAGCCGTTGAAAATGAACGGCTGTATCAAATTCAGTTGATGAAAGAGGTAGAGTAATGGATGAGAAGTATCACCTAGTTAACCTCGTCGCGTTTGATGATATGATACAAAGAAGCGAAAGGGTGTTGCCCAAGCTCAAAGAGGGATCATCCCAACAGAGTTTGGTGAAGAATCGTATAAAAGCACTTAAAATTGCTAAAATGGCTTGCGAAGCGCATACGAAAATGACTCAACATAGTGAGATCTATAGCAACAAGGAGATTGAAGATGCCATTGCACCTATTCAATCCTTAATCAGTAAGTCCGAAAAGGTAATGCTTAAGATAAAACCCGATTCTTGGCAATATAGAATGATTGAAAGAAATATAAGTGCATTAAAATATGCTTTAGAAATATTAAAACCCTGATCATGAAGCTCTCAAGATATGAGAAACTCATTTTCAGGGTTTTTCTTATACAGGTAAGGTGAGTCTCTTTCTATCTATCAAGGATGAATTATCTTGGATATTCACCTTTAATGACAAAGAACGAACCGCGAATTGAACCGGCAAGTTTAGACTTTTGAGTTGCAAACTTAAATTTGCCTTCTAACTCTGGAGGTACTGGCATACCTTCACATAATTTAAAGCCTACGGCCCTTTTCTTAGGATTATCAACCGTATACATGACGTTGATTGCCAACCCACTTTCATAAAACACATAAGTGAACTGAATGTTCTCAACCTGAAATTGTGATACTTCAAGTGGTGTAGCACCAAAGACAATATTACGCTCTGTTTTTAGTATGTTTTCTGCATAGGATAAAGCCACTTTATTTTCAGATGCTGGTGAAACTTCAAAAGCATGTTTGTATTTGGTCATAAAATAACGGGCTTCATTTGCACGTAACCCTGCCAATGCATCTGTATAAGGTGATGAAGTTAAGCCTTCATTGGTTACCGTTTTAAAATCAATGATCTTTGACATATTGAGCTCCTTTATTTATTCTATAGGACTATAATAAGTTTATACTTTAAAAAATCAAAATCAAACATTATTATAAATGAACACGTTCATTTAATACTTGACAATGCTTTATTATTGATGTAAATTATAAATGAACATGTTCATTTAAGAGGTGGCTATGAGAAAAAGAGATGATCAATTAAGAGATAATTTATTGGAAGTTGCAAGTCATATTATGGATAACGAAGGGGTAGAGGCAATCAACATTCGTTCCATTGCAAAGGCTGCTGGTGTCGCAAGTGGCACGGTTTACAATTATTTCTCCAACAAAGAGGAAATCGTTTTGTCTTTAACCGAGGTGTATTGGGAAGCCATCATGATAGAAATACGCACCTTAAATTTTACCAATTCATTTTGTGAAAATATTGAATTGATTTACAGGTTTTTGAAAGAAAAAATTGACACACGTGCAGGTATGCTCATGAGAAGTCTCTCTACGACGACACTGGAAATAAGTGGTCAAGAGAAGATGGGACGCATGCATTCTAAACTAAGTGAAGTCTTAGTTCTATTCTTAGAAAAGGATGAAGCGATTGACAAATTCGTATGGTCAGAACAGCTAAGTAAAGAGGCATTTATAGCGTTTGTCATTTCAAATTTAATTCTTCAATTTAGAAATAAAGCAGAAAATATTACGGTATTACTGGAAATCATTCAGCGTGTCATCTATAAGTAATCGGTTAGTTATTCGATCAATTTATTGGTTTTATGAGTAATGGAATAGAAAAGAGGTATATTATGTATCAGGCATTAGGAGAGACAATTTTTGATGTTGTCTATTTAAGTTTTGCGATCATCACTGGGATTATTTTAGTTTCGAAGGGCAAAAGTACTTTAATCAAACTCGTAGGTTGGATGACTTTTCTTTTAGGTTTTGGAGATGCGTTTCATTTAGTACCACGAATGTATGCTTTATGGACCAATGGACTTGAGGCAAATGCAACTGCACTTGGTATAGGAAAATTGATAACGTCGATTACAATGACTGTATTTTATTTACTCCTATATTACATTTGGCGTATTTACTTTAAAGTGGATGATAAAAAGAATTTAACCTTTGTTATGTGGGGACTTGCAGTCGTTAGAATTGCACTTTGTCTATTCCCGCAAAATGAATGGCTAAATTATCAACAGCCACTGGATTTTGGGATCTATAGAAATATCCCATTTGCTTTTATGGGTATATTGATTATTTGGATTTTTGCAACCGAGGTTAAGAAAACCCAAGATAATGTATTTAAGCAAATACCGGTAGCAGTAATTTTGTCATTTGGATTTTACTTACCAGTTGTACTTTGGGGCTCGAGTATACCCGCTTTGGGCGCTTTGATGATTCCAAAGACTTTGGCTTATGTCTGGGTGATTTTCATGGGACTTAGCTTATATCGTCAAACTCAGAAAGGATAATTTATGAAAAAAAAATTCGCAAATGCAGCACTCATTTATGCAGTGATTGCACTTATATCAGGTGTTTTTTACAGAGAATTCACTAAGCTCAATGACTTTACAGGTAAGACAAAACTATCAGCACTTCATACGCACTACTTTGTGCTCGGTATGTTCTTCTTCTTAATTTTATTACTGATGGAAAATGCATTTCATCTATCGAATCAACCGAAATTAGCAAGTGCAGTGGTCGTCTATCATGTTGGACTTAATCTTACCACTGTTATGCTACTCGTTAGAGGGGTACAGCAAGTACTAATAGAAGCGCCTAGTCGTGGACTTGATGCTTCTATTGCTGGGATTGCTGGTCTGGGTCATATCGTCTTAGGTGTTGGTCTCATATTAATATTAATAAAAATTAAGAAAGCAGCGATACAGTAGTAAAATCAGCCTTAAAGCCTTTGAAATAGACCAGTGAATGGTTTACATTCAAAGGTTTTTTTCATGTCTGAGTTGAGTCGATCTTTGTTTTTCTGTTACAATGGGTCTAACAGTTTAAAACGTGAATTTGATTAGGAGTTTACTTTGATAAATTTTAAAAGTTTGGAGCATCTTAAGATAAAGAGTATATTGATTGTGGTTTTGATTTTATCAGTCATTGGGATCTTTTTTATTCTAAAAATCACCTTGCCAAAATCTGAAAATGATGGTCGTTTGGTCATAGGTAGGAAAACGGATTCTATTTCTCTTGATCCTGCCATTACATCAGACTCTGAATCCTTTCAGGTTACCGCTAATATCTATGAAACACTTGTCAAATTCGAAAAAGGCGGCACTGAGGTTATTCCAGGTTTAGCTGAGGAATGGAAGGTGAGTGAGGATGGCAAAACGTGGCAGTTTAAAATAAGAAAAGGTGTAAAGTTTCACGATGGAACGGATCTTGATGCCAATGTTGTTGCCTTTAATTTTGAAAGATGGATGGATCCAGATAGTCCTTACCATACAGGTCAATTTATCTATTGGCGATATTGCTTCGGAGGCTATCCAGGAATTGTTGAAAGAGTAACTGCTCTTTCAGATGAAACATTAGAAATCGTATTAAAAGAGCCCTATGCACCATTTCTAAATGCATTATCAATTCCCGCTTTTGGCATTGCTAGCCAATCAGCCATTACCAAGTACAACGAAACACTAAAAAATCATCCAGTGGGAACAGGACCTTATATTTTCAGTGAATGGAATCAAGACGAGAATATCGTTTTAATTAGAAATGAACTCTATTGGGCAGGGGAGGCAAAGTCCTCAGAGCTAGAATTCAAAATTTTTCCAGAGGAAACAGATCGTGTTGCCTTATTAAGATCAGGTGAGGTTCAAATAATAGATCAGCTTTCAGATGAGGAAGCAAGAACCATCGTTTCAGATGACAAGCTTCAAATCTATTACAGACCCTTTTTTAACATTGGTTACCTAGCATTAAACAATTCAAAACCACCCTTTGATAACATAATGGTTAGAAAAGCCGTTTCACTTTTAGTGGATAAGGAGGCTATCATTGCTGCTTCAGATAATACGCTAGCAAGACCGGCAAACTCTTTCTTACCACCAGTCGTTATGGGTTATCATGAGGGTATAAAATCAGAGGAAGTTAATGTTGAATTAGCTAAATCACTATTAAAAAGTGCAGGCTATTCTGAGGGGATTGATATCAGCCTTTGGGTAATGGATCGACCAAGAACGTATTTACCAAATCCAATTTCTACTGCACTTGCGTTAAAGGAACAGCTAGAAGTTGGTGGAATAAGAGTTACCGTGAAGATTATTCCTTGGGACAGTTATATAGATGACATAAAAACTGGCGAACATGAAATGGCACTGATTGGCTGGAATGGGGACATCGTTGATCCTGATAATTTCATGAATACCTTGTTTTCATCAGAGCATTTAGATGCAAAGTTAAGCTTTAATTATGCATTCTATTCGAACCAAGAAGTAGATCGACTGCTCACACAAGCAAGACGCGTTTCTGATGTTTCGTTTAGAACGAGTTTGTATCAGGAGCTTCAAGAGCTTATTGAAGCAGATGCCGTTTCTATCCCTTTAATGCATACGATGACGGCTATTGGGGTTGCTGACGGCGTTATGGGTTTTGAACCACAAATAACAGGCGAAGAGGTATTATGGAAAATTCAACTGATCAATACGCAGAAATAAAAAAAGGAAAAAAAGAGATCAAACAACGTCGCAATTATTCTGTCTTAATCGTTGTGATGTTGGTCGCGTTTTTACTCATAGTATCGTTAAATCACAAGAATAAAGAACTACCACAACAGATTTTACCTTCTTTACCACAGCCAATAGCGAAAGAGATGATTCTAATTACCTCCGCTGGACAGAGCACAGACACTTATATTGTAAAGGACATCGCAAATACGCTTAAAATTCACAATTATTTTATGCCAAAAGCCACATCTGAGGATTTGGAGGAAATTAATACAATCGTTTTTGTAGTAGGCTACAGTCAAATTAATGAAAAATTATACAGTCTAGATTTTGAACAGGAGCTTCAGCGTATAGAAAATCTGATTGATGAAGCCAAACGCCTTAACATGTCTATGATAACGGTCTTCATTGGCGGTGAATATAGAAAAGATGAACATTCAATTGCATTATTAGAAATGACAAGCGCAGTATCTGATTACATCATTGCAACGGACAATGGCACCGATAATCTTACTGTCTACTCGATTGCAAAGCAGAATCAAATCCCACTAACCATCGTTGAGAGCTTAGGGGATTTGTCTGAACCATTTGCATCGGCATTTAGGTAGGTGAGAGATGAACACGTTATTACATCGATTTAAAAAATGGCAATACGCATTTTTAGGGATTGGATTTACAGTGTTTGCGTTTATTCTCCCAGCGTTGGTAGATTTCTTTTGGCTGGATATGATTGCAAAGATTCGTGAATCTATTGTACTGGGTGATAGTGGGCCTCTAGTGATGGCTTCTGCAATTTACAGCCTTTTAAATACAGTTCAGAACTTACTGACATTTATGGCTGCTTATGCATTTGCTGAGCAATTTTTTAATGAAAAAATAAAGTTTTTTGTCCTTAAGGTTCTTTGCGTTGTCATATTATTCTTTGTCATTAACTATTGTGTGGATGCGCTGCATTTAATCACATGGGACTCTTTTGCTAGTGTTTTTTCAGCTATTATTGTGATGATTCTTATAAGAAAGCCTTATCATCATGCATCCGCATTTTATAGAACCATTATTATAGCTATCTTAGTTTTCTTTGCTTTTCAATGGCTGAATCTGATGCCTATGTTTTCAAGCGGTGAGTTTGGTAGAACGGATATCCCGGTTAGTATAAAAATAGCCTCTCAATATTTGCAAAGCGAAACGGTAATGAACTTTGTAGGATTTGCTTTTTTTATCCCTCTTTTCCTATCTGCACTGGTAACTTCAACCTTATTCGATAGCTTTGATCGAAATATTGCCTTTGCTGAGGAAAATCACCTGAATGCAATTGCTTTAGAAACACTTAGAGCAAAAGCGCTTGAGCAAAGGGTTAATCTTGAGATAACCTCTATCGCTCATGACTTAAAGACGCCTCTTGTAACCATCAGAGGGTTAAACTCACTTCTCGCACTTTCTAAGGATGAAGACAAACTTATCACTTATACAGAACGCATTGACGGCGCTGTTGAGAAAATGTCTGATATGATCTCTGGCTTCCTCTATGAGACTTCAAAAAAGCCTGTTAAAGTTGCAGAACTAATCTTATACATTCGCGCACAGATTCCAATAAGTGATGATAAATTGCGAATAGAAGTGGAACAAGATAAGGATTTACCTGAGCTTATGATTAATAAAATAAGGGTAGCTAGGGCGATTACCAACTTAATAGACAATGCTATAAATGCGCCTAATCTGAATGAGACTAAAATCATTACAATACGACTATATCAAGAGGTGAAATCAGTTGCTATTGAAATTGTTGATAATGGTTCTGGAATATCAGAGGACAAAATACATGATATTTGGGAGTTGGGATACAGCGATTCAAATTCTACAGGATTAGGGCTTCACTTTGTTAAAAGAATTATGGATGAGAATGAAGGTGCAATAGAGATGCACAGTCAGATTAATGTAGGAACTACGGTTAAAATGAAATTTCCGATTTACGAAAGGTAGGTAAAAATGAGCCTGAATACTGTATTGATTATTGATGATGAGTCAGACATTGTTTTTACCATCACTGAAATTTGTCAGTTCGCTGGATATGAAGTTTTAAGCGCTACAAATGGCATAGATGGTTTTGAGCTATACAAGGCAAAATTGCCCAATCTCGTCGTTGTGGATTATCATATGCCCGGTTGGGATGGGATGAAAACAGTAAAAAAAATCAAGCAGTTTGATGAATCAGCAGCAATTTTAGTGTTAACGGTTGATGAAAGGCAAGAAATTTCAGATCGATTTATGGATGCTGGTGCAACTGATTTTGCAATTAAGCCAATTAAAGCGCCTGATTTGATTGCGAGATTGAAGGTCAATCTAAGAATCAGTGAAATGCAAAGAACTGCAAAAAGAACAAAAGAAAATGTATTTGTAGATAAAGGCATCTCTTCAGCAACTTTAAAATTGGTTCGAGAATTCTTAAAACTGAATCCAAACGGTATCACAATAGAAGAAACCTCAAACGGTGTAAACCTTGCTTATCAAACGGTACACCGATATATACAACACATGTTGGAGACGGGCGAAGTAGAAGTTGTACCGACCTATGGTCAAGTTGGTCGTCCCAAGAATAGATATCACCTTGTAGGTGATGAAATTTAAATAAGGAATAATCCCCAAATTCTGATAATTGCAAAATAAATCAGGGGATTATTCTTTTTTTTTCAGAGAAAAAAGAGAGAAATGCATGATTTCAAAAATCCATAAGTATAATAGTCATGACTACTATAAATGTTTATGGAGGGGAATTATGAGTGTTAAAAGTACGACTGGTAAAAAAGGCATATTCAATGGCTTTTTAAACCTCGTTGAGAAAGGTGGTAATAGATTACCACATCCTGTAACAATCTTCGTCATTTTATCTTTATTAGTTATTATTGTTTCTGAAATCGGTGCTCGTATGGGGATGACGGTATCGTATTACGATGCAAAAGCAAAAGCAGATGCAACCGTATCAGCAGTGTCTCTTTTTAATGCAGAAGGGTTAAGATATATGTTTAACTCAGCGGTTAAAAACTTTACAGGATTTGCACCACTTGGAACAGTTCTTGTAGCAATGCTTGGTGTTGGTGTCGCAGAAGGTACTGGATTAATCGGTGCGACATTAAAGAAAATCGTTTTAAGTACACCTAAGAAGTTAATCACAGCAGTTGTTGTGTTTATGGGGATCATGTCAAACGTTGCTTCTGATGCTGGTTACGTTGTATTAGTACCACTTGGTGCAATTGTATTCTTAAGCTTTAACAGACATCCATTAGCAGGTCTTGCAGCAGCATTTGCCGGCGTATCAGCTGGTTTCTCTGCAAACTTACTTTTAGGAACACTTGATCCATTGTTAGCAGGTATTACAAATGAAGCGATCAAAGTTGGTGGTTATGATTTCGAAATCTTACCAACAGCAAACTTCTATTTCATGTTTGTTTCAACTTTCTTATTAACGTTTTTAGGTACAATTGTTACTGAAAAAATTGTTGAGCCTAGATTAGGTGAATACAAAGGACCAAAGCTTATTGACTCGATGGAAGTAACGCCAGCTGAGAAAAAAGGCTTAAAAGCAGCTGGTTTATCACTTTTAGTATTTGCAGCGGTCATGCTATTCCTTACAGTTCCTAATCAATCAATGTTAAGAGAAGTTTCTGAAGCATTTCCAAATGGAGATTTAAATGGCTTCATTCATTCTGGACTAGTTCCGACAATTATGTTATTTTTCTTAATTCCAGGGATCGCTTTTGGTTTGGCTTCAGGTACAATTAAAAGCGATAAAGATGTCGTTCACTCAATGGGTAAAGCGATGTCATCAATGGGTGGTTATTTGGTTCTTGCGTTTGCTGCAGCTCAGTTTGTTGCATATTTTTCTTACACTAAACTAGGTATTATCTTAGCTGTTAGTGGAGCAAATTTACTTGAAGCAATTGGATTTACTGGGTTACCATTAATCATTGGATTTATTATCGTCGCAGCATTTATCAACTTATTCATCGGTTCGGCATCTGCTAAATGGGCAATTATGGCGCCAATCTTTATTCCAATGATGATTCAATTAGGCATTACACCTGAGTTTACTCAGTTAGCTTATAGAATTGGTGATTCAACGACGAACATCATTTCGCCATTAATGTCTTATTTCGCTGTAATCGTAACCTTTGCACAGAAGTACGATGAAGATACAGGTATTGGTACATTAATTTCGTCAATGTTACCATACAGCATTGTCTTTATGTTAGGCTGGACAGTACTCATGATGATTTGGTACTTCTTAGGCTTACCAATCGGACCTGGTGCATTCATGAGTTAATACTAGAGCATGGGGTTTCATTAGAACCTCATGCTTTTTTATTTAGCCACAATCTCGCTTGTGGTAAAATCTGAGGACTCAATGACTAAAGATTTTTGTTTTAGATAATGTTATAATCTGAGATAGACATAATTATAAAATCACATAGGAGGTTATATGATTAATCAAGAAAGAATCGTGAACGCTTTCTTACAGTATGTGCAAATTTCTAGTCCAACGACTAAAGAGGGTGCATTTGCACGTTTTATTAAAGCTGAACTTGAGAAAATAGGCTGTGAAGTAACTGTCGATCAAGCTGGTGAAAAACTAGGCTGTGACACAGGTAATGTCATCGCACGAGTGAAAGGTAATACGTCAGGTGAACCAATCTTATTTAGCTGTCATATGGATACCGTATCGCCTGGTGAGAACATCAAGCCAATCATTAAGGATGGCGTTATCTATAGCGATGGAACGACGATACTAGGTGGGGATGATAAAGCAGGTATCGCAGCTGTTATCGAAGCTTTAACCGTAATTAAAGAGAACAACCTATCACATGGAGATATAGAGATTGCTTTTACTGTCTTTGAAGAAGGTGGCCTACATGGCGCTAAGAATCTTAACTTTAGTGAGCTAAAGTCTAAGCATGCCTTTGTTTTAGACAGCGGTGGCGATCCTGGTCAAATTATTATTCAAGGTCCTGCACAGGATAAACTTGATTTTAAAGTAATTGGACGTCCTGCACATGCAGGTGTTGCACCTGAAGAAGGCATTAGTGCCATTATGGTTGCAGCAGAAGCGATCAGCAACATGACACTTTTGAGAATTGACGCTGAAACGACTGCTAATATCGGTAGATTTGAAGGTGGTACGGTAACGAATATCGTCGCACCTGAAGCAATCGTTAAAGCAGAGGCGAGAAGCCTTAACAACGATAAATTAAAGGCGCAATCTGAACACATGGTAGACTGCTTTAACAAAGCCGCTGAAAAATTTGGTGCAAAAGTAGAAAGCAACGTCGTCAGAATGTATTCCGCTTTTGATGTTGAAGCTGATCATGTCATTGTAAAAAATGTTGAAAAGGCTTGCGAAATAGTAGGTGTTAAGCCTTTCACAGCGGCTTCAGGTGGTGGTAGTGATACCAATATTTTAAATGCAAATGGAATTACAGCAGTTAATCTTGGCATTGGCGAGAGAAAGCCACATACTTTAGAAGAACATCTTCATATCGTGGATTTGGTGAATGCTGCTAAAATCGTGATGGAGATTATTAATCAATATAAGTAGTTCATTTTCTAATTAACATAAAATGCACTAAATCAACTGCTCCAGTTCCGGTCAGTAAACTGAAGGAACCTCCACAGTTGATTTAGTGCATTTTTTTTAGTTTTTTAGCTGTGTTCTATATTCAGCAGGTGTGATACCAGTTACTTTTTTAAACACTTTTGAAAAATAATTTGGATAGTTGTATCCTAGTAACTCTGATATCTGCAAGATGGTCAAGGCAGAGTCTTTTAATAATTCTTTAGCTTTGATGACTTTTATCCGTGCTTCATATTCTTTAAAAGTACAGTTCATTTCTTTGACAAAAAGTTGAGAAAGATAATTTATATTCAAATTATATTTTTCTGCGTAATATTTCAAGTAATGTGTTTCAGCATCACGATCTTTAAGCTCTCCAATCATAGATCTAATTACAGGGTGAATTTCATTGTTTTTTTCTTTCAATCGAATTGCATTAGAATATCCTTGGATGAGCTGATTTGAAAAAAAATAAATCAGATCCTTCACACTGTTGATGGATTCAATCGCCAAAACAAACTGATCTGATAAGTTGAATGCGACTTCAGAAGGCGCACCATATCGAATTGCTTCTCTACATAAGATTGCATTTGCTCCAATAATTCTATTTTTTTCTGAACGCAAATAATCGTTTGCTAAAAATGGGAAAAGCAGTTCATCAAATGCCAGCATATTGTCTATATCAAAATCACCAGAATTAAGCAGTAATTTTTCGAGTAAAATTTGCTCATCATTAAAATTATGATGTCGGATAGTGGGCTGTGTAATTAAGTAATCCTTTTTTACGGCTCTAATAGTATTTTTTGATTCAAAATTAGCAATTTCATTTTTTAACGAGGATGAACTATTGCTGATTAAATTTAAGAGATGTAAAAAACTCTGATACTGATAAGGGCTGAGTCTAGGTAATTCGTGAATATAGGGATGAATGTCATTGTTTTTTTGGAAGCTTGATGAAATAAAAGGACCAAGAATGAGCATTCCATCGAGTTTATGCCTTTTGTAGACCGGTTGAAATAAGATTAATTCACCATATTTTAATACAAATAATTTAGGAACATCTTCCAAACCGTTCAAGCGGTCAATTATACTTTTTAGTTCAGTTTGAAAATAGTTTGGGAAGGGTTCATTTATTTTCAATTCTGATACTATTTTTAGATTGGCTGCAACCATATACCATATCTTATACCCTGTTGTTAAATAGTGAATTTCACATAATTTGTGAACATGTTTTTCTGATATGGAACCATCGCTTTTAAATAACATAAGTCACCTGTAATTAGTATCTTCGACCTAATAAATGTATCACATAAGTTGATACATTTATTATACACTCTTTTTAACAATTATTAAATAGAGGAGGATTTGATTTGAATGTTATACCAAAACCCAATCATATTGAATTTCTAGGTGGATTATTTCCTGTTTTGGACAATGTTCGTATAAACTTTGGTGAATTTGAGTGCTTAAGGGAGATTTTAACTGAACAAATAGAAGCATATACCAAATTAAAGTTGCAATCAGATACTAAGACATACTTTAATATTAATATTTATCAAAACATAGTAATAGAACTAGAGGGCTATATAATGAGTTTTGATGGCAATTCTTTTGAAATAGAAGCCTCTAGTAATGAAGGCATTTATTATGCATTTCAAACCCTTATTCAAATATTGTCAAATCACAATGAGTTGATTTGTTTTAGAATTATTGATGCACCTAAATTGACGCATCGTGGATTTATGTTAGATGTGAGCAGAAATTATTTTGAGATAACGCAAGTGAAAAAAATGATTGATACTGCCTCGAGATTGAAATTTAATCGATTTCATTGGCACTTAACAGATGACCATGGTTGGCGTATACATTTAGATGCATTTCCAGAGCTTACAACTAAAGCCAATAATAATCAACATCAAAATTTGTATTATACAAAAGAAGAGATTGAAGAAATCATTGAATATGCGAGTAAAAGAATGGTTTCAATCATTCCTGAAATTGATATGCCAGGACATATTTTAAGTTTACTTCAGGTTATGCCTGAATTATCGTGTGAACCTAAAGACTTTCAGCTTGCCCAAGGTCCGGGAATTAGTGAAGAAGTCCTTTGTTTAGGGAATGAGAATACCTATAAGGTAATGTATAAGATTTTAGATGAGATTGCATCAATTTTTAAATCCAATGAGCTACACATTGGAGGAGATGAGGTACCTAAAACCAGATGGTTATCTTGTGACAAATGTAGAACCTTTGCAGAATCGCATCAAATATATAATCCTAATCTGCTTCAAGCACACTTTTTACAGAAAATGATTGATCACATTAACAATAAAGGGAAAAGCGTAATTCTTTGGAATGATTCATGTATGGATGTTAGTTTTAATGGAGATGTAATTTGTCAATTTTGGATGACTACAGATAAATCAAATGGTATTAATAAATTATCGGAAAAATACAGAATAATAGATTCTAATTTTAAATTTTATTATCTAGATTATCCTATAGAAATGAGAGGACTAAAGAACTGTTATAATTATCAGTCATTGTTTAGCAAACTCGATTTATATGGGATAGAATGTCCAATCTGGACGGAATGGATTGATTCGGAGCAAATATTAAGTGAACGAATATTTCCCAGACTAATGGCAATATCTGAAGTTTCTTGGACGAGAAGCGAGTTGAAAAACTACTCAGATTTCGAAAATAGATTGGTTAAACAGTATAATTGGTGGGAAGATACGGGTACTCCCATCGTCAATCATGAAAAGTGGAATACTGGTGGATTAAGTCAGTTCAAACATACTTTAAGGCACATGACTAAAATGCTTGATTTAAAAACAATTAAAATAGCGATGAAAATGCAAAAACAAAATAATATTGGTTTTTAGGGGGGCAAAAATGGAATCAGTTATTAACTCAAAAAATGTTAAGATGTCGTCAAATACATTTTTGACAACAAAAAAGGAGAGAATAGGTTATTACAGTTACTTTGCAGGTCAAAATATTATGTTTATTTTCGTCACACTATATTTAAGTCTTTATTTTACTACTGTTCTTGGTATTCCAGCTGCAACTGTTGGCGTTATTTTTCTTATTGCTAGGATCTGGGATGCAGTAAATGATCCACTTCTATCCATAATTGTAGAAAAGTCCAAACTCTCAAGTGGAAAGTTCAAACCGTGGATTAAATCGGTTACTTTTTTAATACCTATTTTTACAGTTTTAAATTTTTCTTTTTCCTCACTACTAATCGCTTTACCAGTTCAAGTAAGAGTCATTTATTCCTTGGTAGTATATATAATTTGGGGAATGATTTATACGATTTCTGATGCGCCTGCTTATGCTTTAGCCACTGTTATGACTGATCGACCACATGAAAAAAATAGTTTGATTTCATTTGCAAAGTTCTTTGGGATGATTGGATTAATGTTTTCAATGGTATTATCTCCAATACTCGTTGATGCTACAGGTGGTAACTGGAGTTTTGTTGCAATCCTTTTGTCTAGTATTGGCTTTTTCTTCTTAATTTGGATTAACCGTGCAAAAGAAAGAGTTCCGTCAAATGAACACTCACCTAGTTTAAGAGATATTGCAAATGTCATTCTAAAAAACAAGTACTTAGTAACCATAGTTTTTATTATTATTGCAATTAATGGCATGAATTTTTCGATGACAATTACGCCATATTTGACGCAGTACGTCTTCAATGATGCAAGTTTAACAGCAATATTAATGGCTTTTTCTGCTCTACCAATGCTCATAATTGCACCTTTAATGCCTAAATTGATTCAAAGATTTGGGAAAAATAACCTAATGATATTCGCTATGTCCTCAACTATAGTACTATCTATTATCACGTATTTTATTGGTAAGCACTCATTCACTTTGTTTGTAGGGCTTACAATAGGAAAATACCTAACAAGTTCACCATTGCTCATTGTGACTGCGCTTTATTTTACAGATATCATTGAATACGAGTATATAAAATCAGGTAAAAGGTTACAAGCTGTTACATTTTCAATTCAAACGTTTACAAATAAAGTAGTGAGTGCTTTTGCTGGTGCAATTCCAATGTTCATTTTAGGTGTAATTGGATTTGTTGAATCCTCTGGAAATACAACTGTCGAGCAAACTACAAAAGTTATTGATGGTATTTGGGCAATGTTCAATTTAGGACCTGCAGTTGGTGCTCTAATCGGGTTGATTGTATTTATGAAGTTTTATGATTTAAATGAAAGTAAGCTAGAGCAACTTAGTAAAAAATAATCATAAAAAAAGCGCAAGATTTGCGCTTTTTTTATTTTATACATTATTTAAGTATTCCAGAATTACTTACAGATGTATCCGTGCATTGGTTGGTGTTAAAACAGCAGGGGCGTCTAGAGCCGTGATTCATTTTAGAGTAGGCGACACCAATTCTTTTTTTTCTTGTTTCTGGATTATTTGTGCTTCGAATCCATCTGATCCATTCCCATCTTGCCTTAACGGTCAATGTTTCCCAAAATGCCATTAGGCCCTCATTAAGCAGCATGGTTTCGACATCTTTAGGTAGAGGTGGTTCAAACCCTTCTTTAGAGATTGAAAACACTACAGTAACAGGATCTCCTGCTTTTAAAGTCTTCATATCGAGATTTGTATCATCTAGTTTATAGAAATGGCCGCCATTGCCGTCTGGTTCAAAGGGAAAATTGATAGACGATTGATTAAGTGTACCAGTGGCGAGGACTAAGCCTCTAGTAGGAAGCTGCTCGCTAATGTCTTGAGGTAGCTTTAAAATTAACCATTCATTTATTTCATATAGGGTACCTTCGAATTTTATGTTAGTCATAGTTTCTCCTTTTGATGATGTGATATAATTTATATACCCCAAAAAACGCATTTAATTGATACAGATGAAGATAGATATAATTGCGAAAATTAAGGAGCGATTCATGTTTGACGATGTTGCAATCAAAATAAAAAAGAAAAATCAAATTTTGTTTAATTTTGATAGTGAATGCCTGCAAGAACTTATTCATGACTTTCAAACCCTAGATAGAATTGAGGCTATTCTGTGGGCGTTTGATGAAGTTGAACTTATTGTGGAAAGATTGCAGACAAAGTATCCAGACTATAATGACTTAACTGAAGTGCTTAAATTGGCACGGTTATGGGCACATGGTGAAATTAAAATGCCTGAAGCGAAAAAGGGGATATTATCCTGCCATGCGCTTGCTAAAAAAATGAATGATAAAGTTGACATTGCACTTGTGCATGCCATCGGTCAAGGATGCTCTACCGTTCATGTTAAAGATCATGCGATGGGCATCGTATTTTACACTTTAACTGCAATCGTCATTGAGCAGCATTACGAATCCTATGCATCAGCACTTTTAAATCAAATTGATGCCTATAAACGGCGTATGGCTTTTTGGAAAGAAAATGGAGCGATAAAAGTAACAACCGAAAAATGGGCACCATTTATACTAAAAAGTTATCAGTAAATCTTTTTTCAAAAAAATATATGCCCAAAAGGGTAATCGATTTGCCTATTTGTACAATATTATTTGCATTTGAATATATGATATAACCTTTATATAACTTAGACACAATTCACTAAAAATGAATGTCTATAATCAAGTATGAGATATAAAGGAGAATGAAAATGAAATTAAGTGGAAAAACTGTAGTTGTAACTGGCGGCGGTAATGGCGTAGGTAGAGAAATCGCACTACAATTGATAAGAAAAGGTGCCAATGTCGCAATTGCGGATATTAATTTAATTGGAATGCAAGAAACCTTTCGTTTATCCGGTAATAGCAAACAATTATCGATTCATCATATCAATATAACGCAGTTCGATGAGGTTGAAGGTTTTGTGATAGAGGTCATTAAAAGATTTGGAAGCGTTGATGTACTGATTAATAATGCTGGGATTATTCAACCCTTTGTGTCTTTATCAGAAATGGAATATGAAGTTATCGAGCGCGTTATGAATGTCAATTATTATGGCACGCTCTATATGGTAAAAGCATTTATGCCTGAATTGTTGAAAAGGAGTGAAGCACATATCGTAAATATATCTAGTATGGGAGGCTTTTTACCGGTTCCTGGGCAGAGCATTTACGGTGCTTCCAAAGCAGCTGTGAAACTTATGACGGAAGCATTGATGTCTGAGTTAGCTGAAACCAATATCAAAGTTAGTTTAATCGTTCCAGGTGCGATGGCAACCGATATTAAGAAGAATTCCAACTTAGAAGTAAATGAAGCAGCTGACATCAAAAAGGCAGGGAACATATTAACGCCTCAAGTCTCAGCGGCGAGAATTATCAAAGCCATTGAAATGGACAAAAAAAGGCTATATCTTGGTAAAGACTCAAAAATGATGAATTTTCTATACCGTGTAAATGAGCAATTTGCTTCGAATTTAATACGTCAGGTGATGCATGCAAATGGTCATTAATAAGTTACTGTGAGGGCACATGAAAACAGAGCTAAAAAGTAGAATAAGTAGAATTATCAATTTTAACAATAAGCTAGACACTGAAGCACTCCTATTTTTAGGAACCACATTTTTTGTCTATGTTGCAACCTTATATGCACATATCGATACTGGAATATCAAAGGAATCATTTTCAGGAATTACGATTTTAATGGTTATTTTTGGTGGGGTCTATTTAAATAAAGAACGGTTATTTAAACGTTATGAGATTGTATACTTTATTTTACAAGGTTTGATTGTTTTTGACTGTGCCACTATAATTACCGAAGGGTTTGAGATCCTTTTTTTAGGGTTAATTCCTTTTTTAGCGGTTCAAGCGATTAATAGTTTTAGACAACTTAAATGGATATTTGGTATACTCGGTAGCTATTATTTGATATTCGTCGTCGTTCTTTGGGTAACTGGGGGAATGAAAAATGTATCGATATACCTTCCGATTTTATTATTTTTAAATGTTGCAGTATGGTTTTATTATTCAATTGTTTTAAAGCAAATTGAATTAAGAAGAAAGTTACAGAAATCATATTATGAACTCGAACGAGCCAATGAGAAAGTTGAAATGCTATCAAGAAAAGCTGAAAGAACAGAAATTGCTCGCGAGATGCACGATATTCTATCTCAAGGTTTATCAGCTCTAGTTTTGAAGCTTGAGGCAGCAGAGGTCAATTTAGAAAGTGGTAAAATAGAGAGAGGTCATGAAATCGTTCAAATTTCAATAGATGATGCAAAACGTACCTTAAATGATACGAGACAATTACTCTCTAGTTTGAGATTAGAGTCCGATGATCTACAAGATGTTATTCCGTTAATTGAAGATGAAATCACAGCTTTTTCATATCATTTTATGGGTAAAATAGAATCAGACATGATTGATAAGCTTTATATAGATCCTAAAATTGCAAATCACTTATCTAGAATCGTACGCGAATCCTTGAACAATATTCTTATACATTCAAAGGCTACCCAAGCTGAAATAAGTTTGAAGGTATATGATAAAAAAATTCAGCTTAACCTAGTAGATAACGGTCAAGGGTTTGATGTCGTTAAAGCGAGCCAATTATCGGATCATTTTGGGCTCATCGGTATGAGAGAACGTACTGAAGTCATAGGTGGTCAATTAACCATAAGTTCGTCAAAAAAGCGTGGAACGCATATACAAGTTACATTAGAGGATGTGAATAAATGAAATACAATTTAATGATAATAGATGATCATCAAATTGTTCGTGAGGGTTTAAAATTAATTATTGAAACGATTGATCATCTAGAGGTCTGTTGTGAGGCTTCAAATGGTAAAGAGGCTATTCGTCTTTTAGAGCAAAATCAACCGGATTTGATTTTGCTTGATTTGATGATGCCTGAAATGGATGGTATACAGTTTTTAACCGCTTTAAAATACGATATAAATCTGAAAATTCCAGTTGTTATTCTGACGACTCTCCTTGAAGAAGATCGAATTAAACAAGCAATCAGTTTAGGGGCAAAAAGCTATTTGCTAAAAGATGCCTCAAGACAAACTTTAATTAGAACGATTGAATCTGCGTTGGAAGATGAAACCATTCTTACAAAACCAATACGAGAGCTTTTGTTAAAAAAAGACGAGATGAAATTGATTCATCACCAAGATAAGATTCAGCTTACAGAAAGAGAGCAATACATCATAAAGCGTGTTATTTCAGGCGAAACAAGTAAATCTATCGCAATAGAGCTAAATCTATCTGAAAGAACGGTTAAAGCTTATTTAACAGCTATCTATAGCAAGCTAGGCGTTAATTCACGTTCAGAAGCAGTTGCATATGTTTTAGAAAACCATATTATTTAAATTAGATTTATATTAGAAAAAAGGTAAAGCCACTACGATTGTAAATGATTATTAATATCATTTACAATCGTAGTGGCTTTTGTTATGATGTATAACATAAAGTACAAAGAAGAGGTGGCTTGTGGAACAGATAAAACGAGCTTATACAAACCATTCAGAGGGTAAAGCACATGCGAAGTTGATTCTCGGTGGTGAACACAGTGTGGTATACGGAACACCGGCTGTCGTTCTACCAGTACCATTAAGTGTCATAGCAAAAGTAGCTAAAAATGAGGAAAGTGATCATACATGGATTCGTTCCAAACTTGTAGTTGGGAATGATCGGGAACCATCAAGTTTGTTGGATGGCTATTTTAGAATGATTCAGCAGATTCAAAAGCTGTGCCATGTTCCTAAAATGGATAGGGCACTAAATATAGAGATATTGTCTGATATACCCATTCGTTCAGGACTTGGTTCGAGTGCAGCAGTTGCAAACGCAATCGCTACAGCGGTGTTTAAATTCTATAAGGGTAATGTCCCACAGGACTTGCTTTATCAAGCGGTTCATATCGCAGAGTGTTATGCACATGGGAACCCAAGTGGGATGGATATGATCGCAACTTCAGAAAATGCACCTATTGTATTTAAGAGGAACATATCAAACCCCAATAAACCGTTTCAATTCAAAAAGGTACCTATTGTGGGTACTTATTATTTTGTTACAGGGCTAACTGGAATAGAAGTAATGACCAAAAAGGTAGTAGAGAAATTTGCACAGACGCTTAATCAGAATAGAGAGGACAATTATTTGTATGGACTAAATGACTTTGATGCTGTGGTCAGTAAGATGCTTGTTGCGTTAAATTTTGGCAATCTAAAAGCATTGGGCGAAGCTATGAATGACAATCACCAGTTGCTTATAAAATATGGTGTGAGCTCTCCTGCACTTGATCACTTAGTCTCTACAGCGATAAGTTCTGGTGCACTTGGCGCAAAACTAACTGGAAAAGGTGTTGGCGGTGCGATGATTGCATTATGTGACACCTTAGAAGCTGCAAATACTGTGAAACAATCTTTACTGAATCAGGGAGCATATAAGAGCTATGGCTTTTGCATTTCCAAATCTGGAATTACTGAATTTTAGGGCTATATGAGGAAAATTTAAAGATGTTAAATTATTCAAAAGCGAGAGCAAACACAAATATAGCTCTCATAAAATATTGGGGCAAAAGAGATGAAACGCTTTTACTACCCATGAACAGCAGTCTATCCATGACTTTAGATCGTTATTTTACTGAAACGGAGGTTTGGGTTGATCCTCTCTTTAGTAACGATCAGATTTTAATCGATCAAAATGAAATCGATGATATATCACATCAAAATTTAGTAAGATTTCTAAATCTCATTAGAGAGATGAGCGGTAATCCATACTTTGCTAAAGTCGAGTCAATCAATCACGTGCCAACTGCAGCGGGCTTTGCTTCCTCTGCATCAGGGTATGCTGCGCTAGCACTTGCGGCTTCAACCGCGTATGGTATGAAATTGACACCAAAAGAGCTATCGATTCTTGCGAGAAGAGGATCTGGTTCTGCATCACGTTCTATATTTGGTGGATTTGTGCTTTGGCATCGAGGGCAGCTTTTTAATGGTGAGGATAGCTACAGTGAGTCTCTTATTGATGAGGTATATGAGTGGCCGATTGAGGTTATATCAGCGGTGGTTTCAACGGACAAAAAGTCCATATCAAGTCGAATGGGCATGAAGCAAACGGTTGAAACCTCACCTTTGTATAAGGGGTGGCTCGAGTCTGTAGATGGGGATATTATGCAGGCGATTCATGCAATTAAAGCGAAAGATTTTACCAGCTTAGGTGAAGTGGTTGAACACAATGCACTTAAAATGCATGCGACAATGATGAGTGCGTGGCCTAGCGTCATTTATTTTACTAGCGGTACATTAGAAATCATCAACTTAGTTCAAAGGATGAGACAAGAAGGGATTGAAGCCTATTTTACGATAGATGCAGGACCAAATGTTAAAATCCTATGTCAGAAATC
This sequence comes from Fusibacter sp. QWL-12, assembly GCF_058683495.1. Taxonomy (NCBI): domain Bacteria; kingdom Bacillati; phylum Bacillota; class Clostridia; order Eubacteriales; family Fusibacteraceae; genus Fusibacter; species Fusibacter sp. QWL-12. The sequence continues at coordinate 3,215,536 of NZ_CM178745.1, forward strand.
AGAAACAGAAAAAGTTAAGAATGCGCTTTTGCAGCTCTCTACTGTTGAATCAGTAGAAATTTGTGGCATTGGAAAAGGTGCATCCCTGATAGAGTGAAAGGAAAATTCAGATGATAAACTGCATTAATGATAATAACAGCATCAAAAATAATAATACTAATAAGAACACTAATAATAACAATACAATGAATTATGATAATAAAAATGAAAACACAAATGAGAATATAAAAGCCTATAACGAAATATGGGATGATTTGATCCAATTTACGGATTTATTAATTGCATTATTTATAACCATTAGTTTTACTGCAATTGGCTATTATTTTGCGCCAAAGACTGCACCCTTGCCACTTTTCATATCTTTAGCAGGGGCACTCGTTGGTTTTGTCGTTTCTAGCTTGGTTATTAAACCAAAACGACAGCTTGTACTTGAATCTCAAGAAAATAAAGAGGAATAATGAAATGTCATTAATTTTAATTATACAAATGTGTATCGCCTCACTTGCAGCAACCGCAATCTATACGATAGTGGGTGCAATTCCTGGCGCAGATGAAACAGCGACCTTAGCACCTGTAACCCTTGTACTGATTTTAGCAGGGATTCATCCTGCTGTCGTTCTCGCTTTCTTTATAGCAGCGATTATTGCATGTAAACTGATCGATGCAGTTCCAGTATCTGTTGCAGGCATCCCAGCAGGTGTCATGTCGACACCACTTGTACCACATGCGCTCGTGTTAAAGGCGGAAGGCAAGACGGACATCAGCATCCAAAAGATTGCAGCAGGTGCCGTCGTGGGAACCATAGTATCTATTCCGATTAGTTTAATCCTTGCAAGCGCAATCGTTCCTTTTGCAGATGTGATTAAAAACAGCAGTGGTTTGATCTTTTTTGTGGGAAGTTTGTTCTTGGCTTTACTCAGTCAAAAAAAGATTGTATCCTTAATCAGTATTTTTCCAATGGCATTGCTCATTCAAGGTATGCGAACGCTGTATACTGCAACAGGTGCAGTCCCAGAGGGGAAAACAGTATTTATATCCATTTTTTTAGCGATTACTATTGGTCCTGCGATGTTGTCACTATTAGAGCTTTTAAACCCGAATTTAAGAAAAAGCAAACAGGTTAATGATAAGCATGTCATAACGCTATCGGCAAATCAAAAAATGAAAGGCTATCCTAATCCATTTAAGATATTATCAAAAAAAGAAATGGGTTTAAGTGCACTGGCTTCAGCGATTGGATCGTTCTTGTTTATTTTGAGTCCCGTTGGATTAACTGTATTTTTAGGTGAGCTGGTCGCTTCAAAGGAAAAGAATCCAATTAAAAAAGCTGGTGTCGCGCTAAGTGCAATGGAGGCATTGGCACAGGGAACTTATATTTCAGGTACATTAATTCCACTATTGGCCATCGGTTTACCGCTTTCGCCAATGGCAATTGGTCCTGCTAATCCACTGTTCAATGCACCTCCCGTATTAACCTTAGAGAACAACTTGCATCACTTACTCAGCTATCCAGAATTTGTAACTGCTACACTGATCGGCGCAATTATTGCTACGATTGTCACATTTTACATTGCAGTTAGATTTTCAAGACAGATTAGTATCATCGTATTTAAATATATCCCACATGAATCACTAATTGCTTTGTTTATGGCTTTGGTGTTGTTGCTCGCCTATATGGACGGTGGCATGACCAATATCGTAGGTGTTTTTGTCATCGGTTTGTTCTCAGGTGCATTACACCGAGCTGGTGTAAGCTATGGCGTAATGTTTATGACGCTATATGCAGCACCTTGGATACTGACAAAACTATTTTAAAATTTGGAGGATGAATGCAGTTTAAAGTACCCGGAAAACTAATACTTTCAGGCGAATATGCGATTCTCTACCCCAATCAAATCGCCATCGTTGCAGCCACTAACCGGACGCTGACGGTGGCGATTTCACATTCAGATGAAGAGAAAAGCTATGTCTACTCAAAAGATACTGATGTCAAGCTTTACTTCGATGCCTTAGGTGATGGCTTTATCGATGAAGCCATTAGAACTGCAATGGCTTATATTAGACAGATAATGAAAAGGAATGTTCTTACGACAACAGAGACAGATCTTAAAAAGACATCTGTGCCAATGAAGTTAATAAATCCAATAAGTTCGAAAGGCTCAATAAAACCCAAGATCACGAATGAGCCCACAGCGCATTTAAAAATCACACTTGCAAGTGAATTATCTAACTCAGAGAAAGTCTCTTTAGGTTTAGGTTCTAGTGCGGCAGTGGTTGTCGGCGTAATTAAAGCACTACTCAAATGGCATGGCATTCGATCTAATAAAGCGCTTCTTTTTAAATTGGCATATCTTGCACATTATCGTGTTCAGGGAAGCGGTTCAGGTGTTGATATTGCCGCAGCTGTATATGGTGGTTTGATCCTATATGAAAGTGTGGATTTAAATCGTATACTGCAAGAGGCAAATCATGAAAATCTTTACTATGAAAATATATATAGGATTGTCAACTCTAAGTGGTCAGGTGGGGATGTTACATCGCTTAAGCTTCCGGATGCCATCAATTGTGTGGTTTTTTGGACAGGTGAAAAAGCATCGACAAAGGACTATATCAAGCGCTTTAATCAGATGGCAGAAAAGGATAAAAAGGTAATAGACACCTTCTTAATGAGGACACATGAAAACGTAAAAGCCTTAGAAATGGCGTGCCATAACAACGATGCGTCAACTTTTTTCGAAGCCATCAAAAGTCAAAGACAGACCTTATTGGATTTAGAGCAACAACTTGGGTTAAAGTTAGAATCAGAGAAACATACTGTTTTCTCAAACACTATGGCTCAAATAGGCGCGGCTAAGTTTTCTGGCGCTGGCGGTGGCGACTGTGCGATTGGATTTTATAGGTCAACCGATCAAGTGGCTATCGAACAGATACTAGAGAGAATGTTTGAAACGGATGCGTCTGCTGAGGAACAGCTGTTTTGGGATTTGATTCAAAAAACTTGACAGTTCCCAAGTTTTGGATAAAGATAAAGGAAAATAGTATAAGTAGATAAATTATAAGAGGTGAAATATGAGTTATTCTGGATTTGCTTCTTTTTTAGATCAAGAGCCTCAATTTAAACAGTTCTTAGATACCTTTCCCTATCCGATTCAAGTTTATTCAACTACTGGATTATCTGTTTTCATGAATTCGATATTAATCGAACAATATGGGATTGATCCTTCAAAAGTAATTGGCTATTACAATGTTTTTGAAGATCCTGAAGTGTGTGGTAAAGGACTTGCACAGCCACTCAAAGCCGTATTAAATGGTGAAACTGTTAAATTTACAGATATTAAAGTGCCTCTCGAAACGGTCTCTCAGATATACGATATCGAGCATATGGAGATGGTAGCACTATATCAAGATCTAACCGCTTTTCCTTTAAAAGACATAAGAGGAAACGTCTGTTTTTTTGCAGTGATGATGATCGACAAACGGATTTATTGCGAAAGAAATGAGATATCAAAGGCGAAAGCTTATATTGAGGATCATATCCTAGAACCCTTTAATCTTGAATCCACAGCAGCTGCAGTCAACTTAAGCAAGTATCATTTTACTCGTGCATTTAAAAAATCAATGGGAATAACACCACTAGCATTTTATCAGGAAATAAAGCTTCAAAGATTAAAATGTTTAATAGAAGATGAAAACATTTCAATCTCCGAGGCGTTTTCTAGATGCGGATGGGACTATAGTAGTTATTATGCAAAGCTATTTAAATTAAAATTTGGTATGTCACCTAAGCAGTATCAAAGCAATATTCATCATAAATAGAGCACTTTTTTGCTTTTTCTAGTTTTTTCACCTCGTTATCATAAACTTATCATCTAAGAACAAAATGTTCTTATGAAATAAGGAGGTTGAAAATGAGAAAGACGATTTGCTTACTTTTAGTTGTATTTTTGTGTGTTACAATAATAACAAGCTCTGCTTGGGCTGTGGATACACTACCAAGCAAGCTGGAAGCACCAAAGCTAATTGCACTTAATTTATTGAATGATGATGATGGCGTACCCTACATAGAAGTTGTCTTTGATGTGCCAGATAGCATCATCGATCTGATAGAGACACGTCCAGCTGATGGAGACGTACTTTACGAATATGCCATTCAGATCGATTCAAATCCTTGGGGAGAATTTGGAAATGGTGGCTACTTAGATACGGTTCTGGAAACAGAAGAAGCCAAAGTTAATGGTTTTTCAAACCGATACAAGGTAACCATAGAAGTCATTGATGAAGGCAATCTTGAAACCATAGATATCAAAGAACATACGTATAGCATTATGTTTCATTTCTACTATGATCATTTTGAAGGTGTCGACACAATAGGTTATATTTTTTCACCATCTTCAAATGCGCTTTCAATTGGCACGCCAAGTTTTTACTCAAAAGCAAGTAGTTGGGCAGAAACAGAACTTCAAAAGGCGTTAGAATTAGGATTGATTCCAGATCTTTTAAAGGATCAAGATTTGACAGCACCGATTACTCGAGAGGAGTTTTGTGAGCTGGCGATTTTATTGTATGAAAAAACAAGTGGAAAGTCAGGAATCCCATATGCACCTAATCCGTTTACAGATACTAAAAATCAACAAATATTAAAAGCGTATCAACTGGGTATAACCTCAGGTACATCTGCAACAACCTTTTCACCATTTAGAGTCATCAATCGTGAGCAATGTGCAGTGATGCTTTTCAATGCGATCAAAGCAATAGTACCAAATGCTGATTTTAGCATTACAGGGGTTAAAGATTTCCCCGATCAAAATGAGATTTCATCATGGGCGATAAATGCTGCAAAGTACATGTCGAAAATTGGTATTATAAATGGTAATTCACAAGGAATGTTTATGCCAAAAGCTTCATCAACTGTACAGGAAGCTGCAAAATACGGTATGGCGACTAGGGAACAGGCAATTGTCATGTCGGTTAAAATTTATGAGAAGTTTAAATAGTATTAATCAAACAGAGCAAAAATAGTCGAGTCTTTAAATCGGTCGTTTTGTTACACTGTTAGTGAAAGGAGTGAGAGCTATCGGCGCACAGAGAGAAGCTGTACAGCGAATGCAAGATTTCATCATAAAGCATCTTGATGAGGAGATCGGTCCTGAAGAGCTGGCAAGGGCATCTTACTTTTCTCCTTGGCATGCCAATCGCTTGTTTAAAAAGTTTACTGGATTTACGCCTGCAGAGTATGTCCGGAGACTGCGATTATCAAGATCAGCACTACTTTTAAGAGATTCTGAAAAAAAAATTATTGAAGTGGCTTTTGAGATGGGATTTGGTAGTGTGGATGGTTATCAAAGGGCTTTTTTCAAAGAGTTTGGTCTAAACCCAAGCGATTATGTGGATCATCCAGTGCCCCTTTATCTGTTTATTCCTTACCGTGTGGAAAACGATCGAGAAGAAGAGGAGTTTAACATGAAAGAGACAGAGACTATTTTTGTAAAAACAATTAATAAACCTAGACGTAAAGTTTGGATCAAGAGAGGTGTTAAGGCGACTGAGTATTTTGGCTACTGCGAAGAGGTAGGATGTGACATATGGGGACTACTTACAAGCATAAAAACGCCTTTTGAGGAGCCAGTTAGCCTTTGGCTACCTGAAGCATATATCAAGCCTAATACATCAAAATATGTGCAAGGTGTTGAAGTTCCGTTAGATCATACTGGTATTAAGCCAAGTGATTTCGATGAAATTGAATTGCCAGAAGCAGAATATCTTTTATTTCAAGGTGAACCGTTTGAGGAAGAGGATTATGGCAAAGCAATAGAGTCGGTTTGGCAAGCCATCCAAAAATACAATCCTAAAAACATTGGTTATGAATGGGATGAATCCAATCCACGGATTCAACTCGAGCCTTTGGGTGAGCGTGGTTATATGGAGCTTATGCCAATAAAGCCAATCAAATAGAAGACGGTCAAAAAGCGTTTTGATAAAGAAAATTTATCAAACGCTTTTTTAAATTTTTTGTTGACATTTATATCGGCAAGCGATATAGTTGTATTACGGAAGCCGATATAACGTTATGCGTAATATCGTTAAACGTAATAACGGTATCCGTAATAAAATCAGACCTGATTGTTTTTATAAATACGTCTCATATAACTGCTATAGGAGGAAACTCAAATGCCTGAAAGTTCAGAGAGAAATGCATTAACCGAAGCTGTTTACTACATACTTTTGTCAGTGTTTCAACCACTGCATGGTTATGGCATCATGCAACACGTTAAAGAATTAAGCCATGATCGAGTCACACTTGGTCCAGGAACCTTATACGGCGCCATTAACACTTTGCTAGAAAAAGGATGGATCGAAGCGCTAGAAGGTGAAAAAAACGCGCGTAAGAAGGAGTATCGAATTACAGCGAGAGGGATGAACGTCGTTGAAGAAGAAATCTTGCGACTAGAAGAATTGATTTTAAATGGCAAACAGAAGTTGGGGGTGATTTAGGATGAAGCAAATTATTTGGAAAGCCTTCTGGGATTTTGAAAAAGAGGAGAAATGGTTAAACGAACTGGCTGCTAAAGGGTTAGCACTATCTGATTACTCATGGTGTAGATATGCGTTTGAAGAGACCGATCCAGGAAAATATGAATATAGAATTGAGCTCTTAGGTGAAGTGCCAAAACATCCAGAAAGTCAATCTTACATTCGATTTTTAGAGGACAATGGCGTCGAATGTGTTGCCACATATATGCGCTGGGCTTATCTTCGTATGGAAAAAACAGAGGGTGGATTTGAACTTTATACAGACAAAGCGTCTCAACTGAAACACTACTCTAAAGTGTTCAAATTTTGGAAAACGATGTTTACTATGGAAGTTGTCGTGATGCTGTTCAATCTAGTTGTGGGAATACTCGTTTGGCGACTGGCTGATGGTAATCATCAGTTCTTAAACATCAATACCGTCTGTGCGCTGGTGCTGACGCCGATAGTGATACTTTACTATAAGTTAGGTGTACCGATTAGAAGAAGATTAAGAGCATTAAAGCAGGAGATGATCATTCACGAATAAAAAATGCCACATCGAGCCATTCCTATAGATAATGGCTTGATGTGGCATTTGCTTTATTTTAAATATATTAATATTTCTAGAGTATCCCCAATGCGCTTTTCACATGAGAGAGACGGTTATAAAATTCTTCATAAAAATCGTCGGTGTCAAATGTATAGAAACCGTCTAAGAAAAGGTCGTACATTGCCTTTTGATCCTCTGGATCACGTACGAATTTCATACGAAATGCAAGTGCCTTTAAAACGTTATACCAATCCAGTAAGAACTTTTTATTTTCAGTGTAGTTTTCGATACCGATCCATTTCTTAACCTTAATTTTTTCCAGTTTAGGTTTGACACATGCGTCTTGAAGTAGGAAATATTTAAAATCCTCATCCTCATATACCCTGCCTAGTGGAAATAAACGACAGATGTTTGGACGGTAGGCGTGAATTGAGCATCGCTGATTTTCATTTAGAAACGTACAGCTTTCAGCTTCACCGACCATGGATAGAAATGGTTGTACCATGCCACCAGATAGCTTTAAAGTTAGATGCCTTTCCAATAATGTTTCCCATGAAAGGCCAGTTGCACGCTTGATTTCGTAGACATCAAACGGCGTTAAGGTGATGTAGTCGCCGACGCTTTGACAGCAAGCGCTACAGCCCTCACAACCCATCGTGTCCGCTTTCACTTGATCGTTAAGCCCGTAGGTTTGACCGTCTGATACCGCATTTAAATAAACATTTGTTTGCATACTTGCTCCTTATATCATGAACCCTAGTTTGACCAAGGGATCTAGTTCATTTTCACTCTCTTATCATACATGACTGACAAACATTTTAATAGTCTCAAACACAGTAATATTATCCTTTGAGATCAAGTCATAAAAGTTAACAGAAATTTATCATTTCGAAACCGCTGGGATATCGACATTTCAACGAATCCATTGTATAATCAGATATAAAATCCAGTGAGGTGACAAAATGTCTGAATTAAAACACGATCACGATGATCAAGCATGTGGCTGCGGTCATGACCACGATCACGATCATGATCACGAGCATAATCATGTGCATACAGTAACTTTAGAACTTGAAAACGGCGAAGAATTAGTTTGTCCAATTCTTGAAATCTTTGAAGTAGATGGCAAAGAATATATTGCTTTATTACATCCAGAAGAAGAAATCGCATTGCTTTATGGTTTTACTGACTATGAAGACGGTTCTATTGAGTTAACTGAAATTACTAGCGATGACGAATACGAAGTCGTATCTGAAGCTTTCAATTCTTTATTTGATGAAGAAGACGAAGAGGGCGAAGAAGAATAATAAGTAATATACAAATCCCACAGACTTACACAAGTAAGGTGTGGGATTTTTTGCGCTTTACTTTTATATACCTAATAGGTATAATTAGATTATAAGTATACCTATTAGGTATATTCGGAAACATTTACAAATTTCTCTTGATTGAAAAGTGCTTATCATAAGCAACCATTCAAAGTTATCATTAAAAAAATCAATCGGATAGCATTTAACGCTGTCCTTATTTTAAAGGAGACGCATATGGAATATATCATTTTAGGTTTGCTGATGATCCGAAGCCTATCGCAGTACGACATTTTGAAAGCACTTGAAAAAGAGGTTTCTCCCTTCTATAGTGCGAGTTTAGGCAGCATCCAAAACGCTCTAAAACGATTGGCAGAAAAATCTTTGATAGAGATGCAGACAGTTGAAAGTTCCAATAGAGGTAAAAAAATTTTTAGTATTACAGATGAAGGTATGCATTATTTTAGAACCTGGATGCTGTCCGAATCAAGTCGAGATAAACTTGAAAACGAACTACCCAATAAACTCTTCTTTATGGGACACTTATCTAAACATGATCGAAAAGTACTCATACAAACGAATATTCAGACGTTAAAGACGATCATCGATGCTTATAGTTTGATACAAGTAGCGTCGTCTACGATGGAAGCGGATAAAATTATGCACTATCAACTTAAGACCTTAAAGCTAGGACTCAGTTATTTCGAAAGTACATTGACTTTCTTAGAGAACTTACTTATTGAAGAAGAGGCGGTTAACTATGAATGAAAAATATGCACTAAAGCAAATTAAAGTAAAGGGCGAGGCTTTTAATTATTTTACAGTTGGCGATGCGTCAAACCCAGCGTTGTTACTTTTTCATGCAGCTTATGCGGATCATCATATCTTTGATTCACAAATCGATGCACTTTCAAAAACGCATTATATGATCACTTTGGATTATCCAGGACATGGTATTGAGCGACAGATGAGTAGTTCCTTTTTAATTAAAGAGGTTCCAATGCTTGTGGAGACAATTTTAGAAGATGAGGGCGTAGCGTCAGTTCACGTTATTGGCGTTTCACTGGGTGCTCTAATTGCACAGTACTTTTGCTCAGTGACACAAAGAAATATACTTAGCTTGGCACTGGTAGGGGGGTATTCCGTACTTGAGGATAATAAAGCACTTTTGAAGCTCCAAAACAAGGAAATGATCAAACTCATGCTGAAGCTCATCTTTTCACCCAAAGCCTTTAGAAATGCCATTGCTTCTGAGGCGACACAGTCGAAGCAGGGACGAGAAGTTTTCCAAAAAGCCTTAGAGGGGTTTGGATTAAAGCATATGCGTGCATTCTCAAATGCCAATCAGCTGATGCAGATCAGTAGTTGGCAATATACATTTCCAATGCTACTCTTCACAGGTGAGTTTGAAAGGGGCGAAGTTATAAAGCACAATCAAGCCTGGGCACAGCGCTCAGAAGTAATTGCCCATCGCCAAATTAATGTGGCTGGCCATTGTGCTAACCTTGATCAGCCAATTGTGTTCGTAGAAACATATAACGCATGGCGTGAGGATTTGTAGATGGATTTGACGGCAGTTCATAGATACCGTTATACTATAGAGAGAAGTTTTAAATGATCACTAATCTAAAGAGGAGGGATTCATATCCAAGAATTATTAACCTACAAAATTCTCAACAACACGATAGAAAACTACCTTTGGTTTCTCGGCGCTTTTGTAATCGCAACACTCGTCATCCTATTTTTGAAGTCTGTCCTTTTAAAGCGGATCTTTGGCTGGGTGATAAAACGATCTTCGGTAGAGGATACTGTTTTTATTCCTGCAGTAAGAAAATACCTACCTAGGTTTTTATATATCGCCGCACTCTATGTGAGCTCTCGCATCTTAACCATCACTGATAAAGTCAATCACGTGCTAGGGCTCTTCCTACTGGCGTTTGCAGTATATTACTCTGCAAAGCTCCTCAGTGCTTTTATTGAATACCTGTTCAATCGCTATAGAGAAAAAAAGACGGTGGATTCAAGCCAAAACATGGCCATCGTATGGCTCATCAAAATGTCAAAGTTCGTCGTGTGGACCATTGCACTACTTCTTCTGATCAGTAACATCGTTCCAGATGTAAGTGCACTTATAGCGGGTCTTGGTGTTGGTGGTATCGCCATTGCATTTGCTTCGCAAGCAATTATTGAGGACATCTTCAGCTACTTTACAATCTTCTTTGATCGACCATATGAGCTTGGGGATTTCGTCATAGTTGGTGATTTCTTAGGCACAGTTGAGCATATTGGTATCAGAACGACGCGTTTGAGAAGCCTTGGCGGTGAGCAATTGGTCTTTTCCAACAAGGACCTAACCTCAGCGAGACTAAAGAACTTTAAAACCATGCAGGAGAGAAGAGTGGTCTTTTCATTAGGGGTTACGTATGACACGCCACTTGAGACGCTTAAACAGCTACCAGGTGTGATCAAGGCAACCATAGAAGCGAGAGAACAGACGCGATTTGACAGAGCACATTTTCAGTCATATGGCGATTCAAGCCTTAAGTTTGAAGTGGTTTACTATGTATTGACGGGTGAATATAATATTTTTATGGACATCCAACAAGCCATTAATTTCGATATTAGAGAAAAATTTGATGCGCTCGGCGTTGCATTTGCCTTCCCATCACGTACGCTCTACATCGAGAACAATACTCCTAAAACAACCGTAATCAACAAACCCGTACCAGCTCCATCGGGAGAGAATATTTAAAAAAATAAGAGAGACTGCAAATTGATATTTGCGATCTCTCTTTTCATTTATAACAAATTCAGTCATTTCACAATATCAAATCTAAATAGCACGTAATAATAACTATTGTAGGAGGCTCCACAACGCAGTTAGGTTGCATAGGCGAGCAGTAATCGAAGATTGCGACCAGCCGAGGACCGGTCCTCCGGAGAGAGTTATTATTACGTGCTATTTAGATGGTGTGCAATATTGATTAAACTTTATAAACAATATCGAAAATGAAAATTAAGTCTCTCAACAAACTGGTGTCCAGCGATCTCTGAAGTGGTTACGGACTGACATAGGTGCTTAAACTCCGCGTAATCTAGCCCAGTGTCGTCTGAAAACGCCACTGCATTTTCACCGTAGTCCTCAGATAAAAAGGTGCAGACCTCTGAAGCTGAACCAAACAGATGTAATGTTAGCTTTCTCCTAGGTTCATCGTCAAAAAAGCGATTAAGTGCATGTAAGTGAAGGACGAGCTTCGCTTTTAAGTCACTTTCGCTAATCGACGATGCATTTGAAAGCGTTTCTATCAGGTTATCAAGATAGCGATGGGCTGACTGATCTATCGGACTGATGCGTCTTACTTTAGGGAGCTCAAATGTCTTTCTGTACGGCGTTCGCATAGAGGCATAAACCTCTGATTTCAAAACCTCATAGGAAGACATTGGCATATAAAAACCGTCGCTTAAATCGTCAATCCAGTTGTAATAAAGGGTAGGGACGAGAACGTAACGCAAATAATCCGCTAATTCGTGAACAGAGGCGTGACTGCTCCAGCCAAGCTTTGCGAATCCCTTTTCATGGTCAAAGTAACCCAGATAAAGGAACATCGTCTGTTCGGTAACTGCTTTGCCCGTAATTCGCCCAAAAAGTAAATCGTCGATGTCATATTGCTCAATTCTTTGAGCCCAGAAGCTGTCAGGTCGAATACTCATAGACAGCCTTATAGCATCTTAGCATAGAACTCAACGACGAGATGGTCATCGATTTGGATCGGAATCTCGTCTCTAAGTGGTAATCGTGATAAGGTTGCAGAGAACGCTTCAGGATCATAGGTAATATAAGGTAAAGTATAACCCACTTTTTCTGTCAAGTTCTCTTTAAAAGTAATGACATCTCTTGATTTTTCTCTCAGGGTAATTTGATCGCCTTCCTTAACAGCGAAAGAGGGAATATCCACTTTTTTGCCGTTAACGAGGATATGACCGTGAACTACCATTTGACGGGCTTGTCTGATAGAACTTGCAAAATTCATGCGATAGACGAGATTGTCTAGACGGGTTTCAAGATCCTTTATGAGCTTTTCACCTGTGAGTTCTGAGCTCTTTTTAGCGGACTTTACATATCTTCTAAACTGTTTTTCCATCACTTCATAATAGCCGCGAAGTCTTTGTTTTTCCAGTAGCTGTATACCATAAGCAGATAGCTTCTTCGCATCTCTTGCTTGTCCATTCCCTTGTCGGTTCATCGCTTTCGGATGACCCGTTACGTTTAAATTTAGTCTTCTACATTTTTTGAATCTTGGCTCTCTCATTCTTGCCAAATGACCACCTCCTAAATGAAAATAATTATCAATTAACGAGAAATATTTTAGCACTTTAACCCAGTAACGTCAATAAGTGCGGCAATTTGTTCACAGTTTATTAGCAGATTGTTTTGGAATCCATTATATTTTGTTTGTTGCGTGAATTTGTGGTGTGCGGAAGCATTGGAATGACGGTGTTCTGGGCACATGGAAAATTTGAGAAAAATGAAGGATACATTTCAAAAAATATTACAACAGCAAGAAATATTTCAGAAAATTCAAAAAAGAGGTTGACTTTTATTTTCAAGGTGTGTAATATCATCTTTAATAACTGAAATGCGCCGACTGAGAGAAACGTATTCAAGTGTTCTTCAAAGAGAGTCACGAATGGTGGGAAGTGACAGGAGCCGAATACTTAATAATCACTCAAGAGCAGCGAAGTCGAAAGGAACCGAGTAGACTGAGCCGGGTTGATCTTCGTTAAACGATCGAGGTTACACGTGTAAACGTAAGACCTTAATGAGAATGAACCTTCTATAGGTTTATTGAACGCAGGGTGGTACCGCGAAAAGATGATTCGCCCCTCGACAAAGCATATACTTTGTCGAGGGGTTTTTTTATATAGTAAAAAGACTTTTTTCAAAAATTATTAAAGGAGGGTGCTATGGCGGAGCATATTGTAAAGGCGACAATTGATGTTGATCCAGAGGCAATGATGCGCGTAACTGCGTTACTAAAAAGAAAAGGATACCAAATGAGACGAATTCTGCTGGAGTCGGATTCAAGTCAAGAGTTTGCTAGCTTAGAGATGGTGCTTTGGTCAGAAGCACATAGTGTTGAAACCACACGCAATGTTTTAGGACGCATCTACAGCGTTCACAATGTGGAAATTATATAAAGACTAAAAGGAGAAGAGGTATTCATATGGCGAAGATGTATTATGAAAACGAATGCGAATTAGGGGTTTTTGAAGGTAAAAAAGTGGCAGTGTTAGGCTTTGGTAGTCAAGGTCATGCACATGCCCTCAACTTAAAGGAAAGTGGCGTTAAAGTCTGTGTCGGTTTATACGAGGGGTCGAAAAGCTGGCAGAGAGCGGAAGCGAAAGGCTTGGAAGTTTATACTGTCGCTGAAGCGGTTAAACAATCAGACCTTGTGATGATGTTACTTCCCGATGAAAAGCAAGCAAAGGTTTATAAAGAGGACGTTGCACCTAATTTGGTTGATGGTCAAGCACTTGCTTTTGCACATGGCTTTAACATCCACTTCAGTCAAATCGTTCCACCAAAGGGCGTCGATGTTTTTATGGTTGCACCGAAAGGTCCTGGCCATTTGGTAAGACGTGTCTATACGGAAGGTGGTGGTGTACCCGCATTATTCGCAGTGTACCAAGATGCAACTGGAAAAGCGCGTGACTTTGCTATGGGCTATGCTAAAGGGATCGGCGCTGCGAGAGCAGGTATCCTAGAAACTACTTTTAAGGAAGAGACAGAAACCGATCTTTTCGGCGAACAAGCTGTACTCTGTGGGGGTGCAACTGAGCTGGTTAAGGCGGGATTTGATACATTAGTTGCCGCTGGCTATCAAGAAGAAATTGCATATTTTGAATGCTTACATGAGCTTAAACTCATCGTGGATTTGCTATATGAGGGTGGTCTTGAGCGCATGCGCTACTCGGTAAGTGATACTGCTGAATATGGTGATTACAGTGTGGGTAAGCGTATCGTTAATGAAAATACACGTGCTGAGATGAAAAAGGTATTGAGCGAAATCCAAAGTGGTGAGTTTGCAAAGAACTGGATCTTAGAAAATCAAGCAGGTAGACCAGGCTTTAACGCTAAGCGTCGTCAGGAGATGGCACACCCTATGGTAAATGTGGGCAAACAGCTTAGAGGAATGATGACTTGGTTGCCAAATCAAGGTGGGTTAGATGAGTAAATTAATAAATGTTGAGTTTAAAAGCCAAAGATTAACTGAAGGTGTGGAGAGAGCGCCGCATCGTTCGCTCTTAAAGGCGTTGGGACTTACGGATAGAGAAATGTCTCAGCCCTTTATCGGGGTGGTCAGTGCTTTTAGTGAGCTCGTTCCTGGACATGCGCATCTTAGGCAGGTTGCTGATGCCGTCAAATCTGGCGTGCGTCTGGCGGGCGGGACTCCATTTGAGTTCCCAGTCATCGGCGTCTGTGATGGGCTTGCGATGAATCATGAGGGGATGCGCTATTCCCTCGCCAGCCGCGAGCTGATCGCAGATAGTATCGAGACCATGGCCATGGCACATGCACTGGATGGGTTGGTGCTTGTACCCAACTGCGATAAGATCGTGCCCGCCATGCTAATGGCGGCCGCACGCCTAGATTTACCAGCCATAGTCATCAGTGGTGGCCCAATGCTCGCTGGACGCGTCGGAGACAAGGTCGTAGACCTAAGTGCCGTCTTTGAAGCGGTTGGCAGTGTCAAAGCAGGTAAATTCTCAGAGGCTGAGCTCAAACAGTACGAAGAAGAGGCATGTCCAACCTGTGGCTCTTGCTCTGGGATGTACACAGCAAACTCCATGAACTGTATGACAGAGGCGCTTGGTATGGCGCTACCGGGTAATGGTACGGTACCAGCTGTGTATTCGAAAAGAATGCGTCTGGCTAAAGAGACAGGCTACAGAGCGGTCGAACTGGTTAGAGAAGGACTCAAACCGTCAGATATACTTACGCCTCAGGCATTTCACAATGCACTTTCTGCCGATATGGCACTTGGCTGCTCGACGAACACCGTACTACACCTCACGGCAATTGCACATGAAGCTGGGGTTGAACTCAATCTAGAAACAATAGATACAGTAAGTCGTAAGACACCGAATCTATGTCGCCTCAGTCCTGCAGGTGCTGCACACATCGAGGATCTCGATCGCGTGGGTGGCATGAGTGCACTGCTTAAAGAGCTAAGCTCAGGCGAATTACTAGAAACCTCCGCACTGACCGTATCGGGAAGAACTTTAGAAGAGCAGTTAGATGCTGTATGTGCGTTCAATAGCTGGTCAAGTGATCAAAACGTTCTAAGGACACTGGAGAATGCTTATGCATCAGAGGGGGGCATCAAGGTTTTAAGAGGCAATCTTGCAAAAGATGGCGCTGTTGTAAAGCAGTCTGCTGTCAGTCCTAAAATGATGCAGCACAGTGGCCCTGCTAGAGTCTTTGATAGCGAATCAGAAGCGGTACATGCGATCCTAAACGGTCAAATCGTACAAGGGGATGTGGTCGTAATAAGGTATGAAGGTCCAAAAGGGGGACCGGGTATGCCAGAGATGCTAACTCCTACCTCGGCGCTCTCTGGTATGGGGCTTGATGAATGCGTGGCACTCATTACAGATGGTCGTTTCTCAGGTGCAACCAGAGGGGCAGCGATTGGTCATGTTTCACCAGAGGCGTTAGAGGGTGGTGATATCGGCTTTTTATTAGAGGGTGATATGATTGATATCGATATAAAAGCGGGTCTCTTAAATCACAGACTGGATGACGTCACTTTAGCCAAGAGAAGAGAAACACTTCAGCTAGTGGAGAAGCCTGTGAAGGGCTATCTAAAAAAATACCTATGTAAGGTGTCATCTGCATCTGCTGGTGCGGTTATAAAATAAAAAAACAAAATTAATATTAAAGAATTCAATCATTTTAATGAATAATTGTTTTTTAAGATTTCAATAAATAGATAGAATAATCATTATTGAAGTACTTAATAAAGTTTACGTAATAACCATTATTTAAGAATAGACAGTTGTAAAAAATAGTATTAAAGCACACAAAAATACGGAAATTAAAGGAAGTGAGTGGGATGCGTATAACCGGAGCGGATATCGTTTTGGAAACGCTTATAGCGAATGGTGTTGAGGATTTATTCGGATTTCCGGGGGGCGCAGTCATCCCAATTTACGATGCGATCTATCAACGTAAAGATAAAGTAAAGCATTATAGAACCTGTCACGAACAAGGTGCGGTGCATGCCGCGGACGGCTATGCGAGAGCAACCGGTAAGGTTGGCGTCTGTATCGTTACTTCCGGGCCAGGAGCGACCAATACCATAACGGGAATCGCGACAGCATTTATGGATTCATCTCCTGTCCTAATCCTATCTGGTCAGGTAAGTAGCGCCTTAATTGGACGTGATTCGTTTCAAGAAGTGGACATTACATCGATGACCATCACCATCACGAAGCATTGTGAAATGGTAAAAAAGACAGAAGAGATAGCAGCTGCCATAGAAAGAGGCATCAAAATTGCGCTTGAAGGCAGACCGGGTCCTGTTTTGATCGATATTCCAAAGGATTTATTGACCGCACAAATCCCACTTGAGGATTTTGAAAATTATCTAAAGGCAAGCAAAGAAAACAGCAACGCTTTAACCGCTGAGTTTGATGACGAAAAATCGAACCGATCTGAAAACGAAACCATTTTGAATCAGCTAAAGGACTACTTTAGAACAGCCAAATCCCCGGTTTTACTCGTGGGGGGTGGCGTTATCCATGCAGGCGTCAGTGAAAAACTAACCGAATGGGCAATTGAAAAGCGGTTTCCTGTTGCGAATACATTGATGGGCAGTGGTGCTTTTCCGCAATCGCATCCACTTTCTTTAGGCCTAATCGGTATGCACGGTCATGCACATGCCAATCATAAGCTACAATCAGCAGATCTGGTAATCGCACTAGGAGTTCGTTTTAGCGATCGCGTCGTTGGTGCCGAGAAGCATTTCCTACAAAATGCAACCATTGTTCAAATCGATTTGGATGCCAATGAACTAGGAAAAAATAAAGAGGTTACTTTCCCATGGCAGGAAAAGCTAGAAACTGCCTTATCCATTTTAATAGAAGCTTCAAAAGAATTTAAAAGGACGCCTGAATTGTTTGAAATAGTATCAATGAAAAATCAAGCTTCTATAGTAGAGAATGCGCTTCAAAACAAACCGTCTAACGAGAAATCTAATGAATCACACACATCAAAACTGAAAGCAAAAAGTGATCAAGAGGATCAAATCATTGCTGAAAAAGCCTTGAAGTTGATTCACACTGAAAGTCCAAAGTACATAACCGTCGTTACTGAAGTAGGACAGCATCAAATGTGGACGGCGCAGTTCTTTGGCTTTGATCAGCCAAGACAGTTCATCACATCAGGTGGACTTGGAACGATGGGATTTGGACTAGGGGCAGCAATAGGTGCTTCAATTGCACTAAAAAAACGCGTGCTTCATATTGCCGGTGATGGTAGCTTTAAGATGAATTTAAACGAGCTTGAAACCGTTAGTAAATACAAATTACCGATAACCACCATTATCGTGAACAATCATGCACTCGGTATGGTGAGACAGTGGCAGCATCTCTTTTGCGATAGCAGATACAGCGAAACCGATGCTGAACAAACCGTAGACTTTGTTAAATTGGCTAAAGCTTACGGGATTGTTGGATTTAGAGTAGAACATTTAAAGGATCTTGAAATCATACTGAAAGGCATAAAAGAAACGGAAGGGCCAGTATTAATCGAATGTGACTTTAACATCGATGAAGGCGTTTATCCGATTATTCCACCAGGTAAAGGGGTTCAAGATATGATAGAGGAGGCACCATGTCTACAATAGAAAATGATTTGAGTCACTCAAATTGGCAGGTGTTTGGACATGACTTTAACCCTTCGGCAGCGACTTTCAAAGGTGCTGAACAAAGTTTGAGTCAGAAAGTTTCACTTGCAGCAGAAACGCTGAAGGGTGTGATTGCCAAAACGCCTCTGATCTATAGCAATCATTTAAGCGAACAACACGATTTAGATGTTTGGCTAAAGCCTGAGAACTTTCAAAGGACTGGCGCATTCAAATTAAGAGGCGCTTTTTATAAATTAAGTCAGCTTTCTGAAGCTGAAAAAAAAGCGGGCGTAATCACTGCATCGGCAGGTAATCACGCTCAGGGCGTAGCACTTGCAGCTAAGGAAATGGGTATTAATGCAACGGTGGTCATGCCAGTAGCAACCCCCCTTATAAAAGTGAACGCAACAAAATCATATGGCGCTGAAGTGGTACTTTATGGCGATGTGTTTGATGAGAGCAGCCAGTATGCGATGCAGCTTGCAGATCAAACGAAAAAGTGCTTTATTCATCCATTTGATGATTTAGATGTGATCGCAGGACAAGGAACGATTGGCATGGAGATTTTAGAGGAGCTCCCTGATGCGGACATCGTATTGGTTCCTGTGGGTGGTGGTGGCTTAATTAGTGGCATCGCAACTTATATCAAGCATCGAAAACCCAATTGTAGAGTCATCGGCGTTGAACCTGAAGGCGCAGCTTCTATGAAGCTTGCACTGAGTAAAGGAGACGAGGCAAGACTGGACATCGTACAAACTGTAGCGGACGGTGTCGCGGTAAAAAAGGTGGGTAAGAACTGTTATAATTTGGCGAGAGATTATGTGGATGACATTATTACCGTGAGCGATTACGATATCATGGAAGGCTTTTTAACCTTATTTGAAAAGCACAAAATGGTGGTTGAAACCTCTGGTGCATTAACGGTTGCAGCACTTCGAAAGCTTGGAATAAAACACAAGCGCGTCGTCAGTGTGTTATCTGGCGGTAACATCGACGTGGTAACAGTTGCAGCAATGATCAATAAAGGTTTAACGAGACGGGGTAGAATTTTCTGTTTCTCGGTGGATCTACCGGATACACCAGGTCAACTTTTGAATATCTCCCAAATCTTATCGGATTATAAAGCCAACGTTATTAAACTGGATCATAACCAGTTTATGAATTTTGATCGCTTTAGCCACGTTCAGCTTCAGGTAACCGTTGAGACCAACGGTCATGAACACATCAGAGAGATCGTATCTGCATTAAATCAAATAGGATACGTCGTCAAGCAAGTTTATTAGGTTATTCAGGTACAGTTAATTTCCCCATTAATTTTACCAATTGAATAGATAGAAAAAGTTGTAGTAAAAGTCAAAGTACAAGAAGAAGTTACCCAAACGAGTATAAGGACGAAAATGTCTATCCTTTTAAATCCTCCCAGTTTAAACGGATAGGCATTTGGCCTTATGATACATATGTCTAGAAAGGGAATGTAGCAATCATGAATATAAAAAAAGAATATCCAATATTGGAGTTTGATCCAAATCCAAATGCCAAAATCAATCCTTCCACTTTAATATCAGAGATTGATGTACCTGAGTATTGTGTGATTACTTTTTTTGGTCCGATGATAAAAGAGATGCTTGAAGCGGGAAAATTAACGCAAATCAGTACATTTTACTCAGCCTCTATCAATCTCCCTGTATATGAAACTGAATACAATGGCAAAAAAGTTGGGTTGGTACAAGGCTTTTTAGGCGCAGCAGGTTCAGGTGCTTTGCTTGAGGAGTTAATTGCCAAGGGTTTTAAAAAGTTTGTCGTTTGTGGCGGGGCTGGGGTTTTACAGAAGGGCATACAAGTCGGTCATTTGGTTTTACCGGAATCTGCTGTAAGAGATGAAGGGCTTTCTTATCACTATGTCGAACCATCAAGAGAAATTGCATGTAACCCACATGCGCTCAAAACCATTGAAGAGCTGTTAGATCGGGAAAAGATTCCATATATAAAAGCAAAGACGTGGACGACCGATGCGTTTTATAGAGAAACAGAGGATAAGGTTGCCTTACGCGTTTCAGAAGGTTGTGTTACTGTAGAAATGGAAGCAGCGGCTTTTTATGCAGTTGCCAAGTTTCGAAATGTCATACTTGGTCAAATCCTTTTTGGGGGAGATGACCTAAGTGGCGTCGAATGGGATTCAAGAAGATGGGTGAGTCGTGAAGATATTATGAGAGGCTTAGTTGAAGTATCTTTAAAAGCTTGTATTAACTTATAAGTGATTAAAAGCTTCAGCGCTGATAATAAAATATGAGATAATGAAATTAAAAATACCAATGAATTAAAACAACGGAAGTTGCTTTAATTCATTGGTATTACTTATTCTCAACAATAACATAATCCATCTTCTTACACCCAATTACATCAGCAATCCGATCGCACTTGGCTCTAAACAAGAAGAAGATATCTTTATCGGTTTGACGATAGAGCGTCTCAAAATTTGCCATGCCTTTACTGATGATGAGATCAGACGCATTAAAAGCCTCCCAAAAGGCATCAGAGCAATACGCTTTGATCACACCTTGTGAGTTATGACCCGTATCTATGATGCGATGGACCAGATGCTGTAGACCTGCTGCCTCAGCATCGAATAGCGTTGCATCGTTGACAATAGGGCCGCCCTTAACCACAAGAGTTAGCTTCTCCTTATCGATCTGCTCTAATAAAAAACGGTCGAAAAATACCTCGCCAGCATTATCTAGGATGTACATGATTTTCTTACTTTCAGAAATTTTCTTTAATAAAGCCTTAGTGCTTACGCCATGAAGCTCAGCGGCCATGCTCTTCTTAACTGAAGTCATCACTGTATCGTGGTTAACGTCGATTCCAGCAGAATAATCGATGATATTTCCTGCAATAGCAAGTCGGCACGCAGTATCAAAATCATCAGCTTCTCGTTCAAAAGAAGAAGACTTAATCCATCCCTCTGATTCAATCTGATCAACTATTTTACTTGAAATCTCATTTGAATAAATTTTAAGTTGCTCATAGGGATCTGAAATCCCAGTGATGCTCTTCGCTTCAGTCTGCATCAGATAACTGATGGCAGGTGAGCTGGTCTTATAATCTGCATCACTTAAAACACGAAGGCAAGCGCGTAGGATTTTTTCGTTTGTTTCATAGGGACCACCAAATTCTTCAGCAATTTTTACAGCTTGCTTTGCCATGCAAGCGACACAATCGAATGTTGTTTCCAAAAGTTGACCTCCATAATGCATGTCTTTTTCGGTTTAGGGTATGTATGGTTCATAAAAAGTGCAAAAAAAAATTGACCAAAACCATTTTATCATGATAAAATGATATGTCAACACTTGAAATTTCAACGTTTGTATTATTATCCAATTTTATTATATCATGCCGTTGAATTTAAGTCAATACCTTCAGACAGTTTTTAGGAGGCAACAATGAATAAGAACTCAGAAACTTATCAATTAGAAAATCAATATTTAACACGTGTCTTAGATGAAGTTGAGCGTCAATACGACGAGGCGATGAAGCTTAAAGAACGTTTTAAAGAGATTGATTTGGAAACCAGAAGAGAACTGTGGGACTCTGTCGGGTCAGTTTCTATTGAAAATGGGCTCGATCAAATCACCGAGTTTATGAGTCAGATTCAGACCCTTAATACCAATGCCAACCGACAAGCAGTGACACAAAGATGGCTCGATCAGCATGATGCGATGAAAGCTAGACCTTATTTTGCACGCTTTGATTTTAAAGAGAAAGGCTATTCTCTTGAAAAATGCTACATTGGTCTTTTCAATCTTATCGATGCGGATTCAGATTTCCTCATCTACGATTGGCGTGCACCCATAGCAAGCCTCTATTATGACTTCGAGCTTGGTGATGCACAGTATCTATGCCCTGATGGTTGGGTAAATGGTGAAATACAGCTTAAAAGACAGTATAAAATCGATTCAGGAAAGCTCAATTATTTTTTTGACAGCTCTATTAATATAGAAGATGATCTATTACAGGAAGCGCTCAGTCAAAACACCAACGACAAGATGAAGGTCATCGTTACCTCTATTCAAAGAGAGCAAAACAGGATTATTAGAGATGAGGTATACAGACACTTGATCGTTCAAGGCGCTGCAGGAAGCGGCAAGACTTCAGTAGCGCTGCACCGAATCGCGTATCTATTATATAAATACAGCGACCGCGTCAAGTCAGATCAGATCGTTATTTTCTCGCCTAACTCACAGTTTGGGGACTACATTTCTGCAGTATTACCTGAGCTTGGTGAAGACAATGTCAAGCAGATGACCTACGCCACACTGCTCGAGGACACCCTTAAGAGTGGCAAGGGGAAGGAAGCTTACAAGCACAGTCTAAAGGTGCTTTACGAGGGTTCTGTCGATCCACTTCGCAACCAAAGCTTGGCACTTAAGACATCAGATGAATTTCTGGCTGCACTGGAAAGCTATGTGAACCGAATTAGCACTGAGGCGATAAAATTCAAAACGATTAAATTCGCTGGACAAACCGTCATTACAGAAGCTGAGATGCGCGCGTTTTTTGATGAAAGACATTATGGCCAGCCGATACTCAAACGTTTAAAAGGGGTGAGAGGCAGAATTGATTTCCTTCTTGAGCCGTTTTTAGAAAAGCGATCACAACAGTTAAAACAGGAACTGAAGAAAAAATATCCCGATAAGCTTGCGCTCAGTAAAGCAGTCCGTCAGCAGCTTAATAATGAAAAGAGTAATTTTTATCAGTTCGTTAACCGTATGCTACACTTAAACAGTGAACAGGCGTATTTGACTTTTCTTAAGTCACTGACAACCGTTGAAAACTCAAATATGCTCTCATTGACCATCAATCATCACTTTTACTTTTATGAGGATCAAATAGCGCTTTTGTATTTCAAACTGTTGATGGGAGAGGTCGAGCCAGAGACGGAGATTAAATATCTGGTAGTGGATGAGGCGCAGGATTACAGCACACTACAGGTAAAGCTGTTGCACGTCCTTTACCCAAACGCAAAAATGACACTTTTAGGGGATGCCAATCAGTCCATCAATGCGCATCACGGCTACAGAAAGCTGGCGAGCTTTGGTCCAGTTTTAACCGGCGGGAGTCATACGGTGATGACGCTTGAGAAGACGTATCGTTCAACCAAGGAAATCACGGATTTTGCAAACGCTTACTTACCTGGTGCGCCACTAGATAACGCCATCGGTAGACGGGGAGAAGCACCGAAGGTTTATATAGAAGATTCTTTTGAGGCTATGGTAAGTACGTTGAAATCTAAAGTGACTGCGATTCGCGACAAGCACTATCATTCCATCGGCATATTGACCAAAACTGAAGCCGAGGCAGAGCAAATTCATGCATGCTTAAAGTCGGATATTAAAACGCATCATATCACAAGTGATAGCCTTCTCAATATCAATCAAATCAATGTCCTACCAACGTATCTCGCCAAGGGGCTTGAATTTGATGCAGTGTTCGTCGTGGATTATAACAATCAAATTTCGTCTGGTGAGAAGTCTCTTGTGTTATATACAGCCTTCACTCGTGCATTGCATCATCTAGAGGTATTTAGCTATAATAAAAATATTCAGGCTAAATAAAAAACACTGATGAAAGCAGGACTTTCACCAGTGAGTATGATTATTCGAGTGGACCAATTTTAATTTTTGAGCCATTTGGAAGGGCTTTAAGAACTTTATAATATTCGGGTATAATAGTACCGATAACATTGACGCGAGGGTCTGACGGAAAGTCTGCCCTCGTTATTTGTATTTCTCCTGAATATCGAAGGTAATGAACGTTATCTATAGTAATGCTGCCCTTAGTTCTTTCAACGCAGTTTCTAGGTTCTATCCTTTCACCCTGTGTGGCGTATTCGCGTGATTCTTGAAGGCGCATCAATGTTTTCGGTGAATCAGGTCGGATGGTATAGATTGGACTAAAGCGTTTCGCAGTGTGAGCAGTATGCTCATAATCAGAGGGGAGGTAATAATAACCTGACTCAATCGCCTGTCTAATCCAGTGAACCTGATGATCGCTTATAAAACCGTCGCCGACGATGATCCAATCCAAACCATAGATTTCTGAAAGCTCTGTATAAGCCACGTAAGGTGGTACAGTCCTATGATGCTCTAAGGTCGGTAAGCCTTCATGAATAGGGCCTCTTAATGATAAATCACCAGCGATAAATGCCATTACAGTTATTCCAGCTGCTTTAAGATTTGAATTGCGTTCGAAAAACTGCTCTGTATCAAGCCCAGTTTCAGGTCGCGGGTAATAGTTGTGAAGTGCATAAACCGTATGTGCATTTTGGGATAAAGCATCAATCCATTCTTGATCGACCGTAGAGGCATTGATACAGATGGGCATCTCATGTGCTGCCTTTACCACTGCTTCAAGTGAAAAACCATAATCGATTCTTAAGACATCGATCTCCAGTCCCTCTCGAAGTTCTAAAAGTGTATTATAACCAAACTGGCCTAACGTTCTTGGTGATACATCTGCTAGTATTTTGTAACCTATTGATTTACACGTTTTTAGCATGTCGACACAATTTGCCACATAATCCGAAGAAAATTCTTCTGCGATATGAAGCGAAGTAAAAATCATGCTGCCTTCAATAAATTCAGATTCTAGACGAGATTTATTTTCAAGCCAAGTTGATGGAAATACTGAATATCCAAAATGTTTCATAGAAACCTCCAAGATTGTCTCGTGTGTGTAACAGATAGAACTTAGTGTGATTAAGGTGATTTTTTTGCCAAATACGGAATAATATATTATTTAAAACACCGTTTTAATGTAATAAAATATGCTATAACTTTATTATATCGTCAGGTTGCAATTTTGTGAATAGTATATTTAAGATTTTAGGTTGATAGACTGTAATCATTTGATTACAGAGGAATGGTTTATAAAAATGAGCGTAAACAAAAATATACACATATAAGAATTATAATGTATCAAAATGGATACAGATGCATAAAAATAAGCCAGTTAGAGTTAATTAGTGTAATTAAATGTTTACAAATTAAAGAAATACTGGCGTTCAGATAATTTTGAAATATATATTTATAATCTTGTATTTATAGTTATACAGTTTTGAGTCGTCTAGATCAAATTCTTTCAAATTAGAGGAGGTTAATACTATTTTAGTCCATTTTGTAGGATTAAATTGGTTGTAAAAGTTTGTTGATTAGCTCAAATTAGTAATTTTAATTTGAAAAACACAACTGATAAATGATATGAAATCGATCTTTGGCATATAAATTGCTTTATGATTAGATGGGTTAGGGGTAACCATATGGTTGATTTCAGCAATGCTGATTTCATAAAGCAATCATATTTATTTTAGGAGGGAATTATGTTTAAAAAAGTAACGAGAGCTTGTGTCAAGCTCGTGCAGAATTATCTGCCAGATCCATTTCTCTTTGCAGTTATCTTAACACTAATTGTATTTGTAGCTGGTATGATAACAACTGCAGCAGGTCCACTCGAGATGGTAAAAAACTGGGCAGGTGGATTTTGGGGATTATTGTCTTTCTCTATGCAAATGGCATTGGTACTTGTAACAGGACATACATTAGCAAGTACGCCAATCGTTAAAAAGTTACTTGAAAAGTTAGCAAAACCTTGTAAAACCCCTTTACAAGCCATCGTAGCAGTTACATTTGTGTCAACGATTGCTTGTTGGATTAACTGGGGATTTGGCTTAGTTGTTGGTGCATTATATGCAAAGCAATTGGCTAAAACTGTAAAAGGTGTGGATTACAGACTACTAATAGCTTCTGCTTACTCTGGCTTCTTAGTATGGCATGCAGGTATCTCTGGATCAATTCCTTTACAAATGGCTTCAGGTGGAGAGGCTTTATCAAAAGCAACTTCAGGAGCGGTTGTTGATCCAATCAGTACTTCACAAACGATCTTCTCAAGTTGGAACTTAATTATCGTAGCTGTTATTTTATTTACTTTACCACTTGTGAATAGAGCGATGCATCCAAATAAAGAAGATGTTATCGTCGTAGATCCTAAATTACTTGAAGATGATGAAGTAAAAGGTGAAGCGATCAAACACGGCGATACATTTGCAGATAAAATGGAAAATAGCATGATTCTTTCTATGCTAATTGGTGTAATGGGCTTAGTTTATATCGTTTATTACTTCTACACAGCAGGGTTTGAACTCAACCTTAACATCGTAAACTTTATCTTCTTATTCTTAGGGATTATTTTACACAAAACGCCTAGAAAGTTCTTAGACGCTGTAACTGCAGCCGCTAAGGGAACTGCTGGTATTATACTTCAATTTCCATTCTATGCAGGTATCATGGGAATGATGACAGGTGTTAGTATGGCTTCAGGAAATTCACTTGCAGGTGTAATTTCTCAAGCGTTTGTAAATATTTCAAACCAAACGACTTTCCCATTATTTACATTCTTAAGTGCAGGGATCGTTAACTTCTTTGTTCCTTCAGGTGGTGGACAATGGGCGGTTCAAGGTCCTATCATGATGCCAGCAAGTGTCGAGCTTGGTGTTAGTACTGCTAAAACCGCAATGGCAATCGCTTGGGGCGATGCATGGACAAATATGATCCAACCATTCTGGGCGTTACCAGCGCTTGGTATTGCCAATCTTGGTGCAAGAGACATTATGGGCTTTTGTCTAATCGATTTAATTTATGCAGGAGTCGTAATTGCACTTGGTTTAATCATCTTCTAGTTTACTAGTTAACCCAATATATAGCTCCTTATCAGAAGCAAAGAGCCTGTGAAAACACAGGCTCTTTGCTTTTTGATACTAAAATAAGTTATCTTATCTTATATCATTTTATCTTAGTTCATTCATTAAGTTTTTAGTTTGATTGCGAAAAAGTTAATCGGTCAACGCCGTATTATTCAGTTCTAAGTGCGACGACAGGATCTTTATTTGCTGCCATTTTTGCTGGAATAAGACCAGCGATTAATGTGAGAATCATGCTTCCGATGATAAGAATAATGGCATGCTGTGGTAATAATGTCGCAATAGTATCGATGTCCACTAATCTAGAGATAATTCGATTGATTGGTAATGTCAGTAGGAACGAAAGCCCAACGCCTATAACGCCAGCAGTAAAACCGATAATAATGGTTTCTGCATTGAATACACGTGAGATATCCTTCTTCCTTGCACCTACTGCACGCAAGATACCAATTTCCTTGGTGCGTTCAATCACGGAAACATAAGTGATGATACTGATCATAATGGTTGAAACCACAAGTGAAATTGCTGCAAAACCAACAAGAACATAGGTTATGGTATCTAATAAAGTTCCCGTCATATCGGTTATGGTCTCTGCAAGATCGGAATAAAGAATCTGATCTTCAGTTGGTAGATTTGAGTTGTAGTCTTCGAGGTACGCCTTAATCAATTCTTTGCTATCATAATCTGTTGGATATATATTGATGCCATATGGGGTAGTATCTGCACCAAGAGCAAGTAGCATTAATTCTTTAGTTTGCTGTTCGTTGAACTCAGTACCTAAAAGGACATTATAATCTGATGATTCCTGTGCTTTTGCAATCTCGCTATTTTGTGAATCCAATAATAACAAGTTGGTTAGATCATGTGTGTAGGCAATTCCTGAAGATAAAAACCCAGTGTCATCTTTAGGACGTAGGATGCCAACAATCGTAAGTGAAATGGAACCCTCATCATCATAAAGCTGTTCATAATCAAGTGGTGTCGCACCAGTAAAGAGTCCATCTGATTCAGTGTAATAAAGGTCATTTGGAATTACTTTTAAAATGGACTGACCAATCAAAGAATCGAAGCTAAAAGAACTTTCATCGGGATTTAAACCCAACTGACTAAAGAAGCTACTATCGATGCGGTTATAGGCATCCACTACGAGCACCACTTCATTTTCGTTTTGAGGCAAGCGGCTACTATCACCTAGAAGGTCGTAAAGTGAAAGTACGAAATCTTCACTATCAGGTAGTTCCTGCCAAAATCCTGTATTACCATTTAAAGTTGCCATTGCTGATGTTTTTCCCGAAGTCTCAAATTTAACAACTGCTTCGTCAGCTTTTGCTAGTACATTGCTCGATATCGCATACGTGTAGTTGATCGCATTGACTGCTTCAGGAAGCTCAGTTTTGAGCCCTTCAACATAGGCAACGTATTCGCTCGTGATCCTATTTTCATGTAACGTCGTGTTCTTTTCTCGATCATAGACATAAACCTCGTTTGTATCTGGATACTCTGTATACTGGGCTTGATCAGAGGTGTCGTTATTAAATCCTGGTCTTTCTGTAAAATCAACGCGCTGCATTCCAGAGGTTACTGTTATTGGAAAACCTGATAAGGTATCGGACTGCATTGAGTCTATATAGGATGAAAGACCAGAGGAAAGCGCTAAAACAAGTGCAACCCCTATGATGCCAATGCTACCAGCAAACGATGTGATAATTGTTCTACCACGCTTGGTTAACAGATTTTTTAGTGAAAGAGATAAAGCAGTACCCAGTGACATAGACGTCTTCTTGAATGCACTTTTTTTATTTTCACTGATGATTTCGATGGGTGCTTCAGCAGAGGTTATCGGTTTAGAGTCATCTAATAATGCACCATCCAATAGTTTAACAACTCTATCAGAGTACGCATCAGCAAGTTCAGCATTATGCGTCACCATAATTACCAGTTTTTCTTTAGCGATTTCCTTTAGGATATCCATAATCTGAACGCTGGTATGGCTATCAAGTGCACCGGTTGGTTCATCTGCCAAAATGATATCTGGATTATTTACGAGTGCTCTTGCTATAGCAACCCTTTGCATTTGACCACCTGAGAGCTGATTCGGTTTTTTGTGTAGTTGATCACCCAAACCCACATCTTGAAGCGCTTTGGTAGCGCGTTTCTTTCTTTCTGATTTTGATACACCAGATAGCGTCATGGCGATCTCGACGTTTTGTAGAACACTTTGATGACCTATTAGATTGTAGCTTTGGAAAACAAATCCTATCGATCGATTTCTGTAAGCATCCCAGTCACTTTGCTTGAATAATTTGGTTGAGATGCCATTGATAATGAGGTCGCCTTGATCGTATTGATCTAATCCACCAATAAGGTTTAGTAATGTTGTTTTACCACATCCTGATGGTCCAAGGATTGCGACAAATTCTTGAGCTCTAAAGCCAATGGATAAGTCCTTTAAAGCCACAACGGTTTCACCGCTTTTATAAGTTTTTCTTATATGTTTGAGTTGAAGTTTAATCATGTAATCCTCCTTAAGTACTCTCAGTATATAAAAGAAACATCAACTCAAAATAAACTAATCCTTAAAATTTGTTGATATTCAGTTGATAATTAAGACTTAAAATAGTCATATCCACTTAAATGGACAAGCGTTATAATGTAATAAAGTGTTCCTTGAAACTGAAAGGAGTAAAAAGTGTTTAGAATATTGGTAGTTGAAGATGACAGTAACACGAGAAAATTAATAAGTGCGGTCTTAAAGCAAGAAGGTTTCGAAGTTGTCTCGGCAGAAGATGGCCTTGCGGCTTTAGATATAATGGCACATGCACATATAGACTTAGTTGTGACCGATGTTATGATGCCCAATCTTGATGGCTTAGAGTTAACGCGTGAACTCAGAGTGGGTTGGCCATTATTGCCCATCCTCATGTTGACCGCAAAGCAAGAGCCATTGGATAAAAGACTTGGGTTTTTAGTTGGGACAGACGATTATTTGACAAAGCCGTTTGATGAGCAAGAACTGATTTTAAGAATTCGGGCGCTTCTCAGAAGGGCACAGATCGTCAATGATCAAAAGCTATCGTTTGGAGAAGTGACACTTGATTATAATGCACTCAGTGTTAGAATCGGTGAGGAATTGATTCAATTGCCACAAAAGGAGTTTTATCTCCTATTTAAGTTATTGGCAAATCCCAATCAAATCTTCACAAGATTACAGCTTATGGATGAAATCTGGGGGCTTGAATCCGATACCGATGACCATACTTTAAATGTACACATCAATCGATTGAGAGATCGGTTTAGAGGCTGCGCGGATTTTGAAATCGTCACAGTAAGAGGACTAGGGTATAAGGCGGTGAGACACTTATGATCAAATATTTAAAGAAGAAAATGAGTTTAACTGTGTCGCTGGTGTTGTTCGTTTTTTTCGTCTTATTGGGAACATTTATGATTTTGATGTTTGTCGTGATCTTACTTCATAAATTGGGTTATATCTCATTATCAGATATCAGAAATAGCTCTTCAGATGCACCTCTTAACATACCAACACGGTTCTTACTATCAAACTTTATTTTTTGTACCTTTATTGGAACTGCAATTTCAGGTTTTTTCAGCAGAAAACTGTTAAGACCCATTAGAAAAGTAATTGCTGCAACGCATCAAGTCGCGTCTGGTGATTTTGATGTTAAAGTAGATATTGGTGGTATCGACGAGCTTGAGGAGCTCTCTAACTCGTTCAATAAAATGACCGAGGAGCTGAGCAGTACAGAAACCTTGAGAAGAGATTTCATCAATAATTTCTCCCATGAGTTTAAAACACCTATCGTTTCCATAAAGGGATTTGCTAAGATTTTAAAGTCAGGGGATCTCACAGACACCGAACGCGAAGAGTATCTCGATATTATTATTTCTGAATCAGAACGATTGACACAATTATCCACTCAAATATTGAATTTATCCAAGTATGAGCATATGGAAATCGTCGGTGAGAAAACGCAATATCGGATCGATGAACAAATACGTAAGACCATTTTGTTATTAGAACCAAAGTGGACTGCCAAATCCCTTGTGTTTTCTTTGAATCTACCAGATACTCTGATGGAAGGGAACGAGGATCTCGTACAACAAGTACTTTTAAACATCATTGAAAATGCGATCAAGTTTTCTTACAATGGTGGACAGATAGAGATTGACCTACATCGAAATGAAAAGAATGAAGTTATCATTAAAGTTAAAGATGAAGGCTGTGGTATGAGCGCGGAAGCGCAAAATCACATTTTTGAGAAGTTTTATCAGGTTGATCAAAGCCATCAAATTGCTGGCAATGGAATTGGACTCGCAATTGTAAAACGCTTGATTGGACTTATGAACGGTACCATTTCTGTTGAAAGTCAGGTTGAGGTTGGATCTGTATTTACCATCACGCTAGTTTAAATCTACTTTAAAATAGCCTTAGTGATACAGTTAATATTAGTGATACAGTTAATGTTAGTGATTAATAAATTATCTTAAATTAAACCCTAATTGAAGGCATGCTAAATGCGATTCAATTGGGGTTTTCTTTATACTTTGTTTGATGAACAATTAGGAGAAAATTATTTTCAGAAGTTTTGAAGAAATATTGAACAATTTAATAGAGCGTGATACTATAAGAAAAGATACTTACATAATGTTACTAAGTAAGGAGGTTATATTTTGATTCTTCATTTAAAGCCTATAGAAGCAAACGAAATTTTATTTCAAATGCTTGAAAAAAGAGGTGTTATCAGACGACTTAAGCCAACTAGAGATAGAATTAAGGTTAACAAAGGTGATTCAGCGTATAAAGAAATTTATCACTCTGATGAGAAGTTTGGTGCGCATAAACTGATTGCTGTCACTACGAATAATCACATACCGACAAAATTCGTTTATCATAACGACCGAGAGGAGTTTTTAATTATAGATCATCATGAATCAGAAGCACTCGTATTGATCGTAGCAAATGATGAAGCAGCAGTTATGAATCAAAAAATTGAGACTAAAAGTTTGTCAGAAGCTGATTTTACTGCGGTGATACTACCTAAAAACCATCCAGAATACAGCTTTTTTACGATGAATCCGAAGTTTGCACATACTGAGGTTTGTTTGATTGAAAGCGATAATCCACCGAGCTTCTATGTAACGGAAGCATTGAACATTGATGAAATCCCTTTAAATTTAATGACGTACAAACTGAGAATAGACGGATGAGGAATTTAGCAATTTATTTACATTATTAATTAGGTGTGAATATTGATTAGGTGTGAATATAAATTAGGTGTTGTTATAAAAAATATGATGGAATGAGTTATGTGATAAAAAAAGTTGTAGATTCTATTATAAAGGAGAAAATTATGAGAAGATCAGAGATTAATCAATCGATAAATTGGGCAAAAGAGTTGTTAGAAAGGCATCAAGTTAAGCTACCCCCATTTGGCTATTGGACGATGGACGATTGGCAAGAAAACAAGGCGAAAGCAGATACGATAAAGCAAGTCATGCTTGGATGGGATATTACAGACTATGGTAAAGACCAATTTGATCAGTTAGGTGCTGTACTTTTTACGCTTAGAAACGGTTCTCTAACCGATAGCACAATAGGAACGCCGTATGCTGAAAAGCTGATCATACTTAAAGAGGGACAAAGACTCCCGATTCATCACCATGCCAGTAAGACTGAAGATATCATCAATCGCGCAGGGGGTATGTTAGCCATAAAACTCTACAACACATTGTCTAATGGTGACGTTGACTATGATACGGATGTAACGGTAGATCTAGATGCTGTAAAAGTAACGCTAAAAGCAGGGGAAGAACTCTTAATTCCACCGGGATGTAGTATTACTTTGAGACCTTATATGTATCATCTATTTTGGGCGAAAGAAGGCTATGGGCCATTGATTTGTGGTGAGGTTTCATCGATTAACGATGATTTAACGGACAATTATAATGCAGAAGATGTCAGTCGATTTTCAACGGTTGAAGAGGATGTACCTGTGTTGCATCCACTCTGTAATGAATACGCTCGAATTCTATAGTAACTAGGAGGTAAAAGTATGTTTGATATTTGTGCTGTGGGAGAACTACTCATTGACTTTACACCTACATCTGAAGGAAACTTTAAACCGAATCCTGGTGGTGCACCCTGTAACTTTTTAACCAGCGCTCAAAAAATGGGGGCAAAAACTGCCTTTATCGGTAAAGTGGGAAAAGATGCATTTGGAACACGTTTAAAAACAGTATTAGAGGAACAGAGTATCGATACCAAATATCTTAAATTAGATGAAAAATATGGTACGACGCTTGCCTTTGTTCATTTGTATCCAAATGGTGACCGAGATTTCAGCTTTTATAGAAAAGGGTGTGCGGATGTAATGCTTGAGCAAAATGATATTGATTTAGAGCTTTTAAATCAAACAAAGGCTTTTCATTTTGGCTCACTGTCTTTTACAGATGAACCAAGTCGTTCAACGGTTTTGACACTTCTAAAAGAAGCAAAGCACAAAGCACTTTTAATTACCTATGATCCGAACTATCGTGCACCGCTTTGGGATTCTAAAACTGAAGCCATAGACTATATGAAAAAAGGTTTAGCGTATGCGGATATCGTCAAGGTTTCGGATGAAGAACTAGAATTATTAACCGGTGAAAAAGATTATAATTTAGGAGCAAATGAGCTTATGTCCTTTGGTCCAAAGATGATTTGTGTGACATTAGGAGATAAAGGCTGTTTTTATAAAACTGCAACTGGCTTAGAGGGAACTGTGAGTGGTGTAAAAGCGAATCAAGTTGATACAACTGGTGCTGGAGACACTTTCTTTGGCGCATTAATCAGTCAGATCGTAACATCCGGTCAATCACTTGAAGAAATTGATCAAGCAACACTTGAAGCCATGATTTTGACTGCAAATACAGCAGCTGCAATCTGTATCGAAGGCTACGGCGGCATCCCCTCTATTCCAACAAAAGAAGTCGTGTTAAATCGTTTAGCTCAGTCTTAGAGTCTATTTTGATATAAGAAATTGATTTTTAAGCAGATATAAAGACGAAACAGATATAGCAAATAAAAAAAGTAGAGCTTCTAAATGAGGTATAACTTATAAACATGACAGAAAAAAGAGAGTTAAAAAATTAAACTTGTGATTGAAGGAGTTTTATGAAAAACAAGTTAAGCTCAGCTAAACCTGAGTTACTCAAAAAAATGAATCAGGAACAGATCCTGAGGCAAATCGTTAAGTCAGGTGAAATTTCTCGTGCAGAACTGTCACGTGTAACTGGACTTGCGTTACCCAGTGTGATGCGACTTGTCGAGCCATTGATAGAAAAAGGTGTCATCAAAGAAGTCCGCGAAGGCGAGTCTACTGGTGGGAGAAAGCCAAATTTGATTGCATTAAATGCACAATACAAGTGGATCATCGGAGTGGAAATTACCAGTAAAATCATCATCACCTTAGCAGATTTTTCAGGAAAAGTAGCAGAAGCTTTTTCATTTGGAATGAACTACGAGGATACCCCAGAAATGGTTCTCGATCAGATAATCAAAGAAATACGCACCTTACTATCACGACATGACATTTTACCGAGTCAGGTAGCTGCAATAGGTGTGGGCACGCCTGGAAGTGATTTTAAGCATAAGGAAGAGAAAAAAGGATTTATTTCTAAGGGCTGGGAGATTATTGACGTTAAGTCTGTATTAGAGCATGCACTTGAGATTCGAACCATAGTTGAAAACGTTTGTCGTACTAGAACCTTAAGTGAAATCTGGTTCGGACATGGGCGAAATGAATCGGATTTTTTATATGCGTTCATCGACTGGGGCGTTGGTATCGGTATCGTCAAACAGGGTACACTAGAGATCGGCTACAATCAAGTTGCAGGTGAGTTTGGCCATACCTCTATCGATCGTAACGGTAGACCCTGTTATTGTGGAAAAAAAGGGTGTATTGAAATGTACGCTTCAGTAGGGGCATTAGTGATCGAAACTAGCCAATTTTATACTGCAGATGAAGACGAAGATGCCAAACATATGACCGAGTCTGAGTACTTTGAATGGCTTGTATTGCATAAAGAGAGACCAGAAATTATGAGTGAAATAGCTGAACTTTCAAATGCGCTTGCTTTTGCACTTGCAAATGTGATCAATCTCATGAATCCAAAGATGGTGGTTCTAGGAGGCGTCCTTCCTAGACTAATACCAGAAATTGTCGATAACATTAAAGCGATCATACCAGAATATATATTTCATAACTTGGCAATTACAACTCCCATTTTACAAAGTGATGTCAACAATGAGAACGAATGCTTAGGCAGCATCGCATTGGTCATCCAAAACGAACTAATTGAACGTGATTAACTTGATTTAGTAGGAGGCAGCAGTGAGAATTCAGCGTACCTTGACCTTGTTACAGAGTAAAATGAGATCCGAAATACTGGAGATTAATTGTATTTGGTGGCTTGATGGCGATTTCAATACCTATTCAAGTATGAAACGTGAGATAGAAATAAATGAGTTGAATTATGGATTAGAATATAAAAAGCTACCTTATTTTATAGGCAAAAGCAATGAACGCTATGCTTTTGGTACGAATATTCAGTTACCGAAATTAGATAGTTCATATGACTATTACATTGAGTTATCAACAGGAAGAGAAGGCACTTGGGATGCGGTCAATCCGCAAATGTTAGCCTATATCAACGGAGAAGTCGTCTGCGGTCTTGACACCAACCATAGAAGAATTTATCTCAATAATAAATATTCTAATACAGAGATTGAACTTGCGATTCATCTGTATACTGGGATGGCTCAAGGCGATATTGTACTTAGGATGAAACTCATACAAATCAATAAAGCCATTAAGTCTACCTACTTTGATTTAAAGGTACTTGCTGATTCCATTGTCGCATTACAAAACGCTAAGCTACCGTACGAAACGCTTCAAAATAAGGTTTTAACGTCTATCTATAGCCAAACCTTCGGTAGTGATCTCAAACAGTTTGAAGCGTCGGCAAAAGTGTTATCGCAAAAACTTCATGAGACTTGCTACGGTTATGTAGGCGATGTAGGCGTTTCACAAAAAACAGTTCATGCAGTGGGTCATACACATATAGATGTTGCTTGGCTGTGGGATTTGAAGCAAACACATGAAAAAGTCACTAGAAGTTATGCAACGGCTCTTGACCTTCAAGAGCGTTTCGATAGCTACCGATTCATGGCGAGTCAACCCATCCTCTATGAATTTTTAAATGAAGCACATCCAGAGCTTTTAGAAAAAATCAAAATGCAGACGGACCGTGAAAAATGGGAATCAGAAGGTGCAATGTACCTTGAAGCAGACTGTAACTTATCAAGTGGCGAGTCGTTAATCAGACAGATAGAACACGGTCAGCGGTACTTTGAGACAACTTTTGGTAGAGAAAGTCATGGGCTTTGGTTGCCTGATGTGTTCGGCTATAGTGCCGCTTTACCGCAGATTCTCAACTCGTTTGAACTGGAGTGGTTTGTTACCTCGAAAATCTCATGGAACGATACCAATAAGCTCCCATATGATAGCTTTATGTGGGAAGGCATCGATGGCAGTCAAATTCCAACCCAGTTTATTACGACCATCAGCGTTGAAACACTTAACAAGGGTGAATTCAAAAGTATATATGAGGGCAATATGACGCCATCTGAGGTACTGGGAAGCGTGCTTAGGCATCAGCAAAAAGACATCATGCCACATTGTATCATGCCATTTGGCTATGGTGATGGTGGTGGCGGTGCAACAGAAGAGATGCTTGAGACCTTTGAAAGACTGCAAATGGGAATAGAGGGCATGCCGAAAGTTGAGTCTTCATCTATGAAATCCTTTTTTTCAACTTTTTTCAGTGTGCCAATTGAGCGACTCCCAATTTGGAAGGGAGAACTCTATTTGGAATACCATAGAGGCACCTATACCACAAATGGTAAGATCAAACAGCTTCACAGAACACTTGAGGATCGATTGATAAACCTAGAAAAATTACACGTCATAGGCCAACTGAATGCCTATCTAAATCATCATGAACCAATGAATAGGATTGATCTTGATGCGGAATGGCGCGTGGTACTATTAAATGAATTTCATGATATATTACCAGGGACTTCAATAGAGAAGGTATATGAAGATGCCTTTAGACAGCTAGAAAGCGCTATTGAATCAATTAGTATTAAAACGCAAAGTATGATTGAAAAGCAAAATAATTTAGGTAATTCATTATTAGTGATTCAATCTTCAAATGAAAAAAATGCGATGGGGCCATTTATGAGCCGGATCCCTTCTAATATTGTTTTAGAAGCTGGTAGAAGCATTCACCTCATTGATAGCTTAAAGACAAATGAAATAATCATTCAAGCTTTAGGTCATGGTAATTGTATCTATGATATCCAAGTGAATCTCACAAATCAAACTGAAAAATTATCAAATGGTGTGGCTTTAAATGACATAATTTCATACAATTTAAAACCATTTGAAAGCCTGCAATTTGATTTGCCTAGTGAGATCAACCAAAATCAAATTTCTTTTTCAAACCTGAATAGATTAATAGATGCAACGATCAATGTTGGTAACTACAAAATTGAGTTTAATCAAGAAGGGGATATCGTCTCATTATTTGATTTAAAATTGCAAAGAGAGATGCTATCAAAGAATAGTGTTTTGGGGCTAAAACTGTTCGAGGACCATCCACTCAGATGGGATGCATGGGACATAGACATCGACTATAGAAAATTCCCACTGAAATGGTCTAAGAATCCCACATTTGATATAAGTGAGGGGCCAATTGCCACAACTGTAAAGGTGACGAAAACCTATTCAATGAGTCAGGTATCAACCACATATGTTTTTTATAAAAGTGCTATTTCATCCTTTGATATCCTGTTTAACGTAGATTGGCAAGACCACCATGTACTGCTGAGATTAGAAGGTGATTTTAACTTAAATCCATTAGAGGCAACATATGATATTCAATTTGGCGAAGTAAAGCGACCTAATGATTTTGATAATACCTATCACCAAGCTATGTTTGAGGTATGTGCTCAGCACTATGGTATCCTTCAAGATGATGCATATGGTGTTGCTTTCATCAGTAACGATAAATTTGGCTATAACAGTTATCAAAATCAATTAGGTATTACGTTACTAAAATCACCAACATGGCCAAATCCAAATTCAGATCAGGGTGAAGCTTCATTTAAAGTGAGTGTAAAAACTGGATCTGCTAATGAGTTTAGTTATGATTCTCTCATGTCGATTATTAAACAGCCTTTGATGGTGTTCATAGATTCAATATCAAAAGAATCAATTACCAAAAGTGATGAAGGCTTTGAATTTTCAACTTTGATAGAAATTCCGAAGCAGCTATCATTTGAGTCCACTCGAGTCATCGGTGCAAATGCAATAGAAATAAGACTATGTGATCGCAGTGGTCAGAATGGCATTATCGAAATCGATAGATTTGACAAAACCAATATTTTTGCAAGTATTGAAAAAGTGAATTTGAAAGGTAAGACCATTGAGGAATGTAAGCAGCAGATAAATTACAAAGCATTTGAAATCATTACACTCAAAGTAGTTATGATCTAATTATCTGAGAACAAGTCAAAGTAGAGATTAAATTACGGTATAAGCTAAATGCCCCTTAAATTTTGAGTACAATATTAGGTGGATCACCTGTATTGACACACAAAATTCAAGGGGCATTTATTTATATATCAGATTTTGGCATGATGTCTACCAATTGGAATTATCATTGGCGTCCCTGAAACGGGATCCTTTATAACCGTTGAGGTGAGATTAAAGACCGTATCTATAAGCTCAGGTGTAATAATGGCTTCAGGCGTACCTTCTGAAATCAACTTACCATCTTTGATTGCAAAAAGGTAATCTGCGTATCTTGCAGATAAATTTATGTCATGAAGCACCATAACGATGGTAGTCCCTTTTTTGCGATTTAAATCAGTCAAAAGATCTAAAATCTCGACTTGATAAGCAATATCTAAAAAGGTAGTTGGCTCATCTAAAAGTAAGATGTCAGTATCTTGAGCTAGCGCCATTGCAATCCAGACGCGTTGCCTTTGACCACCAGATAGCTCATCCACACAACGGTCGGCAAGATGCGTAATCCCCATAAGCGACAAAGCCTCCTCAACCGCTTCAAAATCGTGATGCCCCAAACCTTTTAAAAAGGATTGATAAGGATATCGCCCCCTAGAAACAAGGTCTGCGACTGTAATTCCCTCTGGTACAACCGGTGATTGTGGCAGTAACCCTAGCTGTCGTGCTAGTTCTTTAGGCTGGTATTGGTTCAAAGCTTTATTTCCCAAAGAGACATTGCCATCCATCGGCTTAATTAACCGCGAAAGCGTTTTTAATAGCGTTGATTTACCACAGGCGTTGGCACCGATAATCACACTGATTTTATGGTTGGGGATGTTAATTTCAACGTCATTTACAATCACTTTATTATCATATCCCGAGGTCAAGTTTTTTGCAGATAGACCCATATCAGTAGCAGGTTGATTTGCTAAAGTTTTATTTGAGATTATTTGATTAGAGGTTGTTTTTTTAGTCTTAACAGGTTGATCCATTATGCAGTGCCTCCTTTTTGATTCATTCTAATGAGTAAAAATAGTAAGTAGGGTGCACCAAGAATACCGGTTACGACGCCAACTGGATATTGAAAAGGCAATGCAAATTGTCCAATCAGATCCGCTGAAAGAACGAGTACACTACCAATTAAACCTGCTGCAATTGGTGCGGTTGCACCTATCTTTTTCGCGATTGGTCCCGATAAGAAGGATACAAAGGCAATTGGTCCTGTTATGGAAGTTGCAAAGGCTAATAAAACAACGGAGCAAAGTACCAAAGCAACTCTAACAAGATGTGTTCGTACGCCAAGTGTTATGGCGGATGGATCACCTAATTCTAACAGCTTAAGTTGATTGCTCAGCAAAGATAGAAGCAAACCAAATACGAGTACGATTGGTAGCAGCAAACTGACATTGGAGAGACGCATACCATTTAAGCTACCGCTTAGCCATCGCATAGCTGCAGGAATATCGTATTGTGATGCTCTAAGTAGTAGGAATGAGATAATTGAATTTAAGATTGCCTGAACGCCAATACCGATTAGGATCAAACGACCACCTGAAAATTGTCCTCCCTTGGAGAGTCCATAAATAATAAGGGCAACGATTAAACCCGATAGAACAGAGGCTAATGCAACTGTAGTACCGCTTGTTTTAAGGACGAGAATACAAAAGACAGCTGTGACACTAGAGCCAGCGGTTATACCGATGATATCGGGGCTTGCTAATGGATTCCGTAACATGGTTTGAAAGGTAGCACCCGCCATCCCGAATGATAATCCAACTAAAACTCCAATTAATAGTCTCGGCAATCTCAGTGTTTTAATTGCAAAGGTAGCACCTTTTATGGTTTCACCATTTAATACACGCATGACGGTTGCTATATCATAGTTTGTATTGCCGAGAGTTAAGGCTAAGACACTTAAAATACTAAGTAAAACCAACAGGCAGATGAAGATCAGACGGTTCTTTCGTCTGTGTTTTTGATAGAGTTTTTTAATCATAATGTTCGTACCTTAGCCTTCATAGCAATGAGTATCAATACGGGTGCGCCGATAAAGGCAGTTACAATCCCTGCTTCAAGCTCACCTGGTGACCCGATTAATCTGCCTATAACATCTGAGATGGTTAATAATACTGCACCACCAATCGCTGAAAAGGGGATGATGATTTTTAGATTTGGGCCACTGATAAGTCGAATCACATGTGGTACCATCAATCCAACGAATCCTATGGGTCCAGCAAATGCAGTCGTGGCACCACATAATATTACACCTGAAACCGTAGCAAACAATCGAATTAATCGTGTATTAACACCTAGTCCAGTCGCAACATCATCACCGAGTGAGAGTGCATCAAGTGCTGGCGTAACGATAAAACCTAAGACTAATGCAAAGCCAACAACCGGAGTGAGGATCGCCAGTTTAGACCAGTCACCACCGCTAATGCTCCCAACCTGCCAAAATCTGAAAGCGTTCATAACATCGACTCTTGGTAATATGATTGCGCTGACAAGTGATGAGAGTGCTGCACTGGTTGCTGCACCTGCAAGTGCAAGTTTGATAGGGGTAGCCCCACCGGACCCTAATGAACCGATCCCATAGACAAAAATCGTTGTTAAAGCAGCTCCGATGAGTGCAAACAAAATATAAGCACCTGAAGTGTTAACGTTAAAGAATGCTATTCCTAAAACGACCAGTAGAGAAGCGCCTGTGTTAACGCCTAGAATACTTGGATCTGCAATTGGATTTCGCGTGACCGACTGCATAAGAGCACCAGATACACCAAGAGCTGCACCAGCAAGTAAACCAAATAAAGTCCGCGGTATTCTTTCGTTAAGTACAAGCGCATTCATCGTATTACTCATCTCGTTATTCATTGAATCATTCATTAAGTTTCCCAAAATTTCTATGACTTCTTTAAAGGGTATGTTTCTTGCGCCAAAGGCAAGTGATATTAAAATAGTAAAGACCAGTAGCAGAATGCTACCGGTCACTAAAACAGTTAATTTTTTACGTATCATTTTACTAAATCAGCTGCCTCTCCAATTAATTTTAAATATTCATCAATTGTTGCTGGTATAGATAACGCACTAGGTGTGCCAGATGCTGCAAGTGGCGTGTTGTCTTCTATGATCGCAACAGATCCTCTTTGTACTGCCGGAATTGTGCTTAAAAGTGCATCTGATTGAAGTGCTTCTAAAAGTGTGTCAGAACCGTAAGTGATGATAATGTCGACATCTTGTAGCTGGTCCGCGTTTTCTGCACTTAATGAAATGGCAAAGCTTGCATCATCTTCAGCTAATGCTAAAACACTTTCAGGAAATGCCATACCCAAATCTGTTAGGTAGGCTGCTCTTGGATCTGCTGGTAGATAAACATAGAAGCTACCTAAGTCTGCGGGGTTAAAGTAGAAGAATGCTGCTTTCTTACCAGTAAGTTGCGGATATTCTGATGTTTTATTTGCAATTAATGTCTCTAGGTCTGTAACAAGTGCTTCACCTTCTGCTTCAAGTCCCATTCCTTTGGCATCCATTTTGATTTGATCTCTCCAGTAGGTTTGCCATGGTAATGTTGGGTAGGCAATGACAGGTGCAATCTCACTTAACAGATCGTATTCCTCTTGAGTTAAACCCGAATAGGCAGCAAGTATCACATCTGGCTCAGAGTCAGCAATAGCTTCAAAGTTAAGCCCAGCTAGATCATCGTATAATACAGGTGCATCTACACCTAATTCTTTAAATTTATCAGACGTCCATGGTAACATGCCACTACCATCTGTTACGCCGTAATTTGCCATAGAAATACCTACAGGAACGACGCCAAGTGCAAGAGGTGTATCCTGATTTCCCCATGAGATCGTTGCAATTCTTTCAGGTTTGCTTTCTAAAATAGTTTCACCGAAAGCATGTTCAATGACTAGGGGATAGATTACTTCTGAATCTTGAGAAACCTCGGATGTAACAGAAGTTGTTTCTGAGGTTGTCATTTCTGCTGTTGTCGTTTCAGTTACATTTTTTGAACCACATCCGGTTAGTAAAATTGTAGTTGCGAGTACGATGGCACTAATAGATTTTAAATGGTTGAATTTCATAAGTTTCCCTTTCTAACTTCATATTTTCTTTCTAGTAATTAAATAATTCCTCATTTTTGGAAACAGAATTACGTAAAAAGCTCTAAATGAATATTATTATCATTCTCAATTAGAGTCAAGTTTATTTTTGTTTTTTATGATTTTAATCTAAAATTTATAATGGATTTCATTATAAATTTACCATTTTATTATTCTAATCTCATTTATAGAAGTTTTG
Source organism: Fusibacter sp. QWL-12 (assembly GCF_058683495.1). NCBI lineage: Bacteria > Bacillati > Bacillota > Clostridia > Eubacteriales > Fusibacteraceae > Fusibacter > Fusibacter sp. QWL-12. The sequence continues at coordinate 3,258,498 of NZ_CM178745.1, forward strand.
TAAACGCTATATATTAAAGGTTTAAATCTACATAGACTAATAATTTCAAAGAAAGAAAGGATTTTGATTTCATTTGTAGAATATACATCTTAGAAAAACTAGGAAAGCAAGTGAGGTGTCATATGAAACTATCAAAAGACAAAAGCATTATCATTAAGCAATTGAGAAAAGGTGAGTTTGTACCTTACAATGTAATTGGCGTTCTTGAAAATAGGGACTTTAATGTCTACTTTGACGATGAGAGTGGCACGGTTTGGGCTGAGAATGAGTATTTTAATTATGTATATGGTGACATCACTCTTATAAAAGAAAAGGTAGCAGGTTTAGAAACTGGTTTTTATGGCTTTTCTGCAGTCAGGGGAGATATCGCTGAGGCTATATATCGTGATTATCTGTTGCATTGGTACGAGCCAACTGACCGCTATTTGCATAAGGGACAAAACTTTGGTGAATTATCAATATGCCCATATGAACTGGTTAGCTTAAGCTTGGATGAGGCAGAAGGTATCGATAATCGTTATGAGTATCAACAAGAAGGGTCACTTGAGAAAATAAAGGATGCCATCATTAACCGACCTACCTCAGCGATCTATATTGATGGTGAGCTGGCAAGCTATGTTCTCGTACATGAAGATAATTCTATCGGTTATATGTTTACGCTTGAAAAATATAGAAAACATGGCTTAGGGTATTGGGTAACCCTTGATATTTTAAAGAAGATGCAGGATAAGGGATCACTTTCTTTTGTAGAAATCAATCAGAAAAACTACAAGTCTCAAGGCTTGGCTGCAAAGACTGGATTTGTAAAGGATGCATTTACGCCTTGGTTTGGCATCATTAAAGGTCGTCCAAACTGGTTTGACGAATGGCAACCTTTTGGTCAATCGCCTTTTTTGTTTACGACACTCGTCCATTTAAGACACGTCGATCAACTAACTGAAACTAACCTTCAAGGTATTTTTCACAAAATTGAGGGTGGTTATACCTTCGAAATCTGCGAAGAAAACAATAAGTGTGCAACTGGAACGATAATGGTTGATGCGAGTGATGAGGCTTTTGTGTTAAAGGTTGAGGAAACAACTTTGTCAACATATGAGATATTAAAAGTTTTAGTGACTTATTTTCCTGAAACGCAAGCGAGTATTGTTTTGCCATATGAGTCTGAACTGGTTGGTCAGATTGGCTGTATCGTTGGATTACAGGATTTGATAGAGAAAAAATAGTGAAAATATGGTATGCTAAATGCTATGAGAGGTTATGAAATGGAAAAAAGAGTAATTGGCATTTTAGCACATGTTGATTCTGGCAAAACGACTTTGTCAGAAGCTTTATTATATAAAAGTGGTAAAACAAGAAAACTAGGTCGCGTTGATAACCAAGACGCCTATCTGGATACGTATGATTTAGAAAAAGCACGAGGAATCACCATTTTTTCAAAGCAAGCGGTTTTTGAATATGATGGCATTACCTACAATTTGTTGGATACCCCGGGACATGTTGATTTTTCTGCAGAAATGGAGAGAACATTACAGGTTTTAGACTATGCCATATTAGTGGTGAGCGGTGCAGATGGTGTTCAAGGCCATACTAAAACAGTGTGGCGTTTGCTTGAGAGCTATAAAGTTCCGACCTTTATTTTTGTCAATAAGATGGATCAAGAGGGTGCCAGCAAAGAAATGGTTTTATCACAGATTAAACGTCAATTGAGCGATCATTGTATCGATTTTACGGATACTTTGACCGCTTCTTTTAGTGAGGAAATCGCTTTAACCAGTGAAGACTTGATGCATCAATATCTTAAAGAAGGCAATGTATCCCATGAAGCGATTATAGATAAAATAGCTGAGAGATGTATTTTTCCTGTTTTCTATGGATCGGCTCTAAAAATGCAAGGAATAGACGCATTTATTGAAGGGTTAAGCTATTTTACTCAAAATAAAAAGTATGTGAGTGCTTTTGGTGCTAGGATTTTTAAAATTGCTAGAGATGAGCAGGGAAACCGATTAACGTACATGAAGATTACCGGTGGTTCACTTTCCGTTAAGGATCAACTCATGACATCACAGTGGAGTGAAAAGGTTAACCAAATCAGAATTTACTCTGGCTCAAAATATGAGATTGTAACAAGTGTCGATGCAGGTACAGTGTGTGCCGTTACTGGATTATCCCAGTCAAAGGCTGGAGAAGGACTTGGTATAGAAGTAGACAAGGATGGTCATAAGCCTCTATTAGAGCCTGTTTTAAACTATCAACTTGTATTCCCAGAGTCCTCTGATGCGCGCATGATGCTACTTAAACTCAAGCAAATAGAAGATGAAGAACCAGAACTCAGTTTTGAATGGGACGAAGAAACCAGTAACATACAGGTCAACCTTTTTGGTGAGGTACAAACTGAAATTTTACAGAGTATCGTATTGGAGCGATTTGATGTCTTAATAAACTATGGGCATAGTCGAATTGTATATAAAGAGACGATTCTAGATACCGTAGAAGGCGTGGGGCACTTTGAACCACTTAGACATTATTCTGAGGTACACCTTCTTTTAGAGCCGTTACCTCGAGGGAGTGGTTTACAGTTTGAAACCAATTGTTCAGAGGATGAACTGGCTAAAAACTGGCAAAGGCTTGTTTTAACGCATCTGGGGGAAAAGGCACATCGAGGCATTTTGATTGGTGCTGAGCTAACCGATGTGAAGATTACTTTGGTTGCAGGGCGTGCACACAACAAACACACCGAAGGCGGCGACTTTAGAGAAGCAACGTTTAGAGCTGTGAGACAGGGACTTATGGAGGCTGAATCGCAGATTCTTGAGCCATATTATAGCTTTCAGCTTCATATTCCCGATGCTTATGTAGGTCGTGCCATGACCGATATCGATCAAAGATTTGGAAGCTGTGAGGTCACTTTACAGGAAGGTGGATGGACGCTATTAACCGGTACTGGTCCTGTGGCTACGCTTCGCAATTACTATAAAGAAGTGGTGGCATATACAAAGGGTGAAGGTCTTTTGTTCATGACTGTGGACGGCTATGACGTTTGCCATAACACGGAAGAGGTTTTTGAAGCGGCGAATTACGATCCAGAGCGCGATCTTAGAAATCCAAGCGCATCTGTGTTCTGTGCGCAGGGGACAGGTTTTATCGTCTCGTGGGATCAGGTAAAGGATTATATGCATGTGCCAAGTGTTTTAAAGCCTGAAAGACAGTTGTTTGATTTAAATGCACCAATAAAAGAGACGGTGAGCAGTGGCAATTTGAGTCTTGAAGAAATTGATTCGATCATCAATCAAACGGCTTTTGCCAACAGTGGACGCAAGTCTATGTGGCGAGATAAAAGGCGGAATAGTGAGCGTTTGGGATGGTCGTATGGTGGATATGAGACGGATAGAAATGGTAAATCAGGGCGTGAGACAGACTACAATACTCTAAAACTAAAAGAGTCCTATCTCTTGGTAGATGGTTATAATGTCGTGTTTGCATGGGACGAACTGAAGGTTTTGTCTGAGACCAGTTTAGATGCGGCTAGGGATAAGCTGTTAGAGCGATTATCTGATTATCAAGCGATAAAAAAATCAAATATCATCGTCGTCTTTGATGCTTATAAGGTGGCAGGAAGACGCGAATCGGTTGAGATGTATCATAATATAAAAGTGATTTTCACAGCTGAAGCACAAACTGCAGATCAATACATCGAGAAATTTGCACATGATCATAGCAGTGAATATCAGATAACCGTAGCCACTTCAGATGGCATGCAGCAGATGATTATCCGAGGTGCAGGGTGCTTACTGATGTCATCAAGAGAACTAAAAGAGGACATGGAGCGGGTATCAGAAGAGATAAGAGCACAGTATCTAAAAACCACAAGTGGTGTAAAAAGTTCAGTTGATCAGGGCTTAAGTGAAGCCGATCTGGAGAAACTTAGACGCGTAATTAAGGATTCAGAGTAAGTGTGTAAAAAATAGGCATATGAAAGACCACACATTTTTAAAGATTAAGCTTTAATTATGTGTGGTCTTTTTTACTTATATAAATTATGTGCCAATCGTACTTTCTTTTTTTGCCACTTGTCGCTTAAACAAACTATAAAATAGCCAAGTTGCAATTAAATAAAACACAATGGTAAGTGCGTAAGGTGAGTTATAGCCATACTTGGCCATCATTGCACCACCGACATAGATGCCAAGTGCTCTTGTGATGTTGTTCATCATAGCACGCATGGCGCTCATCAGTGGTCGATGTTGATCTTCGACAATATGCATGGAGATGTTTCTGATAAGGGGCTGTCCCATATTCATCAGTGAGCTTCTCAAGAAAAATGCAATTGCGACGACGACTAACCCCTGTGGTAAGCCTATGGCCACGAGCAGTGGAATGCTAAGCAGCTGTGTGATGATAATGGTTTTATAATTGCCAATCTTTTTATCGAGCATCGGTACCACGAGTCCGCCGATTACTGTGCCTAGTTGAGCAAAGCTTAAGATCAGACCAACGATACCTTCTGTGGTATCCAACATGTATTTTAAATAGACGCCAAAGAAGGGTACGATAAGGCCTGCGCCTAGTCCTATAATGCCTGTATAGGCTAAGAAGAGGACATTGAAGCTGGTAAAGAAACCTTTGATTTCTTTTAAGTTCAATCGTTTTTGTTCTGCCATTGGCTTGGATTTTAATTGACTCAGTGGAACGATGGCGATGATGCTCATGAGACTGACGAGAATCAGTGCATAACGAATGGGCAATATGCCGATGCCAAACTTAATTGTAAATAAATCCGTTAGATAACCAGTTGCCAATGAGCCTGTCATAAAAGCTGCATTTCGAGTTGCAAAGGTGAGGCTGAACGCATGAACACGTTCTTCACTTGAAGTTTGATCGTAAATAAAGGGTGATTCTACAGTGAGCATGGCTGCCTGTCCAAGTCCAAAGAATACAGATACCACTGACATCCAAAGGAGGTTATCGTAGCTGACAATGGCAATACTAGAGAGTCCAACAACAAAGAGTCCAAAAATAAGCGTTTTTTTGTAGCCAATCCTTGCGGCGATCCATGTGATTAAGAATGCAGTAATGCCCACTGAAAGCTGTCGCAAGGATAGAAGTGTACCCACTACAGACTCTGAATAGCCAAGCTCTTTTACATATATGCCAAAGAAACCATTGAATGAAGCCGAAGTTAGACCATATAAAAAGACGACCAATATGAATTTTTTAATTATCCGATTTAAATGTCGATATCCCATAGTTTTAGTATACTACAAGAATCATTAGTGTTGCAAATATTTCGGGTGTCTATATAAAATGATTCGATGTATTTGCTTATGTCCGATTTTGAGTGTTTTTTTATCCGCTATAATGCTAATATTAGATTATGGACTATATTATTATAAGGACTAGAAAAAGGGAGTCGACTATGCTGGATTATAAAAGCTGTTATGAAGCTGTGAAATCAAAAGATGCACGTTTTGACGGCAAGTTTTTTACCGCTGTGAAAACCACAAAAATATATTGTCGTCCCATCTGTAAAGTACCTGCACCGAAGGAAGAAAACTGTGATTTTTACGAGACCAGTGCTGAAGCTGAGGCAGCTGGATTTCGTCCCTGTATGCGTTGTCGTCCAGAGTTAGCACCTGAGTTTTCAGAGTTTAATCAGGAAACGGTTTTAATCGGTCAGTGCCTAAGATTTTTTGAAAAGAACGAATATGGTTCAAATCTAATCAAGCAAGCTGCAGAAGAGCTTGGCATTTCAGAAAGACACATACATCGACTGTTCGTATCAGAGCTAGGGGTAAGCCCTAAGCAATATATAATGACGAAACGTCTTTTAAATGCAAAGCAATTACTTCAAAGTACAAATCTTTCTGTGACAGAGATAGCTGGCAGGGTTGGCTTCGGAAGTCAAACGCGACTCACTGATACGATGAAACTAAGATATGGCATTACACCTAGAGATCTTAGAAAATCAGGTAAGAGTCTCAATGAAGTTAAAGTCAAGCTCGGCTATAGACCGCCCTATGATTGGGATCAAATGCTCATGTTCTTTAAAATGAGAGCCATCCCCGGTGTAGAATGGGTGACTTCAGATGGCCTCTACAGACGGATACTTAGAATGGATGATCATCATGTTGGCTGGATTGAATTAAAACCAAATCGTACATCGCATTATCTAGAACTTAAGGTAAGCGAATCACTTGAGCCTGTTTTATTACAGGTCATTGAAAAAGTAAAACGCGTTTTTGATCTCAGTCTCGATCCTTTGTCTTTACCTATGGGAATCGATCGTGGCACCAGATTACCTGGTAGCTTTGATGCATTTGAGATGTCTGTAAGAGCGGTTATTGGTCAACAGATCTCTGTGGTCGCTGCGACGACTTTAATGGGAAGGTTGGTAAAGCAAACGGGTACACCGATTCAAACTCCATGGGAACAGCTGTCGCACGTCTTTCCAAAACCCAAAGAGATATTGGTTATTGATGACATCGAGGGTACCTTTGGGAGCTTGGGAATCATTCGAACGCGGTCTCAAACGATTTATGCGTTGGCTGATGAAATTGAATCCAACAGACTGAATTTAGATCCAGTGGCTCAAGTTGATTTTAAACCTGAGCGGATCATCGATACGCTAATGCAAATTAAAGGTATAGGACGGTGGACGGCTGAATACATTACGATGCGGGCATTGTCTTGGCCGGATGTGTTTTTAAATACGGATATGGTTATCAAACAAAATTTGTTACCACGCTTAAAGGACGCCGCGGGGACTGGTTTACATGATTTAAAAGCGACGATGAAGCCATATGGCTTTGATAAGTTATATATGGGGGTCAGTGAGACTTTTGCAGAGGCCTATCGACCATGGCGAAGCTACCTAACTTTGGCGATATGGAGAGGAGGACTTACAGATGAAATCGAGTCATGTTAAACAATTGAATAAAAAAGAACAATCAATTAATAAAGATCAATCAACGGATAAAGTACTTTTAAAAAATGATGAACTTTCAAAGGAGAAAAATGTAATGAATCCCAGCTATATAAAGTTTGATTCACCATGGGGAGAGAGTCTTTTAAAAATTGATGCGACTGGTGCGATCAATGGCTTTTGGTTCTATGGACAAAAGTACTTTCCAAAGATCAATGCGGCGCTGATTATAGATGCTCCTGATTTTCTCATAGACTCAGATCAATCGACACTGCAAATGAAGGATAGTTTTGTCAGGTTCCAATCCGAAATTGAAGCCTATGCTAGAGGTGAAATAAGTGCATCTAATTCAGAGCTTGCTCCAGAAGGGACGGATTTTCAAAAGTTGGTATGGGCTTTGCTTCTAGAAGTGCCTTATGGTGAAACCTCGACCTATGGTGTACTTGCAAGTGCTGCAGCGCAAAAGCTGGGGAAGGCGTCAATGTCCGCTCAGGCAGTGGGTCAAGCGGTGGGGCATAATCCAATTTCTGTGGTAATCCCATGTCACAGAATATTGGGTAAATCAGGTGATCTTACAGGCTATGCTGGAGGATTGGATAAAAAAATTGCACTTCTTAAACGAGAGGGCATTATCGTTTAGTAAGAGTAAAATGGAAAAGCGTTTTGGTGAATTTTAACACAGCGGTATGATTGAGAACAATTATCAATGGGTATAAACTTTCTTGGAAATTGAAAGGGAGGTCCCGTTATGATAAAGTTCAAAACTAAAATTATAAGAGTTTCAGAGGCACCAGAAGGTGTGTGGACGTATGCACTTGAAATTCCTCAAGGCTTTGGGTGGGATGAAGGCACGCATATGCATGTTGCAAATTTAGGGTTTGATGAGGGTGATGCACCTAATCGTGACCAGATCAGACATATGTCAGTCATGTCGCTACCAACGGAAGGGTATTTGGGATTTACAACAAAAATCGACGCAGAGCCTTCAGAATTTAAGTCTGTCCTTAAGGATTTAAAGGAAGGCGATTCACTCGTTTTATTTAAATTTGGTTCGAGAATGGTACTAAGACGTGAAGAACGACCAATTTTATTGCTCTCTATGGGCGTTGGCATCGCAACGATGCGACCTCTCATCTTAAAATATAAAGAAGATCGTAGTGGTATTTCTGAGCTTTACAGTATCAACGTCAACGGAGACGGTGATTATGTCTATTACGATGAAATAGAGCCTTTGGTGGGTGATGGGTTTGACACGGTTTGGTGCCGACATAGAACGGAGTATTACGAAAGACTTGCTGATTTGGTTAAGGCGAAAAGTCCCATTTGCTATGTGGTTGGAAATGATGCCTTTATTAAGGAGCATATATTAAAGCTGAGAAGTTTAAAGGTTTCTGACAACGATATCATCGTCGATAAGAAACCAGAAATCAGAAGAGATTATTATCACCTTAGAGATTAGTCATGATAGCCTGCAAACGATCAAAATAAAAAAAGCGCTGGTTCATATTACATTATGAATCAGCGCTTTTTTATATTAATTTTCCGATTGACATTAATTGATTAAGAGATTATTATCAAAGTGATGTAAGGTTAACATTACAAGGAGCAAATATGAAAAATAAACTAAAAGAATTACGAGAAGAAAATGGATTAACACAGGAGCAATTAGGGGAAATGGTTGGTGTTTCAAGACAGGCGATTATCGCAATCGAGTCAGAGAAAAATGAACCATCAATTTGGTTGGCACACGATCTTGCATCTGTTTTCAAATTACCGATAGAAGAAGTTTTTTTATTTGATGAAAGTGAAAGAAAATCCAGAGCTGAGGTGAGCAGGAGGATAAAAATTGGCGCTTAGAAAGATTAAACAATTTGACGATGTATTTTTAAGTAAAGTAAGCAAACCGATCGAAGAAGTGGATGATCGCATCAGAGAAATCTTGGATGATATGGTGGAGACCATGTATCATGAGCCCAATGGTGGTGGACTGGCTGCTGTTCAAGTGGGTATACTCAAAAGACTGGTGGTTGCAGACATGGGTACGGGACTTTATAAGCTAGTTAATCCAGTAATAGTAGAAAAAATTGGAGAGCAGACGGTTGTTGAAGGCTGTTTAAGCTATCCAGGTGTTTGGGGTAGAGTCAAACGACCATTGAAGGTTGTTGTTGAAGCATTAGATGAGTATGGAAAACCACAGCGTATAGAAGCTGTTGGTGCTCTAGCAAAGTGCTTCTGTCATGAAATTGATCATCTGGATGGTATTGTTTTTAAAGAAAAGGTATTCGAATATATCGATTAATAAATGCGCCAGTTCTAGATAGATTTTAATCTAACACTATTCTATATCTTATAAAATTCGTGTATGCTAATAAAAATGAGGTGATTATAATGTTAGGAATAGTTGTATATAGGTCAAAAACTGGTTATACAAAACGATATGCTGAGTTGATTAGCGATCAGCTGTCATTTAAATGTAAGTCTATAACGGATCTTACAGAGTCTGAACTATCTCAATATGATATTATTCTATATGGCGGTAGTTTACATGCATCTGGTATAAATGGTTTAACAAAATTGAAACAGCTTTTAAAGTCTGATGACGAATCGAAGCTAAAACTCGTATTTGCAGTAGGGGCAACGCCATATACAGAAGGAGTTGAAACAGAGTTAAGTCAAGCAAATCAAGGGACATTTCCAGCTTCTGAACTCTCAAAAGGTCAAAGTAAAGGGATTCCCTTATTCTATTTAAGAGGTGGTTTTAATTTCAAGAAGTTAAACCTTGGTGATAAAATTTTAATGCAATTATTAAAAATGAAGATTAAAATTAAAAGTGAGGCAAATCGTACCGCTGACGAACGGGGGATGTTAGCCGCTTATAGTCGTGTAATTGATTTTGTAAGAGCAGACAAAACGTTACCGATTGTTCGTTATATTTCCGCGCTTCAAAATGAAAACAGTAATGAATAAGGGAGGCAATGATGGAACATAGAGAAATAGCTGTAAAATGCTTCAATTCTACATGGGATTTAATTGATAAGAAAGACAGAACAGACGAAGAGGTTCTTCAGATGATTCATATGGCACACGCTTCAAGATATCATTGGGGTGAGATTGGTACACCGGTTAATTTTACAAGAGGTGAATGGCAAATCTCAAGAGTTTACGCTCTTGCTGGTATGGGAGAAAGTGCACTTTATCATGCAAAGCATGCTTTGAAATTCTGTGTAGACCATAACATCGGTGACTTTGATTTAGCATTCGCTTACGAATCACTTGCGCGAGCTTACAGTGTTTTAAATCTACAGACTGAAAAAGAAGTTGAAATTGCACGCGCAAAAGATGCTGCTGAGCAAATTGCAAAGAAAGAGGACAAGGATTATTTCTTGTCTGAGCTTGCTTCAATTTAATAGACAGGTTAGGTTTGAAATAGTGTGAATTAGATATTTTTAAAGATAATAATAGCCTTCTAAAGATGATTGATTAATAGTTCATTTTTAGGAGGCTTTGTTTTATTTTCAAACTGTTCACAGATAATTAATCGGTTAAAATGATTACTTCTCTAGAAATTTGGTATACATAAAATAGTCAAACATGAAAGGAGTGTTAATAATGCCAAAAACTATTTTTAGGGACAGATGGCACCATCTAAAGGATGGAATTAAACACAAATGGGAAGATATTTCAGATGAAGAAATTGAAGAAATCAATGGAGAATTTGACAAACTGGTAGCTTATATTAAAGATAAGTATGGCGTTGAAGAAGAAGATGCTGTTAAACAAGTACTTGAGTTTCAAGATGCTTGGATTAATAGAACACATTTATAGTGTTTTTCACAGAAAATTAATATAAACATAAGGGAAATGGGTTTCGACCCATTTTTCTTATGCGAAAAATACTTTCAAAAAAATAAGTTTTATAGGACTTTAGACCTTGATAATTATTTAGAATGTCGATATAATTAAATGTAAAATGTTGGGTGATAATATTTTAACAGAATATACATATGAGGTATAAAATGAAAAGCATTCGCTCGAAGGTAATGGCTTGGTCTGTGAGTATTTTAATATTACTGATTTTAATTTTGTTTTTTGGTGCTTTTAATACATATAAAAATTCAATAGAGTCAACCGTCAAAGAAGCTATGGCAAGCACTGCCTCTGACTCAGCTTGGCATTTAAGCAACTTCCTTGACGGGTATCTTGCACCTCTTGAAAAGCTAGCAGAGGATGATGTCGTAAAATCCATGCATTTAGCAATCCAAAAAGAAGTCATCAGTCTGCAAATCAATCCCAATTATGAAAATGTAGCCGTCATTGATTTAACTGGACGTGCCTATTATTTGGATGGAAGTGAAATTGATCTTAGCGATCGTCCATACATACAAAAGGCACTACAAGGTGATAGAAGTCTTTCAGAAATGATTATTTCAAGAAAAACTGGGGATGCTGTAATTGTTGCAGCAGTTCCAATTTACGATGAAGATGAGGTTGTAGGTGCATTAATTGCTAGACTAGATATGAACCTCCTAAAACAATACCTTTCAACTCAGAGTGTGAACAAGACCTATGATACATTTATCATTAGCGACAAAGGTTCTATTGTAATGGTTTCAAACCCACTTGTTTTCCATAATTTAGAATGCTTAAATATTGACGAGCTTATTACTAAAGATAGCACGTTTAAAGGTTTTTCAGAGATTGTTAAATCTAGTGCCTCTATTATGGGTGGTGATAGCGAACTCAAATTAGATGATAAAGATTATTTTACACATTATGAATCCATTCCAAATACAAATTGGAAAATTTTCATAACAATGCCTAGATCCGAGATGACTAACAAGTTGAGCTCTGTTTTATTTATACTTATAGGAATTGCTTTTATTATTTCAGTTGGTGCAATCATATTTACATGGAATATTATAAAAAAATATACAGCGCCAATATTAGAATTAGATCGACTGATGGAAAAAGGTTCATCTGGGGATTTTAACGTATACTTTAATCCCACATCTGAGGATGAAATTTCACGTCTTGGCATAAGCTTCAATCGATTAATGGACAAAATAAAAACATTAACCTATTACGACCCAGTGACTCACGCTTTAAACCGAAACGTGTTTAAAAACCGTATCAGACATCTTTGTAAGGTGGATCAGAAAAACAAGTTCACATTGATTATGATTCTGATAGACGATATTAAAAAATTAAGTGAAACAAAAGGCTTTGAGTACACGGACAGTATATTAAAAATATTAGCAGAAAGAGTAAGAAACGAGCTTGGCGAGGAACAAAATCTATACCGGTTTGATTCTGACACTCTGATGATTACTAGTGAATGTTATGAGCATCAAAGCCAAGATGTTGAGCTGCTAGCACAGAGTATCTTAAATTTAATACAAGAGCCGATGTATCTAAAAGGTGGCTATGAGGTTAGTAGAGTTAAAGCAAGTATAGGTATCTATCACCGGTGTGAAGAGCGAGAATATGAAGACCCAGTCATGGCTGTGACTGTTGCAACTAAGTACGCCTATCAGACGCAATCAGAAGCGCCAATAGTTTACGATGCAAGCATACATTTATACGAAGAAGCGCATCAGAACTTAATCGTAGAAATTTATAATGGGATAAAGAACGATGAGTTTGTTTTATATTATCAACCCTTATTTAATCTTGAAAATCGAGGCTTTGCAAAGCAGGAGGCACTAATAAGGTGGCACCATCCTAAGCATGGCCTTCTGTTTCCTGATGCATTTATTGAAATTGCTGAAAAATATGATGCCATCGTTGAATTGGATTATTGGGTGATAGAAAATGCATGTAAAACCATTGAAAAATGGCAGCTTGAAAAGTTGATTTTAAAACCTGTATCAGTAAATGTTACCGCAAAAACGTTTGAAGACGCTCACTTTATCCATCGAGTAGAAACAATTCTAAGTATGTATAAGATCCCTGCTCATATTTTAGAATTTGAAATAACTGAACGAGTGGTTATTAAAGAAGTTGAAAAAAATGTTGCAACCTTGCATAAGCTAAAACGACTCGGTATTAAAACAACATTAGATGATTTTGGAATTGGATATTCATCGCTCAGTTACTTAATCAATTTACCGATCGATAGTGTAAAAATCGATCGTAGTTTTATTGAGCAAATGAGTAGTAGAAGTGAGGCGAAATCAATTGTTTCCGCAATTATTAACTTATGTCAATCTATTAATCTTCTAGTTGTAGCAGAAGGCATTGAAAACTATGAAGAGTTTGAATATCTTAAAAATTGTAATTGTGAAATTGGACAAGGCTATTACTTTTCAAAACCATTAACAATTGAAGCTTTAGAGCAACGGTACTTGTCAAATAATGAAATACGACGTCTACAAATTGAAACAGAATACTATTGACAATAGAAGTAAATTCAACTAGACTAGCATTGACCACTTTGGTCAATGCTTTTTTTGTGAGGTGAAAATGATAGATCGTTTAAGAAATACTTACAGCAAGTTTTTCGCATTATCGTATGAAAAACAAGTGGTTATCCTCAATGCGGCGATAAATGAATTTGTTAGAGGTGGATTCGACAAAGCCTCAGTAAATACAATTGTTGAAAATGCAAATATTTCAAAGGGTTCATTGTTTTTTTACTTTGAGTCTAAAAAAAATCTATACTTATTTTTATTTGAATACTGTGAGTATTTGATTATAGAGAACGCTAGAAAAAGTATGCATTTTGTCGAAGGTGATTTTATCGCTAGAATGCAATTAACCATGCATCAAAATCTAACTTTGCTAGAAACGCACCCAAGTATCTTTGCGTTTGTAAAATCGTGTAAAAGTGAAACGGATGCGACCATTAAACCTTATGTCAGTGAAATCGTAAAGGCGAGCGATGAAAAAATATTATCACATGTCTATCATAATATTGATCGGTCGCTGTTTCGAGATAAAGCTGAGATTGAACTGGCAATTACGACGATAAAAGCGACATTATTTCATGTAACACATACCTGTTTGGCGGATCAAACAATGACTCTAAAAGATGCAAAATCGGAAATTGATCGATTTATTGTATTTTTTAGAACACACTTTTACAAAGTAGAATAGGGAGGTAATGCGATGCATATGGGAGACGCACTTATTTCGCCTGTGGTAGGCGGCTCATTAATTGCTGCAACTGCAGGTGTAATGACGTATTCTGTAAAAAAACTAGATAAAGAAAGTTTGAAAGCAAAGGTTGCTTATATGGGCGTTGCAGGTGCATTTGTATTTGCAGCACAGATGATCAATTTTTCTATCCCTGGTACGGGATCTAGTGGACATATCGGTGGTGGTATGCTACTAGCGATTCTTTTGGGGCCATCAGCAGGCTTTTTAGCTATGGCGAGTATTCTGTTAGTACAAGCCTTGTTTTTCGCCGATGGCGGTTTATTGGCATATGGTGCAAACGTTATTAACATGGGGTTGTTCACTTGTTATTTAGCGTATCCATTCATCTATAACGCATTTGTTAAAATTAAAAGATTCGAAATGAAGACTAGGATTGCCTTAGGATCATTCTTTGGTGTTGTCATTGGGCTTCAATTCGGCGCTTTTGCAGTTGTTGTTGAAACGGTTATTTCGGGAAGAACAGAGCTACCATTTTTATCATTCTTACTATTTATGTTACCGATACATTTGGCTATTGGCGCAGTTGAAGGTGCAATTACAGCAGCAATAGCTTTGTTCTTATATCAGCAACAACCAGATCTTCTCTATCGAAAGCAATCAACTGTGAAGATTGGAGTTAAAAATAAAATTGTAATTGGTTTTATCCTTTTTACTATTTTTATTGGAGGAGTGGCATCTTTATATGCTTCTAGTAGTCCAGATGGTCTAGAGTGGTCAATTTCAAATGTTTCTGAAAACTTTTTTGAAAATTCAGATCGTTCATTCCTACAGGTCATTCAGGATAAACTGGCATTTTTACCTGATTATAGTTTTAAATCAAATCCAGAGGGGAATGCGGTAGGGACAAGTTTGTCTGGAATCGTTGGTAGCTTTGCGACACTGATTCTCGTCGTAACCGTTACATTCATCATTAGAAAGGTATCCGTTCAAAAGAGAGCATAGGTAACATAATGACGAAACTAGTAAATGTATTATTTAATTTAAGGGAAATTGAAGCGCTTTGTACGCATGAAAACTGGTTTTCAAAACAAAAACCTGTTTTCAAGCTGTTTTCAGTTCTAATATTTTTATTGATTGTATCTACAGTTCCAAAATATAATCTGAATAAAATGCTTTATTTTACAATCATACCACTAATGATATTGATTGTATCTGGTCTTCCAGTAAAACCTTTTATTCGTAAGATGGCCTTGCCTAGCTTTTTGGCTATAGGACTTGGGCTATTTAATCCATTTTTAGATCCAAATAAATTTAATCTTACAAGTCACTTTACAATTTCTGCAGGCTGGATTTCTTTTGTCACTTTATGGTTAAAGTCATTAATCTGTGTCGGTATGACACTCCTTTTGGTAGCGACAACAAAAATTGATGCAATTGGTGAAGCTTTATTGCAGATGAGAGTACCAAAAACATTTGTGTCCATATTTGTTATGACTTATAGGATGATCTTATTGCTTGTAGATGAGTTGGAACGTGGATTAACGGCATATTTGCTTAGAAGTAATGGTCGAACTTCACTACATTTCTCACATTGGGGCTCATTTGTTGGACAATGGTTTATTCGCACCGCAGACAGAGGTGAGCGGTTGCACAATGCCATGTTATTAAGGGGATACAATGATACTTTGATTTATGAAAATCAATCATTAGCAGCTAAAGAAGGTACTTTACTAGCATTATTTGTTTCGACATTATTATTTATCAGGATTACGTTGTAAAAGTGAAAGGATAATCATAAATGCAAGATATTCTTAAAGTTGAGAAATTTAGTTTTTCATATTCTTCAGATAATCTGGTACTTGAATCCGTTGAATTTATTTTAAAAGAAGGCGAAAAAGTTGCACTTCTAGGCGCAAATGGGACAGGAAAATCAACACTCATGAAGTTGATGATGGGGCTACTAAAACCAACTTCGGGAGAAATGTACCTAAAAGCATCAAGTATTCATGAACAGAGTAATGTGAATCGTTGGAAAAGCCTTGATGTTAAAGAAATAAGAAAACAACTTGGTTACGTTTTTCAAAATGCAGATGATCAGTTATTTTGTGCTTCAGTATATGACGATGTGGCATTTGGTGTGAGAAACCATATTGATCGTGTTACCGGTAAAAAACTTTCAAATAGTGAAGTGGAGCTAAGGGTACTAGATGTTTTATCTGATGTTGAAGCGTTGCATTTAAAAGATAGAGCACCCTATCAATTGTCCGGTGGTGAAAAAAGAGCAGTTGCAATAGCGACGATACTTTCAATGCAGCCAAGAGTTATATTAATGGATGAGCCTTCAACAGCCTTGGATTCTCATTCGAGAAGAAACTTAATCATGCTGCTAAAAAAAATAGAGCAAACTTTGTTTATTGCCACACATGATTTAGAGTTGGCATTGGAGGTTTGTGATAGAGTTCTTGTAATTAATCACGGCAAAATAGTAGCAGATGGACCACCGATGGTTGTCCTATCTAATTCAGAATTATTAAAAGAAAATCGGTTAGAGATGCCGTATTCTCTTAAAGTCAAATGATAATAGATTTAATAGATGGAAATCGCTTTACATGATGTAATGCGATTTTTTATTTGACATATGTCAATAACGGAGTATAATCAAGTTAATGACATATGTCAAATATGGAGGTAAAAGATGAAAATTGCAATTCCAGTAGAACAGAATCAAATTCAAACCATTATTAGCGCTTCATTTGGCAGAGCACCATTCTATTTAATTCATAATACAGAGAATAACCAAAATGAATTTATTGACAATAGTGCTTTACTGAGTCAAGGAGGAGCAGGTGTAAAGGCAGCTCAAATATTACTAGACCAAAATGTCGATGTACTTATAGCGCCTAGATGTGGTGAAAATGCAGCTTTATTACTGCGCGAAGGCGGTGTTTCGCTCTATAAAAATAATAGTGAGCAGCCTGAAAAATTAATCGAGTCATTTAAACAAAGTCAGCTGGAGCTTCTGATAGACATACATGCTGGCTACCATAATCACCAATGAAGATTGCAATTTTAAGCGGAAAGGGTGGCACTGGTAAGACGATGCTGTCTGTAAATTTATCGGTTGCTTCACATAAAGGTATTTATGTTGATTGTGATGTTGAAGAACCCAATGGTCATTTGTTTTTTGATTTGATAGATCAAAAAAACAATGCCTGTAGAAGTTGATTTACCAGTGGTGATTAATGATAAATGTACAGGTTGTAGAAAATGTATTGAATTTTGCAAGTTCAACGCTCTCGCATGGGTTGGAGGTAAAGTTAAGGTATTTGAGAATATTTGTCATTCTTGTGGTGGTTGCTCAATTGTTTGTCCAGAAATGGCAATCGTTGAAAAAAAGAAAATAATTGGTAACATTCTCACTGGTGAATATAAAGATTTATATGTATCAAGTGGTGTGATGAATATTGGCGAAGAATCAGGCGTACCAATTATCAAAGCTTTACTAAAGAATGTAGATGAAGAAAACAAATGCCTTTTAAGGGACAACATTATCATTGACTGTCCACCTGGAAGCTCTTGTTTGGTAAGCGAGAGTATTAAAGATGCAGATTACGTTATATTGGTTGCGGAACCAACTATTTTTGGTACACAAAACCTGGAAATGGTACATGAGTTAGTTAAGATGTCTGATAAGCCATATGGTTGTGTTTTAAATAAATGCGAGGATTATGATAACCCATCAGAAATTTACTGCCAAGAAAATGGTATTAAGATATTGGGTAAGATTGATAATGACTTGGAATTAGCGCGGTTAATTTCAAGTGGCAGAATACTGGTTAATGAGGACAGTAAGTATTTAGAGCTGTTTCGCTCCATCCTTAACAGAGTGACTTTAGAGGTGAACAAACAATGAAGCAACTTTTAGTTTTAAGTGGTAAAGGTGGCACTGGTAAAACGACAATTTCCTCGGCATTAATAAAACTTTCAAATGCAAAAGCCTTTGCTGATTGCGATGTGGAAGCACCTAATCTTCACCTAATCAATAGAGGTAATCCCCTAATTAAGTCTTTTGATTATTGGGGGATGGATAAGGCGGTTATTGAACCTTCTAAATGTCTAGGGTGTAATGCGTGTTTTTCCAGTTGTAGATATGAAGCAGTCATTAGATCCACATCAACGATCGACCTCAAAGAAAAATATAATATTGATCCGAATAAATGTGAGGGATGTGGTGTTTGTGAGGTAGTTTGTCCGGTGAATGCTATCTCACTTAGGCCTTTTAAGTCAGGTGAAATTCAGCTATATAAAGAGGATTATATCTTTTCTACCTCTAAGTTAAAAATGGGAAGTGGCACTAGTGGTATGCTTGTGACTCAAGTAAAGAAATTGTTACAAGGTTATGGAAAAAATATGGAATTAGCTATAATCGATGGACCACCAGGTGTTGGATGTCCTGTGATTGCATCGATAAGTGGTGTTGATTTGGTTTTACTAGTGGCTGAACCATCTAAATCTGGATTGAGCGATTTAAAAAGAGTTGTTAAAACGATTGAAATATTTAAGGTGCCAGTGGCTGTCTGTATCAATAAGTATGACGTTAACCTTGAGTATACAGAGCAAATTGAAAAATTTTGTATGGATTTAAACCTAACATTTATAGGGAAAATACCTTATGATCGTGAGGTAATAAAAGCAGTTAATCAAGGATTAACAATTGTAGATCAAGAATCAATAGCAAAGAATGCGGTAATAGAGGTGTACGATAATTTAATGAAAGTATTATAAGGAGGGTATTATGAAAATAGCTATCGCAAGTGAAGGCGGCGTTGTAGCAGGGCATTTTGGACATTGTGAAGGATTTCAAATTTATCATTTGGAAAATGGCGTTTTGACAAAGAGTGAACATATTGCTAATCCAGGACATAGACCTGGTTTCTTGCCAAATTATTTGAACGATTTAGGTATTAATGTCATTATTTCTGGAGGTATGGGACAAGGTGCTATTGATATATTTAATGAAAAACAAATTGAAGTTATAGTCGGTGCACAGGGATTATTAGATCAAATTGCCAGCAAATATTATGAAGGTCAACTTAAATCAACGGGTAGCGTCTGTCACCAACACCAGCATCATGGAAGCTGTGGTGAACATTAGAATTTGACATATGCCATATATCCGTTATAATTAGGATAGTTTTAATGAATGGAGAATCGTATGCCAAGACCTCGAAAAGGTAGACGTGTCTGTTGCTTGCCAAGTAACAAACAGTTTGGTCCTCAAAATACAACTTATGAAACAACAGAGATCATCATTATGTCGGTTGATGAATATGAAACGATTCGATTGATTGATCATGAAGGGTTTACTCAAGAAGAGAGTGCAAAGCTTATGAATGTTGCACGTACAACCGTTCAATGGATTTACGTTTCTGCGCGCAAAAAATTGTCTGATGCATTGGTAAACGGGAAAACCCTTAAAATCGAAGGCGGTAATTATGAGCTTTGTGATGGTAAAGAAAAAAGCTGTGCTTGTGGTGGGTGTAAAAAGCATCGAATCATCAATCAGATAGGACCTATGTAATGGGTGTTGCATGTCTTCAAACAAATTGCTATAATCAGTTGAAGTGAAAGTTTTGGAGGTTTTAATGATGGAATGTATTTGTAGTACGTGTGGTAATTTGAAAACTTATGTTGATGAGGACGCTATAGAAGGCGATGGTATATATGAAAGCTGTGAGTTCGGCTATCCTGAAGCAACTTGTGAAAACTGTAATGTAGATGGTTGTGATTTGACCTGTTCAAACTATGTTGCTGAGCTTCAGACTGAAGGTGTAAAATCAGTACCTTGTTCAATTTGTGGCAATCAAGTAGAAACGGCAACTCAAAATGATAATGCTGAAGTTTTTTGTGTATCATGCTATTTAAGTAAATAATCATATCAATATTAATTAATGAGTAAACCCCTGAAACTGATTTTATACAGTAGCAGGGGTTTTTGATTTGTTTTCAAATTATTATCACTAGATTAGTTATTCTTCAATCAAGCGATATAATCCCCCTTGATAGTCAATAATGAGCAGCTCATTATCAGGAGCAAGTCCAAAAGAAGCAATTTTAAGCTGAGTATCCACAAGTTCGTAATTACTTACAGTATGGTCTTCATTAATCCATAGTCCCCAAACCTTACCAGAAATAAAATCGCCATAAATGTAAAGACCATAAAGACTGGGCGTAAATGTACCTGTATAGGTGAAACCACCCGTTATGGATTCGCCATTTGGATGCGCGTATTCCCAAATGGGTGAAATAAATTTATCAATTGATAAATCGGTCTTTTTATAGTTGTGTGTTCCTTCATAGTAATGCCATCCGTAATTGCCGCCAGTTTGGATAAGATCAATTTCCTCGTAGGCATCCTGTCCAACATCAGCTGCTATGAGTAGATTT
Source organism: Fusibacter sp. QWL-12 (assembly GCF_058683495.1). Taxonomy (NCBI): domain Bacteria; kingdom Bacillati; phylum Bacillota; class Clostridia; order Eubacteriales; family Fusibacteraceae; genus Fusibacter; species Fusibacter sp. QWL-12. Next base: position 3,278,962 of record NZ_CM178745.1, read on the forward strand.
CTTAGTGCGTCGAAGCTAAAACGCCATGGGTTTCTTAATCCGTAAGCATAAATTTCAGGTTTAGCATTATCATTATTGATAAATGGGTTATCTGCCGGAATGTCATAAGTTGCTTCATTAATTTGATTGACATCGATTCTTAGAATCTTACCCAGTAAACTGTTTAAATTTTGAGCATTGTTATTTGGGTCGCCACTAGAACCACCATCTCCACTGGCGATGTAAAGATAGCCATCTGGTCCAAAAGCAAGATGTCCTCCATTGTGGTTGGAATAAGGCTGTTGATAGGTCAATAGGATTAATTCAGAAGTCAAATCACCCACGAATCGATCTTCATTAAGTGTTGAAAATCTTGAGATGATTGTACCGGTACGATCGGTATAATTTACGTAAAAATACCCATTCTCAACAAAGTTTGGATCAAGTACAAACCCCAACAGACCTTTTTCATTTGCATTATTACTGATGATTTGACCTAAATCGATGAAGATTTCAGGACTTGCCATTGATTCATCACTTTTAAACCAAAGAATCTTACCCCCTTTTTGGACGACAAAGATAACATCTTCAAAATAAGTTGTATAGAGTGGTAAGTTGAAAGTGTAGTTAGAGTAGACTTTTTCAACTTGATAGGATTTTGGTGAAAATTCTAAATCGTATATAGAAGGCTCTGTTACGACTTCAGTTGTTTCTTCAGTTGTTAGAACTGTTGTTGATTCACTTGTGATTTCTGCTGAAGTCATGGATTCACCATTAGCAGAAGGTGTATTAACGTCTTCAGTCGTCGTTCTATCAACTTGTGTCGAACAAGCAGATAGAATGATTGCAATAGCTATATAAAATATTAATATGAGATTTCTTTTCATTTTTTTCTCCTTTCTATTTTAACTCTTATACCCAATGAGAATAGATTTCAATATGACAGTGAGGTTAAATCAATCGAGTAATTTTACGATACAAACGGTATCTCTTTGTACTATTTCTTAAGGAACTGCAATAGATTAATTGCTTTCTAATCGTAGAGTGGTAAAATTAGTATTGGACTTATTGATAAAAAAATAACAGAGAGAAAAAGGGGGAAGTATAATGTTTTTATTTGAATCTATACCTTGGTATAGTGCCATTATGTGGTTTGTTGTTTTAGGTGGTTTAATTGGATTAAATGAACTTGCAAGATTGAACAAATGGATTTCATTAGGACTTTTTTTAGTTTTACCAATCATACTTACGATTTTTGTGTGGCCAAAGACAGCTGGTGAAGGTACAAGTGTTGGCACTTGGTTTCACTGGGCAAAAGTTTATTCTGCACTAGCAGGATGTTTGGGTTTCTTAGCAATTCGTCATATTAAAGGCGCAGCGAATAACAAATGGGTATTGTTTTTTCCAGCGTTTATTTTGGCAATCAACATTATGGAAGCAGTGGTCAGAGATTTTCAATGTTATAGCTTCAATGGTTTGATCGATGGTGTCGTCATTATTGGTGGACCTTGGAATATAATGAATGGGATTGCAGGTATCTTAAACATCATCACAATATCAGGATGGATTGGCATTACCATCGGCAGAGATAAAAAGAAAGATATGCTATGGGCAGATATGCTATGGTTCTGGATCATCGCATATGATTTATGGAATTTTGCATACGTCTATAACTGTGTTTCTGATCATGCCTTTTATGCAGGTGCAGCACTCTTGATATCGTGTACCATTCCAGCCTTCTTTATTAAAAGAGGTGCGTGGCTACAACATAGAGCGCAAACACTTGGCTTTTGGATGATGTTTGTTATGAGTTTTCCTACCTTTGTCGATACTTCAAAGTTTGCTATTAAATCTTCGCATAATGAGACCGCTCTATTTGTTATCAGTTTCTTAGCGCTAGCAAGCAATGTTGCGGTATTTATCTATCACTTTGCTAAGGTCATTAAATATAAGAGAAATCCAATTCATACAGAAGTTCATAGTGATTTAGCTGCATTTAAAGAAGTGAAAATGAGCTAAAAAGTAAAATGAGCTAAAAAAGTGAAAAAAGATTTTAAATCGACGTTAAAGACGTGCCATTAGGTACGTCTTTTTTATTTAGCCACAATCTTGCTTGTGGTAAAATCTGTGGACTCGATGTCCGAAGATTTTTATTTCGCTTAACTGGTTAAAGTTTATTTTATATAAATTAATTTTGATGTTCTAAGTGAATTGACAAGTGAAATTCAAATGCGTATAATCGTATACAATAATACGATAAATGAATTTTTCAAATTGTATACTTGCAAAAATGGAGGGACTTATTCGATGAACTTAACATTGAAATTATTGAGTAGTCATCTGCTCGAAGGTGAATTAAAAACAGGAAATGAAGTGAAATTAAGGGTCGATCAAACCCTGACACAGGATTCAACCGGCACGATGGTTTATTTGCAACTTTTAGCACTAGACCCTGTAAAAATCGCACCTGAAACTGCAGTTGCCTATATTGATCACAATCTTCTTCAAGCTGGTTTTGAGAATGCGGATGATCATGATTTTATTAGAACTGTTGCTTCAAAGTTCGGTATTAAGTATTCTAAAGCGGGTAATGGCATCTGTCATCAACTTCACCTTGAAAGATATGCTGTTCCAGGAAAACTTCTTATAGGATCTGATTCACATACACCAACCTGTGGCGCAATGGGCATGCTTGCCATAGGGGCTGGAGGTTTGGATGTCGCCGTAGGACTGGCGTATGGCTACTATACTTTAAAAGTACCAAAGGTGATCGGTGTTCACCTGACCGGCGCACTTAAGCCATGGGTAAATGGAAAGGATGTTATCTTGACGCTTCTTAAGCAGCTAACTGTAAAGGGAGGCGTTGGCTCAGTAATCGAATACTTTGGAGAGGGGGTTGCTTCATTGACGCTAACAGATCGTGCGACAATTACCAATATGGGTGCAGAACTTGGTGCGACAACTTCTTTATTTCCTTCAGATGAGCAAACCTATGATTACCTAAAACGACAAAGCAGGGAAAGTGGCTATATCGAGTTAAAATCAGATGTCGATTCAAGCTATGATCAAGTGATTCAGCTGGATCTAAATGCGATTGAACCTATGGTTGCATTACCACATAGTCCTGATAATGTCGTTACTGTAGATGAAGCGGGTGATGTCGTTATCGATCAGGTTGCCATAGGCAGTTGCACCAATTCCTCTTTTAAAGATCTAATGCGAGTGGCCAATATTTTAGACGGTAAGCAGCTACCGTCCCATGTGAGTTTAGTAATCTCACCAGGTTCAAGTACCATCTTAAATATGCTTGCAGAAAATGGTGCTTTAGGCAAAATGATAGCTTCTGGCGCGCGGATACTTGAAGCTGCCTGTGGCCCTTGCATCGGTATGGGTCAAGCGCCAAAATCTAATGCCATATCCCTTAGAACATTTAATAGAAATTTCAAAGGTCGATGTGGTACAGAATCTGCTAGCGTGTACTTAGTTAGTCCTGAAACTGCTGCAATATCAGCTCTTAAAGGGAAGTTGGTTTCACCGGCGACTTTAGAATCAAATGCGGCACTATTTGAAGTTACAGAGCCTGAAGCATACAAAACGATGACCCATTATATGATAGAGGACACTGCATCAAAGTCAGTGCAGATTGAAATGGGACCTAATATTAAACCATTTCCTATAAATGTGCCACTCCCTGACTTACTAAAAGGTAAGATCATACTCAAAACGGGTGACAATATTACCACAGATGATATCGTTCCCTCAAATGCATCTCTGTTACCACTTAGATCCAATGTACCTGAACTCAGTAAGCATTGTTTCAAAGGGGTTTCAAGTTCGTTTTATGAGGATGCAGTTGTTAAATATAAGGATCAAAATCTCATCATCGTTGGAGGCGAAAATTATGGGCAAGGCTCGAGTCGTGAGCATGCGGCGTTGGTACCATTATATCTTGGTGTAAGAGTGGTTCTGGCAAAATCATTTGCAAGAATTCATCGAGCGAACCTGATTAATTCAGGTATTTTGCCACTGATCATCGATGCGAAAAGCTATCGAAATCTTGCAGCATCAGATGAAATCCATATGAGTAATCTTGAGATGATTTCTGATATGGACTTTGTGGAAGGGTTTGATATCTTTAACGAAACCAAGCGCATATCGGTTCGAGTGAGATTAGATGGCTCACTTGAAGATGTTATGAAGATAAGAGCTGGCGGGCAAATCAATTTGTTAAAGTCAAAGAGTGGTAAATAAAACGTAAAATTAGATCATTTGACTAGAAATTATGAAAGAAAGCGATGAGGTAGAGGTATGGCAAATATAGAGATTACATTAATTGAGGGGGATGGCATAGGGCCTGAAGTGACGAAAAGTGCGAAAGAAGTACTTGATTTTCTAGTTGAAGATATCAGCTGGCAGCATGTCATTGCAGGCAGTAAAGCGTTGGAACAAACTGGCGAACTCGTTCCAATGCAAGTGTTTGATAGTGCAGAGAAGACAAAACTCATACTCAAGGGACCTATTGCGACGCCGATCGGAAAGGGCTTTAGAAGCGTCAATGTTTACTTGAGGAAGCATTTTGATCTTTATGCCAATGTACGTCCTGCCAAATCATTTGAAGGTGTTCCCTCTAGATATAAAGCGGTTGATTTGGTCATATTTAGAGAGAATACAGAAGGGCTTTATGCGGGGATAGAAGAACGTGTGGATGAGGATACAAGACATTCAATTAAGGTGATTACACGTCATGGCTCAGAAAGAATTATCCGTGCTGCCTTTGACTATGCCCGTGCACAAAATCGTAAAAAGGTAACTTTGGCGCATAAAGCCAACATCTTAAAGGAGACAGATGGACTGTTTTTAGAAATCGGTCGAAAGATCAGTCAGTCTTACCCAGACATCGAGTTTGAAGAGATGATCATAGACAATCTTTGCATGCAGCTGGTGATTAATCCCAATCAGTTTGACGTATTTGTAACGATGAATCTATATGGTGATATTCTGTCGGATTTGTGTGCAGGGTTAGTGGGTGGCCTTGGGTTAACGGCTAGTGCGAATATAGGAAATGGCTATGCCCTGTTTGAACCTGTACACGGCAGTGCCCCTGATATCGCTGGTAAAAATCTAGCCAATCCGACAGCGATGTTACTCTCTGCAGCGATGTTACTCAAGCACGTTGGTGAGACAGATAAAGGTGAAAAACTTGAAAAAGCGATAGAACTTTTGCTTAAGAATCCAGAAAATCATACCAAGGATTTAGGCGGACAAATTACTACCACTGAATTTACCAAACGCGTTATCGAAGTTCTGGCATCGGAGGTGAAGTGAGTTATGGTAGACATAAAAAATGAGGCTAAGAATTCGTTGATAAAGTCTCTTGCAGAAAAGGCTGAGAAAAACAATCGCATATCTGAAAGTCTTTATGAAAAATACGATGTGAGACGCGGCCTTCGAAATCCTAATGGGACGGGTGTGCTCGTCGGTTTAACTGAAGTGGGTAACGTTGAAGGCTACCGAATCATAGAGGGTTTGAAACAGCCTGATGAGGGTAGACTGTATTATAGAGGCTACAATATTTCGGATTTGGTCAAAGGCTTTCAAAGTGAAAAACGATTTGGGTTTGAAGAGGTCGCTTATTTGCTTTTAGTGGGGGAACTGCCAACGGCTATACAGTTACAAGAGTTTAAAACACTACTTGGAACTTATAGACAGTTACCAGCGGGATTCACTGAAAACATGATTTTAAAAATACCAAGTCGAGATATTATGAACAAACTACAACGCAGTGTCTTGGTGCTTTACTCAGATGATGAAAATCCCGATAGCATTGAAATAGAGAATCTGATGAGACAGTCGATTCAACTTATTGCAAGCTTTCCAACTATAATCAGCTATGGGTATCAAGCAAAGGCACATTATTTTGAAGGAAAGAGCTTATATATTCATCAACCTGATCCAAAGCTAAGTACGGCTGAAAATATATTGAGATTGTCTCGCCCTGATTGCCAATTTACAGCTGTTGAGGCGGAAACCTTAGATCTTTTAATGGCAATTCACGCAGAACATGGTGGTGGTAACAACTCAACTTTTGCGATTCATGTGGTCTCTTCAAGTGGCACTGATACGTATTCGGCGATTAGTTCTGCCATTGGTGCTTTAAAAGGACCTAAGCATGGCGGTGCAAATTCTAAGGTGACTGCCATGGTGGAAACGATCAAACAAGAGTGTGAGGATTGGCAGAATGAAGTTGCATTGAAAGCGTATTTAACAGGAATTCTAGATAAAAAATACTTTGACGGCACTGGTTTAATCTATGGTATGGGACATGCGGTCTACACTTTGTCAGACCCTAGAGCTACACTCCTTAAGGAAAAGGCATTGGAACTTGCTGAGGAAAAAGGCAGTGATGCCATTGCAACCTATAGCCTATATTTGAACATCGAAAAACTGACAAAAGAGCTGATTAAAGAAAGAAAGGGCAAAGAAGCTGTAATTTGCTCGAATGTAGATTTATACAGTGGATTTGTCTATGAGATGCTGAACATTCCAAGTGAATTATTTACGCCACTATTTGCCGCTTCTCGAATCGCTGGATGGTGTGCACATAGGATTGAACAGGTCGCAAGTGATACAAAAATCATGCGTCCGGCCTATCAATCTGATATAATTGACCGAGTTTATATTGACCTAACAAATAGGACATAAGTCTGAAATCTTTGTACCCAACGGAAATTGTGTTTTTTGTATGCAAATTCCAATTGTTCGTATAAAATAGTTTTATGATAAACGATATGTTGTGAAATTATAATTATATCTTTATCAAGGAAGTATTAGAATAGAACTTGGGGGCAACATGCAATTAAAAAAATCAAAGAAATTGAGTACGCATATTTATATTGCTATTTCACTGATCGTTTTGATATTAATGCTTATTTCAAGTATCACGATTGGTGTATTTGTTGGTAATTCTATGCGGAAAAAAGTGGAACAGTCCTTGTCTGAAACAGCTTTTCATATGGCAGACAAGATGGATCAGTTCATGTGGTCGAGATCGGGAGAGCTCTATACGATTTCAGAACTTGAACCGATGAAAACGTTGGATCATCCTGAGGAAGTGAGCGCGCTTTTAAATAGTTTAAAGCTTCAGTTCCCATCGTTCTCATGGATCGGTGTTACCGATGTAAACGGAAAAGTAATCGCAGCAACTGACGATATCTTATTAGGTGGAGATATCTCTCAAAGGCCTGTCTATCTAGAGGGGATTAAAGGAGAGTTTATTGGTGATGTTCATGAGGCTGTGTTATTAGCAAATTTGCTTCCTAATCCTACAGGAGAGGTTATGCAGTTCGTGGATATCAGTTTTCCGTTGACCGATCAGAGTGGTAATATTATCGGTGTTATAGCAGCACATTTGAGCTGGGAATGGGCAAGAGAAGTTGAAGCGACAGTACTTGAACCCATTGAGAACGACCAAATTGAAATCTTTGTCGTTAGCGCTGTGGACGGTAGTACACTTTTGGGCGATGCGTCGAAAGTTGGTCAAGTTTATGAAAGTGATAACTGGCATTATATTGAAGCCAGTTCTATTGCAGATGGCTACTTAAATTACAGTGGTCTCAATTGGACGATCTTCGTTAGACAGGATAAGTCAACCGCTCTAAGCAGTGTACGTAACCTACAGTGGGTGATATGGTCGATCGGCATTATTTTATTTGTCGTCTTTGTTTTATTTGGACGCTATTTTGGTAAAGCCATTACAAAACCATTAGAGGTTCTCATTAAAGCGCTTGATCAGGCGAGATTTGGTGAAAAGCCTTCACTTCCAACACATAAAGGTGTATTGGAAATCGAAAAATTATCTGAGACATTACATGAGCTATTTGAAGCCTTAAACATCAATATGGCGACGATTAATACGCTTGAAAATGTTGCCAATACAGATGGTTTAACAGGTATAGCAAATCGTGCAGGATTGAAAGCTTACTTTGATCAAACGACGAGACATTATAAGCAGTTATCTGTGTTATCAATTGATTTAGATGGATTTAAGCAGATCAACGATCAATATGGACACGAAGCTGGTGATTATGTACTCTGTGAGGTTGCTGAAAGATTGCAGATGACCATCAGAGATCGTGAGATCGTCGCAAGAATTGGTGGCGATGAGTTTGTAATTTTACTGATTCCAAATGAGACACCATTAGACTTAGGGTCACTTGTGGCAAGAAGAATCATAGACGTTATCAATAAGCCAATCGTGTATCATTCGTTTTCTTTACATGTAGGCTGCAGTATCGGCTGTGCAACATGGAATGAAGGCGACACGATGAAAGAAGCCATCCAAAGATCAGATGAAGCGCTCTATCGCGCAAAGTCATCAGGAAAAAATAAGTTTGAAAATTAAATAAGATCTATCGCAAACAATTTTATACTAAAACAATCAAAAACGTCCGCCGTACGCGGACGTTTTTATTTTGGAAACCTTGAACTTTTTCGAGACAAATGTTACATAAAATTAATTTATAAGACATACCAAATACTTTTGGTTATGTTTTTTTGTGTGTAATGGATTGTGAAAAAAATTGAAAGCAGACTTATAAATGTTGAAATTGAAGCGTTATAAATCAAATATTTATATAAAAATTAATTTTTATTTGAAATTATAAAAAAAGTGATTGATTATTCAGAAAATACAGATTACAATAAGTTTCATATTTGAAAGACAAATTAGTCCGCCGTAGAAAGACTCTGTTCGATAGGATACAAGGCGGAAATAAAAGAGAGGGGAATTTCTTATGAAGAAAAGATTAGCATTAATAATGGCTATGGTTATGATTCTAAGTTTGGCTTTGGCAGGTTGTTCAAAATCTGAAGCAGACAGTGTTATCAAGTTGGGGGTAATCGGACCTATGACAGGCGATTACAGTATGTACGGAACAGCAGTTGCTGAAGGTGCAAAATTAGCTGCAAAAGAAATCAATGCAGCTGGTGGGGTAAATGGTGCTACAATCGATATCATCGATTATGACAGTAAGGGTGACAAAACAGAGGCAGTAAATGCTTACAATCGTTTAAGAGATCAAGATGGTATTAAAGGTTTAATCGGTGGTACATTCAGTGGTGAAACTTTAGCGATTAAAGAAATCGCAGTTGGCGATAATATGCCAGTGTTATCACCTACAGCGACTCATAATGATGTAACTTTAAATGCAGCAAACGTATTTAGAGCATGCTACACAGATCCATATCAAGGTGCAACTGCAGCAAAATTTGCTACAGAGCAATTAGGCGCTAAAACTGCTGCTGTACTCTATAACATCGAAGATGCGTACTCTGATGGTTTGGCAAATGCATTTAATACTAAATTTGCAGAAATAGGAACCGTAACGGATTTCGAAGGTTACACAACTAAAGATGCGGACTTCAAAGCAGTATTAACTAAAATTGCAGATAAAGACCCTGACGTAATCTTTTTACCGGATTACACAGCAAAAGTCGGTGTTATTCTTTCTCAAATTAAAGAGCTCGGTATCGACGTTATCGCAATTGGTGGCGATGGCTGGGATGGTATTGAAGCAGATTATGCTGACGTAGCTGAAGGTCATTACTTTGCAAATCACTATGCAAAAACAGATAGTGCACAAATCGTTCAAGATTTTATAGCTGCATATGAAAAAGAGTATGGTAAAACACCTAGTGCACTTGCAGCTCTTGGTTATGACTCAACTTATATCATGGCTCAAGCTATGGAAAAAGCAAAAAGCACAGATGCTCAAAAGGTTATCGATGCACTTGCTAAAACGGATGGTGATTATGTAACTGGACACATCACATTCGATGCAAATGGGGACCCTGTTAAGAGTATCTCAATCATTCAAATCGTTGGTGGCGAACACAAATTAGCTGCTAAAGTATCAGGCGAGTAGTTTAAAGCATTATTACCGATCTTAGTAGAATATAAGCATTAAATGTAAATATGAAAGGAGCTGTTGGATATCGATATAAGATTTACAACAGCCCCTTTTCTTAAAGAAATTTTTGAAATACGTTTTAAATTTCAAAGGGAAGATAAAGAGTTATATAAAAATATGGCTAACAGAGATGCTGAGAAGCAAAGAAAACGGTAGAAATAGGGGGGAAGTCATTTGGTATTATTCCTACAACAAATGATTAATGGTTTATCTGTAGGTAGTATTTATGCATTGATAGCGCTTGGCTATACAATGGTCTACGGTATAATTCGATTAATCAACTTCGCACATGGCGAAATTATGATGGTTGGTGCGTATATTGCTTTCATACTTGCAGTCAACACAAGCTTACCATTTATTCCAATATTACTGATATCAATGGTTTTATCGGCTGTAATAGGCGTTATCGTCGAAAGAGTTGCATATAAGCCACTGAGAAAGGCACCGAGAATATCGGTATTAATAACTGCTATTGGGGTTAGTTTTTTTCTTCAGAATTTAGCATTGGTGATTTTTAAGGCGGATCCTAAGATTATGCCAGAGCTAATTGAGAAAAAACCAATCGCAATCGGTCCGCTTCAAGTGGGGACAGTAACTGTAACCACATTAGCGCTTTCGATCGTATTTATGATTGCACTTGATTTATTTATAAAGAGAACAAAGCCTGGAAAAGCGATGCGTGCTGTATCAGAGGATAAAGACGCAGCAGTTTTAATGGGCATTCATGTCAATAAAACCATTTCACTAACGTTTGCAATTGGTTCGGCATTAGGCGCACTTGGTGGTGTTTTATATGGTATTACCTATACTCAAGTGTTTCCTACTTTAGGGGTCTTACCAGGGCTAAAAGCATTTATTGCCGCTGTACTAGGGGGCATTGGTTTAATCCCAGGAGCTGTACTTGGTGGTTTCGTCATCGGTATGATAGAAACAATTACCAAAGCTTATCTGTCTTCTCAGTGGTCAGACGCCATCGTATTTGGCTTGCTGATTATCGTATTAATCGTTAAGCCAACTGGTATTCTTGGCAAGAACGAGAAAGAGAAGGTGTAAGATGACTAAAAAAATGATTAAAAATTATGCGATAAATTTTGCAGTTGTCGTCTTAATCTTCGCTGGATTAATGGGGATGATGGCAACTGGTATGCTGAGTAAGTATCATCAGGGGATTATCATTTTTATTTTAATAAATGTAATTCTAGCAAGTAGTTTAAATTTAGTAACTGGCTTTTTAGGACAACTCACTCTAGGACATGCCGGTTTTATGGCAGTGGGTGCATATGCTTCAGCATTATTTTCGATTGCTTTTAAAGGTCAGATGCCAAATTTACTGCTTTTAATAATTAGCTTAATAATCGGAGGAATCGCGGCTAGTATCGTTGGGATTATCATAGGTATTCCTGCACTTAGACTGAGAGGCGATTATTTGGCGATTATTACACTCGGGTTTGGTGAGGTTATCCGCGTCGTTATAAACAATATTAAAATTACTGGAGGCGCTCAGGGGTTAACAGGAATCCCGAGAATCGCAACCTTCCAAAGTGCGTTTTGGATAGCTGCATTGGTTATTTTAGTTCTTTATAGATTAACGCATTCTAAGCAAGGTAGAGCGATACTATCGATAAGAGAAGATGAAGTTGCAGCAGAGGCAGTAGGCGTAAGAACGACTTATTATAAGGTATTAGGCTTTGCTATAGCTGCTGGTTTTGCAGGTGTAGGTGGTGGGCTTTATGCACACTATATCGCTTTCCTCGATCCAAATACATTTGGTTTTATGAGATCAGTTGAAATATTGGTTATCGTCGTACTTGGTGGAATGGGGAGTTTAACAGGAACCATAGTTGCAGCTACTGTATTGACCATCTTGCCAGAGGCATTAAGAGGATTTTCAGATTTTAGAATGCTCTTATACTCATTCATGCTGATTGTTATGATGCTATTTAGGCCACAAGGGCTTTTTGGAACAGGTGAGTTTTCTTGGCAAACACTATATGATCGAACAAAGTTGGTTCACTCTGCATTAAGAAAAAGAGAGAAAAGGGGGGGAATCGATGGCGCTACTGGAGGCAAGTAATATAAGCATACAATTTGGTGGACTAAAAGCAGTCGATAATTTCAACCTTCAAATTAACGATAAAGAGCTTGTCGGCTTAATAGGACCAAACGGAGCAGGAAAAACGACTGTATTTAATATGTTGACCGGTGTTTATATGCCAACTGAGGGCGATATTGCTTTAGATGGCAAAAGCATCGTCGGTAAAAAACCATATGAAATTGTAAAGATGGGAGCATCAAGAACCTTTCAAAATATACGATTGTTTAAAGAACTCACAGTTCTTGAAAACATCAAAATTGCATATCATCACGATCTGCATTATTCAACCCTTTCAAGTATTTTTAGACTCCCATCTTTTTGGAAATACGAAAAACATGCCGAAGAGGCATGTCTTGAATTTTTAGATATCTTTGAAATGCGAGAGTATGCAGGTACTTTAGCTAAAAACCTCCCATATGGGAAACAAAGAAAGTTAGAAATCGCAAGAGCATTGGCGACAAAACCCAAAATTTTAATGCTCGATGAGCCAGCCGCAGGTATGAATCCACAGGAAACACATGAGCTCATGGAAACCATCAGCTTAATTAGAAAGAATTTTAATATCGCAATTTTACTCATTGAGCACGATATGAGTTTGGTAATGGGGATTTGTGAGAAAATTGTGGTTCTAGATTATGGTAAAGTCATCGCTCAAGGAACTGCGGAAGAAACAAAAAATAACAAAGACGTTATTCGCGTCTATTTAGGGGAGTAGGTGACAGCATGCTAAAAGTTAAAAACATCGATGTCTTCTATGACAAAATTCACGCGATTAAAGACGTAAGTTTTAATGTTAGCCCAGGTGAAGTCGTTACTTTAATTGGTGCAAATGGTGCTGGTAAAACGACTATCCTCAAAACAATTTCCAAATTACTTGAACCTACAAATGGTGTGGTATTATTTGAAGACGAACCTTTAAATAAGTTGTTACCACATCAACTGGTCTATTTAGGAATGGCACATGTTCCAGAGGGAAGACGTGTGTTTTCTAGAATGACAGTAAAAGAAAACTTGGAAATGGGCGCATTTATCAGAAAAGACAAATCAGGTTTAAAGGCGGATTACGATCAAGTTTTTTCCTATTTTCCAAGGCTCAAGGAAAGGATTAATCAACCTTCTGGAACATTGAGTGGTGGCGAACAACAGATGCTGGCTATAGGCCGTGCGATGATGTCAAAACCAAAATTACTTCTTCTAGACGAGCCTTCTATGGGGCTTGCACCATTACTCGTTAAAGAAATCTTCAATATTGTCGAAACCATAAAAAAACAAGGTACAACGATCCTACTTGTCGAGCAAAATGCAAATCAAGCACTACAAGTAGCCGATCGAGCATATGTACTGGAAACAGGGAAAATTATCAACTCAGGGGATGCGAAGGTGCTTCTTGAGGATGATAGTGTTAAACGCGCATATTTAGGAGGTTAGCCACTCTTTAAATAGTCGATCCTTTGAAATGTCAACAATCTAAAGAAGCAAGCCGATAGGCTTGCTTTTTTAGTGTGTGCAACATTTAATTTTGAAATAAGTCAAAAAAATCAAAATCACTTTTAATAATATGCCCCACAACGACATCTTGGATCAGATATTTTGCAACAGTGAGGACTGAAATTGAATGATTGTGAAGCCCTTTCTCTATGCTTTTTGCCTTAGTCACTAATTCTCTGTGAATTTGCTTGTGTTCTTCTAACTGCGAATAATGGTATTTTTCTAGAATTTCCTCTTCGTTATCAAAGTGCGTCACGATATGTGACATCAGCTTATCAAACTGTTTTAAGGTCTCTTCTTCGGTTTCAGGTCTAAAGCAGTTCACGATGATTTCATTTGAAAGACGAATTAATGCAAAGTGCTCATCGTCGATCTCAGGGTTACCACTTCTAAAAAAGGGTCCCCATTCTATGTTGATCGGTAAACCCGAAGCGTTGATGTATAACTCCTCATCTGTGACCACCTTGTTTCTGCCTGTTAACTTTGCTAAATAGAGTGAGTTATCGACGCGTTTGAATACTGATTCCTCAGTATCATCTTCACGCCACTGTGTTACACCAAAGCTTGAAGTCAGTTTAACGATACCGTCTACTCTCAACGACTCTATCTGTGTGCGTAGCTTTTCAGCGACAAAGGAAGCGGATTTCAGGTCTGTATCGAGGAGTAGAATACTAAATTCTTCGCCACCCCAACGGCATATTAAGTCACTTTCTCGAAGCTGAGATTTCAACAAATTAGCAACTGATTTTAATACTTCATCACCAGTTAGATGGCCATATTCATCATTAATCTGCTTGAAATAATCCAGATCGAGTAATATCAGTGAAAACGGACGGTTATTTCGGAGTGATTCATGTACTTTTTTATTAAAGCTCTCAATGTAAAAGGCGCGATTGTAAACACCAGTAAGTCCATCTCTAGTGGCGAGCTCGTAGAGCTTTTCAGTCTTTTTGAAGTTGTCTTGCGTAATTCTATAATGGGTTAAGCAAGTATGAATACGCAACATAAAGAGTTTAAAATCAAGGGGTTTTAAAATGAAATCATCAGCCCCAATTGCAAGACAATGTGAGATCGCTTTTCCTTCACCATAAGTAGTTACCAGTATGACAATGGCATTGTGATTGTATTCTCGGATGTTATATATGACATCCTCACCATCGTAATCAGGCATAACCAAGTCTACCAAATAAAGATCGTACATAAACTCTTGATCCATGAAATCGGTCGCTTTTTGGTAATAATCCACCTTTGTAATATTGTATTTTAAAAAGAAAGCTTTAATAATCTCAAGTGAAAACCGACTGTCGTCGATTACAGCAATATTAAGTTCAGAGAGCGTCTTTATGGTTTCAATTTCTTGACTAATAGTGTCAAGATATTTATTGAGTCGTCCATAGCTGAAACCCGTCTTACGCATTACTGTCATTATACCAAGATCATACAAATGGGTCTTTGCTAAAAAGTCGATTTGATCTGATATGATGATAATCGAGATAGGACTAATCGAGGAAGAGAGCATCTGTTTAATCATCAGTTCAATGTTAAGTATGTCCTCTGAGCAATCAAATATTATAAGCTGAGAATCATTGAGAGATGCAGTCATTAATGATGTATGATCTAGCCTTTTGTGTTCAAAGGCAATGCCCTTATTTTCAATAAATGATTGGAGATTTACCGAAAAATTATCATCGTTAGCAATATAAAGTACTTTCATATGAGCTCCTTTAAATACTTCATTTTTCACAGTATACCCAGAATAATTTTTTCAAATTTTAATTATATTTAAATAAAGAGTAAAGCTAACTTCATTTTAAACTTATTTGTAGATTTAACAAATAGGTCTTAAGGTACATATTTATCTTGAAATGATTTAAAATACACAAACGGGATAATAATTAGATAGATAAAGGAGGTTTATATGTTGCGTAAAAATATATGGGTCATGTTAATGGTTTTTGTGTTCATTCTTTCTGGTTGTTCCGGAAGTAATTCTGATGTCGATGAGACAACACAACAAGAGACAACGGTTGCAGAAGCAACTACGCAGGCTGAAGCTACAACAGAAATGACAGAAGCGGCAAGCGAGTCTAATGATCTGGAAGGTCTAGCGTTACTCGAAACGCTTAATTACTATCAGCCGGATCATATGGTGATTAAGTATAAGCTCACTTCAGCAGAAGGAACTATGACATCAACCTATTATTATTCAGGTGATAACCTTAGAATGGAAACGGAAATAATGGGGTTTGGCAATCAAATCTATATTCATAACGCAGATGATGGCGTTTCATATCAATATCTAGAAGGGGATACACAAGGCATAAAGTTTGCTGATATGAGTGAAGAAGAATCCGAGGCTTTAGCATCTGGTGGGGATATGGGTGTAAACACAGATTTGGAAGAAATTACAGATATGGGTGACGCGAACATCATTGCTAGAAAAGATATGCTTAATGGCGAAGAAGTCATCTATGTAGAAACACAAGAATCAGCTGAAGGTGCAGGCACGTACATGGTTAAGATGTGGTTTTCCGTGAAGTATGGCATCCCAATGAAATACACAGTAGAGCAAGGTGGTACGGTTCTAATGACCAACGAGGTGACGCATATATCAGAAGATTCAAATATGGATATGACGTTGTTTATGCCTCCAGAAGATGTTGAATTTATAGACTTTGATAGCAATTCGATGTTTAATATTCAACCATAATTGAAACGACATACCTTCCTTACTGATATCAGTAAGCGAATGTCTTGGGTCTAGAGTTGATATCTTAATTTCATATGAAAATTTCAGATTAAAATCAAATAAACACTTGTGGCACTAACTTTAACGAAGTAACGCTACAAGTGTTTTTTGTAACCTATGTTACTGAAAGTGATTCTCAATAAGAATAAGATTAAGACAAAAGAACACAAAGGAGATTTCAAATGATTTCTATAAGTTTAAAAAGCACAGTTTATGAATTATGTGAAAGCTATCCTGATATGAAAAATGTCTTATTTGAGCTTGGGTTTGTCGATATTGTAAAACCTGGTATGCTACAGACAGTTGGTAGAGTAATGACGCTTGAAAAAGGTTCTAGGCTTAAAAATATTGCATTAACTACGATTAATGATCAACTAAAACAACACGGATTTGAACTGAAGGAGGATGAACATGAGTGAATTTATCAACAACAGTGACCATAAAAAGGACGCATTAAAGGCAATCATAAAAAGGCTACATGAAGGCGAGTCCGTAGATGCAGTAAAAGCTGCATTTGAAGCACTTACAGTTAACGTATCTGCTACTGAAATCACAGAGATCGAACAGGCCTTAGTCGATGAAGGGCTAGCAGTATCTGAAATACAAAAATTATGTGACGTACATGCAAGTGTGTTTAAAGGCTCTATTGAAGACATTCATAGAGAAGATGGCTTTGACCCTCAGGATTTTGATCTAGGTCATCCACTTCATACCTTTAAGCTTGAAAATCGCAGATTAGAGCAGCTCATGGATCATGATCTTTTAGGTGCCCTTAGTGCATACTCAGAACACACCAGTACAGAGAGAAAACAAACATTGCTAAATATCATCCTGAAGTTAGAGACCATTGACAAACACTACAAACGCAAAGAAAATCTTATTTTCCCATACATGGAAAAATACAATATTACCGCGCCACCTCAGGTAATGTGGGGTGTAGATGATGAGATTCGCCTTAAAATCAAAGTCGTAAAATCACTTTTAAGCCAAGAAAAAGTGGATGTACTACAGCTCAATCAAATGGTGAATGACGTCGTCCATCAAATCAATGAAATGATTTTTAAAGAAGAGGAAATTATGTTTCCAATGATCCTTGAAAAGTTCTCACAAAGCGAATGGATTGAGATAGAAGCGGCAAGTGCTGATATTGGTTATACACTATTAAATTCAGTGAACAGATGGCGTCCAAAGCTCGTTGAAGAAATCGGTGAAGTTAATTCTGTGGGAGAACCTGCAAGACCTTCACAGATATTGAAACAGCCTGAAGTAACACATGAAGTTCCATCGTCTGTTTCTCTACAAGATATCATCGTTAACCGGATTCAAAAAGACGCACATACGTATGTGCCAATGGATGCCGGTGGTCTTTCAGCAAAAGAGATTAACGCCATTTTAAACACCGTACCATTTGATATGACCTTTGTGGATGCCAACAACCAAGTGAAGTACTTTACTCAAGGAAAAGAACGCATTTTTGATCGACCAGTGACGATTATTGGCCGTGAAGTGAAGCATTGTCATCCACCAAAAAGCGTCCATATCGTCGAACAAATCGTAGATGATTTGCGTAGTGGTAAAAAGGACAATGAAGATTTTTGGATCAAGCTTGGTGATCAGTTTGTCTATATCAGATACTTTGCAGTGAGAGACAAGGAAGGGCAGTTTTTAGGCACTTTAGAGATTACTCAAAACATTAAACCAATCACTGAACTCGAAGGTGAAAAAAGACTAATGTCATAAAATAAGATTTGATAACTAAAAAAAGTGTGGTAGAATTATCCTCGATATTGCGGAGGTAATTCATGACCACACTTTTTTCGAAATTTGCAACTAAAGCTTTACTATATGAGGTTGCTGTGACGCCGAAGCCAGGACTTGTCGATCGTCACAACTCAGGTGCACACAACGACATGGACTTTTTTACTTTTGTAGATTCGTGTATGGCACTAGAACCCTATTTTAGAGAGATAGAGGCGACCATAGATAAGTTATATGGTTTAATAAGTATAGAAAATGATGTCCACAGTCTAGAGAACTTAAGTGCAAAAGAAATCTTTAGTGCCATTCAACCCTTGGGCATTTTAGCGGAAAAGAGCATGTTAGAAGCGACAATTGGCGTTAATACACATAAAGGTGCTATCTATGCTCTAGGACTTAATTTAGCAGCGGTTTGTGAGTCGAAATATCAGTGTTTACAAAATAACTATGATGAAAAAATCGAATGGATTCGCAATCGAATTTCCCAATACGTATCGGATGCTGTTAATTATGAGCTTCAACATATAAAATCGACAGATAAAAAAACATATGGCATTGACCAATATTTAAAATACGGCCTTTTAGGCGCAAGAGGTGAAGCTGCAAGAGGCTATCCAGCGGTATTTGAAATTGGCTTACCCGAACTAAAGAAAGCGCTTGCCGAAAATCAGAGTTTAGAACACGCTGCGATACAAGTCTTGCTTAAAATTATTGTGGCATTAGATGACTCCAACGTTATCGGACGTAAGGGATTAGTATATTTGCAAGAGAGCCAATCCTTTGCAGAAAAAGTATTACAAAATGGTGCTATGCAAACTGAAAGAGGGCGTGATCTCATTGAAAAATACGATCAGTGGTGTATAGTAGAGCGTATTAGCCATGGTGGTGCAGCTGATCTTATGGCGGTTGTGCTGTTTTTTTACTTCATAAATCTATAAAAAAAATACTTGTTAAAAAAATAGTTGCATTTTGTTCACATATCAATTACAATGTGATTGTGTTCAAGCAGAATAGATGATGAGTCAATTTTGCGGAACTTTTTAACTAAGTGAATATTACGGATAATGCGGGGCAAAACCCCTAAGATCAGTATACAAATTATATTTGTGTACTGATTTTTTTTGTTTAAAAACACAAGCTACAAAAGGATTGAGGCATAAATGGTTTCAACAACTGAACTTAAAATTATAAAACCTAATACCAATGAGATGCGCAAAGTCATGGACTTGTTATCAGAACAAAACATAAGACTAGATGATTTTGGTGGTACGACTTTCGGATTTTATGACTCAGGAAAATTAGCTGGAACAGCAACTGTTACAGGGAATACACTTCGGAGTGTTGCCATTTCAAAGTCTCATCAAGGAACGAATGCATTAGCGCTAATGGTACAAGACATTCTTGAAGATTTAATCTATCAAAATGTCTATGTCTATACTTCTGAAAAAGCTGCATCTGCATTTGAGCACATTGGTTTTTACAAAATCGAAAGTGCCGAGTTTGAAGGCGAAACTGTGGTTTTACTTGAAAAAAAACCAGACGGTTTTAAGAGATATCTTAAAAGAATGGGCTTGTTTAAATTACAGACAGAAAATATAGGTTCAATCGTCATGAATTGTAATCCATTTACTTTGGGTCATCTCTACTTGATTGAGACTGCAGCATCAAAATGTGATCACCTTTATGTCTTTGTCGTATCTGAGGATGCTTCCACATTTTCCTATGACGTTCGCATGCGATTAATATTAGAAGGCACCACACATATTACTAACTTAACGGTTATAAAAGGTGGAGAATATATCATATCTCAGGCGACATTTCCCAGTTATTTTCTCAAAAAAGTAGATCGCGCAGTGGATTTACAAGCGCAGTTAGATTTAAAGATTTTTGGGGGACATATAGCACCAAGTATGGGGATTACAAAGCGTTTCTTTGGAGAAGAGCCTTATTGTGAAACGACTAAAAAATACAATGACTACATGAAGCTGATTTTACCAACCTATCAAATTGAAGCGATAGAAGTACCACGAAAGCAGCAAAGTGGCGAAGCAATTAGCGCATCCCGTGTAAGAAGATTGATTAAATCAAACGATTGGGAAGAAATTAAAAGAATAGTTCCTAAAACAACCTATGAATACTTGGTGTCTTATGAAGCCAAGAAAACCATCAAAAAAATAAAAGCAAATGATTCGAGACATTGAAATGGAGGCGCGTATGGAGTCAAAAAAGATTGGTGTCGCAGGTACATTAGAGTCATGTGATATCCAAATCCAAATTGAATCAAACGACACTAACGAAAACGAAATTTATTTAAGAAGCGTCGTTGAAGCACAATTTGGTGATCATATAAGAGCTTTGATTAGAAGCATTCTTAATGAACATCAGTTAAAGGGAGTCGTTATATCAGCAGTTGATCGAGGTGCATTAGATTGTACGATTATTGCAAGAACACAGACGGCTATTCTTCGCTACAGTGGTGAATCTGAAATGGATTGGAGTGTGATCTTACGTGACTAACCCAGAAAGATTAAGAAGAACAATGCTATATGTACCTGGATCAAACCCGGGAATGTTGGCAGATGCAATGATTTATGGCGCTGACTCGATTATGTTTGACTTAGAGGATTCAATTTCTCTAAAAGAAAAGGATTCAGCTAGACTATTAGTTTATCGAGCAGTTAAAACACTTGACTATAAAGGGACTGAACTCGTCTGTAGAGTCAATGCACTGGATTCCCCATTTGGAAAAAAAGATGTCGAAGCCATGGTCGCTGCAGGTATAGACGTTATAAGGATGCCAAAAACTGAAACAGCTGAAGAAGTGAGAGAAATGGTAGCACTGATTGAGCAGTTTGAAGAGAAATTTAAAACGGTTAAAAAAGTTAAAGTAATGGCTGCCATTGAAAGTGCTTTGGGAATTCTAAATGCATATGAAATAGCGACAGCATCAGATCGTTTAATTGGAATCGCAATCGGCGCTGAAGATTACGTGACTAACATGAAAACCACTCGTTCATCAACTGGCGTAGAATTACTTTATGCGAGATCTCAACTGTTAAATGCGGCTAGAGCTGCAGGGATAGCTGCTTTAGATACTGTTTTTTCAGATGTGGAGGACACAGAAGGTTTTTGTCGAGAGGTGAAATTAATTAAGCAATTAGGCTTTGATGGAAAGTCGGTTATTAACCCGAGACAAATTCCATTGGTTCACGCCATCTATCAACCTTCAGAGGCAGAAGTCAATCACGCACTTGCGGTTGTAGAGGCTATAAAGGAAGCAGAAGAAAAAGGACTTGGCGTCATCTCTCTAAAAGGAAAAATGGTAGACAAACCTATCGTAGAAAGAGCTGAGAGAATATTGATGTTAAGTCAGGCAGGAAGGTGATGGCATGTCAAAACTCGTAAGTAGTATCCGTGAAGCGGTTTTAAATTGTGGCATTAAAGATGGAATGACCATTTCCTTTCATCATCACTTTCGAGAAGGTGATTACGTTCTCAATCTGGTAATGGATGAAATTGCAAAATTAAATATCAAAAATTTAGTATTGTTCCCAAGTTCACTTGGTAAAGTCCACGAGCCTCTAATTGATCATATAAAAGCTGGCGTCGTTTCGGAAATTCACACCAGTGGTTTAAGAGGACAGCTTGCAGAATTTATCTCTGATGGACATCTCGCTCAACCGATCGTCATTAGGAGTCATGGTGGTAGAGCAAGAGTCATTAGCAATGGTGAAATGAAAATCGACATTGCATTTTTAGCGGTACCAAAATCAGATATTTACGGTAATGCATCAGGTAAAGGTGAAAAGACACAATGCGGCTCACTGGGATATGCCATGGTAGATGCAGAGTTTGCAGATAAGGTTGTTCTTATAACTGATGAAATCGCTGAATTCCCAAACATGCCTGCAAGTATTACTCAAGAAAACGTCAATTATGTGGTTAAAGTGGATGAGATCGGTGATCCAGCAGGAATCGCATCTGGAGCGACACGATATACGAAAAATCCTAAGGAGTTAAAGATTGCAGAGGCAACATCTAAAGTCATCACCAGTTTACCCTATTACAAAGATGGCTTTTCATTCCAAACGGGTTCAGGTGGCGCATCCCTTGCAGTTACCAGATACCTTAAGGATGCTATGAAAAAGGATTCAGTTAAAGCCGCTTTTGCTCTAGGTGGCATTACACAGCCAATGGTTGAACTACTAGAAGAAAATCAAATCGGAATGCTGTTCGACGTTCAGAGCTTTGATTTAGTAGCAGCAGAATCCATCGTAAAGAACGCTAAACACTTTGAAATATCAGCGTCTCAATATGCGAACCCTGAAATGAAAGGCTGCAGAGCGGAACAGCTTGATTATGTTATTTTAAGCGCACTCGAAATTGACAAGTCATTTAATGTCAATGTAATGACAGGATCGGATGGCGTTATTATGGGCGCTTCAGGTGGACATTGTGATACTGCTGCAAGCGCAAAAGTAACCATAGTCGTCGCGCCACTTTATAGAGGTAGACTGGCAACGGTTGTTGAACGCGTCACAACGATTATTACACCTGGACATACCGTAGATGTTTTTATAACTGAGAGGGGAATTGCAGTAAATCCGCTTAGACAAGATTTAATAGATCAGCTCTCTGAAAAGGGTTTCAGCTTAGTTTCTATGGAAGATTTATATAAAGAAGTAACGCAATTGTTAGGTACACCTGAACCGATCGCTTTCGAGGATCGAATCGTCGCTAAAATCGAGTACCGAGATGGTACGATTATCGATACTATACGTCAAAGGAAGAGGAAATAATATTGGATGCGCTTGTTCAACGTGAGGAGAAAGTTCTAAGACTCAAGCGACTTGAAGTAGAATTTCCCAATAAAGCCATTGTCTCCATCCGATTGAACGTTCCTGGACCAGAAAAGAAGACGGATTGGATTGAACGGTTGTTTAAAGCGACTTTGTCACAATTGATTGGTCTTCTAAATGAACATGAGATTCCATATCAAATTTGTGAAAGTGAGTTTGCTAAAAGTTATTATGAAAATCTATGTATTCTTGTTTGTGATATAGAACCATGTAAGTTAAAGTCTTTCACAGTTGGGTTTGAGGATTACAAGGATTTTGGTAGATTTGTAGATATTGATGTTTTGGGAACCTCAAGAGAACAGATGGGCTTTAGCGAAAGAAAATGTTACTTGTGTGATGCACCTGCATTTGTCTGCTCAAGAAGCAGAAAACACAATGTATCAGAATTACTTCAATTTATGATCTTAAAGACGCAAGGTCTATAAGATAGATGAAAATTAGTAGGAGGGGAATTATGAAATTCAGAAAAGCGATAACTTCTTTACTCGCACTTGCTGTAGTCGGAACTTTTGCATTAACTGGCTGTTCTGCTGGTGGTGGTTCAGAAGAAAATTATCCAAGTGGCGCGCTTGAATTTATTGCACCATCAGGCGCTGGTGGTGGTTGGGACTTAACGATCAGAACGGTTGCAAAAGTTCTTCAAGACACAGAGCTAGTAAAATCACCTATGCCTGTAACAAACAATGCTGGTAGTGGTGGCGGGGTTAACCTTGCTTACATGCAAACACAAAAAGGCTCAGAGAAATTAATCTCTGTTTATTCACCACCAATTCTTTTAATTAACTTAAATGGTACAAGCGAGTATGGTTACGAAGATACGACGCCACTTGCAAGATTAATTACTGATTATGGTGCATTCGTTGTGCCTAAAGACTCACCATATCAAACGATTACTGACGTAATGGATGCTCTAAAAAAAGACCCTAAGAGTGTAAAAATCGGTGGTAACTCTGCAGCGGGTTCAATGGACCATATCCAATTTTTAATCATGGCAAAAGCTGCTGGTGTTGAAAACTTAAAAGAAATCGACTACATCAGCTTCCAAGATGGTACAGCTACTGCACAAATTTTAGGTGGTCACGTTGATCTATTAACAACTGGATTAGGCGATGTTCAATCACTAATCGAAAGTGGCGATTTAAGAGCATTAGCACATACTGGTGCTGAAAGAGTTGGCGAAGGCGTTTTAGCAGAGATTCCAACTTGTAAAGAACAAGGTATCGACGCAGTATTTGAGAACTGGAGAGGGCTATTTGGTGCACCTGATATGCCTGATTATGCTGTGAAATTCTGGCAAGAAACACTTGCGAAAATGGTAGAAACAGATGAATGGAAAGCAGAAGCTGCGAAACACGGTTGGGCACCTGCTTATCTTGGACAAGAAGAGTTCAAAGCATTTTTAGCTGAAACAAATGAAAGCTACAAGAGCATTCTTGAAGAAATCGGTCTATTAGTAACCAACTAATTTAACCAGAACTAGTGATTTAAATGTAAGGTGAGGGCTTGTCCCTCACCACTTTCACAGTGGAGGAATTATGGAAAAGCCAAAAAAGGCAAGCTTTGACTTTCTGTCAGGTTTGATTTCAATTATATTCGGTATCATCTATGCATATTTTGCATATAATCTTAAACGCAGTCCAATGGGAGATCCAATGGCACCTTCTATTTTCCCATTAATTATTGCAACTGGATTGGTCATTTTTGGGTTAATGCTTTTATTAAAATCAAATGTAAGTGAACTAAAGGCTGCATTTGCTAAAATTAAAGCTGCAACAACTGAAAGTGATATTTTAAGTAGAAAAATGATCATATTAACCGTTTTAAGTTCTATTGTGTATGCTATCATCTTTGAACATTTAGGTTATGTGATTTCAACGTTCTTATTTATTACTTTTATTATGACTGTACTTGAGCGTAACAAATTAAAGCGAAACTTGATCGTCTCATTAATTTTCAGTATTGTTGTGTATTACATTTTCTTTTACCTGTTGGGAATCTCATTGCCGATGACCCCATTTCTTAATATTTAGGAGGAACAGATGGATATTTTGCAATATTTAATGGACGGTCTTGGGATCGCCCTACAGCCTTACCATCTTGTTTTGGTAACCTTTGGTGGTATATTAGGTACTATAGTAGGTATGCTTCCAGGACTTGGACCAGCAACAGGTGTCGCTGTATTATTACCACTGACATTTTCAATGTCTCCAACTGCTGCGTTGATTACAATGGCAGGCGTTTACTACGGTGCGATGTTCGGTGGTTCGAGAAGTTCAATCTTAATTAACACGCCAGGCGATGGTGCTGCATTGGCTGCTACCTTTGACGGTTATCCAATGGCGATGAAGGGTAAAGCTGAGTCAGCACTAGCAATCAGCGCAATTGCATCATTTATTGGTGGTATGATATCGGTTATTTTCTTAATCGCACTTGCAACACCGGTTGCTAAATTTGCGCTAAAATTTGGACCTGCCGAGTACTTCTTACTCATGATTGCCGCACTTGCCATGACATCATCTATGTCAAAAGGCAACATGATTAAAGGCTTTATTTCAACTCTTGTTGGTCTAGCAGTGGCAACAGTAGGTATTGATGCACAGTCGGGAATTTCTCGTTTTACATTTAAAATCCTTGAGCTACAATCCGGAATTGATTTCCTCGTTGTTATCATTGGACTTTATGCAATTGGTGAAGTTTTCAAAGCATACTCAGAGATCAACGGTGGTAAAAAAATACCACAAAAGAAATTTGGACGTATTTGGATCAGCAAATCAGAGTGGAAACGCTCTTGGCCAGCAATCTTAAGAAGTACGCCACTTGGTTTTATCGTTGGTGCATTACCAGGAGCTGGCGGTACAATGGCATCACTTATGGCTTATAACAATGAAAAACAAATATCTAAAAATCCTGAAGAGTTTGGTCAAGGTGAAATCATAGGTTTAGCTGCTCCAGAAGCTGCTAACAATGCGGCATCTGTCGGTGCATTTATTCCGATGCTAACCTTAGGTATCCCAGGGTCGGGAACAACAGCTATTATGATGGGTGCACTCTTAATGCTTGGCATTCAGCCTGGTCCATTGTTATTTACTCAGCATCCTGATGTAGCATGGGGATTAATCGCAAGTATGATTATCGGTAACTTTATCTTAGCAATCGTTAACATACCTATGGCTGGATTACTTGTAAGAGTTTTATCGATTCCATCGAAGATCTTATACCCATTGGTACTAGGATTAGCATTCGTAGGAACCTATGCCATTTCAAACTCTGTTGTAGACTTCTATATTATGGTGTTCTTTGGTGTTCTCGGTTACTTTATGGATATCGCAAAGATTCCAACAGCACCTATGATTTTAGCAGTTATCGTCGGTGGCACTATGGAGCAGTCATTTAGACAAGCGACAAAGATTTCAAATGGTTCATTAGAAATATTTGTTGGTTCACCACTTGCACTTTGTTTAATCGCAATTACGGTTATCTTTGTATTTATGCCAGCAATAAAAGGCTTAATTAACAAGATTAAAACACAAGGTAAAACACAAAGCAAAACTGCTTAAAAAGGCAGCCACCCTACGGTGGCTTTTTGCCGTTGATTCTACTTATAAAATTGCTTATAATGAACTATAAAATGCTAAGGAAATTGTATGCTTAAAAATATTTTTAGTAAGTGGCTCTTTAGAGCCAAATCAGCAGTCGTCATTGGCTTTGCGCTTGTGGTTACGATCATCATCGTCTATGCATCTAATCAAAACTATCAAAAAATTCAAAACAATGTCATTGAAATCGAACAGTTTCAGCTTTTGTCGCTTGCAGAGACCGTTGCCAAAAGTGTTGAGAATTTTTTTACCTATCAGATGCATAATTTGGAAATTTTATCGAAAAGCCGTTCGTTTATAAGAGATCTCAGCTCCTATGATCCAAATTTTGCACTGGAAGATTCTTTTCAGAATCTGGAGGACTACTATACCATTCAAAGTGACAATATTGAGTTAATACGTCTAGTAGGGCTGGATGGTAAGGAAATGTTTAGTTATCCTACAACAGACTATAGCGATCAGATATTCGAAGATTTAGATCAAATTGAGAATAGCTTAATAGTAGATTCTGGTGAAATTTATAAAGAAGGCGATCAACTTTATATTAATGTTCTGCAACCAGTAATGGATGGGAACACCTTAAAAGCAATTTTATATGTAAAAATCAAACTTCAAACCATCTATCAGATTTTTATTATGCCTGTAAAAGCAGGTGAGAAGGGGTATGCATCTGTTAAAGATTCAACAGGTGTTTTAATCATGCACCCAAATACGCAGGATATTGGTGAAAACGTCATGGAAGCAAGACGTACGACTTATCCTGACTTTGATTGGAGTGAACTAGAAGCTTTAGTAGAAAAACAAAAGAACAAAGAGTCTGGTGTAGGAATTTATCATTCCCTCTGGTTTACAGATAATGACCGACAAAGAGTTAAAAAGTTTAGTGCTTATGCACCGGCAAATATTGGAACAGATTTTTGGATCATCAATGTCTCAAAGGATTATGAAGAAGTTGTCTCCTTCTTAAAGGAAAGAAGCTACAGCATAATAATAATCAACTCAATCACCATACTGATATTTGTAACGATGATGCTTATTTTCTATAGATATAGTAAGGACAAGCTCGTTTTGCAAAAGGAACTCGCCTTGCTTGGAACCGTAAATGAGCTTAACTTTGAACTTGTGAAAAGTAAAGATAAGTTTGAGAAGATATTTGAATCGGGTTCTGACTGTATTTTTGTTATTGAGAATCAAATAGAGGGCAAAATCGTCGAAGTAAATAATAAGGTTGTTCGCTCATTGGGTCAGGATAAGCAATATTATTATGATCTGAATTACCTTCAGATTAGCCATGAACTAAATCGCGAATCATTCAGTAAAATTCTGGATGAAATCAATGAGGTCGGAGCAGTGACCTTTGAAGATCGATTTTTAGGGATTGATGGCGAATGGATTCCGGTTGAAATTAATGCGCGAATTATGGAAAACGATTCGAAGCAATCCATCGTTATGTTCTCACGTGATATCACTGTGAAAAGACTATTTGAGAAAGAAATGAATGAAAGCAAAAAGCGTGAAGCTTTAATGATCTATCAATCTCGACTTGCTGCTATGGGAGAGATGATCGGTAGTATCGCACACCAATGGCGTCAACCACTCAGTGGAATTTCTATGATCTTTACTAATCTAGAGGATGCCTATCAACATGGTGAGTTAGATGAAACTTATCTGACCACTCAAAGTAAACGTCATGATGCACTTGTAAAATATATGTCTCAAACAATAGACGATTTTAGATTTTTCTTTGATCCAAAGCTCGAAAATAAGAACTTTCTTATATCTTCGGTGATCGATCGTACCTTGGATTATTTAAGAGAGCCAATCAGACTCAATAATATAGAAGTCAACTATCAATTGGAAGCTGATCGTTTGATGTACGGTAGACCCAATCAGTTATCTCAAGTATTATTTAGTATTTTAAAGAATGCTATTGATGCACTTTTAGCAGTAAAAGTAGAGTCGAAAAACATATGGATCTCTGTTGAAATTTCTGAGTCTGAAACCCTGCTCAAGATAGAGGACTCTGCTGGAGGCGTACCTGATGAGAATCTTCAACGTTTGTTTGAAGCATATTTTACGACGAAAGATGAACTCAACGGCACAGGCTTAGGCCTTTATATTTCTAAAGTTATTATTGAGAAAAACTTCAATGGTAGTATTCATGCTTTAAATACGGAAAACGGATTAATGCTCACAATAAAAATTCCTAACTGAAGTGGAGTGTGTTCAGATGAACCAATTTACGGTTTTATATGTCGAAGATGATGAGATTCTTCGTGAGGAAGTTACTACATTTTTAAAGAGGAGAGTTAAGCACGTCATAGCAGCGGAAAATGGTAAAGATGGATTGGATAAATTTTCATTATATCCAGTCGATTTTATCATTACAGATCTAAAGATGCCAGTAATGGATGGCCTTGAAATGGCTGAGCAAATTAGACAATTGAACAAAACCATTCCGATCGTAATTACCACTGCGATGGGAGATGTTGAACTAATGCAGGCTTCAATAGAGACTGGTGTTGATCGCTATTTAATTAAACCAGTAGATTTTGAGGAGCTAACAAGAGCACTTGAGAAAATTTATTCTAAATTGGGCAATCAACAACCAGTGAATATCGTTCCGAAACAAAGTAAGGATTTAGAGCGCAATATCGAATCTGATTTTGCAAAGCTCATAAAAACCACATCTGGAAAAGGTCCAGAAAAGGTTCAAGCATTTGTTCACGCCAACATAGCGGAGGTGGTTGTTACGGGTTCTCGCACAACGCTTGAAAATACGCTTTTGTCAAGTGAATCCAATCAACGCATCGGTGATTATATTAGAGAAATTTACTATCAACATATCAAGATAGAAATGGAGAAAATAATTGGAAAGCATTGTGGCTACAAAGCGATCATTCAGATGACAAAATGTAATAGTGAAAGAGATGTAGATATCATTAAATTTATCGTTGAGTATTAAGAATTTAAATAAAACTATTTAAATTTTCTGTCAAATATCATA
The DNA here is from genome assembly GCF_058683495.1 of Fusibacter sp. QWL-12. NCBI lineage: Bacteria > Bacillati > Bacillota > Clostridia > Eubacteriales > Fusibacteraceae > Fusibacter > Fusibacter sp. QWL-12. The sequence goes on from NZ_CM178745.1 coordinate 3,308,461, forward strand.
AAATAGACCCTAAGAAAAGAGAGAAAAGAGGGTAATGCTATGACAAGAGAAGCAGCATGGGCACTATTAACCGAATACAATACAGATCCATTTCATCTAGAACACGCACAAATCGTAGAAGAAACCATGCGTTACTTTGCGAATAAGCTCGGCTATGGCGATGAAGCTGATTTTTGGGCCAATGTAGGTCTGTTACACGATCTAGACTTTGGCCAGTTTCCAGAGGAACATTGTATTAAATCTCAAGAAATTATGCGCGAACGTGGATTGGATGAGCGTTTAATACGCGCAACTGCAAGTCATGGTTATGGTATCGTCGTAGATATTAAGCCAGAGCATCAGATGGAAAAGGTTCTATACGCAGTAGATGAATTAACTGGCTTGATTGGTGCAGCCGTCTTAATGCGTCCATCCAAAAGCGTACAGGATTTGGAGCTAAAATCAGTAATGAAGAAATACAAAAGCAAAAGCTTTGCAGCAGGTTGCTCAAGAGATGTCATTGAAAGTGGTGCCGAGATGCTAGGCTGGGAGCTTAATGATCTTGTAGATCAAACGCTTGAAGCACTTAAAACATTTAGACCTTAAAACATTTAGACCTAAAATACAAATAAATGCGCCTTTTACAGGCGCATTTTCCATGTTCTCAATTCGTTTACACTTTGTTCTTTAAATTATCTTGAATTAGTGAGATTAAAAAAGTATGATTCTTTATACAAAGCACTTAATAGGAGGATGACATGAAGATAGAAATATGGTCGGATTTTGCGTGTCCTTTTTGCTATATAGGCGAAAAAAGACTGATGAAGGCGTTAGAGGAATTAAACTTGGAAGATCAAGTTGATATTGAATTTAAGAGTTTCCAATTGGATGTAAATGCAAAAAGCCATCCAGATAAAGACATACATCAACTCATCGCAGAAAAATATAACATCAGTTATGCACAAGCAAAGAATTCAAATGCTGACATAGTTCAAATGGCTAAAGAAATTGGACTCGATTATGACTTTGATCATTTAAAACCTGGCAACACACGTTTGGCACATGAAGCGCATAAATTTGCATCAAAAAATGGAAAAGACTTAGAATATGCGCAGTGGGCATTTTCATCTTATTTTGAAAAAGGAAAAAGCTTAAGTGATTTGGATACCTTACAAAAGTTGATCAGTGTTATTGGCCTTGAACCTGAGGAATTCCTAAAATCTGTTGAAGCTGGACAATTTACAGCTGAAGTGGAAGGCGATCAGAGCAAAGCCCAAGAAATAGGGATCAACAGTGTGCCGACATTCATTATTGATGGCAAATACGCGATTACAGGTGCGCAAAATGTCAACTATTTCAAGATGGCAATCGAGCAAATTAAAAATGGCAACTAAATCAACATCAAAATAATCATCAAAAAAGATCAATCAGTATTGACCAACAAATAAAATCATGAAATTAGAAAAATTGAATAAACACAAATAACGGTTAGTTCCACTTAGCAATCTATTGAAAACAAGTTGCTAGTGGAACTTTTTCATTAAATAGTGATAAATTTAAAACATACCTTGACAATAAGAGTGATTTGAGTAAAACTGTTCTTATCATGTAAATATTTATTTACAAGAATGAATAAACTAGAGAGAGGTAGTCGATGAAGCATTTAAAAGTTTCTAAAAAATTGTGGGTACTGATCATTCCTTTAATCGCCCTTGTTGTTATCTTTCAATTATTTTTCGTATTTATCGTGAACAGCGTTCAAAATAATTTAGAGCATACACTCTATGATGAAATCTACATTAGCAGTTCAGCATTGCTAAACGCAGATAGAGATTTATATCAAGCGGCTGTTGCAGAGGAAAAATATAAAAATAATACTGCAAAGCTTTCTAAAGAGCAAAAAGATCAATTAATTGCTGAATATAAAGATAATATTACACAAGTTAAAGATAGGGTATCAGAAGCCGTTGACAACTTAAAAGACAATGATGTCCTTTATCATGAGTATAAGGATACTGAGACCGGGTTAAATTTAGCTGAATTATTTACTTCCTTTCAACAAGACATGAATAAATATGAAACTTCCTATAACCTTGTGAGTGCGGCTGGCGATTTGAGTGTTCATTCAAAAGCCTTCGAATCTACAAGAACTACCTTAGATAAAATGACCTTGGTTCTAGAAACTTATGCCAACGACAAAGTGGACTCTATACAAGCTGGCGTCAGATTGCTTCTAATTGTAGTAGCAGGTATTTCAATGGTATTAATTCTTGGCGTGATTTTCCTCGCTGCTAAGGTAGTATTGCATTTGGCAAGAACCATAAAGCAAGTAACTGAAGATATGGAAAAACTAGCGGATAATGATTTGAGCTTTGAGGTGAAAAGTAACAACCATCGGGATGAACTTGGTATTTTAACGCGTTCTGTTTTAAAGCTTCAAAATTCATTGAATCAGATGGCTGGTTTAATGCGTCATTCATCAACTGAATTAAATGGTGCTTCAACACTGATGAAAAATAGTACTGACGAAATTACAACTTCAATGAATGAAATCGCAAATGCGATCAGTGAAATTGCTGAAGGCTCTTCACGTCAAGCGGGCGACACGGAGAAAGTCGTCAATGAGTTTACACAATTGGGTCAGGTGATTGGTGACAGTATTAAGAGCACACAAGCGCTATTGGATGCAAGCACGTTAATTAACTCAGCTTCAGAAGAAGGCTTAAAGGAAATCCAAAGACTAACGAAGATTACTGATTTTAATCAAAAGGATCTCAATGAGATTTTTGATCTTATTGAACATACAAATGATAGTGCAGGTAAAATCGGTGCTGCCAGTCAGATGATCGCTAGTATTTCAGAGCAAACTAACCTATTGGCACTTAATGCTGCGATAGAAGCCGCTCGTGCTGGTGAAGCGGGCAGAGGATTCTCTGTTGTTGCAGATGAAATTAGAAAGCTCGCAGAACAGTCTTCAAGCTCTACAGAAGAAATTGATCGAATGTTAAATGCTTTAAAAACGGATATTGAAAAAGTTAACGATAAAAGTAGCTTAGTAAAAACCGCCATCGTCGACCAAGCCAAAAGTGTTTCAGCAACTAAAGAAAAATATGATACAATTACATCATCGATTGCATCTATTAACTCAGAAATTCATTCTTTGACAAAGGTTAGTGACGAGATGGAAAGAAGTAGAGGCGTCGTTGTGGATATCGTCACATCACTTGCGGCTATAGCAGAAGAAAATGCAGCAAGTACTGAAGAAACCTCAGCAACGACTGAAGAAGTTCTTGCAACCATGATGACACTTAACGAAATTGGATTACAGATAGATGCCTTATCGACGGATTTAAATCAGATTATCAGTCAGTTTAAGCTTAAAGCGTAGGAGTAGGTATGAATTTACAGAAACAACCCATTTTAATTAAAAACATGTCAGTTCACAATCGTATCGTGTTACCACCGATGGCGACATCCAAGTCTGAAGTTGGTGGACAGGTTTCAGAGGCTATTAAACACTATTATGATGAGAAAACAAAAAGTGGCCAATTAGGTCTTGTGATCATCGAACACAGCTACATTGATCCAAAAGGTAAAGCGAGTCCAAACCAAATGTCGATATCAAATGATGCTGATATTGAACCATTAAAAGCACTCTCAAAGTTAATACAAAACAATGGCTCTAAGGTAATCATGCAGATCAACCATGCTGGAAGTGCTACGACTCAGGAAATTACAGGCTATGAGGTACTTGGCCCGTCTGCAACGCCCAACCCTAGAAGAGGTAACGTTCCTGCGGCTATGCGTCTAGAGGATATCAACCATGTGAAGGATGCGTTTGTTAATGCCGCTGTCAGAGTTAAAACAGCTGGGTTTGATGGCGTTGAAATTCACAGTGCACACGGTTATTTGCTCAATCAATTTTACTCACCGCTCTCAAATAAAAGAGAGGATGCTTATGGTGGTGATTTGATGGGAAGAATCAAACTGCACCTAGAGATTATCAAGGAGACGAGAGAGGCCGTTGGCGAAGCTTTTCCAATTTTATTGCGCTTAGGCGCTTCGGACTACTTGCCAGAGGGTGCGACGATAGAGGATGCGGTTACGGCATGTAAAGCATTTGAAGCAGCGGGTGTTGATGCGATAGATATCTCAGGTGGTTTTTGTGGTTATATGGTACCAGGTAGAGATTTTCCGGGCTATTTTTCAGATGCAAGTGAAGCCATAAAGAATGCGGTTAGTATTCCCGTAATTTTGACTGGTGGCGTCGTTAAAAAGAGTGAGATTGAAGCCTTACTAGTAGAGGGGAAAGCGGATATGATTGGTGTTGGTAGAGCCATATTAAACAACTCTGATTGGTTTGAACAGGAATAATTGATTAGATAGAACAATTTAACAATTATCCAATAAAATTATCTTTAAAAATTATGAAGCTAAATTACTGATGAATTTGATTAGTAATTTAGCTTTTTTTATTAGCTAGCATTTTTCATAAAGTAGAGCATTAAAAGATAGATTACCATTTTTAATATAAAAAAATTTATTTGTAATATAGAAATATTTATTCGGAATAAAGAATTATTTTTGCGGAAGACATAAAATCACCACAAAAATCATAAAAGACTAAAATGAAATTGAACTATGTATTAAATTGCATAATTAATAAAAAAACACCGAGAAACCCGCTAAAGTTGTCAGAAAAATGAAGGATTAGAAACAAAATTATTTCAAAAAAGTCGCAATTTTCATTGACGACTCTTTATGACAGTAGTATAATTCATCAACATAAAGACAAAATAAAAGGGGGATTTACATGAGAAAACTATTATCTTTACTTCTCATCGTCATGTTAACAGTTGGATTATTTGCTGGCTGTGCAAAGACAGAAGAACAGACACCAGCGGATAGTACAAATGGTACTGAAGCAAATACGGCTGCACCAGCAGAAGGAAAAACACTCAGAATTGCAGTAGACGTTGATCTACCATCTATGGATCAAGATGTTGCAACAGATGGTCTCTCTTTTGAGGCAATTGCAGCGACAATCGAAGGTTTATATTCACTTGATGCAGCAGGTAATTTAATTCCTGCAATTGCAACCGATTATGAAGTCAGTGAAGATGGTTTAACTTACACATTCCATTTAAGAGATGCAAACTGGAGCAACGGTACACCAGTTACAGCAAACGACTTCGTTTTTAGTTGGAGAAGATTGGTGGATCCAGCTCAAGCAAGTGAGTACAGCTTTATCGCTGAAGTTGCTGGTCTTGCAAATGCAGCTGCTATCACTGCTGGCGAAAAGCCAACAACTGAGCTTGGCGTTCAAGCAACGGATGATAAAACATTAGTCGTTACGTTAGACAGAACCGTGCCTTACTTCTTATCATTAACTGCTTTCGCTACATTCTTCCCGCTCAATGAAGCATTCGTTACTGAGAAGGGTGCAGATTATGCATTATCACCTGAAGCGTTATTGGCAAATGGTCCTTTCAAAATGGTTGAATGGAACAAAGGCTATGGCTTCAAACTTGAAAAAAATGCAACTTACTATGATGCTGACGCAGTTAAAATCGCTGGTTTGGATTATAGAGTTATGAAGGATCCACAAACATCAGCACTACAATTTGATGCAAATGAGCTTGATGTGGTTAAGCTTACAGCTGAACTTGTAGACAACTACAAAGACAATGCTGCATTTACAAATATCGAAGCATCTTATGTTTGGTATATGTCACTCAACAATAACGATCCAATCTTCTCAAACGTTAATGCTAGAAAAGCTTTACAGCATGCAGTTAATAAAGACAATATCGTCGCAAACATCTTAAATGATGGTTCTACAGTGGCTAACTTTATTGTACCTACTGGACTTGCAACAGGTGCAGATGGAAAAGACTTTAGAGCGACTAGCAAAAATGACTATGCTTTATACGATGTAGCAGAAGCTCAAAAATATTGGGAAACAGCAAAACAAGAGTTAGGTATTACAGAAACAACCATCGAAATTTTGTTTGATGATGCTGAAACTGTAAAGAAAATGGCTGAGTTCATTCAAGCAGAGCTTGAAACCAATTTACCTGGTTTAACCGTTTCATTAAAAGCACAACCTAAGAAAAACAGACTTGAGCTTATGAGAGAGCATGATTTCCAAGTGGGTATTACAAGATGGGGACCTGACTATGCCGATCCATTAACTTACCTTGAACTGTTCTTAACAGGTAGCTCTAGCAATACACCTGATTATGCAAGTGCAACATACGATGAACTTGTAAAATCAAGCTCAACGACACTTGCAGCAGATGCTGAAGGCAGATGGGCTGCTATGAAAGAAGCAGAAGATCTCTTATTAGCAGATGATGCAGTTATCGCACCACTTTACCAAGCAGGTTACTCTTACTTGATTAATACTAAGGTTACAGGAATTGAACCTCATGCAATCGGCACACCATTTATCTACAAAAATGTGTCAATCGCCGAATAAGAATTGAATCTGAGGCAACATTGCCTCAGATTTTTTTTTAGCCACAATCTCGCTTGTGGTAAAATCTGAAGGCTCGACGCCTGAAGATTTTTATTAGCTATAAACAAGACACAACTTAGGAGTAAGCTATGATTAAATATATTGGCAGAAGACTACTAATTGCATTTGTAACATTGCTGACGATAATGACACTTTTATTTATCTTGTTAGAGTTCATGCCTGGATCACCCTTTAACGATGAAAAGTTATCAGAGAGCCAACGTGAGCTGCTCTATGAAAAATATGGATTAAACGACCCCATTCCAGTTAGATACAAAACCTTCATGGTCAATGTTTTGACGAAAGGCGATTTTGGCGTCTCCTATGCGATTGAAAAAAATGCTGAGGTATCCAAAATCATTGAAAAACGCTTGCCACTTTCTATAAGGTTTGGACTACAGGCACTTGCACTTGGATCGGTTGTCGGCATTGTACTCGCCGCCATAGCCGCACTGAACAAAAATACCATTTGGGATACCATGACGACTGGATTTTCGGTTCTGGGGATTTCGATACCATCCTATGTATTTGCACTGGGGCTGAGCTATTTCTTAGGTTATAAACTGACGAAGGCCACGGGTCATCAATACTTTCCCATGACATTTGATCTTTATCAACCGTGGAAATCAAGTATCCTACCGACGATTGCACTTTCTATGTTCGTTATCGCTACGGTAGCGAGGTTTATGAGAACGGAGCTGGTAGAGGTCATCGGCTCAGACTTCGTCTTACTGGCTGAGGCAAAGGGATTGAACTCAAGAAAAATCATCACGCGACATGCGATGCGTAATGCTTTAATACCAGTCGTAACCGTATTAGGGCCATTAACCGTAAGTTTAATGACAGGCTCACTCGTCATCGAAAGAGTATTTGGTATACCAGGCATCGGCGACTTACTGGTGACCGCCATCAGCGTTAACGATTTTAATATCATCATCGCAGTATCTTTCTACTATAGTATATTCTACATTATTATGCAGCTATTCATCGACATCCTCTACGGCATCATCGATCCTAGGATTCGAGTTGCGAAAGGGGGACAGTCATAATGGATAAACCAATCATCGGAAATGACAATCGCTTCGAGCGCGTTATGACGTCAGAAGCATTCCAAAGAGATGTCGTCTATGAAGGCATCAGTTTCTGGAAGGATGTGTTTTTAAGATTCAAAGCCAATCGTGGTGCGGTTATAGGTGTGATCCTTATCATATTCATCACATTTATGGCGTTCGTAGGTCCAATGATGAACGAACACACCTATAAAAGTAAAGTGGACAACCATATCAATCTGCCACCGCGTATCCCTGTCATCGAGAATCTAGGAATTTTCGATGGAGAGAGAGCAGGCAAAAATGTCTATTTGGACAAAGGCTTAGACGATGTGTACTACTGGTTCGGTACAGATAACCTCGGTAGAGACCTTTGGACACGGACTTGGGTAGGCACGCGCGTATCCATCTATATTGCATTACTCGCCGTGGTAATCGATATGTTTATCGGTATGGGCTATGGTCTAATCTCAGGTTACTTAGGCGGAGGCGTCGATACAGTGATGCAGCGCTTCATCGAAATCCTGAGCGGCATACCGAATCTGGTTATCGTCACCTTATTTGTAATCATTCTTAACCCTGGTATACTCTCGATTTCACTGGCACTGGTGATTACCGGTTGGATTGGAATGAGCCGTGTGGTTCGTTCTCAAGTGCTAAAGCTCAAGGAACTGGACTTTATCTTGGCATCAAAAACCATGGGCGCGCCGACCGCAACCCTACTCATACAGGATCTACTCCCAAACATCTTTGGTCAGGTAATCATTATGAGTATGTTTTCAGTACCAAATGCGATATTTTATGAGTCCTTCCTAGCATTTATCGGACTTGGATTACAACCGCCTCTCGCAAGCTTGGGCGTACTGATCAACGATGGCTATAAATCGATTTTGGTGTATCCGCATATCATATTGCCACCGGTTATCGTACTTGCATTACTCATGCTGTCCTTCAACCTTTTGGCAGACGGATTGAGAGATTCGTTTGATCCAAAAATGAAGCAACAATAGGAGGCACTTGATGGAAAACAAGTTAGATTATAATACTAAAAACGAACAGAATAAAAAGCTATTAGAAGTCAATGATTTAAGAGTTGATTTTAAAACCCATAATGGCGTAGTGAAAGCCATAAGAGGCGCAAGCTTTGAGCTTTATCAAGGAGAAACACTAGCCATCGTAGGCGAAAGTGGATCGGGTAAATCGGTTACAACTAAGGTGCTAATGGGCATCTTAGCCAAGAATGGAACGATTACCAACGGCGAAGTCCTCTACAAAGGTACTGATCTCTGCCAGATTACAAATAAACAGTTTATACAGTTTAGAGGCAAAGAGATTGCGATGATTTTTCAAGATCCTATGACTTCGTTAAATCCAACTATGACTGTGGGCAAGCAAATCAGAGAAGCGGTAATGGAGCATACAAAGCTGAATCGTAAGGCTGCAAAGCTAAGAGCGATAGAGCTGATAGAGCTCGTCGGTATCGTTAATCCAGCTGAAAGATACAAACAATACCCACATCAACTTAGCGGTGGCATGCGTCAGAGAATCGTCATTGCTATCGCACTTGCATGTGAGCCTAAGATTCTCATCGCAGATGAACCGACAACTGCACTTGATGTAACGATTCAAGCTCAAATACTAGAACTGATCAAGTCTTTGCAAAAGCAAATTGGCTTATCAATCATATTCATCACACACGACCTCGGTGTCGTTGCAAACATGGCCGATCGTGTCGCGGTTATGTATGCGGGAAAAATCGTGGAATACGGAACCGTTGAAGAGATCTTCAACGCACCTGCACATCCTTATACATGGGGACTTCTGTCATCGGTACCCGATATGGCAAACAAGGAAATCGATCTTTATTCTATTCCTGGATCACCGCCGAATATGTTGTATCCACCAGTAGGTGATGCCTTTGCACTTAGAAGTGAATACGCACTCAATATCGATTTTGAAGAAGAACCTCCAATGTTTAAAATCTCAGAGACACACTATGCGGCAACATGGCTATTAGATCCTAGAGCGCCAAAAGTTGAACTGCCTTTATTTTTAAGACAAAGATTACAGAAAGAGGGTGCGGTTCATGGAAACGAATGAAGTCTTATTGGAAGTTAAAAACTTGAAACAACACTTTAGAATGAATCGACACTTCACCGTAAAAGCGGTGGATGACGTTTCCTTTAAGGTGTATAAAGGTGAAACCTTCGGTATCGTTGGTGAAAGTGGATCTGGTAAATCGACCACTGGGAGAAGCATCATAAAGCTGTATGAGCCGACTTCTGGTAGCGTTCAGTTTGAAGGACATGAGCTAACAGGAAAAATGAGTAAGGAAACCTCAAAGGTATTGCGTACAAAGCTTCAAATGATCTTTCAAGATCCTATGGCATCACTCAATCCGAGAAAGACAGTTATGAATCTGATCGCTCAGGGATTGGACATTCATAAGCTATACAAGACTAAGGAAGAGCGAGAAGAGATGGTCTATGAAATGCTTGAAATCGTCGGTTTAAGTCGAGAGCATGCCCATCGCTACCCACATGAGTTTTCAGGTGGGCAAAGACAGAGGATTGGGATCGCTAGAGCACTGATTATGTCACCATCCTTTGTCATCTGTGATGAAGCCATCAGTGCGCTGGATGTTTCCATACAAGCGCAAATCGTCAATCTTCTCAAAAAACTACAAAAGGAACGTGGACTGACCTATATTTTTATAGCGCATGATTTATCTATGGTGAGATACATTAGCAATCGCATTGCAGTTATGCATCGTGGTAAGATCGTAGAAATCGGCCTTTCAGATGATATATACAGCCATCCAGTGCATCCTTATACCCGTGCTCTTCTATCAGCAGTACCACATCCTAATCCAGCAGAGGAGAAGACAAGAAAAAGACAGTTTTATGATGGTAACGATGTGGATTATAATCTTGGTAAGTACCATCAGTTATCTGAAAATCACAGTGTATTAGCGACTGATGAGGAACTCAAAAAGTGGCAAAGTGAAATATAGCCTAAATGTTACGATTTATTAAAAAAACTCCTTTCATTTTTGTGAAATCCCATTATAATGTTTATAAGACATTATGGAGGTAGGGGGCAGAGATGAAAAGATTTAGAGAGAAAGTCTGCGTCGTTACTGGCGCAACAAACGGCATTGGCTATCAAATTGCACTTGATTTCGCAAAAGAAGGCGCTACGGTTTACAACCTAGACATAGTTGCACCTTCACATATAGAAACTGGATTTTTAGATGCATTATTAACTGATATTTATCATCATGAAGTAGAAATTCCAAACAAATCACTAAAAATTAGATATATTTCATGTGATTTGAGAAATGAAGCAGAGATTGATCGTGCCATTCGTCAAATTATCGATGAAGCTGGCGAAGTAGATTACCTCATAAACAATGCATGCTATAGCAACAAAGGTTTAATCAGTGGTTGTGATTTTGAGAAATTCAACGATGTCCTAAAAGTTGGTGTAACTGCGCCTTATCTATTAACCAAGGGATTCATGCCTTTTTTTAAAGCGGGGGCATCGATTGTCAACATCGCATCTACAAGAGGCTATATGTCACAACGAGATACAGAGAGCTACAGTGCTGCGAAAGGTGGCATCTTATCTTTGACACATGCGATGAGCATCAGCTTAGCAGGTAAGGTAAGAGTGAATGCCATCAGTCCTGGTTGGATCGATACGACGAAAGGACAGTTCTCAGCAGAAGATCATCATCAGCATCCGGCGGGTAGAATCGGTAAACCGAAAGATATCAGTCGTCTGGTTAGATTCCTTTGTTCACGTGAGGCTGGGTTCATCACGGGTGAAAACATCACTGTAGATGGCGGTATGACGAAACAGATGATCTATCACGGTGATGAAGGTTGGAGCTATTCTGAAGACTAGTATCAAAAGTTTGTTAAAATTTATCAAATCTAAATTTAATTCTAATTCTAAATCCTGTTATCTTAGGGCATTTAACCCCTTGGAAAACAGGATTTTCATTTTGTTCACAAAAAATTATCACTAACTTTAACTAATTGGATTGACAGATTACTTTGAGAAAGCTATTATAAATCTATAATATCACTAACTAGTATTAAATGTGTTTGTTAACCATTTTTCAGTATTGTTCATACATAATAAAATTATCAAATCTGTTGTCATGACTTTATTTGAATTTAATTGAAAGGAAAATATATGAAACATATAAAGCACGAGAATATGGGAAAGAGTGATTTGGGGTGGTTGAAAAGTTTATTTCATTTCTCGTTCGCCGAGTACTATAACCCCAAAAATATGCAGTTTGGAATGCTTCGAGTTGTAAACGACGATCTTGTAGCGCCTAACAAGGGGTTTGAATTGCATCCGCATAGAGACATGGAGATCATCTCATATGTCGTAGAAGGCGAGTTGACACATGCAGACAGTATGGGCAATCAAAGAACCCTTAAACGTGGTGAAGTACAATACATGAGTGCAGGGAAAGGTGTCTTACACAGTGAACATAATCGCGGCAATGAGACGTTGAGATTTCTTCAGATCTGGATCTTACCGGATCAAAAGGGTCACCAGCCTCAATATGGCGATCGTCAATTGGAGTGGTCACAAAGAGTAAATCACTGGCTAAAGCTAGCTGAGGGTAAGTCTTCAAGTGAAGAAAGTCAAATCGAAAATGCAATCATTAACAGAGATATCATAGCGCTTAATCAAGACGCAAACCTATATGTTACTGAGCTACATGCGCCGAATCAACACACTTTGAACATACAAAAGGGTAGAATGGCATATCTGATCTTAATTGAGGGTGAGGCAGAGTTGAATGATATAGATTTAAAAACCAGAGATGCAGTTGAGCTAACTGAAGAAACCATCGTAATTAAAACAAGTTCAAAAGCACATATCCTATTAATCGAATTGGCGAAAAACTAATTTGTTCGATTAGAGGTTATTATAATTTAAAATTCAAAATAATGATTAAGCGTCAGAATGGCGTGGAAGGAAAGGAATTAAGAGTATGAGTCAGTTTATGGAAATCGTAAAAAGTAGAAGATCAGCAAATAAGTTTTTAGAGGGCATTCAAATCCCTAGAGAGGATTTTGAATCCATTTTTAAAGAGTTGTCCTTAGCACCATCGGCATTCAATTTACAACATGCAAACTATTATGTGGTAGAAGATAGAACTAAAATGGATGAAGTCTTTGAGGACGCTTTTAAGCAATATAAAATCAAGACGGCATCTGCGGTGATCATCGTCACCGGTGACAAACTGGCGTATCAATCCGCTGATAAAATCTATGAAGGCTCAAGAATGCTCGGTATTTTAGATAAAATGGAATACAACATGATGATTGATATGATCAATAACCTTTATGAAGGCTGGGGAGATACCTTTAGACATGATGAAGCTATAAGAAATGCTTCACTTTCAGCGATGCTTTTTATGCTGCTAGCTAAGGAAAAGGGATGGGATACTTGCCCAATGATCTACTTTGATAAAGATAAAATCAGTAAAACGCTTAATTTACCTGAAAACGAAGTGCCATCTTTAATGATCACAATTGGAAAAATGGATCAAAAAAGTGATCGTATTAGAGGCTATAGAAAACCAATGGCTGAGTATGTGAAGTTTGTTTAGATTTGTATAAAGAATGATTATAATAGAAAGGACCAAGTTACTAATAATAAGTAACTTGGTCCTTTTAGTTTTTATATAAGTTTAAATATGAATTTGAATCTTAATTTGATTCTTGATTTGAATCTTGATTTGAATCGGTTATATATCATTATCTATACTTGTATTTACCTTAGTTTACTTCTTAATTGTAATTGGATCTTCAGGTGTAAAGCCATTTCTTTCAATAGTAATACTTTTAATTACTACAGGCTCTAGCGGTTTATCGTTTTTATCTTTTGGTACTGTTGCGATCGAATCTACAACATCAAGTCCATCAATGACAAAGCCAAAAGCAGCATAATCACCATCAAGTGTCGCAACATCTGCATGCATGATGAAGAATTGTGAGCCAGCAGAATCCATCTCTCTGGTTCTAGCCATTGAGATAACTCCTTTTGTGTGATTAAGTCCATTGGCAAATCCATTGTTATTAAACTCGCCTTTGATTGCGTAGCCAGGACCACCTAAACCATTGCCATCTGGGTCACCGCCTTGAATCATAAAGTTCTCTATAACACGGTGGAAGGTAAGCCCATCATAAAACCCACTTTCAGCAAGACTGATAAAGTTATTAACTGTATTGGGTGCAATTTCTGGTAGTAAGCAAACAGTCATAGTTTCACCACTGTCCATTGTAATAATGGCTTGTGGGTGTGTCGTGACATCGACCATTGTGATATCAAATGGTTCTGTTTCAACCGAACTAGAACAGCCTGTGAAAAGCGTCGCAAGTATTCCTATCAAAACAAGTGTTTTAAGTCTTTTAAGCTTCATATATGCCTCCTATTGATTACGTCTTATATTATATCAGATACTAATCAAAAATTAATTTTATTAAATAAAATTTATGATATAATAATTCAAATTCATTTGGAGGCTTAGAGATGTCTTGTAAGAAAGTATTCTGGGAAAATCCATATTTAACAGAGTTAAATACAACAGTGACTTCAGTTATGGGCGATACCATTACGGTTGCTGAGACTATTTTCTACGCTTTTTCAGGTGGACAACAGTCGGACAGTGGCAAAATCAATGGCTATGAAGTGTTAGAGGCAACTAAAGTCGGAAAAGAAATCTATTATAAATTATCTCCAGAGCATAACCTATGCTCTGGAGACTTGGTACATATGACCATCGATTGGCAAAAGCGTTATCGACTCATGCGACTTCACTTTGCTGCAGAGTTGGTTTTAGAGTGGGTGTATCAAAACTATGGACATCCAGAAAAAGTAGGCGCAAATATTAACGAAGATAAAGCGAGAGTGGATTTTAAATGGGAAGGGAATATCAGTTCCATTTTTACAGCTCTAGAAAATGCATTAACGCGATTGATTCATGAAAACCATGAAATCACGAGTGCTTATAGTGATCTTGAGAACGAACAAAGATATTGGAAAATTCTAGGTTTTGGCAAAGTGCCTTGCGGTGGAACACATATAAAAACAACCGGTGAGATTGGCGCTTTTAAGCTAAGCAGGCGTAACATCGGTGGTGGAAAAGAACGCATTGAAATAACGTTAAAATAGGAGGAAATATGAAACTGGTCATCTTAATAGGCAATGCAGCAGTAGGCAAAATGACGGTGGGACAAGAGCTCATGAAAATAACCGATCTTAGACTGTTTCATAATCACATGACGATAGAACCGATCATTGAAATTTTTGGTTATTTTAACGGAAGAGCGATTAGTCGATTGAGAAGAGTGATTTTCGAAGAATTTGCGGAGTCAAACCTATATGGGATGATTTTTACTTACATGTGGGCATTTGATCAGCCCTCTGATTGGGAGGCGATTAAACGCATAACAGATTTGTTCGAATCAAAGGGTGGTGAAGTCTATTATGTTGAGCTTGTGGCAAGCAAAGATGAAAGGCTTAAAAGAAACGTTACAGAGAATAGACTCAATAATAAAGCGTCTAAACGCGATCTTAAAAGCTCAGAATACCGTCTACAAAGAGATGATGAGAGCTACCGTTTAGAAAGCTATGAAGGTGAGATGACTTTTGAACATTATATAAAGATAGATAATACAAACATGGCGCCTGAGGCAGTTGCTGAAATCATTAAAAACCAGTTTAATTTATAGGAGATATGAAGATGGAATTTAGATTAGCAATTGAACAAGATATCAGTCAACTTTGCCACCTTAGATGGCAGCAAAAAGTTGTCGAAGAGCTTGAGACACCACTTCATGATGAAGAAACGTATCATGAGGTTTTCTATCATTATTTAGTAGAAAATTTAAATCAGACCGTTTTTGTATGGGTTGGGACAGATGTAGGTAGGATTGTTGCAACAGCCTATATAACTAAAGTTAGAAAACTACCGAAGCCTGGAAAATACATTTCCTTTTTAGGGTATGTTTCAAGTGTTTATACAGATGAAAAGCTGAGAAATCAGAAAATAGGTAGTCAACTCATTGAATGTGTAACTGAGTGGTCTAAAAGTAATGAGATAGAGTTACTATTTTTATGGCCAAGTGAGAAATCAGGTCACTTTTATGAGAGACTTGGATTTAAGGCTGAAAATGAAATTATAGAACGAGAGCTTTAAGATAGATATTTTTTGAAATAGATTAATAGGGTGGATGAATGTGAAATATCAAATGAGTGATTTAACTGGGTTTAAAAGACATGTTCCCAATCTGATTACACTGCTTAGAATTGGGTTGTGTATCGGACTTATATGGACGAAACCATTATCATCTTCATTTATTATAATCTATGCCGTCGCAATTCTATCTGATGTGATCGATGGGACTATCGCGAGGCATTATAATCTTATAAGTGAAATAGGGGCAAAGCTAGACAGTCTAGCAGACTTGATTCTGTTTTTGGTTATTAGTTTTAAGCTAATCCCGTTAATTGAATGGCAGACTTGGATAGTAGTGGGTGTTGTTACTGTCATCATCTTAAGAAGTATTGCAGTGTTGATAGGTTATATCAAATATCATGAGATTGCTATTTTACACACCTACGCTAATAAGCTTACTGGATTTTTATGTATTGGAATTCCTTTTTCACTTCAAATGAATTGGCTCTCTCTGTACGCAGGTGTTTTAATCCTCATAGGGATTGGTTCTGCAGTAGAAGAGACGATGATTCACCTAACTTCTAAACAGTTGGATTTAAATGCAAAATTTATCAAATGGAGGCAATGAATATGGAAATTACTATTATAGATAAAATTATTCAAACAACAGATGCAAAGCTTATCGCTATGTTAAATAAAGATGTTCAAACGCTCCATCATGAAATAGAGCCTGAATTGTTTAAGCCTTTTAATGAATTAGAAATGAGTCATTACTTTGAAGAGATGCTCAGTTTAATAGGTGTTTCGGGTTATGTAATATTTCATGGTGATGCGCCTGCAGGGTATATGCTCACCAGTAGAAAAACCTCTGATGAAACGCCATTTAAGTTTAGAACAGATACGCTTCATATCGATCAAATCTGTGTCGAGAGTCGTTTTAAAGGATTGGGACTCGGTAAAAAACTGGTGGACCATGCGAAGCAAATAGCCAGAGACAATAACATTCCCAGGGTGGAGATGAATTTTTGGACTCAAAATGCCAACTCTGGTGAATTCTTCTCACACGAAGGCTTTGAAGTGTTTAACGAACGTATGGTATTTAAGTTATAAAAATCGCAATTAATTTAAAATGAATCGACCCCAAAAAGTTAGATTTCTAGCTCTCTGGGGTCGTTTTTAATGAATATGAGTTTGGTCGTTATTCATGAGAAGGTCGATCGTAAATGTGAATCGAGGTATCTTCGACGTTAAGTCCTTTTTTTAGAAACTGTTCTTCAAAATCAGTAGGTGAAAGCGGCTTGCTATAGTAGTACCCTTGAATTCGATCGCAACCTAGCTCACATAAAACGTCAGCTTGTGCCTTGTTTTCCACACCTTCTGCTATGGTTTTAATGTTAAGCCCTTTTGCCATGAGGATAATGGTTTTTACGATTAATCTTTGTTGTTCACTTTCTACCAATTGATCGATGAGCTCTTTCGCAATCTTAAGCTGATCGATGTTAAAGCGTTTGATATAGAAGAGGGAAGAATAACCGGTTCCAAAATCATCGATAGAGATTTGAACGCCATAATCGCTGAGTCTTTTAAATATTTCTTCCATTGAAGGCCCTGTATTTAAAGTGCTGGTCTCTGTAATTTCTAGATCAATCCACGAAGAATGAACGTCATAAAGCCTTATAATGTCAGATAGATAACTCATAAAATCAACTGTATCAAACTGAAGTGCTGAGATATTGATCCCCATACGAAGTGCAGTGTGATAGCTTTTATTCCAGATTCCTATCTGCTTCACTGCATTTTCTATTACCCATTTACCAATTTGAACGATATGATTTTTCTCCTCGGCAATTTTTATAAACTCTAAAGGTGGTACAAATCCTAGCTCAGCACTATGCCATCTCAAAAGAGCTTCAACACCAACAACAGCACCGGTAAACGCATCAACCTGAGGCTGGAAAACCAATTTGAACTCTTCATCATAATCGATTTGATCGAGTAACAGTTCGATTCTTGCTTTTCTAGCAAGCTGTTCCATATCTCTAGCCGTATAAAAAACATAATTAGAGTTACCAATTGTCTTTTTAGCTTGAATCATCGCTAAGTCTGCGAGCTTAATTAATTGACTTGGGATTGTTGCATCGCTAGGATACTGAGAGATACCAATACTGATGCCGATGTCAAACATATAATCCCCAATATAAAGTTTGTCATCTGTAAGTGCAAGCAGTGATTCAGCTGTTTGTTTCATCGACTCAAAGGTTTGATCTGGGTTGGCATCAATTAGAGCGAACTCATCACCACCAAGCCTTGCAATCTCTTGATGCTCATTCTTAAGTCCAAAGAGGCGATCAGAAAAAATGCCAAGTATTTTATCACCCATCTCGTGACCGTGTAAGTCATTAATACTTTTAAAGTTATTTAAATCCATATAGAAAAGTGTGATAGGCTGTTCTAGTTCATTGATTTTAAAGTTTAAGTTATCCATAAAATGACGACGATTAGGTAAAGAAACCAGAGTATCCATGATAGAGAGCTCTGTAAGTCTTAAATTTGCACGTTTAAGCTGTGAGGTTCTAATTTCTATCTGCTTTTCAAGTTCGACATTGTATTCGTGTTCTTTTTTTAGCATGGCTTCGTTTTTAACGAAAAGTCGTATCTGAACGGAAACATATTGATAGAGTAGGAGTACAAAAACTAAGAAAAAGAATAAGATCCAGTCGATAAAACCAGTTAATGCAAATGCAAATGGAAATATTAAAAAGTAAAATAGCTTAATCGGTCTACCCTTAGAGGAAATTTCTTCATCTAATTCAGGGACTATAATTGGACTGTTACCGTAATTATCATAATAGGAAGCAAATCCAAACATAAGAAGCGATATCAAGTAAATCGTATCAATGAAGGTATTCGAGTCATAGGCTTTGATCCAGTATGCATACACGTAGATGAAGTCAATCGTTATATAGGTTACAACACCGGCGATGACCCATCTCATTGTGGAAGAGATCATATCCCTTCTTGCAGAAAGTAATAAGGTGATCAATATAGAAAGGGTGATAACATTGGTCAAAATATAGAGAATATTGACGATGTTTTCATGAATTGACCAGTCACTTAATGTCACTGATTTAAGTAGAATTGTCCAAACCAAAATTGTGATGAACATTACGGCTGAAGAAACATCAACTACGAGCTGAAACTGATTCCATCTTTTTTGATTTTCAACAAAATAGAGGATGGCTGCTGCCATGATAAAGATATTTGGTAATAAATACGTATAAAGCAGTAGGATGGAATCTTCAGGATTAATATTAAAAACTGATTCATAAAGCATCCAAATCAAATCGGATGCGCTCCATGATAATACACCAAACATTAAAAGATAAAAATTCTTCTTAAATAGTTTTTTTTCTTTAAGCGTGAGTCCAATCATACCAGCTGATAACAAGGTAATGACTGGCGAAGTAACGTTGCTTAAAAATTCGTCAGTCAATCTCGATTCAAATATATAAACACCAACCAATATCAGTGCAATAAATCCCATAATTAAAACAATTCGTTTTCTCATTCTGTCACCATATATTAAATAATATTAATAGTTTACATCGTATAAGTAATTAATTCAACTATAAAAAAAGAGATGTATAAGCATACATCTCAAGGCCTAAATTACATCATCCGCTCAACCTCAGCGGCGTAGTCGTCTACCCAATTGGACGTATCATAGGTAGAGAGTTGGATTAGAAAGCTGGGTTTACCTTTGTCTGTAACTGCGATGACTTCCGCACCACTGTTTCTTTCAAGCATTAGACTTCTGAATGTAGCTGGGTTCCCGCTAGCTAGGTCGATACATTCCATCAAAGCTTCGAAACTGACAGTTCTTAAACCGGTCATAGCGACGCCTCCTTAATATTTAGTTGTGTCATACTTAGTATATGCCTCTTTTGATAATATTTAAACAGGTTTGGCCATTATTTTTTCAACTAGCAGTTGTTAAAGACTTACCATTTCTTTAATCGTTTTTTAAGAACTAACCTATATAATGGAAAAGACATCAAAACAACATATAACTAGGAGGCAATATGTGGTTACATAAGTTAAACAAGCTCAAACCGATTTTGGCAATCATCATCATGGGGTATCTTTTGTTTCTTACCTTAAATGGGTGCAAAGCACAGCCAAATCCTATTTTTATCGACGGATCAGAGGCGATACTGGACTTAGACGGTAAGACGATTACCTATGAAGGCAGTGAATATCAGTACCAAACTGATGCCACATCAGTGAAGATAACGTATCCCAATGGCATCGACTATGAGAGAGTCTATCAAGGTTCGGGCTATACAGAAGCATTAAGTGATGGTACAGATCTGATAAATGATAGCTATTTTGCTAAGAATGGCTTCTTAACCCCTTATGTCATTATCAATCAAGTACTGGCATACACGCCAAATGCATCCGGTGTCAACACCGATAGCGGCATGCTCCCAATCATAGGCTTTATCGCTTTAATTATTGGGATAGGCACAACCGCATCACCTAAAACCGCGTGGTATTTGAGATACGGTTGGCGTTTTAAAGACGCTGAACCTAGTGAAGCCTCATTGATGTTAAACCGAATCGGTGGAATTGTCGCTATCGTCGTGAGTGGCGTGATTCTATTTTCGACCTTATAAACTGAGTCGAAATCAAAATAATCTAAGTCAAGTTATAGTTAAATTAGTCGAGTTATAGTTAAATTAATCGAGTTCAAAATAAGATAGGTTCAATAGTTTGACTTTCTTTTGATCAATGAATTCTAAAACTTCATCCTTAACCAATTGTGAGAGCTTTCGGCTGATGGTTTCTCTAGTAACACCGACAAAGTTTGCCATATCCTCACGGGTTAAGGTCAAAGATAAAACATCACCATGGTTGCCAGACTGCTTATAGAGCTGCTGAATTAAAAACTTAAGTCGTATGTCGGCATCGTTTGAGGCGATTGCACCGACGAGCTTTTCAAGAGAGGAGATTCTCTCATAAGCAGTGGTTAGGATCGCAAACATCAGGTCAGGATTTTCTTTTAAAAACGCATCAAAACGCGACTTGGGAATCGTGCAGAGATAGGTTTCCGATGCAGCAACGAGGTCATAAAGGGCAGGTTCACTTTTTAAAAGTGCCAGTTCGCCTATACTATCACCGTCGCTAAGGAGATGCAGGATTTGTTCCTTGCCATCTTCTTGGGTACTAATCGCTTTAATCAGTCCTTTATTTACTATATATAATCGATCAAACCAATCGCCCGTTCTTAAGATGATTTCTCCTTTTTTATAGCGACGGCGTTCTATCAATGTGATGATCTCACGGATATGGGCATCATCCAGACCAGCAAAAAGCGTTACCTTTTTTGCACAAAGCGTATGACCGCAGGTAGCGCAACCGTTGATTTGAAATGCTTCAGTAGCAGTGGGGGACATAGGTGCCTCCTTATATAATAAAAGTATCAAATTTCACTATCATTCTACCATCATTATAACACAGAGGAGGCTAACACATGAAACTTGTCAAATCCTATAAGCCACTACTTGCATGGTTCCTCACCCTCGTATTGGGGTTGACCGCAGTAGCTGGTATCAGCTCTAGGCTTGAGGTCGATCCTAAAATCGCATCACTTTTGATCACCAACACTGTAAGCGTCCTGCTCGTTGGATTGATGCTCATCATCTATCGGACGCAGCGCATCTACTACATCAACTACGTGACCTATAAAGAAGCAGCTGCTCTAAGTGAAGAGAAACGCAAGCAATTCGCCTATCAACATCTGATGGCGTTTGTGTCAAGTGCAATCTTGTTTGGCATCTACACTGCAATTTCTATCTTCTTCAATGTACCTATGATGCTGGATGTGATGGTGTTTGCAGTGCTTCTCGTCGTTACAGCGATTCGCACGGTTCCTTTTAGCATAAAGGACAAATAAAATAATATAGAAATAAAAAAAAGAACGCAAAGTGTGAGGCAAATCACATGATGCGTTTTTGTTTTGTCTTAAAATAAGGATGAAATCAAAATTAACCCTAGGAGGTATTCATATGACAAGCACTTATAATGATCTTTCCCAAAAAACTATTGGGCAGGTTGTAACCGAGCATCCAGAATTAGTAAAGGTATTTATGGCATACGAGGTGGACTTCTGCTGTGGCGGCGATCGTTCACTAGAAGAAGCCGTCATCAGAGACACCGATGATGTAGAAGCTTTAAAAGCAGCGGTTTCGGAAACACTTGCTACCGCTTTTCAGGTACAGGAAGGTGGCAAAAGCAGATTGCTCTCCACCCTCAGTGACGCTGAACTCATCGACAGAATCATCACCACACACCACGCTTACCTTAAAGAGACATTACCGGAACTATCAAAGCTAATCTTTAAACTGCTTGGTGTCCATGGTGAGTCACATCCAGAACTTTATGACGTTCACCGCGTGTTTGGTGCACTGAAAAACGAACTAGAGAGTCACTTAGTGAAAGAGGAAGTAAAGCTGTTCCCAGCGATGCTCAGAAGGGACGACGACCTTGTCGAATTAATTTTAACACTTGAAGCTGAGCACGACGGTGCTGGAGATGCTTTGCACGAACTGACAGAGATTACAGATCACTTTAAAGTGCCGAGCGATGGCTGTAAGACATATGCATTGACTTATGAAATGCTAAAAGAACTGGTATCGGATATGTATCTTCATGTGCATACAGAGAATAATATCCTATTTAAGAGAGGAGTCTATTATGTTTAAAATTAATGAGAGAATTTCATGGGTAGGTAAAATTGACTGGGAGCTTAAAAAATTTCACGGAGAAGAGTATTCGACACATCGTGGCTCTTCATATAACTCATATCTGATTCGAGATGAAAAGGTTGCGTTAATCGACACTGTTTGGCAACCCTTTGACGCTGAGTTTGTCAAACGTTTAAAGGAAGTCATCGACCTAAATGAGATCGACTACATCATCGCCAACCATGCAGAGATCGACCACAGCGGTGGATTGCCAGAGCTGATGAAGGAGATTCCAAACACGCCGATTTATTGTACTGCAAATGGTGTGAAGTCATTAAAAGGGCATTATCATCAGGATTGGAACTTCAATGTCGTTAAAACAGGCGACACATTGGATTTAGGGGAAGGAAAGCTCGTCTTTATCGAAGCGCCGATGCTACACTGGCCAGATAGCATGTTTGAATATTATACCAAGGATGCGATTTTGTTCTCCAATGATGCTTTTGGACAGCACTATGCATCAGAGCTGATGTACAACGACCTTGTGGATCAAGCAGAGCTCTATCAAGAGGCGATTAAGTATTATGCCAACATACTGACACCATTTAGTGCGTTGGTTGGTAAGAAAATAGAAGAGGTACTTGGCTTTAATCTACCAGTCAACATGATCTGTCCTTCACATGGTGTGATTTGGAGAGACAATCCAGTCCAAATCGTACAGCAATACGTCACATGGGCAAACAGCTATCAAGAGCATCAAGTGACCCTGATCTATGATACCATGTGGGATGCGACCAAGCATATGGCTGAGGCCATAGCAGAGGGGATTAAGTCGGTTGATCCAACTCTGAACATTAAGCTGTTTAACGTTTCAAAAATAGATAAAAACGACGTCATCTCAGAGGTGTTTAAAGCGAAGCTCGTTGTGGCAGGGTCATCGACCATCAATAAAGGGATTCTTTCAGGCATGGCTTCTATCCTAGAAATTATGAAGGGGCTGAGATTCAAAGGTAAAAAAGCTGCTGGATTTGGGAGCTATGGCTGGAGTGGGGAATCGCCTAAGCTGATGACGGAAGCATTAAAGGAATGTGGTTTTGAAGTGGTCGTAGATGGACTTGGCGTTTTATGGCAGCCTGATGATGCTGCACTTAAAACTTGCTTTGATTACGGTGTTGAATTAGCTAAAACACTTTAATAATAAAGATAGAAAAAACGTAAGTCTTAGAGAACAATTTATTTTATGAGAAAAACTAAAGGTCCTAAATTGACACTGAAATAGGTGTCTGTTATCCTACTAAAAAGGAGCAGACACCTATGATTTTGAAGATAACTGAGCCTAGTGGCTTTGAAACGATATTACCGGAAATTTTAGCTGAGATCGAACTGTATGTGGCTGATAATCGGTCAACCGATCAACTGAAAAATCAATCGATACGCATCGCCATCGACGGCAACTGTGGCAGTGGTAAGACGACTCTTGCTGGGCTGCTAGCGGAAAGGCTAGATGCAAACCTTTTTCACATGGATGATTTTTATATCTCTTGGAAGGACAAGACACCGGAGCGACTTGCAGAGCCTGGTGGCAATGTGGATTATGAACGTTTTTATGATGAAGTGTTACTGCCTTTAATAAGTGGCAAGCCCTTTTTATATCGAAAGTTTAATCCCATAGAACAAGCGCTAGACGTACCAGAGTCAGTTGTACCAAAGCCGTTTACGATAGTAGAAGGCGCATATGCGCTTCATCCTAAATTAAAATCGGGCTATGACTTTAAGATTTTACTTAAAATCACGCCCGACTTACAGGAACGTCGCATCTTAAAGCGAAATGGCGAAGAGGGGCTCACTCGATTTAAGAATATGTGGATTCCACTTGAAAATACTTATTTTGATGCCTTTAATCTCGAGGCAGAAGTGAATTTGATTATAGAGGTGAATTCAAATCAGTATCAATAACCTTAAAGACGCCAATCAGTTCAGATAATAGAGCTGCTTGGTGTTTTGTTTTCTCTGATAGATTAGCAAGCTCTTCCATAGAGCTAAGCTGTTGTTGTGCTGAAGCTGAGATTTCCTCTGTACTTGCAGAATGATTACCAGATAATGCGTTTATGTGTTGAACAGAGTTGATAATCTCATCTTTACTAGTCGCTATCAACATAACAAAGTGCTTAATCTCATTGATAAGTTCCACCATGTGCTTAATATCCTCAGCAGTTGAATTGAAGGTGTTATTGGATTCAGTGATCGAATGATTTTGTTGCTCAGCAATAGTGAGAACATCGGTTACGAGGGCGACCGCATGATTGGATTTATCTTGTATACCATGAATGAGGTCGTAGATATTTTGGGTTGCTTTCATAGTATCCTCAGCGAGTTTTCGAATCTCGGTTGCAACTACTGCAAAGCCACGTCCAGATTCGCCTGCACGAGCAGCTTCGATACTAGCATTTAAAGCCAATAAATTCGTTTGGCTTGAGATGTTCTCAATAATTGAGATGATGTCATATGCATTTTGAGCGTATTCATTCACTTCTCTAATTGCTGCGTCAACATCATTTGATTTGAGGTTATTTTCTAAAGTCGTCTTATTTAATAATGTCATAACCTCTTGTCCGTAATGACTCAGTGCGCTAGCATGCTCCGAGTACTGGATGGATTCTTCGATGATGCGATGTGTATCTTCCACAATACTTGTAAGCTGATGTGAAGCTTGAAGAATTTGATGGCTTGATTCGACTTGTTCATTGATACTTACTGCGATTTCATCGATTGCTCGGGTAACTTCTTCAGAAGTAATTTTAGTTTCATCCGATACTGAAAAAGCGTTCTCAGATGAGCTTTTAACCGTTTCTGATATCGAAGAGAGCTTTAAGATCAGTTCACTTAAGTCTTTTGCCATAGCACTAACGGCAAGTGCGAGTTTTCCTGCCTCATCCTTTTTCTGTGTCAATTGACCTGGTATGTCTACTGCAAAATTTCCAGTTGCGATAATTTGAATCAGTTCAAGGATTTTTCGAAGTGGACGAGTTATGCTTGTAATTGTAAATGTTGATACGGTTACAGACAAAATCAGTAGCAGTATAAAACCGATGACCAGGACGTTTTTTGTCATCGACATCATACTTTCAGATGCGGTTGTACGAGTTTCTAAGCGATCGTTTTCTGTTTGAGAAAAAGCATCGAGTAGCGTTCGAATGTCAGCCATTAAGGTTTCACCTTTACCTGACATTTCAACCTTTACAAGATCATCCATAGAGAAAAAGCCCGTCTTGACCATTTTTTTGTTTTCTATTTGATCCCCTGCATATTTCAACCATTCGTCTACTTTGCGTTCAATGGCATCGATCATTTCCTTTTGATCTGAATCACCCTCTGTTAGTTTTCTAGCTTCAGCTAAACTCGAATACGCCAAGTCTTTTCCACTTTGATAGGGCTTTAGAGAAACTTCATCACCAGTTAGTATAAAGCCTCTTTGTCCAGATTCCATATTGATCATAGAAACTAAGATATTGTCGGTTTGGTTGAGTACCTTATAGGAATGAACGTTTAGAGCGTTAGTGGTTTCAAATTGAACGATATTCATATATGAAATTCCGATAATAATTGAAAATAATAGAATAATAGTGCCAAAGCCTAAAACTAGCTTTTTCTTGGTGTTCATTTCATTTCCTCCAGTGCATTTAATTATCTGATGTCACAAAAAAAGAGGGTGGTTTTACCACTCTCCTTTTTTGGGGATTAAGGTGAGATTTATCAAAGGGTAACCAATTGATGATTTAATTCATGATTCTTGCATTTTCATATATTCCGATGTTTTGGATCGTTACATCTGTCAATGTAGAATCGCCGTTGATAGTACCGAGTTCAAACACCAACTTGCCATTTGCATATGTTGCCTCAGACATGTTGAAGCTAAAAGCGTAGGTCTTAATCTGAGGTTGAATAACATAAGTTTGTGTTGGTGCGTAGCCGGTCCACCAAGGATCTGCGTCTAAAGCTTTGCCTACATTAACGTTTATCGTTTTTGGTAAAACACTTTCTGCGTCAAACATAACGAGATAATCTGAGCTGTTGTTAAATGGGATGCCATCCTGATAAACTTGAGGCGAGTAGGGAAGTCCAACGCCAGTAACTGTTATTAGCAGCTTGTTGCCATCTACGGAAAGTGTTCCAGCTCCTGAACCTGACCATTGATCATTTTCCCATATGTTCCAGTTATCTGTTCCGATAATAGAATCGAGCTTGACGACGTTAATCTCTTTAATAGAGACTTGTGTAAGCGTAGAATCACCATTGATTGTACCCATTTCGAATACTATCTTGCCGTTATCATAAGTTGCTTCATTCATATTAAAAATGAAATTATAAGTGGTTTCTTCATTTGTTAAAACAATGGTTTGAGTAGGTGCATAAGCTGTCCACCATGGATCTGCATCTAAAGCTCTACCGATATTAACGTTGATGGTTTTTGTCTCTAAAGCACTAGCTGTAAAAGAAACCAAATATTTATTGCCATTTTCAAAGAGAAGTCCATCTTGAAATACCTGTGGTGAATAAGCAACACCAACGCCTGTAACATCTGCTACAAATGACTTGCCATCCACTGTCAATGTTCCAGCACCAGGACCTGACCACTGATCACCTTCCCAAATAGAAAATGCATTATCTTTGATGAGGTTGTTATCGAAGTCATATCTATAGCCGCTATCTGAAGTGTTATCAACTGAGCCATTTTCTATAAATGTAACGTTATCGATGACAACATCATAAGGTGACGCAATTTGATCCCCGTGTTCACCTAATAAAAATTTAAGTGTTATATCTTCATTGATACCTGCAATCTCATATTCAAAGTGCTTAAACTCTGTCTCTAATTGCTCTTGCTTAGAAAATGGTCGAGAATAATACGAAGTATCCAAAATAGTAATTAAGCTCCGTGGAATTGTTGATTTCGCGTCAAATGAAAGTTTATAAGTCTTTGTGCCATCTAGCTTGAATGCACCTTGTTCTAATAGAACTGAATAGTCTTCTGCACCATCATTTGAAATGTTTAGAACCGCTTCTCCGTTAAGGACGTTAAAGGAACCAGCAGCATCATAGTGGAAATAAGCATTCCAGTGGTCGGTACCGCTTGTGAAATCGCCGTTTGAAAAGGCTTCAACGCCTGGTGTAACCAAAGTCTTTTCGTAATCACAATCAATCACTTCCTCACCATCTATAGAAGCAGGATTTGTATCTTTATAAACTCTTACATAATCCACTTCTAGTTGAGCAGGGAAGAGGGTGCTTTCATTTGGTGATCCCGGCCAAGCACCGCCTACAGCAAAGTTTAATAGGAGGAAATGATCGTGATCATATACCCATTCTTCAGGACCGTTTTCTATTGCCACTTCGTCCTTATTAACGATATGGTATAAGATATCATCTACATAAAACTCAACTTCATCGGCATCCCACTCAATTGAGTAAGTGTGAAAGTCTTGTGATAAATCAATACCAGTATCTATTTTGTTATTGATACCAGGACCACCAGAGATTGGTCCATGAACGGTGCCATTTGCTTCAGTTGCTTTACTACCAATATATTCAAGGATGTCTATTTCACCACATGCAGGCCATGGTACTTCATTTATATTTTGTCCGAGCATCCAAAATGCTGGCCAGAAGCCTTGACCTGAAGGCAATTTCATTCTTGCTTCAATCTTGCCATATGCGGTCGAATATTTACCATCTGTAATCAGTCTTGCTGATGTATAATCTGTCGTATAAGACTGACCGTTGACTGTGAAATTCTTTTGCTCTTTTAAAGCTCTAATAATAAGTTTTCCATCTTGTACGATGATGTTTTGAGGCGAATCTGTATAGTACTGAAGTTCACCATTTCCCCAACCTGGTATGCCTTTATCAGCGCCGTTTCCAATTTCAGCTGTCCATTTGCTGGTATCTAAGACATTACCATCAAACTCGTCTGACCAAACTAGCTCCCATGTTTCTACTGCGTCTTCATCAACTTCTGTTTTTGTTCTTTTTAAAAGATCGTCCATAGTAATCACTGGCTCAGCCTCACCAACCTTAGCCATACTAACTCGTTTGATATCCACAGGACTTTGATCGTCAGCAAAGAATATTTCAAATCTCGCAGAAGGATCTGCATCACCATAGAGTGTAAATTCAAATTCGTAATCCTTGAATTTCGTTGTGAGTGCAATCTCTTTCATAGTGTAAGCTTTCCAGCCTTTATCACCAGTAGCGCCAATCTTTATCGTAATGATTCTTGGTGCATCAGCTTTAGCGTTTATCGTAACCTTGTATATACCTAAACTATCGAGTGAAATAGGGGACTGTATCAATTGAATCCCATAGTTAGGTTTACCCAAGACATCAATAGGTGTAATATGCGCACCAAAAGGATACTTTTCGTATGTACCTTCAGCACCTGAATTCGTGAAAAATATCCAGTTGTTTTCAGTATTTACTATACCTTGATCATCAGGTATAGCTTGTGATAGCTCTGTTTTAAACTTTTCGTTGGACAACATGTTTTTCTCTGATGGATCCAAAGGCTTGCTTTGAACAGAGAATCCAACTAAGCTCGTCAAGACAAGTGCGATGATAAGTAGTTGACTCAATTTCATCTTCATAAAAACCCTCCTAAAATGATATACGAAACCGGTTGCGTATTTTTGCAAAAAAAAGAGTTTTCTTGTACGTTGACCAAAAACTCAATTTAAAGCGACACAAGTACGCAAAATACACCCCAAATCTACTTGTGTTTTCATTATTTTACACTGACTCTATGTATGAATGCAAGTACAAGTTTACAATTTATTAAAATTTATTATTATTTTATTTGAAATCTCACTTGTCGAAATCCGATAAAACGCAATCGGTTTCGAATATTGTATACAAATTTAAAATCGGGTGATGACTTTAAATTTTTCTTAAAATCACGCCCGATGGGTAAGAACGATGCATCTTAAAGCGATATGGCGAAGAAGATCATTTTCACTTCAAGACGATGGTAGTTTAATGTTTGATCGTATTTTGCTTAGTTTAATTTAGTTTGGACTAGGATTAGTTTGTAAGTTCTTCTATCGCTGATTTCACCTCAGAGAAAGAAAGTCCGTTTTGTACGCAATAGTCCTTAACGAGCTGATTGGTCGGTGGCATATTTGCCCCTAAAATCGCCTCAATTTGGTTTTTTTCTATGCCTGCATCAAGAAGCTGTTGGAAGGTGGTGGTTCCTTTGATCAGCGGTTCCTCGTGTTCTGTGGTTGCTTCTGCAGTTACTTCGGTTTTTGGTTCTGTCTTTGGAGCAGTGGTTGCTTCTTGAGCGGTACTGGTCGTCGTGCTTGCCGAATGGTTGGTTGTGTTACTTGTTTCCGTACTGTCTGCTTCAGTTTCTTTTGATTCATTTGTAGCCAGAGCTGAGTCCTTCTCACTTTCAGCATCTTCTGAAATCGTTACGATGACGCTGTGTGTGTTAAGATAATCTATGGTCTCTTGTGGCCATGCTCTATCTAAAGACAAAAGCAGTTCAACGGCTTTTGTCGGTAGGTACGTGTCTGTCAGCACCATAGGTAAGTCATTATAGAGTGCAACGAAGACCTGAACCGATTCATTTCCAACCTCTATATCTTCAGCTTCAATGCTGTAGAGCGATTCTAAATCTTTGGTTTTAAAGGTGTCCGGATCGGTGTCTAGTGGTAGATTAAAGGCCTTAATTAACACCTCTGTAGGAATATCGAAAAGCGTTGAAACCTCACCTAAAGTATATGACCCTCGTATGTCCTCAGGGTTGTATTCTCCTTCGGCTGAGCCTGTTGTATAACGTGCAGGCGTCTTGGTATTTTCTGTCGTCCATGCACCTACGATCATGGTTAAAAAGATACCACCGAAAATAATGCCAAGTATGAGCAATGCCAATGTTTTCTGTTTCATAGAAAGCCTCCTGATTATTGGTTTAAGTTAGCGCTCACTGGCTTTTTAATGTTCAGTGGCTCTAGAGTTAAAGTGACAGTTTCAGGAACAGGACAGCTTTCTTCTGATGTACACGCCATGCAGCTGATACATTGTAGATCCGTTACAGTGGTTTTGTTAGCCACATCGATGTTCATCGGACAAACTGAGGTACATTTGTTACAAGATACACAAGTCGCTTCGACGCGTTTGATTTTAAAGATTCTAACTTTATTGGATAGGCCTAAAAGAGCGCCATATGGACACGCATATTTACACCAAGGTCTTTCAACGAAAAGTGAAAGGATGGCTGTAATTCCGAGTACAATCAATGCTTTTACCGAAACCTCATCCGACCAGAAGGAGAAAAGTGCGTTATATGGGTCGATATCGGCAAACATCAAGTAGCCCGATTTTGCAGTAACATATACCACGAGGATTAAAACCACATATCTTAAATACTTAAGCACATTGTGTACTTTCTGAGGGATAAAATGATTGTATCTTTTCTTAAAGAGTTTCTTGCCGATTTTTCCTAGGAACTCTTGAAAGGAGCCTAATGGACAGACGAAGCTACAGAAAACTGGACCAACTAAGATCGCTAGGATAAAGATCAAGATCATTAGAATGGATGATGACATATGAATCTTTTGGATAAAAGTACCTAGAGTTGCTAGGTTATACAGTGTTACGACTCCACCAAATGGACAGAGTGCGTGAAGTGAAGCATCACTCAAAAAAGGTATCCCAGCACCTGTTTCCACAAGTGTGTGGTTAACGGCTATTAGTCCGATGAGTGCAAAGAAGAAGAACTGCACATAATGACGGATGGATAGTTTCTTTTGAATTGTTTTTGGTTGGTTTTTAAATAGTTTGCTCATACGCGTAACCCCTTTTTGTTCTCTAAGCGTTATCCAGAAAGGTTCGCCTGCCTTAAGGATTAAGAGAACTTAAATTTGTCCTTATCATAAATGAGAAATGTGATGAATTTGTGATAGAATAATCATAAAGAGATGAAAAGTTTGGGAGGCGACTATGAATATAGAGAAATTGGAACAGCTTGAAGCTAAATTTTTATCACAATATCCAATGGGATTTGACGATCCAGACCTGATGGTCATCGCAAAAAAGCATAAAGTCGATGCAATGAAGGCGTTTGTTCATACGCATTTTGCAAAGGAGAAGTTTGATAATCCAGATGCGATCTCAGATGCCTTCACCAAACTCATCGCCAAGTCCTCTCTGGTGTCTGTCTTTGAAAAGGCAAAATACAAGGATGTAGCAAAGCTGTTTAGAGAAGATGAAATCGAAACGCTTTCAAGTGCACTTTATAACATCCTATATGGGGATCAAAAGAAAGGTTTTAACCAGTTGATCCTTCTACTTGCAACCTTTGGATTGGCTAAGTGGCCGATACTTACGGTTCTTGGACTGTACTATAACGGTGACTACGAGGTGCTCGTAAAACCGACCACTGTAAAAGCTGTCCTCAGTTATCTGGAAGTCACTGAGTTCAAGTATACGACGAAACCCAATTATGAGTTTTATGCAAAATACCGGGATCTGATCAATGATCTTAAGAAGCGTACAGGGAAGTCACTTGCGACGGACAATGGGGCTTATTGTGGGTTTTTGATGATGACGATAGAGTAGGGATTTAAAGCTAGGGAAGTTTATAGGTAAAAGTAAAAATCAAAAGTGAATTCAAAAGAATAAAGAAAAAAGTAAATTCAAAAGTGAAGATATTTGTTGTATATGAAATTTAAAAGCCTAATTATATTAGAACTCCGATTCCGGTTAGTGAACTAAAGGAATCTCCGTCCTAATATAATTAGGCTTTTTTTAAGCTAGATTTACCAACGATTAAAACCTCTTGAACTGGTTCTACTTGAATTGCCTCTTGATACTTCGTTTGTTGAAAATCTGCTGTTATTTCCTATAGAGCTACCTTGGTTAAAATTACCTTCGCTTCTATCGACTTGTTTTTCAAATGAAGCGAGGTGGTTTTCTGATGCATTTCTTAGATAGGTGAAAACGGATACAACATCAGCAGGTAAGTCTTGTGATAGAAATGCGTTGTACATTGCGATGTTATTGATCTCGGCAGTAACGCCTATTGGGTAAGTTTCATTTAATGTAGCTGGTAAAACAACATGATCTGCTGCATCGTTTACTGGAACATCTATATCATAAGCTTCGAATAATGGTAATAAGAGGTTAATGTGTGTGTCTTCTGATTTGATGATGTTTGTAAAAGGTTTTGTTGTATCAAATTCATCGATGATGGCTGCGTATTCTGCTTTTGCTGCGTATTCGTCTTGGATTGCATAGGTTAACATTTCTTCTAATGTATAACTTGAATCTGCTAAAGCTGCTGCTGACCCTGTGAGCGGTGCATCGGTTGCGAAGGTGCTTCCTGAAAGTGAGCTAAAGATTAATGTGAATGCAATTAGACCAGAAACACCAAATTTTTTAATCTTACTTCCAAAAGTTGCTTTCTTAATCATTTCCATTTTATTAAGTTCCATTTGATTCATTTCCTTTTCGTTTAATAATAAGTTTTTCATAACTTCCTCCTTATGGGTTTTATATAGTGGAGACCTTTTGTCTCTTACAAGCTTGGCTTGTTGTTATGGTCTTATATTAATCTGCAAATGTGATGGAAGTTTGATGGACAAATGGAAAAAGTAAGAAAAAATATATCGAAAGTGTGATAAGTTATATGTTATAATACAATTAATTTAAGACTGGTAAAATACTACCAATTATGGTGAGGACAGGGATACATATCATACAGAAGGGTCATAAGACCACCCACCTAAACCATAGCATAGGGGGGGACTTATGCAACATACATATTACCAAGGCGAGAGTACGCCAATTTTATACATAACCTATAGCCCTTTTTCCTAGTTAGGAAGAGGGCTATAGGTGTTTTTGATTAAATTGATCTTCTGAACTACATGGATTGGTAAATTTTAGAAATGTTTGAGATTGGTGTTTGGGGTTATTGGTGTCATCAGAAAGAGAAAAAAGGAGAAAATAATGAAATACATAAAAAAGCTCAAAATGTTTAATTATAAGAAATTTATACAAAGTGAAATTATATTCAATAGTGACATGAATCTATTAATTGGAGACAACGAGGCTGGAAAAAGTTCGATTCTACAAGCAATTGATTTAATTCTTAGTGGTTCACGTAATAAGGTTGAAACTATTGGTCTTGACAGATTAATTAATATGAGTGTAATAGAAAATTTTATGAATAGTGATAGAAATATTTCAAGATTACCTAAACTAATTATTGAACTGTTTTTAAACGATCAAATGAATCCATTTGTAAACGGAACAAATAATTCGGAAGGTCTAGAATGTGACGGACTAAGATTAATTTGTGAACCAAGTCTAGATTTAACTAGTGAAATTATAGAAGCTTTATCCGTCGAAGATTCTTGCTTTCCATATGAATATTACACCATAAAGTTTTCGACTTTTGCTGATCAGACTTATTCGGGTTATAAGAAGTTCTTAAAGCATTTATCAATTGATAGCTCAACAATTAACACAGAATATGCTTCAAGAGAGTATATAAAATCGGTATACTCAAGTATTGCGAGACCAATTGAAAAAGCAAAACATCAAAGTGAATATCGAAAATCTAAATATATATTTAAGCGTGATAATTTAAATGAAATAAATTCAAGGATACATGATTTTGAATTTGATTTAAAAACAGATTCTAAATCAAATTTGTTTAACGACATAATAATTACAGAAGATAGTATATCTATTGAAAATAAAGGCAAAGGAAAACAGTGTTTTGTAAAAACTGAGTTTGCACTTCAGAGGAATAATTCTGATATTCAAGTTATTTTGTTAGAAGAACCAGAGAATCATCTCAGTCATACTAATATGAAAAAGTTAATCCAAAAAATTACAGATACAGTACCTAAGCAAGTCTTTATTACTACACATAATAGTTTAATATCCACAAGACTAAATCTAAAAAAAGCAATTATGCTTAATAGTGGTTCTTCAAATTCAATATCTTTATCAAGTGTACCAGAAAGTACAGCTAAATTTTTCATGAAAGCACCAGATAATAACGTTCTAGAGTTTATTCTTTCACCAAAAACAATACTAGTTGAAGGTGATGCTGAATTTATCTTGATGGAAAAATTTATTCAAAGAGTCGCAGGTTCTACAAGTTCAGAATTAGGTATACACGTAATTTCAGTTGGTGGCACAAGTTTTAAAAGGTATTTCGATATTGCTAAAGAACTTAATTTGAAAGTAGTGGCAATTAGAGATAACGATGGTGACTATGAAAAAAACTGTAAAGAACTATACAATGAGTATGATGAAAACAACATTATGATATTTGCTGATTCAGATAACGATAGAAGTACTTTTGAAATCTGTGTATATAAGGATAATATTGCAATTTGTGATGAGCTGTTTGGAGTGAGAAGAGTCAGTTTAAGTGTACAAGATTACATGTTAAAGAACAAAGCTGAAGCTGCGCTTGAACTTCTGGAAAATAAAAGTGATTCCATGATCATCCCAGCATATATACAAGAGGCGATATTATGGATAAAAAATTGATTAATGCTGTAGCCGGTTCTGGAAAAACTACTTATATTATTGAGCAGTTAAATTTAGATGAACGTTTCCTTATTTTTACTTATACTGAAAACAATTATGAGAACTTAAAGTATAAAATTATAAGTAAGTTTGGATATCTACCTCATAACATATATTTAATGACATATTATAGCTTTCTATATAATTTTTGTTATCGTCCATATTTAAGTGATAAGATTAGAGATAATGGAATTGTCTGGAAACAACCGCATAGTTCTACCTTGAAATTAAAAAGGACTGATAAAAGATTTTACATTGATAATTATGGACGAATATATTCCAATCGATTAGCTAAATTATTAGAAATAATGAACGTTGAAGAAGCTATAAGATTTAGATTGCGTAAGTATTTCGATAAAATTTTTGTTGATGAAGTTCAGGACTTTGCAGGGCATGATTTTAATTTTCTTTTGAATATATCAGACTGTGAACTTGAGTTACATTTTGTAGGTGATTATTTTCAACATACATTTGATACTAGCAGAGATGGAAATGTAAATAGCTCTTTGCATTCCACTGAAGAGATCTACTTCAACAAATTTAGAAGTAAAGGATTTACAATTGATATTGACACATTAAAGAAAAGTTGGAGATGCTCAAAGTCAATTTGTGATTTCATAAATCAGGAGTTAGACATAAGAATTGAATCAAATAGAACAGATATAACATCAATAAAATTAGTAGAAGAAATTAACGAAATAAATAATATCGTTGAAGATGACAAAATTATAAAATTGTTTTATCAGAATTACAGAAAATACAATTGCACCTCATTAAACTGGTCAATATCTAAAGGACTTGATTGTTTTCAGGATGTTTGTGTAATATTAAATGCCACCACACTTAAGAAGTATAAAGAAAATAAACTTCATGAATTAAATAGTCAAACAAAGAATAAGTTTTATGTTGCTTGTACACGAGCAAGTGGAAATCTTTATTTTGTAAAAGAATCTGACATCAATAAATATAAAATCAGTACTCTTTCTGATAATACATAGTCCTCGCAACTAATGTTGCGAGGACTATAAGAACGTTAGATGAAATACATCCAAATACAGGAGAATAGTTTAAATGAAGAATAGATTTAACACAAATATTTTAAAATCGGGAATAAAACTTAATGAAGTGAATTTGTTTAGGCAATTAGCTAGTGAATTTAATACAAAGTTTTCAAGTAGTACATTTGTAGAAGAAACGCATAGTCATAAAGGATTCGTTGAATATGACTCTCGGCTATTAGGTAAAAGGAAATTGGTTGAGATCTCAGATTTGTTGTTTATAACATATAATAAGTCGATAAAAGAATTTCGGATTAACTTTTTGCAAGCTAAGTATCAGAGCAAGCCTTATAAAAAGTTCATTTCTTTTAGAGGGAATATTTATCAAAGAGAATTATTATCTGAAAAACCTGATGTTTTTGATGTGAAAGGGTTAGGTTTTCACCGCAATATACTAAATTATACTAATTTTAAAAGTATAACTTCATATGGAGTATTTTATGTAGATATTAAAGGGGATATTGATTTTCTTTATACCATGCCAGAATATACTATACCTAGAAGTTTTAAAACTAAAACAGGAATTACAACATTTTATTTTGAACCTAGTCCATATTGTCCTAACGCTAGTTGTAGAGCAGGAATGCTAGCGCAAGAAACAATTTCAACATGTTCAATGGACATATTTGCTTCAGAAGTTATTATGGGCAGGATAGGTGCACCTCTACAAAATTCTCAAGTACCTTATTTTAAAGGTTTGTTTTCCATTTTGCTGAATATGAACCCAGATGATCATGTTTTACGTGAAATAAATGAATATTTAAAGGAAAATGAAAGATACAATAATGAGATGAAAACTTTAAATGATTATCATCCCAATGTATTTGTAGTGATTACCGAAGGAAGAGAAAATAATATAGAAATATAATTAGTGATTCCAGTATGAGCTTCAGCTAACGTTCTAATAGCCCTCATCACTGAGGCGACTAGAGCTATAAGAATGTACAGAAAGAGGTGTAAATATGTACAGAAAGAATTTAATATATCACTATACATCATTATCAACGGGCATGGAATACATTCTGCAAACAATGAGATTGAAAATATCATCTTTCAATATGGTTAACGACCCAAAAGAATATAGAGATTCAGAATTGAGTTTCCTTTCTTATGGGACATTTATGGATGATTTTTCCTATGAGAAAATGGAGAAAATTAATAAGAATATTAATAATCATAAGTTTAATACCAAAATGGTTTGTTTTTCTATAGATGATGAGGATGTAGAAGATTATCATAGAGACTTTATATATCAAAACTATTATAAGCGCGGGTTTTGCTTACCTAGAATGTGGTCTCAGTATGGAGATAATAATAGGGGAATGTGTTTTGGATTTGAAAAAGAAAAATTAATTGACTCTGTGAAGGAAAGTGTAACTCATAAAGAAAATGTACATCATGGTAATGTAATATATACAAATGATGTCAACAGACTACATGAAGCAACTCAAGTTCTTATTGATAAAGAAAATTGTAGTAAATCTCAAGATGAAATAGTTGAGATTCATATTAAAAAGAATTTTCAGGATATCTATTTTACTAAACTTCAAAACTGGAGAGATGAGAACGAATATAGAATAATATATCTGGGAGAAAATCATGAGGATTTGTTTGTTCAAATAGATGATTCTATTAAAGTAATTTATTTAGGGCTTGAATTTCCGCATATCTATCAGCAGTTAGTCGAGAAACTATGCAGATTATATAAAATTGATCTATATAAGTTGGAGTTAAGGAACTATATCGTATTTCTTAATAATATTTATAGTAACACTACAGAGGATAATCTGTAACAATCGGTAAACATTATGATTCCCAACATTCACCTCTATGTCACAGCGTCTGCGAGTCACACGCTGCGCTACTTTTTATGCTAAGGTGCTAAAAATGGGGGAAAGCGGGAATCGACGGAACGTTATGTGCAATAATAAAAATTAGGAGAATGTTCAAATGAGTGACAAAGGAGCAGATTATATTGTTAGTCAGTACAAACAACTTATTACGTTAGAAAAGAGAATTTCAAAAGAAAATAAATTTAGTGATCAAAGAGAACGAAATCCATATCAGAGAGACTACTCTAGAATTTTATACTCTACATCATTTAGAAGGTTGCAAGGAAAAATGCAATTAATGAGTGTTGACAGTTTGAGATTCTATAGAAACAGATTAACACATAGTTTAGAGGTTTCACAAATTGCAAGAAGTATTGCTGAGAAAATGCGTGAAATATTAAGTTTCGAAGAATTATATCAAAAAGATATGTATGTAATTGAAGCATGTTCTATAGCTCATGATATTGGTAATCCACCATTCGGGCATCATGGTGAGACTGTTTTAAATGATTTATCAGAATTATTCGGAGGATTTGAAGGGAACGCACAAACTCTTCGTATATTAAGGACATTAGAAAAGAAACTACCATCTGAAAGAGGATTAAATTTAACATTACGTACACAATTTGCGGTAATGAAATATTTTAGTCCTGCAAGTTCAGGGAAAAAGAAATTCTTATATACTGAAGATTATAATTTTTATAATGAGTTAGTAAATGAATATGGTGTTTCACCACGTACTTTGGATGCTCAAATAATGGATTTAGCAGACGAAATAGCCTATGCAGCACATGATTTAGAGGATGCTTTAGCATTGAAATTATTCACTCTTGATGAATTTCGTTATGAGTTCAAACATTATATGGAAACGAAAAGCTCTGAAGAAACGAAAGATAAGATTTTACTTGCAATAACAAAATTCGATGAATTAGTCAAAAATGCAAATGAAGTTGCAGTAGGTGCTCAAAATATCCACTCGTCAGAAGAGTATTCTCATATATTACGGAGAGAATTAATTTCAAATTTGGTTAATACGTTAGTTACTGATATTGGAATTGTTAAAACTAATGAAAAATTTAGAAATGATACTGGTAGTAAGAATGATTATGAAGTAAATTTTTTGAATTATAAGGAATTAGCAAACGGATTGAAAAAATTTACATTTATCTGTATTAATCG
Organism: Fusibacter sp. QWL-12; assembly: GCF_058683495.1. Taxonomy (NCBI): domain Bacteria; kingdom Bacillati; phylum Bacillota; class Clostridia; order Eubacteriales; family Fusibacteraceae; genus Fusibacter; species Fusibacter sp. QWL-12. The sequence continues at coordinate 3,347,639 of NZ_CM178745.1, forward strand.
CCAAAATAATGTATTGGTATATGAGAAAATTGGTGAAAAAGTATTAAGAGAGTTATATCAAGCATTTATTGATGATAAATTTAATCCCCAAAATATGTTATTACCTGCAGAATTTAGAGCTGATACTGGAGTATCTAGAGAACGAGCTGTTATAGACTATTTAGCAGGGATGATGGATACTTTCGCAATTGAGACACATAAAAAGTATTATGGTTCAAATGCATTAGAAAAATTATATCCATAGATTACTTCACTTAATACACAAAACTCTCATCTCACATTATAAGGATTATTAATCAATTAGTTAATTTATTTAAGCAGAAAATTAATATCAAGTAGTATATCTACACCTTTATCAAGTTGAACTATCTATCTAGGAGTAAAACCATATAAGTAAGTTACACATGCACTCAATATAGCTTACAACAAAAAGGAGTAAGCAATGAAAAAACAAGTTATGTACCTTGTTATTACTATCTTAATCATCAATTTTGTGATTTTACTAGTCAAAAATAATCAAGAGAAACAATATTGGCTGAGTGATTCCCCTATATCTATTGAACTAGAAAATAGAATTTCAGGCGAATTAATGACATTGAGTTCATCAAATGAAATCAAGCAAATATTAACTGAACTAAAGAACATTAAGTACACTTCTAAAGAAGTCGAAGAGACTTGGGGGTTAGGATACTCGATAACTATTGAATATGAAGATTTGACTGTTAATTATTACTTTGCAACGTCAACGCATTTGTTTATTACTTTAAATGATGAAAGTTGGCGAGAATATGTGATTGAGTCTAATGAGAACTCAATTTATGATCAGCTTAGAGAAAAATTTAGATAACCATTAAGAAAGGAGGATTTAATGAAGAAAACCTATTTATATTCAGGAACGGCGTTTTTGCTTTCGGGATCGCTATTACTTGGCTTGGTTTTTTCAACCATTGGGAATTATATGCCACATTTAACTGGTTGGAGTTCGCCACCAGGTAAATTTGCAACTGTTTTAGAGAACACCATGCAGACTTTTCCCTTGATTTTAAGTCTGGTATTTTTATGTATAGGTTTGTTCCTACTAGGAAAAGTAATCTTTACCGAAATGAAGTCGGAAAGACTGGCAAACACTGAAATATCTAGCTCTAAAGACAACTTAGAAAAGATTGAAAGAGACAAATAAAAAACTATGAGGAGATTTTACATAATGGAAAGTATAAAAATCAAAAGACTTGCCTTTAACAGCTACTTAGAACTCACAGGCATCGTAGGCTTCATGACTGGCGTCTATAGTATGATAGTAACATTATTCCAAATATTTGAGGCAACCGCCAACAACTATAAGTTCCCAGTAATGTCAGTTATTATGATTTTAGTATTTACACCGATTTTTTCAGTTATAGGTGGCTTAATTTTGGGGGTGCTTACTTACTATCCATATAAATGGATTATGAACTTGAAAAAGGGAACAACATTAAAAGTAATTAAGTTTGAGTCAAACTTAGATCAAAGCAGTGTCGGTACTCAAACAAATGAGTAATAAAAATAATACATATAAGGAGTCCATATGAAAAATTATGAGATCAAAAAAATCAGCCCACAGAGTGCATTTAAGGTTTATTTTTACTTTATGATTATCCCTATCATAGCTACGATGATTATTCTTCTGATAGGCACTGTGGCTAGTATATCAATGTCTGGATTATCACTCTTTAGAATGTCGTTTGTTTCTTTTATACCTTTTGTTTTGATGCTTCTAGTTTATGGCGCATTTGTCGCATTGATGGCTATGATTTACAATGCATTGGCAAGTCGTTTTGGTGGATTAGAGCTTACAATATCTGAAAGTCAAGATGAGTCGTACTAATCGTTCATTTCATAAAAACATTTCTACAATCAAAGCCTCTTAGACCATCCTCTAAGGGGCTTTTAAGTCGTTTAAACCATTATTCAAGATTTAATCATATGTAATTAAATCTTTTTGTTAAGATAAACATAAAAGTGAGTAAGATTTTAGAAATGAGTCAAGAAAAGCAATGAAAATCTGATGAAGTTTTTTATGATGAATTTTTGTTCATCATAACTACAAAACGTGTTTAATATTGAAAAACATGTAACAATATTTTGATTTATTTTACTATTTTTATATTAGGAGGTAAAATGTATTCTATCGGTTGGTTAATTAAAACTGAACGAACCAAAAGAAAAATTACACAAGAACAGTTATGTTTTGGAATTTGCTCAACTAGTTATTTATCTAAAGTAGAAAATGGATATGCCTCAGCTAGTCAAATAGTGATCAAAATGCTACTTGAAAGATTAGGAATTAATCATGAAAAATATCTAATTTATTCTAATGAGAAAGAATATGAAATTAATCAGTTAATTTTCCAAGTTCGTCGATCTAATGTTCTTGGTGAATTTGATCAACACAAACAGTATTTGAAAAGAATTAGAATTCTTAATTCTGATTCAGACCATATTATTAATCAGTTCTGCTTATTACATCAGAGCTTTATTGATAAAAGAGAATATATGGCTCCTGAAAAAATACTTGTTAATCTCGAAGCGGCATTAAAACTAACAAAACCAAAAATAGATTACCAAAATTTAGGTAGCGAAGTGCTTACTTTAAATGAATCAGTAATACTAAATAATATTGCTATTCAAATTTATTCACTTGGTCAAAGAAAAGAAGGAATTATAATTCTTAAGGAATTAAAAAACTATTATGAAACTAAATTTATTGATTATGAATATAACAGTAAATTTTATGCAATTGTTCTTTCAAATTTATGTAAATGGATTTATCAAGATGAAAATTATTTTGAGTGTATTAATTTATGTGAATATAGTTTGGATTTTGCAATTAAATATAATATTTTAGATATTTTGATTGATATTACATATTATAAAGGTAATTGTTTGATAGAAATTGGTAAAAATGTAGAGGGTAAAGAATTACTATTTCATTCGTATTATTTAGCTAAATTAACAAAAGCTACTCAGCAATTAGAAATAATAAAACATAAGTTACATGAAAAGTATAATGTTGAATTAAGTTAATAATTTTCTTTTTCTGGTAAGTCACATGTTATAATATTTTGAATGTTATTTTCGTAATTTGTAGTTTCGTGTATCAATGAAGAAAGATTTAGAATTAATAGAATATATAATAGAATTGTTATACTAATTTTACTCATTTTGTCACCACCTTTTAATATTATATTAATAGTTTAAAAAATAAGGTCCATGAACTATAAGGAAAATATATGTTTCCTATTAGTTCATGGACCTTTAGCTTATACAAAACTAAACTAAATATATAATAAATAAAGAGTAGATATAAGAATAAAATAGTTTTTACATAATAATTTTCTTGTCGTTATATTTTACTTTTTCATTTTTATTTAGAAGAATAACATGTGTTTTTAATGTGTCAGTTACATTTAAAAAAGTTATATCAATGTAGCCATCTTTCATATTAATTGATATTTGATCAGATGCAGCTTTGATTATTAGAATACCTGTTTGTGGATAATAATAATAATCTTCAATATTGCTATAGATATTATCAGATACATCGTCTAAATAACCTATATATTGAAAGTTGTAACTATTTTCAATCTTTTTAAACATTAATATAGTGATACTAATGGTCAAAATAAAAGTAAAAGCAACAAGTAATGTAATGAATATCTTTCTGGTCATATTTTTCACTCTCCTATGTATTATTAATGTGCACATTATACATTATTTAACATTAAAAGTAAATATTATAAAATGGAGGAATTAAATGAAAAAAATTATTGTTTTTTTGTTATGTATGTTTACTATCGTTTCATTGAGTTTAAGCTCTTTTGCATCAACTTCAGAGCCAATCAACAATACTTCTAAATCAAACGAAGAACTTTCTAAACTTATCAAGATGGACTTGATGAAAACAAATCCCAACGATTCAGTAACATTTACGTACACTGAAAAAGATTTAATTGAAGCATACCAAAAATTGAGTAATCAAGAACTAAAAAATATTGGATTATCGGATTCTGAAATCGGATTAATTAAAAATATGAATTACGATAAAGTAATGCAAGAGTTATCAAGTTTACCTGAGTCTGATTTAATTGCTATGGGGCTAAGTAAATCTGATATAGAATATATTAAATTTTATTCAGTTAATGCACAAAGCCTATCAAGCATAAGTATCAGTGTTTCAAAAGATGTCTACTATTATTCAAGTACAAAGACGACAGCTAGAGTGAGAGTTGATTGGGAGTGGTCCAATATACCTTTTTGGACTTTCACAGACCAATTAGCAGTATCAGTTGCACAAGTTATGTACTACAATGCAAGCAGAAGTTATTCTAAAGTAGATTATTATATACTTGAAACAGGAAATTTTGCATATAGTTTGTATACAGATTTTGTTCCAGCAGGACCAAGTTCTGTAGTTTCAACTTCAATTGATATCAAACGAGGCATAGTAAATGGCATAGAATGGGCAAAAAAAGGTACAACTTATGTTCAGTTTGAAGTATCAAGTAAATATGTAGAAATGGGAGTCTTTGCAGCTTATGGACATACTTTAGTATTATTTACTCCATCTATAACGGTTTCTTCTACAGGATTTATTAGTTTTACTCCGTCAATAAATGTAACTACATATTCTTCACAAATTGTAATTAGATGATTCTAGTTAACACTTACTCATAAACTAGTTAAAAAATGTGCATATATAATAACTTTTAAGCAGTTTATACTTTGTTAAACTGCTTTTGAGTTTTTTGAAATAAGCTTAATATTGAATTTTATTACTTTTGTTTAAAAAAAGGAATTCATTATTTTTAAGTCATTTAAACCTTTAATCAAGATTTAATCATATGTCAGAACATCCTTGTGTTAAGATAAATATAACAAACATTTGAACGGGGGAGGACCATATGCTGAAAATAGAAAGAGCCAATCATTATTTCACGATATCAAGCGAAATCAGGCCTGTTCTGTACTGTAATTCAGGTGATGAAGTCGAGTTCGAGACGCTTGACTGTTTCAGTAACAAGCTCATACCAGAAGGGGCGACCTTTGGCAAGGACAATCCAAAGCAGAGCAACCCTGTGACTGGTCCTTTGTTTATAAAAGGTTGCAATGAAGGCGACACTTTACAAGTTGAGATTTTGGAGATTTCACTTGGGAGTACGGGCATCGCTGTTACGGGACCGATTAACGACACGTTCGCAGAGCACCTTTCAGAGATTAAAACGCACCGTGTGAAAGTTGCTGGTAATAAGATCATGCTGCCTAATGGAGTGCTGGTTAAAGCAAAGCCGATGATTGGCACTATCGGAACGACACCGAGTGTAGAAATGCCATCGCTAAAACTTGGCGAACACGGTGGCAACCTTGACTGTAGTGATATAACGGTAGGGACGACACTGCTATTACCTGTTTTTGTAGATGGTGGTCTTCTTTATATGGGTGACCTACATGCTGTTATGGGGGATGGTGAACTGGCAGAAGGTGGTCTAGAGATCGACGGTAGAATAAAGGTAAGAGTTACAGTGATTAAAGGACAACATCATCCGTTACCGATGGTATTTACCGAGTCGCACATCGGTGTAATTGGGCTGGGTGGCAACTTAGATTTCGCTGTAGACGCTGCAACTGAAAAGCTTCTTACCTATATGGTAGAGTCACTTAAAGTACCTGCAGATGAAGCCAACTACCTTATCGGATTATGTGCTGAAATTAAGGTTGGACAGTGCGTGAACGATCTAAAATCAGTGGTCGTTAAATTACCTCGTTTGGTAATCAATAAGCCATACTGACTGTAATCAATAAATTTTTTAATTGTCGCTAATCAAACATGTTAGAGGTAAACATTATAACAAATTAGTTACTCATCATTAAACCATATAAATGCGAATAATTAAATATATTGCTTAAACATAATAATAAAAGGGGGAATATTTAATGGAACAAGTTGAAGCAAGAGCACTTTCACTTAAAAGCTATATGAGGTTATTTTTATATCTGAGTATCTTTACATGCTTTATCAATTGGATATTCATGCTGTTTTCTTTTTTTCCATTTTTCAATTTTAGGTTATTTGTGAATATGAGAGCGTTGCCAACGGTTTGGTCGGTTTTATTTCAGCTACTTCTTTTTCCACTATTTACGATCTTCATGTCACAAGTTTCATCTTTTATCTCATACTGGCCATATCGATTGATTTCTAAAATTTTTAATCACAAAGAGATTTCTTACATACCTCTTGATCCATATGCGGTGAGAGAGAACACTGGTGCTGTGACGCAAAGACCGATAACGCCAGATGAACGACACCAATCTGATTTTAATGAACGTGAACGCGTCATAAAAGTGAAAGAGATGAAGAAAAACGATTTCTTAATCAGTGCAGACGATCCTAGATATCAAGCGATGAAGAATAATAGAAGGTAAATTTATGGCAGTAGATCGAGAGCTTTATGGCTTTTTTTCTGTTCCAAAAATCAAATACAAGTATATACTAATTGTATTGAACATCACCACTGGACTGATACTTGGTAGCATCTATAAAGGTCTTGAAAATAAAGACTTCTATGGCTATGCCATCTATTTGGTATTACTTAGTTTCATCTATCTAGAGGACTATGTAGTCCATCGTTTTAACTTTCGATATAATCTGTATGGCGCAGGTATGCTTGGTTTATTGGGTTTAATTATTCTATTAAACTTACCTAGCTTTACTTATAACGATGCAGTGGAAAAGCTAAGCGCGTACTTACCCGACAGTTACGCAGTGTTGAGCTATGAATCGCTCAATACGCTATATGATCAAGGCTTTGTGGAGAAGTCCAAGGTGATCAATAAGGTTGATCTTTTTGACAAGGCTTACATCGTGTATGCTATAGAAACAGAGTCATTGGCGTTAAAAACGTATAAGGTTTATGAAGAGACAGGGAACATAGAACCAGCGGTTTTCGTATATTATCATTAATTAACATGCAGTCATAATTATGCCATATTTGTAGCGCATACTGGTCTCAAGAAAAGCAAATGGAGGCGATATTATGATGTTTTTACCTTTACTACTTATAGGTGGTGTCGTTTATTATATGTACGCACACAAAAATGGGAGTGCAATCGTTACGAAGAATCCTGAAACGATATTGAAGGAGCGCTTTGCGAGAGGCGAGATCGATGAAGCAACTTATTTGAGAATGCTTGAAACGCTGAAACATTAGTTTAAATAGATGGATTCCCCCAAAATTCATAAGGTTTAGATTTCTTTTTTGCCCCGTAGGTTAATCCTACGGGGTTTTGTTTTTGTGTGGGATAAATTTTAAACAATAAGTGTTGATAAGCTTTTTTTATGGGTATGATATGACTAAGTGGTCATATGACTGAACGGTCATAAAGGAGAAGCGTATGCCAAAAGAGACTTTCTTCAACCTTCCCGAAGAAAAACGGGATAAAATTTTAGATGTTGCGATGACTGAGTTTGAACACCTAGGATTTGACAATACTAGCATCAACCAAATCGTCGCAAAAGCAGGTATTTCAAAAGGTAGTTTTTATCAATACTTTGAAGACAAGAAGGATTTGTTTAAGCACATATTGTCACTGATCTTAGAAAAGAAGATGACATACATCACACCTGCTATGATGAACCCACTAAAACACAATTTTTTTACAGTGATACGCGATATGAATTTGTCTGGTCTTAGATTTGCTAAAGAAAATCCTAGATTTACAGCGATAGGCAGCTGGTTGCTCAAGGACTTTAAAAAGCCAATCTACAAGGAGTTTATATCAGAAAATCAAGGGCAAGCTCATGATGTGTATGTGATGCTTCTGAATAACGCCATAGAGCGTGGAGAAGTCAGGGCGGACATAGACGTAGACTTCACTGCAAGGATGATCTTCAAGCTCAGCTCTGAGTTGATCATCGACGAGATCAATCTCAACACCGACAACTGGACAGATGATGTGATCGGTGTACTAGATAAATTCATGAAACTGATAGAAAATGCAATTGCAAATCCTAACTTCAAAAAGGAGGCTTAAAATGATATCCGTTAAAAATCTGTATCACTCGTATACCAACGATGATGTGTTTGCGGTTTCAGATGTGAATTTTGAGATTACAAAAGGAGAGGTGTTTGGCTTCTTAGGTCCTTCCGGTGCTGGTAAATCAACCACACAAGGGGTGTTGACTGGACTTTTACCACTCCAAAAAGGCGAAGTTATGGTGGCGGGCTATGACATGAAAAAAAGAAAAAGAGAGATGTTCAATAAGATTGGCGTTTCCTTTGAACAGTCCAATGTCTATAACAAGCTGACCGCAATTGAAAACCTAGAGTTTTATAAGAAACTGTTCGATGTGCCAACGATGGACCCAATGGTTCTACTTCAAATGGTTGGACTAGATGAAGTGGCTAATAAAAAGGCAGGGACATTTTCAAAAGGGATGAAGCATCGCCTTACTTTTATCAGAAGCATGCTCAATCATCCTGAGCTATGGTTCTTAGATGAGCCGACTACAGGACTTGACCCTGCGATATCGAGACAAATTATTGACATCGTAAAGCAAAAAAAGGCTGAAGGGACAACGGTCTTTTTAACCACTCATAACATGCAAGTGGCGGATGAGCTTTGCGATCGGATTGCCTTTATCATCGACGGCGAAATCAAACTCATCGATTCACCTAGAAATCTGAAGCTACAGTTTGGCGAAAAGCTCGTTATCGTTGAGCACATCCTCGATGGTAAGACGAAACGGGAACAGTTTTCTCTTCTCAATCACGAGGATTTGGCTAAGCTAAATGTCATCATGCAGACAGGTAAGGTCGAGATGATGCACACGAAAGAGGCAACACTTGAAGAAATCTTTATCAAGGTAACAGGGAGGGGGCTTGAGTAATATGCAAAAACTCTGGACGACCTTTATCAAAGATATAAAGCTTTCTTATCAGGGCATATATTTCTATATGGAAATCGGTATGGCGGTGGTGTTTATCCTAGTGATGCTGTTTGCTGTACCTGAGAATTTTGATCGGACGCAGACCTTTTATGCCTTTGTTGAAATCGATTCAATCAAGGGGCAGTTGACAGAGACCGTATTCGACAGCGATGGGTATCACCTAGAGCTGTTTGACAGTCGAGAGGCACTGGAAGAAGCACTTTCAGAAAATCGATCTGCTGTAGGAGCACATATCTATATGGATGGTGATCAGCCAGTGATCGACTTGGTACTTCAAGGTCATGAAAGTGAGAGTATGAAAGCCTTTCTAAAATCTACTTTAGAAGGGGAGTTTATGGCTGAAATGCCAAACTATGTAGATAAAACCTCAGTGGTTTCACTAGAAGCAACCCCTATTAGACTATCAGATCGCGCCAATATTTTACCGATGTATCTGGTGTTAAACGTCGCCTTTATGGGACTTTTCATCATAGCCGCATATGTGTTTTTGGATAAAGAAGAAGGTGTCATCAAGGCCTTTGCAGTAACGCCTGTAAAAGTATGGCACTATCTGGTGAGTAAAATTATGATCATGGCTTTAATGGGTGTTCTGATCTCAGTGATCGTTGTGATTGCGCTGATGGGCTTAAAAGTTAACTATGCACTGATGATTCTGACGATTTTGGTTTTTAATGTTTTTGGCTCTATATTGGGACTTCTTATTACGAGCTTTTTCGACAGTATGACTAAGGCGATGGGGGCATTGTTCTTTTCGATCTTTGTCTTGATGTTCGGTGGTTTCTCATACTTTATGCCGACGTTTTCACCAATATGGATCAAATTTTTACCATCGTACCCGATGATCTTTAGCTTTAGAGAGCTTCTTATGGAAAACGGTGATTTAGGTTACTTGTTTACCAATCTAGCAATCTTCACAGGACTCAGTGTGATTTTGTTTGTCTATACGAACTTTAGATTTAAGAAAACCTTAACGGTCTAGGAGGTGCATGATGAAAAAAATACTTGCAATTATAGGCCGAGATATTAAAAGTGGTACGAGAGATTGGCTGATTATCTATCTGAGCTTGGCGTCAATTCTCATCGCTTTAATTTTAAAGGCGTTAATTCCATCGGTAAGTAATTCGTCGCTGAATCTCGTCTTAACTGAAGACACATCGCCTGCTTTTGTCCAGTATCTAGAAAGTAAGGCGCAGGTGAGTCTGGTTTCAGATCAAGCAGCACTGGAAGAAAGGGTTTTGAGAATCGATGATGTACTTGGCGTCGTTGAAACTGGTGGCACATACAACATTATTAAGCAAGGTAATGAGGCTTATCAAATGGAGGAGCCACTGAGATATATCTTGAATGCTTATGATTCTCAAGACATTAATTTGCCTATAAAAATTATGTTCTCAGATATTGGATGGCGCATGTCACCGATTAAACTTGAAGGCGGGGCATTGCTCATCATCTTTACGACTGTCTTTGGCGGTATGCTGATTCTATTGAACCTAGTAGAGGAAAAGATGAGTAACACTTTAAGTGCCATAAATGTAACGCCAATTAGTCGATCACAATTTATCTTCGGGAAGGGCATACTCGGTTTTTCTATTCCGATCATCGGTGGTATATCTGCAGCTCTAATCTTGGGCTTTACGGGCATCAACATAGCGATGTTTATCGTAACGGTGGTTGCTTTAGCCTTTATCAGCATCATCATTGGTTTTAGCATCGGCGTGATGAACAGTGAGCCAATCTCCGCCATTGCCAGCATGAAAATGGTGTTTTTTCCAGTTCTTGCATCGGTGTTTGGAGCGATGTTCTTACCTGAAAAATGGTTAGTAATCCTTTACTGGTCACCTTATTACTGGGCATATCAAAGTATCCATGGCATCTTACTTCAAGAAGCGACATGGCATATGGTTTTAGTGAATGCGGGCATCATAATTGGCCTAACTGGACTCGTCTTTTTAGCACTTAGAAAGCGAATCCAGCATGGACTTAAGTAAATATAAGGAGGTAGTTTATGAACGGACTTGCTTTATTGGGGATTCTTTTGATACTGTATGCAGCAGCAGTGGTTTTAATTGCGGTTAAGAAGCCAGAAAAGATTTGGAACATGGCAAAAATTCGTATGTTCATTAAAATCTTAGGTGAAAGTGGAACTGTTATTTTCTTCTATGTATTTGCTGCTATCTGCTGTGGTGTCGGGATTTGGCTGGTAATTAAATAAAGTGTCAATGACAAATGATAGGACTTAATAAATTGCCCTCTTAATTATGATAAATTAGCAGTGTAGAGTTAATTTGTTATCAATTAAGGGGGTTTTTATGCGATTATATGGATATAAAAGGATGTGTGCTTTTTTTATAGTTTTGCTGTGTTTATTACTAGTAGCTGGATGTTCGAATGATGCCACCACAGCAAGTAACGAGGCTATGACTGAAAATTCAGGAGATATTAGTGAGAATGATGGTGCGTTAAATCAAGGTAATTCTGAAGATAAAGCGGGTACTGAGAAAGAGACGGAAGCTAGTAAAGAAGAAGTCATTCAAACTGTGAAAGATGAACCCAACACAGTGGGCGGGTTGCCAGGAAACATTGCAAATGGTTCGTTTTGGGGTTTTCAAGGCAACACCATGTATTATACTGCAAATTACGATTTAGGTGTTTACAATTTGGTATCTGGCGAGGTTTATAAAATCAAAAATGCGGCGGGGAATAGCTATCAAGTGCTTGGAGATGAATTATTTGAAAGCAGTTTGATGGGCATACGAAAAGTGAATCTTGTCAGTGGCGAAATAACGAATTTATATAATGATTTTGCAGAGTGTATCAATGCGGTTGATGGTTGGCTCTACTACATCAATGCGAAGGATGACGATAAAATCTATAAAATGGATGTGAATGGTGGTAACAGACAGTCACTCTCAAATCTTGATAATGTCAGTACTTTAATCTATTATGATGGACAGCTTTATTTTAATAGAGATTGGAACTCATGGGAACTGTATAAAATGAACTTAGATGGATCGAATCTCGTCATGCTACAGCAAGATTGGATAGAAACTTTTATTATAGACAATGGTTGGATTTATTTTTCAGATCAGGGTAAGGGGATCTTTAGATTTGACTTAAACGGCGGTAACAAAGCAAAATTAACGGATAGCTACAGCGATCAAATCAACATATGTGGTGGTTACCTTTTCTATAAGAACAGTAACGATGATAATAAGTTCTATAAACTCAATTTAACGGATTTTTCAACTGAAAAAGTACTCGATTATGCAATATCCTATTTCTCAGCTTATGAGGAGTATCTCTATTTTCACGACATATCTGATCCAGAAGCGAGATTGCATCGGATGAGATTTGATGGGAATCAAGCGGAGTTGTTTGATTTGCCGACGGAGATAGAATAAGTTTGCAAACATGGTATTGAATTGTCTCCCTTAACTGGCGGAAACCAGTGAAGGGAGTTTTTTACATTATAGATAAATCAGGGTATAATGTATACGTGTAGCGACTATAGCTAGGGAGGAAATTATGAAGCAGTTTATTATAGAAGAACCTTTTTGGGAAGTATTCCCGAGTGCTAAAATAGGCGTCCTTGTTTTTAAAGGGATAAATAACCATATTGATCATCAAAAGGACTATGAAGAAGTGTTTGGTCAGATATTACTTTCAGCCGAAAAACAAGCGACGAACTATTTTACAGAAACCGAATTCAGTCAGAATTCTGTTGTAAAAGTATGGCGTGACGCTTTTCAAAAATTTAAGACGAAAAAGGGTGCAAGATCATCGATAGAGTCACTATTAAAACGCGTCAATAATGGCAATCATATCGGCTGCATCAATCCACTTGTAGATCTCTATAATTCCATTTCTTTAAAGTATGCGATGCCTTGTGGTGGCGAAGATATTGATACTTTTGTAGGCGATATTAGACTCACAAAAGCATTTGGGGATGAAGCCTTTATCACCTTAGGTACAGATGAATCCGCGCCACCTCATGAAGGTGAAATCGTCTATAAGGATGACGCTGGTGCCATCTGCAGATGCTGGAACTGGCGTGAATCAGTGAGAACCATGCTTACAGAGGAAACGAGAAATGCCTTTTTATGTATCGAGTTAGTTGATGAGAGTAGGGAAACCGAGTTTAAAGATGCTTTAAAGGAACTTTCTGAGCTCACTCAAAAATATCTTGGTGGCACTTTTGAGATGTTTATTTTAGATGACTCGCATAGAAGTATAGAGATATAGAGATATAGAGATATAGAGATTTAGAAGTCATTGGAGGTAGTAGTGAAGCACTTTTCGTATAAACCTGCTTATTTTGAAAATGATAGAAAAGTTTTGGAGATCAACATCTTACCTGAGAAATACTGTAACTTTGACTGTATTTTTTGTCCGATTGGTCGATCCGATAATGTAACTGATGAAACTTATAGCTTTGATGGCATTGAAGAGGACTTGGCTGAGTTACAAGCACTGATAATAGAAAACCAACCAGATCTAGTCTTTATCAATCCAAAAGGTGAGGGGTTGGTACATGATGGGATAGCTGAGATAATTGAGTCAATTAAGTCTTCCAACATAAAAGTACGTCTTTTGACAAATGGTTATCTACTAAATGATGAAAGATTTAAGTATATTACCAACCTTTGCGACGAAGTTATCGGAGAGATGAAGGTGACTAGAAACGAAGATTTTATTAAAATACAGCGTCCTTTAAAAGGCTACTCAATTGAGCAACATATAGACAATATGGCTTCCTTTAATAAAGACTATAATGGTAAATTCATACTGGAATTAACCCTTATTAAAGGCTACAGTGATGACGAACACTCAATTATCGCTTTTAAAAATATGATCAATCACATAAAACCGAGTGAAGTTCAGATTGTTACGATCGATAATGCGCCTTTCAATAATAAATTAGGCGTAGATGAATTAAGATTAAAGGAAATTTCAAAGGGCATAATGGAATAATTGCAATGAAAAAAAGCACTTTTGACAAGTGCTTTTTTATTTGCAGAAAAAAATATTTACATATTTAGTGTAGTTAAATCATAGAGGTACTATATCGTAATTAATTTCTCATCGTTTTTAAGAATCTCAGTTAACCCTTCACCCCAATATTTCACTTCGATGCCCATAGATACTAACTTTTCACTGACGCCAAGTTGGTCTGCACATGCCTTGCAGGCAGTAACTTTAATACCAAGTCGGATAGCGTATTCTACCATTTCTTGAATCATCTCATTTTCAGCGACGAGCTTTGAAGGTGCTCCCCAGATGATCAAGGTAATCTCATCCCACCATTTGTGCTTAATGCTATTAACAGTGTACATCATAACCATTTTTTCTGATGTGATCGGATCGGCATTTGTCCATAATACGTTTAATTTACTCATAATAGCCTCCCAAAATATATTTTCACGTTTGTTTGGTTCAATCATATTATTTAGCTAATGATAAGTCAAATCTAAAAGTCTTAATAAATTACTAACTCAATTATAACTGTGTACAAAAAGACAAAAATCGGAACATCACTAGATAATTTATGGAAGGATTGGCGGTTTTGATACTTTTATAATGTAAGTAAGAATTAAAAGCCAGAGTCTGTAGACAAAACGCACGTATTGAAAGGGTTGGTTATGATTAAGAATCTTGAGTTAATCAAAAAAATGACACTTGAGGAAAAGGCTTCACTTTTATCAGGTGAAAATTTTTGGAATACAAAGGCAATTGAACGTTTGGGTATCCCATCCATTATGCTTACAGATGGCCCACATGGGCTTCGAAAACAAGGCGGGAAAGCGGATCATCTAGGACTCAACAAAAGCATACCAGCCACATGTTTTCCAACTGCTGCAACACTTGCAAACAGTTGGGATGTAGATCTACTTTCAGCAGTAGGTGAAAAGCTTGCTGATGAGTGCCTTAAAGAAGAGGTCAGTGTCATATTAGGGCCAGGACTCAACATCAAACGCAATCCACTTTGTGGCAGAAATTTTGAGTACTTCTCTGAGGATCCTTATCTAACGGGAAAGCTTGCTGCAATTATGATTCAAGGCATTGAGTCAAAAGGCGTCTCAGCATGTCCAAAGCACTACGCTGTTAACAGTCAAGAGCACATGCGTATGACCATCGATGAAAGAGTGGATGAACGCGCATTAAGAGAAATGTATCTGGAGGGTTTTCGTTATGCCGTTACTGAGGGAAAACCGGGTACATTAATGACTTCTTATAATCAGGTCAATGGCACGTTTGCCAATGAACACCCTCATCTTTTAAAAGAGATCCTTTTAGATGAGTGGGAGTTTGAAGGGGTGGTTGTAACAGACTGGGGTGGTAATAACGATCGCCTCGCTGGACTAATAGCGGGCAATCATTTAGAAATGCCAGCCACAGGTGGTATAACCGATCGTGAAATTGTTAAAGCGGTTAAAGAAAAGAAACTGGATGAAAGGCTTTTAGACGAGAGAATAGATACACTTTTATCCTTGATTTTCAATCAAGCTAATAACACGATTGCCCATAATTATAGTATAAATAACACCAATACCGATAAAGATGAATCGATATCGAAGCATCTAGAAAATCAAAAAGCTATACCAATAGACTATAAGCTACAGCATGCCTTTGCTGTCGAAACAGCCAAACAGTGCATGGTTCTCCTAAAAAATGAAGAGGAGATACTGCCTCTAAATAGAACTCAAAAGCTTGCGGTAATCGGTGACTTTGCTAAAAAACCTCGTTATCAGGGTGCTGGCAGTTCACTAATCGAACCGACTGAGCTGGACAATGCTTTGGATCAAATCAGGAAACGAACACCAAATGTTATCGGCTATGCGCAAGGGTTTAACCGATTAGGTGGTGCAAGTCAAAAGTTAATCGATGAAGCAGTTGCTTTGGCTAAGTCGTCAGAAGTTGCCTTGGTTTTTCTTGGACTCGATGAAGGCAGTGAGGCAGAAGGCGTAGATCGGAAAGATATGGCTCTGCGCGGTGAACAGCTAGACCTGATGCTCGCCTTATTAAAGGCACAAGATCACGAAAAATATAGAATCGTCATCGTATTATCAGGTGGCTCGCCTGTGGAGATTCCTTTTGAAGGGAATGTTCAGGGCATACTTCATAGCTATCTCGGAGGACAAGGCAGCGGTGAAGCAACTGCCGCTTTATTATTTGGTGAGTTAAGCCCAAGTGGTAAGCTAGCTGAGACTTATCCAGTCGCTTATAAGGATGTGCCATCAAGCGCTTATTACCCAGGAGTAGAGAAAACCTCAGAACATAGAGAAGGATTATACTTCGGCTATAGGTATTACGATAAGACAAAGGTAAGAGTCAGATACCCTTTTGGATATGGATTATCTTATACCAGTTTTAAATATTCGGATCTTGTCATAGACGGCGATCAAGTATCCTTTAAAGTGACCAACAGCGGCAATATGGCAGCCAGTGAAATCGTTCAGCTCTACATCGGAAAAGAACAAGAAAACGTATATCGCTGTGAAAAGGAGCTCAAAGGCTTCGGTAAGCAATTCATCGAATCAGGAGCTTCGCACGTATTTACCCTTCAACTTGAACCGCATCATTTTGAGTACTTTGATGTGTTTGCGGATCAGTGGGAAACGGAAGCGGGTAGATATGAAATCGCCATAGGGGCGTCTTCTGAAGACATTAGACTCAAAGGCTATATTGAGATTACAACAGAAAAAGTGGCGGATCATCCCTTTGTCGCTTCACCTAAAAGTGTCAGTGAAACGCATGCCAGCTTAAGTCAGGATCGTATACTAGCACCGTACTATACGGGTGCGGTCAAGTCGGTCTCATCTGAAGCGTTTGAGAAACTCTGTGGGGCTGAGCTACCTAAGAATACTTGGAATCGACAATCACCACTGGGATTTAACGATACGGTTGGACAGGGTCACTATAAGAGCTGGGTAGGTCGAACGCTCGCAGGTGTGTTGAATTTAGCGAGAAAGGTTCTGTGGAAAACAGGCCATCCGATTCTTGCCAATAACGTCTACTTTGTAATTAACATGCCATTTAGACAAATCGAGAGATTTACCAAGGGCAAGTTTAGCAAAAAAAATGTTCATAGATTACTAAATGTGATTAATTATGGTCTGATAAAAGGCCTAATGCACCGAATAGATGATAACTAAACCATGGGGAGGATTATATGTTAAGTCGAAAGGAATTAAAAGCGAAAGTAAAAGGTGAGTTTGCAGATTATAAAGCAAAGCGCGCTGAGACAAAGATGCGCATCCAACAGCTAGACCAATCAGAGCAAGCTGCAGCGCGTAAAAAGCTCAAATCAGATGCAAAAGAAGCGAAACAGCTTAGGAAAGCGGCACTCAAAGCGATGCCAAAAGCTGAAAGAAAGCAGGAAAAGCATCACGATAAGTATTTTAAAAAGCTAAAAACAAGACCAAGACGTTATACGATTTGGGCAGTAGTTCTGTTGCTATTCGTTTATGTTGGTGTGACTTACGGTCCGGTTCTGGGTGACATCTCTGACCTTATGAAGCTTAAGCTGACGACTGAAACACAAGCGGCTATAGACGCGAGAGCGCATGGTGAATCAGTGGCTGAGTTGATTTCAGATGAAGGTCTTGTCCTTCTTAAAAATGAAAATGAATCTTTGCCTTTAAAGGATAAGAAGGTCAATGTATTCGGATTTTCAGCGATCAACTTTAGAAGTGGTGGTTCAGGCTCAGGTGCAGCTGATCAAAGCCGTACGGTAAGCTTCTATCAAGGACTTGAGAATGCAGGAATTGCATATAACAAGGATTTATATGACTTCTATATGAGCCAAAAGGGTGCTTTGATGGAAGAGAAAGCAACTGGACTGGGTCAAATCGTAGATATGCTTATGGGTAAGGAGTTTGTCAATGAACCAAGTGCGGATTATCTATCAGATGAAGTACTAGCAGAGGCAAAAGCATACTCTGAAAATGCAATCATCGTCATCTCTAGCTCAAGTGTCGAGGCATCAGATGCAACGCCTGAAAAGCTAGCTTTATCAGAGGGGCAAAGAGCGCTTGTCGATAAAGTTGCGAGCCAGTTTGAAAATGTCATCATCATCGTCAATGCTGGTAACACAATGGAGCTTGGCTTCTTAAACGAGTACGATAACATTCATTCTGCACTTTGGGTTGGTACACCAGGGTCTAGAGGTGCAAACTCAATCGGTAAAACACTAACCGGTGAAATCAATCCATCGGGTAGATTGGTGGATACCTATGTGTATGACGTGAACAGCAGCCCTGCAACTGTAAATTTTGGAGATTATGACTATACGAACATCAAAGGCATGTCCTTTATCAACTATAACGAGGGCATCTATATCGGCTATAGATTCTATGAAACCTACTATCAAAACGACGAAGCTGGCTACCAAAATGCCGTTCAATTTCCATTTGGCTATGGACTCAGCTATACAAACTTCGACTGGCAGGTGGGCGAACTGGTAACCACAGATGAAACGCTATCCGTAGATGTTACAGTGACAAACACGGGTGACACTGCAGGGAAAGAGGTTGCACAGCTATACTTTTCTGCCCCTTATTATGAAGGTGGTATCGAAAAGTCAGCGATAGAGCTTGGTGCATACGCGAAGACAGGGTTACTCGAGCCTGGCGCATCGGAAACGATAACCTTGTCAATGCCGATTAAGGATTTATCATCATACGATATGTTGACAGAAGAAGCCTATGTTTTAGAGGCAGGAGAGTATAAGATTTTTGTAAGTAAAAACGTGCATTCGCCTGTAGCGACACTTGATTATAACGTGGCTCAGACGATCGTCTATAAAACTGATGAAGTAACGGGTACTATTTATGAAAATCAATTTGACTATGCAAATGGAGATTTGACTTATCTTTCAAGATCGGACTTTGATGGCACTTATCCAACATTAGAGGGGATGTCTTATACTGCAAGTCAAGCGGTCGTGGATGGATTTACATCTAGACCTGCTGCAGCTGAGGGTGAACCGGGTATAACGGGTGCGGATAACGGGATTATGCTCGCTGACTTGAAGGGATTATCAAAGGACGATCCTAAATGGGATGCATATGTCGATCAATTTACCATAGAAGAAATGAAAAAACTGATTACAAATGGCGCTTATAAAACTGTAGGCGTGGAAAGACTTGGCTTACCATCTACGATTTTACTAGATGGTCCTGCTGGAATTAACTTCTTCTTCATGCAGACCTCAGCAGCATCTTATCCGACAGAAATCGTTATTGCTTCTACTTGGAATGACGACCTTGCCTACCTCATGGGAGAAGCAGTGGGAATAGAAGCCAACGCTTATGGCGTCAATGGATGGTATGCGCCTGGTATGAACATCCACCGCTCTGCGCTAGGTGGCAGAAACTTTGAATATTATTCAGAAGATCCACTGTTATCAGGAAAAATGAGTGCAAGTATGGTAAGTGGTGCTCAAAGCAAAGACATTCTCGTCTTCATGAAACACTTTGCACTCAATGAACAAGAAGTTAATGCGCGTTCAGGCGTAATGGTATGGGCAAATGAGCAAGCAATCCGTGAAATCTACCTTAGACCTTTTGAAATCACAGTTAAGGAAGCGGATGTAACGGCGGCTATGTCAAGCTTTATCCATATCGGCTACAAATGGTCAGGTGGTAATCCTGAGCTCCTTCAAAATGTATTAAGAGAAGAGTGGGGATTTAATGGGCTTGTTTCAACCGATGCACTTTTAGGCGGTTTTATGGATTTAAATCTAGCTTTACGTTATGGTAATGAGTTGATGTTAGCGGTAGCACCGACATTTACAGAGCGATACTTTGACGAACTCTATAAAGCAGACCCAGTAGGCATCACCGCTGGTGCAAAGGAACGTACTAAAACGATTTGTTACACGTTCTTGAACTATACGGATGCTGTTAAATAACCAGACATTATAGTTACCCTTTATTTGAGGTAAGGCATTTCCATTGGGATTGCCTTGCCTTTCTTTTAATTCAAGGCGTATAATAAAAAAAATGAGTGTGGAGGCGTGAAGCGTTATGGAATATCTCTATGAAGCTATAGTGCATCAGAAGGATTTACCAATAAAGATATTTACACATACACTAGAGCAGTATCCGTATCACTGGCATGAAGATACTGAGCTTCTTTTAATATTAAAGGGTGCCTGTGAGATGCGAGTAGGTAATGAACAAGTCATACTCCGTGAAGAGGATTTATTCATCATCAATAAGGATGAGGTTCATTACACTAAATCCACATCACCCAATGAAATGACAGAGATACTTGTACTTCAGTTTGACTTATCACATTTCAGCTCGGTTCTTGAACTCAATGATGGCGCTTGTTTTAGAATTACTGAAAAAAGATCGTCACAGGATAAGATGATACAAGGTCAGATAAAAACACTTATGGCAAGACTGATGTTTGAGGTTTTAGAGCATAACAAAGGGTATCGGGTCAACGTTGAGATGATGATGCTAAGGCTTTTGTCTATTTTAGCTGAGCATTATGCGACCTGTGAAAAACCAGAGGGCACCACTTTAGAACACGGTGATCAGAGGTTACTGAGTATATTAAAATACATTGATTCACATCATATGGATGCCGATCTAAGCTTAAATCAGATTGCAGATGCTTTTTACATGAACCCTCAATATCTCTCAAGATATTTTAAAACGCATATAGGTCTTTCTTTAAAGAAGTTTATAGATAACATGCGTTTAAACAAATCGTTGGTGGCACTCCAAATGACAGAGGAGAGAATTATCGATATTGCACTTAAATATGGATTTCCTGATGCGAAGGCATACTATCGCGTATTTAAAGAGGTACTAGGCGGAACACCACAGACGTATAGGGAAAAGCATAAGATAGAAAATGACGTGATTCAAGCAATGGATTATTTCAATATTAATTCAAGAGATACCTTTGCCAAACTCAATCAATATTTAGAGTCAGCGCCTTCACTAAGTCACAAACGACAACATTCGTCCGATGAGGATACGGGTATCGTCGGTAGTGCGACGATTAAAGAAGTGACACTCAATTTAGGTGTAGAAGTTCAGGCAAATCTAGTTGAACAGGCTAACTTATTGAATCAGTCTAATTTATTGAATCCGTCTAATTTATTGAATCCTTCTAATTTAATTGATCAGAATAATTTGGTTGATAATCGTTATTTAAATGATCAGCATAATCTGGTTACTTATCATAAGCACAAAAAGTCGGCTTTAAAATTAATGACCTTTGGTTATGCTGGGCATGGGCTAAGAGCAGATTTTAAAGATCAACTAAAGCAAATTAAGACGGATATTGGATTTGAGTATGTTCGTTTTCATGGGATTTTTTCCGATGAATTTAACCTATGTCAGCGTAGTGCCAATGGTAGCATTCAATATAACTTTGATAAAATCGATCAACTATTGGATACTTTACTTGAAAACAAGGTTAGACCCTTTCTCGAACTTGGATTTATGCCAAGTGCACTAGCAAGTTCAGAGAAAAACCTGTTTTTATGGCAAGCCAATCTTTCTGCACCAAAGCATCTGAGTGAATGGGAAGAGTTGATTGAGACATTTATAAAACATCTTCTAAATCGTTACGGTTTAAATGAGGTTGCAAAATGGTATTTTGAATT
This sequence comes from Fusibacter sp. QWL-12, assembly GCF_058683495.1. Lineage (NCBI taxonomy): Bacteria > Bacillati > Bacillota > Clostridia > Eubacteriales > Fusibacteraceae > Fusibacter > Fusibacter sp. QWL-12. The sequence continues at coordinate 3,369,250 of NZ_CM178745.1, forward strand.
TTGGAATGAACCTGAGATTAGAGGTGTTTTCTGGCACGATACAGATACCAGTTTCTTTGAATTTTATAAAACGACCTATCAAACCATCAAACGGATAGAACCATCCTTAAGAGTAGGTGGATTTGGCAATCTGTTTTTTAGTGAAGAAGATGACTGGCTTAAAAAATTTACTGAATATGCGACTGAAAACGAAGTGAAAATAGACTTCTACACCTTTCACATCTACAATTTCTTTTTGTCAAACAACGATTTTGTTGATGATATTTTGTCTGATCTGAAAGATCGATTTGATAACATCGATGTTGAGAAAATCGTTCAGATGCAAAAGAACAAGGTGTTTTTGGGCAGTTCCGAGCAAATGCATCAAAATATTTTAGACATCACTGAAAAAGCAAAACAGCTGCCGTTTTCTGATGAGTATAATCCATCACTTTGGATCACAGAATGGAACACCAACACAAATGGAAGAGAATTAATCCGAGATACCGCTTATACAAGTGCGTTTATTTTAAAAACCGTGTTTGAGAATGACCATTTAGTCGAAGGTATGGGGTATTGGACTTTTACGGATATCTTCGAAGAGCTAATGGTGCCAGACCAGCTTTTTCATGGTGGGTTTGGACTCATGACGGTAAACGGATTGAAAAAACCAGCTTACCGAGCATTTGAATTTCTTGACGCACTCAGTGAGGATATCGTCTTTTCGAACGATGATATGAGAGTCACTCGGATAGGGGATACTTATCAAATACTGATGCATCATTACTGCCATTATAATGATCTATACGCTTCAATGGATTTCTCACAAATTACACTTTACAAGAGAGATACTGTTTTCGGAAAGGTAAGCGATAAAGTCTTCAGAATGTCCATAACAGGATTAAAAGGTAAATACCGCATTGAGCATCAATATGTTAATTCAGACCATGGATCCGTCTATGACGGTTGGATTAAGATGGGCGCACCAAATTCTATCTCAAAAGAAGCGTACACAAAACTTGCAGCGACCTCAGAGCCAGGTTATCTCTATCAGGAGTTTGTGTTCAATGAAGAATCGGTACTTGAACTGAGTCTCAAACCGCATGAAATCAGATTACTAAAACTAACACCGATATATTAAAGTCAAAAATCGGAACATGACTTATCGTGTTTCGGAAAGCGGAACATGTTCGTAATTTCGTACAATATAAGTAGAACGCTTGATGTTTTTAAGTGATACTTAGGGGGAATTATGAAAAGCATAAGAAAATTAGGCTGGTTTACTTTGGCAATGGTTATTCTATTAGCTGTTTTGGCAATAGGCGATCTGGATTATACGATTTCCAAGCAACTTATTAATCGCAAATCTTTGTTTGGTGAGTTTTTTAACATTTTAGGTGAAATTCCTGCGAACCTTGGACTATTAATCGGTACGACCATCCTTTATGGTGCAAGCAAGAGAGAAACGGCAATTCAGAAAATCTTAAAAGGGCTTCTATCTGTTCCATTTATGCTTTTATTTTCTATTATGACCGTTCTTGGTTCGGTGAGATATATCTATGAGTTTTCTGAGACAGGTATGCCGACTGCAGTGACCATCGCGGCTCTAATAGGAGGCGTCGCACTTTTCGCATTTGCATTTTCTAGAACTTTAGTTTGGAAGAGAGACCGCTTTTTGAAATGGCGCAGCCGAGGTGGTTTACTAATCGTCTTAGTTGTAGGTGAAATTATCGTGGTGAACTTACTGAAAATAGTGTGGGCAAGACCAAGAATGCGTTCGATAACCTCTGTAAGTGAGTTCAAACATTGGTATGAAATCAATGGCCCAATGAATTCAGAAGAGTTCAAATCATTTCCATCTGGTCATACTGCAAATGCATTTGTTCTGCTAGCGTATACGATGTTTATCCCTCAAGATAAAGCAAAACTAATGAAGCAAGTTACTGCTTTCGCAGTTATTTGGGGCGTATGCACAGCCATTAGTCGCGTTATATTAGGTGCTCACTTCTTAAGTGATGTGTTTGTCGGTGGCTATATTACCATTTTAATCTTTTATCTGTTACAGCGTGTTTGGATCGAAAAGAAAAACTAAAAAGTAAAAACTAAAAACTAAAAACTAAAAACTAAAAATTAAAATAGACTTAGGTAAAAGCATCTCATGAGAGGTGCTTTTTATTTATGTCAATTATTTCTTAAAAAACGATTTTGAAAAAGTCATTGACGAGAATACGGATTGATGGTAAATTTAGTTTATAGACCACGTGGTCTACAGAGTAAAACCCGACTGAATAGCTATACATCGTATAAAACTACAATTCGGATGTGATGATTTAATTCGACTGAAGTCGATTGAAAGGAGATTTTTATGAACTTTTTAAAATCAAGTAAGGATGTAACACAAACCAATAAAATACTAGCTTTAGTTTTTTCTGCACTCGCTTTGATCTTTATCGTCATTATGGCAACCAATAAAGCTTTCTTTGATTGGGCATTTACAAGACATCAAAACGTACTCAGCTGGTATTTAAGACCTTTGTCTTTAATTCCATTTTGCTATTTTGCTTATAAACGTAATCCGATGGGGATTGCAGCGACTATATTTTTACTACTCACCAGTATGGCATGGTTTCCAGTGCCATCATCTGTAGATGATAAAGTCGTTGGATTCTTACAAGTGGAGAAGGATTACTTAACTTCAACATGGACCATAGGTAAGATTCTAATCAGTTCTCTTGTGCCGATAACCATGGGCTTTTTAGCGGCAGCTCTCTGGAAGCGCAACCTCAAATGGGGCATCTTTGTATTAATTACCATCGCTTTTGCTAAAATGTTTTGGAGCGTCCTCGCTGCAGGTTCAGACGGTACTGCAATTATGGTACCTGCTATGATTGGGCTTGTTATTTGTATCGCAGTCGTTTATTATGGTTTTAAAAGAGCTGAAAAAAAGAAAGTAGCTTAAGCGTTTTAGGAGGACATATGAGCAATGAAGTTGAAGGTCGCGAGAAGTCTTTTGAGAAAAAAGAAGAAGTCCTTGAAGCGGCACTAAATGAATTTATAGAGGCGGATTACGAAAAAGCTTCATTGAATCGGATCATAAAAAACGCAGGCATCAGCAAGGGTACATTCTATTATCACTTTGAAAACAAGGAAGCGCTTTACTTGTTTCTCTTAACGGAGAGCAATCGTATGAAGTGGCAGTTTATCCAAAGTGAATCGAGCGCTGCACCGGTTGATTTTGCAGCTATGGACATATTTGACAAGTTTTTATATCAAGCGGAGCAGGGCTATACATTTGCAAAGAAATTCCCTAAGTTTTACCAGCTAAGTGTGATGTTTTCAAGAGAAAAGGGCAACCCTATCTACGACAAAGCTCTAAAAGCTTTAGGGGGAGACGGCGACGCTTTAATGAGACAGCTCATCGATGCAGCTTATGAAAATCATGAGTTGGATGCGTCTTTCGATAAGGGGTTTATCGCTCAAATTTTAAGCTATCAGTTTATGCACTATGATCAAATCTTTAATGTCGCTACAGACTTAGAACTTAATATGCAAAACCTTAAAAATTATGTCGCATTTTTGAGATATGGATTTGGTGCAAAGAAGGCTGAGGAACAAGATGACTGATAGAGAACGTATTATACAACTTAAGCAGTTAGTAGAAAAAATCAATGAAAATTGTCAAAATAAAAAACCTCATGAAAATGAAACGCTTTTTAATGCTTATCAAACGCTATATGGTGAGCTGATGGAAGAATATTTGGATTTTAGAGAAATATGTGACCATCTATTTGACGGGATCTATATCTCTGATGGTACAGGTAAAACCATCTTCGTTAATGAGGCTTACTCAAGAATTACGGGAATAGAAAAAGAAATGGTGCTCGGTCGTACCGTTAAAGAGATTTCTGAAGAAGGGAAACTCTATAAAGGTGCAGTAACGATGGATGTCATCGCTAAAAAGAAAAGGGTGAGCTCCATTGGGAAAAGCTTATTAAATAAAAGAGAGCATCTGGTCACTGGATCGCCACTACTTGATGAAAAGGGCAATGTGAGACTGGTCGTTATAAACAACAGAGATATCACAGAGCTAAGAGATCTAGAAGGTGAAATGTCTCAGCTAAAGATCGACAAGGACCGTGTAGATGAGGAAGTTAAATTCTTAAGAAAACAGTTATCTGGTGAAATCGTTAGAAGTCAAGACTCTGAAATGGCTCGAATATACGATGTGATGAAAGCCGTTGCAGCGACAGAGGTAACCGTATTAATCACGGGAGAATCGGGAACAGGTAAAGAAATCATAGCAGATGAAATTTATCGAGAAAGCAAGCGAAGCGATCGCCCATTTATCAAGATCAATTGTGCAGCGATACCTTCTGAACTCCTCGAATCAGAGTTGTTTGGATACGAAAAAGGCGCTTTTACAGATGCCAAGAAAACAGGTAAAATCGGACTTTTTGAGCTTGCCAATACAGGGACGATCTTGTTAGATGAAATCGGTGATATGCCGATAAAACTTCAAAGCAAGCTACTTAGAGTTCTTCAAAATATGGAAATCGTCAGACTGGGTGGTACGGTACCTATCAAGCTCGATCTAAGAATCATCGCATCAACCAATAAAGATCTGTATACTGAGATGAAGATGGGAAACTTCAGAGAGGATTTATACTATCGTCTTAACGTCGTGCCAATTCATTTAAAGCCATTAAGAGAGCGAAAAGAAGATATCATTTATTTTGCAAGATACTTTATCGATCGTTTTAATAAAAAATATGGTAAGAGACTTGAATTTGACACCAGTGCTGAGAATCTTTTGAAAAGCTACGATTGGCCAGGTAACATCAGAGAAATTGAAAATGTAATGGAACGCGTAGTCGTTATCCATCATGAACCTATGATCAAAGAAAGGTTTATTCGTAATCTGCTACATTTGGATTCTGCAGTTCATAAGCCTTCACAAAATGAAGGCATAATGAAAGACGCTGTGAGTCAGCTTGAAATGCGTATGATTTTGGATGCTTTAGAAGTACATGGTTCCATTAACAGAGCATCTAAAGCTTTGGGATTATCGCAACCTGGGCTATCTAAGAAATGCCGAAAATATGGCATACAGCTCCCCAATGTATCGGATTTAATAATGGAAGAATAATGTTAATTAATAGAACAAGCTATAACTAAAGTTATAAGTATATTATAACGTTGGTTATAGCTTGTTTTGTTTTTTGTTTATCTCTATATTTTGCAGAAGAGTTATGGATGAATTGAAATTATGCATCTCTATAAATACAAAACCGATAAAAAGGTGAACTTTCGTAGTAAATAAAAATAAGAAAATTGAAATGATATATAACAAAAGTTATAACTAGTAACTACATTTGTTTGCAACTGTCATCTGCTTAAGGGCATGAAACAGATATCAAACACCTGAAACCATTGAAAATACATGATTTTATAAAGTTGGCACGGAGATTGCGTTATATAGGGTGACGAAATAGAAAGGAGTCCTAAATGAACAAACGCATAATTACTGTCGCACCCACTGGGGCGTGGCCGACAAAAGAAAACAATCCAAATGTACCTATGACCCCACTAGAAATCGCAGAAGATGTTTACCAGTGTTACCTTGCAGGTGCTGCTGTTGCACATCTACACATGAGAGATGCAGATGGAAAAGGTACGATGAGCAAAGAATTGTTCGAAGAAACCGTCAGTCTCATCAGAGCTAAATGTGACATCGTTTTAAACTTGACGACGTCAGGAGATTTAAATGCGACTGATGAAACCAGACAAGCACATCTCAAATCCATTCAACCTGATATGGCTTCATACGATTGTGGTTCAATGAACTGGATGCACAGCTCACTTTTCATCAATCATCCTAAATTTCTTGAAGAGCTTGCTGTCACAATGAGAGAAAACAATGTTAAGCCAGAAATCGAAGTATTTGACGCAGGTATGCTTTACAATGCGCTCTATTACTTGAAAAAAGGTTTCTTAACTGAGCCACTTCATTTTCAGTTTGTTTTAGGTGCTGCTGGAGGTAGTACTGCTACGGTAGAAAATCTTGTTTATCTCAAAAGCTTATTACCACAAAATGCTACTTGGTCTGCTCTTGGAATCGGAAAGGGTCATGTACCAATTCTACTTGCAACGTTAGCATTAGGTGGACATGTAAGAGTCGGGATGGAAGACAACGTCATGTTTAGTGCAACTGATCTTGCGACTTCAAATGCGCAGTTTGTAACACGTGCAGCAAACCTAATCAAAGAAGCCGGCTACGAAGTTGCAACACCAGATGAAGCAAGAGCGATTCTTGGTTTGAAAAGAGGCAATTAATGATTAAGAAAATCGCAGTAATCGGTGGCGGTACAATGGGCCATGGCATTGCAGAGGTTTTTGCACTATATGGTTATTCGGTTAAGATTTATGAATATAGTGAATCAATTAAGCGTCAAATAATGCCATTGATCCAAGCGGAACTAGAATTTTTAAAAGAACAGGACTACATCGAAGCAGCTCAAATCGAATCGACATTAAAGAACATTACGATTTGTGATACTGTAAAAGAAGCTGCAATCGATGCGGACTATGTTATCGAAGCGATCGCTGAAAACATATCACTGAAAAGAGATTTGTTTAAAGAGCTCGACAGCTATTGTAAAAGCGAAGCCATTTTTGCAACCAATACCTCTTCTTTATCCCTTAGCGATATGCTTCCGGCTGTCTCAGATGCAAGAAAGGGTAAAATGTTAGTCTGTCATTGGTACAATCCAGCGCATTTAATGCCTATCGCTGAGCTATCTTATTTTGGCAATATGGATGAGGCGACTTTTGCAGAAGTGGAAGAACTCTACTTGAATATTGAAAAGCAAGTTGTTAGAATTTTAAAGGATGTACCAGGTTTGGTTGCCAATAGGATCCAACAAGCCATTGCAAGAGAAGTTTTTTCACTAATAGAGATGCAAGTGGCATCACCAGAGGATATCGATAAAGCACTAAAGTTTGGTCCAGCGTTTAGATATGCAACCACCGGACAGCTAGAAGTCGCAGATATGGGTGGACTGGATATTTGGTGTGTAGTAGGGGACAACCTCTTAAAGGAAATGGACCATCGACTTGATGCCAATCCGATTTTAAGAGAAAAAGTAAATGAAGGTAAGTTGGGCATGAAGTCAGGCGAAGGTTTTTTCATGTACCCAGAAGATAAGAAAACTCAAATCAAAAACGATTTTAATAAAAGGCTAATCACTCAATTAAAGACCAGTAAAAAATATGTTTAACGGGGGAAACACATATGACAAGTAATATAAAGGGTCAAAATAAGAGTAAGGGTTCGATTTTATGGCGTTTTAGTCAAAGATTTAATTTTGCAGCTGAAAATATTATTCCAGATCCATTGGTATTTTGTTTAATTCTAACGGTATTATTATTTATCGCAGGTGTTCTTTTTACAGAGTTTACACCAGTTGATATGCTCAACTCATGGTTCAAAGGTATCTGGTCACAAATTGCATTCGCATTTCAAATGTCATTTATGGTTGTAACTTGCTCAGTAACTGCAAGATCGAGACAAGTTAAAAACTTTTTATCTAAAGTGGCAAAACTAGCGAAATCACCAATCGTCGCAATTATACTTTTAATGATTTTTGGTTATATTTCAAGCTTTATGAACTGGGCATTCGGTACGATTGCAACACCAGTTTTGGCAATGCTTTTAAGTAAAAATGTAAAAGGGCTACACTTCCCAATCCTGATCGCAGCGGGTTACTCGACGATGATTTTAGGACAATGTTGGGGACCAAGTGCTTCTGTATACGCTTTGATTGCAAGTCCAGATCACTTCCTTGTAGATAAAATTGGTGTCATCACTCAAGATATCTCTGTTTATAATACGATGAACACAGTTCTATTCTTTATCTTGGCGATAGGAACCATTCTTTTAACGATCAAATCCATGCCACCAAAAGATCAAGTTATTGAGTTTGAAAGCTTTGAAGAAGAAGTTGAAGTGAAAGTCAATAAGGCAGAAAAATTAAGCTTTGCGGATCGTATGAACGGCAGCAGAATCTTAATGTGGATCATCGGATTAGGTGGCCTAGTGGTTATCGGATCAACCATTATGGAAAAGGGCTTCCTTGGTTCTTTAAGCCTTAACTTTGTCATCTTCATCTTCTTAATTGCAAACTTTTTCTTATACAGTTCACCTTCGCAATTTGTAGGCGCATACAGAAAAAATATGAGCTTGGCAACAGACGTTATGATTCAGTTCCCATTCTACGGTGGTATCTCAAGCATGATGGCGGATTCAGGATTAGGTCAACAAATCGTAGGCGCATTTACTTCAATAGCAACCGCAGATACGTTACCACTTTTATCGTATTACTCAGCATCAATCTTAAACTTATTCATCCCATCACAAGGCGGACAGTTTATCGTTCAAGGTCCAATCCTTATCGATGCAGCGCAACAACTTCATGCAAACGTGCCTTATGTTATCAATGCATTTGTTTACGGTGATGAAGCGACGAATTTACTACAACCACTTTACGTTATCCCTGCACTAGCAGTCGTTAACATGAAGCTCAAAGATGTCTGGGGCTACATGGCATTTATCTGGTTGTTCTGGTTTATTATAACGACAATTGGTTTATTAGTACTTCCTGTCGTGTTTGGTTAATCTAAGGGTGTTATCCTCTTATTTATAGGGGATAGCACTTTTTTTCATTTATAAGTTTTTCAAAAGAATTTCAAACCTATGACAAATTGATGTCAAAATAAGTTTTTCACTTGATATCTCTTTTTCTATGTGATTAAATGATCATATAAGTGCAAAGCACGGTCACTAAAGGTGACACAAAAAGGAGGTCGAAAATATGACATGTACAAAATTCAGAGAAAACTTAATAAAATCATATTTTATGACCATCGGTAAACAGGCATAGGTATTAGTTTCAGACTTTAATGATGCATTTTTGTCAGCTTCTAGAGTAACTAGATCAAAGCATGATCAGAAACGATATCCTTATCTACACCTATTAAATCTCTTATAATTTGAGTTGATTACCACAGTCATAAACTGTGGTTTTTTTGTACCCAAAATTCGGAACAAAACAATCATACAAATTATAGGAGAAAAAGATATATGAAGATGAACATAGGCATATTGGCACATGTAGATGCTGGAAAGACAACGATTACAGAGCAAATGTTATATACATGTGGCGTTATAAATGAAATTGGTAGAGTGGACAAAGGCAATACGACCACTGATGGGATGTCACTCGAGAAAGAGCGAGGGATCACCATTAGACAGGCCACTGTAACCATGAATTATAAAGAGCATAAGATTAATCTATTGGACACCCCTGGTCACGTTGATTTTATCGCTGAGGTAGAGCGTTCACTCAGTGTACTCGATGCTGCGATACTTGCGATATCAGCAAAGGAAGGCGTTCAAGCACAGACGAAGGTGATTTTTAATGCGTTGAAGAAGATGGACATCCCTGTGATCATCATGATAAACAAGGTCGATCGAATGGGGGTTGATCTTTCAGATATAAGGACACAGATCAAAGAAGAACTGTCAGACGCCCTCTATCTGGTGAATGCTGTGAACGATGAGGGTGAGCGACATGCCAGTTTAAGGGCGCTAGATGAAGCTGAGCTAAGCAGTAATATTGAGACTTTGGCGCTGTTAGATGATGCTGTTTTTGAAGCGTGGTCAAGCGATACAGTGATGACGTCAGCGATGCTTTCTGGAAAAGCTAAGACGTATTTCAACCAAAATAAGCTTTTTCCGGTTTTAAATGGCTCCGCTTTACTTGGACTAGGGATAGAGCCGCTACTTGAGCTACTTTCAGAGTGGGTGGAACCCTTGACACAGGAAGAACTTTCGGGAATCGTCTACAAGGTCGATCGAGACAGTCATGGGAATAGACGCTGCTTTATACGCCTTTTCGGAGGCACACTCGTATTAAGAGAATCTTATCCGGTGTATGGTGAGGAGAGAGACTATAAAATTCTTAAAATGGATGGGTTATGCGGTATTAAACCTAAAAGACAAGACGTTGCTATCGCAGGTGATGTGGTGGTTCTTTATACGGATGCGTTAAATGTCGGAGACGTTCTAGGAGAGCTACCAATGGACCGGCAGCTGGTGCATATCGCGTCACCGACATTAAGAGCAAGAGTTGTGGCTGAGGATTTGGCAATCAGACGTGCGGTTTGTGATGCTCTAACACAGCTTACGGACGAAGATCCATTTTTAGGGTTTGAGATCCATCCTGAGACTGAAGCGATAGAGCTGAAGCTGTTTGGTATGGTACAAAAGGAAATTATCGAACAGCTTTTGGTTGAGCGATTTGAGATCAAGACTCAGATTTTAGAACCAGAAATCGTTTATCGCTCTAGTATTAAAAACACCACTGAGGCATGTCTTTACATGTACAAAACAGATAACTTTTTACCGGCGACAGTGGGCTTGGTAATCGAACCATTAAAGGTCGGTGAAGGGATTGTTTACGAAACAGAAGTGTCATTTGGCGATCTTAAAAAACCTTTTCAAAATGCGGTAAGAGAGGGTTGTGTTTTTGGACTTAAAAAAGGGATGGATCATCTAGAGGTAACAGATGTCAAGGTGAGATTTGTCTATTCAGAGTTCGACAGTGTAAATAGTACGCCATCGGATTTCAGAAAAGTAGCTGAGCAGGTGGTTCAAATCGCGCTAGGTAAAGCTGAAGGCGTTAAGCTTGAACCAATCAATCGATACGAACTAATGGTTCCGCAGCTATTAATCGGCAGAGCAATTGCAGATATCTTGAAGATGAGAGGCAGCTTTGAGGAACCGATGATTAAGGGCGAATTGGCTGTTATAAAGGGCATATTGCCACTCGAGACTTGCCAATATTATGAGGTTGAACTATCAGATTATACCAGTGGTAAGGGGATCATATCCTATCAATCGGAAGGTTATCAGGTTGCGCCTGAATAAATTGCATAAAATATAATTTTAAATGATGCAAGATGACTCAATTTCATTTATAATAGGAGAGTATCTTATACTTAGAGAATAAGGAAAATGAAATTGGAGGAATCAATATGTTACCATTTGCAATTATTAGTATCACGTTGGCGCTAGTATTTTATACCATAGGGGTATGGGGCGAGCGTCTGAAAGGCACGCTGACGAAGACGCATTTAACGATATTTTGGATCGGTTTAATATTTGATACAATAGGAACGACACTGATGAGCCAAATCGCAGGTGAAGGATTTAAACTCAACTTTCATGGCATCACGGGATTGATTGCAATCGTTCTAATGCTGTTCCATGCACTATGGGCAACAGTGGTTCTTGTTAAAAATGACACTAAGGCGAAGGCAAATTTTCACAAGTTTAGCCTAATCGTTTGGCTAATTTGGTTGATTCCATATGTTTCAGGTGCTGTTTTTGGTATGGCGAGATAGAGCATGTTTTTGCTAGTAAACGTAGTCGCTCATGTTAATAGACTCAACCCAATGTGTGTCTTAGAGTTATAGCAATTAGAGATTTATGGAACTTTGAGTCTGGATTTCTCGTCTTAATACTATGTCAATCAAAACAGACGATCAATTAGGAGGAGACATATGATTAAGAAAATGAGATTAAGACCCGTATATACGATGGTGCTCATTCTAGTACTCGCATTAGCATTAACGGCTTGTGGTACAACGAAAACACCAGTAGATTCAGCAACTACCACTGAGAATAATACACCAGATATGACCATTGAAGAGCCAAACTTACTAACGAGCGAACCCGTCGATGAAGAAACAACTGAAGAGGATACCACAGCAGGTGGTGCTATGATCAACCCAGAAGAATTATTTGAATCTAAGTTAACACTCATTGAAGATGGCGATCTACTAAAGATTAATTTTGAGTTTACAAACGTAGGCGCAGATGATCTAACGTTAACTTATATGTCAGGTCAAAGATTTGATTATCAGATTTTAGACGCGGCTGGTGAAACGGTCTTAACATGGTCAGCCAATAAAAGCTTTATCGAGATGATCACAGAAGTGCCTATGGCAGCTGGTGAAACCATCCTTTACACAGATGATTTCGACTATAGTGATATGATGGGTGGTAAAATAGCAGCAGGTAATTATACGCTTAAGTTCTTTACTAGTTTTTCAGTGAATGAAGAAATGATTACACTTGAAGCTTCTGAGCCATTAACGGTTAAATAAAATATAAAGCCTGTCTTAGTAATTTTACTTTGACAGGCTTTTGACTTTAAACACAGCTTTTTAGTAATAAAAAGTAAGAAAATTATAGTTACTATTGCAAATATATTTATTTCATTTTCTTAATAATATTAGTATAATTAAGTAACCGTTAAATACGGAATACATAATTAGGGGGATCTTATGGATCAAAACATTACCAGAGATGAGTATGGTAACAAGCAAGAAAAGTGGGAGGCAAAAGGGGCATCAAGTTCAGAGGTAGTTAGTGTAAAAGACTGGATCATCACAATGCTAATCTTGATGATACCTATAGTAAACTTAGTCATGGTGTTTGTATGGGCATTTGGCGGCGGTAGTAATCCAAGTAAAGCAAATTACTTTAAAGCGATGATTCTCGTCACAGTTGTAGGTATGGTATTATGGTTCTTATTTGTTGGGGCATTATTAGCGCCATTATTTAATTCGTTCTAATAAAAAATAAAGCCTATATCTTGTCGATATAGGCTTTTATTTATTTAGACATGCTATCTAAAAACCAAAGGTTTTTATCATATCCTGTTACATGGTCTTCCATCATGTTAGCGGTTGCAAAGTCATCTTCCTCTGACGCGAGGCCTCTAATTTCCAAAGCGAGAATCTTAAGCTTTTTAAGATCTTCCTGAAGATAAGCAACGACTTCTTTAGCTGAAAAATCTTTGCCAGGAAGCTCTTCAATAGTAGCGTGTTTTAGATAATCTGATAAAGTACTTAAAGGTGTTTCACCTAGAACTTTAATTTGTTCAGCAACTGCATCTAGTTTTTCAAAAGCGTCATCATAAAGTGCTTCTGTAAAGTTATGAATTGCCATAAAGTTAATGCCCACCACGTTCCAGTGTAGGCTGTGTAGTTTAAAATTGATGACCGCTTGATTGGCTAAATATTGGTTCATTAATTCGATTTTTTTCATGTGTGTCCTCCTTAAATTAGGTTAAAGTTTAGTAAGAATGTTTCTCATTTACTAAATTATATGATATACTAAAAAAAACAAAAAGAGACAAAATTGTTACTTAATCAGTTGAAAAGTAAGTAATTTATAAATAGAATTTTTGTAGGAGAATAAAATGAAGACACAAACGACTATGACAGAGGGTTTTAAACTCATACACGATATCTTTCGGTTAAGATGGATTCCAGAAATCATCTCAACCATAGGAAACGGGTATCATGGCTATAATGAGATTTTATCTCAAATCGATTTTTTGAGTAATACAGAACTCAATAGAAAGTTAAAAGTATTACTTGAGAGAAATGTCATTGATAAAAAAGAAGCTGAAGGCTATTATTTAAATGAATTTGGTGAGGATTTGCATCATATCTTCAAGCATTTTGCTGATATGAGTGATAAGTATCTTACGTAAAGGAGGCAGGGTCTTGGACGCAATCAGTGTACAATCTTCGATTTTATAATTATTAAAATCGGAGGAAAATATGGAAAATAAAATAAAACTGAATAAGAATAAATTGTTGTACACGTTATTAGCGACACAAGCCGTGTCCATTATTGGTACGAGAATGACTGGGATAGCACTTGGCATATGGGTGTTTCAGAGAACGGGACACGCAACCGATCTTTTGTTGATTCCCTTTTTTGCAGAAATGCCACAACTACTGTTCGGGCATTATTTAGGTGCGCTGATCGATCGTTTTAGAAGGAAATGGGTTCTTGTTCTATCTGATTTTGGCCAAGCTTTAGGCACTTGGGGATTGATCTTACTCATACTAACAGGATGGTTCCAAATCTGGCATCTATATGTCATCGTATTCTTTCAAGGCATATTCGCAGCCATGCAGACGCCTGCTGCTGATGCAACGGTAACCTTTTTGACCGATGAGACCAACCGTGCAAGAGTAAATGGTGTTAAAGAAATGCTTTTTCCAACCGCGAGTATCGTCGCGCCTGTTATCGCTGGCATTATTTATGTGAATTTTGGGATTCAAGGTGTTGTAGCCATTGATTTGCTTTCATTTCTTGTTGGCTCTTTTGTGGTAATCTTTATGAAGTTTCCAGACATCCCTTTATCAGTAGAGACTAGCATCAATGAAGGGATGAAGGTTGGCGTAAGTTATCTATTAAAAACAAAAGCCTTACTGGGATTAATCGCATATGTTGCCATAGTGAATTTTTTGTTGAATGGTCCACTTGAGCTTGTAATTCCTTATATCTTGTCAGTCACAGGTGACGAAATGATTCTTTCTGTGATGATGACAATCATGAGTGGTGCAGCCTTTATTGGTGGTTTACTGGTGACCTTGTTTGGTTTGCCTAAGAATAATAATAGGCTGATATCACTGATGATGTGCCTAACAGGTGTATCAATGCTTGCATTTGGCGTAGTCAGACAGTCATTTGGACTTGGCATATTTTTAATTCTTTGCATGTTACCTTTGCCCGTTCTTAATGCAATATTTAGAACGATTTTACAGGATACTGTACCTGGCCCATTACAGGGTAGAGTCTTTTCTATCGCTTATCAGGTGGCTTATGGTTTGGCTCCGATTTCTTTTTTGATCGTTGGTCCATTAGTAGATCGCATATTTGAACCAGCACTACAGTCTGGTAATTTAGGATGGATTACAACTGTTTTTGGAGAGGGTGTCGGATCTGGAATGGGGTTTATGCTAGGGATAGCAGGTGTTTTGATCGTAATTGCAACGCTTGTATATCATTTTAGCTCAAAAAAAGCTGTTCATGCACGGATGAGTAAAGAACTAGCAAACTAAATAGTTAACTAAAAAATTAAAACCTCAAGTTAAAAACTTGAGGTTTTTTACTTTTTGGCTTATAACGCTTAATTAGTAACCATTACAGCTTTGTACAAAAATCTACACATAATTTAATTACAATTTAAAGCATCAAAAATTGTTGACAATATGTAAATAGTCTGATAAATTTATGTTAAACAATGTTCATATATGATGAACAATATACATTGAAATGCGAAAGGAGATTATAATGTCTGAAAAAACGTCAGAATTTATATTAGAAAATGGTATAGTTACCATTTGTCGTAAATTATATGGCGAAGATCTTCTAAACCTTGCAAATGCGTTATTTGAAGGTGGTATTAAACTGATTGAGGTCACTTTTGATCAAAGTGATGCGGATTGCATCCGTAAAACTTCTGAAGCGATTGCGATGTTGGTGACAAACTTAGGAGACAAAATGCTGTTTGGCGCTGGAACAGTTCTTACATTGGATCAAGTTAAAGCGGCTGCAGATGCAGGTGCAACCTATATTATCTCACCAAATGTAGATCCAGCAATTATACGCTATACCAAAGAGTTGGGATTAACTTCGATTCCAGGTGCTATGACCCCAACTGAAATCGTGAATGCACATCAGTATGGCGCAGATATCGTAAAAGTGTTTCCGGCAGGCTATCTCGGATTAAAATATGTAAAAGATATCAAAGGTCCTATCAGCCATATTCCTTTATTGGCGGCAGGTGGTATCAATGAGGAAAATATAGGCGAATATTTCAACGCAGGCTATTTAGGCTTCGGTATCAGTGGTCGTTTAACAGAAGGTAAACTTATAAAAGAGAAGAACTTTAAAGAATTTACAGAAAGAGCTAAAGCGTTTGTCAAAGCTTTAAAGGAAGCGTAGTTGGAGGCATGATGAAAAAAGTAGTTTGTTTTGGTGAAATTATGTTAAGGCTTGGGACAGAAGGTTACTTAAGATTTTTACAAGCCGATAAAATGATGGTCAATTATACGGGTGCTGAGGCAAATGTCGCTGTTGCACTTGCACAATTTGGTATGCAGACTGAAGTTGTGACCAAATTACCTGATAATGATATTTCAAAGGCAGCAATTGCAACGATGAAAAAGTTTGGTGCTGGCGTTGATCATATCGCGTTCGGAGGTGAGCGAATCGGCGTTTACTATATTGAAAAAGGTGCTTCACAAAGAGCATCAAAAGTCATTTACGATCGTAAAAACACAGCAATTTCAGAAGCGAATCGCGAAGATTTTAATTGGGATGCAATACTAGAAGGTGCAGACGCTTTCATCTTTACAGGGATAACAGCTGCACTTGGCAAAAATCTTCCTGCAATTATCGAGGATGCTTGTCAAGTGGCTAAGAAAAAAGGCGTACTCGTTTTCTGTGACCTTAACTATAGAAAGAATCTATGGACGCCTGAGCAGGCGCAATTCGTGATGAAAGAGTTGGTTAAGAATGTAGATGTACTAATCGGTAATGAGGAAGACACTGAAAAAGTACTTGGCATAAAAGCGGGTGAATCCGATGTCACACAAGGTGAACTGGATTTTGATTCATACTCAAAAGTTGCAAAACAACTCAGCGATACCTATGGTTTTAAATACGTTGCTACAACTTTAAGAAAAAGTATTTCTGCCTCTGATAACAAGTGGTCTGGACTTCTTTATCACAATAGTGAAACCTTCCATTCAAAAGAGTATGATATTAGAATTGTCGATCGTGTTGGAGGCGGAGATTCTTTTGCATCAGGTCTGATTTATGCGATACTTAATCAGTATGATCCTCAAAAATCGGTTGAGTTTGCAGTTGCAGCATCTTGTTTAAAGCACAGTATCGAACTTGATTTTAATCTGGTTACAGTTGATGAAATCACTAGTTTAATGAATGGTGATGGTTCAGGAAGGGTTCAAAGATGATGAATCCACTTTTAGAAATTAGTAAGACTGGCATTCTCCCCACAGTCTCTTTCAAAGATGTTGAGTCAGCAGTCAAGACCGTAAAGGCTCTTGATCTGCATGGCATCAACGTAATTGAAATTATGCTGAGGTCGAATGCTTCTATAGATGCCATAAAGGCGATCAAGGAAAATTATCCTAATTTTATAGTCGGCGCTGGTACAATTAAATCCATTGAGGATGTTGAACGTACACTTGAAGCCGGTGCTTCATTCTTCGTGTTACCTTATTGGGATGAAGCGGTTGTAAACTATTGCATTGAAAATAAATTACCGGTAGTTCCTGCCGTTTCTAGTGCTAAAGAAATTGCGTTGGCTGAGAAGCTCGGTCTTGAGTGTGTTAAATTTTTTCCTGCTGAACCACTGGGTGGTGTAAGTGCACTTGAGTTATATTCAGGCGCTTTTAAAACGATGAAGTTTATTCCCACAGGAGGCATCACTCAAGAAAATTTCAAATCATATTTGAACTTACCTTGTGTAACTGCAGTCGGTGGCGGTTTTATGCTCGATAAGTTAGCGCTGGAGAACAAAGATTTTATCGCGGTTACTGAGTCCATTGGGAATACAATATTAAAGCAATTTAATTTTAGAACCAAGCATGTGGGCATTAACATGGAAACAGAAAATGAAGCGTTTACATTAGCAGGGCAGCTAGCATCACTTTTTGGAAAAACCATAAGAAATGGCAGTAAATCAGTAATGGTAGGCGGAGATGTAGAGGTTATGAAGTTCAATTACCATGGTGAAAAGGGTCATATCGGAATTGCTTCTGATGATGTAGATAGAGCCTATCATTATCTCTCTAAAAGAGGCGTGACTTTTATAGAGGATACAGTCGCATATGATGTACATGGTAGAGTGACTGTAGCCTATCTTAAGGAAGCCTATGGCGGATTTGCAATACATTTGATGAGGTGAGCCGATGAAAAAGTTAAAAGGTGTAATTACTGCTATGACGACCTGTTTTGATGAAAATGATCAAGTGGATGTCAATGGCATGCAAGAGTTAACAGAATTTCTAATAGAGAGTGGTGTCAATTGTCTTTATCCTTGTGGTACGACTGGAGAAATGCATTTGCTCACCGTAGAAGAAAGAAAACTTATCGCTGAAACGGTTGTGAATGCAGCGGCTGGTCGAGTGACCGTCTATATTCAAGTTGGTGCTATGACGACCAAGGATACGATTGAACTTGCCAAACACGCATGTGAGATTGGCGCTGATGGTATTGGGATTGTAACCCCAAGTTATTTTCACGTCGATGACGATCCAATGATCGACTACTTTTTAGAAGTTGCTTCTAGTGTACCAGAAACATTTCCAGTTTATCTTTATGGTATACCACAGTGTGCAGGTAATGACATTAGTGCATACGTCGCTGAGGAATGTGCGAAGCGATCAAAAAACATTATCGGAATCAAATATAGCTATCAAGATATGCATAGGATTTGTGAATATTTAAAGGTCAATAACGGTGATTTTTCAGTCGTCGTAGGACTGGATCGATTATTTTTGTCATCGTTGGCGATTGGTTGTGATGGGACGGTATCAGGTGTTTCATGTCCTATGCCAGAACCATTTGTCAATGTATATAAAGCATTTACAAGAGGGGATTTTGAAACCGCTAAACGTTGGCACAACATTGCACACGATGTTGTTGTCGATTTGAAAGCAGGGTCAGACATGAGCATTTTCAAACATGCGTTGGATGTGAGAGGTTTAAAGGGGGGATTTATGAGGAAACCACTGAAAACCATTGATGAAAATGAGAAAGTGCATTACACAAAAGTGGTGCAAAAGCACTTAGAAGTATTTAATCAAATAAAATAGGTGGAGGTTAACATGTCAAAGAGAGTTTTAAGTTTGGTTCTAGGATTAATTTTGATTATGGGTTTATTTGCTGGTTGTTCAACAGGTAAGGACGAGTTTCCAAACAAGATTATCACCATCGTCGTTCCATATTCTCCAGGTGGTGCATCAGATACAGTTGCTAGACTTTATGCACAAGAGCTTGAGAAAGCAATCGGTACTTCAATTGTCGTTACGAATAAAACAGGTGCATCAGGCGCAGTTGGCCTTGAAGCCGTTAAAAATAGCAAGGCAGACGGTTATACAATAGCTTATATGCCTGTTGAATCAACAATGATTAAGTCTTTGGGTTTAACTGATATTACAAGTGATGATTTTACTTTCATCGGTAGAGCAATGACGATCCCAGCTGCAGTTACAGTAAGAAGTGACGCACCTTGGAACACATTAGAAGAGTTTTTAACTTATGCAAAAGAGCATCCAGGTGAGGTCCAAGTTGGTAACTCAGGAACAGGTTCAATCTGGCATATTTCTGCAGCATTATTAGAAGATAATTCAGGTGCAAAATTCACGCATGTTCCTTTTGAAGGTGCAGCTCCTGCAATCGCAGCATTAATGGGTGATAACATTCAAGCCGTTACAGTAAGCCCATCAGAAGTTCAATCAGGCGTTGAAAGTGGTGACTTTAAAGTGTTGGCTGTATTGGGTGAAGAAAGATCATCGATTTTACCTGATATCCCAACTGCTAAAGAACTTGGTATAGATGTTGTTGCACAAGGTTGGGGTGCTTTCGCAGTACCTAAAGATACACCAGAAGATGTTGTAAAAAAATTAGAAGCTGCATCTGAAACGGCTTTAAATAGTGACAACATTAAGAATCTTTTAGCTGAAAGAGGATTTGAGCATGCTTACATGAACGGTGCTGATATGGACAGCTACGCTAAAGTCCAATTGGATAAATTCTCTGAGTTGATTCCTAGTTTAGGTATTGTACAATAGTAGTATAAGATTATATGGTTTAATCATTCAGGGTGGAAGGGTGATTCGTGGAATCATCCTTTCAACTGTATCAATATCGAAATATATCAGAAAACCATATTTTATGTTGATTCTGAGAACAAAGGAGCCAAATATGTATAAAAAGAACATGATTTCCAGTATCATATTTATCATTTTAGGTGGGTTGTTTATGAAACCTTCATTAGATTTAGGTTTATCTTCAACGACTTCAGATGGTGTGCCTGGTGCTGGTTTTTTTCCTTTCTTTATGGGCCTTGGCATCGTAATTTTAGGAGTGATCTTATTCATCACAGCATTTATACAACTTAAGAAACTGACAGAGCCTCAAGAAAAAACCGTCGCAAATCGTGAGAATGTACGTAATGCTATCGTGATGACGTTTATCATATTGGTCTATATTCTTTTGTGGAAACTGGTCGGTTATTATATAGCGACATTTATCGCTGCATTTAGCATCAATTGGTACTTTAAAAGAAGCTGGATTTTCACAATCGGTTTTTCTGCTGTTTTTGTCCTTTTGATTTACGCGATATTTACCGCTGGCCTTAAAATTCAGTTTGTCATGTAAGGAGGATCATTATGGAATGGGCAGCAGCTTTTGACCAAGTGTTACATTTAAATGTTATGTTTTACCTGTTAGCAGGTGCAATTATAGGAACCGTCGTTGGTGCGTTACCAGGATTATCTGCGACAATGGCGATTGCAATCTTGACACCATTGACATTTTGGCTTGCGCCAAATGAAGGCTTTGCAATGCTAATAGGGGTATGGAATTCAGCGATTTTTGCAGGGGGAATCTCTGCAATTTTAGTTAATACACCAGGGACACCAGCGTCGATTATGCAGTCGTTAGATGGGTACAAGCTTTATACGAAGGGGCAGGGCGGTCTAGCGCTGGGAATCAACGTTATCTATTCAGTATTTGGTGGTATTTTTAGTACTCTGATGCTTATGTTTTTCTCATTTCCAATTGCAAGATTTGCGATCAAGTTCGGTCCAACAGAATACTTTGCAGTTGCACTTTTGGGAATGTCAATGATGATCGCCGTTTCAGAAAAATCTGTCATCAAAGGCTTAATCGTCGGCTTAGCAGGTGTTTTGGTTTCAACGATAGGACTTGATCCTATCTTAGCAGTAAAGCGATTCACATTTGGTAGTACAGATCTTATAGCAGGCGTAACTTTCTTACCTGTTATGATCGGTATGTTTGGGATCGGTGAGGTACTCAACCAAATTTACGAGCGAGACAGGGAAGTAGAAGCGATTGAAGAAGCACAAAAGAAACAAAACCTAAAACTCGGTCGTGTTTTACCTACCAAGAAGCAATTTGTCAGCTTAATTCGTCCTAGTGTGATTGCAGGTGCAGTAGGCAGCTTTATTGGTGCGATACCGGCCGCAGGTGGTGATATTGCATCGATCATCGTATGGGGACAATCTAAGAAGATGTCAAAGCATCCAGAAGAATATGGTGAAGGTTCTGTGGAAGGACTTGCTGTCGCTTCAACTGCAAATAATGCCGTGTTGGGCGGTGCGCTTACAACAATGCTGACTCTAGGTATACCTGGAGATGCAGTTAGTGCCATACTAATTGGTTCGCTGATGATGTACGGTATGCAACCGGGACCAAAAATGTTTACAGAAAATAGCAGTTTTGTCGCAACAATTATTTTATTGATGCTTTTGGCAAATGTTGTTATACTATTTCTAGGGCTTGCAACTGCAAAGGCTTCAGCGAAAGTCCTCAATGTTAAGAAAGAAACTGTTTGGGTTGCGGTAACACTTTTCTGTATCGTGGGTGCATTTTCACTTAACAATAGTGTGTTTGATGTAATGATTATGTTGGTAGCAGGAATATTGGGCTTCTTATTTAAAAGAGGTGGATTTGTACCAGGGCCATTTATTCTAGGGTTACTTTTAGGAAATTTACTGGAATCCAATATGAGACGTGCTCTGGTTATGTCTCGTGGTAGCTATGCGATTTTCTTTACAAGACCGATTACTTTGGTCATCTTTATTTTCATTACGATTTCACTCGTATATCCGTCTTTAAAAAGACTCTTATCAAAAAGAAAAACAGCAGCATAAAATTTAATGAAAGGCAGTGTATTGAATGAGTAAGAAAGATACTGTAGAAGTTTGGAAAATTAATACCATAATTAAAGCGACAGGTATCTTGAAATTATTTACAGGTAAGAATCCTAACTGGTCGTATAATCAATTGGTTCAAGAGACGAAAATGCCTAAAAGTACGCTGTCAAATCTTCTAAAAACACTTGAGTTTACCAGATTGCTTGAAAAAGATGAGCATACTCAGCTCTACCATCTTGGTCTTGAGATTTTAGAGATGAGTTACAGTGCGCGAAAAGCATTCAATATCATCGAAACGGCGATGCCTTTTTTAGATGATTTGCAACAGCGTACAGGCGAAATCGTATATTTCTGTGTACCAAAGGATGGGAAGGTTCTTTATCTAGAAGCGAGTTATCCAGCGAGTAAGAGTGTTGCATATTCTGTTACTGGTAAGACCTTAAACATGCATTGTACAGGTGTCGGTAAAGCGATGCTTTCTAAACTGTCCTCTGATGAGGTTAAAACGATTGTTGATTATTATGGGCTTCCTAAGTATACATCGACGACGATCACCAACTATGATGATTTAGTTGAAGAACTTGAAGCGATTAGAAAAAGAGGCTTTGCAATCGATAATGGCGAGGAAGCATACGGGGTAAGATGTATCGCAGTACCAATCGTGAATGGTGACAGTGTCATCGGTGCTGTCAGTATATCAGGTTCTACCTTGAGCATGAAGGATGAAAAGTTTGACGAATATGCACCAATGCTGATGGAAGTTGCAAACACATTGGCGCGAAGTGCAGATAAGTTTCCAGAGTCAAATATTTTACCACCAGAAAGTGACTAGATTAAATCAAAAAATAAAATCCTGCTGATCAGCAGGATTTTTTTATTTTACAATGGTATAACCTTTTTAGAGTTCTGGATTCTATAATTGAGATAGCCGGCCAATATGATCAGTAAGGCACCTGAAATAGCTATGACATCAGGTGTTTCTTGCCATAGTAATAAGCCCCAGAATAAAGAAAATACAATTTCAATGTAATTATAGATGGAAAGCTCTGAAGCAGGTGCATATTTATAGGCATTCGTCATAAACAGCTGTGCAATTAGTGCAAATAGACCAATCGCAAGTAAGCTTAGCCCTTCAGTAAATGTTGGCAATACGAATCCGCCTATCAACAAAAATGGCACGAGTACAATGCTTGAGAATAGACAAAAGTAAAATACAATCGCTGTGGGTTGATCGTGTTGGGTTAAGCGCCTTACAACTGTATAGGCTGCGCCAGCGCTAACCGCAGAAGCTAAAGCGATAAGTGCTGGTAAAATTTTGACGTCAAAAGATGGCCTTATGACCAAAAGTGCGCCTAAAAGCCCGAGTAAGATGACCCATGCTTGACCCTTTAAATAGGGTTCTTTTAAAAAGATTAAAGCGAAGATGACCACAAAGATAGGCGATATTTTATTTAAAATAACTGCATCTGCTAGTGGTAGTAGTGATAGTGCGCCATAATAAAGACCAACGCCTGCCAAACCAAAGAATGCTCTTAAAAACATCAGCTTTGGCGCGTTGACCTTAAAGGAAATCTTTTGCCTTGTCATTGTGATCGTTATGGCGATCAATCCAATAAAGTTTCTAAAAAATACCTTCTCTGCAAGTGGCAGGTTTGGAACGCTTTTCACTGCTAGTGCCATTAATGAAAAGAAAAATGCAGATGTTAGGATATAAATAATGCCTCTTTTTTTCATGATTATAATTTGTTTCTAAGACTTAAAAGCTTTGCGCCACTGACGATACTTAAGATGCTTAAAGGAATAGCGACCGATAATAAGACCGAACCTACTACGATGTTTAATGCGCCTGCTTGAGCCAGTTCACGTTTGGCTTTCTTTAATAACTTTTCCATTAGAGCCTCCTTTAATTATTGTTTGAAGTTCTTTACGATATCTATTTCTGTTTTGATATCGATATTCATTTTGATATCAATTTAGTTTTCTATAATATCATAACATATTTTACCCTAAGAAGACACCGAGTAGGAGTGATGCAAGCACCAACAAAGGTGCAGGTATTTTTTTAGTAGCAAGCAATCCGACTGTGACAACCGTTACGATAAGGTTAATCGGTGTAAAGCCACTCTTTTGCATCAGGATAATAGATGCAACAGCAATCAGTCCACCAGCAACAGCGTTAATCCCTTTTAGAGAAATTTTGATGCCTTTGATGCTTTTGAGTTTTTCCCAGATGGGATAGATGAAATAGATTAATAATAGACCCGGTAAAAAGATTCCGACACCACTGATCACCGCACCGAGAACTTGGGTGAGCCAGCCGTGACCTCTCGCTGCCATACCGCCGGCGTAGGCACTAAAGCTAAACATAGGACCAGGTAAGCCTTGTACAAGGCCGTAGCCTGTCAAGAACTCTGCATTTGTCATGTAGTGATAGCCGTCGACGAGTTCGCTATGCATCACAGGAACGACAACTTGTCCACCACCAAATACTAGATAACCATAGCGATAGAAGCTTTCAAATAAATGAACAAGAACGTGATCGACGGTCAAAGTCAGCCCAATACTGATGAGGGCGATACTTGCGAATGCTATGAAATAACCCCACTTAGGCATGAGCTTAACGCGCTCAAATAAATTGTCTTCACCTGAGGCGATGACGCTAATAATACCACCAATGACTAGAACCGTCGGGAAGATCCATGGTGATCTTATAAAATAGGTAATCAGTGCGCTGGACAAAAAGAGAAAAACGGTTAGTTTGTCAGTTACGACTTTTTTCCCGATCCGATAAGCTGCTAAAATAATAAAACCAACTGCCATTGGTCCTATAAATCTTAAAAGATCACTAGAAACATTTTTATCACTTAAGAACTGATATAGAAAAGACAAAAGTGTCATCATCGTTAAGACTGGTAAAGCCCAAACCAGCATCGTTAAAAGTGCTAAAAGTGGACCACCTGTTTTATATCCGATAGAAACTATGGTCTGTGTGCTTGTTGGACCAGGAAGAATGCTACAGAGAGCAATTAATTCAACCAGTTCCTCTTCGCTTAGATACTTCTTTTTAATAACCAGTTGATCCGTGAAAACACCGTAGTGAGCTTCTGGCCCACCATAGGCACCTAGTGAACAGATAAAAACGTCTTTTAAAAATGTGCTTCGTTTTATGTTTGTGCTCATATGATCTCCTTTAAAAAAAACGATTCAAATATTACTTTGAAATTATCTTCAAATCCATATACAATTAGAAATATAAACGATATAAACATTCGATATCGAAATGCGATAACGAAATTCGATATCAATAATATACCCTAAAGGAGATGCTTTATGCAAGAAAAAATTATGAGAAAGCTTTTTTTAGGTTTTATACAAATTCATATACTTCATCATGCTAAAAAAGAAGCAATCTATGGCAGTTGGATGCTAGAGGAACTCGCTGAGCATGGCTATGATATCAGTCCAGGTTCGCTTTATCCCATTCTTCATGACATGGAAAAAGGAGGCCTTTTAGCGGTTTCTGACAAAGTAGTAGAAGGTAAAATTAGAAAATATTATACGACAACGCCATCAGGTGAGGCGGTCCTCAAGGAAGCTCAAAAAAGGGCTTATGAGCTGTTTAAGGAGATTGACTCCTAGGCGTAGAAAAGTGGTTTGACGCCAGAATGCGAAAATGTTATAATCTCTAAATGAGAACCAATATCAACAAGTGATTGTAATAGAGAGGACTAATATGAGTTGTGCATGTGCAAGTAAGCCTAGACTATGGCTAAGACTTGAAAACGTTAATCAGGATTCTGATGAAACTTTCTCTTTTGATTTCAGTAGCGAAGAGGAATTAAACTGGAAAGAGGGCGATAGCTCAAAAGTATTTTTAATGGTATCTGGGATGGAACAAGGAAAGAAATTTTCTCACGCCACTTTACCATCAGAAAAGAAAATAAGATTTACCACAAGAGTGCGTGAAGATAGAAGTGCATATAAGGCAGCGTTATCTGAGCTAAAAGTAGGTCAATGGCTTGAAATTTCTAAGCCTGAAGGTCAATTTGCTCTTAAGAGAGAAAACAGACCTATATTCTTATTATCCAATGGTGTTGGAATTGCAGCTACAAGGGCTCTGGTTAAAGCTTTTGAAAAAGATCAGACAATGATTCCTGAATTGATTCAAATCAATGTAGACGCAAACTCAGCCATTTATAGAGATGAGTTTGTTAAAATCGAGGATGAACTCAGTACATTTAAGTCTAAGTACTTAAAGCATCGTGGTGAGTTTTATGATCATCTTGATTTTGAGCTTCAAGAAATCTTTATGAAATTTATCCAAGAACCTTTATTTTATGTCGTCGGAAGTGATGCTTTTGTTAGCGATACCATCGTTCATTTGGAGATGGTTGGCATTGAACAAGAGTCTATTATTACAGACGGACACAAATCAGGTGGTACTTGTGGCTGTAGCAGTGATGCTGGCTGTGGTTGTGGTGCTAATTTGGTCACTAACTTTATGACGTTATAATTAAGAATGCTCAATGGGGAAACTCGTTGAGCATTTTTTTTAACCTTACAAAAATGTTCGTTTGCCGTAAGGCAAGGTTATGGCTGATTAACTTACTTTCAATTAGTATGAGAGTATGAGGTGGAAACGATGAAAAGAAATAGGGATTTTTATAAAAAGGGATTAAGAAATATTGGCATTTCTGTAATTTTAATTTTTGTATTGGCGATAATTGTATCTTTACCGACAATTGTTCGAGGCTATGATATGTATAAAAATGCAATTTCTAGCGTACCTATTGATACAAAGGTGATGGAGATAAGAGCCGATGAAAACTTTTTAAAGCTATCAGAAATTCCAGTAGCTTATACAGATGCACTTATCGATTCAGAGGATCAACGATTCTATACGCATATTGGGATTGATTTTCAGTCTACTTTTAGGGCCGTTATAGAGAATTTTAAAGCAAAAAGTTATGTTCAAGGTGGTAGTACCATTACCCAACAGCTTGCTAAGAATATGTATTTCACCTTTGAAAAAAGGCTAGATCGAAAAGTAGCAGAGCTTCTGGTTGCCTTTAAATTGGAACAAAATTTCTCAAAGGAAGACATCCTAGAACTTTACTGCAACGTTACCTACATGGGCAATGGCTGCTATGGCATCAACGAAGCCTCGCGTTATTATTTTGATAAAGCACCAGATGAGTTGACTCAGGAAGAAGTTGAGCAGCTGGTACAGACGATTAAAAATCCCGGGTATAGAAATCCAAACAGTTTAAGTGAGGATGGAACACTTTAAATGAAGAAGATTGTGAGAAGTAAAAAGATGATCATAGGAATTGTTATATTAAGCATTTTGACACTATTTGTTCTTTTGGGATTGGATCAATCACTTAAAATAGTGACGTATAATGTTGCGTCAAATAAAATTAATAGTGAAGTGAAGATTGCAGTCATTACGGATCTACATTCGTGTGTTTATGGTGAAAATCAAATTGAGCTTCTTAGTGCTTTAGAAAGTGAATCACCCGACTTGGTGCTTTTAGGCGGTGATATCTTTGATGATCGAATGTCGCATGATGGTGCGATTGCTTTATTAAAAGGCATTCAAAACCGGTATCCGAGCTATTATGTAACGGGCAATCATGAGATATGGAGTGGCGAACAAGCAGCCATTAAACGACTTGTAAAAGCCTATGGCATCACAGTTCTAGAAGGTGATAAAAAAGAAGTAGAAGTCAATGGCAATAAGATTACAGTAACTGGCATTGACGATCCGTCGATAAATCAAATCTCTTCAGAATTTGAAAATCAGTCCCACCAGATCATTAAAGCGCAAGAGACAACATCAGATTCATATAATGTCTTGTTGATTCATAGACCCTTACACGCACTGACCTATTTAGATGGTAGCTATGATATCGCTGTTTCGGGGCACGCTCATGGTGGGCAGTGGCGATTGCCTTTTTTGATTAACGGATTACTCGCACCTGATGAGGGATTTTTCCCCAAATACGCTGGTGGGCGATACGATATGGGTGATCGTACATTAATCGTCAGCCGTGGGTTAGCGAGAGAGTCTACCAGAATTCCTAGGCTCTATAATCAACCTGAGTTAATTTTCATAAATCTCACATCAAAATAAATATTTATGCAAAATATTGAAAAACTATCAAAAAGCATTTGACAGACGATTTGGATTGGAGTATTATGCATATAATATCTTTTCCAAATAGGAGTTAATTATGAAACTTTCGACTTTATCAATTACAACTAGGTACCATCATCATCACAGCTAGAGTTTGTGTCCACCGTGGATGCAAGCTCTGTTCGTGCTTGTGTCTGCGTACTTAGATATTAACCGTGCGTAGACTTCGGTCAACGCACGGTTTTTTTATATTCTAAATTGCAAATATGCTGAAATTATGTGGTAAATAAGCGATATTTATTATCTTCAAATGTTAAAAAATACAAAATAAGGGTGAAAATGTATGAAGGTTATTGAAAAGAAATTGATTGAACTAGGTTATCAAAAAATTGAGACACCATTGCTGAGTGATTTCAATCAAACTAGAATTTACCTCAGTGAAGTTGAACAAAAAAATGCAATTAAAGTGACTTCACCAGATGGCAGAGTATTGAATTTAAGATGTGATTCGACTCTGGCTATGGTTTTATCACAGACAAATAAAATTGAGCAAAATGTCTACTATTTTGAACCCAACTATAATTATGACTTTGAAAAAAATCAATTAAATGAGGTTTATCAAATTGGGATAGAAAATGCTAAGTTTGGCATTGCTAAGTTGGAACAAAATAATGCTGAGTTAGCATATGGCTTGGAATCATTAGAGCTTGCGATTACATTACTTAAGGCAAAGGAACGTTCCAATCTACTCGTGGAAGTGTCCAATGAAGCCTTATTTATGGAAGTCTTAGACGATTTAAGTTTAGGAGAAGAAGAGAAGGAGAAACTATTGTATTTTATCAAGAGACGAAACGCAAAAGAAATTAGAATTTGCCTTGAACAGAGTGCAGTTTCAATAAATGTCATCGAAGTCTTAGTAAAATTGACAAGCCATCCGATTCAACTTGATCTCGTTTTAAGTATGATTGAAAACATTACGATATTTAACAAACTGACACAATGGTTAGAAGTCATTAGTCAAAGAATAGGGAACGATTTGCTGTTTGAGGGTTTACCAGATGCAAGTAAGCCATACTACAGTGGACTAAGCTATCGCATCTACGATAAGGAAAATCACCTGTTAAGTGTAAGTGGTGGCTGCTACTATTTTGAAGCCTTTGAGGTTGCAGGATGTGGCTTTACGATTCCAATGGAGGTGATTTCATGCTAAGAGTTGCTATTGCAAAGGGGCGAATTTTAGATGAATCTAAGTCAATCCTATCGAAGTGTTCTTTTGATCTCAACCAAGTTTATCATTCAAGGCAGCTTAGATTTTACAATGGTGACGAAACCATGGAACTCATCTTACTAAAGGCGGCAGATATTCCGCTTTATGTTGAGCTTGGTGCTGTAGACGTTGGCATCGTTGGTAAGGATACAGTTATTGAAAATGATAGATCTGTATATGAGGTAGGAGAGCTTAGCTATGCACTTTGTACGCTGTGTTTGGCTGGGCCAGTAGATGCCCCCGCGTTATCTGATGGGGTTAAGGTTGCAACGAAATATCCAACCTTGGCAAAACGATTTTTAAATGAAAAAAAAATAAATCCTGTGATTTTATCTTTGTCAGGCAGTGTGGAAATTGCACCACTGATTTCGCTTTCAGATTATATCGTTGATATCGTTCAAACGGGGGATACCTTAAGAGAGAATGGCCTTAAGGTTTATGAAAGCTATTTAAAAATTAAACCGCTTATCATTTCAAACCAAGTGAGCTTTCGTACAAAATCTGCTGAAATACAGTCATTTATAAAACTATGTGAGGAGAAATAAAGCGATGAAAATCATACAAACAGATAGGCTTAATGAATTAATGACTGAACTGAGCTTTAGAAGAGTATCTCAACTGGATCAGGATGAGAGTACCATAAAAAACATATTAACTAATGTGCGAATGAAGGGTGATGAAGCAGTTAAGTCTTATACATTACAGTTTGATGGACTCGATATTAATTGTCCAAGAATTCCAACGAATCAATTAAAAATAGCATATGAGAGTCAATCAGATGATTTTATCGATGCAATGAGAACGGCAATTCAAAATATTAAAAGATTTCATGAAATGCAAGCTTCTCAAAGCTATGAAATAAAGGACGAATCAAAATTTATGGGCCAGAGAGTATTACCGATAAGACGTGTTGGGCTTTATGTGCCAGGTGGTGAAGCGCTATATCCATCTACCTTACTCATGAATGTCATTCCAGCTCAAATAGCAGGTGTTAATCAAATCGCCATATTTACACCCCCTCAAGCATCTGAAGAAGCATTGAACTCGGTGTTGGCGGCAGCCTATCTTTTGGGAGTAGAAGAGGTTTATCAAATAGGTGGTGTACAAGCAATTGCGGTAATGACATATGGTACGCAAAGCATTGAAAGAGTAGATAAAATCTTCGGACCAGGCAACCAATACGTGACTTTAGCTAAGAAAATGGTTTTCGGTGAGGTCGGGATCGATATGCTGGCAGGGCCGAGTGAAATCCTAGTATTATCAGATGAAACAGTTGACTCAGAAATTGTCGCGTCAGACCTCTTGTCTCAACTTGAGCACGACACTTCGGCAATGGCGATTTTGTTAACTAAAAGTGAAGCAAATGGTAATCGCGTCGTTGAAGCGTTAAAGAGACAAATAGAGTCGTTGGCAAATCCCAGCATTGCGAAACAGTCCTTTGAAAAGGGTCTATTTGTTTACTTATATGATTCACTTGATCAAGCGATTACAATCATCAATGCTATTGGACCAGAGCACTTGGAACTGCTAGTAGAAAACGCGAATGATGTGTTTGAGAGATTTATAAATGCCGGAACGATCTTTATCGGTGCATCGACGCCTGAAGCACTTGGGGATTACTTGGCTGGACCAAATCATACTTTGCCGACAAACGGCAATTCAAGATTTAGTTCTTCACTTGGCGTATATGATTTCCAGAAAAGAGTCAATTATTTAAATTATACAAAAGAGGCATTAGATAGAGTGGCAAGTCAGGTAATAAAATTTGCGGAGATGGAGGGGCTAGAAGCACATGCAAATGCGATTAGAAGAAGAAATGGCAATTAAATTAGATGCAAATGAGGCGGATGAATCACTGTGGGATTATAGTGAGTTATGGCAAATTGGTGAACTATTAAAAGGAATGAATCGATATCCTGATCCTTATAATATCAAGTTCAAAGAAAAGTTAAGCAATCGTATTTCACGTAAAGAGGGACTGACCTTTACTGTAGATCAAATGATTATTGGCAATGGTTCTGATGAGCTAATCAAGCTCGTCATGGAGAGTTTTTTCACAGCTAAAAAGTTATCTTTTGCTGCTGATCCAGCTTTTTCAGAATATGAACGGTTAACGAGAATCGTGGGTGGCAATATTGAAAAGCTTGTTTTCGATAATTTGTTAATTGATGTTCCTGAATTTATATCTGAAATAAAAAAGGTCAATCCAGACGTCGTATTCTTTACTAATCCACAAAATCCAACGGGACAAATCTTCAATCTAGATGAAATTGAGAGTGTGGTTTCAGCAGTGCAAGGGATGGTCGTAATTGATGAAGCCTATATTGAATTTTCAAATGAAAGTGCGTTGGGATTGGTGTCGAAGTACGATAATCTGATCGTTATCAGAACTTTGTCAAAGGCGTTTGGACTGGCTGGCCTTAGACTTGGCTATGCAATTTCAAATGCGAAAAACATAAATAAGATGAATGATAATAAATTGGCGTATAACATATCGTGTTTATCAGAGACCGTAGGTATTTATGCACTAGATTATGAGACGAGAATTGAAAACTACATCGATCAGGTGATAAAAGTTAGAGATCTAGCAGTGGCACAACTAGATGAGATACAAGAATTAGAAGTCTATCCAAGTAGTGCTAATTTTGTGTTATTTACATTTGATGAATGGGAAAAGTATCAAAGCTTCAAAAATAGAGTTGAAAGGACCCCGATTCGTTTGCGTTTTTTTGATGATGGTCCAGAAAAATTGAAAAGGTCTGTACGAATAACGATTACCAATCTTGAATCCTATGAGGCTTTTTACAAGATTTTAAAGGAGTGCTGAATCGATGAGAGTTGAAGTAAAACGCAAAACGAAAGAAACGGATATCCAGTTAGCTTTAAGTCAAATTGAATTGGGTGAAAAAGATCAGTCAAATAAGATAGAGATAGAATCAAATGGTGGACCAGCCGTTGAATCGATCGGTTTATTTAGTCATTTTCTGAACGCATTTTTATTTTATGCAGGTTTGAAAGTTGAACTAATAGTCGTTGGAGACCTTTGGGTAGACGCACACCATACCATTGAGGATATAGGCATCTGCATCGGTCAAGCCTTTAGAAAATTATATTTGGAAATTGGTAGCTTCGAGCGATTTTCTGAATGCCTTTTACCGATGGACGAAGCTTTAGTAAGAAGTGCTTTAGACATAAGTGGCAGACCTTTTCTGTATATGGGTGGTTTCGAATCAAATACACTGAGCAATATTGAACAAAGCTATCTGGAATTTTGGAATGCCTTTGTCAGAGAAAGTCGTGTTTGCTTACATGTGGATGTCCTAAGGGGCACCAATCGTCACCATATGTTTGAAGGGGTGTACAAATCTGTCGGTAGATGTATCAAACGTGCGTTGGTCACTCAAACCAATATTCAAAGTACAAAGGGTGTCATATGATTATAGGAATCGTAAATTATGGGTTAGGTAATATAAGAAGTATAAAAAACGCTTTAAGTGATTATAAGGTTATACTCGTCGATAACGAAGAGAGTCTTATGGCTGTAGACGTTTTAATTTTACCCGGCGTGGGCGCGTTTGGATTTGCTATGGAAAATCTCAGATCACTTGGGCTTGTAAATGCCATTAGAGGTTTTGCGAAATCGGGTAAAAGGCTGATCGGGATTTGTCTTGGTATGCAGCTTTTGTATGAAAGTAGCTTTGAACACGGCGAGTTTGAAGGCCTGGGCATATTAAAGGGAAAGGTTATTGAACTCCCCAATACAGAAGTTATCCCACATATGGGGTGGAATCGATTGACGGTAGCCCAACCAAGTGAGGGGCTTTATACCAATCAATACATGTACTTTGTGCATTCCTATTACGTCGTCGAAGAAGATGAAGACCAAATCGTTGCAAGTACCTTCTATGGTGCAAAGATTCCCGCAATCGTTAAAAAGGACAATATCATTGGATTTCAAGGACATCCTGAAAAAAGTGGTAACGAAGGGCAACAGTGGTTGAAAATGGCGGTTGAAGGAAAGTTTTAATAAATGAAGCAAGGAGAAGCGTAGATGAAGCCATTAAACATAGAGATTATACCTGCAATCGACCTTAAGGGTGGTAAGGTAGTGCGTTTAAAGCAAGGCAATTATTCTGACGAGACCCTTTATGATTCAACGCCACAGGCTTTCATAGATCAGTGGTTAGAAATGGGTGTAAAAAGGTTGCATATTGTTGATTTGGATGCGGCGGTAAATGGGCAAAGTTCAATAGAAAATACGAAAAGCATTGAGGCAATTGCAAGTCGATATAAGAATCAGCTAAAAATTCAAGTGGGCGGTGGTATTAGAGATGAAACAACCCTCCAAAAATACTTCGATTTAGGGGCAGAAAAGGTAATCATTGGCACTTTGTTTTTTAAAGATTTTGTGCTATATGAGCAATTGTTTAATACCTACGGCGAAAAGATCATCCTTGCCTTGGATACGAATAACGGTTACGTGTGTCATAGCGGTTGGCAAACCAGTTCAAACGAAAAACTAATGCGTGTTTTAGAACAATATCGTGCAGTGTTACCCGTAGAGATAATGGTGACCGATATACAAAAAGATGGTATGCTCGAAGGTCCGAATTTTGAATTGATGTCACAGCTCGTTGCATTTGGCAAAAACAACAGGATTAATTTCATCGCTTCTGGTGGTATTAGTTGCTCGGCAGATATTGAAAAATTGGATGAGCTTTCAGTAAAGTCAGTGATTGTTGGGAAAGCATTATTGGAAAGGAGAATTGTATGAGTGATTTAGCAAAACGAATTATACCGTGTTTGGATATCGTTAATGGAAATGTAGCAAAAGGGATAAAATTTGAAGCTGTTAAAGCAATTGGTGATCCAATTGAACTAGCGGTTTACTATCAAAATGAAGGCGCAGACGAGCTTGTCTTTTATGACATCAATGCGACAGTCGAGATGCGATCAACGTTTATTAATCTTGTAGAAAGAATCGCCGAAACGATAAAAATCCCATTCACTGTCGGTGGTGGTATAAGAACGGTTGATGATATTTATAATGCACTTTTAAGTGGTGCAGATAAAGTTTCAGTCAATTCGGCAGCGATCCTTAATCCTGAAATCATCTATCAAGGTGCCAAAAGATTTGGCAATCAATGTATGGTTGCTTCTATGGATGTGAGAAAACTTGGAGAAGATTACTTTGTCTATACTCACGGCGGTAAAAACAGAACGACTTATAATGCTATCAACTGGGCAAAAAGATGTGAAGAGTTAGGCGCTGGTGAACTTGTGATTAATGCCATCGATCAAGACGGCGTTAAAAAGGGTTATGATTTAGCCTTGATGCAACAAATTAGAGAAGTGGTAAATATCCCAATTATTGCTTCAGGAGGCGCAGGTAATATGAAAGACTTTGAAGATTTGTTTGAGCTAGATGCAGCAGATGGTGCTATTGCGGCAAGTATTTTCCACTATAAGACACTTGCGATTCCAAGTTTAAAGTCGAGGCTTAGTAGAAGTGGCATCGTTATAAGAGAGGTGATGTAAAAGATGCAAGAGAAACAAGAGTCACAAGAGATGCGAGAAAATCAAAAATTGCAAGTTACGAATGATATAAGCGAAAGAAAATTGGGTTTATCTGATATTGAAATAACAGATAGTTTGAAATGGTCTAGCGATGGGCTGATCCCCTGTATTGTCGTAGATCAAAGATCCAAACAGGTTTTAATGCTTGCGTATATGAACTCTGATGCATTAAGCCAAACTTTAGACACGAATGTGATGACCTTTTATTCAAGATCACGAGCAGAGTTGTGGGTGAAGGGCGAAACTTCTGGGAATACTCAGAAGTTAGTAAGACTTTCAACTGACTGTGATAGAGATACACTAATCGCCTATGTGACCCCTAAAGGTCCAGCCTGTCATACGGGTGCCGTCTCTTGCTTTGAGACACAAGAAGACATCTATCGCAGTCAAGAAAATATATCAGAGATTTTACCGAATAATGATTCATATAGTATGCCCACTTTCTTATATGAACTAGAGTCTGTTATAAAGGAGCGTTACAACGAGAGAAAAGAAGGGTCATATACAACCTATCTATTTAATAGTGGTGTTGATAAAATACTAAAAAAAGTAGGCGAAGAAGCCTCGGAAGTTATTATTGCGGCTAAAAATATTGAAAAAGGGTCTAAAGAATTAATCAGTGAAGTTGCGGATTTAACTTATCATGTTATGACGCTTCTCGTACAGTCCGGTGTGTCAGTTTCATCTGTTTTAGAGGAACTTAAACAAAGGCATAAAGAGTAAAAATGTTTAAAATGCTTACTTTTTGGTATATATAGTTATGTCATTATATTAAATAGAATCGTAAAAGTAAGGAGTTAATTATGCAAAAGACAATCTTCGTATCAAATCGATTGCCTGTCACCTTGAAAAAAGAGGATGGGCATATTTCATATCATATGAGTATTGGTGGACTGGCGACCGGTTTAAAGAGCTATCACGAAAGCTCTTCGGCCTTATGGGCGGGATGGACTGGATTGCCATCTGAAGAAATAGATCAAAAGGAACATAAAGTTATTAATGAAAAATTGATTAACGATTATAAGTGTATACCAATTGATTTAAGCCAAAACGACATTGACCTATATTATTTTGGATTTTCCAATAGTACGATTTGGCCGCTTTTCCATTATTTCAATAATTATGTTGAACACAATCTAGCTCAGTGGGAAGCATATAAAGCAGTTAATGTTAAGTTTTATGAAACCATTAAACCCTATATAAACGAAAATGACATCATTTGGGTTCATGACTATCAACTGATGATGTTACCAGGTTTAATAAAAGAAAATCATCCTAATGTTAAAGTTGGATTCTTTCTTCATATTCCTTTTCCATCATATGAAATTTTTAGGACCGTTATGTGGCGAGAGGATATACTCAAAGGTATCTTAGGTGCGGATCTAATTGGATTTCATACTTTTGATTATGTGAGACATTTTCTTTCCAGTGCAAGACGATTGCTAGGCTGTGAACATCATCTTAACCAGATTACTTATGATGAACGTTATATTAAGGTTGATGTATTTCCGATGGGCATTGATTATGATTTCTTCACTAAGGTATTTGATGATGAGGAATATGAAAATAAGATCTCGGAGATTGAAGTTTCCCTTTCAGATCAAAAAATGATTCTTTCTATCGATCGATTGGACTACACGAAGGGTATACCGGAACGGATAAAAGCCTTTAGAAGATTTCTAGAGCTTAATCCAGATTATATGGGAAAAGTACGTTTAACACTGATCGTCGCACCATCCAGAGAAGCGGTTGACAGCTATAAGGAACTCCTCAAGGAAATACAAATACTCGTTAGTGAAACAAATGGCGAACTAGGTACGATTAAATGGCAGCCAATCATATTTTTCTTTCAGTCCTTTACTCAAAAGGAGCTCATCGCATTTTATCGTAAAGCGGATTTACTTTTGGTTACACCAATCAGAGATGGCATGAACCTAGTCGTTAAAGAGTATATTGCGGCGCGTACAGATCTGAAAGGTATGGTCGTTATCAGTGAAACAGCGGGCGCCGCCAGTGAACTGGGCGAATATTTCATCGTTAATCCTAACGATATTGATGAAATCGCAGTCGCTATTAAAGATGCAATGGAAATGATGCCATCAGAAAGAGAATCGATCAATAAAACCATGCACAAGAGGTTAAAACGCTATAATGTAAAGTTTTGGGCGGATGAGTTCATGAATACGCTTTCAGCAATTGAACCTGATCCGATTCAGCTATTGACACAAGTGGATCTAGATAAAAGCGCACAGCCCGTTATAACGAGCTATCAAGAAAGTAAAAAACGATTGATACTACTAGATTACGATGGGACGTTAGTCGGTTTTAAATCAATTCCAGAAAAGGCAAAGCCAGATAAGGAGCTAAAACAACTTTTAGAGAGATTAGCACAAGATGATAGAAATACCGTTGTAATCGTGTCTGGTA
This sequence comes from Fusibacter sp. QWL-12, assembly GCF_058683495.1. NCBI lineage: Bacteria > Bacillati > Bacillota > Clostridia > Eubacteriales > Fusibacteraceae > Fusibacter > Fusibacter sp. QWL-12. The sequence continues at coordinate 3,406,500 of NZ_CM178745.1, forward strand.
GAGATCATGTTACGCTTGATAAATGGCTAGGAGACCTAGATTTACATTTAATTGCTACACATGGACTCTGGATCAAGGAATTAAGTAAAGACTGGGAGATGACTCTGACACTAAACAATGACTGGAAGAACTCTATCTACCACGTTATGGAGGTTTATGCCGATCGTATGCCCGGTTCTATAATAGAAGAAAAAGATTATTCTTTGGCATTCCATTATAGACTTTGTGATCCAGATCTTGTTATGACCAAACTCCATGAGGTGAGGGAAGCACTTGCAGCTATGACACATTCAATGACCATAGGACTACAGGAAGGCAATAAAGTTTTAGAGGTCAAAGACAAACGTGTTAATAAAGGATATGGTGCGTCAGTTTTTCTTAAAAATACTGATTATGACTTTATAATGAGTATAGGGGACGATGTTACAGATGAAGATTTATTTGAAGTTTTAAATGATTCGCATTATAGTATTAAAGTGGGGCTTGGAAATTCAAAAGCAAGATATCGTTTAAGATCATGGCAATCCGTTAGAAAACTTCTCTCCAAGCTTTCAAACATAGAAAGGAATTAAGTATGACGAATCATTTATACGAGGCAATTGACTTTTCAAATATTGGGTTTTCTAGAGCAGAGACCTGCATGGTAACGGAACCAAATCATAGCAATATTTTTGGTAATGTACATGGTGGCGAACTGATGAAATTAATGGATAACATCGCTGGCATAGCTGCAGCAAAACACGCTAAGGGTATGGTTGTAACTGCAAGAGTAGACGAGCTGGAGTTTCATCGTGCTGTAAAAATCGGAGAGCTAGTAACTTGTGTTGGCCAGTTGGCATATGTAGGGAATGCTTCTATGCAGGTTTTAGTTACGGTATTGGTTTTAGACGTTCATAGTTCTAAAGAGCCTGAGGTTGCTTTGACTGCGTTCTTCACTATGGTTCATCTTGAGGATCAAAAACCAGCAAAAGTTGAGGCTTTAGTCCCTAAAAATGATGCTGAAGAATTTCTCTTTAATTTGGGAAAACAAAAGTATGAAGAAATAAAGCAAAAAAAGCAAAATAATGTAAAAAAATAATAAATTTTAATGATTTACAGGTATGTATTGAAGTGCTTTAAATGATATAATCATGATAAGTACTTCAATTTTTTTTTGAAACTTTTATAGACGATGATTCGTCATAATTGATGTAAGTTTAAGAAAGACTATTCAACCACATTGTAAACGGTTAACAATAGTGAAAATCTATTTTATTTAGGAGTTTTAGATGCTTTTTTCCAGCATTTCATTTATATATTATTTCTTACCGATCAGTATGGCTATGTATTTACTCACGCCAAAGCGTTTTAAGAATTTAACGCTATTGATTGTCAGCCTGTTGTTTTATTTTCTAGGTGAGCCGATTTATACATTGTTACTCGTGTTCTCTTCAGTATCGGATTACTTACACAGCCTATACATAGAGAAATATAGAGGCGAAAAAAAGGCAAAATATGCTTTGATTTCTTCTATCGTCATCAATTTAGGTGCACTTGGCTTTTTCAAATATATCGATTTTTTCATCACGATTATCAATTCCGTTTTGAAGTTGCAAATTCCCGTTCTAGGTGTTCCTTTACCTATTGGCATCAGTTTTTTCACATTTCAAACGATGAGTTATACCATAGATGTATATCGAGGAGATGTAAAGGCAGAAAGAAATTTCTTAAGTTTAGCGACATTTGTGTGTCTTTTTCCTCAGCTAATTGCTGGCCCGATCGTTAGATATTCAGATATCGCAACTGAACTGAACCAACGTGTATCTGATTTTAATAGAACAGCTGAAGGCATACAAAGGTTTGTAGTTGGTTTATCAAAAAAAGTTTTACTTGCAAATGGGTTTGGTGAATTTTGTAATTTATATCGTGCAGCAGAACAACCGAGTGTACTTTTTCACTGGATGTATGCCATCGCCTTTACGATGCAAATCTATTTTGACTTCTCAGGCTATAGCGATATGGCAATTGGAATGGGAAAAATGTTAGGTTTTACATTTCCAGAAAACTTTAATTATCCCTATATTTCAAAATCAATTACTGAGTTCTGGCGTCGTTGGCATATGAGCTTAAGCAAGTGGTTTAGAGATTATGTCTATATTCCACTTGGTGGGAATAGAGTATCTAAAATTAAATGGATTCGCAATATACTCACTGTATGGTTATTAACTGGTTTGTGGCATGGCGCAGCTCTTAATTTTGTCGTATGGGGAGGGTATTTCGGCGTTTTACTTTTACTTGAAAAGTTTGTATATGGCCGTCAACTAGATCGACTGCCATCCTGGATCAGACACCTCTATGTGATGTTTTTAGTTACTGTGAGCTTCGTTATTTTTAATGCAGATACGATGACGATTGCTTTAAATGATTTGGCAGGAATGTTTGGTATTTCAAATTTTGAGAATGAATTACCGTTAGTTTCTAAAGAGTCACTTTACTATCTAAAGAGCTATGGTATTCTGTTTGTGTTTGGATGTGTGGGTGCGACACCTGTTGTTAAGCAACTTACTCAAAGAGTAAAAGAAATATCCAGTCGTTCTTCCTCATCAACGACATTTGCTTTCAGTGGCTTTATGTCGTTATTTATGATAGAGTCAGTTGGAAGCATCCTATTGCTTATAGTAAATACAGCGAATTTAATCAGCGGTTCGTTCAATCCCTTTTTGTATTTTAGATTTTAGGAGGCGATATGAGAGCGAATCATTCCTTAGTCAATAAATTAACGGTAGCATTATTTTTTATAGTGCTGTTTGTATTCAGTGGTTTACAGCTACTGTTACCGGATAAAGATTTATCGCTTACCGAAAGAAGGCGACTAGAACAAATGCCTCAAATTAGTGCAGACGCAATTATGGAGAGAGAATTAACTGATAAACTTGAGAAATATCTACTCGATCAGTTTCCTGCAAGAGATCAACTCTTAAAGACAGATGCTTTTATCAAACAGTCTGTTTTTCAAAGACAGGATATCGGTGGTGTCTATAGATATGATATGTATTTGAGTAAGGTTTTATTTCCAGAAAAATCAAGTGATTTGGCTTATATCACAGATAAAATCAATGCGATATGTGACACCTATCTAGAGGGGATGCCGGTCTATATGACGATGGTACCTGATAAAGGTTTTTTTACTGCAAAAGACAGTGGGAGACCGCATTTGGACTATTACGCGTTTGAATCAGAGCTTAAAGCAGCATTAGATTCGGATTTAAAATTTGTATCCTTATTAGATACATTGCAAATTGAAGATTATTATAAGACAGATGCTCACTGGCGACAAGAGGCGCTTGAGCCAGTTGTATCAACCTTAAATAAAGAAATGTCAAATCCTATGTTAGTCGATGAAATTGATTATGATAATTTAGGTGATTTTAAAGGGGTATACTTTGACAAAATTTTCAATACGATAAGTCCAGATCAATTAATTGCAGTAAAAATGCCGAGTATAGCTTCTGCTAAAGTAAATTACATAGATGAGAAAATACAAGCATCTGTGTATAGAGTGGATATGCTTGACCATTTAGACCGCTATGATGCTTTTTTAGGCGGTCCACAATCTTTAATCTCTATAGAAAATCAAATGGCTCATACAGAAAAAGAGCTAATTATGTTTAGAGATTCATTTGGAAGTAGTATTGCACCATGGTTCATTCAAACCTACAAAAAAATTACATTAATTGATTTAAGATATATTGATATTAACAAATTAGATCAATATGTGACCTTTGCAAATCAAGATGTATTGTTTCTTTATAATACAACGGTGTTAAATAACAAAATCAACTTTAAATAGGTGGTCAGATATGAAACATGTCACAATAAAAGTTATGTTGTTAGTTGTTGCAGTCATTATTAATGGTTATATCATTTATAAACTCGAAGTAGATCGACAAACGGACTATGCTTATGAGGAAGGGACAAAACTGGTCAGTGGTGACTTGGCCAATGGTCATTTCGATGAGTCTCCTTCTGAAACAACATTGGATCAAACGAACTTAGACCCGCAAATCAGCGAAGCTTTGGCAGCATTAATTGAAAGTGAACCTAATGTTGAGGATTTAACTAATGAAAATAAGTTCTATGAAAAAGAAAGAGCATTAGCTGAAGCTGATGCGAATCAAGCAGAGTTAGAAAGAGCCTTAGCATATGATTACAGTCAACCTGTACAAGATTCAACGGTTGTGGGTGATGATTATTTTTCCGATGCTGTTTTTGTTGGCAATTCAAGAACCGAAGGCTTTATGCTCTATTCTGGTCTGAAAAATGTTAGGTCGTATACTTATATTGGTCTTAAGGTAGATACCATCCAAACGTCGAAGATTGCAAAACTTAATGGTGAAAAAGTGACCATTATGGATGCGCTCAAGTACAATAAGTTTGATAAGATTTATATTATGTTAGGTATGAATGAGCTTGGATGGGCATTTCCAGATAAGTTTAAAGAGGATTATGGCGATGTAATCGATCAAATCAAAATGACACATCCTGATGCGACGATTTACATTCAGTCCATTCTTCCAGTAAGCAAGGAAAAAGCATTACACGATCCTATCTACAATAACACGAATATTGACCGCTTTAATGTGCTGGTTAAAGAGTTGGCGATTGAGAAAGAGGTCTATTATTTAGATGTTGCAAGTGCAGTGATGGACAATGAAGGTTTTTTACCAGAAGGTGCTTCTTTCGATGGTGTTCATCTAAAACCTGATTATTGCAAGGTTTGGCTTGAGTACTTAAAAGCACATACCGTTGAGAGTCAAAAAATCGATGTGGTAGCAGGTGAAAACATATCAGAAAAGTTGAAAGTAAGGGATTAAGGAGAGTTAGGATGTTTAAAATAGGTCAAAAATTGATCGTGTTGTGCTTAGTTGTGATTTTTATTGTAAGTGGTTGTTCATCTAAAGTGTTGGATTTTGATATGCAAACAGTCATAGATTCACTTTCATCTAAAGACTATTTTGGGACGGATTTTTATGAGGTTGAAGGTTCTGTTCTAGTTCAAATGTATGGGATTGAAGTCGAAAATGTAACCGCTCTTGGATATGCAGGTAGTGGCGGAGTCGCAGATGAATTAACTGTATTCAGTGTTGAAAATGATGCCGATGCAGATACCATTCTGCAAATTGCAAAGGATAGAGTAACCGAAAGAATTGAAGCTTATAAAAGTTATAAGCCAGATGAAGTCTTTAAACTTGAGCATGCCTTTGTAGAAAAATATGATACTTTTGTAGTTGTTGGCGTGTGTTCAGATGGGGATACATTTAAAAAGGATTTAGAAGCAATTATATATAAGTAAGGCCCTTATCCTGAATTCGAAATTAGCGAGTTCAGGATTTTTTTTAGGCTACAATATTGCTTGTGGTTAAATCTGAGGATTCAACTTGTTTTATAAGAATTATTTTGGGTAACTAAATAATTAGGTTACACAGTTTATTCTTAGGAGGTCTTAATGAATTATAATCAAATTTATATAGGCGGCGAATGGGTATACTCAGATTCTCCTGCCATGATAGAGGTAGAAAATCCAGCAACTCGGAAAATAATAGGAAAAGTACCAGCTGGAAATGCAAAAGATGTAGATCGAGCTGTATTAAGTGCAAAGGCTGCTTTTGAAGCTTGGTCGGAAACGACTCTTGAAGAAAGAATCGTTACTTTGAGAAAAGTATATGATCATTTTGCAGCTAAAAAGGAGCAACTGATTCAGATGGAAGTCGCTGAGTTAGGTCAGCCGATTAGATGGGCTGAAAGAGCTCATGTTATTGGTCCGTTGGCGCGTTTTGATAATTATATCAAACTTATTCAAGACTATCATTTTGAAGAGAAATTAAAGCATGCGACGATTAGCCGCGAACCTATAGGTGTCATCGGGTGTATCACACCTTGGAACTATCCCCTTGGACAGGTGATGCAAAAGATTGTCCCAGCTTTACTTACGGGTAATACAGTAGTATTAAAGCCTTCACAAATGACGCCGCTTTCTGCGATGGTTCTAGCTGAATCCTTTCATGAAGCTGGTGTTCCTGCTGGTGTGTTCAATCTAGTGACAGGTCGTGGTGCAGAGGTTGGTAATGCATTGGCTTTACATCCAGATGTACAAATGATCTCATTTACTGGATCGACAACTGGCGGTAGAGAAGTTGGTAAGCTTGCTCTTGAGACAATTAAAAAGATCGCTTTAGAGCTTGGTGGCAAATCACCACTTATTGTACTTCCGGATGCTGATATATCTCTTGCAGTGGATACGGTTATAAGCTCTTGCTTCGATAATACAGGTCAGACCTGTGCAGCATTAACGCGTATGATCATCCCAAAATCGGATAAAGAAAAAATAGAGTCGTTGATCATCGAACGCTCAAAGGCATATACGGTAGGTGATCCAACACTTGTGGACACCAAGGTGGGACCTCTTGCAAGTGCGAAGCAGTATAAAAAGGTCAGTAAGTATATTGAAATCGGTATAGAAGAAGGGGCTAAGTTGATTGTAGGTGAAATGCCTGTTCCTTATGAAGCTCTGGGTGAGAACGGCTACTATGTGAAGCCAACTGTTTTTACAGATGTTGAAAACCATATGAAGATTGCCCAAGAGGAAATCTTCGGTCCAGTCATCTCTCTGATCGCCTATGATACAGTGGAAGACGCAATACGCATAGCGAATGATGTGCCATATGGTTTATCAGGTGCAGTTATCGGCCCATGGGATTTGGCCAATGAGGTGGCGACCAAAATAAAAACCGGATCGGTTTATGTCAATGATGGCAAAAGAGACATCAATGCGCCGTTTGGCGGTTATAAACAATCCGGTATAGGTAGAGAGGGTGGCATACAAGGGATTGAGGAATTCTTAGAGATAAAATCAATCTTCAATGAACCACAGCCTGAAAAACTTTAAATAAGTTTCTAGAACGATAACCATTCAGAGATTTCTGATAGTGGTATCGTTCTTTTTTTATACGCGTGCAGTAACAATCTAGCATTATCAAATTCATACGTGCAGGTAACCAGTGTTAAAAGGCTTAAATCCTCAGGTAATTCCAGTGGGTCATCGAAGATGGAATTACGTTTAAAATGCTTCGCGTATTCCACGAGCTCTCCTGGGTCGAGGTTAAAGCTGAGGTAGTAATTATATGCAGAGACCCGTTGTACGGCAAATAACTCATAGAGGACAGCTTCTCTAGAGGTAACGATAACGACGTATCTGTGACTGTTATAAAAGTCCTCGTCCTTATATTGATGCAAATCGTGGAACATGGTACCTTTAAACAAATAGTGACCGTAGATAGCATTGTGTGTGTCATATAGGTTGGGTGAATTTTTATAGTCTAAATAGATTGAACCATCCATATCTGGGCTGTTTTTATAATCGTATCTTAGGTAGTAATCGTTGTCTTTGCCCTGCACCAATGGATAATCGATGTTTGTTCCAGGTACTTTAAACCAACCGATAAAATCAGGGGACTCTTTCATGTATTCTGAAAAAGTCGTACTAAAAAAGGTATCAAAATCGAGATTATCATCTTCTGGTGTCGCATAGAGTGGTAAATTATTTGTGGTGTCAGTAATATCTGTGATTGCTTCAGATTGTGTCTCTGTTATAGAACCGGTTTCGGAACTTTCAATGGTTTGATCTGTATCCTGTGATGTGGTAGGCGAAGGCGCGTCCTTTCCACAAGAAATAAGGAGGAGTGACAGAGTAAATATGAAAATTGAGAGCGTAAGAAAACGGAGGCATTTATTGAACATATGGACCTTCTTTCAATCAAATGTGATATAGTATAAGTGGATCAAAACGCGAGGAGGTACAGGATGCAACAAGTTATGTTGGAACCAGGTGATTTACTAGATAACCGCGGTTGTCTTATCCAAAGCGGTTATTCGACTCAGCTCATTAAGAAATATCAAAGGAAACGCATTAAAGCACCTTTTTTTAAGATTAAAGAGTGGGATTATTATTTGATCTATAACGATGCTTATGGTATCGCAGTAACGGTAGCGGATAATAGCTATATGGGACTTCTCAGTGTCTCGTTACTTGATTTTACGAACAAATCAGAGACGACAAAAACCAAAATTTTACCGTTTACATTTGGAAAACTGAATATGCCCGAAGCCTCATATGAGGGCGAGGTGCTCTATCAAAAAGGCGAAATGGCATTTAAGTTTACGCACGGTTTTGGTAAACGAAATATTTTTGTGAGCTTCCCAAATTTTAAGGATAAAAGCAAACTTGAGATATCTATAGATTTGACGCATGCACTAGAGGATTCTATGGTGATTGCAACACCTTTTCCTGAGAACAAGCATGCCTTTTATTATAATCAAAAAATAACAGCGATGCCTGCAGAGGGTGTGGCGAAACTAGGCAACGAAATCATCACATTCCGAAAAACCAATGCCCTTGGACTTCTAGACTGGGGGCGTGGGGTTTGGACCTATAAAAACACTTGGTATTGGAGTGCCGCTCAAGGCTTTATTGGCGATGATGTGATCAGTTTTAATCTGGGCTATGGCTTTGGTGACACCTCAAAGGCGACTGAAAATATGTTTTTTATCAATGGCAAAGCTTCTAAGCTGACCGATGTCGATTTTAAAATTCCTATGACGTCAGAAGGGGAAGACTATCTAAGACCTTGGTTAATGAGTTCCTCTGATGGCACTTTTGAAGCTTTATTTACTCCGATACTAGATCGACAGGCTTTAATATCTCTTGGGGTTTTAGCAAGTGATCAGCATCAGGTGTTTGGGTATTTTGATGGCTTCGCTCTAATTGGTGACGCAAAGGATAAGGTTGATTTTAAACACTTTTTAGGCTTTGCTGAAAAGGTATATAATAAATGGTAGTATTGATTTATACCCATAATATGACTAAGTCACACAGTTCATAGATAGTAAATGAAGATTTCGGGTATAGCTTTAGTGAAGAGATTGAAAGGAGCTATATATGAATCAAACCATGACAAATGTCTATAAAGTAAAGTCAAATTACGATTTAACCGAATCTCATGAGAGATTAATTGAAACGCTGAAGCAAGTTGGATTTGGCGTTTTATGGGAACTGAATTTTAAGGATAAGCTGCGTGAAAAGGGATTAGAGTATAACGAAGATTTTTTAGTAATGGAGGTCTGTAATCCAGCAAAAGCAAAGGTTGTTTTGGAAGCCGAAATAGATATGGGCTTCATGCTGCCTTGTAAAGTTGGGATTCACACTGAAAACGGAAGCTGCTTCATTGGCCTTATGAAACCGTCCAGCATGGTATCCAATGAGTCATTGACTTCCCTTGCTAAAGAAGTAGAGGACGCATTAATCCTAGCCATCGATGGTGCCGCAAAATAATCAATCCATTTATACAAAAGATGAAAATTCATCATAATTTTTTTACAATTAGCCACCTTGACGCTAGGCGATGAGGTGGTATAATTATTTTAGAAGTTAGCACTCGACGCGGTAGAGTGCTAACAAAAAAAGGAGTGATGAATTATGAATGTAGAAAAAATGACTAAGAAAACGATAGAAAGCATTGAAAACGCACAGAGACTGGCAATAAAGTTCAGCCATTCTCAAATCGATATGACGCATCTTCACTATGGTTTGATAGGCGATGAAGGCGGTCTTATATCCAGTGTGCTTTCACAAGTAGGCATTGATCTACCTAAATATAGAAGTCTTGTACAGGATATTTTAGAAAAGATGCCAAAAGTAGTTTCTGAACAAAACGAAATCTATGCATCGAGAAAGTTTAACAAAATTCTAATTGATGCAGAGGATTATGCCAAACAGCTGAGTGATGAGTATGTTAGCGTTGAACACGTCTATCTATCACTCTTAGATAATCTTACTGGTGAAGATCAAAGAGTCGTTAAACAATTTAATATCACAAAGGAACGTTTTCTAGAAGCGCTCGCAAAGATACGTGAAAATAAGAGAGTTACTTCTCAAAACCCAGAAGACGGCTATCAAGTGTTAGATAAATACGGTAGAGATCTGGTGGAGCTGGCGAGAAGTGGTAAACTAGATCCGGTGATTGGTAGAGATGAGGAAATCAGAAGAGCCATTCGCATTTTATCTAGAAGAACGAAGAACAATCCCGTGCTGATTGGTGATCCTGGTGTTGGTAAAACTGCAGTTGTAGAAGGGTTAGCTTTGCGTATTCTCGCTGGTGATGTCCCAGATGGGCTGAAGGATAAAACGGTTTATGCGCTTGATATGGGCGCACTAATTGCGGGTGCTAAGTTCAGAGGTGAGTTTGAAGAAAGGTTGAAAGCAGTTCTCGATGAAATCAAGGATTCTGATGGTAAAATCATTCTGTTTATTGATGAGCTTCATACGATAGTGGGTGCTGGTAAGACTGAAGGCGCAATGGATGCTGGCAATCTACTTAAGCCATTGCTCGCTAGAGGTGAACTGAGATTAATCGGCGCAACGACGATAGACGAGTATCGTAAGTACATTGAGAAGGATGCAGCATTAGAAAGACGCTTTCAACCGATATTGGTGGGAGAGCCTTCAATTGAAGATACAGTTGCCATACTTCGCGGCTTAAAGGAGCGCTTTGAAATTCACCATGGGGTTCGTATCACAGACGGTGCAATTATTGCGGCTGCACAGCTTTCAGAAAGGTATATTCTTGATCGTTTCCTACCAGATAAGGCAATCGATCTTATGGATGAGGCGTTATCTATGCTGAGAACGGAGATCGATTCTATGCCACAGGAGTTAGATCAACTCAACCGTAAAATTATGCAAAAGGAAATTGAAAATCAGGCACTTCAAAAGGAAACCGATCGAGATGCAGTTGGAAGAAGAGATGCACTTGATTTAGAAGTTGCTGAACTCAAAGAACAGCTTCACGCTTTAAAGGGAAGATGGGAAGTCGAAAAAGCTGCGATCGACAAGGAAAAAAACCTTAAGAAAGAAATTGAAACGGTTAAGTATAAAATAGAGGAAGCTGAGCGAAACTATGATTTAGAAACCTTGGCGCAGTTGAAATACGGCGATCTCGTGAACTTAAATAATGAACTGGAAGCATTAAAGAACAATAAAGTGCATACAGAGCTTTTAAAAGAGGAAGTGACAGAAGAAGAAATCGCAGATATCGTGTCAAAATGGACGGGTATCCCAGTGGCAAAGCTAGTTGAGGAAGAAAAGGATAAACTTCTAGGACTGGACACACTCTTGCACGAACGTGTCATCGGCCAGGATGAAGCAGTTACTGCCGTTTCTGACTCTATAATACGCGCTAGAGCAGGATTGAAAGACCCATCTAAACCCATTGGATCGTTTGTATTTTTAGGTCCAACAGGCGTCGGTAAAACCGAACTTGCAAAAGCACTTGCAGAGGCTTTATTTGACGATGAGAATAACATCATTCGTATCGATATGAGCGAATATATGGAGAAGTTCTCAGTTTCAAGGCTGATTGGAGCGCCTCCAGGCTATGTTGGCTACGATCAAGGTGGTCAACTCACAGAAGCCGTTAGAAGAAAGCCATATTCAGTCATCCTTTTAGACGAGATTGAAAAAGCCCATCCCGATGTATTTAATGTGCTCTTACAACTTCTGGATGATGGTCGTTTAACCGATGGACAAGGACATCTTGTTGACTTTAAAAATACAGTCATTATCATGACCTCTAATATTGGCAGTCAAATTCTATTGGAAGATTTGTCGATAGAAGACGATGGTGTGATTAGTAGTATGGCAAAAGAAGAAGTCCTTAAGCTATTTCATAAGTCCTTTAAACCAGAATTAATCAATCGATTAGATGATATTCTACTTTTCACACCGCTTAACATCGAAGCGATTAAAGGCATTGTGAAACTTTCAATTGATTCAGTGAGAAATAGACTCAGCGATAGAAAAATTCAGCTAGAGGTGAGTGAAGATGCACTGGAGCACATCGCAAGAGAAGCTTATAATCCTGTATTCGGTGCAAGACCGGTCAAACGCTTTATCATGCATAACATCGAGACGAAGCTGGGTAAGTCAATTATCAGCGGTACGGTGAGTGAAGGGGATCAGGTTAAGATCGTCATAACAGAGCAGGGCTTGGCGTTTGAAATAACTAAGAGTGCTGTTGGTGATTAACATGGAAACTATAAAGTAAACAGGCATTAAGAACACAAATAAAAAGGAGAACAAACAGCTCTAAATGAGTTGCATGTTCTCCTTATTTTTTACCAAGATCTAGATGAACCGCCGCCACCACTGCTACCGCCGCCACCTCTAAATCCACCACCGCCGCCACTACGTGAGCTTCGAGCTGCAGTATAGATGATAAATCGAGTTAGTCTACCACGATTTAAGATAATGTCTAAGAAAATGATAATGATCACTATTACGATTAAAATCAATTTTCCCAAAGTCATTTCCGAATCGCTTGAACTAGAATTATCAGTTGGCGCGTAGTAAACGTTACTAGCAGATAGATCAGAAGCATCTAAATTATACTCCTTGTAAACTTCCTCTGCGAGCTTTAGGTAGGTACCTGTGACGCCTGCATCATAATCACCAGCTTGAAAGTTGCCAATCAAATAATCATCCTGTATACGTCCTGTTTTAGCATCGTTTAATGCGCCTTCAAGACCATAACCGACTTCGATTCTGGATTGACGATCCTCATAGGCGATAAGAAGGAGTAAACCGTTGTTCTTCTTAGAATCCCCGATGCCCCACTGACGAAATAGGCCATTTGCGTAGCTTTCAATATCCGCGCCATCTAAGGAATCAACGGTTACTACAACGATTTGAGCGCCTGTTTTCTCGGCAAGTGGTACTGAAGTAGACATGATTAGTTGTTCTGTCTCAGTAGAGAGAATGCCAGCGTAGTCAGCAACATAGAAATTATTGGTTGGTTCTGGATACTTATTTGCACCAAAGCTAGGTAATAGTAACAGAGTTAAGATGATACAAACAAGAGAAAAACTTTTAATAAAGCGTTTCATCAAACGACTCCTTGTCATTAGTTGTTAAAATCAACAGATGGCACTTGATCAGCACCTTCTTGTGCTTCAAAATAATCGACTTGATCAAATCCGAACATACCAGCAAAAATCATCATAGGGAATTGTTTAACGGTTCTATTATATTGATTTGCAACCGTGTTGTAGTCTTGTCTTGCTACTGCAATTCTGTTTTCAGTTCCTGCCAATTCATCAGATAACTGAATAAAGTTTTGGTTTGATTTTAAATCTGGATAATTTTCTGAAATAGCCAATAATCGACTTAATGAACCACTTAATTCAGTACTTGCTTCATCTTTTTCTTGTACTCCCGTTGCTCCTATTAGTTTTGATCTCGCTTCAGAAACACTTTCAAAAATTTCTTTTTCTTGACTTGCATAGCCTTTAACGGTTTCTACTAAGTTAGGAATTAAGTCATTTCTTCTTTGGAGCTGATTATCGATTTGACTAAGAGCTAAATTCACTTCTTCGTCTAAGCTTACTAATTGATTGTACTTTGAAACAAACATGCCTCCGAAGATGGCGATAACTACTACGATGGCAACAATAACGATTAATCCTTTTTTCATTTTACACCTCATGTTTATTTAATTTATATAGTTACAAATGAATTATACCTTTAAAAGATTAAAAAATCATTAATAGATGACTTAAAACTTGTTAAATCCTTAAGTTTAAGCTAATTTATGTTTGCTTATATTGAAATGGGTATAAAGGAGATATCTAACCTATTGGAGGCATTTATGGCGAAAAAAGACTTTCTTAAAAAAATAGTAATAAGTGTGTTTATATTAAGTGTCGTCGTCATTAGTCTTTTTATACTGTTCTCCTTAAATCCACCTAAGGGTGAGGTGTCGTATCCTTTAAGTGCGGAGTCTTATCAAGACGGTGATCAAACGAACCTTTTTTCGATTATAAAGGGCAGGTACGAGAAAGAGCCTTTTAATGGTGTTGCCACACTGATTTTTTTCTTAGCCATTACGCACTCTCTGTCCGTTAATTATTTTAGTACAAAAGCGCATCAATTAGATAAGGCTTTCGAACAGCTTAAGCTTGAAGGGAAGGTTAGTCGTGAAGATCGTTCAATGCAAGCAACTGTATTTCATTTCTTGGGTGAGATAGAGGTCGTCTTTGGACTTTGGTCCATCATCCTTGGGATTGCATGGGCAAGCTACTTTAACTGGGAATCTTTTGTCTATTACATCAATGATTTATCCTATGTTGAACCATTGTTTATCATCGTGATTATGATCATAGCCTCCAGTCGTCCAATTTTAAAATTTTTTGAATTGATACTTTGGCGAATTGTTAAGATTTTCCACGGCACCATAGAAGCTTGGTGGTTGGCGATACTGCTACTGTCTGCTTTTTTAAGTTCGTTTATTACAGGGCCAGCAGCAATGACCATCTGCTCAATGCTCTTGTCAGAGAAGTTTTTCGTTCTGAATCCTCCTAAATCGCTAAAGTATACGACGCTCGCGCTATTATTTGTAAATATTTCAGTAGGTGGTGCAATGACTAATTTTGCTTCGCCTCCAATATTGATGGTTGCAACGCCATGGAATTGGAGCAATGGTTTTATGGCGATGACATTTGGGTGGAAATCCATTATCGCCATTGCGATTGGAACAATTTCATATTTCTTCGTATTTAAATCAGAATTTAAAAAGCTTGAAAAGCCACATCATGATTTACAATTCAAACGCTATATTCAAAATAGATTTATCAGTCAAAAGGAGCTTGAAATCCTATTTGAAGACTTAGAACAAAATGTCGATCATCGGATGGGTTATTCAAGAGAACTCAGAGCGTTCTCAATTATTTTAAAGGACAATATGAAGGCAATTGCCAAACGTAAGCTCTCAAAAGATGAATACGAGTCCTTTGATGTGGACGCAGCCATAGATGAAAAGTTTGAAAGCATAGCTGAAAAGCAGTTTAGAAGAACCATTCCTGGGTTATTGCCCGTCAGTGAAAGAGATGAGTATTACGATCCTGATTGGGATAGACGAGATGAATATGTGCCTTATTGGATCATGGGTGTCCATATGCTATTTATGCTTTGGACGATTGTCAATGCACATGAGTCGGCTCTTTTTCTCGCAGGGTTATTATTCTATCTAGGATTTTATCAAATCACGTATTATTATCAAAACAGAATCGATTTTAGACCAGCATTGCTCGTTGGATTCTTCCTCGCTGGTTTGATTGTGCATGGCACCCTTCAGGAATGGTGGATTGCACCGATACTTGGTAATTTGCCACCTTTAGGGTTAAATGTCGCATCCATTGTTCTAACGTCTTTTAACGATAATGCTTCGATCACATATTTGAGCTCTCTCGTTCCGAATTTATCAGACACGCTTAAATATGCAGTTGTCTCAGGAGCGATCACAGGTGGTGGCTTAACCGTTATCGCTAACTCGCCAAATCCAATTGGTCAGTCCATACTAAAGCCTTACTTTAAAAATGGTATTGAAGCGGGAACTTTATTAAAATACGCACTATTTCCAACCGTTGTAGCGACAATTATATTCTTTATTCTTGGCTGATAGGAGGCACTATGGAGCTATTAAATACGGAAATTGAATCTAGCTTTGAAGCTGTTGATATGCTTGTTAATGATGCCGTTCAGCTGTTGGAGGACCAATTAAAGAGTTTAACGCATTCTCAAATTTTTAATATCAATTTTATGCTAAGAGAGATATTGAACAATGCCGTTGAACACGGCAATCACTTTGAGAGTCATAAAAAGGTGAGATGCATCATTACTTATGATGAACATCAATTAATTTTCGTAGTTAAAGATGAGGGAAAGGGTATTAATTTAGACGATATCCCTTTAAAACATGAACCAAAGGACCTTTTAAGACAAAGAAATAGAGGTCATGAAACCATTCGTGAAATGGCATTTGACGTTTTTATCAATCAAACAGAAGTAACGGTTATTCTTAAAATATAGTCAGGAGGCAGACATGGAAGAACAATTATTAGGAAATTGCATGAGATTAATCATCACAGAGGGTTTGACAGCAAATCGCGTTTCAGACTATACACAAAAAACAGAGGCAATGTTTGATTCTGATTCGAAATTTGATGCCATCGTTTTAGATCTATCGAGTACTAAAAATATCGACTCTGTAGGGGTTACTTTTGTAATTAGCTTGTATAAAGCATCAGAAGAACACAATAAAGCGTTTAGTGTGTCTGGTGCAAGTGAAGACATTATGAGCTTGTTTAGACTTATGAAACTCGATCAGTTTTTTGAACTAAACGAGTAATTCA
Source organism: Fusibacter sp. QWL-12 (assembly GCF_058683495.1). NCBI lineage: Bacteria > Bacillati > Bacillota > Clostridia > Eubacteriales > Fusibacteraceae > Fusibacter > Fusibacter sp. QWL-12. The sequence goes on from NZ_CM178745.1 coordinate 3,422,778, forward strand.
GGAGGTAGGTATGGCCTATCATATATTAATAGCCGATGATGCAACCATGAATCGTTCCTTGATAAGGGATATATTATCTAAAAATCTTAAAAATGCGACCTTTTCTGAAGCTATTAATGGTACTGAGGTTTTAGAAATCGTTAAATATGGCGCAGTTGATTTGATAATCTTAGATTTGGTGATGCCAATCATGGATGGGTATGAAACATTAAGATGGTTGAAAAAGCATCCTGAGTTTCACGATATCCCAGTTATTGTGAACAGTGCAATTACGGAGATCAATTCTATTGAACAAACTCTAAAAGAAGGGGCAGTGGACTACTTCACAAAACCACTTTCACCAAATGATATGCAGATTATCTTACCGCTTAAAGCAAGAAATGCTTTAATGCTCTATGAACAGCAAAAAACGATTGTATCTCTTAACCAACAGATTAATGAAGAACTTAAAAATGCAAACACTTTTGCGAACATTCTTTTACCTAAAGAAAAGGGAATGAAGCAAATTGAGTTGTATTTAAAATATCACCCATCCTTAGGCATTGGTGGCGATTTTTTTGATTGTATTGAAATTGGAGATAAAGTTCATTTTATGATTGCCGATGTAACTGGTCACGGTATTGCAGCAGGAATGGCATCCTCTATGATTAAGGTGCTCTATCGAAAAATGATTGAAACACCAGATATTATGCCACATGAGGTGCTTGAAAAGATGAATCAATCTATCTTTGATATTTTTGATTTTGCTGGTAGAGACAATTACTTTGTCTTCACTGCTTTTGTAGGTGTATTAGACCATGGTGTTTTAAGCTATGCCAATGCAGGTCACCCTTATCCAATGATTTATCGAGCTGAACACGACCGATTTGTAGAAATCAGGCAAAACGGCTTTTTAGTAGGAATGCTTAAGAATGTAAGGTATCATACTGAGAATTTTCAAGTTGATCCTGATGACTTGATATTTTTATATACCGATGGTCTTTTCTGTGCTTGTGAAGGAAAGGACTTCACTGGGTGGGATAAAGTATTTACATTAAGTCGTCAATTGTCAGGAATACTCAAACAAAATCCAAAAGAGTTTCTTGAAGATTTGTTTTATGCTTTTCATATGATTCATAAAACCAGCGGAACGGACTTTACCGATGATGTTGCGATGATGCTACTTAAAGTGAAATAATGCGTTTTGTGAACCCTTTTATTATATGATTGATTCATATGGTAAAGGGGTTTTATTTAGGATCAATCTCGAGTGACATAAAATTCACTAATCGCAACTGCTTGAGATATATAAAAAAATTTGTTGATGTGCAAGGTTAGAAAGGTTAAACTTAATGTAACGGGTTACGAAATATTATTATATGATAGGAGGACTTCATGGTCGCAACTGAGTTGAAGCGCGCATTACCTAGTGAAGGGTTTTGTGATCTAAGATATCAAGAATATGAGTTAACAACGATAAAAGGAACAAAAAAAGAGATTGATACAGTCGCCGTCATCAAAAAAACAGGCGGAAACGTTCGAGTACTTACTGGAGGGGGCTTTGGTAGCTTCTGTTTTACGGATACTACTGACTTACCACTTGCTTTTAAGGAAGCCAAGTATGCCAGTGATCTGATCAAGGGAAATAAAGCGCTTGATCAATATGAAGTCAACGTTGATACCATTACAGTACATCCTGAGCTTGACCCTAGAACGATAGATATAAGTGATAAGCGTGCCTTAGTTGCGCACTATATTGACCTTTTTATGTCATATGATGAAATCGTCAACCTTGAGACAGAGTATTATGAGCAATTTACAAATACATTGATTCTTAACAATAAAGGTACCGAGGTACGCCAAGAAGAACTAATCTTAGGCATCAACTTTAGAATCACTTCTAAAAGAGGAGATTTAACTCAAATCACGAGATTGTCTTTTGGTGGTGGTGAAAACTATAAGGATCTCCTTGATAAGGAGGATGAAGTTCACGCAAAAGCCAAACAAACGATTGATCTCCTCGATGCTGAACCGGTTGTTGGTGGTAATTATGATGTGGTTTTAGACAGTGATGTAAGTGGCTTGTTTATTCATGAAGCATTTGGTCACTTGAGTGAGTCAGATAGTTTGATTGGCAATGAAACACTTGCAAAAACCATGACTTTGGGATCTGAATTTGCCTCTGAGATCTTTAATGTTATAGATGATCCTACACTTGATGGCTATCCAGGTAGTTACACTTATGATCATGAAGGGACTAAGGCAAAGAAAACGTACCTTATAAAAGAGGGAAAATTAAGCGGTAGATTACACTCGATGGAATCTGCAAGTCAGTTAGGCGAGATACCAACAGGACATGCGCGTGCTAAGCATTTTGGTTTCACACCAATCGTTAGAATGGGAAATATTTATATCGATAAAGGCAAAAGCACTTTAAATGAAATGATTCGATCAATTGATAATGGACTTTATTTATTTGGATCTGCTGGTGGTCAAACCAGTGGGGATACTTTTACCTTTGCTGTACAAGGCGCATACAAAATTGAAAATGGTGAGTTAACACATATGGTAAGAGATTTGGCCCTTACGGGACACCTTTTTTCAACACTAAAGAACATCGAAATGGTTGGTGATGAACTTTCATTTTCTAGATCAGGTGGTTGCGGTAAAGGTGGACAGATTCTAATCAAATCAGGTAAGGGATCAGTTCCAATCAAAATCAAAAACATGGGCATTGGAGGTAAATAATGAAACCGTTAATAGAAAAAGCGCTTAAAGTGAGCGATGCTGTAGAGGTTTATGAACGTCGTGTCTTTAGTACTTCAGTATCCATGCTTATGGGTGAACTCAATAGCATCGATGGTGAGAAGAAAACTGAGATTTCACTCAGAATCATCAAGGATGGGAAAATGGGTGCTGCGATAGCAACTGATATTGAAGATGAAAGTCTGATAGACCGAGCTTTAATCTCACTTGAACATCAAGGAAAATCTGCTGAGCCATTTGAGGTGCACGAACCAGCTCAAGTACTTTGTTATTCAGAGTTGGTCAGCGAGCTTTCTACTGAAGATTTGGTCCACCAAGTACAAGTTTTAAATGATAGAGTTCAGAGATTAGATGCAAATGTGAAGTTTGGTATAGAAGTAAATAAAACTTTATCTGAAATTCATATGGAAAACAGCTCGGGATTTAATGGTAGCTATAAGAAATCGATCTATGATTTAGGCGTCTTTACACTTAATGAAAAAGGCTTCTACAATGCAAGTTTAGAAAAAACAGGATGTGATTTCTCCGATATTACAGATGAGGAATTAAAAGGCTTATTAGAAAAGCACCATCTTGAAGCTCAGCCAGTAAGTCTTGAGAATGAAAAATTACCAGTCATCCTAAGCGGTAGTGTTATGGGTGCAATGATGCTTCGTGTACTAGGTGGTGTCAATGGTGGTAATGTCATTAAACACATCTCACCAGTAGAAAACAAGTTGGGTGAGAAGGTGTTCTCAGAAAACATTACCATCAGAGATGATGCGACACATGCTTATGGCGTCAACACTATGGCATTCGATGATGAAGGAACAACTGCTCAAAATACTTTGATTTATGAAAATGGTATACTCAAAAATTATCTTTTGAGTCAGTCGCATGCTAAGAAATTAAATGGCAAACCTACAGGAAATGCCATCAAAAGAGCCTTGTTTTCTAAGGAAATTGAAGACGCACCTACCGTATTTGAAACTAACTTGATCGTCGAAGGCAATAGTATACCAGATGAAGCACTTATAAAAGGAATTAAGCGTGGTTTGTTAATTACAGGTGTTATGGGGGCACACACAGGCAATATCATTCAGGGGGAATTTTCGCTTAATGTTTCTTCTGGTTTTTTAATCGAAGAAGGTAAACTCGTCGGTAAAGTTAAAGGCGCTATGATTGCTGGTAATATCTACGATATGTTTAAAGATATTGAAGCAGTTGGGACAGCACTTGAGCCAATGAGAGGTATATTCTATCATATGGGTTATTCGCCAATGGTTAAGTTTGGCGGGGTAAACATAGTAGGGAAATAAATAATAAAGTGACCATAAGAAAAGAGATGTTTTAAACGAATTAAGTTTAAACATCTCTTTTTATATGATTGGAGTCAGATATAAAATTGTTTATAATAACTTAAGCTATTTAGAAGTTAATGGTTATTATTCATATATAATTATGGTTACTATTATTCATATATAATTTTCGTAATGGTGAGATTTTGTGTTTCAAACATATTGATATACCCCGCATCGCTGGTATCTAGCTTACCATGCTTAAAGAGACGAATGACAGGGCGAAGTGGGTAAGACCTATTATTTTTAAGCACAACTGCTTTTTGATTGTTCGATAATAATACATGAGTACCTGCTGGATATGGGATAATGCATCTAGAAAATGCATTTGCGAGGTTAAAATCAAACAATCTACCTGCGTTTCCCATAATATATTCAAGTGCTTCATTATGTGGATAAGCGTTACGGTAGGGTCTATCCGATGTCATAGCATCATAGACATCCGTTAACATCAATATTTTAGCCAGCGGGTGAATTTCATTTTCTTTTAAGCCATTTGGATATCCTGAACCATCGATCCTTTCGTGATGCTGCATAACAATGGTTTTAATATGTGCATTTAAATTAGTATTATTGGCTAATATATCATAACCAATCTTTGGATGCTCTTTTAAGAGCTTCCAATGCTCTAGTGTTAAAGGATCATCGCTTTCAAAGATTTCCTTTGGTAAATCCTTATAACCGATATTTGCAAGAAGAGAGGCGATGGCAACGTTTTTCATATCCATCATAGACAAACCCATTTTAACACTGAGCATGATGGAGAGAACTGCGGTATTAATCGCGTGCTCGTACTGATAATGACTGTCTGTCTTTATGTCCATGATAGAAATCGTTAAATCAGTTGAATTTAATATTTCATCGATAAGGCTTTCAGAGACTCGATCGATACTGCTAATGAGTTCACGACCTGAATCACCGTATACAAGTTGCTGTTTTTGTTTGTTTAGCTCTTGATAGAAAGTGTCCATACAGTCTTTAACATCTGAAATAGCACGTTTTCTAAGCTCTGGATTAATAATATCCTTTACTTCTTCTTCTAGGTAAGCTTCTTCTTCAGCATTCTTAATATAAAGTGACTTAAAGCCCATATTTTTTATGCGCTGAGTCGTTTTATCATTTAGCGTCGCATTTTTCTTTAAAAGTATTTGATTGTTAAGGTTAACTAAGTTTTCAGCTAACACTTCATCTTCTGTTAAGTTATCTAAAGGTTTAAATCTCATAGGATGTCCCTCTGTTGGTTATATAATTAAAATAATTCTATAAAAATTATACGGCATAAACTCTGTTAAAACAATTAACAAGTTATAAAATTTATACCCAAAATATAGAATAATTCAACAAGTCCGTGTAAAATCAACGTTACACAGGTATTAAAATTCTTTTAAAAAAAGGTTGTTCGCATATAGTAAGTTTATATTATATGATACAATATTGGGGACACTTAAAGCAGTAATACAGGAAGGAATTAAAATGCAAAACACTATGGATTTACACACGCATACCATTGCTAGTGGTCATGCGTACAGTACTTTAACCGAAAATTTAAATGCAGCAAGAGAAAAGGGACTTAGAATTGTTGGGATATCTGATCATGCACCTGCTATGCCAGGTAGCACACATGAATATTATTTTAGTAATTTAAGGGTAATTCCTGAATATATTGATGGTATTAGAGTCTTAAAAGGGGTAGAGCTTAACATTTTAGATGGAGAAGGGAATATCGATCTGGATGAGAGAAGCTTAAGTTTCTTAGATTATGCCATTGTTAGCTTACATCCACCTTGTTTTGAAGGCGGTGATGCCAATTTTAACACAGATGCGATATTAAAGGCATGTGACCATCCGCTAGTGAAAATCATAGGACATCCAGATGATTCAAGATATCCACTTGATTATGAACGCCTTGCAATTGGTGCAAAGGAGAGAGGTGTATTCATTGAGGTGAATAACAGTTCGCTTTCTCCAAATGCATTTAGAGAAAATGCGAGAGAAAATTATCTTGAGCTTCTATCATTTTGTAAGCAGCATGAGGTTATGATTATTATTAACAGTGATTCGCACTTTCATCAGTACATCGGAGAAGATGGGTTTGCACAATCTATTCTTGCTGAGGCAGAATTTCCTGAACATTTAATTGCGAATTATACTAAGACTGAGGAAGTGGCCAACTGGTTGTCCGTATTTGAAAAAAATCGACGTTAACCGTCGATTTAGAATTCAGATTCAAAACTTTCTTTTTCTTTTGATTTGAAGAAATTTACACCATTTCCTCTAGGAAAAGAACCGCCAGCAGCAAGTTCGAAGTGCAGTTTAGCAATACCAAGATCGACCAAATCAGTTGCCTTCTTATCAGGTGTGTGAATACTGAGAGTTCCTTCTCTTAGTTCAAGATAGACAGGTTGTGAATTTACCGCTGACGGAGCTAGCATGATTGATTTTATCCCTGCTGACATCCAATCCGGTAATTCTGAAAGATCTCGATTGTTGATAAAACGTTCGAACGGCTTTGATTTTCTGTGTGATAAAGAGCGGATGATTTTTTCTTTTGTAGTTGCTTCAGAAGGGCTTATGCCGATTGGAATAACGCAAATGAGTGATTCACTTTCATCACATTTGAAAATTGGCTCTGTTTTATCGAAAGTACCAGCGACCCAACAGGTGCCTAGTCCTAGTCGCGTTGCTTCAAGCACAAGTCTTTCTCCAAAATAGCCACATTTCTCTTTTAGGTATATATCTGAAGTTGCACCTTTTAGTACAATTAAAGATTTTACTCCTGAAAATAAACCATAACTTTTACGCAAACCGTTAAATGCACGACCGGCATCTTCAATCAGCTGAATGCTCAATCCGGACTCGTGGTTGTATGCAACTATCTTTTCATTTAAATGGGACATAAGGTCTTTTGATAATGATTGACCATCAAACTGACGTCTAGAGATTCTTATTTTTATTGCATTGATTTCATCCATTTTATAAGTCATATTTATACCTCATTTCTGTATAAGAGAATAGCATAAATTTGTTAATTGGTAAACTATATATAATTGGTCAAAAATAGGAGGCATTATGAAAAAACTCATATTAAAATGGATTATTGCAGCTTTAGCCATCTATGCGACGGGATATGTCCTCGATGGTTTCACTATAAGCTCGCCAGAAGCAGCTATAATTGCTGCATTTGTTTTAGCGGTACTAAACGTGTTTTTAAAACCGATCTTAAAGATTTTAACATTTCCAATCACTTTACTTACTTTAGGCTTGTTTTTATTTGTAATTGATGGGGTATTACTTTTAATATTAGATCAATTTATAACCGGTTTAGCAATAGATGGCTTTGTTAATGCTGTGATTGCTTCAATTGCAATTTCATTGATTACAATGGTACTAAATGTCGTATTTGGATTAAACAAAGATTGATGTAATGAGAGGATCTATATGACACACACCGTCTATTTAGCTGAGATAATCAACTCGGAACTCAAAAATCAGGATTATAAATCTATAAAATATCCGAATACGGTTCCTTTGATTCAACATTTAAGTCGGTTTGAATTTACAAATCGCATTACAATTATATGTGGAGATAACGGAAGTGGAAAGAGTACATTGATTAAGGGCATAGCGGAACAGCTTGGCGCATATAAAATTGATGGGCTAAGTTATCAGACGGATGTTCGTTTATATGACTTTCTACAGCTGAAAACACGTAGAAAACCGAAACGTGCATTTCACTTTACTGGTGAGGATTTTATCAGATATATTGAATGGCTTGAAAAGACAAAGCAGGAATCTCGTGAAGCGATCGATGAAATCAATGAGAATTATGGAGCGGATTCCTATAGTGCGATGCTTGCGAGACAGCCACACGAAAGAACAATAGGCGATATCAAGCATATGTACGAAGGGAGTCTATCTCAACAATCTCATGGTGAAGGCTTCTTGAACTTTTTTAAATCTCGGTTAATTAAAGATGGATTGTATCTGATCGATGAGCCAGAGAGTGCACTTAGTTATGAAAATCAATATGTGATTTCCATGCTGATAAGAGAGGCGGCCAGCGAAGGTGCACAATTTATTATTGCGACGCATTCACCTATCATTACTGGTATACCTGAGGCTGATCTCTTTGAGATTAAAGATGGGAAATTGATAAAGACAGACTATGACAGTTTAGAAAATATCCAGTTTTTAAATCTATTTATAAGAAAACGTAAGTATTTGTTTGAATGAAGTACTATATGTGAGGTGAGGGGATGCAATCTGGTCTTTATATGAATTTGATTTGGACAATAGCTGTTTTTGCAGTAATTTATATTTCCAAAAATTTAATTCTTAGAACCATCCATAACAAGTGGTATCAAACCGACCGTTATTTTAAAGTAAAGCGTGTAATCAATACCATCGCTTTCTTAATGGTGTTGATTGCGCTCGCTTTGATTTGGGTGGATACAACCGGAAGTGTATTAACTTTTATAGGTCTGTTCTCAGCTGGTCTTGCACTCGCATTAAAAGAGTTGATTTTAAACATCGCTGGATGGATGTACATTTTGCTTAGACAGCCTTTCTTTGTTGGTGATCGAATAGAGATATCAGGCATAAAGGGTGATGTTATCGATCAAAATATATTCAAATTTAGAGTAGTAGAAATAGGTAATTGGGTTCATGCTGAACAGAGTACAGGAAGGATTGTACACATTCCGAACTATAAAATTTTTACGGATCCACTTGCCAATTATTCGCTTGGGTTTGAGTATATTTGGGATGAGCTCAGTGTTTTGATTCCCTTTGAAATGAACTGGCAAAAGGCAAAAAAAGTCATGCAAGGTGTCCTGGAAGATATGACTGAGGACTTTTCGGTAGACATGCAAAAGCAAATTAAAAAGACCTCGCGCAAGTACCTAATTTACTATAATAATTTGACCCCCATTGTCTATACGGATGTCATAGATAGTGGCGTAAGGCTGACGATGAGGTATGTTTGTAAGCCTAAGGATCGAAGAACAGTTAATGAAAAGTTATGGGAAGCTCTATTAATTAAGTTTGAGAGTGAATCTGATATTGATTTTGGATATACCACAATTAGACGCGTATAATTTTTACCCTTACTTAAATGAAAATTTAAGTAGGGGTATTTTTATGAAAAAATTAAAGCGTTTTACCTTAATGATACATCAAAAACATATATTTAGTTTAAATATTGATGTATAGTATAATAAACATGCATACACGGAGGAAAGTATGAGGAAATATTACGTTATTACACATGGCGCCATGGCAAATGGCCTAGCAGACACGATAAAAATGCTGATTGGAGATAAAAAGTCCATCACGCCGATTGCAGCTTATATGAGTGATTTATCACTTGAAGAAGAAGTTTTAGAAGTTGTTAATGACATTGAGTCTGAAGTTGAAGTGATTGTATTTACTGATATCGCGCATGGCAGTGTAAATCAGTTTTTTGTTCCTTATTTAAAGTATGCCAATTTTCATCTTATTACTGGAATCAACTTGGCAATTGTACTATCCGTAATGCTTTTAGATTCTGATGAGCCAATTTCAAGAGAAAGTATTCTAAGGGAAGTTGAGTTCTCTAGAGAACAAATTATTTATATGAACACGCATATTATTAAAATTGATGATGCGGATGAACTGTAACTCAACCCATTAAATACGATAAGAAAGAGGCTAAAAGTGTCTATTATACACGTGAGAATTGATGATCGTTTGGTTCACGGTCAAGTTGCAATGATTTGGACCAATGTATTGAGTGCGACTCGTATTATGGTTGTAGATGATGAAGCATCTAAATCAGATATAAAAAAAATGTCTTTAAAATTAGCGACACCAAATGGCGTAAGCCTTTCTGTGTTGACGATAGAGGCTGCTTCAAAGCGAATTCATGAAGGCGTATATGAAGGTCAGCGCGTCCTCTTGGTTATCAAATCGCCTGAGAATTTACTAAGATTGATCAAATCTGGCGTCGATATCACTGAAGCTAATTTAGGTAATCTTACAGCAAAGGATGGATGTCATCATTTTAGCAATACAATTATCATGAATGATGAACAGGTTAATGTCTGTAAACAGTTGAGAAAGCTAGATGTAAAGCTGACGATGCAATTACTACCTTCGGATGATGACTCGGAAGTGATCATATGATTGATCAACTTGGAAAGCGTGAAATACTGATAATCAAGCATCTAATCAATGCGAAAAAACCTTTAAGTAGTGATATCTTAGGTGTTATTCTCGGTACTTCTCCTAAAACCATCCGATCAAGTATGACCTTTATTGGCGAAATACTTAAAATCGCAGGCGGCGCAAAAATCATTTCTAAAACTGGGAGTGGTTATGCGATAGAAGTAGAGGATGAAAACGAGTTTAGGGTATTCATGCAGACGTTTAATGCCAAATATTTGGATGCCTACTGGATTCCAACACATACCTCTTCACGAGTAGCCTATATTATGAGAAGACTGCTAATGGCGCGTGAACACATTAAAATGGAACAATTGATGGAAGAGCTTTACGTCAGTCGAGTCACCTTATCGAAGGACCTAAAGGAGGTAAGAAAACTACTTGTAACCTATCATTTGAGACTTGAGCATCGTGCCAAATATGGACTTATGATTATTGGCAGAGAATTTCATATCAGAGTTGCTTTGGTAGACTATCTTGATGTAGATGAGGATGCCAATACATCCATACATTATGATGAAAGAACCCTTTATCTTAAAGATCCTAAAATGCTAAATGATGAAACCATTCGTGCATTGATAGAATATCAAATTTCAATTTCAAATAATTCGTTACGTAAAATTATAAAATACATGATTGTTACTGAGTACAGACTTAAGAGCAAGCACTTTCCAGTTATTTTGCCAGATGACTTTGTCAATATAAAGCAAAAAGTAGAATATACGGTTGCTACTAAAATCGTAAATGCGTGTGCATTAAACTGGAATGAAGACGAAATCGGACTACTTGCAGTCCTTTTTATTTCAAGAAGAAACATAATGAAAAATGAAGCTTTTTCGTTTCGATTGGACACACAAGCAATCGCTTATAGTGAGGGGATTATCCAGTTTTTAAATGAATCGCTGTCAATTGATTTATCTGAGTTTGACTCCTTTAGAGATGAATTGGCAAAGCATCTCAGAGGCATGATCTATAGAATTACCTTTGGTATAGAAAAAAGAGATGTGGGAATCTTGGAAAGCAAAGGGAGTAATCCTGCATTTGAATATGCAGTTGTCGCTTGTAAATGGTTGAGCGAGATATTGAATCAAAGTATTCAAGAAACTGAAATTGCATTTTTATCCTATCGATTTTATATGTTCTATAGACTTTTAACAACAAAAGAAAAATCGAATGTTTTGATTGTACTATCTAGTGGCAAGAATGCTTCTGATTTATTTATATACGAGCTTCTAGGGAATTTTGGAACTTTTATTGAGACTGCTGATGCTGCGGAGTTTTATGAGATTCCCTTTATCAATATGGAAAAATACGACCTAATATTAACCGATATTCCTGCGATACAATTCAATGTAAGCATACCCGTTAAGCGGGTAAACTATATATTCGATGACAATGATCTTCAGAAAATAAAGAGCTTTTTTGTGCATTCTCAAATCAATTCGGAACAATTCCTGTCTTATTTTTCTGAGGCACATTACTTTAGAGAAGTGGACTTGGAAACAAAAGAAGAAGTAATTGAATATATGCTTCAAAGCATGTCCATAGAGGATGTAGATACCAGACGAAAAATTCTTCAAAGGGAAAAGACTTCTTCTACTGAACGTGGCAACAGTGTGGCGATACCACATACCAATTATTTGTTTATTGAGTCACCTAAGATTGCAATTTGCTTACTAAAAAAACCGATCATCTGGCATAGAGAATACTGTCAATTGGTGTTTTTAGTGCTAAATGGCAAGCAAGAGAAAGAACCCTTTATCGCTCTTAGCATCGCTAAAGCGGCAACTGGTAATATACAATTTGTTTACGATATGATTCGAACTAAGAATTTTAAAGAAGCGCACGAGGTTCTTGAAACGTTTATTGAATCATTTGAGTTATATTAATAAAGTATGGGGAAGGAGTTTTGAAATGATTAAAGGGATTGCAGCATCAAAGGGTTATGCGATTGGTAAAATTAAAGTGATGCGTCACATAGAGTGGACGGTAGATTTAACGCCTGCAGTTGATTGCGAAAAGGAGTTAACTGAACTTAAGAAATCTGTTGAAGCTTCAAGAGAGCAATTGAAAGCAATTAGGGATAATACGGCAAAAAATATAGGTGAACATGAAGCAATGGTTTTTGATTCACATATGATGTTTTTAGACGATCCTGAGTTTGTTGGTGCTATGGAAGAAGCAATCAAATCAGAATCGAAAAGAGCGGTTGCTGCGGTTGAACAAGTTAAGAATTTCTTTAAATCTATGTTTGAACAAATGGACAATGCTTACATGAAGGAACGAGCAGCTGACATTGTGGACGTTTCCAATCGATTAATTAAAAACCTGCTTGGACTTCCAACAGATAACGGTAACCTAGAACCGAACACCATTATCGTAGCGCATGATTTAACACCTTCAGACACAGCTCAACTAGATAAGACAAAAGTAATTGGTTTTTTAACCGATATCGGTGGCACAACTTCTCATAGTGCAATTATGGCTAGAAGCCTAGAAATATGTGCAGTTGTCGGATTGGGTGATATCACTGATAAAGTAACTGATGGGATGGTTTGCATCATGGACGGTGTTAAAGGTGAGGTTATTTTAAGTCCGTCACATTCACAAATAGAAGAATATGAAGCACTTGCGGAAGCTTATAGAAAGAAACGAGAAGATTTAAAGAAATACAAAGACATTAAGCTTTCATATAAAGATGGTAGAGAAATTTTAGTTGCTGGTAACATTGGTTCTGTTAAGGATTTAGATACGGTTATTGAAAATGGTGCTGACGGTATAGGTTTGTTTAGAACTGAGTTTGTCTTTATGGATCGTGCTTCAGCACCTACAGAAGATGAACAATACGAAATTTACAAAACGGTCGCTGAAAGAATGAGCGGTAAGCCAGTTGTGATCAGAACTTTAGATATCGGCGGTGATAAGCAAATCGATTACCTAGAAATGGAACCAGAAATGAACCCATTCTTAGGCCTAAGAGCCATTCGCTTGTGTTTTAAGTATGTCGATTTGTTTAAAGCACAAATCAGAGCCCTATTAAGAGCAAGTATACACGGTGATGTTAATGTTATGTTACCAATGATTGGCGCTGTAGAAGAAATCAAACAAGCCAAAGCAATCATAGAAGAATGTAAAGCAGAGCTTAGAGCTGAAGGAATTGACTTTAATGAGGAGATGCCAGTGGGTATTATGATTGAAATACCTGCAGCAGCGGTTGCAGCTGATATATTAGCTGAGGAAGTTGACTTCTTTAGTATTGGAACCAATGATTTAATCCAATATACTCTTGCAGTTGATAGAATGAATTCTAATATTTCTCATTTATACAATCCTATGAATTCATCTGTATTAAGATTAATTGAAATGACGATAAAAGCTGCTCATAACGCAGGTATTTGGTGTGGTATGTGTGGTGAAATGGCTGGGGATTTACGAGCAACAGAAGTATTGCTCAGTATGGGCTTGGACGAGTTTTCTATGTCTGGATCATCTATTTTAGATGTAAAAGAGAAAATTTTTACGCATTTAAAGTAGAACACAATTAGTGATAAATTCGATTAATTTCAATCGTATTACAAGGACTTTGGCCTTCGGGACCAAAGTCCTTTTTAATTACAAAAAAATCACAAGTCCGTTACATTGCCACAATTCTACAGGTAAATATGCTATTATGATTTTACACTAAATATAGAATTGTAATGATTCAAACATACAAATATAACTTTTGAGGGAAAGGTTGGTATAATTTGATAAATAAGATAAAGAGTTTGGCGCTAATTTTAATCGTTTCCGGTGCACTAATCACATCTGGTATGATGCCATCATTTGCTGATGCAAAATGGTATGATACGGATATGAATGAAGCGAATAGTTGGCTAATTATCCCAGAGGATATGATGCAAGAATCCTACGATAGCTTTATTACAAGAGGCGAGTTCGCTGAAATTTTAATAAGAGCTTATCTGAGTAGTGGCGGTAATTTTGACAATTTAAAGTACGATGCTTATTTTGATGATACTGAAACCATTTATCCCGACTTAGTTTATTATTTGCAGATGGTTTCAGGTTATCCTGATGGTACTTTTAAGCCAGAGGGTAAGATTAAAAGAGAAGAAATGTTTGTGATGATTGATAAGTTCACACTATTGATTTCACGTCAAAAGCCTGCTGATGTAACTGAAGAATCACTATTAAAAAGCAGAGCCTATTTAGAAACGAGAATCAGTGACTCTGCTTCGTTGAATGATTGGTCAGTACCTTCAGTAGAAAGATTAATTCGACAAGGTATAATAAGTGGTAGTGGCACTGGTTTGATCTCCCCAAAAATAAGTACTACAAGAGCGCAAGCTTTAATCATGGTAAAGAAAGCAATTAGCTTGTATCGATATTCACCAATTAGTTCAAAACAAATGTCTTACCGTTTAAATGAAGTTGCATATATGGAAGTATATAGTGATCCAACTAACTATTTTACTTCTAGAGGTAGTTATTCAAGAGGCAATTGGAATAGCTCAAATGATAATAATGATAACAATAATTATAGTAGAAATTATCGACCTCGATCACTTGAAGAGATTTATACGCCAGAACAATTACTTGTTATGTTAGGTAATAATTCGGTTAAATACGCACTCGTTTTTGGGTCAGCAGATGCAGCACGATATCAAACCGCTGAAGAAGCACAAAAACATATGGTGAGTATAGCGGTTGACGTTTGGGTTTTAAATAGCAATGGCACAAAAACTAAAGGTGTTAAATACCTTACAGTGAATGAAAATATAGCTGGCATAGTAAAAGACGTTTTCCAAGAAATATTTGAAGGTCCTGAAAAGTTTCCAATCAAAAATGTAGGTGGCTATTCATGGCGTGCAAGTGAAACATCGGAACACAGATGGGGACTAGCGATTGATATTAATTCAAATGAAAATTATATGATTAAGCCCGATGGTACAGTCGTTGCAGGTTCGTTTTGGATGCCGGGAAGTGATCCATATTCTATAAAACCAGAGGGTGATGTGGTTAAGGCTTTTAAAGCACATGGTTTTACATGGGGTGGCGATGCTTGGTCATCAAGTAATGACTACATGCACTTTTCGTTTTTAGGTTGGTAAAAAAATAATTCAATTTTCAGATAATTATGTTAAAATACCCTTATAGGAATAATTGCGGGTGTAGCTTAGTGGTAGAGTTCTGGCTTCCCAAGCCAGATGTGTGGGTTCGATTCCCATCACCCGCTCCAATTGAGGGGACATATGAAAAAACATCTAAGTATTTTGGCAGCTTCGTTAATTATTATTGCGATTACCTTTCAGTTATTTAAACCAAGTGAACATTTACCACAAGCTATTGATCAGAATTTGGTCGAGCATGTAGTAGAAAATTTATCAAGCGGTACATACTTAGGCAGGAAAGCCGGTACAATTGAAAATAAAATGGCATTGGACTATATCGAGTCTCAATTTTTAACGCTCGGACTGTCTTCTTACAGACAATCCTTTGAAGCGTTGATTCCCGAGACCGAATATCAGTCCAATTTTTCATTTTTTGACCCAGTACTTCAAACAGAAGAGGTATTGAAGCCTCACAGGGATTATAAAATGCTAACATGGGGGCCGTCAGGAAGCTTAGCTTATAACGGTGATATTGTCTTTGCAGACAATAATGTTTATAAGGTTGATCCAGAGCAATTGAATGGGAAAATAGTTGTAACACAAGGAACGCCTTATATCGGTGATAGCTTAGAGCAGATTATTAATGCAGGTGCGGTAGGCGTTTTTTATTATCTTGGAAACAATGAAATCGATGTAATAGCAACTAAAAACTTAGATTTAGGTAATAAAACGGGGGACCAGTTCGCACTGGGATTTATTAGTAGAGAGCGTTATTTTGAGTTTAAACAAATCGCAGCACAAGATAAAATTATTTCGAAAGAAATATTGCCTTCTGGTACAATACACGGTTTTATAAGAGACGTTGATTTTAGTCACCCTATTTCATTTGATCCAATTACTACTGAAAATATGTATTTGACGTTAGACGCTCAGGTGGGAACTTTTGAAGACTATTTAAAGGCACATAAGGGTGAAGACTTTGTCGTACTTCAGGCATCAGCGGACCATGTTGGCAATTTGTTTGAGCCACTAGATGAGCATGAGTATTACCCCGGTGCTGCTCATAGTGCAACTGGCGTTGGCCTTTTAATAGATGTCGCCAATACGGTTAAAGATAAAAGTGCAGATACAAATATCATTTTCGCCATCACCAATGCTGATGATACTGAAATGCAAGGTATTCGTCGAATGATGACAGATTTCAACTCAGTTTTAGACAAGACGCTATTTGTAAGCTTGGTTGATATTGGTGGTTTAAACTCAGATCAGACTTATTTGGGTGGTGTCGGTGAAGGGAATGAGATTTATCTTTCCAAAGTGGTTGCATTGGGCTCTCGAGAAGCTATACCAACTATTTCATACAGAACTTCTCTATCTACTACAAATCCAGATATTTCTTTAATAATGATGAGTCAAAACAATTCTAATGCGTATACTGTATTAGATCGTTCTGATGCGGTTGACTATGAAAACGTAAATAATGTTGGTCGACTCCTCTATAAGTGGTTAGGTACCACCTATTACAGTTATAATGCTTTTACTGGAATTCCTGAGATCCTTAGAATTGGCTTTATAGTTGTATTATTGATATTGCTATTAAATTTCATTTTAGAATCCTATAAAGATCACTATCAGATTTTGAAACGGATTTCACTATCTAGAATATTTTTATTTGAAAAGTGGCTGTTAAGCTTATTGACAGCACTAGTCATTATTCTTCTGATGATTTTTGTGACCCTATTGCCACGTGATTTAAATTTTGGCACTTATGGGGGGCGTTTTACGACGAATTTTTCATTTGACGTCATCATTCAGCAAATGGGGGATTTTATTTTAAACTTTAAATATTCAGGTGTAAAAGATACTGAGTTTGTTATGAGAACTTTTAAAAATAGCTTTATTTTATTGGCGGTTTCATCTGTTTTTTCATTGGTATTGGGTAGCTTGAAAGGGGTATTCGATGCTTATAGTAATAAAGAAAATACAGAGGTGAGAAGCTTTACAAGTCTTGTGATCATGTCAGTTCCAGATATCATTTGGATTTTGATTTCGCATCTCATCATCATTGCAATCGGTAAAAAGATGGAACTACCGGTGCTAAGACAGGTTGTATTTCCAATATTAACGCTCACCATTATGCCTATGGTTTATTTAAGTCGTATTGCTTATCTTTCATTTATTGAAGAAAAGGGAAAGCCTTACTTTATTGCGCTATTATCAAGAGGGATTAAGAAACGATCGATTTTCTTTGGACATATGCTTGTTCCAACTTTACAAAAGGTATTTACCTCATATCTTGGTATTTTGCCACTTATGATCTCAAATATGATCATCATTGAGTATCTGTTTGATTATAAAGGACTAGCTAATTTTGTACTAATAGCCGATCGAACACAGGATCAAACAACCTTTATAGTTCTATTAGTTGGTATAAGTATTCTTTATCTATTATTCGCCTGGATGACGAAGCTCGGGATCTACTCACTGACATCTAGAAGAAGGAGGCGATAATCATGTTTAAGAAATTACAATTTTTCCTTAGCCTCTCTATTGTGATTATTATTATCTTAATGATGTTTGTACCAGCACTATTTACAAATATCAACCCCTATGCAACTGAGGGTTTGAGATCTTATGTTGATGATGCTGGAACTTTTCATCTTGAAAAAGCACCATTTAAGCCTCAAAGTGATATATGGATGGGAACCGATGAGTTAGGCAGAAGCATATGGGCTTTAATTGTATATGGGACAAAATTAACCATTTCATTGGCTGGTTTAATTGTTGTCTTAAGATTTTTAATTGCAATTCCTATTGGCATGCTTGCTGGATTTGGTTCAGTTAGTGCACATAGCATCATTGATAAAATGAATCGGTTTTTAGGCACGATACCAACGTTGTTGCTTAGTATATTAATTCTAAGGATGGATTTCTTTACGAATTTAGGTAAGTCACAATCGATTGTTTCTTTTGTTATTGTACTTAGTATTATAGGTTTCGCTAAACTTGCAGTTGTAATTGAAGAGCGTGTTAAAGCCATTAATAACGAACCTTTTGTAACCGGTGATATCGCTCTTGGAAAAAGACCATTTCAAATCGCTACAACTACAATTTTGCGTCATTTATATCCAGAGCTAATAGCGATGTTTTTTATGGAAATTGCTAGAGCGCTTACTTTATTGTTGCAACTCGGTTTATTCGCCGTATTCGTTGGAAATGTTAAGTTCATTGAAGATAGCTCAAATGGGAACATAAAGACAATGAACGTTTCATATGAACCAGAATGGGCAAGTATGCTCGGTGCTGCAAGAATACATTTGCGATCAGCTCCTTGGATTGTATTTTTTCCGTCACTAGCCTTTTTTATAAGTGTACTTGGATTCAATGCCTTTGGTGAGAGTGTTAGAAAACTCTTAAAGGGTGAATTGAAGATGAACAGAATCAAACCCATTTTGATGACTCTTATTCTGGTTCTTATTGTATTTATATCAGGATATCAACTTATTGACTGGTTTAGCATTCAAAACAGTTACTCTTCTGAAAAAGTAGTAACAGATCAACTTATGCTTGAAGATGGTCCTATTTTACTTGGTAATGGCAATGCTGTAAAAGCGGCAGATTGGATCAGCTCAGAACTTGATACAAGAGGATTTTCACCTTTAAAGGGTAGTAGTTATATTGACCCATATGAGTTAGAAAATGGTTATTATGCTATTAAGGACGAGGTACTCCTAAACCAGAATAATTTTAAAGGCAATTATGAATGGGTTGGATACGGTAATTATGACATAACCGCAGAAATTATTGACCTAAAGGAAAGTGATGTTCTTAATTTAAAAGCTGAAGATCTCTCACTTTATTCTGGAAAGGTAATCTTACTAAATGGTGGGTTTTATAATCATGAAGCTATCGTAAAAGTTACTGAGCGTCTATTATCCAGTTCTGAAATCGGTGGCATTATATGGTTGAAACCGCTAAACGAGGTTGAAATCAAATGGGTTTCAAAACAAAGCTTCGATGTTCCTGTATTATACGTTGCTAATGACACTGAACTTAAAAATGGTGATCAAATTATAGTCCAATCAGAAATGGGGACGTTAGGTAGTTCTGGTAATAATATATATGGCATTTTAAAAGGAACCAACTCGAATCTAGGTGAAGAAGCACTCATCTATGGTTTTGGATATAACGCTATGGATCAAACCAATTTTAATGAACAAATGTCATTTAATTTATCGTTGATAGATGCTTTGATTAAAGATGAAGCAAACCGAAAAAGAACCATCATCGTTCTATTTTTTGATGGGAGCTCAAATTACCAATTTGATGGTAGAGTTAGCTATGCGAATCAATCTCTATATCCACAAAAGGATATTTTACTTTATTTTGATATGACGCATATAGAAGCTGGCGAAACTGGGACGATTATTTTTAATCAAGATCAATCACCGATATCAAGATATTATGCCTATACTTTTGCCGTTCAGCTTGAAGAAGCCTTCAATGATATATCGGATTCTGTTGTGAAAAATCAAAGGACTTGGAAAAACGATGACTTATTGTACTTATCAAAGGGGATACCAACATTGACAGTAGGTTTTACAAGTGATGTATATGGTGAAACTTTACCAAAACTGGGAAGTATCATTTCTAAAGTCATCCGAAAAAACAATTACTAAGGGGTAATCATGTTAGAAATTGAGAATCTTAGAGTAAAACTCAATCAAACCGAAATCGTTCGAGGGATTAGCTTCAATCTGGAAAAAGGAAAAATTCTCAGTGTTCTTGGTGAATCTGGATCTGGCAAAAGCGTAACGGCCATGTCCATATTAAAGCTTTTTGAAGAGAATAAATCAGAAATTTCAGCAGATTGGATGAAATATGATAATTACGACTTGAATAGTGTCAGTAAAAATCAGTTAGAGAGCATTCGCGGAAAGAACATCGCATATATTTTCCAAAATCCAATTGATGCATTAAGCCCTTATAGAAGGATTGGACATCAATTCAAGGAAGTTTTAAAATCTCATCAGATGACTTATGATAAACAGGAGGTTCTCAACTGGTTAGAGCTCGTTGGTCTTGGTAAAGAAAAGGCTTATATTTTAAGGAAATATCCGCATCAGCTAAGTGGCGGACAAGCTCAAAGAGTAACTATTGCTCTTGCATTATGTCTTAATCCTGAGGTGATCATCGCTGATGAACCCACCAGTTCAATAGATGCTTCACTAACAGACACGATAATAGATTTATTAGTCAGCATCAATCAAAAGATGAACATATCCATTTTATTTATCACGCATGATTTTGATCTTGCAACACGAATCAGTGATGATATCCTTATTTTATATGGCGGACTCGTTATGGAGTATGGTGAAAAAGCGAATATTATTAATCAACCAAAGCATCCATATACGGTAGAGCTATTTAAATGTGTCCGATCAATCAATAGTAGAGAAGAGCAATTGTATGCACTTTCGGGATATGCGCTCGATCCAAAAGGCTTTAAAAATGAATGTCCGTTTGCTGAAAGATGTCATCATGTTAGAGAAGCTTGCTATCAAAAGGTACCGCTGTTAGCATTTGATGAATATGGGACACAGATTAGATGTGTGCTATATGATGAGGTGTTGAATGAATAAAGATAAGATTATACTATCAGTAATAAACGCAAGTAAATCATACTATACAAAGGGGAGCGTATTTGGAAAAGCGGTTGAGATTAAGGCAGTAAATCGCGTATCGTTTGATTTATATGAAGGTGAGACCTTAGGTTTAATTGGAGAAAGTGGCAGTGGGAAAACAACTTTATCCCATCTTTTGCTAAAACTCGTTCAACATGACTCCGGTGAGTTTAGGTTTAGAGAGGATGTTGCTACTCAGTTTAGAAAATCGGTTCAAATTGTTTTTCAATACACTTATGGTGCATTAGATCCTCTTAAAACTGTAAGACAGTTGATGATAGAACCGCTTAAAATTCATCAAATATGTGACCACAATGATTACGAACAAAGGATCATTGAGTTATTAAATCAAGTTGGACTATCTGAAAAACTACTTGATCGAAAAATCTCTGAGATCAGTGGTGGGCAAAAGCAACGTTTGGGAATAGCGAGAGCTTTAGCAACTCAACCTAAAATCATCGTATTAGACGAACCGGTTTCAGCACTTGATATATCTGTTCAAGGACAGATCATCAATTTACTTAATGATTTAAAAAAGGAACTAGGGTTAACCTATTTATTTATTACACATGATTTAAAAATTGCTCGACATTTATCGGATCGACTTGCTGTAATGAAAGATGGATCAATCATTGAGATTGCTAAAACAGATGAACTAATAAATGCACCGAAGGCAGATTATACAAAACAATTGATTAGAACCATAAATAGAATAGGGTAGGATATGTTATAAGACCTTCACAATATGAAGGTTTTTTTTATTTTATTTTAAAGTATGTGAATAAATTTTAAATAAATTTTGTAGTATTTTGTAACATTTTGTAGGATTGTGTAGGGTTGATGATATAAATAAGCGAATCATGTATTTGTATGCGTACATGAATTCTTTGGGGAGCATACAGGGTTAGGTTAATAAAAATGTTGAGCAGGAGGAAATTATGAAAAAAGCAATATCGTTATTATTGGTTTTACTATTAATGTTCACACTTGTAACAGGCTGTTCAAACAGCGAACCAGCAACGACAGAAGCAACAACAGCTGCTGCAGCAGGCGAAACAACAGCAGCAAATACAGAAGAGCAAGTATCATTTGACAATATCTTTGTTAATATCGGTACTGGTGGAACTGCAGGGACTTACTTCCCACTTGGCGGTGCTTTTGCTGAAATTTGGAACAACAACATTAAAGGTATCAATGCTACTGCACAATCAACAGGTGCTTCTGTTGCAAACATTAACCTTTTAATCGATGGTGAAGTAGAAGTTGTTATCGTTCAAAATGATACAGCTCTTTACGCTCATGATGGCGTTCAAATGTTTGATGGACAACCTTTTGATAAATTAAGAGGTCTCGCAACACTTTATAGTGAGCCATTACAAATCGTTACAACAGATCCAACGATCAAAACTGTAGCTGACTTAAAAGGCAAAAAAGTAGCAGTAGGCGCAATTGGTTCTGGTGTTGAAGCTAATGCTAGACAAATTATAGCAGCAGCGGGTATGGATTTTGAAAAAGATATCGATCCTAAATTCTTATCATTTGCTGAAGCATCTTCAGGTTTAAAAGATAAGCAAGTAGATGCTGCATTCTTAACAGCAGGTATTCCAACAGCTGCAATTCAAGATCTTTCAGCTCAAAACGATGTGTTTATCGTTGCTATAGATGGCGATGTTGCTGCTACACTTAAATCAGACTATAAATTCTTTACTGATTATGTGATTCCTGCAAACACATACAAAGGTCAAACTGAAGATGTACCTACATTAACTGTTAAGTCTATGCTTTGCGTATCAGCTGATATGGATGAAAAATTAGCATACGAATTAACAAAACAAATTTACGAAAACCTCGATAGAGTTGTATTGGCTCATAACGTAGGTAAATATATTACAAAAGAGACTGCTCAAGATGCAATGTCAGTGCCATTACATCCAGGTGCAGAAAGATACTTTAACGAATAAGAGAGATTTATTATTAGGTAGGGTCTAGTTAATCTCCCAAGTTTTCCCCAAAATAAAGAAGAGAGAAGGGAAGCTTTGTTTAGAAAAGTAATCATCGGATTATTGAGTGCACTTCTATTGGTGGTATTGGTTTTAACTGGTCTTCATGAGCGGACTGTAGTAATAATTGAAGACATTAAAACTGGCGAAAAACATGATTTTTTTCCTGAGGATGATCATTTTATCTTAGGATATACACATTCTGTTTTGTTAACGCCTGTAGAAGAGTATTTTGAAATCGATAAAAATAACAACCTTATACTCCAAAAGACGATATATGAGTCTTTTGGAGTAGGGCTTCCTTATGAACAAGAAACTGATGCGGAATTTGAAATAGTGGATGGTAAGTTTATATTATATTTGGATCGGACGTTTGAACAAGTCAATATGATTGCATCACCAATACCAAAGCATTTAATTAAGGTAAATGGTGAAAGTACTTATATCGCTGAAATGTTCAGTAAGGAAGAAATAGATGTAACAAGTGAAGCGTTTAAATCGCTTATTAAGGAAGACGAGGAACGAGAAAAGTACACGCACGATATAAAGATATATGCAATAAGAAAGAAAGTATTTGAAATAGGCAACTACCATGTTGTCTTATAAGGAAGGATCGGTGTCATGTCTGACTTAAAAGATAAAAATACGACAGCAGCGCCATCTGATGTAAATGCAGATGAACTGCTCAGAAAATATGACAAGGGATCAGATTACCGAGTATTAAGTGGTGTTCAAAATAAGATGATTGTTATTTTGCTTGCTTTGTTTTCATGTTTTCAGCTTTATACTGGAATCTTCGGTGTGCTGGATGCTATGTTGCAAAGATCGATACACCTTGCTTTCGGCTTAACGTTGGTTTATTTGTTGTATCCATCATCAAAGAAATTTTCAAGAAGCAAACTACATCCTTTAGATGTCTTTTTAGCAGTGTTGGCTGCTGGTGTTTGTCTCTATGTTTTCTTCAACTACAAGCAATTGGTATTGCGTGCAGGCCGTGTTAGCACAACCGATATGATCGTTGGATTGATAGCTATTTTCTTAGTTTTAGAAGCAGCTAGAAGAGTAATTGGGTGGCCAATGGTTATTATCGCATGCGTGTTTATCGCATATGCTCTACTTGGACCACACATCCCGGGACCTCTTGCACATAGAGGTGTCAAAGTTAGTAATTTAGTTCAGCACTTATATTATACTACTGAAGGAATATTTGGTTTACCAATTGGTGTATCATCTACCTTCATATTTATGTTCCTTTTGTTCGGCGCATACCTCGGCAAGACTGGTATGGGAGAGTTTTTCATCGATATATCTAACTCAATCGCTGGTAGTGCACCAGGAGGACCTGCTAAAGTTGCAGTTATCTCAAGTGCAACAATGGGGACTTTATCAGGTTCGTCAGTTGCTAATGTAGTAGGAACCGGTAGTTTTACAATTCCTATGATGAAAAAGTTAGGATATAAGCCAGAGTTTGCAGGGGCTGTAGAAGCCACTTCTTCAACTGGTGGACAATTAATGCCACCAATCATGGGGGCTGCGGCATTCCTAATGGCTGAGTTTACAAACATCCCATACGTGCAAATTATTGGTGCTGCTGTAATTCCTGCACTCCTTTATTACTTTGGCGTTTGGGCAGGCGTTCACTATGAAGCTAAAAAACAAGGATTGAAAGGTTTACCTAAGGATCAAATCCCTAAAGCAAGTAAGGTAATGAAGGAAAGAGGGCACCTCATTCTGCCAATTATCGTTGTTATATATTTACTTGTAAGTGGATATACGCCAATTAGAGCGGCTTTAGGTGCAATTTTATCATCAATCTTGGTTTCAGCGATTAAAAAAGAAACAAGACTTTCACTTTTAGATATTTTCAATGGGCTTGTAGAAGGTGCAAAAACAGCATTAACAGTTGTTGCTGCCTGTGCAACTGCTGGTATCATCATTGGTGTCGTTACTCAAACAGGATTAGGACTTAAAATGGGTTCCTTACTTGTTAGTGCGGCTTCAGGTAAGTTGTTCTTAACACTTATTTTTACTATGATAACATCATTAATTCTGGGTATTGGCGTACCAACAACTGCAAACTATGTCATCACATCTACAATTGCTGCACCAGCATTATTAATGCTTAATGTACCAATTATTGCTGCTCATATGTTCGCATTTTACTTTGGTATAATCGCAGATGTAACACCACCAGTTGCTTTAGCGGCGGTTGCTGCATCTGGCGTGGCCAAGTCTGAGCCGATGAGAACTGGTATTCAAGCTTCAAGACTTGCAATTGCAGCGTTTATTATTCCTTTTATTTTCGTTTATAGCCCAGAGCTACTTTTGGTAAACGTTACACCACTTTCTTTAATTTTCATTCTTGTGACAGCTATTATCGGTATCATTGCTGTTGCGTCTGGATTAACTGGCTATTTCCAAACTAAAATGAACGCAGTTGAACGAATCTTGTTCATCGTAGGCGGTGTAATGATGGTAACAACGCATTTAACCTTTAACCTAATTGCTGCAGTTGCTCTACTTGGTGTAGGGATACTACAATTTAGAAAAAAAGGGTTACAAGGTAAGGAAGTTTTAAGTGCATAATTAATACGAGAAATTCCCCTTCTTATAGACAGAGAGTTGACTACCCACAATAGTCAACTCTCTGTATTTTTTGTTTAAATTAATGATTATTCCTTTTGATAGTTGAAGCTCCACGAAACACCAAACTTATCGGTAAGCGCACCATAGATCGCACCCCAGAAAGTATCCTGAAGTGGCATTTTAATGGTTGCCCCTTCAGACATTTGTGCATAAACTTTACGTATAGAATCTTCGGTATCTAGATTAAGATTAACTTGAACATTGTTTCCTATGATAGGATCGTTGTCGCCCATCGTATCTGAGAAATAAAAGAACTGACCGTCCACCTCAAGTTCAACATGAAGAATTCTATCTTTCAAAAACTCTGGAAGATCTGGCTCTGATTGATCTTTGTAACGCATAATTTCGCTGACTTTGCCGCCCAAGATAGCCTGATAAAATACGACCGCTTCTTCACACTGACCGTCAAAATATAAATAAGGAACTACTAGCATAAAGGTCTCCTTTCATGTTTTAAGATGTTATGTATTTATCCAAATGTTGGTTGTGAAAACATAAATTTCATCATGAAGTTCTTTGTAGTAATTGACCATATGATTGTTATATAAAAATGTATTTTTAATAAGAGTTTTACTAAAAAATAACAATTTGCCATAAAAAATTTTCTGAATATTATGATATAATCAATAAAAAGATTTTTCAGGGGGAAATATCATGTTTAAAAAGAAAAATAATTGTGCGGAAACACACGGAATTATTGATTATGTTGAAGCTAAATTTCAAGGTAAAACAATTGAAGAACCGCCACTTGAATATCATATTCATCAGCGATTTTTTGAATATTTTAAAAAGCTTTTCAAAAGTGAATCAAAGATGAAAGAGGCTGCGACACAATTGTTAACATCGGTTATCAAACTTAGTTCTTTTGATGTAGAATTATCACACAGTGCAAGAAAACTGACAGATTTTGCAAACGAACTTTCGGATCTTAGTGATTCTAATTTGGCTATCGTAGAAGAAACGACAGCGAGTATGAATACCTTTACCGATGCAGTATTATCAAATTCTGAAAAACTGAATATTATAAGTGATGATGCTAAAAACATCTTGGAAAGTAACTATGCCTCTGTTGAACAAATTAAGGAAATCAATCAGTTAAAAAACGTTGTTATTGATAATACAAGTGACATGCAATCAAAAATGCTACAGTTAAGTGAGTATACGAAACGAGTAGAAGAAATCGTTGCAACCGTCGGTTCAATTGCTGCACAAACAAACTTACTTGCACTAAACGCTTCAATTGAAGCAGCAAGAGCAGGAGAACATGGCAGAGGCTTTGCTGTTGTTGCAGACGAAATTAGAAAATTAGCTGAAGGAACAAAAGAAAGTCTTTCACATATGAGCGGAATTGTTAATGATATTAGAATGGCTACTGATTCAGGTAACATTAGTATGAAAAATAATCTTGATTCAACTTATTTAATTGGAAGCAAAATTGATATCGTTTCTAATACAATTGAATCAAATGTTTCTTTGCTTAACAAAACGGTAAGTGATATTCAGACGATTAATGATGCTATGTTAAAAATACAAGCGACTACTGAAGAAATTAATCAAGCAATGGAATCCTCAACTGCTGATGCAGAAAAGTTGAGTGATATGACTGTTTCGATAAAGAAAACTGCAGATATTAGTTATAAACAAGCAACTCGAATTTCAGAGATTGATGACGAACTTTCTAAGATACTACATGCACAGATGGATGTTATAAATCAAAGCGCAAATCATATTAGCAACCAAGATATTGTAGAGAATATAGATCTAGCAAAAAAAGCCCATATTAATTGGTTGAGTAGTTTAGAGACAATGGTTAAAACGATGACTGAACATCCAATTCAAATCAATTCTAACAAGTGCGCTTTTGGTCATTTCTATCATTCTTTGAACTTATCTAACTCTCTCATTGAAAAGCAATGGCGTGAAATAGGTGTGTTGCATGAACAATTCCATGGGAAAGGAAGTACCGTAATTGATGCAATAAAATTAAAAAATGACATTTCTGCTATACAAGCGTTAAATGAAGCTCATGGTCTTTCAATTGAACTTTTTGAACGCCTTGATGAAATTATCAGCATTATATCCAATAATCAATCAGAAATTTTCAAAAAGGGAATTCAGCCCATACAAATTGCAATATAATTAACGAATCCTTCACATAAGTATAAACTGATTTTAATCAGGACTTTATATGCTTCTTCTAGAATGTAACTATAGGAGGAAGCAAATCATGATTAAAACGATTATATTTGATTTTGACGGCACAATTATTGATACAAATACATTAATTGAAGAAGGATTAAATCATTTTGCATTAAGATATAGAGGTTCAACCTTAAATAAAAACGAACATAAATTTCTTGTAGGTAAAACATTAGAAGATCAATTGGGATATATAAGTGAACAACATAAAAATAGTATGACTGAACAGTTTAAAATATGGTACAGGCATCATCACAATCAAAAGGCTAAAG
The DNA here is from genome assembly GCF_058683495.1 of Fusibacter sp. QWL-12. Classification (NCBI taxonomy): domain Bacteria; kingdom Bacillati; phylum Bacillota; class Clostridia; order Eubacteriales; family Fusibacteraceae; genus Fusibacter; species Fusibacter sp. QWL-12. The sequence continues at coordinate 3,450,973 of NZ_CM178745.1, forward strand.
CTTTTCCACAAATGGTAGAACTGGTACATGGTTTAAAGCAGTTAGGATATCAATTAGCCATTGTAAGTAATAACAGCACTCAAAGTGTTGAACATGGTTTAAGACATTTAAAATTGGAAAGCTATTTCGATTATATCCTTACCCGAGATCATGTGACAGAAGTAAAGCCTTCGCCTGAAGGTTTGGAGGTTATTCTTACCTTTACTGAATCTAAAACAAATGAGGCTATTTTCATAGGAGATGCTGCAACCGACGTATTAGCAGCGAAAGCAGCGGGTATAAAAAATGTACTTGTAGGATGGAGCCATCTTGATGTGGATGATATATTGAAACTTGAGCCTGATTATGTTATTTCCTCAGCACTTCAACTTTTAACTGTTGTAGAATCAATTAATGAAACACATAAACAAAGTTTTCATAAAAGAATTGCTGTCTAGCAGTTCTTTTTTATTTTTTGATGATTTAATGGATGTAAAATTTACATAGATATAAATAAAATAAAAACTATTAAATGAGACAAATGCCTCGCAATTGGGTATAATAGAGGATATGAAATTATGTGGAGGCTACAAATGAGAGGATTAAAGGGTTTAAAAATTATAGGTATTTGTTTGATGGCTACTGCTGTTTTATCAGCCTGTCAATCCGATGATTCACCTAAAGCGATAGATAAGGTTAAGCAAGTGACCGTCGTAACATTAGAAGAATCTGCTTATAGAGAAACCTTGGTATACGATGCAGCAGTGAGTGCTGATCAAATCACACCATTAAACCCAAGTCGTGATGGTGAAGTCGAGACACTATATAAGCAAACCGATGAAAAAGTTAAAGCTGGAGATAAGTTGTTAACGCTAAAAGCTTATGCAAAAGGTGAAACCAATTTAGACATCTATGCGCCATATGATGGTTATGTTGCAAGTGTATTAACGAGTGAAGGTAGTTTGGTTTCATCTGCTTATCCTGCAATAGTTGTAAGAAGCAGTACGCAAAATTTAAAGTTTGCAATCACACTTGAGGATGTAAAAAAAGTTCAAAAATATGGAGAGCCTCAAGTAGAGGTTCAAGCGGATGGAAAAACCTATGAAGCAAAGTTTAAACAGCTCAGTCAGCTACCAGATAGTACTTCATTGATGTATCCAATTGAGGTTTCTATAACCAGTGACGATCAATTGCAAATCGGTGAAATTGTAAAAGTGAATCTCCTATTATCAAGGGTAAATGGCGTCTGGTTACCAATTCCGTACATCCAAAATGATGGGGATGATTATGTCTACATCGTAAATAACGATTCGAGAGTAGAGCGACGCAATATAGTATTAAAAGAAGTCAACAATGAATTGGTACATGTTACAGGGCTAAATGATGGCGATCGAGTTATTACAATTGGGAATGCCTTTGTAAAAGAAGGACAGCTGGTAAATGCTAGGGAGGCAACCAATGAATAGATTAATAAAGGCTGCAATTACAGAGAGAAAAGTTACATTTCTCTTGGCGATTATGATCTTTTTTTATGGTATGTATTCCTATTATTTTATTCCTAAACAGGAAAATCCAGACACATCTAGTCCGGCGGCTCAGATTGTAACCATCTACCCAGGGGCGACTGCAAAAGAGGTTGAAGAACAGGTAACCATAAAAATTGAAGATGAGCTCTCAGCTTTAGATGGAATAGAAAATATCGTATCTTACTCAAATCCAAATGTGTCAGTCGTTATCGTTACTTTGAATTATGAGGTTGATTATGATGAACAATGGGCAAGAATGCGTGTTTTATTAGATAAAATAAAACCCAATCTACCATCAAATGTTTATGATTACCAAATCGAAACTGAATTAACAAAATCAGCTGGTATTATTTTGAGTCTTTCAGGTGAAAACCATACCTATGAACAGCTTGCCACTTATGCAGATACATTTAAAACTAAGTTAAGCTCAGTTGATGGCGTCTCTCGCGTTTATGTTGAAGGTGCACCAGATAAAGAGTTACAAATTAAACTAAATTTGCATCAGTTGAATCAACTCCCATTATCCATAAAGGATATATTTGATTTAATTTCAGCGCAGACAGTAAACATACCTGTAGGTGAGCTAGAAACGGCATATGGTTCAATTGGAGTTAAGCATAACTTACAAAATGATCAAAAATCTGCGTTTGAGTCTATGATTGTTTATGGCTCATCGGAATCGGGAAGTATGATCAAGTTAAGTGATATTTCAGACATAGAAATGGGCTATGCAAGTAATCAGCATAGTTATAAGCATGGTGAAGACAACGCAGTGCTCGTCACGGTTTATTTTGACGCCAATCAAAATGTTATCCTAATAGGGGATGATGTGCGATCGGTGATCGACGATGAAAAAGAAAAATTCCCATCTGACTTGCATGTAAATGAAGTCCTCTTCCAACCAGAGGAAGTAAGTCGGTCGATTGATGGCTTTTTAATGAACCTGCTCCAAGGGATTGGCTTTGTCGTTATCGTTGTTTTAATAGGCATGGGCTTTAGAAATGCTTTTGTCGTTTCTATAGCAATTCCATTGTCGGTTACAATGACTGTCATTATGATGAAACTGATCGGAGTTGACATACAACAAATGTCAATTGCTGCATTAATCATTGCGCTTGGGATGCTGGTTGACAACTCAATCGTCATTAGTGATGCCATTCAATTAAAGCTCAATGAAGGATTGTCAATAACACAAGCGTGCTATGAGGGAACTGTGGAACAAGCGACTCCAGTTTTGACCTCTACTTTAACGACCGTTGTTGCATTTGCGCCTTTGATCATATTGCCTGGTGAAGCTGGCGAATTTGCAAAATCTTTACCACAGGTTGTAATTATCGCTTTAATCGCATCTTATATTGTGGCGATGTTTGTGACACCTGCACTTGCCAGTTTTGTATTTAAAGCAAATAGAACCTCACAATATGAGAAGCACAGATTGAGAAGACTGTTTGAATATGGATTAAAAGGTTCTATGCGTCTTCCAAAGTTTTCATTGTTTATCATTTTGATGATATTAGCAGCTACGGTCTATGGTGCTACCTTCTTATCAATAGAGTTGTTCCCATACACGGATAAAGATTTGATCTATATTGATGTTTTTTCAGAAAAGAAAGGTGATTTAGAATATACACAGTCACTTTCTGATGAACTGTATGCGATTTTAAAACAGGAGCAAGGTATAACCGATATCAATTCATCTATAGGTGGCGGATTCCCTAAATTTTATCTCACAGTAGGTGTAAGACCTGAATCAGCCGATTATACTCAAACGTTAATAACTTTCGATCTGAGCCAATCTGATGGCTATAACAGTAGGGAAGACTTCGCTTATCATCTACAAACACTTCTCGATGAACAATTGAAAGGTGGATTTGCTACAGTAAGTTTATTAGAAATCAATCAACCAGGACCTTCTTTAGATATACGGGTCTCAGGGGATTCTCTTGATGAAGTGAGGGCAATCTCTGATGATATCTATGGCGCATTACTAGCTCGTGAAGAAACCATTAACGTGCAGACTGATAGTGCCAGCTACCGCTATCAATACCTTTTAGATGAAGATCTATCAAAGATGAGTCAATTTGGTTTAAATGCTTATGATGTACAGCTTCAGACCGCACTCGCAGTCAATGGGATGACAGTTGCAAATTTACCTTCAGAGGAACCAATAGCGGTTGTATTAACCGGCGATATCAATTCTATCACTGATTTAGAAAATTTTTCTATAAAGTCAAGTGCAACAGGTGAAAAAACACTATTAAAGCAGTTCGCTGACATTTCACTAAAGAGTGAGCTCAATACGATTAAGCGATATAATAGACAACCATCAGTATCGGTCAGTGCAAACGTAACGCCAGGGTACTCTGTAGGTAACCTTCAAGGATGGGTACAAGATTCACTAATCCCATCTTTGGATACAGAAGGGGTTCAGATAAGTTATGGTGGCGATCAAGAAATCTTCGATAAATATATTTCTGGTTTACTAGGGGCAGCAGGAGTGGCTGTAGTGATAATCTATATCATACTTTTGATTCAGTTTAACTCATTACAACAGCCTTTGATCATATTAATGACTGTTCCACTATCTGTTGTTGGATCAGTAGTTGCCCTACTTATTTTTAATCAAAGTGTGACTTTTACAGTCGGTTTAGGTGTTGCGAGTTTAATTGGTGTTGTCGTCAACAATGCAATTCTTTTGATCGAATACATTAATAGAGAGCGAAAATTGGCGCATGATGTCTATAATTCATGTTTGAACTCAGTAGGTAGAAGATTTAGACCAATAATGCTCAGTACCATAACGACGGTTATTGGACTGGTACCGATGGCGCTTTCAGGAAGCTCATTTTTTAGCCCGATGGCAATGGCTTTAATGGGTGGGTTAATTGTTTCAACGCTTTTAACCTTAATTGTAATTCCGCTGATCTATTATCAATTGCATAAAAGAGAGGACTTTATCAAAGAAGATAAAATTATATCTTGATTGAAACTAAGGAATATGTTAAACTCCAAATGTACCCCCTGCCTAGGGGGATGGAGGTTGAATAATGGAAATACTAATAGGATTAACGGTTCTGTATATTTTATTTGTTGGTTATAGCAAATTAACAGCACCAAAGGTAAACCAAGTTAATGGTCGTCAATTAACAGAAATGTTAGAAGACAAAAAAGTTAAGAGACAATATATTGATGTAAGAACAACAGGTGAATTTAGTTCGAGAAAAATCAAGGGATTTAAAAACATTCCATTGGATCAATTGTCGAAGAGAAAAAATGAAATTGATCCAGAAATGGAAGTGGTTGTAATGTGTGCTTCTGGAAGTAGAAGCATGAGAGCCGTTAAGATACTCAATAAAATGGGATATAAAAACTTAACCAACGTTAAAGGTGGTATCTCATCTGTTCACTAATTGATGAACAAAAGTGTCGTATAATTTTGTAGTATTATGATGTGTATTAAAATCCAGTCTCTCAAAGCAGAGATTGGATTTTTTATTTTATAAATTATTTATTGATGAACCGCGATAATTCATATATTATAGGTCTATTATTACTTTTTATGAAAGAGGCAGTTGAAATTAAGGAGTTAAGTTGTATGAGAAATGAAGAAATGTTTGAGATCGCCAATACATGCATTGGATGTAAATCTGCCAAGTGTCAGCTTGGTTGTCCTATAAATACACCCATCCCTAGAGTAATCGAACTTTATAAGGCAGATAAAATTCAAGAAGCAGGTAAGCTTTTATTTGATAATAATCCACTTTCGTTAATTTGTTCATTGGTATGTGTACATGAAGAGCAATGCATGGGAAATTGTGTTTTAAATAAAAAGGGAACTCCTGTGGCGTTTTATAAGATAGAAAAGGAAATCTCAGAAGCATACTTGAAAAATAATAAATTGAGTAAAGGACAGAATAAATTAGGTAGGATTGCTATAATTGGAGGAGGACCAGCAGGGATTACAATATCTTTTATACTCGCTAGTTATGGGTATGATATCACATTATTTGAGGCACACAACCGGATAGGTGGCGTTATGCGATATGGTATACCTGAGTATCGTCTTCCCAATTACCAAGTAGATTTAATCGAATCAAAGCTCATAGAGGTAGGGGTTAAAATTAGACCAAATACTTTAATCGGTCCAGTGATAACGCTTGATCGTTTGCTTGAGGATGGCTATAAAGCTGTGTTCATAGGAACTGGCGTATGGAATCCAAAGCCGCTTACGATAAAAGGTGAAACACTTGGAAATGTTCATTATGCGATTGATTATCTTAAATCACCTGAAACTTATCACTTGGGTAAAACCGTGACGGTGATCGGTGCTGGTAATGTTGCTTTGGATGCAGCAAGAAGTGCAATGAGACATGGCGCTGAAAAAGTGACCATCGTTTACCGAAAAGGTTTTGATGACATGCCAGCTACTGAGATAGAGATACGAGATGCATTAGATGATGGCATCAGTTTCGAGCTATACAAGTTTCCTGTGGAAATTAGAGAGAATGGTATCGTCGTTGGAAAGATGACCAAACATAATGAAGAAAATCAGAAGAGCTTTGAAGAGGATGCTAATCAAACCTCATTTATCGGGTCAGATTCAACGATAATTGCGATTAGTCAAACTGCGAGAAATAATATTGTTAGAAGTACAAATGAGTTGAATACCTCACAAATGGGATTGCTCATTACTGATAAAGAAGGCAGAACGACAAAACCGGGAACATTTGCATCAGGAGACGTCGTCACTGGAGCCAAAACGGTTGTTGAGGCAATCGCCCATGCTAAAGTCGTCGCAGAAACCATGCATCATTATTGCATGTCTCTTAATACGTGTATCTTAGACTTTTGCGAAGACGATTCCTGTTCAGAGGATGTCGTATCAAAATGTAGAGAACAATGGTATTTTGAAGGGTAATGCGTGGCATCAAATTTGTTTAATTGCACCGTTTAAGATGGCCTCTGCAGCTTCAAGTCTTGTAATTTGATTTTCATAGGAATAGGAGTCAACTGCACGGGTTGATTGCGATTCTGAAATATTAAAGTCAGCAATCAAATGCCACTTCGCTGCGTCTATGGCTCTTATTTCATCTATCACAGAAAGAACCTCTATGTGATCACGTTCCATAGCGTTGATTTTTGTTCTTGTGTTTTCAACGATTTTAATCAGTTGACCAAATGGTTTTACTGCAACTGGTTTTTTAATGCACAATACCCCAAAATGTGTTAACTGATTTTTGGTTTGAACATGTGTAGATTCTCTTGCTATAAATAAAATGGTCGTCGTAGTTCTTTGAGCCGCATACTTCGCAAGACGATCACCTAACTCCATACGCATAGGTGCGTTAATTATGACGAGATCGAATTTGTGAACCTCTAATAAATGAGTAGCATCTGAGTAATTATATGCAGTAAATATTTTCCCATATGAGGTGTTCATGAGCAGTTCCTTAATAAATCCCTCACTTGAATCGGTATTTGTTACTAATAATATATCTTGCATGAGTCCACCTCCATTTTTTACATTTTTAAAACATATTATATTTTTATTCAAGCTGGCTGTCAATAAGTGTATGATTATTATATACAAATAATTATAGGTGGTAGTTAAAAATGACGAAAAGAAAACGATTTTTTGCTCTGTTTTTGATGTTTTGTTTCTTATTTCAATTCGGTTCTTATGCAGAGAACGAATTAGTAACTCAGTTTGACCAAATTGAAAGTAGAATTATCCAACAGGTTGAAGTCGGAAAAATTCCAGGCATTTCTGTACAAATATTTAATCGTGCGGATACTCTTTATTCATTCAGTGATGGAAAAACTGGTAATGGTATTGAAAAAGTTACTGAATCAACTCCGTTTATAGTTGGTTCGATAACAAAGTCGTTTACAGCATTGGCTACTCTAAATTTAATTAATGAGGGTCAACTAGATATAGAAAGTCCAGTTGAATTATATATACCATGGTTTACGTTAACAAAACCAAACGGAGCATCAATTCTAATAAAAGATTTAATCGAACATACCAGTGGGCTTACGACATTATCGGGAGAACAAGCATACACTTATAATCAGGATTATAACCTGGAAGCATTGGTTAGAAAAATAAATGAGACTGAGAAAACAGCGTATTTGTATGATACTAAAGTACAATACTCGAATTTAAATTATATTCTACTGGGGTATGTGATAGAGCGCACCAGTGGAATGGCTTATGAATCCTATATTGAAGCTTCAATAATTGAACCATTAAATTTAAAGCATACTGGATTTAAAAGTTTAAGCGGTAATAAAGCACAAGGCTATCGACGTGTGCTTGGATTTAATATGAAAACAGATATTCCTTATCCCGATGGATTAGTTGCGTCGAGTTTCTTATATTCAAGTGCCGAGGATCTAACAATTTTTGGTCAGTTATTACTTAATAATGGCTATACGGATGGAAAAAGTTTGATTCCTAGCAATGAACTTGGTAAAATCAATACTGAATTAGGTGCAAGTCAAAGTTATTACAACGCACTATGGACAGAAACCAATGGTGCTTCAGAGACTGATCATAATGGTTATTTTGGTTTAATAGGGACTACGCCAAATTTCAATTCCGCGTTAATACTTAATCAAGATACTGGGCTAGGAATCGTTGTTTTGATCAATCAAAATAATGCTTATCAAGCACCGGCAGTTACGGCACAAACTATAGCGAATGATTTAACAGATCTCATTTCAGGACAAGTTCCTTATGAAATGAATAGTAAAAGTAAATCTGGTCAATGGTTAATGGTATTGTTCGCATTATTAATTACGGTCTATTTAATTAATGAAAGTATCTCAAGCCTTAGAATGATAAAAGATAAGGCAGTTTCAAAAATAAATTATCAGCTTAAGTATCTTAATTATCAAGAATTGGTAAGACTTTTATTGAGTATCTTCGCATATTTTGGTTTTCCGTTATTTTATGATAATTCGTGGCGTTTTTTTACAGCAGCAAATCCCGAATGGGTTTTACCAATCCTATGGGTGATTGTTTTTAACTTACTTCAAGTAATGCTGGTTGTAACGATGCGTGTTAAAGCTTTTTCAAAGAACTAAGTGTCTATAGGAGGTTAAAATGAATAAAATAAAAAGTTTTACTGTGGATCACATACGTTTAAAAAAAGGGGTATATGTTTCTAGAGTGGATTACTTAGGAAATGAAGTTGTGACCACTTTTGATTTACGTATGAAACTTCCAAATAAAGAAACCCTTGAAAATGAACCGATTCACACACTCGAACATTTGATAGCAACTTTTGTTAGAAACGATAAAGAATTTGCAGATAAAGTTGTCTATTTTGGTCCGATGGGGTGCTTGACAGGCATGTATCTTATCTTACACGGTGAATACACATCTGAAAATGTATTGCCATTATTAAAAAGAGCTTTTGAGTTCGCTGCAAACTTCGAAGGGGATATACCTGGTGTAAGTGAAATTGAATGTGGTACCTATAAACTACACAGCCTAGCAAAAGCAAAAGTAGAGGCAAAAGCCTATTGGGAGGTTTTAAATCAAATTCAACCTGACCAATTGGTTTATCCTGAATAAAATATGAGGAGTTATTAGAATGAAATATGGAATTATTGGTGCAATGGATCTTGAAACAAAGTTATTAATTGAAGCGATGGATACGGTTGTAGAATCGACAATTGCTGGAATGACTTTTTATAAGGGGACATTGGGAAGTAATGATGCAATTGTCGTAACGAGTGGTATAGGTAAAGTAAATGCTGCTATGTGTGCGCAGATACTCATAACTCATTTTGAAATAGATGCTTTAATCAATACAGGTATATCTGGCGCAATTGATGAAAGATTAGAAATAGGAGATATTGTCGTATCAACGGATTGCATTGAGCATGATTTTGATGTTACTGCATTTGGTTATGCACCTGGCGTCATCCCTAGAATGGAAAGTTCGATATTTATGGCAGATGATGCATTAATGAATAAAGCTTTTGATGCAGGTGTTGCAGAGATGCAAGATAATAAAATCTATAAGGGAAGAATTGTATCTGGTGATCAATTTGTCTCTTCGCATGATAAGAAGGTCTTTTTAGAGACAGAGTTTAAAGCTATGACGACTGAAATGGAAGGTGCTGCAATAGCACATGTAGCGACATTAAATAAAGTGCCATTTGTAATTATTCGATCGATGTCAGATAAAGCTGACGGTAGTGCTAGTGACAATTACGATGCTTTCGCTGATGGCGTCGCACATCATTCTGCTCATATGGTAATGAAAATGTTGAGGTAATCCTATGAAAAAAGTTGTTGCTTATGTAACTCAGACCTGCCCGCATTGCTTAACCGCTAAGAAATTTTTGAAAGAGCATCACATTCCGTTTGAAGAAAAAGATGTAAATTCAGATCCTAAGGCGCTCAAAGAGTTTCAAATGCTCAAATTAACAGGCGTACCTGCCTTTTTAGTCGGTGATGAGCTAATGGTTGGATTCAATGGCGAGCAGTTATTAAGTCGTCTCGATTTTACAGTTGAACCTTGTCCAAATTGTGGTAAATACTATAAGTTACCAAAGGGAAAGGGTCAAATTCGAATTACTTGTAAGGCTTGCGAGCATCAATTTGTTAAAATGACGTGACGCTTTCGAGACTAATAGTGTATAATAAGTACAATTAAGACCATTTATGGTCTTTTTTTATTTGACACAACTTGTGTTGCTGTAAAATCTGAGGACATGAAGTTCTTATCACGTAACTAAGACATCAAATTTAAGTAAATTCATAAGCATGATGACGTAAGATATTTCGCCTGTGTAACAATGGTTATAGCATTGAAAATATTAACTTCTTCAAAAATAAATTACTTAAGGATGGTACATATGAAACCTGAAAACTTTTTAGAACATTCGAAAAAGTCTTGGAAAATGAAGAATTTGAAAATTGCACTTACAATTGTATTAATGGCTTTAGTGATTGCGTTTATAAGTCGTGAGGCTATAATTAAAGTCGTATCAACTCCAGAGTTTAAAACGTATGATGAATTACTAGTTGCTTCAACTCTAAACACAAAGGGCTTTTTTCAAACCTCTTTATCATATGATGATATGTATTACTTTGAAACCGCATTTATTGATGAAAATGATAATGTTGAGCGCTACTATGCAGCGCTAATAAATGAGGATGGTAATTTTACACTAGCTGAGATCCCTGCGGCATTAGCTGAAGATGAAAATACTTCTAATTTAATCGGCAGCTTTGAAGAAATGCCTTCAGACTTATATGGTTATATTACTGAGGAATTAGTGGAACTTGGTTTTACTGAAACAGAAGCGGCTGAAATGATGCCTTTAAATCTTTATAGTGTTAAAGACAACGAGGTGGAAGGTTATGTATTTATTGGAATTTCAGTTATACTTTTACTTGGCTCACTGTTCTTTTTCTTTAGAATGATTCAAGCAGGTAGCGGCTCACTTATTACAAAAAAACTATCAAAATTTGGTGAAGTTGATCGATATATGCTTGATCTCGAAAGAACACCTGTATCAAGTGAACACCCTAATTTAGCGATTTCTGGCACTAATTATATTTTGTTAACGGATAAGAATGTAGAGTTTATTCCAATTAGAAATGTAATTTGGGCATATGAATACGTGAAGAAGAAAAAAGCGTATATGGTTGTGACCGTTTCAAAGCAACACCACCTTGTTTTAGTGGATCATAATAAAAAGCATTTTGCCCCTATGAAGATGGATGAAGTAAATCAGGCTTTGCATTTTATTAATAAGACAACCCCTGGTGCAGTTATCGGATACACAAAAGAGATTGATAAAATGTATAGCAATTCAAGAGAGGCTTTTATTAATTCTGTTTCTACTCAAAAGCAGTCAATCAATGTAGATGAAGGATTTGATTTAGAAGGGAAATATTAATGATTTACGATTATAAGTTGAAGGATAAAGCAATTTATTTGCCAAAGGCAAAACCAGAGTTAATTATTCTACCACCTATGAACTACATTATGATCGAAGGTCAAGGATCACCAGATGCACCTGAATTTTCAGAAAGAGTTGAAGCACTTTACGCAATTGCTTATGCAATACGAATGTCTTACAAATCAGAAAATATACCCAATGGGTATTTTGAGTTCAAAGTTTTTCCGCTCGAAGGGATATGGGACTTAATCGATTACTCTAAAGGTGCTGAAGAAAAAAACAATTACAAATACACACTTATGATACGACAACCTGAGTTTGTAGATATGACAATTTTTGAATTTTTTAAAAAGGTGGCAATGGCTAAGAAAAAAACCAACTCCTATCTATCTGAAGTTGGTTTTGGACAAATTGATGAAGGAAGCTGCTGTCAAATGATGCACATTGGTCCATTTTCAGAGGAAACCAAATCATTTGAACAAATGGAAGCAGCAGTGAAGGTGCTTGGTTTTGAGAGAAAATCTAAAGTTCACAAGGAGATTTATTTAAGTGATCCAAGAAAAACCGCTCATGATAAAATGAAGACTGTACTAAGATTTCAAGTTATTCATCCTCAGAAGTAGCTTCAGGAGTAGCTTCTAGTGCAATCTTTTCAAGTTCTTCTTCACTAATTGGGTCCTTTGCTTCAAAGTAAGCATCTAGGATTTCCTTGGCTTTTTCAAAATCTTGATCTTCAACATAAAGATCGGCACCAAACATAGACATGCCTGCTGTAATCATAAGATAATCACCTGTTTCTCTATGCTTTGCGAGCAGATCGACGCCATTGTTTTCAAGCATTTCACGAAGCATGTCTATTTCATAGTTTTCATCAAATGTAGTTAAATAGGTCATAATATACTCCTTTATTCGTTTAAGTATATTGTACCCAAATTTATAATAGTTACACAGACAGAAACAAATATATCAGATAGGTAGGAGACATCATGGATTTTATTGAATTATTAAAAGCGTTATTTTTTGGAATCGTTGAAGGAATCACAGAGTGGTTACCTGTTAGTAGTACTGGGCATATGATTTTGTTAGATGAGTTTATAAAACTCGATGTATCTGCGGCTTTTTTAGAGCTTTTTCTAGTCGTTATACAATTGGGTGCAATTATGGCTGTCGTTACGATATTTTGGAGTAAGCTATTCCCATTTAAAAAAGGCAATGGTCTGAAAATTGACCGTCCAATTATGATGATGTGGATTAAGATTGTGGTGGCATGTATACCAGCAGCTATAGTTGGACTTAAATGGAACGATGAAATTGACGCATTATTTTATAATTATTTTGCAGTATCAATTGCATTAATTGTGTTTGGTATCGCATTTATTATTATTGAAAATCGACATAAGGGAAAGGCTTATCAAATTAATTCAATTGATGAAATCAGTTTTAAGACGGCTTTTCTAATAGGGATATTTCAGTTACTTGCAGCTGTATTCCCAGGTACTTCAAGATCAGGAGCTACCATATTAGGTGGTTTAATTCTTTCGCTCAACAGAACTGTAGCCGCTGAGTTTACATTTTTTATGGCCGTGCCTGTTATGTTTGGGGCGAGTCTTTTAAAAATTCTAAAATTTGGATTGGCCTTTTCACAGAGTGAGTTACTTATTTTATTAATTGGCTTAATCACTGCTTATCTTGTATCTGTTCTCGTCATTAGATTTTTAATGACCTATATTAAAAAACATGATTTTAAAGTGTTCGGATGGTACAGAATTGTTCTGGGCTTAATTGTATTAGGTTATTTTTCAATTTTTTAAACCTTAATAGAAATGGTTTAACAAACTATATCACGTTGATTATTCAAAGATGTCTCTAGAAGAGGCATCTTTTTTAGTATAGAATAAGAGTAAGATATTTACATAGAAATAAATACATAGAAATAAATACATAGATATAAATACATAAAAACAAATACATAGCAAAAATAAATAGTAAAATTAATAGTAATAACATACTAATATCAAATATTATTTAGCATAAAAAATGAATACATAAAATTATAACTGATAATTAAATGACTTGAACTGAAGTAAAGGAGGCAATAGCAGACCTATGACGAAGTGGTGGCAGGAAGCAATTGTTTATCAAATTTACCCTAAAAGTTTTCAAGACAGTAATGGCGATGGCATCGGGGATTTAAATGGTATTATCAAGCGATTAGATGAGCTCGCTGATCTGGGCATTAATGTAATTTGGCTGAGCCCGATCTATGCATCTCCAAATGTAGACAACGGTTATGATATCAGTGACTATAGAGCGATACATTCTGACTATGGTACGATGACGGATATGGAACAATTGATTAAGCTTGCAGCCGATAAGGGGATTAAGATTATTATGGACCTCGTAATTAATCACACTTCAGATCAGCATGAGTGGTTTATAAATAGTAAAAACCCAAATAGTGAGTATCGTGATTATTATTATTGGAAAAAGAGTGAAGAAGGTAAAAAGCCAAATAACTGGACCAGTTTTTTTGGAGAGGATTGTTGGGCTTATGATGCTTTATCTGATGCCTATTATTTGCATCTCTTTGCTAAGGAACAACCTGATTTAAACTACCACAATCCCAAAGTGCTTGAAGAGATTAAGTCGATTATGAAGTTTTGGCTTAATAAAGGTATTGCAGGATTTAGATGTGATGTTATCAATATTATTTATAAAAACTCATTAGAGAACGGTAGAAAAAGGCTGATTTTGACGGGGAGAGAGCACTATCTTTCTACTGATGGTATGCATTCTATTCTACAGACTTTGAAAAAAGAGATACTATCTGATTATGATGCTTTTACAGTGGGAGAAACGGTTTTTGTCACCCCTCAGATGGGGAAAGCACTCTGTGATGAGAGTCGTGGCGAACTTGATACGATATTTTATTTTGAACATATGGAAACCGACCGGTGGTTTGTAAAATGGTTTAAAAGAAAATTTAATCCGCTTAGGTTGTTTAAAGTTCTAACGAAATGGCAGCAAGCATTGGAGTGGAACGCAATTTATTTAGAGAACCATGATCAACCTCGAAGTGTGAGTCGGTTTGGAGATGTAGAAGATTATTGGGAGGCTTCAAGTAAGCTTTTAGCGACGCTTTTATTGACACTTAAAGGGACACCTTTTATTTATCAAGGACAAGAAATTGGCATGACGAACTTTGATTTTACTAATATGTCTGAGCTGAGAGATATTGAGTCTTTTAACATAGATAGACTAGGTAAGAAGCTTCATTTTCCCAAATCGTATAGATGGTATATGATGAAGCATTGTTCTAGAGATAACGCTAGAACGCCTATGCAGTGGTCAAGAGAGCGAAATGCTGGCTTTACAGAGGGAACCCCTTGGATTAACTTAAACAAAAATCATACTAAAATCAATTATCATGAACAGACCCATTCGCCACATTCTGTTTTAAGCTATTATAAGAAATTGATTCGATTGAGAAAAGAGCATGTTGCGTTGACTTTCGGTGAGTTTGAGTTAGTCAGTCAGCAAGCAAGTGTTTACATCTATAGACGTAGACATGAAAATGAGACTCTAACCGTTCTTTTGAATTTTAGCAATAAATCACAGACGATTTCAACACTAGGACCAATTTTAACATCCAACTATGATAGAGAGTATTTTGATGGTTTAATGATGCCATATGAAGCAATTATTTTAAAATAGTGGAGGCAATTATGGAGACTAGTTTTAAAAGAAATAAATGGAGTTTTGGTCTAGGCACAATTGGCAGAGATATGGTATATTCTCTGATTAGTATGTATCTTGTTTTTTATCTAACAGATATTCTTAGTCTTTCTAATAAGGCGATGTGGTGGATAACGGCTATTATGCTTTTTGCAAGGGTTTTTGATGCGCTTAACGATCCAATAATGGGCGTCATCGTAGATAACACAAAATCAAGGTATGGGAAGTTTAAGCCTTGGATTTTACTTGGTGCACTTGGATCTGGTTTACTGACAATCTCAATATTTTTTGATTATCATGTATCTGAGTCAACCTTTATTCCTATCTTTGCTGTTTTATACTTACTCTGGGGGATTCTCTTTACCGCAAATGACATATCGTATTGGTCAATGATGCCTTCACTTACAACAGATGCACATGAGAGAGAATCGATTGGTTCGATTGCTAGAATATGTGCCAATATTGGACTATTTGCAGTGGTCGTTGGGATTATACCAATTACAGAAGCTTTGTCTAAAACGGGAAGCGGTGGTTTTTTTGTATTCTCAATAGGCGTTGTCGCTATTATGTGGGTTGGTCAGTTGATCACTCTGATAGGCGTAAAACAACCTCAATTGGTTTTAAAGACACCTGAGCCAACCACTTTAAAAGGCATGGTGAAAGTCATCTTTAAAAACGATCAATTGCTAATAACTGCAATCTCAATGGCGTTATTTATGATCGGCTATGTTACCACGACCAGCTTTGGACTTTATTTCTTTAAGTATGCCTATGGTGACGAGTCGATGTATGCCATCTTTGCCTTGATACTAGGTGTCTCTCAAATTGCGGCTTTAGCAGTTTTTCCTAGAGTGGCAAAAAAATATGCCAGAGCAAAAATTTATAAAATTGCTACTGTTGTCGTTGTAATTGGATATATTGTCTTCTTTTTCGCACCAATGAACATGTTGTTTATAGGAATTGCTGGGATCTTACTTTTTGTAGGTCAAGCATTTATTCAAATTCTTATGTTGATGTTTCTTGCGGATACAATAGAGTATGGTCATTATAAATTAGGCAAAAGAAACGAAAGTGTAACCTTTTCAATTCAACCCTTTATTAACAAGATGGGTGGTGCGGTTGCCAGTGGTGTAGTAGGTGCAACGGTTATATTATCTGGTATAAACGATGCGAACTCAGCCGCTGATGTTTCTTCTGAGGGGTTATTAATGCTTAAAGTTGCTATGTTAATTTTCCCGCTGATTTGTATCATTTTGGGGTATATTTTGTATAGTAAGCGTTATATAATTGATAAAGCGCTCTATGACGACATCGTTAAAGCGTTAAAGGACAAAGGTGAGATTGCATAATAGACATATCAATTTTAAAGTTAGGAGACATCATGATCAAGTTCATAATAAGCAAAACGATAAAAGACTATAAAAGTACTGAGAAACCAAGTGTTAGGGAAGCATATGGCGTCATGTCAGGGATTGTGGGCATCATCTGTAATCTATTTCTATTTGGTTTAAAGGTGACTATAGGATTGCTGACTGGCAGTATCGCTATTTTATCTGATGGTGTAAACAACTTATCTGATACTGGTTCATCAGTGGTTTCTGTTGTAGGTGCTAAATTGAGTGGCAGGGATGCTGATGTTGAGCATCCATATGGACATGGTCGTTTTGAATATGTCGCTTCATTGATTATTTCATTTTTGATTATGATGGTGGGCTTCGAGCTCTTTAAAGAGTCCTTAAGTAAGATTAGAAATCCTGAAATCATTGAACTCAGCACTAAAATGGCAGTGATTCTAATTTTATCAATAGGGATAAAAATTTGGATGTTTACTTATAATCGCTATATCGGGAAATTAATTGATTCAAGCATGAACCGAGCTGCGGCAGCTGATAGTTTAAATGACGTAGTTGCAACCTCAGCAGTAATAATAGCAACTATAGTTGGCGCTTATTTCAAAGTGCCACTTGATGGATATGCTGGTATTATCGTGTCTTGCTTGATTATGTATACGGGATTTGGCGTAGCAAAAGAAACCGTTAGCCTACTTTTAGGTATGTCTCCAAGTGAAGAAACCGTTGAAAAAATAATGTCTATAATTACTTCTTGTGAGGACATTCAGGGTGCACATGATCTTAAAGTACATGATTATGGTCCTGGAAGGAGTATCGCTTCAATTCATACAGAACTTTCCAACAAAACAGACATTGTCAAAGCACATATGATAATTGATCGATTGGAAAAACAAGTAATGAAAGAACTGGGCATTGATTTGGTAATCCATGTGGATCCAATAGGCGAGGGTGAAATTGGTCCTATTGATTAAGAATAATATAATTTAATACGATACACTTTATTACAACACACTTCAATACAAAAACCCAATCCGTTTCAATGGAACAGATTGGGTTTTCTAATTTCTTTGTTAGCATCAAGCTTGTAATTTGTAGCTCTTAACTTTTAACTCTTAACTCTTAACTTTGAAATCCACTAATCAACTCATTTAGATCAATAACCAATCGCCTTAGAACTTCGTTAGTATTAGCGAGTTCATTGACGGTTGCAAGAATTTCTTCAGTTGAAGCAGAGGTTTCTTCTGTACTTGCCGCATTTTCCTCTGCTATGGAGGAAAGAGAATGAATGACATCTAGGACATTGCTTCGATTTGATTCCATTGAAGCGCTTATCTGACTTAAGCTCTTGATTTCATCTTCCATATGGTTTAAAACACTGACGATCTCATTGTATTTTGACTCTGTTTGATTGACATTATTGCTTTGAATAAGGAGTGCTTCTCTAACGATGTCACTTTTTTGTTGAGCGGTTTTTACATTTGACACCAAATCGGTTAACATCGTGTCTATAATGGTTGTAGAATTAGCAGTTTGCTCAGCTAATTTTCTAATTTCATCTGCAACAACTGCAAAGCCCCTCCCAGCTTCACCAGCTCTTGCTGCCTCTATCGCCGCATTGAGCGCTAAAAGGTTGGTCTGATTAGAGATTTCTGTAATCAATCGGCTGGCTTCACTAATTTTCTCTGTACTATCCTGTGTTTGATTGATGACAGCGAATATATCTTCAAATAGAACCGTATTTTTTGTGGTTTCAACACTGAGATGATTGACCAATGTTAGCCCTTCATTCGTCAATTTAGCAATATCATTGCTCATATGATTCAAACGACCTGTATTATCTGAATTACTCTGAATCAAATCACCAAGAACAGTTACGTTAGCAGTTGCATGTTGTGTATCTACAGCTTGTTTCGTTGAAGATGTGGCAATTTCATTAACTGCTTCCGACACCTCACCTAAAGCAATATTGATTTCATCGGAACTCACTTTTAAGAAGTCAGAGGTTTCATCTAAATTGGTGACCGTATCATGAACGGTTCTAACTAGGTCAGTTAACATGCGATCTACATTATGTGCTGCATTGGTTAACGTCCCAAACTCATCTTTGCTTTTTAAACTGAGCTCATCATAACTGTTATTCAGTTTTTTAGATGAAAGATTACCGAGTGAATCTGTTATATGTGCGACACTTTTTCTCATAATGATAATAATTAGGATCATGAAAATGGTAATACCAATTAGTGCTAATACACCGATCAATACCATAATTAATAGGGTGTTTCTAGCTTGGTCAGATAATTCTTTTGATTTATCAAGTCCGTATGTTTCTAATATCTCGGTCAAAGTATTGATCGACTCTCTAGCAATTGAAAAATTCTCTGAAGCAACAGCTTCATCGAGTGTTTTTGTTAATGGATCAAAAGCATTTAACCAAGTATCGAAAGCAATGTTAAACTTATCATGTAGATTGGCTGCATTTTCACCAGTGGTTGGATGCTTTCGATCATTATAAAGCTCAGTATCCTTTTCAATTATTGAGAAAGCATCATTAACTCTTGTTGTTACTTGATCGGCATTCTCCAAAAAATCATTAACTAAAGCTTGTTGTTCTTCAGAAGATAAGCCATTGGTCAAGACCAATTGTTTTTGAGCTACGTCAGCCTGATAAAAATCACGATCGGCATTTAATATGAGTGCAGTACTGACAAAAGTGGTATCATAAATAATTGCTTTATTATCTCGATTGATTTTGTTTAGTTGAATGCTGGAAATAGTTACAAATATTGCAAAAACAATAAAAAGAGGTAAGACCATAACGACCAATTTTTTTGTGATGCTCATGTTACGTATCATAAAAGCCTCCTAAATAGATCAATTATGCCTAATCAATACCCGTTTACAGAATAGTTAACCAGTTAATGTAAACTTGGTATTGAGCAAGATATAAGTCTATTTAGAGAGGCTAAAATACTCTGAAGCATGTTTTGAATATAATGGGAATCGTGTAACATTATCTAAAATTTAGGTTTTTATATTAAAAGTTAGAAGCAATCAAATAAGTATCAAGCCACGAGAACTAATGTGATTGGTTATTGATTAGCGTATTAACTTTGGTTTGTTTAATAAAGATCCATGCTAACAAATACGCGAATGCAGTGAAGACAAAGGTCACTTTAAAGCTGATTAGATCGATCAGTCCGCCAATGAAGAGTGGTCCGGTGATGGCAGCTAGAGACGAACTGAAATAATAGAGACCTGTGTATATACCAATTTTTGCTTCACTGGTACGTTCAACCACCATAGGATAGGAATTGATGTTAATCAAAGCCCAAAAGAAACCGCCAATTAGCATTAGCCCCATCATGAGGATTTGATTAAATGGGAATAATGTCCCCACTGTAGCAAGTAATAAAAAAACAAAGATATCACCGACTAAGCCAATTAATATGGTCTTACGCTTACCGAGCTTTGTACCAATAAACCCGGCTGGAATAGCAAAAACAAGGAATGAAAGTGCAAAGAACCCCAATATTAAAGAAGCATCAGAAGCTTCTAGTCCTAAAAAGTGGACGCAGTAATTACTAAAAGTCGCTTCAACACCTTGATAGCCAACAAACCAAAAGAAAATTGCCATTAGGATGTAGAGCGTTGTACGATCGGAATCCTGTATAAGTTCTTTAACTGAAGAGATTAGGCTAATTTTTTCTTCAGCTGCTTTTTCACCAATTGCAGGTTCCTTAATAAATTTAAGTAGCATCAATAAAGCAAAGATCATCATAATTGCAGTAAAAATGAATGGATAGTTATGATTGGCTTTGTAGAGCATAGCACCACCAATAAGGACAAAAACAGAGGCTAGTCCACCCATGAAATTAATGATACCATTGGCTTCACTTCTAAGTGGAGCAGGTGTTATGTCAGGCATTAAGGCAACTGTAGGCGCTCTAAAGATCGCCATTGCAAAATTCAATACGGTGATGATTAGCATAAAATTTAAAAAACTGGTATAGTTAGGTAAAAGTATAAAAGCTACTGCAGAAAGAGGAATCCCGACCATTAAATAAGGCATCCTACGTCCGAACCGCGTATGCGTTCTATCACTCATCGCAGCGACAAATGGAATTAAACTGACTGCCAAAATGTTGTCTAAGGTCATAATTGCGTTGATTTGAAATTGACTGTCTAAGAAATCCCTAAGAAAAAGTGGGACATAGACGTTGTAGAGCGGCCAAACTAAACTAACAGAGAAAAATCCAAGTCCTAGTAAAAACGTTTTTTTGATATCCAGTTTCATAAGGTTCTCCTTTTTCGATATTTAGTTAGGATAAGTGCTATACTGATTTACTGTTATTATAATTCAAATATAAATAAATTGCATCTTTAAGAAATTTGTAAGAAATTAAACCATAATATTTTAAGACTCTTTGGATATACTCACATTAAGATTCTGAAAGGATAATAAAATGTCTCAAGAAAACATATTAGTAGTAGATGATGATCAAGAAATAGCAAGAGCCATTTCAAAGCTTCTCTCAATTGAAGGGTATACTCCTTATTTGGCTTATAATGGGCTAGAAGCACTAGATGTGATTATGACAGAGGATATTCATCTCATTATTTTAGATGTCATGATGCCAAAGCTAGATGGTTTATCAACAACGATGAAAATTAGGGAGAAAAAGAACATTCCAATTATAATTCTCTCTGCAAAAAGCGAGGAATCCGATAAAATTCTTGGGTTGTCAATGGGTGCAGATGATTATGTGACCAAACCATTTTCACCTCCTGAGCTAATTGCAAGAGTAAAGAGCCAATTGCGACGCTATTTAACTTTAGGCGATGCCAATAGCAGCAATATTGAGCAAATCTTAGTTAATGGTTCTCTCAAGCTAGACTTAGAAGGCATGCAACTTTATGTGGATGGTGAACCTGTAAAGCTGACAGCTAAAGAACTGAAAATCATGGAATTACTCATGTCAAATGTCGGTATCGTTTTTTCTGCAGATAAAATTTATGAGAGAGTTTGGAATGAGAAACCATATGCGGCTGAGAATACAGTCATGGTTCATATTAGAAGAATACGCGAAAAAATTGAGATTAATCCTAAGGATCCAAAATACTTAAAGGTGGTGTGGGGGATTGGATACAAAATTGAAAAGTTTTAAATATGCGATGACGTTAAAGGTGATTGCTTTTCTGCTCATTGCGATATCATTAACTACGATTGTTTTAGAGTTTCAGTATCTTATGTTTTCAGATATTCCTCTTGAGTCAATTTTAGTTTCAAGGTATAAAGACAGTACTGAGTTTCTTCAAACCGATGCAAGAAAAGCGATTATATTGGTAACCGATTCGATAAATGGCAAACAGTCGTCTCAAGCGAACAACCTAGGTGAAGGTTATTATTATTATATTACAAATGGCGATGTACTTAAGACGAATTTAGCAGATGGCTCAGTAGAATTTTTTCAAAATAATAAAGATACCTTTTTAATAACAGATGGTTATTGGCAGTACCAAAGAAATACTTCTTATGTCTATCGCCCTGACTTTATATCGAGTAATGTCGAAGGTTATATTGCATTTACAACAGATTTTCTTATAAATAAACAAAACCAATGGAATACCTATAGAACTGAGGTTCTACCAATAGTCTATAGTGTTTTAGGCGCTTTAGCAGGCAGTTTGCTTTTGCTTATCTATTTGACGGTGGTTGTGGGAAAGTCACACCGTCAAGGCGAAGTGCAGCTCAATTGGTTAGATCGAGTCCCCTTTGATTTGTTAACAGGTATTTATGTTGGTGTTATCGCTGTTTGGGGCGTCATTATCTCAAATGCTTTACCATATCGAAATGCTTACGTCAGTATACAATTAACGTCTATGATCATTATTGGACTGACTACATTTTGCTTTTTAGTTGTATCAGGACTTTATTATCTGTCTTTAGTGCGTCGAATTAAAGGAAAGACTTTGATTAATAACACCATAATTTATAGGGTGTTGTTTGGCATTTATGATTATTTTAAAAGCTTGTTCGATGGCAGACAATTTAAGTCTAATAAATTAACCGAACAGCTTTTTTATAGACAAATGTTATTCATTGCACTTTCTTTTATTCTAGTATTTTTAACGTTTGTATTTATGCTCTTACCACCAATGTTCATATTGCCACCGCTTGCTGAAATTCTTTTAATCTATTTTTACGTTAAGGGAAATCGTAAAACATTTGAAGCAATAGATCGCGGTTTTAATGAGAGTATTGAAGATCAAATGAAGGCAGAGCGACTAAAAATTCAACTGGTAACCAATGTGTCTCATGACCTAAAAACACCTTTGACTTCAATTATCAGCTATGTTGATTTGCTTTCTAAGGAGGAAGGGCTTTCTGAGACGGCAATGGATTATGTGAGAATCTTAGCTGATAAGTCAGATCGTTTGAAAAATATTGTATCTGATTTGTTCGATCTAGCTAAAAGTACATCTGGTAACATTCAAATGCAGATGGAAAATATCGATATAAAAAAATTAGTTGAGCAAACACTTGCAGATATGTCTGATGAGATTGAGAAATCAAATCTTCAGTTTAAAACGAAATTACCCGAGCACTCTGTTATGATTCATGCAGATGGTCAAAAATTATATCGTGTTCTACAAAATCTTCTTGGTAATTCATTGAAATATGCGCTTGAGGGAACCAGAGTATTTATCGAAATAGATGAACAAGAGCGTAAAGCGATTGTAACTGTGAAAAATACTTCGAGCTATGAGATGAATTTTACAGAAGCGGAAATTATGCAAAGATTCACAAGAGGAGATGACGCCAGATCATCTGATGGTAGTGGACTTGGTCTTTCAATCGCTGAAAGCTTCACACATGTATGTGGTGGAAATTTCGACCTACAAATAGATGGCGATTTATTTAAAGTTATATTAACCTTTAACACTATAGATCATATGGAATAACAAATTCGGAGAGGCTGCAAATCTTATGGATAGGATGGGCAAATTCTCCGTTTTATTTTCTTAAAATTATTATGATGTAAGTGTCTATTTTTATTTTTTTGGTGTAATATATAGGTATAAGCATTATAATGGAGGACACGGTTATGGTTAAGCATGCTAAAATATGTATCCCATTAATGGCAACTAATATCGACGTACTAGATAAAGAATTAGAATATGTTATAAGCAAACGACCAGACCTAGTTGAGTGGCGCGTCGATCGTTTTTTAGCAACGCATGAAACATGGTCGTGTAACGATTTGCTAGAACCATTGACATTAATAAAATCAAAGCTAATGGCTTATGAAATTCCTGTTATTTTTACCTTTAGAGGACATCGTGAGGGCGGCTTCCTCGTCGTAGAGGATGCTATGAGACTTAATTGTATCTATGACATTCTCAAACAGTTTGAACTTGATTTTGTGGATATTGAGTTAGATTTATACGAGCATTATAAAGATATCGATGAAGGAGATATTGTAACGGCATTGTTTAAAAACTGTGTTGATTTAGCGAGAACAAAAGGAACTAAATTGATTCTTTCTCATCATGATTTTGATAAAACACCTTCCTTCGATGAAATGATAGCAACTATTAAACGTGGTCAGAGTCTAATGGGCGACTATATTAAGATGGCTTATATGCCGCATTCTGCTAACGAAGTACTAAAGTTGCTTGCAGCCTGTGATTATGGTACGAACGTGCTGAATCAAAAGATGATCACGTTATCCATGGGTGAGCGAGGACGAATTTCTCGAGTCATCAGTGGAGAGTTTGGCTCAGAAGTTACTTATGTAAAAGGCTTTGAAGCATCAGCTCCGGGACAAATGACGATAGATGCACTTAAAGAGAGCTGGGCATCAGTTTTAATGGGATAAGGGTAGAATTATGTTGATAATGGCCAATCGCATACGTTTAAGACCACTTAAGCGAACAGATGTTGAATTATTGTATGTTCAGTTCCTTAATGATGAAAATCTTTTACACTATTTAGATGTAAGTTATTGTGCAGATATAGAAACTGCGCAAGCATTTGTTGACACAACAGTTGAAAAAATACAATCCATTAATTGTCCTTATTATCAGTTTTGGGTGATTGAATCCATCGAAACAATTAATGAAATTAATTCAGTTGAAACATCTACCTTTATCGGGTGTATTTGGAGCACAGAGGTCGATGCAATTAAACGAATGGTTGAACTTGAGTTTTTCATCGTCAAAAGTGAGCAAGGAAAAGGCTATATGACTGAAGCACTTAGGGCATTAATTGAGCATTATTATAAATATACAGACGTGTTTAGAATTGAAGGCGTATGTAATATTGAAAATACTCTTTCTGAAAAAGTCATGTTGAAAGTCGGAATGCAATTTGAAGGTGTCCTTAGAGGCCGTGCCTTAAACTTAAATGCATTTGGAAATCCAGGTGATTTAAAGATATTTTCAATTATAAAAACAGATTAAAAAATCCTACATGCAAGTCTTAATATTCAACTTGAATAGTGACTCGCTTGTAGGATTTATTTTATGAGGTATAAACTGCAAATTGGCTGTTATACATTTCTGCATATAGCCCATTTTTATTAAGCAACTCTTTGTGTGTGCCTTGTTCGACTATTTCTCCATGATCGACTACAACGATGACGTCAGCATTTTGAATCGTTGATAGTCGATGTGCGATAACAAAGCTCGTTTTACCAATCATTAAATCTCTCATGGCTTCTTGAATCTGAATCTCAGTTTGTGTATCAACATTAGAGGTTGCTTCGTCTAAGATCAAGATTTTAGCATCTAATAGCATTGCTCTAGCAATGGTCATTAACTGTTTCTGACCTTGTGAGATATTAATCCCTTCTTCAGTTAAAAGTGTGTCATAGCCTTGTGGTAAATGGGTAATGAAGTTGTGAATTCTAGCGGCTTTTGCTACTGCAATGACTTCATCAAGTGATGCCTCAGGTTTCCCATAAGATATGTTTTCATAGATGCTTCCTTGAAAAAGCCATGTATCTTGCAAAACCATTGCGAATCCTTTCCTGAGAGAAGTTCTTTGATAATCTCTAATATCAGTATCGTCGATTAAAATCTGACCTTCGTTTGGGTCATAAAAACGCATTAATAGATTGATTAGAGTCGTTTTGCCAGCACCTGTTGGTCCCACTATTGCCACAAGTTGACCCGGTTTAACATCGAGGTCTAGTGATTTGATAATCGTTTTATCAGTGGTATAACCAAAGGTGACGTGATCAAAGCTGACATGGCCTTTAACGGTGCGTTCACTTAAATCAATTGCATTATCTGAATCTGGTTTCTCAGGGAACTCATCGACGACTCTAAAAACACGTTCAGCAGCTGCTAGTGCAGATTGGAGTTCGCTAATGATATTGGCCATTTCATTGATCGGTCCTGAAAACTTTCTAGAGTAGAGAACGAAAGAGGATACATTGCCGATTGTAAGCATACCATATAGATATAATAACGCCCCAAACATGCTAACTAATGTTAACGATAAATTGTTGATGAAGTTAACAGAAGGTCCGACGGTACTACTGTAATACTCAGCATTATAAAAGGCTTCAACCGCGTCATCATTTTTATGATCAAATCTTTTAATCATTACATCTTCTTGATGATAGACCTTTATGACCTTTTGTCCAGAGATGACTTCCTCTACGAAGCCATTGAGCTCACCCAGTTTTGCAGATCGTTTTCTAAAAAGTGGGCGTGTCTTACGACTCATGAAACGTGTAAAAAAAATAGAAATAGGAATCGTAACTGCAAAAACGAGAACCAAATAGGGTGAAATGGCGATCATCATCGCAAGTGAGCCGAATACAGTAATAATGCTTGTAAAGACTTGAATGACATCATTTGATAAAGAAGTGTTTACTGTATCGATATCGTAAGTGAGCTTACTGATAATGTCACCTGTCTGCTGAGTGTCAAAATAGCCAACGGGTAAGTTAGACAACTTATTAAACACATCTGTTCTCATCCTTTGTATGACCATTTGACTAATCTTAATCATTAAAATTGCCAATAGATACGAGAAAAGCGATGCAAGTGTATATAATACTAGCATTTGTACAATGTATTTGAAAACGAGTGGAAAATTGACATTACCAGGTGATGCGCCATATGCATCGATTGCTTTACCAGCCAAAGAAGGTCCAATGAGAGATAGGATATTGCTACTGAAAGTTAGTATTAGCGCTAAAATTAATAATCCTCTGTATTTTAGCAAATAATTGCCCAAACGCCTAAGTGTTTTCCTTCGATCCTGAGGTTTTTGATGACTTGATTTGGCTGGAGTAGGTGATTTATCAGATCGCGTCATTTATGTCACCTCCTAACTGTGATTGACAGATGGCACGATAGCTATCGTTGTTCTGTTTAAGCGTTTCATGTGTCCCTGAAGCCTTGATTTCGCCATCTTCCATAACCAAAATAAGATCTGCATGCATAATAGTACTTACACGTTGAGCGATGATGATGGTGGTTGTTTGTGTGTAATGTTCAGAAAGTGCTTTTCTAAGATATGCATCTGTACGATAATCTAGTGCGCTTGAAGAGTCGTCCAAAATGAGAATTTCAGGTTGGGATGCCAGTGCTCTAGATAGTAAAATTCTCTGTCGTTGTCCGCCGCTCATATTCATACCTTTGATACTCAATCTGTGATGCCAGCCCTCTGCAAGTGAATCGATAAACTCTGCAGCTTGTGCGGCTTGAGTGGAGAAAAGTAGATTTTCAACAGGCAACTCTCTTCCAAAGTCAATGTTTTCCATAATAGAATCAGCAAATAAGATATCACTTTGGAAGACGATACCAAAGAGTCGGTGTAAAGTCTCACGTTCAATGGACTTAATGTTAGCGCCATTAATTCGGATCACTCCTTGATCGACGTCATAAAGTCTCAGTAATAATTTAATAATACTTGTTTTACCGCTTCCAGTTGGTCCGATGATGCCAAGGGTTTGACCTTTTTCAAGTTTAAAAGTAATGCGATTGAGGTCCGCTTGATTTTTATGATAAGAAAAGACCACATCATCGAATTCAATATGATATTTTGTATCTTTAATTGGATGTTCTTCAATAGACAGCTCTTCAGGGGCATCTATGACTTCAACGATTCTCTGGAAGGATGCAAGTCCTTTGGATGCTAAAACAAAAATACGGCTGATGGAGAGCATTGCATTTAGTATAATCGTAAAGTAAGTTAAGAATGCAATGACAACACCAGGCTGAGACAGACCCAAATTGACACGGTATGCACCGACTAGGATAACGCCAGTTAGGCCAAGATTTAAATATAGGTTCATCATTGGGTTTGTGATTGCCATCGTATAACCCACTTTTTTCTCTCGATTAACCACATCGCTACTAAAGCTGCTAAAGCGATTGCGTTCAGCATCAGATTTTCCTAGTGCTTTTATGATTCTTATGCCAGTTATGTTTTCACGGATAACGCGAACCATTTGATCAACCGATTTTTGTAGGGATTTATATAGTGGAATTCCTTTTTTAGAAACGATATATACCGTTGCAAATATAAAAGGTTGAACACCAATTAACACAAGTGCAAGCACTGGATCAATCGTTACGGTAACGATAATACCACCAAGTAATAGTATGGGTGCTCTTACTCCCAAACGCTGCATCATTCCAACCATATGGTGTACGTGATAAGTATCTGATGTTAGCCTAGAAACGAGGGAAGGTATCGTAAATTTGTCGATTTGACCACAGGATAAGTAGACAATTTTAGAAAATAAATCATGACGAATTTGCCTTGTTGTTTCGGCAGCAACTCTAGTTGCCATGCGGTTAGCCGTTATGTTTGCAATGATAGCAATGCCGGCACAAATTACCATTGCGCCACTCCAATAGATGATATGTTTTATCTCACGGGTAGGAACGACATCGTCAATGATATGCGCAAGAATCCACGGTATCAGTAGATCCATAATTGTACCCAAAAACTTAATAGAAAGCCCAAGTGACATTCGTGGTAAAAATGGCTTTAAGTAGTCAAAAAATCGTTTCATATGATCACCTTATTAGTTGTTAAATGATGAAATCATTTAAAGATAAAAAAATATTACCATACCCGAAAGATTATGTCAAAGCACTAAAAGAAGCAAAAATCCCCTCGTATTAATAGGTGAAATACAGTATAATTATGACTAGAACTAATTTAGGAGACAGTGATGAAGGTCAATTCGAGAAAAGACAAAATTAGAAGATTTATGAGATCAAAATATTTAATTAGAAGATTAGTCATTATAGGTATTGGTTTGATACTTATTTATATATTAATCTCAGGTATTGCAAAGGGGTTATTTCCTTCCGATGATTCAAATACAAAATATCCATTAGGTGAAACAGAAGCTTCTGAAATTAATTCAGATGTGAACACTGAAGATCAAACTGATGCAAGTGAAGTTCAAACAGAAGAAAGAACTGAATCTGATACTGAAACAGATGGGGATGGTGGAACTGAACAAGGTACTTCTGAATCACAAGTGCAACAGGGTACACCTACTGAAAATCAAAACGATTCTAATACGAGTGAAAGTACACAAGGTTCGCAAGGAGAAAATAATATGACATTTAATACAGTTGGATTTAATATCGCATCTTACGAAACAAGATATATAGCATACGCATCTAAATACCCAGATTTATCTGCCGAACAGGTTGTATTAAAAGTAAATACAAATTTAGATCAAGAGTTTTATACCAACATCTCAGAGGCAATAGAACCAAACTCGCTAGAAGTTTTGTGTAATAAGTTTTATCAGTTATCAAGCTCGTTTGAACCGACAGATTTAGTGAGCGTAAAGGATGGCTACTATGTTCAGGATGGTAAAAGCTATCTATTATCACAAAGAGCTCTAACTGCTTTTATAGAAATGTCTGATGCAGCAAAAAAAGATGGCGTTTCAATAAAAATTATATCCGCTTATAGAACCTATAGTTATCAAGAAAACTTATATAATAAATATACAGCCAATAATGGAAAGGCAGCTGCTGATCGATTTTCAGCTAGACCTGGACATTCTGAACATGAAACTGGACTTGCAATTGATATCAATGATGTTGCTCAAGCCTTTGAAAATACAGAAGCGTTTCAGTGGCTTTCTGAAAACAGTTACAAATATGGCTACATTCTCAGATATCCGAAGGGCAAAGAAGATACGACAGGGTATATGTATGAGCCCTGGCATTATCGTTACTTAGGAGCTGATTTAGCAACAAAAGTTCATAATTCAAATCTAACTTATGATGAATATTATGCAAAATATTTGCTTAAGGATTATGTTGAGTAAGCCGAGCAATTTTTGTTTCAAAGTTGTGATAACTAAAAAATGTGAGTATTTAAAGTAGTCATGATGCATTTTTTAATGCAATGAAGTCATTTAAAGATTCAGTGAGATAAGAGAGAAAAGGAAATGGTTATGCCAAAAAAAGAGAATGATATGATGAATAATGAAAAAAACAATCAAAAATTGAATAATGAAGATCGCTGTGATTGTAATGTTATGCATCAGGAAGCGATTGATTTAGCAAAAAAATACATGCCTGAGTCAAATGTTTTAGCTTCGATGGCAGACTTTTTTAAAGTTTTTGGCGATCCTACAAGAATTAAAATTTTGACTGCACTTACAGAGACTGAACTGTGTGTATGCGATATTGCATTTATTTTAGGGATGACTCAAAGCGCGATCTCGCATCAGCTCAGAGTTCTTAAACAGGCGAAACTAGTTAAATCTAGAAAAGAAGGCAAGGTTGTGTACTACATGTTAGATGATGAGCATGTAAAACAAATTATCGATTTGGGGACGGTTCACGTCGTTGAATAGGAATTAAAATATTTATGAAAGGAGATACTAGATATGAAGCATAATATGAACCACTTCACTAGAACAGCTGTATTATTATCATTAGCACTTATCTTTCAAATTGGCTTTAATCAATTTGCACAGCCAGCGGTTGGTCCACTTGTCAATATGACATTAATTGTTGCGACTTTAATCGTTGGTCCTTTATCTGCAACCTTAATTGGGGTACTAACACCTCTCGTCGCATTCCTGCTTGGAATTATGCCATTATTACCAATCGTACCATTTATCATGATTGGAAATGCAATTTTTGTCTTTTCATTTTACCTTGTTTCGAACAAACGTGGTTTTTTGTTTGAAGGAATCGGTGTTGTTGTCGCAGCGTTACTTAAAACTGCCTTTTTAGCTTTTTCTGTACGCTATTTGGTAATCAATTTTGTTGCGAAAGTACCACCTAAGCTAGTGACTGCACTTTCTCTTCCTCAGCTCTACACAGCTTTGATTGGTGGCTTTTTAGCGATTATTATCGGACGTTATCTAATAAAAGCTATGAAACTTGAGAAAAATAAGTAGTTAACTCATTTTTAAACCGTACCAATAATGAGTATATTGAATACATTAAATTTCAAATCCCGCTTTCAACGATTGAAGTAAACCCCAAGTATTTGACAAAATATGTGGGGGGCAGTTCAGATGGTGAAAGTGGGATTTTTATTTAGATCCATTTTTCTATGATTTTAGTAAATCTATCTGAAAAGTGGGGCTAGAAATTATGAATTTGAAGGTGTGGCATCTGTATAAATGAGGTTCATTATGTTATAATAAGATGTTTATTAAATGCAAACGAAAGGCGTGTGACGTATTGAAACTATCAGATAAAACAAAAAAAAGAATAAATATATTAATGCTGTTAAGTCATACTGCAGTTTTAATTTACTATATTCTTTTATCCAATAAAGTGGTTCAAACGATTAAACCTCTACCTACAAGTGATTTCATCTATTATTGGAATCTGGCTTCAGATTTATCTATCTATCATAAAGGTGGCATTATTGGATTTATTTATGCACCATTTAAAGCCCTCGGGATAGCGCCCTATAATGCGGCATGGTTAGTCAATACGCTTTTTTTAATCTTAGTTTATTTGGTAACCTGGTTTGGTTTAAATAAATCAGACATATATAAATCAGACATAAATCAATCTGTAATAAAACAAGTCCTTATACAAATATTTTCAACTTTTGGCTTTTCGGTTTTTGCACTTTGGAATACCGGCTATGCGGGTATGGTGAATGCTGATTTTCCAAATGTCGCTTTAATTTTAGCTTTTGTCAGATTTATGAGTCTTTATTTTGAGTTAAAAGATAAAAGAATGGCTATTTTGAGTGGTTTATTTTTATTTCTCGCAGTTGCACTTCGCGTTAAAACGGGATTAGCGCTTGGTATCATGACTGGGGCCATAATTGTCTTTTATTTTGGTGCTTTAAGAAGAGACATTCGGGTGAAAGTATTGATACTTACAGTATGTGTCGCAGTTGGGTTTGCAGCAATAACAGAGATTATGCTGAGAGCACAATCCGATCGACCACTTGATGTCGCTAGACAGGGCAGATTGCAGTTATACACGGGACTATTATATACCGAGACCGGCAATATGTGTGGCCGATGGACGAGAGAAGCTTTTGATAAAACGCTTGAAGAAATTAACGACCCTCTTTTAACCGTTATCAATAGGCATTTAAGTGTAAAAAGTAAAGCTTATCTATTATCCATCGTTGGATGCAAGCTTCAGCATGTTATAGAATATGATGAATTTTCATTTAGAGAATTGTTGGCATTCGGTGTGAAACATCGAAGCTATACAGAAGCCGATTTAGAAATCGTTAGAAAATATGAGAAAGTGGAAGAAAGCAGAGTCATTTGGTTTAAATGGCTGACGCTAATCGTTAGTTTGTTATTGATAATCCGACATAAATTTAAAGGTAGAAACTTAAGCTATTTACCTGTTTTTATCTACGGTGCATTTATGATACTTCACAGTGTTTTTGAAATTCAAGCGAGATATATGGCAGAGCCTTTACTTTGGACATTCTTTGTCGCAATAATCATCTTTAAATATGAAACAGAAGAGGTAAGTAAACTTGGATAATAACCTTAAAGAAGAGTTTAATTTTAAAAAGAATCTGAATAAGAACCATACAGAGAATCAAATTAAGAAGTCTACTAACGGCTTTAATTTGAGGATTGTTTTATATGCATTGATACTGATTAAGGTTGTGAGTGCGATCTTTTTAATCGATAATAAAATGATGACTACGGTCGCATCATTTGTGTCTCATTTTTCAATAAGTGAGAATCCATGGAATTTCTATTTAAGTGAAGGAAATTTATCTGTGTTTCCCTACCCATCTTTAATGCTCTATATTTTTAAAGTCTTCTTTTTACCAGCAGAACTATTGAGAATTGAGAATAAGTGGCTACTTAATGGTCTATATTTGTTGCCGATTCTCATAGCCGATCTTTCGATTTATTTTAACTTAAATCGATTGTTTCCAAATAAAAAGGGGAGGCTGTTGTTCTTTTACTTTGCTTCTCCAGTGGTATTTTATGCAAGCTATATTTTGGGGCAACTCGATGTTATCGCGGTTGCGTTTATTATATTTGCACTTTGCGAGCTAAAAGAGAAACGGTATTTAAGACTTGGGATAATCTTAGCTCTTGGTTTTGCCGTTAAGCTACCGGTTTTATTTTCTTTACCTCTGGTTCTTATCTATCTATTTAGAACGCTTCAAAGGGATCGATACAGAAGAATCGCTGAAATGCTGATTGCGTTTGTATTGACGAGCTTAATGATTAATTTACCATTTCTATTCAGTGAAAGCTTTATAAAAATGGTTTATTTCAATCCTGATCAGAGCTTGTTGTATCATCTCTATCTGCCTGTTGGCTCATTTAAAATCTATATTGCTTATTTGGCAATCCTAGTGATATACGCAAGGTTTTTAATGTATGAAAAAATCAATCGTGATTTACTGCACAACTTTTTAGCGGTTGTTTACACAGTGTTTGTTTTGTTAGTACCCCCATCGGAGAGCTGGTATGTTTGGAGCTTTATCTTGTGTGCTGTACTTTTCGTAAGTCTCCTTGATAAAGTTAAAATTTCTTACTTGCTTAGTCTAGGTTTTTCATTATTATATTTATT
This sequence comes from Fusibacter sp. QWL-12, assembly GCF_058683495.1. Lineage (NCBI taxonomy): Bacteria > Bacillati > Bacillota > Clostridia > Eubacteriales > Fusibacteraceae > Fusibacter > Fusibacter sp. QWL-12. The sequence goes on from NZ_CM178745.1 coordinate 3,484,532, forward strand.
GACCTTTGTTGGTGGCAGCTATATTCATAATGACAATATATCAAATTTGATTTTTACGACATTAGAAGGCGCTTTGTTCTTCATCGTCTATGTTTTATATAAGTATGGCATTAAATCAAATCGCGTCTATAAGAAAAAGGAGCATGCGACTCTGATTGGCATCGGTGGCGACTCAGGTGTGGGTAAGACGACTGTAAAACACTGTATTGAAGCTTTAATCGGCAATGAAAATATAGTTCCTATTGAGTCCGATGGTGATCATAAGTGGGAGCGTGGCGATATCAGTTGGAATACCATTACGCATTTAAACCCTAAGGCGAACTATCTCTATAGACAAGCGCAATATCTTAAAGCACTTAAAAATGGTAGTGCCATCGAACGCGTGGAGTACGATCATGATACTGGCGCATTTACTGAACCAATCAAGGTTTATCCAAATGACTTTATCATCGTTGCGGGACTTCATCCATTTTTCCTACCACAAACTAGGAAGCTAGTGGATCTTAAAATTTATATTGATACGGAAGAGTCTTTAAGAAGACACTGGAAAATCAAGAGAGACGTTGCATCGAGAGGTTATTCTATCGATCAAATTCAAAAGCAGATTGATGCAAGAGTTGAAGATGCACAAAAGTTCATTACACCTCAAAAAAATTATGCAGATTTGATCATAAGATATTATTCTGATGATGATTTCGAAATGGGTGGATGTGTTGATCCTTCCTTAAAGCTTGAGCTAATGATGACGTTAGAAGTTGATGTTGAACCACTTTTGGATCAATTTACTTCAAACGGGATTGATGTCGTGCATTATTATGATGCAGACTTAAAATTCCAACACATTCATTTTAATAGAGAGATTGAATCAATGTTAATAGCTCAGTTTGCTGAGAATTTCATCGAGAACATTGAGGAAATCGTCAATGGCCATAAGATTAGATGGGAAAATGGGTACCATGGCATCATTCAATTGTTTACTTTAGTTTGGCTAAGTCATCAATTTAAAAAGGGAGAAGAGAATGAACTATAAAGGAATATTATTGGATCTAGACAATACACTTTACAATTATGATCAAGCTCATGAAATTGCGCTTGAAAGTGCTATGAGTTTGTTCGCTGAAATGACTGCTCTTGACGTTCAATTCGCATATAAACTCTACAAGCAAGCTAAAACTTCAAGTCATATAGAAAGAATTGGTCAAGCGGCTTCACACAGTAGAATTTTCTACTTTCAAAGAATGCTTGAGATGATCGGCGCGTTTGATTTTGCAAGTGTAACAAAGCTGAACCACAATTATTGGGACGTATTTTATAAACAAATTACTTTGGAGCCTTTTGTCTTGGACTTTTTAAAAGAGATTAACGTTCCTAAGTGTATCGTTACTGATTTTACTGCATACGAGCAGTATCGTAAAATAGAAAAACTAGGTATTGGTGACTGGATTGATTTTTTAGTTACTTCAGAAGAAGCTGGCGTTGAAAAACCACATCCTTATATCTATATGAAAGCACTAGACAAAATGCAGTTAAAACCAAATGAAGTCATTATGATCGGTGATTCTCTTAAAAAGGACTGTCTTGGTGCAAGTCAACTTGGTATTGATAGCATCTACTATAAAGGAGAGAGAGAGTTTGAAGATTTAAGCAAAGGCATTCATCCTTTGAAATCTTTCTTTGATATTATTCATTGGTTGGAATAGGGAATTCAGATGTGTCGCAATAAGGATAGATTGATAAATGAGGATACTTTAAAAAAGGAAAATTTGATGCATGATGATACTTTTAGAAAAGATAGGACCATAGAGGATGTTAGTAATATGAGTAATACGAAAAAAGATTTTGAAAAAATATCAACTTTGAAGTCGCTTTGTCACCTCTACGCTGATAGATTGGATCAAATCCAATCAGGAGGTGGTAATGCGTCGGTTAAGTCGATTGATGAAGATTTATTATACATTAAGGCATCTGGTTATCTAATGAGCGATGTGAATAAAGAAACGGGATTTAGCGTGCTTAAACTCAGTGAAATCAATGCATTATTGATGGATGTAAAAAATGGCATCGTCGATTTGAACGATGAAGGATTACAGAATAGCCGCTTAAGTTTAGCGAATCAGTCTACACTTAGACCTTCCATAGAAACTTACCTACACGCAATGCTTTCTAGCCGTTTGGTTCTACACGTACACTCGTTTGCAGCGATGTTTTATGCGTCTTCAAAAGACTTTAATAATCGTTTGAATCAGGGCGAATTAACCGCAATGTTTTCGGATGCTGTTTTATTGGTACCGTATCACAAGCCAGGTATATCGCTTGCTTTAGCGATGCTTGAGAAGCTCGAGATCTATCGTAATAGGTTTAATAGCGAACCAAAGTGGATCGTTCTCCAAAATCATGGCTTGATCATAATGGGTGATTCTGTTGAACGGATCGAACAACGTAATCTCGAGTTTGAAAACTTACTATTAGAAGTGCATCCTGCTTTAGTCAAGATGATATCTCCTTACCAGATGGTGACCGATATTAAAAACGCACTTCATCAGATAGACACATCAAATGCGTATTTTGTTAGATATTCAGGAATTCAGCTTCCAGACTCTTTGAATCGCATCGCTTTTTCTTTTCCAGATGCAGTGGTATTTTGCGGTCCAGAAATATTATATGTAGACGATAGCGCTAAAATGAATGAAATGCTTAGCGCGTTTTACCGTGAAAACGGAGAGGCACCTAAGGTTTTGATCCTTTTAAATGAAGTCTATGTGATCGGCTCTGACCTAAGAAAACTATACGAGCTTGAAGATGTTCTCAAGATTCAAATGAAGTTAAATGAAGCCTTAGGAGACGAAATCTTTGGCTTGAATGATTCTGAAATAGAGACTTTAACCCACTGGGAAGCAGAGAAATACAGAAAAAAATTAAAAGTGTGAGGCGGATATGAAAATCGTAATTCCTATGTCCGGAAGAGGACAGAGATTTATCAATCAAGGCTACAAGGAACCTAAACCCTTAATTGTGATGGATGGTAAGCCAATTATAGAACACGTTGTGGATTTGTTTCCCGGTGAAAATGATTTTATCTTTATTTGTGCCAATGACCATCTTGAAAATACGGATATGCGTACGGTTTTAAATAAAGTTGCACCTAAGGGTAAAATAGTTGGTATTGAGCCTCATAAACTTGGACCGATTCATGCGGTGCAACAGGTTTATGATTTGATAGATGATTCTGAAGAAGTAATCGTAAATTATTGTGATTTCGGAGCATACTGGGATTATGATGATTTCTTAGCACACACGCGCAATAGAGGTGCTGATGGTGCGATTCCTGCATATAAGGGCTTTCATCCGCATATGCTAGGAACAACCAATTATGCTTTTATGCGTGATGACAATCAATGGATGCTAGAAATTCAAGAAAAGAAACCGTTTACAGACGACCGCATGTCTGAATATGCTTCTTCTGGGACTTATTATTTTAAATCTGGTTCAATTATGAAACGCTATCTAGATCGTACCGTCGAAAGAGCGCTTGATTTGAATGGTGAGTATTACGTTTCAGTGGTTTATAATCTTTTAATAGAAGATGGTTTAAAGGTTTCCATCTATGAAATTCAGCATATGTTGCAGTGGGGAACACCAGAGGATGTGGCAGAATACAATTATCACTCTGAGTATTTTAAAAAACTGGTAACGCATGTACCTTTTTCTGCGCCAGATCAAAACACGGTTAATTTGATTCCGCTAGCTGGAGAAGGCAGCCGTTTTAAAAATGAAGGCTATATCACGCCAAAGCCGATGATTGAGGTATCTGGTAAGCCTATGATTATCCAAGCCTTCGATAGTTATCCGAAGTCTGATGTTAGCCGTTTTATCGTTTTACAGTCGCATTGTGATGCTTATGGCATCGACCAACTCCTTTTAAATGAAACGCCAAATCCAAAAGTGATGATCCTTGATCATGTCACTGAAGGACAAGCAATTACAGCTGCTTTAGGTGTAGATGAAGCAATTATGAACTCACCGCTAATGATTGCAGCTTGTGACAATGGACTGCTTATCAATCAAGTCGAATACGAAGTGCAACTAAATGATCCAAATTGTGATGTAATTTGTTTGACCTTTAGAAATAATCCTACTGTGGGCAAAAATCCAAATGGATATGGCTATGTTTCAGTTGGTGCAAATGGCTATATCAATGGCTGTTCTGTTAAAAAGCCAATGACCGATGAACCGATGAATGAGCATGCCATCGTGGGTGCCTTTTATTTTAAAAAGGCGAGTGATTTTATTCGTGGTGTCGAGTATATAAAGGCAAACAACATTAGAGTCAATAATGAATTTTACATCGACTCAATCATGGGCATTTTAGGTGAGTTGGACTTGAAAGGAAGTGCGCTCGACTGCCTTTATGAAAGTTGGGGCACTCCGAACGATTATAAAACTTTTGTTTATTGGCAAAGCTTCTTTTCAAAAGCTCAGTTTCATCCTTATGAACTTGAACGGGATCCTTTTGTGAACCCAGATCGATTAGAAGACTTGAAGAAGCAATTTAATACATTTCAGCAGGAAAATCTATGAGAAATTTGCTAAAACATGAAGGCGTAAGATATTTAATATCGGGCGGAAGTGCAGTATTTACGGACTTTCTAATCTATTTTCTTTTATTTAAGATGCTGTTGATTTCACCATCCGTTAGCAAAGGCATCTCGTATATTAGCGGTGCAATTGTCGCATATTTGATCAATCGACTATGGACGTTCGAGGGTGGTAAATCGCACTCTGTTACTCGTTCGTTTGCAAAATTCAGTATCCTTTATCTAACGACTTTCTGTTTCAATATAATCGTTAATAAGGTTGTGTTAAATATCTCTGGTTGGGCGATTCTGGGCTTTATTGCAGCGACGTTCGTCACAATCGTTTGCAATTACTTGGGACAAAAATTCTGGGTATTTAAGAAGACCGTTTAAGTAGATCATGTAAGTTAATCATATAAAATAAGAAATATAGGCTGTGAGGTTATATGAACAAGAGTTTATCAATAGTAGTCCCTTGTTATAATGAGAAAGACAATATACCATTGATCTTAGCAAGATTTGATCAGGTGATAGGCAATAGAAACATCGAAGTCGTTTTAGTGGATAACGGTTCTACAGATGGTAGTGCAGAGCTAATGGATGCGTTATTACCAAGATATACATTTGCCCGAAAGGTAACCGTAGAGGTGAATCAAGGGTATGGCTTTGGCATCGTCTCGGGTTTAAAAACGTGTCAGAGTGACTATATCGGCTTTACACACGCAGATATGCAGACGGATCCAAATGATGTGAGTATTGCTTACGATAGAATTGATCAAACGCCGAAATACATTAAAGGAAATAGAAAGGGTAGACCTTTTTTTGATGTTTTTTTCACCGTTGGCATGAGCTTATTTGAAACGGTTTATTTTAAAAATAGGCTATGGGATATTAATGCGCAGCCGAATGTATTTCCTAAAACATTCTTCGACGATTTGACGGAGGTGCCAAAGGATTTTTCTCTGGATTTGTATCTTTATGTGATGGCAAAAACAAAACAGCTTCCCATTCTTCGTTTTGATGTTAGATTTACTGAAAGAGTTCATGGCGTTTCTAAATGGAATGATGCGACGTTTAAGTCAAAATGGAAGTTCATCAAGAGAACGACTGCATTTAGTAAAGAACTCAAACGTAGCATTAATAGAAAGGAACGATAAGGAGAACATATGCATTTTATCAGTCATAGAGTTAATACGGTTGAAGAACTTAAACAGCTACCTTATGAGTATGGCGTGGAGATCGATTTACGCGATGAGGGCGGAGAGTTGATACTATCTCATGATCCCTTTAGCACAGGGGATCGATTTGAGGATTATTTAAAAGAATATCACCATGGCACAATGATTTTAAACATTAAGAGCGAGCGTATTGAGCATAAAATTAAAACTTTACTGGATCAATTTCAGATAAAGGACTATTTTTTTCTAGATTCTTCTTTTCCAATGATCTTTCTTCTTGCTAATCAAGGCGAAAGACAAGTCGCTCTAAGGTATTCTGAGTTTGAAGGTCTAGATACCATAAGAACCATGGCTGGAAAAGTGGACTGGGTTTGGGTGGATTGCTTTACCAAACTACCAATCAATCATGAAATCTTTCTAGAATTAAAGGCACTTGGCTATAAACTTTGTCTTGTTTCACCAGAGCTTCAAGGCAGACCTGAAGATATTGAAGCTTATAAGCAACAGTCGTTTGTTGAAGCGATTGAGTGGGATGCAATTTGTACGAAGCGATATAATATTGAGAGATGGAAATAGAACTTATATTGATCTTAAAGAAATTTATAATCGATTATCCCCTTTTGCATGTATGACAATAGGGGGTATTTTTTTGATTTAAAAAGGTTTGAAAAGTTGTAATATGAATACTTTATTACAGTAGGATTAAGTATTGTTAAAGTGCATTGCAAAAGGAACTAATTCAGATAAAATAGAGTCAAAGTTAGGTAGTGGAGGGCAGAATATGAAGACAAAAATTAGCCTATTGTTAACTGTAGTATTATTATTAACGTTGTCATTGAGTTTCGCAGATGGCTTAACGGTTACGCAAAAAAATGAAATTGATACATCCTTCAAAGGGCTTTGGGTTGCAACTGTCCTAAATTTGGACTACCCAACTAAAGCGACGACAAGCGCAGATACGTTAAAAAAAGAAGCGATTGAAATTTTAGATAAAGCACAAAGTATGGGATTGAATGCCATTGTGTTACAAGTAAGACCTGCTGGTGATGCAATCTATGCATCGGCTTATTTTCCTTGGTCAAAATATTTAACAGGTAAACAAGGGACAGCGCCTACTGGTGGATTTGATCCTTTAAAATTTTGGATAGACGAGGCGCACAAAAGAGGTTTAGAGCTACACGCTTGGATTAATCCATATCGCATTACACGTAAAAATGCATCGGATCCTTCTTTTGATTACGCTTCACTTGCGTACAATCATCCAGCAAAGTTACACCCGGATTGGGTTGTTGAGCATACTGACGGTAATTTGTATTTCGATCCAGGGAAACCTGAGGTTAGAAAATATCTAGTGGATAGTATCAATGAGCTAATTACTAAATACGATGTAGATGGTATACATTTCGATGATTATTTTTACCCAAGCACAACGTTTAATGATGATAAAACATATACTAAATATGGTTCTAGCTTTAGCTCTAAAGCAGATTGGCGCAGAAACAATGTCGATCAACTTATTAAAGAAGTTAAATCGTTAATAGAATCAAAGAATCCATCGATACAATTTGGAATTAGTCCATTTGGTATTTGGGCTAATGCAAAAAATAAATCAGGTGGTAGTGATACGAGTGGATTTGAATCATATTTCAACCAGTATGCAGATACAAAAAAATGGGTTGAAGAAGAGTGGATTGACTATATTGCACCACAGCTTTATTGGGAAATCGGTTATTCTGTAGCAGATTACTCGAAATTAGTAAAATGGTGGTCAGATGTTGTAGATGGTACCGATGTCCATCTATATATTGGACATGCGGCATATCGTACGGGTGATAAGAGCATATCTAGTCCTTGGTATGGCGTTGATGAAATCGCTAGACAACTTCAGTTGAATGAAACTTTCGATGCAGTGAATGGTAGTATATTTTTTAGATATGCGTTTTTTAAATCATCTCCCTCACTAAGTGCTTTGCTTACAGAATATTATAACGGTACTTTGGATAAAGTAGCTGCAAACACAAAATTAACTATAGGACGCCCAGTGAAAGATGTTTCTACGACCAGTAACTATTACTTTATTGGCGGTGCTTCTAATCCAAATCTACCACTTTACATTAACGGCGAAGAAGTAATTATTAGAACAAAGGATGGCTATTTTGGTAAATATGTCACTTTGAAATCAGGTAAAAACACGTTCGTCGTTTCGCAAGAGGGCACAACTGCAACACGTGTTATCACTAAGGTTGGCACTACACTAGCTTCTCCTATGACAAAGGCTGAGATTATTACTGGATCTACATGGCCACAAACTGCAACGATGATTAATGAGGAAGAGGAATTTAAGTTCTACTGTAGAGCACCAATTGGTTCTACTGTCACCGCCACATTAGGTGGTAAAACATATACGCTAACGCCTACTACTACTAAAAATAGTAGTAGCAAAATGTATGCAACTTCATATTCATTAAAAATTAAAGTGCCCACTCAAACGGGTTCAGCAAGAATCGTTGATTATGGAAAACCAATTTATACTATGAACTACAATGGTGTTACAAATACACAAACGGGTAATGTTAGCGTGAGAGTTGTAATGAAAAATGCACCATTTACAGCGACTGTAAATGCTTCGAACGTTGATTCTTACCAATCAGCAACTGCTTCTAATGGGGCGCATTATATCTTGCAAAATGGTATGACAGATCTAGTAACAGGTATAAATGGTGACTATATTCGCTTGTCATCGGGCATCTGGGTTAAATCAAAATCAGTTGATTTAAAAGATCAGAAGATGCCATATGTACAGTTAAAATCAATCAGCAACTTAGTGTCAGATCGAAGCGAGACGTTAACTTTTGACTTTTCAAATTTACCAATTGCCTCTGCAGAGTTTGATGGTGATAAATTAAAAATAACATTTAATAAAATAAGTACTTCACGTCAGATACCTTTAAAATCTAATAGTATGATTGCCTCAGCTTTAGTAAAGACGGATCAAGATAAAACTGTATATGAACTTAGTTTAAAGGATACTAAAGTCTTTTCAGGGCATAATTTAGAAGTATCTGGTACTCAAGTGATCGTTACTTTAAAATCAAAATTTATAGCAAAAGGAAGCTTACCATTAAAAGGTGCTGTCATTTTATTAGATGCTGGGCATGGTGGTAGCGATACTGGTGCAATCGGTCTTCTAGGCTATGATTATCCAGAAAAAACGGTGACTTTAAATATCGTTAAAAAGTTGGAAGACGAACTGATTGCAAATGGTGCAACGGTTGTATTAACACGTAGCACGGATGATTATGTCAGCTTAGACAAGCGATTAAATCAGTCCATGACATTGAATCCAGATTTAATGATTTCGATACATGCAGATAGTCTTGAAGATACTTCTGACTTAACTAAAATTAGCGGCTTTACAGTATATTATAAAGAAATCTTATCTAAATCATTGGCAAATAAGCTGTCTCAGGCAATTGATTCTGAGTTTGATTTATATAATAGGGGTGTGAAAAATATGAATTTCTATATTGTTAGAAATACATGGACGCCTTCAGTCCTAATCGAAACTGGATTTATGCCGAGCCCAGTAGATTTTCAAGTGCTCAGTAGTTCAAATGAACAGATGCGATTTGCAAAGGCTTTAAGCGAGGCTATTGTTTCGTATTTTAGTGGTGAATAGGTACTATAAGTAACGTACGACTAATTAAAACACCAAGATTGAAAATGACAATCTTGGTGTTTGTTTTTTTGTTTAAAATGGTCGTCACAATTTGTTCACATAATATTTGAAATCTATTATCAAATCGCTATTTACAGGGATTGATAAATAGAGTAACATATATTTCGTACACGAAGTTTCGTGCACGAAGTATCGTATGCGAAGTATCGTATGCGAAGTAATTTAAATATAAGAATTAGATAATTAGACCAAGTGCATTTATGAGAATGGTTTATCTTTATGGAGTAGAAAATTGTCATAAATAAACTTAGTTATTGATGAGAGGAGTGACAGATATGGACCCTTTTGAACGTGGTTATGAAGTCATGAAAAGAGTTAAAAGACTTAAAGAGTCTTTGCATGGCAACATGAGCAGGATATTCAAGAACGTCAATCTAACTGGCCCACAAGGTATGGTTGTTGGGTTGTTGTTTAGAATGGGACCACTAAAAATAAGTGAAATTTCGCAACATATGGGGTTATCTATGAGCACTGTATCAGGCATTCTAGATCGTCTTGAACGCGATAACATTGTCTATCGTGAGAAAAGTGAGACAGATGGTAGAGTGATCTTAGTCAAATTAACAGAGGATTTTAAGAAGAACTCAACACATTCATTTTCTAAAATGAATCACCGTTGGGATAAAACACTTAATTTAGCTACAGATGAAGAAATTGACAAAATACTTGAAGCGCTTGATATATTAGAGCGTTTGGTCGAAGAGTCGAAAGATCTTTAAGCTTAGCAAGAACGAATAAAAGAGGAGACAATCTATGACAAAGTTAATAAAGTTCTTAAAGCCGTTTACGTTGCTAATTCTGTTAGCCGTAGCGCTTTTATATGGTCAAGCACAGGCGGATCTTGCTTTGCCAGACTATATGTCTAATATTGTAAATGTCGGTATTCAAAGTAGTGGTATGGATTCCGCGACACCGGAGGTTTTTACTGCATCTGATCTTGGTAATATTCTGTTATTCATGTCAACGGAAGATCGTGAAATTGTTACAGAAGCGTATGATCTGGTTAAAAGTGATCAAACTGAATATGCAGATTATGCTGATCGATATACCAACCTTAATGGTGCAGACATTTATGTCTTAAATAAAGATAAAGTTGTTGATGCAGATCAACTTGAATTGATCATGTCAAAAAACATGGTTGAAATTGGGGCGAAAATGGGCGGTAAAGAGATAGATTTATCTAATCTTGAAGACGCTTTAATAGTTCAAATGGGTCAAGATGCTAATATTAAGTACTCAGAAAATTTAGGTCTTGATGTCGCTCAAATTCAAAAGAACTATATATTAAAAATGGGCGGCATAATGCTACTTATTTCACTGTTAGGTGCACTTGCTTCAATTTCTGTTGGCTTAATTGCAGCTAGAGTAGCAGCTGGCGTTGGCCGTAATCTCAGAAGAGCGGTCTTTACTAAAGTTGAGAGCTTTTCGAATGCAGAGTTTGATAAGTTTTCTACGGCTTCATTAATTACGAGAAGTACAAACGATATTACACAAATTCAAACGCTTTTGGTTATGATGATTAGAATGGTATTCTACGCGCCACTTATGGGAGTGGGTGGTGTTATTAGAGCACTTGATAAAAGTTCAAGTATGTCTTGGATAATTGCAATTGCTGTTATCATTTTGCTTGGATTTATCGTGGTCGTATTTTCAATTGCATTACCAAAATTCAAAGCGATTCAAAAAATGGTGGATAAGCTTAACTTGGTAGTAAGAGAAAATCTTACAGGTATGATGGTTGTAAGGGCATTTAATACCCAATCATTTGAGGAAAACCGTTTCGATAAAGCCAATCAAGATTTGACAAAAACAAACCTCTTTGTTGGTAGAACAATGGCATTTATGTTCCCTGTAATGATGTTAATCATGAATGGTGTAACGCTTACTATTGTTTGGATTGGTGCACATCAAATTGCTGATGCAACTATGCAAGTCGGTGATATGATGGCATTTATGCAATACGCAATTCAAATTATTATGTCGTTCTTAATGCTATCGATGATGTTTATCATGATTCCAAGAGCATCGGTAAGTGCTGGTCGTGTGGCTGAAGTGCTTGAAACAGAATTGACAATTTTAGATCCAAAACAACCTAAGGCTATCAATAAAAATGGTAAAGGTGAAGTTGAGTTTAAAAATGTATCCTTTAAGTTCCATGGCGCAGAAGAAAACATGATCAAAGATGTATCTTTTAAAGCAGAAGCGGGTAAAATGACTGCTATCATTGGTTCGACAGGTTCTGGGAAGACAACACTAATTAATTTGATACCAAGATTTTATGATGTAACGGAAGGTCAAGTATTAGTAGATGGTGTACCTGTGAATGAGCTTAATCAGTCTGATCTTCGAGCGATTATTGGATATGCACCACAAAAAGCTTCACTATTCAGCGGAACGATTAAATCCAACTTACTATTTGCTGATGAAGCTGCAAGTATGACCAATTTAGAAGACTCACTTGACATTGCTCAAGCAACTGAGTTTGTTACTGAAAAACCTGAAGGTATAGATGCTCCAATTTCACAAAGTGGTGGCAATGTCTCTGGTGGACAAAAACAGAGACTTTCAATTGCACGTGCAATTGTTAAAAAGCCAAAGATTTATATCTTCGACGATACTTTCTCTGCTCTAGATTATAAAACAGATGTTGCTTTAAGAAGTGCTTTAAAACAAAAAACGGATAATGCAACCGTAATTTTAGTCGCTCAACGTATTGCAACGATTAAAAATGCGGATCAAATACTCGTATTAGATGAAGGGAAATTAGTTGGTGTTGGTACACACACTGAGTTAATGCAATCTTGTAAAACTTACCAAGAAATCGCACTTTCTCAACTTAGCATGGAGGAATTGTCATGAGTGAAAAAAATAAAGATATGAAACCTTCTCAAGGTAGAAGGGGTCCAGGCTTTGGTGGTCCTCATGGTGCTATGATGGGCGGAGCGAAGGCAAAGGACTTTAAAGGTACGATAAAACGTTTGTTAAATTATTTGAGTGAATATAAATTAAGAATTATTGTTGTTATTATTTTTGCTATTGGCAGTACAACGTTTGGTATAGTAGGACCTAAACTTTTGGGTAAGGCTACGACGAAAATCTTTGAAGGTATATTATCAAAAGTAACCGGAACAGGTGCTGGCATCGACTTTGGCTACATTGGTGGCATCATCCTGACTTTGGTCGGATTATATGGTCTAAGTGCTTTGTTATCCTATATTCAAGGATTTATAATGACTGGCGTTGCAATGAAGGTCAGCTATAATATGCGTCGCGATATCAGTGAGAAAATTAACCGAATTCCACTTAAATATTATGATGATACCAACCATGGTGAAGTCCTTTCAAGAATTACGAATGACGTAGATACAGTTAGTACAACACTAAATCAGAATATGACTCAGATCATCACTTCAGCGACACAAGTACTTGGTGTTCTTGCAATGATGATCAGTATCAGTGGTTTGATGACTCTTGTTGCTTTAGCGATTATACCAATTTCCATGTTCTTGGTTATGATGATCGTTAAGCAATCTCAAAAGTACTTTAAAGAACAGCAAAAACAATTAGGTCATGTTAATGGTCATATAGAAGAAATGTTTGGCGGTCATACCATAATTAAAGCTTTTAATGGTGAGAAAAAGAGTATCGAACAGTTTGAAACTTATAATGACGCACTCTATAAAACCGCTTGGAAATCACAATTCTTATCATCAATTATGATGCCAATGATCAATATCGTTGGTAATATGGGCTATGTTGCAGTGTGTGTACTGGGTGGTTCTTTAGCTGCAAAGCAAGCCATCGAAGTAGGGGACATTCAAGCATTCATTCAATATGTAAGAAACTTCACACAGCCAATTTCACAGCTTGCCAATATTTCTAACGTACTTCAACAAACTGCAGCTGCTGCAGAAAGAGTTTTCGAATTCTTAGATGAGGGAGAAGAACTCGTGGATACTGAAAATCCTGTTAATGCTTCTAATATCGATGGTGTTGTAGAGTTTAGAAATGTACACTTTGGTTATAACGAAAATCAAACAATCATTAATGATTTTTCTGTAAAAGTAGAAAAAGGTCAAAAGGTTGCTATCGTTGGTCCGACTGGTGCTGGTAAAACAACAATGGTCAAATTATTGATGCGTTTTTACGATATTCAATCTGGTAAAATCCTACTTGACGGAAAAGAAATTAGAGATTTCAAACGTTATGATTTAAGAGATCAGTTTGGTATGGTTCTTCAGGACGCATGGCTTTATAATGGTACAATTATGGAGAATATTCGATATGGTAATCTAAATGCAACGGATGAAGAAGTCATTGCAGCTGCAAAGGCAGCTCATGTTGACAGTTTTGTCCATATGCTACCAGGTGGCTATAACATGATTCTCAATGAGGAAGCAAGTAATGTATCGCAAGGCCAAAAACAGTTGATAACAATTGCAAGAGCATTTTTATCTGATCCTAAGCTATTGATTTTGGATGAAGCGACAAGCTCCGTAGATACAAGAACTGAAGTTCAAATTCAACAGGCGATGAATCGTTTGATGGAAAATCGCACAAGCTTTATTATTGCACATAGACTTTCAACCATTAGAGATGCGGATATGATTTTGGTTATGAATCATGGCGATATTGTTGAACAGGGGACGCATACTGAATTGCTTGCACGTAACGGTTTCTATGCAGATCTATATAACAGTCAATTTGAAACTGAAGCAGCGAGTTAATTTAAAAAAGTAAACTGAGATAGGTAATATAAGTGAAGCTGTTGTTAATCTAATTAATTTAGATGAGCAACAGCTTCTATTTTGTAAAAAATGAAAAAATGATATAAAAAATGATAAATGGGTAAAAATGATAAGAGTCGTGTTTCTATAATCATACAATCGTGCTATCGGTTGCACGAATAGTTAAGAAAAGATTAGAAAAACATGAATAAAATATTGCCAGAAAATCAATAACGTTGTATAATGAGCGTAATTGAGGTTATTTTTTTATACATTTTGTGCAAACGCATGCACATTGTGTGACACGATTTATGATAAAAAATGAGCTCAATTACTAAAAATGCCTAAATGGCAAAGTGATTTAATGGGAGATGTAGGAGGATGAAAATGAAAAAGTTAGTAAGTTTATTGCTAATCATGGTTATGATGTTTTCATTAGCTGCTTGCGGCGCAAAAAATGATGTCGTGGAAGAAACAACAGCAGCAGTATCAGAAACAACTGAAGCAACTGAAGCACCAAGTCTTGATGCAACTATCTCTGTTCAAGTAGAATCTTCTTGGTTAGAGTATTACCAAGCAGCTGCTGATAGAGTAAAAGCAGAAAATCCAAATGCAACAATCGACTTTATCGAAGTAGGTTCTTTTGATCACTTAGATACAATCGATAAAACTGATATCTCTAACACAGACGTAGCTGACGTATTTGCTATCCCTGCTGATAGACTTTACGGTTTAAATGATAATCAAGTATTAGCTGCAATCGACGGTCCTGCTATGGCAGCAAACGTAGGTGGCTTTGCTGATTACGAAGCTGGTTTAGGTGGTAACTTCAAAATCGGCGATGATTATTTAGCATTCCCAATGAACATTGAAACATTAATCAATTTCGCAAATACTGCTAATGCAGCTACTGCTGGAATCGATTTAACACAACCAATTGAATTCACTACATTAAATTCTGAAGATATGTTAGTTCCTTTCTGGAACGCATGGTTCGGCGTTGCTTTAACAAACGCTGCTGACATTGAATTGTTAGGTAAAAATGATGATGGTACATTCTTCTCAGATTTAACAGAAGATTGGGCTAACTTACCAGCAGATAAACAAGCATTATTTACTGCTTTATTCAACTACTGGCAAGCACATGATAAAGCTGGCACACCAATGTTCGATGAAAACGCTGCATGGGGTTACATGGATACAGCATTCACAACTGGTGGTCAAACTTCTATCAGACTTGAAGGACCATGGTCAACTGGCAGCTTATCAGCATTAGCTGGCGATGGACAAGATTTAGCAATTTTACCAATTAACCAAGTGACTGTTAACGGTCAACCACTTGCTCACTGGAAAGGTGGCTGGGGTCTTGCAATCAACGCTAGAATCGAAGAAGATGCAGACAAAATGGCACTTGCACAAAAAATGATCGAAGAATTAATGAATACTGATTATGCAGTTGATTTCTTCACAGCAACAGGTAAAATCATGGAAAACGTTGATCCTTCAGTTTACGCAAATTCAGCATTATCGGATTCAGATAAAACTGTAATCGCAGCTGTAATCGCTTCTTATCAAGATGCTCCTGCTAGACCATTATTCTCAGAATGGGGTCAAGTATGGGATACTTGGAAAAACGGCGTGTTATCTTGGGCATCAGTAAAACCAGCTACACCAGAAGCTGCTTATGCTGAAGTACAAGCTTCATTCAAAGCAATGATGTTAAACTTCTAAGAACACACATGAAGAGAAGAGAGGTTTATCCTTTCTTCTCTTTTCTTAAAATAGCCTAATATCAACTTGGGTATTAAGGTAGGAGTTATGATATGATAAAATTCAAGAACAGGCTGTTCTAGAATTTTTTTATGTGAAAGGAAGTAGCATGAATTCAAATTCGGTTAATACGAATCCCAGATTACCAGTAAAGCAATTATATATATTTCTTACAGCATGCGCATTAATCATTCTTTCTTCATCTTTAGATGTTATGATTCGTGTTAAGGATTTGAATTTATTTGATCAGTGGCGTTTGGCTTCAGGGATAGAAGCAGACTTAAATGATCTTTTTAATGCATATGTAACGATAAGCTTAAGTATCTACTTTTTTAAAATAATCGTTCCAATTATTTTTGGTATATACAGCTATTATGCTTATAAAAAAATACGTGTTAATCAGCTCTTCGTATTTATATGGACAGTATTGAATTTAGGCGGTCTTGCCTATGTCTTAGTTGAAAGGCAATTTGGATCAGTGTTTTTCTATCTAAGTGCAGTCGGCTATCTAATCAACGTGATAACGTTACTATCTTTAATGGATGTTATCAAGTTAAAAAATTCAAAGTAAAGGTGGGACGATCTTGGGAAAATATAGTGAATTACTTTATGATGACATCGGGACATCATATGAAAGAAAAAACAAGTATTTGCTAGAGCTGGCACGTTTGCAAAAGCGTCTTACTCAAAATGACAGCCAAGCAGCAGAATTAATTAAAAAACACAAAGCAAATAAGAAAAATCATCCTTATAATGTTGCACTTAAAGCATTTAAAAAAGAAGAAGCCAATTTTTTAAAGACTTTAAATGCCAAGAAAAAAGTATATTCAAATGAGATTAAGTCTAAAAGCGATCGTAAAGCACTTCAAATGAAGGTTCAGCTATTTGATGCAAACGAAAAAATTAAGTTTTATGAATCTTACACTAACTTGTCTTACGAAGCAAAGCTTGCTTATGAAGCAAGTAAAATAATCTCAAATCAGTTACCTGAGATAATTGAAACCTATGAGTTGAATCGTAATCGTTTGACTGAAGTAAATGTACAACTTAAAAATGTATCAAGTGATGCAGAAGCTAAAGCAAAAGCATCTTATAATGATTATAAATCTCAGCAAAATAGTAATTTAAAAGAACAAAAAATCGCTTTAAAAGAGAAACGAAAAAGTCGATTAATCTCTGAAAAAGCGCTTAAAAATGGAATTGTTGCACTTAAAAGAACAAGAAAAGACGAATTAGGTCAAAAGAAATTTGAATCAAATCAATATTCATTAAAAGAAGAAAAAGCAAATTTAAAATTTGTCCTAAGTAAAGGTATCAAAAGAGAAAGAAATGTATTAAAGTCAAACATTTCAGATTTAAGAAGAAAAACACCTGTTGAAATTGAAAGAACTAATCCGTTCGTATCTAAATTGACTGCAATTTTCCCTGGATTAGGTCAACTTTTAAATAAACAATATTTAAAATCAATATTGTTTTTCTTAGCTACATTATTTATTTATGTTATCGCTATTCCTTATGCACTTGGTTTTGGTAATTATCAAGGTCAGGGGATCGCTGGTTTAATATCACTTGCAAAAGGTGGACCTAAAGCCGACCGATCATTAATTTTTATGATTGAGGGGATTGTCGCTATTTTCTTGCTTATATTTGCTGTGTCATTGTTCTTGTTATCTTACTTTGATGCTAGAAAAGTCGAGAAAGACATGATAAAAGGTATACGACCAAGAAACTGGTTTGAAACTAGAACGAAAATTGAGCAAGATGGCTTCCCATATTTGGTTTCATTGCCTGCATTGATCGTTATCGTATTTATTGTTTTGGTTCCAATTACTACGACAATCTTACTTTCATTTACTGGAATGGATCCTAAAAACCAGTCTAAGTTTGACTGGGTTGGTTTAGGAAATTACAAGTTAATAGCAACGGGTTCTGGGCTAGCAGGTTCTGTTTTCTGGTCAATTTTAGGATGGACTCTAATTTGGACCCTAACTGCGACCACACTTGCAATTTTAGTTGGTTTCATGCTAGCAATTATTGCTAACAATGATAGAATCAAAGGCAAGACTTTCTTTAGAGTGATCTATTTGTTACCTTGGGCAGTTCCAGCCTTCATTACAATAATGTTTTTTAGTATCATGTTTTCAGCAGATGGTTCTATTACACAGTTAATAGAGAGAGTATTTAAAGTGCATCTTGAAGTGAAAAACGATCCTTTCTTAGCGAGAGTTACACTTATTATGTTACAAACTTGGCTAGGAAGTTCCTATGTGTTCTTACTATCCACTGGTGTGCTACAAGCCATTCCAGGAGATTTATATGAAGCAGCACAGATTGACGGTGCGACGGAATGGCAAAAGTTAAAGCGTATAACCATACCAATCGTTTTATTCCAAACTGCACCACTTTTAGTAGGTCAATATACGTTTAATTTTAATAACTTCTCAATTATCTATTTGTTTAATAGTGGCGGTCCTTTTAATCCATCCAAGTATGGCAATTTAGCTGGAACAACTGACTTGTTGATTTCATATATCTACAAATTGACAATGGAGAATCAATATCAATCCATTGGAGCTGCGATCACTATTGTTATTTCAGCAGGTTTAATGCTTTTTGCATTTATTGGATTTAAGAACTCGAAAGCATTTAAGGAGGAGAGATTGTAATGGCAAAATCCAAAAGAAAAGAAAAACTTTATCTCTCTGATAAACAACCACTCAGTTTTATGGGTGTGGTAATGCTGATTTTATCTTATATTGTTCTCGGTTTATGGGCGCTTGCAATTATTTTACCTTTGGTTGATATGATTGTTTCAGCGTTTAACGGCAGACAACAACAGTATATTATGCTCAATAGCAATTTTGAGTTTTCACTCAGACATTTCGATTATTTGTTTAACGAAACCCTATATTTTTCATGGGTGAAAAATACGATTTTCATCGCATTAACGACTGCTGTATTGACATTAATCATTGTTAGCTTTACAGGTTTTGCTTACTCGAGATATCGATTCAAAGGGAGAAAGCCTTCATTAATGGCGATTATGTTAATACAAACGATCCCGGCATTCGCTGGTATTACTGCATATTATGCAATGCACTCAGTTATTTCGTCAGTAGCACCATTTTTCTCAAGACAGATGATGCTGATCCTCATCTATGCGGGTGGCGGTATCGCAAGTAATACGTTTATATTAAAGGGCTATATCGATTCGATTTCCACTGAACTTGATGATGCAGCAAGAATGGATGGCTGCTCAAGTATGCAGGTATATCGATTGATTATTATGCCGATTGCTCGTCCTATGCTTGCAATTATTGCTCTTTGGTCGTTCATTGGTCCATTTATGGATTATCTATTACCGAGAGTTTTGTTAACAAGTCCTGAGTCATATACTTTGGCAGCTGGTCTGTTTACTTTAATCAATGACTTTAGAACACTAAATCAACCGGCATTTGCGGCTGGTGGTTTACTCACAGCGGTACCAATCGTTGCCTTGTTTATCGTATTACAAAAGCAATTGGTATCAGGTTTATCACAAGGATCAGTTAAAGGATAATTTAGATTGTATAGGAGGATTCGATGAACGTCGTACTCAATAATATTGGAAAGAAATACGAAGGCAGAGAGGCTTTCACATTAAAAAACATCAATTTAGAGATAGAAGACAAAGATTTTTGTGTTATACTAGGACCATCGGGTTGTGGGAAGACAACTCTACTTCGCATGATTGCAGGTCTTAATTCAATAACAGAAGGAGATTTGTTATTTGACAATAAGCGTATGAATAAAGTGCCATCTAAAGATAGAGATATTGCGATGGTTTTTCAGTCATATGCGCTTTATCCCCATATGACGGTTTATGATAATATGGCTTTTTCTCTCTCAATGAGAAAGGAGAGAAAGAATATTATTCATGATCGTGTTATGGAAGCTGCAGAACTTTTACAAATTAAAGAATACCTTTATTCCAAACCTTCAGATATTTCTGGTGGACAGAGACAGCGTGTCGCTTTAGGTAGAGCGATGGTACGTAAACCAAGCGTTTTCTTAATGGACGAACCTTTGTCAAACCTTGACGCAAAACTAAGAGAACACATGCGTGTTGAGTTGGTTCGCTTACACAAAGCTTTAGGAACAACTTCAATCTATGTTACTCATGACCAAACCGAAGCGATGACCATGGCAAGTAAAATAGTATTAATGAACGATGGTAAAATTCAACAAGCGGGAAAACCGGATGAGTTTTATAATCGTCCAGCAAATATCTTTGTTGCGAAATTTATAGGTTCACCTACGATGAACATCATTGATGGCAAGATCGTTAAAGGTAAGTTTGTTGCGAATCATGGATTGATCAATATAACGCCGAGCAAAGTAGATGCAAAATCACTTGAAGCTTTTGAAGGTAAACCAGTTTCAGTGGGTATTAGACCTGAACGTTTTGAAAGTGGTGGTGAGTTCGGAGATACTTTTAGTGCGACAATAGAAGTAGTTGAAATGCTAGGAAAAGAAAAAATTCTTTATGCAAAACTCGAAAACGGCTCTGAAATCATCATTTCTACGCCAGGTCATTATAAATACGCAGTGGATGAAGAGCATAGCTTTGGGTTTGATGTAGAAGCAATTCATTTCTTCGATACTGAAACAGGATTAAGAATCAATTAGTTATAAAATCATTTAGTTATAAAATCTTTGAATAAGGATGTGATTATTATATGGCAGTAACAATCAAGGATGTAGCTAAGCTCGCAAATGTTTCTCCTTCAACGGTCTCGCGGGTGATCTCAAAAAGCCCACGAATAAGTGAAGCGACAAAAAAAATCGTCTATGACGCAATGGATGAGTTGAAGTATAAACCAAATGCAATCGCAAGAAACTTGGCAAATGCTTCTACAAAAACGCTCGGGCTAATCATACCAAATCAAGATGAAAACCTTTTTAAAAATCCATTCTTTATTCAAGCGATGCGTGGTATAAGCATATACGCGCAAAAGAAAAATTATAAAATCATGTTCAATTATGGTGCAAGTCCAGAGGATGAACTCAACTTTGTACATGAGTTTGTTAACTCAAAATGGGTTGATGGGATTATTCTTTTAACAGCATATGAAAATGATATGTGTATCGAATACCTTAATCGTGAATCATTTCCATTTGTCGTTGTGGGAAGACCATATAATATTCACGATATTATGTGGGTCGACAACGATAATTTTCAAGCAACCTATAACTTGGTGAATAACTTAATCCAAAGAGGCTGTCAAGACATCGCTTTTATAGGTGGCCCTCAAAAATATATCTTTTCTAAAGATCGTTTGGAAGGGTATAAGCGTTCACTTGAGCTTCGAAATCTGAATCTTAGGGATGATTTGATTATTGAAGCGAAGGATTTTACAGAGCAGGACGGTTATAATGCAATGGCCAAAATTTGTTCTATAAAAGTACCGCATGCCGTCGTTACAACGGATGACCTTTTAGGGTTTGGTGTTTTGAACTATGTGAGGGAGCATCAACTTAACGTGAAGGTAACAGGTTTCAACAATATTCCTCTATCTGAGTATCAAATCCCTTCGCTTACATCAGTTGATATTAAGGCTGAGGATTTAGGCTATAATGCTGCTAAGCTTTTAATTAAACACTTAGAAGGTGTTGATAATCCTGTAAATCATTACATTGTTGGCACTGAGTTAATCGAGAGAGAATCAACTAAATAGAGTTTGGGAATATAAATCAGCATGAACATAATAAGACTTCGGACTACGAGTCCTAAGGTTAACTACAAGTCAGAATGTGACTAATTAAAAAAAAGTTGAGGGAATACGTTTCCTCAACTTTTTATTTTATATCTAATGATTATGTTTATCCGCGTTTCATTAGCTTTTCTAATGTTAGCATAAATTCATCTACAACCTCTGGCTCACCATCTTGGATACGATCGATGACGCACGTCTTGATGTGTCTTTCTAAAATAACTCTCGAAAGAGCATTTAATGCAGATTGAGCTGCTGCTATCTGATTAAGAATGTCATCACAGTACACATCCTTTTCAAGCATTCCTTTAATGCCTCGAATTTGGCCTTCAATTCTAGAACATCTGTTGGAAAGTGCTTTTACTTCATCCTCTGAACGGTGCGTGGTTCTGTTACAGTTACACTCAGACATTGACTTCACTCCTTGTTTTAAATGATTTTAATCTTAAAGCATTGGTTAATACGGATACTGAACTCATTGACATTGCAGCTGCAGCGATAACAGGGTTGAGCAGTGGACCACCAAATAAGTAGAGAACACCAGCAGCTACAGGAATGCCGATTACATTATAGATAAACGCCCAGAACAGATTCTGCTTAATGTTTCTAATGGTTGCTCTACTGAGTGCAATCGCATTAACGACATCAAATAAATTGTTTTTCATCAATACAATATCTGCTGATGCCATTGCTACGTCAGTTCCTGATCCAATAGCGATACCAACATGTGATTGAGCAAGAGCTGGCGCATCGTTGATGCCATCACCAACCATTGCGACAATTTTACCTTCAGCTTGTAGTTTTTTTACAGCTTCTGATTTCTCACCTGGTAAAACCTCAGCGACAACTTCGTCGATGCCAGCCATTTTAGCGATTGCTAAAGCAGTTTGCTTATGGTCACCCGTAATCATCATCGTCTTGATGCCCATATCGTGTAGCTTTTTAACAGCAGCTTTTGATTCTGGCTTAATGACATCAGCAACAGCAATAATACCAGCCATTTGCCCTTCGATGTTCAATAATACAGGTGTTTTTCCTTCGCTAGCAAATCTTAGTAGATCTTTCTCATACGTGCTAGATGATGCGTCAGAGTGGTTCTTTATCAGTTTTTCATTACCGAGTAATACTTTTTTACCATCAACTTCAGCGATAATTCCATGTCCTGAAATCTCATCAAAAGTAGAGAAGGTGAGTAAGTCAATTTGTGCTTGTTTTGCTCTAAGTGTTATCGCTTGTGCGATTGGATGTTCGCTACCGTACTCTAGTGAAGCAGAATATTTTAAGAGTGTTTCAATATCGTAATTACCGTAAGGTAGTACATCAGTAACTTCTGGTTTACCAGTCGTTAACGTTCCCGTTTTATCAAACAAAATAGTATTCACTTTATGAGCCGTCTCTAAAGCTTCACCACTTTTTACTAATACGCCAAGTTCTGCACCTTTACCAGTACCTACCATTATCGCTGTTGGTGTTGCAAGTCCAAGTGCACATGGACATGCGATTACTAAAATTGCGATAAATACTTTTAAGACGAATACGATATCTTGACCTGCCAATGCCCATGCAATTGCAGATAATACAGCTATAACAAATACAATAGGAACAAAATAAGCTGAGATAACATCTGCCATCCTCGCGATAGGTGCTTTCGTTCCTTGAGCTTCTTCAACGAGTTTGATAATTTGAGCAAGTGCTGTTTGATCGCCTACTTTAGTTGCTTTGTACTTGATCATACCTGATTTGTTGATACTAGCACCATATACTGAATCGCCAGCTTTTTTATCGATTGGCATACTTTCACCAGTTAACATAGATTCGTCTATCGTCGTGTAACCATCGACGATTTCACCATCAACTGCAATTTTACTACCTGGTTTTGAGAGAACAACATCGCCAATTTCAATTTCTTCAACTGGCATTTCAACTTCTTTACCTTCAATGATGACGATTGCAGTTCGTGGCGCAAGTCCCATCAATTTCTTAATTGCATCAGAAGTTTTACCTTTTGAAATAGCTTCCAATGTTTTACCTAGAAGGATTAATGTTAAAATGACACCCGCACTTTCAAAATACATATGTTCTACTGCCATGTGATCACCAGAAATGATCTGTAAAACAGAAAATCCACTATACAGTAAAGCCGCGGTTGTACCTATAGCAATCAGGGAATCCATATTAGGTGATCGATGCCAGATTTGGCGATAACCGACGACGTAAAATCTCCTACCTGCCCAAACGATTGGGATGACTAAGAATATTTGTATGATCGCATAAATAAGTGGCTGTTCCATAGGTGAAATCATATTAGGAAAAGGCAGACCGATCATTGGCGCCATAGCGATATAAAATAATGGAACTGCAAATATCGCTGCAAGCTTGAGTTTGAAAATCATGCCCTTAATTTCTTTTTCTTTCTTTTCTTGATCTTCATCAACATTGCGTTTAAATGCAACTTCCTTAGGTGTATAGCCTAGTTTAATGATAGTGTCCTTGATTTCAGAGATTCTGATTTGCTCTGGATCATAGCTAATAGATGCGACTTCAGTCGCTAGATTGACACTGATTTTAGCCACACCAGGATGTTTGCTTAGTTTTCTTTCAATAGCAGCAGAACAAGATGCACAGGTCATACCGTCGATCGGCAATAAAATTTCCTTTTCAGACTCGTGTTTTTCTGCTTCATAACCAGCTTTTTTAACAGAAGCAATGATATCGTCTGGCGTCATTTTATTTTCATCATATTGAATGGTTAATTTTTCAGTAGATAAATTAACGACAGATGTATCAACGCCATCTAATTTTTTTGTGACTCTTTCGACAGCTGCTGAGCAGGCTGCACATGTCATACCCTTAATGTCATATATTTCAGTTTTCATAAAATCTCCTTTTGTATGGAAAGTTTTGCCTACAAGATACCCCCAAGGGGTATCTATAACAATAATATACCCCCAAGGGGTATAAAAGTCAAGTGAGATCTTATAGATTTAATAAAATTTAATCCTTCTGTCATTGTAAATAGAAGACGTTTATAATATCATATTACTAGCGTATAAAACTATTGCTCAAGAGGTGTAAAATGAATCGATTAGCGATTAAAATTAAAGAAGCAAGATTGAAAGCAAAAATGACTGAGAAGGACCTTGCAAAGGCGATTGGTCAAAATATAAATTATATCATCCAAGTGGAATCAGGAAAGAAAATTATCAATGAGCAGGTTGCTGAGCAAATCCTCAAAACACTGGGTGAGAAGATGGAGAATTTTCAGGATGTACCATCAGAGCCAGTAAAACCAAAAGTAATGCCTGCTACAGCAGTAAAAAAAGCACAAGAGCCACCACAAAAGGCGATTACGCCTACAGGTAGATGGGCAGACGCTCTTTCTGGTGTGGTGAGAAATTATGATATCACAGATGAGAATGGTAAAGTCCTTGGACAGAAGGAACATTCAATCATAAGTAAAAAAGTGGATCAGATTCCATATGATAAGGTGTTTTTCGTTCAGCTAACCGAGCATGCGCTCAATCAACACCATATTTATCTAAAAGACATTATTAGCTTTGTTTCCTGTGAAGCCTTTAGTAGCAATGGTATCTATTATTTACAACACAATCAAAAGAAAATGATTCGCTATGTAGAAAAGACAAGCAATAAGACGGCTATTTTATCTACAGGAAAGTCTGAAAATGAAGTAAATGTAGAGCTTTCAGAGGTTAAATTTATAGGTAAAGCAGTTAAGGTTGAGCGATATCTATAAATCGGTAATCAAAAAATTAGATATAAATAATTCACGTAAAGAAGGTATAAACTCATTTAGATTCCTAATACAGCGCAAAGCTGTATTTTTTCTGAAAATAGTTCAGTGTTTCTATATGAGTTTTTGAAAGGGTTTATTATGATATTTTCATCTTATAGTTTTCTATTTTTTTTAGTAATCGTATTTGCAGGGTATTATGCACTGAATTATTTTGAGAAAAAGACATTATCCAAAGTATGGTTGGTAGGTGCATCCTTTTATTTTTACGCACAGGGGAGTATGAGTTTTCTACCTTTCTTTGTGTTCACCGTCTTCTTTAATTATATTATAGGTACTGGGTTAGTTAGAGCAGAGAGTGTTGCCAAAAGACGTGTTCTATTTGCGTTAGGTTTACTTGAAAATTTGGCTTTACTCGGCTATTTTAAGTATGCGGATTTCTTCCTTGAGAATGTTAATTTTGTACTTGGAAAACAGATACCTTTGATTCAACTTGCGTTACCGATTGGTATTTCGTTTTTCACATTTCAACTCATTGCTTATATTGTCGATTGTTATCGAGGAGAGACAAAAGAGTATTCACTGATCAACTATCTACTATTCATTACTTTCTTTCCACAGTTGATCGTCGGTCCAATCATCCATCACAAGGATGTCGTTCCTCAGTTTGAAAATCCAAGCAATCAAAGGTTCATTAAAGAAAACATCATGTTAGGGCTATTTGTGTTTGCTATAGGATGTACGAAGAAAGTCATGCTAGCAGATCCATTGACCCACTTTGCTCAAAGCTATTTTAGCAATGTTCATGAGGGTGGCTTATTTATGGCGCTTTTTTCATCGCTCTCATATACTTTTTCATATTATTTTGACTTATCAGGCTATGCAGATATGGCAATTGGTCTGGGATTGTTTTTTAACATTAATTTACCACAAAACTTTGACTCACCATATAAATCACGTAATTTTAGAGATTATTGGCGTCGTTGGCATATGTCACTTTCCAAATTTCTATCCGACTATGTCTTTCGATCGGTTTATAAAAAGGGAAGTGGTTCGGTAAGGTTTTACGCTGCAGTTATGGCGACATTCTTGGTTTCAGGATTCTGGCACGGTGCAGGCTGGCGATTTGTTTTATGGGGTGGCATCAACGGTATTTTCGTTTGTATGGCACATTTTATGACCAGAAGAAAATGGTCTCTTCCAACGCCTCTTGCATGGGGCCTGACTTTTATCGGTATCGTCGGAACGCGTATTATTTTCGTTTCTGGTTCACTTAAGGATGCGATTCACGTGATGAAAACCATCGTCGATCTTTCAGTGTATAACGGTTGGGCAAAAACTGCGATTTTGGCTGAGCTGGGTCAATTTTTAATCGACAATATCTATATCATGGCACTATTAGCGGTCAGCATGTTTATTGCATTTTTCTTTAAAAATACGAGAGAAATTACAGAGAAGTTTGACAGCTCTTACAAATACGCTTTTATTACAGGCGTATTGATCGTCTTGTCACTGTTTCAGATGTCCAACGTGGCAGACTTCTTGTACTTTCAGTTTTAAAGAGGAGGCATTATGAAACCGTTTAAATGGGTAAAATTTTTAATAATCGGACTTGTATTTTGTACCTTAATGCTTTTTGCATTTAATATCATCGTCGATCCATTTGGTGTTTTCGGTGATCGCTTTATCAAATTCTTTGCATATGATATGAACAATAATCCGAGAGTTGCGAAAATCGCTTATCTCGATCAGCATCATGATGCGTATGATTCTTATGTAATCGGAGGATCGAAATCAAGCTCATTATCGCCAGAAAAGCTCAATCAGTATTTTGAAGGTGCATCGTTTTATAATATGATGATGTATGGCGGCGATTTTTATGATTATGAACAAACCGTTCACTACTTGGTAGAGAACTATGAAGTGAAAAATATCATCGTTCATATGAGTATGCAGGAAATTGATCACTACAACCAATCGCCACGTAACATCAACACAGAGTTAAGTGGCAAGGTAATAGGAGAATCATCAATCAAATACTATACCAAATATCTGACATTAAATCTTGAACATGGCTTTAAGAAGATAGCGGGTTTAATACAAAGAACTCAAAATCCGATGGCATATGCAACCTTTGTCCCTGAGCTAGGGGTTTATAATAAAAGCGTTAGAGACAGTGAGGATTTAGGAACTTTAGAAGATTTCTTGGTTAAGTATCCTGAATTTAACGAGCCGTTGTGGCCACTATACGGAACTGCTATAGATGATAATGTCGCTGCACTCAAACGTATAAAGACGTATCTAGAAGAAAAAGGAATTAACTTTTACTTCGTGTCAGCGCCTACTTATTATAAAGAGATGGACCGCTATGAGACCGCAGACATTCAGAAGCTTTGGAGGGGTCTTGCCAGCGTTACTGATTTTTGGGATTTTACTGGCTATACAGATTTTTCATACGATGCTAGAAATTTCTATGATAGAATGCATTACCGTAACACACTTGGAGATCTCATGGTGGAGACGATGTTTTCTGGTGAGCAGCCTGTAAGTGATTTTGGTTATTACACAACTTCTGAAAACGTTGAAGAAAGATTAATGAGCATGCTTTCAGGAAGGTTAGATGTGGAAGCAGGGGAGCCAGTTGCCGTGCCTATAGTGGTTTATCATCACTTACTACCTGAAGCGGACGGCAGTGATAATATAACTGTAGAAAAGTTCAAGCTAGATCTTGAAGCGTATAAGAATGCTGGATTTAATACGATTTTATATTCAGATTTGATCAATTATGTCTATGATGGGATTGCGCTTCCGGACAAACCGTTAATTATTTCATTTGATGATGGCTATCTGAGCAACTATGAGCTGGCATATCCACTGCTAAAAGAGATGAATATGAAAGCAGTTATATCTATGATTGGCTGGTCGGTAGGACTCGACTATGATGAAGCAAATGATCGACCGATTATACCTCACTTTACTTGGGATCAAGCAAGGGAAATGTCTGAATCAGGAGTAATCGAACTCCAGTCACACAGCTTTGATCTGCATGCGCTTCAGAGTGAAGAGGGGACAAGAGCTGGTGTTTTACAGCTTCAAGGTGAAGATGAGAACACTTATTTGAAAGTATTTAAACAAGATAATGAGCAGTTTCAAACTGAGATGATACAGAATGTCGAGCAAAGAGCGACCTTCTTTACGTATCCATATGGTTATTATAATGCCTTTACAGAAGGCCTATTAAAAAACCTTGGTTACTTCGGCAGTGTGACTGTAGATGAAGGGATTAACTTTATCGATCGCGATCCTAATTCACTCTTTGGACTTAAGAGAATTGATGCTGCGGGCTATCTTTCGCCTGATATGATCGTCGATAAAATATTACAATTCCATTAAATGGATTGAAGAGAGATTCAACTTATGATATATTTTAGTTATAAATGGAGGTGCAAGATGAGATTACGTCAAAATAGCCAAGTTAAATTTAATAGTATTAAGGCCTAATGTAATCAAGTCTAACCGTTCATGAACTCGTTTTTTGAGCTGTAAGCTTTGTCTTACAGCTTTTTTTGTTGTCATAAACGTATTGTGAGTGTCATACTCACAATCTATAACATAGGAGGGTGTGTCATGTTAAGATTTATCAAATTACGCCGTAGTACAAGTTTGTAATAACCACCTAAAAGCATCCTTTTAGGTGAATACCGAAAGGAGAATATGATGACTGAACAAATGAATGCCTATAATGAGAGGCAAAATTATAACCTTGAAACCGTAAATGCTGAAAAGGCAGTTGTAGTAGGGGTTAATATTAATAACAATCCACTTTATGAAAATTCGATGACTGAGCTCGAGAATTTAGCCATTGCCTGTCAAATACAGTGTGTGGCAAGAGTGGAACAAAATTTAAAACGTGCGACGACTCAATATTACGTCGGCAGTGGTAAAGTGGATGAAATTAGAATGGGTGTAGAAGCCTTTGATGCGGATCTTGTAATCTTTAATCATGAGCTGACGCCTTCACAGATGCGGAACTTAGAGAAAGCGTTAAGCGTTCGTATCGTCGATCGAACCAATCTGATACTGGAAATCTTTGAACGTCGTGCCCAAACAAGAGAAGCGAAGCTTCAAGTAGAAGCAGCGCATCTGAAATACCTTTTGCCAAGACTGATCGGTTCATACGAAGCCTTAGGCCGTCAAAGTGGCGGGGTTGGAACGAAGAATAAAGGTGTTGGTGAAAAGAAGCTTGAACTAGACCGCCGTAAAGTGGAGCAAAAGATCCATGATTTGAACCGTGAAATCGACCAAGTTGAAAAGGAACGCATCACACAGCGAAAGAAAAGAGCTGACTCAAGAGTCAAGGGTGTTGCCCTTGTTGGCTATACCAATGCAGGGAAGTCTACTTTGATGAATGCAATGCTCGATCTTTATTCTCAGAAGAAGGAGAAAAAGGTTTTTGAGAAGGATATGCTTTTTGCAACGCTTGAAACCTCCATTCGCCAGATGAAGCTACCTGATAAAAAGACGTTTACGCTTTCTGATACGGTTGGATTTGTCAGCGAACTGCCACATGATTTGGTAAAGGCGTTTAGAGCGACGCTTGAAGAGGTGAAGCAAGCGGATTTATTGTTACACGTGGTCGATCTTGCCAACCCTGATTTTAGACACCAAATGAAGGTGACACTTGATACCCTAGCTGAGATAGATGCGGCGGATGTACCGATGCTGACCATTTATAACAAAGCCGATATCGCAAACGTTGATTTAAGCGAACTTGTCGATGGGATTGTGGTGAGTGCCAAAACTTCACTTGGGATTGAAACACTTGTAGATGCAATTAAAGCGCATATTTTTAAAGATTTCATTGATTGCGAAGTGAGAATTCCTATGGAAGACGGAAAGCTATTTGCTTTCATCAACGAATATTCTGGTGTCAGTGAGATGCGTTTTGAGGAAGAATCAACCTTTCTACAAATCAGTTGCAGTCCCGAAATCTATGAGAAACTTAAAATGTATATTGTCGCATAAAATAAATGTGAAAAGTGTCAAGTTTTCGGTCAATTGTTAATTCAATTGACCGATTTTATTTGCTAATAAACGCATTTAAGATATAATATTTATATAAGTTTTTATAAGCATTTTGAGTTTGTTTACACTGGAGATCATATGATTAAACCCTTTAAATTAACGACACTTAAAAAGAGTCTGATCTTATATATAACATTTTTGCTGGTAATCTCAAGCCTTTTGGTAGGGGTTTTCGGCTATTTTATCGCTAGAAATGCGCTTATTAATCGCGGGAAAATCACACTGCAAAATGGTGTTAACTCAGCTTTGATCTTGATCGAACAGATGAACAAAGAGGTTGAATCTGGTTTTATTACGCTTGAAAAAGCACAAGAGCTTGTTAAGATTAAGCTGGTAGGTCCAATGCAGGAAGACGGTACACGATTAATTACCACTAGTGTAGATTTTGGTGAGAATGGTTATTATATCATCTATTCGACTGATGGTGTCGAGATTCTTCACCCTACGCTTGAGGGAGAAAATGTTTGGGGTTTTATCGATAAAAAAGACACTTCAAAGCCATTTTATTTGGTTCAGGATAAAATCAGTAAAGCTTTAAATGGTGGTGGATTTACACAGTATACATGGGAATATCCATATTCTGATAAGCTAGGTGAGAAAATCGTCTATTCTAAGTACGATCCAAACTGGCAATGGGTTGTTACAGCCGGTTCTTATATATCTGATTTCGATCAAGAGGCATTAACTATACTTCAAATAACTGCAATCGTTATTTTTTCAATTGTCCTACTGGGAATTATATTATCGATTAAATACATTCATACGATTACCTCACCGCTTTCAAATGTTGTAGCAGGTATGAAAACTGCTGAAGCGGGGAAGTATGCTAGAGTTGAGAACTTTAGTAAAACGGAGGAAATGCTAAATCTAATCAATGGTTTTAATAATATGATTGAATCCATTGAAACCGCTCAAATTAATCTAGTGAAAAAAGATGATCAATTGTTGCGTTATGCCTACTACGATAGTTTAACTGGTTTACCAAACTCATATTATTATAGGCTAAAGGTCAATGCTAGAATGCTTGAAGCGCCAGTCCCAGCAGCAATTTTGCTCGTCGATATTAAGGATTTCAATTTCATCAACTCTGTTTATGGCTCTGAATATGGTGATCAAGTACTTGCCTATATTGGCAATCAACTATTAGAAATCTGTGATGATGAAGCTATCGTGGCTAGAGTAGGTGGTAATGAGTTTGCTATTTGGTACCAAAAAACGGATGAGCAAACCGTTGAAGCTTTAATCAATGAACAGTTTAATTTACTTAAAATTAAGCTGAGAGAAAGTGGATTAATCAATCATATTGAGTTTTATATGGGGCTATATGTTACTGATGGCACACAAAATGATTTTGACAGCGTTCTAAAAAAAGCGACCATTGCACTTCAAAATGCAAAGAACAGTGGGATCGTCACACCTAATCGATACGATGAACTCGTCCATCAGATTATAGAAAGAGAATCTAAGATCATTGATCAGCTAGAAGCTGCTATTGATAACTCTGAGTTTAAAGTGTTTTATCAGTCAAAGGTCAATGCAATTGAAAATAAAATCATCGGCGTTGAGGGGCTCGCTAGATGGCAATCTGCTGAACTCGGGTTTGTTTCGCCAGGTGAATTCATACCATTAATCACAAGAGCGAATTTAATGCTCAGATTTACACGAATGATATTTACAATGATCTGTGAGGATTTTGAAAAGCTAATACAAAAGTATGGTGAAGGTATTGCAGTTTCAGTCAATATTTCACCAGCATTAATGTTTGACTCTGATTTCTTAGAATTCATGAACACCAAGGCAGATGTGTATCGTGTTCCTAAATCACAGATTATATTAGAAATTACAGAAGATATCTTCATTAGCGATCTTGATTTGATTCAAACGCAGGTAAATCAATTAAAGAAATATGGTTTTAAGATTGCTTTAGATGATTTTGGAACCGGTTATTCCTCTTTAAATTACCTTGCTAAGGTAAAATTTGATGAAATAAAAGTAGATAAAACCTTTGTAGATCCAATATTAACTGACCAATCCTCATTCGATTTGTTTAAGTCTATCGTAAGGATATCGGAAGCACTTGATTGCATCGTTATCGCCGAAGGGGTAGAGACGATAGAGCAGGTCGACAAGATTAAGAGTGCAGGATGTCACTTGATACAAGGTTATTATTATTCAAAGCCGTTGCCACTATAAAAACCTGCTAAGAAAAATCAAGAAGAACTTTTGAATTCTCAGTCAAGTTTTCGATGCAATAAAAAAACACCATCTTCGAAAAGATGATGTTTTAAGCACGACAAATAGGCTAACTGATTACCTGAAGTTAGCCTGCTTTTTATTGAAATTGCTTTTATAAATGTTATTGCAGTTCCATAACCCTCGCATAATAAATGCGTAAGAACTTGTTTAAAGCTGCAATTTTAGCTACCTTTTTTGCCTTTCCTTCTGCTTCCTTTTTCAACATATACTGATATACTGCGGCATCATTCACAGGCTGTATTGCTTTTAAGCATTTCATGACTTCATAACCAGTTTTTCTAAGTAATGATGATCCACGTTTGGATATCTTTCTCCTTGTGCCTACGAAATTACCAGATTCAAAAGGTGGAGAATCTAACCCCGCATAGGCGACTAATGCACTTCCATTGTGAAATTTTCTAACGTCTCCTATTTCCGCAATTAGTCTTGGTGCCAGGACATCGCCGACACCACTCATCGCTCTAACGGTCTCATATTCTTTTAAAGTACTTGCCGTGACCTGCAGCTGTGTTAAAATATTTTGTAGAGTCTTGTTGATTTCACCAAGCACTCTGACTGCTTCTAGCACGAGCATTTTCGTCGATGGTGTGCTAGAAGAGAGCGTTGGAATACCACTGCTGGCAATGGCGTAGATTTTTCTCGCCTTGGATTCACTGGCGTGGTATTTCTTCTTTTTAGCCCATTCTTGATAGCTCTTAATAAAGTCTTCCTCGCTTAATTTTGTGATGTTGTCGTAATGCCAATAATGCTCAACGAAATCACTGAGTTTGTCTCTTGTTGGATAATCAGATCGTTTCCCTGAAAGTAATTTTTTTATGCCAGGCATCGTTCTGTCCAATATGCCGTTAAGAGACAACTTGCTGTCTATCTTCATTCGAATATAATGAGAATACTGCCTTCCGAGAAATTTGAGTTCTTCATAAACTTCTTCGCTAGGTTCATGCCTTCGTAGATGAAACCAATTATCGAGACCATAATTTGCAATCCTCACAGAATCAATCTTATCCGTTTTGCCTTTCCTAATAGCTGTTGAGGCGTATTTTTTCATCACGAGTGGATTGATGATGCTAACGAAGATTTTCTTCTCTGTAAAAACGCTTAACAGCGGTAGATGATAGGCTCCCGTTGCTTCTAATACTACTCTTACCTCGTTGCCAAGCTTTAATATGGTATCTGCTAACTTTGATACCGCTTCTTCTGTGTGAACGATTTCTGTTGGTGATAAAAGGACTTCACCATATGGCTTTAAAATGCAAACCATGCTTTTTTCTTTTGATACATCGATTCCAACGCTTATCATAACAACCTCCATGAGTTATTGTAATTGCAATCCATCTGCACTCATTGCCCATTCAGTTTGGTTAGTTACACGAACGCTATCTGGTTCAACCTGCTTAATCGAATGCTCACAATAAGAGATGGCTGACAGTTTTTATTGACGGATGCAAGGATCCAAAAAAGCCCACGCCAGACCAATTACCCTCTCATTGTAAAAAAATAAGTGCAAACGCTCAACATCACTAAGAATGTCTTGCATTTACACTTTTATCGTACCAAAAAGCCTGTCTGTTTCATATGTCCAGTAAAACTGGTTCATATATGAAATATCGACAGGCTTTATTTATTATTTTATTTGTTAGTTTGAACTATTATAGTGAGCTAGATGCGTTTAATTATATACATTTATTGATTATTAATGTTTGTTTTAGTTAATAGCTGTATCAACAAGGATTTCAAATGCATAGGTTTGAGGTGGTAAACTTCTTGTCATCGCTAAGCTGTGGTAAACTTTAATTTGATTCCCAACTCTAAGGTCTTCCGCGTCTATTGCATTACCATTTAAGTTTGATAATTTGGTATTTTCATCAAAATTGAACTGAATTAGATCGTTGTTTGTTTTAACTAAAATAGAATTTTCACTGATTGTTTGAATTGTACCTTCGTTGTATGCGACATCTTCAAGAACTTCAATTTCATATGCGTTATATTGTGCTGGATAGATCAAAATCATAATTGAAGGATGTGTCACTTTTAGCGTATCACCAACCTTTAAATCAGCCAATGTTAATGCTTCACCTGTTTTGTGCGATGTAATTACAGTATCATCATTTGGAATAACATAAGCTTCACCATCGCCTTGTGATACATGGATTTTGCCATCTTTGATATCCGTAATTACAAATCCGCCAGTACTTACTTGATCTTGAAGTGCGGCAAGTACTTCGATTGAACTGTCATTTACAAATGCATTTGCGTGCATAATTTCATCTATAAAATCTAAAGGCACATAAGTGGATCCTTCAGAGATGAATGCTTGTTCGGATAATTGCATTGGTGCCATTTTACCAAATGTAAAATAGTTTTCAGTTGTTTTAAACGTAATAAAGTGAGCGCCTTTAATTAATTCTACGTGTTTGTCCTCAGGATACCATTTCACTTGGTAACCAAGTGCTTCAGATACCACCTTAATTGGTAAATAAACTTGCTCATCAATTGTTTTGTACTCTTTTTCTAAAGAGACACCATTCACGGTGATTTGATTTGGGTTGAGTTTTGCAGAAATTAGAACTGGAACTGCATCATTTGCAGCATATGCTGAACTTGAAGTCGCAATTCCTAGCGCTAATAGCATAGCTAATGCTTTTTTCATATTTGCCTCCTTTTAAGCGTTATGCCATTATGACGCAAGCGACTCAAATAAAGTTCCATTTAATTTAAAAAAGTATAATTATTTTTGAATTTAAAAGGGAAATATAATTAACATAAATAAATTATATTTTGATATTGCCAAGTTAGATTAGTTATGGTAATATTAAATAGCTGTGAGCCGAAGTGGTGGAATTGGCAGACGCGCCGGACTCAAAATCCGGAGAGGTAACACTCGTGCGGGTTCGACCCCCGCCTTCGGCACCATATTAAAATCCTAGATTTCTAGGATTTTTTTTTTAGTCTTAAAACTGCTTTTTAGCAAAGAAATATATTAACTGCAAAGCGTTATATCTATATTTAGAAAGCTTGATGCTAGAATCATAATGAGTTACGCTATAGATCAGTCAGTTGAATAAAAATGAATGTAACTATCGTGAGTCTTTTTATATTTTATAGTATAATAGATTCAGATTAAAATAGGAGGCAGCTATGAACACACAGAGAATTTCAAGAGTAAGAGAAGAAATGAAGCAACATAGTTTTGATCAGTTGGTTATCACTTCACCAGATTCCATTTTTTACTTAACGGGAATAGACATTCATCCTGGTGAACGTTTATTTGCACTTTTGATTGATCAAGAAAGATGTCACCTTTTTTTAAGCGCTTTATTTCCATTAAAAGAGGAGACATTACCAGTAACTTATTTTACAGATGATGTGGACGCTATAGAGCTTTTATCAAAATCAATTATTGATCAAGGCGTGATCGGCATCGATAAATTTTGGGAAAGTCACTTCTTGTTAAGACTAATGAAGATAAAAAACAATCTTTTATATGAAATTGGTTCTATTGCGGTTGACAATTGTCGACTCACAAAAGATGAAGACGAAAGAGAAAAAATGAGACATGCATCAAAGTTAAATGATGAAATTATGTCTGAAATCATTTCCTATATATATAGTGAAGCACCAAATGGTAATTTAACAGAATTAAAGGTTCAAAATCAAATTAAAAAATTACATGAAGATAAAGGCATACATGAGCTTTCATTTACACCTTCTGTCTGCTTTGGCGCAAATGGTGCTGAGCCACATCACGACTGTGATGATACCGTTTTAAAAGAAGGCATGGCAGTTGTGATCGATATGGGTGGCAAGGTAAATGGTTATTGCTCAGATATGACAAGAAGCTTCTTTTACGGTGATGCGACAGAAGCTTATACAAAGGTCTATAATTTAGTAAAAGCAGCCAATGAAGCCGCTATTAAAATCGTTAAACCAGGTGTTAAGTTATCAGACGTCGATAAAGCCGCTAGAGAGATTATAGAAAACGCAGGCTATGGCGCGTACTTTACCCATAGAACGGGTCACGGTATCGGTATTCAGGTTCATGAGTTTCCAGATGTGAGCAGTGTCAGTCAAAATACTTGTTTAACGGGAATGGCTTTTTCAATCGAACCAGGTATTTATTTAAAGGATCAGTTTGGCGTCAGAATAGAAGATTTGGTATTGGTTACAGAAGAGGGCGTAGAAGTGCTGAATCGCTTTATGAAATAATTCGCTTTTATGAAATATATAACCTTTCAAAAAGTTAACAATTTTCTGTCAATTTCAGTTTGTATTTATTACAATCATGTGATAGACTAATTTATGTTGAATATGGTTAACATAATTTTATGTCAGGAGCTAAAATGGATCCACTTACACATGGTTTAGTAGGCAGTGCTATTTCTGCATTTTCAGGTACTGCAGTTGGAATAGACAACCCATTGACGATTGGTGCTATGTTAGGTGCTATGTCGCCGGATTTAGATTTTGTAATAAGGTTATTTAAAGATGATGCAGCCTACTTGGAGCATCACAGAGGCATTTCACATTCAATTCCATTTCTGATTGGCTTTAGTGTGGTGATCACACTTGGACTTAGCTTTATGGGATTTGAACAATTTAGCTTTCTACAGACTTTACTCTGGACCTTTATAGGCGCTTTATCTCATACGGGGCTAGATATTTTAAACTCCTATGGCGCAAGGCTATTCATAAAGAAGCGAAAAGCGAATTTGTTAACATTATATGATCCTGTAATAACTTTAGTTGGATTTTGGTTTGTGCTAAATGGAAAGAACACACTTTATGAACTTGTAAGTGGTACTCTGATTATCAGCATCTACTTACTTATGAGGAACAATTCTAAGCACAATGCGGGTAAACGCATTAACGCATATTTTTCAAAGCTATACCAAGTTTCAGATATTAGTGTCATGCCTTCGCTTAAGGCGTTTTATAAGTGGGATTTTGTTGTTCATACCACAGAATATGATTTCGTAGGTCAATACAGTCCGCTTAGAATAAAAAATAAATTGCAAATTAAGCATAGGATGAAAACGGTAGATGAAAGTTATTATAATTTATTTAGATCTGCAATTGTAGGGGAAAAGTTTTCTGAGTTCTCTCCAAATCTACATCTTGAAGTGACTAAGGATAGTGAAACACACTTGATCATTATCAGAGCGATCGATTTGAGATACTTTGTTAAAGAGAATTTTATGCACCATGCGACTTTAATCGTCGATCATGACCATAAATTTGTTTCTTCTTTTATACACCCTTATAATATGAACAAGGCGATTCCTATTTATCAATAAAAATCTGAGCATATCGAGTCCTCAGATTTTACCACAAGCAAGATTGAGGCAAATAAATTTTGGCTATATCAGATTTCTGATATAGCTATTTTTTTTTATTTATTTTGATTAATGGTATAATTATTTATGGAACTTTTTTATCTATTATATCGTCAAAGTACTATACCTTTCATGAAAGGAGTGGAAAAATGGAATCAATGCTCATCGAAAAGAGCGTCCAGGGAGATGTTGAGAGCTTTGAAAAACTCATTGTTAAATACAATAGATATGTTTATAATATTGCATTTAGAATGATGGGCAATGAAGAGGATGCTAAGGACATGTCGCAGGAGACCTTAATTAAGGCTTTTAAAGCGATTGGTCAATTTAAAATGGAATCAAATTTTTCTACTTGGTTGTACAGAATAACAATTAATGTATGCAAAGATGAACTTAGAAAACGAAAAGAAACCGTTTTATCTTATGATGCACCTTTAACTGAGGATGAAGTTACGTTAAAGGATACGCTAAAGGATGAAACCTACAATCCATTATTGATTTATGAAAAGCTTGAGTTAAGGTCTTCTATTGAAAATGCTTTAAATCAGCTTTCCGAAGACAGCAAGTCCGTGGTAATCCTCAAAGATATTATGGGTTACTCTTATGAAGAAATTGGTACTATTTTGGAGATACCTATAGGAACCGTTCGTTCGAGACTGAATCGGAGTCGGACCGCACTAAAGAATATCTTACAAGTTCAACTATCAGAGAATTAGAAAGGAGGGAGTTTATATGAAGTGCATCGAAGCTAGAGAACTTATGAATGCGTATATTGATAACACTTTAAGTGACAAAGAATTACAATCACTTGAAAAACACTTAGACTCCTGCGAATCTTGTACAGTTGAATTTGAAGAGTTCAAGTATATGGTTCAGTTGATGGGAGAAATTGAGTTGAAAGAATTACCAAAGGGATTCGATGAAGAACTCCATGAGAAATTAATATTTGCCTCAGGGGAGATGGAAAATCAAAGACAACAGAAGAAATCGACAAAGTCTGGAAACGTGATTTCAATATTTAAAAATAACTTTATTAAGAAAAAATACTACCGTTATTCCGCAATACCAGCAGCATTGCTTTTGGTTATTTTTGCAGCTAAGGGACTATGGCCGAACTTAAATATGGCTAAAAGTGAGGATAGTGTTGAATCCTACTATATGGAAACCACTGCTGCTGCAATGATGGATAATGAAATGGCATATGGCGGTGAGGAAGAAAGTAAAATGGCGATTTCTCCCTCTGTGGCTGATGTTAGAGTTACGACATCATTTTCTGAGAGCCAAGCATCAGACACTGGTGAAGCATTGCTGAAGAGTACTGGTGAATCAAGCTATGAAACGGGTCGTATGATTATTCAAACATCTAGTATTCAAATGGATGTTGAGGGCTTTGATGATAAAGTCGCACAGATTA
The DNA here is from genome assembly GCF_058683495.1 of Fusibacter sp. QWL-12. Lineage (NCBI taxonomy): Bacteria > Bacillati > Bacillota > Clostridia > Eubacteriales > Fusibacteraceae > Fusibacter > Fusibacter sp. QWL-12. Next base: position 3,524,112 of record NZ_CM178745.1, read on the forward strand.
AAGCAATGGTCGAAGCTTCTGGTGGCTATGTTGAAAATGAAAACTCATCTTATCGCTTTTACGTTTCTGATGAAGACAATCTGAAATATGGCTATTTAACCTTACGGGTTCCAGAAGAGGGCTACACACTTATAACAGATAGTATTAAAGAATTAGGTAGGGTAACTTCTGACGCGAGTAACGCAACAGATATTACGAAACAGTATAGAGATACTGCCGCTGAAATCGAAAATTTGAAAGTAACTGAGCAAAGACTTCGAGAAATTATGAGTCAAGCAGTAGAGATTTCAGACATTCTTTCTATTGAAAATGAATTGACTCGAATTCGCGGTAATATTTCAAGCTATGAAAAGCAAATGAAGGATTGGGAGAACTTGGTGAGTTTAACGACGATCACGGTGACACTCAACGAGGTAAAAAACCTTAAACCAATAGTAGAACCAATCGATAACAGTTTGTGGAGCAAAGCAAAAGAAGGGTTTATTGGCACCATCAATTCTGTAAAAACATTCTTTGAAAATTTAGTGATTTGGGTCATCGCTAAGTCGCCATATTTGGTAACGCTTGGTGTTCTAGGCTTAATCATAAAACATTTCTACTTTAAAAGGAGGAAGTAACATGAAAAGCAAATTATTAACTGGCATTTCAATGATTTTACTAGTTGCTATGGCATTTAGTTTCATAGTAATGAATGCGCCAAATGAAGTTTCTTTAGCAGATACGACGTCAAGTGACGTTAAATTAGTGACTGTAAGTGGTGAAGGTAAAATAGTAGTGACACCTGATTTAGCTTATATTGATCTAGGTGTACAAACTAAAAATGCGGATGCAGAAAAAGCACAGCAAGAAAATGCGAAGCTTATGACAGCGGTTGTAGCGGCTTTAAAGGCTATGGGAATTGCAGAAGCTGATATTAAGACAACCGGCTATAATCTATACCAAACTTATGATTATTATCAAGACAAACAAAGTGATCCTTATTATGTCGCAAGCAATATCGTAAACGTAAAAATCAAAGATATTACAAAAGTCGGTTCAATCATCGACGGTGCTACTAAAGCGGGTGCTAACAATGTAAATAGCATTCGATTTACAGTAGCAGATGACAGCAAATATTATCAAGAAGCTTTAAAACTTGCTATGGCAAATGCTAAAGGTAAAGCAACTGCAATTATGAGTACATTTGGCAAAACACCAAATATGCCTTACTCTGTAAATGAAACCAGCTATGGTGGTACTTTATATCTCGACTATTCTCCAGCAAAAGCGATGAGCGAGGCTGCTGATTATTCGACACCTATTCAAACCGGTGAAATTACAATTACTGCAAATGTTTCAGTTCAGTACGATTATTAATATATGTTAAACTGTTGTTTAAACGGAAGGCTTAAGCCTTCCGTTTTTATGTTATAATAAGTGTAAATAAAAATTTTGACATCAAATCTTTAGATTAAATATAAGGGAGTAAGTGATGGATAAAAAATCAGAACAAAAAATGATTATAATCGATGGCAACAGTTTGATTAATAGAGCTTTCTTTGCAATGAGTGAAATGAGAAATTCTAATGGCGTTTATACAGGTGGTATCTATGGCCTAACAAATATGATTTATAGTCTTATCGATCAGTTTAAGCCATCCCATTTTTGTGTTGCGTTTGATATGAAGGGTCCTACTTTCAGACATCAAAGTTATGATCAGTATAAAGGGACTCGAAAAGGTATGCCTGATGAGCTGGCGATGCAAATGCCTATAGTTAAGGAAATTTTAGACGCTATGAACATCATGCGTCTGGAATTACAAGGCTATGAAGCGGATGATTTGATTGGAACAGTTGCAAAGGCATGTATGGATCAAAGCATCGCACCTCATGTTATCACTGGCGATAAAGATGCACTTCAGCTAGTGGCTTTTGGTGCAAATGTGCATATAACAAAAAAGGGAATTACGCAACTTAAACGTTATTCTGATGAAGATATCATGGAAGAATGGGGCGTTCATGCTGATCAAGTGATCGACTTTAAAGGCATCAGTGGTGATAGCTCTGATAATATTCCTGGTATTCCTGGATTTGGTCCTAAGACTGCTTCGAAATTATTGGCGCAGTTTGGTACTGTAGAGAATATGGTAGCGAACTATGATCAGATTGAGAACAAACGCTGGAAAGGCTTAGTTGAAGAATACGCTGAGCAAGCGGTGATGTGCAAAAGACTTGCAACCATTATGACAGAGGTGCCAATTGAAATTGACTTTGATAAGTTTTTACTTGAAGAGCCTTTATTAGAAGAACTCATCGGATTATTTAAGAAGTATGAGCTTAATTCGCTTCTTTCAAGAATAAAAGTGGAAGCCGCTTCTGTTGAAAATTCATTGACACAAGATCAAGTGAGTTTGAATACGTTTATTGATTTGGCTTTAAGTAAGAAGCATTTTAGTTTTTTAACTTACAGCGATGTTGAAGAAATCATAGAAAGAAAATTTAGAAAGGCCGTCTTTAAAGTAGACGACTCTATTTGTATTTTAGATGATATTGAGGACCTAAAATTACTAAAGCCTCTATTTGAAAACAAGAACATTTTAAAAAGCGGTTATGATCTTAAGAAGGAATACTTGCTATTGATGCAAGAGGGCATTGATTTAAATGGCGTAAGCTTTGATGGGTTTATCGCCGCGTATTTGGTTGAGCCCGCTAGAAAGAACTATGATTTAGCTGAGGTAACTTTTGAAAATGTCTCTTATAAGATGATTTCAGAGGAAGATGTCTTAGGAAAAGGCGCTAAAAAGCTCACTTATGAACAAGTGAATTCAGATGAAATGAACCGATTTGTTTTATCTCAGATCGAAGGTGTTACTCGACTTCAAGCGTACTTTGAAAAGAAACTTGAAGAGTTATCGCTTGTCAGTCTGTTTAAAGAGGTAGAAGTACCGCTTGTAAAAATTCTTTCTGATATTGAATTTACTGGTTTTAGAATTGATAAAGAACAAATCGACCAGTTGGATGAACAATTGATTACGAAAATAGCCGAAATAGAAGCTTCAGTTTATGAAATGGCAGGAGAAAGCTTTAATATCAATTCACCAAAGCAGTTGGGTACTATTTTATTTGAAAAACTAGAACTGCCAAGCGGTAAGAAAACGAAAACTGGCTATTCTACCAGTCATGACGTCCTTGAAAAACTCAGCAATCAGCATCCTATCATCAATGAAATCATTGAATATAGAACTTATACTAAGTTGAAATCAACTTATATTGATGGCTTACGATTGGTTATAACAGAGGGAGATCGCGTTCATACTTCGCTTAATCAAACGATTGCAGTGACGGGAAGACTGAGCTCTACAGAACCAAATCTACAAAACATTCCAATTAAACTGCCTTTTGGTCGCAAGATTAGACGATTTTTTATTGCAAATCAAGACAGTGTACTACTAGATGCCGACTACTCTCAAATCGAGTTAAGAGTTCTGGCTCATTTGTCTGAGGATCCTAAACTGATCGAGGCATTTAAAACAGATATGGATATCCATACTTTAACGGCATCACAGGTTTTCCATGTAGATGAAAATGAAGTTTCATCACTTCAAAGAAGTCGAGCGAAAGAGGTAAACTTTGGAATCGTCTATGGAATGGGCGATTTTGGATTGTCTGAAAGCCTAGGGATCTCAAGAAAAGACGCGAAAACTTATATTGAAAATTACTTCGCAAGTTATCCTCGTGTAAAGGACTTTATGGATGAAATTATAGAAGCCTGTAAGTCAAATGGCTATGTTGAAACCATTCTCGGTAGAAGACGTGAAATTGTCGATATCAATAATAGTAACTTTATGTTGCGATCAGCTGCGGAGAGGATAGCAAGAAACACACCGATTCAAGGGAGTGCTGCAGATATTATTAAGCTCGCAATGATTAAAGTCTTTGATGCACTTAAAGCGAATCAGCTAAAATCAAAATTAATTTTGCAGGTACACGATGAGCTCATACTCAATGTCCCTAATGATGAAGTTGAAACTGTAAAGGCTCTTCTAAAATCATGTATGGAGGAGGCTTACGAGCTTATAGTACCTCTTAAAGTCGATATGAACACAGGAGATAGTTGGTATGAAGCGCACTAATACGCCATATAAAGTTGGGCTTACAGGTGGTATCGGTACTGGTAAAAGCACTGCGGTAAAATATCTTAAGCAAAATGGCTACTTTATTATAGATGCTGACGAGATTGCAAGAGAAGTCGTTGAAATTGGTAGCGAAGGTTTAAATGCAGTTGTAACTGAGTTTGGAGAAGGTATATTAAATGAGGACTTATCTTTAAACCGTAAGGAATTGGGAGAAATTGTCTTTAAAACAAAAGAGAAATTGCATAAACTCAATCAGATCCTACATCCTTTAATTAGAGAAAGAATTCAATATTATGAAAAGCAAAACAGTCATTTAGATGTGATCTTTTATGATGTGCCCTTGTTATTTGAAACAAAGCAGCAGAATCTATACAATGAAGTTCTTTTAATCTACGCTTCACATGAGACCGCTTTAAGTAGAGTTATTGAAAGAGATCGTATTTCAGAATCTTTAGCAAGGATGAAGATCAACGCTCAGTTCAGTATGGATATTAAAAAGAATTTAGCTGACTTTGTTATCGAAAATGAAGTTACACTTAATGAACTGCACAAACAATTGGATCATTATATTGATGCACTTAGGATTAGAATAGAAAATTGGCAAAAAAATAACGAACATTGAACAAGTTCGCTAAATCACTTATAATGTAAAGGACTATTGTTAGGAAGGATGATCCATTATGAAGCAATTGGATACCATGCACGATATCAAAGACATTAAGATAGATAACAATCGCTTGATGCACAGTGCAACACATGAAGAAATCATTAACGGACATACTACAGACGTCTATTTTTTAAGAACGTTGGATATCTTGGGAGAGCTTGACTTAGCTGAATCTGAGGTAGTTGCCGAAATTTTCCCTAGAAAAGCTGGGATGCTTGCAGGGGTAAACGAAGTATTAAATCTTTTAAAAGGAAGAAACCTTGAAATCTGGGCAGTTGAAGAGGGTGAGCGTTTTGAACCTAAAGATACTGTTATGAGAATTAAAGGTAAGTATAAAGACTTTGCTATTTTTGAAACAACCTTATTAGGGATGATGGCGAGTGCTTCTGGGTGGGCAACCGCATCAAGTGTTATCAAAGAGGCTTGTGGTGATAAGTACTTTTTATGCTTTGGTGCAAGACATGTTCATCCTGCTGTTGCACCAGTTATGGAAAGAGCTGCTATCGTAGGTGGCGCTGGAGGTGTTAGCTGTATCTTAGCAGCTAAGTTAGGCGGTATAGAACCATCAGGTACAGTGCCACATAGTGCAATGCTAGTCGCAGGAGATACGGTCAAAGTTGCTGAAACCTATAATAAACTTGCAGCACCTGACCATAATAGAACCGTGCTAGTAGACACATTTAAAGATGAAGTTGAGGAAGCGATAAGAGTAGCTAAAGCGCTTGATGGTAAGCTTTCTGGTATTCGTTTGGATACTCCAAGTGAAAGAGGTGGTGTAACACCTGGTCTTGTAAAAGAAATGAGAGCGAAGCTTGATCTTGAAGGCTTTAATTATGTAAAGATATTCGTTTCAGGTGGTTTAACACCTGAAAAGATTAAGACCTTGATTGAAGCGGGAGCAGATGCATTCGGTGTAGGTAGCTATATCTCAGCAGCATCACCAATAGATATGACAATGGATTTAAAAATGGTTAATGGAAAGGCCGTTGCAAAACGCGGTAGAATTCCGGGATTAGTAGATAATCCAAAATTGAAAAAAGTAGAAGCATAATTATAAATCCTACAGTTATTCGTATATGAAATACGATCTTCCTGTAGGATTTTTTATTTTATACTATAGAAATTTTAATGCGCTAAACTTTCAGATTTTACCACAAGCGAGTTTGTGGCTAAAAAAAAAACAACCTATTAAAATAAGTTGTGTTTTAATGGTGCAGATGGCGGGACTCGAACCCGCATGAGCTATGCTCGCTACCCCCTCAAGATAGTGTGTATGCCAGTTTCACCACATCTGCATGTCTTGTTGCGACTTTTTTATTATAGTTATTGCGCCATTAAAAGTCAAGTCTTTTTTAAAAAGAAATTTATACTTATAGTATTAATGTATATGATAAAAGTGCTATAATAATTGAGTCGGAAAAATAGGAGGTTTGAATGACATTTGTTTTTGCAGCTTTGATAATTTTGCTAGCTTCTACAGTTCAAGGTGCAACGAGCTTTGGTTTTTCACTTATTGCTCTACCGCTACTTGGCTTTTTCTTTGATATCAAAGTTGTCGTACCGGCTTTGGTTTGTTTTTCATTAATACTTAATTTAATGATCTTACTTAAACTGAAATTAAAACCTGATTTAAAGCTTTTGTTACCACTTGTGTTGTTTGCAACTTTAACGATTCCTCTAGGAGTGAAAGCACTACTATTAATCGATGAACATTTATTAAAGCAAATAGTAAGTGTGATATTGTTAGTTGTGTCAATCTTACTTTTATTTGGTGTAAAGGTTCATTTTAAAAATAAATGGGTAACATATAGTATCGCAGGGATTATATCAGGGTTACTTAATGGTTCGGTTTCACTTAGTGGACCGCCTATAGTCGTCTTACTTAGTAACGAGGGCGTTTCACGAGATGAATTTCGTGCAACATTAACCTCATTGTTTTTTATTTTGAATGTCATTACAATAATAATGTATGGCAGAGGTGGTTTGTTAACAAATCCTCAGTTATTTAATCTACTCTATTTAACCCCGATTATGATTGCGGGAACTTTTATGGGTATATATTTAGGTAATAAAATCAATGAAGCATTTTTTAAGCGATTGGTACTAATAATGCTAATGGCGATGAGTATAATTAACCTAATTTAATTGGAGGTATTTAAATGGCGAAGAAAATACTTGTTGTGGACGATGCGATGTTTATGCGAAAGCTTTTAAGTGATATTTTATCAAAAGCAGGCTATGAAGTTGTTGCGGAAGCAGGAAATGGAGAAGAGGCGTATCAAATGTTTAAATTGCATCAACCTGATCTTGTAACCATGGATATTACCATGCCAGAGGTTACAGGAATTGAAGGGGTTAAATTGATCACTTTGGATTATCCTGATGCAAAGATTTTAATGTGTAGTGCGATGGGTCAAGAAAATATGGTAATCGATTCCGTAAAGGCAGGTGCAAAAGGATTTATAGTAAAACCATTTGTAGCTGAAAAGGTAATCGCTGAAGTTCAAAAGCTGATTGGATAATAAATCTAAGAGGTGGTTGATATTAATGTAAATAAAGATTATTGATGATTGAAGGGTGGCTAAGTTAGCCATCTTTTATTATGTCATAATGAAGTAAAGTTAAAATCTATAAGATTTTAATGTTTCAAAAAAATTAACAAGCTTTATAATAAAAATATAAAATTTTGTGCATCCAATGATATTTGGTTAACAAAATATGATACAATAGTGAAGTGAAAGTATTAAGAAATCATTACAAAATGACTAATTTCAAGTGCTGGGACGTTTTTTGACTTTGATATTTTTTTAACTTTTTATTGCTTGAAAAGGTTGAAATTTCAATAGGTCGTGCATTGACCTATAAATCGATTTATAGTATTATGTTAGTGGTGAGAAAAGATATTGTATACAGTATAATTAAGGCGATTTTAAATTATTTCTGTATCGTTCTTTAATCATAGAGGTATTATTAAATTTCTAAAGGGGTGAGTATATATGGGGCTTTTAACTTTTAAAGGAGGCATTCATCCTCCACACGCTAAAGAGTCAACCGAGCATTTGCCAATCGTAGACTTTTTAGGCCCTAAAGTTGTTGAGATTCCCTTAAGACAGCACATTGGAGCACCTTGCGAGGCAACCGTCAAAAAAGGCGATGAAGTAAAGGTGGGACAATTGATTGGTGCTGCAGGAGGATTCGTCTCTGCAAACGTTCACAGTTCTGTATCTGGTACTGTACTCGATGTTAAGAAACAAAACACCGCGTATGGATTTGATACTTGCGTTATTATCGAAAATGATGAACAATACGTTCTTCATGAGTCGGTAGTTCCAAAACCAGATTACAAAACGTTATCTGGAAAAGAAATTGTGGATATTATTAAAGAGGCTGGCATCGTCGGTATGGGTGGTGCAGGTTTCCCAACACATGTTAAATTATCTCCACCACCAGAAAAACCAATTGATACAATCGTATTAAATGGTGCTGAGTGTGAGCCTTATTTAACTTGTGACCACAGATTAATGCTTGAAGAGCCTACTGCGATTATTAAAGGTCTTCAAATATTGATGCATGCACTTAATGTTAAAGATGGTGTAATTGGTATTGAAAGCAATAAGCCTGATGCCATTGAAACAATGACAAAAGCTGCTTCTGGTACTGGTATAAGAGTGGTTGGACTAAAAACCAAATACCCACAAGGTGCTGAAAAGCAATTGATTTATGCTTGTACAGGAAGAGCGATCCCATCAGGTGGACTACCTATGGATATCGGCGTTGTAGTAAACAACGTAGCTACAGTTGCAACCATAGGCAATTTGTTTGAAACAGGTTTACCACTTGTTCAAAGAATTTGTACAGTAACTGGTAAAGGCATTAAGTCGCCAAAAAATATTAGATTTAGAGTAGGAACACCATTAAAACAGTTAATCGAGTTTTGTGATGGCTATAACGGTACGCCTGGCAAAATCTTACTCGGTGGACCAATGATGGGTGTTGCTCAGTTTTCTGATGAACTTCCAGCAATGAAAAACACATCAGGCATTTTAGTGTTTAGTGAAGAAGAAGCTAAATTACCTGAAGCAACTGCATGTATTAAATGTGGTAAATGTGTTTCAATCTGTCCTATTAATCTCGAGCCAATTCAAATCAGTGCTTATGCATTGATGCATGATTATGATAAAGCGGCGAAGTTTAATGCATTGGATTGTATTGAGTGTGGATCATGCTCATTTATCTGTCCTGCTAAGCGACCTTTATTACAGTCAATACGTGTTGCAAAACGCGAGATTTTAGCAAGAAGAAAGAAATAGGGGAGGTTGATTATGGAAAATAGATTGACGGTTTCATCATCGCCTCATATTCGTTCGAGTGAGACGACACAAAGTATCATGAGAGATGTTACCATTGCATTAGCACCTGCTGCTGCATTTGGTGTTTATAATTTCGGTTTACGCGCACTTTTAATTCTTGTCATTTCTGTTGTAACAGCAATGCTTACAGAAGCATTGTGCCAAAAGATTAGAAAACAACCGATTACGGTTAATGATTTCAGTGCTGTTGTAACTGGTTTATTACTTGGTATGAACTTGCCGGTATCCGTACCGATTTGGATTCCTATCGTTGGTAGTTTTTTCGCTATCGCAATCGTTAAACAAGCTTTTGGTGGATTAGGACATAACTTTATCAACCCAGCTTTAGCAGCAAGAGCTTTACTCGTTGCTTCTTGGCCAGTTCAAATGACAACCTGGACAGCCGTAAAGCCTGATGCTCAAACGAGCGCAACTGTACTTGGTATTTTAAAAGAAGGTCTTGACCCTAGCTTTTTACCATCGTTAAAAGACATGTTATTAGGTAGCATCGGTGGATGTATTGGGGAAACATCTGCAATTCTGTTGTTATTAGGTGGTATTTACCTAATTTATAGAGGTGTTATTACAATTAAAATACCTGGAATTTATATTGGGACTGTTGCAATTTTAACGCTTTTAATTACTGGTTTTGATGTTCAGACAACTATGATCCACATCTTATCAGGCGGTTTGATTTTAGGTGCTTTCTTTATGGCTACTGACTACGCGTCATCTCCTATTACACCTAAAGGTCAAATTATCTATGCTGTTGGTATGGGTCTATTGACGACGATTATACGTTTCTATGGTGGCTATCCAGAGGGCGTATCTTATTCAATTCTTTTAATGAACGTTGCAGCTCCATTAATTGACAAGTATTCTAAACCAAGAGTATTTGGAGGTGCAAAATAATGAAAGATATTTTAAAAACGGGACTCATATTGTTTTTAGTAGCTGCAATCGCTGCTCTAGGATTAGGTCTTACTAATGAAGTAACTAAAGATCCAATTGCTGAACAAAGAAGAATTGCGAATGAGCAAGCTAAAAAAGAAGTTTTACCAGAAGCTGCTAGTTTTACAGATGCAAGTGAAGCAGATGTTGAAAAAATTGCAGCTGAGTTTGCACCAGTAGTTGCTGTTTATACAGGACTAGATGCAAATGGTGAAGTTATTGGTTATGTATTTAAATCAACCCCAACTGGTTTTGGTGGTAATGTTGAAGTTGTAACTGGTATTTCTGTGGATGGACAAGTAACTGGATTAAGAGTAGGTAGTCACAACGAGACGCCTGGTCTTGGCGCTAAAGCAAAAGACGCTGCATTCTACGAGCAATATGCTGGTAAGTCAGCTGAAGAAGCTATCGGTGTGTCTAAAACTGCTGCTACAGGTAATGATATTCAAGCAATTACTGGTGCCACAATTTCAAGTGCTGCTATCACAAGTGGTGCGAATGCGTCAATTGATGCTTTCCACTGGATTCTTGAGAATGGGGGGTTAGGAAATTGAAAATAAGCAATTTGACTAAAGGTATTATTAAAGAAAATCCAATTTTCGTTCAGTTGCTTGGTATGTGTCCAACTCTTGCGGTTACGACATCGGCTATCAACGGTATTGGTATGGGTCTTGCGACAACTGCAGTTCTCGTAAGCTCAAATATAGCGATTTCACTACTTAGAAAAGTGATTCCAGCTCAAGTTAGAATTCCTGCATTCGTAGTTGTTATTTCTACATTCGTAACAATTGTCGGTATGTTAATGGAAGCCTTTATTCCAGATTTATTTAGTGCTCTGGGCTTATTTATCCCATTGATCGTAGTTAACTGTATCATCTTAGCGCGTGCAGAGGCATTTGCATCAAAGAACGGTATTGTTGATTCTGCATTTGATGGTATAGGAATGGGTCTTGGCTTTACACTTGCACTTACAATTTTAGGTGCAGTTAGAGAATTACTTGGTAATGGTAGTATTTTTGGCACTATGTTATTAGGTGAGGCTTATAAACCAGCATTAATTATGATTCTTCCTCCAGGTGGATTCTTAGCTTTAGGTTTATTGTTGGCGCTTTATAACAGCTATCAAATTAAGAAAGCGAAGTAGGAGGGTGACTTATGGAAAATGCAAGTATTTTTGTCATAATGGTCAGTGCCATTCTCGTAAATAACTTCGTACTTTCGAGATTTCTTGGTATCTGTCCGTTTTTAGGGGTTTCAAAACAAGTAGAAACAGCTTTCGGTATGGGTATGGCCGTAACGTTCGTTATTACTTTAGCGGGAACGATCACATACTTTGTTCACTACTATATTTTAGTTAAGTTTCATTTAGAGTATCTTCAAACTGCTGCGTTTATTTTAGTAATCGCATCACTGGTTCAGTTCGTTGAAATCGTTCTTCAAAAGATGAGCCCAACACTTTATCAGGCATTAGGTGTATTCTTACCACTAATTACAACTAACTGTGCGGTTCTAGGTTTGGCGTTGCTCAACATTCAGTATAAGTTTAATCTAATTCAAACTATTTTCCATTCGTTCTTTGCAGCGATTGGTTTCTCTCTTGCAATTGTTTTATTTGCAGGTATCAGAGAAAAATTAGAAACATCTGATGTGCCACTTCCTTTTAAAGGATTCCCAATCGCACTTATTACTGCGAGTCTTATGTCAATAGCCTTCTTAGGCTTTACTGGCTTAGTATAGGAGGCTAACATGGATGTAAATTCTTTAATTTTAGCAGGAACGAGCTTAGGGGTAATGGGCTTAGTTTTCGGAGCGTCATTGGCATTTGCTTCTAAAAAGTTTGCTGTAGAAGTTGATCCAAGGGTGATAGAAGTAAGAGAAGCTGTACCGGGTGCAAACTGTGGTGCATGTGGTTACCCGGGTTGTGATGGTTTTGCTAATGCTGTTGTAAAAGGATTGGCGCCAGTTAATGGTTGTCCAGTTGGTGGTGCACCAGTTGCTTCAAGAGTCGCTCAAATCATGGGTGTTGAAGCAGGTGCAACAACCAAAAAAGTAGCAAAAGTAAAATGTGAAGGCCATGAAGAAAACTGTAGTAACCGATTTGACTATGATGGTCTTGATAGCTGTGTTGCAGCAAATATGCTAAACGGTGGACCAAAAAGTTGTTTATATGGATGTATGGGTCTTGGGTCATGTGTACAAGTATGTCCGTTTGATGCGATTCACATCAACGTCAAAGGGCTTGCTGAGGTTGATCCAGAGAAGTGTACCGCTTGTAACAAGTGTATTGATATTTGTCCGAAGATGGTTATTAGCTTAATACCTTATAATCAATTGACAATTGTTGAATGTAACAACAAAGACAAAGGTCCTCAAGTTAAGAAAAATTGTAACGTCGCATGTATTGCTTGTGGTATCTGTGAAAGAAATTGCCCACACGACGCAATACATGTAGTAAACAATTTGGCAGAGATTGATTATGACAAATGTACAAACTGTATGATTTGTGTTGAAAAATGTCCAACAAAAGCAATCAGTGGTGATTTGTCAAAACGAACTGTAGAAGTTGTTGCACAAGCTTAGTAAAATAATATTAAAATTAAAACGGCCATATGGCCGTTTTTTTTCGTTTTAACGGTTAACAGTATTTATATCTGTGGCTTATTATTTAATAAAATTCATGATTTTGTAACGCCCTTTTCCTTGTAATTGACAGCAACCAATGTTAAACTAGATTTTAGATTAGACTGTACTTTTGGTCTGCCATCGCTATGGAAACATATGGAAATATATGGTAAAATTAAGAGGTAATTCATGAGAGTAAAAAGTAACGATGGAATTGTGCTACTTGTATTACTGTTGGTTGGTGCTGTTTTTGGAAGTTTGATCGGCGCAGCATTAGGTGATGTAATCCCGATTTTAAACTATGGTAAAACAATTGGGGTCGACCCATTTGTAGTGGATTTAAATGTGATTATTTTAACCTTTGGTTTAAAGCTTAGTCTCAATCTTTCAGGCATCTTAGGCATTGTGATTGCGTTTTTCATCTATCGAAAATTATGAGAATCATATTAGCCTCGGGCTCACCGAGAAGGGTAGAACTTTTAAAACAATTTATTGATGAGATTGAAATTATACCCAGCAGTATAGAAGAGAAAATTTCATTGAATGATCAGCCAAAACAAGCGGTTATGGCGTTAGCCTATGAAAAAGGGATGCAAGTTGCTCAAGAACATCCTGATGCACTTGTAATTGCAAGTGACACAGTGGTTTTTAAAGATGAAATACTTGGCAAACCTGAAAATTATGACGACGCAAAACGCATGTTAAACCAATTAAATGATACAACTCACGATGTATTTACTGGCATTGCACTCATCCATTTGGAGTGTGGCTTAAAAATAGTCGACTATGAGCGGACCGGTGTTACGTTTAATCCGTTGTCCGATAAGATGATTTGTGATTATTTAGATACTGGGGAACCCTTTGATAAAGCAGGGGCATACGGTATTCAAGGACATGGCGCGTTACTGGTAAATGGAATTGAAGGTGATTTTTTCAATGTCATGGGATTGCCACTCTCAAAATTAAACGCAATGTTGCGTAAGCATTGTAACTTAAATTTGATGAAGCGAGGCGACTAATGATAAAGAATATTCCTGTTACGGAGCAACCAAGAGAGCGTATGTTGCATTATGGCGCTAAAGCACTTACTGTTTCTGAACTTTTAGCTATACTACTTAGAACTGGAAGCAAGAAGAGATCCGCTTTAGAATTAGGTCAATATATGGCCAGTCAATTTGAGTCTAACCTATCAGACTTGTCACAGATTACAATTGAACAGCTTTGTGAGATTGATGGGATTGGTACGACGAAAGCGACGCAAATTATTGCTGCAATTGAACTGGGTAAAAGAATCAAACAATCAACAGGAATAAAAGGCTATAAAATTACTTCACCCAGTGATGTTACAAGTTTTTTTTATGCTGAACTGTCACTTGAAAAAGTAGAGAAGTTTGTTATTGTAATGTTAAATACTAAGAATGAAGTGATCAATTGGGAAGTGATCTCCATAGGCAGTCTTAATGCCTCTATTGTACATCCAAGAGAGGTATTCAATAGCGCTATTAAAAGGAGTGCAGCGTCTATAATCGCAATTCACAATCATCCATCAGGAACGGTTTCACCAAGTAAAGAAGATTCACTTATTACTAAACGTTTAGATGAGTGTGGTCAACTTTTGGGAATACCACTTTTGGATCACTTAATTATTGGAAAAGACAAATATTTTAGCTTTAAAGAAAGCAATCAACTATAAATGAATTGAGAGGAATGTTACAGATGAGATTTGGATTATTTTATAAACAACTTGGTATTGATTTAGGAACATCAAACACGCTTGTATGTGTTAAAGGAAAGGGCATTGTCGTTAGAGAATCATCCGTTGTTGCGATCAATGATAAAGGACACGTTCTTGCAGTCGGTAGAGAAGCGAAGGAAATGATAGGTAAAACACCAGGACAAATTAGAGCGATTAGACCGTTAAAAGATGGCGTTATTGCTGATTTTGATATTACTCAAAAAATGATTAAATACTTTATTCATAAAGCAGTTCCAAACATCAATATGTTTACTGGCGCTAAAGTAGTTGTAGGTATTCCATCTCAAATCACTGAAGTTGAAAAACGTGCAGTTTACGAAGCGTCATTATCAGCTGGAGCTAAAGATGCTTTTTTAATTGAAGAACCTATGGCAGCAGCAATTGGTGCTGATTTACCAATTACTGAACCAACTGGTAGTATGATCGTAGATATCGGTGGCGGTACAACTGAAATTGCGGTTATTTCTTTAGGTGGTATCGTTACAAGCCGTTCTATAAGAATCGCAGGCGATGAACTAGATGATTCAATCGTAAACTATGTTAGAAAAAAATACAGCTTAATGATCGGTGAAAGAACTGCTGAAAATATAAAAATGAACATCGCTTGTGCAATGCTGCCAAGCCAAGATAGACAAATGGAAGTTACAGGTAGAAACTTAGTTACAGGTCTTCCAAACACTTTACTTTTACAATCAAGTGAAATTTTTGAAGCAATTAGGGAACCAATTCAATCAATCGTAGAAGGTATCAAATCAACACTTGAAAAAACACCTCCAGAACTCTCATCAGATATTTATCAGTCAGGTATTGTTTTAGCAGGTGGTGGTGCACTTCTTACAGATCTTGATAAGTTAATTAAAAAGGAAACTGGTATGCCAGTAAGAATTGCTGAAAATCCGTTGGATTGTGTAGCTATCGGTACAAGTAAAGCAGTAGAAAGCTTTAATGAATTAAGAGAAGTATTTATTAGCTCTAGAAACTTATAAGATAAATTGAGGTAAAGATGGATAATCGCTTAAAGAAATTTGCGCTGATTTTGATTGGATCTTTACTCATCATTATGATGATTTTATCATTCGGTGGTAGAGACCGGATTACTTTCATAGAAAGTAAGCTCGGGTCTTTACTTATGCCGGTTCAACGCTTTTTTACATCTGTAGGTAATTTTGTAGATGAAAAAACAGAACCGATTATCAATGTTCTTAATTATAAAGAGCTGAATGAAAATCTTGCGCTAGAAAATGAAGCCTTAAAAGAGCAGATCGTCAATCTTACGATGTCACAAAAGGAGCTCGCTGAGTTAACAGAACTTAAGCGAGCACTTAAGTATGTCGATTCTGATGCTCAAATAGGATATGTTTCAAGTAATGTCATATCTAAAGATGTTGGCAATTGGTTTAATATGTTTACCATAGATGCTGGTATCAATCAAGGGATTAATAAGAATAGTACAGTCATCAATGGCAATGGTTTAGTTGGTCTCGTTTATGAAGTTGGTGATAACTGGAGTAAGGTTATCTCAATCGTTGACCAAAAATCCTCTGTTGGATTCGAAATGCTAAGAGTGACGGATGATTATGATGGCGTCTTAAGTGGTACCACGAATTATGAGCTCATTGGTGAGTTGTTTGATCCGAAGGCATCTGTAAAAGTAGGAGACTACATTGTTACTTCTGGGCTTGGGATGTATCCGAAGGGAATATTAATTGGAAAAATCTATGAGGTTGTTGTAGACAAAGACTTAATTCTCAATAAAATCAAAGTGACGCCTGTTGTTGATTTTAGAAAAATTGATAAAGTTATGGTAATTCCATACGTTGAAAAAGAAGTTGGACAAGAGGGTGGTGAATGATATGAAGTATCGTTATATCATCCTTCTTGCACTTATAAACTTCATTTTGTCGAGCACACTTTTTCAGCTTTTCCGTATTAATGGTGCAATGCCTAATTTTACAATTGTGATTGCAATTGTTTTAGCGGCATTATCAACTTCGCAAAATGCTTATTTATTTGCATTCATCTCAGGTGCTATGCAGGATATGTTTTTAGGAAGAATGCTAGGCGTTAATTTTTTAATTTATGGTTTAATTGTCTATCTTGTCTTATATCTGATAGAGGTATTGTTTAAAGGAAATTTTATGACGCCATTGTTCTTAATGGCGATTGGGACGATTCTTTATCATTTTGTATTTTATTTAATCATGTTCTTTATACAATCGACGATACCATTTTCACTTATGTACTTAAAAATTGCCACAGAGATTGCTATGAATGTCGTCATAGGGTATTTTATCTATGCGTGGGTTTTTAAAAGAGTTCATGGTTACAAGCTAGGAGACTTCAATGCTTAACTTACTTAAAGATCGAAAAATACACATTATGCTCGGTTTACTCATCATTTTTGTTCTCTTGGGTTATAGTCTTTACGATTTAACCATCACTCATGGTGAAGAGTATTATCAAAAATCGATTAGTAATAGAATTAAAAAGATCGAGACGCAAGCTAAACGTGGCGACATTTACGATCGAAACGGACAATTACTTGCTACGTCTGAAGTTGGTTTTGCGATAGAATTAAATAGTAGCATCGTACCTTCAGATGTATTTTCACAAAAGATGATAGAGATTTATGATTTTCTTGAAGCACAAGGCGAGGAACACCTTGAGTTTCCAATCTATATTGAAAATGGCGTATACAAGTTTAGATTTGATGAAAGTATAAAAAAATGGCTATATGACAATGGTTATGATGAAAGTTGGACCGCAGAAGCCGTTTTTGATGATATTCGATCTGCAAACTATATTGATCCAGAGCTGAGTGATTACGAAGCCTATCGAATTTTATACAATCAAGGTAAATATTTGCCTATTTCGACCAATAGGATGCTTTTCTTAGAACAAATTTATAAAACGACATTTTTAAAAATGTATGGCTTAGATGAGAATATTTCTGCCAAAGAGGCCTTCCAAAAGATAAGGTCGAGATCAGAATTTAAAATCAGTGATGATTATACTGATGAGGATGCTTATAAAATTCTTATCTTTAGACATACGATTAAAGAACAGGGTTATTTAAAGTACGAACCAATTACCGTTGCAAGTTCTGTATCTAAAGAAACTGCGATTTTGGTTCAAGAAAAGGGGTACGATTTACCTGGTATTTCAGTCAATTATACAACGATCCGTACGTATCCAAACAGCTCAACTGCAGCACATATTCTCGGATATATGGGGAAAATTGCCACGGACGCTGAAATTGAAAACTATATTAATCAAAAAGGCTATAATAGAAATCAAGTCATTGGAAAAACCGGAATTGAAGGTGCTTATGAAGACTCATTACACGGTGAAAATGGCTATAAGTATATTGAGGTTGACGTCTATGGAAAGTATGTTGCAGATGTAGATGAAGCTGCATATGGTCTTGATAGTAAGGATGCAAAATCTGGTGAAGATATCTATTTAACCATTGACTTAGATTTACAAAAAGTTTTAGAACAGGGACTTGAAAAAGCATTGACAGCACTTCAAACAGGTGGTGTCTATGAAAGCCCTTGGGGAGATTATAAATACGATCAATATGCGAATGCTGAAACTGCTGCAGGCGTTGTCGTAGACGTAAAGACTGGCGAGGTTCTCGCATCGGCAAGTTATCCATCTTACGATGTCAATTTATTTTCAACAGGCATCAATCAAGAGGACTGGAATGCGCTTAACCCAGTTAACAAACGTAATCCTTTAGCGGCACGTCCGTTATATAATACCGCTACAATGATGGCGGTTCAGCCTGGCTCTATCTACAAGATGATGACCGGGTATGCTGCGCTACAACAAGGGCTAGACCCGTATCAAAAGCTTTATTCAGATGGTTATGTAGAAATAGGTAACCAGAGATTTGGTTGCTGGTATTGGAACGATTATGGTGGGAAGCATGGTCCAACTGACTTCTTTAAAGCCATAGAAGTATCATGTAACTATTACTTCTTTAATATTTCAAATGGTAAGGACTATTATAGAGGCGTGCCTCTTAATTTTGAAATGAATCCTACCATCATGACAGAATACTCAAAATTATTCGGTTTAGATCGTAAGACCGGTGTTGAAATTAGTGAAGTTTCAATGGGATTGCCAGAACCAGAAAAGAAGAAAAGAACCATTATGGCGCTTTTATCTAATCAACTTCATTTAATTGCTAAAAACTATTTTCCCGAAGAGTTAATTGATGATGAAGATAAGTTAGATGCACTTGTAGATACTATTGTCAGCTGGTCTGATGATAATCCTGGCAGAGGAGAGTTGATCAATCGTTTACTTGAATTAGGTAGTAATCCAGATTACTATGTTACTGAAGAGTTAGCTGATATCATAAAATATGACTACTTCAATTTAATGAAATGGTATGAAAGTGATACACTGAATCTTTCTATCGGTCAAGGGGACCATACGTATACGCCTATGCAAATAGCAAGATATATCGCAACTATAGCTAATGGTGGTTACCTAAATGAGTTAACCTTGATAAAAAAAGTTGGTGATATCGTACAAAATAAGAATGTAGATGTTACGGAAAGTTTTGATACAAAGGGTAATCTAAATTATGTTAAACAAGCGATGCTTCAGGTTACAAAAGGAACCTCTTCATCTGTTTATAAAATATTCAAGGATATGCCATTGAATATAGCAGCTAAAACAGGAACTGCTCAGAAAGAAGGTTTAATACCGCCTCTAGATGAAGTTGCCTATTTGACTGAATATTTGAATGAATTAGCTCCTGGCCTTAAAATAGAGGATGTGGAAGAAAAAACGATTGAAATCATCAAACAGCGTAGTGAAGAGATGGCCATACTTGAAAAACAAAGTGATGAGGCAACCTCCGATGAAGAAAAAGCAATTAAAGATGAGAAGTTAGAATCGTTAATTCAAAAGGATTATCTTAACAAAGGTTCAGCAATGCGCGAAGCTATAAAGGAAATGACAAATTACACTTTAACCGATGAGGATTTGAATCAATTCCGTTTACCATATGATAACTATTCATGGTTTGTTTCATTTGCACCTTATGAAGATCCGGAAATTGCAGTGGTCATTTTTATTCCACAAGGCGGACAAGGGTATTATTCAGCTCCTGTTGCTAGGGATGTCTATGCACAGTATTTTGGTTTAGAGCCAGAAGTGGAAAGTGACGAAGTAATTGAAGTTCCTAAAAACCAAGATTAACTGTTGGTTGTGAAATCTGTTAAAATAAGTTAAAATAATAATGATGCAGTAATAACTGTAAAAATACGAGCTGGTGGTGATGAAATGGCCTCAAAAGGTCCAGTTGAATTCAAAGGAAAGTTAAATGGACTTTACTTGAATATTGACACCAACGTTTCTTTTGATATTGCGCTCAATCATTTAAAAACACTGTTAAAAGAGCGTGGTGACTTTTACAAAGGCTCCAAAATTATCGGTGTCAATGGCGCAGAGCTTAATTATAAGCAAAAAGCTGCTATTGAAGTACTGGTCTTTGATGAGTATGGCATCGAAGTTGAGAGTCTTGAAGAAGTCAAAGAGAAGAGCCCAAAACCGACTAAATTATCTAATCGTACTGCTGAAGTTAGCGAACCACATGTTGAAACTAAAGTCGAGACAAAAATTGTTGAAAAAATTGTCGAGAAAATTGTTGAGGTTCAGGTACCTGTACCTGTGCAAAGTGATGCGCATTTGATTTGCGATACGCATTTTGTGTTTGGTACCATGCGTTCTGGTAAATCTGTTCACTTTCCCGGGCATGTCGTCGTAATAGGCGATGTAAATCCAGGAGCTGAAGTGGTCGCAGAAGGCAATATAATCGTCATGGGGAGAGTTTTAGGGTTTATTCATGCTGGTTCTGCCGGCAATGATAAAGCCGT
The DNA here is from genome assembly GCF_058683495.1 of Fusibacter sp. QWL-12. Classification (NCBI taxonomy): domain Bacteria; kingdom Bacillati; phylum Bacillota; class Clostridia; order Eubacteriales; family Fusibacteraceae; genus Fusibacter; species Fusibacter sp. QWL-12. The sequence goes on from NZ_CM178745.1 coordinate 3,544,465, forward strand.
AGTAATCGCAAATTTATTGAAGCCGACTCAAATCAGAATCTCTAAATTTATTTCGGTTCCACCGAGCGATGATGAAACGATTCATACGACGGTTCCTGAAAAAGCGACTGTGAGTAATGGGGTTATTAAAATTGAGAAATGTCATTAAATAAGGCTTTTGATGGATTGTATAGATGTACAACCAGTGCGATAATAGTAAAAATAGACTAGTAAGTTTTTGGAGGGTGTAATATAATGGGCGAAGCGATCGTAGTAACATCTGGAAAGGGCGGCGTTGGTAAAACCACAACTACCGCAAATATTGGAGCTGCTTTAGCATTACTTGGTAAAAGAGTATGTGTTATCGATGCAGATATCGGACTTCGTAACTTAGACATCGTTATGGGGCTCGAAAATAGAATCGTTTATGATATCGTAGATGTCGTTACTGGCGTTTGTAGAGTGAAGCAAGCGTTAATCAGAGATAAAAGATTTGAAAATTTATCTTTGTTACCTGCTGCACAAACAAAAGACAAAAATGCAGTAACACCTGATCAAATGAAAGAGTTAATTGAAGATTTAAAGAAAACACATGATTATGTATTAGTGGATTGTCCAGCTGGTATTGAACAAGGCTTTAAAAATGCTATCGCTGGTGCAGATAGAGCTGTAGTCGTTACGACTCCTGAAGTTTCTGCGGTAAGAGATGCAGATAGAATTATTGGTTTACTTGAAGCTGCAGAAATTAACAATCCAAGATTAATCGTCAATCGTCTTAGAGTTGATATGGTAAAAAGAGGCGAAATGATGAACGTTCAAGATATCGAGGATATCTTAGCAGTTGACTTAATCGGTGTCGTTCCAGATGACGAAGAAGTCGTAATGAGCACAAATAGAGGTGAACCTGCAGTATTTAAAGACCAATCATTATCAGGTATGGCTTTTAGAAATATCGCTAAAAGAATTACTGGTGAAGATGTGGCATTTTTAGAATTTGACGTTCAGGAAAGCTTTTTGGAAAAAATCAAAAAAGCGTTATCATTTGGCAAATAGGAGGGGTTTATGTTTGATTTATTTGGTTTTCTAAATAGCAAACCTCAGAGCAAAAATGTGGCCAAGGATCGCTTGAAGCTGGTCTTAGTCCACGATCGATCGAATTGTTCGCCTGAGTTGCTTGAGCTATTAAAGAAAGATATATTGTCATCAATATCGGAACACGTGGATTATGATCCATCTGATATGGATATTAAAATCACTAGAACACATGATGACGAATCCGGAAAACCGGTTTTAGTCGCTAGTATTCCGATTAAGAATTTGAAGCGTTAACCAAAGGTCCTTCGGGACCTTTTTTAAATGAGGTGTTAAAGTGAATTTAAAGAGGATTGTTACGAGCTTTGACTATATTTTATTAGGAATCGTATTAGTTCTATTTACATTAGGACTATTTGCGATTGCTAGTGCAACAGATGTAATGAATGTCGGAATGACAAGGCAAGTACAATTACAGGCATTTTCGTTTGTTTTTGGACTTATATTGATTGGCATACTTCAATTTATCAATTACGAAGTCGTTGGAGAGTTTTACTGGTGGCTTTATGGAATCGCGCTTTTATTATTGATAATTATCTTTATTCCAGGAGTGGGCGTGATTCGTAACGGCTCACGTAGCTGGATTAATTTAGGCATTATCGATTTTCAGACCAGTGAAATATCCAAAATTGCATACATTATCTTTTTAGCAAAATTTGCAGAAAAAAATGGAGGGATGCGCTCCCTTAAGTCAGTTATTAAGGCAGGGATTGCACTGGTTCCAATATTATTACTCATTCTTAAACAGCCAGACCTCGGCTCTGCGCTCGTATTCGTATCTGCAACATTTGGTATTCTTTTAGCAAGTGGCATGAGATACTGGCAAATTGGTGGCGGTTTATTGGCTGTGGTTGGATTGACACCATTAATTTACCCACATTTAGAAACGCACCAGCGCGAGAGAATTGATGCTTTTTTAAATCCGAATGATTTGACTTTACCAGGAAATTATCACGTAATGCAGTCAAAAATCACAATTGGATCTGGAATGATGTATGGTAGAGGCTTATTTCAAGGTGTATACCATCGACTAAATTATTTACCCGTTCAAGAATCCGATTTTATATTTGCTGTTTTTGTTGAAGAAACAGGTTTTGTTGGTGGGATAGCAGTAATTGCGCTGTATTTGTTTTTTCTGCTAAGAATGATTAGTTTAAGCAGACGTGTAAAGGATGAGTTTGGATCAAATATAATAATTGGTATAATTTTTATGTTTGCATTTCAAATAATTGAAAATATTGCAATGACTTTGGGTAGAATGCCAGTAACGGGAATAACACTACCGTTCTTTAGCTACGGTTCAACTTCAATCGTTTCCAGTATGTTGGCGATTGGAATTGTTGAATCTATATATATTAGAAGAAAGAAAGGCACTTTCTTTAACGCATAGTACTAGGAGGAACCATGAATTTAGAAGCTTTGCTTCACAAGGTAGAGAAGCCATCGAGATACATCGGTGGTGAGTTGAACACATTCAACAAAGAAATTACTGAAGAAATGATCAGATTTTGTTTTGCTTTTCCTGATGTATATGAGGTTGGGATGAGTCATTTAGGCATGCAAATTATATACAATTTGCTCAATCAACAAGAAGATGTATTTTGTGAGAGAGTATTTTCACCATGGCCAGATATGGAAAAAGAGATGCGAGAAAGAGGACACAAGTTATTTTCACTTGAAAAAAAATCGCCTCTCTCTGAAATGGATGTCATTGGCTTCACACTTCAATATGAGTTAAGCTACACCAATATTTTAAATATGCTTAACCTTTCTGGCTTAGAGCTATATTCTAAGGATAGACATTCTAAGGATCCAATTATAATTGCAGGTGGACCTTGTGCTTATAACCCAGAACCAATCGCTGAATTTATAGATATGTTCTTTATCGGTGAGGGTGAAGAGGTATTGCTTGAGTTTGTAGATGTATTTAGAAGCTATAAGAAAGGTGATATTTCAAAGGATGACTTACTGCTTGCATGTGCTGGTATAGAGGGTATATATGTGCCTAAGTTTTATGAACCACAGTATGATGCTCAAGGCATAATGCTTGGATATGCACTTAAAGCAGATGTTCCTAAGGTGATTAAGAAGCGTTTCTTAAGAAGCTTTGAAGATGGTTTTAAACTTGAAACAATGATCGTTCCTTTCGCTGACATTGTTCACGATCGCGCTATGGTGGAGCTATTCAGAGGCTGTACCAAAGGGTGTCGTTTCTGTCAAGCGGGTATGCTTTATCGACCAATAAGAGAAAGAAAACCAGAAACGATCGTTTCAAATATTGACAAAATTCTTAACAATACAGGCTTTGAAGAATTCTCTTTAACCTCATTAAGTTCAATGGATTATAGTCAAATAGGTCCTTTGGTAACGGATCTTGTCAAGAAGTATGAAGGGGATAATATTGCCGTTTCATTACCTTCATTAAGGTTAGATAGTTTCTCAGTAGACGTTTTAAAGGAAATTCAAAAAGTAAAGAAAACTGGTCTTACTTTTGCACCTGAGGCAGGTACACAGAGACTTAGAGATGTTATTAATAAAGGCGTTTCTGAAGAGAATATTTTAGAAACATTTAAAAGTATTTTTTCTTTGGGTTGGCACCGTGTTAAGCTTTATTTCATGATTGGTTTACCAACAGAAACTTATGAAGATTTAGATGGTATTAGTGACATTGCAAATCTAGGAACTTACACATTTAAGCAAGTAAAACCAGAAGATATGAAAAAGTCTGTACAAGTAACTGTAAGTACCTCTTGCTTTGTTCCAAAACCATTTACACCATTTCAGTGGATGGTTCAGGACGATAAAGAAACTTTTTATAAGAAAATTCATCATTTAAAATCAAAATTGATCAATAAAAAAGTAGTCTATAATTATCACGAACCAGAAACAAGTGTTCTTGAGGGTGTATTTGCAAGAGGCGATAGAAAACTCAATGCGGTTGTTAAAAAGGCTTATGAGTTAGGATGTAAGTTTGATGGCTGGGCAGAGTATTTTGATCAAGACTTATGGATGCAAGCTTTTGAAGCCGAGGGGATTGATCCAGATTTCTATACACGTCGAGAAAGAAGCTTTGAAGAATATCTGCCTTGGGATCATATAGACGCAGGTGTTTCTAAAGCATACCTTAAAAGAGAGTATGATAATGCGGTAATCGAAAAAGAAACACAGGATTGCCGTCAGGGATGTACTGGCTGTGGTTTAAACGTAAATCTTATAGGTGGTGATTGCTATGATAACGCTTAGAATTGTTTATACAAAAGAAGGGTACATGGCATTCTTAGGACATCTTGAGTTAATGAAGTTATTTGAAAGGGTCTTTAGATTTAATAAGGTTCCATTAAAGTTTTCTGAAGGTTTTAATCCAATTCCAAGAATGACTTTTGCAGCACCTCTTTCAGTGGGTTATTCAAGCAAGTACGAAGTAATGGAAGTTCTACTTGAAAAAGAGATGCCAATGGAACAGGTGAAAACTATGCAATTCCCCGATGGGATAAAAGTCGTTGAGGCTTCATATGTTCAAAGTAAAAAGTCACTTATGGCCGCTTTATCACATGCTGAATACCTGATTAAGGTTGAGTTTAATTCTAATATTGAAAGATTACCTATTGCAGAGTGGATTGATGCTTTTACTCAAAATAATGAGATCGTTTATGAAAAGAAAGCAAAAAACGGTAAGATGAAGCAAGTCAATATCAATGAACAAATTGATTCTTTTAAAATGGTATTCCAATCTGAACAAGAAATTTTGTTTAGAGCAACCTTACAATCTGGAAGCCAAGGCAGTTTAAACCCGGAGACTTTAGTCAAAGTCTTATTTGAAACCTATAAAGTGCCACAAACCATTGAAACAATTCGGGTTGAAAGAATTGGTTTGTTTTTTGAAAACGATGGCGTCAAACAATCTATCTTTAATTTGAGTGAATAGTATGAGAACGTTAATAATTGAGGAAAGTAAAACTTTAACTTTAGTGGCAGTAGCAGATCTAAAATCAAAAGAAATTTTTTCCTTAGATGTGTTTAACCATTTCAAGAGAACCTATGAGGGGAATTTATATACTGGTAAGGTCGTACAGGTTGTAGAATCTTTAAATGGGATTTTTATAGATATTGGTTTAAAAGACAATGCGTTTATTCAAAAGAAAGAATTAATTAGAGCACTTGGCATTTCCTATCATGACCACAAGGATATGCCAATTGGTCAATTTGTAAAAAAAGGTCAGATGGTTCTAGTTCAAGTTGAAAAGGAACCATATCAGACAAAAGGTGCGGGATTAACAGGTGATTTTTCATTGCCTGGTGAGTTTGTAATCTTAATGCCCCGTGTTAAAGGGATTAAAGTTTCAAAGAAAATCAGACAGCGAGTTGACTTAGAACAACTTATTGCTGAAGTGGAGCAGGCTTCATCAGGATTTGGCGTTATTTTGAGAAGTTCACTTGAAAACGAAACGGTTACTATGGAGATGATCTTAAAGGATTTAAATCAATTGATTTCAATGTGGAAGAACATTGAATTAAAAAGTAAATTGTCTTCAAAGATTATGCTTCATTTTGAAAAAAACAAAATAATAGATCAAATTGAAAACGTTGTTAAAGCATTTGTTCCTTCACATGCGATTGTGAACGAAGATAAGTGGCTAGAGCAACTGGCAAATCTAGGGTTCACAAAAAATAGTCTGAAGTATGTCGCTGCTGGTTCTGTTTTCGATGAGAATGGCATCAATTTAAGCGGCTATTTAAATAATACGATTTATACCTTTGAAAATGGTATTTGGGTAACGGTTGAAGAGTCAGAGGCATTTACGATTATTGATGTTAATTCAGGATCGTTTGATTCTAACATGAACAAAGAGTCACATATTTTTGAAGTCAACAAAGTTGCTGCTGCTGAACTTTTGAAAATTCTTCAGCTTAAGAATTTAAGCGGTGTGATTTTAATCGATTTTATTGATATGGTAGAAGCGCAAAGAAATACTTTTATCAGAGAAATTCAAGAAATAGGCTATAATAAATCAAATGATATTACTATTTTAGGGTTTACGCGACTTGGTATATTAGAGCTGACTAAAAAAAGAATCAATCCCTCAATGATCGATCTCTTAAGTATACATCATAGAAAACGTGATCTTTGTTATTATCATTTGCATCAGTTGGAACTTGAACTGCAGGAAACGGCAGCAAAGACCAATACAAAACGGTTAAGAATTGACATGGATGAGGATTTATATCTTCTTTTAAGACAGATTGATGTATTAAAAGAGATTAAAATAGCTTTAGAGTTAAACGGAACGCCGATAAACGAAAAAAAATATAAATTGCATAGTTTAAAGCATTGACTTTACTAGGCAGTTGTGATAATATTTATCGGGTAGCCGCACGATAGTGGGTTTTTAAACATGCAAATGTACCTACATTGGCGAGAATGGATAGAGGAGGTGCGATATGTACGCAATTATTCAAACTGGTGGAAAGCAATACAAAGTTCAACAAGGAGACGAGATTTTCGTTGAAAAATTGAATGTAAATGAAGGCGATTCAGTAGACTTCACTTCAGTATTAGCTGTTTCTACAGAAGAAGGCTTACAACTTGGCGAAGCGCTAGCTAACGCTAAAGTTACAGCTTCAGTTGTGAAGAATGGCAAAGGTCCAAAAGTGATCATTTTCAAATATAAGTCTAAAAAAGACTATAGAAAAAAACAAGGTCACAGACAACCTTACACAAAAGTTAAAATTGAATCAATCAGCTTATAATTAAGCAAAAATCAAAGATATGATTAGAGTAGAAATCACTCGAAAATATAACCACTATAGTACAGTTAAAGTGACTGGTCACGCCTTTGCTGGTGAACCTGGAAAAGATTTGGTCTGTGCTGCGGTTTCAACTTTGGCTCAAACCTTAGCAAATTCAGTTGAGGAAATTGGCCACATTCCGGAAGAAGCAATTGAGCTTTCAATTGACAGTGGTTACTTTGAACTACGATTACAAAATGAAGACTTAAATGATATCGTTGATATAATTTTTGGCACATTTAGAGTCGGTATTGAAGGTATAGAACGAACGTACAGTAAGTACATTAAACTTATAATCAAGGAGGTGCAGGGGAAATGTTAAGAACTTTTGACTTACAATTATTTGCAAGTAAAAAAGGTGTTGGTTCATCGAAAAATGGTCGTGAATCTGCAGCAAAAAGACTTGGCGTAAAGAGAGCTGATGGACAACCTGTTAGCGCTGGTAGCATCTTGGTAAGACAAAGAGGTACTAAGATTCACCCTGGAATTAACGTCGGCATAGGTGGAGATGACACCTTATTCGCTAAAGTGGATGGCGTCGTTAAATTCGAGCGTAAAGGTAGAGACAAAAAACAAGTAAGCGTTTATGAAGCTTAATCCCAGAGCCCATCGTCAGATGGGCTTTTTTATGTAATAGACATTTCTTTACAAAAGCATTATGATGTTAATGTGAGAAGTCTGTTTGACGAGGTGTAATAATGTTAGTAGATATAGCTAAAATCACCATTAAAGCTGGAAACGGTGGTAATGGTAGAGTTAGTTTTAGAAAAGAAAAATATGTGCCAGATGGTGGTCCAGATGGCGGTGACGGTGGTCGTGGCGGAAGTGTAATCGCCCTTGTCGATGAAGGCATGAGAACACTGATGGATTTTAGATATAAAACAAAATACGTTGCTGAAGTCGGAGAAGACGGTGGTAAGAAAAAGATGAGTGGCAAGTCTGGTGAAGACCTTATCATCAGATTACCGCAAGGCACGATCATTAGAGATCTCGAGACTGGTAAAGTTATCGCAGATTTAAAGGAAGTTGGACAGCGTGTTGTCATCGCTCAGGGTGGTAAAGGTGGTCGTGGTAATCAACATTTTGCTACGCCGACAAGACAAGCGCCTACTTTTGCTGAAAAAGGAACCTCAGGTGCTGAAAAAGTTGTTAGTCTTGAGCTAAAAATGTTAGCTGATGTTGGTCTGCTAGGCTATCCTAACGTCGGTAAATCAACTTTTCTTGCAACGACTACAAAAGCAAAGCCTAAAATTGCAAATTATCACTTTACGACACTTCAACCGAACTTAGGTGTTGTTGAAGCCATAAAAGGAAAGAGCTTTGTTATTGCTGATATACCAGGCCTTATCGAAGGTGCTAAAGAAGGTGTTGGTCTAGGTCTAGACTTTTTAAGACATGTTGAAAGAACTAAAGTTTTGATCCATGTTGTTGATGTTTCAGGTATCGAAGGCAGAGATCCATATGTTGATTTTTGTAAGATCAACGAAGAGGTTTTTGGCTATAATGAAAGACTATCCACTAGAAGGCAAATTGTAGCTGCAAATAAGATGGACTTGGTTTTTGAAGAAGATCAATACAATGACTTTGCGGAAAAAATTAAAGCAGATGGCTATGAAGTTTATCCTATTTCAGCGGCTACAGGTGAAGGTGTTGACGCACTGCTATTGAGAGTCACTGAACTACTTGATACAATCGAAGACGAAGAATTATTTGATGTAAATGATTACTATGTTGAAATGATTGATAAATCAAATGAAAAAGACATTAAATACTTTATGGATGGAGATGTTTACTGTGTTGAGGGCGATTATATCGATCGACTTCTATATTCTACTAACTTAGAAGACATAGAATCACTTCGAAGATTCCAAAATGCACTCAAAGTAAACGGTGTCTTTGATAAATTAAGAGATATGGGTATCGAAGATGGCGATACAGTAAGAATCTTTGAATTAGAATTTGAATTCTATGATTGATGAGGGAAAAATATGTTAACAGGAAAACAAAGAAGTTTTTTAAAAGGTTTATCACATTCGTATAAACCATTGGCTCAAGTGGGTAAGGAAGGGATTTCCGAAGCGTTTTTAACACAATTAAGTGTATTGCTGGATCAACACGAGCTCGTAAAAATTAATATTTTAGATAACAGTATGGAATCTGCCGATTCAGCTGCTAGACAAATCTGTGAAGCATTAAATGCTGAGTTTGTTCAAGCTATGGGGAATAAATTGACGATTTATCGTCAATCTAGAAACAACCCTATGCTAGAAATACCAGGTGCTGATAACACAAGAGTTAAAATTAATCGTCAGAACAAAGAAATGATGTCTAAAAAAGCGACCACAAAAAAAGGCGGCGTTAAATCTAGACCAAATCAAGGGAAGCGTTCTGTCGCTAAAGCAAAACGTGAAGAAGCTGAAAAACTTGAAAAAGAGCAAGCTATGGCTAAGTTCAAGTACAGCTACTCCAAAGACCATTCCAATAAGAGTACGCGTTCTTTAGGAACATCAAAAGAAGGCGGTTTTAAAGCAGCGCAATATAAAAAAGCTGGAAGAGGAACTTCTAAATGATTCAACCAAACAAAGGTAGAAAAATTGGCATAATGGGTGGGACTTTTGATCCGATCCATTATGGTCATTTAATGCTTGCTGAACAAATAAGAACCGGCTTTCATTTGGATGAAGTGATTTTTATACCAGTAGGTAAAGCCCCACATAAAACATTGAGTAATGCAGCGCAGAAAGATCAACGCTTTGAGATGGTTAAGCTCGCAGTTGCGTCAAATCCTTATTTTTCTCTATCTGATATTGAGATAAAGCAATCAGGTACGACGTACACGATCGATACAATTACTGAACTTCAAAGTCAAATGTCTAAAGAAGATGAACTGTTTTTTATCACGGGTGCAGATGCCATCCTCTTACTCGAGTCGTGGAAGGATTATCAATCATTAGTTAAAAAGGTTAAGTTTATTGGTGCGACACGTCCTGGCTATGAAAAAGAAGTACTTGAGGAAAAAATTAGGGCTTTACATGCTAAATACGGAGCGCAAATAGAGCTTTCTGTGGTGCCTGCATTGGCGATTAGTTCGACAGATATTCGTGACCGTGTTTATGCTGAGAAGAGTATTAAATATTTATTGCCTGAAGTTGTTGAAAATTATATTCATGAAAATTTTCTATACAAGGAACATCACGAGCGTTTTTTTGAGTTTAAACAGTTACTTGAGGAGACACTAAGTAAGAAGCGATTTCTACATTCATTAGAAACCGCACATACGGCAAGAAAGCTTGCGTTACAATTTAATGTTGACCCTTTAAAGGCTGAGTTTGCTGGATTATGTCATGATTTTGCTAAAGAAATCAAAAGCAAAAAAATGCAAAGCTATATTGAGGCGTTTGGGATTTATCTAGATCCAAGTATTATCGCAACACCCAACATAGCTCATGGCGAGGTAGCTGCTGGTATACTTAAAGCAGAGTACGGTATAGAGGATGAAGAAATACTCGATGCAATTAAATGGCATACTTATGGCAATAAGGAGATGTCAGATTTGAGCAAAATCATCTATATATCTGACATTATTGAACCAACAAGAGATTTTGAGGGCGTAGTAGAACTTAGAAAATATGCCTATATGGATTTAGACTTAGCCATAGTCAAATTCTATAGTCAGTGTACACCTCATCTTGAAGACAAACACTTAAAGATGCATCGATATACAACTGAGATGGTAAAACAAATACTCGATTCACAGGAAAGGAATTAATTCATTAATGGATGATATATTAAATTTGTCAAAAGCAATCTATAAAGTTTTAGATGATAGAAAAGCTCAAGACTTAGTTGTCTTATCTGTTAAAGGTATAAGTCCGATTTCTGATTACTTTATTATATGTACCGGAACCTCGACAACTCATATGAATGCACTAGCAGATCATGTTCGAAAAGAACTAGGAACACTTGGCGTTCAGTTAAGACATAAAGAAGGCAAAGAAACTGGTGGTTGGTTGTTGATGGACTATAAAGATGTAATTGTTCATATCTTTAGTAGAGATATGAGAGACTATTATGGCCTTGAACGTATATGGAGCGATGCGACCTTAATAAATTTCTAATAATTTGTATGAATATTATTGAGTTTTTATTTGAATTAATATACAATAGTCAACATACAAAATGTTGAGAGGAGACTATTATGGACAAGCCAATCCATCCAAAATTACTATCGATAATTCCAATTGCAAAAGCTGTTGCAGAAACATTTGGCTCAAATTGTGAAGTTGTTATCCATGATTTTAGAAATATGGAGAATTCTATTGTAGCGATATTTAACGGCCACGTAACAGGTCGTACTATAGATACTCAGATGTCTGAACCTATTTTAAGCAAAATTAACAAGCATCAAGAAGGTCATGACGTCTATAACTACACAGGTAAGAGCACATTAGGCAGAGAACTAAAGTCAACGACTACTTTTATGAAGGATGATGATGGTGAAATCGTAGGCTGTATGTGTATTAACTTTGACATTACAGATCTATTGAGCGCTAGAAATGTTATGAATGAACTTTGTAAAGTTGATGAGAAGGAAATTGAAGTAATTGGAGAAATCAACAAAGTAAATGATGTCCTTTATGATATTGTAGAAGGTACAATTCATAAATTTGGTCGTCCCGTAATTTATTTGACAAAAGACGAAAAGGTAAGTATTGTAAAAGATCTAGAAGAGAAAGGTGTCTTTTTAATTAAAGGCGCGATTGACTACGTTGCAAATTCTCTACAAGTATCTAGATACACAATTTACAATTATTTAGATGGCATTAGAGAAGGCAAATAAATATTAGGAGGCTTTAACGATGTTAAAGATAATTTCAACTGAAAATGCACCTGCTGCAGTTGGCCCATATTCACAGGCTATTGAAGCTGCAGGATTTGTATATGTATCAGGCCAATTACCATTAATTCCTGGTAAAGGTGAGTTAGTGAAAGGCGATATTAAAGCGGCAACAAAACAATCACTTGAAAATGCAAAAGCAATTTTAGAAGCTGCTGGCTGTACTTTTAGTGATGTGGTAAAAGTGACTGTTTTAATGAACGATATTACTCAATTCGCTGATATGAATCAAGTTTATGCTGAGTATTTCACTGAGCACAAACCAGCAAGAGCAGCATATGAAGTTGCAAATTTACCTTTATTTGCAGATGTTGAGATTGAAATGATTGCTTACAAAGCAAGCAAATAATAAAAAAAATTAACCCCACTAAATATTAGTGGGGTTTTTATTTGTCTAGTAACAAACAGATTTTATCTTGCTATTTTTCGTCTTTTTAATTTTTGAACACGAATTGCAGTTACGATTGAACGCCATAATAAGAGGGCAATCAGCAAACGCGTCAATAGATTAATAAACCATGCTTTAGAAAAGAGAGGACGTTTGTTGATGAAAATCATGTTGGTAATTTCATTCAAAAGATCTTCACCATCAAAATCATCATTTGAAATAAGTGGTACTGAGACCAGTAGCTCATCATTTAAATAATACCCGACACTACCCAGTACTTCACCCTTTAAAACTGGTAATTCAATTGAGTTATTGATATTTATTTTTTTTACTAAAGAAGCGGGATCAACATCTGACTCTAAATCGATAACAACCTCATGTTCAGGATAAAGTGGAATTTTAGTTTCTTTTTTATTGTTAATCTGTAGTGTATCAATAACTTCCTCTTTTTCATTTAGTACATGGGTTGATAATCCAAATAAGCCCAAATCAAGTAAAAGTCTCGTATCTTGATACATTGCATTGCCATTAGACTTTAATACAACTGCGATATACGCCTTATCATCCATTTCAGCTGAAGTAACGAGACAGTTCATCGCTTCGTCTGTGTAGCCACGTTTTATACCTACTACGTATTCGTAAGCGATGGGTACTTTTTTACCACGGATAGTTATTAAATCATTCGAGCCTTCTATACCTTGATAAAAGCTGTTGGTACTGTTCAAGTACCGTGTATCCTTTTTCATATTCGTCGGTGGAATTTCATATCTTTTTGTTGTGACTATTTTTCGAAACATTTCATTCTGCATTGCATATCTGGAAATCATAGCCAAATCATAGGCTGTCGTAATATGATCATTATTTGGCAAACCATGTGGTGTAACAAAGTTAGAGTTGATAGCGCCCATTTCTGCTGCTCGTTCATTCATCACATCTGCAAAAGCTTCTATGCTGCCTGAATGATATCTTGCTAAAGCTTCTGCGGCATCGTTGGCACTTGTAATCATTAATCCATATAGCAACTGTTCAACCGTAAGCTGTTCACCTGGTTCTAATGCGATAGAACTTCCACCTGCATAAGGGGACTGATTATCTATCGTTACAACCTCATCTAGAGACAGATCTTCAAGAATAATAATTGCGGTAAGAATTTTTGTAGTACTTGCAGGATAAAGAGGTACATTCGCGTTTTTGTCAAATAACACTTGTCCAGATTCTTCATTAATCAAAACTGCGCCTTCTGCAATTAGATCAGAAGGTGATATATCATATTCTGAAGCAAAGTTAATGGATGGTATCGTACTTATAATCATTAACATTGCAATTATAACCAAATAAATCTTTAATTTCATGTAGCCTCCAACTGTTTAAATAATTCTGCTCTTTCCATTATAAAAGAAAACTATTGTTTTTTAAATGTTAAAATTATGGTAATCTTATTATATACCATTTTATGGAAATTGAGGTGTTATATGAAAAAGTATCAAATGATTCTAATTGGACTAATCTTATTATTAATTGGAAGCAGAATTTATACGCAATTACAATCTTCAAATGTGATTGCGGCTTTTATTGCAAACGAATCTACTTTAGTGAGTGACGTTCCAGATCAACTAGATCAACAAATTAAAGCAGAGCAACAAGTACATTTAGATCAAGAGAATTCATTAAATCTAAGCAATACTAATGTCATACGTGAGGACGTTACTGAATCTTTATCTTCAAATGATATAAAATCATATTATGCGTATATGAAGGATGGTACAGAAGTATCCATAGAGAGATTTAATCAACTTTCAATTGATGAGCTAAAAGATTTCACAGGTATTGGTGATGTCACTGCTGCTGCAATTGTTTCCTATAGAAATGATTGTGGTGGATTTAATTACTATGAGGAGTTGATTAATGTCAAAGGAATTGGTCAAAAGAAATTAGACAAGCTGTTGAATCAGAGTTTTGATTAATACTTATACGTAAAAAAATGTTATAATAAATCAAAATAGTGAAAGGAGGCGTAAAGATGGTTAAATTAACTTCTTATAGCAAAAGCGCTGGTTGAGCAGCCAAAATTGGTCCTGAGACCCTCGCACAAGTTTTGTGCGACTTACCAAAAATGAATCACGAACAATTATTGGTTGGATTTGAATCTTCTGATGATGCGGCAGTCTATCAATTAAACGATGAACAAGCCGTTATACAAACACTTGATTTCTTTACGCCTATTGTTGATAATCCGTATGATTTTGGTGCAATTGCTGCTGCAAATGCATTGAGTGATGTCTATGCAATGGGCGGTACACCGACTCTTGCAATGAATATAGTTGGTTTTCCTAATTGTCTATCACCCGATATTTTGAAACAAATTATGCATGGTGGTGCTGATAAGGTCATTGAAGCAGGTGCTTTGTTAATTGGAGGCCACTCAATTGAAGATGAAGAGCCGAAGTATGGTCTTTCTGTTATGGGTATGGTTTCACCAAAAGCAGTCTGGAAGAATATCGGTGCGAAACCAGGTGATCTACTATTACTGACTAAACCCTTAGGGATTGGAGTGCTAACGACAGCACTTAAAGAAGGTATGCTAAGTGGGGAAGTAATTGCACAGATTACAAGCCAAATGGCAACACTGAATAAAATACCATCGGTTCAGGCAAAATCATTGAATATCGATGTGCATGCTTGTACGGATATTACTGGCTTTGGTTTGATTGGACATACCCTTGAAATGGCAGTGGGAAGCGAAGTTAGCGTTGAGCTATTCTCTGAAAATGTGAAATACATCTCTGAGGCGTACGAACTGGCTGAGATGGGCATTATTCCAGCAGGCGCATACAAAAATAGAGCACATGCATCTGATAAAGTTAGTATTTTGGATACAGTTTCTGAAGTATTAGTGGATTTGATGTTTGATCCTCAAACTTCAGGTGGTTTATTGTTTGCTTTATCAGCTGAAGATGCTGAAAAGCTAAAGAATAATTTAAATGAGCTGTATCCACTGGACGTTTATGTCGTAGGGCGCGTCGTCAACAAAATGGACAAATCAATCTATGTAAAATAACATTTTTTTGAGCTTAAAACAGTAAAATGGAGGTATTGATGCAATCACACAGTGATATCTTGAGACAAATTCCCAAGGTGGACTTGATTTTGAGTCTTTTGCCTGAAGCTTTGTATGAGCAACTTGATGACAGTATAATTAAAGAAACGGTCGCCCAAATATTGGATCAATTGAGATATGATATTCTAAATAACCACATTAAAGAAGTAGTGGTCAATGAGGTTATTTTGGAAATTATTGATGCTTTAAACGGGATCACTGCCCATAGCCTAAAAAAAGTAATCAATGCTTCAGGCATTATCCTCCATACAAATTTAGGTCGTGCTGTGATATCAAATCGTTCACTGGATCATTTGATCGATACGATGTCAGGTTATACAACTTTAGAATACGATGTATTTGAAGGGAGAAGAGGGAGTCGCTATGAACATGTCGAATCCCTTTTATGCCGTCATACAGGCGCTGAAGCGGCTATCGTTGTCAATAATAATGCTGCAGCTGTTTTGTTAGTTTTAAATACTTTTGCAAAGGACAAGGAAGTTGTGCTTTCCCGTGGTGAGATGGTGGAAATCGGCGGCTCCTTTAGGATTCCTGAAGTAATGAAGATGAGTGGTTGCAAACTAGTAGAAATTGGTACGACTAATAAAACACATTTAAAGGATTATGTCGCTGCAATTACGGATGAGACAGGGTTGCTTTTAAAGGTGCATACTAGTAATTATAAAGTTGTTGGATTTACACATTCAGTTTCAAGAGAAGAGATCCATCAGCTTTCAATTCAAAATGGCATTCCATTTTATGAAGATTTGGGAAGTGGTTCCTTTATAAAAATAAAGCACTTAGAAGATGAACCAACGGTTTATGAATGTATCGCAAGCGGGGTAGACATCGTCTCATTTTCGGGTGATAAATTACTTGGTGGGAATCAATCTGGCATAATCGTTGGAAAGAAAAAATACATTGATCAGCTAAAGAAAAACCAATTGTTAAGAGCACTCAGAATAGATAAACTTTCACTGGTCGTTCTTGAAGATTTATTGATCTCTTATTTAAACACTGAAAATGTAGTTAAAACCAATCCAACGCTTGAGATGTTGTCTATGACTCAAGAGGCAATATTTGACAAAGTTACGAAATTTGTCAAAATGGCACAAGCATCACTACAAGAGTTGGAAATCAGATATGTAATAGAGCCTTTATATTCTCAAATTGGTGGTGGTGCTTTACCAACTTCTGAACTACCTTCATACGGTCTTTTTATTACAGGCAATTTTAATCCTAATCAAATTCAATTAAAGCTTAGATTAAATCCAATTCCAATTGTGTGCAAAATCGAATCAGATGCCCTTGTGTTTGATTTTAGAACTGTCTTTGAGCAAGACTTTGATACATTGGTAAATGGGCTTATATCGAGTTTTAGGAGTATATAATGCATAGTCATATCGTCGTGGGAACCGCTGGTCATATCGACCATGGCAAAACCACTTTAATTAAACAATTAACAGGTATCGAAACCGATCGATTAAAAGAAGAAAAAGCCAGAGGCATAACTATTGAAAATGGTTATGCCCATTTAACTTTAGACGATGGTCGTACAATCGGTTTTATAGATGTACCCGGTCATGAAAAATTTGTTAGAACCATGATTTCCGGTGCGATGGGTATAGATGTAGCGATGCTAATTGTCGCTGCTGACGAAGGCATCAAAGCGCAGACGATTGAACATCTTAATATCATTAATCATTTAAATATTAAAAATGGACTTGTGGTTTTATCAAAGGCGGATTTGGTTGATGAAAGGCGATTATTGAATGTAACTAATGAAGTTAAAGCACTTCTAAAAGCAACGGTACTTGAATCATTTCCAATTTTTATATATAGCGCTTTAGATGATTCATCACTAAATCCCATTGTCTCATTTTTCCAAGAATTATATGAGATTGAAGATGGATCAAAAGAGAATGCGAATCCTAGGCTTTTTGTAGACCGTAAGTTCACTAAAAAAGGCTTTGGTACTATCGTAACTGGCACTTTGTTAGATGGATCGATAAAGGTTGGCGATAAACTCTTTTTATATCCTACGGATAAGATGATTAAAGTAAAAGCCATTCAAGCCTATGGCATGGATACAGAATCAGCTACCTATGGCCAAAGGGTTGCTATAAACATCAATTTGGACCTAGATGAAATTGACAAAGGTAACTTAATAACTGGAATTGAGCATCTAAAAGCCACACAGATTATCGATGCACAAATTAAGTTTGATACGTTTATTACACATTGGCAACGCCTACGACTATATCATGGGACGAATGAAATATTATGTAGGATCGTCATCAAGGATGAATTGGTTAATGAAGATGTTCTTTTAAACGTTCAGCTCCGACTTGAATCGCCTATATATGCACGAACCAATGATCCTATCATATTGAGATCCTATTCTCCTGTATATATGGTGGGTGGTGGCAAAATAACAAACCCATATGGTAAAAAAGGGTTAATTGAGGTTGAGTCTAAAGATGCGTCTGACCAAATTATAACCATTTTTAATAATGAAGCACCTATTTCAGATAATCTCGAAATGCTACACAAGCTAAGTGGTTTTAATTTGGAGAGTTTCAACCAAGCTTTATTAAAACTAATTGAAACACAACAAATCATAAAGACGAACGAGGTGTATTTTACAAGTGATCGCTATGATGCAATTAAAAATTCTGCTTTTGAGTTAGTTAGAGCCTTTCATCTAAAAGAACCCTTAAGTAGAGGGATTAGTAAAGAAACCTTGTATTCAAAATTAAGTGATCAATATCGTGAATTTGGATTTAATAGAAAAGCTTTTTCAAATTTTATTTCCTCAGATGATACTCTGCAAATAGATGAAGAATATGTCAGACTATCAACCTTTAAAGTTTCTTATAATTCTAAACAAATGACCATAAAAGAAGCGGTAATTCACTATATTAATGCGTATCACCAGCCGATCGTTCCATTAAAAGAGCTCTTAGCCTTAAATTATGACAAAAATATTATCAAAGAAATGGTATATCATTTGATTAATTATGAAATTCTTGTTAAAATTAATGATGAAAACATAATGGGTATGGAAATTTACAAACAGAGCTTGTCGCAGTTATATGCATATTTCAAAGAGCATAAAGAGATAGCTGTAAGCGACTATAAAACTTTAACTGGTTTTTCTAGAAAAGCGACAGTTTTGTTATTAGAGCATTTCGACAACAAGATGATAACTAGACGAAATGAAAATACAAGGATATTACTTAAGAGATGAATGGAGTGAAACTATGGCAGAGAGAATTTTAGTTGTAGATGATGAACCGATTTTATTAAAAGGTTTAAGATTTAGCTTAGAGCAAGAAGGATATGAAGTAGAAACTGCTGTCGATGGAAAGGAAGCATATGATTTAATCCTTTCAAACACTTATGATGCTGTAATACTAGACCTCATGTTACCTGGTATGGATGGCCTTGAAGTTTGTAAAAAGGTAAGAGAAAAGTTAATGGTACCAATTCTAATGTTAACTGCAAAAGACGATGATTCTAGTAAAGTTCTAGGTCTTGAATATGGTGCTGATGACTATATTACTAAGCCTTTTAACATGCTTGAACTTAAAGCTAGAATTAAAGCTATTCTAAGAAGAGTTCAAGTAAGTGATCAAAACATTTCATCAAATGTCTTAAATATTGGTGACTTCAACATTAATACTTTAGGTAGAAAAGTGACTATAAACGGTCAGCAAGTCAATTTGACTGCAAAAGAATTTGATTTGTTATTATTACTGATTTTAAACGAAGAGAAAGTATACTCAAGAGAAGAATTACTTGAAACCATCTGGGGCTATGAATATTTTGGTGATGTAAGAACCGTTGACGTTCATATTAGAAGATTAAGAGAAAAAATTGAAACCAACTCATCACAACCAGATTATATTTTAACGAAATGGGGCGTTGGCTATTATTTCAAAAATAAAAAGAAAAGAGTTCTTTAAAAGTATTAGGTGGAAACTTGTTTCCACCTATTTAATATTAATAACCTTTGTTATGTTGCTGACTACTTTTTTTGTTAAGGATTCACTTGTAAAGAGTAATGTAAGTGAAGCACAATCTACTTTGTTGAATTATAACGCTATTATTGCGAATCAAGTAGCGCCCTTTATTTCAAACATTGATAACGAATACACGTTCAAATACGTCGATGATATTATCAAAAAAAATAGTCTTGAGTACGGTGCAAGAACACTTATACTCACAACTGGTAATCAGGTCTTGGTTGACTCGTATGATTTACTAAGATTAACCAGTATAGATAATAGAGAAGCCGGTGTAGCAGCATCTGGAAACGATATCTCGAATATTTATGTCTATGGTGATGAGTATTTGTTATATGCTGCTGTTCCAATCGTTGATCGAGATGATATCGTTGGTGTCGTGTTTACTTCTATGGAAGCAAATTATATCTTTGATGATATCAATGCATTTATGGATAAACTGTTTATTATATTTTCAATGGCAATACTAGTATCTATTTTTATCAGTATGTTGTTCGCTGATATTATATCAAAGCCTATTGAAAGATTAACGGTTTCAGTTAAAACCATTACTCAAGGGAAGTACGACACAAAGGTTGAGATTCAGGGTAACGATGAGATTGGTGAACTTGGAAAAGCCTTTAACATCATGACCACAAAGCTTTATCAAGTGGAGGAGAGAAGGAAGAAATTCGTCTCAAACGTTTCTCATGAATTAAGAACGCCAATGACGAGTATGAAGATTGTATCTGATACTTTGTTATCCGCTCCTAATTGGGATGAGGGGATTTATAGAGAGTTTATGGTAGACATCAATACTGAAATTGATCGTCTCAATAAAATTATTGATAGTTTATTGTACTTAGTGCGCGTTGAGAAAGATGAGCTTGAGCTTGATCTGAGCATGACTTATGTGAACTATTTATTAGAATGGGTTATTAAAACTCTAAATCCAATTGCTCTAAAAAAAGAAATTCAGTTGACCCTAACTGCGAATAATAAAATTCAGATTCAGTTGGATCAAGAAAAAATGCAGCAATGCTTACTCAATATAATAGGTAATGCCGTTAAGTATACACCTGAAGAAGGAAAAGTCTGGGTTGAACTTGAAGAAACTAGAGATAATATTATCATTAAAGTAAATGACTCTGGAATCGGAATTCCTGAAAAAGACCTACCGTTTATTTTTGATAGGTTTTATAGAGTGGATGAGGCAAGAGCAAGGAAGACAGGTGGTACAGGACTTGGTCTATCAATAGCGCAGCAAATTATTCAACTCCATCAAGGCACTATTTCAGTTAATAGTGAATTAGGTGTGGGAACTCAAGTTGCAATCACTTTACCTAAAAAATAATGGAGAAAATATATGAAATTTCCCGTTAGTGTCATGGTATTGTTAATTGTTATAACCAGTCTAAGTCTAATTGCACTTAATTCAGATATAGCTTATGATGCTCTCGAACCTCATAATTATATATCACCTGAAGAAGGCGCAATTAAAGTGACGACTAAATTATATTTTGTCTATGATAAAGCACTTCGGACAGAATATAGAACATTAACAATTACAGATGAGAATTATGGAAAAGCTGTTATCGAAAACCTATCTTATGGTGCAGATAATAAGTTCTTTAAAACAATATATGATCTTGGGGTTAAGGTAAACTCGGTTGATTTGATCGATGAGACTTGCTTTGTCAATTTTGAAGGATCAGAGCGCTTAACAATGCTTTTTGCAAGTGATAATGCATCACTTTATCTATGGTCTATCGTCAACAGCCTAACTGAACTCAGTCAAATTAAAAACGTTCAGTTTTTAGTAGATGGTAGACAATTGACCCGAAATTTAATTGGCTTTAGTTTAAATCAACCGTTGCCTATGGTTGACACATTGGTTTATAGTAAGCAGCAAACCTCAGCAGATATCGTCATTGTTTTTCTAGAAAATCTGTACAATCGCAGGTTTGATTTGGCTTATAATTTACTTTCAAAATCATCAATGAATAATTATTCGTATAGTGCGTTTATCGCATATGCGGAAGGCTTTTTATCTGAGCACAAGGATTTTAATCGAGACACCTTTTATACCAGAGTATACGATTCCTATGAAGAAGTATTTGTTAAATTCACGAAGAAGTTTCAATCAGATGGATTTATGTTAAACTCTTACGATACATGGATCGTTATCAAAGAAGAGGAAGTCTATAGAATTAATCTGACCAACGCATACCAAGATTAGTTCAACGCTTTCACGAACATTTAAAAGTATTGTAATCCCACTGTCATAGTAATTTTATATTAAAGGATTATAATTAAATTAATATAATTTTGAATGATAATGATATGACTGTGTGGAAAGGATTGAATATGTTGCGATATAAAGAAAATATCAAAATAAAATGGATTGCTTTGGTTTTGGTTCTTACTATGATTGTTCCCATCGGCTTTTCAGAGGTGGTGACCTATAGTGATGTATCGAGCAAGCATTGGGCTTATAAGATGATTCATGAATTAAATGATGCTGATGTTTTAAAATCAACAGAAATATTTGGACTTGGTTCAAATATAACTGAAACTGATTTGATTGAGTGGTTGGGTAAAATAAAACTTAACTCCAATTATCAGTTGATTTTTGAGCCAAAACATAATTTAACTCGAATTGAAACAATCGAAGTGTTTGCAACATACCTACGTTTAAATAAGGGGATTGCACTACTAGGTGAGGTTGCATCACCCTATATAGATACAGATGAAAATAGCGCGTTATTGGCTTTTGCATCAAATGTTGGTTGGATTTCAGTTAATACAACTCAAACGTTTCGACCAAATCAATTAATCAAAAAAGAAGAAGCGATTGCAGTACTTTACAAAATTTATAGTCAATTAAATAATCCATTGTCTGTTTTACACACCTATTATGCGATCAGCTCTTATTCACAAGCCGGTTTAACAGATGATGTTAATTCCTTAAGCTATGGATGGGCAAGATTAGAATTTGATAAAACAAAACAAACGGTTATTTTAAATATGACGAGTGCTAACAGTAATGAATATCGCGTTCCAACAGGATATGCCGCTGCACTAGATGCAACTTCCAATAATGAAGCAACGAAACAATTGATGGTATTTGTCAAAGATGAAACTAGACCTGATCCTGTTACAGGAAAGGCAGTGAGCTTAGCAGAATCTATTTTAACGAATGATACCCTTTCTGAATCCGTTATTGATCAAATCGTAGGTGCTATAGAAGCAAATGTTTACAACATTCCATTCGATGGCGTTGTTTTAGATTTTGAAAATTTAAAAGGTGAAGCAGTTGCGGAAGCTTATAATGAATTTGTGTCAAAAATCTCAGAAATATTAAAGGAAAAGGATTTATCATTATATATCGCAGTTCACCCTGAAAGAAATGAATCACAAAGCTACTTTGATGGCTATGATTTTAGAACCTTAGGTAAGTATGCTGACCATATTATACTTATGGCACATGACTATTACGCTAAAAAGCTATCAAGTGTGGAAATGCAATTAGGATATACAGTAACACCGCTTTCTCCAATTGACGAAGTATTTTATGCCCTTGAGGCAGTAACGAATCCTAAAAATGGCGTAGAGGACAGTACAAAGGTTCTGCTTCAGGTATCCTTTGATACAGTTCAATGGCAAAGCAAAGAAGGCATTATTTTGAATAGCACGCCTTATCACCCTAGTTATCAATCTGTATTAGATAGAGCTTTGAAAGTAGGAACTGAAGTTAATTATTCACTCAACCTAGAAAGTCCATATTTAACTTTTACTGAAAACCAAATTCGTAACATTATATGGTATGAAGATGAACGTAGTATTCAAGCAAAAATTGATTTAGCAAAGATATTCAATACAGGTGGTATTTCAGTTTGGCGACTTGGAACAATCCCAAATTTCGACGATACTGAAATTGATTCAGATAATATTGATTTACTGGAAGATTCAACAGAAATTCAGTTAAACATTTGGCAACAAATACTTGAAAATTTTTAGTTATGTAATTCGCTATAAATAAAGTCGGTATACGAAATTGTATACCGACTTTTTCATTGTTTGATATCTTATTTGGCGAGGGTATGTGGGAATCGAACCCACCCGAGCATCTCTTAAATACTCACACTGATTTTGAAGATCAGAGGGCACACCAGAACCCATCTACCCCCAAGTATTTCTATTTTAGCAGATTAAACCTTATTTTCATAGAATATTAACACAATTTTAAGTATTGTTTGGTATTCTTGTGACAGAGTTACAAAACATAGCGAAGGAGTTGTGAACTACTAATTTAACACAGCTCAATTTCATATTTCGATTTTATCAATTAAAATAGTTATTAAGATTATGGAGGTAATTATGATCGTTACAACAACCCCTACAATTCAAGGCATGAATATAGTTGAGTACAAGCAAATCGTCTTTGGCGAAGTGATTAACGGTGTGGACTTTGTTAAAGACTTTGCAGCGGGTTTGACCAACTTTTTTGGAGGTAGATCCAATTCCTATGAAGGTGAGTTAATCGATGCAAGAGAACAAGCGATGAATGAAATGATACAAAGGGCAAAGGCAATCGGTGCAAATGCAATCGTAGGTGTTGACATCGATTATGAGGTGCTTGGCCAAGGCAACAATATGTTAATGGTAACCGCATCAGGAACTGCAGTTGTTTGTGAATAAAACATAAAAAAACGTCATAGGTATTTATCTATGACGTTTTTTATTAAGCCACAATCTTGTTTGTGGTAAAATCTTATGGTTCGATGCCTGAAGATTTTTATTTAATTAGTTGTCTTCTTTTTTATACTAAGTTTGCTTTCAGTTCCTTTTAATAAACGCATTAAATTGGTTCTATGTCTGTAAATTACAAATGCACCTAAGAAAAATGCAAATACAGTCATTGTAGTACTTTTGGAGAATATAATTGCATAAATAGGTAGCATAATTGCGCTTAAAATAGATGCCAAAGACATATACTTTGTTAAACCGATGATGATAAATTGGCTGATAAATAATAATACAAAAATGTCTGGATATAGAACAATTAAAATACCTGCTGAGGTTGCTACACCTTTTCCACCTTTAAATTTAAGCCAAACCGGATGACAATGTCCGATGACTGACAAACCGCCACCTATAACGCCGCCAAGCTCACCAAACCAAATAAGGCCTAACAACGAAGGTATAATTCCTTTTAAGAAGTCACCTATAAAAGCAATTACGCCAACTTTCATACCTAATGTTCTTATAACGTTTGTCGTTCCAGTGTTACCACTACCATGAAGTCGTATATCTATTTTTCCAATCCATTTTGGTATTAAATAAGAAAATGGAATACTACCGATAAAATAACTTAAAACCCCAAAAATATAAATCATGAATGCCTCCTAATTAAAATCGCATGTTCATTTTAGCATAAAATTGAAAGGCTTAAAATAATAAATGTAAAGTGTTATAATATTATTATAATTAAATACTCTAGGAGGCAGTTATGATGAACGCATTTTCACTAAAGGCATTTGATGGTTTTGATTTAAAAGGTTATCATTGGCAATCGGTGCAAGAACCTATAGCAACTTTGGTTCTAGCCCATGGAATGGCAGAAAATGTCGAGCGTTATGCTGCTTTTGCTGAATTTTTGAACACACATCATATAGATGTGATCGGTATACATCAACGAGGTCATGGGCCACATGCCGAGATGCTGGGTTATCTTGGAGATAATGGTTGGGATGCAATGAAAGAAGATTTACGTTATGTCATTAACTCTTTAAAAGCAGAATATGAAAACAAACCAATTATTCTAATGGGGCATAGCATGGGTTCGTTTTTAGTACGCGATTTTCTAAGAAGTTATTCTTATTTAGTAGATGGTGTTATCTTATCTGGAACAGGATTTTATTCAAAAATGACACTGAAACTTGGTAAATGGTTAGCTGAAAGAGATGTTAGAGCACATGGAGATAAGCATATCTCTGAACTCGTTCATAAAATGGCATTTGAATCTAATAATAAAAAGGTTAAAGCGCCTAGGACTGATTTGGATTGGTTGACGCGAGATGAAAAAATGGTGGATGATTACATAAATAGTCCGCTTTGTGGTCAAAAACATCCGTCTTCATTTTATGCATTATTTTTCAATGGATTGGAAGGCGTCTTCTTTCAAGATGCAGAAGCAAACTTTAAGGCGGGTCTTCCAATGTTGATTTTTTCGGGTGATGCAGATCCAATTGGAAACTATGGCAAAGGCGTTCATCAAACTGCAAAATACTATAAAGATCACGGATATAAGGTTTCGCTTAACTTATATAAAGAGGGTAGGCATGAAATGTTAAATGAGATCAATCGTGATGAAGTCTTTGAGGATGTTGCTAACTGGATCGTAAAACAGATAGGATAAAATAAAAAAGGAACAGCTGTAATCGATAATAGACATAAGCTGTTCCTTGTTCTATAAATTAATATTTACGAATCTATAAAAGTTGCATCAGATTAACTGATAATAAGAAACCTTTTATAGATAAATCATCCTTTTGCTATTAGAAGACTGATTTGAGACTCAAAAGCTTCAACCAGAACTTCTAAATCAACGGATTCAGTGGTACCACCTTGTGCGACGGCTTTATTTCCGCCACCGCGAATACCATATGTCCCAGCAATCTCCTTGAAAAGATACCCAATATCGATGGTATCAGTAATGTTTTCCGATTTTGCAACCACCATATGTGATTTTCCTTCTTCACTACTTGCGCCAATGACGATGCGATCAGGTTCAGAAGTAATTAAACCAACTTTAAATCTTAAATCCGCCATAGGTAAATCGACTTCATTTAACGTGATAATTTTTATCGTTTCACTAGCTTCATCTGAATCATATCCTTGCATGAGTAGCTCAACCTCATATTTGATTAACTTCTCTTTATAGAGTTGTAGCTTAGCCTTATCCTCTTTTTGTCTTTGAATCAAAAATTCAGAGAATGATAAAATTTCATTATCCTTAACTGAGAAAAGACGCATTAATTGATTTACGATTTCATTTCTTTCATTCATAAAATCAAGAGCAAAGTTACCACATCCAAATTCAACTCTGACGCCAGTTTTATATGGTTCTACTCGTTTGATCTTTATAATTCCAATTTCACCTGTTCTTTTTAAGTGCGTACCACCACAAGGAGAAAAATCAGCATCGATAATTTCGATCACACGAATATTCTCTGTAACTTTAGGTTGCTTGCGAAGGGGCATTCGTAATAGTTCTTCAGAGCTGGGATAATGTGCTACAATTTCTAAATTTTTATAGA
Source organism: Fusibacter sp. QWL-12 (assembly GCF_058683495.1). Classification (NCBI taxonomy): domain Bacteria; kingdom Bacillati; phylum Bacillota; class Clostridia; order Eubacteriales; family Fusibacteraceae; genus Fusibacter; species Fusibacter sp. QWL-12. Next base: position 3,571,034 of record NZ_CM178745.1, read on the forward strand.
TGAGTTCATTTGCAGCTTTTTCAAGAGCTATAATCTGTGATGCATCCAATTTTTGATCAAGATCTATGGTAATATAGTCATCTCCAATATGAAAGCCAACTGTATTTGCATTGTAAAGCTTTTCAGCACTGGAAGAAAGAAGATGTTGTCCACTATGTTGCTGCATAAGGATAAATCTTCTATTCTCATCTAAGTGAGCATCTACGGTGTCACCGATTTTAAAGTTGACTTGTTCAGTGGTAATATGCGTTATGACATCGTTTGATATCTGTACGTCTTCAATCTTTAAACCATTTATAGTTCCGAAATCGCAGGGTTGACCACCGCCTTCTGGGTAAAAGTAAGTATGGTCGAGTAGGATCGCAGTCTTGTTATTTATAGATTCAATGCCGATCACTTTTGCTTTAAATTGCCAAGTGTAAGCATCTTTTAAATATGATTTAATGGTCATGTATGCCTCCTATAGATTCGTGACTGGAATATTTACTCAAATAGTATATAATAGTTAAGTAAACTTTGAAAGAGGAGACCCTTATGAACTTAGAATTATTGGATGAAATTTATAATGACCTGTATGCATTTATTAGTTCACCAACTTATGAAACTATATTATCTCAAGGAAAAGATATATTTATAATGAATGAAGACGAATCCGATACAGATGGCTTTGCAGAATGGTTGATATTTAATTATCGAAATTCAGATCAGAAAAGAATGATTGATCTGTTTTCACTCAATTCAGATAGTGAAGAAGAAAAGGTTCTTTTAGCTGGATTAAAGAAAAGCTTTAGAAGTATTTTTGAGGTAAAAGTTGAACGTGATCAAATATATCTTAAGGATATTTTTACAAATGCAGATTATTTGATATCAAGTGGCTTAATTGAAGCTGATCGATTGGTTTCAGCAAGACTAATTTCAATCGATGGTGAAAATGCAATTATTGGTGATACCTTTGAAATGGATACCTTTTATCTTGAAAGTATACGCAAGTATTTATTAGATCAGTACAATCAATTTTCAAAAGTGAATGGCATTCTATCTTTAACTGACTTTCTTGACATTAACGGTCATCTACTTTATAAGGTTATGGGTATTTTAACTCAGGTTGAAGAGGAAAACTACGACAGTGAAGAATTGATTTTATATCAAGCAACTTATGCTTTTAATTGTCCAATGGATATTTTATATGATAAGATGTTAAATCTCTCACTCCCTGTATTTTCAGATGAGGATGAAGAACCGATATTAAGGGTAATGAAAGAGGATGAAATCGTAGCTGAAATAGAGATAACCAATGGGCAGTTCCATATACTATGTAATAAACCTTCACATCGTGATATGATGCATGGTGTAATTGCTGATATACTTGATGCATCAATCGTTTTCTTAAAGGATGAAGTTTTTTCATTAGAAGATTTATTATAAACTAGATATAGGTGGTATTTCAGTGTTAAATTATACGGACTACCGACAACTTTATAGTCATGAAAGTGCACTTTTTAGTGAGAAGAGAGATGGCATCGTCTATACACCAGACTGGTTGGCAAAAGAGATGCTTTATCATCTCTTAGATGAAAGGCTGTTTGCTGATCATCCTTCTCATAAATACAGGGCACTGTTTGCTGATTGTTTCAAACAGGTGGCAGGTGAAAAACCTTCTACCTTTTTTAATTGGCTACTTGAAGCCTTAAGGTCATTAAAAATATTAGATTTATCCTGTGGTTCAGGTGTATTGTTATTGACTTATTTAGATTTTTATAAAAAAGTGATTGAACAAAGTGATGCAAGAGACAATGAAAAATCACTTTTAGAAGAAGCAATAAGTGATCGTATTTATGGTGTAGATATTAATCGAAAAGCCATTGATATCTTTGAAGAAACGTTACGTGTATTTTGCTTAAGTCATTCACTTGAGCCAAAGACTTTCAATCTATGGACTACAAACAGCTTAACGACACACTTGTTTGAAACGGCTTCTTTTGATTTAATCATCGGCAATCCGCCCTATATTGGAGAAAAGTATCACACTGATATTTTTGCTGAGGTTAAAGCAACTGAATTTGGCAGTAAGTATTATGAAGGCAAAATGGATTACTTCTATTTTTTCATCTATAAAGGCTATGAATTACTCAAACCAAATGGGGTTTTAACTTATGTGTCGAGCAATTATTTTTTAACAGCAGATGGTGCTGTGAAGTTAAGGCAGTTTATACATGATTCCTTTTTTATTCACAGATTTATCGATTATGGCGATGAACGCATTTTTCCTGAAAAAAAACTTCATGGCTGCACATATTGTTTGTCGAAAAGTAAAACGAAGTTAATAGATTTTTATCAAATGAATTTTGAATGTGTGAAATCTTTTGAAGCAGAAGCAGTATTTAAATCAAATGGTTCTATAAGGTTTGTTTTGTCTGATGCATCCAATCATAGGCTTCAAAGGCTAGAGCAGTTGAAAATCGATCGATTAGGCGTTCTATATAGTGTGAACCAGGGGATTGTATCTGGTGCAGATAAGGTCTATGTCCTTGATCACGATAAGGTTAATCTACTTCCACCGACTTTACAGGATAAAACCGTTCGCTTCTATAAAAATAGCGATATCGGTCATTTTAAAATTAATACTGAAACAAATCGCCGTTTAATTTACTTTACAGAAGAGCTTGATGAAGATGCTATTCAGTATTTTGAACCTTTTAATGAAGTATTAGTCAAAAGACGAGAAGTGAAAAAAGGAATCCGAAAATGGTATCAGTTAACTTGGCCAAGAAATAAGTCATTATTTGAAATGCCTAAAATTGTTGCACCACAAAGAGCATCAAGTAATCGATTTGCCTATGTTGAAAATCCATTTTACGCTTCAGCTGATGTCTATTATATTTCTATGAGAGAAAATTCTCCTTATTCTTTAAAGGTGCTTTCATTAATTTTAAATTCAAGTCTTTATAAAGAATGGCTGTTACAATTGGGAAAACGCAAGGGGAGCCTTTTAGAGCTATATGCAACACCTTTAAAAGCGATGCCAGTTATCAGTATAAGCGATTCAGATATCCATAAACTAGAGATGCTGGCAAGTCAGATAGAAGTTGAAGCTTTTGAAGTTCAAGAAATAATTGAAAAGATTGATTTAATTTTGAGTCGTTATTTATAACCGCGCTTATTGCCATATTATTCCATTTTGATATAATGGAAATATATGGGAGGTTCTATGAAGCGTGGTTTTTTCTTTTTTGTGCTCTGTTTATCACTTGTTTTACTGATGTATCAAAATACACATTATAAGGACATTGTATCTGAAGCTAGATTACAGTATCCATCAAACGATAAAAGAGAATCCATGGAAGTATCTGTTAGTGGAGAGCTTATTGAAGGAAACTGGACGGATGATTCTGTTTTGGTTCGTATTAAATCGATTGGTAATCAAAAGGTCAACTATAAATGGCTGATTTATCCTAAATTTACCGAAATAAGGCAAGGAGTAGATTTGGAAAATGATATCGCTTTTAATGGATCAGTGAATGTTAATACAATTCCATTTACATCTGCAAAAAATCCAATAGTATTTGACTATGACAAATACCTTTATTCAAAGGGGATTAATGGTAAATATACGGTTGAAGTCAATAATGTATATTCGTCTACCCAATGGGGATTTAATGCATTTATTATCCGAGTAAGAAATAAAATGAATCATCAAATCAGTGAACTTTTTTCAACTGAGGAAGCACAATTGGTTAACGCGGTTATCTTTGGAGAGAGAGATCAGCTTGAGAATTATGATGCGTACAAGCGCTTAGGTCTTGCACATCTATTCGCTATTTCTGGTTTACACTTTGGTATTTTGTTTTCTAGTATTTCTTTCATTACAAAAGGCATGCCTAGGGTTGCACGTTTTAGCATTACTTCATTTCTTATGCTCATTTTACTGCTGATTATAGGTGCACCCTATTCAGCTCAAAGGGCTTTTTTCATTATATTATACAAAGAGCTTTCATTTTTATTTAGGCGAAAAACTGATGTGCTTATGAGTATTGCATTTAGTTTACTCAGTATTTTGATTCTTCAGCCATATGCAATTTTATCGACGTCATTGTATCTATCTTACTATGCCTATTTAGCAATAGTGATTATTTATCCGCTACTGCCAGTGCCTAAATTTAAAAACAAGTTAGTTGAAAGCTTAAAATTCAGTATCTCAATTCAACTCATTTTATTGCCAATTAGCATCTATTATTTTAACGCCATCAATTTACTTAGCTTTATTGCAAACTTGATCTATATCCCTTTGATTGGTTTATTTTTACCATTTTCACTGTTGTCAGTACTTTTCGCTAAATTACCTATTTTAAGTTTCATTCTTAAAACGGTAGTTGTAGGGCTCTCAGCACTTATACAATTTATTGTGTCAGTGATTCCGTATATCGAGAGTGATATTCATCTTTACTATTTAAAAGATTTTAGTTTGTTTCTGATTTTGTTATTTGCACTTGTAGTGAGCTTTGTATTTTGGCGATTGCATAAAAATAGAGTGCTATTTTTAACCATCACCTCTTGCGGCCTTATTCTTTGTGCACTGGTGCCAAACAATGCTGGCACACAGGTTATCTTCTATGATGTTGGCCATGGGGATATGGTTTTAATTAAAGACGATGACTTTTCATTATTAATAGATACAGGTGATGGTAGAAATGATCCAGTGAGTTTGCTTCGAGCTAACGGAATAACTCAACTTGATTACTTGGTGTTATCGCATGATCATAACGATCATACAGGTGGATTCGAGTCATTAAGAGATAAGATAGCAATAGATACTATATTCGTTACGGATTCGTTCTTCATGTCACAACAATCAACTGCTAGGGAAGATGGTTCTGATTTAATTGGTTCAAATCTAAATGTATCAGTTTTAAATCAAAGCTTGGTATTAGAACACAATCGTATTCGTTTGACGCTGGTTCCTATCTCGGGAAAGGCGTATTTAGAAGATCCTAATGAAGAAGCGATTATCACGAAACTTGAAGTTCAAGATGAGGTCATCTATTTCTTAGCAGATATCTATGACGACATGATTGATTCAGTAGAAGGGATAGAGACGGCAACCATTGTAAAAACAGCACATCATGGTTCGAAGACTTCAATCAGTAATCAATTGTATAACTGTGCATCTTTAAAACTTGCGATATCATCGTGTAATTATAAGTACACAATGCCTTCAAAAGTACTTGAGAGCACCTTAGAAGTCAATCAAACTTCACATATGACGACCTATACTTATGGTCAAATACAATTAAAATTCAGTCACAATGATTTTTCAATAGAGACTTATCTTAATTAATTCTACTTAGTGTATTTATTTATTGGTTCATTCTTGTTATGATAGATTTTGGAGGTAATCTATGGATTTCATGACGTACTTTAAGACGATAAAAAGTGGTGAGCTTGATCGAATTACATTGATAACAGGTGATGAGGTTTATCTTATCGATAACCTGATAAAATATATTGGTGAAACATTCTTAATGCCCTCGTATTTGGACTTTAATTATTCGGTCTACGATCAGGTAACAGATATGGATACCATTGTGGGAACAGCTAATACGTTACCTTTTTTTGATGATAAAAGAATTGTATTATTTCAAAATAGTGGCGTTTTAAAGAGCGTGAAAGAGGAACAAGAGGAAAAACTTCTCTCTCTATTGAAAAGTATCCCTGAACACTTATACATTATCTTTGCAGAATCAGATATTGATAAAAGGAAAAAGACTTACAAATTTCTTTCTAAAAACAGTCAAATCGTGAATGTTGATAAACTATCTAGACAAGAACTCGTCAAATGGATTGCGAAAAGGTTTAAAACATATGACAAAGACATCTCTTTGCACATTGTTAATTATTTGATAGAGATGATTAACTATTTAGAAGAGTCAAGTGGTAAGAATTTATACGACGTAGATAATACCATAAAAATGCTTTGTGGTTTGGATTCAGAAATCACTGAACAAGTGATTAATCAATATATAGAAGTACCAATCGAGCAAAATATTTTTAAAATGATGGACGCCATAAGCACTAAAGAAATTACAACAGCGATTCAGATTTTAAATCAGCTGGTTAATAATGGTGAAGCTGAAATTAAAATATTCTTCTTGATCAATCAGCAGTTTAGAAACATTCTTAAGACAAAGCTTTTATTATCGGAAGGGCATAGCAGTTCGACGATTGCTTCAAAACTAGAAATTCATCCTTTTGTTGCGAAAAAAGCAGGGCAATTTGCTTCTCAGTTTACAGTCAAACAACTGACAAGTATTATTTCTATGCTTGAGGACGTCGATACGTCTATGAAGTCTAGTGGCACTGCACCAATGCTGTTAATAGAAAAGGCGATATTTGATATCGCCTTAGTGAAGTAACCCGTTTGTAAGAAATATAGTTTAAAATAAAATTCATATATCAAAAAAAGAAGAAAGCGTACTTAACTTGTACGCTTTTTTAATATTTGATCAAATATTAAATTGACACGGTCTCTTAAATTCGGGGAATCTCAAATTAAGTCAAATTAAACGACTATTCAGCCGCAGCGTTTAATCTTTTTCTTAATCTAGAGATTTTTCTAGCAGCTGCATTTTTATGGAAAAGACCATTTGCAGCGTTTTGAGCCATCTTTTTCTCAAAGAAATTAAATTTCTCTGTAGCTAAAGCGATGTCACCAGCTTCTAATGCTTCAGTAAATCTTCTTTCAGCAGTTTTGATTGCAGATTTTCTAGATTTATTTACAGCAGTTTTTTTGTTGATAACGCTAATTCTTTTCTTAGCTGATTTTATATTTGCCATTCTTTCACCTCCCCAGAATTTTTCAACAGACTTATTTTATCACTTCAAGCGGTTCTATGCAAGTTTTTTATTTGGCTTGATAGAATTATTTGAGTGTCGTCAGTGACTATGGTATAATTTATAAGCTAGTCAACCGTTTATAACTTCGAAAGAAGAGACTATAAATCTAGCTTCATAGTATAAGGAGGCATATTAAATGTCAAGTGAAAGACAAAAGTATATTAGAAATTTCTCCATTATCGCACATATCGATCATGGTAAATCGACATTGGCGGATAGATTGATTGAAAAAACAGGACTTTTAACACAACGTGAAATGAAGGATCAAATCCTTGATAGCATGGATCTTGAAAGAGAACGTGGCATCACAATAAAGTTAAACAGCACACGTCTGGTTTACAAAGCAAAGGATGGTCATGAGTACCTTTTAAATCTCATCGACACCCCAGGACACGTGGATTTTACGTATGAGGTATCAAGATCATTAGCAGCATGTGAAGGGGCAATCTTAGTTGTTGATGCGACACAAGGCGTTGAGGCACAAACATTGGCGAATGTGCACTTAGCAGATGAACAAGGCTTAACCATAGTTCCTGTTCTTAACAAAATAGATTTACCGAGTTCAAGACCAGAAGAAGTTATTCAAGAAATTGAAGATGTTATCGGCATCATCGCTGAAGATGCACCTCGCGTTTCAGCAAAAGAAGGCTTAAATATCGAAGATGTACTTGAAAAAATCATCACTGATATTCCAGCACCAGAGGGAGACGAAGAAGCACCATTAAAGGCGCTCATCTTTGACTCATACTATGATAGCTATAAAGGTGCGGTTGCATATGTCCGTATCGTAGAAGGCTCTGTTAAAAAGGGTGACAAAATCCTAATGATGGCAACTGGTAAAAAGTTTGAAGTTGTTGAAGTGGGTATCAGTGTTCCAGGCCCATATCCTGTAGATGTTCTTAAAGCAGGAGATGTAGGCTATATTACCGCAAGTATTAAAAATGTTAAAGACTGTCGTGTCGGAGATACGATTACTTTTAGCGATCGAAAAACTGAAACGGCATTACCTGGCTATAAAAAGGCAACGCCTATGGTTTACTGTGGTATATATCCTGCTGAAGGCCAAAGCTACGACGAAATTAGGGATGCACTTGAAAAGCTACAGTTAAATGATGCGGCACTCTCATTCGAACCTGAGACCTCTGTTGCACTTGGTTTTGGTTTTAGATGCGGTTTCTTAGGGCTTTTACACCTTGAGATCATTGAACAGAGAATTGATCGTGAGTTTGATTTGGATATTATTGCGACGGCGCCAAGTGTTATTTATCGCGTAACAAAGACGGATGGTGAAGTTTTAATGATTCAAAACCCTACCAATTTACCTGCTGTCACTGAGATTAAAACGATGGAAGAGCCAATTGTAAAAGCAAATATCATTGTACCAAATGAGTATGTTGGTAATATCATGGAGCTTTGTCAAAACAGACGTGGAGAAATGATCCATATGGATTATCTAGATCCAAAAAGAGTTGTGCTTCATTATGAGTTACCACTCAATGAAGTTATTTACGATTTCTTCGATGCATTAAAATCAAAAACACGTGGTTACGGCTCACTTGATTACGAGTTCTTAGAATATCGTGAATCAGATCTTGTTAAACTAGATGTTTTATTAAATAAAGAGATGATCGATGCCTTCTGTATGATCGTTCATAGATCGAAGGCTGAATCTAGAGGTCGAGTAATCTGTGAGAGACTTAAGGAAGTCATTCCAAGACAAATGTTCTTAATTCCAATTCAAGCAGCAGTCGGTAATAAGGTCATTGCAAGAGAGACCATCAGTGCACTTAGAAAAGACGTTCTCGCAAAATGCTACGGTGGTGATATTTCCCGTAAGAAAAAACTACTAGAAAAGCAAAAAGAGGGTAAAAAGAAAATGAGACAGCTGGGTAATGTTGAAGTACCACAGCAAGCATTCTTGTCTGTTCTCAAATTCGAAGAAAATTAGAAAGCATTATTTTTTCACGCGCTATTGGAGCAATCTTCGGATTGCTCTTTTTATCCCTATCAATTAAGGAGGGCATATGAAAGAAAGATTAGGTATTTACATCCATATTCCATTTTGTGCAAGCAAATGTGCCTACTGTGACTTTGTATCCCATCGAGTCGCTGAATTTGAAATTAACAATGGTATTGAAGCGTATTTCACCGCTTTATCAAATGAGATTGAGTTTTATAAAGAAGAGATTCAAAAATATGAAATTGGTTCTGTCTATTTTGGTGGTGGTACACCTAGTATCGTCGATGGTATCTATATCAGTCGGGTTTTAAAGCAATTAAGAAATGTTACTACTTTTACAACTGATGTTGAAATTACACTTGAAGTAAACCCTGGTACATTAACTGAGGAAAAACTCAATTATTATACGGCATCAGGCATTAACCGCATTTCTATGGGCCTTCAGACGACCAATGATGTTTTACTGAAGCAAATTGGTAGAATTCATTCAACCAACGACTTTCTTACATCATATGAAGCAATTAAACGATCTGGCATTGATAATATCAGCTTAGATCTAATGTTTGGTCTTCCTGACCAATCCATTGAGGACATAAAAAAGGCAGTTGAACTGGTTAAAACGCTTTCTCCTAAGCATGTCTCTGCTTACTCTTTGAAATTAGAAGAGGGGACACCTTTATATGAAAAATATGTTAATGGAAAAGTTGAACTTCCTGATGATGAAGTTGAAAGAGAGATGTATCATACTTTAGAAAGTGAGCTTGCAAGCATAGGTTTAATGCAATACGAAATCAGCAATTTCTCAGTACCAGGATATGAATCCAAGCACAACCTAACCTATTGGAAAAACAAACCTTATTTAGGACTGGGACTTTCATCGCATTCAAAAGTTGGACATAAAAGATTTGCAAATTCGTCGGTAATGTCGAGTTATATAGAGCAGTGGCAAGTCATGCAGCCCAAATATACCGAAGAGTCCCTTTTAGATGAGAAAGAAGAGCTTTTCGAAACCATTATTCTCGGTTTAAGGCTAAATGAGGGCATATCATTTGAAAAAATTAATGAGGCCTACAATATTGATTTTAAAGATCGGTATGCAGTTGCTTTGCATGAGCTTAAAGGATATGAGTTGGTATCCGAAACAGAGACGCACTTATCCTTAACAGCTAAAGGAAGAGATCTTTCAAATCTCGTATTTTTGAAGTTTATGGACTAGTTGACCTTATTTAAAGGTTATATAGATAAAGGTACCATTTCAGCCTGTATTTCAAGGGTTATCTTATACCCATTGAGAATACAGGCTTCTTCATTTGTGAATAGAGTGTAAATAGAGTTTAAAATGAAAAAAAGTCACTTGACAGATAAAAGGTGCTGCTGTAAAGTAAATATAGAATTAGCACTCGGTAATATTGAGTGCTAACAAAAGGCAGGTGAGTCAATGTTATCTGATAGACAGTTAAAAATACTTGAAGCCATTATAAGTGACTTTATTGATACGGCACAGCCTGTGGGCTCAAGAACAATTTCTAAGAAATACCCTCTCGGTATAAGTTCTGCAACGATTAGAAATGAAATGGCAGACCTAGAGGAGCTCGGTTATCTATTGCAGCCACATACTTCTGCAGGTAGAATTCCTTCAGATTTAGGTTATCGATTGTATGTTGATTATCTCGTTAGGGAAAACAGCATTTCGATAAGAGAAAAGGAAGTAATACAATCTCTATTGCTCAATAGAATTATTGAGGCAAGTGATATCGCGAAACAAGCGGTTAAATTACTTTCTGAGTTTACTAAATTAGTTGCAATTGTTTCGATTCCTAAATTTAATAAATGTAAATTAGCGAATCTTAAGCTTGTAAAGGTTTCTGATTCAAAGGTTCTATTGATTTTAGTTACAGATACAGGGATTGTAAAGAACATTCAGTTGGCTTTAACCAATACAGAGCAGTACATTCTAGATCGAATTTCAGATACTATGGTCGATCACTTAAGTGGTGAAACCATCGAAAATATCGATGTAAGAGCTATTTCTAAGATCAAAGAAAAATTAGCCGCTTTTGGTGGTATCGTTGATTACTTGATACCGATTTTGAGAGATGCACTTAAGGGATTAAATGGTACTGAGCTTTATGTAGATGGCGTTTCCCATTTATTATCCACCTATGAATTTTCAGATACAGAAAAAGCAAAATCAATATTTGAGTATTTAAAAAATGAAAGCCAATTGGTTGAGCTTTTAGATGAATTACCTGAAAATAAGCTTTCGATTAAAATTGGGAATGAAATTGGGATTGATGCACTTGACGACTGTAGTATCGTCGCATCTTCTTATCACGTTGATGGTAATAATGCCGGCAAGATACTTATCCTAGGACCTAAACGTATGGATTACGGTTCAGTGGTATCAACGGTTAATTATATTAGTAACACTTTGTCAGATGTTTTTTCAGGAATATACTTATAAGACTAGTTGGAGGAACTTATGGCAGGCAAGAAAATGAGTAAAAAAAAGGTAGATGATGAAATGAGCAAAAAGAAAAGTCATGAAGAAGAGGTCGTAAAAGACGAGGCTGCTGAAGCAACTCCAGAGGTTACAGAAGAAACAGGAGTGGATGAGCTAGCAAAATTGCAGGAAGAAATAGGACAATTAAACGATAAGTATTTAAGATTAAATGCTGAGTTTCAGAACTATCGTAAACGTGTTGAAAAAGAAAAAAGTGATATCTTTAAATTTGGAACAGAAAAACTCATGATTGAGATGCTTCCTATTATGGATAACTTTGAAAGAGCACTTCAAGCAAGTGCAGCTGAAAACATGGATAGTAAGGTTTTAGATGGCATCATCATGATAAAAAAATCACTTGATGAATTCTTTGACAGAAATGGTGTTAAAAAAATTGAAGCGTTGGGAATGCCTTTTGATCCAATTAAGCATCACGCAGTTATGACGGTTGAAGCTGAAGATGGTAAAGAAGACCATGTAACAGAGGTTTTCCAAGATGGGTATGAACTTAACGATAAAGTGATTCGACCAAGTATGGTTAAGGTATCACATTAATTTAAAAAATAAGGAGGATAAAATATATGGCTAAAATAATTGGTATCGACTTAGGTACAACAAACTCATGTGTATCAGTATTAGAAGGTGGAGAGGCAGTTGTAATCCCTAATGCAGAAGGTAATAGAACAACGCCATCTGTAGTTGCATTTACAAAAAATGGCGAAAGATTAGTTGGTGAAACTGCTAAAAGACAAGCAATCACAAACCCAGATCGTACCATCATCTCTATCAAAAGAGAAATGGGTACGGACCACAAAGTAAAAATCGATGACAAAACATATACACCACAAGAAATTTCAGCGATGATTCTTCAAAAATTAAAAGCAGATGCTGAAAGCTACCTTGGTGAAACTGTAACTGAAGCAGTAATCACTGTTCCTGCTTACTTTACAGATGCTCAAAGACAAGCTACAAAAGATGCTGGTAAAATTGCTGGTCTTGAAGTAAAAAGAATTATCAATGAGCCAACAGCGGCTTCATTATCATACGGTCTTGATAAAACGGATAAACAACACAAAATCATGGTATTTGACTTAGGTGGTGGTACATTCGACGTATCTATCCTTGAAATCGGTGATGGCGTGTTTGAAGTATTAGCAACAAATGGTAACAATCATTTAGGTGGCGATGACTTTGATAAAGTTGTAATGGATCACTTGGCTGAAACTTTCAAAGCAGAACACGGCGTTGATTTAAGACAAGATAAAATGGCACTTCAAAGACTTAAAGAAGCTGCTGAAAAAGCTAAAAAAGAGCTTTCAAGTACACAATCTACTAACATCAACTTACCATTTATCACTGCAACTGCTGAAGGTCCACTTCATATGAATTTAGATCTTACGAGAGCTAAGTTTGAACAATTAACAAAACATTTAGTAGATATGACCATGGAACCATCTAAAAAAGCGTTAAAAGATGCAGGTTTAAATCCTAGTGATATCGAGCAAGTTATCTTAGTAGGTGGTTCAACTAGAATCCCAGCAGTACAAGAAGCTGTAAAACGTTTCACTAGCAAAGACCCACATAAAGGTGTTAATCCTGATGAGTGTGTTGCACTTGGTGCGGCAATTCAAGGTGGTGTATTATCTGGTGATGTTAAAGACGTATTATTATTAGACGTTACGCCATTATCACTTGGTATCGAAACTTTAGGTGGCGTATTCACTAAGTTAATCGAAAGAAATACAACAATTCCTACTAAAAAATCTCAAGTGTTCTCTACAGCAGCTGATAATCAAACAGCAGTTGACATCCACGTATTACAAGGTGAACGTCAAATGGCGAATGATAACATCGCATTAGGTAGATTCCAATTAGATGGTATTCCACCTGCAAGAAGAGGATTACCACAAATCGAAGTAACATTTGACATCGATGCTAATGGTATCGTAAATGTAAGTGCGAAAGATTTAGGAACTGGTAAAACACAACACATTACAATCACTGCTTCAACTAACTTATCTGACTCAGATATCGAAGCAAAAGTAAAAGAAGCTGAGCTTCATGCTGAAGAAGATAAAAAACGTAAAGAGTTAATTGAAGAGAGAAATAAAGCTGACAACATGATCTATGAGATCGAAAAATCTTTGGATGAAATTGGCGATAAAGCATCAGATTCTGAAAAAGAAGATGTAAAAGCAAAAATTGAAGCATTAAAAGTAACCATGGCAACAGATGATGTTGAAGCAATTAAAAAAGATTTTGAAGCATTAACTAATGCATTCCAACCAATTGCTCAAAAGTTATACGCTCAAGAACAAGCAGGTGCACAACAAACGACTCAAGATGATGGTCAAGATAATGTTGACGAAGCAGACTACGAAGTGGTAGACTAAATTTCAGGACATGACAGTAATAAGGGCATCTAACGATGCCCTTCATCAATAGAAAGGCGGTTTGAGGTGTGAGCAACAAGAGCGATTATTATGAACTACTGGGAGTGGAACGAAATGCTGATGAAGCTCAGTTAAAAAGCGCTTATCGAAAACTCGCGATGAAATATCATCCAGATAGAAATCCTGATGATAAGGAAGCTGAAGCAAAATTTAAAGAAATCAACGAAGCGTATGAAGTCTTAAGTGATGCTGAAAAACGTCGACTTTATGATCAATTTGGTCATGCAGGTGTCAACCAAAATGGTGGTGCTGGTGCAGGATTTGGCGGATTTGAGGGCTTTGGTGGATTTGAGGATATTATCAACGAGATGTTCGGTGGTGGCTTTGGTTTCGGTTCTTCCTCGAGAGGTCGCAACAGTGCAAGAAAAGGTAAAGACATACGAGTAGACTTAACACTTGAGTTTGAAGAAGCTGCATTCGGTAAGAAGCAAACGATAGAATACCTAAGAACTGAAGAATGTGACGTGTGTCACGGTGCCGGAAATGAACCAGGTACAGATACACATAAATGTAGTGCTTGTAATGGTACGGGAGAGATTAGATATTCACAAAGATCTCTTTTTGGTGAGTCTATAAGCGTGAAACAATGCCCTACTTGTAAGGGGAAAGGTGAAACGTTTGATCAAGCCTGTCATCAATGTAAGGGGCATGGCATCATTAAGAAAAGATACACTAAAGAAATCGATATTCCAGCTGGTGTTTTTCATGGTGCACAAATGCAACTTAGAGGTGAAGGCGATCTAGGACAAAACGGTGGTCCAAGAGGCGATGTAATGATTGTTTTAAGGGTAAAACCACACAAATTCTTTACAAGAGATGGCAATGATATTTATTATGATCTTTGGATAACCTACCCTCAAGCGGTACTCGGTGCAGAAGTATTGGTTCCAACACTTGATGGTAAAGCTAAGTTTACTATCCCTGAAGGAACGCCTTCTGGAAAACAGTTCAAGTTAAAGGGAAAAGGCATTCCTGTCCTCAATGGCTATGGTAGAGGCGATCAATTCGTTAAAATTAATGTTGAGATTCCGACTAAGCTGACTAAAAAGCAAAAGGAAGCATTGATGCAATTTGATTCAGAACTATCTGGAATTAAAGCTTCTACTACAGAAACTGAAGAAAATCCAAAGCCAAACTCTAAAGGAAAAAAAGGAAACGATAAAAATTTTTTCGATAAGCTAAAAGACAATTTTAGCTAAGATAAGTTAAATCTACACAATCCTGCTATGCACTTGTTTGAAGTGATGGCAGGATTTTTTCACGATAGACGATAGAGTTGAATTATGATATATTATTTAGGATATCTTAGTATTTAAATAGGGTTTATTTTGAACATAAATAAGGAGTTAAGTATGAGCTGGTATGAAATTAATGTTAAAACCTCTGAAGCTGCCATAGATGCAGTTACAAACTTATTATATGGTTATGGTGCTACAGGCGTTATGATTAATAATCCTAATGATGAGGATTTTACGAATCAGGAAATGGGAAAATGGGATTATTATGATCCGCAGAATTTAGAACTTGATTTTGACGGTGTGTTAATTACTGGCTACTTTGATGATTGCAATATCGAAGAAGTGGCAAGTAATTTAAAAGAGAGCATAGAAAATTTGCTTGAATTTGATATCCCAATTGGCCTTAATGAAGTTAGTCATAAAGCAATATATGCTTCTGACTGGGAAAATGAGTGGAAGAAGTACTTTAAACCTTTTAGACTTGGGAATCGAATCGTTATTAAACCTTCATGGGAAACTTTTGAAACCAAAGAGGATGACCTTGTGATTGAAATTGATCCAGGTAATGCTTTTGGTTCTGGTACACATGAAACCACATCCATGTGCATAGAAATGATTGAGAAGTATATGAGACCTTCAGATACGGTTATAGACGTAGGATGTGGTAGTGGGATACTTGCTATAGCAGCTGGCAAATTGGGTGCAAAGGAAATTATTGCGGTAGATATAGATGAAAACGCGGTTAATACTGCTCGTGAGAATTTAAGATTGAACGGCCTATCAGAACGCTCTGATGTAAGACATGGTGATTTGATTAAAGTTGTACCTGAGAAAGCAGAGTTAGTTGTAGCAAATATCATTGCGGACATCATCGTTAGACTTTCAGATGATGTTGAAAGTATCATGAAGCCAGATGCGTTGTTTGTTAGTTCAGGATTAATACTGGATAAAGTGGATTGGGTTATTGAAGAACTTAAGAAAAGACAGTTTGAAATTGTCGAAGTCATGAAAAAAGGTGAGTGGGCTGTTGTTGTCTCTCGAAAGGTTAAAGGATAGGGTATGCATCGTTTTTTTCTAGAATCTGAAGATGTCATTTCTGAGAATCAGGTCGTTCTCAATCACACTGAAAGCGTGACGCACTTAACGAAAGTTTTAAGAGTTAAAATCGGCGAGATGATTGAGCTCGTTTCAGATACCGAGCTTATAATTGGTAAGGTCAATGTGATAGAGTCAAATTCTGTCGTTCTAATCATTGACAGCAAACAACCATTGGGCACTGAATCAAATATTCAAGTCGACCTTTTTCAATGTTTGCCAAAAGGATCAAAGCTAGAATTGATCTTGCAAAAGAATGTTGAGTTGGGCATTCACGATTTTTATTTGGTGCAGTCAAAGAGATGTATTGTCGATTATAAGCCCAAAGATGTTCCTAAAAAACTAGAACGATTGGAACGCGTTATCAAAGAGGCTGCTAAACAATCAAAAAGAGAGAGAATTCCAGGTCTCAATGGAATTCTTAAAATAAACGAACTGGAGGCAATTGTGGCTGATTATGATGCCTTCTTTATTCTTTATGAAAAAGAAAAAATTGCATCATTAAAGCAGCATATGCAAGCCTTTAAAGGTAACAAAATAGCTATTCTTGTTGGTCCTGAAGGTGGATTTGAAACCTCTGAGGTTGAGAAAATTGTAACTGCCGGAGCTAAATCAGTTACGCTTGGCAGTCGAATTTTACGTACAGAAACCGCTGGATTTGTTGCGACGACATGCATCCAATATGAAATCGGCGAGTTAGATTAAGGAGTATTTAATGAATAAAGTTGCATTTGTCACACTTGGTTGTAAAACAAACCAATATGAAACAGATGCCTTAATGGATCTTTTTTATAAAAACAGATATGAAGTTGTCGATTTTGATGACTTTTCAGATGTATATGTGATCAATACTTGCACAGTTACTAGCATTAGCGATAAAAAGTCAAGACAGATGATAAGACGTGCCAAAAAGAGCAATCCAAATGGCATCGTGGTTGTGGTTGGCTGTTATGCACAAATTTCACCGGATGAAGTTAGTGCGATAGAGGATGTTGATATTGTAGTCGGAACGGATGCGAGAACATCTATCCTTAACTATATCTCAGACTATATCAGCGGAAACACACCAAAACCTTACGTTATCGTAGAAGATATTTCAAAAATTAAGGTATTTGAAGAAATGACCGTCTCTAATATAACCACACATACAAGAGCGTTTGTTAAAATTCAAGAAGGCTGTAATCAATTCTGCACTTACTGTATTATTCCTTATGCACGAGGTAGAGTGAGAAGTCGGGAATTATCACATGTAGTAGATGAAATCAAGCAATTAACGACAAAAGGTTATGTGGAATTTGTACTAACAGGCATTCATATAGGGTCATATGGTTTAGACCTTGATCAAGTTGAATTAATTGATTTGATTGAGTCTATCCATGCTATTGAAGGCGTTAAACGGATTCGTTTAGGTTCTATTGAACCTAGATTGATTTCTGATTCATTTGTATCGCGTCTTTCTTCACTTCCGAAAGTCTGTGATCATTTCCATCTTTCTCTTCAAAGTGGTTCCAATACAGTCTTGAAGAGAATGAATCGCAAATATACTGCGGAAGAATTCTACGAATCTGTTAAAAGACTCAAATCCATTTACGAAGCACCTTCATTAACAACGGATATTATCGTTGGTTTTCCAGGTGAAACAGAGGAAGAGTTTCTTGAGACGATGGCTTTTGTTGAAAAAGTTGGCTTTAGTGAAATTCATGTATTTCAGTTTTCTAAGCGTGAAGGCACACCTGCTGCAGAGATGAAAGATCAAATAGACGGCAAAGTTAAGAAATCCAGAAGTGAACAGTTAATAACAAAGGCGAATCAATTAACACAAATCTATCAAGAACAATTTATCAATCAGGAACTTGAGGTTTTGGTTGAAGATGAGAAGGATGGCTTTTCGCAAGGCCATAGTACAAATTACCTGAATGTGTTGATTAAAGACAAAGTTAAATCTGGCACATTATTAAAAGTTATCGTTACTGAAATCTCTGAAAATAAGTTAATGGCTACAATAGAGCTTTAATTTTTATTTGTAAGAATATTTACTTTATTTGGTTATTTCCACTTAATTTCGAGTGAAAAGTTTGATATAATAGTTGAGTATTATGATTGCATGAAAGGAGGTGTTAAAAGATGGATTGTATATTTTGTAAGATTATAAACGGAGACATTCCCTCGACGAAAGTCTATGAGGACTCGCAGGTTTACGCATTTAAAGACATCAATCCCGAAGCGCCTGTTCATGTATTGATAGTACCTAAACAACACATTGAATCGGTTGCTCATCTAGATGACACTCATAAAGATTTAATAGGGCACATACATTTAGTTGCCAAGCAATTAGCAGAGGAAGCTGGCATTGATCAAAGTGGTTACCGTTTACTTACAAATATCGGTAAGGAAGGTGGTCAGTCAGTATTCCATTTGCATTATCATATGCTTGGAGGACGTCAACTAAAATGGCCACCAGGCTAAAAAATAGTAAGTTTAATATTGCTTTTTAGCCGTACCTAGTATATAATAACAAGGTATGTTCTAGGTACATTCCTCTGTACTTAAAGAATCTAATAACGGAGGGAGGGAATGTGAATGTCTGGCATCAAAGTTGGAGAAAATGAAAGTATTGATAGTGCTTTAAAGAGATTTAAAAGAGAAACATCTAAAGCTGGCGTAATGGCTGAGATTAAGAAAAGAAGACATTACGAGAAGCCTAGCGTAAAGCGTAAAAAGAAATCTGAAGCAGCTAGAAAGAAAAAGAAAAAGCAGTTTTAGTGAAGAGGTGAAAAGATGTCACTAAAAGAGTTGCTCATGGATGATTTGAAAGTAGCGATGAGAGACAAGGAAACTGTTAAGAAGTCTGTAATCACGATGCTTCGTGCTGCTGTAAAGCAAGTAGAAGTAGACGAGAGAAGAGACCTTGATGATGAAGCTGTTATTGAGATCATTACAAAACAAATCAAACAGAAGAACAATGCCATCGTTGAATTCAAAAATGGCGATCGTCAAGATTTGGTTGAATTGACGGAAAAAGAAATCGAATTTCTTATGAAATATATGCCTGAACAACTTTCAGTTGAAGAAGTTCAAAAAATTGTTGACGATGCAATCGCAACAGTTGGCGCAACATCTATGAAAGATATGGGTAAAGTAATGGGAATCGTTTCGAATGCTACTAAAGGCAAAGCAGACGGCAAGCTAGTTGCTGATCTCGTTAAAAAAGGTCTTTCGTAGAGTTTAACCTAAAGTTAAATGGCACACCATACGGTGTGTCATTAATTTTTTTTGACATAATTATAACTTGGATTAAGTGCTTTAATGATTAAATTATGTTAAAATAAATGTAACTTTCCCCAATTGGAGGATCTATGACAGCTAGTACAGTAAAAAAAGTCGTTTTAAATGATTTCAGTGCATTTCATCTTTTATTTGGTAATCTAGATGAAAATATTTTGTTACTTGAAAAAGCATATCGCGTTAATATCACTTCAAGAGATGGTGAGATTAGTATAAAGGGCGAGCCAGATCAAATTCAAAAGGTAGAAGAAGTTATCTCAATATTAATTAAAAACATTCAATCAGGTGAAGTCGTTGATAAACAGCGCGTCAACTATGTCATCCAATCAGTAAATCATGGTGTTGGAAATCAACTCGAGGATTTAAGCAAATCTTTCATCTGTGTGACAACACGCGGAAAGTACATTAAACCTAAAACTATTGGTCAAAATAACTATATTAAAGCCATTCAAGGTAAAGATGTGGTATTTGGTATTGGACCAGCCGGAACTGGTAAAACTTTTCTCGCTGTAGCGATGGCCATTCGTGCATTTAAAAATAATGAAGTATCGCGAATCATCATCACGCGTCCTGCTGTTGAAGCTGGAGAAAACTTAGGTTTCTTGCCGGGTGATCTACAAATGAAAGTTGATCCATACTTAAGACCCTTATATGACGCTATGTTTGATATTCTTGGTGTGGATACGTTTAACTCTTTTAGGGAACGTGGACTCATAGAGATTGCACCTCTTGCTTATATGCGGGGAAGAACCCTTGATAATGCTTTTATCATCCTTGATGAAGCGCAAAATACGACGCGAGAGCAAATGAAGATGTTTCTAACGCGATTTGGTTATAATTCAAAAGTTGTGGTCAATGGTGATACAACGCAGATTGATTTACCAAATGGCAGAAAATCTGGATTGATACATGCAATAGAAGTCTTAAGAAGTGTAGAAGAAATCGGTTTTGTTTACTTTAATGAAAAAGATGTTGTTAGACACGAACTCGTTAAGAAAATTATACTTAGTTATGATCGATACGAGAAAGAGAATAAGGACGTGAAACATGGCTCAAAGCAGGAATTCAAGCAAGAAATCAAAAAAGACATCCAAAAGGAATCGTAAAAAATTTGGTATTAAAATTCGAAATAAGAATCTTCTAATCAATAATTTAATCATGCTTGCGTCTTTTGTCATTATATTTTTAATGATGAACAACGCCTCTTTTTATGGCATTTACAATTATGTTCCTGGAGATGTGATCAAAGAAGATATCTACTTAAAAAACGATCTGATAGATTATGAAGCTACAAATGCGTTGAAAAACGAAAAAACTTCAGAAGTTGAACCGATTATGTATGTTGATTTTTCTAAACAAGTAGAATCAAAGAAAAATCTCACTGAGTTTTTTTCTCGTCTTCTTGAAATCAAGACAGATTATGGCAACGATATAGAGTTGATGAAAAAAGTTTATGCTGGTATTGAAAGAAGAAATGCATATGGGCTTGATGATGCAGAGCTAATGAGTCTAGTTATTTTATCTAATGAAAAGCTTAGTTTAATTCAAAATTATGCTGTCGATATAACCGTTGAAAATATGTCAAACGGGTTAACTGCATCTGAAATTATATCTGCTGGACAATCTATTGAAAGCTATATTACCTCTCAAACGGATGTTAACGATTTTGAAAAAAGCATTCTTCTAAAACTGATTAGTGGCGCTATTGTTGAGAATAAGTTTATTGATGAAGCTAAGACGCAGGCTAAAGTAGATACTGAGCTAGCTAAAATTGATGATGTAACTTATAACAAAGGAACCTTATATTTGGCAAAGGGCAATACGCTTTCTCAAAGCGACTACGAGTTACTTAAAAGCGGTGGTATTATTTTAGACTCAACACTTGATAGTTTAATTATGAAGCTTGGGCTAGTTGTATTATTAGGTTTGTTATGGTTCATTCTTCATATCTATCTATGGTATTTTGAAATTGATATCATCAAATCCAATAGAAAATATGGCATATTAATGAGCTTATTTTTAACCTTTTTCATTAGTTCAAATTTCTTTTATGAAATATCGCCTTATCTAATTCCATTGCCTGCATTCTCTATACTGGCAAGTATCATGCTTACTCCGACAATCGCATTGTTTTTTGGTTCAGGTTTGCTGATACTCGTTAGCTTGCATTCTGGAATAGATGGATTCACTTTAATTGCTTATCTTTCTACGATTATGATCTCAAGAGCCCTGGTTAAAAACATCAAACAGAGATCACAACTTATAAGCATTGGTCTTTATGTCTCATTGGTCTTAATGATTTTCGTTCTTACTGAATGGTTAATTTTTAAGACTGAATCCACAAACCTTGCGTATGACCTTGCATTTTCAGCCTCAAATGGCGTTTTAAGTGCGATATTAACAATTGGAATTATGCCGTTTTTTGAAAGCTTCTTTGTGGTATTAACACCTTTTAAATTATTAGAGCTTTCTAATCCCAATCGACCATTATTGAAACGGCTGTTAATCGAAGCACCAGGCACCTATCATCACAGTATTCTAGTAGGAAATCTGGCTGAAACAGCAGCACATGATATCGGTGCAAATAGCTTATTGACCAGAGTTGCTGCTTTCTATCACGATGTTGGCAAACTTGAAAGACCGTACTATTTTAAAGAAAACCAGGTTGGTCACGATAATCCTCATGATAAGTTACCACCTCAAGTCAGTGCAAACTTTATTAAAAATCATATGACGGTTGGCGCTGAGTTACTTGAAAAAAATAAATTGCCAAAAGAAATCATAGATGTTGTTAAAGCACATCATGGAACATCACTAATCAAATATTTCTATCATCGTGAGCAAGTCAATAATCCTGATGTTGATGTCACAAAGTTTCTTTATGCTGGCCCTAAACCAGATACAAAAGAGGCAGTTGTACTCATGTTAGCAGATTCGGTTGAAGCTGCTGTAAGAAGTTTAGATGAACCTACTAAGGATTCTATCACAGAACTAATTGACAAGATTTTCAATCAAAAAATTTCAGAAAACCAGTTCTCAAATGCAAATATCACATTTAGAGAGCTTGAGAAAATAAAATCCTCGTTCTTAAAGGTTTTAAGTGGGATTTTCCATGAGCGTATCGCTTATCCTGAAGTAAATCTAGATCAAATCTCTAAATCTGCGTTTGATCAATCTGAAGCAAAGGAGAACTAATATGCAAATTGAGATACTCAACGAAACAGAGATAGAATTATCAGAAGAATTAGAATCCCTAATCGTTAAAGCAAGTGAGAAAGTACTAGTATATGAGGATTTTGATATTGAGGGAGAGGTTAGTGTTCTTTTTGTCAACGATCATAGAATTAAGGAATTAAATAAAGAATACAGAAACAAAGATACAGTTACAGATGTTTTATCTTTTCCTCAATATGATTCAATCATTGAAAATGGTGTGAATGATCCGTTTATTTATTTGGGTGATGTGGTAATTTCATTAGAACAAGCTCAAAGACAAGCCGATGAGTTTGGACATTCTTTGGAAAGAGAAATCGTCTACTTAACAGTGCACAGTATGCTACATCTATTTGGATATGATCATATGACAGAAGAAGATAAAAGTGTAATGCGCGCCAAAGAAAAACAGGTTCTTGGTGCGATGAAAATTTTTAAAGGCACATCACTTGGTGATGTGTTATGAATAAAAAATATATAGCAGCAGCTGGAATCGTTGGTCTTATCGTTTTATCAGTAATCATTGGTATTCTACTAAAAAAGACTTCATCTGATGAAGTCCCAACTACTGAGGCAACAACTGTACTTATTACCACTGAACCTACTGAAAATACAATGGAAACAGAGGAAGTAGAAACAACTGAGGGGATTAAGTACGATAGTCACTATAATCCATATACTGGATTATACTCTGACTCAGAACTGACCGATCGCCGACCAATCGTCGTTATGTTAGATAATCAATATCTTGCTAGACCTCAGGCTGGCTTAGATGAAGCTGATGTTGTATATGAAATCTTAGCAGAAGGGCTTATTACAAGATATATGGCTGTGTTTTACGGTGATCTTCCGGATCATGTAGGTCCAGTGAGAAGCTCTAGACCATATTTTGTTGAAAAAGCTTATGAATATGACCCCTATTATGTGCATGTTGGTGGCTCAATGCAAGCACTATCTGATATTAGAAGATATGCACTTGCTGATATTGATGGCTTAACCAGTGGTGCATTTTGGCGTGAAAACCACAAAACTATTCCTCATAATATGTATACATCGAGTGAATTGCTCATAAAAGATGGTAATCGACTAGGATATAAAACAGCTATAACACCAAATTTTATTAAATTCAACGAGGCATTTAAAGCTCTAAACGGCTCAAATGCGAATGAAATTACATTTGTTTACAAAGACCCTGTTAAAACAGACCCTACAGGTTATTACACTTCGTATATTTATAACGATGAAGAAAAGGTATATTACCGATATACTAATGGTACTCCCCATAAGGACGAGGATTCGAAAACTCAATTAACTTGTACTAATATTTTAGTTCAATATGCGAAAACCGATGTCATAGACAATGAGGGTAGACTTGATATTGATTTAATCACATCTGGAACGGGTAAGTACTACACAGGTGGCAAGTTTATCGAAGTAACTTGGTCTAAGAAAAGTGCGGATGCATTAACTGAGTTCTTTGACCTAGATGGCCAACCGATTCAACTCAATCCTGGAAAAACTTGGATTCAAGTAATGAAGATTGGCAGGGAAGAAATAATTAAATAGCGAGGTATAATATGACATATCATGAATTAGTTGAAAAAGCTTATGAAGCAATGCAGTTTTCTTATTCACCATACTCAAATTTTAAAGTTGGTGCTGCATTACTCACCACTTCTGGAAAAGTTTATACCGGATGCAATGTTGAGATCGCATCTTTTGGCGCAACGAATTGTGCAGAAAGAACAGCAATTTTCAAAGCAATATC
Source organism: Fusibacter sp. QWL-12 (assembly GCF_058683495.1). Taxonomy (NCBI): domain Bacteria; kingdom Bacillati; phylum Bacillota; class Clostridia; order Eubacteriales; family Fusibacteraceae; genus Fusibacter; species Fusibacter sp. QWL-12. Next base: position 3,595,440 of record NZ_CM178745.1, read on the forward strand.
TGAAGGTGATCATGATTATTCGGCGATAGCTATTGTTTCATCTAGCAGAGATTTTACTTATCCATGTGGCATCTGCAGACAAGTTATCGTTGAGTTTGCTAAAGATATTGACATCATCGTCGCTAAAGACTATGATTATGAAGTCTATAAAATAGACGAATTATTACCAAAATCATTTACTCAAATTGATCTAAAGTAGGGGCAAATTAGAAAGTAATTAAAGAAACGGAGGCGCTATGCAGTTTAAATCTGGTTTTGTGACCATTATAGGTAGACCGAATGTAGGAAAATCAACTTTGTTAAATCAGATCGTCGGTGAGAAAATTGCCATAATGTCGAGTAAACCACAAACGACTCGTCATAAGATATCAGGCTTTTATAATGATGAGGACAGCCAGATAATTTTCGTAGATACGCCTGGTATACACAGACCCAAAAACAAACTTGGCGACTATATGGTAAACAGCGCGAAAAGTGCAGTAAAAGATGTAGACGTCGTAATTTTAATGGTGGATCATTCATTAAAAATGGGACCTGGAGATGAATATTTAATTGATTTTATAAAGGAAGCTAAGGTTAAAGTCATATTAGCCATTAATAAAGTTGATCTAATCAGCCCAGAAGAGTTTAAGACCATATATGACCGTTATATGACATATGATTTTATAGAAACGGTTATTGGATTATCTGCCATAAACTCAAAAGGTGTAGAAGAACTTCTACAAGCAATAAAAGCAAAATTACCTGTAGGACCCGCTTTTTATCCAACTGACCATCTTACGGATCAAACTGAAAGAACCATTGTATCCGAAATTATTCGCGAGAAGGTTTTACTTTATATCGATGAAGAAATACCTCATGGTGTTGCAGTGGAAGTACAGAGCTTTAAAAAAAGAAACAATAAAGAGCTGTATGACATTGAAGTAGATATTATCTGCGAAAAACAGTCACACAAAGGTATTATCATTGGTAAAGAGGGGAGAAAATTAAAAGGCATTGGCAAAAGTGCTAGACAAGACATCGAGAGATTATTACAATGCTCCGTTAACTTACAGCTATTTGTCAAAGTTCGAGAAGGATGGCGCGACAATCAAAACTTCTTAAAAAGCATCGGTTATAAGGAGTAATTTGTAACGTAACCTAAAGGTAAGTGGCCACACTTACCTTTTTTTATTAAGCAGCAAAGAATTAGATGTAAAATCTGAAGGCTTGATGCCTGAAGATTTTTATTAATTAGGGCAAAAGGAGGTAGCCATGAGCTTATTAATGTTTTATGAGTATCTATCAAAAGTAGAGAGACTTCTCGAAGAAAATAATGAAGTCGAGCTTCATGTCTATCTAGAAGACATGCATGCTGCTGATATTGCTGAGGTTTTAGAAAATCTTGAAGATGATCAGCAAGAAATTGTCTTTGGACTATTATCAACAGAAAAAGCGACCGAAGTTCTTGAGGAGATCAATTCAGAGCAATTTAGTGATATCTTGAAGAATTTGACATATGAAAAAAAGGTCGAACTGTTAGAAAATATGTCCCAAGATGATATCGTTGACAAGTTAAGTGAATTACCTGAAAGTCGTCAACAAGAAATCATTGCATTTCTAGATTATGAAGATGCCGCTGACGTTAAGGAACTTCTCGTGTATGAAGAAGGAACTGCTGGACGTAGCATGACAAAGGATTTTGTTTCTGTAAGAAAAAATTTTTCTGTTTATTATGCTATAGAAACGCTCAGAGCAATTGCACCAGATGCTGAAACCATTTACTATGTCTATGTAACCGATAGCAACGATCGTTTAGTTGGTGTTATTTCGCTTCGTGAATTGATAATATCATCTCCAAACAAACCGATAGAATCTATTATGAATGAGAATTTAATTACAGTCAATGTTCATGATGATCAAGAAGATGTTGCTAAAGTGGTTTCTAAATATGACCTTTTAGCAATACCAGTCGTGGATGATGATAATGTTTTACGAGGCATCATCACTATTGATGACGTTTTGGATATCTTGGAAGAGGAAGCAACAGAGGATATTTTTAAATTCGCTGGTGCTTCTGAAACTGAAATGTACGAAAATGATGACTCATTATTTGAACGTGTAAAAAATTCAGTTTTATCAAGGTTACCGTGGTTAATTATCACTATTTTTGGTGGTCTACTATCAGCAAGTGTTCTTGCAAAGTTTCAGGGAACGATTAGCGCAAATGCAACATTGGCTATGTTTATGCCACTTTTGACTGGTATGGGAGGGAATGTCGGCACACAGTCCTCAACAATCACAGTTAGAAACATTGCAACACATGTCATCGAAGGAACTGGCATATTAAGAACTTTAATACATGAAATATCAGTTGGTCTATTTGTAGGCATCGTCTGTTCAGTTTTAGTTGGATTTGCAGCAATTATAATGAATGCAGAGTTTCATATCGCAATTATCGTAGGCATTTCTATGTGGGCGAATATGACCACAGCTGCAACTATTGGAACGATTGTGCCACTGGTATTTAAAAAAATAGGAATTGATCCAGCGGTTGCTTCAGCTCCTTTTATTACTACCACAATTGACCTAACTGGTCTTACAATTTATTTTTCACTTGCAACGATATTAATGACAAGCTTATAACTCGATAGGAGATCTTATGTATTTCGATACAGATGCCTTAGTGATAAAATCAAATAAATCCTTGAACAACGATATATTTTTAACTTTATTTAGTAGAAAATCAGGGAAAATGGAAGTTGTTGCGAATGGTGCAAAAAGTTCTAAGTCTCAACTGGCTGCCAGTTCTAAGCCCTTTGTGTACGGCACCTTCACCATCAACACATCCAATAAGATTCCTAAAGTAATCTCCTGTGAGATCATTGATTCTCATTTTAGGGTTACAAACGATCTAGATGTGTTGGCATATGGTAATTACTTTATTGAACTCTGTAATTTGACGACTGTACCCAACGTTGGAGATTATCCGCATTATCAGTTAATCGTTGAGCTAATCTCTATCCTGTCAAATTCAGGCAGAGAAGAGGCACCACTCACATTGGATATGCTTGAGCTATTAAGAGCATCTTATCTGATCAAATTATCAAAAATTACTGGTCATCAAGCGAATCTATCAACCAATTGTACCTCTTGTGGTTGTAAACTAAATGATCATCTTTATTTTTCTCCTTATGCAGGTGGGTTAATCTGTGACAATTGTGAAAAAAGCAAGTATAAAGGCTACAAGATTAACCAAACTTATATTAATCTGATCAATTATCTCTTGTTAAAAGATCCAAGAGTCATAATTAAGACTAAAATACATCCAAACTACATTCAAAGATTGTGTAGTTTTTACGAAGAATTAATAATATATCACAATCAAATTAAGGATATAAAGTCTAAAAATTTTTTAGAAGACATCAAAAAACATCAGTAATTCAAATACTTGCAAATCTACAATAATTTTTATATAGATTTTATATTATAGTTATATAAGTTTTAGTTGACAAGAAGGTGTCTATACACTTTCTTTTTTATTGTAAAAATTTATGTTAGAATAATACAACTGTGGGGGTATATTATAGTTAACTTAATTGTTTACGGGGAGGAAGGCTTATGAGAAAATTCAGTTTAAGAGCAAAATTGATTCTCGCTTTTATACTAGTTATTACCATTCCTATGGTGACACTCGGGGGAATCATCTACAAGGTTTCAAAGGACTCATATTATAACAATATGAAGGAATCATCTTTAGAAATTTCAGAACAAGTAAAAAACAGCGTTACCAATTATATGGCTATCTATGAAAGAGCTACTAAATTAATGGCATTGGATCCAAATGTAAAAGTAGCTAGAACTGAAACCGATAGTCAACCATGGATGTTAAAATCGTTTGAATCTTTTATTACTGAGTACAGCGAAGTCAAAAACATTTATGTTGGGTACAAAGACAAATCTTTTTATATTTGGCCAGAGGTTGAACTTCCTGCTGGGTATGATCCGACTGGAAGACCATGGTATACTGATGCTGTAAACAAGGATGGCTTTATTTGGACACCACCTTACACTGATGCAACTGATAAATCAGTTGTCGTTATCTCAGCAGCATTACCAGTAAAAAACAGTTCTGGTAGTCTCGAAGGTGTTTTAGCACTTGATTTGGATATTTCAAAGGTAGCGGTCAGCTTAAATGAAATTAAGATTGGAAAAACTGGATATGTCATTGCTATTGATAGTAATAATCTAGTAATGACACATAAAGATCCCGCTCAAATCGGTAATGAAATTCCACTTGAAGGTTTAAAGAATTTCGTTGCAAACAACACATCTGGTTCATATGAATATGCGTATAAAGGTGTAAATAAAATTGCATTTTTGACAACTATTGATTCATTGGGTTGGAAATTACTTGCTACAGTCGATGAAAGTGAAATTGCAGAACAAACCAGATCTTTGATATTAACTTTATTATTCTTCTCTAGTATTCTGTTAGCATTAGCTATCGTCGTTGCTATTGTATTCTCTAACTTAATCCTTAAAAACATTAAGAAAATCAGTACATTCATTAGTGAAGTGAGTCGTGGTGACTTAAGCCATAGAATTCATATTAAAGCAAAAGATGAAATTGGTCTTTTATCACATGACTTAAACGATATGTTAGATAATGTTTCAGGTCTTTTAAGAAATGTTGATGATGCGACATCAAAAGTACTTGATTCTTCAAATGGTTTGGTTGGGTTATCTGAACGATCAACTCAAGCAGCTAGGGAAGTTGCTCATGCAGTAGAGGAAGTTGCTGTTGGCGCATCAAAACAAGCGATGGACAGCGAAACGAGCAGTAAGGTTGCAACTGAAATGGGTAATAACATTAAAACGCTCACTGAAAACATCGTATCTATGATTGATCAAACGACTAAAGCAAGTCAAATCAATAAGAGCAGCGTTGATGCTGTAAATGTTTTAAGACAAAAGAATGTTGAAAATAATGATGCAACTCAAAAAACTGAAACTGCAATATTAGAGCTAGCAAACCAATCACAAGCGATCGGTAGTATCGTTCAAGCAATTAGTACAATTGCTGAACAAACCAACCTACTTGCACTTAACGCTTCAATTGAAGCTGCAAGAGCAGGTGAGCATGGTAGAGGTTTTGCAGTTGTTGCAGATGAAATCCGTAAGCTTGCAGAAGAATCAAGCAAGGCTGCAGATGAAATTAAGAGTATCGTAAACTCGATACAACAAGGCTCTTCGCATACAGTTAATATCATGCAAGAAGTTAAATTGCGTTCAAATGATCAAAATCTTGCTGTTCAAAAAGTTGAAGAGTCATTTAACAGTATCTTTACAGCAATTACAAGCATTCAAAGTGTAATCGACGCTGTTTCAAAAGATATTGAAGTACTCGATGCAAGTAAGGTTGAAATTCTAGATAGTATTTCAAGTATTGCAAGCGTCTCTGAAGAGGCTGCAGCAGCATCTGAAGAGGTAAGTGCATCAATGCAAGAGCAAACAGCTATCGTAGAAGAAGTTGCTTCTTCAGCTGAAAAACTCAGAGAATTGGCATTGCATCTTGAAGAAAACATCAGTAAGTTCACCATTTAATACGATCAATATAAAAAAGTACAACAATAATTAAAGCAAACCCGCCTTGTATCGTTTATACCGAGCATAGGCGGGTTTTTAGCTTAATTAGGAAAATAATAAATATTTCTATTAGCGTTAGAATTTCATTAAAAACTGGCTATAAATCCGAAAAAACAAAACAAAGATGCAAATGTAGTGGTATAATGATTTTATAAAATCGAAACTTATTATATGACTATAAATAATCAGAAGGGAGAATGTTATGAGAATTACTTTAGAAATGGTTGATGAGGTTATTAGTAGAACTGGCGTATCCTATAAAGACGCAAAAGAGGCTCTAGAGTTACATGAAGGTGATGTCTTACAAGCAATCGTATACTTAGAAGAAAAATCATCTCCAAAACGATCGGCAGGTCAAGATACGATTGAAAAATTAAAAGCTTTGGTTAATGAAGGCTTAGTAAGTCAAATTATCATTCAAAAGAATGGTAAAACGATTCTAGATCTTCCTATCGTTGCTGGTGCAATTAGTGCTGTGATTTTTACAGTCCCTACAGTAGCTGGCATCATTGCTGCAATCGCTACTGGTTGTGAAATCAAAATCATTAAGAAAGATGGCGAAGAAGTCAACTTTAATGAAATGACTCAAACAAAATTTGAAGATTTTAAGAATTTTATCAATAGAGAAAAATCAAAAATGAACAAAGAAGAGCCTTCAGAAGCTGCTCCTGAAGAGGATATTTTTGAAGAAGATATCTTTGAGGAAGAAGATAAGTACGAATAATAGAAACAAAGTTTCTTGGTTGTATGAAATTACTGTAGTTCAGCCTTTACACTAATTTAGTTTTGTGGTAAAATCAAAAAAAATATACTGCTGCGATGATAAAGAGGAGTAATGTGTTCTACTTTATAGAGAGTTGATGTAAGGTGAAAATCAACATTTAGGATATATGAAGGCGCTTTTGAGCTATGCATACTAAAGTGGGTCTTTTGACCAACTAGGGTGGAACCGCGGAATAATCTTTCGTCCCTTCTGGGATGAAAGATTTTATTTTTTGTCAAGAAAGTTGACAGGTGTAAGAAATACACACAACAAGGTAGGAGGCATTATGGAAAAGGTAACGATGGAAAAGGTTGTTTCTTTATCTAAATCAAGAGGATTTATCTTCCCTGGTTCAGATATTTATGGTGGACTTGCGAACACATGGGATTACGGTCCATTAGGCGTTGAACTAAAAAACAACGTCAAACAAGCATGGTGGAAGAAATTTATTCAAGGTTCACCTTACAATGTAGGGATCGATAGTGCAATTCTTATGAATCCAGAAGTTTGGGTAGCATCAGGCCATGTAGGCGGATTTAATGACCCTTTAATGGACTGTAAGTCTTGCAAAACTAGATATAGAGCGGATCAATTGATCGAAGCACATATGATGGCTAAAGGTGAAACACCAGAAGCTTTAGATGCTTGGGGCAATGAAAAAATGGAAAAATACATTGATGAAGAAGGCATTGTTTGTTCTAACTGCGGTAAGAAAGACTTTACTAGCATCAGACAGTTCAATCTTATGTTCAAGACATTCCAAGGGGTTGTTGAAGATTCTTCGACAGAAATCTTCCTAAGACCTGAAACCGCGCAAGGTATTTTTGTTAACTTTAAAGCCATTCAAAGAGCAGCAAGAAAAAAAGTTCCTTTTGGTATAGGCCAAATAGGTAAATCTTTTAGAAACGAGATTACACCAGGTAACTTTACTTTCAGAACAAGAGAATTTGAACAAATGGAGCTTGAATTCTTCTGTGAGCCTGGAGAAGATTTAAAATGGTTTGCTTACTGGAAAGAGTTCTGCATGAGCTGGCTATTAAAACTTGGCATGAATCCTGCTAATGTAAAGTTCAGAGATCACGATGCAGAAGAGCTATCACATTACTCAAATGCAACTACAGATATCGAATATAAGTTCCCATTTGGATGGGGAGAGCTATGGGGGATTGCGGATAGAACTGATTTTGACTTAAAAGCACATATGACGCATGCAAAAACAGATTTATCTTATCAAGATCCAATTACAAATGAAAAATATGTCCCATACTGTATCGAACCATCACTAGGTGCAGATAGGGTTACACTTGCATTTTTAGTCGATGCATATGACGAAGAAGCTTTGGAAGATGGTACATCAAGAATCGTAATGCGCTTCCATCCAGCACTTGCACCTTATAAAGCAGCTATTTTCCCACTTTCAAAAAAATTAAACGAAGGTGCAGAGAAAGTATTTGCAGATTTGGCTGAGCATTTTAATGTAGATTTTGATGACTCAGGTAGTATTGGAAAACGCTATAGAAGACATGATGAAATCGGAACACCTTTCTGTATCACTTATGATTTTGAGTCAGAAGAAGATCAAAGTGTAACGATTCGTCATAGAGATTCTATGGAACAAGAGCGTGTAAAAATTGATGAGTTAGAAAATTATATCCGTACGAGACTCAAGTTCTAAAATGTGATATAATATTGTTTGAATATTCAAACATTTCAGATAATATTTTGGTTTTAGAAATAAATATTTGGATATAATTATTATGACGTACTAATTCTAGGAGGTTTCAATGGACAATCGGTATTATATATTTATCCTATCCGATTCGTTAGGTGAGACAGCTTCGCATGTTGCAAGAGCTGCAATGAACCAGTTTATCAATAAAGACTACGTCGTAAAAAAATACAATTATGTGAGAGATGCAGATGCAGTTGAGGAAATTGTCGTTGAAGCATCTAAGCATAAATCCATGATTTTATTTACAACCGTTATAGAAGAACTGACAAATAGCATTGTCTCACTCTGTGCGAAACACAATGTACTTTGCCATGACATCCTGTCACCAGTTCTGGGACAGTTTTCATCCTTCTTTGACGATTCACCTGTAAGAAAACCAGGAACGATGTACAAACTAGACGATGATTACTTCGAAAGGGTGGCAGCCATCGAGTTTGCGGTTAAGTATGACGACGGTAAGGATTTAAGGGGTTTAAAGTATGCGGATATTGTGCTTTTAGGTATTTCGAGAACTTCAAAAACTCCTCTGAGTATGTATTTATCCCATAAAAATGTAAAAGTAGCGAATGTACCATTAGTACCTGAAATTCAGGTTGCTAAAGAAATATTTCAAGTTCCAAAAAACAAATTAATCGGACTTACAAATTCACCTGAAAAGCTCAATGAAATTCGTATTGAACGTTTAAGAGCACTTGGTTTATCAGCCGATGTAGAGTATGCGAACTTCGATAGAATTCTTCATGAGCTAGATTATGCAGAAAAAGTTTATAAACAATTAGGATGTCCAGTTATCAATGTTGCAAATAAAGCAATCGAGGAAACAGCAAGTATTATCCTCGAAATCACTGGTCTTAATATCAAACTTAAGTAGGCATCATCAAATAAATAACTTTTAGGTAATTTACCCATAGTAAGTTTCGATTTACTATGGGTTTTTTATAAAATTCTTTGTGAGGGAAGGTTTTTATGATGAAAAAGTATGTTTATGCCTTTGAAGAAGGAAACAAGGAAATGAAAGCATCACTCGGCGGTAAGGGTGCAAATCTAGCTGAAATGAAAAAAATCGGCCTCCCTGTACCAGATGGATTTACTATTACTACAGAAGCTTGCAACCAATATTATGTAGATGGTAAAAAAATCTCTGAAGATATTCAAGGCCAAATTCTAGATTATCTCGAAAAATTGGAAACCAAAACGGGTAAACTACTTGGTGATCCAAAAGATCCACTTTTAGTATCAGTTAGATCTGGCGCAGTTATCTCCATGCCTGGTATGATGGATACCGTCTTAAACCTAGGTTTAAATGATGAATCTGTAGAAGGTCTTGCAATTCTAACGGATAACAGAAGATTTGCTTACGACTGCTATAGAAGATTTATTCAAATGTTTGGCGACGTTGTACTTGAAATACCTAAGTACAAATTTGATAGAGTCTTAGATGGCCAAAAGGAAAAAATGGGCTACGAGCTAGATACACAGCTCAATGTTGAAGACTTTACACATATTATTACTGAGTACAAAGCAATCGTTAAGAGAGAAAAAGGGTTTGATTTCCCAATGAATCCTAGAGAGCAAATGATGTTTGCTATCGAGGCGGTATTTAATTCATGGAACAATGATCGCGCAAGAGTTTATCGTAATTATAACGATATCCCTCACGACCTTGGAACAGCAGTCAACATCCAATCCATGGTATTTGGAAATATGGGAAATACATCAGGAACAGGCGTTGCATTTACTAGAAATCCATCAACTGGTGAAAATGTATTATTTGGTGAATTCCTAATTAATGCCCAAGGCGAAGACGTCGTTGCTGGTATTAGAACGCCTCAAAAAATTGATGAGCTTAAAGATGTTATGCCAGAAGTATACGTACAATTTACTGATGTTGCTGATAAGCTAGAAGCACATTATAAAGATATGCAAGACATAGAATTTACAGTTGAACGCGGTAAGCTTTTCATGCTTCAAACTAGAACAGGGAAAAGAACTGCCTTTGCAGCAGTAAAAGTTGCAGTAGATATGGTTGAAAGTGGTGTTATATCAAAAGAAGAAGCGCTTTTAAGAGTTATGCCTTCTCAACTTGATCAACTTTTACATCCTATGTTTGACCCAGATGCAATCAAAGGGGCAAGTCCAATCGCTAAAGGTCTTCCAGCTTCACCTGGAGCTGCTTATGGTAAGGTTTTCTTCCATTCTGAAGATGTTGCGAGACATAAAGAAAACGGCGATGAATGTATCTTAGTTAGAACAGAAACTTCTCCAGAAGATATTGAAGGTATGGTTGCCGCAAATGGTATCCTAACTGCAAGAGGTGGTATGACATCACATGCCGCGGTTGTAGCAAGAGGCATGGGTAAGTGCTGCGTAGCTGGTTGTAGTGAAATCTTTGTTGATGAAGAAGAAAAGTATTTTAGAGTAGGCGATGTCGTCTATAAAGAGGGCGATTATATTTCTTTAGATGGTAACTCTGGTAATGTCTACAGTGGTAAACTGGATACAGTTGAAGTTGCACTTACTGGTGACTTTGCACTGTTATTATCATGGGCTGATGACGTGAGAAAGCTTGGCGTTAGAACCAATGCAGATACTCCTAGAGATGCTGAGACTGCAGTGAAATTTGGTGCTGAAGGAATCGGTCTTTGCCGTACTGAGCATATGTTCTTTAGTGAAGAAAGAATCCTTAACGTTAGACGTATGATTTTATCAGGTACGTTACAAGAACGCTTAGAAGCATTAAAACTATTGCTACCTTACCAAAGAGAAGATTTTATCGGTATCTTCAAAGCCCTAGGTGAAAGACCAGTAACGATCAGACTCTTAGACCCACCTTTACATGAGTTTGTACCTCATAAAGATGACGAGATCAGGGCTTTAGCTGAGGACCTTGGTCAAACTTATGAATTCGTTAAATATAAAATTGATAATTTAATGGAAATCAACCCTATGCTTGGTCATAGAGGCTGTCGTCTTGCGATGACCTATCCTGAAATCTATGAAATGCAATGTATCGCAATATTTGAAGCCGCTGTTCATTGTAAAAAGGATCTTGGAATAGACGTTAAACCAGAAATCATGATTCCACTTGTTGGTCATATGAAAGAGTTCACTGAGTTAAAAGGACTCGTTAAAAAAGTAGCTGATCAAATAATCGGTGAAACAGATTTAACTTTAGATTATAAGATTGGAACTATGATTGAAGTGCCTAGAGCAGCGCTTATCGCTGATGAAGTTGCTAATGAAGCTGAATTCTTCTCATTTGGTACAAATGACCTGACTCAAATGACACTTGGTTTTTCTAGAGATGACTCTGGTAAATTCTTACCTGAATACTTGAAGAAAAATGTATTTGAAAAGGATCCTTTTGAAACCATCGATCAAAATGGCGTAGGCAAACTCGTTAAAATGGCATGTGAGCTTGGTAGAAATACGAATGCCACCTTAAAACTTGGTATTTGTGGTGAACATGGTGGCGATCCAAAATCCATTGATTTCTGTCATAAAACTGGTCTAAACTATGTTTCTTGTTCACCTTATCGTGTACCAATTGCTAGATTAGCAGCAGCACATGCGGCGATTAAAAACAAATAGACTAGTAGCTATCAGTTTAACGGTTTTATAATAGTTAATAAGTATGACTTACTAAAAGGGTATTGTCTATTAATCTATATAGGCAATACCCTTAATGTTTGTTAATTGTAGAAGTTGATACATATTATTTGGATTACAAATGTGTGTTACCTTTGAAAGAAATTCTCATTTAACATATAATTAATGGGTAATAATATAACAAGGTTAAAAAACAGATCTACCAAATAAAGACATAAAGTAAAGAAAGGTAAACATAATATGAAAACTGAAAAAGAAAAAATGTTAGCTGGAGAGTATTACTATGCGAGCGATGAACAGTTAACTTTGGATAGAGAAAAAGCGAGGATGTTAACTTACACATTTAATCACCTTAAACCAAATGAAATGGTGGAGGGTAAAAAAATAATAAAAAAACTAATACATGCAAAGGGGGAGTTTAACTTTGAACCTCCATTTTATTGTGATTATGGATACAACATTGAAGTTGGTAACAATTTCTTCGCAAATTTTGGTTGTACGATTCTTGATGTTTGTAAAGTGACGATTGGTGATAACGTTTTGTTTGCGCCTCATGTGCAAATCTACACTGCAACACATCCTATAGATCCAATTGAAAGAAGTAGTGGAAAAGAATACGCTAAGCCAATTTCTATTGGAAATAATGTTTGGATTGGTGGTAATGCTGTCGTATGTCCAGGCGTAAGTATTGGTGACAACACTATCATTGGTGCTGGAAGCGTGGTTACCAAGGATATTCCATCCAACGTTATAGCTGGTGGCAATCCATGTAAAGTAATTCGTTCAATAAACGAGTAATTCATCACTTCATTATTGCTTTTGAAAATATTGCTGATAGAATATAACTATTGCATTATATTGTATACAGAATACGCCGTATGATAGTCAGTATGATTAATTTCTTAAAAGGAGGAAACATGGAAAATTACAGAAAAACTCAAGAAGCAGAAGAATTTAATCGTTTAAGTCAATTTGCTAAAAAGGTAGCAGAAAGTAATGGTAGAAGAGTATATGAAGAGCCATGTCCCATCAGAACAGATTATCAACGTGATCGAGATCGTATTTTACATTCAAAATCTTTTAGAAGATTAAAGCATAAAACCCAAGTTTTTTTATCGCCTGAAGGCGACCATTATCGAACTAGATTAACGCATACTTTGGAAGTCTCTCAGCTATCGAGAACAATAGCAAGAGCACTCAGATTAAATGAGGACTTAACTGAAGCCATCTGTTTGGGTCATGATTTAGGTCATACGCCATTTGGACATTGTGGAGAAGATCGACTTAACAAAATCCATCCAGGTGGGTTCAAGCATAATGAACAAAGCTTAAGAGTGGTTGACTATCTAGAACGCCGTAAAAATAGCAAATTTGGTTTAAATTTAACCGAAGAAGTACGTGACGGCATTTTCCATCATGGCTCAAAAGGAACTCCATGTACACTCGAGGGCGAAATCGTCAGCAAATGTGACCGCATTGCCTACTTAAACCATGATATAGATGATGCAATCCGTGCAAATGTACTAATAGCAAGTAGTATACCGTCTGAGCTTGAGGCCGTTTTAGGAGCATCACATGGTGAACGAATCAATACTATGATTATGGACATCATAAAACATAGTGAAGGAAAATCTTCTATTCTTATGAGTTCTGAAATTGAAGAGGCATTCAATGCACTACGTAACTTTATGTTTGAAAATGTTTACTATAATAAAGAAGCTAAAAAGGAAGAAGAAAGAGCTGAGTATATCGTTGAAGCACTCTATTCATATTATAAGGATCACCCTGAACAGATGCCAGAAGAACGCTTTATCGATTTTAACAACGGCGACGGATTAGATGCAGTTAAGGATTTTGTCGCTAGTATGTCTGATCGATATGCAGTTAATTTATATAAAGAGCTCTTTATACCAAAATTTTGGGTTTATTAGGATATAAACTTTTGTTAATAAAGAAGGAATTTCCGAATAAATGTCGAATTAATTAGAGTCTCTTAATAATTTAAGAAAGGTGATGGAATGAGCATAAAAAATGATGGGAATATTTTCGACTACATCCTTGATCATGTCAACATAGTCGATGTCATTTCCGGATATATTACGGTCGAACGTTCCGGTAGAAATTATAAAGCATTGTGCCCATTTCATAATGAAAAGACAGCATCGTTTATTATTTCAGAAGAAAAGCAACTTTTTCACTGTTTTGGTTGTGGTGCAGCTGGGAATGCTATTGGATTCATAACTCAATATGAGAACTTAGACAGTATTGATGCCGTTGAATTTTTAGCAGATAAATACAACGTTGATATCTCTCAGTTTGCGCGAGGTGGTCAAAAAAACACTAGTCAATTAACAAGGTATTATGATATATTAAGAGACGCGGCTGTTTTTTATTATAAAAATCTTAGATCGCACCCAGAGGCATTAAAATACTTGGAAAATAGAGGCTTGCATTTAGATGTAATCAAGCAATTTGGTATAGGATTTTCAAGTGATGCATGGGCTGATTTACTAAAATCACTATCACAAAAATACAGTCAGAAAGATTTAGAGAGTGTCGGATTAATTATTCCTAATAAAGATCACAGTAGCTATTATGATCGTTTTAGAAATAGAGTTATATTTCCTATCATTAATCCGAAGGGGAAAGTCATCGGTTTTGGTGGTCGCGTTATGGATCAATCCTTACCGAAATATTTAAACTCTCCAGAAACTGAAGTTTTTAATAAAAGTCAAACCTTATATGGATTAAATCTTGCAAAAAACAACTTAGCGGATAAAAAGCAGTTAATTATCGCAGAAGGTTATATGGACGTTATTGCGCTTCATACCTATGGCTTTACAAACGCCGTTGCAACTTTAGGAACCGCCCTAACGACAGAACACGCTAGACTGATGCGCAGATATGCAGATGAAGTTATCATTTGTTATGACTCTGACTTTGCTGGACAGAAGGCAACTTTAAGAAGTTTAGATGTGCTAGAGGGCATCATTGAAAAAGTACGTATTATCGTGCTTGGCGAGAACTTAGACCCCGATGAATTTCTAAAAAAATACGGTACAGATAAGTTTAAAGAAAAAATCGATACTGCAATTACAGCGACTGAATACCGTTTAAACCATTTGATGCAAGGCTACAATCTAAATAATGATCAGGAGAAAATTGAATTTCTTTCAAAAGCTGTTGTCATAATTGGAAAGCTGGCAAATGCATTTGAAAAAAATCTATACATCGATATTTTATCTTCTCAGTTGAATGTCAGTCGTGAATTGATTGCTCAAGAAGTATACAAAGACAATTATAACGCGAATATCCAATATGGATTTCGAGGTAAAGTCGTTACTCAAGAGCCAATCACTAAGCTTACAAATGATAAAAAAGCATATCTTGAAAAGCAGTTGATTACTTACTTTGTCAATCGATATGATGAATTATCCGAAATTCAAAAGAAACTAATTAGCTCTTTTAGATTTACTGAGGATTTACAGAACATCGTTGATACAATTATCACTTATTTTGAAAGAAATGAGCAATTTTCACTTCAAAATATAATTGAAAATGCTGACATCGATGTATCAACAGGTTTAATTGATTTGATGAACAATCAGCTAGAATCGTTTGAACATTATGATATTGAACTCATCTTAAATAATCTAATCGCTCTAACACTAGACGAAGAAATTAATGCGCTTAAATCAAGGTTAAAGGAGTCAGAGGATCCAACGAGTATCCAACAGCTGATTCAACAGAAAATCATTGAAAAACAAGCGATTACATTAAAAATCAGAAATCATAAATTAAAAAATTGAAAGGAGGCAATTCAATTGAGCGAAAAATTGAATGCCAAAAACCAAGAATTAGTAAAAGCACTTATTAAAAAAGGAAAGAAAAACGGTAGCTTATCTTATAAAGAGATACAAGACAAGCTCTCTGAACTCGAAATCGATAAAGATCAAATCGAAGAAATTTATGAAGCGTTTAGTGCGATGGATATTACTATTGTTTCGGATGACGAAGAAGATGAAGATTCTGATCTAGATGATGAAATTGAAGATATCGATCTTGATGATTTAGAAGAAATCGAAGACTTAGATGACTTAGATGACCTAGACGATTTGGATGACCTTGATGATATAGACAACATGGATGAGGATGAGTCTGAAGACGAGGACGAAGACGACGAAAAAACAATAGATATATCTGTCCCAAAAGGCATTAATATCGACGACCCTGTACGTATGTATCTGAAAGAAATCGGGGAAGTTGCTCTCTTATCAGGTGATGAAGAAGTTGAACTTGCTAAACGTATGGCAGATGGCGATGAAGATGCAAAGAAGAAGCTTTGTGAAGCTAACCTTCGACTTGTTGTAAGTATCGCTAAGAAGTATGTAGGAAGAGGTATGCTTTTCCTTGACCTTATCCAAGAAGGAAACTTAGGTCTTATAAAGGCTGTTGAAAAATTTGACTGGACAAAAGGCTTTAAGTTTTCTACTTATGCAACTTGGTGGATTAGACAAGCAATCACTAGAGCGATTGCTGACCAAGCTAGAACGATTCGTATACCAGTTCATATGGTTGAAACCATCAATAAATTAATTCGTGTTCAAAGACAACTTTTACAGGAGTACGGTCGTGAACCACTTCCAGAAGAAATTGCTAAAGAAATGGATATGACGGTTGAGAAAGTAAGAGAAATCTTAAAAATTGCTCAAGAACCAGTGTCGTTAGAAACACCTATTGGTGAAGAGGAAGATTCACATCTTGGTGACTTTATTCCTGATAATGATGCGCCAGCACCAGCTGATGCTGCTGCATTTTCTATGCTTAAAGAACAATTAATGGAGGTTCTTGAAACCTTAACACCAAGAGAGCAAAAAGTCCTCAAGTTACGTTTTGGTCTTGAAGATGGACGTGCGCGTACGCTTGAGGAAGTTGGTAAAGAGTTCGATGTAACACGTGAGCGAATTCGACAAATTGAAGCGAAGGCACTCAGAAAACTGAAACATCCAAGTAGAAGTAAAAAACTCAAAGATTATCTAGAATAGACTGCCAATATAACATTAATGATCAATAGAATTTGAGTCTTCTCAAATTCTATTTTTTTAAGTAACCGTTTTGCTAGTGGTAAAAAAGTATTTTACGAGGTGTAATCTTGGAACGAATAAAAATTTCAAATAGAATCAAACGACTCGCATTTCAAATTGAACAATTACCTATCAGAATCAACAGAATTGCTGATATTGGGACAGATCATGGTTATCTGCCATATGTTTTATTTGAAAATCAATTAATAAAGTCAAGTATTTTATGTGATGTGAACGTAGGTCCACTTCAAAATGCACAACAAACTTTTAAAGGAAAGAATTACAGTACTGAGTTTCGACTAGGATCTGGGTTAGAACCTTTAAATGAGGGTGAAGTGGATGCAGTTGCAATTGCAGGAATGGGTGGCGGTCTAATCATTGATTTACTAAATCATGATAGAGATAAAACCCTATCTTACCCATTTTTCTTACTTCAGCCTATGACTGAACAAGATCGTCTAAGAAATTGGCTGCTCGACCACAAAATGGTTATCCTTTGGGACTATTTTTTTATTGATATGGACAAACACTATGAAGTCATAGTTGCCTATAACCCTAATTCAACACTTCATAATCAGTTAGCCCATGTAGTTAATTCTTCTGATGAAAGTCTTTTTATTAATCCTACAAGTGATTTGGAATTTGGTTATTGCATTAATTTGAAGGATGCTGATGGCTACCGTACTTTTTTAGATTTTAAAAAGCACAAATATAAATCTGTTATTTCAAAAATATCGAAAGAGAGCCATAGTGAAATATACACAGCTAATCAAAACAAGCTTAAACTAATTGAAAAAATCGAAGAAACTTTAGATGAAACGGTCAATAAGGAGAAAGGATTATGAGTATAACTGTTGAAAGTATATTAAATACAATTGATCTAATTGCACCTTTTTCAACTGCAGATGACTGGGATAATTCTGGTCTATTAGTAGGCACCCCAGAAAAGGTTGTGAAAAAAGTGCTCTTATCGCTAGATGTCACTGATGAAGTCGTCACTGAGGCAACTTCAGGTGATTACGATTTAATCATTTCGCATCATCCACTTATTTTCAAGGGTCTTAAAAAATTAGTTTCAACCGCTTCGCCTTCAAATAATATCATCAAGCTAATTAAATCAGACATTTCGATAATATCAGCACATACAAATTTGGATCTTTCGTTTGAGTATGGCATAAATCGTTTTCTAGCGGATCAATATGAGGTAGAAGAAGTCGTTAAATTAAATGATGAACATGGGTATGGCATCATAGGTACTTTTAAATCAAGTGTATCAGCTGATGCTTTTATCAAAAATACCAAGTCGATCTTTAACATCGAGACCGTAAAGTGCGTCAACTTTAAAGCGTCAGAATTAAAAAAAATTGCAGTATGTTCAGGTGCATCTTCAGATTTTATATCAGATGCAATTCGTCAAAATGTAGATGCTTATATCACATCTGATATAAAATATCATGAAGCACAGGTAGTGCTAGGCACTGGGGTTGCTTTGATCGATGTTGGCCATTTTGAAAGTGAGTTTGTCTACCTTAATTATTTGTGCAAACTACTATCAGAACGCATAAATCATGTTGAATTTAATGTCACTTTGACAGAAAAGCCTATTTTCAGTTACTTGTAGTGGAGTTTGTTGATTATTTGACAACAGTTATGGAAATATAAAAGCGTAAGGAGATCTTCCTTATGCTTTTTTTATTTAACCACAATCTCACTAGTGGTAAAACCTGAAGGCTCGATGCTTTCGACTAACAGAAATCAATATTATAAGCTTACAAATGCTTATATCGCTATAAAAAGGATATATATAGCATAGAAAAAGAAAGAGGTGACATTATGTCTAAAAAAATGTGCAAGCTTTATTCACTCGCTGAAAAAGATACAAAGGCATATACAAAGTATGTATTACCTGCAAAATACGTTTGCAAAAAATGTGGTAGAGTAGCAAACTCTGATGATTTGCTATGCCGTCCTAAAGAACTGGATATTAAAAAAGTAAAAGATCAAAAAGATAAAAGTAACGAAGATCATAAAAAAAAGAAAGATAAAGAGAAATGTGATAAAAAGTTCAAAAAAGATAAAGCAAGTAAGAGTAATAAACTTAAAAAGGCAAAAATCGATAAAAAAGAACAAATTATTAAGGTAAATGATCAGACAGAACCAATTGATGTAGAAGCGATCAATAAATACATCGTTAAAGCGGCATCAAGTGAAGGCTCGCCAGAGAAAAAGCGGGTAAAAGTTAGCAAATCACAAGTACTAAAGTAAAATTTATGTAAAGTACTTAGCTTATGATACTATTTGTATCGATATAACCGTATAATAGAATTATTAAATATCATTAGTGATAGGAGCTTAATATGAATCATCTTTTTGCAGCTATCGATTTGGGATCGAATGCATTAAAGTTAAAAATTGTACAAGTAATCAGTAATCAAATGCAAACCTTGGAGGATATCTCTGTTCAAATTCCGCTGGGAGATGAAGTGTTTCTTTCAAATACCATTCAACTCGAGACTGTAAAAGAAGCTGTGGAAACGTTGATTTATTTTAAACAAGTGATGGAGTCTTACGGCATCGTTGCTTATAAAGCAGTGGGTACAAGCGCTTTTCGTGAAGCAGAAAATGCGAAAAACTTTATCGAAATCATCCGTATGAAAACCGGACTTGAGGTCGAGGTTGTAGAAGATACGATTGAAAAGTTCCTTACTTACAAATCAATACGCGACAATGTTGATAATTATAAAGACATTCGAAAAAGTGCTTTACTCGTTGAAGTCAATTCAGGTAGCTGCGATGTCAGTATCTATAGCCAAAATAAGCTTATCAAAAATGATGAAATAAGACTGGGCACTAAAACGCTAAAATATATGTTAATTGAACTTGAAAAACGCGCGATTAATTATCCTTATGTGCTCAGAGAAATTATAGAGACACGTACTTCGCATATTTGGCCAAGTATTGAGGCAAAGAAAATTAAGCATTTCATCGCAATCGGTGGTGAGGCTAAACAGGTTAAGGAGATTCTGTTTGGCTCAAAATCCAATATTTCAATGCGCGATTTTAAAGCACTTTGCGTTAAAGCGCTTAACAACGATTACGAACTTCGAAAAAAAGTTGAATCAAAGTCTGTAAACTGGTACGAGTTTTTAGCAACCATGGTTTTATACGATGTATTTACCGACTTAGTCGATTCAGAATATCTCACTGTGCCAAATATTTCTTTACGAGATGGTATTTTGGCTGAACTGATTGAACAAGCCTATGATTTAAATCGTTATAAACACTTCAATAACGACATCTATCATCTGGCATATGAAATCAGCAAACGCTACAAAAGTAGTGAGAGTCATATTAAAAACATTGAGCATAATGCCATTAGACTTTTTGAGGGTTTAAATAAAACGTTTTCATTTAACGAAAGAGATGAAATGCTCCTACGCTTGAGTGCTATATTACATGAAATCGGCAAATACACGCGTATGAGAGATTATCTGGTGACCAGTTATGAAAAACTCAGTACAATGGACATTTTTGGAGTGAAGCATAACGAAATGCTTATTATCGCTCACATCTGTAGACTAATTTCAAGCTCAGAAACGAAGCTGTATCAACTGCCGCCGAATAACTTAACTGAAGATGAGCAAATTCGCGTATTTAAGCTGGCTTCAATTTTGTCTATATCAGATTCACTAGATAAAGGAAAGAAACAGCGGATCGAAATCATCGATACCATTATCAATGACGATAATTTTATCATCAATGTTAAAAGACAATCCGAAACCATACTTGAGGATTGGAGCTTTGAGTTTACAATAGATAACTTTGCAAATACCTTTGGGATTTTACCAGAAATTAAGGATGTGGACTAATGTATTTTAATAGAGAGCTGAGCTGGCTTGAGTTTAACAGAAGAGTACTATATGAAATGGATGATCTAAAACAGCCTTTACTTGAAAGACTTAAGTTTAGTGCTATTTTTTCATCTAACCTAGATGAGTTTTTTATGGTGCGTGTTGCTGCGATAAAAAATCAAATCAGTTCAGGCTATGAGGATCCCGATCAAACTGGCTATACAGCAAAACAAAAACTTGATTTAATCAACGAGAAGGTCTCAGAACTGGTAACCTTACAATATGAGAAAACCATGAGTCAGCTTGAAGAGTTAGCGGTAAGTGGTATTAAAATCATTCATAAAACTCAGTTTACTTCAGAAATCATCTCTCAGCTTGAGCAAAAATTCAACTTCGAGATTTTTCCGGTGTTAACCCCAATGGCAGTTGACTTTTCAAGACGTTTTCCTTTAATCTCCAATAAGAGTATTTATATAGGCGTACGTCTTATGATTGGTATGGAGTCCAAATTTGCTTTAGTTCAGGTGCCAAATGTATTGGATCGCCTTATTAAGGTGACCAGCTGCAAAGATAGTGCTTGCTATGTATTACTAGAAGATGTGATTGAAACCTTTATTGATAAACTCTTTATTGGTCATCAAGTCATGTCAACTTGCCAATTTCGTGCGACGAGAAATGCAGACCTCAACATCGTTGAAGACGAAGCTGAGGATTTGTTGATGGTCATAGAAGAAGCAATTAAACTCAGAAAATGGGGAGAAACCGTTCGCCTCGAAATTACTGACAGTTCTCAGGACCCTTGGTTAATGAAAGTACTTGAAGATGCTTTGCAGCTCGATCCCTCACAGATCTTTAGAGTGAATGGTATGCTGGATTTAACATTTCTGATGAAATTAAAGCCACCTAAAGGCAATACTTCATTGGTTCGTGCACCTTATAAACCTAAGAAATATCCACCAATTGATAAAAAAAATTTATTTAAAGCAATCAAGGATAATGATATTTTATTACATCATCCATTTGAAAGCTTTGATTTGGTAGTTGATTTTATAAAGCAGGCGAGCAAGGACCCTCATGTATTGGCGATTAAGCAAACCCTTTATCGCGTTAGTGGAGATTCACAAATCATTAAGGCGTTAGCAGAAGCGGCTGATAAGGGAAAGCAGGTCACCGTTTTGGTTGAGTTACGTGCAAGATTTGATGAAGAAAACAACATCAACTGGGCGAAAAAGCTGGAACAAAGAGGGGTGCATGTCATCTATGGCATCTATGGTCTTAAAACCCATTCCAAAATTACGCTTGTGGTAAGACGTGAAAAAAATAAAATAAAAAGATACTTGCACCTTAGTACTGGGAACTATAATGACCAAACCGCAAAGGTTTATACAGATATGGGACTATTTACATGTAAGGAATCATTTGGAACCGATGCTTCAATCTTTTTCAATATGGTTTCAGGGTTTGTCACTTCCGTAAATACCAACATCATGAGCGTTGCACCCTATACATTAAGGCAAAAATTCTATGATTTGATCAATCGTGAAATCATCCATGCAAAGGCGGGAAATGCTGCTCACATCGTAGCAAAGATGAACGCACTTGTGGATCAAGAATTAATTGCAAAGCTTTATGAGGCATCAAAAGCTGGTGTTAAGATTGAGTTGTTGGTGAGAGGTATATGCACTTTAGTTCCAGGAGTTGAAGGACTTAGTGAAAATATCGTCGTTAAAAGTATCGTTGGGGAATTTCTTGAACATAGCCGAATCTTTTACTTCCAAAATCATCGCTCTCCAGAAATTTACTTATCCAGTGCAGATTGGATGACGCGAAACTTAAGTAGGCGAGTAGAGCTTTTATTTCCCGTAGAAGATCCAGTTCTCTATAAGAGAATATGGCTAACCCTTCAGCTTTATTTTAAAGACAATCAAAAATCATGGTCACTTCATTCAGATGGAAGTTATACAAAAGTTGTAGCTGAAAAAAATCCAGTTCAGGTACATGAAATTTTTAAGCATCTCACATATGAAGACGATGCAGAATATAACAAAAAAATACAATCTCTATTAGAAAGCTAGGCGCCTATGAAAAAAACGATTGCAATAATTGACTTAGGATCAAACTCAATACGTATGAACATTATTGGTATCAATGAATTTGGCGGGTACAGTATCTTTGATCAAGCCAGTGAAATGGTAAGATTGAGCGAAGGGATGGGTTCTGCACTTATCCTCAGAGAAGAGCCAATGCGTCGTACGATTGAGGCATTAAAATACTTTAAACAGCTCATTAAAATAAATGATACAAAAGAAGTTTACGCACTTGCAACAGCTGCAGTTAGAATGGCTAAGAACAAAGATGCTTTTTTATCACGTGTAAAAGAAGAGGTAGATCTTGAGTTTAGAATTTTAACCGGCAAAGAAGAAGCTTATTATGATTATTTGGGCGTCGTAAACTCTATGGAGTTAAAAACCGCATTATTACTTGATATCGGCGGTGGTAGCACAGAGATTATCTATATGGCCGATCGCGAATTAAAGGAATCTGTAAGTTTACCCTTTGGCTCCGTTACCTTAACTGAAAAATTCGCAGATCAAAAGTCAAAGAAAAAGAGAATAGAAGCTGCTTCCAAATTTATCAAGGAACATTATGATAAATTAAAGTGGCTTGAGCAGGTTAAGGATATTCCGATTATTGGCCTTGGTGGTGTGATTCGTACCATCGGTAAAATTGATCGTGATCAAAATGGTTATCCAATTGAAAATATGCATAATTACAAGCTACATGACTCTGAAATCGAAAAACTATTTGATTTAATTATTAACACTGAAGAGAAAGATCTCGATAAAATCAGTGGCATCAGTAAGAAACGAGCTGACATCATCACATTAGGTTTACTGCCTTTTAAATGTTTATTTGAAAGAATCGATGCACCAGAGATAAGAATTAGTGGTAATGGTCTTAGAGATGGTGTGTTTTATGAGAAATATTTCCCTAGTATTGGTATGCCAATCATCGTAGATGATGTGCTCATTCAAAGCAAGCAAAATATGATGCGTCGATTTGAAGTGAACGAAAAACACGCAAGACAGGTGCAGTCATTGGCACTTGGTCTCTATGAAGGATTAAAGCCATTATTAAGCGAAGGGCCTTCAGACATAAAAATCTTGAGTACTGCAGCTTTATTACACGATATTGGTATTCATATAGAATATTACGATCATCATGTGCATGGCTTTTATCTCATATTAAACGGTCGCTTGGAAGGACTTACTAATACAGAACGCATCTCAGTCGCCTACCTTGTTGGTTCTCATAGAGAAGCTGGAATCAAAACCAAAATGACAGACTTTGAAGGTTTATTATCCAAGGCTGAGCTGAATCGTTTAGGCAAATTAGTCGTTATTATGAATTTGGCTGAACATTTAGATCGTGCTGAAGATGGTGTTGTAAAAAGCATTTCCGTCGAAAGCTTTAAAGATGAAGTCGTTTTACACTTAGAAGGGGACGGGACCTTTGAGCTAGAGAAAAAATCAGTTATGAGATTTGCTGAACGTTTTGAAAAGCAATTTTCTAAACGCTTAACCATTATTTAATACTTGAAACAACCTTCACATTTGTATATAATATTTAAGTCGCTTTTGACCTACGGATAGTTATCACGAGATGACTATCCTTCTTCTTTTGTGGAGGTAGTTATGAACGCAAGCCAGCATCCCCAGTATCTTCAAGAAAATGATAGACTGGAAAAGACACTTAAACATGTGCATCTAACCATTGACGCTGTAGATCGTTTTACTGAAAGATCCAAAGACAATCTACGTGACGCAATGAGTGAAATTGATACGCAAGAAGCTTCTTCAAGCTACATTGATGCCATGATTTCAACTCAATTCATCGAAATTGCAAATCGTAACTACGACAGCCTAATGCGTGCTAAGGACAAACCTTATTTTGCGCGAATCGATTTCATCCAAAGCGGTAAAGAGAATACCGAAAGTTTTTATATTGGCAAGACTTCAATTCTTAAAGATGGCGATTTTACCCCATTAGTCGTCGATTGGCGAGCACCTATCGCATCGCTATATTATGAAGGTCGTATCGGAGAAAATCAATATGAGAGCGAAGGAGACACCTACAGTGGTGAATTGACACTCAAAAGACAATTTGCAATTGAAAAAGGTGAGCTTGGCGATATCACAGACGTTGATATTACGACGAACGATGCATTCTTACAAGCATCACTTGAAGCAAATGCAGATAAGAGGCTAAAAGATATCGCTTCTACCATTCAAGCAGAGCAGAATAGAATTATACGTGCAAGCATGAGAAAACCACTTATCGTACAAGGGGTAGCAGGATCTGGAAAGACGACAATTGCACTACACAGAATCGCATATTTTATCTATACTTATGAAAAGACCTTTAAGCCAGATTCATTTATGATCATAGCGCCCAATCGACTCTTCATCAACTATATTTCAGAAGTACTTCCTGAACTCGGTGTAGAAAAAGTCAATCAGACAACCTTTCAAGATCTAATGTTTTCTATATTGGGTAAAAAACTGAAACTTCATGCCAAGCATACGGTTTTAGTTAACTTAATTAATCACAATGAAAATGCTGAAGTCGAAGCGGAAATTGCACGCATTAAAGGATCAATTGGGTTTGTCAAATCGATAGAATCTTATTTAGACAATTATGAAAAAGACATAACGCCAACCGTTCATTGTGACTTTTTTGATGAAAGAGTCGCTTCAAGAGTAGAAGTCAGATCGTGGTTTTTAAGTCATTTTGCTCATTTACCTTATGCACATCGTATAAAAGAAATTCAAAAATTACTTGAGAATCGACTTAAATCAATTTATAAAGAACGATTAAAACACCTTCAGGAATCCTACGATGCTAAAATTGATCACATCCTACGAAAAGAAGTACCTTCTGATGAGAGAAGAGAAAAAGTCGTCGGTTTAATGACGAAAAGGGATTTGCTTATAGAAGAAACTAAGCAGCTTAATAAAACACTCATTAGGGGTTATATGCGTTTGTTTAAAAAATCTGATCCTTTTGAACTTTATTCTGATTTTTTAAAGTCTATAGATACTTATATCAAAAACGCGCCAATTATAAAGCACGATTTTTCAAAAGCCGATACTTTTGACCTTGAAGATGTTAGCCCTTTAACGTTAATCGGTTTTAAGTGTCATGGCTCAGTTGCAGATCTTGATATCTCAACTGTGGTAGTAGACGAAGCTCAGGATTTTAGCTCAGCAGAATTCTATGTGCTGAAGACAGTACTAAAAACAAGTCGTATGACCTTACTAGGAGATCTATCGCAGGGCATATTAGCTTATAGAGGCACACAAAACTGGCAAAAGATGATGGACGAAGTTTTTCCTGAGGACGAACCTAATTATATGACTTTGGTTCAAAGCTATAGAACTACTGGAGAAATAATGACAGAGGCAAGTCAAGTCCTAAAACGTCTGAATCAAGAGGACCTAGTGACTGCAAAGCCAGTTATTAGACATGGGGATGCGCCAATTAAACGTGCGTTTCAGCTTGAAAAGGAACTTCTTTCAAGTACAATTGAAAAAATTGAAGAATGGCACACAAAAGCATATAAATCCATGGCAATAATTGCAAAGACGCAAAAAGAGTGTCTGCATATCCAGCATGAACTCGCTAAACGAAATATAACGACCGAGATACTAACAGATCAATCCCTAATTTATAATGCCGGCGTCGTCATAGTACCATCCTATCTTGCAAAAGGACTTGAATTCGATGCGGTTTTAGTGGTAAGTTTAGCTCAAAGCTATACAGATTCAGAACGTGATATAAAATTACTCTATGTTGCGATGACCAGAGCATTACATCAACTCGATCTATATTATATTAAAGGCAATATTCAAGCATTTGAATAATGGAGGTAGCTATGAAAATCTTCACAAAAAAGAGAGTTCTAATCACTATTTTATCAGTTCTACTAATTGCAATCATTGGAATGGGGGTGTGGTTTACGAATTCTTATGCGCCAGATGAGCAAGCTTTAGAAGCTTTAAAGGGAACAAATGATATCACGGTTACAAACTCAAATGATTATATCTTCTTTAGTCCGGAGACAGCAGAATCAAAAGGGATTGTCTTCTATCCAGGTGCAAAGGTTGAGCCAGAGGCATACAGTGTGCTTGCTTTAGAAATTGCAAAACATCATATTCCAGTGGTCATCGTAAAAATGCCTCTTAATTTTGCCATCTTTGACGTGAATAAAGCAGATGATATAAAATCAGAACTAGCAATCAATCCAGATTGGGTTTTAATGGGTCACTCCTTAGGTGGTAGCATGGCTGCAAAATACCTCTATGATCATTCAGAAAGTTTTAGCGGTATCATATTCTTAGCATCGTACTCAGCTAGTGATTTGTCTCAAATGGATATAGACGTGTTAAGTATTTGGGGGACAAAGGATGCTTTTGTTACCCAAGAAAAGATAGAATCTACAAAAAACAAATTACCTTCTAATTCAATTTTTCAATCTATAGAGGGAGGCAATCATAGCCAGTTTGGTAATTATGGTTTTCAAAAGGGAGACAATGAAGCTGAAATTGACAGAAGCGAGCAAAGAGCAATTATAGTTGATGAGATAGTAACCTTCATAACTGATATTATCAAATAAGGTGGGAAGCCATGAAAATAGGCCAGTTTGCGAAACGTAATAACGTCAGTATAGATACCATTCGACATTATATGGATTTGAACTTGATTTTTCCAGAGAAATATGGAAGCTATTATCACTTTGATCAAGCATGTCAAAACGATTTTGATGATTTAATTCATCTTAAAACACTTGGATTTTCTTTAAGTGAAATTAGTAAAATACTCATCTATAAAAGAATTGGTAATCTTACCGACGTTGAAAAGCGTGATTCGTTTCTGTCTTTTTTTCGTAAGAAATACGATTGGGTTAATAAAGAGATAGAATCGTTACTCGTAACAAAGCAAGGGTTGCAAGATGCGATTTATCAATATAGTGAAACCAAATCATCAGCGACTCGTGTTAAAGGATTGCCTTTAGACGGTCTTGCACTTCTTAAGTGTCCACATTGTCAATCCACACTGATTACAGAGTCGGGACAAATCGTTCAAAATTCGATTTTAAATGGTAGTTTGACCTGTCAAAGATGTGAGGCAGCTTATCACATGAAAATAATTGATGGCATACTTGTATCTTCTGATTTTGAGCCCGATTCAACTTTCAGTTATTCACATTTGGTTACAGAGGCAAGCGAAACCTATATTGATCAATATTTAAGATCTACTGACCCAGATTATCTCCAAAAGCTTTATGCCAGTCTACAATGGTCATCAAGACATAACCAGTTTAATGAGCTAAAACAAGGTGATCTCATTCTTGAACTTGGATCAGGGCATGGCTATTTTTTAAGGTATCATCTTGATCTCTTCGATAAAGAATTGTTCTATGTTGCAGTAGATCATGATATTGAAAAGCTTGTTTGGTTAAAATCAATAATGGACCAACAAGAAACTAGGCTGAAAATCGTCTATATTTGCTCAGATTTTAAAGAAATTCCTTTAGCCGATCAATCTGTCAACTTACTACTAGATGTATCTGGATCTAGTAATTACGCCTTTGAACATACTGAGTTCTTATTAGATGATTTGATGCCACTCCTTCATGATCAAGCGCAGTTTCATGGGTATTTTATTCTGTTTGATAAATTTGCTAAAAATTCTATTATAGAAATGGCATTTAGACCAAACTTCAAGCTAGAAACAATTAAATCTGCTTTAGAAAGATTGGGATTAGAATCGTTTAATGTCTACCAATCACCATCCGTTACAAAAGGTGGTCCTATGGAAAACTACTTTGTATCTGGAGAAAGTGTATTTACTTATATCGTTAATGGCAAGTTTAAACCATTGGGTTAACCCAATGGTTTTAATTTTTTGAACCATAAAAAACCATATTTAATATCTTGCTATCGGTTATACACCATCCTATACACTGTTTATAGAGAGGTGAATATGATGAGTGATAACAAATATGGTAAATATAATTTAGGCTTATTCTTTATGGGAAAAGGGGTGTCCGTCATAGGTTCGGCGATCTATAATTTTGCAGTAGGATTATATGTCCTAAAACTGACAGGTTCTGCGTTGAATTATGGTATAACCTTAATGCTCTCCATTTTACCACTAATTTTGATCAGTCCTTTTGGTGGTGTCATTGCTGATCGCTTTGATAAAAAGAAAATCGTCGTCAGCATGGACATCATCAACGGCTTTCTGTTTATTGCAATTTTCTTTTTAACAGGGAAAATGAATTTCACATTAGAAATGGTTTATTTGACGACAATTTTACTCAATAGCTTTGGCACTCTATTCGCTATTAGCATAGAAGCAGCAAAGCCAAATCTAGTGCCAGATGAGAAACTAATAAAAATCAACGCCTATAGCAAACTCATCGATTCCATTTCCTCTGTTCTAGGCCCAATCATAGGCGGTGTTATATATGCCTTAGTTGACATCCGAGCTTTCATTTTATTCAATGGCATTTCATTTTTAGTCTCAGCCTTAAGTGAGTCCTTTATGGATTTCAATTATCACAAGAAAGAAACACCTATAACTGTCAGTACATCCTTTAAAACAGATTTTAAGGAGGGGATAGCGTACTTTATCAAAAACAAGTCTATTGTAGAGTATTTTTTTATCTTTGCTGCATTAAATTTCCTCCTAGGGTTTTCAGTAAACGTACCTGCACCTTACTTGATTAATGAAATATTCAAACTATCTTCAGCACAATTTGGATTAATAAATGGGCTTTTTCCAGTTGGTTTAATCATTGGCTCATTAACTATTGAATCACTATTGAAGAAATTCTCTTATAAGAAGGTATTGCTCACAATGAATTTATTTTTAGCGATTTTGGCAGGTGGTGTAGGATTACCTTACCATGTTTTTTCAAATCCTGTCATACTTACCTTATATTATGGTTTGAATTTTTGTCTTATGGGTCTTGCAATCGCATACGTGGATGTGCCGATTACAACACTCCTTCAGCAAGAGGTTCCTTCTCATTTATTAGGAAGAGTGATGAGCATTTTAATGAGTTTGGTTAAGGTAATATTACCAATAGCTTTAGTTACATCCGGAGCTGCAATATCAATCTTACCGATAAAAATCATCCCTTTAATTGGTGCATCTATTTCTGGAGGATTTACCATCTATCTTATTAAAAAGGAGTTTAGGATGAATAGATTGAATTTTGAAAATATTGAGTAGCATTATATTATTTGTTGCATAATTGTTCAATTTTTCATACATTTATGTTTTGATTTTTGTACAGTTTATGATACACTATATCTAGTGGGGCATAAACTGACCTAACAAACCTACTAATAATCGAAAAGGAGACTTTATATGCACAAAATGGATTTATTCTCAGCAATTTTTGATTACTATGAACACTTGTTTTCTAAAAAATTGAGCGACGCTGAAAAGCAATCTATTATGGAATCGTTTGAAAGAATGGATATTGAAGATGGCATTGAACGTGCAATTCGTTCTATAGAATCTGGATTGCATATCAAACTACCCTATGAACTTTTCGTTGAAACTAGAGGATCATTTCATGACGACCCAATAGACAGGATTTTACATCGATTTAATTTTCAAGCTTCTATGTGGACAAATGAACATTTGAAGGAGAACTTTATCAATGAGATGGCCTAACATTCAATATATAAGTACTGGTCATAATTCCCTTTATTTAAAATAAAATAGAGGGAATTTTGGTTTTTTGGTGTATAAATAAGTATAGCTCAATTGAGGAGGTTATATGAATCGTTATGAACTGAAAATGAGGGCAAAGGATGCGCTTCAAGGCAAATGGATCATTGCCATTGCAGTAACTATTATTGCACTAATTCTTAACAACATTCATTTGTCCACTGATACATCTATTTTTAGATTCAGTGGAGGTTGGATGGAGCATCTAAGAGTTTTATCACCATTAAGCTCTGTTTCATCAAGTATTTCATCATTAATTAACTTTATTCTATCTGGTCCAGTTGCCTATGGCGTTGCCTTTTTTTATCGGAACATTCTCAGAGAAGATGAGGCAAGAGTTGAATCCATGTTTCAAGGCTTTAAAAGATTCTTAGACACTTTACTTGCGTATTTATTTATTTCAATTTTTACTTTTTTATGGTTTTTATTATTAATTATACCTGGCATTATAGCAGGATTAAGCTATTCTATGACTTATTACATTTTAATTGATCATCCCGAGCTAACCCCACTTGAAGCCATTCGACTCAGTAAGGAAATTATGGTAGGTCATAAAGGAGAGCTGTTTGTATTAGGACTTAGTTTTATCGGTTGGTTTTTCCTCGGACTCATCACATTTGGTATAGGGCTACTATATGTGATTCCATACTTCAATGCGACATTGGCTGAGTTTTACCTCTCAATAAAAGGTGAATAAGTTAAATATGACTTTCGAAACTTCGTTTAGGAATTATAAGACGTTGTTTGGGAAGTCATTTTTATTTATAAGATATTTTTAAGTATAATAAAAGCATCATATTTGGTGAGGTTGTTATGTTGCAGAAACTCATATATGCTGTTTGTTTGATTCTATGTTTTATAGTAATTTTTATTTATGCTGTCTTAATCTATCCGGTATGAAGGAGTGATTTTTTGAAGCACTATATTATCTTAATCGTTTTAACTACAATCGCTTTTTTTAGCTTTTGGGGATTAACAAATATACATAATCTATTGGTTTGGTTTGAGAGACGTGTTGAGAGATACAACGCAACTTATTCCATGTATTTACATAGTTTTCAGTTTTCAATCATACTTAAAACAACCTTGTTCTTGATATTTTTCGTCAGTTTATTTACTTTATTGTCACTAATAATTTTATAGGAGGTAAAAAAGTGTTATCAATTCCAATGCTTATAAACTTAGTCAATCTATCAACACTATTAGCAATTATTTTTGGTGTACCATTTTTACTATACCGATTGTTACAATACATACTAAAAACAAATTTAAAGCTTAAACGTGTAGAAAGAGATATAAGATTATTGACGATGGAAAAAGAAGTAGCCGTTTCAAAATTAAGAAATAGTTTAAAGTAACGCAAATAAAAAGCCACAAACAGTGGCTTTTTTATTTTTTTGCTACAAATTCACATATGGTAAAATCTGAAGACTTTATACTTTAAAATTTTAATTATAGCAGTGTTAATATAATATGTCCTAGGGTAACTATCATAAAAAGGAGGCTATTATGAATCAATTTGAAAAAATTACAATTACAGTATTAATTGATGCGCCACTTGAAAAGGTTTGGCGTGCATTTACTGAGCCAGAGCATATTACAAAATGGAACTTTGCATCTGATGATTGGCATTGTCCAACTGCAACCAACAATCTTGTAAACGGTGGCACATTTTCATATAGAATGGCTTCAAAAACTGAAGACATTGGATTTGATTTTGGTGGTGTTTACTTACAAGTTAACCCATTAAAGCATATTAGTTATGAGCTAGGGGATGGTAGAATTGTAACGATTGATTTTAATGAAAAAGATCCATCTGGTGTCTTAGTAGAAGAGACTTTTGATGCTGAAAAGGTTAACCCACTAGAATTACAGAGAAATGGCTGGCAAGCCATTTTAAATAACTTTAAAAGTCATGTAGAATCATTATGAAAATAAAAAGAGCTGTTGCAAATCCATTTGATTTGAAACAGCTCTTTGGCTTTTACTTAAAATAATTGATTTAAATTACGCGAATGATACGTTATCCGCAACGATTCTTACTAAGTTACAAGAAAGGTCAGAAATTCTTTCAAGGTTGTTTACCATTTCAAGATAATAAACGCCGGCTTCAGTACTACATTCATTTGAATTAAGTCTTGAGAAGTGGTCACGACGTGCATCTCTTTGAAGTTGATCCATTTCCTGTTCAAGACTGATAACAGAATCAATCAATTGTTGATCTGGCTTTTCTAAAACCTCAAGAGCCATCTCATAAGTTTCCTTAGTTTTATTATACATAATGAGTAATGCTTTTTTAGATACATCTGAAAGAGCAATGTGGTTGTCACTCATGGTCATAACGAGTTCAGCGATATTATCTGCATGGTCACCAATTCTTTCAATATCATTTACACTATTAAATAATCCATCTAGATACTTTCTATCTGTATCCATAATGTCTTTATTTGAAAGCTTAACTAAATATTCAGTAATTAACTCTTCCAGTTTATTAACGTCTTTTTCATATTCAAATGTTTTCTTAACCTTATCGAGCTGATCCTCAAATAAACCATCCATAGCAGACACAAGGCTCCTCTTAGCGATTTCACCCATGTTAATGGTTTCATTTGTAACACTTTTAATTGCAATAGTAGGTGTTTCTAAAATACGTTCATCAATATATTTTGTTAACTTAACTTGCTCTTCGCCTTTTTCTGGTATAATCCACATTGCTATTTTAATTAAGATAAACGCAAATGGGAACTGGATTACAACGTTTGCAAGGTTGAAGATCGTATGTGCATTTGCAATCTGTCTTCCTACATCAGTTGGATCAAGTTTAGTAACAATAGATGTAATTGGATGACTTAATACAACGACGAATAATAAAGTACCGACTGTATTGAACGCTAAGTGAATAATTGCAGCTCTTTTAGCATTTTTACTTGCACCAATAGATGAAAGTAGGGCAGTTGTACAAGTCCCGATGTTATCACCATAAAGAATTGGTAATGCAGCTGCTAATGGCAATGCGCCTGCAGAAGCTAAGGCAATTAACATACCGATAGAAGCACTTGAACTTTGTACGATAAAAGTAAGACCAAAGCCTACGAGAACACCAAGAATAGGATTATGACCGATACTTGTCATTAAATCTTCAAAAGCTTGAAGCTCTCTAAGTGGTTTTAATGAATCCTTTAAAAATTCCATACCGATAAATAAGATCCCTAAACCAATGAGGATTTCAGCAAAGTTCTTTTGTGAATCCTTTTTTGACAGCATCCAAATAATCATACCGACACCTACCGCTATAGGTGCGATTTCATCAATGGATAAAGAAACGATCTGTCCCGTTATTGTAGTACCAATATTTGCACCTAGTATGACGCCAACAGCTTGTGAAAGCTTCATAATACCTGCATTTACAAATCCGACAACCATTACTGTAGTGGCACTAGAGCTTTGAATAACACCTGTTACGATGACACCCACTAAAACGCCCATAAAACGATTAGTCGTTAAAATTTCAATTATACGTTCTAACTTCTTACCAGCGGCTTTTTGTAAACCAGCTCCCATCAGCTGCATTCCAAAAAGGAATAGTCCAAGACCGCCTAAAACACCAATTGCTACTGACATTATTTAATGCCCCCTAATTTAAAGATTTTTAAAAATTGTATACACGATAAATTCCTATCCTATTCTAACATAAAATAGATTTTACAATGTTAAATCTATGTAAAGTCGAAGTAATTTAGATGTAAAAGTGATTTGAAATCTGTACATAACTGAAACTGACTGCATTCTACACCATATTATGCTAAAATATTCTAAGGGGGAAAGAATATGATATTAAGCATAAGTAGACGTACCGATATACCAGCTTTTTATAGCGAATGGTTCTATAAAAGAGTAGAAGAGGGCTATCTGATTACTCAAAATCCTATGAACTCAAAGCAAAGACGTAGAATTGAATTTAATGATCAGATAGACTGCCTTGTTTTTTGGACTAAAAATCCTGAACCAATGATTGAAAGATTAAATGAAATTGAACGGTTTAACTATTACTTTCATTTTACATTAAATGCATACGGCACAGACATCGAACCAAATTTACCATCTTTAGACAATCGATTGAATACTTATGTAAGTTTAGCTAAATTGATTGGAAATGAACGTGTCATATGGCGATATGATCCTATATTGCTAAATGATCAATATGATACACAATTTCATATTGAAAACTTTACAAAAATAGCTAAAGCATTATCTCCATATCTATCGAAATGTGTCATCAGTTTCATCGATACATATCCTGTTAATAAGAAAAAACTGGAACAACAAAACATCCATACACCAAATGCAGATGAAGTAGGAAAGATTTTGAATGCCTTTACATCCATTGCATATGAGTATGATTTCTTAATTGAAACTTGTGCGGAACAATCATCACTGGAAGACTATGGTATCTGTCATGGACACTGTATTGATAAAAAATTAATTGAATCTGTATTTGATGTGACTTTATGTGAGAAAAAAGACGATCATCAAAGAGAAAATTGTGGATGCGTGCAAAGTATAGACATTGGTGCCTATAGCACTTGCTTAAATCATTGTATCTATTGTTATGCCCAGCATAAGCAAAACAAATCAAAATTCTGCTATGTTGATTCGCCTTTAATGTGTGGTGTGGAATAAGAATTGTGGCTATAAAAAAAGAGAGTGCAAAAATTGCACTCTCTAATTTTTTTATTTTAATTACCTTTAGAATTACCTTTATTTGAATTATCATTGTTGCCATTATTCGTTTTAGGTTCTACTGGTTTTCCTGAAGGATTTTTTGTTTCAGGTTCAGTGGACGGCTCAGAAGAAGGTTCCGTTGTTGAATCTGTTGAAGGTTCAACAGATTCAGAAGTTGGCTCTGTAGTTAGTGTTTGATCGTTTTTCTTTCCACTATTGCCATTATTGCCATTATTGTTTTTACCATTATTATCATTTGAATCCGTTGTTGTAGGGGATTCAGTCGTTTCATTTTTAGGATTATTAGAGTTGCCATTATTCGATTTACCTGGGTTTTGTGGTAACTGAATCTCTTGTTGTTCTATAAATCCTTTCAATTCTTCAATTAATGAATCGTAGTTCACATCTTCTTGAGATAATTTTGCTCTAAAGGCTGTAACATCTACGCTTAACATCTCAAGTGTATTTAATAACTTGTTTATTTCATTAACTTTAGCTTGATCGCTCTTTTGAATGATGGTACCAAAATGTTCAAATTGATTAATCAGGGCTTCTTCAGCGAAATATTCTTTTACATTTGTCTGATCAGATTCTTGATCTAAAACATAAAGGCCAACAGAAACTGATTTTTCTTTTGCCGCTTTTAACTCATTTTTAGTTGCTTTGTTAAATGCAACATTCACTTCTTGAAGGACTTCTGATTCGTTTATTTTTTCTTCTAATTTATTCTCAATATCAGCGTTATTATTTGGATTACCTTTTACTGGTATCGTCGTAACGAGTACGTAATCATCAATCAAGTCTTCTGAATTGATAAAGCCTTGCTCTATCGCTTGTGAGACGACGATCTCAACGGCATCTTCGACTGCCATCCCTTTGATACTTTCGAGAGAAAGGGAAGCTGCATCATCATTAAGTGCAATATATCTTAAAACTTTATCATTTGCATTTAATTCAAGCTGTACACTTGGATTAATATCAATTGTAACAACTGTAGCGGTTGCATAGCTAACTTGATACATGTTAAATCCAAAGAAACTAGAAAAAACAATTGCGATAACTGCTGCAGCAGCAACGATTGATCTTTTATTAAACATCGATACAACATTATTACTTGATGTATAGAAATCATCACTATTCACCCAGATTTTTTGTCCTACCGATAGGCCAAGTTTATTTTTTATACGTTTGTATTGATTTTCATTTGTTAAAATAATAGAATAGTTTTCATGAACGCTTAAAACGATTCCTTTGTATAACATCGCCACACCTTCTTTCTCATATGTAATATTATACGATTATTATTCAAAAATTAGGTGACAAATCCTTATTTTTTTATAGTTTATTGCATTCTATTTTAATCTTAAGAAATGCTATTATAAATTATGGGTAACTATATAGTAATTTAATGTCTATATAGGAGGCTAACATGAACAAAATTATACCCCACATATGGTTTGACAAAGAAGCGCTTGAAGCGGCAGAAAGATATGTATCTGTTTTTGAAAATGCAAAAATAAATCATACGACTGAACTTGAGGATACACCATCAGGAACCGCACATCTCGTAGAACTCACTCTAGCAGGACAACCCTTTCAGTTTATTTCAGCAGGTCCATTTTTCACACCAAATCCTACGATATCATTTTTAATTAATTGTACAACTAAAGAAGAGGTAGATCGGTTTTACAACTGCTTTATCGAAGGTGGATTTGAACTTATGCCACTAGGAACTTATCCATTTAGTCCATACTACGCTTGGGTTGAAGATCAATATCATGTATCCTGGCAAATCATGCTCAACCATACACCATTATCAGATCAGAAGATTATCCCAACACTTATGTATGTTGGTAAACATCTTGGCGAATGTGAGCAAGCCGTTCATCATTATATTAAAACCTTTGGTGGTTCACTGAGTAGTGAAGTGACACGATACTTGAACGAAGCGCCAAATCCAGATAACAGCGTCAAACACGTTAACTTTATGATTAATGGCATGATGCTTGGTGCTATGGACAGTGGTTATGATCACCAATATCAGTTTAATGAAGGCGTTTCTTTCATTATACCATGTGACACCCAAGAAGAAATTGACCATTACTGGTCGTTATTATCACACGATCCAGAAGCTGAACAATGCGGCTGGTGTAGGGATCAATTTGGTGTCTCATGGCAAATAACACCTTCCATTATGGGGGAATTATTAAACACTGACAATCAAGAGAAAAAGACAAAAGTAATTCAGACCTTTTTAGGTATGAAGAAATTCGATATTAATCAGTTAAAGAAGGCAGCTGAATAACAGCGCCGATTGGAGGAATGTAATGTTAACAAATGTACTATTTTCGCTACTCTTTGTTTTAGTTGGTAGTGCTTTAGGTGGATTTATCATGAGTTTACGTCACAAAAGAGCTTTAAAGCAAATGAATCACTCTTTGAAACTTCTGACTAAGGGCAACTATAAAGTCTCATTTAAAGTAAAGAATAAATCGGTAAAGGAGACAAGTGCTTTATTAACACAGCTAAGCGAAAATTATGAACGCACATTTGAAGAACTTCTCATTACATCGCTTAAAACGAATGCACTTTCAGATGAACTTTCAGAGTTTATGACAAATAATGCAAGTAGAATGAATGAAATGGTAGAAAATGTAGATACGATTGCAGGTTCTTCCCAAAACTATGTAAAGAATATCTCATCAGCAAATGAAGATATTACAAGTGTTGCCAATTATGTGAAGGAAATTACAGATAGCATGAAGCAAGCAAAAATTGCTTCAGCAGAAACCTATAATCGATCAAAAAGTTCACTGGCTGAGGTTGAAGCAACAATGAGCACGGTGGAGACGATGGCAGAGTCAACCAATCGCTTTGTTGGACAAATCGACAATTTAGTGACCTCAGCGAATGCCATCAATCAAATCACAGATACAATAGAAGCCATTTCATCGAATACAAGCTTACTTGCACTAAATGCAAGTATTGAAGCTGCTCGTGCTGGCGAAGCCGGTAGAGGCTTTTCCATAGTTGCAGATGAAATTAGAAAGTTGGCTCAAAGTACTTCAGAGTCACTAACCGATATCGTATCCAGTGTTACGGCTATTACGACAGCACTTAAAGTAACAGAGCAAGAGACGGAAAAAAGCGTTGAAATGAGTGAATCGGTAAAAAATCAGGTCTTTGGAACAAGTAAGATTTTTGAAGCAATCTCAACGGACTCAAAATTAACTGAAGAGCGTGTAGAACACGCCTTTACAGCAATAGATAGACTTTCAAATGCGGTCCATGAAATAGAAAATCAAATTGAAGCTATTTCAAATCATACATCAACAAATAATCAAACCGTATTAACAACAAAGTCTATCGTAAAAACGATGAGCTTAGATATTGAAAAGCTTAAAACCTCTGCATTAAACTTAGGTGACATTAATGAGCGTTTCTACCAAACAATATCTTCTAAGAGTATTGATGTGATTTTAACGCAACAACTTGAGTTTTTAATGAATGAATACCATGCCAAAAGATCAGTTGAAGAAGCAAAGTCATTTGCAGAGCAACATAAAATTTCTAACTATCAAGTCCTTGATCCGTCAGGCAAAATTATTACAGCAACTGAAGCTGAAAGTATAGGACTCAACTTATTCGAGATATACCCGCCATACAAAGACTACTTTGATTCTAAATCAAGTACTTATCTTCTAACGCCTATCGTTAAAAGATTAGATGGCTTTTATGCTAAATTTGCAGCTGTTAGAAAAGAAAACTTTTTAATTATCATAGAGTATTCTTTCAATTTAAAATAATTTAGACTTTCAAAGAGATGACATTAATCTTTAATTAGATGGACGTCGTCTCTTTTTTATTTGCCACATTCTTACTTTTAGTAATATCTATAAACACTATTTCCAAAGATTTTAATTAAAGGATTTTATCAGTGAATGTAGAAGTTATAATAGGGTAAGTATAAAAGGACAGTTTTTCAATTATATTTACAGGAGGCTTTATGGCACAATCAAAAGTTGTCGTATATATTGCAATGTCATTAGACGGTTTTATCGCAAAACCCGATGGAGATTTAGCATTCTTATCACTCGTTGAAAAGGAAGGCGAAGATTACGGGTATCATCAATTTCTAACAACAGTCGGCTCTGTACTAATGGGCAGAAAAACTTATGAAAAAGTCATGTCCTTCGGTATACCTTTTCCACATCAGGATGTGCCTTGCTATATTATTACATCGAAAGAGAAGACTACAAGCGATGGCCCTTACTTTTATAACGGAGACCTCAATGCACTGATTCAAAGGTTAAAAACTTTGGAGGGTGATGTTTTCGTAGATGGCGGTGCTGAGCTAGTGAATACACTTCATAAAATGGACCTGATTGACAGATGGATCATTTCTGTAATTCCAACCTTTATAGGTGAAGGCGTTAGATTATTTAAAGAAAAATCCATGGATCAAGTTTTAAATCTCGTCAAAGTAGAATCCTTTCAGACAGGATTGGTACAGCTCACATATGATAGAAAGGAGAACCACCATGTCTAAACCTTTTAAAACAGGCTTAACCGTTGGAAAATTTGCACCCTTTCACAATGGACATCAATTTCTTATAGAATCATCACTTAAAGAAGTAGAAAAACTCATAGTTATCGTATACGACGCGCCCAAACACACGCACATTCCATTAACCGTTAGAGCTAACTGGATCAGAATGCAATATCCAGAAGTAACCGTTATAGAAGGGTGGCATGTCCCTACCGATATCGGCTGGACAGATGAAATACAACAAAAGCATGTGGATTTTATCATAGAGTTGTTGGCCGGGCAAAAAATAGATGTTTTCTTTTCAAGTGAAGCTTATGGCTTTAGAATGAGTCATGCATTAAACGCTGAAAATAGAATCGTAGACATTGACCGTAAAGAAATTCACGTAACTGGTACCGATATTAGAAACAATCCTTTTGCAAATCGTAACTTTGTACCACCAGCAGTTTATAATGACTTCATCACAAAAGTCGCTTTTTTAGGTTATGACCGCGAAATGACATTTAACTTGGTTAAGAAGCTAAGTGAAATCTACCAAACTGAGTTGGTCACACCATATGATGATGATTTTAAGATAGAAGATATCGGATTAGGCTTAAATAAAGTAGCGACAGAAATAAAAACAAAAACCAGCGACGCCAATCAGTTTTTACTTATACAAGCTGGACTGTACGAGCTTAATTTAATCTATCGTCAAAAGCATCATGTGGATCATCCCGAATTCTTAAGCATACAAGCGGACCATATGTTACAACCGGATGTAGTTTTCATCGTGATGAGTGAAGATACCATAGAAAATCGTAAATTGATAGGTGAGTTTCAGATGCGCAATTTACCTTATATCGCGTTGGTTGGGAATATGGAAAATCAATTGGTCA
The DNA here is from genome assembly GCF_058683495.1 of Fusibacter sp. QWL-12. Classification (NCBI taxonomy): domain Bacteria; kingdom Bacillati; phylum Bacillota; class Clostridia; order Eubacteriales; family Fusibacteraceae; genus Fusibacter; species Fusibacter sp. QWL-12. Next base: position 3,636,066 of record NZ_CM178745.1, read on the forward strand.
AAGTCGATAATATCCTGAAACTCTATAAAAAGTTTACCAACCCATTAACCATAGAACTATAGAATACACAATTGGGGGAGCATATGAACGTAATCGAGCTAAATCAACTTACAAAATACTACGGAAAATCAAGAGGCATTGAACAAGTCTCTTTGGATGTAAAGGAAGGCGAGATCTTTGGTTTTATCGGCCCAAATGGCGCTGGAAAGTCTACAACAATTAGAACCATGCTTGGACTGCTATATCCAGACTCTGGTACGGCGAAAATTTTTGGTAAAGACTGCTTTATGTCTGGACCAGAAATACGTCAGGAAATAGGTTATTTGCCATCTGAGGTTTTCTACTATGATAAGATGAAGGTCATCGATTTACTGAATTATACCGCAGGCTTTTTCAAAAATAAAAATTCTAAAGTTAAAATGCGCGAGCTTGCAGAAATCATGGAGCTGGACCTTAAAAAGAGAATTGAGGATCTTTCCTATGGTAACAAGAAAAAAGTTGGTATCGTACAAGGACTCATGCATTCACCTAAACTGATCGTACTTGATGAACCTACGAGTGGTCTCGACCCCTTAATGCAGCAAAAATTCTTCGATATCATCAAGCAAGAAAATCAAAATGGTGCGAGTGTCTTTTTCTCATCACATATTTTAGCAGAGGTTCAAAGTCTCTGTAATCGAGTTGCGATCATAAAAGATGGTCAAATTATAAAAGTGGATGATATCAAGTCCATGAGAGAGGACAACTACAAGAAAGTAACACTAAAAGGCAATCAGATCCCATCAGATCAGTTTATCAACCTTCAAGGAGTAACCAATATTCATCATGTTGATCGCGAACTTAAATTTTTCTATAAAGGAGATATCAATCAATTAACGCATCTCGTCAGTCAAAATAGCCTCAAAGACGTTCTAATAGAAGAACCGACGCTTGAAGAAATCTTCATGCATTATTATCGCTAGGAGGCACTGATGTTAAATATTTTAAAATACGAGATTAAGCTGCATTTGAAATCACTCATTATTTGGGGTATCTCATTAGTCATCTTAGCAGCTTTACTTATGATGTTTTATCCTACATTTGGTGACGACGTAGCACTTGTCGATAAGATGCTAGAGAACTATCCAAAAGAGCTTCTACAGGCATTTGGAATGGGTGGTCAATTATCACTTGCGACGGTTCCAGGCTACTTTTCATTTGTGTTTGTCTTTCTTCAGCTCATGCTTGCTATCCAAGCCTCCAATTATGGATTTTCTATCCTATCCGTTGAAGAAAGAGAGCTGACTGCAGATTATTTAATGACCAAACCGGTGTCTAGAAGCGAAATTTATATCTCTAAGTTCTTAGCATCCGTTATCATCATGATCATATCCAGTGGTATCGCAATTGGAGCATCGTTGATTTCAGTAGAGGCGTTCAGAAACGGACACCCTTATGACCAAGAGCGTATGGTTCTATTACTTTTAACATTATTACCACTATCACTTTTATTTTTATCACTGAGCTTGTTTATTTCAACACTTCTTAAAAAGGTGAAGTCCGTGCTTAGCTTATCACTTGGTTTGTGCTTTGGCCTTTACATCGTGAATAGTGTTCAAACCATCGTCGGTGGCAAATGGGTGAGTGGACTGATTCCATTTCATTATTTTGAACCCAATTATATCCTAGAAAATGGGGAACTTAATTCTAATTACTTTATGATGTACTTTATCATCGTTGTCGTTTCAATTGTCGTTTCCTACAAAACGTATTTGACCAAAGACATTCATTCTGTATAAACAAAGGGGCAAAGTATGCACATATTAAAATGGGAAATTAAAGCACAATTTAAAACATTGCTCATCTGGAGTGTGGTCTTTATCGTCTTAATTTTTATGATGACCTCTGAGTTTTCTGCGTATTATGATAATCCAGAGATGAGCGATGTTCTCGACGCCATGCCAGAAGGGATGCTCAAGGCATTTTCTATGGAGAACGCCAACTTAACCACCACAACAGGCTATATTAGTTTGGTGGCACTTTACTTCTATATCATGGTTGGTGTTTACGCTGTACTGCTCGGGAATGGCATTATAGCAAAAGAGGAGAGAGATAAAACTGCAGAATATCTACTTACTTTACCAGTTTCCAGAAGGAAGCTACTATTTATAAAGTGGCTTGCAGCACTTATCAATACCGTCTTCCTATCATTGGTTATTTTTGCTGCAACTACAGCAGCGATGCAACCCTATGATCTCGATCAAGTGTTTTTCAAATTCTTAACTCAGATTACGGTTTCTTGTTTCATCATCATGCTGATATTCTTATCAATAGGTTATCTCATGGCGAGTGTCTTAAAGCGATATAAAAGTAGCGGAAAACTCTCAGCAGTGCTTGTTTTTATCTTATACCTCGTCAATGTCATTATGGCATTAAGCGACAAGCTAGATTTTATGAAGTACTTAACACCGTTTAAGTACTTTGAAGCACAGAAAATATTAAAAGAAGGTAGCTTAGACACGACCTATCTCATCATTTCAGGTGGTATCGTCATCGTTTCGATGATAACTGCCTTTATTGTCTATCCAAAGCGAGATATAAAAATATAGTTAGAAAACGGCCTTCGGGCTGTTTTTTTTATTATCATAAATTTTTGATGAATAACTTAGACCTCTTGATATTAATCACAAGTCGAAAACTTGAAAGGCTTTTGTAAAGTATGGGTATATAAGCTTCATGGTTACACAATACATATAACGAGGCATTCAAACTAATAGATTGACAACCATGTTGGGTTGTCTTTTTTGCTTAAAGAAAGGAGTGAGAATGGATGTATAAAAAAATCATCATTTTAATGCTGTTTTTCATTTTGGTTTGTGTACCAAGCTATTCTGAAAATGACATTCAAATTGAGATTGATGGCAAACCTTTACAACTTGAAGTTGCACCTCAAATTGAAGATGGTAGAGCACTTGTACCTTTCAAATCAATTTTTGAAGCACTTGGTCTGAATATAAGTTGGAATAACTATTTACGAATTGCAACTGCCTATAACGAAGAAATAAGTGTCTCAATAAAACTTGATGAAAATTTTGGTAATATTAATGGCGAATTGATCGCACTCGATGTCCCCGGGCAGATAAAAAATGGGAGAACGCTTGTACCATTAAAATTTGTATCAGAAGCATTTGGAAATGAAGTTTCATGGGATCCAGTTAAAAGATTAATTTCAATAAAAAGTGGTTTTAAACCCCTTACTTATACAAATAATTTACCCACTGTAGATTCAAATGAAAAACTGCGCTTATTATTTGAATATGCAGAAAAGTACACACAATATTATGTTCCTCCATCAAATGATTATGTTATCGAAGAAATGCCTTTAGAATCTATAGATGAGCCACTCGCAGATTTAGCCCCAGTAGCAGAGCCAGATCATAGCGATACTAATGTCCAGGTAAATGGCGTCGATGAATCAGATATAATTAAAACCAATGGCAATCTTATTTACCAGTTAAGGGGCCAAGATATTAAAATTACAGATATTTCTGGTGAACAAATGAAAGTAATATCAACAATTATGTTTGATGATAATTTAAGAGCATCAGAATTTTATCTTTATAAGAATATGCTCATCGTTATCGCTCGGAAGGAAATATCATATGCTATTGAATATCCACCCACAACACCATCAACAGACGATTTGATAGATGATCCAGATTTTTATCTCTATGATATACCTCCGGTTCAATATCCAAGCACCATTTTAAATTCTGTTTTATTCTATGATATATCAGATCCTACTGACCCAAACTTAATTAGAACTTTTGATAATGAAGGTAATTTATTCACTTCAAGAGTAACCGATGGCAAACTTTATATGGTTCAAAATGCTTGGATGACTACCTACAACTATACTATTGATAACCCAATTCCAAATTTCACTGATACAATAATAGGAAATGGAAAAGATGAAGTAAAAACAATAACCGTGGGTCTTGATGAACTAAAGTATTTCCCTGATTCAATTGAAAGGAGCTTATTAATAACTCTTGGATTTGACTTAGATGTTTTAGATAAAAGTCCAGATATAAATGTTTTTCTAGGTAATAGTTCAACCGTATATGCAAGTTCAAACACAATGATCATTGCTATGGAACGCTATCAATACAAATATCAGATGATTTATGATTATTTCGCACCTGTCAATTTGAGATTTACAGATCTATATAAATTTGAGTTAAGTAACGGCACTTTTCAATATAGTAGTAAAGGTACCGTACCAGGAAATATCCTCAATCAGTTTTCCATTGATGCTTATAATGATCAATACAGGGTTGCGACGACATCTGGAGAAACATGGTTTGATAATTCACAAAACAACATCTATGTTTTTGACTCAAAGATGCATTTAACAGGAAAACTAGAGGGCCTAGCACCTGGAGAACGTATCTATTCCGCTCGATTTGCAGGAGACCGCGCTTATCTTGTAACGTTTAGACAGGTAGATCCGTTTTATGTTATTGATTTAAAAGATGCCTCAGAACCAACAGTATTGGGATTTTTAAAAATACCTGGTTACAGTGACTATCTTCATCCATATGGTGAAAATTCTGTGATTGGATTTGGAAGAGAAATGATCGATACTGGAAATGGTCAGATGTTAGGAGGTATTAAGATTGCACTGTTTGATGTCTCAGATGTTTCTAATCCAGTAGAAAAAAGTAAAATTACCCTTGGTTCAAGCTATAGTTATACAGAAGTGCTCAACAACCACAAGTCACTCTTATTTTCTTATGAAAAAAACTTATTTGCATTACCTGTAACACTTTACGAAGGTGATTATTATGATAATAAATTTGTTTTTCAGGGTGCGTATGTTTACATTATCAACCCAGAAGTAGGCTTTATTTTACTCGGTAAGTCCTCTCATTTAACTCAAAAAGAAATTGAGGATAGTTCTCTTTATTGGTATGACACGTCTAAGTCTGTAAGTCGCATAATTTGGTCTGGTAATAAAATTTATACGGTTTCAAATTATGGTATTAAGAGTCATGATATAAAAACAATGCAAGAAATAGAATTTATGATTTATTAAATTAGTTCATAAAGAATTAATGGGTTATAGCCAATCGATATCGATTGATTATAACCCATTACTATTATATTAATTGTTCTTTTTATTCAACCAAAACGTCAAATTTCTTAACCAATTCTATGGGGTGGTAGGATTGTTTTGCCTTACGAATTCCTTCTTTTCCCATGTCTTGTTCACGGTTAACGACACTTGCTTGACCTAAAACTTGATTGACCAAGGCATGGTTAATTGCGGTATAAGCCCCTGTAACATCCGCATCTGCTTTCTCAATATGACATAAAAAAGTGTCATTTTGTATCCGTTCTCCAAAAGACATCGCCACTGGACGATCATCTACATAGATAAGACTTCCAATTAAGCCCTTTGTCGCATAGCTTTCCCAATGTGTTAAGACGTTTTTAATCCCTGCAAACTCATAGCAAAGATCGTAGGTGTCACCACAGCCGTTTGCCGTACACCAGTTTTGAGCAACGGTAAGTGCATCGTTTGAAGATTCAGGAGTAATGGTTTCAATTCTGTATCGATCCACATAATACTTTCTAAATTGATTCAAATGATTTTTCTTTTTATGATAGGCATTACCAGAAAGCGTTGCTAGCTTTTCTAAATCATAACAGTAATCATAATAATCTTCGGATGTAGTGATATTGAGGGGATAGCCAAAAGATTCAAGCTGATCTTTAAACGACTCACTAACACGTCTAAATCTTATTGTATTATTTTCTGCTCTTAGTAGGGATAGAAGTGCAGTGACGCTATCCTTCAGAGCTATTAAGTCTGAATAATTACCAACCGGTTCAGATATCATTCTTTCAAAGACGTTATCAGGATGATAAATAAAATAGAGATAACCACCAAGTTCTAAGGTGTGTAGTTCATGACTTTCATGCCATATATCTAGATTGGTTAGGTTTAAATCATGCACCTTCGAGGTATAGTTTTCGTAGTATTTTATATAATCTTCATAAAGTGCTGGATCATAGGGTTTAATAAGTTCGTTTATATCATTCATCATATTTTTCACCTCAAAGGTTTTATACCCACGAATTATAATTAATTGACTAATATTTCGTGTACAAAAAAGCAATTGTAATCTTAAGTCGATTACAATTGCTTTCTCATTTTAATTATGACCCCGTAGATTTATAATGTTTAACACCGAACTGCCAGAAGAAGAGAGCAGGGATGATAAAAAACATACCAATGTAGGGCATAAAAGCATAAAAACTACTTTGATAACCTGGTTTTTCAAGAAGATAACTCAAAGGTATGACATTGACAACTGCAAACGGGACAACAAATGTAAAAAATCGCCTTACACTTTTCGCATAGATGGAAAGTGGATACTGCGATAGCTCTCTACCACCATCTGTAAAGATATTAGCGATTTCCAGTCCTTCTATGGTCCAGAATGCCACCGTGGCGAAAATGATAAATAATCCTGAAAAGATAAAGATGCCACCAATTAGCATCCCTGAGATGCAGATGACTTTTAACAGTGTCCAGTGCAATCCAATTTTTGAAAGTGCCCATGTAAAAATCAAAACCCCTTGTAGCAATCTTCCGATGCGTGTAAATTCAAACTTCCAGCCCAGTACCTGTAGCGGTGTGCTCACCGGACGCAGTAATAAGCGGTCAAAGTCACCAGACTTAACTAAGTTTGGAAAGGAATCAAAGCCTCTGACAGATGCCTCAGCAAGTGCAAATGCCATATGGGTGATTCCGTAAAGAAGGGCAACCTCTGTAAAAGACCAGCCTTGCAAGTTTTCAAACCGATCAAAAAGAAGAAACATACCGATAAAGACGAAAAAGGGAACGAAAAACTGACCGATGCACAAGAGAAAAAAGGACAGTTTGTAAACCATCTGCGATTTGATGCCCATCTTGACGTAATGTAAATAGAGTCTCATATTAACCCCCCTGAACAACAAGGTGCTTGAGTGCCTTGTTGAGTAGAAAATTACCAAGGAGCGGCAAGAAAAGCAGCCAGAAGATTTGAATGCATATGCCAATCACCGCATCAGTGATGCCTACATTTCCTGAGTAGATTCTAAATGGAAGATCCCCAGTATATCTGAAGGGTAGACACATCAATACCTTTTGTAAGGTGTCTGGCATAAGTGGGATCGGAATTACCATACCAGAAAAAAACTCACCTACAACGCTAAAGATGAGGAGTGATCCAATCGGTGAAAGTGTTATAAATACAGAGATATAGATAAACATCGATATCGCTACATTGATCATTACCCCTAAAACCAATGCGACGATAAAAAGTAAAAGGGCAGTGAAAGAGTCAGGTAACTCAAGTCCATATGGCTTTGGAAAGAAGTAAGCGAACACCAAAATGGGCAAGCATCTTAAAGCAGCGCTTGCGAACCTCGAAGACAGAAGCTTAGTGTACCAAAAACTATAGAGGTTAATCGGCCTGCACAATTCGTATGCGATGTTGCCTGTTCTGATAAGCTCGAACAGCTCTAAATCGCGAATCCAAAGTGCGATAAAGACCAAAAATGCCTGTTGTAGCCATATATAGGTAGTCAGCTGTGATTTTGTAAAGCCGTCAACAGATGTTTGATTACCGTAAAAAGCAGTGAACATCATGATTAATATCATGCCCCAAAAAAACTGTGTCGCCACACCTGCAGCTGCAGCCGTGCGATAGGTCAGACCCTGTGCCAGCCTTAGCTTAAAGATAGCTGCTTGATAGGATGAGCGTAACTTTTTCATATCGCCATCTCCTTATAAAGTGCGACGATCATTTCTTCTATCGCTTGATTTTCCACAGTGATGTCTTTGATCATCAATTGATTTGTCAGTTGGTGGATGACAGCTGGAACACTTGTTTTTGAAAGGTCGATGGTTAGGAGTGCACGTTCATTTGATTTTTGAATGAGTGTCGTACCTTCAGGGCATGAAAAATCACTCGCTTCGTCAAAATCAACGGCGATTCGCTTTTCTTTAAGATATTGGGCTTTCAAGGTGTCAAGTGCACCATCGTATAGCTTTTGACCTTTTCCGATCAGTAGGATACGATCCGCTAACGCTTCAATATCACTCATATCATGTGTCGTAAGTATGACGGTGACACCCCGTTCTTGGTTAATTTTCTTAATGGTTTGACGGACTGCGATTTTAGATACCGCATCCAGTCCAATAGTGGGTTCGTCTAAAAAAAGGATTTTGGGTTCGTGGAGAAGTGCTGCCGCAATTTCACATCTCATTCTTTGACCGAGACTGAGTTGTCTGACAGGCACGTGTAGTAGTGATTCTAATGACAAGGTGCTCACCAGTTCATCCAATGAACGTTTGTAGCTTGTAGGTGACATCTTGTAGATGTCCTTCAAGAGATTAAATGAATCCAGTACAGGGACATCCCACCATAGCTGTGTACGCTGTCCAAATACCACACCGATATTTTGGACGTGCTTGATACGGGACTTCCATGGTGTCAAACCAAGGATTTGGCATTTCCCTGAACTTGGAACCAGAATACCGCTCATGATTTTGATAGTGGTGGATTTACCGGCACCATTGGGTCCGATGTAACCGACGATTTCGCCAGAATTCACCTTGAACGATACATCTGTTAACGCATGAACGGTTTCGTGCTCGCGCCGAAGTAGAGATCCGTTCTTGCGTTTGGCAACTCGAAATGCTTTTGAAAGATTTTCAATTTCAATCATTGTGCCTCCTAAGATAATATTTAGTTTTGTCGAAAGGATTTTTATTATATCACTGAGGGTTTGTTCATGCAAGTTTAGATAATAAAATGTAGCTGATAGATAAAATAACTTTCTCTGGAGGGCTGGTCGTAATCTTCGATTATTGCTCGCCAATGCATCCTAACTGCGGAGCCTCCTCCGAAAGTTATTTTATCTATCAGCTACGGCATATGAATATCTATAATGAATTCACAAAATATATTAAAACCTTATCATTAATTATAAATAAATAAATTGAACCAAACTAAAAAAACCTCCAAATAGAGGTACTAATTAAATGCTTAATTAGATCCGCTTAATTGGAGGTTTTTATTTATTGTTTTATTATGCTATTGCTATAAGACTATTTTAAATCTTCTGCAGCGAAGGTGCCGCCTAATCTGCCTGATGTGAATGAGTAGCCGATGCCGACGCCGTTTCCAACGTAAGTGTCATTGAATAAGACGCCTTCTGATTCTAAACCAACTGCATACAGACCTTTGATTGGGATTCTGTTGTCATTTAGTACTTGGAATCTAGAGTTGACGAGTAAGCCACCAACTGAACCGAGGTTGTTGATTTCTGCTTTGATTGCATAGTAAGGACCTGTTTCACCCATAGATAAAAGGTAGTCTGTTGATTTACCAAAAGCAGTATCAACGCCTGTGCTGATCGCTTCTTGGTATTGATTAAATGCCGCTGTGAATACTTCAGCATCCATTCCTGCATTTTCAGCTAAAGCTTCTGGGGTATCACCTTTGAAACCATCGCCGTTTGCAACCATTTGATCAAACACAGCATAAGCATCTGCCCATGGTGTGTCGAGTGTAAATTGAGCAGCAAAATCTGCATAAAACTCAGGTGGCATACCTGGTAATCTCGTTGCGCCTACACCGGTCATACCTGAAGCAATTAATGCATCAATTTGAGATTTCGATACGATAACATAGTGATATGGTCCGTTGAAAGCACTAGTATTAGCTGCTGCGACTGCTGTTAACGTCGCTGCTTCATCTCTAAATCTTGCACCTGATGGGCCAACATTCATAAAAGTAGGGAGGTAAGTTAACATTAATGGGTAGCTTGCTTCAAAGCTTTCATATGACTTTTTAAGATCAGCCGTTGCAGATGCTAAGGTTTGGTGAAGCATTTGACCACCGATATTATCTGGTACTTTTGCTCCGATTGCCCAAGCCATCTCTAAGCCTTCACCAACGTTTTGACCCAAACCACCGTTAACACCTTCAAATCCAAATAATTCTTTAACCATTTCAGCATTAGCAGCATATCCACCAGTAGCAAGGATTACTGCATTTGCTTTGATTTCTAAAACTGTACCATCTGCTTTTTCACAGATTGCACCTGTGATGTTGCCATTAGCATCTGTTACCAATGATTTACCTGTCGTTTCGGTTAATAACTGTCCGCCGTTTGCTTCAACAGAGTCACTGATCATATTTCTTAAAAGTCCTTGACGCGTTTCATATGCCGGTAACATGTGAAGCGGTTCACCAAAGAAATTAATAAACGTCGTTGTATAACCTTTTTCATTTAACCAGTCATAGGTTTCGCCAGATTTAACCACATATTGACGAATTGCAGAAGCATCTACGCGCCAGTGATTGTTGACGATCCAGTTTGCTATCTCATCTTCAACAGCGATGTTTAAGCCCGCCGCTACTGAAGCAGAGGAGTTGTAGAACTTACCTGCCCAAGAAAGGTTACTCGCGCCACCAACTGTAGCTGTTTTTTCAACTAATATTACTTTTTTGCCTTCATCCGCAGCTGAAACTGCAGCTGAAACGCCAGATGCACCAGCACCGATAACGACGATATCCGCTTCTAAGGTCTCTGTCACACCAGCATTGCTTTTTTCAATAGCAACCGCTTTTAAAGCGTCAACATCACCACCAGCAGCTTTTACAGCTTCTGAAACTGCCATTAATAAAGCTTCACTGGTTTCAGAAGCCCCAGACACTGCATCTAATCCTAATGATTGATAAGCAACAATATCTGATTTTAATCTTTCAATCGCCTCAGCACCGATACCCGCTGTTTCTGTTTGACTAACGATTTCAATCGATTCAATTTTATCTTCAGAGAAGGTAACCGAAACTTCGATGACACCTTCTTTTCCTTCCGCTTTTCCTGTGTAAGTACCTGCGTTATAGTGAACGCCACCTTCAGCGACAGTTGTCTCTGCTGTCGTAGACGCTTCAGTCGTAGGTGTAGCGTCATTTGCACAACCACTAAGTGAGCCCAACACGAGCATCAAACTTAAAAGTACGATTAACCCCTTTTTGCTTAACGTTTTCACAATATCCTCCTGATATAAATTTAACATATCCTCTTAGACGGCCGTCTTTTTCATAGAATAAACCTTGGTGTAACACCAATGTCAAGAATTTAACAAATTATTTTTTTCTTTCTCATATTGCATTGAAATTCATTAAACTCTTCGCTAAAATAAACGAGGAGGCAAGTATGAAATACACAATTAAAGCATTTTCTGAAAAAATTGGCTTAACCCCAGATACCTTACGTCTTTACGAGAAGTATGGTGTCGTCGAGCCCAAAAAGGACGAAAACAATGGCTATCGATATTATGATGACTTCGATGTGAGGGAGCTCCTATCTTGCAGAAGGTACAGAAGTCTTGATTTTCCGTTGGATCAAGCTGCAAAGCTTTCACTGGGCATCGAGAAAAGCGACTACCAAACGACTTTACAAAATCAAGTCGATCACATCACATCTGAACTCAAAAGACTAGAGCAAGTTCAAAAGCATTTACAGAAACTTAATCGCATTATCGGCTCTTCTCAGATCTATAAGCTTTCTGATTTTAACCTGCCTAACATTCCTTTTGAGCCTGAAAAAGTGACACAAGGTGTACTCTATCGTATGATTCAGACCGATGAAAACCTGTTAATTGATGAAGTTGAAGACATCGCCTTTTGGATGAGTCAGCTGCCTGAAGTTAGTTATAGCTTTAAGCTGAGCTCAGATGATCCTTCACATTTTGATTGGGGAATCGCCATCACAGAAGAAATGCTACATGCCTATCCTAATAAAAACATCGATTCATTTGACGTGATACCTGCCTCAGATACGCTCAAAATGTACGCTCTATCGAATCAAACTAATTTTGACTTTAGTGCAATTATCAAACGATTCGCAAGCTATACTGATCAGTTTGGTTACGGCTCTAGGAATCTATTATGGGGTAGAATTTTAGGCAACTATGTAGAGAACAATGAAAGGTTTACACTATTAGAGATCTATTATCAAGTAAATCCTACAGAAGATTAACTTGTCATAAAATAGAACCACATGCTATAATAAGGCGAATTTAATAATTCGGGAGCTCATATATGGGCTGAGAGGAAACTGAGAGTTTCGACCGTACCTGATTTGGATAATGCCAACGTAGGGAAGCGACATGAATGATTGAATGGGTGCACCTAGTTTTGGGTGCACCCTTTTATGTTGTCTCAGACTTACATGTAAGCAGCTAGACATACAGCTGTTTGGTTACATCTAGTATCTGACGAAATTTAACCGTTTCTTCCTTTCCCGTAAAAGGAGGAAGAATGACACACAAAGCATCACTATCTAACTTTAATCTAAGCATCCTTTGGTTTGGAGCAGCAGTTTCTCTCGCTGAAATCCTTACAGGCGCATTACTTGCACCACTTGGACTTGGAAAAGCACTTCTCGCTATCATTATAGGACACCTAATTGGTGGTGGCATCTTATGGCTCGCAGGTGCCATCGGCGCACATGAAAACCTTGCAGCAATCGAGTCATCTAAACTCAGCTTTGGAAAATACGGCTTACCACTATTCGCAATCCTCAATGTGGTTCAACTCATTGGTTGGACAGCGGTAATGATCAGTAGCGGTGCAAGTGCACTTGGCGGTGTACTGACAGCAATGCCCACACTGACTTTTATTACATCAAATGGTTCAACGCTTCAAATTCTACTTTGTCTATTTATCGCCATTTTAATAGCGATTTGGATCGGCATTGGGTTTGATCGACTAAAAAAGCTTAATCTTATTGCAGTTACAGGACTTTTTTTAGTGAGCATCTATCTAGGCTTTAAAGCTTTTTCCGGTGGTGTAACACCAATGCTCTCAGAGGAAACGCTCTCCTTTGGTTTGGCACTTGAACTCAGTATTATTATGCCACTTTCATGGCTGCCTTTAATTTCTGACTATACGCAGTATGCAAGCTCAAAAAAATCAGGTCCAATCGCAAGTGCATTCGGCTATACCGTAGGGAGTATTTTTATGTATGCCATCGGCCTTGGCGCTGCGCTATATGCTGGGACAAGTGATATCGGTGAACTCTTAACTGCAGCTGGATTACCTGTTTTAGCGCTTCTAGTTATTTCGCTTTCAACTGTTACAACGACATTTTTAGATGTTTATTCTGGTGCGATTAGCTTTATCACACTAAAAAAAGCAAACGAGAAAACCGTGGCACTCATCATCTGCGGTATTGGTGCTCTTTTAGCGATTATGATTCCAACCACATACTATGAGAGCTTTCTTTATTTAATTGGATCAGCTTTTGCACCTATGTTTGCCATCTTACTAACGGATTACTTTTTGCTTAAAAGAAGAGGTGGGAGCGATCTTTATAGCATTCAGAACTTGATTCTTTGGGCGTTTGGTGCAGGTCTATATCAGTACTTCTTAAAACTAGATACGCCTATTGGTAACAGTTTGCCGATCATGTTAATTTTAATGGCGATAAAGTTGATAATAAGTCCGATTCAGAATAAAAAGTCTATAAAATAAATTCAAAGGAGATTAATAATGGATCATTCAAATACAAATACAAACTCAGCTCATACGACAATCAACGTAACTAAAGAAAATATATCAGGGGTACAATTGACCGAACTACTTACACCTATGACAAACGTTAGACTTAAGCATCCTTTAGTACACAACATCACCAACTACGTAACCGTAAATGATTGTGCAAACATTCTCTTATCAATAGGCGCTTCGCCAATCATGTCTGACGATCAAGCAGAGGTATCTGAAATTACAAGTATCTGTAACGCGCTGGTCATCAACATTGGGACATTGAATGCAAGAACGATTGCGTCCATGTACCTTGCGGGAAAGACAGCGACAGAGCTAAAGCATCCAATCGTCCTTGATCCAGTAGGTTCAGGTGCATCTAACCTTAGAACAGATACTGCAAGAGGCTTACTAGATGCGTTAAACATCACTGCCATTCGAGGCAACATCTCAGAAGTAAAATCACTCACTGCGTCACATATGAAAACCCAAGGGGTTGATGCCAATGATCTCGATGCAATTTCAGAGGATAATTTGGAACAAAACTTAGCGCTACTTGGTGAGATCGCTAGATCACTTGCAACCATATTAGTTGTAACGGGTAGAATCGATGTGATTACAGATGGTCAGACGGCTTATACCATTAAAAATGGGCATCAGAATATGAAAAATATTACGGGTACTGGTTGTATGCTAAGTAGCGTCTTAGGCGCATTTATCAGTGCAAATCCAGACCAAATGCTCGAGGCAAGTGTTTGTGCCGTGGCGATGATGGGGATTTCAGGGGAAAAAGCAAATGCCTATTGCGAGCAACACAAACTAGGTACATCAAGTATGCGCACACGCTTAATCGACTTAATGGGTACTGAAACCATAGATGCCTTTAAACAAGCCGTCAAAGTCGAAAAATACACCTTAGATTAAGGACAACACTCATGGAAAATTCAAATTTATCCAAACTATGGGCACACAAAAAATACACGCTCTATCTGGTAACAGACGACCGTTGGAGCGATCAGTATCCTCTGACGGATCAAGTGGAAGCAGCAATCAAAGGCGGCGTCACACTGGTTCAACTAAGAGAAAAAAATCTCAGTACAACTGACTTCATTGAGAAAGCTAAATCGATTAAAGCCATCACAGACCGATATCATGTACCACTCATCATCAACGATAACCTTGAGGTCGCCATAGCAGTGTCAGCAGAAGGCATCCACGTCGGACAAAGTGATGTCTCCTGTAAAGAGATTAAAGATAAACTCAAAGCACCTATGTTAATCGGTGTTTCGGTGACAACCGTAGCAGAAGCCATAAAAGCCTATGAAGAGGGTGCTGACTATCTTGGCGTAGGAGCGGTTTTCCCAACGGGTACAAAACTGGATGCAGATTATGTTTCTCACGATATGATCAAACAGATCACAAGTGCTGTGCCCATACCAGTGGTCGGTATCGGCGGCATCTCTGAAAGGACTCTACCTAAACTTAGGGGAACGGGTCTTTGCGGGGTCTCTTTAGTATCGGCGATCTTGGACAAGGCATCACCGGAGGCGATTCAAACGATTTCAAAAGTTCTCTATGATCAAACCTGTGAAACATTAGAATTGACAACGCCAAAGCTGGATACGGTGATGACCATTGCGGGATCAGATTCAAGTGGCGGTGCGGGGATTCAAGCAGATTTAAAAACGTTCACCGCACTTGGCAAATACGGTATGAGCGTTTTAACGGCTCTTACCGCACAGAACACAACAGGAGTCACAGGAATTTTCCCAGTAAGTGCGGAATTTGTTAAAGCACAGCTCATCGCAAACCTTTCAGATATACCACCTAAAGCCATCAAGATAGGCATGGTCAATAACATCGAGGTGATTGAGACGTTGGCGCATACGCTTAAGGATTACCCTGAAATACCTATTGTGCTCGATCCGGTTATGGTTGCAACATCAGGAAGTCGCTTGATCGATGAAGAGGCGCTTTCTGTGTTAAAATACAATCTGATGCCAATGGCACATCTCATAACGCCTAATCTACACGAAGCGGCACTATTGGCTGATATGTCAATTGAAGATGAAGCGGATATGATCACAGCGGTTGCACACATCCGAGAATTTTATAATGGGCATATCCTCATAAAGGGCGGACACCTAGGTCATGTTTCAGATGATTTACTGGTAGAAGCCTCAAGCGATGGCGACCGCTATCACTGGTTCACACAGCCAAGAGTAACGACAGAAAATACACACGGAACAGGCTGTACATTGTCTTCTGCCATTTCTTGCGCACTCTCAGAAACCGCTGACATCCGCATGGCAGTCACTTTTGCAAAGGACTATATCACAGGTGCGTTATATTCTGGTTTGGACTTAGGCTTTGGCAGTGGACCACTGAATCACATGTGGGCGACGCCTTTCAAATTTTTTAATAACTAAGGTCAAATTTTTTAATTTTAGAATTGACTTTTTAAAAAGAGAAGCGTATAGTTACTTTAACAAACACATCGAAAAGCTTTGACGAGGAGGAGTACAGTTCATACGTAGCTTTAGAGAGAAGGCGGTTGGTGAAAGCCTTTGCGACAGTGATCTGGAAGTAGCCTTTGAGCTTTGGTTTGAAAGATGCCTTGCATCAAGTAGACGCCAACGGATTTCCACCGTTACAAGGAAGCTATATCGGCATTTGCCCGTATAGATAAAGTGCAGAGTTTTCTCTGAATTTAGGTGGTACCACGGACGCAAGCCCGCCCTAAGCATTATGCTTAGGCGGGCTTTTTTATTTAGCCACAATCTCGCTTGTGGTAAAATCTGAAGGCTCGATGCCTGAAGATTTTTATTTGTCAGAAAAGATTTTTCTTTAGACACAATCTCACAGATGAGTTAAGTTTGTGAGTTCGATAAAATACCGCGTTCGCAGGTCAATCTCATTTACAATCAACTTTTTGATGTCGTTTTAAATCCTAAGGAGGCAACTATGAAAAAGAAATACGACTTTAGAGAAATCGAACCTCAAATGCAGACCCTTTGGTCAGAAGAAGCCCTTTACTCATTTGACGAAACATCAGAAAAGCCCTTATACAGCATCGACACACCACCGCCAACCGTAAGTGGTAGCCTGCACATCGGTCATATCTTTTCCTACACACAGGCTGAAATCATCGCGCGTTTTAGACGCATGACGGGCTATAACGTTTTTTATCCATTTGGATTTGATGACAATGGGTTGCCTACGGAACGACTTGTTGAAAAATCACTCGGCATCCGTGCAACGGATCTCTCTAGGACTGAATTTATCCAAAAATGTCTTGAGACCACACAGTCCTATGAGGCTGAGTTTATGTCACTCTGGCAATCGCTTGGCTTTTCCTGTGACTGGTCACTGGCTTACCAGACGATTGGCCCAAAAGCTCAGAAAATCAGCCAAGCCTCTTTTATAGAGCTCTATCACAAAGGGAAAGCATATGCTAAAACGGCACCGGTTCTATGGTGTACCGAATGTCAAACCTCAGTTGCACAAGCTGAGATCAACACAGAAACCCACGATTCACTCTTTCACAAGATCCACTTTAAAACCGATCATCCCAATTTCCCAACACTTGAGATCGCAACTACAAGACCTGAGCTTTTAAATGGCTGTATCGCACTCTTTATTCATCCTGAGGACGAACGTGCCGAAGCTTTAAAGGGACATCACGCCATCGTTCCGCTCTTTGAATATCCCATCCCAATTCTACTAGAAGAAACGGTAGAAAAAGAGAAGGGCACTGGCATCGTTATGTGTGCAACATATGGTGATCTTACCGATACGCAGTGGCAGGAAAAGCATCAACTGCCATATCGAGATGCCATAACTTCAGATGGAAAAATTGCGATGACCACGCCATTCATCGGTGGCTTAACCATTAGAAAAGCACGAATAACCATCATAGAACTTTTAAATGACGCAGGTCAATTATCAAAGAGTGAGCCTATATCACATACCATTGGCACACATGAAAGATGCGGCACGCCAATTGAGTATCTACCTTCTAATCAGTGGTACATTGACATCTTAACCGATAAAGAACGCTATCTAAAGGCTGCCGATGAGATCAACTGGTATCCGGAGACCATGAAGGGCAGATATATCCATTGGGTAACCAATCTCAAATGGGATTGGTGCATCTCTAGACAGCGGTTTTTCGGTGTTCCCATCCCGATTTGGTACTGCAAATCATGTGGCGCAACACATGCTGCTGATGAACAGGCTTTGCCAGTTAACCCCTTAGAAACCAGTCCTTCAAAGCCTTGTCACTGTGGGTGCAACGACTTTATCCCTGAAACGGCAGTATTGGACACTTGGGCGACGTCTTCTATGACGCCTTTTATCAACACGCAGCAGCTACCGATGAGCATGCATACACAAGCGCATGAAATCATAAGAACATGGGCATTTTATTCCATCGTTAAAAGCATTTATCATACTGGAGAAATTCCTTGGAAGGACCTTATGATCTGTGGGTTCGTACTTGCGAAAAAAGGGGAGAAGATTTCTAAATCAAAAAGCAATACCTCACTTGAGCCCTTTGAACTAATACAATCAGAATCTGCTGATGCGCTAAGATACTGGGTTGCTTCTGCCAAACTAGGGACAGATACTTTCTTTGATAGAGACGACCTCGGCAGCGCAAAGCGCACCCTTAATAAACTCTATAATGCGGCGAATTTTTCTCTAATGCATCTTGAAGCAAATGAAGATCTCTACAGCCACACAGACTTGTCAGATTTACTGCCACAAGACAAGTGGTTACTCATCAAGCTTGAAAACACCATGCTTGAGGCAAAAGCTGCACTTGATCAGTACGAGATTGGGCTTGCAAGACACCATATCGATCGTTTCTTTTGGAGCGATTTCTGTGACGATTATCTTGAACTGGCTAAAGAGCGCATCTATCAGCCTGAAAAACATGGCAAAAAAGAACAGGGCTCTGCGCTTAAAACCATCTATCATGCACTCTTAGGTATATTAAAGCTCTACGCACCTTATATACCACATATGACAGAGTCGATCTACCAATCTTATTATATAAATTATGAAAAAGAGAAGTCGATCCATATCCTGCAGTGGGATAGCATTGAAACCGGGTGGTTTAAAGCTGTTATGTTGGAAAATAGTATGTTTGAAAAATACCTCGACTTTGGCGACCAAATCAAGCAAGCACTTTCGGAGGCGAGACGCTATAAGTCTGAAAATAATCTCTCGCAAAAAAGTGAGATGCCGCTTCTTACGATTACGGGAACTGCGCCTTATAAACACTGGTTTGAAGCGAGTTTAAACGATTTATACGCTTGTACTCACGCTTTAAAAATCGAATTATTATAAAATTGTCACCATTTAAAAACTGTGGTACGATAAACGGTGAAAATTCTATCTAGTATTTTGGAGGGATCGGGATTATGAAAAAAACGTTTATCGTACTGATGCTAATCGTCGTCGTACTTGTCGGCGTGCTTATAAATCAAAGACACATCATGACGCAGGATAAGACGGAGACAGTATTGCCACACACCACGGTTTCACTTGAGGGAACCTCGCTTGAAAACTTTGTTTTTCCTAAGGATTTCGATCTTAGGAAGTATGAAGGAATCACTTTAAATTTCATCGTTGAAAATAATCTAGGCGCGAACGTTCTCTCGCTTGAAACCGAGGAGTTTACAAAGCTCACAGGAATCAATATCAAGATTAGACCGACAGATTACGATACCTTTATACAAAAAATCAACCTCGATTTCATCTCTAAGGCGGGGGATTACCAATTGATTTATTCAGATCCTTATCAGACGCTCAACCGTTTTCATAACGATTTAGAACCACTGGAGAACTTTATTCAGAATCCGGATCTGCCATCGCTTCAGGTTGAACTAGATGACTTTTTTGAAAATCAGCTTAAAGTCTGCTCTTATTTTGAAAGCTCAGATCATCTGTACGCGATTCCCTTTGACTCTACGACGATGATTCTTTACTATCGCAAAGACGTCTTCAATGACTTTAAAACCCAATTTTATAATAGCATGGGCTATGATTGGACGCCTGGAGGTCCTGATTTTACATGGGACAGATATATAGAAATAGCGAAATGGATCGACACCTATGTGCCCAATGAGATCGTAAAATACGGTAGTGGTCAGATGGCACAAGCGCACAACGCCATCTTTTGTGAGTTTTCAAATATCCTAGCCTCTAATGGTGGCGATTACTTTAGAGACGACAACATTAGTACCTATGGCTTATCCAGCTTCTATAAGATAGACGTTATGAGCGACGCCTTTATAAAATCGCTTTATGATTATAAAAACGTCATAGCTGCAGCGGCACCGGATAGCGTGAACTGGAACTGGGAAGACTCTGCAGATGCTTTTTATAGAGGCGAAATCGCAATGATGGTGAACTGGGATGAAAACTATGCCACACTTAACGCCTCTAATAACTTTAGGGTAAGAAACAATGTGGGCACAGCGATCTTACCTTACGGTACTGAAAGAAGCGCCAACATCTTTGGAGGTTCGGGCATCGGTATCAACCGATATGCGTCTCAGGAAGAGAAGGAAGCCGCATGGTTCTTTATCGCATGGGCAACCTCTAAAGAAATGCAGCTTCGCATCCTAACTGAACCCACTGGTGGCGCACTACCGACGATAAAATCTGCATATGACGCTATTGATCCTGAATTTAGAGCCACTCATCCACAAATTGATACGGTTTTAGAAGCGTGGCAGCCTGAAAATATATACCTCAGACCGAAGCTAGCCAACTTTTATCCTATAGAGCAGGCGATTATAGAAGCCCTGCACAATATGGTAACTGAGGATTTAAAGCCTGAGGATGTCGCACTTGAGCTCTATAAAAAAATCAACGAGGAGAGATGACCATGAAACGGTTAAAATTTTACAACAGACTGAGATTTCAGCTTGTGGTCATCGTCATCTTCTTTATCATCATACCGATCGTTTGGCTATTTATGCTGTTATCCAACACCATCAAAGATACCTTTAATGAAAAATACAGCACCGTTGCACAGCAATCCATAGCAGAAACAGGGGATAAAATCAATTTCCTCTTAAGCGATATTGTAGACTATACGACGACCATTCTTTCTAACAGAACCTTTTTAGAAATGGTATCCAACACAAAAACACCGGATAGCGATATCAATGAGCTGCTTCGAGGCTTTTTAGCTTCAAGAAGTGACATCGACGGGATTTCTCTTATTAATGCTAAAAGCACTTATGCCATCGGTACAAATAAAACCACACCGCTGATTTCCATCCAGCAAATGTCCAGTGAGCATCACGACAGTAGGCCGATTTGGCTCTCAACGGTAAAGCAGAACATTAAGATTCTGTCTGGTATATCGACACGATATTACTTTTCTGTGGTAAGAAACATCATAGATTTCAATACGCTTGAGTCCTACGGTACGTTTGTGGTCGATATAGAAGAGGTCCTGCTGGAGCAAGCATATACGAATTTAGACGCAGATGGTGGTGAGGTGTTTATCATCGACCAAACGGGCACCATCGTTTCACATCCAGACAAATCCTTAATTGGTACCTCTATTTCAGAGATGCCTTACTTTGTTGAACTGATGTCTGAGTATAACCAGACTGGAGCCATCTCATATCAAAGCAACAATCAAGAAAAAATCGCTTTTTTTAGTTTACTTGAAACCAATGACTGGCGCATCGTTAAGACGATTTCTAAAAATGAGCTCTACTTTGAAGTCGATCAGATTCAGAGGATCTTCTTTATCGGTGCCGGTATTTATACTGCGCTCATTTTGATGTTCGTCTTAGGATTATCTTTACAATACACAGAACCAATGCTTAAAATTATCAGCGACCTTAAACGCGTCGAGCAAGGGGATTTATCTGTTCGTACAAAAGTATCGACGACAAATGAGATGATGGAGCTCAGCGATAGTATTAACAACATGGTCTCTGAAATGGAAGTGCTCATCGACAAGCTGGTCATGGAAGAGCGCATGAAACGAGAAGTAGAGCTTGAAGCCCTACACGCACAAATCAACCCACACTTTTTATACAATACGCTGAACACCATAAAGTGGATGGCGAAAATACAAGGCGCAAATAGCGTAAGTAACGCCATCGTGGCACTGGTCAAGCTTCTGCGCATCAGCATCAACATCAGTAGCGACTTTATTACGCTGAATGAAGAGCTGGAATATATCCAAAACTACGTGGTCATTCAAAAGTTGAGATTTAACGAAGACTTTGAGGTTGAATATGATATAGATCCTGCAACGACACCACTTTTGATTCCAAAACTTATCCTACAACCCATTATTGAAAATAGTATTATCTACGGCATGGAGGCTTCAGAGCATCTAACGATTGCCTTTGAAAGTCACTTTGAAAAAGAAGGGGAGGATTTAATCATCTCAATTAAAGACAATGGTCCAGGCATCTCGGAAGATGTGCTCGGAAAAATTTTCAAGGATAATACCACTGGAAGTAAGCTAAGTAAAGCGGGGCTCAACAATGTCAATCAAAGGATTCAGCTACTCTGCGGAGATTCATATGGACTTGAAGTCTTGACAAGTGAAGGAACTGGCACTACAGTATTGGTTAGATTACCTGTAAAAAGAAAAACCAATGATGAAGAAAATGGAGGTACCGATGTATAAGGTCTTAATCGTCGACGATGAAGTCCTCGTGCGTATTGGACTTAAAAACACCATCGATTGGGAAGAAATTGGCTTTACAGTTGTAGGCGAAGCCTCCAACGGTGAACAGGGCTATGCCCAGTTTTTAAAACTCAATCCCGACGTTGTGATTACCGATATAAAAATGCCGAAGCAAGATGGCCTTTGGCTAACCGATAAGATTCACAAGGAAAACAAGGACACGAAAATCCTAGTTCTAACTTGCTATGATGAATTTCAGTTTGCACGAACAGCGCTTAAAAATGGCGCAACTGACTATATGCTTAAATCAGAAATCGTGGATGATGAGCTCATCGCCTTGATGAAGCGATTCAAGACCACACTAGATGACAGTTCAGCAGGACAATCGGTTATTCCCAATAAGCATCACAACCAAAATGCGATTAAACGTTCCCTTTTAAACGATCTGATAAAAGTTAAGTTCAGTTTTGATGAAAAGTTGTTGTTCCGATTTGAAGAGCAAAACTTTCAGTTGAGCAATACCAAGTATGCCTTTATCAACCTTGAACTCAAACTTAAGGATCAAAAAAACGCTAAGCAAATTAGTGAAACGACTGTTAACCTGATCATAGACCAGCTCAACGAAAAGGGGATTCAATACCTTTTCAATGGCTATAT
Organism: Fusibacter sp. QWL-12; assembly: GCF_058683495.1. Lineage (NCBI taxonomy): Bacteria > Bacillati > Bacillota > Clostridia > Eubacteriales > Fusibacteraceae > Fusibacter > Fusibacter sp. QWL-12. The sequence continues at coordinate 3,658,995 of NZ_CM178745.1, forward strand.
GGACGAGCATCTCTTTTTAATCTCGTCCGCTGACTTGACCCTTTCCACCATAAGTCGAATGGCGTCGGCTGTTCAAAACGGTGTGGTTCAGTACTTTGATATCGCCATCAACCTTATCTATACCAACGCTTTTACTGAAGCTGATGCGCTTTTAAGTCATTATGCACTATTGATGGAAAAATCTGAGATGCTCTTTTATATCCCAAGTGGTGAAAGCTTAATAGAGAATACCGACCACATCAGAGTCCTATCTGGAAATACGCATGAACTCAAGCTTAAAACCACTGCTCAGTTCGTCGATAATATCGGTCAAGAAAACCTCGAAGGGATACTTCATACCATCGACGAGGTGCTCGATCTGTTCCGACAAAAGTGCTATCCACCGAGGATTGCAAAGGTGTTTATGACTCAGCTTGTGGGTGAGCTTTACAATGTGTTTCAGTATCTCTTTGATGCACCTGAGGTCGCTTTTAGCTATAGTGCTTTTCATGAATCCGTTATGAAATCCAAGCATGTGAGCGAGCTTAAAAACATTGTCACCGACCTGTTTAAAACGTTGATTAATGAGCTGAGCTATATCCGCGATCATCAATCGAGATACATCATCAAGCAGGCGATTAATTTTGTAGAGCAAAATTATGATCAAAACATCTCACTTGAGGATGTTGCAAAGGAGCTCAGTTTATCAAAGCAGTACGTCTGCAGCGTCTTTAAGCGTGAAACCGGTCAAAATTTATCGACCTTTATTAATCAAGTACGTATCGATAAAGCGAAACAATTCCTAGTCAATCCAGCCTATCGCAACAAGGACATCTACGCTATGGTGGGCTACTCCAATCAACAATACTTTACTCGCGTCTTTAAAAAAATGACGGGGATGACGACTTCAGAGTGGCAAAAGCACGATCGTAAAGAAAACTAGTGCAAAATTTCACTCAGTAGGAGAATCTAGTGCAAAGTCGCATTAATATAGTGCAATGCCGATTAAAATTTTTATAACTTCAACAAAAATTAAATAATATTGTATTAAATCTTGTGAATCGAGGGCATTTTTTAGCCCTCGATTTTGTTTTATCCTAAATACATGATTAAGGGAGGCAATACAAATGAGTCAAGACGTCAAATTGAAGGTATTGGGCATCGAGAAATCCTTTCCTGGGGTTAAGGCATTGGATCAAATCGAGTTTTCAGTACGAAAAGGAACCGTTCATGTATTATGCGGCGAGAATGGTGCAGGAAAGTCCACTTTGATGAAGATCATCAACGGAATTTATCAGCCAGATGCTGGCCAAATTATTATAGATGGCGTTGAAGTTAAGATTAAAAATCCAATTCAAGCGAGACAGCTTGGTATCGGAATGATTTTTCAAGAACTCAACTACATCCCTGAAATGACCATAGAAGAAAGCTTATTTGTGGGCAACTGGCCACTGGATAAAGCCGGCAAGGTCGATTGGAAAGAGATTAGAAAAAGAACGCTTGCTTTGCTTAAAGCAGAGAACCTCAATTACAGACCTGATATGAAGCTTAAAGATCTAACTGTATCAGATATTCAGATGCTCGAGATCCTTAAAGCCATTTCATATAACTCAGACATCATCATTATGGATGAGCCAACTTCTGCCATTACAAACAAAGAAGTTGAAGTCCTCTTTAGCAAAATCTTTGAACTCAAGGCAAGAGGTGCAGCGATCATCTATATCAGTCATAAGATGGATGAAATCTTTAGAATTGCAGATGACATCACCGTATTTAGAGATGGTAAGGTTATTGACTCTAAGCCAAAAGCTGAACTGGACATCGAATCGGTAATCGCCTTGATGGTTGGTAGAAAGCTGGGAAATGATTTTCCAAAGGTAGAAGTTCCAATTGGTGCACCGATTCTTAAAGTTGAAGCACTTAACAGTAGTAAATTCAAAGATATTAACTTTGAGATTAAAAAAGGTGAAATCGTTGGTTTTGCAGGACTAATGGGTGCTGGTAGAACTGAGGTAATGCGAACAGTGTTTGGACTTGATCCTTATCGTTCGGGAAAAATCATTAAAGATGGCAAAGAAATCAAAATCAAAAATGTTAAAGACAGTATCGATCACAAAATCGTCATGCTGTCTGAAGATAGAAGACGCTATGGTATTTTACCGGTTAGAAGTGTTAGAGAGAACATCAGTATCACCAATCTAAAACGCTTCATTAAAAAAGGTAAGCTCCATGCAAAAGAAGAGTTTGAAACGGTCAAGTATTACTGTGACAAGATGAAGGTAAAAACACCAACTTATGAAACGAACATATCGAGCTTAAGCGGTGGCAATCAGCAAAAGGTACTTCTTGCAAAATGGCTGATCACAGACCCTGAGGTTTTCATCGTAGATGAACCGACAAGAGGCATCGACGTTGGCGCTAAATATGAAATCTATAAACTGATTTCTGATTTGGTTAGCGAAGGAAAAAGCGTCATTATGGTTTCATCGGAATTACCAGAACTGATTGGTATGTGCGATAGAATCTACGTTATGGCTAAAGGTGAAATCATGGGTGTCCTAGACAAACCTGAATTTACACAAGAAAATATCATGCGCCTTGCAACAGGCACTACATCAAACAATTAGGAGCTTTATCATGAACAGTTTACTTCAGAAAATAAAAAAATCGAATTTAATGGCGACGTTCAGCATCTATTTTGTCTTATTATTCTTGTTTTTAATCAGTATGATGGCAAATGAAAACTTTGCAACGATCGGCAACTTATCCAACATCTCAAGACAGATTGCAGTTGGAACCATATTGGCATTTGGTCAAACGATTCTCATCATCAGCGGTATGCTGGATTTATCATCGGGTTCTGTACTTGCACTTGCAGGTGTTTTATCAGTAGATGCATATGTGAAAACTGGCTCTTTGATTTTATCATTTGCAGTAGGCATCATCGTTGCAGTAATTTGCAATATTTTAAATGGACTTATGGTTACTAAATTTAAAACGCCTCCTTTCATCGCAACCCTTGCAATGATGGCGATGGCAAGAGGGGCAGCGCTCCTATATACAAACGGACAAAACATCTATCAAATTGGCGATTATGTCATCTTCGGTCAAGGCTCTTGGTTTGGTGTTCCTAACCCAGTTTGGTTCTTAGTGATCACTATGACGGTTACTTGGTACCTTTTAAAACACACGGTATTTGGTCGTTCTGTCTATGCCATCGGTGGTAACGAGGAAGCGGCAAATGCTTCTGGTATCAACGTCGATCGCGTTAAGATGAAAGCTTATATCATCAACGGTATCTTCGTTGGTCTTGCAGGAATCATCTTTATGTCGAGGGTAAATGGCGGTCTGCCAAATGGTGCCAACGGTTATGAATTTAAAGCATTAACGGCTGCTGTAATCGGTGGTACATCGTTCTCAGGTGGTGTAGGTACAGCTTCTGGAACACTTGCTGGTGCATTCATTGTCGGATTCCTAGACAACATCATGGTACTCGTAGGCGTCAACTCATACCTACAACAAATCGTAAGAGGCGCAATTATTGCCCTTGCAGTTATCTATGATATTTACTTCAAAACAACTCGTAAGAAAAACAAAGCAGCAAAAGGTTAAATTATGGTTGGTTATATTCTGAAGCGAAAGGCATAAGTGGTTTTGACCTCTAAAAACGATTTATGCTATGGCTTCAGGTTTAACATATAAGATGATTAAAAATCATAGGAGGAGAAAATGAGAAAGGTTTTAGCATTATTATTAGTATTTGTGCTGGCATTGGGGATGCTCGCAGGCTGTAGCTCAGACTCAAGTACATCGACAACTGAAGCGGCAACAACAGCTGCTGCAGGTGGTGAATCAACAGATAAGGTTTTCAGAGTAGCATACATCGCAAGAGCGCAAGCAGATTCATTTGCTGCATGGCTTGCAAACGCAGTTATGGAAGAAGCTGACAAGTATGACAACATCACTGTAGACGTATTTGATGGTCAAGCAAGTGACGATATTGAAAATGGTCTTATTGAAAATGCAATCACTAACAAATACGATGCAATCATCGTACAACCAAACAATGGTGAAGCTCAAAGACCATACGTTGAAAAAGCAGTTGCTGCTGGTATAGTAACAATCACTACAAACGCTAGAATCTCAGGTATCGATGGCGCATCTTCAGTAGATGCTGATCCATACCTCCAAGCAAAAGTTAACGCTGATGCTGCAGTAGAACAAATTCCACAAGACGCTAAAGTTGTCGTATTGTTGGGCCCTCCAGGAAACTTCCATGCTGATGCAAGACGTGACAGCTGGCAAAAAGAGTTCTTCGATAAAAGACCTGACGTAACAATCGTTGGTGAAGAAATCGCTAACTGGAACAAAGATGAAGCTATGAACTACATGGAAACTTGGGTACAAGCTAACGATCAAATCGATGCAATCATCGCTATGAACGATAATATGGCTGCTGGTGCACTTGAAGTTATCAAAGATAACGCTAACTTTAGCAACATTTTAGCTTATGGTGTTGACGGTACTGCTGAAGCTTGCCTTTTAATCCAAGAAGGTAAATTAACTTCTACAAGCTTACAATCTGCTTATGCACTTGCAGAAGGCTTACTTGACACAAGCAACAAATTATTAACTGGACAAGAAACTCAAATCGATATCGATATCGATTGTCCACTCATCACTAAAGATAACGTAGCAGAATATATTGAAATGCACAAAAAAGCTGGCGCTATCCAGTAATCTCCCCACAGTAAGCGGCTATATGCCGCTTACATTACATAATCTAGACGAATGGCTTTGGCTATTCTTACATATTTGAGGATGTTTCCAACTTTAAGGATGTTTGCATTTTTAATGATGCTTTCAACTTTAACGAAGTTGCCATCTTCATGTGTGCCATTAAATTGGATAATTCAGCTTATTGGTTAAATGAATAATGATTTAAATCTATAAAATTTATTAAAAGTATCATTTTAGGAGGGCAATATGAAAAATTTAGCGGCATTTATGTCAGGCACAAACAATATGATTTTCAAAGAGATTCCCGTTCCAGAGCTTGGACCAAAAGAAGTATTAGTAGAAGTAGATGTGGTCGGCATCTGTGGTTCAGATGGACACTATTACCAACATGGCAACATCGGTGATTTTGTAGTTGAAGGCGATTTTATCCTCGGTCATGAAAGTGCAGGCTATGTTGCAGCCGTTGGCAGTGATGTTAAATCACTTGTTGTGGGCGATAGAGTAGCGCTTGAGCCAGGTGTGGTATGTGGTACTTGTGAGCAATGTTTATCAGGAAAATACAATCTTTGTGAGCACGTTGAATTTTTCGCAACTCCGCCATATCATGGCACTTTTGCAAACTATGTGAAGCACCCAGAAAACCTTTGCTTTAAATTACCTGAGAACGTATCCAATGCTGAAGGTGCACTCGTTGAGCCACTTGCTGTAGGTCTTCATGCTGCTGCACAAGGTGACGTCAAACTTGGCGATACTGTAATCGTTTTCGGTGCTGGTTGTATCGGACTTGTTTCTATGCTTGCAAGTAAAGCAAGAGGCGCTTCAAACGTCTATGTGGTGGACATCATCGATAAAAGACTTGAGTTTGCTAAAAAACTTGGCGCAACTGAAGTCATCAATGCTAAAAATGAAGATGTCATCGCTAAAATCGACGCACTTACTGGTGGCAAAGGAGCGCATGTCGTCATCGAAACGGCTGGATCTCCTATTACTATAGGTCAAACCGCAAGTGTCGTTAGAAAAGCAGGAACGGTTGTTTTAGTTGGTATGACTGTAAAACCAGAAACCAGCTACGACTTTATGAAATTAATGGGCAAAGAAGGTACGCTTAAAACCATCTTTAGATATAGAAATCTTTATCCAGTTGCGATCAATGCCATCAGCAGTGGCACAATCGATGTTAAAAGCATTGTGACACATGAATTTGAGTTTGAAAATATCAAGGAAGCGTTTGATTTCGTCGCTGCAAATCCAACTGACGTTGTAAAAGCAGTGGTAAAAATTAAGAAATAAGTCTATAAGTATTAATGTGTAGAAGTATTAAAGTAGTAAAAGCATTAAAATAGTAGAAGCATTAAAACGTAAAAACATAGATTAATAATTATTTAATCAACCTAGAAATATAATAATAAATATTAGAAATATAATAATAAATATAAGTATAAATTAGTACTATTTGCATTTGGTTCGTTTATATTTATGATCATGTGAGGTAAAGTATGTATTTTATAGGCGTCGACTTAGGCACTTCGTCGGTTAAAGTACTGGTAATGGATCAAGCGGGTCAAATTATCAGTACGGTTACTAAGGATTATCCACTTTTCTTTCCAAAGGCACTTTGGTCGGAGCAAAATCCTCAGGACTGGCTTGAGCAATCATTGTTGGGTATCAAAGAGGCACTAAACGGACTCGATGCAAATGCCGTAAGAGGTATCGGTTACAGCGGACAAATGCACGGGTTAGTGATTCTAGACGAACACGATAATGTCATCCGTCCTGCGATTTTATGGAACGATCAAAGAAGCGTTAAAGAAACCAACTATTTAAATGAGGAAATAGGTATAGAGAAACTGACTGAACTTACTGGAAACATAGCGTTCCCTGGGTTCACAGCGCCAAAACTCCTTTGGGTTAAGGAAAATGAACCTGAGAACTTTAAAAAGATAAAAAAGGTGATGTTGCCAAAGGACTACTTAGCTTATAAAATGACTGGCGCTTTTGCAACTGATTTTGCAGATGCATCAGGCGCACTTTACCTTGATGTCGCAAATAAAAAATGGTCCCAAGGGATGCTGGACATCATCGGCATCGAGGAAAGCGTTCTTCCAAAACTCTATGAGTCTTATGAAAATATAGGGTCACTTTCGAAAGAAGTCTCTGACTATTTAGGCATCCATCATGAGATAGCAGTTGCTATTGGCAGTGGGGATCAAGCTTGCGCCGCTGTGGGTGGTGGTGTTGTCAGTCCAGGGTGTTGTTCGATTTCCCTCGGCACCTCTGGGGTGGTATTCGTTCACAGCGATACGTTTATCAAAGATCCAAATAATGGCCTCCACGCCTTTGCCCACGCCAATGGTGCGTATCATTTAATGGGCTGCATGCTTTCAGCTGCAGGCTCATTAAAATGGTGGGTTGAAGAGATACTAAAATCAACCGATTACAATCGTTTGATGGATTCGGCTAAGGAAGCGCCACTGGACAATGGCCTTTATTTCTTACCTTATCTTATGGGTGAGAGAAGTCCACACAACGATCCAAATGCAAGAGGTGTCTTCTGGGGTTTAAATCTTTCCCACGGGCAAGGCGATATGACGCGCGCAGTAATTGAGGGAGTTTCATTTGGTCTTAGAGATTCATTTGAGATCGTCAAATCACTGGGTCAAGAAATGACAGAAATCAGAATCAATGGTGGCGGCTCTAAAAATGAATTTTGGTGTCAAACCATCGCCAATATACTTGATACGAAGGTCGTCAAACTTGAAACTGATGCCGGTCCAGCCTATGGTGCAGCTATCCTTGCAGCTGTCAGCGCAGGTGCATATCCATCAGTAAAGGTCGCTTGTGATCAGCTTATAAAAACGACAGAATCCTATCAACCAATCCCACAACTGGTTGATGCATATAATAGAAAGTACAACTCCTTCTCAAAGCTTTACCCAGCTCTAAAAGCACTATTTCCAGAAATAGAATAGTCTAGATTGCGTGGTATCAAGCGTGGCGGTCTTTTGACCGCCTTCTTTTTTTAGTTAATATTATAATTTTATCTTTTTTATATTATGAATATGTCTTTACAGAACGGACTTTATTCTTTATAATAACCTAGAGTAAATCAGATGATCGCGTGCTTCGGCACGAGGAAAGTCCGAGCTCCATAGAGCAGGGTGCTGGGTAATCCCCAGTGGAGGCGACTCCAAGGATAGTGCAACAGAAATAGACCGCCTCGCAAGAGGTAAGGATGGAAAGGTGAGGTAAGAGCTCACCAGCACATAGGTGACTATGTGGCTCTGTAAACCCCATCTGGAGCAAGACCAAGTAGGGTGTAAAAAAGAGGCTGCTCGTCTCTCCCAGTGGTAGGTCGCTTGAGCGTTTCGGTAACGACTCGCCTAGATAGATGATCATCTAATACAGAACTCGGCTTATAGATTTACTCAACAAAGTACCCGCTAACCACTAGGTTAGCGGGTACTTTGTTGATAAATAGTTTAAAATTTTATATATTTTATTTCTTTTATAAATAATTAATTTTAAAACATTCACTGTTTATTTAAATCCATTAGGTTAAATTTGGTTTTCATGTCGTTATAAAACTATACATTAAATAGACATTATGTTTGAAAAACTAAAACTTAGCAGAGTATAATAAATGTAACAATTTAATTTATGTATAAACTTTATTAAAGAGGAGGTTTACATATGGGAAAATTTCCAGAAAACGTATATTTTAAAAATCAGAATTATTTTAAAGAGTTTGTTGGTTTCAGTAAAATAACAACATCAAATGTTATAATTGGTAAAAATAATATTGGAAAATCATCATTGATGGATTTTATTAATTTTATTACTCAGGATGGTGATTTTTCAAACGAATCTAAAATGGACTTTGTTTTAGATGAAAAACTTGTCAAAAAAATATATAGAGAAGATGAATATCGTGAAGTTAAAGGTTATACAGATTGGGAAAGTATCGGTAAATCTGTAGTTGGTGGTAAAATAACAATAACTTCAACTGGTCGATGGAGCCCAAGATTAATAAAAAAAGAGGATGATGTATCAAAAAAAATTGCATCTACATTAGGTTGTGAATTTCTTTTAAGTAAGTTAACTAATCCTTTTAAAGGCTATAATATTGGCCGAATCTCTGCAGAAAGAGATATTTTAAAAGAAAAATATGATTCTGGAAATTTAGATGTTGCTTTAAATGGTAATGGAGCAACTAATTTTATTCAGAATATAATTAATCACATTGGTTATGATTCGAAACTAATTCAAGTTAATTTACTTAATGCTTTCAATGAGATCCTACACCCCGAAGTAAAAGTCAATAATATTGTTACACAATTCGATGGTAATGAATGGGAAGTTTACTTAGACGATTCTGTGAATGGTAGGGTAGCATTATCAAAATCGGGAAGTGGATTGAAGACCATTATATTAGTTCTACTTCAATTGTTAGTAATACCTGAAGTAACTAAAATTTCGCTCAATAAGAGAATATACATTTTTGAAGAATTAGAAAATAATCTACACCCTGCACTTCAAAGAAGACTATTTAATTATATTCATCAATTTGCAGAAAAAAATGACTCAACAGTATTCTATACAACACATTCTAATGTAGTGATTGACCTATTTTCAAAATATGAAAATTCACAAATCGTTCTATTGAAAAATAATAATGGCGTTATAAGCACCGAAGATGTAATAGACGTTTATCAAAAGCGTTCAGTCTTTGAAGAACTTGATGTAAGAGCAAGTGATTTACTCCAAACAAACTCAATTATTTGGGTTGAGGGACCTTCTGATAGAGTATACATTAATAAATGGTTATCCTTGATTGATAATAAAGGGCTAATTGAAGGACTTCATTATCAATATATGTATTATGGTGGTAGGTTACTCTCACACTATTCAACTGAAAATTTTGAAGACAAATTAAGTATATTAAAGGCAAATAAGAACAGTATTATTGTTATTGATTCAGATAAAAAGAGCTCAAAATCACATATTAATGAAACAAAGCGTAGAATTCGTGATGAATTTGAAGCTGCCGGGCTTATTTCTTTAATCACTGAAGGACGAGAAATCGAAAACTATTTAACTGATTGTGTAATTAAAAAACATCTTAAAGATGAAGATATTCCACCTTTAAAAAAGTTTGAAGATTTTAAAGAATATCTAAATAAAATAGAAAAGGACAAGGGAAAAAAATTTGAATCCTCAAAAGTTAAATTTGCAAATGAAATTGTACAGCACATTACACTAGATGATTTAAAATCAACTTACAACTTATATAATGTCATTGATAAAATCATCAGACAAATCTATGATTGGAACAAACTTTAGTACATCGTAGTTAAAGAATAAAAAAACACTCGCAAACGCGGGTGTTTTTTATTTTTAATCAATTTGTTAATATGATAAACTGTAGTCGGCTATTGGATAAAAATTATATTGAAAAGAGGCGCTTATGAAAATCAATTTAGATACTATCAAAATATGGCTACGTCATGTAAGTGTTTTGGGGCTATCACTATTACTTGTTGTTGTCTTAATCAATGCATACATATTATTTAGTACACAATCGAGTATCTTTACCTTTGATGAGTTTGAACGCTCTCAAACAGATGCGTCTATAAAATACGATGCAATCCTCGTTCTAGGCGCTGGGGTCAATCCTGATGGGAATCCCAGTCTTATGCTAAGAGATCGTCTTGATATGTCGATAAAAATCTATGATGCTCAGCTTGCACCTAAACTGCTGATGAGTGGTGACCATGGCAATGTGGCTTACGATGAGGTAAACGTCATGAAAAGCTATGCACGTGCTGCAAACGTGCCATCTTCTGATGTTTTTATGGATCATGCGGGATTTTCTACATATGAGAGCATCTATCGTGCAAAAGCTGTGTTTGATGCGAAAAACTTAATCATCGTTACACAGCGCTATCATCTTCCAAGAGCTGTTTTTATCGCTCAATCGCTTGGTATAGAAGCCATCGGTATCGCTGCAGAGGACATCCGCTACAGTGGTCAAACGATGAGAGAGGTTAGGGAAGTACTCGCTCGAGTTAAGGATATGGCATCTACAATTTTCAAACCGTTGCCAACCTATCTAGGTGATGTGATTCCCCTCAGTGGTGATGGCGATCAAACCAATGATTAATATTACAAAGAGATATCATATACATCACAATTTGATTGCGTAATTGTTACTATTTTTCCGTTAGTAGGACATAGTTAATGGGTATCTGTTAAACTAGTTATAATCAATAACCAAATTAACGGAGGCCTTATGTTTATTAATAATAAAATAAATAATTCTGGAAGTCATTTTTTTAATAAAAAGTCTGTTTTAGGAAAAGGGATTTTCTTTACTCTCATTCTTGTGTTTGCCTTTTCTAATTTTACTTTTGCAGCGGATGAACCACAGGATACTTATGGTGATGTGCTGTTTGATATCGGTATTATCACAGGATACGACGGTGATCTGATGTCTGACAAGGCGCTTAATCGCGCAGAAATGATCGCAATTATTAGTAAGTTTTATCCTGAAGCATTTGAAGCCTATACAGCGCCTGAGACGCCAACCTTCAAAGATGTGCCGACGACTCACTGGGCTTATAAGTATGTAGAATTTGCTTATGAGAAGGGCATAACTGCAGGTAAGGGAAATGGTATCTTTGGTGTCAGTGATTCAATCAATTATAATCAGGCGAGCATCTTTATTATAAAAGCACTTGGTTTTGTACCAGAAGGTTTAGTATATGATTCGGCTTCGTTACAAGTGGAAGCTGAATATGGGTTAAAGCTTACAATTCCTACTTCTGGAAGCGCTTCATTAATTCGTTCAGATATTTTTGAACTCCTTGCCAAAGCGTTGGTAATGAAGGATGCTTCTGATGTTATGACTTTATCTAGATTTGTGGCAAGTGGTGCTGAAGAGGATGCTTATTCTAGTCGGATCACGTTAATCGTCAATACGCCTGTAGCGGTTTATCTAACCGGTTCGTTTTTCAATATTTTTTATGCAAATGGCGATATATACACTGGTGAGTTCGATGGAACACATTTAACAGGTAGTGGCATGACACAGTTTGCAAATGGCGATCTTTATATCGGTCAATATGCAAACGACTTCTTTAATGGTTATGGACTCTATATTTGGAGTGATAATGAAAATTACGAGGACTACTGGCTCGATGGCAGATTCCACGGACTAGGCACTTATACGTATGTGGATGGCGCCTATCAGTACGGTGAATGGGAAGACGATGCGCTTGTAACGCCTATCGAGGAAGTTTCAGATGTGGACGTGTCAAATGGCGTCGTACAACCAAGTGAGTTTTTAACGGTTATTTTGAAAGATCAAAATGATAATCCGATGAATGGGATCGCAATTACAGTTGAAGATCAGTTTAGCGAAGTCGCTTATAATCTAGTATCCAATAGCGATGGGGAAGTCGTTGTACCTCTTACAGGTCAATTTTCAGTTTTAAGTTTAGTGCTGCCTGACAATTCTGCCTATAAGTTTGAGGTGACAGGTCATCCATTTGCTGCTACAACTGCAGGGATTTATAAAACAAATGTTACTTTTGTTCTTTTAAGAGATTAATCGATTAGGTAAGCTAAAAATAGATCATAGTGTGAATTATTTAGAAGTGAACTATAATTGTATTTCATCAAAATTTTACCCCCAATTCTGTTTTTACAGTATTGGGGGTTTGAATTTGTAATGTTTAAATTATAGATTATCTAAAACTTGTATTAAGTGCTTTGAGTAGTGTGCGAACATCGTAGTGATGTGGGGTTACTGGATTGATTTTTCTAGAGCTTTCAAGTAGTGTGTAGACTGCAATTCTTGCTGCTCTGATTGAAAACTCTTCTGTAAACACCATATCCTCAGGAATTTCTACAAACTGGCTGATCATCGCAAAGTTAGTTGAACCTGCTGGAACTACCTCTGGACGATCTTTAATTGCCCTTGGTTGGAACATGGAGATGATATATGGCATCATACATGGAATGACGTTAATTACTGACCCCATGATTTCATCCATTTCTTCTTCCATGTGTAGATGGTGGAGGAGCTCAATTAAGATTTCTTCGCCTGTACAATCCTTCATTGGTTTTTTTACATAGTCGCCGAGTTTGTCTGTATAAAGTCCGTAGCCCCAGAAAATGGTAACGTCTTCAGGTTGATTTTTAAAGTGTGGCTGTTTGGCAACGACGATTGACATTAGCCAGCTTGAGTCTTTAAAGGTCATTAAAGCGCCACTTCCTGGTTTATTTCTAGAGTATTTTTCAATCTTTTTAAGTAGATCGTTGCCTTTCATTGTTACAGTAAAGGATTCCCAATTGGTCTCTGTTGGATTTCCAAAGAAGGATTCTGGATTACCAAGACCTTGTTTTTTAGCTGCGATATTTCTCCAAAAAGTGCCTGAAAGTGGTGTTTCCGGAACAAATGGTGCAGGTTCTTTAAAGCTACCAAGTGTTGCGTTATCTGTCATACTACCGTTTGTTGCAATACAGATATCATTTTCACCTAGTTTAATAACGCCTTCTTTTTCAGCAGCTTTGTATTGGATTCCCGTTACGGTAATGCCATCATGATCTGCGAATTCAAGGTCAGTTACTGTGCATTTTAAGCTGAAATCCACACCTTTTTCTTCAAGGTAAACTTTCATAGGGTGGATGATGGAATCGTATTGGTTATAAGGGGTTCTAGTAACGCCTTCTAATGTCTGAATACGTGAAAATTCAAAGACCATACGTTGCATGTAGCGTTTAAATTCGATTAGGCTTGACCATTTTTGAAAAGCAAATGTGGTCTGCCACATATACCAAAAGTTCGTTTCAAAGAAGTGTGGTGTTTTAGCGAACCAATCTGATATTTTTAGCATTTGAATCTTTTCTTCTGGTGCAATCATGAGTTTACCAAGCGCCATACGATCCGCCATATCAAAGCCCATAGACATAACATCTAAGATTTCGCCGTTTATATCGATTAAGCGCGCATTGGCATGTGTTGGATTTTCGTGGTCAAATGCTAAAATTTCTTCGCATAGACTCATTTCTGGTCGATCAAGGGAAGGGATGGTACTGAGCAATTCCCATGTGTTTTCATAGGTTTCTTCGTTCAGCATACGTCCGCCACGACAGATAAAACCGTTGACAGCATCGCCTGCGCCATCGTTGCTACCACCTAATATCGGTAGGCTTTCTAAGATGTGAATTTGTTCGCCTTTAATTCCAAAATCTCTGATTAAGTAAGTTGCGCCTGCAAGTGATGCCAAACCACCGCCGACGAAATAAACGTTTTCTAAAGCTTCTTTTTTCATGTTTTTCTCCTTATTCTTATCTAATATGCGACATGATTTTTTTCGTTCTTATCGCAATTTCTAATAATAAGTTACATCAGTTAAAACCGCATAAAAATAGACAAACGAGGTGAAATGTCTAATGTTATGACATTTTCACGTGTTTGTCTAAATCTAAGGAACGTACTTCCATATAATCTTTTTTAAGGCTTTGTATACTTTTCTATGGCGCGACTGATTTCACCGTTAATCAGTTTGTCCAGTTTATCGATAATGACTGCTGGTGCTTCCTTTGCACCTGATTTGAGCCATTCGAGCATCAGTGCGACGAAGCCGTAGGTATAAAACTTGGCGATAAAGGACTTGTCATCCTCTGAAATCTGAAAGCCTTCAGCAACTTCTTCTACCACCCCAATTAAAAGGTCATAGGTGAGGCTATAAAGAAACTTTTCTAGGTGATCACGTCCTAGTGAATTCACTGTACAAAGGCAGAAATCGCGATTGGCTTCTACATACTGAAATATTTTAAGAAAGCCAAGCTGCCAAGTCTCATAGGTTTTGAAGGCATCGATGGACCCAAGTGCCTCGGATTTATAGATCCAGCCTAACAGCTCATAGATGTCTTGAAAATGGTAATAAAAGGTTTGTCGATTAACACCACACTCTGTTACGAGCTCCTTTACAGTGATATGCTCAAGGGATTTCTTTGTCATCAAATTTTTTAGGGTTATGCCTAATTCACGCTTTGTTCTATTTTGCATTTTATCCACTCCAAATCATAGTTACATATGTATTTTAGCAGATTTCTTCACACTTTTTAATTCACAAAACCATAAATTTTATATATAATAAAATAACGAAGGGTAATCAATGCTCTTTTCACAATTATATAAAAGATTCGTCTTAATATATCTATCAATTCATTCGTAGGAGGACAACATGCTCATTAAATGTGAAAAGTGTGGTCGTTTTTTTGGAGATGACGGCAATACGCTTTGCTCATCTTGTCGAATCACAAAAAGAAATTTCAAAAGCTCAGGTGATCCTGAACGCGATAAATTCCTCATGGCGAGAGATTTGGTTTATGATAATCCAGATATATCACCTCAGGGCATTATCGACCTCATGGCAGAGATGGGCATGGACATCACTATTAGAGAAATTATGAAATACGTCGATGAAGGCCGTTTAACTTTAAATACCATCCGCGAAGGCAATCATTGTCAACGCTGTGGTACGAAAATAGGATTTGGCAAATATTGCGATCGTTGTCGATTTAAAATTGAACAAGAGGGTGGCTCTGCAAATAGTAGTGCTTCTGATACGGACAACTCAGGTCGAGTAAAAATGCATATTTCAAGAAAATAAGATTCAACGAAACACATCTTAAATAGGTGTGTTTTTTTTACTTTACAAAAGAACATACGTTCTGTATAATAAAATCAAACGTATGTTCTGTTTTCTGCAGTTTCTTTTTCGTACACCCGCATTCGGAAAGTCATCTCAGTAATAGGGCATACGTCTTTAAACTTTTTCTCTCTTTAGAAAGGGGGATTGCATGGGAAAAATAATCTTTCATATAGACGTCAATAGCGCCTATCTATCATGGGAGGCAGTCTATCGACTTCAACAGGGCGATGAGTTAGATTTGAGAACGATTCCTTCTGCGGTTGGTGGCGATCCTGTTAAGCGTCATGGCATTATCCTAGCAAAGAGTATCCCTGCAAAGCCGTATAAGATCCAAACGGGGGAAAGCCTGATGGCAGCCTTTCAAAAGTGTCCTTTTTTAACCGTTGTCCCGCCGCACTATGATCTTTATCTAAGATCAAGTAACGCCTTAATTGAACTCATAAGTGAGTATTCTGCACAGATTCAAAGATACAGCATCGATGAATGTTTCGTAGATTTTACGGATATGGTGGCGCTTTTTGGCGATCCGATAGAAACCGCACACGTCATTAGAGAACGGATAAAAAAAGAGCTTGGCTTTACGGTAAGTATAGGTGTATCTTCTAACAAGCTATTGGCGAAGGTCGCAAGTGATTTAAAAAAACCGGACGCTGTAACGACACTTTTCCCTGAAGAAATTGCAACTAAAATGTGGCCACTTCCAGTGGAGGAACTTTTTATGGTTGGGCGGGCGACCGTACCAAAGCTACATTTTTTAGGCATAGAGACCATAGGTGACTTGGCAAATTATGATCTTGAAGTTTTAAAGACTGCACTTAAGTCTCACGGCGCATTGATTTGGAACTATGCCAATGGCATCGAAAACTCAGATGTTAAAAAGAGCAATCGACTGGCAATTAAGAGTATTGGCAATTCTTCGACCATTCCATTTGATATAGACAGTCGAAAGGAAGCCCATCTCATGCTTTTAAGTCTCTCTGAAATGGTGGCGATGCGTCTTAGAGATAGCCAATATCTTGCAAGGCTTGTCAGTGTAAGCTACAAGACACATGAGTTTAACAGTACTGGGCATCAAAAGAAATTTGAGATTCCCACAGATCACACTTCCGAGATCTATGGTTATGCAAAGAAACTATTTGATGAGATTTGGGATGGAACACCTATACGTCATTTAGGTGTACGTGTTTCTGAATTTTGCGAAAATGATTTTGTGCAGCTACATCTTTTCGATGAATATGCGACGCAAAAAAACAACCGTTTAGATCGTGTGATCGATGAGTTAAGAGGTCGATTTGAGCCTAAGGCAATTATGCGTGGTAGTTTTATCGGAAGTGGTATAAAACCGATGACTGGCGGCGTTGGGGAAGATGATTTTCCACTTATGAGCAGCATTTTATAAATTTATATCGCAAGGTGTTTGGGAAAACTGAAATTAATATGTTAGAAAGTAGTAAGGCGTATGAAGGTTGTTAGAAAAGATATCGATGTTCTTTGTTGGTTCGACCAACAAGGTTATCCAAATCCAGTCAGGTTTCGAATTATAGATGAAGCGCAAACACCACAGGTGATAAAAATAGATAAGGTCATTACTCGCGAATTTGAAAAACTGGCGGGTAATAAGATGTTTGTATTCACCTGTCAGTGCGTGATTCAAGAGATGCTTCGAACAATTGTTATCAAATATGAGCTCGAAAGTTGTCGCTGGATTTTATTCAAGTATTGACCTCACTCATTTTGTTGTATTTTACTGTAGAGATATGTTATAATTTACGAGTATAAAACTAACTATTACCTCATATCAGAATTTATGAGGTAACAACAAAATATTTATTTAATTAGGAGTGTGGTTTTTTTTGGAAGCAGGCGCGAGTTGGCAGTTTATACTATTAGCGGTGTTGATTGGGATGTCCGCATTTTTCTCAGCATCGGAAACAGCATTAATGTCACTCAGTAAAATCAGAATCAGGCACTTGATGGAGGAAAAAGTCAAAGGTGCCACTGCCGTCAATCGATTGGTTGAAAACCCTAACAAGTTATTGGGGTCAATCCTTGTAGGAAATAACATCGTTAATATCGGTGCATCTGCACTGGCAACCTCTTTAGCAATTCAATATGCTGGTAATGCCGGCGTTGGAATTGCAACTGGAATTATGACGTTGTTAATTTTAATTTTTGGTGAAATTACGCCAAAATCCTTAGCGGCGCAGCATTCAGAGTTTATATCTCTTAAAATTGCCGGTATTATCAACTTTTTTGTCGTGCTTTTTAATCCAATTGTATTTGTACTTCTGTTACTTACAAATGGCTTGATTCGTTTGTTAGGTGGTAAGCCTGCAAGCTCACAACCATTTATTACAGAAGATGAACTTAAGACGATTGTAACTGTTAGCCACGAAGAAGGGGTTTTAGAAGTTGAAGAAAAACAGATGATTTATAACGTTTTCGAATTTGGTGATGCACAAGTTAAGGATGTGATGACACCAAGAACGGATATGATTTCACTGGAAGTTGGTGTAAGTTATGAGAAAATCATCGAAACCTTCAGAGCCGAGCAGTTCTCAAGAATTCCAATTTACCAAGAAACAACTGATAACATCATTGGGATCCTTTATATTAAGGACCTGATCTTTAAGGCAAATGAGAATACCGAGTTTGTTATTCAGGATTATATGCGTGAACCGCATTTCACATTTGAATTTAAAAAGACAACTGAGCTTTTCCAAGAGCTTAGATTAAAGAGAATTCCTATGGCCATCGTTTTAGATGAGTATGGTGGTACTGCAGGTATTGTAACGATGGAAGACCTTATTGAAGAAATCGTTGGCGATATCAGAGATGAATATGACGATCATGAAAAAGACATCGAAGTGATCAAGGAAGATGAATATATCGTCGAAGGCAGCACACGTATTGATGAACTAAACGAACTCATTGGGGTTCATATCGAATCAGAAGACTTTGATTCAATCGGTGGCTTTATCGTCGGCGAATTTGGATATATACCTGAAGTCAATGAAGTAATTGAATATGAAGGTATCCGATTTGTAGTTGAAGAAGTCGATCGAAACAGAATTGAAAAGTTAAGAATTCACACGTAGTTAATAATTGAATCATTAATAAAGAGTCCTCGAACTGAGGACTCTTTTATATAGTCATGTAAGTATCATTAGGAGGAAATTTAGTGTTAAATCAGTTTTCAAGAACAGAATTATTAATAGGGGAAGACGGTATAGATAGATTAAAAGATGCATCCGTCGCAATTTTTGGAGTAGGTGGCGTTGGTTCTTTTTCAGTGGAAGCGCTTGCAAGAAGTGGTGTTGGTACGTTCTATCTTTACGATGATGATAAAGTATGCCTAACAAACATCAACAGACAGTTGATTGCTACACGTAAAACAGTTGGTAGAGTTAAAGTTGAAGTTATGAAGGAAAGAATTTTAGAGATTAATCCCGATGCGATCGTCTATGATCATAGATGTTTCTTTGGTGTCGAAACGGCTGCTGAAATTGATTTTACAAAGTTCGATTACATTATAGATGCGATAGATACAGTATCCTCTAAACTTTTACTCATTGAACTAGCAAACCAATCAGGTGTTCCAATTATGAGTAGCATGGGGGCTGGCAACAAACTTGACCCAACACGTTTTGAAGTAACAGACATTTATAAAACATCGGTTTGTCCACTTGCCAAAGTTATGAGACGTGAACTAAAAGCAAGAGGTATAAAGAAGCTCAAAGTAGTATACTCGCAAGAGCCTGCCATGAAGCCTATCGAAAAGGAAGAATCCAGTTGTAAGACCAACTGCATTTGCCCTAAGGATGTTCAAAGGAATTGTAGCACTAGAAGACAAGTTCCTGGCTCAATTGCATTTGTGCCTTCTGTCGCTGGCCTAATTATAGCGGGTGAAGTCATCAAAGATTTAATTAAAACAAAATCCGTAAAAAAAGAAACGCCAATAACGGAGACGATATCAGATATTAAAGTTTTATAACCAGTTGTTTCAACTGGTTTTTACATATAGAAATTACCATGTGTCACTCTCATTCTAAATTATTTATCACAATAAAGGGGGAAACATGCTAAAAGTCATTCTCAAAAGAATTCTTCACACCTTACCCTTATTGCTAGCGATGACGATTGTCGTATTTATCATCGTCGATGCCATGCCTGGCGATGCGCTTTCTGCTTACATCAATTCTTTGCCAGAGGGGACTCCGAGACCTTCCTATGAACAAATCAGTCAAATGAGAGCTTTACTCGAATTTGATAAACCTTGGTTTAACCGCTATCTCGATTGGCTTTCAGATGTTGCTAGAGGCAATTTTGGTATCTCACTTTACTATCGAGCGCCAGTGGTCGAAATTGTTCCCAATCTGATCTGGCACACTTTCATGATTAATTCAATTGCACTTATTTTAACGTTTTTACTTTCTATTCCAATAGGGGTACGATCTGCTATACACAAAAACGGTATATTCGATCGCGTCATGACCACCTCTACATTGATTCTCGTTTCTTTACCTTCTTTTTTTATTGGTTTATATTTGATGCGTCTTTTTGCAGTTAAATTAGGCATGACACCAGCCACAGGGATGCACTCTGTACTTTCTGTTGTAAAAGGCTATGAAAGCAAACAAGCTGAAATTTTAGATGTACTACATCACATGATTTTACCCGTTATGACACTGACGTTAGTTGAACTTGGAACGGTTTCTAGATATGTTCGTAACGCGATGGTAGAGGTCATTCATCACGACTATATTAGGACAGCAAGATCTAAAGGTTTGAAAGAAAGAGTCGTCATCTATCGCCACGCCTTTAGGAATGCGCTAATTCCTGTTATCTCATTATTTGGTGTGCTGTTTCCAACACTCTTTGTCGGTAACATTTTCGTGGAAGCGATCTTTTCTTGGCCAGGGATTGGTCTCGAATTTTTAGCTGCAGTTTATCGTCGTGATGCTTCCATGATTTCTATGTTTATCTTATTTTTCTCAGTCGCTTCAATCTTGGGTAATTTGCTCGCTGATTTACTATATGGTGTTGCAGATCCTAGAATAAAAGTAGAGTAGGAGGTAAATATGACTGAATCACCTTGGAAACAATCCATAAGAAGATTCTATAAAAATAAACTTGCAATCTTAGGCGGTATTATACTCCTTTTTATTATTGCCTTCACATATATCGGCCCTTATTTTTCTCCATATCCTAACGACGTCATCAACGTTGTTTTAAGGTACAAAAAACCAAGTATAAGTCATCCATTTGGCACTGACCGACTTGGATTTGACATGATGACCAAAATTATGGAAGGTGGTAGAATTTCACTTGCACTTGCTGCACTCTCAGCATCTGTTACTTTAATTTTTGGAACGATTGTAGGAACATTTGCCGGTTACTTTGGCAAGTGGATTGATCATTTGTTGATGCGTATTTCTGAGTTTATATATGTACTCCCATTACTACCTATGATTATAGCTTTTACAGCAGTATTTGCCTTTAATGTAACCCCAATGAAGCGAATGATTTTAACGATGATCATATACGGGTTTTTAAGTTTTCCAAAGTTAGCTCGATTGATACGTGGAGAGATTTTATCTATTAAAGAGTTAGAATATATTAAAGCTACTGAAGTCTTAGGATTAAAAACACATAGCCGTGTTTTTAGACATTTATTACCCAACACCATCGGGGTAATCGTCGCGTCTACTACCGGTATTATTGCAAATGCAATTTTACTTGAACTCACTTTATCATTTGTCGGTATGGGTTTTCCAGCAGGGATTGCAACATGGGGCAATCTCATTCCCAATATACGCGGTGAAAGTTTGGTCACAGCAGGCTATTATTGGATGTGGTTTTATCCAGTTACTTTTATTTCATTGACCATTATAAGCATTAACTTACTTGGTGAAGGACTGCGTGATGCGCTTGATCCAAAGGGTGAGGGGCAGTAAATTAAATCTATATTACAACCCTTATCATAGCCTTCTTTTAAAACTATATTATGTTAAACTAGGACTATAATCATAGCACGAGGAGGTTATCATGACACAATGGATTGAAAAGATTAAAGCACATTCGCTTTGGATAATTGTTGCTCTTGTAGTTTCAATTTTGATTCTAGTGAGTCTTGCAATATATTCTGCTAATTTAAATCGTGATTTAAATAGTTCAAACGATGAAATAAACACACTTAATAAAACGATTGAAGAAATCAATCGAAGCAATGATACTTTAAACAGTGAAAAAGAGTCCCTTATTGGTCAACTTGCACAATCTGCATCTGATTACGAAGCTCAGATTACAGAGTTAAAGACACAGCTTAATGCACTTGAGGGTAACACTTATCATTATCCAGATTATTTGGTAAGTGAGTTTAATTCAAATGGCTTTTCTGATATTCAACAATTTTTAAACACATTGACTGATCATCCAGAATTGA
This sequence comes from Fusibacter sp. QWL-12, assembly GCF_058683495.1. NCBI lineage: Bacteria > Bacillati > Bacillota > Clostridia > Eubacteriales > Fusibacteraceae > Fusibacter > Fusibacter sp. QWL-12. The sequence continues at coordinate 3,680,883 of NZ_CM178745.1, forward strand.
TCCCTACAGAAGGTGTACTCGGTGGTACTATGAGATGGTATCCTGAATTTTCAATTGTATTAGATGATAAATTTGTATATGCTTATTTTGAGGATGGTCATATTTCAGGCCACTCAATTCTTCAGTATAACCTTTTGGGTAATGGTGAAGTGGATTGGCAGACCAGTCAAACTTTTATGGATTAATTAATTTTAATTTAAGGGGTGAACGATGCAATCGTTTAAATTTATAGTGAATGATCCTGTTGGGTTTCATGCAAGACCTGTATCAAAGTTGGTGCAAGAGGCAATGCAATTCGAAAGCGATATAACTCTCACGTTTTTAAACACATCCGTTAACCTAAAATCAATTTTTAGTGTTTTAGCCTTGGCTATTCCAACACATAGCAATATTGAAATAACGGCGAATGGCATAGATGAAGAAACAGCAATAAATCATCTAATAAAAATATCGAAATCTTTATGAAGTAGGAGAAAACTATGGAATTAGTTACACTGGTCGATAATTTGGTTTATGGTGAAGGATTAATTGGAGAACATGGTTCTTCATTCTTGATAAAAGTTGGTTCAAAAAAAATACTTTTTGATACTGGGCAGACATCTGCACTTATCAATAATGCCATGTATATGGCTGAAGATTTAACGGATGTTGATTATGTGGTTCTGAGTCATGGTCATTACGATCATTGTGGTGGTCTTGAAGCCTTCTTATCTGTCAACCAGACCGCTAAAATTTATCTAAAACCCAAAGCTTTAGGTGAAAAGCTTTCACTTCGAGATAATGTTGAACACTTTATTGGATTTAAGCTAAAAAAACCGATTCAAGATTATCCAAATGAGTTCATTCTAATTGAAAAGGATACTAAGCTTACAGACAATATTGAAATTATAACAGAGATACACACCTACACGCACGACCTCGTCGATACCTCTAGGTTTTTTGTTAAGGACACCATGAATCTTGTTCAAGATCCATTTAATGACGAGTTGTTTTTATTGTTGCACGAAGGGAAGCGCACCTTCTTATTTACAGGTTGTTCTCACAAAGGAATCCTCAATATTTTAAAAACGGCATATGAAAAAAATGCACACCAGCCCATAGATTATGTCTTTGGTGGCATGCATTTTAGTGGTGAACTTTTACGTCATTTAGATCAGTACTTAATGCAGCTGAAACACTTTGGAATCAAAGCGTTCTATATTAATCATTGTACGGGAATCGATGGCTATTTTAGGTTAAAAATAAAATTCCCGCAAAAGGTATTTTACGCTTTTACGGGCTTTCATGTGGAACTATAAAAATTTCACTTTATTTTCTAATTTAAATGAATAAATAAAAAGAGTGGGGGTATAAAGTCGATAGACTTGAGAAGACGATTTCTTCATAGTCTATTATATATTTCCCCCCTATTTCCTCTAGTGCAGCTAGGGGATTTTTTTTTAGCCACAATTTTAATTGTGATAAATTATGAGAATTCAAAAATCAATGATTTTACTATTTAATCATCATTTATATTAAAATACATAATTTTATAGTTTTGTAAGTTTAAGTTTATATTTGTGAAACACTTATTAATAATTACTTCAATTATATAGTATACAATAATGCCAGTATGCTTAAAGTTCCTCGTTGTAGGGAACAATAGGTTTTCTTTTTAAAGGGCTTGATAAAATAATTGAAGTTCTTGTATCACCAATTCTTTGAATTTTGTCAAGTAATGCTTCGAGCTTATGAGTATCCTCACACACGACGCGAACGGTCATACAGTCCTCACCAGTCACATGATGGCACTCTACAATTTCTCTTTCATCATAGGCCAATTTCTTAAAACGCTCATGTGAACTGACTTTCATGGCAACGTGAATATATGCCTCAACATGTAATTGAAGTTTTTTAGGGTTTATAACTGCGGTATAGCCTTCTATCACACCACTTTCTTCAAGACGTCTTATACGTTCTGAAACGGCAGGTGAGGTAAGATTAACGCGCTGTCCTAGCTCTTTCATTGAAACACGAGCTTCTTGTTGAAGTATCTTTAAAATTCGAAGATCTGTTAAATCCATGTTAAACTCCCTAATTATATTAAGTCTAATTCAAAATATATTTATTTAATTAACCAAGATTAGTCTATCACTTTTCCATTCTTCTGTACAGTTATATGTACAAATGTTAAACTTTTGATGAATAAGCGTAGGAGGGTTCATTATGGCCACTATAAAAATTACCGAGACAATTTTAAGAGATGCACATCAATCCTTAATTGCGACTAGACTTAAAACAAATGAAATGATCCCAATTTTAGAAGATTTGGATGCAGTGGGTTATTACGCCTTGGAATGCTGGGGTGGTGCAACTTTTGATGCGTCATTACGATATTTAAATGAAAACCCATGGGAAAGATTAAGATTAATTAGAAAACACGTTAAAAATACCAAGTTACAAATGCTTTTAAGAGGACAAAATCTTTTAGGGTACAAGCACTACCCAGATGATGTCGTTTCTGAATTTGTAAAAAAATCAATTGCCAATGGTATTGATATTATTCGTATTTTTGATGCATTAAACGATATAAGAAACTTAGAAACCGCTTTGATAACGACAAAAAAAGAAGGTGCACACGCACAAGCTGCGATTTCATATACGATAAGTCCAGCACATACAATTGAAAAGTATGTTGCACTTGCAAAAGATATGGAATCACTTGGTGCTGACTCAATCTGTATCAAAGATATGTCTGGTTTATTGACACCTTATGAAGCTGAGAAGTTAGTAAAAGCTTTAAAATCAAATATCCAAGTACCATTGGAGATTCATTCGCACTATACAAGTGGACTTGCATCTATGACATATTTAAAAGCGATCGAAGCAGGCGTCGATATTATCGATACAGCAATTTCACCATTTGCACTCGGCACCTCTCAGCCTGCGACTGAGCCTATGGTCGCTGCGCTTTCTGGTTCACCATTTGATACTGGTCTTAGCTTAAATAAACTGGATAGAATTACTGAATACTTTACACCAATCCGTGAAAAGGCAATTGATACAGGTTTATTAGATCCTAAAATGCTTGGTGTAGACATAAACACATTAGTTTATCAAGTCCCAGGTGGGATGCTGTCGAATCTCGTATCTCAACTAAAGGCTCAAAATGCTTTAGATAAATACGAAGAAGTATTAAAGGAAGTCCCAAGAGTTAGAGAAGATTTAGGTTATCCGCCACTTGTAACGCCTACAAGCCAAATGGTAGGAACTCAAGCTGTTTTAAACGTCATTACTGGTGAAAGATATAAAATGGTTCCAAAAGAAATTAAAGAATACGTACGCGGCATGTATGGTCGTCCAACGGTTGAGATAAAAGATGAGATTGTCAAAAAAATAATTGGCAATGAGGAAGTCATCACTTGTAGACCTGCGGATTTACTAAAACCAGTAATTGCACTTGAAAGAGAAAAGATAAAAGAGTATATTGAAGAGGACGAGGATGTCTTATCTTACATTCTTTTCCCAAATGTAGCTGAAGAATATTTTAAATTCAGACAAGCTCAAAAATACAAAATCGATTCTGATTTAGTAGATAAGGAAGAGAAAACGCATCCAGTCTAATTCAACGTTGGAGGCATAAATGTTTCAAAAGAAAGAAAACACAGTGGATCGCGCAACCAAGCAAAAGATGAGAGAAGCTGAAAACGAAAAATTAATCTATGATACTTGGCCACAAAGCCGAGAGAATGGTAAGTTAAAATTTGTATTGAGATTTGGCGCAATAACATGGGGTTTACCCACTTTTTTAATCTACTCTGCGATTATGATTGTATTGAATTTCTTTGTTAAGGAAAGTGTCAAATACGACTTCGTTCAAGCGGTTATAGCCATTTTATTCTTCATAATATTTGGTACCATTTATGGCCATTTTATCTGGAATAAAAATGAAAAAATCTACAGAAAAAAATTCCCTTATGGAAAAAAATAAGCTAAGTTTAACATCAACACCCTTTGAAACCTAAAAGGGTGTTTTTTATTTTTTGTATTGCTTTTACCAGTATATGGAAGTATAATATCATTATCCATTATTTTACAATTGAGGTCACAATGATCTATTTGCTTAAAAACCGTTATACAGAAAAATTATACAACAAAATAAAAATGTCAGTTGTTAATCTAGCCTTAATCACATTGGAGAGTATTGAACAGCTTCAACCAGATGATCTCTTAGTTGTAGAAGATATTGATCGATCTTTGATAAAAGAGCTAGACATAAAAAAAGAAAATGTTATTCTCCTAGGTGAAGCTGAAGATGATTACCGCGTTATCTCTAAGTATCAAAGCTTTGAGCGCATAAAAAGCTTACTATCAGATCAATTTTTTCCATTATACTATTGCACCAGTACTGAAGTAATTGGTATAACCGAGCCACAGATGTATGAAATTGCAGAGAAATATGGCATAGAATATATGATCTGTCTTAACTTTAATCAGGCTTCAAATTTTTCATTATTTAAATGGAGTATGGATAATAACCTTGTTCTGCCTATCAAAGAAATCATATATGTCATCAATACTATTAACGATTTAAAATTTGAGCCAAGTTTAGAAATCTTAAATTTAATAGAATCTGCAAGAAGAAAAGGCACTACTATGGTGTTTAGTTTTCCACACAAAGGTCAACTAGACTTTCAGGTTTTTGAAATCTCTAATTTTCTAATTACTATTTTTAAGGACAAATCTAAAAAAAATGTGCTTTGTAACGATCAAAAAAATCCTAAGTTGATTGATGTCATTTTAAGAGGAGAGGAGATTACATATAGTGATCACTAATGAGTTAGTTGAAAAACTTAAGTTAGAGATTTTAGAAGCATCTCTTGGGAATGACGACGAAACCCTGAATCGTTTTCTCAATCATCGAGTTGATCAAGAATCCCAATTGAGTTTGCACGAAAAGAAGGAGCTCGTTCAATTTTTGAAGCAGGAATTATTTGGATATGGTATTATACAGCCTCTATTAGATAATCCAGAAGTCACTGAAATTATGATTAATGGTTTAAGTAGCATTTTCTATGAATCTAATGGCCTTCTGCACAATTCTAAGATTCAATATCAAACACAGGATCAATTAATGCAACTCATCTATAAAGTTGCAAACGAGATTGGACGAGAGGTCAATTTAACACATCCTACGTTAGACGCAAGATTAAAAGACGGCTCTAGAGTAAATGTAGTCCTCAATCCAATTGCGCTAAACGGTCCTATAGTCACCATAAGAAAATTTAAAAAGGCACTCATCCGTACACAGGACTTAATTGATAACGAAATGTTTGATTCAGAAACAGCACTCTTTATGGCTAAATTAATAAAATCTAAGTATAACTTGTTTGTCTGTGGTAGCACAGGTTCTGGAAAGACAACCTTACTAAACTGCTTATCCGATTATATTCCAACAGAAGAAAGAATTATAACCATAGAAGATGCTGCAGAACTAAAGTTATTAAATCACAAAAATCTAGTTTCCCTTGAAACGCGCTTGTCAAAAAGTGAAGCGAATGTTAGCACAAGCCATTTGATAAAAAACGCACTTAGAATGCGACCAGATAGAATCATCGTCGGTGAAGTTAGAGGTGAAGAAATAATCGATATGCTTCAGGCAATGAACACAGGTCATGATGGTTCTCTATCCACTGGACATTCTAACTCTGCTTTGGATATGCTGGTTCGACTTGAAGTAATTGCTTGTAGTCACAGTGATATAAATGCCTCATTAATTAGAAGACAAATTGTCTCCGCAATTGATTTCTTGATATTTGTTGAAAAATTACCCGACGGAAAGCGTTGTATCACGGAAATCTGTGAGCTTCTAAAAACCACTGATGACTATTCAGTCAACGTACTCTATAAGTTATCTGATTTCAACCAAGTCAAATGTAATGATTTATTGTCTTCTATTATAAATAAAACGAAGCTCAGGAGATTTCAAAACTATGATAAGTCAAGTTAAAAGAAAGCTTTGTCAATTGCTATCAAAAGCACCTAATTCAAAAGGAATCATTAAAATCAAATCTGAAGCGAACAAAAACATAGATTATACGCGTTATTCTCTAGACCTGTCTTTTTATCTGCTGAGTGCATGGGCATTTTGGAAGAGCCAGGTATTATGTCTTTTAACAATCATAGTTTTTGTATTCTTATTAAAAATCACAAAAAGATATGAAAAGAATATGGATTCCTTTTATTTAGATCATTTTATTGATTTTCTAAATCTTATTAACACCAATCTTTCACTAGGTTATGGCTTTGAGTCAGCTATTGCTTCATTAAGTAAAGACATTAACTATGATCATAACTACTCAGCTAAATGTATCCACCAATTAAATAGCGCCATACAAATTGGCATAGAAAGAGAAAAAATCTATCAACAACTTTATTCATTTTATCCAATCACAGAGTGTGACCTTTACATTAAAATGATTAGAGCCGCAAAAGTATCTGGCGCGAATCTAAATAGAATCACAGATGTTACTTTAGATAAGCTTCACATGAAATATAAAGTGAAAAATGAAGTGAAAAGCATCTTATATCAAAAGACACTTGAACAAAATATTCTCAGTTTAGCACCAATTTTCATTATTTTATTTATAGATAGTACCTCTAGAGGTTATTTAAATATTATGTATTCCACTTTAGTCGGTCGAGTTACGATGACGTTTGCATTTATTTTATTATTAACGATGAACTTAATTGCCAAAAAAATTGTTAACTTTGAAGTTTAAAGTACTTTTCAACATAGATGTTTATGGAGGTGAACGATAATATATAAAATCAAAAAATGGCTAGAGGAAAAAAATCAACTAATTGACACATGGCTTGGATTTTCAAAAGCTTCGAATAAGAAAACCTTGTTCGATAAACACCTCCCCAGTTTGATACAAGAATTTATAATCACTTACGAAACAGGTGTAAGCTTAGAAAATGCCTTAAAACAAGCTTTTGAAACATTCAACTTGGATGATACATTTAATGTACATAAAAGAGTCTCATCAAATTATATAGACCTATTTAATCAATATGCTTTTGAAAGAGATGATAAAGAAATTTGGCGATTTACACGACTTATCTCTCAATTAAAAAAAACTGGGTCTCAAACAGCCGCGTCCGCTCTTGAGAAATTTCACGACGAACTTTGGCTAAATCTCTCAGTAAATGCAAAAATCAAGTCTGAAAAAGTAACCATTCAGCTGACTTTTATATTAATGCTATCCTTAATCAGCGTTATAACAGTTGTCATCACACCAATTTTACTAATATTATAAAAGGAGAATTATTATGCTGAAATTATTACCGAACTACATAGCAATGCAATTAAATCGATTCTATAAAAATGAAAAGGGGATGGGAACCATTGAAATCGTAATTATTATTGCGGTATTGATTGGCTTAGCCTTTTTATTTAAGACTTTTGCTGTCGATTTCTTCACTAAAATCACTCAAGGTATTAGTGAAAATAATGATATTGACAGCTTATTTAATTAATTATGGAAGCGCATTATTATCTATCCTCTAAAATCATTACCTTTGAAAATGAGATGATTCAAAAGACAAACTTAAAATTATTACTACCCATCGAACTAAAATCAATGGGTAGTGGTGAAACATCAAAGCTCAAGTGGCAAGTTGATGATTCATTACAATCATTAACTCAACTGTTGAAGTCCGGTATCCTTAGTATCAATCTTATCTCACAATTAATCTCTGATTTATCCGCTTTAGAAGATGTATTAGATCATCATCTACTTGATTATCAAAACATATTATATACACCTGATATGATCTATTATGACGGTATTCACAATCACTTTAAGTTTTGCTATTTACCTATAGACTCTGTGAGAAAAGAAAAAGCATTAATACAATTGATGTACTATCTCTTAATATGTAGTGAATTAGCCATACCACATGAAAAATTAAAGGATATGCCGACTACACCAAAATCGATTGCCAATTGGTTAGAAAAAAACTCTAAACCGCAGAAAGAACCTAAATGGCTACAGCGATTCTTACGTTTGAAGAGTAATCAAACAAAAGACAAACCGATTACCACTATTACAAAGCATCCATCAAACAACTCAATGCTCATGGACAAATCAAACCCACAAAAGTTTTACAAACTTTATTTTGAATCCAATGTCATTGGTCGTGATGATACATCAAATGTTCAGATCCTAGAGGACTCAATTAGTAGAAAACACTGTGTTATTTATAAGGAAAACGTCGCCTATAGAATAAAAGACCTTGATTCTAGAAACGGTACTTGGATCAATGGGACTCTTCTGAGAGAAAGTGTACCTATTGTCAATGGTGATATTATCCAATTAGGTGAAAAAGAATTTATATTTATACGGTAGTTTTTGTGATATTATATAGTTTGTGATTATATTATTTGCAAATTAAGGAGTGTATCATGAAAAACGATGTTAAATCAGTACTTTATTCTGAAGTTCAACTTAAAGAACGTGTAAAAGCAATAGCAGATCAAATCTCTGCTGATTATAAGGACAAAGAACTCTTATTAGTAGGCGTACTAAAAGGTGCAAATGTATTTATGTGTGACCTTATGAGAGAGATTAGCTTCCCAATACAAATTGATTTTATCGCAGCTTCTAGTTATGGACATTCTACAGAAAGTTCTGGTGTCGTAAAAATTTTAAAAGACTTGGATTTTAGCATTGAAGGCAAACATGTATTGATTGTTGAAGATATTATCGATACTGGTTTAACTTTAAAATATCTTACAGAAAACTTCCATTCAAGAGGACCAAAGAGCTTAGAAATCTGTACATTGCTTGATAAACCTGAAAGAAGAATCGCAAAACTTGATGTAAAATACGTCGGATTCGAAATTCCAGATGAATTTATCGTAGGGTATGGTATCGATTATGCTGAGAGATATAGAAATTTACCTTACATCGCAACATTAAAAGAATCAGTTTATTCTAAATAATTTCGTTGTAAACTTATTATAAAAAATAGGTTTCTTATTTGACGATTGGGTAAGTATCAAGTATGATTGAACTGAAATCAAAGAAGAGGTGATTCTATGAATATTGCTAAAATGATTGATCATACGATTTTAAAACCAAATGTTACCGATGCTGATGTCATTAAGGTCTGTGATGAAGCTAAAGAATATGGATTTTTCTCAGTTTGTGTTAATCCATACTTTGTGCCATTAGTTGCAAAAGAACTCAAAGGTACAGATGTAAAGGTAACTTCAGTAATTGGCTTTCCACTTGGTGCCAACACAACTGAAATGAAAGCATATGAAGCAAAGAAAGCTGTAGAAGACGGTGCAAATGAAATCGATATGGTTCTCAATGTATCTGCTTTAAAAGATCAGAAATATGATTTTGTTAAGAATGATATCGCTGCTGTTGTTGAAGCGATTAAAGGGAAAGCCATCTTAAAGGTGATTCTTGAAACTTGTCTATTAACTAAAGATGAAATTGTTAAAGCAAGCGAATTATCTAAAGAAGCTGGCGCTCAGTTTGTAAAGACTTCAACTGGTTTTAGCACTGGTGGTGCTACTGCAGAAGATGTTGCACTTATGAAAAAAACAGTAGGTGATGCTTTAGAAGTAAAAGCTTCTGGTGGTGTGAGAGATTATGCAACTGCTAAAGCAATGGTGGATGCAGGTGCTACTCGAATTGGTGCATCAGCATCAGTTGAAATTGCAACAAACAGTGGAACAAGTAATTCAGATTATTAATAATCATTCTTTTTAATAACAATTAGGTTGTCGTAATTATATTATGACAACCTATTTTTAATTTTTGATTTTATACTATACGAATCAACTTCAATATCTCTTTTTCGACTTACATATAAATCACGCAATCCAAACATAAGACTTAAAACTCATTTTACTATTAAAACCTTATTTTAATACAAATTAGGACGTAAATCAGATATAATAGTATTAACTAAAAATCATGATTGCCTTTGGGTAGGAGAGTAGTATGAATCTAAAAGAAATTCGCTCATCAACTTTTGCAAAACTTATTATTATTGCGACATTAATCATTATCATTATGACTAAAACGGATCTCTTGACGATTATAACAGCGGCAATTTCTCCTGTTTTACTTGCTTTTATACTGGCATATTTTTTAGATTATATTGTCAGATTTTTTGAAAACAAAGTTCATCTACCTCGATTCATTTCCATTATTATTACTTTTGCTATTTTTATATCTTTGATTGGATTGTTAGGGGTTGTTGTAATTCCAGGTATTGTAGATGCAGTTGCTTCTTTAATAAAGACCATTTCCACAATAGATTATAAAAATTCTTTTGATTTTTCGTTTTTAAACCGAATTGATTTTAATAACGTTTATCTTAAGCAACTACAGCAAACATTAATTGACACGCTTACACCTTTCTTACAAAAGATAACCAACTTTACAGGCTCTGCAGTATTACTCATTGTGACTCAGCTCCAGCAAATTACATCTGGTTTGATCTCATTTATTATTGCTCTTGTTATTGCAATCTATATGCTCGCTGAAAAGAAGGACCTAGTCGCTAGAATTAAACGTATGATTTATGCTTATTTCAATGATAAGCAAGTCAATTGGATTTTTTATGTTTCAAGAAAAAGCGATACAATTTTCAAGGATTTCGTCATTGGAAAATTCATAGATAGTACAATTATTGGTTTTTTATCTTATTTTGTATTTACTTTTTTCCATTTCGAATATGCAATGATCATTGCACTAATAATTGGTATAACTAACATGATTCCATATTTTGGTCCATTTTTAGGCGCAATACCCGCTGGTGTGATTACACTTATTGCCAACCCAACACATCCTATCAGCGTTGTCTATATTTTATTATTGGTACTTGCAATCCAACAACTAGATGGACTGGTTATTGGACCGTTTATTTTAGGTGACTCTGTCGGTGTTTCCGCATTTTGGATTATCGTTGCTGTAACCGTTGGTGGTGCTGCCTTTGGTATCGTGGGTATGTTTTTAGGTGTCCCAGTTTGTGTACTAATTAAAACGCTTCTTGAAGAGGATATAGAAAGGAAGCTCTCTTCAAAAGGATACGAAGGATTAGAAGAAAGTCAGATAAGAAATAGAAGAAAAAAGAAATAGTTAGCTAATAGGGAGGTCAAATGACTCATATAATGGTAGTCGATATCAATGCAACAACTGCGTACCGGATAAAAAAAATACTTGAACATGTAGCAGTTGAGATTGTAAGTGCCTCTACAATGTATGAAGCCATAAATAGAGTAGGGAATCTTCAATCGGTTTTGGATATGATCATAATAGACGTAAACTTGGGTCCAGAAGATGGTTTTGAGTTAATCGGAAAATTAAGAGATATCAATCCAAACCTCGTCGTAATCATCGCCACAAGTCTAAACACTAGAAAATCATTTGTTAAAGCGATACGCGTTGGTGCAAATGACTACATTTTAAAGCCTTTTGATGACGATTATTTTAGAAGCAAGTTAACGGCACATATCTCACAAATAGATCAGGCAAAAACTTTACCTGTAAGTTCTACTAAGCAGATTGATGTCTCCATCTATAACGCAATAAAGAAAGCCATAAGAGAAAATCATGAACTTTTAATTGGTTTAATTTTATTCTATAACAAACAAAATCCAGCAATGACGATCTCTGGTGTAAGAGATCTAGCGTTAATAAAAGGACTCGGTAGGGAGCTTGAAACTGATTTAAATCCCGATGATGAGTTATTTAACCACGATAATAATGGTTTTGTAGTTGTATTGCATAAAAAATCACTCAGCTCGAAACCTCAAGTTATTGAGCATTATAAAACCTTGTGTACCGATTATCTTCTAGAAAAAAATCTCGATGCATTTGATTTTGAAATCGCATTTTTAAATTTACCAAACGAAATTGATCCAAGACACAATGCACTTAGTGTGCTTATGCAAAAGATTGAAAAAAATATTAAATAAACTATTATATATAAAGTAATCTTAATTTCAAATTAATTCCATTTGAAGTTTGAAAGGTTTCCATATAAGATAAGTTTTATCAAGCAAAAGATATGCCAAAATAGACGTGAATTTGAAATTCATGTCTTTTCTTTTCCTAATTTTAATATTTTAGCTATTTTATTTTAAACAAAAAGTATTATAATAGATATTAGTTTGAAATTAAAAAATACTCTTTTTTGACCGAGGTGTCATATGAATCAGACTTATAACGTTGGCGTCGATGTTGGTTCTACCACTGTAAAAATGGTAATTCTCAACGAAGAACGCCAAATCATTTTTAAGGAGTATAGACGTCACTTTTCTGACGTCAAGAACACCGTCAAGGCATTATTTGACGATGCGAAAAATGTACTTGAAAGTGCTACATTAAAATTAATGGTTACTGGCTCTGCTGGACTAGGACTTGCTGAAAGCTTAGGTGTAAGTTTTGTACAAGAAGTTGTCGCTTGCTCAAAAGCCATTAAAAAATTCGCGCCCCAAACTGATGTTGCCATCGAATTAGGTGGTGAAGATGCAAAAATTATGTATTTTGGGACATCAGTTGAACAACGAATGAACGGAACATGTGCCGGTGGAACCGGTTCTTTCATAGACCAAATGTCATCTTTACTTAAAACAGATGCAGATGGTTTAAATAAACTTGCAATGAACCATCGTGAAATCTATCCAATCGCTTCACGATGCGGTGTTTTTGCAAAAACGGACATACAGCCTTTACTTAATGAGGGCGCTTCAAAAGAAGATATTGCAGCTTCAGTATTACAAGCAGTTGTTAATCAAACGATCAGTGGACTTGCTTGTGGTAAGCCAATACGAGGAAGAGTTGCTTTTCTAGGGGGCCCATTGTCCTTCTTACCTGAACTTCGTAAAAGGTTTGAGGTGACCCTTAATTTATCAGAGCAAGATATTGTCACCATCGATAATCCTCAATACTTTGTCGCATTAGGTGCTGCACTCCAATCAGAGGCGGTTGACCCGCTCGAACCGCATTGCATTTATGATAAAATGCCTAACATCTACTGTGAAGGACCTGACTCTGAAGGACATTTGGATCAGTTATTTGTCGATGATGCGGATTTTAATGCATTTAAAGAAAGACATGCTGAGCATAAAGTCAACAGAGCGGATTTAGCTGAAACAAAAGGCCCATTATTTTTAGGGATAGATGCCGGTTCAACAACAACTAAGTTAGCTGTTGTTGATGCAAATAAAAACCTTGTATTTAGCCATTATGGTTCAAATGAAGGCAATCCACTATCGACTACTATTTCGGCACTTAAAACGCTTTACAGTCAAATGCCAAGCGATACATTTATTGCATATTCTACTGTCACTGGTTATGGCGAGAGCCTTATTAAAGCTGCATTGAAAATCGATCATGGTGAGATTGAAACGGTAGCGCATTATAAAGGTGCAGATCACTTTTTGCCAGGTGTAGATTCCATCCTCGACATTGGTGGTCAGGATATGAAAAGTCTTAAGGTTCAAGATGGTGTTATTCATTCTATCATGTTAAATGAAGCCTGTTCTTCAGGCTGTGGTTCATTTATTGAGACGTTTGCCAACTCCGTCAATCATACGGTCCAAGACTTTTCTAAATTGGGTCTAATGGCTGAAAACCCTGTTGATCTTGGTACTCGCTGTACTGTATTTATGAATTCAAGAGTAAAGCAAGCGCAAAAAGAAGGCGCAACCGTTGGCGATATCTCAGCTGGGATATCAATGTCAGTAGTTAAAAATGCGCTCTTTAAAGTTATTAGAATGCGTTCGATTGAAGACCTCGGCGAAAAAATAGTCGTTCAGGGTGGTACTTTCTATAATGAGGCGGTATTAAGAGCACTTGAAAAAATGTCAGGAAAAGAAGTGGTTCGCCCAGATATTTCTGGTATCATGGGTGCATTTGGCTCTGCTTTAATTTCATTAGAAAGATATGAGTCTGGCTATATCTCAAACTTACTTGACAATGATCAAATAGACGCATTTGGTACAACTACAGAAACGCGCAGATGTAATCTCTGTACCAATCATTGCCAGCTTACCATCAATCATTTCTCTGATCAAAGACAGTTTATTACTGGTAACAGATGTGAGAGAGGTGCGGGAATTGAAGTTGCTGAGAATACACTACCGAACCTATATGAGTATAAGCTTAATCGAGTATTTGATTACCCTGTTTTGAGCCGTAAAGAAGCGACGAGAGGTGTTGTAGGTATTCCTAGAGTTCTTAATATCTATGAGGATTATCCGTTTTGGGCAGCATTTTTTACATCACTTGGTTATAGATTAGAGCTTTCTTCACGTTCTTCAAGAAAAGTTTACGAGATGGGGATGGAAACGATTCCGTCTGAGAGTGTTTGCTATCCAGCAAAACTCGTTCACGGACATATTGAGGACTTAATTAATCGAAAAGTTGATAAAATATTTTATCCATGTATTCCGTTTAACACGAAGGAAGATCAAGGTGCAAACAATCATTATAATTGTCCAGTTGTAACGTCATACCCAGAGACCATTCATACGAATGTGGATCATATTAGAAATAAGAATGTTCATTATTACCATCCATTCTTACCAATTGATGCACCAGATAGAATGAAGAAACGCGTCTATGATGAACTCAAGTCGTGGGGACTGTCAAAGGAAGAAATCTATTCTGCAATAGACAAGGGCTATGAAAGCTTAGAAAAATACCGCTCCGACGTCAGACACCAAGGTGAACTTGCGCTTCAATATATTGAAAATCATAAGATTAAGGGCATTATCTTAGCTGGTCGTCCATATCATATCGATCCTGAGATCAATCATGGTATACCTGAGTTAATCAAATCTTATGGTTTCGCCGTTATTTCGGAAGATGCGATCGCACATTTAGATGACATCGATCGTCCTCTACGCGTTGTCGATCAATGGGTCTATCACACTAGACTCTATGCAGCGGCTACTTTTGCCTCTAAACGTAAGGATATTGAACTCGTCCAACTGAATTCTTTTGGATGCGGTTTAGACGCAGTAACATCTGACCAAGTGCGCGAAATATTAGAAGCAACTGGTAAAATTAGCACACTGATTAAAATTGATGAAATCAACAATCTTGGTGCAATTAGAATTCGAATTCGTTCACTCATTGCTGCAATCAGCGAAAGAGATAAGCAATGCTTTATTCCTGAAGAGTTTAAAGCAACTGAGGAACGTGTTATATTTACTGAAGAAATGAGAAAGACGCATACCATTTTGGTACCGCAAATGTCTCCAATTCATTTCCAGTTTATGGAAGCTGCTTTGAAGCCAGAAGGTTACAACATAGAGGTGTTACCATCGTTAGATGTTAGTGCTGTAGATGAGGGACTCAGATATGTGAATAACGATGCATGCTATCCATCTATTTTGGTTGTTGGTCAAATGATGAAAGCGCTTAACTCAGGCAAGTATGACCTCAATAAAACGGCGTTAATAATCTCTCAAACTGGCGGTGGCTGTAGAGCAACTAATTATATCGCGTTTATCAGACAAGCACTAAAAAGCGCAAAAATGGGTCATGTACCTGTAATTTCATTAAACGCACTAGGACTTGAAGACAATCCTGGCTTTAAGCTTACGAAATCCGTAGTAGAAAAACTAGTACAATCGATCTTATACGGTGACCTCTTCATGCGTGTACTTTATAAAACAAGACCTTACGAGTTAGAAAAAGGATCAGCTAATGCTCTTTATGAAATGTGGGTTGAGAAATGTAAACAAGCTATCGTTAAAGGGGATCGTAGAACCTTTAAGAAAATGATTAGTGGTATTGTTACAGATTTTGATAACTTGCCTTTAACGGATGAGATTAAGCCAAAGGTAGGACTTGTTGGCGAGATATTAGTAAAATTCCATCCAACTGCTAATAATAATATCGTCGATTTAATAGAACGTGAAGGCGCTGAAGCCGTAATGCCTGACTTAGTAGACTTCTTCTCATATACTGCCTATAACGGCGTTTTGAAAAACAAGTATCTTTCAGGATCAATGAAGGCAAGGCTAACCAGTGAAGTCTTAATCAGCTTAATAGAATATTATAGAAAGCCATTGGTTAAAGCACTGGAAGCAAGTAAACGCTTTGAACCACCTAAGCATATCAAAGCTTTAGGTGAACTCGCTGAACCACATCTTTCACTTTGCAACCAAACTGGTGAAGGATGGTTTTTAACAGCTGAGATGGTTGAGTTGATTCATAGTGGCGTTGATAATATCGTCTGTATGCAGCCATTTGCGTGTCTACCAAATCACATCACTGGAAAAGGAATGATTAAAGAGTTGAAACACAGTTATCCTAGCTCAAACATCGTTGCTATCGATTATGATCCGGGGGCAAGTGAGGTCAATCAAATCAATCGTATTAAGCTTATGCTGGCAACTGCTCATGAAAAGGTTAATGCTATTGAATAGAGGTATAAAGAGTTCTATTAAAATGAATATTAAAATCACATTGTTAGAACTATATTTCTAATCCGATTACAATTACAATTACAATTTGTTAAAGCGAAATATTTGCTTAAATTAGAGAACCTTAGGGTTCTCTTTTTATGTTCTGTTACCATATAAACAGCTCAATCATACCCACTTTTCTTTCATTTGCTATGAGAACCTTACATGGCAAACAAACTTTAAATCTGATATAATAAACATGATTATAAATGGAGGTGTTAAATTTGAGTACACATATTAATGCTAAACTCGGCGATATCGCTGATATCGTTTTATTGCCTGGCGATCCACTAAGAGCAAAATATATCGCAGAAACATTTCTGGAGAATCCAGTTCGCTATAATGAAGTAAGAGGGATGTATGGCTTCACAGGCACTTACAATGGCGTAAGAGTCTCTGTTCAAGGAACTGGAATGGGGATGCCATCATTATCCATCTACGTGAATGAGCTTTTAAGATTCTACGATGTAAAAAAACTAATCCGCGTTGGTTCATGTGGCGCTATGGTACCAAAAGTGAAGATTAGAGATATTATTCTTGCACAAGGCGCAAGTACATCTTCTAATATGAACAATCGTCGTTTCCCAGGACTCAATTTTGCTGCTATTTCAGACTTTAATTTACTTCATAACACTTACATGACTGCACAATCACTTGGTATGAACGTTCATGTGGGTAATATCCTATCTGAAGATAGCTTCTATGAAGATTTTAACGCAAATAGAAATGAGAAGTTAGTGGAATACAATATCCTTGCTGTAGAAATGGAAGCAGCTGAGCTATATACTTTAGCTGCACGTTATAAGGCACAAGCATTGTGTGTTTTAACTGTAAGTGATTCATTGGTAACTCAAGAGGAAACAACTGCTGCTGAAAGAGAACGTACTTTTGGCGATATGATTAAACTTGTCTTAGACACAGTAACTAAATAGTTGGCATTTTGCGCCATATTTAAATTTCTTAGGATGCTTAGGCATCCTTTTTTATGTTATAATGTTGGTTGAATAAGATATAAGGAGGAACAAATGCCATGGAAGATAAGATACTCATTTTTGGACACAAAAATCCCGATACCGACAGTGTTACCTCCGCGATAGCACTTTCATATCTCAAAAATCAAAATGGTCTCCAAACCGAACCTTGTGTTCTCGGAGAAATTGCAAAAGAAGCAGAGTTTGTTTTGGATTATTTTAAGGTAGACAAGCCTAGAATGCTTGAAAATGTCAAAATTCAATTAAAAGACTTGGACTTTGATAAAATCATGCCCCTTGAACCCTCAAATTCCATTTTAAAAGCGTATAACCACATGAATGCCTATAAGATTAGAACGCTTCCTATCGTCGATCAAGAAGGCTATTTAATCGGTATCATAACAATGAAGGATATTGCAATGAATGCCATAAATGGTGATTATCACGCGCTGCACACGACGTTTAATAACATTCGTCAGGATTTAAATGCAGACATTTTAAATTATGGTCATAGCGATATTAACGGCCACATCATCATCACAGCCTTTCATGAGACTACAATTATAAGACAACATAGAATTGAAAGCGATTCCATCGTTATTACAGGTGACCGCTTTGATATAATAGAACATGCAATCTCTAAAAAAGCACAAATGATTATCGTTACTGGTGATTTACAGATTCCTGAAGTGCTTATGGATAAAGCGAAAGTGTCAGGCGTCAACCTTATCCGAACACCTTACGATACCTATTCGACTTCAAAGCTCATCAACCAAACGAACTTCGTAAGTACGATTATGAAAAGCGATCGTTTGATGAAATTCAAAGTAGATGAGTATCTTGAAAATTGTCGTGAGATTATTCAGACCTCTAAACATTCAAAGTTTCCTGTGGTTGATGAAGCTGGAAAATACCTTGGAATTATTGGTCGTACACACTTTTTAAATCCCACTAAGAAAAATGTCATACTTGTGGATCATAATGAATATTCTCAGTCTGCGAGTGGATTGAATGAAGCTAATGTTCTAGAAATATTAGATCATCATAAAATAGGGGATATCAGTACCAGTCTACCTATAACATTTAGAAATATGCCAGTGGGCAGTACGAATACCATCATTTTTCAGCTTTTCAAAGAAGCTCAAATCGAAATCCCTAAACAAATCGCTGGGCTGATGTTATCGGGAATCGTATCGGATACACTTTTACTTAAGTCGCCAACAACGACTTACTTTGACGAGCATGCTGTCTCTGTATTAAAAGAAATCGCAGAAATAGACCTTTCTAAATATGCTCTTGAAATGTTTAGAAGTGGTACTTCACTTGACGGTAGAACGGTTAACGATGTGTTTTATAACGACTTTAAAGAATTTGTTATCGATGGATATAAACTTGGCATTTCACAAGTTTTCACACTTAATTTCGAAGAGATTGCATCACAAGAGGACGCATATCTAAAGCTTATAAGAAAAATCCACGACGGTAGAGATCATTACCTAACTCTAATGCTAGTGACTGATATCATCAAAGAAGGTTCTTACACCTATTTCGAATCCAAGCACGATCGATTATTAAGTATGGCATTTGAAAAATCTGTTGACCAGGGAACTTTTATCGATAGTATTGTTTCGAGAAAGAAACAGATTATTCCTATGCTAATCAATGCGATTAATATGATTAAATAAATATAGATCACCGGAGGCAGCCTTGACTTATAACAAGCTCAATTATTATGATGCACTCGGCATCAGCTCTGATACTTTAAATTTTATTAGAGAGAAAGAGATAGAAATTCAAGATCAATTTTCAAATATCGATGAAATTGCGCAGCATAATCAAATGAAAGTTCTATATGCAATGCAAAAACACAGACTTTCCGACATACATTTCAATTGGAATACTGGCTATGGGTATGATGACATTGGTAGAGATGCTGTCGAAAATATCTATAGTACTCTGTTTGGTGCTGAAGACGCCATTGTAAGACCTATTATTGTTTCAGGTACACATGCATTAACACTAATGCTCACTGGCGTTCTTAGACCCAATCAAAGGATGCTTAGCATTACCGGTAGACCTTATGATACGCTAGAAAAGGTCATAGGACTTTCGACATCAGAGTCTATGTCACTTATGGATATTGGTGTCACTTACGACGAAGTGTCTTTAAAAGAAGATGGTGGTTTTGATTTTAACGCCATTGATTCAAAACTCAATGAAAATACAAACGTTGTTTACATTCAGCGCTCTGCGGGATACTCGTGGAGAAGAGGATTAACTATAAACGAAATAGCAGATGTAATTGCTCATGTCAAAAACAAGTGCCCACAAGTTATTGTCATGGTAGATAACTGCTATGGGGAGTTTTTAGATTACCTAGAACCGACGGAGGTTGGTGCCGATTTAATGGCTGGGAGCTTAATTAAAAACCCTGGTGGGGGATTAGCGCTTAGCGGTGGGTATATTGTTGGCAAGAAACACCTTATCGAACAGGTTGCTGGACGTATGACCTCGCCAGGAATAGGAAAAGAATGTGGTTTAACATTTGGTCAAACAAGACCTATTCTTCAAGGCCTTTTTATGGCACCGAAGGTTGTAAGTGGTGCACTAAAAGGTGCAATTTTATGTGCCAAAGTATATGAACATTTCGGTTACAGAGTCAATCCTAGCCCAGAATCGTCACGAAGCGATATCATTCAAGCAATTGAATTTAAATCTCCGGAAAAGGTCATCGCTTTCTGCCAAGGCATTCAAAGTGCTTCGCCTATCGATAGCTTTGTTTCACCTGAGCCATGGGCGATGCCTGGGTATAGTAGCGATGTTATTATGGCAGCAGGTGCATTTGTACAAGGTTCTTCCATAGAACTCAGCGCTGATGCGCCTATCAGAGAACCGTATATCGCCTATTTCCAAGGTGGCTTAACCTATGAGCATTCAAAATTTGGCGTAATGAAATCCTTGCAGTTTCTAATGGACCGAAGTTTAATCACACTCAAGTAGTTGCTATTCCATTTTGCTAAAGGCAAAAAATCAAGGAGGTAATATGAACTATAATCAATTAGCACTTGAGCTACATGAAGCTAAAAAAGGTAAAATCGAGGTTACAAGTAAAGTAAACCTAGAGACAAAGGTTGATTTATCTACAGCATATACGCCTGGCGTTGCTGAACCTTGCAGAAAAATTGCAGCTAATCCTGACGACGTTTATAAGTACACATCAAAAGGTAATTTAGTCGCAGTTGTTTCTGACGGATCTGCGGTTTTAGGATTAGGCAATATTGGCGCAAAAGCGGCTATTCCAGTTATGGAAGGTAAAGCAATTCTTTTTAAAGCATTTGCCGGTGTTGACGCTTTTCCAATCTGTGTTGAATCGCAAGAAGTGGATGATATCGTGAATACTGTGGTTCAAATTGCACCCGTTTTCGGTGGTATTAACTTAGAGGATATTTCTTCCCCAAGATGCGTTGAGGTAGAGAGAAAGCTTAAATCGTTATTGGATATTCCGATTTTCCATGACGATCAACACGGAACAGCGATTGTCGTTTGTTCTGCTTTAATTAACGCATTAAAGATTGTAAATAAGAAGATTGAAGACATTACAATCGTTATCAACGGTGCAGGATCTGCTGGGAATGCTATCGCTAGAATGTTAGTTGATATTGGTGCTAAAAACATACTCTCGTGCGATCGTAAAGGCATCTTAAATAGAAATGAAACACAAAAGAACTGGGTACAGGATGAAATTGCTCTTATTACAAATCCAGAACTTAGAACTGGCACTTTAGCAGATGCAATGGTTGGTGCAGATGTTTTTATCGGAGTTTCGTCAAAAGACGCCGTTTCTCAAGAAATGGTTAAGTCCATGAACTCAGATGCAATCGTCTTTGCAATGGCAAATCCGGATCCAGAAATCATGCCAGATCTCGCAAAAGAGGCAGGGGCGAGAATCGTTGGAACTGGTCGCTCAGACTTCGAAAATCAAATCAACAATGTTTTGGCTTTCCCAGGCATCTTTAGAGGTGCACTCGATGCTAGAGCATCGGATATTAATGAAGAGATGAAAATTGCTGCTGTACATGCAATTGCTTCTTTAGTTGCTGATGAGGAGCTAAATGAATCCTACATTATTCCATCTGCACTTAACAAATCAATAGGCGATAGAGTTGCTAAAGCAGTGTATGAGGCTGCAGTTAAATCTGGTGTTTCTAAATTATAACCTTAACTTCAAGTAACTCTGTTTGAAATTCCTGCTTGTTTATTGTTTTTTAATAAGGAGAAGTATTATGACTATGATTACAATACCAATGATAATACTTATTTGGATCATATATGGATGGTTCTTAAAAACTAGTAGTAATAAAGCTTTTAATTGGTCAAGTTGGATTTTCCCCTTGTTAGTATTATCGATAATACTAAATATTGATTTTTCTACAAATTATACTGCTTCTTTGAACTTGGTCGCAAATGATGGAATTTCATTACGAGGCGTTTGGAGTCATTTGTTTATTAGTGACAAAAATTGGTCCGTATCAACATTTTATAACTATTATAGATTATCCTCATATACTAGTCTGACACTAATGTTTTTACTTATAGTTTCATTGATCTATGATCGAAACAAAAGCAAAGATATGTGAAAAGATGATCAGAATAATGCAGTATTTTTCTAAACCATGATCTTATATTGAAATAACATAGACTCTGATTTGGAAAGTACAATGACTTTATAAAGTGTATCGTAGTCTCAGAAATAAAAAAATGCGTAACAGCAGGAGCAGTTACGCATTTTTTATTGCTATTAGATGTCAAATTCAAAATATTATGGTTTTCAATATAAGAACTTCAATTTAATCATCTTCAAACCCATTTATATCTAGATTTAGTAATCACCTTGAGCTAACATCGCATCAGCAACTTTTATAAATCCAGCAATATTTGCACCTGCTACAAGGTTATAACCAAAGCCATATGTTTCAGAAGCTTTAGCCGCATTCTTGTGGATATTGATCATGATATCTTTTAACTTAGCTTCAACTTCTTCAAATGTCCAAGAGTATCTCATCGAGTTTTGGCTCATTTCAAGAGCAGAAGTTGCTACACCACCAGCATTTGCTGCTTTAGCAGGTGCAAGTAAGATATTTTGATCTAAGAAGTACTTAATTGCTTCGTTTGTACAAGGCATATTCGCGCCTTCACCAACAGCAGTAACGCCATTTGCAACTAAGATTTTTGCATGCTCAAGTGTAATGTCATTTTGAGTTGCACAAGGAAGCGCAATATCACATTTAAGTGACCACACAGCGCCATGTCCTTCAACAAACTTTGCAGTTGGATGATCTTTAAGGTATTCATTGATACGTTTTCTTTCAACTTCCTTAATTTTTTGAATTGCAGGTAAGTCAATACCATTCTCATCATAGATATAGCCACTAGAATCAGACATCGCTACAACTTTTGCACCCAGTTGAGTTGCTTTTTTACATGCGTAAATGGCTACATTGCCTGAACCCGATATAATTACAGTTTTATCTTTTAAATCTTTACCATTATGTTTTAACATTTCTTCAACGAAGTAAACCAATCCAAAACCAGTCGCTTCAGTTCTTGCAAGCGATCCACCATAAGTTAATCCCTTACCAGTTAAGACACCGTTCTCAAAAGCGCCTCTGATTCTTCTGTATTGTCCATATAAGAAGCCAATCTCACGGCCACCAACGCCAATATCCCCAGCAGGAACATCAACATCAGGACCAACATGACGATATAATTCAGTCATAAAGCTTTGGCAAAATCTCATAACTTCAGCGTCAGATTTACCTTTTGGATCAAAATCAGAACCACCTTTACCGCCACCGATTGGTAGGCCAGTTAGTGAATTCTTAAAGATTTGTTCAAATCCTAGGAATTTTACAATGCCAATATATACAGAAGGGTGGAAGCGTAAACCGCCTTTATAAGGCCCAATCGCACCGTTAAACTGTACTCTGAAACCTCTATTAACGTTTAGGTTGCCTTGATCGTCAACCCAAGGAACTCTGAAAACGATTTGTCTTTCAGGCTCTGTAATTCTTTCTAAGATATTAGCTTTTTCATACTCTGGATGTCTAGAAATTACTGGCTCAAGAGACTCAAAAACCTCTTCAACAGCTTGAAGAAATTCCTTTTCATTAGGATTTCTCATTTTAACACGGTCAAAAACTGATGTTATATATGACATACAAATCTCCTTTAAAAATATTTTGTACTACTAAAATAATATCACTTTTTTGGAATCAATAAAATAACCATTTTATAACATAATGGGTGATTTTATCACTAAAATACGTAAAAAAAAGGAAATAAATGAAAATAAAAAAACAAGTTGACATAATATAATTACGTCAACTTGTTGCTCGTTTGATTATTACAAGAATTCATTTTACATTTTTCTAAAAACACCCTTAACTTTACCTAATATCTGAACATCATCAACATAAATAGGTGACATTGTAGGGTTTTCAGGTTGCAATCTAACTCTGCTTTTTTCTTTATAGAAGGTTTTAACGGTTGCACTGTCATCAATCATTGCAACGACTATATCACCGCTAATTGCATCATTTTGTTTTCTTACTAATACTAAATCTCTGTTAAAAATTCCGGCTTCAATCATGCTATCGCCCTTAACTTTTAACATAAAATAAGTTCCTTCATCAACGAAATCAGAAGGAATAGGGAAGGTTTCTTCAATATTCTCTACTGCAAGAATAGGTTGACCAGCAGTAATCTCACCAACTATAGGAATAAATTGAGTATCTCGCGCCATGGAAACGACATTAGACACTGGTTCGTGATCCATATCAAAGATTTCAATCGCTCTCGGTTTAGTCGGATCTCGTCTAATCATTCCAAGTTCTTCAAGCCTCGTTAAATGTGTATGTACAGTCGAAGTAGATTTTAAGCCTACAGCTTGACAAATTTCTCTTACTGATGGTGGATAACCTTTTTTTGAGACTTCGTCCTTTAAGAAGTCTAAAATCATTTGTTGTTTTTTTGATATAGAAGCGCCCATGATACCCCCTATAGATATAATTTATTTATCAAAATATAATGCGCAAAATAGTGCGTCGTAACTTTAAAATAGCTTGAACTCCTGTATTTATGCTGATTATAACACAGAGACAAAAAAAAATCAAACATTAGTTCTGTTTTTCTCTTTACAAAGAACATCCGTTCGTATATAATGACATTGAAAGAACGCATGTTCGGAACTGGTCCGAAAAGTCGCAAGAAAGGAAGTTGAATCCTATGAAAGCAGATAAAGATGTAATGCATTACGACTACCTTAGACAACCTAGTAATAGCCATAAAAGAAGAAAAAGACTATATATTGTAAACAGAACTCGTTTTGTCATTATGAGTTTAATCACACTAATTATATTGAGCACCATCGTAACTTATGTAGCAGGCTTTTTTATGTCTGAAGCAACTACGAATCACGAACCACTTAAAATTGAAGTGATGCCAGGGGATACATTATGGGATATTGCTGCTTCACATAATTACTATGAAGAAGATATTAGAGCCGTTGTTTATCGTATTAAGCAGTATAATGAGCTTAGCGATGCCACGATCTACACTGGTCAAGTAATTTTGGTACCAACTTCAAACCACTAATTAATGAATAAAAGCTGATCATTAAGACCAGCTTTTAAATATAATAACTTTACATCCTTCTTATTAAATCTAGCAGAAATCAATGCTAGATTTTTTTAGAAATAAAAACCATATAATCAATTTAAATATCGTATTAATTTTCGTTTTCATCGTTAGAATTCTTCAGATGAGAAATATTTGTTAGTTCACTCATTTCATTGGTTTCAAACTCATCTAAAAGTTCATACTGTGATATCACATCTCGCTTTGCATTTTTACGATGTGCAGAGTACAACTGAGTGGTTGTAACATTGTCATGATCCAGTAGGTTCTGTACATCATAGATAGAAAAACCAAACTGTATCAGAGTCGATGCAGCAGTAGCGCGAAGTTTATGTGGACTGTAACCTTTATCTCGGGATGTCTGCATTGCAATTGACGTATATTTCTTAACCAATTCTCTAATGGCTCTAACTGTCATCCTAGTGCCCTGTAAAGAGACGAAGAGGGGATCTTCCTCAACAGAAGGTTCAATACGTTCTATATGAATATACTCATTTAGTACCGTTACAGCTGACTTGTTTAGTGGCATCAAAACTTCTTTACCGCGTTTTCTATATATTTTAAACTCTTGACGCGTGTAATTAAAGGAGCTTAGATTAAGCTGTTGAATTTCACTAACACGAAGCCCATATGTGGTAAATAATACAAGCATTGCTTTATCTCTAAGCTTTGTTTTTTCCCAGTACTGAAGTTCCTTTGGGGTAAGGCCATATCCAGATTCAACTGCATTTAACATCACTTGAATTTCTTCGATTTCTAGTCTTTTTATAGCATCTGGTTGCGGTTTAGGTAGCTTTATTGGATTAAATCCATCAATAATATTAGTACTCATAAGTTGCTCACGATAGAGGAACTTAAATAACACGCTCAATGAAGATCTTTTTCTTGCTAAGGATCGATTGTGATTTTCCATAATATAGTCAGCATGTTCAGTTTCTACAATATATCGCGTACAATAATCACCAAGAAAGAGATTAATATCTTTGGCAGTTAAATTATAGAAAGATTCAGCCGAAATGGATTGAGTGGCAGTACCATCACCAAAATTAAGTTCACTAACCAAATATCTACAAAAGAAAAGAAGATCGCTAAGGTATGCAACACGCGTACTAATAGCAACTGAATTTCTTAAATATAAAAAATAATCTGCTAAAAAACGAGGTAACTCAGCTTCAAGCTCACGACATTTTTCAACCTGCATATTTTGTTTAATAACAATGTTGTTAGGTTTGTCCGATTTATTATGAATCCTCAATTGTTTGTTAGCAGCACTAGAATCGCCGGGGGAGCTTATTTTTTTCCTTGCCATAACGCCTCCTATTTTAACTTCGAGCAACTATTCCCTAAATATACATTTGAGGAATAGTTGATTCAAAGATAGTATATCATATTAAATATAGGAATTCCAGCATTTACTTGAGTTTTCTAATTGTACTTTCTATAAAGCTTTTAATGTTTCTCTTGATGAATATATTGCGCTATGAATGTCATTATC
Source organism: Fusibacter sp. QWL-12 (assembly GCF_058683495.1). Lineage (NCBI taxonomy): Bacteria > Bacillati > Bacillota > Clostridia > Eubacteriales > Fusibacteraceae > Fusibacter > Fusibacter sp. QWL-12. The sequence goes on from NZ_CM178745.1 coordinate 3,707,536, forward strand.
AATGCAATGTGATTAATCTTTTATTCATTTAATACATAGTATTTATTTTCAATTTTATTCTGAATAATTATATTGATACGAAATAAAGATTTGTTTATGATCACAAGTTTGTGTATTGCATTCACTAAATAGCTATTATGATGCTTCTATCAAATATATCACTATTTCTTTTATTACTTAACCTACGTTTACTCAACTCAAAAATTTCCATCGCCGTGAGCAGCGTCTACATTTAACTTGTATTTAGAGTGTAAGCATTCAGTATACATTGGCGAATATAATCGAAGATTACAAACGTTTTAGATCTTATCAAAAAGATAATAAAAGCTCAGCAGTTTAGCTGAGCTTCAGTATTGATTAATATAGATTAGAATCGATCATAAGTTCTGATCAATTAGATTAAAATTAACGCTTATTCTTTATCTTCAATGAATTTTCTTACTGGTTTTAAAGCATTCAATAATATCATACCAAATCCTAGAACAGATACAACTTCGCCTAAGAAAACGCCTCCCATCAACACTAAAAGACCATCAGGAATTCCATAAGCATATTTTAATACAAATCCAACGACAACCGTATTGATCAAAATTGGTGGAATTGGAACAAGCCACTCTTTCTTTCTCAACTTGTAAGACAAGTAAGCAGCAGCTAAAGTTGCTAAACTACCAAATATTGTATCCCAGATAATCGCGCCACCTAAAAAGTTAGCAACGAGACATCCAACAAACAAACCGGGTACAGCTGCTCCTGTAAAAAATGGTAAAATCGTCATCGCTTCAGCCACTCTGAATTGAATTGGCCCAAAGCTACTAAAACTAAAAATCATTACTAAAACCACATAAATGGCAGCAATAACCCCAGCCTTTACTACATAATTAACTTTCTTATTCATTATTCCTCCTAGTTTTGTTTAATGACAGGATGGTTGCGAACTGTCATATTAGAATTTAAAAGCCCCTTTCCACAAAAGAAAGGGGCTCAATAATTCATCGTATTAATCATATTAATCGAATAAATCTACTCCCCTTGATTTTTTAAGTGGGTTCCAAGGAAACACTTTTACCTTGCTCATTATATCATAAATAAAAGCCTTGTAAACTAAGTTTGTAGCTTTTTTACAAATTATAATTGATTGTATCTTTTAAGTAGTTTTAAAGCATCAAGTGTTAATATTCCTGACCATTCTCTCTTTGCAGTTTCCCACTCTTCATTATATTGATCCCATTTCCAGGTTGGAGGAATATGACCTATAAACGAAATTTTATCTCTTAAGTAATTCAAATTTGTTCTCAAAAGTTCATCGGAAACATCAAAAATCGAATCTTCTGTCAAACCAATAAATTTTAATGGATATGGTTTATACAAATGCCATTCGTCAGGATCTTTTGAAACCAATTGATTATACGCATGAACTATATTGGGTCTGATCAAATCTTGTTCGATGTCTGACAACGTATTGTAAAATCTTATATAGCAGTACAAATCATGTTCTTCATCCACACCATTTTCAACCAAATAGTTTATATATTTATTCTTAAGATGTTCGACATCCAATTTCTCTACATAGTCTCTATATTTAACCAGATATCCAACCAGTTCAACTGAAGGATTCAGCGGAACCGCGTCTTTAGACTCTTTATATTGCCACCATGGCGCATGTGGAAATAAATTGACCATCTTGCTAGTCCTCTCCCACCCTTCAATTTCATCCGAATAAGTATCTTCTAAATATTTAATTGCTAACTTAATTTGTTCTATAGCGTATGGTTCCGAATCAAATGGTACAAGCATTCCAAGTGCAACACTTGTAGCCATCGGCGAAGAGTATGACATTCTAAAATCAGGCTCAATTCCGTTCCCAAATCCACCATCTTTATTTTGATACATCTTAAGTGCTTTAACAATTTTGCTAGAACAAGGTTGTATAAAATAATGACCAAACAAGACTTTTTCTAAATATCTTCCATTATTCATAATATAGCTAGATGCAGAATCGATCGCCGTTTGATTAATTTTGTTCATAAGCACCTCCGTAAACTTAATTACTATTAATATAACCATTTTTTTGAAAAATATGCATCTTCTAAGTATTTAATTTAAAAGGTTTATATTTTGCAACACAGTTGTCATACATCATTCATATTTTCAATTTGTTTTAAATGAGAAAAGTAAAAAAACCAGCTTCATTATCATCGAAGCTGGTTCACATATATCGTTATTTTTACTTCTACACTTTAAGATCTACTTCTTTACCAAGAACAGAAGCATTTTTTTCCCTAATTGGTTTTACCATTGTATCGATAAATTCATCCACCTGCTCTGAACTTCTACCTATATAGGCTTCAGGCTTAAGCAAATCGCTTAAATCAGATTCACTTAAGTTGAATGCCGGATCACTAATAATTCTGTCTAAAAGATCATTGTCTTCGCCATGCATCTTCACTTGCATACCAGCTGCCATAGAATGAACACGAATCAACTCATGCATTTCTTGTCTATCGCCACCTTTTTTTACTGCTTCCATAATAATGTTTTCAGTTGCCATAAAAGGTAGTTCTGCCATTACATGCTTATGAATCACTTTTTCATAAACAACCATACCTGAACATACATTATTTGCAATATCTAGGCACGCATCCAAAGCTAAGAAGGCTTCAGATACCGCTAAACGTTTGTTCGCACTATCATCAAGTGTTCTTTCAAACCACTGTGTTGCTGCAACAAGCTGTGGGCTTGTCGTTAATGACATGATATATTTACATAATGAAGCAATTCTTTCACTTCTCATAGGGTTTCGTTTGTATGCCATTGCCGATGAACCAATTTGCTTTTTCTCAAAAGGCTCTTCAAGTTCTTTTAAAGATTGCAACATTCTAATATCGTTTGTCATTTTATGAAGTGATAGAGCAATACCATTTAACACGTTCAATACTTTTGCATCAATTTTTCTTGTATAAGTTTGTCCCGTTACTGCAAGTGTATCTTCGAAGCCCATTTTTTGTGACACCATTTTATCAAGTTCTTTAACTTTTTCATGATTGCCATCAAATAAGCTTAAAAATGAAGCTTGTGTACCAGTTGTCCCTTTAACACCCCTCATTTTAAACTGTCCTATTAAAACATCTAGATCTTCATAGTCCATCACTAAATCCATTAACCAAAGTGTTGCTCTTTTTCCTACCGTTGTCAGCTGTGCAGGTTGATAATGTGTAAAACCTAGTGTTGGTATTCCTTTATTTTCTTCAGCAAAAGACGCAAGCTTATCAATTAAAATAGAGAGCTTTTCTTGAACCAACCACAGGCCTTCTCTCATAACAATTAAATCTGTATTGTCACCAACGTACGCACTAGTTGCACCAAGATGGATAATTGGTTTAGCATTTGGACATTGTTCGCCATAAGCATGTACGTGTGACATAACGTCATGTCTTACTTCTTTCTCTATTTCTGTTGCACGTTTAAAATCAATATCAAAAATATGTGCTTTTAGTTCATCTATTTGTTCCTGTGTAATATTTAATCCAAGTTCTTTTTCACTTTCTGCTAATGCAATCCATAATTTTCTCCAATTAGAGAATTTGTTTGCTGGTGAGAATACCTTTAACATTGCTTCACTAGAATAACGCTCAATTAACGGATTTTGATACACTTCGTACATTGAATTCCTCCTGATATTATAAAAAATACGAACATTTTTACTAATTATCGCTATATCATACACGTTCTGTTTTATTATAATATAATCTCACAGTATTTACAAACAAAAAGAGCCTATAAGGCTCTTCTTTAACTTTATTTAAAAATTATGATCTTGGTTGAACAATCAGTTTAATTGCAGTACGTTCTTCTCCATCGATTGTAATATCAGAAAATGCAGGAATACAAACCAAATCAATTCCTGAAGGAGATACAAATCCTCTCGCAATCGCAATCGCCTTAATGGACTGATTAATCGCACCAGCACCAACCGCTTGAATTTCAGCACTACCATGTTCACGAATTACACCAGCTAATGCACCTGCTACAGAATTTGGATTAGATTTTGATGAAACTTTTAAGACTTCCATTTGAGAACCTCCATTGTTATAAAATATGCTTTTGGACGATCAGTTTAATTGCTGTTCGCTCTTCACCATTGATTTCAACCTCAGTAAAAGCTGGAACAAAAACCAGATCAATCCCACTTGGTGCCACAAATCCTCTTGCAATTGCAATCGCTTTTATTGCTTGATTTAACGCACCTGCTCCAACCGCTTGAATTTCAGCATGCCCATGTTCACGGACAATTCCAGCAAGTGCTCCAGCAACTGAGTTTGGATTTGAATGTGTTGCTACCTTCAATACTTCCATTCTTACGATCCTCCTTAGTGCGAAGTTAAATAGATAAGGATTATATACCCTTGATTATATTCGTTAAACATATGTATAAATTCAAACCATTTAAATACGTAGACTTCATTATAATTTTCTAGTATAACCCATTTTCCACAAATTAAAAATCTTCAGGCATCGAGCCTTCAGATTTTACCACAAGCGAGATTATGGCTTAATTAAAAAGAAGAATTCACGAATGAATTCTTCTAATTTCCAAGATAGCTCTATATTATTTTGCGTAATCGGTTACTCTAGACTCACGAATAACATTAACTTTAATTTGTCCAGGATAATCCAAATCAGCTTCAATCTTTTTACTAATTTCTCTAGCCAATAAGAACATATCGTCGTCATTTACCTTTTCTGGTAAAACTACAACTCTTACTTCTCTACCTGCTTGAATAGCAAAAGATTTTTCAACACCATCATAACTATTAGCAATATTTTCTAATGATTCCAATCGTTTGATGTATGTGTCTAAAGTTTCTCTTCTTGCGCCCGGTCTAGCAGCTGATAATGCATCTGCAGCCGTAACTAAAATTGCTTCAATTGATTCCGGTTCATAATCACCGTGATGTGTACTCATTGCATGAATAACTGCTTTTGATTCACGATACTTTCTTAAAATTTGCATACCCAATTCGATATGTGTACCTTCTAAGTCATGATCAACCGCTTTACCAATATCATGTAATAAACCAGCACGTTTTGCTACTTTTACATCTGCACCAATTTCTGCAGCCATTAATCCAGCAAGATGTGCAACCTCGATAGAATGCTTTAAAACATTTTGTCCATAGCTTGTTCTATACTTCAATCGACCAACTAACTTGATCAATTCAGGATGTAAATTGTGGATGCCTACTTCAAAAGTAGCGTTCTCACCTTCAGTTTTAATAATCTGCTCGATTTCTTTCTTTGATTTCTCAACCATTTCTTCAATACGAGCTGGATGAATTCGACCGTCGATGATAAGTTTTTCTAGTGCCATACGAGCTACTTCTCTTCTTATTGGATCAAAAGAAGATAAGATAACTGCCTCTGGTGTATCATCAATAATTAAATCAACACCTGTTAATGTTTCAAGGGCTCTGATATTTCTACCTTCACGACCGATGATTCTACCTTTCATCTCGTCATTTGGAAGATTGACTAATGAGACTGTGCTCTCAGCCACATATTCAGCAGCACACTTTTGAATTGCATAAGCTAAAATATCCTTAGCCTTTTTGTTCGCCTCTTCACGCGCTTTACTTTCAATGTCTTTAATAAGAACAACCGTATCATGCTTAACTTCTTTTTCTACGTCTGATAATAGTTGATTTTTAGCATCTTCTATTGTTAACTGAGAAATTCTTTCAAGTTCTTTGATTTGTTGAGTATACAATTCTTCAGCTTCTTGTTCTCTTGTTTCAACAGTTTTAATCTTTTGTGCAATTTTTTCTTCTTTTGTCTCAAGATTTAAAGCTTTCTTATCGAGTGACTCTTCTTTTTGAAGATTTCTTCTCTCTAATTTTTGTATCTCAGCACGGCGATCCTTAGTTTCTCTATCAATTTCTTTTCGAATTTGGAGAGCTTCTTCTTTTGCTTCTAGAACCTTTTCTTTTTTAACAGATTCAGCTGCTTTAGAAGCTTCGGCAATTATTTCTTTCGCTTTGAACTCAGCACTTAAAATTGCTTTTTCTGCTGTATTTTTACGAACGATATAGCCGATTCCATACATAATAGCTCCAATTACAAGAACTACTGGTACAACGATAAATACTGGCACGTTTATGTCGTTCACCCCCTTTTGCTTAAATTTTAAGACCAGAAAACTGGTCTTGTCATGAATGCATGTTTCAATATACAATCATACAATTAATTTTATAATTTTTCCAGTGTATTGTCAAGTGAGACACAGGCTGAAAATCCGTTGACACCTACATTTCAGCAAATTTATATATCAATTAACCACCAGTATAAATATTTTTTTTAGTTCAACTTATACATATCACCTATGAAACTGCTTAAAAATACATTGAAAAAGTATTAATATCCTAACTTATGCTATTGATCTGTGTTGATTATGACTAACAAATTCTCCTGACAATAAGTCGTCAGATTTCACCACAAGTATGATTGATGATAAATAAAAAATACCCACTTTTTCAAGTGAGTATTCGGTAATTTTACTATTCTTCAACTTTGTTATTTACAGCACCAGTTAAATTAAAGTGTGTACGAACAGTTTTTTCAATTTCAGCACAAATTTCAGGATTTTGAATCAAATATTCTTTTGCATTTTCACGCCCTTGACCTATTTTATTACCTTCATAGCTGTACCAAGAGCCCGATTTTTTAATTATATCCGCATCACAAGCAACGTCTAGAATACTACCTTCTTTAGAAATCCCTGTTCCATACATGATATCAAATTCTGCCTGTTTAAATGGAGGTGCAACTTTATTTTTAACCACTTTAACGCGTGTTCTATTTCCGATTACATCAGAATCCTTTTTAATTGAATCAATTCTTCTGACATCTAAACGTACTGACGCATAGAACTTAAGCGCATTTCCACCAGTAGTCGTCTCAGGATTACCAAACATAACACCAATTTTCATACGCAATTGGTTAATAAAGATTACAGTACAGTTTGATTTATTAATTATTGCTGTCAGTTTTCTCAATGCTTGCGACATAAGTCTAGCTTGAAGACCCATATGCGAATCGCCCATCTCACCAGTGATTTCGGCTTTAGGAACAAGTGCAGCAACAGAGTCAACTACAACGATATCAACCGCACCGCTTCGAACGAGTGCATCAACTATTTCAAGTGCTTGTTCACCAGTATCTGGTTGAGATACAATTAATTCTTCAATATTTACACCAATTGCTTTAGCATAAACAGGATCGAGAGCATGCTCAGCATCAATAAAAGCAGCAGTTCCCCCTGTTTTTTGAACTTCTGCAATCATATGCAGTGTAACTGTCGTCTTACCTGATGACTCAGGTCCGTAAATTTCTACTATTCTTCCCTTTGGAATACCGCCGATTCCTAAAGCAATATCTAAATCTATAGAACCGGTAGGTATACTTTCAACGTTCATTTTAGCTGATTCATCACCGAGCTTCATGATAGAACCTTTTCCGAATTGTTTCTCAATTTGTCCAAGTACACTTTCTAGTGCCTTTTGTCTCTCACTCATAGTATCATACACCCGCCTTTGTTATTAGAACATTTGTTCTGTTTTATTATAACATATATTTTTATTTATTCAAACACTTTGATACAATTATATAATTGAAAATTAAATTTGTCAATTATTTACATTTTCTCCAAAAAATCATAAATTGTTTTAAGTGCTTTTATAACCGTTCTATTCTGTATCAATTCACGATCACCTGTAAACTTGTTTTCGAAAGTAAATATTTCACCACCAATTCCAATTCCAATATAAACTAAACCAACCGGTTTTTCAGCTGTACCACCATTTGGGCCTGCAATTCCAGTAACGCTAATACCTATGTCTGATCCTGTCTTCTCAAGCAAACCTTTTACCATCTCATAACACGTTTGGTGGCTGACTGCCCCATAAGTTTGTAGAATTTCCTCTCTTACATTCAGTTCTCTTACTTTTGATGCATTGCTATAAGTTACAATTCCAGTATCGACAACCTCTGATGCACCTGAGTATTTTATTAGTGAACTGACGAGTTTACCTCCAGTACAAGATTCTGCAAATGAAATTGTAAGTTTCTTATCTAGCAACTTATTTAGTACCACTGCATCGATATCCTCTCCAGTATACGATATAATATGTTTGCCTATTCTTTCACTAATAACCGAAGCATACTGATCGCATAAGGCCTCATTTTCAGAAGAGTTTGGACCAGAAGCTGTAATTCTTAAAATCACCTTTCCATCTCCTGCGTAAGTGGCAAATGTAGGATTAGTTTGACCGTCAATCAAGTCAATCAAGCGTTCCTCAACAGCAGACTCACCATAATCATAGATACTTAAAAAGCGACTAGATAGTTTTAATTGACTTTTGTTTGATAAGTAATCTTTAATATAGGTGCTATAAATAAACTTCATTTCTCTTGGTGGACCTGGCAAAACAATGATACATTTTTGATTTTCAAGCTCTACAATACACGCTGGAGCTGTACCCATTTTATTATCTAATATAAGTGCACCTTCTGGAAAATAAGCCTGTCTAACATTACTTTCAGGCATAGTCCGATTAAACATTCTAAAGCGTTCTTTTATTAAGTCTAAACTGTGCTGATCTAGAATCATTTTTTTATTTAAAACCTCGGCAACCATCTCTTTTGTTATGTCATCTTGTGTCGGTCCAAGTCCACCAGTTGTAATGAGTACGTCTACACGTTCAAGCAGTTCTGATATCGCAAGTTTCATGCGTTCCATGTTATCTCCAACTGTTTGTTGATAATATACACCAATTCCCAATGTAGCGAGCTCACTACCAAGATACGCTGCATTAGTGTTAACTGTTTGACCAGTCAATAACTCTGTTCCTATCGCTAAAATACCAGCTCTCATATTGCCTCCATTAAAAATCATTGCCAATAAAATGAAATTGGTTGACATAATGTTATTACGTCAACCAATTTGGCTAATCCTTTAAAACTTGTTTATTTTTTACAATATAATCATAACCTGATATAACGGTTAATATCGTTGCCACATAGATCAATATCTGATCCATCGGAATATGAAGCCATTCAAATGGATAATTATTGAGCAATAATACAATAACCATAAACATTTGACTAATCGTTTTTGCTTTCCCCCACCAACTTGCTGCAATTACTATTCCTTCAGCTGCAGCAATGGCTCTAAATATACTTACAATGAACTCTCTTGATAAAATGATAATGACAACCCATGAATTTAACAAACCTAGTTGTACAAAACAAACCAGTGCAGAAGTAACCAAAAGCTTATCCGCTAAAGGATCCATAAACTTTCCAAAGTTCGTAACTAAATTATATTTTCTAGCTAAGTAGCCATCTAAAAAATCTGTAAGGGACGCTATAGAAAACATCACGAACGCGGCAATGGTATAACCTTCTAACAATAGGTAGATAAAAATGGGAATGAGGACAATCCTTAAAAGTGTCAGTTTATTTGCGATATTCATCTTCATTTTCAATCACTCCAATCAAATCGTATTCTAAGGCATCGGTGATTTTAACATTAACAAAAGTGCCAAATTCAATTGGTAAAGTAGTGTGTACATAGACGACACCATCGATATCAGGTGCATCAAAAGCTGTTCTACCAACTAATATTTTACCCGCTTCAGCTACTTCTTCAATTACAACTTCGTAAACTCTTCCAATCTTTTCGTAAGATAGGGATTCAGAAATGATCATCTGCTTTTCCATTAAAAGCTCACGTCTCTCTTTTTTAATTTCATCAGACAAGTGATTTGGCAATTTTGCAGAAGGCGTATCTTCTTCAAAAGAATATTCAAAAGCGCCTAATCTATCAAATCTAACCTTCTCAACGAAGTTCATCAGAATATCGAAATCAGTTTGTGTCTCCCCTGGGAAACCGACAATAACTGTAGTTCTAATAACAGATCTAGGATCTCTAGATCTTATTTTAGAGATGATCTCCTCAATATCCTTTAAAGATGTACGTCTATTCATTAATTTTAAAATGTTGTCACTTGCATGTTGAACTGGGATATCAAAATAATTGACCACTTTATCATTATTGAAAAAGCCATCTAACAAACGATCATCTAAGATGTCAGGATAAGAATAATGAACACGAATCCATTTTATGCCCTCAATTTTTGATAACTCACCTAGTAGCACATCTAGTTTTGCTTCACCATAAATATCAATACCATATCTAGATGTATCTTGAGCAATGATCATAAGTTCTTTTATCCCCATACCTGCGAGATCCTTTGCTTCTTCTACGATATCTTCAATTTTTCTAGATCTATATTTACCTCTTAGCTTTGGAATAATACAATAAGTACATTTGTTATCACAGCCTTCAGCAATTTTTAAATAGGCATAATGGGAAGGTGTCGTCAAAATTCTAGGTAATGCTTCTGGAATTTCAATATCGACATTTTTCATAAACAGCTTGTTATTGTGATGTGGATTCTTTTCATCGTATAGTACGTCTAAAACTTCTTCTATTTCATAGAAATTACTCGTACCAATGACTGCATCAATTTCTGGAATTTCCTCAATCAACGTTTCTGGATATCTTTGTGATAAACAACCCGTAACGATGAGTTTTTCACAATTACCATTTGTTTTTAATTTTGATAATTCTAAAATGGTTTCAATTGATTCTTCTTTTGCATCGTGTATAAAAGAACACGTATTAACAATTACAACATCGGCTTCAGATACTTCTTCACACAATGTATAATGATCGTCCAAAATGCCTAGCATAATTTCACTGTCATTAAGATTCTTAGAACAACCTAAGGTCTCAATAAATACTTTTTTCATATTTTCCTCACTCTAATTTACTCTTCGTTTGAGTATGCATCTTCTTCATACTCATAATTGGTTTCTTGATTAAAATCAAATGCTTCGTCAGAAAAAGTTTCTTCAACTTCTGCTTCAGAGCTAAAAGCATCCAACTCTCCTCTTGAAATTAAAACCTCTCTTGGTTTACTACCTCTATGTGGTCCGACAATGCCTCTTTCTTCCATCGCCTCTACCAATCTAGCGGCTCTATTATACCCAACTCTAAATCTTCTTTGCATCATAGAAGCAGAAGCTTGACCGGTTTCTACAACAAAGTTAATTGCTTCTTCAAGATATTCATCCACATCATCCATGTTAGTGGTGAATGATTGAACTTCGTCAAGAATTTCTTCATTGTATACCACTTCTTGATTTTGCTCTTTAATATAGTTTACTAAAGATTCAACTTCTTCGTCAGAAACAAAGGCACCTTGTGCACGTTTCGGCTTAGATACACCATTTGGATAAAACAACATATCACCCTTACCCAAAAGTTTCTCAGCGCCACCCATATCAATGATGGTTCGTGAATCTACTTGAGAAGAAACAGAAAACGCAATCCTGGAAGGAATATTGGCTTTTATCAATCCCGTTATAACATCAACAGAAGGTCTTTGTGTTGCAACAATAAGATGGATTCCAGCTGCTCTCGCCATTTGAGCTAAACGGCAGATGGCGTCCTCAACTTGATTAGGCGCTACCATCATAAGATCCGCTAATTCATCAATGATCACAACTATTTGAGGCAACATTTCGAGTCCATTTGCCTCAGCTTTTTTATTGTAGCTTTTCATATCTCTGACCACTTGCTCTGCAAAAAGCTTATAGCGTCGAGTCATTTCATTTACAGCCCAGTTCAAAGCGATTGAAGCCTTCTTTGGATCTGTAACTACCGGCAAAATCAAATGTGGAATGCCATTATAATTGCTTAGCTCAACAACTTTAGGGTCGATCATAAGAAACTTAACCTCATCCGGTTTTGCATTAAACAAAATACTCGTAATAATTGTATTCACACAAACTGACTTACCAGAACCCGTCGCACCTGCAATTAATAAATGTGGCATGGTTGCAAGATCGCCAATAATTGCATTGCCAGATATATCTTTTCCTAAACCAACCGTCAATTTGGACTTTTGCTTTTTAAACTCTCCAGAAGTGATAACTTCTTTAAGCGTAACCATTGATGTTGTTCTATTTGGTACTTCTATGCCTATAGCTGCTTTGTTTGGTATTGGTGCTATCCGAACATTAGTTGTTGCAAGATTAAGTGCAATATCATCCGATAAGCTGACGACCTTGCTTACTTTGACACCTGGACTTGGCTGAACCTCAAACATAGTGATGGATGGCCCTCTTTTTACGGATATAACCTTAGCATCTACATTAAAATTATTTAATGTATCTTCGAGCTGCTTTGCCATCTCTAAGTATTCATTTTTATCCTCTGTAGCCGCAGGTTGTTTACCATGATTCAACATGTCAACTGGTGGTAAAGTATACGCTTCGAAAACTTTGCCAGTATTTACAGCAATCTGATCATTTACCAATTGTCTTGTTTGAGGATCAATATCTGACTCTTTAATTTTCTCAGGCTTTTCAGTTACGTTTATCTGGTCGGGCTTATTAACTGAAATTTTACCCGCTTGATCATCTTTTATAATTGGATCGTTTTTAGGGATTGGTTCACTTCTACCAACAGTGTCACTTTTAATGGCTTCAGTATTTTTTTCCGTATGATCTTGAAATACAATTTTTGACGCATTTACTGATTCAGTCTTTATCGCTGGTGTTACTTTATCTGTAGCTTGCTTTACTTGATCGTTAGCTGCAATAACTTCCAGTTCTTGATAAGGATCAGAAACAACCCCAACACGATTCATTTTTTGTTGTGCTTCTACTTTTCTCTCACTATTAACAGGAGCAGTTTTAAGTTCACCATCATATGAATCAAAGTCAAAACTTTTAACATCTTTTTTTCTTGATTTACGCTGATTTTCAATGGTACCTAAAAATCCAACATCTTGCTCGTCAATTGGTGCATTGATTTTATTGTCTTTTCTTTTCTCGTTTTCGAGTTTCTCGGCTTTTTTATTTTCAATTATACTTGCCTCAATAGCTCGTTCTTGTTCCTTAGCTAATTTTCGGTCATAACTGTTCTTCTTTTTCATCTCCCATAAATCCTGAAGTGAGACACGAGTAAAAATAATAAAACCCGCAATGAACGAAACTATAATCGCAATATAAGCACCAAAAATGCCTATCAATTTGACAGTCGTAATGGTCAACACATCACCGAATACGCCGCCACCATTTAAATCCATACCTAGTTCATAAGCTTGTTTCAATCCTTCGCCAGTTAGATAATCATTTCTTAAAATCAACTTCTGTTTTTCTATACCGTCATATGCGATTAAGGTTGAAAGTAATAATAATCCAATTAATACAAGTGCTAATGCAACATTAATTCTGAGTCTAGCAGGTCTAAAATTTGGATTAAGCTGAACAAATATAATAATAAAAAATACAATAGGAAAACTATATCCTACAAACGAAAAAAGTCCCAAAACAATATTGGTTATGCCATGGCCAACTACGCCAACTGCAGTCGTGTATAAGCTTAACATCATAAATAAAGTAACTGCAATCAACGCTATCATTTTAAGTTCGTATTTTATTTTATAACTACGTTCTAACTCTTGCTTGGTAGGTTTAGCAGGTCTTACAGCCTTATTAGTCGTACGCTTTGTACTTGAGCTGGTTCGTTTTTTCTGATTTGTTTTTGGCACTTTATATCACCTCGTTTATACGCCAGTTGAACCGAAGCCGCCTTCACCTCTGTGTGTTTCATCTATCGCTTCAGTTTGTTCCCAATCAATTTTTTCATACTTTGTTATAATTAATTGTGCTACTCGATCTCCTTTAACAATAGTAAAACTAGAATCACTAAGGTTTATTACGGGAATTTTTAACTCACCTCTATAATCACTATCAATCGTACCAACGCAATTTACTAAAGTAATTCCATTTTTTATCGAAAGACCGCTTCTCGCTCTTACTTGGCCTTCAAAACCAAAAGGTATTTCAACAAACAATCCAGTCGGTACAAGTTGTCTTTCCATTGGTGCTAATGTTATTGGTTCATCGTTATTAGCAAGTAAATCCATACCAGAAGCACCATGCGTTTTATACTCTGGAAGTGGATTGCCTGATTGATTCACAATACGAATTTTCATATTTCCCCCTAGAAATTCTTTTATAGTTTAATTTGAAATTGTACGAATAAAATCGTCGTAGAGCATCTCAATTTCACTTTTTTCTACATCACCAACGACAGCCATAGCAATTGTTGATGGAGTTAAACACATTTTAATTAACTCATTGACACCGTTGATACTAATATGATTGATTTTATCCAGCATATCATCGATGGTTTTTTCTTTATGAGCAAATAACTCAATACGACCGATTAGGTCCATTAGATTTTCACTACCTTCGAGATTTAAGAAAAAACTTCCCCTTAAATGACTTTGAGCGTGTTTAAATTCCTCATTTGAAACTAAATTTTTTCTTATTTCAACGATTTCATTTGCGATAATTTCCATGGTTTCAGAAAGGTTTTCTTTAGAAACACCAAAACCAATCGTCATCGTACCAAGCGCATCATAAAAATTAGGTTCTGAGTATATAGAATACGTCAGACCGCGATCCTCGCGAATCGACTGAAATAATTTTGAGCTGTTAGTTCCACCGAGTACATTATTGAGAATCATCATTTCATAGCTCAACACGTGATCAAATTCAATACCAGGAAAATTAATCGCAACTTGGACCTGTTCAAAATCCTTCTTTTTAACAATAAGTCCGCCATTAAATTTTGGATCTTCAAGTTTGTGAATTTCACTTGTCTGACGTCTAACAATTTGCCCGAATGATTCTTCAATCAGTTGAATTAACTCATCCTCATCAAAATAACCCGTTACAGAAATCACCATATTGTCTGGTCTATAAAACTTTTCAAAATAGCCGATAATGTCTTTCCTAGTAAATGATGAAACGGTTTGTTTTGTACCTAGTATAGGGTAAGACAACGGATGCCCCTTAAAAGTAATCTCATTCAAAACATCGACAACCACTTCTTCTGCTGCGTCTTCGTACATATTGATTTCATCAATAATAACTGTTTTTTCAGTTTCTATATGTTCATCGTTAAATGTCGAATTGCAGATCATATCTGATAACACATCAATTGCTATCGGTAAATCTGTACTTAACGTCTTAGTGTAGTAACAGGTACATTCCTTTGCAGTAAATGCATTTAGTTCCCCACCAATTCCATCAATTATGTGCGCAATATCTCTAGCACTTCTTTTCGAAGTTCCCTTGAATAACATATGCTCTATAAAATGCGAAAGACCGTTTTCTTTTATAGCTTCATAAGACGAGCCGGTTTTAACCCAAACACCGACAGATACCGATTGATAGCCATCTAATTTTTCAAATACAATCGTTAATCCATTTTCTAATTGTAACCTTTTGTGCAAATCACACCTCTTATATTATAACACATACATATCAAACCCTAGGTATTAAATACCTAGGGTTCGTTATCCTTCACATTAATTTGTGATTCATCATTTACCTATTTATTGTCTTCTAGTAAAACTTTTCTTGAAACGTTAATTCTACCTTGATCATCAATTTCGATGATTTTAACGGTCACTTCATCGCCGATGTTAACAACATCTTCAACCTTAGCAACTCGTTTATTGTCAAGTTGAGAAATGTGGCAAAGACCTTCTTTACCATGACCTAATTCAACAAATGCACCGAACTTAAGAATTCTAGTTACTTTACCCGTATAAACTTGACCTACTTCAGGTACTTTTACAATACCTTGGATTTCAGCAAGTGCTTTTTCACCACTAATACCATCATTAGCTGTAATTAATACAGCACCAGTATCTTCGATATCAATTTTAACGTTGTAAGTAGAAGTAATTCTTGTAATCACTTTTCCACCAGGTCCAATAACATCTCTAATCTTATCTGGATCAATTTTGATTTGGAAGACTCTAGGTGCATATTGCGACATTTCTGCTCTTGGTGCATTGATGACTGCATTCATCTTTTCAAGAATATGAAGTCTGCCAGTTCTAGCTTGCTCCATAGCTCTTTCAAGAAGTTCTCTATTTAAGCCATCTACTTTAATATCCATTTGAAGTGCTGTAATACCATCTTTTGTACCAGCAACTTTAAAGTCCATATCGCCAAGTGCATCTTCCATACCTTGAATGTCACTTAAGATTTCAATTTTACCATCTTCTTGAATAAGACCCATAGCTATACCTGCAACTGAATCTTTAATTGGTACACCAGCATCGAGAAGTGATAATGTGCTACCACAAATACTTGCTTGAGAACTTGATCCATTACATGTAACAACCTCTGATACCAAACGAATCGTATATGGGAAATCAGCTTCTGAAGGGATTACAGGCAATAAAGCTCTTTCACCTAAAGCACCGTGACCAACTGCACGTCTATTAACTCTACTCATACCAACTTCACCTACTGAAAAAGGAGGGAAATTGTAATGGTGCATATAACGTTTTGTATCTTCAAGATCTAAACCATCGATTCTTTGCATTTCGCCTAGAGCACCTAAAGTTGTAATTGTAAGTGCTTGAGTTAAACCTCTTGTAAATAAACCTGATCCATGTGTCCTTGGTAATAAACCAACTTCACAAGAGATCGGTCTGATTTCAGTAGGAATACGACCATCAGGTCTTACACCTTCATGAATAATCATTTTTCTCATAGTTGTTTTTTCGATTGCTTTGAATTGACCTTTTAGGTAATCCGCACTATCAGGATAGGATTCAGAAAAGTGCTCAATAAGCTCAATTTCTAAATCTTCCAAGGCAGCATTTCTATCATGCTTGTCTGTAATTCTTACCAATTGATTCATTTTATCAGATAAGAATGCAACGATCGCATCTTGGAATTCAGTATCCACTTCTGGTAATACGATTTCAAACTTTTCTTTACCAATTTCAGCAGCTATTTTATTAATAAATCTGCAAATTTCCTTAATTGCATCATGACCATACATAATTGCACCAAGCATGATGTCTTCAGGAAGAATATCTGCGCCCGCTTCAACCATTACTACTGCTTCCTCAGTACCAGCAACGACTAAATTAAGTTTAGATTTTTCTTTTTGTTCTACAGTTGGGTTGATTACATATTCTCCATCAACATAGCCTACTGTAACCGCACCCGCTGGGCCATCAAAAGGAATGTCAGAAATGCCAAGTGCAATAGAAGCACCGTTCATCGCTACAGTATCAGGAGAACAGTCTTGATCTACTGATAATACAGTTGCAACTACTTGTACCTCATTTTTAAGGCCATCTGGGAATAAAGGTCTAATTGGTCTATCAATTAGTCTAGACGTAAGAATTGCTCTTTCAGATGGTCTACCTTCTCTTTTAATAAAACCACCAGGAATCTTTCCTACAGAATATAATTTTTCTTCAAACTCAACTGTCAATGGGAAAAAGTCAATTCCAGCTTTTGGTTTTCTAGAAGCGACTGCAGTAACCAATACAACAGTTTCTCCATATGATATTAAAGCTGAACCATTAGCAAGATTTGCTACTTTACCGATTTCTACTTTAAAGGGTCTTCCAGCTATTGTCGTTTCAAATGTTTTTACTTCTTTTATTTTGTCGCCACCTACAGCTTGGCAACCATTATTTTGACTCATAAGGCCTCCTATTTTTTTTAATCACCTTACGGAATTTATCCTACTTATTTCAAGTCAACACTCTATAAAAAGCATTCACTTCAAATAAGTAGGATTTTAAGATAAATTCCACTTAGTGTATGATTAAGTCTACTATATTATACTAAATATCTCCTTAAATATAAAGAGATATTTATCTGCCGGGACTTGTCTTGTCCACTTTTCGGCATTGGAAATTCAAGTTTTCATCGAATTACAGCTTCTGAAACCTCTAGTGACATATGAACTATTGATACCTAAGAATGAAATAGAGCTTGACATCCGTCAAGCTCTATCATTAAACTTATTTTCTTAAGCCAAGTTCTTTAATTAATTCTCTGTACTTGTCAAGATTGTTGTTCTTTAAGTAGTTAAGAAGACTTCTTCTTTTACCAACCATTTTTAAAAGACCTCTTCTAGAGTGGTGATCTTTTTTATGAACTGATAAATGCTCATTTAACTCGTTGATTCTTGAAGTTAAAATAGCGATTTGAACTTCTGGAGAACCAGTGTCAGTTGGATGTGTTTTGAATTTCTCAATTACTTCAAATTTTTTGTCTTTTGAAATCATAGTTTCCTCCTAAATTAATATATAATATGCCTTCAGCCTAGTAAATCGGTGGAGTGCCGGTTAACAACGCCGAGGTAAACAACAAACGTATTATATCACTTGTAACTACTAAAGTAAAGCTATTTATCTAAACCAAAATAAGCTTTCGTATTCTTTAAATCCCTGTTCATTGCATCGATTAAGTCATCCAAGTTATTAAACTTCAGTTCATCTCTAAGTCGCTTTAAAAAATGAACTTCAATGATCTCGTCATACAATGGACGATCAACACCTAGAATATAAGTCTCTAAATGAATCCCAGTTTGTTCAAACGTTGGGTTAAATCCAACGTTTGTTACAGAAGGATAAGTCTCACCTTTAAGTACTGTTTTGCTAACATAAACACCTGGCTTAATTGTGCTGATATTATCTTTAATTCTTAGATTAGCTGTTGGAAATCCGAGCTTGTGTCCCACACCTTTTCCTTTGACCACAGTCCCTTTTATAAAATGCTCACGCCCTAAATAGTAATTGGCTTCTTCAATTTTACCGTCAGACAATAGTTCTCTTATTAGAGAAGATGAAACACGAACATTGTTTCGCATAATCGGTTGTACAATATGGTAGGTATATCCATATTTTTTAGAAAGAGCTATGAGCAAATCGGTATCGCCTTTGGCAAATTTTCCAAATTTATAATCATAACCAACGGTTAAATGCTTCATATTTAATTTTTTAATTAGAATTTCTGATACAAATTCTTCAGGATCATAATTGGTTTGTTCTTTATCAAATTTTATTAAAGACAAGTAATCAATATCAAATCTAGTAAAAATCTGAACTTTCTCATCAATATCCATAATTTTAGAAGGTACACTATCTGGAGATATAACCTCTTTAGGATGATTAGAAAAAGTATAAACAAAAGTCTTAAGCCCTTCTTCTCTTGCTACTTTTTTCATTTCATTCAATACTTCAGCATGACCGATATGTAACCCGTCAAAGGTACCAAGTGCAACTGAAGTAGGTTCAATACCAATATCAATTTGTTCAATTTCAAAATATATTTTCATTATTTCACCCTATTAAATTTCACCTATGAACATGAAGCCTATACTTTCATGTTTTTCTTGAGTATTAGTTTCTGCGCCTCTGCTTCCCCAATTCCCCAGAAAACATCATCTATAAAAATTCTATAAAAGCCATCTTCAAGATCTAGACTAAGTCTATTGTTCAAATCCAGTTTAACGCCATTATTTAGTAGTTCAATCATCTTTGGGTTACCAATTAATTCGACTTTTGGCATAAATGACAAAGCGGTTTCAATATCAACTAATGAAATGATTGCAGACTCTGCAGTTACCGTATCTATAGAGATGGCATCATCTAAAGAAAAAGGTTCTGATAGCGTGCGTCTGAGACTTGTCATATGTCCAAAGGTACCCAATTTTATCCCTATGTCGTGACAAAGGGTTCTAATATAGGTTCCTTTAGAACAAGTAACGTCAAATGATATTGTATGATGTCTGACTTCTAAATTTTCTATAGAATAAATGGTTCTCTTTCTAGACTCTCGTTCGACAACAATCCCTTTTCGAGCAAGATCTACTAGTTTTTCACCACCGACTTTTAAAGCACTGTACATCGGTGGTACTTGATCAATTTCACCAATAAACGAAAGGACAACTTCTTTGATAATCGAAGTATCTGGAAACTCACCATTGAACGATTCCGTAACAGTGCCCCAAACATCTTGAGTATCAGTTGCGCTACCAAGTTGCATTTCACAAGAATAAGCTTTGCGTCTTTCAGTTAAATAATCGACCAGCTTAGTTGCTCTACCAATGCAAATAGGCAATACACCTGTTGCCATCGGATCCAAGGTTCCAGTGTGGCCTATTTTTTTTGTATTTAATCGTTTCCTCATAATTGCAACCACATCATGCGATGTCATATTTTGAGGTTTGTCGATGACGATTACGCCATTAATATCATTTGACAATTTAAAGCTCCTTATATCACTTTTAAAAGTGCTTCAACCACTTTTTCTTCAATTAAATCAATACTAGCATCCATCTTAAATCCAGCAGCTTTTGTATGTCCGCCACCATGGAAAAGCATGGCTACTTCGCTAACATCCACATTGTGTTTAGATCGCATGGATACTTTATGAGCCACTCCACCTAAATGACGAATAAAAACTACAACTTCAATGCCTTTAATATCTCTAACGAATTCGACGATTCCGTCTGTGTCATATTCACTTAAATTTAAGCTGTTAATTAATTCTTGAGATAACTTAACAACAGCAATTTTATGATTACCATATAAATCAAGCGTCTCAAATACTTTGTTTAGTAGAAGAACCTTTTCATAAGATTTATTTTGAAAGATTTCTACATTTAAGCGATTGAAATCAAACCCAGTTTGAATCAATTCGCTACAAGCAGTAAAGGTTTCACTTCGGGTATTTGTGTATCTAAAACTTCCCGTATCTGTAACGATTGCAGCATATAATCCTTGCCCTGCTGTCGCGTTAATTGGACATTCAAAAGTCTTCATAAGTTGGTAAACGATCTCGCCTGTTGAAGATGCTGCCACCTCGACTATATTCAACCCTGCATACATTGAATTCGTTTTATGATGATCGATACAAACGGTTTTACCTGATGCTTTAAAGGCTTCATAGCGATCTTCAAATAATTTTGTTTCTCCAGCATCTACCGCAATACTTAGTTCAAAATTGATGTCTTCAACCTCACTAAGCTGATAACACTTTACCTCTTCGTCAAATAGGAAGGATAAATTAGAAGGTATATCGTCATTTAAGACGATATACCCCCTTTTGTTAAAATGTTTCACCATATAGTATACGCCGATACACGATCCCAACGTATCACCATCTGGCATATTATGCGGTAGAATCAATACATTATGAATTGCTGGATCTTCTAAAAGAGCTTTTAATTCATAAATTGATTCCATATTACTCCTCTTCTTCCTCAGATGACTCATCTGAATCGTGTTTAATATCGAGTTTACCTAATATATCATTGATATGCATGCCGTGCTCAATTGAGTGATCCGGCTTAAATATCGGCTCCGGCGTATAGTGCAACTTGAGTTGCTTACCAATTTCCTTACGAATAAAGCCTTTCGCACTGTTCAAACCATCAATTTGTGTTTCGACGTTGTGTTTCGGATCGAAAACACTAATATAGATTGTTGCATATCTTAAATCATTGGTTACATCTACGTGAGTGACCGATGATAGGTTTGAAACTCTTGGATCTTTAATTTCAAACATCATAATATGACTCACAATTTTTTTTATTTCTTCAGATATTTTTTTTGTTCTTGAAATGGACATAACGTCACCTTCCTTACTTAGCGAAGTTATCTTTTAACTTCTTCCATGATGAATGCTTCGATTTCGTCAAGTTCTTTTAAGTCATTGAATTTCTCAATACCGATACCACATTCATAGCCTTGTGCAACTTCTTTGACGTCGTCTTTAAAGCGTTTTAACGAACTGATTTTACCTTCGTTTATAACGATACCTTCTCTAATAACTCGAACTTGAGCGTTTCTAGTTACTTTACCCGAAGTTACATAACCACCGGCAATAACACCTGAAGGAATTTTGAATGTTGCTCTAACTTGAATTCTACCAAGAATTACTTCTTTGTAAAGTGGGTCGAGCATACCCTTCATAGCAGTCTCAACATCGTTAATCGCGTTATAAATAATTTGGTAAGTTCTAATATCAACGCCTTCGTTATCAGCAGTTGTTGAAACAATTGCAGAAGGTCTTACGTTAAAGCCAATAATGATTGCGCTCGATGCAGAAGCAAGAATAACATCTGATTCTGAAATCGCACCAACATCAGCTCTAATAATGTTCACTCTAACTTCATCATTAGATAATTTCAACAACGATTGCTTAATCGCCTCAACTGAACCGTGAACATCCGCTTTTATGATGATATTTAAATCTTTTATACCACCATCTTTAATTCTCGAGAATAAATCTTCAAGAGTAACACCTTTATTTTTATTAAGTGTTTTTTCTCTGAATGCTAACGCATGGCGATCCGCAATTGTTCTTGCAGTTTTTTCATCTGGTGTTACATAGATTTTTTCACCTGCTTGTGGAATTTCACTTAAACCATCTATTTCTATAGCTGAAGATGGACCAACTTGTTTAACTTTCTTACCTTTATCATTATACATCGCCTTGATTCTACCAGAAGTCGTCCCAGCGACTATCATGTCACCAACACTCATCGTACCATTTTCAACAATGATAGACGCAACCGTACCTCTGCCTTTAACCACTTTAGCTTCAATAACCGTACCCACACCAGCACGTTTCGGATTCGCTTTTAACTCTAATACCTCAGAAACTAAAAGTACCATTTCTAACAGAGTATCAAGACCTTCGCCTGTTTTAGCTGAAACTGGAACAGCGATGACATCTCCGCCCCACTCTTCAATTACGACGCCTCTTTCAGAAAGTTCTTGTTTAACTCTATCAGGGTTAGCTCCCGGTTTATCCATTTTGTTGATTGCAACGATAATAGGAACATTAGCAGCTTTACTATGGTCAATCGCTTCTATCGTCTGCGGCATTACACCATCATCAGCAGCAACAACTAAAATCGCAACGTCTGTTACCTTAGCACCACGTGCACGTAGTGACGTAAACGCTTCATGACCTGGGGTATCTAAAAATACAATTTTTTCACCTCTGTGAACGATCTCAGAAGCACCGATATGTTGCGTGATACCACCTGCTTCACCACTAGCAACACCTGTATTTCTAATCGCATCAAGTAATGAAGTTTTACCGTGGTCAACGTGTCCCATAACGGTAACAACAGGTGCTCTTTTAACAAGATCTGTCGCTTCGTCTGGCGTATCTAAATCAAAGATTTCAAATTGATTTTCTTCTTCGATTACTTCTTGCTCAATAACGATACCGTAATCAATTGCAAGCGCTTCAGCAGATGCAAAATCTAGTAACTGATTTAAAGTTGCCATTTTACCCAATGCCATTAACTTCATAATCACATCAGTTGAAGGTTTATTGATGATTTCAGCAAATTGCTTTACTGTCATCTCTTCAGGAACATAAACAATATCTTGAGTCAATTGCTCATTGATTTTTGTTGTTCTTTCTTTCTCAGACTTTTCTTTGTAAATTACACCTTTTTGTTTTTTCTTCTTACCAAAGTCGAATTGTCTTCTGTTATCTGTATCCGTAACACTAAGTTCTTCTTTTAATAATTTTTTAGTTTTCTTTGATTTTGATTCTAATTTATCTGTATCAAAGGTAACAACAATTTTATCTTTCTTTGGCTTTCTTTTCTTTGGTGTTTTTTCTGCAATTTCAGTTTCAGCAAAAGTAGGTTTTGTATTATCCGTTTTTCTACCTTGTCCTGGTGTATAGTCTTTATCCTTGTTAAAACCACCACCATAAGATTTTGGTTTATTATAACCACCTTGTGAACGGTTTGGATCATATGGTTTCCCATCAGCGCCTGTTCTTGGTTTATTATAGCCACCTCTATTTTCATAGTTTGGTCTTGAACCATCATTTGGGCGATTAGGATCATAAGGCCTTTTTTCATAAGGTCTATTATTACCAGTGCCATCGTTATCACGTGGTTTTCTATCTCTATAGTCTTTGTTATAAGGTGGTTTTTGACCATCTTTATTATAAGGAGGTCTTTGACCATCTCTGTTATATTGCGGTCTTTCACCATTATTCTCACGATTGTAAGGTCTTTGGTTGTCTCTGTTGTACTGAGGTCTCTCACCATTGTTATCACGATTATATGGTCTTTGGTTGTCTCTGTTGTACTGAGGTCTTTCACCATTATTATCGCGATTGTATGGTTTTTGATTGTCTCTATTGTACTGAGGTCTCTCACCATCTTTGTTTTCGTCGCGATTATAAGGTTTTTGATAATTATTTCTTTGATTATCATTATTAGTACGGTTTGTATTATCGCGATTTTCATAATTTCTGTTGTTATTGTTATATGGCTTTCTTTCGCCAGTGTTATTATTGTAGTTTCCGCTACCAGTTGTATTTCTATTATTGTTATAGTTGTTGTTTCTATTGCGATTGTCATAATTACGGTTATCACCGCTTCTGTTATCGTTGCTACGATTATCGCCACTTCTATTATCGTTATTTCTATTGTCATAGCTCTTATTTTGACGGCGATTTTCTTCTTCACGAATTTCTTTTGTTCTATCGTAAATAATTTTATGATGTTTTTCTGGCTTAGCTTGATCTTGTGACTTGTTCTCAGCTGAAGCTTGTGGTTTTTCCTGTGTGTTTTTAACAGATTCTGTCTTGTCTACAGAAGCACTCTTCATAAATCTCCCTTTTAACTTACTAATTTCTTGATCTTCCAAAGTACTCATATGGTTTTTAACATCTAAACCCATTTCATGAGCTTTGTCGATCAGATCTTTGTTTGCAATATTCAACTCTTTTGCGAGTTCATGGATTCTGGTCTTTGACATTGCTTCACCTCCGGTTTATAGAGCGTCAATTTTTTCAATTAAAGCTCGTGAGAATTTTTTGTTTGTTACACCGAACAATCCATAATTGTCTTTACCAATTGCATTTGATAAAGTTGTTTTGTCTGAGATAACTCTATAAGCGACACCTTCGGATTCACACAACGTGATTATCTTGCTTTTTGTCGATTCATTTAAATCAGTAGCAATAATCAGTAATGAAATTTTTTTGCGTTTTATTCCCTGTTCGCAAAGTGTCTCGCCTGGTACTAACTGCCCAGCTTTCCTTGCGAATCCTAAAAGTGATAAAACATTACTCATGTTCACTTAACCTTTCCTTAAGCTTTTCGAACACCTCATCTTCAATCTTTGTTTCTAGTGCGCGATTGAAAGCATTCTTCTTAATAGCAAGATCAAAGCAAGCTTTGTCATTACAGATATAAGCGCCTCTTCCATTAGCTTTTCCTGTAAAATCGACAGATACTTCGTTCTCATTATTTTTAACAACCCTGATCAATTCTTTCTTTGGCTTTTGCGCACCACAAGCGATACATTTTCTCATGGGTATCTTTTTCATATTTATTCTTCATCTCCATATACTTCTTCATACTCGCCAATTTCTTTCAAGTAAGCTTTGTATTGAGTTTCATTTTTGATATCGATTTTCCAACCTGTTAATTTAGCAGCTAATCTTGCATTTTGACCTTCTTTACCAATTGCAAGCGATAACTGGTAATCTGGAACGACTACTAAAGCTGAATTGTCATCTTCATCAACCTCTACTCTCATAACCTTCGCAGGGCTTAATGCGTTTGAAATAAGAATAGCTGGATTTTCATTCCATTCGATAACATCAATTTTCTCACCTTGTAATTCATCGACGATGTTTTGAACACGATGTCCCTTTTGTCCTACACAAGATCCAACAGGATCAAGATCAGGATTTGGTGCATATACTGCAATTTTAGTTCTAGAACCCGGTTCTCTAGATATGCCTTTAATTTCTACTTCACCATCAAAAATTTCTGGAACTTCTAGTTCAAAAAGACGTTTAACTAAAGCTGGGTGTGTTCTCGAAACATATATTTGTGGGCCTTTAGTTGAGTTTTTAACCTCAGTAATAACCGTCTTAATTCTTTCACCCTGAATATATGCTTCGTTAGGAATTTGCTCGTTTGGTTGCATAATTGCTTCAGTTCTTCCTAAGCTAATGTATACGATACCTTTAGAAACTCTGTGGATGACACCATTTACGATTTCGCTCTCTCTACTTGAATACTCATCGTAAATTACACCTCTTTCAGCTTCACGTATTTTTTGAACAACTACTTGCTTAGCAGATTGAGCAGCAATTCTTCCAAAATCTTTTGGCGTTACTTTCTCTTTAACAACATCGCCATTTTCAAAATTTGGATCGATTTTTTTGGCATCTTCAAGAGAAATTTGTGTAATGTCATCAATGACTTCATCAGCTACAATTCTTACAGAATAAACGTTGAATTCACCATTTTCACGATTGATTTCAACTTCAACATTGTGCGAAGCACTAAAGTTATTTTTATAAGCTTTGACAACTGCATCTTCTATGACATCAAATAGCATATCAATTGCTAATCCTTTTTCCTTCTCAAGTTGCTCTAAAGCAAGCAATAATTCTGTTTTCACCGGTTATCCCTCCTATTCAAATTCAACGACAATTTTCGTTAATGATACTTTGCTTTTTGGTATCTCGATTTTACCCATTTTTTCATGCTCGATCACAATATGATCGTCAATTAGGCCAACCAACTTACCGTTTAAGACCTTTTGTCCTTCAAAAGCTTGAAATAACTTGAGTTGAACTTCTCTACCAACAAATTTTTCAAATTCTTTTTCCTTTTTAAGAACACGCTCAACGCCAGGAGAGGAAATCTCAAGGAAATACTGTTCTTCAATAGGATCAAGTGCATCCAATTTTGAATTTAAAAACTGACTCACCATTTGACAATCATCTAAAGTTACTGGTTCTTCTTTATCAATGGTAACTCTTAAATATCTGTAAGGACCTTCCTTAACAAACTCAATATCAACGATTTCCATATTATTTGTCGCTACAAACGGGGTCAGAATTTCTTCGACGACATCTACAACTCTTCTTTTTTTCATTTTACGCACCTACTTTCAATTCTATGTAGTCTATATTCAGCGATAGTGATTAATCGCATAAAGCCCATATCAATAACAAAGAGTGGGAAATCCCACTCTTGCTGTCAACTACTATTTACTTGATTATTATAACATATCCAGCCCTGTTATGCAAATGAGAATAGTGATAATTGATTGTCTTCAGGCATATCTTCAAAACAACCATGCTGTTTTAAAGTTTCAATTACCGTCTTAGATACTTTTGTCAATCTTTGGAAGTCCTCAATTGACATAAACTCATCTTGCTCTTCTCTTGTTTTGACAATGCTAAGAGCTGCTGACTCACCAACACCTTGTAATGCAAGGAACGGTGGTAATATCTTACCGTCTTCAATCTTAAACTGTAATGCATCCGATTTCATAAGGTCGACCTTTAAGAAATTAAAGCCCCTACTGTACATTTCATCAGCGATTTCGAGTATCCCCTGTAAATCTTGTTCCTTCTTTGTCGGCTTTTCTAGTGCATCTAATTCTTTCATTTTAGCGCGAATTACCTCAACACCTTTACAAATCAAATCAGCATCAAAGTCATCTACCTTTGTAGAAAAATAAGTTGCATAGAATGCGAGCGGATAATGCACCTTAAAATATGCAATTCTAACAGACATCATAACATACGCAACCGCATGAGCCTTTGGAAACATATACTGAATCGTTTGACATGAATTGATGTACCAATCTGGAACATCATTTTCTTTCATAACTTTAATTTCATCTTCTTTTAAGCCTTTACCTTTTCTTACATTTTCCATGATTTTGAATGATGTAAGCGGCTCAAGTTTCATCTGAATCAAGTAGTTCATAATATCATCACGAGTTGCGATTACTTCTTTGATAGTAACCGTATTATTTCTAACCAAATCCTGTGCATTGTTTACCCAAACATCAGTACCATGTGATAGACCAGAAATACGTACTAAGTCAGAAAATGTTTCAGGGTTTGTATCTCTTAGCATTTGTCTAACGAACTTTGTACCAAACTCTGGGATACCTAGACTCCCAATGTCCAGAGAATAAGAGGGATCTTTAATCTTCAAAGTTTCTGCTGAAGTAAAAATTCTCATCGTATCCGGATCACCAAGTGGAATATCAAAAACATTAACACCTGTTAATTGCTCAAGATATTTGATGATCGTCGGAACGTCGTGTCCAAGGATATCAAGTTTTAATAATCGCCCACTAATAGAATGGTAATCAAAGTGAGTGGTTATTACATCAGAAGATGTATCATTTGCAGGATATTGAATCGGACAAAACTCATGAATATCACGATCGGCTGGCACTACCATAATACCGCCAGGATGCTGTCCAGAAGTTCTTTTTACGCCCGTCAAGCCCTGTGCTAAACGTTCGATTTCATATCGATGTATATCAATTTCACGTTCTTCAAAGTATTTTTTAACATAGCCATAGGCGGTTTTATCCGCTATGGTTCCTATCGTTCCAGCTTTAAAAGTCTTTCCTTTACCAAACAGAACTTCACAATATTTATGCGCGTTTGCTTGATAAATACCAGCAAAGTTTAAGTCGATATCCGGCTCTTTATCGCCATCAAAGCCCAAGAAGGTTTCAAATGGAATATCAAAGCCATCTTTAAAATATCGCTCTCCGCAAACAGGACAATCTTTGTCTGGCATATCGACACCAGCGCCATATACGCCATCTGTAAAGAATTCTGAATGCTTACAACTCTTACAAATATAGTGTGGTGGCAATGGATTAACTTCAGTAATATCGCTCATAGTTGCAGCAAATGAAGAACCAACAGAGCCCCTTGATCCAACGAGGAAACCATCTTCAAGAGATTTTGTAACCAACTTTTGAGCGATGATATACATAACCGCATAACCATTGCCTATGATGGAATTAAGCTCTCTTAGAATTCTTTTTTCAACTATCTCAGGTAATGGATTGCCATAAATCCGCTCAGCTTTTGCCATACACATAGTTCTAAACTCTTCATCAGCACCCTCGATAGACGGTGGAAAAGTGCCTTTAGGTACCGGCCTAACCCATTCGCACATATCTGCGACTTTAAGTGGATTATCTATTACAACTTCTTCCGCTCGATCCCCTAAATAAGCAAACTCTTCAAGCATCTCTTCAGTCGTCCTGAAATAAAGTGGTGCTTGATTATCAGCGTCACTATAACCATTACCTGCCATAAGGATTCTTCTAAAGACCTCATCTTCAGGATTCAAAAAATGAACATCGCAAGTAGCCACGACTGGTTTCCCTAACGCATCGCCCATTCTTAGAACTCTTCGATTGAGATTTCTAAGTTCTTCAACCGATTTAATCTTTCCATTTTCAAGCATGAAAGCATTATTATCAATAGGTTGAATTTCTAGATAATCATAAAAATTTGCAATTTCAAGCACTTTATCTTCAGGCAAGTTATTCATCATTGCTTTAAAGACTTCCCCTGCCTCACAGGCACTACCAATTAATAAGCCTTCTCTTTTGCTACGTAAAAGAGATTTTGGAACCCTTGGCTTTCTATAATAAGTATTAAGATTAGAATGTGATACGATTTCATAAAGATTTCTCAAACCCGCCTGCGTTTGAGCCATGATAATGACATGATTCATTTCAAGTTGGCTATAATCATAATTCAACATCGCATATTTATTTAGCTCAATGAGTGTGTGAACTTCAAGCTCGCTCAACATATTGATAAAATGAATAAAGACGCGAGCTGTTGCCTCTGCATCGGCTACCGCACGATGATGATCGTTTAAGGCAATCTTCAAATGCTTTGTGATTGCTTTCAAATTATGTTTCTTTATGCTAGTCAAAAGAAGTCGACTTAAAGTCAAGGTATCTAATATCAGCGATGTAAATGGTATATTGTATAGCTTACAATAATGTCGAATGAAAGAACAATCAAAGGTTGCGTTGTGTGCAACAACTGGCGCGCCATCAACAAAGGCCATAAATTTAGGCAGTACTTCTTCTAAAGTAGGCATCTCAGATACCATTGCCTCTGAAATCCCAGTTAACTCAACAATGTTTGAGGGAATTGGACGATTAGGATTAATTAACTGACTAAATTGCTCAGTTACAACACCTTCAACAACTTTAACTGCACCAATTTCGATAATTGTATCTCCATGATATGAAAAGCCAGTTGTTTCGATATCGAAAACAACATAAGTTTCGTTTAATCTATAGTCAGTTGCATGATCAATCATATTTGCTTCGTCATTGATCAGATAACCTTCAACCCCATAAAGTACTTTGATTTTATCTCCTGCAACCTGAGCAGCATCTGGAAAGGCTTGTAACACACCATGGTCAGTAATTGCAATCGCTGGATGTCCCCAATCGATTGCCGTTTGAATAAGTTTTTTAACCGGAGTCATACCATCCATCTCACTCATATTGGTGTGAAGATGAAGCTCCGCACGCTTTCTTTTCGCCATATCGACTCTAGGAACAATCTCTTTTCCTTTATTGATGGATGAAAATAATAAGACAGACTCTTTATCAAACTGATCGTAACGATTAACACCTTCCACTATATACCAATTGCCTTTTTTTAGTTCAGGCAAAAGCGCATCAAATTCACTTGGTTTTAAAAACGCTTTACATGCAACTGCATTTGACATATCAGATAGAAATAGCTTCAGTAGTACTTTACCACCACGTAGCTCTCTTGATTCAAAGTTGACAAGTTCACCTTCGATGGCATAAGTCTCTTCTTCTTGAGTTATATCAATTATTTTTGAAATAGATCGTCTTATTTTGTTTCTATAGATCACTTCAGGTGCATTAGATTTAACTGCTTTTTCAGGATCTCTTTTAAATGTAGATTGCTTGTTAGCTGGTGCCGAATTCGCTGCTTGAGATGCACTTTTCTTGATCTCTTCGTCGCTAAATCCTCCAGTAGTTGATGCAACGATTGAAGCTGCAGCTTCTTCTTGCTGACGTTCAAATTCCACTAAGCCTTCAAGCTCATTTTTTACAGATTCAGTTGTTATTTCATATGTCTTTTTCAAGTTTTGCTCGCAAATCATATGAATCATTTCATCGGTTTTATAATTGTGAAATGTATTCTCTAGACCTTTGTCTTCAAAGACTATATGAATCCGATTGTGATCAAAATTAATTTTTGATCTTCTCAAAATACTTGCAACTGCTGGATTTTTTCTCTTAATTACGAGTAAGATATTATCCCAATTTTCTCTAGCTTCATTTGCTATAGTTACTTCACTATTTTGAATCTGATCCTCATTTGTCACAACAGAATCATGATGATTAATTGAAGCATCGAT
The DNA here is from genome assembly GCF_058683495.1 of Fusibacter sp. QWL-12. Classification (NCBI taxonomy): domain Bacteria; kingdom Bacillati; phylum Bacillota; class Clostridia; order Eubacteriales; family Fusibacteraceae; genus Fusibacter; species Fusibacter sp. QWL-12. The sequence goes on from NZ_CM178745.1 coordinate 3,738,764, forward strand.
TTTTGAACTTGCCTGAATTTTCTCCACAACTGGTGCACTAGGAGAATCATCCTTAACACTTGCAAAATTATTTGCGATTAAATCGCCACACTCAATACAAAACGTTTCAACAAAACTCAAATGAGATTTGAGTTTTTTCTCAAGTTTAAGAATATGATCCGTTTTTATTTCTGGATGATAAGCCATTTTTATGTTGAGCAAGGACTCATTTTTACGGTATTCAATTTTTTTAATTTCTACGTCGTTAATTCCCAATGATTCAAGAATCAACTGATTAAAGGGCATTTTTTCCATTTAATCACCTTTCGTTTATAAGCTATCGATTTCTTTAAGCACTGCCTCAATGACTTCTTCTTCTTTAAGTTTTTTTATAACAATGCCCTTTTTAAACAACAAAAACTCATTTTTACCACCTGCGATACCAAGATCGGCTTCCTTAGCTTCTCCCGGACCGTTAACTGCACATCCCATAACGGCTAAAGTAATAGGTTTGTCTATATGACTTACTTTTTCCTCTAGTTGTTTCGCAATTCTAACCAAATCAACCTCAGTTCTACCACAGGTTGGGCATGAAATTAACTTCACACCAAAATTGCGCAGATCCATTACTTCTAAAATCTTTTTAGCTGCCTTAACTTCCTCTACAGGGTCGTCAGTAAGTGAAACACGAATAGTGCTTCCAATACCATCAAAAAGCAATATACCGATGCCAATTGCAGATTTGATAGTCCCTGTATAATTGGTCCCAGCTTCTGTAATACCTAGATGTAATGGATAGTCAACTTTTTGACTGAGCAATCTATAAGAGTCCACGGTCAGTTTAATATCAGAAGCTTTGAGTGAAATCACAATGTCATTAAAATTTAACCCATCTAAGATTTCAACATGACCAAGTGCACTTTCTACAAGTGCCTGAGCAGTTACACCACCGTATTTCTGATAAATCGCTTTATCAAGCGAACCACCATTTACTCCGATTCTTATTGGGACACCCTTAAATTTTGCCATTTCAACGACTTCTTTTACTCTGTCAATACTACCGATGTTACCTGGATTGAGTCTGATTTTATCAATACCATTTTCCATGGCCTTTAATGCCAAACGATAATCAAAATGAATATCAGCAACCAAAGGAATGTCAATTTGCGCTTTAATCTGCTTGATCGCTTCAGCAGCAAGCATATTCGGTACAGCTACTCTAACAATTTCACAACCAGCTTCCTGCAAACGATGAATCTGAGAAACTGTTTCTTTTACATTTTCTGTTTTTGTATTGCACATAGATTGAATGGCAATCGGAAAACCACCACCAATGTATCGGTTCCCTATTTTTACAACTTTTTCTCTCATCTCAACCTACAATCTTTGTATATCCTTAAACACTAAGAATACCATCAATGCCATTAAAATTGCAAAGCCAACCAAATGAACATAACCTTCTTTTTCTCTATTAATTGGCTTACCTTTAATCAACTCAATTAAAACAAATATAATTCTACCACCATCAAGTGCTGGAAACGGTAACAAGTTAACGATTCCCAAGTTGATTGAGATGTATGCCGCTAAGAAAAGTAAGTTCATAAGTCCTGTTTTTGAGGCTTCACCAATGATACTAACCAATCCTACTGGTCCAACAACCTCTCCTTCAACTTTACCACTACCTAACTGACCGAAGAACTTAAATATATCCGTAAAGAACGTTCCGAATTGTTTACCTGCATTGATAAAGGCTTGATCAATTTGTTTAACAAACTTTGTTTGTATGCCAACTTGATAACCGCCACCTTCACGTGCTTGTGGTACGATGTCAAAAGTCATTTCCTGTCCGTCTCTTAAGATAACAATAGACAAAGTTTGACCATCACTGCCGTTAATACTATCGATCACTTGGTCCCAATTTTTAATTTCAGAATTATTGATAGATATAATTTTGTCATCTGCTTGAAGACCAGAAGCCTCGGCAGGATATCCTTCGATGATTGCACCGATAGAGTTTGATGGCGCTCCCATGCCAAACATAATAATAACCAATAACACATACGCTAATATAAAGTTCATTATTGCGCCTGCTGCCAATATGATTAATCTCGGTAATGGCTTTTTGCTTGAAAAGCTTCTCGGATCCTCTGATGCCTCATCTTCACCTTCCATTTTGACATAACCACCAATTGGAAAGAGTCTTAGAGAATATAAAGTTTCCTTACCTTGTTTTTTCAAAATACTCGGGCCCATTCCTAAAGCGAACTCTAAAACCTTAACACCACTTAATTTCGCGGTAGTAAAATGTCCAAGTTCATGAGCAAAAACAATCATTCCAAATACAAAAATAAAGCTAATTGCTGTCAACATAAACTACATCCTTTCTTTCTGTCTCACTTTATAGCAAATTACTTATATAAGGCTTTTACAATTTTCCTAGCTTCTTGATCTGCCATAAAAATATCATCCAATGTTGGAGATAATACATTCTTAAATTTTGTCATCGTATGATTAATAAAATCAGATATATCATAGAATCCAATTTTGTCATCAAGATACGCTTGTACCAGTATTTCATTTGCTGCGTTCATAACCGTAGGCATAATACCGCCAACTTTAAGAGAATTGATCGCAATTTCCAAACATGGGAATCGTTCATAATCCGGTTGGTCAAAGGTTAGAGCGGATAACTTCGTAAAATCCAGTGGTTCTACTGTATTAGGATATCTGTCGGGATAATCCAAAGCATAGATAATTGGCACCCTCATATCTGGCACTCCTAATTGAGCCATGATCGCATGATCTTTAAATTGAACCATTGAATGAATGATACTTTGTGGATGTACAACGACTTGAATTTGATCAATCGACACATCAAAAAGCCATTTAGCCTCAATAAACTCTAACCCTTTATTCATCAATGTTGCTGAGTCGATGGTAATTTTTCTTCCCATAGACCAGTTTGGGTGTTTCAATGCCTCCACCGCTTTTTTATTTCTAATTTCATCTTTAGTAAAATTTCTAAATGCGCCTCCAGATGCCGTTAATAAGATCTTATCAATTGCGCGATGGGATTCACCATTCAAGCACTGAAAAATAGCACTATGTTCCGAATCAACCGGTAAAATAACACTACCGTGCTCTTTTGCTAATGGCATAATAATTTCACCTGCAGTTACAAGTGTTTCTTTATTTGCAAGTGCTATGGTTTTGCCTTTTTTTATCGCTGCAACAGTTGGCTCTAGGCCAATATTACCTACAACCGAAGTGATTAAAATATCTACAGAATCAGACGTTGCAATTTCAAGCAATCCTGACATACCAGTCAACACCTTTATTGAAGTGTCTTTTAATGCGCTTTTAAGCGATAGGTATTTTGATTCATCAAAAACAACAACCACTTCGGGATTAAACCGTCTAGCTTGCTCAATTAATGGTTCAATTCGATTGTTACAACTAAGTGCATAGATTTCATATCGATCACTTTCTGAGATAATGTCTAGAGCTTGAGTTCCTATAGAACCCGTAGATCCAAGTATGGTAATTTTCTTTTTAGTATAATGATTTATGCTCATGTTTTCTCCATATAAAAACGAGCATATTTCTATGCTCATAATTTTCTATATTTGATTTATATAATTAAATAATACCATAAAATAATACACAAGTGGTAACACGATAATTAAACTGTCAAAACGATCCAGTACGCCACCGTGTCCAGGCATTATTTTTCCAAAATCCTTAATGTCAAATATTCGCTTCATTTTTGAAGCTATCAAATCGCCAATTTGTGATAATACGCTTCCTAAAAGGCCTAAAAATATCGCATAAAACTGAAACTCAGGCATAAAGGTTCTCGCATAGAAATAACTCAATATAAGACACGCAATAACACCACCCAATGAACCTTCAACCGTCTTATTAGGGCTTACAGATGGAATTAATTTCGTTTTACCTAAGAGCTTACCAGTTAAGTAAGCAAAGGTATCTGTTGAAAATGCAATTATAAAAGGAAACCAAACGAAAAACGCATTGTTAAAATCTGAAATTAAAATCAGATGAGACAACATATATGGGACATACAAAAAACCCAAAATGGTTGTCATTGCATCTCCAATAGATTGTTTACCAAACACTACAAAAGAGAGTGATACAAAAATTAACGATGCAATAATTAGTCCTAATGCATTCAACGAACTAGTAAAGTAAAGATTAATGTAGAGTGCAATCGTTGCTATATAACCAATTATTTTAGAGGGTTTATAGTCTCTTGAAAATGCTTTATAAAATTCATACAGTCCAATTAAACTAATAATCAATACTGCAGCATATAAAAGCTTTCCACCTAAAATTAAGACAGCTATCAATATCGGTAATGCTACTAATGCAGATAATGTTCTAACTAACATGATTGCTCCTTATATCGCGCCATATCGTCGATTGCGATTTTGATATTCTATAATTGCTTTTTGTAATGCTAATTCATTGAAGTCTGGCCAATAAATAGTTTCGAATTTAAATTCGGTGTATGCAACTTGCCATAAAAGGAAATTACTTAATCTAAACTCACCACTTGTTCTTATTAAAAGATCTGGATCAGGCATACCAGCTGTATACAAATAAGAGGATACCATCTCCTCGTCGATATCATTAATGTTAAGATCTCCTGAAACGCAATTTTCTGCAATTTTTTTAATGGCCATGATCATCTCATCTCTTGAACCATAATTAAGTGCAATATTAAATTGCATTGAATGATTGTCCTTAGTTAAATCAAGTGCATACTCAACTTGTTGTTTTGCATATTCAGGTAGTCTGTTGATATCGCCTAAAATATTGACTTTAATATCGTTAGAATGAATTTCTTTAATTTCAGATTGAATATACTTTACCAAAATATTCATCAATCCATTCACTTCATCAGAAGGTCTTTTCCAGTTTTCTGTCGAAAAAGCGTAAAAAGTGATATAGCCAATTCCAATTTTTTTACTTTCTTTAACGATGCGTTTTAGTGTCTCAGTACCCGCATTGTGACCTACTAATCTAGGCATGCCTCTTTTTTTTGCCCATCTACCATTACCATCCATGATAAACGCAATGTGCTTTGGCAAATTATTAAAATCAATTTCTTGCGATCGCTTTTTGAAAAGCATTTTGCACCTCATTAACTTACTAAGATAATTGTGGTCTTACACTACTTAATAATTATATAAGCCCTCCTAGGTGGAGGGCATTAATACTCGAATTATACTTCCATAATTTCTTCAGCTTTTTTTGTTACCGCTTGATCAATTTTTGTGACTATGTCATCAACCATTTTCTGCACTTCTTTTTCAGCTGAAGTTAAATCGTCTTCAGTAATTTCTTTCGCTTTTTCCATTTTTTTAAGATGATCAATTGCATCCCGTCTCTCATTTCTTAAAGCGACTTTTGCATCTTCACCCAATTTTTTTACGTTCTTTTGAAGATCTTTACGTCTCTCCTCTGTTAACATCGGAATAACAAGGCGAATCATTTTACCATCATTACTTGGGTTAATTCCCAAATCTGCTATTTGAATCGCTTTTTCAATTTCTCTTAAAATTGAGGTGTCATAAGGTTGAATTTGAAGAATTCTTGGTTCTGGAACAGAAATACTTGCCAATTGCTTGATTGGAGTTTCAGAGCCATAATAATCCACTTTAACCTTATCAAGAATTAGAGGATTCGCACGTCCAGCGCGAATGTGATTTAATTCCTCTTTAAGTACACTTAAAGTTTTCTCCATTTTTTCGCTTAACGTTTCATGAACATGATTTCTCATTATTTCCTCCTAAAATTTATTATTCGCCGAAAACTAATGTTCCGACGTTTTCACCGGCACATGCCTTCATTATATTTTCTGGTTGATTTAAATCGAAGACTTGGATTGGAATTTGATTATCCATACAAAGTGTAATAGCCGAAAAGTCCATAACTGCTAATTTTTTGTTTAAAATTTCGCTATAAGAAAGTGAACTATATTTCACAGCATTTGGATTAATCATTGGGTCACTATCATAAACACCATCAATGCGTTTTGCTAATAAGATGAGTTCAGCATCCATCTCAGCTGCTCTTAATGCTGCCGTAGTATCCGTTGAGAAAAACGGACTACCCGTGCCAGCTGCAAAGATCACTACTTCACCCGAACTCAAATAGCTAACCGCATTTTCTCTATTATAGTTCTCAGCAAGTTGTGTCATCGATATTGCACTGATGACTCTTGATTTTACTTTTAAGTACTTTAAAGCATCAGCCATTGCTAGGGAGTTCATAACCGTACCCATCATCCCCATATAGTCTGCCGTAGTACGTTCCATATTTTTAGAGCTACGGCCTCTCCAAAAGTTTCCTGCACCTATAACAACGCCAACTTCAATTCCTGCATCAGCCATTTTCTTAATATAGGTTGCAACATTTGATATAACTTGATCATCTATACCAAATCCCTTTTGTCCGGCGAGAACCTCACCACTAAGCTTCAGTATAACCCTCTTATACTTAAATTCCACTGAACATACCTCCGTTCCCTTCTATTCTACAGCAATTTATAATGCCATTCAAATATTTTTTAATTAATAGAATTCTTTGTACTTTTGGTATAAGAATCTGTTGAACTTACATATAAATCCTATTCTTTAAAAAAGAGAACACAACAATGTGTTCTCTTTGATTTAACTAGTTTAATTAACCTTGAAGCGTTTTAGCAACTTCTTCTGCAAAGTTTTCTTGTTTTTTCTCTAAACCTTCACCAACTTCGAAACGAGCAAATCTTCTGATTGAAAGATTTTCACCGATGATAGCGATTTTTTCTTTTAATAACTCACCAATAGTTTTGTCTGGATCTTTGATGAAAGGTTGCTCAAGTAAACAAACTTCTTTGTAGTATTTAGCAATTCTACCTTCAACCATTTTATCAACGATTTGAGCTGGTTTGCCTTCGTTAAGCGCTTGGTTTCTAAGGATTTCTTTTTCTTTTTCAATTGCATCTGCTGGTACGTCTTCTACTCTAACATATAAAGGATTTGCAGCAGCTACTTGCATTGCAACGTCTCTACCAAAATCTTGGAAATCAGCATTTTTAGCAACGAAGTCAGTTTCACTGTTAATCTCTACGATAACACCAATTCTTCCACCGTGAATATATGAAGAAATAATACCTTCAGATGCGATACGATCCATTTTCTTAGCAGCTTTAGCAATACCTTTTTCTCTTAAGTATTTCACAGCTTCTTCAATATTTCCATTCGTTTCAACAAGCGCTTTTTTACAATCCATCATACCAGCGCCAGTTGTTTCTCTTAATTCTTTTACCATTGAAGCAGTAATTTCCATAGGTTCCTCCTCATGTACTTTTCTACATTATTTTACATTCTGGACACGTCCAAAATAATTGTCTTAACTAAATAGAGATTTATGACCTTAAAAAAAGGCAAGAGCCAGACTCTTGCCTCTCAGTAGTATTATTACTCAGCAGCTTCTTCAGTTGCTACAGCTTCAGAATCAGTTAATTGCTCACCTTGTTTAGCTTCGATGATTGCATCTGCCATTTTACCAGCGATTAATTTAACTGCACGGATAGCATCGTCATTACCAGGAATTACATAATCAACTTCATCTGGATCACAGTTTGTATCTACGATAGCAACAACTGGGATACCAAGAACTTTAGCTTCTTTAATTGCAATTCTTTCTTTTTTAGGGTCAACAACGAACATAGCACTTGGTAATTTGTGCATGTCTTTGATACCGCCTAAGAATTTTTCTAATTTTTCTTTATCAGCTCTAAGTTTGATAACTTCTTTTTTAGGAAGTGCTTCGAAAGTACCGTCGATTTCCATTTTTTCAAGTTTGAATAAAAGATCAATTCTTTTCTTGATTGTTTTGTAGTTTGTTAACATACCGCCTAACCATCTTTGGTTAACGAAGTACATACCAGCTCTTCTAGCTTCTTGCTCGATCGCTTCTTGAGCTTGTTTCTTAGTACCTACAAATAAAATAGTACCGTTTTCTTCAACGATGCTTTTGATGAAAGAGTATGCATCTTCAACTTTACCTACAGTTTTTTGAAGGTCGATGATATAGATACCATTTCTTTCTGTGAAGATGTATTCAGCCATTTTAGGGTTCCATCTTCTTGTTTGGTGTCCAAAGTGTACACCAGCTTCTAGTAATTCTTTCATTGAAATTACTGACATGTGAGTTCCTCCTTGTTTTTTTCCCTCCTCGCTTTTCATCTTTCAAAGGGACTAGATAGCAACACCTTTAAAATTGAAGCGAGTGTGATTTAATAATTACCTTGGATATTATACCACAGTGATATATAAAGCACAATAACAAATGCGCCTATATTACTTATTTTTTAAGCGATAAGAGGAGCTGTATTTCTCCCATACCGATGCCAAGTTCTTTCGCTACCTGAGTAAGTGATTTCCCCTGACTTCTTAAAAGAATAATTTTATCGATTGTTTCCAACTCATTGCTATCGAAAGTCTGTGTTTGATCAATTGCTTTATCATTGGCCTTAATGGATCTAGCAATAGTCCCTTCAACCATATCAGAGCTGTTCTCTTCATCATCACTCAGCCATTCAGAAGGTTCAAAAATTTTGTATTTATCGTTGCTTTGATTTTGGTTATGATTCCAATTTTGCTCCCTGTTTTTTTTATCAAATTGTTGTTGCATCTTACTTAGATTTGACTGAATGTCCTTCAAAGACTCAGTTTGAGAGTCTGCATTTTGAGCGATCACTTTCTCAATTTTACCAACAGACAAAGTCTTTATATCGTTAACCAATTGTGCTAAATCATTTATTTCCTTTTCATGGATGCTGTATTTACCTTCCAAATCGTCCGCAATCTCATAAAAAGCGCGATTCATTTCATCGATTGAGACCTGCAGTGCTTCAAGTAAATTAAAAAGATCGCCTTCTTTATATAGTTTTGATTGTTCCAATATCTGTTCCTGTTTTTTGATTGCTCTATTGAGCTCGTTTCTCACCAAAAAAAGGGAACTGATAACTATTATCAGCCCAATTGTAAAAGAAACCATATACATTTTTTATACCCTCATATCAAAACGTCCACCTGCTACGTTTACTTTTTTATTTAATTCCTTCTCTTTTTCGTTAATTTCTTCATCTTTTTTGGAATTACTTTGTTGATATCTACGTCGTCTAGATTCATGCTCGTTCTCATCTTCATCAGTAACACGTCTGAACTCCGCCTGTTCCATTTCATTAACAGTTTGTGTTTTTCGAATATCGTCTTGTCGGGATTTGTCTTGAATTTTAGCAAGTTCGTTGTCCATTTTACTGACGACTGTTTGCTTAGCCTGATGAATTTCTTGAGTTTTGTGTATAACGACTTGCATGTCTACCGGACGTATAGACATATGCGCCTCCTTGTCTAATAGCCTATTGTCACAATATCTCCTTTATCTTTTGTGATAATCGTATGTGACAAAGCATATTTAACATAATAACTCGTACTTCCTATTTTAACTCTTGTGCCTGGATAAATGGTCTTCGCCTTTAGCTGTGCACCCCTAATATTGTTAACTAACTCATTAATCATTTTCAAACGCATTCTCTTTTCAGATAATTGTACATCTAAATCGAGAAAGTTACCACTGTATTTCTTAAGCATAAAAATCGATCTTTCGTCTTCTGGATTTTGTTCAACTTTTAATTTTAATATTTTGATAGACTTGTCTAATTTATCATGCATCTCCATTAGTTCTTTAACTTCAGTTGTTAAAGTTTTTAGTTCTTCGATGACTTCCACATCAACGCCCATTTTAATCGACGTAATGATTCCCATTTCTGATCCAACGACATTTGCTTCAATATCGCTTTTACTTGTAATTTCACCGCCAACTATCAAGCCCTTCTTGCCTTTAACACTTATTTTGCCATCAGACTTAACAATACTATTCATAATAGCACCAGTTTCAATGTCTCCTTTACAGTTAACATTTGCACTGTTAATAAAATTACTTGTCAGTTGACCTTCACAGGTTACAAAAGCAGCATCATGTCCCTGAATACCTCGTGAAATCGTAATGTTACCGCGTGAAATCAGTTCTGCACCTTCAACAACGCCATTGACTGTAAGATCACCTTCACATGAAATTTTATATCCAGATGTTACATTTCCATTGACGACCACTTCACCTTGAAAATCAATATTTCCAGTTTCTACGCCTACGTCACCTTTAATCTCTAAAAGTTTAATTACTGTAATTTTATCACCATCAAAAGTAACTGTGCCATCAACTTCTGCAATGATTTTCATACCATCTGGTGACAATCTAACATTTTTACCAATTTTAAATACAGCTTCTTTGCCATCACGTGCTTTTATAACTTTTCCTGTAACTGTCGTTCCATTTTTACCTTTAGTAATCGGATGCTTTACGGCTAAAACATCCCCCTCTTTAACGGTTTCAACGAAGCCCATATTTTTAAAGTCAACACGGCCATCTTCTAAAACCTGAGGCTTGGCTTTATGTTCTTTATTTACTAAATGCTCAATACTAGCATCTTGTCCATTTTCATGTGGAATACCTTCAGCTATCACTTCATTGAAAACAGTTTTACCATTTTGACAAATTGCTTCAATAATATTATATTTCAAGCCAAAAATAACGTTTTTATCTTTAAGCAAACGAATAACTTCTTCTGATTTTACTTTTACATCAGAAGAGAAAAATTCTATAGAAAGATAAGCTTTATAGTAGTCGTCGGAAATCTTAACGGCTATATCAAACTTCTTTTTATCCTCGCTCATTTTTTCCCCCTTGAAAGACTATTTTACGCGAACAACGTATACTTATAGTATCGGCATAAATCTATGTTTTTATAATTAAATTATACCATAAATAGTATTTTAATAATATTTAAAAATTCAAACAATTAAAACCTTACAAAAAAGTAGCCAAAATAAATATAGTGCATTATTGATCATCTCAAAATGCACTAATACAAATCATTCAAAGTCAGTTTTAATTTGGCTATCGCCTTTGTGTGAATCTGCGATACTCTTGATTCTGAAATACCTAAAATTTCAGCTATTTCTTTGTACGTTAAATCAGAATAATAATATAATTGCATGACTTTCTGTTCTTTTTCAGGTAAATTATCAATCGCTTTAATTAACAATCTCTTTACTTCTTTGTTAGCAAAATTATCTTCAGGTTGAAAATCTACTGAATCAGAAGCAATATCAAAATTTGAATTGTCTTCCAACCTTTCTTCAAGTGAAACTACAGAATAGGTCGTTACCTCACCCATCAGCTTGTTATACTCTTCTAAGGTTATATCCAATTCCTGAGCAACATGTTCATCCGTCATTTCATTGCCATATTTCTTTTGTGCATTTGCAATTGCTTCTTCTACTTTTTTATACTTTTGTCTCGTGCTTCTTGGAATCCAATCCATATGTCTGATCTGATCGATGATTGCACCCCTAATGCGTATATTTGCATAGGTTTCAAACTTAATCTGCTTTTTATGATCAAACTTTTCTATTGCATCAATTAATCCTATAATGCCATAACCAAGTAAATCATCGAACTCAACATGTGCATTATAACTAGAATATAGCCGACCTGCAATAATTTTGACCAAAGCAACATAATGGATGATGAGTTCGTCCTTAGCTTCTTGAATGTTACGTTCCTTGTAATTAATCCAAAGTTGCTCTGTCATTTTATACACCTTCATTTTATAGTTCTTTAATTCCCTTACCAGCTGTTTTAATTAACAGCTTCCCATTTTCACTAAAAAACTCTATAGTTCTACCAAAGTTGCCACCGGTGTCATCTGCCTTTATTGGTATTCCGTAATTTTTAAGAATTTCTCTCACCGCTTCAGCATTCCGCTCACCAATTTTCATGGTGTCGTTTTGTGAAGTAAATGAGAACATCTGTGCGCCGCCTGCAATTTTCGCAACAAACCTCGCACGACGTCCTCCTAGCTGTTCCATTTGAGCAATCAACTCAACAATCGCAGTATCGGCAAACTTCGCAAGATTTTCATTCTTTCTTATAGCTTTACTGGATGGCAACATAATATGTGCCATCCCAGTCACTTTTGTAGTTGTGTCATATAAGCAGATTCCTACGCATGAACCGAGTCCCAGTGTTGTTAAAGCATCGGGATATACAACGGCTTTTAAATCCGCCATTCCTACTTTTACCACGTTGCTCATAAAGTCACTCCCAGACTCCCAAGTAAAACCTCATACGAATCCATGTCCGGTATTAAGAAAAAGTAGCCATCAACACTTTTTGCTTCAAGGACTTCTATAAACTCATTTTGTATGATTAGTACGTTATCACTTAACTGACCGAAATGAATCGCAGGTACACTTAAGATTGCGCCCGCCATATCAATAGCAATTGCTGGAATTGATATCTTAATTTTAAGATTAGTTAACCCCGACAATGAAGCTATATAGGAGCCAGCAAGAATATTTCCGATTTCTTTTAAAGCAGAAATCGTAAATTCATCAAACTCTGCGGTATCTCTAGGCATCAATAAGTTAACCAAATTGCTCGCTGATTTTTGATCGAGAACAAACATGATGCTACCCGTCATATCGCCTTCAATTTTAAAGAATATTCCGCAAACGACGTTTTCTGGCCCACCTAACAAGTCAGGAACTTGATCAAAATCCAATAATTTTACAATAGGTACCTTCATATCAATTTTCTTATCGATCATTTTTGCTAGAGAAGTCGCAGCATTACCAGCACCAATATTGCCAATCTCGCGTAAAACATCAAGTATAATTGTGTTGTTCATTTTGTCAAACTGAAAACTCATGAGTGGCTCCTATTCGATGTGCTCGATATTTAATACTTTGTATAAATCAATCAACATGATTATACGGCCGCTTTTTTTACCAATGTTCTTGATAAATTCATTGTTAATCTCTTTTTTCACATTTGGTGCTGCGTCAATATCTTCGTCAGTAATTTGTAAAACTTCCGAGGAAGAATCCACTAACATGCCAATTTTATTCTCATCTAAATTGACGATTATAATTCTTGTTTCTTCAGAAACAGGTTTTGGTTCTAAACCAAATCTTGCTCTTAGGTCAACAACTGGCACAATAATACCTCTGAGGTTGACTACACCCTTAATATAGTTTTGGGTATAAGGTACTCTTGTAATTGGTAATACTTTTTCGATATTTTCAACATTCTGAATGTTGATGCCATAGTACTCTTGATTGAGTCTAAACGTTACAAATTCTCTAAATTCACTCATCTTATCACCTCTACTAGAACAATTGGTTTGGATCGACAATCAATGCAACGCTACCGTTACCAAGAATAGTCGCGCCTGCAATAGCTTTAATACCAGTAAGGTATTTGCCAAGTGACTTGATGACGATTTCTTGTTGACCGATTAAACTATCTACCACAAGACCTGCTTCAACATCGCCTTTTTTAACGATAACTACGATTAACTCGTCTAATTCCTCGTGACCAGCTTCGATATCTAATACTTCTTTCATTCTAATAATTGGTAAAGTTTTATTTCTGTAAAGAACGACTTCTTGATCTTGAACCATCGTAATTTTGTTTGTTTCAATTGTCGTAATTTCTTTAATGTTATTAAGTGGAATTGCAAATTTTTCTTCATTTAAATTAACCATCAACGCTTGGATAATCGCAAGTGTAAGTGGTAATCTAATAACAAATTTACTGCCCTGCCCAAGATTTGATATAACTTCTACTGTACCATTGATTGCTTCGATCTTAGATTTTACGACATCTAGACCAACACCACGACCCGATAGATCCGTTACCTTATCCATAGTACTGAATCCCGCTCTAAACAATAGATTAATCAAGTCCTTATCTGTCATTGCATCTGCTTCATCTCTAGTAACAATTTTCTTTTCAATTGCCTTACGTTTGATGACTTCAGGGTCTATACCTTTACCATCATCTTCAACTTCGATCACAACTGTGTTTCCATCTGGATAAGCTCTTAAAGCAACAAAGCCTGATTCGTCCTTGCCAAGCTTAAGTCTATCTGCTGGAGACTCAATACCATGATCTAATGAATTTCTAATTAAATGAATTAATGGATCGCCGATTTCATCAATTACAGTTCTGTCAACTTCAGTTTCTTCACCTGACATAAACAATTTAATATTTTTCCCTAAATCTTTCGATAAATCTCTTACAAGACGTGGGAATCTATTGAATGTTCTTTCAACTGGAACCATTCTAACCTTCATAACAGCATCATGAAGACTAGTTGTAATTCTCTCAAGGTATTCAATTGCTTCATTCATATTGTTTTTATTGCCTTGTTCTTGAGATTTGTGATTTGTTGTATCTAAATCTTCAAGTCGAGTCTTAATGATAATTAACTCACTTACAAGGTTCATTAAGTTATCTAAACGACCAATTTCAACTCTAACTGTCTTAGAAGTTTTACCTTTGTCGCCTTTGTTTTGATTGTCTTCCTTAGCTTTAATTTCATTTTCTTTTACTTCAACTTGTTCTAAGTTAACTTCTACATCTTCTTTTTTCTCTTCGACGGCAAACTCCACTTCTGCAAGTGGTTTTACAATTACATCAGCAATTTCAGATATTCTCATAAGCTCTGTGTGAATGTAATTTTCATCCAATTTGGTGAAATATAAAATTTCAAAAGATTCTTCAAATTTTTCATCTTCGATTTCTTCAGCCAATGGGAATGATTTAAGAATCTCTCCAAATCTTTCAAGGGTGTTGAAAACAATAAATGCACGTGCTGCTTTTAGCATACAGCCTGGATCTAATGTCACTTTAATTAAATATGGTCTAACGCCTAGTTCAAAAGCTTTAGATATAACGCTATCGATGTCATTAAGTGATATATGGAAATCATCACCAAGATCAGATGTGATTTTTTCTTTTGCTACTTCTTCTTTTTTAGAGGTGTTTTTCTTAGAAGTTGTGCCTTCTGTACTCTTATTTTCTGCGATAAGAGCTAATTTTTTTACGAGTTCAGATGAATCTAGATCGCCTTCTTTACCAGTTTTCTCAAGATTTTCAATATATTCTTCAAGTGCATCAAAACACTCAAACAACACATCTACTATTTTACTGTCAACTTTAAGCGCACCATTTCGAACAAAATCCAAAAGGTTCTCCATTTTATGCGTTAAATCAGCGACTTTCGTAAATCCCATTGTTCCAGACATACCCTTCAAAGTATGGGCAATCCTGAAAATTTCCCCAATGTACGATAAATTCTCAGAGTCACCTTCTAAGACGAGTAAAATTTCATTCATCGTCTGTAAGTGTTCTTTTGATTCATCGATAAATATTTCTAAATATTGACTCATATCCATATAAATCACACCTCCATGGCTTTTACTATTTCATTTGCTATATTATTAAGGCTGACCACCTTATCAACGACACCAAGCTTAATGGTAGATTTCGGCATTCCGAATACGACACAAGAATCTTCATCTTGAGCAATTACAAAACCACTCCGCTCTTTAACTAGTTTCAACCCATCTGCACCATCCGCACCCATTCCTGTCATGATAACACCAATTACATTTTTATCATTTAATGCAGCTATTGAATACATCATAGCATCAACAGACGGCTTATGTCCACTAACTCGTTCTCCATTATCTAATTTTATCACAAATTGTCCAGCTTGTTTAGTCACTTTTATATGGCTATCTCCTGGGGCTAAGTATGCAACACCTGCATAGATAACATCGCCATCCTCAGCTTCCTTAACTTGTATTTGACTCATACCATCAAGGCGTTCCGCAAGAGATTTTGTAAAGCCTGGAGGCATATGTTGTACGATCAGAATACCAGCATCTATATCTCGAGGTATCAGAGGAATTACATCTTGTAGGGCTCTAGGACCACCGGTTGAAGTCCCAATCGCTATTAATTTTTTAAATTTTGTTTTTCGATTAATTATAGAAGGTGAACTATATTCGTCTCTTTGAATACTCTGAGTTACTCTTGGCTGTCTAACTGTAAATGTCGGTTTACTAATTTTGGTTCGACTTGCTATTTTAATCTTAGAAATAAGCTCATCCCTAATTTCAGGTGTTGATACTTTAATTAAGGAAGTTGGCTTGGTAATAAAATCGAATGCTCCATAATCTAATGCCTTTAAAGTTTCAACAGCACCATTTGTGGTTAAACTGCTTAACATTATTACTGGCATCGGACTGACTTCCATTATCTGTTTCAGTGCGGTTAGACCGTCCATTTTGGGCATTTCAACATCCATTGTTACAACATTAGGTCGAAGTGAAACAATCATTTGAAGTGCTTCTTCTCCATTTTTGGCAGTCCCAACTACCTCAAGATCTAAATCACTTGAAATCATATCTGATATCACTTTTCTCATAAATGCTGAGTCATCCACTACTAACACTCTTATTTTCATCATATCAAACCCTTTTTAATTAAATTTCGTTCAACTTCAAAGACATAAGAAACAATTTTAGATTGAGTTGCAGCATCTAATTCTAAGAACTTAATACCCATTTCAAAGCGTTTATTATCTTTTTTCTCAACTCTTACTACTTCTCCTTTAAAATTGACCCAATTTGAGGCAATATTAAACTCTCCTGCCACAAAATCTCCAAGTTCAAACTGAAGATGCGTATAAACTCTTAAGCCACCACCACTTATATCAAGTGTTTCAAAACCAATTTTTTCATTGATGGTTTCCTCAATAATAAACTGTGATTCATCTTTGTACTTCTTTAAAAGTTTTTCACGCATATTCTGAATTTCTACAGGATCGAGTTCTCGCTCAAATATAAAATTGCCAACTGAGTTCAAGTTTACTCTGAAAAACTTTCTTCTTTGAACGCGTTTGATATCTGAAACTAATTTCACTTTTATACTTGGTAAGTTATCATAGTTTAAACGTTCAAGCACTTCACCCTTAAATAAGTACATGCCCGAGTTCTCTATATAAAATCTAAAGTAATATGTGTATGTTTTTTCTAATGGATAGTAGTTGCCATCCTTAATTGGATTAGACACAATAATTTTCTCATCATTTGTCACTTCATAAACAAAAACTGACAAAGTTAGAGACTCATTATTATTTTTAAATATCATTATATCTATCTCATCTGCGATATTTAGAAACTTTGTAAAACCATCCATAAATCACCCATTATATTATATTTTATTCATCAGCTTATTTATAAACATCCTAAAGCTCGTATTACTTTTCGCATATTTATGATTATTGATCAAGTTATAAGCGATGTTTTCTATTCCTTTACTCGCAATTGCTCTTGGATATGCTTCAAGTAATGGAATTTGTTTTCTTACAGACCTTTTTAAATTTGAATCTTCAAAAATATAACCAAGATTCTCTAATTCTCTACCGAGGAACTTTGTGACTGCCTGCTCGAGTTTATAATAGACCTCATCCCCTTCTTCATTGCTCTCCACTCTATTGATGATCAATTTAATCTTCTTTTCATCATCGCCAATGATGTTTTTAATGAGTGCATATGCGTCTGTAATTGAGGTTGGGTCAGGTGTAATTATAAGCACAACGTCAGAAGCAGCCTCGACAAAAGATAATACCGATTTACTTAAACCAGCACCCGTATCAATTAAGATATAGTCCGATATAGTATTAAAATAACTAAGCGTATGAATCAATTTATCTAGTTGATTATTATCTAAATCAATCAAGTCCATTATTCCTGATCCACCTGAAATAATATTGATATCATGCGGCCCTTTAACAATACATTCTTGAACAGATATCTCACCCTTAATCACATTAGATAGGTTATATTTTGTCACTATACCAAATAATACATCAACATTTGCCAATCCCAAATCCGCGTCTATTATTGAAACACGTTTTCCTTGTTTAGCAAGTGCTATTCCTAAATTCACTGTGAAATTTGTTTTTCCAACGCCACCTTTGCCACTTGATATGGTTATTATCCTAGAATCGGATACTTCTGGCGCGGTCTCACCAATTATGTCCCGTAGCTTTTGTGCTTGATCCATCTCAATCCCCCGATTATTTATGTTGATCAAATATATACTGGATAATTCTCTCTTTATCAGCCACCTCGATGTCGTCAGGAACACTTTGACCAATAGTGAAGTAAGAAAGCGGCTTACCAGTAAGCACTTTTAAATTCAATATGTTTCCAAAATTACTGGATTCATCTAATTTAGTAAATAACAATCGATATTCTTTTAAGAAGTTATATGAGTCAATAATGCTTTTCATATCTTTAAAGCTCGTCGTCATACTCATTACCAAGAATATTTTATAATCATCAAGATATTTTACTAAGTCGTCATAATCTGATTTAAGTTCCTTACTCTTATGACTTCTTCCAGCTGTATCTATCAAAATATAATCTTTATCCTTAAACTTATCAATTGCATCTTGTAGTTCGCTTGCTTCATAGATAACCTCAAGTGGAATTCCTAAAATCTCACTATAGGTTTTGAGCTGTTCAACGGCTGCAATTCTATAGGTGTCAGCTGTTATTAAACCGATTTTTTTATTGTCAATCAAAGAAAGTCGAGCTGCAATTTTGGCTAATGTAGTGGTTTTTCCTACACCGGTTGGGCCAAGAAAGATATACACATTCGGCTTATTAAGAAGATCCGTATCTATCGTCTTAATTTCACCTAGATATTCTCTCGCAATTACTTTCATAGCATTTAGAATGGTATCATGGTTTTTTTCATGGATATTGATTTGTCGTTGTACAATTTCAATTATTTTTTTAGCTATAGACTCTTGAATATCAAGCCCAGTTAAAAACTCAATATATTTATCTTCTGCCGTCACATTTGTTTGTGGTGACATATGTTCAATATTCTCAACCTTTTTAATCAGATTGGATACCATTAATTTTAGTTCCTGCAACTCTTTATTATCACTATTTTGCGGTAGTTCTATTTTTTGATCGAGAACTTGAACAGGTGGTTTTTCAACTACAGTTTCAGGACCCTTAGTCACAACTTCCTTTTCAACGACCGGCTCGCTAGGTTTAGCTTTTGGCAAAGGTTTGGTTATAACAGGATCATCAACAGCTGCTACAACTTCCAATAATGGTTTTTTAAAAAACTTGAAGAAGCCACCCGCTTTGATTTTTCTTGTATTTAGGATAACCGCATCTATCCCAAGTTCACTTTTAATTTTTATCATTGCTTCATTCATATCATTGACTATATAGCGTTTAACCTTCATTAAATGCTCACCATCCCCGCCGACTGTATGTCTATATCTGATTCGATCTCATTATAAGATAAAACAATCAAATCAGGTATAGCTTGTGTTGCCATTTTTTTAAAATAGAGTCTTACAATAGGTGCAGTTACAACGATTGGTAATTCACCCATCTGCATTAATTTTCTAACTTCACTTGCCAAACTGGCTAATATCCCCTGTTGTTTAATTGGATCAATGGATAGATAAGTGCCATTTTCATTTTGCTCTATGGCTTCCATTAACATGTTTTCTAATGATTGATCTAATGTAACTACTTTCGCCTGTCCAAATGGAAAATAGGCTTTTGATAATTGCTTCGATAATTTTTGTCTAGAATACTCAGTCAAAATATTGATATCACGCGTACTTCTAGCATGATCAGCCAATGCTTCTAATATTGAAACTAGATTCCTAATGGAAACCCCTTCAGATAGTAAATTACTTAAAACTTTCTGAATATCACCTAAAGCCATAAGCCCAGGTATAAGTTCCTCTACTAAAGTAGGATTTGTTTCTTTGGTGTTTTCAACCAGTTGCTTAACATCTTCTCTACTTAGAAGTTCGTAGCTGTATTTCTTAATAACTTCAGTCAGATGAGTTGATATTACAGAAGATGGATCAACCACCGTATAACCAAGGAGTTCAGCTTTTTCTCTTAAATCTGAACGAATCCACTTTGCAGGAAGTCCAAATGCAGGTTCTATCGTATCAATCCCCTCAATTTCACCTTCTACAGAACCAGGACTCATAGCTAAATAATGATCAAACACAATTGTCCCTTTTGCCATATCATTGCCTTTTATCTTAATCAAATACTGATTGGAATCTAATTGAATATTATCTCTAAGACGAATAATCGGAACAATCAATCCAAGTTCCAACGCAATTTGCCTTCTGATCATAACCAAGCGGTCAAATAAGTCGCCTCCTTGATTTGGGTCAGCAAGAGGAATTATACCATAACCGAATTCAAGCTCAATAGGATCAACCTGCAATAAAGGCATGATATTTTCTGGTCGACGCATATCATCTTTCCCATCTTCAGGTTCAATTTCTTCACGCTCAATTTCTAGTGCTTCTTTTTTCTTATTTGTTTGAACCATATACCCTGCAAATAGAACAGCTGCGCCAATAACCATGAAAGGGAAATTAGGTAACGGTGTAGCTGCACCAAGTAGGATAACTGTAATACCAACGATATATAATACCTTGCTTTGAGCAAAAAGTTGACTGATAACATCAGTACCTAAGTTTGAATCTGAAGCGGCCCTTGTTACAACGATACCTGTTGCTACAGAGATCATCAGAGCAGGTAATTGGCTGACCAAACCATCACCAACTGTTAAAAGTGTAAACCTAGAAAGTGCTTCTTGAATGGTAAGTCCCATTGTCATTGCACCAAGGATAAAACCAGCAATGATATTAATAATCGTAATTAAAATACCTGCAATGGCATCCCCTTTGACGAACTTACTGGCACCATCCATTGCACCATAGAAGTCTGCTTCACGCTGAATTTTACGTCTTCTACTTTTAGCCTCAGCTTCAGTAATTAAACCTGAATTTAAGTCAGCGTCTATTGCCATCTGCTTTCCAGGCATTGCATCTAATGTAAATCTTGCTGCAACCTCAGATACACGTTCAGAACCTTTGGTTATAACTAAAAATTGAATGATCATAATGATAACGAATATAATAAAACCTACAATCGCATTTCCCCCTATAACAAATGAACCAAAGGATGCGATAACTTCACCAGCGGCACCAGTAGATAAAATACTCATAGTTGTTCTTATGTTTAGAGCTAGTCTAAACAGAGTTGTGACCAAAAGTATGGATGGAAAGACACTAAATTCCAGAGTTTCTTTAACGAACATGGATAGCATTAAAATAGTCAAAGATAAGGAAATATTAAGCGCAAGAAAGAAGTCCAACATTCCAAGAGGAACTGGTACGATTATTAATAAGATTATGGTTACGACTAGTATCGCGACAATGATGTCACTAAAGCGCATAATTTATGCCTCCTATTTTTTTTGCTTGAGAGAATACACATATGCTAGAACTTCAGCTACAGCCTCATATAAGTCCCCAGGAATATATGAACCTATATCAACTGTCTTATAGAGTGCTTGAGCTAAAGGTTTATTTTCTACAACTGGTACAAGGTTCTCAGCTGCTATACGTTTGATATTTTGTGCAATTAAATCCTGTCCTTTCGCAGTGACGATAGGTGCATCACCAAGCGATACATCATATCTTAATGCTACTGCAAAATGAGTCGGGTTAGTAATGATGACATCTGCTTTGGGAACTTCTTGCATCATCCTGCTCATAGCCATTGCACGTTGCTTCTCTTTTATTTTCGACTTAAGCTGAGGGTCGCCTTCGCTTTGCTTATACTCTTCTTTTATTTCTTGTTTACTCATCATTAAGTCTTTATTGTTCTTCCATCGCTTATATGCAAAATCAAATAGTGCAATAACGAATAGTAAAAGCGAACATCTAATTACGACACCGTAAACAGTATCCCACATTACACGAATGAATTGACCGGTTTCAAGCTCCTGCGTGGACAGTAATTCCATCATATGATCCATAACATAGGAAATTGCTACATAAAGCAATAAAACAGCTTTAAGAATCGATTTTACCATTTCAACTAAAGATCTAGAAGAAAATATATTTTTAAAACCTTTCATTGGATTTATTTTATCAAATTTAGGCTTCAAAGTCTCTGTTGTAAACAAAAAACCTACTTGAATATATGAAACAACGACGCCAGATACAAGAGCAATCATTAGTAGAGGGAGTGATAGCTTTAGTATAAAGAAGACGGTTTCCGAAAGGAACATATTAATCCCATTACCAGAGAACAATGATGCAGTATCCTCAGTCAAGTTCATAGTAAAATTATAATAGCCAATAATTTGATCAATAATATAACCACTAAAGGCTGAAATTCCAATGAACACAGTTAACAAGCTCACTGCACCATTTAAATCCTTTGATTGAGGGATTTGTCCTTTATCCCTTGCGTCTTTGATTTTCTTATAGGTGGGTTGCTCTGTTTTTTCTTCTGAAAATAGCTGGAGGTCAAAATAATATAACATTCTAATCCACTCCGTTAATTATAGACATTTAAGAAATCACTAATATATTTAAAACTCATACTCAGTATGTTAGCAAAAATATCGTACATATAAGGCATCAAAATGATAAAAAGTAGCATCCCAAAGAAGATTTTAAAAGGCATTCCTAGAATAAATATATTCATCCCAGGCATCGCTTTTGATAATAAACCTAAAATAATATTTGCGATAAGTACTGTAATCATAAATGGTGCGGCAATCTGAAGCCCTAAAACAAAAGATTGTCCTATAATATCAAGTAATATTGGAAATGACCCTGCAACTTTGAAAAAGGAACCCAGTTCTATACTTGAAAAGGATACAACTAACGCAGAAATTAATTCATGATGAAAATCAAGTTGAAGAAAAATCAAGGTTGAAAAGACGTAAAAAACGTTAGATGTAATTGCAATTTGTGATTCATCCATCGGGTTAATAACACTTACCATTGAAAAACCTAACTCATGGTCAATGATGTCACCTGCAAAATAAACAAAGTTAAAAAACACAGATACTAATAAACCTATGAAGAGACCTATTATCAGTTCATTTACCAACAAAATGGCAAATCCCCAAAAAGTAGTTACATCATAGGTTAATGTTGAATTCACAAATGGAAATACTATAATGGTTGTAAAAAAAGCTAGACCTATTTTCATAGGGATTGGATAGTTTCTACTTCCAAAAATTGGTGCTGTAAAAATCATACCAACAATTCTAGCAAATACTAGAATGATATCTAGTAGTGGAATAGAATACGTCATAACCTCACCTAGTATATAATTAAGTCAATTAAATTCATAACATAGTTTGTATAATCGACAAGTGAATTAAGCATCCAAGAGCCTGTTAAAAGCATAACGCCAAAAACGACAAGGATTTTAGGAACAAAAGCTAATGTCGCTTCTTGAATTTGAGTCGTCGCTTGAAAGATTGCAATGATTAGACCTATAAGCAAACCACTTAAAAGCATTGGCGCAGATAATATCAAAATCATTTTAATCGACTCTGAAAACAAATCGATAATCATCTCTTCCGTCATCTGTTTCTCCTTATCGAATACTTAAGACTAATTTTTCAACTACCAAATGCCAACCATCAACAAGTATAAATAATAAAATTTTGATTGGTAACGATATCATTACTGGCGGTAGCATCATCATCCCCAAGGCCATCAGTGTAGATGCAACAATCATATCTACGACAATAAAAGGCATAAAAATCAAGAACCCTATTTCAAAGCTTAATTTTAACTCACTTAGTATGAAAGCAGGAATTAAAACTGTAATTGGGATATCATCATTTGTATTCACTTCCTGAATATCAGCTATATCCAAAAAAAGCGCTAAATCCTTAGATCTAACCTGAGCAAACATAAACTCTCTAAAAGGTTCAGCTGCCAAGTCAGTTGCCTCTTCCAAGGAAACAGTGCCCTCTTGCAATGGAACATATGCATTTTCATAGACATCAGAGAAAACAGGTGCCATAACAAATAGGGTCAAAAATAAAGCCAAACCAATCAACGTTTGATTTGGTGGCGTAGCTTGTAGTGATAAAGCACGTCTTACAAAACCTAAAACGATGATAAATCGTGTAAAAGAAGTCATCATAATAAGTATTGAAGGTGCTAAAGACAACACAGTAAGCAAAATTAAAATTTGAATACTGTTTGCAACTTGCACATCACCATTTTCACTCGAAATAGATACATTGATATCAGGTAGTTGGATTTCAGTAGCTGCAAACCCTATGTTACTTGGAATTAACGTCAACATAAAGAGAACAACTAAAACAATCCCCCATTTCTTTATTTTATGCTCTGTCATCATCTTGATCCTTTGCTGATTCTTGTTTAATAATTGTTTTTTTTAACTGCTCAAAAAAAGCACCTGACTGAGTTTCCGATATCTTCATATCCTCAAGGTTGAGATGCTCACGTTTGTCAATTAAACGCATGCCACTTTTATCACTGCTGATAAGATAGTATAAGCCATCCAATTCTATAAGAAATAGGAATTTATCTGCACTAATTGATATGCGTTCGATAACTTTTATGTTCTTTTGACGTATGGTTATCCCTTGACGCTTGGTAAGGTACTTAGATAACCCCCATAATAATAACAAAAACACCGTGGCCACAATTATATATTTAACTGTGAACAAAGTGTCAGATGTCGAATTATATTTAGAAATACCCGTAAGAGAACAGGTGAAAATGTTCATAACATTTCACCTATCCTAGTACTTTTTTAACAGCTTCAATAACACGATCAGCTTGGAAAGGTTTTACGATAAAATCCCTAGCTCCAGCTTGAATAGACTCGATAACCATGGCTTGTTGTCCCATTGCAGAACACATGACAACCTTTGCACTCGGATCAAAAGCTTTTATTTCTTTAACTGCCTGAATACCATCTACCTCTGGCATTGTAATGTCCATAATAACGAGTTCAGGTTTAAGTTCTTTATATTTTTCAATCGCCTTTTGACCGTTTTCAGCCTCTCCAACAACTTCATAGCCGTTTTTTGTCAAGACATCTTTGATCATCATCCTCATAAATGCTGCATCATCGACTACTAATATTGTATTAGCCATATTTATCCTCCTTAAAAAATTATTCGCTTGCCCTTCTTGGTATTATAATATCTGTGATTCTGATACCGTAGTTTTCGTCAACGACGACGACTTCACCTTTTGCAATGCGTTTACCATTAGCCAACACATCTAAAGGCTCTCCCACAAGTCGGTCCAGTTCAATTACTGTGCCAACACCAAAATCTAGGATTTCATTAATCTTTTTACCGGTTTTCCCCAACTCTACAGTGATTTCAAGCGGTACATCTCTGATTAAATCTATATCATTATTATAATACATTTGAGCAGAATTGCTATCAAAATTTTCAAATTGTAGCGGGACAGCATTAACTTTTTCAGAAGACATCCGTGCTCTAGGTTCTTCTTCTTCATAATAATACTGAGCTTTAGGTGGTTCTTTCTTAGGAGAAACTACATCCTCTGGCATAACTTCTGGCTTTGCTGATGCCTTCGGCGCAGCTGTTACAACAGGTTCTGGCTCTGATTTCGCGCCAATTATTGTTGAGACCATCTGTTTTGCAACTTCTATTGGTAACACCTGCATGATCTCACTATCAATCAAGTCGCCAACGGTCATTCTAAATGCAATTTTAACAACTTTATCATCTCTATCTACTCCAAACTGTGTATAATCCAGTTCGGAAATTCGATCGTGATAAGCTTCTGGAGGTGAAATATCAATTTTTTTACCTAACATTTCTGAAAGAGAAGTTGATGATGAACCAATCATTTGATTCATAGCTTCACCAATCGCACTTAAATGTAAATCGTTTAAATCATTTGAAATATTAGTGCCATCCCCACCCATCATTAAATCGGTTATAATCTTTACATCTTTTTCATGGAGAATAAGAAAATTAACGCCTTCTATTCCCACTTTATAAGTGATATTGATTAAAACAGATGGATCTATAAACTCATTTGAAAGTTGCCCCATAGTTGTTTCTGATACTTTTGGCGTCGTTATCGTAACCTTTTTGTTGAGTAAGGTAAATAATGTCGTCGCCGCAGTTCCCATACTGATATTGCCGATTTCACCTATTGCATCGGCTTCCTCATCTGTAAGTCCACTTGCAACTGCAGATGAAGATGAAGGTGCTCCACCGCCTAGCAATGCATCTATTTCCTCTTGAGATAGCATATCACTCATCTATTTCATCCCCTTCCTCAACAATTTCAGTTATCATTATAGCGACATTTTTCTTTTTAATACCTGGTTTAGCTCTATATTTTACTTTGTTTTCTACGTAAACATCGAGCGATTCTTTAACACCTTTGTTTAATAAAATAATATCGCCTTTTTGTAAATTCAATAGCTCTGACACTGTAATCGACGAACCTCCTACCATAGTAGTTAAATTCAATCTCGATCGACTGATCCCAGTCTCTAAAGCATCTCGTTCTTCTTCAGTTACTTCTTTTTTGTTACTTGTAGCAAACCATAACCTAGAACTTAAACTTGGTAAAATCGGTTCTATGACATAGTGTGGTATACAAATATTGACCATTCCCTCATTATCGCCTATATGGAGATTAAACGTAATCAAAGCCACGGACTCAGAGGGAGATACGATTTGTGCAAACTGCGCATTGGTTTCAATGTTTTCAAGTTTAGGTCTTAGTTCTACGATATTTCCCCATGGTTCTTTTAGTAAATTGATAAACTTAATAAGTATGTTTCTTAAAAGAGTCATTTCAATTTCAGTAAGAGTTCTACTTTCTTTTGCTGCACCACCAGAGGCTTTTCCAGTACCACCAAGCACACGTTCAATCATTGCATTGGCAATATCTGAAGAAATATCAATAATCACCTGACCGCTAAATGGTGCGAAATCAACAATACCTAGAATTGCAGGATTTGAAATTGAGTTGCTAAACTCTGTATAAATCAAACTCTGAACTGAAATGACATCAACTTCAATATAAGTTCTTAAATAACCGGACAAAAAGTTGTTCAATAATCTAGAAAAATTTTCATGAATTATTTCTAAAGTTCTTAGCTGATCTTTTGCAAATTTATCTGGACGGCTGAAATCATACTTTCGAACTTTTTTCTCTTTCTTTTCTTCTTCTATCTCACTGACGTCTACTTCGCCGGTACTAAGGGCCGCGAGCAGCTCGTCAATCTCGTTTTGGGACAAAACGTCAGGCATGATTTCACCTCCTTATCAATAGATTTATAATTCTAGTATAAATATCGGCTATATAGTGTATAAACTTAACCTTGAATCACAAAAGGTTGTATATATATATTGGTTATAGTTTCTTCATCAGACTCTAAAACTTCTATAACCATATCTTTGATCTTATCTCTAAGTTTTTGTTTACCATTAGCTTTTTCGATATCGGTTGATAAGGTGGCTCTCATAATCTCATCAATATTATTTCTGATTTTCGTCTTATTAGCTTCAAATACAGCAGCCATATCTGTATTTGTATATTCAATCGTAACTTGATATTTTACAATTTTAGAACTATTCTCATCCGCTAGATTAGAATACTCTTCAGCAAAAGAATACTCATAATATACAATTGGTTCTTCCTTTGGCGTTCTAGTCAGTAAAAATACCGCTGCGCCACCACCGATTACCAATATTAGTACAACTGCAGCTATTATAATCAATAATTTTTTATTCATTAGTTTCCTCCATCTTCGGTTGTGCTTTCACTTGTAGTAACATCTTTTTTTATAACAACTACATCGACCCTTCTATTTGCAGACCTTCCCTCAGCTGTATCATTCGTATCTATCGGATGATACTCACTATAACCAGCAGCAGAAAGCCTAGAAGGAACAAAACCTGATTGCTCTATAAAATACCTTACAACGTTGGTTGCACGTGCAGTCGACAGCTCCCAGTTTGACGGATACATAGCTGATATATTGGGAATGTTATCCGTATGACCTTCAATGCGGATTTCTTCATTGATCAAATCCTCAGTTGTTAATAGCTCAGCTAAAAAATTCAAGATATCATAGGAAGCAGTCTTTATAGTTGCACTTCCAGAGTCAAAAAGAACATTATCTTTAAAGCGAATAACTAAGCCTCTGTCTTCAAGCTGTATCTCAACCTGATTCTCCATTTGATTTTCTTCAAGATACTCTTCTACTTGTTTCTTTAGGTTATCGAGTTTTGTTTGCTCTACAACTTGCTGCGAAGAGGTTTGAGACTCAGGCATGCCATCGAATACAAGAGGTGCTTCCGACAAGGATTTACCACCAGACAAAACACCTGCCGATCCTTGAAAAGACTCCATAACTGCTTGAAATTTTTGTGCATCAATAGATGAAAATGCAAACAGTAGAACGAAAAAGCACATTAATAGCGTTACTAAGTCGCCATATGTCGCCATCCATTCTGGAGCACCAGCTTTGCATTCCGGACATTTATCTTTAGCCATTATCTGATTTCGCCTCCTGAGTACCAACGCGTTTTCTTACAGATGGAGGTAAGAAAACTTTTAACTTCTCTTCTATAATTCTTGGGTTTTCACCAGCCTGAATTGAAAGAAGACCTTCAATCATAACACTTCTAATAAGCATTTCTTCATTACTTTTAAGTGATAATTTCCCAGACATAGGAATAAAAATTAAGTTTGCTAATACAGAACCATAGAAAGTTGTTAATAAAGCTACGGCCATTGCAGGTCCAATGGATGACGGATCTGATAAATTCTGAAGCATCGCAACCAAACCGATTAGCGTACCGATCATACCAAAGGCTGGACCTAATGAACCAAATGTATCCATCATAGCTTTACCTTTACCATGTCTTGCAGAAATATTTTCAATCTCTGTTTCAAGAATGTTCTTCACAAGCTCAGGATCTGTACCATCGACAATCAACATGACACCCTTTTGAAGGAAATCATCCTTGATTTCAGAAACTGCTTCCTCAAGAGCAAGCAATCCCTCTCTTCTTGCAACATTGGCCAATTCAATAATCTTAGTTATAATTTGATCTACGTCAAATTCATTATTTTTTATTGTCTTTCCAAAGACTTTTCCAAGACTTAACACTTCCTTAAGTGGAAAAGCAACAAGGAAACCTGCGAGCATACCACCGACAACAACTGCTACAGAAGGTGCATTAAAATACCACCCTAATTGTCCACCGAGCAGGATTGACCAGATGATAAAGCCAAAACCTAAGACTAATCCTAAAATCGTTGTTATATCCAAACCAAACACCTCTTTTGTACTTTAATAGAATTTTTTAAGTATTACTTATAGTATGATTAATTTTATGGTTATATTCAATAATTCTTTCTATAACATACTCAATATTTTCTTTAATAATCACTTTTTTTCCAGTGGTTAGCGTAATCATAGTATCAGGTGTCTCTTCAATAAATTCGATGAGATTAGAATTTAGGTAGATAGGCTCACCGTTTAATCTAGTTACTTTAATCATCTGTAAGCATCCTTTCTCACATACTTAAGCACTAATAAACAATTTGATCTTCGAAAAGTTTATATAATACCAAACAAATATGAATGAATACCATGCTCTGAATGGTTATACCCACTCAGAGCACGTTATTACCTATTTTATAAAGATTAATTACTATCTCTTCAAGTTTACAAGCTCTTGAAGAATTTCATCACTAGTTGTAATTACACGAGAATTCGCTTGGAAACCTCTTTGAGTTGTGATCATTTCAGTGAATTGTGCTGCTAAATCTACGTTACTCATTTCAAGAGCACCAGGTGTAATAGAACCAAAGCTCCCTGTTGCTGGTGCACCATATTTTGGTGTGCCTGAGTTAGGCGTATCTTGGAACATGTTATTTCCAATTTTTTCAAGACCGGCAGGGTTATCAAAATCAACCAAACCAAGTATCTGTAATACTTTTCTCTCACCATTGGTGTAGATACCTATGATTTCACCTTTTGAAGAAATGTTAAAGGTATCGATAGAACCAGCGGAGTTACCATTGAGCTGAACACCTTTTGCATCGGATTCTTTTGATACTTGTGTAAAAATTCTAGAACCATTAACTACGTCACCATTTGAGAAAAACATAGAACGATCCACTGGTAAAGTGATATCAGCTGCACCAGGTACGGTCATGAGTAGTGTTCCTGAAACAACCGTTTCAGCTGAGTTAGCGTCTCCAGCAGTTGCTAGTGTAACCAAATCTACAATTTCACCACTTTCATTGAACTTTGCATACCAATGGTTATCTGGTGCTGCAGCAGCTGGATCGGGAACCATTTGTGTACCAGTATTATCAGTAATGGTTACTTCTCTATAAGAATAGTTATAGGTTGCTGCTGGAGTGGCAGGATCGTAATTCGGATCATTTGGATCGACGGTTTTCTTTACGGTTGTCACATACGGATCACCTACGAAATTGAAGTTCACTGTATGGATATCACCCAACGAATCATAGACATCTACTGTTGTTGTATAATCAGAATCATTAAAGTTTAAGTTGCCGTTAATTGTCAAATTTGTTGTCGCAGTTGCATTTTTCGTATCAGACATGTTGATTTGAATCGCCTTCATATTTTGGTCTAAAACTTTCATTCCGTCTGTTGTAACCAAATATCCAAGCTCATCTAATTGAAAATTACCTGCTCTTGTGTAGTATTTATTTTGAGCATTTGCATCGTTCGTAACGACGAAAAAGCCTGAACCATCTATCATTAAGTCTGTTGCTATATCTGTTCTTTGAATAGAACCTTTCGCATGATTCACAGAAATAGACGCAACTGTTGTTCCTAAGCCAACTTGCATTGGGTTAGTACCACCTCTTGAATCAGAGGATGAGCTTGCGCCTCTTAAAGTTTGACTGTACATTTCAGCAAAAGATACTGAAGATGCTTTAAAACCAACGGTGTTAACATTGGCAATATTGTTACCTATTACATCCATTTTCAACTGGTGTGCTCTTAAAGACGAAACACCAGAGTACATAGATCTCATCATAAAAATAACCTCCTAACGTCAGTTGGGACTATCATTCGGATAGTATCCCTATAGCTTCCTTAAAAGGTCCAGCTATACTATGACTGCGCCATCAATATTCGTAAATACGTTGTCTTTTAATTGTTCACCTGCAACTGCAGTGATAATTGTTTTATTTTGAACACTTGCTACAAACACTTTATTGTCCATCATTATCAAAGCTTCTCGAACACCTTTAGATTGTGCTTTGTTCACACCATCGTTGATTCTTCCAATTTCATCCTCAGTAAGAGAAATGTTTCTAGAGTTCAATCGGTCCATCGCATGCTTTGAAAACTTTATCGAATCATTACTTTTAATACGAGATAATACATCGTTAAACGACGTACCATTTACTGTATTTTTATCCGTTTGATTTTGAGTGCTTGTATTCGGCTGTACGACTTGAGAACGGCGAATCATATAATCGTTGTTCATATTCTTTAAGTCACTCATCTTCATTCTCCTTTATAATCCGAGAACTGATAGCACCTCTTCGTCACTTACATCGTTACCGCTGCCTGTGTAATTCGATAATAGAGCATTCAGCTTAATTAATTCATTTAAAATTTGGGAGTTTTGCTCAATAATTTCTTTTTGTCCGTCTACTATTTCGTCTGAGCCCTCTGTTGTACCTGATAGTTTTGCTATAACCGCTGCCATATCTTCAAGCTGCTGTGATATCAAGGAATTCAGCTGATTGGATGTCTCAGATGATGACGCAATATTTGATAATTGTTCAACTGATGAAAACTGTGCCATTTGACTCATATATTCAGTGTTATCTTGAGGATTTAAAGGATTCTGATTTTGTAATTGTACCATCATCAGTTTTAAAAATGCATCCTTATCTAACACTTGACTCTTTTGTCTTTGGGCATTTGTGGCATCATTTGAAATAACATTAAGTGCTTTTATTTGGTCCTCAGTAAACGAACCGCTTACATTAAAAGCCATGATTGCCTCCTATCCATAATAATTAAATGTCGATCCATCTAACTCGTTTAATTCATATCGACTGATTTGTTCAAGTGGTTCCAACGCATCTACTGAAGCGCTCTCTTGATTATTTTTCTTGCCGGATTTTTGTTTTTTTACATCGAAACCAGCTTGTCCTTCTCTTTTCCCACTATCGATATTGACATTAATCTGGTTGATTGAGTATCCTTTGTTGTTTAACGATTGCTTTAGATCGTCTAAGTTAGACTCTATTGCAGCTTTAACAATTTCATTCTCAACTTTAAGTTCTGCTAAAACGACACCTTTTTGAATATTCAATTTTAACTCTACGTTGCCTAATTGCTCTGGTTGAAGCTTGACAATCATAGAAGAACCATGATCAGATAATTTCACTTGCGCTTTAACTGCATCTAATATTTGACTGAAAATTTCTTGCTTTGGAATTTGTTGTACGGTAGTTTGTTGCACTGTAACGTTGTTACCTTGTTTCATAATTACTTGATGAATACTGATACCTGCGTCATCCGAAGTAATCACCTGCTCAGATTGTACTTCAACTTGAGTGTTGACTTGTTCCTTAACCGCTGGAGTGACTTCTGCACTATTAGGTTTAACTTGGACACTACTTTGAACTGCATCCTGATCTTCAACAACAGAATTTTGATCGGATTCTACTGGTATAAGATCTTGAGCTTGTACTTTCGTCTCCTTGATAGCATCAGTAGTTTGAACATCCTTTTGAATGGTAACCCCTTCAATCACTTTAGTTTCTGCTTTCGATTCTGCTTTATTTTTGCTTATGGCATCCACAAGTAATTTGCGAACTTCATTAGCAGGTACAGTATCATCAGAAAGCTCACTTAACTGACTTACTACTTCACTAAGTGTTTGAATCAACTTTTGTTCAAAATTCGGTTCGCCCTCAGTGGTTTGTGGCTGTGTCAGATTTTCTAAGTTCTCCAACATTTTTGTTAAGTCATTGGTGATTGAATTGACATTCTCATTTGATAAGCTGGTCTCAAGCTGTGAGTCGATTTCCAAAGTATCCAGAACATCTTGTACCATCTCTATAACTTTAGTTACACCCTCACTAGAGTTTACCATTTCTTTTAAATCATCTACCGTCAAATTCATCATTGCAAGTATTTCATTGATTTGATCTTCAGTCATATTGGTTTTTGCTTTTAGTTTTTCTTTTACTTCATCTTTAAGCGCTTCTGAATCTTCTACCTCAGTATCTTCGTCCTTACTGACTTTTTTGACTGGTTGTTTTTGTTGAGATTGGTCATTTTGCTGAGGTTTTTCAACCTGCTGTGCTTTTCCATCACTTGCCTGTACTTTATCATCAGTTTCAACTCGACCTACATAGGCTGGTTTATTATCTGATAAAGTAAATTTTGGTTTCTCAACTTCTCCAAATGTCTGTTTTGAAGTGTTCACATCTGTCTTCTTTTGTGTAAGAACGTCTTTAAAGGCATCTAATTGGTCATTTAGGTTCGTTTTATTTGCAATCATTGGGTTGAGAGCTTGCTGTGATTTAAGCAATTCTCTTAATTGCATGTGTCACCTCCTAATTTTGTGGCAGTGCGAGTTTTCTAGTCAATTCAGATGACAAAGTTTGATCTAACGAAGAAAGAATTGTCGCAATTTTATCCTGTGGGAAGCTGGTTAAAATCCTCAGTATCAAATCTTCATCAGAAATTGAGATCATCTCACCATTATTCAAATCATAGGTTTGAGAAGGAGATGCATTTAACATCATATTTCTAACTATAGAAACAACCTTTGTCGTATCCATTTTCGAATAGACATTGATTAACTCGTTAACATTATCGTCAAATTCTTTATATATCTTTAGTGATTTTAGTATATCTGGCGTTAATAAATCTTCACCATTATCTAATAGTTCATTGGCCTTAATTTTAGATATTATATCAAACACAAATGTTTCATCATCAGATTTCGCCAAAACTTCCCCAGCTTTTTTTGCACCTAGTTCTTTGTAGATAATTGCTAGATCGTCTAATGAGTATACCGATGTATTTCCTAAAGTGTTAATCAAGGTGTCAGCCGCTTCTGATTTATAAACATCCGCAATTTGCTGTAAATCTTCTTTTCTTCTTTGCTTAGAGCTATACGCATTACGAATCGATTGCGCTTTCGTATCAGAAAGTGCTGCATAAATTTTATCTCTATCTACTTGATCCAACTGATACAAAATATTAACAGCTGTGTTATCGTCAATGTATTCAAAAATAGCAGCTGCATTTTTATGACCATTAATACTATCTTCAATAATGCCGTTAACCTCTTCAACCGCTGCTGTTAATGGCAATCCTGAGATATAGCTTGCTTGAGCTTTAAGATCGTCTGTTTGCTCAGAAGAGATCCCTTGAACTGTATTTGCTAAAGCGTCTTTATTTACTGTAGCTGCTCGAAGTGCTTCCAATATGTTTCTTGTTTTATTGGGATTAACCCTTAACATCTCTTTGATAACATCATCATATGCACTCTTATCGTCCTTTTGAAGGATTAAAAGTTTATCCACTGCCCTAGATTCATCTAATGAAAGCATGTAGTCGGCAACCGTTTTAACCTGTGCGAGTTCTTCAGCCCTCGTTGGAAACTTTTCAAAATAAGTCCCAAGCGGACCAGGTACATTCGATAAAATACTATTGGCACTCAGGTTAAAATCCTTATTCAAAAAATAAAGAGTTCCCAACGCCAACAAAGGTGTTAAGAACAATATTAATAAGACGATAAGGCAACCACCTTTTCCGCCAGATTTCTTCGATTTATCATCTTCGATTTTAGAAGTATCCGGTTTATTCTCCGCCATATTATTCTCCGTTCTTTTTATTATTTGCAAAATTTACGACTTCTTCAATCAGCTTTTCATCAGCGACATTGATCGCTTCAACAAATGCCATAAAAGCCTTTTCTTTGAGTTTATCCATAATCTTACGCTCTTTAACAGCTTCTACTAAAGCGACTTGTGTCAAACGAATTTGTTCATCAACTCTTTCGATATTGCTATTGATTCGATCACGATGCTCTTTGTAATATTTTTTACCACTTTCAAACTTTGATAGCTCTCCTGCAGAAGTCCCATTGCTCATTACTTCAGTAATATAAGCATCGTACTGAATACTTCTCATGTTTAACTCTTCAAGATCATCCAACAAGTGTTGTTTTTTTGCAATTAGCTTGGCAAGGTTGTTTTTTATCTCTTCTTCCTTATCCATTCGCATTTTAAGAACACTTTCATATCTAAATTTAAATTTCTTCATTTAAATGCCTCAGTCTCTAATTAACAAGGTCTTTAAGACGATCGATACAAACATCAAACTCAGAACTTTCAGTTGTTCTCTGCTTTAAAAATGCATTGAAGCTATCTATTTTTGAAACCGCCAAATCAATATGTGGATTGGTTCCACGTGCATATGCACCTATATTGATTAAGTCTTCAGAATTTCTATAAGTTGCCAATATTTCTTTAAATCTTAATGCGGCTAAAAGATGTTCTTCATCTATAATATTTGGCATAACACGACTTGCGCTTTCAAGGACGTCAATTGCGGGATAATGGCCAAGGGCTGCTAATTTCCGTGTTAATATAATGTGACCATCTAAAATTCCACGAACAGCATCTGAAATCGGTTCATTGAAATCATCTCCATCAACCAAAACGGTATATAAACCAGTTATTGAACCAACTGCCGAGTTGCCAGCTCGCTCTAGGAGTTTAGGTAAAACAGCAAAAACAGAAGGTGTATAACCTCTAGTAACTGGCGGCTCGCCAATAGCGAGGCCAATCTCTCTTTGCGCCATTGAAAAACGCGTTACTGAATCCATCATCAAAATTACGTTTTTTCCTAAATCTCTAAAATATTCAGCGATAGAAGTGGCAATTAGTGCCGCCTTCACACGAACCAACGCTGGCTTATCTGAGGTTGCAACTACGACAACCGATCTTTTAAGCCCTTCTTCTCCGAGATCGTTCTCGATAAATTCTCTTACCTCACGTCCTCTCTCTCCAACAAGAGCGATAACGTTTACATCCGCCTTGGTATATTTAGCAATCATACCTAACAAAGTACTCTTACCAACACCTGATCCAGCAAAGATCCCAATTCTTTGACCTCTACCAGTCGTTAATAATGCATCCAATGTTCTTATGCCAAGGGGGATAGGTTCAACAATTTTATCTCTAAACAACGGGTTCGGAGGATCATTATTGGCTGGGTATTTTTTATCTACTGCTGGCTTGCCATTTTCATCAATTGGATTACCCAAACCATCTAATATTCTACCTAATAAATCCTCAGACACATCTACTTGAAGCGAATGCCCTGAAGCAACCACCCGACTACCAGGCCCAATACCAATCATATCACCTAAAGGCATGATTAGTACTTTATCGTTGTTAAATCCAACGACTTCACCTTTTAAAGGTTCGATGTTTTTAATAGGATATATATCTACAACTTCTCCAATCTCAACAGCTGGACCGATAGATTCAATCATTAACCCTATAATTTTTGAAACTCTTCCACTAAATCTAAGCAAAGAGTTTGTTTTTAGAGCTTCACTATATTTCTCAAGCATTTCAATCACCCTTTAAAAGGTCTTCAAAAATTTTCTTAATTTGATCAAGCTGTGTTGATAAGCTTGAATCAATACTGCCTGAATCTGTATCAATCATGCACGAGCCTGACGGTAAAGACGGATCACGTTTGAGCTCCATTTCCTCAATTTTATCACTTGTAGCCAAAAGCATAGGTCTTATAGATAAAGCGTGATTATAATCCTCATTCGAAACGCGAATGGTAATGGCGTGAGATTTTGATATTCTTTCGATCCCTTGTCTAATCAAAGTTTCGATAATCGCCTGATCTGTCTCAACCTTATAATCAAAAACCTTCTCTATTGCTTCAACTACCAAATTAACCATTTCAGACTCAGCTTCTTTATGTACCTTTTTACGAATTTCATTCCACTCTGACTTGATGGATAAAGCTTCATCGACAATTTGCTTCGCTATTTCTTGACTATCTTCAACGCCTCTATTATAACCATCCTGATAACCATCCGCTTTCGCTTGTTCCATTATTCCCTTTGCTTGATCATACGCATCAGAAACTATAGCCTCACTACTTGCTTGAGCTGCAGTCATCTTTTCTTCATAATGACGATCTGCTTCTTCAAGTATTTCGTTAGCTTCACGGCGAGCTTCTTCAATTAATTGATTGGCTGCCGCCTGAGCATCAATATGCTCTGCGACAGCCAATTCTTCAGCTTTATGATTTAATTCTTTTTGCTCTTGTGTCGATGAAAGTACAAAAGCTTTATCATCCAATACAATCCTTGAGGATTTAAAAATCTTAGACAATTAACTCATCTCCTCCGCCTCTTGCTATGATAATTTCGTTTGCTTCCTCAAGTTTTCTTATAATATTAACAATTTTTTGTTGTGCTTCTTCAACATCTCTAAGACGGACAGGTCCCATAAAGTCCATATCTTCTCTAAGCATTTCTGCCATACGTTTAGACATATTGGCAAAGATCATCTCTTTAACCTCATCAGTAGCACCTTTAAGCGCTATCGCAAG
The DNA here is from genome assembly GCF_058683495.1 of Fusibacter sp. QWL-12. Taxonomy (NCBI): domain Bacteria; kingdom Bacillati; phylum Bacillota; class Clostridia; order Eubacteriales; family Fusibacteraceae; genus Fusibacter; species Fusibacter sp. QWL-12. Next base: position 3,776,284 of record NZ_CM178745.1, read on the forward strand.
GTCATTGTTATCAACCTCACGAATGAACCTTTGGATACCAACGCTATCAAGGTTAACGATATCTTCAAATACAAACATTTTCTTACGAATTTCTTCAACAAGCTCTGCATTTTGAATTTCAAGTGTTTCGAGGATATATTTTTCAGTACCACGATCGACAGAGTTAAGAATATCAACGATACATTGAATACCACCTGTAGCTGAGTAGTCTTGTGTCACCATAGAAGATAACTTGCGCTCAAGAACAAGCTCAACTTCTTTAATGATTTCAGGAGAAGTACTTCCCATGGTAGCAATTCTCTGCGCAACATCCGCCTGTTTTTCTTGTGGCAGTGCGGATAACACCTGCGCCGCTTGGTTTGGATTTAAATAAGATAAAATCAAAGCAAGGGTTTGAGGATGCTCGTTTTGTATAAAGTTAAGCAACTGGTTCGCATCAGTTTTCTTCACAAAGTCAAACGGTTTAACTTGTAACGACGAGGTCAATTTATTGATAATTTCAAGCGCTTTTTGTGAGCCCATTGCTTTTTCAAGAACTTCTTTGGCGTAGTTGATACCGCCTTCTGATATAAATTCTTGAGCCAAGCAAACTTGATAAAACTCTTCAAGTACGGCTTCTCTTTCTTCAGGAGTAATACGGCTAACATTAGCAATTTCAAGCGTTAACTCCTCAATTTCATCATCATGCATATGACTAAATAACGCAGCAGATCGCTCAGGACCAAGGGCAATCAGCAAAATAGCCGCTTTAGTTTTTCCGGATAGTTTACCTTTTTTAGTTGCCATCATGCCTCCTAATTATCATTTAGCCAAGCGCGTAATAATGCTGCCGCTGCCTCTGGATTGTTGTCCACAAATTTCTCAATGTGATATTTAGGACTTCCTTTATCTTCTTGGAACGCTTCGATTTCTTCAAGATCAGCTTGAATTTCAGCCTCTCTTTGAGCTTCAAGTTCTGCTTCAAGCTTCTTCTTACGGTTTCTACGAAGTATGAGCATAACTACGATGACTGCTACGATTGTTACTAGTACAACGATCACAATAACAAGAATTGGAATCCCAAACAATGTACCTGCCGTATCTTGACCAGTGTATACGTCATAGTATTCCATCGGATCAGGAAACTCTTGAACCAAGACTTGGATATTTGCACTATCTGTACCTGCAGACATTGCAATTAAATTTACCAGTTCTGTTTTATGTTCGTCTGTTAATGTACCATCTACTAATGCTTTTGAGTTAAGTAATACACCGATGGTCATCGACTTAACATCACCTTGAGATTTTACGATTTCTCTATAAATCTCATTCATTTCATAGTTTAATGTCTCACTAGCTTTTTCATAACTTGAACCATTACCGGTCGTTTCAACAACTGAAGTCGCTTCACCTGTATTAGAATCAGTTCCAGGTGTGCCCGTTGCACCCGTATCATTAACGATATTCTCTTTTATTGTCGTCGCACTTCGAACCATACCATTAATTTCGCCTTCAATAGGAGGGCTAAAAATCTTTTGAGTTTCCGTTTGTGCGTTAAAATCTAATGTTATACTTGGTTGTACCTCTACATTACCAAGTCCATATAATTTCTCTAAAAAATTTGTCAAATTGTCTTGAAGCTCTGATTGAACTCTTTGAGTTAAATCAAACTGGGAATTTGCTGTGAACGAAGTACCCTGCTCTTGATTGTTTAGCTGAATCCCACTATCATCGAGTATGGTTACATTTTCTGGTTTTAAATCCTTAACTGCATTGACGATTAAGTTTACGATCCCACTTACTTGAGCATCATTAATCGTAATACCAGGTTTAAAACTCACTACGACAGAGGCTTTTGACTCTATTTCATCCTTAATAAAATAGCTACTTTCCTTCGGGATCTGCAAAATAACCGTTGCATTTTCAACAGCAGTTATGGTTTCAATGGATTTTTCAATATCCGATGCCAATAACCGAATATACATTTGCTCTCTAGTTTGAGAAGTCATGGTAATGGATTCGCTACCTAAAACATCAGACCAACTTAAACTTCCAGCCTGTGAAGAAACTGCGAGTTCCATTCGTGCTCTAGAAACATCACCTTCAGGAACAGAAATAACAGAAGTATCATTAGAATCTCTCCACGTTATACCTAAATCATCCAGTTTCGTCGTAATCACTTGAGCTTCTGCAGGCGTCAGTCCTTGTGCAATAACCGTATATTTTGTACGTGTTAAAAAGAAGATACTAAAGGTCAACACTAATACAGCGGCTACTATCCCAATGATTAAAAATATTCGATTATTTCTACTTAGTCCATTAAAAAAATTAACAACACGCTCTCTGAGCTGGTTAATCAGATTCCCCATGAATTACACCCCTAAAATATCATTTGGCATTATAATTGAAGTCGCATGATTTCACTGTAAGCTGATAGCACCTTATTGGTTACTTCTACAGCCAAATTGATAGACAAGTCCGCCTTCATAGCTGCAATTGTTACATCTGAAATATTATCAGTAACACCCAATGCAAAAAGATTATCCATTTGCTCAGCGTATATCTGATCATCACTTACTTTCTGTATCGATTGCGCTAGGATGTCAGAAAAATTGACATTGTCTTTTGACAGGGTATTATTTACCTCAACTAATTTCTTATCTTTTGAAATTATAGAATTCTGTAACTGATCAATTTTCATACATTCTCACACCCTTATTTATAAAATTATAATTTTTCCGTTTTCTAGTATACACTATTTTATTCCATTTTTGTCCTAGACTATTTTCCTATTTCAAGTGCTTTCATAGCCATAGCTTTGGTCGCATTAACTGCAGTGATATTTGCCTCATAAGCCCTAGATGCTGATATCATATTAATCATTTCATTAACGACTTCAACGTTTGGCAAATTAACATAACCATTTTCATCCGCATCGGGATGGGTTGGATTATATTCCTTTTTAAATGGTGACTGATCCTCAATAATACCCGCTATCTCGACGCCATTTCCTAGAGATCCTGCACCAGATGCTGTGTTGAGTACTTGCTCAAAAGAGTTTGCTTCTTGAGCTCTAAACACTGCAACCTTTCGTCTATATGGCGTACCACTCGCAGTTCTAGTAACATTTGCGTTTGCTATATTTTCAGAAATCAAATCCATTCTTAAGCGTTCAGCTGTTAAACCAGACGCACTTACATTTATCGAATTAAAAAATCCCATTTAACTGCCTCCTACTTATTAATCTTTAATGCCGTTTTAAGCCTTGCAAATTGTCCGTTAACTTCATTTACAACTGCATTATAGTAAATTGTATTTTTTGCAAGCTCAGCATTTTCAACATCGATATCAACATTGTTTTCATCCACACGATAACTCGTATCATTTACTGTTTCAACCGTTATGTCCGTCGTATATGCAGAATCTATATGCTTTGCATTCGTCTTGACCATCTGAACGCCTTGATTATAATTCATCTGATTGCGTAATACTTCCTCGAAGTTTACAGTCTGTTTTTTATATCCAGGTGTATTCACGTTCGCTATATTATTTGCAATAGCACTATTCTTAAGCCAAGAACCACTTAGGGCTTTACCCATTAAATCAATTTTTTGAAATGAATTTTTAAGCATATTGTGCCTCCCTTCATACATATAGTTATATCGGTAAAATGATGTCATCTTATTAACAAAAATCAAGTTTAATGTAAATATAGGCTAATAATCACAAATCAATTCATTATTCAATATTATATTCACGTATTTTTATAATTATTCGCATTTCACGCATACAAGATATACTTCTCTAAGTTATATTTTAAACTATATATTGTAGAAAATAAAGAGTTTTTCCTAAAAACGATTGAAATTCAGCGATTTGTGGCAGTTATAAGAAATTTGTTTTATTTGGTATAGGTATAGAGTCATGAAAAGCAATCATTTCTAATTATTGATTGAAACCCAATAACAAAAAAGCATCCAATTAAAAAAAAAATCCAGCCTTCGCTGGATTTTACTTAATAATTAATTAATTCCTAATTTTATTTAGCTCTTCAAGTAAGTGTTCGTTAAGTACTTTAATATAAGTACCTTTCATACCTAATGAACGCGTTTCAATTACGCCAGCACTTTCAAACTTTCTAAGTGCATTTACGATTACCGAGCGTGTAATTCCAGCTTTATCGGCAATTTTACTTGCAATAAGAAGACCTTCCTCACCGTTTAACTCTTCAAAAATATGAAGAACGGCCTCGAACTCAGAATAAGATAAAGTGCTAATTGCCATTTGAACAACTGCTTTCTTTCTCACAACTTCTTCATGTGCATCACTTTTTGCTCTAATAATTTCAAGACCAATAATCGTAGCTGCATACTCAGCTAAGATTAAGTCCTCTTCAAGATAATTTTTCTCTCTTCTAGCGATGATAAAAGTTGCAAGTCTTTGAGCGTTACCAATTACAGGAACAATCGTAGCAAATTTGGAATAACTTGCTAAATCATTTTTAAAGATTTCGATTAATTTATCACCAGTAATATCAAATAAAGTCTCATTGATTCGAAGTAATTGTTCTTGTTCTTCCTTATTGTAAAAATGCTCTCCATCCTCAGTTAAAACAACTGCACTATCTTCATGATCATGAAGACTTACGCCGAGAATGCGACCTCTTTTACTTACGACATAAACATTTGAATCTAAAATGTTCATCATCGTTGTACATAAATCTTGAAACGATAACTTTGTCGCTCCAGAAGTCTGTAAAATTGAATTTAATTTCCTCATCTTACTCAAAATATTGCTTTCCAAGATACCCTCCTAGTTTTGCTCTATATAATCGCAAGTAGCATTATGACATTTTATAATCTCTTGCTTTTTGTTCTTTTTAACGACGAGTAAATCGCCACACTTTGGACACTTCTTATCAATCGGCATATCCCATGATACAAAATTGCATTTTGGGAACTCCGAGCAACCATAAAATACCTTAAGTTTCTTGGATTTTCTCTCTATAATTTCACCATCCTCACATTGCGGACACTTGATGCCTAATTTTTTTAAAATTGGCTTGGTGTTATCGCAGTTTGGATAGTCAGAACATGCTAAAAATTTACCATATCGACCGTGACGAATCAACATTTTCTTGCCACATTTTTCACAATCAATATCTGTTTCTTCTGTTAAATCAACTTTTTCAATTTCTTGATCTGCTTTTTCAATCATTTCAATAAATGGCTGATAGAAATTTCTAATGACTTCTTTCCAAAGAACATCGCCTTCTTCAATATCATCAAAACGATTTTCCATATCTGCTGTAAAATCTATATCCACAATTCGAGTAAAATAATCACTCATTATTTCATCAATAATAAAACCGAGTTCAGTTGGTTTTAGGCTTTTCTTTTCCTTATCAACATAACCACGACTTAAAATAGTAGTGATGGTTGGTGCGTAAGTACTTGGACGACCGATTCCCTTTTCTTCCATTTCTTTTACAAGCGAAGCTTCAGTAAATCTCGCTGGTGGTTGTGTGAAATGTTGTGTTGGATCATAATGATCTACATTCAAAGTTTCACCTTCATGGAGCTCTGGAAGAATTCTATCAGTTTGAGAACCTGAATTATATACTTTGAGAAAACCTTCAAATAGTAATCTACTTCCATTTACTTTGAAAATATAATCGCTAACGGTTGCTTCAACACTGTGTGCTTCATATTCTGCACTGGCCATTTGACTAGACACAAATCTAGACCAAATAAGATCATAAAGCTTTAATTGATCTTTGCTTAGAGATTCTTCAATTGATTCAGGTGACAATTCTACCATAGTTGGGCGAATCGCTTCATGAGCGTCTTGAGCGTTTTTAGATGCTTTTTGCTTTTTTTCTTCAGTCGCAAGCATTTTCTCGCCATAATTTTCTAAGATGAATTTACGACATGCATCTTTAGCAACATCAGAGATTCTAGTAGAGTCAGTTCTCATGTAGGTGATCAAACCGACAGAACCAAGTCCTTTGATATTAATACCTTCATATAATTGCTGTGCAATAATCATCGTTTTCTTTGTTGTGAAGCCAAACTTATTTGAAGCTTCCTGTTGCAAAGAGCTTGTAATAAAAGGCGCAGAAGGATTTCTAAGTTTTTTGCGCTTATCCACTTTTGATATTACTGCAGGTTGATTTTTCGTACTTGCTAGAATTTGATTAACCTCATTTTCATTTTGAGGTACAATTTTTCCGCTTGTATTGCCATAGAACTCAAAACTCAAAGGCTCTTTCTCAACGACCAAATCAGTAACTGCTTCGATCTTCCAATACTCTTGTGGCACAAAATTAAGAATATCGCGTTCTCTATCACAGATCAGTTTAGTAGCTACAGATTGAACTCTACCAGCACTTAATCCTTTTTTTACTTTCCTCCATAATATAGGACTTATGGAATACCCCACAATTCTATCGAGTACGCGTCTCGCCTGTTGAGCATCAACGAGATTAATATCGATTGCACGAGGCGACTTTATTGCACTTTTAATTGCATCTTTAGTAATCTCGTGAAAAGTGACACGACAATCTGAATTTGCATCCACACCTAAAATATACGCCAAATGCCAAGCAATCGCTTCGCCTTCACGGTCGGGGTCAGTTGCGAGATAAACATGATCCGCTTTTTTAGCTGCACTCTTTAAAGATTTGATAAGGTCACCTTTACCACGAATATTAATGTATTTAGGTTCAAAATCATTATCAAAATCTACCCCCATTGTACTTTTCGGCAGATCGCGAATATGACCTATCGATGCAACGACTTTGTAGTTTTTACCAAGAAATTTTTCTATTGTTTTCGCCTTTGCAGGCGATTCAACTATAACTAAATTATTAGACATTCAATCACTCCATTATGTTTTTTACTAGCCTTCGAGTGTACTTAATAAATTTATATATAAAAAAACCTCTTGTCAAGTGTTTTTTATGTCAATTCAACCTCATCTAAACTCACGAAATCACACAAATCTTCTAAAATCAATTCGTTCAGGGCGGCGTTAATTTCAGAATATTCTAAACAAGTTGCAAAATTTAAATCATTTAACGTCATCTTTTTGTGATTTAACAAGATTTCATACACTATTTTTGCAGTATGTGATAATTCTACCATCATTTTCTTTTGTAACTGTGGTTTTACATTTAAAAGTTCTAAGATAACCTCGTAATTATAAAGCGGAATTGCACCATCAAAGATCAGTCGATTGGTTCCTATAGACTGTTCCGATGTAATGTTACCAGGCACAGCTAAAATTGGAACACCCTGATCTAAAGCATGAGCTGCTGTTATCAAAGTACCACTCTTCTCGCCTGCTTCAACTAAGATAACTAGGTCGGATATACCACTTATAATTCTATTTCTTAAAGGAAAATGATAATGCTTTGGCTCACTTTGTACTCTATATTCAGAAAGAATTAAGTTCGCACTCGTATTAATTCGGCTATATATCCCAGAATTTGTCTTAGGATAGACGGTATCGATATCCGTTGGCATAACTGCAATGGTGTTTCCGCCACTATCCAATGCACCTTTGTGCGATTGTGCATCAATACCAAGCGCCATGCCACTGACAACAGTAATATTATATTGTGCCAAGTACTTGCCCAAATCATATGCGACTTTTCTACCATATGCTGTAGGCTTTCTACTGCCAACAATTGCTACTTTTTTTGTGCTTAATAAGTCTAGGTTACCTTTCGTATAAAGAAGATTGACCTTTGGCTGTGTATTTTTTAAAACATTCGAAAAGTACTGACTATACGGTGTGAGAATGCTCAAGCGGTCTTGTGTATAATGCTGTAATCGATCTTTCAGTTTTAACCTTATATACTGTAAATCATTTTCGTCAAAAGGGCAAGTGACATTTATCTTTGTTAAGTCTTTCCAATTCTCGATTAAATGTCGCCACTTTATATGATGATAATCTGTATAATAGTTCAATATACATTTTCTTAAAGATGGTGAAAGTGTTAGTTCTTCTTCCAGTAACCAATAATTTATAATATAGCTTTGCATATTCACCTCATATAAAAAATTTCTTCATTACTTGTGCCGATAAAAAAGTATAAGCCTCAAGTATGTGCTTTTTTTCTATTTCAAACGACTGTTCTAAGTCGGCTATTGATCTAGCGATTTTAATGAGTTTAACCACGCTTCTCATTGATAAGCTTCCCTTTTGCTCATAACGCCTTATAATTTCTATGGACTCCTGATTCAGTAATTCACCACCTAATGTGTCCTTGTCTTTATGCTTTCCCTCCTTTATTAAAGCTCTATCTAATTGAAACGCAGTCGCAACTTTTATTTTTTCGTAAATATAATCGGAACTTTTTCCCTTCATCAGATCTACAGATAAGTCTACACGATCCATCAAAACAGTCATGTCGATTCTATCTAATATTGGCCACGATAGCTTTCCCATATAGGATTTAATTGAGGGAACACTGCAGTTGCAAAGACCAGACTTTGATAAAAAGTGTCCACATGGACATGGATTCATCGTAGCGACCAACATAAAATTTGAAGGGTATTCCAAAGATCTTCCTCCTCTAGACAATTGTACCTTGCCACTAGACATTGGTTCTCTAAGTGACTCTATCGCATCTTTTTTAAATTCTCCCATTTCGTCAAGATACAATACGCCCTGATGCGCTTTCGAGATCTCACCGGGTAAAACCTTCATACCACCTCCCACTAGTCCTATCTTACTTATAGAGTGATGGGGCGAACGAAAAGGGCGCTGATTAACCATCCCTTTAACTTCTCCTGCAGCGACACCGTAGATCTTTTTGTCAACTCAATTCTCTCCTTTAAGGTAAGTGGTGGTAGTACCGACTGAATGCGTTCTGCAATCATACTTTTACCACACCCAGGTGGGCCGATTAACAGTAGATTATGACGACCTACCATAGCAATCTCCATGGCCCTTAGTGCATGTCCTTGTCCCAAAACTTCATTATAATTAACATTTCCAGCAACCGTTTCAATACTTGTGTTAATAAAATCGTTTTTATCTCGGTTGACTTCTTCTTTTAGACTATTGGTGCTTAAATCAGATACCAACGTTTGTAAGCTCGAATAAGGATAAATTTCGATATCTTCAATGAACTTTGCCTCAATTCGATTTTCAAATGGTAAAACTATTTTTTTAATACCAGAGGCGACTAAACCTTCTATCAACGACAAAACATTTGAAATTGGCTGTATATCACCATTTAGAGCGAGTTCACCGATAAAGCCAAAAGACTCATAAGCACTCTCATTTAGCGTGTCTGTACACGCAAGAATCCCAATAGCTAAAGGCAAATCAAGATGAGATCCCTCTTTTTTAAGATCTGCAGGATATAAATTTTGAACGATGCGATCATCAGAAAATTTGACTCCAATAGATTTAATCGCTGAACGTACTCTCTCCTTTGACTCTTTAATCACCATACTAGGCAAACCAACAAGTATGTAATTTGGCATCCCTCTTAATATATGTGTCTCAATTTTTATCCCAAGCCCTTCAATCCCCCAGCTTACAGCTGTATTGATTTTGCTATACATACATCACCTCATTCATTTTATAATAACGAAATATTTCGCTCTTAATAGACTAGCTAATATTTTTACTATTATTAATATATTATCCATAATTTTACATATTGTAAATAAAAAAAAGACATCTCTATCACTGAAAAGTCATTTCGAATGTCTAATTTGTTAGTTTCTATTAAGAAAATATATTATCTAAAAAATCAAAATGAATGATTTCATCTTGCATTTCAATGCCTAAAAATGAAATTGCATAGGATGGGTACTCACTGAATTTTCCTTTCATTAAATACGCAACCGACTTCTGTAAACGTTTTAATTTTAAAGTCGTTATTGATTCTCTCGCTGATCCATAATTCTGATTTGAACGAAATTTGACTTCCACAAAAAACAAACAATCGTCCTTTTCTAAAATTAAATCTACTTCTCCAAAAGGCGTATACAAGTTTTTAGCAAGAAACCTATAGCCTTCTTTTTCAAGATATTCAGCACCAAGCTGCTCGTAGGTTGTTCCAATCGACCTTAAATTTGATTTCAAGACGCCTCCTATTTTTTACGTTGATCAACGTTTGCAATAAATACCAAAACCTCTGCGACAACTTCATAGAGCTCATAAGGAATCTGATCCCCTACTTCAAGCTGCTTGAGTTGACTCGACAGCTTCTCATCCTCATATATTGGGACATCATTTTCTCTAGCAGTTTTAATAATATTCTCTGCAACCACACCCACACCCTTCGCTATTAGCCGCGGCGCACTATCCGCTTCAGGATCAAACTTAAGTGCATTTGCAATTTTTCTTTTTGATTCTTGATCTTTAGCCATCTCTACACCTTCATATCAAAACCAAATTGAGTTGACGTATCCGACATCAATTCTTGAATCGGGTGACTATCCGTTCTCACTCTGAAACTCAGTTTAAAGTTAAATTGCTCAAATCGCTCTAATGCAGTTTCAAGTTCGTTCTTCAAGCCTTCAAAGGTTTTTAAACTTGAATCCTCAGCAAAAGTAAAATTAAGATCAATGTTATTTTTATTTTTATCAATCAAGCATCTCACTTCATCAAAATGCTTCGTATTTAAAGCAATTAAAACCTGAAATTGATCTGTATTTTCTTGATTTTTCTTTTTCTTTCTATAATATAGCTCAACCTGCTGATTCTCCTTACCGATTGGCACTTGAATCGGCATATAGACCACTTGATCGTATAACGGTTTTGAAAAGTTAGACAGCTCCTTTATAATATTAATCTCAGCCTTCGTTTCAGAAACCATCTTACTCTCTGATTCTAGATGTTTAGCGATTTGAATCAGCTTCTCCTCGTCTGGCGCCTCTCTTTTAAGAATTTCTACTATTTCGCTAATTTTTTCATTAGGAACTCTATGACGATTGATATCAGAAACTAACTTATTAATCATTTCCTTAACCGCTTCAGGTTGATTCGCAATAAGCTGTGAAACGGCAACATTTTTTAAATTAAGTGTAAGCTCGTTTTTCACAATCAAAGCATCCTCTTTTACACCAAACTGTTCTAGTAACGCTTTAACATTTTCGGCTTCATTCCCAAGCTTGTTTTGTAGAAGTTCAAATACTTTTACATTATCCGTCTCGCTAATTAGATTGCTTCCAGCTTGAATTTGGCCTTTATCCAATCCCATGACACTTTCTTCTAGTTGCATCACACTAGATTGCTTAAGGGATGATTCAACAGAACGATCTAAAGAACTAGAAGAACCATTTGGATTAAACACGTCCATAGGATTACCAGCACCTTGCGTTTGAACCAACTTAGCACCTTCCATTAATACAGTCTCAGCACTTTGTCCATTTTGGGCATTAGTGCCAATCACGTTAGACGCTGTACTGCTCTGAATCAACTCATTATTCTGTAGGGCTATATGATTACCTAGATTATTGCCTAGATGATTGCCTTGGCTATTATTTAATTGATTAATAGTATTAACATCACCTAACTTATTTGAAGAATTTGCACCTTCTGTTTGTGATGAAATTAAATTAAGAACCAATTGCTTTAAAGGGGTCTCAAGATCTTTAGAAAGGTTGATTTGACCTCCAGAGGATAATTCATTGAGCAACGTTTTAACTTCGATCATCCCTTGGCGCATATTTTGAAAGCTCTCAGAATTTATAGGTAAATTTGAGAGCTTAAGCTGATTTATTATTTGAAGATTTTCAGTGTTCACAGGCATGCCCAATTTAGAGAGCAACTGTCCATCAGCTGCCGTTGACATTTGTGCATCTTCTTTTAACACTGAAGCCAATAAAACACCGTCTTGAGTGTCGTTAATCATAATCGTAAGTGCCTGTTGATCCACTAGATTTAACTGCCCAACATTTAGCATGACTTTGTTGCCATTAAAAGCAAACCCAACCATACCATTATCTGGAGTTCCCACTACCTTACCGGTTAACGTTTTTCCAACAAGTGATTGTAAATCTAGATTCTTTTGTAAATTAACAGAATTTTGAACAATATTATTTTGCGTTATCCTCATAATTCAACCCCTTTAAGAAGCTTCTTCTATGCTCAGGCAAAATTCCATATTCTCTTATTGCTTGATAATGCTGATCGGTTCCATAGCCTTTATGAGAGGCGAGTCCATACATTGGATACTTTTTATCCATCTCTTTAAGCATGCGATCTCTTGTCACTTTTGCGATAATTGATGCTGCAGCAATACTAACACTTCGCGAATCGCCTTTAATCAAGCTTTCTTGTGTAATAGCAATTTCATTTAACTTAACTGCATCAATCAATAAATAATCAGGTGATACTGCCATTGCCTCAATTGCTCTTTTCATCGCAAGTTTTGTCGCATTTAAAATATTGATCGTATCGATTTCTTCATGTGATGCGACGCCTACACCATATGCGACAGCCTTCGATATAATCCTATCAAATAGAGCTTCACGTTGTGCTTCACTCAATTTCTTTGAATCATCGATGCCTGTGATGTCCATATCTTCTGGTAAGACAACCGATGCTGCTACAACTGGCCCAATCAACGGTCCGCGTCCAGCTTCATCTAAACCCGCAATGACTTTATAACCCTTGGTTTTAGCTTGATTTTCGAACTCGACAATTTTTGTCAAACGGATTTGTTCCTTTTCAAATGCTGCAATTTGTTTTTCAACCTGCAATGCCAATTTATTGATACTTTGACGAGAATCATTTCTTAGAATTTCTAGCCAATGATATCGTTCCTCAATCGGAGTGCTTAATATCGAAGCTTTTATCTCTGAAACTTTCATCTCATTTATTTGAGGTACCAATGCCATAAGCCCTCCACTGTTATTATAATGTACTTGATTCTAGCTCAGCTTCTTTTAATGCTTTAGCCGCAGCGATCGATTTAGGTGTTTCTAAAGTGATTTTGCCAATTAAACCTTTTCTAAATTCATCGACAATCAATCTAGATGCCTTCTCTAAATCAACTTCATTCCCTTTTACCAAGCACCCTCTTTTACGACCGATCTCAGTCATTATTGCAACGGTGTGATCCGGTTCCTCGTCAGGTTCGATCTCTTGTAATTTATATCGGTCATTAAAGAGAGATTCATAATCCTCATTTAATAACTGAATCAAATGAAATGCGATTTCTTCTATATTAATAACTTCGTCTTTAATCGCCCCAGAGCTTGCAAGCTTAATCCCTGTAATATCCTCTTCAATTTTAGGCCATAAAATACCAGGTGTATCAAACAATTCGATTTCCTTATTGATACGAATCCATTGCTTTCCTCTCGTAACACCAGGCTTATTACCTGTTTTTGCTGCATTTTTTCCTGCCAGTTTGTTAATCAAAGACGATTTCCCTACATTGGGAATACCGACGATCATAACGCGTATAGGTCTAATCAAACGACCTTGTCTCTTCGCTTTCTCAATAACATCAACCGCTAAAAGCTTTGCTTCATTTACAAGCTGAGAAACGCCTTCTCCAGATAACGCATTAATTGGAATCGCTTTAATTCCTTTATCAGCATAATCAGCAATCCACATACGTGTTCTCACAGGATCAGCTAGGTCAAATTTATTCAACGCAACCAATCTCTTTTTATGTCCTATCAAAGCATCAAACTGAGGATTTCGACTGCTTATTGGAATTCTAGCATCTAACAGTTCGATTACAACATCCACCAGCTTCAAATTGGCTTCAATTAAATCCTTCGTCTTTTTCATGTGCCCTGGATACCAGTTTATACTCATAATATCTCCTCTATTTCAATCATAAAACGCAATAAGTGATCCAAACATATCTTTATGTTAAGTTTGTTTCCTTATATTATTTTATCATAATATGCGAATTTCGTTTCACAAACAATTAAGTTTGATTTGTGTCCTCTTCAATATTGTGTCAATTAAAACAATTTACCCTATATAAATCTAAAGGGACCTATATAGGTCCCTTTTGACTGCGTACAATTATCTTTTTTCTTTAACTTTTGCCGCTTTACCAACTCTGTCTCTTAAGTAATTGAGTCTAGCTCTTCTTACTCTACCTTCTCTTACTACTTCGATTTTCTCGATTTTTGGAGAATGTAATGGCAAAGTTTTTTCAACGCCAACACCGTAAGAAATTTTTCTTACTGTGAAAGTTTCAGCAACACCGCCGTTTTGTCTTTTCATGACAACGCCTTCGAATAACTGAATTCTTTCTCTTTTACCCTCTTTAACTTTTAAGTGTACTTTAATCGTATCACCTACATTAAATTGAGGAATATCATTTCTTAATTGTTCGTTATCGATAGTTTTGATGATATTTTGGTTCATATTAACTACCTCCTTCCCTCGTAGATGTTCTTAACGACGTAAAACGCCAACAGAGGACCATCCGTAATACAACAATCGTTATTATATCATTAACATACTAGGTTTACAAGACTTTTTTAATGATCTCGCGTACCTTTTTGCTATGATCACCTTTAATATAAGTTTCATACAAATCAGGGCGTCTTTCTTTTGTAATTCTAAGTGCTTGCTCGAGACGCCAGTCATTAATCTTAGCGTGATTACCAGATAATAAGACCTCTGGCACCACATTACCATCATAATCTGTTGGCCTTGTATAATGTGGGTACTCTAATAGTCCCATGGCAAAGCTTTCTTCCTCAGAAGAATCAGAGTTCATTAAAACCTCAGAAACCAATCTGCTTACGCTATCCACAACTACCATAGCAGCAAGCTCACCACCAGTAAGCACATAGTCACCTATAGACAACTCTTCGTCGACATAACTGTCGATAAATCTTTGATCGACACCTTCATAATGGCCACATACTAAGATGAGTTCATCATAAGTAGAAAGCTCAATTACTTTATCATGCGTCAAAGTTTCACCACGTGGTGAAAGATAGATCACTCTCTTCAAATGATTTTCCTCTACAACAATGCTCCTAAGTGCATCTTTCAATGGTTGAACGGTCATTACCATTCCAGCACCACCACCAAATGGGGCATCATCTACCTTTTTATGCTTATCCAATGAAAAATCCCTAATTTGTATCGTATTCAGCTTAATTAAGTCGCTTTGTGTTGCACGACCAATGATACTCGTCTGCTTAAAAGATTCAAATTGTTCAGGAAACAATGTCATAATGTGAAAGATCATTCCAACATCCCCTCAATTAAATGTACGATGATTTTTTTATTCTTGATGTCGATCTCTTTTACGAACTCATCAACCACAGGCAACAGAAACACACCACCCTGAACGCGGTTGATTTCATAAAGATCTTGAGCTGTGTTTTGAAGCACATCCTTTAATACACCTAGTTTTTCGCCTGATTCATCGTAGATTTCGCAGCCGATCAAATCAACGATATAGTGCCCTTCGCCGTCATCTGGCGCATCTTCTCTCTCGATATAGACGTTCTTGTTGATAAACGCAGTAATCAGATTGATGTCATTATAACCATCAAAGGTTGCTAAAACCATGCCTTTATGCGCTCTAGCTGATAGTAGCTTGTACTTTACTTTGCCAAAGCCTTCTATATATAAATAATCAAAGTCAGCAAATTTATCGATGTCATCGGTATAAGGATAAATTTTTACTTCTCCCTTAATACCATGTGTATTCACAATTTTTCCGATATTAAAACAATTTTCCATTAAGCCTCCGCGGAAAAGTTCTTATGAAAATAGCTATTCTGAGAATCTCAAAATAGCTAGTGTCATTCATTATTGTATAATCTCTACAACAACTCTTTTATTTTCTTTAGTTGCAGCAGCCTTGACAACCGTACGAATTGCCTTAGCGATCCTGCCTTGTTTACCAATCACTTTGCCCATATCTTCTGGAGCAACCTTAAGCTCAATGATAACTGATTGAGAACCCTCAACCTCTCTCACTTCAACGCTTTCTGGATGATCAACCAAGGAAGCCGCAATGATTTTTACCAATTCGCTCATTTAATCACCTCGTATGCTTACTTAGCTTCGTATACGCCATGTTTTTTGAAAAGCGCTTTAACGGTCTCAGTAGGTTGTGCACCATTGTTTAACCATTGATTTGCTTTTTCAACGTCAAGTTTAACTTGCTCACCTTCAGCAACTGGGTTGAAGTAACCGATTTGGTCGATGAATTTACCATCTCTAGGAGATCTAGAATCCGCAACAACAACTCTATAGAAAGGTTTTTTCTTAGAACCCATTCTTGTCAATCTGATTTTAACTGCCATTTTTTTCACCTCCTTAAATTTACCTTATCAATAACACCAGGATATCTGGCATTTAATTGCTTTATTTAGAAGAACGGAAATTTCATCCCGCCGCCTCTTTTCATTTTCTTTTCCATACCGCCAAATTGCTTCATCATTTTTTTCGACTGATCGAATTGTTTGAGTAAGCGATTGACCTCTGAAACATGTACACCTGCTCCAGCAGCAATTCTTTTCTTTCTGCTGCCGTTGATAATATCAGGATCGATACGTTCTTTTTTTGTCATAGATTGAATAATAGCTTTTGTTCTTAACAAATCTTTATCATTGACTTCAAGCCCTTTTAAGGCTTTGTTATTATTCATTCCCGGAATCATACCTAAAAGATCACTGATTGAGCCCATCTTTTGAATCTGTTCCAACTGATCAAGAAAATCCTCCAAATCAAAAGATTGGGTTTTCATTTTCTTTTCAAGCTTCTTCGCTTTTTCTTCATCGAAGTTTTCTTGCGCCTTCTCTATAAGAGATAAGACATCGCCCATCCCCAAGATACGAGAAGCCATACGATCTGGATAAAACTCTTCAATATCTGTTAATTTTTCGCCGACACAAGCAAACTTTATCGGTTTACCTGTAACTGCTCTAACAGAAAGTGCTGCACCACCACGAGTATCGCCATCGAGCTTTGTCAAAATAACGCCACTTACTTCTAATTGGCTATTAAAATGCTCTGCTACGTTAACGGCATCTTGACCAGTCATTGAATCAAGTACCAGTAAAATCTCGTTTGGTTTTACTGTTTCTTTGATTTCGATCAATTCTTGCATCAAAGCTTCATCGATGTGTAAACGACCAGCGGTATCTATAATCACAACGTCATTACTAAATCTGACGGCATGTGCTAAACCTTGTTTTGCAATTTCCACTGGACTCACTTGATTACCAAGCTCAAACACAGGCACATCAACTTTTTCGCCGACAACCTTTAACTGTTGAATCGCAGCAGGTCTGTAAACGTCACACGCTACTAAAAGTGGTCGTTTACCTTGTTTTTTAAGAAGACTTCCAAGCTTACCACAGGTGGTTGTTTTACCAGCCCCCTGCAAACCCGCCATCATAATCACCGTTGGCGGTTTAGAACCGAAGTCAATTTTGCTTTGCGTCTTACCCATTAAATTGGTTAATTCTTCATTAACTAATTTAACCACTTGTTGGCCTGGTGTGAGGCTTTTCATAACCGATTCGCCAATAGCTCTTTCAGTTAAGGTATTTATAAAGTCTTTGACAACCTTGAAGTTAACATCTGCTTCTAAAAGCGCTAGTTTAACCTCTCTCATGGCGTCTTTTACATCTTTTTCAGTAAGTTTGCCTTTACCTCTTAATTGACTAAAGGCACCCTGTAGTTTTTCAGCTAAATTTTCAAATGCCACTCAATGCCCTCCTGTGTCACTCAATTTCAGTAAGCACAATCTTTTTAATTGTGTCTATGAGTTCGTTTGATCGAGTTGACTCATACTCGTTGATACATTCAAGAATTTTCTCAAACGCCTTTTGTTTATCAGAAAAGCGTTCGTATAGTCCAAGTTGTTCCTCATAGTGTTCGAGGACTTTCTCAGTTCTCTTGATCGTATCGTGAACGGCTTGACGACTTATACTATGCACTTCTGATATTTCACCCAATGAGTAGTCCATATTACAATACAAATCCATAATCTCATTTTGCTTATCTGTCAACATTCGACCATAAAAAGCATAAAGTGCATCTAATCTCATTTTTTTCTCAAACATAGTATCCTCACAAATTATAATTCATATTCGAAGGTGTGTCAAGCATTATTACTTTACATTATTATTTAATATTAGTTGAATAATGCTTCAACAAAATCATGTGGATCAAACGTTTGTAAATCCTCGACAGCTTCACCTACGCCAATTAACTTTACCGGTATATTCAGTTCATGGTTAATCGCCATAACAACGCCACCTTTAGCAGTACCATCTAATTTTGTTAAAACAATACCCGTAATATTAGCTGCTTCATTGAAAACCTTTGCTTGTTGAATCGCATTTTGACCCGTTGTAGCATCTAATACTAAGAGAACCTCACGTTTAGCATCTGGATATTCTCTATCGATGATTCTAAAGACTTTTGAAAGCTCATTCATAAGATTCACTTTATTATGAAGTCTACCAGCAGTATCACAAATTAGCACATCGACTTTTCGTGCTTTAGCCGCTTGAATCGCATCAAATATAACCGCAGCAGGATCTGATCCTTCTGATTGATGAATCACGCTAACACCTACGCGATCTCCCCAAATTTTAAGTTGATCGATAGCTGCTGCTCTAAAGGTATCCGCCGCCGCTATTAACACTGACTTGCCTTCTGATTTAAGATGCTGTGCAATTTTACCGATTGAAGTGGTTTTACCTACGCCATTTACACCGATCACCATTACGATCGTCGGTACATCACCTACGTTAAATGGCTCACTGTTATTTTCTCTAAGCATTTCTTCTACGACTTCTTTGAAAACGCCCTTAACTTCACTTGCATCTTTAACCTTTCTGATTTTAAGTGTTTCTCTAAGACGTTCTATCAGTTTATGCGTGGTTGGCACGCCAACGTCTGCCATAACTAAAATCTCTTCAAGTTCATCGAAAAGCTCATCGTCGATTTCACCATAATTATTGAATAAGTCATCGATTTTATCGGTTATGCCTTTACGTGTTTTATCCAGACCTTCTTTAAGTTTATTAAAAAATGAAAATGCCATGATGCCTCCTTAAATAATAGTTTACTTTTAATCAAGTTGAGCTGCAATATCTTCAAGCTTGACACTTAAAACTTTTGAAATACCATACTCTTCCATCGTAACACCATAAAGTGTATCGGCAACCTCCATAGTTCCTTTTCTATGTGTAATAACGACAAACTGAGAATTCTTAGCATACGCCTTGATGAAGTCGGCAAAACGATAGACGTTGACATCGTCAAGCGCAGCTTCTATCTCGTCTAAGATACAAAATGGCGTCGGCTTTGTAGAAAGGATCGCAAATAAAAGTGCAATCGCTGTTAAAGCCTTCTCCCCGCCTGATAGCAAATTGATACTTTGCAGTTTTTTGCCAGGTGGTTGTGCGATAATCTCTATGTCACAATCCAGCAAATCGTCATAATCGCTTAAAAGAAGCTCTGCATCACCACCATTGAAAAGATCTTTGAACGTCGATTTAAAGTGTTCATTGATTAAATCAAAGTTTTCTTTAAACATAACAATCATCTTCTTTTCCAAGTCAGCAATGATTTTCTCTAGATGACCGATTGCCTCTAGCAAATCTTTTTTCTGTTCCGTTAAGAATGTAAAGCGCGTTGAAACCTCTTCGTATTCTTTAATCGCATTTAAATTAACGTTGCCTAGCATTTTAAGTTCTGTCCTGAGCTGATTCATTTCAGATTTTTGATAAGGTACTTCTTCAACCTGAAGCGCTTCTGCAATACTCATTTCATATTTTTCCCAAAGCTCCGTCACTACAGAATCTTTTTCAACCTCAAGCTTCGCACGTTTTACCTCGAGCTTGTGAAGTTGTTCTTTTGACTCTTCGTGCTTTGATGACAAAGATTCAAGTTCTTTCGTTAAACCATTCAGATGTTTATACTCATCTTGCTTAAGTGCCATATGATTGGCGATATTCATCTGGGATTTTTCAATATTTGATTTTATTTCTAACAAATTCTGACTTAAAGTCTCAACTTGCTCTTCGAATATTTCTTTGTGTTCATTGAACTCTAGATTTTGCTTTTCTCTTATTTTCAAACGTTGATTAAAGAGCTCTGCTTCATCTTGAATTCTAAGAAGCTCTCTTTCCTTAAAATTAATGGATTGTTCAAGAGAAGCCTGTTTAAGTTTATTTGAGTTGATGCGTTCAACAAGCTCTTTTACTGATATTTCTAAGTTTTCAACCGCTTCGTCAGCATTAGATAAGGTTGATTCCACCTGTGAAACCGCTTCATTTAAGAGCACAATGTCCTTTGTATTTCGTTCAATTGTAACGCCAGATTCATTCAACTCTTCTGTCAATGTATCTAGATCATTCTGGTATTTTTGATAAATGTCCTGAGAACTCGACGCTTGCTGTTCATAATTTTCTAAAGTGTGCTCAAGACGTACAATTTCCAATCGGGTTTCATCCTGCTTTTCTCTAATCGACTTGGTAATCGCTTCATGCTCAGTAAGTGATTGTTGAATTTGCTCATTTTTCTCAATCAAAGCTGTTCTTTGATCTCGTAATGAAAGAATCGTTTCACCAAGTTCATTAATTCTTCTTTTTCTTCCTAGTATGTTTGATACTTTAGATCTAAATGAACCGCCTGATATTGCGCCACCAGGTGTTAATATATCCCCTTGAAGCGTAATGACTTTATACTTTAAATTTTTGATGCGGATCAATCGGCTTGCTGTATCGAAATCTTCAACGATTAAGATCCGACCTAAAAGAAAATCGGCAAGTATTTCAAGTTCACGATCGACAGTGACAAGATCTTTTGCAACACCAATAAAACCTTTTTCTTTCTTGGCTTTGGAGATCATGTCCTCTTGTTGGCCTTTTTCTTCTAAATTTTCTATAGGTAAAAAAGTAACACGACCTAGATCATTCTTTCTCAAATAATCAATAGAACGTTTTGCATCACTGATTTTTTCACAGACAATATTCTGAATGGCTCTGCCAAGTGCCACTTCAATAGCGATTTCATACTTTTTAGGAACGTCTAATAAAGATGCTACGATGCCAATGATGCCACTTTGATCTGGAAGGTGTTTTAAAATATCTTTAACCCCTTTATCGTAGCCATCATACTCTTCCTCGAGTGTTTTCAATAATTGATGTTCTGTTTCGCTTTGTGATAGCTCTGTACTGATTTTATCCAGCACTCTCGCATTCTCACTGAACTCTTTTTTATTATACTCTACAAATTGAATGGCTTTTCCCAGCGACTCATTTAAAGCATCTTTGTTGACAAGAGCGGTTTCAAGAGCCTTTGTAACAATGACCTTATCACTTTCAGATTGCTCTATTAGGTTCTTCTGTGCTTCAATTTGAGCAGAAATCAACTCAATTTTTTCATTTAATAAATGTCCTCGTTTGGTTAAAGACTCATTTTCTTGCTTTTTAAGTTCAATTTGATTCAATTGATCGATAACTGTTTTCTTTTGGTTGGCATTCTCTGACTTCTTTTCACTTAAAGCAAACTCACTATCATTTAGTTTATCGTTTAGCAAGTTAAGGTCATTCAATAGCGTTTCCATTTCAGAGCTAATCACTTGCTTTTCTTCTTCTAAAAGATCGATGTTCCTCTTGATATTGCTTTGATTTTGCTTAAGCTCATCAATTTCATCTTGTAAGCGCTTTATATTGACTCCAGTATTGGCAATCTTCTCATTAAGAAGCTCTCTATCACCTAATGTTTTACTCTCTAAATTTTTAAGTTCATGAAACTGGTCTTCCAGTTCTCTAATTTCACGATTAATCTCATAAACCTTTTGATCTTTTTCATTATAAGACTGCTTATATGAAAGCTGACTGTCCTCTATTGCTTTTATAACATCTTGAAGGGTTTGAGTTTGAGCCATAATTTCCATTAAATTTTGCTCGCATACCATATATCGTTTTGCATAGTAATTAAGCTCAATACTTTTAAGCGTTTCAGAAAGATCTATGAATTTTTTAGCACGTTCACTTTCGTATTTCAAAGGCTCTACGCGATCTTCAATCTCGGTTAAAATATCCTCAACTCTAAGTAAGTTATCCGTGGTTGCTTTCAACTTCTTTTCAGATTCAATTTTTCGTCCTTTGTATTTTATAATACCTGCTGCCTCTTCAAAAAGAAGGCGACGCTCTTCTTTGTTATTGCTTAAAATTTCGTCGATACGCCCTTGACCTATGATAGAATAACCTTCTCTACCGATTCCTGTATCCATAAAGAGTTCACGAACATCCTTCAAGCGACAAGGCATCTGATTAATGAAGTACTCACTTTCACCTGATCTATGAACACGTCTAACCACCGTGATTTCATCATAATCAAGCGGGAAAAATTGGCCACTATTATCAAACGTTAATTTTACTTCTGCCAGTCCCAGAGATTTTCTGTGCTTCGTACCGTTAAAAATAACATCTTCCATCTTGTTACCTCTTAACGTCTTCACACGTTGTTCCCCAAGAACCCATCGCACTGCATCAGTAATATTACTTTTCCCACTGCCATTTGGTCCGACGACGCAAGTGACACCTTCTTTAAACTCTACTGTCGTTTTATCTGCAAAAGACTTAAAGCCTCTCATTTCAACTTGTTTTAAATACACAAAACACCTCTAAGTATAAAGTATTGTCTTTTCAGTACGATTTCCGACGCTTACGATTAGCTGATTAATTGATAGCTGATCATCTGTCTCAAAAAAAACGCTTTCGCCATAGCGACTTTTCAAATCATATAAATTCTTCTTCTTTTGCCCAATGAGCTTTGAATATGAATTGGGATGTACTTTTACTGTAATAAAAGAATCATCTTCATATAGTTTTTCAATACTACTGATTACTACATCAAAATAGTATTTTGACCATACCAGCTCACCAAACGCTGGATGAAATGGACCAGCAATTACATCACCGTCAAAATCAATAAGGTCAGTTCGCTGTAGTCCAATCCTAATTACATCGATATCTGCTTTAACAAACTCAGCCAATGCCCATGCGCATAATGCTACCGCTCGTTCTAATGATAACGTTTCATACGCATTGTCACTATATCTAACTGCTAACTCAGTTAAATTGACAACGAGTGTTGGATAAAGTCTTACGCACTCAGGTTTTAAAGCAATAGCCTTTCTCACTGACATTTTAAATTTATCATCAGTATCATTTGGAAGCCCTAACATAAGTTGAATACCAAATGAAATCTTAGCATTTGATAGCATCTCAACCGCTTCAAATATTGCCTGTTCTGTATGCCCTCTTTTACTAGCACTAAGTACGACATCATCAAAAGATTGACACCCTAGCTCGACCAAATCCACATCATAATGTAACAATCGATCAATCGTCCCAGGATCAATATAGTCAGGTCGAGTTGATAACCTTATTTTATGAATCTTACCTTCCATCTTTAATTGCTTTGCAACGCGTAGATATTCAGTTTGTAGCTTTACATCAATTCCTGTAAAGCTGCCACCGAAAAAAGCGAGCTCTATCACGTCTCGCTTCATTGTTTCAATATAACGATCAACATAACTGTATAATTCTAAAGGCTTTAATGCCTCTGTAACCCCATTAATTTTTCTTTGATTGCAAAATACACAATCGTTTGGACATCCCATATGAGATACAAATACTGGAATGATACCAACGCTATTTTTCATCAGTTGCCAACCTCAATAGACCTTGCTTAGCAGCCTCTTGCTCAGATTCTTTCTTACTTCTGCCAGAACCGATGCCGATAACCGCATCATTCAACTTAACTTCAGTAAAAAAGATCTTTGAATGATCGGGACCTTCTTCTCTAACGATATCATACTTAATGCGATTCCCTTTTTGAACCTGAATCACTTCTTGAAGTCGGGTTTTATAGTCAACAAATAATTTACCTTGTACTGCATCGTCTATAGTGGCTTTTAATTGCTTTAAAACAAATTCTCTTGCACATTCCATACCACCATCTAAAAATATCGCAGCAATTAGAGCTTCGAAGGCATCTGATAGTATAGAAGCGCGTTCTCTACCACCAGTCATTTCTTCTCCACGTCCAAACAACATATACTCACCCAATTTGATACGTCTTGCAGCTTCACCTAGCGAAGCTTCACAAACAATCTTTGCTCTTACCTTAGTCAGTTGACCTTCTTCTAATTGAAGATAGTGACTAAAGATAAACTCACTAATAATTAACCCTAAGACTGAATCCCCTAAAAACTCAAGTCTTTCGTTGTTTTTAAGTTTTTCTTTTTTATTCTCATTGGAATATGAGCTATGCGTCAATGCTCTTGTAAGATAATGTGATTCTTTAAAATTGTAACCAATTAATGCTTCGATTTCTTTAATTAAAACATCCATAGTATCATCCTTTCTTTCTCAGAATGCTTAGCATTCTAATTTAATTTGAAAGGGCACTTAAATATACTATTACATCGTGAGGTTATTATTACGTCATAATATATTTAAACGACCTTTGACTGATAGGCACACTTCTTATTTTATAATTTTGAGCCATAAAAAACAATGATTTAATTAAAAATAAAACGCCTATCACAATATAGTTGTAAAGACCTATATGTGATAGGCGTTATGATTTAATGTATCGAATAAATTACTCATCCAGAGGAACAATATTCATTCCTAAAACTAAAATTACTCAGAAACCTGTACTTTATCCGTTGGTACCTTAATTAAAATCAAACCACCAATGATAAACAAAATAACGATGCTTAAAACACCGTAGTTGCTTTTACCTGTAACATAAGTGACAAAACCCATTAACAAAGGTCCCATAATTGCAGCAAACTTACCAAATATATTGAAGAATCCAAAGAACTCATTTGATTTGTCCTTTGGGATTAGCTTCGCATAATAGGATCGACTAATTGCTTGAATACCGCCTTGAACGAGACCTACTAAGATTGCTAAAACCCAGAAATCCAAAGTTGTCTTCATGAAAAATGCATAGATACAAATTAACGTATAGATTCCGATCGCTACATAGAGCATCGTCTTTCCTTTAAGCTTTTCAGCCAATTGTCCAAATATGATTGCAGATGGAAAGGCAACAAACTGAGTTACCAATAATATAATTAAGAGCATGTTGTCACTGACACCCAAATCCGAGCCATATGAAGTTGCCATTTTAATAATTGTATCCACACCATCAATATAGAAAAAATAAGCCAATAAAAATAAAAATGCAGGTTTATGAAGCTTAATATTTTTAAAAGTAACTGCCAATCGTTTAAAGCTACCTGCTATAGGATTTTTCTCTCTTGGGATACCATATTTTTGATCGACGTTCTTTGTCATCGGAATACTAAACGCAAACCACCAAACTGCAGTTAAAACAAACGCAATTTTAGGTGTTGTATAGCCGCCAAAAGGCAAAATTCCCTGTTGACTTAATAAAATGATTGCCATTGCGATGATAAAAGGAATTGTACTGCCAATATAGCCAAGCGCATATCCGTATGTGGAAACTCGGTCCATCCGATCATCATCTGTAACATCCACTAAAAAAGCATCATAAAAAACATTACTCCCAGAAAAACCAATCGCTGTTATGATATAGACAAACAAGAGCATCAACCATTGTGACTCGGGGACAAATCCAAGAACTAAATTAGCGGTAACCCCTAGAGCTAAAAAAATCATAAAAAACCGTTTCTTAAATCCATAATAATCAGCCAAGGTACCTAAAATAGGTGATAATACGGCTACGAGAAGCGAAGCGATAGAGTTAGCAAATCCCAAATACGCTGTAGATTGACTTGCTGTCACGCCCATATCCGTCGCTGCCGCTTTAAAGTAAAGCGGAAAAACAGTTGTCGTCACTGTCATTGTATACGCTGAGTTCGCCCAATCGTACAGTGCCCAACTGCGTTCTTTCTTTGAATATTTCATAAAGCCCCCTCGTTTTTATATGACTTTACTCTTCTTTTGTTCGATTCATATTAATATTAAGTTAAGTTTGACTACTGCTATTCGTTTATCCGCTATTTATGATCATATGATTCTAATTTTCTATATGATTACTTTTTCGTTTATAACTATTCCTCGTCTTCAGACTCTTCTGTACTGACTTTTGGGAAGTCATTTACTTTATCCTTAATTGCGTCCACCAATTTGCTATCGATTCCTATTTGAGCATACTTAATCGCATTCATAAACGCTTTTGCATTGGACGAACCATGTGCTTTTACCACTAAGCCACCAAGACCTAGTAACGGTGCGCCACCATACTCTGTATAGTCGAGCATTTTTCTGAAGTCCTTTAGGTTGTTTTTAAGTAGAATTCCGCCTAGTTTTCCTATGGTATTTTTCATTATCTGTGTTTTTAAACCACCGACTAACGATAAAGCTACCCCTTCTGTTAGCTTAAGAATGATGTTTCCAGTAAAACCGTCTGCTACAATAACATCTACGTTACCACTAGGTACATCTCTACCTTCTACGTTGCCAACAAAGTTAAGATCGGTTTCCTTTAAAAGCTGATGCGTTTCAATATAAAGAGGTGTTCCCTTTGTCTCCTCTGCACCAATATTAACTAAAGCAACCTTTGGATTTTGAATACCAATAACTTTTTCAGCATACATACTTCCCATATAGGCAAACTCAATTAAATTTCTAGATTTACATTCTGCATTTGCACCTGCGTCAACAAGTACAGAAGCCCCGTTCATCGTCGGATAAAT
This sequence comes from Fusibacter sp. QWL-12, assembly GCF_058683495.1. Classification (NCBI taxonomy): domain Bacteria; kingdom Bacillati; phylum Bacillota; class Clostridia; order Eubacteriales; family Fusibacteraceae; genus Fusibacter; species Fusibacter sp. QWL-12. The sequence continues at coordinate 3,802,961 of NZ_CM178745.1, forward strand.
CGTACATAAAGCAGGACGACTAATGCCTTTGATTCTACCTACTTTAAGAAGACCACCTGCCAAAAGTGCACCTGTATTACCTGCAGATACAAAAGCATCTATCTCACCTTTTCTAAGTGCTTTTAAGCCGACCACCATCGATGAATCCCCTTTGGTCTTTATGGCTTTAACTGGTTTGTCATCATTTTCTATTACTTCTGTTGTATGGACGATTTCAATACGATTTTTATCATATTTGTATTTACTAAGTTCATTATTAAGTTTTGTTTCATCACCGTAAATCACGATAGTGCTTTGAACTATATTCAGTGCATCTATTGCACCTTTTACAGTTTCCAAAGGTCCGTGATCGCCACCCATACCATCAAAACCAATTTTCATGCTACACCTCAATATTTAAAAGAATAATTTATTTCCTTTAATGATAAATAAAAATAGTAAAAAAGGCAATAGCCTAACGACTATTGCCTTTTGCAAGAAGCTCATGCCTCTTATTATTTCGCGTCTCTGCTGTGGTAATATCCACACTCAGCACATTCTCTGTGTGATACATTTGCCGCTTTACATTTTGGACATTCGATAATGTTTGGAGCAGTCATTTTAATGTTAGATGCTCTTCTCTTATCTCTTCTCGCTTTACCTATTTTACGCTTAGGTACTGCCATATCTTAACACCTCCTTAATCTAAGTGAATAAATTCTTAAGTGCCTCAAGTCTCGGGTCAATTTTCTTTTCATCACACTCACACATACCATTGTTAAGATCTTTTCCACAATGAGGACAAAGTCCTGCACAATCTTCATTACAAAGTATTTGTAGTGGCAAATTTAAAGTTATATCTTCTTCCAATACAGGGACCAAATCTAGTTTGCCATCTTGAATCAAAATCAGATCTTCCTCTTCATCTGTCTCAAGTGACGTAGCTAAGAGTCGCTCTACTGTATTCTGAAGGTTAACATTAACGTCTTTTAAGCATCTGTGGCATTCGAAAACCAATTCTCCAGAATAAGAGAGGGTTAATTCATAGCGTTTATCCAGTTTTCTGACACTTCCTGAAAATTGAATAGCCGATGCGTTCACACACTCAATTGACTCTAAAAAAGACTTGTCAAGTTCTAAACTTGACTCAAAATCCGATTGATTCTGAAGTCCTTTAATAACCTTTGAAAGTTCAAGGATCATAATTTCACCTCTTCAATGCAACATTAACATTATAATTATATCGAAGAGGTTTGTCAAGTAAAACTACTTAACTAATTCTAAAGTATCTCTAGCAATGGTTAATTCTTCGTTTGTAGGAACAACCATAATTTTTACTTTTGAATCGTCAGTGCTTACGACAGTTTCTTTACCTCTTACTTTGTTTTTAGCAGGATCAAGAACTGCACCCATAAATTCAAGGTTCTTACAGATCTCTTCTCTACTTTCTACCCCATTTTCACCTAAACCTGCAGTAAATACGATTGCATCTACACCACCTAATACAGCAGCATATGCAGCAATGTATTTTCTAACGTTGCTATGGTAGATATCAAGTGCTAGGATAGCTCTTTCATTACCTGCAGCTGCAGCATCTTCAATATCTCTGAAGTCACTGCTTACGCCTGAAATACCAAGAACACCAGATTTTTTATTCATGATGTCATTCATTTGGTCTAATGTTAAGCCTTCTTTACCCATGATATAAGTTACGATTTGTGGATCGATATCACCACATCTTGTACCCATTACTAGACCTTCAAGTGGTGTAAAGCCCATTGATGTATCAACTGATTTACCGCCGTCGATAGCAGCAAGTGATGCACCATTACCTAAATGGCAAGTGATGATTTTTGTATCTTTAAGATCTTTGCCAAGTAATTCAGCAGTTCTTGCAGATACATATCTGTGGCTTGTTCCGTGGAAACCATATCTTCTTACGTGATCTCTTTCGTAGTATTCGTAAGGAAGGGCATATACATATGCGCTTTTTGGCATCGTTTGGTGGAATGCTGTATCGAAAACAGCAACGTTTGGAACACCTGGTAACAATTCTTCGATTGCTCTGATACCGATAATGTTTGGCGGATTGTGAAGTGGTGCAAGTTCGATACACTCTTCTAGTGCTGCCATTACTGAGTCGTTTACAACTACAGATGCACTATATTTTTCGCCAGCATGTACAACACGATGACCTACGGCATTGATTTCTTGAAGTGATGCGATAGCGCCATGCTCAGCATGTACAATTGCATCTAGCACTTGAGAAAGCGCTTCTTTGTGATCCTTCATAGAAACTTCGATTGTTTTTTTATCTTTTCCCTCTACTTCATGTTTTAATCTAGAGCCTTCAATACCTATTCTCTCTACAAGGCCTTTCGCTAAAACACTCTCATCTTTCATATCAAATAATTGATATTTAAGTGATGAGCTCCCACAGTTGATAACTAAAACATTCATTAATTGCCCTCCTTGAATATATATATCATATGATATAGTAAATATAGTGATTTCGGTCATACATATATATTATAATGTAATTGAATGAATTTTCAACACTAATAAGAATTATTCGTGAAAAAAACAAACAGCCCTTGGAGGTCATATGAAGATTGTTGGCATCGTTTCGGAATATAATCCCTTTCACAACGGTCATGCCTATCAAATAGAACACACAAAAGAATGTCTAAATGCAGATGGTGTTATTGCTATCATGAGTGGTCAGTTCGTCCAAAGAGGCGCTCCGGCAATATATGATAAGTGGACACGTGCAGAAATGGCAGTCGCATCCGGTGCTAACCTAGTATTGGAACTCCCCACCTACTATGCAACCTCTAGTGCCGAAGCATTTGCCTATGGTGCAGTGAAGCTATTAGATGCCACTGGCGTTGTGACACACATCTCTTTTGGATCTGAAAATGATGATCTTGAGCGTCTGAAAGCTATTGCAACCATCCTTACAGATGAATCAGAAGCATTAAAAGCCGAATTATCGACCTATATGGAACAGGGTAATACCTTTCCTAAGGCGCGAGAACTGGCTCTAAAGTCACTCCATCCTGATCTTCTCAAGGACTTTGATATGAATCAATCCAATGCCATCTTAGTCCTAGAATATCTTAAGGCCCTCAATCGACTTGGGTCAAGTATAAAACCCTTTGTTGTCAAAAGAAAAGGTCGTGGTTATCACGATACTGCTCTAGACGATCGTTTTGCAAGCGCAACAGGGATACGTGAAGGGGTAAAAACGGGCAAAGCTGTCGATCGATATATGCCCGACTCAGCTTATCAGATTCTTTCAGCGACAAAATACAGTCCCGTATTTATGGAACAATTAGAAATACCTTTACTTTATAAGATTAAGTCATCTTCATTAGAAGACCTCGCTCAGATTAAAGAAATGACAGAAGGGCTAGAGCACAAAATTCATAAACTTGCACCTGCTCTAACCTCTTATGAATCTCTTTTAGAAGCTCTAAAGTCCAAGCGTTATACGCATACTAAAATCAGCCGACTGCTACTTAATCTGCTTTTGGATATTAAAGCGCCTTTCCAGTTTAATGACGAGGATCATTACTTTAGAGTTTTAGCTTTTGATGAAGTAGGGCAAAAAATCATACGTCAAATCAAGAAAAATGGGTATTATCCTTTAATAACAAATATCAATACCTACAAAAGAGATAATCCTTTGCTTGAACTAGATCTTAAAGCAACCGATATTTATTATCTCTCTCAAAAAGATGTGACACATCGAAAAGGTGGACTAGATTATTTGAAAAAACCCTATATACACAGGAGGCATGATGAAGAAAATATTTAATAATGGTTATGTAAGGTTAGTCGATACCATGGGCAGCGATCTTTCTGTCGTCAACTCAGCCAGAGTTAGCTTTAATAGAGCGACAGAGACACTTAGACCAGAGGATGAAAAACTCATAACCTATCTCGCTAAGAACGATCATACTAGCCCATTTAGACACGCAACCTTACAGTTTGAAGTCTATGCCCCACTCATGGTAGCCCGTCAGTGGTGGAAATATATTATTGGCTCATCACACCAAGACCCATTTACAGCATGGAATGAATCCAGTAGACGTTACGTCACTGAGGAGATAGAATTTTATCTGCCTGAAGCGACTGACTGGCGTAGCAAACCAGAAAACTCAAAACAAGGTAGCGGACCCAATTTAGATGAAAAAATCGGCGGTGAAGCTTTGGAACGTTTACTCGCGCAGATCCAATCTGGCATGGCCAATTATGATTGGGCAATCGAATCCGGTATAGCGACTGAGCAAGCGCGTCTCTTCATCCCTAGTGCGTATGGATTAATGGTTAGATGGTATTGGACAGTTTCACTTCAAGGTGTCGCACATTTTTTAATACAAAGAACCGATGACCATGCACAATTTGAAATCAGACAGTATGCAGAAGCAGTTAAAGAACTTGCTTTGGAAAGGTTTCCAGTTTCACTTGATGCCTTACTGAAATATCTATAAAAAATTAAGGCTGTTGTAAATCCAATAAGATTTGCAACAGCCCTTTTTTGTGTGATTGATACTATTCATCTAAAAACTTATTTATACTCTTCAAGCTCTTCTATATTTTCACGTACAGTGTGAAGGATTTTAGAAAGATTGACTTCAACACGTCTCATGATGTCTTCAGCATAATCATAAGAACCGGTTCTAATACCCTCTGCCTTTTCTTCAGCATCTGTTAAAATTTCTTGTGCTTTCATTCTAGCTTGTCTTACGATTTCATGCTCATTAATCAACTCTTTAGCTCGATTGGTTGCATTGATTAAAATTTCTGTTTCTTGAGCTTTTGCAGTTTCAACTATTCTAAGCTCCTCATGGCGTGCATTATTGACGAGTTCGTCAGCAATTTGCGTCGCTTCTTCAATAATTTGCGACTTTTGTGATTTGATGAATCTAACTTGTTGATATTCATCTGGTAACATCATATTGATGTCCTTGATAATGCTTAAAAATTCTTGACGATCAACGAGAATTTTACCTGTAAGAGGCACAGTAGGCGAAGCCTCAAGCTTATCTTCAAATTCTTCGAGCAATTCTAATACTCTTAATTCTAATTCCTGAATTTTACTTGTGCTCATTTGAACCTCCCAACTTTATATTGATAGCCGCTTTAACTTCTTCATTGACGAAATTAGTGATATCGCCACCAAAGCTTGCGACTTCTTTTACGATACTAGAGCTTAAATACATGTATTCAGTTCGTGTCATGATAAATACGGTTTCTATCTCACGGCACAGCTTTTGATTAACACTTGCCATTTGGAATTCAGCTTCAAAATCTGAAATAGCTCTAAGCCCTTTTACCAACACGCGAACGTCATTGTTTCTTAAGTAATCTACTAAGAGCCCCTCATGTCGATCAATCTCTACATTGGGTAAATGCTGAGTCGATTTCTTAAGCAACTCAACGCGTTCATCTACATTAAACATAGGTTTCTTATTGCGATTATACATAACTGCAACGATTACTTTGTCAAAAATTTTACACGATCTTTCAATTATATCTATATGACCTAATGTAACTGGATCAAAACTCCCTGGATAAACTGCAACTTTCATTAGAGCCTCCTAAATACAGTAACGCCAATTTTACCATATTTTTTTTCTTTAATCACTTCAAGATTCTCATACTCTATATCTAGATCCGAATCTCCAATCGCATGTTCAACAACGACTAAGCCATTTTCACACAAAAGATTATTTATTGCGATTTTTTCAAGAGATCGCTTAACGTGACCCTTGTTGTATGGCGGGTCCATCATTATAATTTGATATTGATGGGTGGTTTCTTTATCTAAGAAGCCATATACTTCAGACAAGACAGTAACTGCATTTGTAGTTAACTTCGTCTTAGTTAAATTTTTCTCTATAATTGACATAGCGGATTTACTTTGCTCAACCAAATAAACACGACTTGCACCTCTGCTTAACAGTTCAATGCCAAGAGCCCCTGAGCCAGAAAACAAATCTAAGCAAACAGAACCATAAATATACGGCTGTAGCATGCTAAAAACGGCTTCCTTTACTCGATCAGTCGTCGGTCTAGTATCAAGGCCTTCTAAAGCATCCAAAACTATACCTCTTGCACTTCCTGAAATGACACGCATTTTTACATCCTTTAATATATAGTAACACTTCATTATAACACTTTATAGATAGGTTTCAAAACCAAAAATTTGAAATCTATCGCCTTATTTCAATAGGTATAAGGCACTAAAGTGTAAACCATTTTTCAAGATTGTTATTCTGCTTTTGGATGAGCTCTTTAAACTCAACATTTCCCATTTGATATTCATCAATAACAATTCTAATATGCTTTTGAACCTCTGATAATATGTCTTGGTGTTTGATCAAGTTCGCCAGCTTTAACTCTGGAATACCATGCTGTCTCAATCCAAAAACCTCTCCAGGACCACGCAATTCTAAATCTTTTTCAGCGACTACAAATCCATCACCAGAATTAACTAAAGTTTCAACCCGTTCCTTTGAAGTGGCAGACAACTTGTCACTCAAAAGGAAACAGTACGATTGTTCATCACCTCTACCAACGCGACCTCTGAGCTGATGTAACTGTGAAAGTCCAAATCTTTCAGTATTTAGGATTACCATCATTGTAGCATTAGAAACATGTATACCAACTTCTATAACCGTTGTTGATACTAAAGCAGCTATTTCTCCTGACTTAAACTGATGCATGATTTCATCTTTCTCTATCGCCTTCATTTTGCCATGAATTAGGCCAACCTTGTGTGGTGTAAGTTTTAACTTTAACTCCTCATATAGCTCTTCTGCGGACTTCAAATCCATTGTTTCTGAAGCTTCGATTAGTGGACAGACAAAATAAGCCTGTCTACCCTCTTTCAATTTTGCACCTATAAAATCATACATCTCTGCTTGCTTTGACTTACCAACAAAATGTGTCTTGATCGGTTTACGACCACTTGGCATTTGGGCTATAACAGACACATCCATATCCCCATATAAAATAAGTGAGAGCGTTCTTGGAATCGGTGTCGCTGACATGATCAACGCATGCGGTCTTAAAGATTTTTGTAGTGCTGATAATCTTTGTCTAATGCCAAATCGATGCTGTTCATCAGTCACGACAACACCCAGTTGTTTAAAACTCACATCTTCTTGTAAGACAGCGTGTGTACCAATAATCACACCTAATTCACCCTCAGCGATTTGTACTTTGATCCGCTTTTTTTCAGAATTTGAAATGTTGGATGTTAATAGACAACTTGGTACCTCTGGATATAGCTTGATAAAATTCTCATAGTGCTGCTCGGCAAGTAGAGTTGTTGGTGCCAACAAAATACTTTGATAACCGTTATCATGAGCGGCTAATAAGGTCAAAAATGCTATAACTGTCTTGCCAGAACCGACATCTCCTTGAACCAATCGATTCATACTATAACCGCTTTTTAAATCCTCACAGATTTCAAGCATTACTTTTTCCTGTGCTTCCGTTAATTGGAAAGGCAATCTCATTTTATAGTCATTTAGCCGGTTCAATGAAAATGAAGGCAAGTTAGGCTTATGATAATTGAGTTTTAACAACATCAAACGCAATTGCAAGAAAAATAGTTCCTCATAAATCAGTCTTTTCTTCGCTGACTTATATGTTTCTCGCGATGTTGGAAAATGAATCTCTTTGAGTGCAAATTTTAAAGAAGGCAAATTAGCAAGTTTTATTAGCCCTTCTGGCAGTGTCTCATCTAACTGATTTAAACAATATGACAACACCTGTCTGTGAATGGCTATTAACTCCGATTGAGTTATACCGTTAGTCGAATTATATACGGGTACAACACTTAAGAAATCTCTATTTGTAAGAGGTGCATATTCCGGTTGCATCATTTTAAAATTAGGTCCATTTTTCTCAATTTTTCCATAAAAAAAATAACGAGAGCCCTCTTCAAAATGGCTTAAAATATATTGCGCATTAAAAAAAACAACCTCACCCGTGTAGTAATCCGATCGCACATCTAACAGTAGCATTTCTTTTCTAGTTTTAGGGATATACTTCGTTCTTTTACGAACAACGATGCCTTCTATTACTTGAATATCACCAGAAACAACATCAGATATCTTTTTAACGGTTCTTCTGTCTACATATCTAAAGGGATAATCAAACAAGACATCACTATATGTTTCAAGTCCAAGTTTTCTAAGTCGTTGCGCTTTTTTTTCACCGACGCCTTTTAAAAGCGTTAAAGGTTGTTTAAACAAATGCCACCTCATTATTAAAAAAACAGCAAGGCTAAGCAAATAAGCTTATTTGCAAGTCTTGCTGTTTGACTCAATTACTTTATTTTCTTACTCAATTGAAAAAACATAATAGTAAACAGGTTGACCACCTGCATACATGTCCACTTCTAACTCAGGATATTTTTCTTCAATTAGTGCAACTACCTTCTCAGCATCTGCTTCAGTAACATCAGAACCATAATATACGGATAAGATTTCAGAATCTGCATTGATGGTATTACCAATCGCTTCTAATATAACATCCTCAATTGACTTGCCAACACCTTTGATATCACCATCAGAAACTGCAAGATAATCGTCTTTCTCAATCGTTAAATCGTTAAAAGTCGTATTTCTCACAGAATATGTGATTTGGATGGTTTTCACAGTGCTTAAGCTTGCCAGCATTGCCTCATAGTTTTCTTCAGCAGTAGCATCTCTATCAAAAGCTAACATAGCTGTGATACACTGTGGCATCGTCTTTGAAGGAATCACGTAAACATCTTTATCAGATAAATCTTTTGCTTGATTAGCTGCCATAATGATGTTGCTATTATTCGGGAATAAAAACACGTGATTCGAACCACATTTTTCTATTTCCTTCATAAAATCTTCAGTACTTGGATTCATCGTTTGACCACCCGTTATACTACCGTGGATACCCAAATCCTTAAAGATATTAGTAAAGCCTTCGCCCATAGCTACTGCAATAAAACCGTAATCCTCTTCATGCTCAGTATTTTGAACAGCGGCTTCTTCTTCTACCTTTATCGTTTCATCTAAAGGAGCATGTGCACCTTCAATAATTGTACTATGTTGATCCTTCATGTTTTCAATTTTCACTTTTTTAAGAGAACCATGCTTTAAGGCTTCTTCCAAAGCAACACCAGGGTTATTGGTATGCACATGAACCTTAATTAAATCGTCATCTTGTACAAAGACCATGCTGTCACCAAGTTTCTCAATTTCAGCTCTTAAAATTGAGCCATTCATTTGATCACCTTCGATTATAAACTCTGTACAATATGCAAAATGAATGTCCTCTGTAGACATAAAGTTTTGTGCTGGTTCATGAGTTGCTTCAGTCATTTTAAGTGAAGAGAAATCAGTTTCAATACCTTGCATCGCATCAAGACATCCTTTTAAAATGAATATTAAGCCTTTACCACCTGCATCAACAACGCCAGCTTGCTTTAAAACCGGCAAATATTCAGGCGTCAAATCTAAGGTTTCTTCACCTTTTTTAATTAATAGTTCCATAAGTTCGATCAAATCAAGCTCTTCATGTGAATATTCAACTGCTTTTTCTGCAATTTTTTTAATAACGGTAAGAATTGTACCTTCAACTGGCTTTAAAACCGCACTGTAGGCAGTATCCGCTGCATCTTTAAATGCTATACACAAATCAGCTGAATTTAAAGTTGTCTTACCTTTACATCCTTTTGCAAAGCCTCTGAAAATCTGCGAAAGTATAACGCCAGAGTTACCTCTAGCGCCCATTAATGAGCCTTTAGATATTGCTTTTGATACTTCTTCTACAGACTCATATGACATCTTATTTAAACTTTCAATTGCTGAATTCATTGTCAATGACATGTTTGTTCCAGTATCACCATCTGGTACTGGAAAAACATTTAAAGCATCAACCAACCCTTTATTTTTATTTAATTCTACTGTTCCTTGCTTAAACATTTTGGCAAGCAACTCGGCATTTATGGTATTAAGTTCCACTTTACTTCCTCCCTGCTACTCTTGTACTTTTACGCCTTCAATGTTTAAGTTAACCTCAATTACATTCAAGCCAGTCTGAGTTTCTACGTTGTATTTTACTTTTTCAATAATATTCTCTGCAACGACTGAGAGCTTCGTACCATATTGTACGATCACGTAAAGTTCAATTCGAATACCATCTTCTTCAATTCCAATTTCAACACCTTTAGACAAGTGCTCACCCTTAAGGATTTTTGCCAGTCCCGTCTTAGCTGATTTATATGTCATTCCGACGAGTCCATAGCATTCCATAGCAGATACAGCTGCTATTGTCGCTACGACATCACTCTTAATGGTAATTTCGCCAACTTCATTATTTATTTTTATGGACATTACTTTCCTCCTTTTTGACATAACTCAACCATGTTATACTTATTTTAATGGAATATCTACTCAATATCAAGTTAATAAGCTATGAACAGCCAACAAATTACAAAAAATACGCTTTTAAATGCATTTTTTACTTGAACTTGACGGGCTCCTCTGATACAATAAGTTTGTTATGTTGCGAGTCAATCACTCGAAGGAGGTGTAATAAATGGGAAGATCGTGTGAAATTTGTGGTAAAGGTAAAGTAGCTGGTAACAACGTGAGCCATGCTAATAACCATACTAGAAGAACTTGGTCGCCAAACTTAAGAAGCGTTAAAGCATCTGTAAACGGTGGCACTAAGAGAATTAAAGTTTGTAGCAGATGTTTACGTTCTGGTAAAGTAGAAAGAGCGGTATAATATAAAAATGATAGCTACAAAGTAGGTCATGCATCTTGCATGGCCTTTTTAATTTTTTGATATTTACAATCCTATATTACATATTTTCATCATCCTATTTTTAACTTGCTATACTCTATAACTGCTAGTAAAACGAAAAAAACCACTTCTGATGGAAACGACGGGTGCATCAGAAGTGGTTTCATTTTATGATTGAAGTTGATATTTTATTTATAACATATGATGTAACTAATTGCATTTATAAGAAGACATAAGTAAATGAATATAGAATCACTTAATCCTATTAATCAAATAAGACTCAATTTGAATCAGGCTTCAAATGCAAATAAGGAATTAATGTTGCAAAAATTATGATTCCAGCACCAATTAGCCCTTGAATACCAATTGCTTCTGAAAGAAGCCACCAGCCAAAAAAAGCACCGAAAATGGGTTCAAACACATAGAGTAATGCTGTACGTGTTGAGGAAACAATGCTTTGAGCATAGTTAGCTGCAATGTAAGCAGTACTTGTGCAACCAGCACCTAGTATCGTTAAATTTATAATCACATTTGGTGTCATATAACGCATTGTTAATGCTTCCAGAGGAGATTCTAAAAATAGCGAACAAAAAAAACTCAATAAACCGACTGTTAGAACTTGAATTGTGGCGATATTAATTGGATTCCCTACTTTAACATATCGCTCAACACTAAGAATATAAAAGGATACAATCAGTGTTCCTAAAAGAGTTAAAAAATCACCAATGTTCAAAGCACCACTTGTATCATCAAGTGTAAGCAGAGCAAGACCAATTATTGCAAGTAAAGTAGATGTCCAAACGCTCTTTACTTGCTTTTTCTTATAAATAAGGGTGAGTACAATGGGCACAAAAATAACATTGCTACCAACTATAAATGCGTTTTTAGCTACACTTGTGTACTTTAACCCGTAGGTATGGCATACAAAAGCTAAAAAAAGTAACACACCAGTAATTATGCCACCTTGTATTTGCAATTTATCTGGTTTGAATTTTTTGAAAGGAATTAAAACCACTAGCATTATAAGGCCACCATATAGAAATCTTGCAGCCATAAAGGTAAAAACACCCATAAAGTCAAGAAGGGGTTTGGTTAGAGCAAAAGATGAACCCCAAAGTGCAACAGAAAAAAGTAAAAGTAATTCACCTACAAATGATTTCATAGTAGCCTCACATTAAATAAATTTGGATTAAATGTGAAAGGAACAGAATGTTATGGATTCACTAACTATCTTTACTAAAGATCAGGTAACCTCTACCCGACTCTATTAAGATTTTTCCACAATCTTCAATCAGCTCATTGCTGATTCCTAATGTGCTAGCAAATGGAATAACCGCCTGTTCCAAAGGATATTTGAAACCCGATAAGGTAACCCCCTTAAGCTCTGTTAAAGGCACTAATGAAATATACGAATGATCTTGATGTAAAACATCATATATAAACGGCGCATTAAAACTCTTAACACAGTTCCACTCATCGATTAAGTCTACATCAGCATACTGGCTTGCCATAAAAAAGACACTTAGCATATGATCGACTCGACCACCAAACGCACCAATTATTACAATTTTATCTATTTCTAGGTCCCTTGTGAGCATAAATGCCAGTTCTGCATCTGTTTCATCCTTCTCTGAATTAAAAGTATGAATTTGAGCTTTCTGCCAAATTTGCTTAAACTCTGACAAATTACCTATGGAGTCAAAATCACCTAAAATATGCGTCGGTTCCAAATCTATCGCCTTTAACAAATGACAACCACTATCCACACCTATGATTTCATCAAAACGAAGATTTTCAGAAATACTATTAAGCTGTTGCCTCACTCGACTAGGATTCGTAAATTTTCCACCAAGAGCAATTAAAGCGGTTCTCATAAGGCTGCTCTGAAAGCTTTAACGGTATCCATGATATTGTCCGTATTAAAAATTGCCGATCCTGCTACGATGACATCCGCACCTGCATCTACTACTTCTTTAACATTTTTCAAATTGATACCACCATCAACTTCGATTTCACAACTAGGATTTCTTTCTATAATCATTTGTTTTAATCTTTTGATTTTATCGGTAGTTGCTTGAATATAAGATTGGCCACCAAAACCTGGATTTACAGACATAAGTAACACCATATCTAACTCAGGAAGTATTTCATCAAGAACATTTAATGGTGTAGCAGGATTTAATGTAACCGCTGCCTTTACACCAAATGACTTAATCAATTGTATCGTTCTATGCAAATGCGTACACGCTTCTACGTGAACATTGATTAAATCTGCACCTGCTTTAACAAAATCTTCAATATAGCGATCTGGTGTTTCAATCATCAAATGTACATCCATAAAAAGACTTGTTTTACCTTTAAGTGCATTTAAAATTGGCGCACCAAAAGAAATGTTTGGAACAAAATGTCCATCCATAACATCAACATGTAGATATTCAACCCCTGCATTTTCAACTTCATTCACATGTTCTAACAGCCTTGAAAAATCAGCTGATAAAATCGAAGGTGCTATCTTTACCATTTGTTTGTTCTCCTTTTCTGTTCTGTGATCTCTTTATAAATGTACAAATAAGCCTCGTATCGCACTGATTCTATCTGATTGCTTTCAATTGCTTCCTTAACGCCACAATCTGGCTCATTGATGTGAGAGCAGTTATCAAACCGACACGACTCTGATGGCATTCTAAACTCTGGAAAATAATCTCCTAAAACTTCTGGTTCAACATCTGATAAAGAAAGAGAAGTAAATCCAGGTGTATCTACAATAATACCACCATTCTGAATCTCAAAGAGTTCAGAATGACGTGTTGTATGTCTGCCTCTTTTAATTTTCTCACTGACCTCACCTGTCTCAACTGAAAAATCTTCGATGGCATTTAGTAGTGAAGATTTACCAACACCAGATGGCCCAGAAAATACACTGATTTTATCCTTTAATATTTCCAATAAATCATCAATACCTAGCTTTTTAATGGCACAAGTATTTACGACACGATAACCTGCCTGTCGATAAATTCTAGAAAATTTATCAAAATCATAATCCACGTCTAAATCAGATTTATTAAAACACAATATGACATCAAGACCCGCATGCTCAGCTAAAACGATCATTTTATCCAACAACATGAGATTTGGATCTGGATTTTTAATCGAAAAAACAATGATTGCCTGATCGACATTTGAAACAGCAGGTCGTATTAAGCTGTTCTTTCGATCATAGATTTCTTCGATTACACCCAGATGTTTTTCATCATCATATATGGATATACCTACATGATCACCAACCATTGGCGTGATTTTATCATTTTTAAACTTTCCTCTTGCTTTACACTCGTAAAGAATACCGGAGGATTTTACATAATAAAAACCACCGATTCCTTTAAAAATAATGCCTTGATGCATCTGCACACTCCTTAAAATTGAATGTCTTGTTGTAATTGAAGGACATCGCCATAATAAACAAGTAACTTGGCAGTACCAGTACCTTTGACCGTCGTTTGAATTAAGAATTCTGGACCTTCAGACTTTGAATGTACATTTTCATATATAGTTGTTCTTTCATTTCCCTGTAGCATTTCAATCTTGATTGTTTCAGTATCGTTAACAAACTTATCCGTTTCAATGATTACTTTTACATTTAGCTCACTTGAATAGCCTTCTGTTGTCTCTTCCGTCGCCTCAGTTGTCGTTTCATTGCCTAAGCTTACAACGATACTTACATAGGTTCCCAAATCGACTTCTGTTCCTATTTTACTATTTGATATTACTTTGTCTTTTTCTATGGTTTCACTTGCTTCGTAAGTGATTTCGCCTAACTTAAGCCCTATCGAATTTAACGTACTCTCAGCTTCTCTAATGGTCTTCGTTTCTAGTGAAGGCACGATAACGGTGTTGGTTTCTGGACCTTGACTTACAACGATATCTATCACTGTGCCCTGTGGCATTTTTATACCTGATTTTGGTGTTTGACTTAAAATCATCCCCTCAGGAAGTTCATTGAACTCATAAGTCACTTCGCCTAAAGTGAATCCTTCATTTTCTATCATTACCTTAGCCTCAGTTAAGGTTTGTTGCTTTACGTTTGGAATGATAGACTGAATACCGCCACTACTGATTACCAGTTTTACAGTATAGCCAACTTTGACTTTTTCACCTTCAATAACTGATTGAGAAATAACATGATCCACTTCAATATCATTATGAACCCTATATTCAGTTGTATCGGTTTTTAATCCAAGATCATTTAAGACCGTTACAGCTTCTGCAACAGGCATGTCTACGACATTTGGCACTTCAACGGAGTCAATTTTAAAGATATCCTGAAATTTACCAATAGCGACGACACCAAATACGATCATAGCAAGAACCAAAGCAGCAAGAATTGCAAGCGTCGTATTAACTTTCTTTTCACTTAAACCAAACCACTTCTTTTTAGAAGGTTGATTGGTTGCATTTGCATTTGTATTTGTAGTTACAGGCGCACGCTTTTTAGTCTGGTATGCCATTAACTCTTCCTCCGTTATCTTTGGTAAAACTGCTGTTTCGTGATTATCATACGTTTGAAAAGGAACAACAAAAGTTTTATCGCCTTTTAAAGTCTTCAAATCCTGAATTACCTCTTCGATATTTTGATATCTGTCATTTGGCATTTTTTCTGTCATTTTATGAACGATAGAAGCGAGTCCTTCTGAAATTTCAGGATTAATCATCATCGGGCTAGGCATCTCATCCTTAATCTGCTTAAGCGCTATCGTAACAGGTGAATCCCCTTCAAATGGCAACGTTTTTGTTGCAAGTTCATAAAGAAGAATCCCTAAAGAATAAATATCACTTCTAGCATCAACAAATCCGCCTCTCGCCTGCTCAGGTGATGCATAATGAACAGAACCGATAACTTCTTTTGTGTTGACGATCGTTGCAGTTGTAGCAGCTCTTGCAATACCAAAATCAGCAACCTTTACACTACCCTGCTCATTAATCAAAATATTTTGTGACTTAATATCTCTGTGCACAATTTCATTTTGATGTGCTTGAGCAAGTGCAGAACTTATTTGAAGCGCGATATTAATGATTGCATCTTCTTTCATAAAGCCTTGCATTTTGTTTAGGTAATCTCTCAAGGTATTACCTGTAACCAGTTCCATGACGATGTAATGTACGTCACTACTGTAACCGACATCGAACACATTGACAATATTAGGATGTGACAAGCTCGCAGCTGCTTGCGATTCCTTTTGAAACTTCTTTACAAACTCTTCATCTGCGTTAAATTCCGGTTTAAGTATTTTCACAGCAACCAATCTATTGAGTACATTGTCTCTTCCCTTATAGACGACTGCCATGCCTCCTACACCTATAATCTCTAACAACTCGTATCTATTTCCTAAATTAACACCTATCAACTGCTTCATTTATGCCTCCTTATAGTTCGATACAAATCACGGTTATGTTATCTTTTCCACCATTGTGATTTGCAAGATCTACCATCGCTTGTGGAACTGAGTTCAAATCAGTATTCTGAATAAGTTCCAGAAGTTCAAGAGACGACACCATATTGGATAGGCCATCTGAACACAACACGATATGGGTAAACTCATTTATATTATATTCTTTGATACAAATATCAAATTGTCGATCTACACCAAGAGCACTTGTTATGATATTTCTATCCGGGTGCTTCTCCGCTTCTTCAACACTTATACTACCAATCTTAACAAGCTCAGCTACTAAAGAATGATCTTCAGATAGCTGAATTATTTCATTGGCCTTAACGCCATAGCATCTACTGTCACCTACATTTACCACCCACAAGCTATCACCTTCAAAGTGAGCTAGAACCGAAGTTGTTCCCATGCCACGACATTCCGGGTGTTCTTTAACATAACTGATTATTGCATCATTTGCTTTCTCAAGTATGACTTTAAATTTTTCTTCTATGGAAGAGGCTGTTTGTACTTTGAAATTCTCTACAATATGCCTTGCAGCAATTTCAGCAGCAACTTCACCTGCTTGATAACCACCCATACCATCCGTTATCACGTATAATGCAGATTCATTACAGACAATGTAATAATCTTCATTGTTTTCTCTCATTTTGCCCACATCAGTTAATGCGACCGCTTTCATCGTTTACCTCTCTCTTAGTGTACAACTAAGACCTTCTTTTTAATCTTGCTATGAAAAAACCATCAGAACCATGTTGATTTGGAAAGAATGTTTCTGGTGTAGATTCTAATATAAATCTGTCATCATTTTTTATGAATGCCTCTACAATAGCTTCGTTTTCGCCTCTATTGAGTGTACATGTACTATAAATTAATTTTCCACCTGGTTTGACGTATCTTGATGAAACTTCAAGTATATTCGCTTGGATCAATTCTAAATCCTTTAAACTTTCAAGGGATTTATTATATTTGATGTCTGGTTTTCGTCTAATAATCCCCAGACCTGAGCAAGGTGCATCTACGACTACGGTATCGGCTTGTTCGATCAAGGTTTCATCTAAGACCGACGCATCATAGCTTTCTATTCTACCATTTGTCAGTCCAAGTCTTTCGAAGTTTTCTTTGATTAATTCAAGCTTGCTTTCTTGTAAATCTCTCGAAATGACACACCCAGTATTTTCTAACTTTTGAGCAAAGTGCGTGGATTTACCACCAGGTGCAGCACAGACATCTATGATTAAATCGCCTTTATGGACTTCAGTATAAGCAGCCACTGCCATTGAGCTTAAGTCCTGTATCATAAAATCACCTGTTTCGTAGCCATCTAACTGTTTTATACTGTTACCGTTCATATTTATTATAATAATGCCTTCTTCAATCTTTTCTGAAGCAATGGCAGTGACACCTTGATTTTCCAAATTACGAAGAACTTTCTCACGAGAAGTTTTAAAAGTGTTCACTCTAAGCGTCAATTCAGGAATTTTATGATTTGCAATTAAAAGTGCCTCAGTAAATGGTATCCCATATTGATCAATCCAAAGAGATACCAACCACTCAGGGTATGAATAGGCGATGCTAAGGTATGTGACAATATGTTTGCTCTTATTTGGCAGTTCAACTTGTTTGCCCATTCGAATAAACTGCCTCAAAATGCCATTGACAAAACCGCCATATTTGGGGGAAATTCCTTTTGCAAGTTTGACGGCTTCATTTACCGCTGCAGACTCAGGGATTTTATCCATATCACTCAATTGATACAGACCCATTCTAAGTATATTAATAATGGATTGATCTATTCTACCAAATCTCAAGGATGACAACTTGCGTATATAGTAATCCAAACGTATTTGATTTTCTAAGACCCCTAATACGATCTGTGAAATAAATCTTCGATCAATTGACTCAATCTCAAACGAATCAAAGGTTCTATTTAGTATCACATGTGAAAATTCACCAGTTTCACTGATTTCATCTAATATTCTTAAAGCCAATTTTCTTGCATTTATCTTCATTATTTATCCTCGCTTATCTGAACTATTATACCAAAGATAAGCAATTAATTTAAGTGTATCATATGATTTATCAAAATATTTTAATATCCATACATAAAAATCCTGCCTTCTAGTTGTATACTAAGATACAATTGAGGGCAGGATCATAATCAAAAATGATGTGTAATAATTACACTTACGGTTAATCTCTACCTCTATTAAGTAGAAGCAGTCTAACCAATTGGCCAATGGCCATAGCTGCCGCTGCAACATAAGTCATAGCCGCTGCTCTAAGAACACGTCTTGCATCACTATTTTCTTCAGTGCTAAGAATGCCGTAACTTTCCATCAATTTGATGGCTCTTGAACTTGCATCAAACTCTACAGGCAAAGTAAGTAGCTGGAAAACAACCGAGAACGAAAAGAACAATATGCCAATATTAATAAGCTGCGGCATAGAAAAAATCATCCCTGCAATGAACAATGGCCACAACGCTTGAGAGCCTAATTGAGCTGCAGGTAAAATAGCTGTTCTTAAAGATAAGGGTGCATAGCCATTTGCATGCTGTAATGCATGACCTACTTCATGGCATGCAACACTTACAGAAGCGATTGATGGATTATCATAGACTGGTTCCGATAATCTAACGGTTTTTGATCTTGGATCATAATGATCCGTCAAATAACCTGAAACTCTTTCGATTTTAACATCGTATAATCCGTTGTTTCTCAATATCAGATCTGCAGCCTGAGCACCTGTCAACCCCCTCATATTTCTAACTTTATGAAACTTATTGAAGGTTGATTTTACGCCCATGCTGGCAAATGATGCAACTATAAACAATACTAAAATGAGTAAATAACTTGATCCGAAATACATATTAAACCTCCTGTTGACCTAAAATCATTCCTAGTTCAATTTCGTTACCTAATAAAAATGCTTGAGTAGACATTCGTTTATTACTGCCCAACTGTAATTCAAGAATACTTAAAATGCCATCTCCTGTTTTAACCCAAATGCTTTTTTTATCAAACTGTATGATCTCACCTTCAGCGGCTTTATCATAGACATCATCTTGAATGACTTCAGCAGAAAATATTTTAAGTGTTTCATCATTGTATTTAGTATGTGCTACAGGCCATGGATTGAATCCTCTTATCTTCATTTCAATCTTACTTGCACTCTCTGTCCAATCAATTAACGCTAAATTTTTATTTAACATCTTAGCATAAGTACTGAGCGAATCATCCTGTACTTCTGGAACAATTTCATTATTAACAATTTTATCTAACGTCTCTATCAGTAGTTCCGCACCCACAGCAGCAAGCTCAGTGGTTAGTTCACCTGCATTTTTTCTTTCCACTGGCACTTCTTTTTTGAGAAGCATATCACCAGTGTCAATCCCCATAGCCATCTGCATAGTGGTTACACCGGTTATAGTTTCTCCCTCTACAATTGCCCAGTTAATCGGTGCTGCACCACGATACTTCGGCAAAAGCGATGCATGAACATTGATACATCCATATCTTGGAATATCTAAAATCTCTTGAGATAATATTTGTCCATATGCTACAACCACTATAAAATCTGGGTGAAGTGCTTTAATTGTTTCTGGCCATTTACCTAATCGTATCTTATCCGGCTGATAAACAGGTAGATCATACTTCAATGCGCACTCCTTAACTGGCGGAAATGCCATTTTCTTACCCCTGCCTTTTGGTTTGTCCGGCTGTGTAAAAACGCCAATGACTTCGTGATGCTTAACCAATTGTTCAAGTGTATCCACTGCAAAATCAGGTGTT
Organism: Fusibacter sp. QWL-12; assembly: GCF_058683495.1. Lineage (NCBI taxonomy): Bacteria > Bacillati > Bacillota > Clostridia > Eubacteriales > Fusibacteraceae > Fusibacter > Fusibacter sp. QWL-12. Next base: position 3,822,987 of record NZ_CM178745.1, read on the forward strand.
CCCATAAAAATTACTCTCATTGGTAAGACGATCTCCTTATTCAGCTTTTTCTTCCACAATTATTTGTTTGTCGATATATAGAACACCATCTAAATGATCGATTTCATGGCAAAGTACTCTTGCCAACAGTTCTTCACCGACGATTTCATATGATTCTCCATCTAAATCTTCAAACTGCACGGTTACAGAAAGTGGTCTTTTAACAATTCCATGACGTCCTGGAAGACTTAAGCAACCTTCTTCTTCCATTTGAATGCCACTTTGATCTACGATTCTTGGATTAATTAAAGCCATTGGTCCTTCATCATCGTATAAATCAAATACAATCACTCTCTTTAAAATGCCGATTTGCGGTGCTGCAAGGCCTACCCCATCAGCATCATGCATCGTTTCGATCATATCCTCAACTAAAACTTCTAATTTTTCATCAAAAACCGTTACTTCTCTAGCTACCTTTCGAAGAACTGGATCATTATCTGTACGAATCGTTCGAATTGCCATGTTTTCCTCCTGTTAACTTATCTATAACATTATAATATATGAGTTGCATCTAAATCCATACTTAATTTGCAAGTCTTCACATCATAGAAATGTGTTTCTAGATCTTTTAGAATTTCCTTAATCACTGGTAGGATTTCAGGTTTGACTTTTAAGATGACTTGCCAACGGTATGTGTTATCTATTTTCTTTAATAATGCAGGATTTGCAGGGTAAAGTTCAATATCATTTTGTAAACCTTTTTTTAATATTTTCTTCTTAAGGTACAAATGGCTTCTTTCTGCAAACTCACCAGCCACTTGAGATTGACTCGAAGTAAATAATAAATTAATCAAATTATAATAAGGTGGATACTTCATCAGCTCTCTATAATTGATTTCATTTTGATAAAAGGATTCATAACTTTCTTGATTGAGTGCGTAATGATCGGGAGAATAGGTTTGTAAAATGACTCGACCTTCATGTTCACCTCTACCCGCTCTTCCAGCGACCTGATTAAACAACTGGTAAGCTCTCTCCGAGGCTTGAAAATTAGGTAAATTGAGCATTAGATCTGCCGATAAAATCCCTATTAAAGTAACCTTTTTAAAGTCAAGACCCTTTGCAACCATTTGCGTCCCAATTAATATATCCACGGCTTCAGCTTCAACATCAGAAATAATCTGTTCAACACTTCCCTTTTTACTAGTAGTCGTTCGATCCATTCTTGCAATTTTTGCTTTAGGGAATAAATCTGATAGCTGTTCTTCAACCTTTTCAGTACCAACGCCAAAATACTTAAAATACTGACTTTCGCACTTTGGACATTTTTTTGGCACATAAGTTTCGTAATTACAATAGTTACACTTAACTGACTTTTCACCCTTAAAATAAGTTAAAGTAACATCACAGTTAGGGCAAGCTAAAGTAAAGCCACAGCTTCTACAAGAAACAAATGTACTGTGTCCTTTTCTATTCAGAAAGATGATAATTTGTTGTTTTCTGTCTAGTGTATCCGTCATCGCTTCATATAAAGACCGACTTAAAATCGATTTGTTACCCTCCTTTAGCTCTTGACGCATATCTACAATTTCGATTTCAGGAACAGATTTCTGATTGTGGCGACTATTTAATTTAATTAAATGTCTTTTTCCATCTAAAGCTTCTTTATAACTTCCAACTGTAGGTGTTGCAGATCCAGAAACTAAAATGGCATTGGATGCCTCTGAACGATATTTTGCTACCTCATAGGTTGTATATTTCGGTCTTTTTTCCGAGCGAAATGCAGGCTCATGACATTCATCAATTATGATAATACCGATAGCGTCAAGTGGCGCAAAAATAGCAGACCTAGCGCCTATCACAATATCGAACTCACCACGTTTGATGCCCTTCCATTGATCATATCTTTCCCCTGGCGATAGCTTTGAGTGTAACAACGCTATTCGATCTGCGCCAAACCTAGATGCCAATCGTCCAACCAATTGTGACGTCAAGGTAATCTCAGGTACAACCACAATTGCTTTTTTTCCTTCTTTGATAATGGTTTCAATTAGCTCTGCATAGACTTCCGTTTTTCCACTTCCCGTGACACCGTAAAGTAAAAAATCGTTTGCTTTCTGCGATCTAAAAGTGTCCAAAATTTCATTATATGCAGTATTTTGCTCTGGATTAAGGGTAATGTTTTTCTTGCTATCTCTAACCGACATAAACTCAGGCAAACGAAGGATGTTTCTCGCCTCCAATAACAATGCACCATCATCACAAAAGCGGTCTATGACGGTCTTAGGAACTTTTAGAATTGCTTGAACATCTAAACGTTTTGCCTCTTTATGACTCAACATATACTGAGCTAATTTTTGTCTTGCAATATGATTTGAAGGTATATTTTCTAGATATGCCTTTAAGTATTCCGTTATAATAATCCAATCTTCCGTTGCATCTACAACGCTTTGTTCAAACTCATATCTTAGATCAATAGCCCCAATTGCCAACAGTCGATTGAGGGCATTACGCTTAGTGGCGATTGATGCATCCGGTAAAAGATCCTCTTCAATTATTTCAGAGCTTTGTAACTGATTGAGGATAAGACCTTCAGACTTTTTAAGTTTATGCTTTGTTGCATCAAACTCAACTCTATATGAATAAATTTTCTTTTGATTCACTTGTGTTCCAGAAGGTAAAAAAAGCTGCAAGGCTTCTGAAACGGTGCTAACCGTATCGAGGGCAATAAAGTGAGCGCAATCAATTAAAGCTTCATTTAAATGAACCCCATCAGAAAAAACATAATGAATCGATTTTATTTCAAATGCAACGGCTTCTATTTCAACGTCTAGTGCAACTATGATTCCTTCCAGATAGCCTGATCTGCCAAAAGGTACAAGAACTCTAGCACCTACAAAAACTCTATCTTGAAATAGATCAGGTACAGCATAAGTAAAAGGACGATCTAGTTGACTTGTTGTTTTAAGTATGATTATTTGTGCGTACATGAACTCCCTCAAATCAGCTGACAGACATATGTTAAAATACCCTAGTCTGCAAAGACAGTCTAGGGTATAATTTTTTACAATTTACGAATAACTTTATCAAGTATCAATTTTGCAACTTCAGATTTTTCAAGACAGTCATAAGCCTCTTTTGATCCATCCTTGTCATAAAGTGTGACGATATTTGTGTCGCCATTAAATCCAGCGCCTTCCTTTGACACATCGTTTGCAACAATAAAATCTAAGTTTTTTTCTACGAGCTTCTTTTTTGCATATGCTTCAACATTATTTGTTTCCGCTGCAAACCCTACTAATATTTGATGTGTCTTAAGCTTGCCGACTTCTTTTAAAATATCGGGATTCTTAGCTAAAGTTAACGTCATTTCATCATCGGATTTTTTTATCTTTTCTTCACTATAAGTTGCAATCTTGTAATCCGCTGGGGCTGCAGCTTTAATGACCACATCCACATCCAAATTTTTCATAACAGCATCATACATATCTGCAGTCGATTCCACAGAAATAAACTTTACACCATTTGGAGGTGTTAATCCAGTTGGACCACTTACAAGTATAACTTCTGCACCCAATTTATACGCTTCCGAGGCAATTGCATACCCCATTTTGCCACTGGATTGGTTAGTAATGTACCTTACCGGATCAATTGCTTCTCTCGTTGGTCCTGCTGTAATCAGTATTTTTTTCCCAGCGAATGGCTTAGGTGAATTAAAATAATCCAGCACCGTTTGTACAATCAATTCAGGATCGGCTAATTTACCTGCTCCAACATCACCACACGCCAGTCTACCCGCACCAGGTAAAATCATATGATAGCCAAAATGCTCAAGTCTTTTAACATTGGACTGGAAAATCGGGTTTTCATACATTTTGGTATTCATAGCCAGTGCAAAAAACACCGGAGCGACTGTGGCCATAACGGTTGTCGTTAGCATATCATCAGCGATACCATTTGCGATTTTACCTACGATGTTTGCTGTTGCAGGTACAATTAAAAATAGATCTGCTCTTTTCGCAAGTGATATGTGTTCCACGTCCCAAGTCTTTGGATCTTCGAACATATCCGTTACAACATAGTTTTGTGAGAGTGATTGAAAAGTTAACGCACTAACAAACTGTGTGCTATTTTCAGTCATAATCACATAGACATTTGCACCTTGTTTTTTCAATCGACTGACGACGTCGGCAGCTTTATAAGCTGCAATGCCTCCAGTTACACCTAACACTATATTTTTGCCGGTTAGCATAAGCTGTCCTTTCTAGATTCTATCTTGTGGTGGTTCTGGAATATTGACTTCTACTTCGCCATCCATAATTTCTTCAATCGCTAAAGATAATGGTTTTTCTACTTCAAAATCGATAGAATCATCTTCACCATCTATAATATGTCGTGCTCTCTTAGCTGCGACGATACATAGCGCATAACGATTTCCTACTTTTTCAATTAACTCATCAATCGACGGTTTTAACATTTGTCTCCTCCTTAAATCTACACACAATTTCTTCTATATCAGCATTTACGCGACACTTCTCAGCAGTTATAATCGCTTGAAGTATATCCGTTGCATGGTTAACAGTGTCATTTACAATAAAATAATCATAATTTCTAATGAGTTCAATCTCACTTACAGCACTTGAAAGTCTTGTTTTTAAACTTTCAGGTGTTTCTGATCCCCTACCTTCAATTCTCGTTTTAAGCGTTTTCATTGATGGTGGTAAAATAAATACAAACACACCCTCTGGGTATTTTTTCTTAACCTGAAGTGCACCCTGAATATCGATTTCAAGCAAAACATTTTTGCCACTTGATATCTGCTCTACTACAAAATCCTTAGGCGTACCATAGTAATTGTTATACACACAAGCATGTTCTAAAAACCCATTATTCTGGATCATGTTTTCAAAGCGGTCTCTTGTTAAAAAATGATAACTGATACCGTCCTGTTCACCATTTCTAGGTTGTCTTGTCGTCGCAGATACTGAAACGATTATCGAAGGGTCTCTTTGTAAAAGTTCCTTGCAAATCGTACCTTTTCCTGCTCCAGAAGGTCCTGAGACAATGATGAGTAATCCTTTATGATTCATAAAAGCTCCCTTATCAATTATTCGATATTTTGAATTTGCTCACGAATTTGTTCAATATCGCTCTTAAGTTCGATCACTAAATTCGAAATGTCGATATCAGGTGATTTTGAACCGATAGTATTGACTTCTCTGTTTAATTCTTGTACAAGGAAGTCTAGCTTTCTACCGACTGGCTCATTTGACGCTAATATCTTTCCGATTTGCTCTAAATGTGAATAGATCCGTACGATTTCTTCGTTTATATTGGTTTTATCTGCATAAATAGCGATTTCATTTGCCAAACGGATTTCATCAAGTTCAGCATTTAGCTCACCTAAAAGCTCTGAAATACGCTCTCTCATTTTTGCTTTATAAGCGTCTACAATTCTAGGTGCCTGTTGTTCAATTAATACTAATGTTCTTCTAATATTTTCCACTTTAGAAAGAATATCATTTTTAAGCTGTAACCCTTCTTGTGTCCGCATTTCAAGAATTCTTTCAATCGCTTGGTCAAGAGCTGGTTCTATTGATGTCCAGTACTCATCTTCACCACGTTCCTGATAAGATACGTCAATACCATCTTGTAATCTAGTTAACATAGGCAATGATACATCATCTCTTAACCCATATCTCGCTTGAATGTCTTTATAAATTTTGACATATTTATCTAATACATCATAATTTGCTGTAACTTCATAATTGTCAAAAGCTTTTTCGTCTAGATTAATATATACGTCAATTCGACCTCTTGAAAGCTGTGCCTTAATTTTATTCTTAATGCGGTCTTCAAAAACGTTTAGTTTTTTTGGCATTTTGATGATAATGTCGCAATATCTATTATTCACTGACTTAATCTCAAGTGTCACATCAAAGGCTTCATTGCTAAACTCACCTCTGCCAAACCCCGTCATGCTATATATCATGGCTACCTCCAAAATCTTTACATCATTAAATTATAGCACAGTCTAGATTGGTTATTCAAGTGGAAGTCACCTATGAAAATAAGTTAAAAACTTAATTTGAGACTTTCAGCAAGGCATCTTCCAATCCTATGTCCAATTGAAGTCTAAATCAATTAATGTTATACTTTCTAATGAAACTTACAAAGGAGGCCCATATGTCATTTGATGGTCTACTCATGCAAAAACTAACCGAAGAGTTAAAACGTTCACTTGAAGGTGGACGTATAGATAAAGTATTCCAACCTGAAAAAGATGAACTTTCATTGATGATCAGAGGAAATTTAGGAAACCAACAATTGTTTATATCTGTAGATGCATCCATGCCCTTTTTTGCATTAATAGATGATAAAAAAGAAAACCCCCAAGCACCACCTATGTTCTGTATGCTAATGCGTAAGCATCTTTCAGGTGGAAAAATACAAAGTATAAAACAGCTGGGCTATGAACGTATTTTAATTCTCGAAATAGAATCAAAAAACGAATTAGGTGATTTTGAGCTTAAAAAGCTAATTGTTGAAATCATGGGGAAACATTCGAATATTATTTTAACCAAAGCTGATTTCACGATCATTGACAGCATCAAACGAATAACACCAGATATGAGCCGAGTCAGATCTGTTTTACCTGGATTAAAGTATGAGTTCATACCCTCTGATAAAGTTGATTTTTCCGAAACTAACGATCATTTAATCGAAGCAATTCTCTCGCGTCAACCAGACCAAAAGCTTTCTAAGGCATTATATATGACGATACAAGGGTTTAGCCCTTTAATTTCAAATTATATTTGTTTGAAAATTGGCGTTGATGCTGATTTTATCGTATCAAACTTATCTGAAAATCAAAAACTTGAGCTTAAACGTCAATTTGATCAGATTAAGTCTCAGCCTTCAAATGGATATGTCTATTCTGATGAATTAGGTTTATCAAAATTAATCTACTTTTTGCCAGATATGCGTCCTGATTTAAAACAAGTTAACTACCCGACATTATCAGAGGCACTTGAACGCTTTTACTTAAGGTCAAATAGAGAACATAAAATGCATCAAAGAACGCTTATGCTTAAAAAGACACTTGCACAAAGGATTGAAAGATACCGTGCAAAGCTTGGCAAACAAGAGCTTGAAAAAAACGATGCAGAAAATGCAGATCAATATAAGATTTGTGGTGAGTTACTCTTAGCCAATCTCTACTCTCTTGAAAAAGGAATGAACAAAGCAGTTGTCCTTGATTATTATCAAGATCCACCTGAACAGAAAAGTATTGATTTGGATACACGCCTCGAACCCACTGAAAATGCGCAGGCTTACTTTAAGAAATATAACAAGCTTAAAAAAGCTGCAGTAGAACTTGAGCATCAAATTCAAGAGACAAAGCTTGATGTCAACTATCTAGAAGAAGTTCTAACTCATCTTGAAAACAGTGAAGACAACAAGATCATTGACGATATAAAATCTGAGTTGGTTGAGCAAGGCTATATTAAAGGTAGAGTTCAAAAGAAAAAAGCGAATATAAAAGTGATGTATAAAACCTTTGTGTCAAAGAGTGGCTATCAAATATTGGTTGGTAAAAGCAGCCTTCAAAATGATTATTTGACCACAAAACTTGCATCCAACAAAGATATTTGGCTCCATACAAAGGATATTCCTGGTTCTCATGTCATCATTCGGACTGAGGGAACAACACCAGATGAGCAAACCTTATTCGAAGCCGCGTTAATCGCAGCTTATTACTCAAAAGCGAAAGATTCAAGTAATGTACCTGTGGATTATACTTTGATTAAGCACGTATCAAAACCAAGTGGTGCTAAGCCTGGGATGGTTATTTACACACATCAAAAAACGATTTTTGTTACACCCTCATATGATGCAATTCAACATATTATTGATGAGACCGTAAATTAAGGAGGTCAAATGAACAAAAAGACCCTTTTATTTCTAACGATAATAATTGCAATCGTTTTTTTAGGATCCACTGTAGTCAACCTTTTTTTGATTAAGCTTAATGAAGATACTTTTGATATCGGTATCTTAGATTATGATAAAGATGAGTTTAATTTAAAGGGTACTGATTTTCCTTATGAGGTCAAGCTGGTTACTTTTATCGCAGAAGATGAATTGCTTCAAGCTTACCTCTCAAATGAAGTTGACGCAATAATGATTGATGGCTATTCTTATGTTAAAAGTTATGGTGATTTACTAGGTGGAAGGGCAATATTCACTAAACAAACGCCCTTTATCATCAAAAAATCTGAGACAAGTTCAACTCCGGACAAAATTGGCAGTGCCTACGAATGGTTATTAGTTAACTACAACACGCATGCGAGAATTGTCTACAAAAACACGACATCAGCTCTAAATGCACTTATTGAAAATCATGTGAACGAAGTGCTACTTCCAGCTGACCTGTTGGGTGATTCCATTGATGACCCTACTGTCACAGCGTTTGGAAATATTGACATGTTACTCGTCGTCAATGGCATATGGCTTCACAAAGACCAAGATGAGGAACTTGATTTGGTAAGAACTCTTGATCAAATTACCAGCGATCATTTTGTTATCCCCTCAGAAACCTCACTAAATGCCATCGTCACAAAGTTGTTTTCCACTGAGCTCATAGAAACTAGATATTACTATAAGGATCTTGTTTACACAACTGACACTAGGTAATATTCACTATTCCCTGTTCATTTGTTTATACTTTATTCATAATTATATTTTATACTCTAAATAAACAATTACTAAAGAATAGATAGAGGTTGGTGTTTTATGAAACAAACTTCGCATTTTAACGCGATACAGATCTTAGGTATAATTTTATCCGGTTTGGGATTAATCTGCGTTGCTTTTCCTACATTTGTAGGACTGTTTGCAGTTAGAGCAATTACTTTTTTATTTTTAATGCTTGGATTTTACTCATTGGTTTTTGCTCTGTTTGTAAAAAGCAAATTGACGATTTTGGTTAGTTTTTCTATTCTCGTCGTCGGTCTGTACGCCTTTGTCAATCCACAATATGTTTTATTCATGCTAGGTATAGGGTGTTTTATCCTTGGACTTAATGGCCTTTTTCTCACCTTTTCAAAATTTAGGAAACAAAGTGAGAGTACTTTAATTTCCTCTATTGCACTTATGCTCCTCGGTGTATTTGCAATGTTAAATACAAAAGCCGCATTGTCTTCAGTTATAATGATACTTGGTATCATCATCGTATTCGTAGGAATAATGCTGATCTTTGTAGGAAATACACTACCGATTGGAAATAGAACAAAGCAAAAAACTGGGCCGTTTATTTTTACTTTCAACTCCTCTTTTGCGCATCAAGAGCCAAAGAGCGAACCAAAGCCCAATAATAGAGTCATCATTAACATCGATGAAGATGATGTTGAAGAAATTGAATATAAAGACGTAGAATAGCGATGAGTTACAAAATCGACTGACATTATAAAGCGACGTATAATACGTCGCTTTCTTGATTTTTTGTACGTAACTTTCTTAGTGAATTAATAGAAAAAACATGTTAAACTATAATAAATCTGACGATTTTGAATTATCTATCAATTCATATTAAGGGGTGTAAGCTATGTTTAAAACTTTCTCATTCAAAATATTCTTAGGATTTCTTTTCTTTGCAATAGTCGCTCTAGGCCTAAACTACATTGAGCTAAATCTCCTAGTGACTGCTGGGATCTTAATCGTCTTACTTATTATGATGACGTTCCTATATCAACTGCATCTAAAAAAACAAGTTCAATACGTATCTGAATATCTTGAGCGTCTGGGTAATGGCGATGTAACTGTAAAGGTTAACAAACATCTTTCAAAGGATTTCACCGTTATCACACAAATTGTCTCATCAAGTAATAAAAATACAAAATCCATTATCGGTAAGATGTTGACCACATCAGAACAATTGTTGAATCTTATTGAAACGATCAAACGTTCTGGTGATGAAATGGAAAAGTCCTTTTCGCAAGTCACTGAAAACGTTTCAGAAATCTCGCAATCGGTGGATAACATGTCAAAAGAATCACTTGATATGCAGCACGATGCAGAAGCTATGAGAAATGATATGCGTAGCGTTTCTAACAACTCAGAAACAGCTGAAGAAATCGCAAAACTGATGAAGGCAAATCTTGATATCAATAATAAAAATACCCTTGATCTCATCAATCGAATGAAGGAAAGTGCAAATAGAAACACCCTTATTTCTGAAGAAGTTTCTTTACTTCGATCTGAAATGCATAAAATCATCGAAATCGTCAACGTGATTAGTAACATTTCTTCTCAGACAAATTTACTAGCTTTAAATGCTTCTATCGAAGCTGCTAGAGCTGGAGAAGCTGGAAAAGGCTTTGCCGTTGTTGCTGAAGAAGTCCGTAAGCTTGCTGAGCAATCCAATGAATCTTCAGAGGGCATCAGCAGAATGATTGACGACATTGTAAGAAAAACTGAAGCTATTACTTCAAAAATTTCTGATGAAGTTAAAAATGCTAATGAAAACGTAATATTTGCAGATGAATCTAATGAACTTTTAACCGTAAGCTATGAATCCGTAGATAACACGCTTTCGATAATTCGCGATATTATTCATCAAATTGATCATCAAACCAACTCAACTGAAGACGTCTATAAACTGATAAAAAATATTTCGGAGGAAAGTCAACAAGTTACTGCGAACATCGAAGAAACTGCTGCACTTACAGAAGTTCAGTTGATTAGTTTAAGCACTATCGTCTCTTCACTTGACAATCTATTAGGGATTTCAAATGCCCTTGGTTTGGTTGTAAATGAATATAAAAAGGGATTAAAAATAAACGATGATGTCAAACAAAAAATTAACGCTTCTCTAAAAATGCTTAAGGGTGAAGCCCAATCAATGGGGACAGCGGGAATACAAACGATAACCAAAGGACAATTGGCGAGTCTAAAGGCAAAATCACCAGATTATGAGTTACTTGCGCTACTCGACCGCGAAGGTATGGCTTTCGTTTTCTCTCAGGATACAGGTGCAAGTCGAATTGACGCTTCTCATCGACCTTTCTTTAAACACAGTATCAAGGGCGAAGATTATGTGTCTGAACCTTACATTTCTTCGCTAACAGAAGATTATTGCATCAGCGTTGCAACACCTATTAAAAGCAATTCTGAAATTGTTGGTGTTATCGTACTCGACGTAACCATTTAAATTTTTCAACCATTCCTTAATCACATCATTCATCACGTCTTCGTATACTATTTAAATTTGTTGCAAAATTAAAAAGGTGCAGAATCCATTTCGGATCTGCACCTTTAAATTGTGTCAAAATCTCACTTGCAGTAAAATCTATAGACTTAATGTTCAAAGATTTTTATATAACAAAGATTAATATTATAGCTTCTGATAAATACTAACTTCACTTACCTCATCCATCTCTTCAAGTTTCACCTTAACGACTTCCTTGCTAGAGGTTGGTAGATTTTTACCGACATAATCTGGACGAATTGGTAGCTCTCTATGACCACGGTCTACAAGTACTGCTAGCTGAATCATACTCGGTCTACCAAAATCGATGATTGCATCCATAGCAGCTCTTACCGTTCTCCCAGTATAGATAACATCATCCACTAGGATAACGATCTTGCCATCGATCTTAAAATCAACCTGTAAACCACGTACGTCAGGCTCATAGCTTTTCAAGGATAAGTCATCTCTGTATAGTGTAATATCTAACTCACCAACAGGTAGCGATATGCCTTCAATTTTTTCTATTTTAGAAGATAAGCGATGCGCTAAAGGTACACCTCTCGACTTAATTCCAATTAAGACGATATCCTCAATCCCTTTGTTTTTTTCGATTATTTCATGTGCAAGACGTGTTAATGAACGATCAATCATTTTATCATCTAGTAGTTTCGCTTTAAATTCCATTTTAGACCTCCATTATTTTAAAGATTGACACTTTTTAATTAACTCTTGGAAATACTCTGGAAGCTCAGATTCAAATGTCATTAACTCCCCTGTTGATGGATGAATAAAACCGAGCATTTTTGCGTGCAGCGCTTGTCCATCGTGCTTAACGCGCTCACTTTTTACACCATAGACGGGATCACCTAAAATCGGATAGCCCAGCATTGCCATGTGCACTCTTATCTGATGGGTTCTACCAGTTTCAAGTCTTAATTTAACAAGTGTATGATACTTATATCGCATTATCACTTCATAATGCGTTACAGCCTCTCTTCCACCTTGAAGGATACACATTTTTTTCCTGTCCTGTGGGTGTCTACCGATCGGCGCATTAATCGTTCCGTTGTCGTCTTTTAAAACCCCATTGACGATAGCGACATATTCTCTAAGGGAGCTTTTATCCTTAAGTTGAGCCGCTAAGGACTCATGTGCTTTATCATTTTTTGCGATCATCAGCAAGCCAGATGTATCTTTGTCAATCCGATGTACGATCCCAGGTCGTATCACACCATTGATTGAGGAAAGACGTTCTGAGAAGTACATTAACGCATTGACCAATGTACCTGAATAATTTCCAGGTGCAGGATGTACCACCATTCCCTGAGGCTTATTCACAACAATAACATCATTATCTTCATATACAATATCAAGTGGTATATTTTCAGCCTCAATTTTGAGAATTTCTGGATCTGGTATGATGATTTCAACCTCATCATCCAATTTGACGATTTGCTTTTTTATTTGGCAGATGGAACCGTTTATACTAACGCGGTCCTCTGAAATTAATTTTTGAATATAACTCCTTGATAAATCTGCCATTTCTTGACTCAGAAAAACATCTAGTCGCAAGGGCTCATTTTCATTTATCAAGGTTATTTTATTGGATAATTGTCCCATTTCCTCACCTCAACGTCCTTCTATTATAACTATTATCAAACATTTAATCAATTTATTACAATAAAAATGCATACTTCTTTTTTGTTTTTGGTATAATAAGAAAATCAGTAATAACAGTATAAACAACCTTGGAGGATCCATGGATCAACATAAAATCAAAAAAATTATACACATCGCAACACAGACGGGTAAAATCATGCTTCAAAATGGTGCTGAAACCTATCGTGTAGAAGATACCGTACAAAGAATGGCTGAATCTAGAGGCTTAACAGAAGTAAACGTTTTCGTTATACCGACAGGTATTATTATTAGTGCAGCTTATAATGATACGACAATTAGTCTTTTAGAGCGAGTCAATCCTGAGGGAATCGATCTTGAATGCATCGATAGAGCGAACGCATTTTCAAGAGAATTCACAACGAGCGAAATGAGCCTTGAAGAAGCTGAGAAAAAAATTCAAACCCTTAACGCCCCGCCTCGATTTAAAAAATGGATCAGAGTTCTTTCTAGTGGTATGGGTGGTGGCTTTTTCATTTTGATGTTTGGAGGCACTTACATCGAATTCCTAATTGGGTATCTCGCGTCAGCATTGACCGTTTTATGGATGGAAGCACTGGATAGCAAGCATCTTAACTTCTTTATTAAAAATATTTTAGGTGGATTTGCCGCAGCACTTTTTGGTGTTGTCTTTGTTATATTTCTTGGAAATTTCGGTATTAACGCCTCCATTAATACAGTTATAATTGGACCATTAATGACCTTGGTTCCTGGTGTGTCATTAACCAATGGCATTCGTGATCTGATCTCAGGTGAGCTTCTCGCTGGAAGTGCTAAAATTATGGAAGCACTCTTTATCGCAATTGCTCTTGCGTTTGGTGTGGGTATGGTACTTCAATTTAGTTTAAAATTCATCTCGTAGGAGTTTAATATGATTTATGTTGCACAGGCATTTTACTCTTTTTTAAGTGTGGTAGGATTTTCAGTCCTGTTTAATCTACCTAGACGCTTAATTTTAGCAGCGAGTTTTTCAGGAATGATTGGCTGGTTACTATATTTCTTTTTTCAATCGATTCAGTCCACCAATTTTATCTTACCTGCTTTCGCAGGCTCTATAGCAGTTGGATTAGTTGGTGAAATCCTCGCAGCTGTAAAAAAACATCCTGCTACACTATTTACAATTCCAGGAATCATTCCTTTTGTTCCAGGCTATGGGATTTACTATACGATGCTCCATATTGTAGAAAAGGATTTTGATTCTGCATTAACCACTGGTGCTGAGTCATTATTTATCGCCATCTCAATTGCATGTGGGATCGTATTGGCAACTTCATTTGTAAGAATCATTCGTCCAACCTTAGATAAGTGGTTAATAAAAAAAGCGAAGTAGATGGTTTTCATCCACTTCGCTTTATTATTAGTTTCATTCTGGTAAATTACAGGGTTACACCTTTTTGAGTATTTCGCTATTACGAATGTATTGAGTCGAAATCTACATGGTGTCTATTTTGGAGGCATTACCATTGCCTTACCATCGATAACAAGTTCACCATGTTGGTTCGTACATGTCGTTCTTAAAATCAGTCTATTCTTTTCTACTATTCTTTCGATAACTTCAACCTTAGCTTCGATTGTGTCACCAAATTTTACCGGTTTTTTAAAGCTCAACTCTTGTGATAAATAAATTGTCCCTGGACCTGGTAAATGAACACCTAAAACAGTTGAAATAAAGCTTGCAGTTAACATACCGTGAGCGATTCTCTCTTTAAACATTCCTTTTTCCGCTTCTACTGCATTGATATGCGCAGGATTAAAATCACCACTAATGCCAGCGTACATATAGACGTCGGACTCGGAAATTGTTTTAGTAAAGCTTGCTGTATCTCCAACTTGTATTGTATCTATCGTTTTAAGCATGAAAAGCCTCCTATTTTAAGCGATTATAAGCGTAAACCACCGTTTACAGATAAATTATGTCCTGTAACAAATGAAGATTCATCACTTGCTAAGAATAATACAGCATTTGCGATTTCTTGAGGTTCTCCTAATCTGCCTAACATCGTTTTAGCTCTGATTGGATCTAAAACTTTATCAGGTACAGTTTGCATCATTTCAGTATTTACATAGCCAGGAGCAACTGAGTTAACTCTAATTGCTTCGCCTTTTCTTGAGAATTCTTTTGCCCATGTTTTAGCAAGGCCAATAACGCCAGCTTTAGTTGCAGCGTAGTTTGATTGTCCAATGTTTCCGTATTCACCAACAACTGAAGCGATGTTTACGATTGAACCTTTCTTTTGCTCTAACATAACAGGTGCGATCGCTTGTGTTAAATTGAAAACGCCTTTTAAGTTAACATCGATAACAAGGTCCCACATTTCTTCAGTCATTTTATTAATCAATGCATCTCTAGTAATACCAGCATTGTTAACTAAAACGTCAATGTGTCCATATTTCTTTACAACATCCGCAACAAACTGTTCAATATCTGTACGTTTTGTTACGTTAAGTTTGTATCCTTCAACGTTTTCACAAGTGTAAGCTAAATCGGACATATCCACAGCTACTACTTGTGCGCCTTCTCTGGCAAACGTTTCACAAATACATCTACCAATGCCTTGAGCGCCGCCAGTTACAACAGCAACCTTACCTTCAAGTCTTTTCATTTCAAACCTCCTAAAATCCCATTGAAATATTGTCGGCATAGAATATTGCAATTTTTATGCCAACTCCTCTGAAGAATCGGCCATCAGAACAAAAAAAAATATGTATATCTGTCATTTTTTCCTGTTCATTTGATGGAACAAATTATACAATACTATTATAACACAACGATAATTATTTGGAGGTAAAAATGGCTAATAATATCAATAATGAGAAAATTAACGCATTTTTAGATTATTTTAACAATACAGGACGCTCATCAGTTGAATTTCTAGTGGATGGTATCGGTTGGTTAATTCTACTTAAAGAGAACATCGAAATCGTGTCTGACAACTGGTTTGCTTCAACTAAGTACAGTGCTTCAACGGTAAAAATACTCGAGCCTGAAACATCTAGCTTGATTTGCTTTACAAACATATATCAAAAGAACTTAACTTTTACTGAAAATGCAAACAACGTTAAATACAACATGCTATTCGATGAAATCTGTATTTTTGTCGATAAGATTGTCGCATTTCACTAATGGTTTCAAAATGAATATTGCATATAAAAAGCATGGTTTCAAATAAAACCATGCTTTTATTTTTTTTGACTTTATATTTGTTTTACCTACTACATCGCCATCTCTGCAATCTTAGCAAGTGGACTACGTTCAACTTGCTTCAATGTGACGTGTCCAGAGAGCTCATATGGTTTCATTTTTTCTATCGTATAGACCAAACCATTTGACTTAGCATCTACCAGAACATTATCTATTTGATTGTCACTTGGATCACCAATGAACACAAATTTTGATCCAAATCCTGCACGCGTCAACATGAGCTTAGCCAAATGTGGTGTAATTTCCTGCGCCTCATCAACGATTACTAAGGCATCTGTCAAAGTTCGCCCTCTCATGTAAGTGAAGGTTTTTGTTTCTATAACACCATATTTTCTATATTGCTCGATAAAGTCTTCTACACTAAACTCAGGTTTTTCTGAGTAGACAAGATGTCTGCCTTTTCCCAAATTTTCCTTTTGTTTTTTGATCACTTTTTGATCGACCAAATTTTCAATTGCATCATAGAAGCTACCCATCCATGGACGTAATTTTTCTTCTTCTGTTCCTGGTAAATAACCAATATCATTTCCAGCTGGCACAACAGGTCTCACAAAGACAATTTTTCTATATTGTCCTTGTTCGATTGCCTTTTGCAGTGCTACTGCAGTAGCTAAAATCGTCTTACCAGACCCAGCACCACCTGAAATAGTAACAAAATGAACATCGGGATTCATAAGTAGTTCATAAGCCATTTTTTGCTCTCTATTGATTGGTGTTAATCCCCATGAAATTTCGTTTTGATATTTAAGAGGTACTATTTTTTTTCCATCATATCGCGCCAAAATTTCATGATTTTCTCGATCCAAACTCTTTACATGTACGAACTCATTTGGAAATAAAGGCTCATCGAAAAAACCTTTTGGATCGAGTCCACCGCTGTATATTTGATCAATTTCCTTGCTAAATAAAAGCTTTTCTATATAACCCTTGTAAAGATCATCTGTATCAATCTTATCATTTTGATAATCCTGGATTTCTAAGCCTATCGCATCGCCTTTGATTGCCATATAAAGATCTTTCGTTACCAAAACGGTTTGGGTTGGTTCATAGATTCTTTGAAGTTGCTTTGCTACAGCTAATATCTTTGTATCATTTTTAGTAAAATCCAAACCATCTGGTAGATTAGAAAAGTCCATATGATTGAGTTCAATTCTCAAAGTGCCACCATTATCTAAAACGACACCCTCAGAAAGCGATCCCCTTTGGCGAATATTACTGAGCTCACGTGCAGCCCATCTTGCATGATAACCGACGATACCTTCTCTTTTTTTTAGATGATCCAACTCTTCAATGCAAATAATCGGAATAATCACATGATTGTCTTCAAACTTGTAAAAGCACTCTGGGTCATGAATCATTACGTTAGTATCTAATATAAAATTCTTAACCATATTTGCCTCCTAGATCGTGATAGTTATAATATAGCATACTTGGATTTTTACATTATTTGAAGCATATTAACTTTTTGTTAAGCCCATAAATATAGAGATAAACTCTATTAATTACGCCTTTATAATTACTTGATTAATTTCTCTACTGATTTAGCATAAATTTGTGCACATTTAATCATAGCATTCAAATCAAAATACTCATCGGTTTGATGTGCTACTTTTTCTTGACCGGGAAATGCAGGACCAAATGCCACGATATTTTTCATTGAACGTGCATAAGTCGCACCACCAGAAGCTGTTGGTTCGCCTGATAACCCAGTTTCTTCAACATAAACTTGTGTTAAAGTTTGAATCAGTTCGGAGTCCTTTTCTATATACAAAGGTGCTAAATAATCGAGTTCTTCGTAAACCAACCCGTATTTTTCAGCAACTCTTGTAATGCCATCTACGATATATTTCTTATCAACCGTTACAGGTATCCTTGCATCAATGCCTATGGTTTCACCAAAGCTTGATAAATCGATCTGATTGACTGAAAAAGTTAATTTACCCGAAGGTTCATCTTGGCAATTACCATAGATTAGCTCGCCATTAAACGTGAATGCAATCTTTTCACTTAAAAAAGCAATCATTGACGATTCAGTTCCGATTTCTTTTAAAGCCATTGCCATTCTCACAATTGCATTTATCCCAGCATTAGGTTTAGCAGAATGTGCACTTTTACCGATGACGAAAAGTTCTTCTTCTTCAAGCTCGTGATCAAATCCCATTTTCTTCAATTGTTTTTCAAGACGATAGATATGATCACCATGATAGGAGGCAGATTCAGGAACTGCGTTCATGGCAGTACCGCCTCTTACTCTAAGCTCAGATTTCTGATCTGATTTTAATCTGAACTGTAATAAGCCTTTTTCAGCGAACACAACAGGAAAGTTCGCATCTGGTGTAAAGCCAGCAACTGGGTTTTCTTCTCTTGAAGAATACCTACAGATACCTCTCCAGCCAGTTTCTTCATCAGTACCTATAATAATTCTCACTCTTTTATTAAATTGTGCTCCAGAATCGATAACCGCCTTTACACCATAAATAGCAGCCATAAGAGGTCCTTTGTCATCTATAGCACCCCTGCCATAAATTTTGCCATCTTCAATTTCACCACTATATGGGGCGTGCTTCCAGTTACTTGCATCACCTTCAGATACAACGTCAATATGACCTAGTATGGCAATCATTTCTTCACCTTCACCATACTCGGCATATCCATAGTAGCCTTCAGGATCATAATAAGTTTTAAAACCTAGCCTTTCACAGATTTCTAGAGTCTTTTTTAACGCATCATCAATTTGCTTTCCAAAAGGTCTCACTTCATCTAACTCGTCTAGTACACTTGGAATCGCTAACAATTCCACCAAAGCTGAAATCATTTCCTTTTGATTTTCAACTACCTTATTACGAACCATCATAACAACGCCCCCTTATCCTTGTGTAGCAACTAGCTGTTTTAATAATATATAACCTATCTCGTGGCGGTAAATCAACAATTTGTGTCAATAGTATAATTATTTTTAATTCCAGCCATATGAACTAAAAAAATTCGCAATATTAAATTCTTCAGACGTCGGTCCTCGGCAAAGCCTGCGGAGCGTCCTACGAATTCAATATTGCGAATTTTAAATACATATTATATCAGTTTGTTTATTTGTTAGTTAAATTTGATAGTTAAATTTAGTAGTTAAATTAAGTAGCAAAATTAATTGTCTAAATAATCAACCAAACTCAATTTTTAACATCAAATATATAATTTAAAACTAAAAATAACTTAGTTCTTAGTGACGAATACGCCAACTTCGTGTCCGTTGAGTTGGTGCATTTCGTATGGTTGATCTTGACCAGCGACTAGAGCGGTTGCCAATGTTTCTGATTTGATATACTCAGCATACGCTTCTACTGCATTTGCAAACGCTTCTGGCGCTTGGTAGTAGATTGTAATTTGATCCATCATTTCATAGTCATTTGCTTTTCTCATTTGTTGAACTCTTGAGATCAGTTCTCTTGCATAACCTTCTGCGATGAGTTCATCCGTTAATTGCGTATCTAGGATGATAAAACGGTTGTTTTCCATTTTAACGGTGAAGCCTTCCTTCGCATTGATGTTAATGAGAACGTGCTCAGCAGTGACTTCAAACGGTTTGCCTTCAAGCTCGATCGTAACACTCTCACCACCGTCGAGTTTCATCGCATAAACTTGCGGGTCGAGTTTGTTTAGCTCAGCTGTGAACGCACCCATACCTTTACCGATAATTGGTCCAAGTACTTTAAAGTTCGGTTTAAGTTGGAAATTCATATAGTTTGGAAGATTATTTGTAAACTCAACGTGTTTTACATTAAGCTCTTCCATTAAAAGTTCCACTAAATCGCCGATTAATTCTTCGTACTTACCATCTACGATAATTTCGTTGATTGGTTGTCTAACTTTAATTTTAACCGATTCACGAGCTGATCTACCTAACGTTGTTAGATCTCTTACAAGGTCCATTCTAGACTCTACGCGTAGGTCGATTAAAGACTCAACGACCTCAGGGTATTGACTAACGTGTACCGAAGCCTCTCCAGTTAAATTTCTATAGATTTCTTCAGTGATGAACGGTGCAAAAGGTGCAGCCAATTGACAGACTGTGATGAGTACTTCATTTGTCGTATTGTAAACTGATTTTTTATCCTCTGTTAATTCAGAATCCCAAAATCTTCTTCTCGATCTTCTGATGTACCAGTTTGATAAATCTTCACTTACAAACTCTTGAATCTTTCTTACTGCTTTAGTCATATCAAACACATTTACGTCTTCACGCACTGCTTTGATTAATGAGTTCAACTTAGATAAAATCCATCGGTCTAGCTCTGGACGATCTTCTGGTTTTACATAGAAGCTGTTAACATCGATTTTATCTGTATTGGCATACAATGTGAAGAAGTTATAAACGTTCTTAATTGTACCAAAGAACTTAGAATTAACTTCAATCAAACCATCTTCGTCAAATTTGGTTGGCGTCCATGCTGGTGATACATAATACAAGTACCATCTCACGACGTCTGCACCGTATTTGTTTAAGAGTTCAAAGGCATCTACACCATTGCCTCTTGATTTAGACATTTTCTTACCAAACTTATCTAAGATCAGATCGTTTACAAGAACATTTTTATATGGTGATTTGCCCATTACAAACGTACTGATTGCGATCAGTGAGTAGAACCAGCCTCTCGTTTGATCGATGCCTTCACAGATAAAATCTGCAGGATATAGCGAATCAAAAATTTCTTTATTTTCAAATGGATAGTGATGTTGTGCAAATGGCATAGAACCACTGTCGAACCAACAGTCGATAACATCTGGCACCCTGTTCATTGTGCCGCCACACTTATCACATTTTAAGTGTACATCATCCACATAAGGTCTGTGTAGCTCAATATCAGATGTAATCGTCTCAACCGCACGATCAACAAGCTCTTGTCTAGAACCAACTGAAGTGGTATGGCCACAGTCACAACGCCAAATATTAAGCGGTGTTCCCCAATATCTACTTCTTGAAATCGCCCAGTCATTTAGGTTTTCAAGCCAGTTACCAAATCTTTTTTCACCAACATAGTCAGGGTACCAATTAACTGAATTATTGTTCTCGATTAATTGATCTTTTAATTTTGTCATCTCGATATACCAGCTTGGTTTTGCATAGTATAAAAGAGGTGTACGACAACGCCAGCAGTGTGGATAGTTGTGATCCATTCTTTGACGTTTGAAAAGCTTGTTGTTCTCAGCTAGCCACGTAACGATTTCTGGGTCTGCATCGATTACAAACGTGCCTTTCCAAGGTGTTTCTGTGTATTTACCTTCTTCATCAACTGGTTGTAGCACTGGTAAATTGTATCTTACACCTGTATTATAGTCATCTTCACCAAATGCAGGTGCAGTATGAACGATACCCGTACCATCTTCTACTGTAACGTAGTCTGCGCAAGTAACAAAGAAAGCTTTTTTCTCAGTGTTAACAAACGGCATGATTTGCTCATACTCAACGTACTCTAAATCTTTACCTTTCATTTCTTCGAGAACTTCAAACTCACCTTCTAATACTTTTGGCGCAAGATTTTTCTCGATGTAATAAACTTCATCGTTGTATCTTACTTTAACATAAGTTTCATTTGGATTTACAGTTAATGCAACGTTTGATGCAAGTGTCCATGGTGTCGTTGTCCAAACAAGGAAGTACTCATCTGCATCTTTACGTTTGAATTTAACATAGACAGTAACGGTTTTGATTTCTTGGTAGCCTTGTGCAACCTCATGTGAAGCAAGACCTGTTCCGCAACGTGGACAGTAAGGTAAGATCTTGTGTCCTTCATAGATTAATCCTTCTTCGAAGAACTTGTTAAGGATCCACCATTCTGTTTCGATATAATCGTTTTCAAGTGTGATATATGGGTGATCAAGATCGATGAGATATGCCATTTTTTTCGTCATTTCTCTCCAAGCATCTTCATACTCAAAAACAGATGAACGACATTGATGGTTAAAGTTCTCAATACCATAAGCTTCAATAGCTGATTTATCATTCAATTTAAGTCTTTTTTCAACTTCAATCTCAACAGGAAGACCATGTGTATCCCATCCTGCTTTACGTTTAACTTGATAGCCTTGCATCGTTTTAACACGGCACACTGAGTCTTTAAGCGCACGTGAAATAACGTGGTGGATTCCCGGTCTACCATTTGCAGTAGGCGGTCCTTCATAAAAAATAAATGCAGGCTTACCCTCTCTGCTATCAACACTTAACTTCAATAAGTCGATGTCTTCCCAATAATCTCTGACGAGTTTTTCGTTGTCTGCCACTGCATTTTTAGCCAATTCTTTGTAGCTCATCTTAGTCATCCTTTCAATCCGTATTTCAAAAAAATAAAATCCCATAGCTTGCGCTATGGGACGAATAAACCGTGGTACCACCCAAATTTCACTCATAGGAGTGCTTCATTCATGATAACGGTATTTAACCGGTTCTCGCTACTGTGAGTTCACAAGAACAACTATGGGTGATATTCATTATAAAGCGCCATGTCAATTTTCACCAGCCATTGACTCTCTGAATGGATTTATAACTACTCGTCCCAATATTAGTTTATGTCTTATTAGTTTTTTATAATTATAGCTGAATAAAGATAAAGCGTCAACAGTAATTGTTACTCAGACATTGTATCATCAAGTGCTTTAAGCTGATTTTCAACTAACATTTTAAAGCGCATTTGGAAGGATTGTAACGCATGCTTCGCTTCTTCGTGTCTTTTAATAACGGTGAGTACTTCGTTATTTGCATCACTGATGATCGATTTCGCTTGATCATCTGCTTTTTGAATGATGAAATCCGCTTTTTCATGTGCTGACTTGATCATCTCTTCTGAAGTGCGTTGCGCAAGTATCATCGCTTCATTGATGGTTCTTTCCATCACTTGATAGCGATCAAGCTGCTTTTCCATCTCACTGATTTTAGCTGTGGTTTCAATGTTGACCTGTATTAACTCTTCCATGCTTCTAACGATCAATGCGAGGTATTCTTCCACTTCCACTTCGTTATAACCACGTAAGCTCTTTGAAAACTGTTTGTTTTGAATATCAAGTGGTGTCAACATACTTCTTCCCCCTATCGCTTATAAAGTGATAAAATCACTCTAATTCTCTCTTTTTTAGTGGTGCCCTCAATTGCATTTAAAACCATTCTTCCAAATCCGCGAACGGATATCATATCATTTTGCTCTAACTGATGATCCGTTTTCACACAGATTTGATGGTTCACTTTAACGCGCTCAGATTCAATGAGCTTTTGCGTTTCTGATCTGGATAAGTTATAGCCTGCTGCAATTACAGCGTCCAGCCTTAGGCTTTTAACTGTGGTCATCGTCTCTTTCGTATCGACATATTTCTCTGTTGCCTGTTCAATTGGTATGCGATTAATCGATATAGATGCACGACCAACCTGTTCAAGATGCATGCAAATGTAATCTTCCAGTTCTTTTGAAACCAATACTTGTGCACTTTTGTCTGTTATGACGATGTCGCCGATTTTTTCGCGTTTGATTCCAAGTGCCATGAGCGCGCCTAAAACGTCCTTGTGTTCAATTTTATTAAACTTAGTATTATAAGTTATCTCGAGCAGGCTAACGCTGTTATGAGGCAACACAGGCTCAGAATACTCAGTCCTAAAGATGAGCTTTGCCCGTTCGGCACCACTAAATCCACTAAGCTTTTCACAAATGATTTCGTCTGCATATTTAGAAGCCATTTGCTCAAAGCAAAAGATCAGATCTGGGGTCAAAAAATCGCTGATATTGGTTTCAAAATATGCTTCAGTATCGACCAGATTGTCTAAAGTTTTTAGAAACAATCCATCAGCATCGATAAATGAAGCATATTGTTTGAGTATTGCATTTTTATTTATCACAACGTTAAGGCGAACCTTGAGACCATACCCATTAGAACCTGTATTAAAATCAAAGCGACCAATGGACTAAAATCTACCATATTGCCGCCGATTTTAAGTTTAAATAACAGATTTCTAATTGGACTTAGTATAGGTTCAGTGATTTGAATTAAAAATCTCATAATCGGATTTCTCGGATCGCGA
The DNA here is from genome assembly GCF_058683495.1 of Fusibacter sp. QWL-12. Classification (NCBI taxonomy): domain Bacteria; kingdom Bacillati; phylum Bacillota; class Clostridia; order Eubacteriales; family Fusibacteraceae; genus Fusibacter; species Fusibacter sp. QWL-12. The sequence goes on from NZ_CM178745.1 coordinate 3,847,155, forward strand.
ATAAACCAAGATAGTATTGCTCTACCAAAAATGAGGTATAGAACAACTTCTAAAAAATAATAGATTGCAACTACTAGCTCTTTCATACTTCCCCTTTCAATTACTCACGAAGCCAATTGTTAATTGGTGCTTCGGTTTTATTTATGACGTCTCCTGTTATGTCTACATTTTGAGGTGCTAATATGAAGATGCCCTTAGCAACTTGCTGGATATGACCATCTAATGCATATAGTGCACCAGAGCAAAAGTCAAAAATCTTACGACCTAGATCTTTATCTAAATCAGAAATATTCATGACAACTGGTCTTCTGCTCTTTAATGTATCGACGATATTAGTTGATTCTTCAAAACTCTTAGGATTAAACAGCACCACATTCATTTGTGCATTTGAGTGGATGTTTAAGATTTTATTAGACGTTTTAATCGTGTTCATCGATTTGTTCGATGCGTCTGAAATAGCATTTAAAGTCATGTTCGTTTCTTCAGTTTCAAGGTCTGTTCTCTTCATATCTTGATAGAAGTCTTCGGTTCTATCTTCAGCTTCTTCATGTGAGTCAACACCCCAGAAAAACTTAATCTTGTCAATAAAGCGATCCGCCATTTATATGCCTCCTCTTAGGATTTAATAATTTCTGTTACCATAAATTCTAGTACCCACACGAATCATGTTAGCGCCTTCTTCAATCGCTACACCAAAATCACCCGACATACCCATTGATAGATATTTTGCTGCCACATTATCGATTTTAATATCATCAAGGCGATCAAAGAGCCCTTTCATCACCTTAAAGTCACCCCTTAAAGTTTCTGGATCATCGACAAAAGGTGCGATGTTCATAAGTCCACAAACTTTGATGTTTTTAAGATTGCCAATTTCTTTTATAAGATCGATTACATTTTCAGGTGACACGCCAAACTTCTGAGTTTCATCAGCGACATTGACTTGAATCAGAACCTCTTGAACTTTTCCAATCTTTTGTGCACGAGATGATATTTCCTCAGCCAATTTGAGACTGTCTACCGAATGAATTAAATCAACCTTATCAATTATATATTTTACTTTATTTGTTTGTAAATGTCCAATCAGATGCCATTTTACACCCTTTGTCACTTGATCGTATTTTCGAGTAATCTCTTGTACCTTATTTTCACCGATATCGGTTATCCCATATGCGATAGAAGCGTTCATAACATCTGCTTCATATGTCTTTGTAACACCTATGAGTGTTATTTCATCTCTATTTCTCGAAGCTCTTTTACAAGCTTCATTAATTTCTAATTCTAGTGCTTCCAGTTGAGTTTTTAAATAACTTAACGCCACTGCTTGCCTCCACAATTATTTAATTCTATCGCCTGCCTTATATTGACTTGCGCCTCGGACAACCTCTTGATTTTGTTTGATGCTCCTAACGATTCCTTTGGTTTGATCAAAGTATTGCTCGTTATAAACGATTGCAGACTCATCGTCGTAGCCAAGTATTTTAACCGGTGTGAAAACCAGTTTTCGTTCTTTATCCACGACATATACACCAATTTGACCATCGATATTGACGATTGAATCCATCTCTATCTTCAGTCCTCTATAGTTTTCTCTTACAATACTACAGTTGATGATTCTGCGATTAAAGAAGCCATCAAAACCTTCTCTAAGTTGAATGACAGCTACCGCGTTTTGGTCGTTTGTAAAAACGTCGTAGACATCGCCTTCAAGACTTTTCCCATCGATAACAACCGTTATCTTTTGAACGTTTTTATAGGTCTCAATTTCTTCATTTGAAACGATGGCAGCAATAAAATAATTGACATTATCAACGATCTTAAACAATTTATCCTTCGGTTTTACCGAAGCATGTACCAATGAGGTTTCATTTAGTACCAAAGAACTAATCTCATCATAGTTGATGTTATACAAGTTATCAATAGTCAGAAAGTCCTCATATCCATCCGTTTTATAGGTTAAGATACCACTTGCAGGTGCGTAGATTGCTTGTTTTTGACCTTCTAATAGAATGCCTTCACCGATTGTCTTTTCAGCATATGATGCCGTTCTATTAGACAAGAACTTGTTTTCAGTTTGCAACTTTTCCAAACGATCTAGCTTCTGAATTAACTGTTGCTTTAAAACGGGAATTTCATCAAACTGTTTTGCATTCATACTAAAGATAATCTGATTTTTTAATGTAGTGATATCGTATTCAAGGGAGTTGTAATCGAACTCAATTTTTTTACGATTTTCTTCACGTTCATCGGCAGCAGCTTCTTCTGATGTTGTGCCATCATTATATATTTCAGCGATTTGATGGTTTTTAGTAACAATTTCACCCTCATTTGCAAAGTAAGTGATTTTCCCCGTTAAATTTGTATCGACAATCAGCTCATTTCTCAATACCAAAGCTGAATATTGATTCTCAATATTAAGGTTACCTACCTCTACCAAATAGGTTGATTGTTCATTATAAAACAAGTCTAAACCTAACCTTATGACAAAATAGAAAAAAATACCGACAACTGCTAGGCTTACCACTATTCTGCCATATTTTGGCCGTCGCTTTTTACGTTTCTTTATCGCCATAAATTACCTCATCAAGCGTATTATTTCCAACCGTCTAAGTTAGTAGCATAATCATCGAGTTCGTGTTTTCTCTGACGTGTCATCAGATGACCAACTGCATCTCTAGCGTTTTTACCTTCGTATAGAACACGATAAAGCTCTGTCGTAATTGGCATCTCAATATTGTAGCGTTCCTTTAAAAGATAAGCTGCCTTAATCGTAAAAGCGCCTTCCACTACCATACCGATTTCCTTTGTTGCTTCTTCAAGTGGTTTGCCTTGTCCAAGTAAAATACCACAGCGTCTATTTCTACTGTGCATACTGGTACAAGTTACGATCAAGTCTCCCACACCCGTTAAACCTTTAAAGGTCTCCATATTGGCACCCATCTCATTACCTAATGTTGCAATTTCCTTTATACCTCTTGTAATGAGTGCTGCCTTTGCATTGTCACCATATCCTAAACCATCACTTACGCCAGCACCAAGTGCAATGATGTTCTTTAGTGCACCACTGATTTCAACACCTATGACATCAGGGTTTGTATAAACGCGCATGTAGTCATTTGAAAACAAGTCTTGAACCAGCTCCGCAGCCACTCTAGACTTTGACGCTGATACCAACGCTGTCGGTAGCTTCAATGCCACTTCTTCAGCATGTGATGGACCAGATAAAACCACAAATGTAGCGCCTGGTAAAAGTCTATCAGTGATTTGTGACATTGTCTCAAGACCATCTAAATCGATCCCCTTAGAAACGTTGACTAAGATGGTGCTTTGATTGATATATTTTTCTTCAATTAAGGATTGAAGTGTTTTACCATATTGTTGTGATGGAACAGAAAATAAAACTAGTTCTGCGTCTTGAAAAGCTTCATCTTTATTATTTGTAAATGCGATTGTCTCAGGAATAATGATTTCAGGGAGATATTTCGCATTTTTATGTGTTCGATTAATTTCATCTATTTGTTCTTTATTTCTTGCCCATACTTTAACCTGGTGACCATTTTCATTTAGTACCATAGAAAGCGCTGTACCCCAGCTTCCGGCAGCAATGACAGTTACTCTCAAATTGTCCTCCTTGCGATGAATCAGTTGTTTCAATCTAACCTACATTATACCACACTATAGTGCTAATCTCCATCTTCCTCATCACTATCGTCATCATCATCATCGTCGTCTTCGTCGTCATAATCATCGTCATCTTCATCATCTTCATCAAAGATATCCCAAGGGTTTTGGCGTATGAGAGGGTTGCCCTCATCATCTTCATCTTCAATTAAATCATCATCCAAATCGTCCTCAGGTCTTGGTCCTTCATCATAAGGTAATTCCATTTTTGCCTCCAACTTTTTGTCGAATTACAATTCTAAAAAAAGGCACAGTCAAACTGCGCCTAAATTGATAAAATTACTCGCCACCTCTTGGTTTTACTTTAAATACAATAGGCGTACCTTCATAATTGAAATTTTTTCTTATTTGGTTTTCCAAATATCTCACATAAGAGAAATGTGCTAACTCTCTTTCATTAACGAAAAGTACAAAAGTTGGCGGCTTAACTGAAGCTTGTGTTGCATAATAAATTTTTAGACGTTTCCCCTTATCAGATGGCACTTGATTAAGCGCAATCGCTTCATTGATAATATCATTTAACACACCCGTCGATATACGAAGTGCATGGTTGTTATTAACATATACAGCTTGCTCAAGTAGTTGCATGAGTCTTTGGCCTGTGAGTGCAGAAACAAACGCCACAGGTGCATACGCCATAAATGGGAACTCTTCTCTAATGCGTTTTTTAAATTCGTTAAAAGTGTGATTGTCCTTCTCAATTGAATCCCATTTATTAACGACAAAGATTGAAGCTTTACCGGCTTCATGCGCATAGCCAGCAACTTTTTTATCCTGTTCTGTAATACCTTCACTGGCATCAATTAAAATAAAACAGACATCTGAACGTTCTATCGCCGCAATCGTTCTAAGTACGCTATATTTTTCAATAGACTCGTTGACCTTCGATTTTCTTCTGAGCCCAGCGGTATCGATTAAAACAAACTTTTGATCTTGATATGTGAAAGGCGTATCGATTGCATCGCGAGTCGTACCTGCTATAGGTGAAACGATAACCCTATTTTCGCCTATAATTTTATTCACCATTGATGATTTACCTACATTTGGTTTACCAATTAAAGCTATTTTAATTGTATCATCGTCCTCTTCAAGTACATCATTTGCTGGGAAAAGTGCAACAATATCGTCTAATAAGTCACCAAGTCCCATGGCATTAACCGATGAAATCATTACTGGTTCACCAAGGCCTAAAGTATAATAATCATAAAAATGATCTGGTTTTTTATATTGATCAATTTTATTCAATACTAATACAACTGGCTTTTTTGACACTCTTAACATATGTGCAATTTCTTCATCTGCCGTTGTATAAGTGTGCTTGCCATCGCAAACGAATACGATAACATCAGCTGTATCGATAGCGATTTGCGCTTGATCTCTCATTTGAGATAATATGATATCGGTTGAAGATGGCTCAATACCACCTGTATCAATCATAATAAATTTGTGTGTTAACCATTCGCAATCAGCATAAACTCTATCTCTTGTTACACCTGGGGTATCCTCAACGATGGATATCCTAGCACCTGCGATTCTATTAAAAAAAGTCGATTTTCCGACATTCGGTCGCCCAACAACAGCAACTATTGGTTTTCTATACATTTTTACCTCCGCCTGTTAAGTTGTCAATTAAAGCATAACCAGTACACTCTACCTTAATGAAAGGTAAGCCAAATGACTGTGACAACTCTTCTAATGTTACATCATCTAATAGTACTTCTTCTGAATCTCGAAACATCGCACTCGGCAGTAAAACCTGATCATAGCGATTCTGATCCAAAAGCAACTTAATTTGCTCTTTAATGTCTTTACCAGTCAGCAGTCCAGCAACCGTGATTCTTTCACCAAAAAACCGGTTGACTATAGTAGCGACATCGACCTTTAGCTCTGGTACATGGTTCATAATTTTTGTACAAAGGGCTTCCACAAAAGGTCCAGCTGCTGTGCCAGTTACAATTAGCGATTTAGGATATGACTTTATTTTAAACTGACTACCAGCTAAAACCTCAGTCACCTCAGTCGTTAATTTTCTTATCATACCGATACCATCCTCAAGCTGGATATAAGACTCATATGCAGCATCTTCAGGGAATGGTTGCTCAGCTAATATATAAAATTCATCTGCTAAAAAAGCAAATCTAGTATCTAATTGATTGAGTGCATGTATTTGAAAACGATGCACGCGTTCGATGGTATCTAATGCGCTTACCTTGTCAAAGCCCCTCATTTCTATAAGGCCCTCTCTAAACTGCGTTAAACCTATAGGTACGATTGCGACGCTATTAAGATTAGGATGAAACACCATTAAATCATTTAAGGTTCGATCTAGTGCGGCTTGATCATTATAGCCAGGACAAAGTACAATTTGTGCATTGACGATGATACCATTATCGATTAATTTTTTCAAACGTTCCATAATATGCCCTGCAAAGCGATTATTGAGCATCACCTTTCTGAGCTCAGGATCTGTCGTATGAACAGAAACATTTATTGGACTGATTCTATATCGAATGATACGATCGATGTCTTCGTCTTTTAGATTGGTAAGTGTCACGAAATTGCCTTGTAAAAATGACAACCTTGAATCGTCATCTTTAAAGTATAAGGATTCTCTCATTCCTTTAGGGAGTTGATCGATAAAGCAAAAAACACAGTTGTTGGTACAGCTACGTGCATGATCAATAATTGGATTATCAAACTCTACACCAAGTGTTTCGTCAAAATCCTTATCGACTTCAATTTCCCAAATTTCACCGTCTTTTTTTTCAATTTCTAATACAACAGACTCATCATTGATTAAAAACATATAATCGATAATGTCGTTTATTGGGTTGCCATTAATAGCAATTAAACGATCGCCAACCTCTATTTCCAACTCTTCAGCAAGAGAATTCGCCTCAACTGATTTTATAAAACTCATTTTTCTACCTTTCTAAAAAACACAGTACAACCAATATTCTATTTTAATATACCGCCCTATGAATTACAACTTTTATTTTTTTGATATAAAAGAACTAAGTGAGCCTCTTGGATAACCAGTCCTTCTATGTGAATGATACAGCTCCGACATACAAATAGTACAATCTTCTATCGTTTCAATATTTGAATTATCTACACCATCAGCAACTAAGATCAAACGATTCGCAAGTTTAAGGTCAAGATCGTATTTATCATCACGCGGATTTAAAAATATTTGTGATAGCTGCTCCTGGCTGTATTTCAATGTAAATCCATCATATACTCTTTGATCTACTTCATAGCAACAAACAGCTGCACACTGACCAATCCCTACATTGATTTTTTCCTTAGGGTAGCCATACTGATGCAACTGATCAATGATTTCAAGTGCCATTAAGTTTGAGGTTCCCTTCCAACCACTGTGAACACTTCCAATCCATTTATGATCATATGATTCATAGACAAGAGGAACGCAATCGGCATAAAAAGTCATCAACACGACATCATCTCGACACGTTAACAAGCCATCTGTTTCTGAGGCTACGTATAACTTATATGAGTCGAGTGCTGATCCTGTGGTATCCATCTTAATTAGGTTATCAAAATCGAAATCATGTGTAATTTCCAAAATGTTATTCGAATGCACCTGTTGCGTCGCAATGATTGTCTTATTTTCAATTTTCAGGTCCGACAACACGCGATATATGTTTTCATAAACTGATATTTTATCATCGTCACCAAAAAAACTAGTATTCAAAGTGCTATAAGGACCTTGACTGACACCGCCAAGACGCGTTGTAATTCCGTTCTTGCTTTTTATAATGTCAAATTGCTTATAGCGGTTTGTGATGTCCTTCATCAGTGACTCCTTTCTAAAAATACATCGAAACAAAATCATAAAAAAAAGCAGTATTCACTGCTTTTAGTATATCGTTTATCAAAATCAAAATGACTCTGAAATGCTTCAACTCTTTGCTTTTTCATGAAGTAATTTGGTTAATTCATTTATAAATGTATTGATATCCTTAAATTGGCGATAAACCGAAGCAAATCTTACATATGCGACTTCATCCAAATCCTTAAGCCCCGACATAACGAGTTCACCAATTAATTCTGACTGAATTTCCTTCTCCATCGAAGTATGCATACGCGTCTCTATTTGGTCGATTAATCTCTCCATTTGCTCCATTGATACAGGTCTTTTTTCGCAAGCTCTGATAATGCCATTTAGCACTTTCATCCTGTTGTATGATTCACGGGTGCCATCTTTTTTGACAATGATAATTGGGATTTCTTCAATTTTTTCATAAGTTGTAAATCTTTGAGCGCAATTGATACATTCTCTTCTACGTCTTATCACATGACCGTCATCTGTGGGCCTTGAATCGATGACTTTGGATTCTAAACTGCTACAATATGGACACTTCATCACTTCACCTCTTTTTCAATGGTTTTTTGATTAAACGATTACGCCATCGGTTTTAAAAAAAAACCTTGCTAGAAGCAAGGTTATCTTTTCTTTCTTAAAAATGTCGGAATGTCAAATGTGTCATCCTCATCAGGGTCAGCTTCTGTAGGTTGAACCCTAACAGTTTCAGTTTTAACTTGTGGCTTATTAACTTTAACTTCCTGTCTTGTTTCAACTTTAGGTAAATCAAAGCCTGTTGCGATTACTGTAACTGTGATTTCATCTTTTAATGACTCATCAATTACAGCACCCATAATGATATTTGCTTCAGGATCAGCTTCTTGGTATACCAAATCAGCAGCTTGTTGAATTTCCATCATTCCAAGCGATTTGCCACCACGAATATTTAAAAGTATGCCTTTAGAACCTTTAATTGAAGTTTCTAATAAAGGACTGTGTATTGCTTGGTTCGTCGCTTCTATAGCGCGATCTTCGCCACTTGAAGATCCAATACCCATATGTGCCAAGCCTTGCTCAAACATAATTGTTTTAACATCGGCAAAGTCCACGTTAATAAGGCCGGTTTCAGTAATTGTATTAGAAATACCTTGAACCCCTTGACGTAAAACATCATCAGCGATGGTAAACGCATCAAGGATTGAAGTTCTTTTTTCTACGATTTCAAGTAAACGATCATTTGGAATTGTAATCAACGTATCAACACGTTTTTTCAACTCTTCGATGCCTTCTTCCGCATGCTTCATTCTTCTCTTACCTTCGAATGAAAACGGCTTTGTAACGACACCAACCGTTAAAATACCCATTTCTTTTGCAATTTCAGCAACGATAGGTGCAGCTCCTGTACCAGTACCACCGCCCATACCAGCTGTGATAAACACCATATCGGCACCTTGAAGTGCTTGAAAAATATCATCGCGACTTTCTTCAGCAGCCTTCTTACCCACTTCTGGGTTTGCGCCTGCGCCAAGTCCTCTTGTTAATTTTTCACCAATTTGCAATTTATATTCAGCTGCCGAGCTGTAAAGGGCTTGTTTATCTGTATTGATTGCGATAAATTGTACGCCTTTTAAATTAGACTTAATCATTCTGTTAACAGCGTTATTACCACCGCCACCAACACCAATTACTTTAAGCTGGGCAAATTCTTCAACAGCAACATCAAATTCTAACATGAAAATCCTCCTTATCCCGCAAAGTAACAATTCTCAGGTGTTTATAATCTCTATCTATTAAAAACAATATACTTTAACTTTTATCTTATTAATTGTCCTTATAAAACGTCCCTGACTCGTAAAAATCTATGAGTGTTTCGCAATATGTATTGCTTAAAATACCTAGATTTCCACTACATATAGTATATACTCTTTTTATATTTTTTGGAATATTTTTTTTTATAAAATCGTGTGATTTAGTCATTTGTACATCAATTTAGGACTTAATGCCTAAAAATTGACATGTATTTCACATACAATAGACTATTTCCCCCTATATCGATCAATGGTATATCGTCTGATACTACCGATATTGTTAAATAAACGCGTTCCAAATACAAAGATCGCTGCATAGTAAATTGGAACGCCTAGTTTATCTCCTAAGAAAGATAACAGGATTGCCATAATAGCATTTACGAAAAAACCAGTGATAAATATGACACCATCAAACTTATTTTCTAAGCTTGCACGGAGTGCACCAATAATTGAATCAATTGCCGCTAAAATACCGACTGAGATATACAGAGATGAAATTGTTGAAAATTCAAATGGTATATAAAGTCCTAGTAAAATACCTAATAAAATACCTACAATAGCTATTAACATATCCATACCTCTCTAATTCAAGTATTCATAGCTTACAAAACCTTCATACGCAGGTATCGTAACGCTTATGGATGTATTTACTTCCACAAATACACCCCAGCTTCTCAAACTTTCGCTAAAGCTGCCAGGTGCATTAATTGCCGATTCTAAAAATTTACGATCGCCAATGGCTTCAATCACATACGGCGGCGCAAATACTTGATCGTTAATTTTAATCGTTGGACCAGTACACTGAATATTAGACTTGTTAAATACAACCCGTTGACCATTGATTGCGATCGCCTCTGCGCCTGCATTTCTCAAATCATCAACCATCGCTCTAATATCAATATCATGTACCAGCACCATGTTGGGATCCTCATTCTCAATTAACTCTCTCGTACCATCAGTTACGATGATTACAACACCTGGTCCTTCTACACGTGTTAGTCCAGCCGTTTCCTTTGTCAATTCGATTTCGGATTTTAGAAAACCTTCATAGTCAATGTCGGTATCATCCTTTGCAGTTTGATAAGCTTCGATTTGGGCTCTAAGTTCTTCAACCTTACTATTCAATTGTATTAACTCAGACTTTTGACTTTCCAGCTCTATACTTTGTGCATACATCTCTTTAATCGAGAGGTATTTAATCCCACTATCTAACGCTTTTATTTGTAGCGCAATCATGAGACCTAAAAGAACTGAAAGCAATAGAAATCTCTGCTTTTTACTCATCTATTTCACCGTTGTTGCATACCTAAATTTTATACTGCCGTTAAAAGCTGGGATTTCCAAGCTTTCAACCTGCTTAACTTCAACATAATATCCAGATTCCTGAAGGTTTTGAACCACGCCAAATCTGATATTAATTGCACTATCCAAAGTTTCTGAACTACCGATTGCCTTGATGACAAACGGTGGCGAAATTGGTATCGTATTGACATTAACCTGACTGCCTGCAAGACGTACCTCAGTACTATTGACCATTCTTTGATCATTAATTGAGATTGCTTCCGCTCCTGCTGAGTTAAGCTCATTGATTAAGTCTAAAAGCATTTTATAGTCAAGCGCAATATTCTTTTCTAAACCCACATTCAAGTCTTTAGGCGGATTATCGATCGTCACTAATATGCCCGTCCCAGAAACCTTTGTCATGCCTGAAAACGCCTTATATCGATTGAGTTCCTCTGTTAAGCTCTTTACAATTGCATTTTCCTCAGAGGCAGAATTCTGAATTTTATCAAGTTGGTCTTCCAACCTTTCAACTTCCTCTACGAGTCTTTCCTTTTCAGCTTTTACTGCAGAAAGCTCATTGAGAATCTCTGTTGTCTTCTGAGTTGGACTTTGCCCATTTAAATATGTGCCCTGAACAAACTTCATTTGAAAAGCGATGAAAACACCTAATACGATACACGCTATTCCAATCCAAATATTATCTTTCTTAAACATATTTACTCTCCAAATGGTCGATACACTGGTAAGCCATCACTGCTTACATCAATCGTTCCAGTAGTCACTTCATCCTGCTTTAAAGAAGCATATATATTGATAAAAGCATTAAACTTGCTTTCAATATTCTCACCAACGCCAAACTTTACCTTTAACTGACCTAAACTTAATATGATATTACGATCTTTAAAGACAATCAGTGGATCACATTCCAGTTCGCTTTCATCTATGAGTTTTAACAAATCCACTATGTTTTCAAGGACGTAAAGCTGTTGAACATCGATTACCTTACCAGCCGAATAACTATCAAAAGCAAAGCCTTCAATAGTGAATCCCTCATTTTCTTTAGCCAAAACCTCTAGAACATGAAGCTGATCGTCTAATGAAAGAACGATATCAGAATATCTAATATTAAAAAAATGCTTTCTATACACGATCTCGAAAGTCACCGCATTGGGAAACTGCTTTGTCGCTGTAGCATATCGTACATATGGATGGGTCATCAACTTCTTAGCGGCCTCATCCGTATTGATTTCAAAATAGGGTGTCCCCTTTTGAATCCCTGAATATCTTAATATATCGTATTCATCCATGTGTTCATTTGGATTGAAATAGACCTCATGAATTCTTAGCAAGTCTGTATTGAAATAAAGATAAACACCACCCGCAATCACTCCGATAATTACTAATGCGATTAAAATTCTCTTTATTGCCTTTAGCAAATTAGCCTCCGTTTAATCACTTACTTTTCTAATTACAGCTGCAATTGCATCCATTGTTTTGGATAAATCAATCTTATTACAATTGGCTCTCATTATTTCCAGCTTAGCTCGATCTTTATAAAAATCAATAATGGTATGACCAATTAATGATTCGTTCATATCTTCTTCTCTCATGACGACACCCATGCCGTATTTATCCATTAGCTGTGCGTTTAACAATTGATGATTATTGGCTACGTTTGGAGAAGGAATAATGACAGACGGTGCTTTGGACGCAATAATTTCATTAATAGTCGATGCTCCTGCTCTAGATATAACCAAATCTGCAGCACTTAAATAAACTGCCATATCCTTAAGATAAGGTAACAAAGTGACATTCTCACCAACCTCATATATCCCTTTTTCTATATCTTCAAGTACATAAGGATAATATCTAGTTCCAGTTTGATGGATAAACTTGATATCCGAAAAATCCTTAAACTGTGCATAGCTTGATAACATAATATGGTTGAGCTTCATTGCACCATTACTACCACCCACTGTAAGAACCATCATCATATCTTTTGGTAAACCGAGCTTCATTCTAGCTTGATCTCTCGGCGTTGTAAAAAACACATCTTGAATTGGCATACCTGTATAGACCGTTTTCTCTGGATGATGAAAGTGCTGTTTACACTCTTCAAAAGATAACATAACAACGTCCACAAAACGACTTAACAATCTATTGGTTAAACCAGGATATGCGTTTTGCTCATGAATAATCGTTGGAACGCCCTTTATAGCACCGACAAACACGGTTGCACCAGCGACGTATCCACCTGTACCTATTATCAGATCCGGTTTAAACCGTTTGATAATGCCGCTTGCTTGCCACATGCCTTTAAATAAAGTACCAATCGATTTGATGGTCTTAAAAGAAAACTTTTTATTAAGTGGTGCAACGTCTATACCGACATAGTTAAATCCTTTTTTAGTAACAATTTCTTTTTCCATGCCGTTTTTTGACCCTATATACATAATTTCAAGAGGTCGAAACTCTTTTTTCATTTTTTCTGCAATTGCGATTGCTGGATAGATGTGTCCACCTGTACCGCCGCCTGTAATTAAAACTCTCATAAAATTCTCCGAATTCTTATTCTTCTTCGTTCTTATCCTGTCGCCGTACAGCATGCTTTGATATGTTCAACATAATGCCGATCGAACCGAGCAGAATGGAAATACTTGTCCCTCCATAGCTAATAAAAGGAAGCGTTACACCCGTTGCAGGCATCGAAGAAGTCGCTACCGCATAATTCATAAGAATCTGCAAACCTAGCATACTTGTAATGCCAGTCGCGATTAACATAGAGAAAATATCCGGCGCATTCATAGCAATTTTAACACAACGATACATCAATATCAAAAATAATATTAACAGTCCAACTGTACCGATTAAGCCAAGTTCTTCACCAACAGTTGCTAGAATAAAGTCATTTTGAGGTTCTGGAATATACAGCTTGTTCTGAGTACTCATCCCGAGTCCAACACCAAAAATACCACCTGTACCAAGAGCGTATAGAGATTGAACAACTTGATAGGATTCATCTTTATCGTATTGAAATGGGTTTAAAAATGCAATTAGCCGATCCCATCGATAGGGAGAAATTTTTACGAAAATCCAACCGATAATCCCTGCTATACTGGTAAATCCAATCACGTAAAACCATCTTAGCCCGGATACAAATAACATGATTGCCATTACCCCTGCAAGTATAACAGCAGTACTCATGTTGGGTTGCTTCATTACCAGCATAAAAACCGTTCCAATGATGATGAGATAGATCAATAAAACCTTAAACTTATTAAGCGATTTATAATTGAGCTCCAAACTAAATGCAAAGAAGATAATCATACCAATTTTGGCGATTTCAGCAGGCTGAAATCGCTGTCCCATTATAGAAATCCATCTTTGTGCATTATTGACAGTGACCCCATTCACAAGTACGTAAACCAGTAAAAAGAGGCTCAACACAAACAAAGGAATTGCAAATTTCCTATAAATCTTATAATCGACAAATGAAGCAATAATCATTGCAACGATGCCTAAAATTATCCAGCCTAAATCGGATGTAAAAAAATGCATTTTATTTTGCATCTTATCGATTGCATAATAATAACTTGAACTAAATACCATTAGAAGTCCAAATGATACGAGTATTAAAGTTATTACCAACAATGGATAATCCATTTTATTTTGCTTCATAATTGCCTCTCATTCAAAGTTACTTTAAATCCAATACACACTTTTTAAAATGATCACCACGTTGTTCGAAATTATCATACATGTCCCAACTTGCACAAGCTGGTGATAACAGAACAACTTCACCACTTCGTGCATGCTCATGTGCAAAGGCAACTGCTTCTTCCATAGAATTAACACTTGTTATTTGCTCAAACCCGTGCTTAATTGCTTCCTGTTTAAGTATGTCTTTGGTTGCTCCAAGTAATATTAGATGCTTAATGGTTGCACCAAACACTTCAAACATTGGGCCAAAGTCACTTTTTTTATCATAACCGCCAGCAATTAAGTAAGTATTAGATGGCATTGCTTGAATGGCTTTAATCGTAGAATCTGGATTCGTTCCCTTTGAATCATTATAATATTTTACGCCATCAATTTCCGCAGTGAACTCAATTCGATGTTCAACACCTGCAAAGGTTCTCAGGCCCATAGCAATAGTTGCAACGTCAATCCCAGCTAAAAAGCATATTAAACTGGCAGCAAGTGCATTCTCTTCGTTGTGACTGCCAAATATCTTCATTTCCTTGATCGCACAGACATCAGTAACAGTGCCATTAAACTTTATTTTAAGCCAACCAGCTTCAATAAATGCACCTTCAATGTCTTGATTCATTCTTGAAAAATATAGTTTTTTACCTTTTGAATTACTTCCCATAGCACGGGTTTCAATATCATCATAATTCAAAACCAGAAAATCATCTGCTGTTTGATTTTCATATATTCTCATTTTTGCTTCACTATATCCTGCCATCGTCTTATGTCTGTTAAGGTGATCAGGTGTAAGATTTAAAATTGCAGCGATATGCGCTCTAAACTCTACTATGGTCTCAAGCTGAAAGCTGCTTAGTTCAGTGACAAAAGTCGTTTGTTCATCTGACTCGAGCGCTCTTGAAGCAACTGGAACGCCAATATTTCCAACTGTAAAAGACTTCTTTCCTGACAGTTCAAAAATCAAACCCGTTAAAGCAGTCGTTGTCGTTTTGCCATTTGTACCTGTGATGCCAACAAACTGACCTTTGCTATAACGATATGCAAGTTCAACTTCTCCAATAATTGGAACATTGTTTTCTTTTAAATTATTGACAAACGGAATATCCAAAGGAACACCTGGACTGATCACAGCTAGATCGAATTTTGAAACCTGCTCTGGATGATACCCATAAAAAGCGTCTGAAACAAACGGCTTTACCTCTTCTACTAATTCGCCTAATTTCTCTTCACTTTTTATATCGGTACAAGTCACAATGGCACCTAATTGATGTAATAACGTAATAGCCGAAACCCCAGATTTTGCTAGTCCTACTACGATTACCTTCTTATCTTTTAGCATATATACTCCTCTATTCCAATTTTATATTAAGAAATCATATAACTGATAAAACATGCAATTGCAGTCGCTACTGAAAATCGAGTTACAATTTTCACTTCACTCCAGCCCATCATTTCATAATGATGATGGATGGGTGCCATTTTAAATACACGCTTCTTTGTCTTTTTATAAACGCCAACTTGAATCATTACAGAAAGGGTTTCAATAAAATATATCAAACCAAATATCGGAATAAATAATGGCATTTTTAATAATACCGCCATCGCTCCTACGTATCCGCCTAAGGCAAGTGATCCAGTATCGCCCATAAAAACTTTTGCTGGATACCAATTGTATTTTAGGTATCCAATTAAACCACCAAGCATTGCAGATGCCAATAATACGACCACCCACTCGTCTTTAATAACACCCATCGCGATGAAAAACACAGAAACAACTGCAGTAACTGTTGAAGCAAGTCCATCTAAGCCATCCGTTAAGTTTACTGCATTATCGGTCGCTAAAAACATAACGAATATTAAGGGTAAATAAAACATTCCAAGAGAGACATAGGTGCGAAGTAGCGGGATATAGGTTTCAGTTCCCCACATCAAAGAGTAGGCTGCAAATGCAATTGATAAAATACTTTGAAGTGCAAATTTATGTTTCGCTCTTAGGCCTAAATTATGTTTCTTCACGACTTTTAAATAGTCATCTAAAAAGCCTACTGAACCGAAACCTAATATTGCAAGCGCTACAAATGCTACCTTCTCTAGCTCAAATGTAAGTGTCAATGCTACAGGTATTAGAAAAGCTATTATAAATATTAGACCACCAATCGTTGGCGTTCCACCCTTTTGAAGATGTGACTGTGGACCTTCTTCTCTAATGGCTTGGCCAAACTTCATGGCATGTAATCTAGGAATTACAATCGGTCCAAGTGCTAAACTTGCAATCAAACTCAAAACAAAAAACATAACAGCATTTAAAGTCATATTATCAAATAAATTCATGTTTACTCCTGTTTATAGCCATTCAGGCTAGTTAAATATTTTATTAAATGGCATAGATTTATATTTACTCATGTCTTATAGATTAATTTCAAATTAAGGATTAACCTCATCAACAGAAATAATTACCATGCTATCTGAATCCACCTTTGTTCCAGCGATCGGATATTGATTGGTTACTGGAAGTGAATGATCTTCGACACCAATAGGCGATATAGAGTAGGCAAGGCCAAGTGCGTCGATCTTTGCTTCAGCCGCTTCTAAGGTCAACCCTATAAGATTTGGAATTTCAATGTTTTGTTTTACTTCAACATCCGGAACGATATTTTTATATCTCAGGATGTCTTGTAAAATGTCCTTTACTACTGGTGCAGCTACTAAACTGCCTAAGAACATATCCTTTGGTTCGTCTACGACGACGAGTACCACATACTGAGGATCATCAATTGGCGCAATCCCAACAAACGAAAGCGTTACCACATCTGCAACATAGCCATTTTCAGTAAACTTTTCGCTGGTTCCTGATTTACCACCTACACGAATTCCCTCGATATAGGCCTTTTTACCACCACCGCTTTGAACTGCCTTTTCAAGTAATATGCGCATATTATCAGAGGTTTCTTCAGATATAACGCGTCTGATAACCTTTGGTTCAAAGGTTTCAACGACACTACCATCGGCGTTTTCTATTGACTTCACTATCATCGGTTCAAGAAGATTTCCACCATTTACGACTGCAGAAATACTTCTTATTAATTGTAGCATGGTAATATTGATGCCGTGACCGTAAGACATAGTTGCTAACTCAACAGGACCAATATTGGATTCAGGTTGATAGATTGAACCACCTTCAGCAGGTAAACTGATATCAGTCTTATCAAATAAACCGTATTTCTCAAGATACGCATACATAGTGCTTAACCCAATTTTTTGACCAATCTCTATGAACGCTGGGTTACAGGAATTTACAAATGCTTGGGTCAATGTTTGTAGCCCGTGACCCACTGGATAACTCACGCATTTTAACAAAGTACCATTTACGAGCTTCGAACCCGTACAATAAAACGTCGTATTGAAATCAATCAATTTTTCTTCTAGTGCGATAGATGCAATTATCGCCTTAAAAGTAGATCCAGGTTCGTAAGTATCACTAATGATTTTATTGCGCCAAATACTGTTCCAATAGTTGTTTTTCTCTTCATCAGTCATTGAATTCCAAGTTGCATCGTCTATGCTATCGTCTGGTTTTCTAGGATCATTCAAGTTGAAATCCGGCTTTGAGGCCATGGCAATAATCTCTCCAGTATTTGGATCCATTACGATTGCAGAGACCGATTTGGCATTGTGTGTTTCCATTGCTGCTTCTATACGGTCTTCAACAAAGAACTGAATGCTGTCATCCAGCGTCAGTCGAACCGTTTTTCCATCCACAGGAGCGTCAAGATTGTCTTCACCATATGCAAGCTGACGACCATAAACATCTGTTGTCACATGAAACAATCCCGGTTCTCCTTTAAGGATACTATTAAAAGCCAACTCAAGCCCTGTAAAGCCGTCGCCGTCTGCATAAACATTTCCAATAACATGCGAAGCAAGTGAGCTATATGGATAAAGCCTCTGTGTATCCTCCGTGATAGAGATACCTCGAATTCCTTTTCCCTTTAAGAGTTCTTCTTCACTTTTAGATATATTACTTACAACTTTAACAAAAGTCGTTTGAGCACCAACGAGTTTATCGATAATCGGAGTTGCATCCATCTCAAGTGTGTCTGCTATCAGTTGAGCAGTTTCAGTAGGTTTAGTAATAATCGACTTCTGGGCCCAAACTGAATAAGTTTTCACGCTAAAGGCTAACTTATCACCATTTCTATCCACTATATTGCCTCTGACAGCAGGGATAACAATGTTTTTATTCTGCTGTGCTTTAGCCATTTCCGTCAGTTCATCACTCCAATACACCTGTATATAAATCAGACGACCAATTAGAGCTAACATTAAGATACTGACGATAAAAAATAAGAAAAAAACCCGCCTTCTAAAGGTTCCCATTTATTGCCTCCATTTAATCGCTAATACTATTATAGCGTAATCAACTAATTAATCAATTTGAACTATTTCTAGAAATTCTTACATTTTATCTATTAATAAATGAAAGAGCCCTAGACTATGGCTAATAGCTAAGACTAGGGCTCATTACTTCTTATTATGATCAAGGATTAAACAGCATGCCTAGAATTTCTTCAAAGAATGGCTTTTGTTCCGTCACGATAACTGGTTCAACTAAAATCTCACCGCTTTCATCCTTGAGTGTAAAATATTGGCTGCCATCAATGTATACCATTTGCTCAGCCGATGGATAAACCATGTTGAGTTCTTCCATTGCAATTTTCTCAATGTTTTTAAGTTCGGTTTGATTTTCAATATCTGCATTCAATTCTTCAATTTGAGCATTTAGTGATTTAATCTCTGCTTTGAGATTGAAAATATCATATTTCGCTTCATTCACCAATGAACTCTTATAGATATAAGTCGACATCAACGTAGCGATAAAGACCACTATCGCAATTGTACTAAGCATGGTTAAGAAGTTATGCTTTGCTTTCTTTTTCGCATTTTCTTTCTCCAAACGCTTTTTACGAATGCTGACGATCTTCGCATTTTGTGTTGAGTTGAATTGTTCATATTCGTGATCATACATTTCAACCATTGCCGACATCTGTTACCCCCGCACATTGTCTTATTTTTTCTCTACGACTCTTAATTTTGCACTTCTTGCTCTAGGATTGCCTTCTATTTCTTCATCAGAAGGTAAAATTGGTTTTCTAGAAATCAATTTTACTTTTGGTTTTCCCCCACAAACACACACTGGAAATTCAGGTGGGCATGTACAACCTTGAGCAAGTCTTCTAAATGCATTTTTTACAATTCTATCTTCTAAAGAATGGAAAGTGATTATCGCTATTCTTCCACCCTTATTCATTCTCTCTACTGCCTGTTCTATAGTTTGTTCTATTATTTTAAGCTCGTTGTTAACCTCGATGCGAATCGCTTGGAAAGTTCTTTTAGCAGGATGTGGTCCATCCTTTCTCGCACCAGCTGGTATCGCTTTCTTGATGACTTCAACGAGTTCAAATGTAGTCTCTATAGGCTTTTCACTTCTCTCAGCGACGATAAACTTTGCAATTCTATTCGCCCAGTTTTCTTCGCCATACTCAGAAATGATTTGAGTTAATTGTGCTTCACTGTAGGTGTTTACGATCTCATAGGCTGTGAATGTATCCGATTGATTCATCCTCATATCGAGTTTGCCATCGTTCATGTAAGAGAAGCCTCTTTCTGCCTCATCTAACTGATAACTGGAAACACCCAAATCTAACAGCAGACCATCAATCTTTTCAACACCCAGTTCATCTAAGACATATGTCAATTTAGAAAAATTACTATGGAAAGGAACAAATCGATCTTCAAAGATTTTAAGACGTCCTGAAGCAGCATTAAGTGCATCTGTGTCCTGATCAATTCCGATTAGCTTGCCACTATCTAGGAGTTGTAAAATTTTAAAAGAATGTCCGCCTCCACCTAAGGTGCCATCTACATAGATGCCATTTGGTTTTACATTTAAAGCTTCGATACATTCTCCAAGCAATACACTAACATGATTAAAACTCATAAAAACTCCTTTAGAATCGTATTCCTAGCGCTTCCATATCTTCGGCTAAATCGTCCATGTTCGCCGTCATGAAGTCATTGTAAGATTCCCAAGTTGCCGCATCCCAAATTTCTATTCGGGAGCCAGCGCCGTTAACATATACCTCTTTATCAATATTTGCATGTGCTCTAAGTGTTTGTGGTACAAGAATTCTACCTTGTTTATCTAACTCGCACTCAGTTGCACCAGCAAAGAACGACCTTGCAAATGCTCTTGCATTTTTGTTCGAAAGTGGTAGTTGTTTTAGCTTTTCTTCGAAAATTTGCCACTCTTCGAGTGAAAAGACGAACAAACAATGGTCAAGACCTTTCGTTATGTAGAAGCTATCGCCCAGCTTCTCACGAAACTTTGATGGGATGCTTAATCTATTTTTTGCGTCGACTGAGTGTTTAAATTCTCCAGTAAACATATTCGCTCCATCAATTGACATTATTTTTTAGAAATTCATGGTCTTTCTACCCACTTTGTGACACTTTCTACCACTAATTAATCTAATTTTAAACTTTTTTAATAAAAATAGCAATAAAAAAAAGCGACTTTTTTTGATAAAAGTCGCTTTTTTCAACATTTTAGTGCCTCAGTCCTACTGTTTATTTTCCTCTTGTATTTCATCATTTTGAGAAACACTATTTGTAGTAGTTTTTGAAGACTCAGTCTCTATTTTCCACCAGCCTTTTTTTCTTGCTACCGCTATAAATATGACGCCACACACGATAAATACGAGGCTGATTAACTGCGCCATACGAATTGGCCCCAACATTAAGCTATCTGTTCTAAGGCCTTCAACGAAAAATCTACCGATTGAATATAAAATCAGATACTTAGCAAAATGCTCACCATAGAATTTTCTCTTTTTAAATGTAAATACCAGTACGGCAAACACAAGAAGGTTCCAGATGGATTCATATAAAAAGGTCGGATGTACTTTCACACCATCCACCATAATGCCCCATGGTAAATCTGTCGGTCCTCCATGTGCTTCCTGGTTTACAAAGTTTCCCCAGCGTCCTATGGCTTGACCTAATATCAATGGCATTGCAACCATGTCCGCCAAATCAGGAAAGTTGAGTTTTTTTACTTTACATACGATATAACCACCTAATAAACCACCGATTATACCACCGTGAATCGCTAACCCACCTTCTCTAAAAGCGAGTATATGACTTGGATTTTGAGCGTAATAATCCCATTCAAATACCACATAATAAAGTCTAGCAAACACAATCGCCATCGGCAAAATCACAAGTACAAGGTCCAACATATCATCTTCCTTGTATCCGTATCTTTTTCCAACCTTCATTAAAATTAAAGAACCAATCAACATAGCACTCGCAATAATAATACCGTACCACGCGATGCCTATACCGAAAATTTCAAATGCGTAACGATCCATAATATCTCCTTGTTTGTCGTATAATGTCTTTTACTAAAGCTTATTCAAGTAGCCTATCGTATAATTGTCCAGATCCATAAAATCATTTATTAATGAAATTGCACATTCAGTGGTTACCAACTGATAAGCTTCTAGTTGAGCAAAGATGTCCACTTGTCGCATCACTGAATGTGTAAAATTATTTGCTATCGACTGTAATGAGTTAAATGAAACGATAGAACGCCCATGCATTTTTCTCTTAAGTCTAGTAAAGCCTTCTTCATCAAAAGTATCTTTCTTTAATCGTCTTAGTTCATTAAAAATCTCATCTTTTAAACAAATGACGTCTTCACTTTCATTACTAATTGCAAAATAAGCGAATCCGTTGCCAATCTGAATATCAAAATCAAAATACTCAGTAACCACACCTAAATCATACATGCGTTTAAAAAAGCTACTACTTCTTCCGAAGTACTGATCCATAATCAATCTAAGTGCAGCCAATTTAACTTCTCTATCCTTCTCAAAGAATTTAGGATCACCTTTAAATCCCACTGTAACAGATGGTCTTGTAACATCCTTTTTCACTTCTACTTCATGACTTACCACTTTATAAGGCTCTTCAGGCACAAAGATTTCTGGTTTAAAGGTACGAGATTTAAACTCCTCTGTCAATGCACTTTCGATAATAGGCAAAACTGCCTCCATCTCTATATCGCCGTACAAAAACACCTTCATGTTTTTAGGTGAATAAAAATGCTTATAGCAAGAAAGGATAATTTCAGGCGTAATCTGCATAATCGATTCTACACTGCCTGCAATTTCATCCTTAACAGGATGATTGTGATAGAAGGCGTTAAAGAAGGTATTATAGAGTTCCCAAGTTGGCTCATCCATGTACATTCTTATTTCCTGCTCAATAATGGATTTTTCCTTCGCAACCGATTTTTCACTAATATCCGTCTTTTGCACCATCTCAAGCAAATTCTTTAAACAAATATCGAAATTATCTATGGTTTCAAAATAATAGACCGTCGATTCAGAGCTTGTATAGGCATTGA
This sequence comes from Fusibacter sp. QWL-12, assembly GCF_058683495.1. Lineage (NCBI taxonomy): Bacteria > Bacillati > Bacillota > Clostridia > Eubacteriales > Fusibacteraceae > Fusibacter > Fusibacter sp. QWL-12. The sequence goes on from NZ_CM178745.1 coordinate 3,869,932, forward strand.
CATTTGCGCCCAACTTCTCAAACTTCTCGAAAGTACTCTTATCTTGATCTTCAAAGATTTGATGTTCTAGAAAATGTGCCGCACCATGTGGTATGTTATAAGTCTTACCATCTAAAACATAATCATTGTACATACCGCCATACTGTGTTGCAAAAAAAGCGTATTTCTTTGCGAAGTCTTGCTTGCGAAACAAGAATACCTCCAAGCCACAATCTAGCTTCGTATTTAAAACCTCGTCACCCATATATTCAAAACGACTAATTTCCATCTTCTGCCTCCCCTACAAGTCTTGCGATTGTGTCTAACTGAATGCCTTTGAACGCTTCAATAACTGACTCTCTAGAGACAAGCATAGCTTCTTCTATTCTTTTTTCAATATCAAAATCACCCGTCGTTTGTAAAATACCGTAATAATAGTTAATAAACGAATTTGGATAATCAGAAATTGAACGCAGATTAGAAATCAGCGTCGTTCTTGCCGTTTCAAACTCTACATCTGAAAAATTGCCATTTTTAATATCATTAACCTCATTCATAATTAACGCTTCTGCTTCATCGAATCGATTCATATCTATACCTGCATAAATCATCAAAAGAGATTTGAATTTCTCTACGCGTGAGTAGATAGAATAGCACATGCCTGCTTTCTCTCTTATATTTCTAAAGAGTTTTGAGCTGCCACCGCCACCTAACATGATGTTCCCAATCATAAGCGACTGATAAAGCGGTGAATCAAAAGACAGATTCGTTCTTAATCCCAAACAGAGTTTTCCCTGAGTAATATTGTGCTTTTCAACAACTGTTTTAACCGATTCAGGGTTGAAATAGATTTCTTCCCTTGGTACAACAGTCACTTCTCTTCTATTAAACTTAAGATTATTTTTAATTAATTCCGCCATCGGTTCAATTTCAAAGTCACCAATAACACAGATATCGATTTCAGAGGTTGCCACAATTTTTTCAAGATGCGCTGTTAAATCGGCTGCAGTAATTTTCTTTACATCCTCTACATAACCAAACTCATGAATTTTAAAAGGTTCTTCACTACACATATTTTCTACGCACGTGGTGATTACCCATTCATCTTTATGATCTCTTCTCGCTTGAATTTCCGCGATGAGCGCATCTTTTTCAAGGGCGATAATTTCTTCATCAAAAGCACCGTTGATCAATTTTGGACGCGTCAAAAAATCGCCAATCAGTTGAAGGGCAGATTGATAAAGGTCATCCGAATTAACATACTTTTCACTTGGTGTTTGCATTTTAATCTGAAGCATCTGTCTTTCGCCATACTTGTGCACATCTGTTACGATCACACTTCCGTACATCATATCAAGCTCTTTGCTAATTTCTTGCGTATCGTTAAACTTATATGTTGCTTGATCGATGACTCTCGACAACATCGCATTTAAAGATACCTCTTCCCGAACTAAAGGGCGTTTCATGTAAATCCCAAAGAGCACAGTTTTAAATTTGTTCGACTTCACAAGGTGTAATTCAACGCCTGGATATAGCGTCAAATCTTGTATCTGATTAATCATAAGTCACATCCTATTCTTTGATTCATATATGGAATTTTTATTTTCGGCGTCATAAAGACATTATAGCTTATTTACATCTTATTGTTAATACGCTATAATATTTTGATGTGATTGAAATACGGAATTAACAAATGATATAAAGGATGGGTTAATATGAAATTAGGTATAGTAGGTTTACCAAACGTTGGAAAAAGCACGTTGTTCAACGCAATTACAAAAGCAGGTGCTGAAAGTGCAAATTATCCATTTTGTACCATCGAACCAAACGTTGGTGTCGTATCGGTACCGGATAAAAGATTAGATGTCCTAAGAGATATGTACGATTCTAAAAAAATCGTTCATACAGCTATAGAATTTTATGATATTGCAGGTCTTGTAAGAGGCGCATCTAAAGGCGAAGGTCTCGGCAACCAATTCTTAAGCCATATTAGAGAAGTTGCTGCTATCGTACACGTTGTTAGATGTTTTGAAGATGAAAACGTCATTCACGTTGAAGGTAAAATCGGACCATTAAGCGATATCGAAACCATTAATTTAGAACTGATTCTTTCTGACGCAGAAATCTTAGAAAGAAGAATAGCTAAAACGACCAAACAAGCTAAAGGCGATAAAACTTTAGGTGCAGAGCTTGAAATGCTAAATAAAGTAAAAGCAGTATTAGATGAAGGTTTATCAGTAAGAACAATGGATTTAACTGACGATGAAAAAGAATTTGTAAAGTCACTTAATCTTTTATCCTTCAAACCGATTATCTACTGTGCAAACGTTTCTGAAGAGGACGTTGTCGGTGGCGTTGAAAACGATCACGTGAAGGCAGTACGTGCATTCGCTGAAACAGAAAATGCTGAAGTAGTTGTCATTTGCGGAAAAGTTGAACAAGAAGTCGCTGAACTTGACGATGAAGATCGCGCTGCATTCTTAGAAGAGTTAGGACTCAAAGAATCTGGTCTTGATCAGTTAATCCGTTCAAGCTATCACCTACTCGACCTAATCAGCTTCTTAACTGCAGGCCCACAAGAAGTTCGTGCATGGGACATCCGCAGAGGCACAAAAGCACCACAAGCAGGTGGTAAAATCCACTCTGATATCGAAAGAGGCTTTATCCGTGCTGAGACGATTGCTTTTGAAGATTTAAGAGCTTACGGATCAATGGCATCAGCTAAAGAATCCGGCAAGGTAAGACTTGAAGGAAAAGAATACGTGATCAATGATGGCGATGTGATTTTGTTTAGATTCAACGTGTAAATAATCCGTAATAACATAATCAAACTCACCATAAAACAATAAGATAATAAAGCCCAGAGTAAACACTCTGGGCTTTTAGTTTAATTCTCATATTTGCCATTTATATTTCAATATCAAACTCATCTATTATATAAGAAAAATTAAAAGTAATCTTTTTATTTGAAATCATAAAAATAGGATTTCTCTACCCTATTCTCTGAAACAAATCTTACCCCTTCTCTTTTTAAAAGCAGAATCTGCTCCATTTCACCAGAACCACTAAGCGCTATTTCACCCTTAACATTGACGATTCTATGCCAAGGTAGGCCTTCCTTTTTCGATAAAGTATGAAGGACCCTCACCACTAATCTTGCACCCCTTGGATGTCCTGCTGCTGCAGCCACAGCGCCGTAGCTTGCGACCTTGCCACTTGGAACCCTTCTTATGGCTGCAAGAATATCTATTGTAAGTTGACTGTATTCTGTTTCCATTCAGACCTCCAACTGTCACACGTTATCGCTTGATTATCTGATGCGCTTAGCTTCAATTGATGATTAATCTTGACTTATATCAACTTCCACCGACTTGAATAGGCTCAGGAACTTCGACCTCGACAATGCTATGATACACCACTGCACAAACGACGATAACACCGCCAACTAGCGCCAAGATCCCCGGTTTTTCTCCAGTACCAAAGAACACCCAAAGTGGATTTAATAATGGCTCTAAAACTGGAATCAAAATGCCTTCTAGTACAGAAACATGTTCAATTCCCTTAGTGAAAAAGATGTAAGAAAAGCCAAGCTGAAAAATACCTAAAAGTAAAATGCCAATCACATTCGTTCCTGTAAAGCTTAATCCGCCATAAAATGGGATACCTGCAACAAACATCATTGCATTTCCCCAAATAACGATTTCTATTGGTTTACGATTTTGTATTCTCTTGAGACTGATGATCATCAGTGCCATAGAGATCCCAGATAAAACCGCTAAGATATTCCCTAAAATGCCACCGCCATCGATGTCGCCGATAAAAAATAAAATCATACCAACAAATACGATTGCAACGGTTGTATAGTCTTTCTTGCCAAACTTTTCCTTAAGAAAGATACCGCCGATAACCAACGCCCATATCGGTGAGGTAAACTGAAGTAAGATTGCATTGGCTGAAGTCGTTAGCTTATTTGCAGAAACAAATAGCATAACCAAGATCATATAATTAAACGCTGCAAGCCATACAAACTTGTCTGGCTTTTTAGGAAAACGTTTATATACGATTCTGAAAAACAATAGCATTACCAATGCTGAAATGCCACTTCTCATCCCTGAAATTGCCAGCGGATGCCACGATACCATCTTAATCAAAAGACCGCCTGTACTCCATAAAAGAGACGCGGTAACCACAAATAAAATCGCCACAATTCGCTGGTTTTTTAGCATACGACTACTCTCCTGTATGATCCCTGAAATTATTGTTGATACGTTTAAGCAAGCTAAGGAACAATTCTCTCTCTTCGTTTGAAAGTCCTTCGTAAGCAGTTGCAATTACTTTTTTAGAGATATTTCTGTATTTTTGTTCTATCGATCGGCCTCTTTCAGTTAGTCCAATCAGCGAGACCCGCTTGTCATCTGGGTTGATCTTCTTTTCTATATAGCCTTGACTTAACAAGTGATTGATTAAAACCGTTACCGTAGACTTATCCTTACCTATCTTTTCAGCAATCACTTTCATCGTCACAGGTGTTTTAGATTCATATAGAACCGTTAGAATACTCCCATGTGAGGGTATTATATCCGATAGTCCTTCTTTTTTAAGTGCTTCCTCGATGAAGCGATGCATATTTTGTCTGGTTTTACTAATAAAATAAACGATAAATTGTTCTTTCATTTCTTCTACCATTACCTTTCTAGACTCATTATAATCAATACGCACTAGACTGGCAATGAAAATAAATCAACGATTAAATTAGTTTGACATAAAACTAATTTGGTTTTATAATCACCCATATACAGGAGGTAATATTATGAAATTTAAAGCATTAAGAATTTATTTAGATCCAGAGCTAAGTCGTTCTGTAGAAACCATTGATGAAACCTATTTGCCTGATAACGAAGTTTTGATCGAAGTCCATTACTCATCACTTAATTATAAAGATGCCCTTTCTGCTAGCGGCAATAAAGGCGTTTCAAAAAATTACCCGCACACCCCTGGCATTGATGCAGCTGGCATCGTCGTTGAAAGTAAAAATCCAAAATGGCAAGCAGGAGATCGTGTCATCGTCACTGGCTACGATCTAGGGATGAATACTTTTGGTGGCTTTTCTGAATATATTAAAGTACCAAGTGAATGGATTGTTAAATGTCCAGAGAACCTAGAGCTTCGTGATGCAATGTGCTATGGAACTGCTGGATTTACTGCAGCACTCTCTGTAGAGCAAATCGTCTCCAACGTCTCTCCAGATGCTGGAGAAATACTAGTTACAGGTGCAACGGGCGGTGTAGGCAGTGTCGCTATCGCTATTTTGTCAAAGTTAGGCTATAAAGTAGTTGGTGCTTCTGGCAAACCTCAATACGTAGGCTTTTTAAAAGGGATTGGTGCTGAGAGAATGATTTTAAGAGATGAAATTGACGATCACTCTGGCAAACCGCTCCTTAGATCAAGCTGGGCGGGAGTCATCGATACCGTAGGCGGTAACATTCTAGCAACCGCACTAAAATCAACCGGTTATAAAGGTCATGTGACCTGTTGTGGCAATGTTGCCAACCATGAATTTACAACCTCTGTATATCCGTTTATATTAAAGGGCATCACCCTTCATGGTATCGACTCCGTTATGTGCGATGCTGAGAAAAGAGAGAAAATTTGGGGATTAATTTCAAATGAATGGTACATCGAAGGATTTTCAAATGCTGTTTTAGAAATTGGACTCGACGATACATTAGAGCAAATAGAATTGATATTAACAGGAAAGCACTTAGGTAGAACCATCGTCAATCCTAGAAAATAATAAAAAGCCCTTCTAAGCTTGTTTTAAGACAAACTGAGAAGGGCTTTATAATTATTTTAAGAACTTGCACCTGCGGCTGCACCAGCACTTGCTGCAGTTGTTGCCGCAATAATGGCTGCCGTTTGTGCGGCTATTAAAGCATCAATAGAGATACTAATCGCGAGCTTTGTTGCTTCTGATTTTAAAGTTTCATCAATCCATTGACTTGAAACTAATGAAGAAGCAAGCATAACATTCATGCCTTTACCTAACCATTTGAACTTTTTAAGGGTAGACAGATACTTCGCAAGTTCAATCCAGTCATTTACGATAGATTCATCCTCGAAATAGATCAGAGCAATAATCCCCAAGGTTGCATAATAGGTTGTCGGTATATTTAACTTGGCTTCTTTTAGCTGCCACTTCATATTAAAACAAATCTCAACCAACTCATCTATACTTCTATTTGATAGTGCCAATATATGAGAAAGTCTTTGAAGTTCATTTCCTTTATAAAAACCTTTTATATTGAGTTTTTGGTATGCTTCTTCTATACGTTCTAATTCAACCTCTGATGCAGCCAAAAGCACACTCATCGAGTAATCGTCGCCACTCGTTAAAAATGGATGATTTGACTTCATTTGCTTATAAATCAACTGCGCTTTTTGAGCAAGAAGATTAGGCGATTGATCTTTTGAAGTCTTATATAAAGCATAGCTTGCTAGCGGTAGATACATGCCTGACTTAAAGCCATTATCTTTTAAAGCAGTTTCACAGCTTCTGATTTGATGGAATACGCCTTCTGTAGAATCGCTTTCCATATGCATCAATCCTGCGAGCATAAATCGATTTGAACTTCTAAAATTCGAGAAAATTCCCGTCTCTTTATTGATCATATCTAATGTTAATTTAAAAGTATCTTTACTGTATCGTTTATCATGCTCTGTATATAAGAGTGCAACGAAATGTTTGGTTAAATTGTGCTCCCACATAAAATCCTTTTCGATGGTTTTATATAGTTCTAGCATTTGATCTGCTTTGTATTTAAGTTCTGATCTCATATAATCCTCCAATCTACTAATCAGAGCATAACAACCCAACCTTCTATTTTTCTAAAAGAATTATTAAAAAAGTATTATTTCATCTATTTTAACGCTCTTATTTTACTTTTATCGATATCACTCAGCGTTGCACAGCCCGTCATTAACATAACGTTTTCAAGCTCAGACTGTAAAAGATCTACATAAGTCTTAACCCCTTCACGATCGCCGCCATAAACTGCTGTTACAAATGGTCTCGCTATTAAAACCGCATCCGCACCTAAAGCGATCGCTTTAAATACGTCCGTGCCTGAACGAACACCACCGTCTATAAAGATTTTCATTTTCCCTTTTACTGCGTTTGCAATTTCAGGTAAAACATCTAGACTTGCAGGTGTCTCGTCGAGTACACGACCGCCATGATTGGAAACGATAATGCCGTAAGCACCAGCATCTAGCGCTGCAAGAGCCCCCTTCACAGTCATAATACCTTTAACAATAAAAGGTTTATCTGTCGCATCCACAATCGCTTTAAGGGTTTCTGAAGTCATAGGAAATACCGGCTTGCCTTGAGCACCTAGGATTGACAACCCTGCTGCATCAACATCCATTGCAATGGCAACTGCATTTGCAGCTTCAGCAATTCTGATTTTTTCAATCACTTCATCTTTTCGCCACGGTTTGATCGTTGGGATACCAAATCCATCTTGCGCTTTTATAGCAACAGCAGTCCCCTCAAAAACCTCAGATTTTACGCCATCTCCTGTGAATGCAATCGTACCGGCTTGTTTGCAACCCTCTATAAGTGCTGTCGAATAACTTAGATCATCATACAAATCACTATAGTGCATTTGAACGGCACCAACAGGTGCTGCAAATACAGGTAGCTTGAAGGTTTTACCAAAAAAAGAACACTCTGTCGTAGGCTTAGTTACGCCATGAAGCGTATCCATTTCAACGCCATATTTTCTAAATGCATTATAATTTCTAATAAAACCGATACCACTACCTTTACCTCCCGGTCCAGGAATGACACCTTTACATACTATACCGTTGCAGTTTGGACAAACCTTACAATGTGGTCCAATCGTTTCCTTCGCTTTTTTTACGATTTCTTGATAAGTCATTGCATACCCCTCTATTTCTTTATTCTTACTACATTATAAGCAAATCTGCCATCTATGGCAACCTTGTTAAACTTCTATAATCTAGTGGACGAATCACGCAGTTCAAGGTAAAATAGGTTTAGCTAAAAGCATACAAAATACTATTATGGAGTTACTCATGAAAAAAAGCAGAATTGTATTATCTATCGCACTTATTTTAATCGTTTGCCTTGGTGCGTTTTACATTTATAAAATCAATGTATTCGAATCTTCTAACCTAAAATCTGTTGATATTCGTACTGGTAATTTTGATACACCAAGCGTCTATGAACCCGATACAAAGAGCACAACTTTACTCTTTAACAGCATTACAAGTCTCGATGAAACTGAGCTCCTAACCACCGATCTCGATATTAGAATGAAGTTTCAAATGATCTTATTGAACAGCTGGAATTTAGCGAGAACTTATCATGTTTATTTTGATGAATCAGATGAAGTCTTCATAACCATAGATAATAGTAAGACCGTTTATCGCGTAACTGATCCCGCCTTTTTCTATGGCTATGAAGGATTTGACGCGCTTTATACGGCACAATTGCCACCAGAATTATCTTTGACTCTCAATCAGTCTGAACTTTCTTTTGATCAAAATAAAATCAATTGGAAATATAAAAAACTGAATGACGAATGGTATACCTATTCTGTAGATGAAAAAAGCGTTCAAGTTGAAGGCGCTGATATACCAACCATCACATCTAGTGATGATCTACTTGGAGTCAATTTGCCGAAACTACCTACAGAAGCACAACTTCGTATCTTAGATACGACAGATAACAGCTTGGCTTTTGAAGGCATCGTCAATGTGAGACAGCTTCCTTTCCCAGAATACGATGGTGAGTTTAAGTATGAATTAAAGCTGGGTTGGGAAAATTCAGCTCAAGGATTTAGTGGTGATACGGCACTTTCTTTTATTGTTAACATCGATCTTCCTGACGTATTTACAGTTTCTAAGGAAATCGTCAAGCAAGGTGATTTATTAGTTGTTACGGCATATCATGTTAATGATATCGAGAAGATACAAGTGAATCAAAATTTAATGGAAAACTTCACTTGGTTTAAAACTGGTCATACCTATAGAGGTTACTTTCCAACAAACTACTACACAAACTTGATGAACTATACTTTAACCTTCACTGATACAGAATCAGGCGATATTGTCGCTGTTGATATCGAAGTCGTTGGTCGAGATTTTAAAGTTCAAAATTTGACGGTTGATACAAATGTTGAATCAAGTACACGAAATGATGAAGCTTATGCTGAATACCGTAATGTATTTAATCCTTCTAGAGATAATAGTGCTCCAGAAAGATACTACTCAGAATCCTTTGTGCTGCCAGTCAATGGAAGATTAAATACTGAGTTTGGTGAAACTAGAAACGTCAATGGTTCTCCTACGACGTATCGTCACGGCGGTATAGATATTGGTGCACCAAGAGGTAGTGATGTCGTCGCTACCAATACTGGCAAGGTTGTACTCGCACAGCTTTTGATTTTAACAGGCAACACAGTAATCATAGATCACGGCGAAGGCTTGTTCAGTATATACGAGCATTTGGATTCTCTTTCTGTTAATCAAGGTGATATCGTTGAAAGAAGTCAAGTTGTTGGTCAAGTTGGCTCAACTGGCTTTTCTACTGGACCACATTTACACTTTTCTATGTCCTTCTATAGAACTGATTTAGAGCCTGGTTACTTCTTATATGGTGAACCTCTTACAAAAGAAAACTATACAACGATTATGAAATAAAATAAAAAAAGGATCAATTACACTTCTCATTAAGAGAAAGTAATTGATCCTTTTTATTTTAAACATATGGTTTTATCGCTTCTAGAATTTGATTTTTCACTTCTTCCTTAACATTACCATTCTCATCTATTGCAGAATCATTTAAATCAAATCTCACCTTTGGACAAAGGTTAAAATTTTCAAACCAAAGCTCATAATTGCGTCTTAAATCTTCCATATAGTCTCTTGGAATTAGATCCCCTTCAGTTGATCTTGCTCTTCTGTTGATGCGTTCCATGGCCGTATCCACTGAAACATCGATGTATACTAAAACTTGAGGCGGTTTGATATGCGCAAGCATATTGTGAAGCAAATCTCTATAGATGGTAAACTCATCTTTGGTCATTTGCCCTCTTTCGTGAATCGTCTTGGCAAAAATCTCATCACCATAAATAGAACGATCCAGAATCGCGTAATTGCCTTCACTTTCAATTCTCTTCAAATCTTTAAAACGATCATTTAAAAACATAACTTGTATAATAGCACTCCATCTCGTCTGATCAGCATAGAAGAGATCTAGCATTCTTTGTGCCAGTGAATCCTTCCCATCATCCTTTAACTCCTCATATAATGGGATGTTCAAACACTCACTTAAAAAAGTTCCAACTGTACTTTTACCAGCACCTATTATGCCATCTATTACTATAGCCATGTTTCTACTTGCTCCTTTATCATAATAATTTTCAACGTCTGTACAGGTATATGCTATTGCCATTGTCTCTCCTACTATTTTCTTATGATTGTTCCGCCACCTATTAATAATTCACCATTATAGAAGACAACTGCTTGACCAGGTGTGACTGCTCTTTGTGGCTCATCAAAAACGACTTCTACAAGCTCACCATGTCTCGTAATTGTACATGATGCTGGCTTTGCACTGTATCTGATCTTTGCTTCACATTTGAAAGGTGCATCTATATCCTCAAATGGGATAAAATTAATATCTTTAGCCCAGAGTGTCGCTTTAAATACTGCATCCCCTTCGCCTAAAACTACTTTGTTAAAATCAGGATCGATGTCTACAACATACATCGGCTTACCAAAGGTTAAACCAAGTCCTTTTCTCTGACCCACCGTATAATTGACAATTCCTTGATGTTTGCCAAGTGAGTTCCCCTCAGTATCGACAAAATCACCTGGAACGATATCAAAATCGCCATTTCTCTTAAGAAAACCAACATAGTCTTGATCTGGTACAAAACAGATTTCTTGACTGTCTGATTTTCTAGACATTTGAACATCAAACTGCGCTGCGATGGCTCTAACGTCTTCTTTTGAGTTAAACTCAGATAGTGGCATAAGAATATGTTTTAACTGCTCTTGCGTAAGGTTGTAGAGTGCATAGGTTTGATCTTTTGCAACCGCGCTTGCTTTTTCTACGATATATCGATCAAGGCTTTCATCATAACTGATCTTAGCATAATGACCTGTCGCCACATAATACGCGCCTAATTGATGTGCCTTTTCTAAAAGCGCTTCAAACTTCACGTACTTATTACAAGCGATACACGGATTTGGGGTTTCACCATTTTGATATGCATCGATAAAATAATCGACAACGGTTTCTTTAAATACCCCTTTAAAATCTAATGCATAAAAAGGTATGCCAATCTGCTCACATACACGTCTTGCGTCTTCTACAGATGACAAACTACAACAGCCACCATCATTTAAAAGATGTGCATCTTCCAAAAAATCATCCTGCCATAGTCTCATATTTACGCCAATTACTTCATAGCCCATTTGTTTGAGTTGATAAGCTGCAACCGTACTATCTACACCACCACTCATACCAACAACGACTCTATTTTTATTTAACATTTATCTATCCTTTCAACATTGCCTGTGTTTGTTCAATTACATAATCGATGTCTGATTCTGTGGTCAGATCACCAATTGAAAACCGAATGCACTTTTTTGCATCATTTTCACTTAATCCTATCGCTTTAACAACATGTGATGCATTTAATGCGCCAGAGCTACATGCAGAACCACTTGAAATCGCTATACCTTTAAAATCGTAATTAATAACCAAGCTATCGCCATCCATCATTGGAAAGTAAACATTTACAATGCCTGGATGAGAACAATCTAATCTTGGCTCGCCCAACACTTTTAAGCCTAAATCCAAAGCTTCAAGTCCATCGATTAATTTTTCTTTTAATGCTTTTCTGTGAGCCCTACTCGCACTTAAATTAACTGTTGAAAGCTCAAGTGCTTTCTCAAATCCTTTTAGATACGGTAAATTAACGCATCCTGAGCTAAGTAAATCATCATACCAGTCTGCTTCCTTAACATATAATGCACCAATTCCCTTTGGCGCATAAATCTTATGAGCTGAAAAAGAAGCTGCATCCACGCCAAGTAGATTGAGATCGATCTCTGTACTCCCTAACGCCTGAACCGCATCTACATGAAATATAGTCTGTTTACCACTTAATTTCTCTGCGATCTGCTCTATGGGTTGTCGGGTTCCAATTTCATTATTGATCATCATGATACTAACTAACGCAGTATCTGGGGTATAAATCGCATCAAATGCTTCCAAATCTATAATGCCATTGCTTAACACTGGTACAAGATGCACTTCAAACCCTTCTGATGCCAAACGCTCTAAAGTTTTATAAACTGCAGCATGCTCAATTGTGGAAGAAATTATTTTATTGCTCACGCCTCTTGATCTTTGATAATAAGCGGCCTGCATGATAAAGTCGCAGTCGGAAGTCGTTCCACCGCCATTAAAAAAAACACGTCCTTTAGGCGCGTTCAAGACTTTTAGAAAATGTGATTCAGTTTGTTCTATTTGCGTTCGCTCCGGTACCTCATTAAAATAAGGTAGCATCGCTTCGACGACTTCACTTTTGACAGGAGTCGTCGCTGCATAATCCAAATATATCCGTTTCATTTGTTTCTCTTTCCTTTAAAAATTACAGCCTTAAAATACAATTTCTATTATAACATAAACCCCTATTTTTAGACAGAAAAAATGGATGCTGGCGATGCATCCATTTCTTTAGAGGTATTCAATAAAGTTTACGTTTTGGGGTACCTACTACTTTTAAGGGTAATAAGAAGTTAAGGTGTTACGAGTATAAGGAGTTTTTATTGATAATGATTATCAATTTCATGTACTTAATATACCATGCTTTTTTATATCTGTAAATACTTTTTTAAAAAAAATTTTTTTCTTTTTTAGATTATGTTACTATAGAATAAATATAAGTCGTATTTATATCTGGAGAATGCATGAACGAACTCATTTTGACGTTAAAAGCATATATTATATTGTCCTTTCAAGACTTAGTAAGAATCAAGTCTAATATTCAAAATAAATACGCACAACTGGATACAAAAGAGCGTGCAGAAATACTCTCTTTGGCAGTGCATACATTACTTGAAAAACACCTAGAAGGTGTAGATGAAACAAGTCGAGAACTTATTAAAATCAAGATTCTCTCAAACACTTTGGCGAATCATATTTATGATATTTCCAGACATGATATTTTTGAATCAATTTTACAGCTTGATATCGATGCATCTAAACGCATCGATTTGGCGGAAAGTTGGCTGCATGAATCTGTAAAAATTCCCGTTCCAAGATGGGCAATTGCAGATTACCTTATTGATCATTATCATTTTACATCTGACGAAGAGTCAACTGACCGCTTTGAAAATAGTTATGCGTCACCTCTCGAAAAGACTATGAATACGAATTATTCAGAGTTGGAGCTGAAATGGCATGAAAATATTAAGGAGAATATCAAATACAAGTTTAATTACGAAACATTAAACCGCTTTATTGCAAAACACATAGCCCTTTTATTTATTATCCTTCTTTTCACTGTATCGGGTACGATAATTGCCTTATTCCTCAATAGACCACAAGAGCTCGAAACACAGATTCAGATTACTGGTCAAATGGATTACCTAATTTATCATGGCATTTCCTCTTTAGGAGAAGTTTATCTGATTAGCGAATATGACGGCGTCAGTAAAATCCAAACGGATAGCAGTCAAAAACGCAAACTTTTAGAATTAAGTGTTTCAAGAACAGCACTTCCCTTTGGACTGATAACACAACGTCAGTTATTTCAGTACCAAAGAATTAACATATTTGAAGTTAAAAGCTATATCCAAAACTCAAGAAACGGGTTAATCGGTGAGCCTGAGTATTTTAACACCATCATGCGAAAGGCCTATCAAAATAACATTGACCCCCTACTACTTCTTGCAATTATCGGTCAAGAGCAATCCTTCATCCCAACTTCACACGATGCAAAAATGGCGATTATCAACAATCCATTTAACGTTTTTCATAGTTGGACCGAGTATAACACCTCACTTGAGGACAGTACCCAAATCGCTATTAATACAATTATCAATCGCTTGTCTAAAGCATCAAAACAAGTACAACCATTTGAATGGCTAAATCTAACTTATGCTGAAGATACCAATTGGTCCAACGGAGTTCGTTTAATCTATATTCATTTATCTGAACTAGGAAAACTCGAATCCACTGAATAATTTTAATATTATGGGGTATTATATCGACACGCGTTTGAATTAAAAGGAGTGTGATATTTATGCCTTATAGGGGAACGAATTCTAAGAGAAACGTCGTGCATGACAAAGCCCGCAGTACTATTAAAAGTAGTTCTCGAACCCACTACCTTCACGAAAGAAAAGAACATGATCATGAGTTAGAAAATGCTAGACAACAAATCGTTAAACTGCATAACGATGGCTATCGATTTTCTGAAAGAGAGGAAAGAAATCATTCGATTTACGTCACTTTTACAAGAGAGATGGATCATAAGTCTTGTGAAATGGAATTTAAATTCCCAGACAATTTTGACAGACTCAAAGAAGAGTTTGTTTCGGATAGGATGTAGTCATCTTATAGACGCATATTGAATCTAAAAAAAGGTTGCAAGTTATACTTGCAACCTTTTATATTTCTAATCCTCTTGATATAAACTATCAAATCCTATGCCCTCTCCCCATACAGCATTAACTGGAAGAACAGAGACAAACGCCTTTGGATCATTAATTGAAATAAAATCCCGAATTAAAATAGATTCACGCGGTGAACATAAAGTGATGAGTTTGACTCTCTCAAGATTCGTATATCCACCAACGATTTGATATTTTGAAATACCGCGTTTCATCGTTCTAAGAATATAATTTTCTATTTCTTGCTCTTTTTCACTTATAATTTCTAGCTTGACAACTTTAGACGAAAATCCGTATAAAACAACCTCAATGGCTTTCATAGCAACAACTTGAGTTAACAAACCATAAAGTGCAACTCTTGAGTCAAACACAAAAGCCGCTAAAAAGATAATGCCCATATCTAAAAAGGCTATAATCAAAGAAATACTCATAAATCTAAACATTTTAATATTGATGATTTTGGCAATTGTATCTGTTCCACCAGATGAAAATCCACCTTTCAGAATCAAACCTACAGCCCCACCAGCTAAAACCCCATAAAATACAGAACCTAAAAACAAGTCATTTTGAGTGATGTCAAAATTAAACTGACTAAAGACAATTAATACAACTGGAAACAATACTGAAAATACAACGATTTTACCCGCTTCTCGTTTACCGAGTGTCACTCGTGTAAGAACGAGTACGCCTAAGGAGAGCGCATAATACATAATTCTATAATCTATATTAAAAACTCTCTCAAGCACCAGCGAAAATCCTGTTATACCACCTGTAATCATACCGTTAGGTTTTAGTATAGAAGTGATTGCTATCGCTAATATAATTGAACCTAATATAACGTAAAATAAATCTGTTACTTTAATTTTTTTATCCTTTTTCATTTCTACCCTCTTATATTCTTAAGGCTGAAGCCTTGTATTTACTTTAATAACAACGATTATTATAGCACACTTAATTTGGAAAACAAGTGGTGTAACGTTCACAGATTCACGATTTTTATTAAACTTTCGTATCATTCGATTTACACTCTTATTAATTACGTGAATTTCACTTGACATGTCTCTTCTGCGTCTTATAATGACAGAGGAAGACAGTTATTAAACGTCCCGTTGAAAGGTAGAAAATAATGCGTACAGAAAACAAAACAGTTCAAGAAAATGACACTCTAGAGAATGACATTCCATTACAACAGTCAAAGTTAAAAGGTTTTTGGAAATTTATAATGATCATTTGTCTAATCGGTATCGTTGCCTTTGTTGGTGTGGCTATGATGACAAAAGATCGAATCAACATCCTTGTCATGGGAGTTGAAGGTACACGTACTGATACCATGATTTTTATGTCGATAGATCCTGACCGAAACAAGGTTGATGCTATCTCTATTCCAAGAGATACTTATTTTCCAACTGAGGGTAAAAATGGTGCCGGTCAAGCTAAATTGAATGCGATTTATGGCTTTAAAGAAATTGGTGGCGCTGAAGGCGTTAAAAATGCAGTATCTAAGATACTTGGAACTGATATTGATTACTATGTAACGGTTCGATATGATGCAGTTAAAGAAATCGTTGATCTTATCGGTGGCGTCGAGGTCGATGTCCCTTTCAGAATGAAATACGACGATCCATATTCTGACCCACCTCTCCATATAGATTTTCAGCCTGGTGTTCAAGTCATCGATGGCGATCAAGCGATGGCTTACTTGAGATTTAGAAAAAATAATGATGGTTCACACAGTGGTGGGGATATTAAAAGAATGGAGAGACAACAGGATTTCTTGAAATCAGCTGCCAAGTCTGCCATACAGATTAAACTACCTTATATCGCTCTCAGAAGTTTATCCTATGTTGATACAGATATGCCAATGAGCAAAGCACTCCTCATCGCAACGTCAATGATTGGAACAAATATGGATGACATTATCCTACAGACGATTCCTTCAAATGGTACTGGTACTGGAAAAGATGGACTAAGTTACTTCTATTATGATCCTGATGGTACAAAAGCATTGATGGATCTCATCAATAGTGGTCAAACACAAATTGAAACAGAATCCACGGAAGAATAAAAATAAGAGATGTTGCATATCCTAATTCAGATATGTAACATCTCTTTTTCATTAATGCATCATAATCCCTTGCTCAAGTTGTGTTAACTCCGCTGCAATCTCATCTTGATCAAATCCATAAAAAGTCATTTCGTAAAGACACATTGCAATTAGCTCTTCAAGCTTAATGTCTAAGTTTTCTTCCATTACCATAGTGGCATTTGCCCATTCTTCCCATCTGGAAAAACCAAGTGCAAAATGAATATCTTCCTTTTCAGAATAACCAGCAATGCTTAAATAAGCTTCTTCATCAATATCCTCTTCAAAATCCTCATCTTCAGATGGATCTATTAAAGATATTGTAATGATAAAATCTGTAAAAGGGACTTCAGGTGTGTTTTCTATGAAGTTTAATACCTGTTCGTATGCATACTTGTCAGCCAAGCACTCTGGGTATGATAAAAGCAGCTCAGTGATAACTGCCTCTTTGGTAGTCGTTGCTAACATTTTTTTCAGCGTCATATCTTCATCCTCGCAATTTTGTTATTCATTCAAATATATTATAGTATTTACCTTATTATTTCAATTGAAATTATGTTAAAATGATGACATGAATTCAATTTCAGGAGGAATTATGACTAAAACTATTGGTTTTCTAGGTGGAGGCAATATGGCATCGGCACTGATCGGTGGCATAATCAACAATGAACTTTATCAACCAGAAAATATTTATACAAGTGTCGCAACAAAAAAGTCAGTGGATCGATTGACAAAACAATTTGGAATAAAGGCTTCATTGGATAGCCATCAAGTAATAAAAAGTAGCGACATAGTGGTAATCGCGGTAAAACCTTATATGGTTAATGAACTCTTAACTGAGCTAAAAAATGACTTCAGACCTGGACAGGTAATCGTGTCTATCGCCTCTGGTATAACACTAGATCAATTAAAAGCACTATTGCCTGAGCAAAAAATCTATCGTGCTATGCCTAACACACCTGCAGCAGTTGGCAAAGGAATGACGTCATTAACTACAACGCTATCTGAATCTGAAAGCTCTAGAGAGTCCGTTACTGAGCTCTTTAAAGCAGTTGGTGAAGTTGCATGGATTTCAGAGAAATTAATGCACGCTGCAATAGCGGTTCACGGTTCTTCTCCTGCATATGTTTTTATGATGATTGAAGCTATGGCAGATGGCGCAGTACTTGAAGGTATGCCACGGGATAAAGCTTATTTGATGGCGGCACAAAGCTTAATCGGTGCGGCAACGATGGTGCTTGAAAGCGGCTTACATCCTGGCGCTTTAAAAGATCAAGTTACTTCTCCAGGTGGCAATACCATCGCAGCAATATCGGTTCTTGAAGCAACTGGTTTCAGATCGAGTATCATCAGTGCGATTCATGCTGCCGCAGAAAAATCCAGAGAAATGGAAGCTGGTAAGCTTTAATTCCACAAAGTATAAATCTTCAGGCATCGAACCCACAGATTCTACCTCAAGTGAGATAGTCACTTAATAAAAGCCATATATGAGAGAAATCATATATGGCTTATTTAATTCTTATTAATTATATAATTTCTATTTTGTTGCCGATTCACTTTGACTATTTACTTAGCCAATTTAACTTTAATGTCGTAAAACCATTCTCTATCAATTCCATCTAGCCCTAAGGTGGATAATAAATAATCTATCGTCCAACCGACCAGATCACCATTAATTGCAAATTCACTTGAAGCACCTTCAAAATACGCTTTACCATCTAAATTAATTAAGCGATCGTACAGCATTTGTATTGCTTCAGCATCAAGTGTTGCATCCGGTTGATAAGATTCACAAAATGGAATCGTACGATTTACTCTATCGAGATCTAGCAATACACCCTCGTTTACTGCCAATGACTTTGCATACTTTAAATTTTGAATTTTAATTTGCTTTATATTGGCATCATAGGTCGCACGATCCGGCGTTCCAAACAAACGGCATGGTAAAGGACGTGCATCATAAATCAAACAACGTTTATCATCACCTAGGAAAGGACAGTAATTGGTCGTCCCTAGCTCAGATAAATAAAACTTGAAAATTCTATTTACAGTTGCATTATAGTTCGCTTCTGTCAGTTGCAACAATCCATTTATGATAACATTAGCAAACTCAACGTTGGTTAGGTTTACCGATTCAGTACAACAGTTCGCACAGCCTTTACAGGTGCCATTTGGTATCTCTTTATAGACACTATTTAATTGTTCAAAATATGGTTTTAACTTATTTGCTTCTTCTAACTTCATATTACGCCTCTATTCGATCAGATAAACCAATCTTTGTAAAAATATACGGTGCTACAAAAGCAACACTAAACACAGTTAAGAAATATCGGATTCCAATAAATAAGTTTTCATCTGGTAAAATAACCTTTAACCCAAT
This sequence comes from Fusibacter sp. QWL-12, assembly GCF_058683495.1. NCBI lineage: Bacteria > Bacillati > Bacillota > Clostridia > Eubacteriales > Fusibacteraceae > Fusibacter > Fusibacter sp. QWL-12. Next base: position 3,889,092 of record NZ_CM178745.1, read on the forward strand.
GAAAACACTAGCAGTTATACTCATTCCTAAGATGACTTTTAATAATTGTTTGATATGAGTGGTTTTCGTACTAAAGCCAACCCATTTTTCTTCCATCATCTGACCGATAATAAAAGCTGAAAATGCGGCAACTGCTTTAACATAATTTTCAGATGTAAAGAAAACAAGGCTCACAACAGATACTACTACTAGAAAAAGCGTTAATAGCTGAACTTTCTTTTTATTGTCATTTTTTAGAATCCATGTAACGATTAAAACAGATATAATCCCAATGATCCAACCACCAAGCACATCCTTAGGCCAGTGAACCCCTAAGTAAACTCTAGAAACACCGACTAAAAATGGGATGATAATCCCAACTCCCCAAAGCCATTTCTTCTTAAATAGGCTTGCAACCGCCACATAAAATGCAGTTACGGTCTGAGTATGCCCACTTGGAAACGATGTTCCAGTAGCGGTTTCAATCCTCAGCGCACGTATATCAAGCACTTGAAAAGGTCTTAGTTCATTAAACATCTCTTTTAATGCACTGTTAATCACACTTGAAAAGGTTAAACAGTAAACGATAAACACGGTATGCTTTTTACTAACACACCAATATGTGATCCCTAAGACGAGAATATAAAAATACTCTTCTCCTAATAAAGTAATCAAGATAAATAACTGATCTAAAAGTGGGGTTTGTATGCTTTGAAACCAATTTATAATTGAAGTCTCCATTTTAACTCCTTTGTGATTAAGTTATGGTTTTAGGCGTCGTATCATGATATCCTATACAGAAGTAGCTTTACTAAAAAGGAGTCATAATATGAAAAATCCAATAGAATATTATAAGACTGCGAGTTTATATAAAAAAGCAAGTGATCTATTATTCGCAGTTGCGATACTAATTAGTCTTTACACACTGATCAGCACACAATACTTGAGAAATCAATTGCCACCTGGTGTTTGCCCAATTGACAATCGGTCAGAGCTTTATATGACCTCAATTGTCCTTTTAATAATCTCATTTATCGTATCATTATTTGATCGAAAAAAAAAGAAGCAAGATTAAGGTTAAACAACGAAAGGTGCTAAAGTTATCTCCAATGAGATACATTAGCACCTTTATTATTTGACTCTAAGATCAATTATATGTGTTTGCTTAAAGCAGTTGCAAGCTGTGATGGACAAGAAGTGTTCTTTCCGCCACATTTAACGTCTTTCAGTTTAGAAATAACCGTTTCAACTGATTCGCCAATAATCATGTTACTTAGGCCGATCGCATTACCAGGACAACCACCTATGAATTCTAGTTGTGTGATTTTGCCTGCCTCTATTTCAAACACGATTTCACTTGCACATACGCCAGATGTTTTAACTCTTACCATATACCCCTCCAAAGCTTACTTTTACGTCAAAATCAATTATAAAGCTTTTCGAGGATAAAACAAGTTTTTTTAACAATACTTAAAGATTAATTCTCTTTTCTAGTAAATATCCAGTTCCCATATACATAATTACGGATGAAATTAAGGTTGCAACGATTGCGATATTAAGTGTCGTATCAACTCCCATAAAGTTTAAATAGTCAGCTGATAAATGAATCGTATCAAATGTTTTGTTCATTAAAGTGGACGCCAGATCTGCAACCTTTCCTTTAAGGATATTAATCACAATAAAAATACCAAATGTAATAAGCCCTTTGAATCTATTGTTACTAAATAAGCTTTTAAATAATGCAAATGATAAATAGATCGTAAGTGCAAATTCAATGATCATGAACACCATTAATAAAAGGATTTTAGCAATAATAAAAATTTCAGAAGTACTTAAGTCTAATATCGATAAATTAAAAGTTGCGATATCCATTAATTTTAAATTCATAAACAGGATACCAAGGTATAGGCCAGCAATTACAACCCCTTCTATCAATGCAAAAATCAATTTTCCGCCAAGTAATTTATAGCCACTATTTGGCGTCATAAATAGCATATAACCCTCTTGTTTAAACAAATCATTTCTAAAAAGAAAAATCAAATCGATGAGATAAAGCAAACTCAATCCAACCGCTAATATACCAATGAAAATACCAAAGATTTCTTCGCTGAAATTATCTCGAATCACTTCATCTATACTAAAAAACTTGTAGAGTGCATAAATTTGTCCTAATACGATTAAAGCGCCTGCTAATAAGAAAGTCATTCGCTTTCTTAAAAACTCAAATTTGATAAGCTTAAGCATGTTTGTATACCTCCCTATATATTTCCTCTAAAGATTGCCCTCTCTTCATTCTCATCTCTTCAGTTTCCCCTTGAAGGACAACCTCACCTTTATCTAGGAATATGACCTCGTCTAATATTTGTTCTATTTCATCCACTAAATGCGTTGAAATAACCATTGTACTGCCTTCATCGAACTGATCGATGATACACTCTTTGATTTTAGCTCTAGAAATTGGGTCAAGTCCATTAAGTGGTTCATCGAGCATGTAAATTTTAACCTTTCTAGAGATGGTCAATGTGATTTTAAGTCTCGCTCTCTGTCCAGTTGAAAGACTGCCAACCTTCTGATTTAGATCAATATCCATAAACTCTAAAAGCTCTAAAGCCTTCTTCATATCGAAATCGAGATACATATCTCTGTAGAAATTAACCGCTTCTTTAACCTTCATCCAGCTGTATACAAAGTTTTCAGTTGGCATATAAGCAACCAAAGCTTTCGTTTTGTGTGATGGCATCTCATCACAGATAGTAATCTCCCCGCCAGTTTGCTTATGTAGATCTGCGATTACTTTCATCAGAGTCGTCTTACCACTACCATTTGGCCCAAGTAAGCCATATATTTTGCCTTCTTGAAATTTTAAGTTAATATTGATTAAAGCTCTCTTTTTCAAATAGTTCTTTTGAAGATTAATACAATTAATTAAATAGTTCATTGACTTGCCTCCTCGTAGAATTTAATCTTCTTGATAATGTCATCAACATTAAGGTTCAAAGATTTCATCGCTTCGATGAACATCTTAATTTTCTCATCCGCTAAGCTTTCTTTAAGTTCACCTATCTTAGCTTCATCTTCAGTAACAAAAGTGCCCATGCCTCTCTTAGTAAAGCAAACCTCTTCTTGCTCAAGTTCTCTGTAAACGCGTTGCACCGTATTCGGATTCACTTTAAGTGAAATTGCCAAATCTCTAGTAGACATCATTTTTTCCCCCTTCTGAAGCTTTCCAGTTACGATATCGGTTTTTATCAGCTCCATAATCTGAATATAAATAGGAACGTCCGTTGTAAAATCCATTGAGTCACCTCCTGTAAAAGTGCACACAGTGTTTTCATAACTACAATTAAAAATATCTTTTGAAACAGTGTGTTAGTGTACTATCTGTATAGTACACTAATGCAATATGACTGTCAACCCCTTTTTAAAAAAAAATTCTGCCCATAAAACACAGTCACTATGCTTTAAGGCAGAACACATTCATTAATCTACATCATATACAACGCCAATCCTACGTCTTATTTCATCCATCTTCTCTGCGAGTTTTAAAGTAACCGAGTGCGACGCTATCTCAGATTCATTCCGCTTCTCTCCTATACAACGATTGACATGGTCTATCTCATAATGATAACCCCATAAGCCCTCTGTAGGTTCATTATATAGATCCGTTGTTTCAGTGTTAAGTGAAAACGTCGTCGCCTCCCAGAAATTTGGTATTACACATTTACCCTTATCGCCTAATAGTACTAAAGTGTTCTCTAGATCCTCTAAAATAGAAGCCTTAAGATTGACCTTGACGCCACTCTTTGGTAGATGTCCAGTAATCACCACATGTCCATCTACACCTGTTTCAGTTAAAATGCCATCCACGGTTTCTAACTCAGGTAACTCCCCAAAATAATGCCAGCACATCAGCAAAGTATAAATACCCACATCTAGCAGTGCACCTCCGCCCAGCTTAGGATCCATAAGTCGACTGTCTGAACTAGCATGGCTTTTAAAGCCAAATGAACACGACAAAGTATGCACCTTTCCTATTGCACCTGATTTGATTTTCTCCTTTGTTATATTTAAAGCAGGTAGAAACAAGCTCCATAAGCCTTCCATTAAAAAGAGATTACTACGCCTTGCGTGGTCAATTGCCTCAAGTGCCGTCAGATGATTCAGTGCAAATGGCTTTTCGCAAACCACAGTTTTTCCAGAATCAAGCGCTTTTTTTACCACACCAACATGAAGCGCATGAGGCACCGCCACATAAATGACATCGATCTCCTTATCATTAAAAAAAGCGGATTCAACTGTATAGGCTTTCGCGATACCATACTTATGGCAAAATTCATTTACCTTTTCATTATTTCGACCATAAGCAGCAATTACTTCACCTGATTGGACCGCTTTAAAATCATTCGCAAGCTTATTGGCGATTGTACCAATACCATAAAATCCCCATCTAATCATCTTTACCACCCCACTATCTGTTTAATCTCATCAAACGTATTGAATATCCAATCATAATGTTCACTAGGAATCTGCTCATGCAAACGATCGTAACCATGCCCTATAAATAGTGCGGTCTTCACTTTTGCATTTCTCCCAGCTAAAAGGTCGATTTCACGATCGCCTATCATGATGGTCGTTTCAGGAATCAACGCATGACGTTTCACTAAACTCAATATGGCTTCTGGATTCGGCTTTCGTTCATAACCCATTGAATGGTCTATACTTTCTATCAGTAAGTCATCAAAGCCAAATTTCTCTAAATAAATCTGCGTTGATGTTCCTCGGTGCGTCCAAACGAAATTCTTTCCACCCCTTTCAACGATCCACCTACAAATTTCAAGCGCACCCTCAAACGGTATCAAAGTATCCGCCTCTAATGACAGTCTATTTTCTCGATAGGCATGATTAAACTATTCCGTAGTAATCCCTTTTTCATCTAGCTGTGGTTTTATCCCGTCTATTGCAGTCCCCATAGAAATGCGCATGTCTTTGAATACGCTATGCTCATTTGACGGGATTCCGTATTGCTCAAGTGTATAACAGAAGGACTTCACCATCACTGGATATGAATCAAATAAAGTTCCATCAAAATCCCATATAACATTATAGGCCATCTTGCACCTCTCTATTTTTTTCAATATTATATCACACACTGACCTGCTTTAAAAAAAACTGAACCATTATAAATGTTAGTACTATATGATAAAATTAAAAAAAGAGATAGAACATTGTGGTAATACGCGAATGTCTTGCCAACTTACTCGCACTGCTAAAGCGTGATATGTAGCCTTTATGCGTCACCAGTTTTCGATTGTGACAATATTAATGCCAGGCATAGTATCCAACTTGTAGTCCCGTTGACCTAAAAGTTTACAAGACACTTTTTAAGGTCCTACTTGTACGCACATGAAAATTTAAGAATTTTTCATGCAGGTCTTGCAGGGGTAACCTCTATCTGTATAGATGTTGTTGTTTCGCTAGGCACTGGGTAGCCCGCCAACATATGACTTAATTTGTAAGTAATTTTTCTTTGATTTCCGAAATAAATTCATCCAAATTCTTATATCGTTTATTGTTGAGCGAAACACTATTGCCTTCATATTTGATTACATACAAGATAGAGCCTGTTACTTTACTCATTGCATTTATTTCTGAGATTTTGATTATGTCATTAATATGAATCTTATCCTCTCTTAACAACTTGTGAAAGGTAATTTGTTCATCCTTAAGTGTCAACCCAACCGGAAATCTATCATAGTATTTAGCCATAATAACTCCCGATAGTATAACACTTAAAATGAATGGTAGAACAATTGACATTACTGATATTTCATCATTATTTATATTCATGAAAAATCCAAGAACTGTCGTCATCATTAATGTCATGAAAATATGAATCATTGAATCAATAAATGTACTATATAAATTTCTTTTTATCTCCATTTCCCTATCAACACCTCCGATTCTATTTAATACTGAACTCCCAATTTTTAAAGTCAAACTCTATTAAATAATTTAGTCCAAATATACTTCCGTGATGCTCCCCTTCTAAATCCTTATAATTAAACCTTGTTAACATTTCATTTTCTAACATTCCACCATGAACCTCCGCAGGAGAAATACCCATATTCATATTTAATCCTAAAGAATGAGATGTTACTTCTCCAGTTCCTACAGATATTGAATATTCATAGTTACCCCCTGGTGAGATACCTGGTAAATCACCACCTGCACCACTGACAACAGACCGACCGTTCATCTGTCTTACATCATTAGCGTTAAAGCTTACCTCTACAGTAATTCCTCCAGAAAGCTCCAAATCTGTTGTCGCTGTCAATGATGTAGATTGCATTATTGCGATATTTTCATTCCTATCAAAATACATTGTCTTACCAGAAGTACCTCCACCCATAAGATGTGCAGAACCAGATAAACCTATACCAAGTACACCGTTCTTATTGTCTTCAACATCTTCAGTTTCTACATTCCCCTCAGTAGACAAACTGTTGTTAGTATTGTAACATTATTTTCCATGTGCTGATGACCGAATAATGAGTCTGTAGAGAGTTTTACTTATCCATAACGGAAGAAAGCGATGGAATGACTACAACTTGTCTTTCCACCGCATCTTCTGCTGATTTTTGCTATTTGCATCTTTTATCTTATGCAGCTACTTAATGTTCTCCTTTTTTTCACCTTTGAGTTTTAGTAACTGAACAAAAAATATTTCCCAAAGTTTTAGCCCTAGATGTCCCACAATGGTAATTCCCACAATGCTAGCGAGGTAAAATCCAAAACTATATTCCTCACCGATCATAACGATGTTTACTAATGCAACCACTACTAACATTATATGCATTCCAATTACAATAGGTTTCATGAACTGCTTATATTTCATAAGATCAAATATTTTCTGATGTATTCTTTTAATCAAAATATCACTCCCAATAAAAATCAAGATTTAGTTTTAATCCACCAAAGTACTCTAATACACCCTCGGCATTGAACAAATGTTTTCTACCATCTGAATCATTATAATTTATTCCACCTTTTAGGTATGCTCCATCTCCGCCACCTAAAACATAGCCTCTACCTTTGATACCAAGCTTTCCAATTTTTATCTCAGGAATAACACCACCCTCAAAGTAGGTAGCATAGCCACCACCAGCAGCTTCAAAACCGAGATTATTAATTTCTGCTCCTGCACCACCTTCTGCAACTAGATATTGAGTATCTACACCTACATCAACTTGTATGAAGTCGTTGAACAACTCAAAATCGATGATCTTTAATGTGGATTGTTGACCAGTTGCACGACCTATAGCTCCCAAGTCATACAATGTCGCTGTTGTTTTTCCAACATTCATCGTTAGAAAATCATCATCGTTTTCTGGGTTCATATATGTCCCCAATCCAGTCAACTCTATTGTTTGACTAGTGTCTCGAATCTGTTCTTTTAGATAATCAGCAACTTTATTCTGACCAGGTTGACCCTCCCCCTCAGTAGACAAACTGTTGTTAGTATTGTAACATTATTTTCCATATACTGATGGCAGAATTATTATTCTGCAGTCAGTTTTGTAGGTTCAAAAACGGAATAAAACGATGGAAGAACTTTGTTTTATCTTTCCACCGCTATAATTCAGATTTATGCAATTAGTTTATTCAAAGTTATGCAGCCAGTATTTGCTTAACCGTTCCTTAAATACACGCTATCCGCTAATCGCTTTCTTATTAATTACTATGGTTTTTGAAACTATATCACCTAGTCTCCTGCCTTGACAGTCGAAGAATATTGTCAAACTCCCTATTGCTAGAATTTGATCCGTAATCCTAAAGACGTTCCTAACTATTATTTGCACCAATGATGGTTTTTCATTTGCTACATTAACTACTCTAAGTCCCACTAGTTTCTTTCCAATTGTCTTACTAAAAATTCCTTCTGATATTATGAAATATAACTCTAGGTTTACTAGGAAAGCGTAACTTCTCATTTTATTTGACAGTGTCAAATATTTATATCCAAGTTCACTATTTAGTCCAAACTTCAGGGTCAACAATACAATGGCAACATCTAAAAATCCAATTAGAAGCATATCGATACTTACTGCAATTATTCTCTTAAAAATCAATTTACCTTTCATACTTCATGATCTCCTCATTGACGATGTCCCTTACTTTCACTGGTTGAACTTCAAAGTCGCTCATATTTGCTAGCATTTCTGCTGAGAATCCATATTTCTCTAGTTTGAACGCACCAAAATACGCATCCTTATCTATCTTACCATCACTAACATGATTCGGGAGTATTTGCGTACATAAGCGCCTCCCTCAACAATGTCAATCATTTCAGGAATGCCTCAAGCACCTTCTAGATTTGCTTCACGAAAAACTGCGTAATTCTCTCCACCTTGGAAGTCACCGTTGAAAGTTATCAGCTTAGCAGTAGCTTCTCCAGATGCAACAGCTAAATTTCCTTTAGCACCAAGACCAACTCCAAACTCCCAGTGTATTTCAAGGGCTTCTTCATTGATTCTTGCACCAACACTCTGAACTATAGAGTCAATCTCTTCTGGTGTAAATTGTGATGTACTTTTTCCCTCCCAAACAGTAGACAAACTGTTGTTAGTTATTCAAAACTGGTAGTAACAGTTTTTTCCTGTTACTACCATTCTATCATGTGTGTTCTGTTGTTCCTATACTTCTTCTCTTGAGTTTTTGACCATGTAGATGAGAAACGCTACTGACACTGCTGTCACGCTTGAAGTCCACAACCATTTCTGTCATGATCTTCTTCTCGATTAGGAGTCTGTCGTAGCTTGCGAAGCTGTTGATCTTCTTGTTGATTGTGGTTGGTTCATAGTCTGATTCAAGAAGCATGGTTCTATAGCTGTTTGTTGCAAAACGGTTGAGAACACCACCTAGTTCTATGTCAATTCATGCAGAGAAGCTTCCAGACCTCTGAGGTTTCCTATGTAGCTTTCTATCGTCTTTTCGCTTTTTCAATCTTCTCTGAGATGTTCTTCGAAGTCTTTGATTGTTGACATTGTTTTTTCTCCTTTCAAAAACGACAAAAAGACAAAAGAGGTGTTGTCCTATGGTCTCCTTGCACGCTGTTTCCTGTTGTATTCGATTTTTTTGCTCGATGTTCTGGGGTTCTTCCTAAAATTCAATTTGAGCCTGTCTACGGTGTTTCTGCTTGTGATTTAGTGCTGATTTTGTGTGATTCATGGCAGAATTATTATTCTGCTGTGAGTTTTGCTTGTCCAAAAAAGAAAGAAAGCGACGGAAGGACTTTGTTTTGTCTTTCCACCGCTACTTCTTTAGTTTTAAGTTGCTAGTTTATTCAGTTTTATGTAGTCGCTTACATGATGAACTTCACATAGAAAAGCGAAACTACAATCACAATAATCAAAATCCTTTCAAAAGCATTCCCATCTATGAAGTCTTTTACCAATGGGATTCCAGCGAATTTTATTGCATATATTAGCAGAGCTATGAGAGGTGTCATGATAGCACTACCTACAAGCAGAACTTTGATGTACTCGATTGATTCCATTTGCGATGCTGTTTTCATATTGATTACAATTCCTGCAATCAAAGACAAAAGGAATCCTGTTATTAGATTTTTCATTTTGCACCCCTTTAGTGAAATAAATTTCCAAAGAACTCTTCTATATTATCTTTTGCGTTATTATACATAGAATTCAAATTATTTATTACATCTGCTCCTGCAAATATCTTGGCAAGTATAGTCGGTTTAGGATTCTTAGTCATTGTGTTTCCAATCACATTCGTTGCAAAAGAGACATACTTATCATATTTAGTAGCCATTTTCACAACTCCATCCTTTACACCATTTGCACTTACATTCATATCAGCACCATCTACAACTAATCCTGCTCCATTTGTCCAATTATCAATTGTAGTTTGATCATCACTTACTATGTCTATTGCCCATTCAGTCACATCCTGTATTTCGTCTTTTAGAGGATTTACTTCACCTACTTTTTCAAAATCTCCAAATGTTGCATTCCAGATATCACTTAGTCCTCCTCCAACTGAATTAGCTCCAAAAGTTGTAGTTACAGCCATTGGTCCTGTAAGACTTCCTACTGATTCTATCTCTAAAATATCTGAACCAATCACGGTTAGTGTGCCGAAGCCAACTTTTACAACACCTTCGCCAACTCCTTTGATGCGATCCCAGGCTGAAGGTTCAGGTTGACTCTCCCCCTCAGTAGACAAACTGTTGTTAGTATTGTAACATTATTTTCCATATACTGCTGGCAGAATTATTATTCTGCAGTGAGTTTTGTTGGTTCAAAAATTGAAGAAAGCGATGGAAGGACTTTGTTTTGTCTTTCCACCGCTTTTATTCAGCACTTATGTTGTCAGTTCTTCATTTATTATGCAGTGACTATTTTCAACTTGTTACGTGCAGAGATTTTTTATCAACTACATTTGTACTTGCTACTCGATCACCTAGTCGTTTCTTTGTATCTCCAATGAAAAGAAATACACTTCCGACTAGTAGGAACTGATCTGAAATCCTAAATACGTTTCTCAACAAAATTGCTCCAAATGTTGGTTTATTACCAAGATCATCTACAACCTTAAGCCCAAAGAGCTTTTTACCAATTGTTGTATTGAACAGCCCCTCAAGTATGACATAGTAAATTATCACTAATGAGAAATAGATTATTGAGTGAATATTTTTAGGCAACATGATTATTTTAGGAAAAAGCTCACTGACGTATCCGAATCGTAATATGAGTATCAGCAACCCTGTTTGAGCAAATGATGCAATCATCCAATCAATTGTCATAGCCGCAACTCGTTTTCCCAATATTTTATCTTTCATAGTTCATGTACTCCTCTTGTAAAATTTGTACTGTCTTACCAGGATTGATTCCGCCTCTAACTCCAAAACCAATAAATAAATATACTTCTGCTCCACCATCTATTTCTACACTATTCAGCACATTTGTCAAGATATCCTGTTCCTCTGTACTTAATGCTTCAACTGCTCCCATATCAAAACCACCATGCTTTGACATTGCCTTTTCCAATAGTGTAAGTCTAAACAAATCAGTGTCTTTTTCAACATATCCATCGCTAACATGATTTGGTAGTATATTTCTAATGTAGCCGCCTACTTTCACAACTTCACCAACTCCCGGCACATCAACAGCACCATACAAGCTACCTTCACCGAGAACTGCGTAGTTTTCTCCACCTTGGAAGTCGCCATTAAACGTTAGTAATTTTACACCTACATCGACATTACCAATTGGTGTATCAACAGCTCCAGCTATACCGACACCAAATTCCCAATGCGTGGTGATTGCCTCTTCATTTACCCTAGTAACAACTCGTTCTGTGATAATCGCATAATCTTCAGCAGTTAGTTCAGGTTGACTCTCCCCCTTACCAATTCCCCCATTCTTTCCTACAGAATCAGCGACAGCCGAATTAACTTTCTCAACATCTCCATCATTACCATAGATAACACCATTTTTATTTAGGATACCACTCTCAACTACATAAGATTCACCTTTTTTTATTTTCGTTGTAACTATCTTAGGTTTATTCCATGCTGGATTTGCATTGCCTATATCGGATTCTATTGTTGCTTGATTCCTTGATGATACCTGTGATGCAGATTCAACTTGTGTCATCTGTTCATAAACATATGTTGGCTCATATTTTGTTCCATAGTAATTTTCATAGATTGCTGTATTTGTTGTTGTTCTGGTATAATAATATTCAATCCTATCTGAAAACACTTGGTGATCCAACGGATTCCATGAGGTATAAGAAACTGTAGTTTCCTTATAAACATACACATATCCTGCCAAAGCCTCTCTTATGTTATCTGCATTGGCATGTGCCTGTTCTTGCTGTAATGTCCATTGACCTGTTTCCTCAAATATTTCGTAATCTTCCCACCAATAATCTCCCATTGCACTCAATTCACTGTTTAGTGATGCCTCTGATAACCCGCGGTAATAAGATAAAGAATGTACTGGTATATTCCCCGTTGGATCTACATAATTATAAGGATTGTTGAGAACATAAGCGTATTGGTTCAGCGATTGTGATGAGACTGTTTCACCTCTATAAGTGTCTTTGGACATGAATCGACCCACACTTGGATTATACCATCTAGCATTCATAAACACGAGTGAGGATTTGTCATCGTACAGTTGTCCAGTATAACCTTTTATGTTATAGGGTGAGGTTATCCCAGTTTGTAGGTTTCCGAATGCATCATAGCGATAATCTTCTATCATATCACCATGGCGATTTCTTAGTGCAGTTACAGAGCGAAGACCATCGTATTCGTAGTACATAAGCCCACCATTTGTATTGATGGTCTCTTCTTTTGCTGGACTAATTCTGCCTTTGTTACCAAACATCTTTTGTGCGATGACTTCTTTTCCTGCTTGATAGTATTCATTCATTGGAGAGCCATTTTCACTATAGATTTTATGCAGCGATGTGCTTTGACCAATATAATCATAGTTTTCTACTTCAATATTGAGTTTTGGTAGCTCTTGCCCTTCTGCTATTCTCTTATAAACACCGTAGGCTTTAGCATTTTCATTACCGATCAAGCCTTTAGATAAATTGGTCTTGTCATTCCCTTTTCCGTTATTTGAATTGTTAGATGAAGAGCTTTTGCTATTGCCTTTGTTAGTTTTGTCTGATGTATTTCCAGTTGAAATATTAGCGTTTGCTTTTTCATTAAAAACCTTTATGTCTTCTGGAGAATAATCACCAACTTCTTTACTAAGCATACGACTAAGCGCATCATAACTGTATGCCGCGTAAGTGCCATCATAAGTAAAAGCTCTTTCCCCTGCTTGAAGCATTTGATTTGCAGCATCATAACTATATTCTGTAAGAATCCCATCTGATGTCATTGATAAGCGATTTCCAGATGCGTCATAGGTGTAGGTGACTGTATTATATAGGTTGGACAGATAGTTAGGTGAATGTTCCCTTAAAAGAGCAATTGGTGTGTCAAACATCTCAGATAACGCATCTATAATACTGCTGCTTTTTTTCGCTTGTCCAGGAGGAACAGTGTCTTTTTTATTACCATTATTATTTGAATTGCCATTGTTTTCCTTATCTTTGTCATTTTTATCTGCACCTAATGGAGTTGGTGCATCTAATATGACCACTTCTGAGCTTGGATCTAGATTCATAATCTTATTTACAGGATAGGTGACTTGTAGGATTCTGCCTAATGCATCATATGACATACTTGTTGTTGAGCCGTCTTCTTCTTGTATTTTTGTTTTGTTACCGTTGGCATCATATGTGTAGGCTTGGCTACTAACAACCTGTCCACCTTTATAATTTGATAAGCTATTAAGACTGCCATCTACATTAAAGGTTCTCGTTTCACTCATACCGTTTGGCAGAAATTTTTCCACTTGGCGGTTAAGTGCATCGTACTTAAATGTAGTCATCTGATCGTCTGGATCGATGAAGGTTTTCAAGTTGCCACATTCATCATACGTATAGGTGAAGCTTCGCCCTTCATCATTAACAAGGCTTGTAAGATTAAATTATAATGAAGTTCTGCGTACTTTTATACTTAAGAAATAAAAAAAGTCAACCGATTCAGTTGACTTTATCTTTCGTTCAATATCTAGTTGTATTAAGCAATCATATAATTTTCGATCACCTGAGCGACGCCATCGCGTTCGTTGGTATCTGTGATATGATTCGCTGCATCCTTAAGCGCTTCAATTGCATTGCCCATGGCAACACCTAATCCTGCATAAGTGACCATGGCCATATCATTATCCGCATCGCCGACGCAGATGACGTTTTCTCTATTGATTTTCTTTAGATCAGCAACCGCCGCAACACCCACACCTTTATTAACCGATGGATGTAAAAACTCTAAAAAGATTGGCGCACTTCTAACTATGGTATACTTTTCCTTCACCCAGTCTGGTAACTGATGTAACACGCGATCCAACTTCTCAGGCGCATCAACCATCATCACTTTAATTAGGGTTTCAAACTTTGGAACCTCATGAACTGGACAGACATCCAATTTGATGCCGTTTAAACTCGCTTCTATCTCTGTATACGGATTATAAACTGGCGTGGTCACATAAGATTCTGTGAGCGCTTGAATATGAACATCTAGTACCAAGCTGAGTCGATAAAGCTCTGCATAATCTTCATGCGTAACGTGGCTCTTTAAAATTGCCTCTCCTGTTTTTACATTTTGAACGAGGGCACCGTTAAATGCGATTACAAAATCGTTCTCTGAAGTCATTTCCAGCTCTTCAAGCATATGTCGAATGCCAGCCAGTGGTCTTCCTGTTGCGATAACCACTTGTTTCCCTTGTTCTCTTGCTTTTAGGATCGCTGATTTGTTACGGTCAGAGATTTGTTTCTTCTCATTGAGCAAAGTACCATCCAAATCCAAAGCGATTAATTGATAACTCATAACATTTCCTCATTTCAGTTAACATAATACAAAATAAAATAACACAACTGCACCATAAAATCAATGCAAATTGTGTTAATTTAACAAGTACTCTTTTAATGCCTTCTAAACACGCACTTTCAAGCTATTAAAATAATGATATATTTAGATCATCCGCTCATATATTTCATTTATTTCATTTACTTTATTTACTTTATTTACTTTATTTACTTTATTTACTTTATTTACTTTATTTACTTTATTTACTTTATTTTCTTTATTTTCTTTATTTACTTTATCTACTTTATTTGCCTTTCCACCAATATCGACTCTAAGAGTCCTTTGCAGCCTTTCAAAACATCCTCGTAGGTCAAATCAAAATCTCCAGTGTACCAAGGATCTGCAATATCCGCATCGCTTCCTGCATACTCAAGCAGCAGCTTCACCTTACCCTCCGGATCCTCACCAATGATGCGCATGAGATTTCTAACGTTCTGATGATCCATGCAGACGATGTAATCGTATAACTCATAGTCAGATGCCTTAAACTGAACGGACTGTTTACCCTCAGAAACGATGCCATGCTCTAAAAGCTTCTTTTTAGTCCCTCTATGGACTGGATTACCAATCTCTTCACGACTTGTCGCACTTGAAGCGATAAAAAACAAATCACTCAAGTGTTTTTTATCAACCATATCCTTGAACACAAACTCTGCCATAGGGCTACGACAAATATTGCCATGGCAGACGAACATTACATTAATCATATAAACGCTCTATCCTTTCATAAAAATAACCAACTTCTTCATACTTTACATCTAAAAGCGTAAACTGTTTGGTAAAACGTGCTTCGCCGCCCAGCTTCTCATAAAACCCTCTGTACGGGTTGCGCTCCAGCGCCCATATCAGTAAGGATGCATCTCCCTCTAGTCGCTTCAGCTTTTCAGCTGAATATGAGACGAGTCCTCTTCCTAAACCATAGCCTTGATAGTCATCATAGATATAGAGCGCATAAATTTCACCTACATTTGATAAGCCATATACTTCAACTTCTCTACACGCACCATAGCTGGCATATCCGACTATAGTGCCATTGACTTCAGCCACTACCTTACGTTCGATGCGACCTTCAACCATACGCGTTCCAAAATC
The DNA here is from genome assembly GCF_058683495.1 of Fusibacter sp. QWL-12. Classification (NCBI taxonomy): domain Bacteria; kingdom Bacillati; phylum Bacillota; class Clostridia; order Eubacteriales; family Fusibacteraceae; genus Fusibacter; species Fusibacter sp. QWL-12. The sequence continues at coordinate 3,904,681 of NZ_CM178745.1, forward strand.
TGCGATGGTCGCTTGAATCCGGTCTTGCTTTCGATCTGGTAATGCCTCTAAAAAAGCATCTGGAAAAATGCCCTTGTATGCACTTTGCCAGGTTCTTATGTTGATCTCAACGATTGCAGGAACATCTTCTATTTTTGCATCTCTAAAGACGATATAACGCGCATCTGGTTTCATACTGCCTCCATTGGTGTAAATTCTATTTTAATTAGATTACTGCTCTGCATCAAAACAACTGAAAAAATCCACTTCAAGCATGATTTCTATCGCATAGCCATCCCTTCGATGCTCCAAAACCTTTTTAACTTTTGTTCCATAATTACCATATGCCCAAAGCGGACTTCCGTAAGCACCGACGACTAAATAATCCAGCTGTCGCGTTATATTGGAAACGATCTGACCACCCCTTGCGAGTATAAACAATTCAACATCCGTTTTTTGACCATACTTAAAATCACCTGTTAAGCAAAAAGTTCTCCCCTTCACTTGAACGGTATCGGTTGTAGACTTTAAAGTAATCTTTTCATGCGTCACTTGGTTTGATGGTTTATTGTAGTACTGCCTTTGCTCTGTTAAAGATAACTCCGATCGTCCTCTTAAATGGGGTTTGTAAAAACTATGCGCCCACTGATCCGTATACCCAAAATGTTCGACGATATGATAAAAGATGCCTTGACACCCCTTTGCATCAGAAAGTGCATCGTGATGCCTTTCAAGTAGTACGCCCAGAGTGGCACAGAGATAATCCAAACTGTTACGTCTATAATTTAAAAATCGCTTTGCTAACACTACGGTGCAAATATATTGAAACTCTGGAATTTCAAGACCATAATGTCCCAACACCATGGTTAATACACCTAAATCAAAGGTTGCATTATGGGCGACGATGATCCCTTCTTCAAAATAGTGCTTAATATTGGGCCAAAGCTGATCAAAGGTCGGTGCATCCTTTACCATATAAGGCGTAATTCCTGTTAACTGTATATTAAATGCGTCAAACCTAGTTTCTGGATTGACGAGATAGTTTACCTCGAGTACAGTAACACCATCCTCTACGACGACGATACCTGCAGAGCTGATGCGATCATTAAATCGATTGGGCGTTTCTACATCAAAAAAGACAAACCTTGTCATATTAACTCCTATCTACTTTTGGTACAAACTGTTAATCTCTTTATTATAGCATATGTAATTCGTAATGAAAAAGCCTGCATTCATAGCCTATTATGATAGAGGGATTAAAGCAGGCGTTTGTGCATAACACTGTATTTGTCTTTTATCCATATGCAGAAAACCCGACGATTAAGTCGGGTCTTCTAAGGAACTATTAATAGGGTAAGTCCATAATGCCTATTTCAGTACATCACAGATTGGGCTAATAACATATTAGTTAAGTTAACTATTTTTATACTAATTATAGGTTAACTATTTTTACTCTAATTATTGGTTAAATATTTCAATTTTAATTAAATGTCAACTACAACACTTAATAATGCTTAATTCTCTGCTGTGCAAGCTCTACAGTGACCACACCCTCTTTGACAACAAGTAATCTTGATGGAATATCTAATATGGCGTTTTCATAGGCTTTTGTATCCAGTACCACAACCGTACCTTTGCAGCCCACTTCCATACCGTATTTTCTCAATTTTAATGCCTTTGCTGGCGATGTCGTAATCATTGGTAAAACCGTGTGAATATCATCTGCACCACCAAGGTGTGCGACTGGAATTGCAAGCATTGCAACTTGTAGTAGATCGCCATTGCCATAAGGCGTAAATGGATTTCTAATGTTGTTGGTTGCTAAGCAAACATTGACCCCACCGTCTCTTAGTTTTCTAACAGGGGTTACCGCACGTCTAACGTTGTATTCATCGTTTCTACCACCTAGGTGTAAATCCGTCATTGGTAGACACATTACATTGATTTGAGCCTCTGCCATTTTCGCGATAATCGGCTGTAAAAGTGCATCTGGCATTGCGCCTAAGGTCGTCAAATGTCCGACAGAAACACGCCCTTGATAGCCCTCCGCGATGGTTTTTTCACACAGATATTCGATGGATTGTCCCTCATAGTCGTCTTTAAAGTCTTGGTGCAGGTCGATGTCTCGATCGTATTTCTTTGCGATTTTAAAAACTAAGTCGATGTGCTCCTTTGCATCGAGGTCGTTGTAAGGGATACCACCCACCACATCAGCCCCTAGATCCATCGCCTTATACATCATTTCTTCTGTACCGGGTGATTTGTAGATGCCTTCCTGTGGAAAAGCAACCACCTCGATATCGATCACGTCTTTGTATTTTTCTTTTAAAGCCATGATGGTTTCAAAGCCATGGAAACCACCCAGTGGATCAAATTCAGCATGGGTTCTAACATATGTCGTTCCATTTTTAATCAGCATTTCAATCGCTTCAGAAGCACGTGTTAAAACATCTTCCTTTGTGAAAGTCGATTTTAACTTACCGGTTACTTCTATCGCTTCTTTTAATGTCCCACTTTTATTGGGTAGACGATTGGCAATTAGCGCTTTATCTAAGTGAAGATGAGATTCGACCAATCCCGGAATTACCACTCTACCCCCACAATCGTAAACGCGGTCAGCTTTACCGATAATATTTGGTTCGATTTTTTGAATGATGCCTTTGTCGATGGCGATATCAACGATTTGATTCGACGCATCGACGATAGCGTTTTTTAATATAAGTTCCATAATAGCCTCCTTTTACGACTACGCAAAGAATGATATACCCAATAATACCACTAATGCACCTAGAATCCATTTTGTATTACCTTTTACAACTTGTAAAATAGGAATTTGGAATCCAGAAGATTGTGCCTGCATGGTGATGTTAACAAAACTCATTTGACTACCAAGACCAACGCCCATTGCGATAAATCCAATAGCTTGAAGTGGTAATCCCAAAGTAATCGCAACTGGTAATACAAGTGTTAAGATTGTACCGACGTACGCGCCAGCTGGAACACCGATCGCATAGCCTGCAAGTACGGCAACTGGTACGACTAAGAATTCAGGTGCGCTTTGTGCAACGCTTACGATGGCACTAAATGCACCCGTTTCACCGATGATGTTAATGAAGGTGATGAAGATACCGACTTGGAACAAACGCGTTAAGATGTAAGTTGAACCGTCAATTAAAGCGTCTGCAGATTCTTTAAGGGTGAACTTAGTACAAAGTGCAATTAAGCCAACAGTGATTACCATGTACATTAAAGGTCCAAGGATTGGTAAGCCAACTGCTTTGTTCACATATGGTCCGATTAAAACAGCTGTTAATAAGAAGATGGCTGGCAATGTATTCATCCAAAGCTCGCCAGTTGATTTATTTTTGATTTCCTCTGATTCTTCACTTTGGAAAAGTGTTTTTCTCTTTTTAGCGCCGATGAATCCGATGACAATTGCAATTGCAACAAAGATTAACCAGTAAGGTCTCATGGTTGCAACATATTCTGTAACAGGTGAACCGGTTAATTTAGAAACGATGCCTGATTCAAGCGATGCTGGTGATGTTGTAAATGATACTGCCGCAGCCAAACACATTGCTGCAATCAGTTCAGGAATTGCGCCTACAGCAGCAAAAGCAAGTGGTGCTAATACCATCGCCGTACCGCCACCGATACCTGACATATAAGTTGCAGCCGCCATAAGAAGAACGATAAATGCTGCAAAATACTCTACTTTATCTTTTATACCACGTCTAACCAAAGCCAAAGCAGATGAGTATCCACCTGATTTAAATACCGCCGTAGCGATGGCAGAGTTGATGATTGGTACAGTGATTGATAACATACCCGGTACTGATTCTAAGAAGAGCTTATTCGCCGTAGCGATACTGATGCCCCCGATGAGCATCGCCATAACGCCACCGATTAAGCCTGCAACTAGCATATTGACCTTTTTAAATAATAAAATTAAGATAACTGCAAGTGGAATAACCGTTAATATTGCGTGAAAACCCGTTGGTGTTGCTTTTACTGCTTCTGTTGCCGTATCAGCAAAGCTTGCTGTACCACTCAAAACACCTATAAACATAACGAGTGCCATGAGTCCAATTTGATTAAATCGCTTCATAGATTTAATACGCTCCATAATAATGTCTCCTCCAATTCATATTTCTAAATGCTTCAAAATCCCTCATTTGTCTCAAACCGATCCACTAAAAGTGCGGTGAAGACATCTGATGTGACGTTTAAAATGGTTCTGAGCATCCCGACGAACCATTCCACACCAGCAAAGATGGCGATACTTTCAATTGGTAATCCCAGCTGCGGAATTATAATCGCAAGAGATACCAATCCAGCCCCCGGTACAACTGCATTTGCCAATGAGACAAGCGTTGCGACGATAGCGATAAAAAAGAGTTGCTCTGGTGCATAAATAAGACCATATATTTGTGATACCGTGACGACAGTAATCGCCATATGCATCGAAGAGCCATTGCTGTTGAGCGTCATCCCTAAAGGTAAAACAAATTTCGTTACTTTCTCCTTGATGCCCAATCGAGTTCTTGCTTCCTGCATGGCTAAAGGCAAAGTAATCGCTGAAGAGGTTGTCGCAAGTGCCATCATGGACATTGGTATAAACTGTCCTATGAGCTTCAGTGGGTTGCGCTTACAGGTTAAGCTCACAACCAAGATCCATAACAGCAAGAAAGTTAGCGTTGCGAGTCCATAAACCAAAAGGTACTTGAGTAACGGTAATATTACTGAAACGCCCATTTGACCTATGATTGACGCCACAAGGGCAAATATACCAATTGGTGCTAGCTTCATTACAAGCGTTATCAACCCTAGAATAATTTCATTAAACTCGACTAACATCGGTAAGAGCACCGATTTCATTTCACCTTTTCTATAGAGACTGAACGCCATACCAAACAGGATTGAAAATACAATAATCTGCATGATGTTTCCCGAAGAAAGCGCCTGCATGAAATTTGTAGGCACAAAGCTTCTTATGGTGTCCATCATACTGATGGACTGTGCGCCAATTTCAACGTTCATCGGGTTATCGATTAATACCTGATGTCCCGGTACAAATATAAGGGCAAACATGATTCCCCATACGGATGCTGCAAGGGATGAAACCACAAAGATCAAAACTGTTTTTCTTCCCATAGAGCCTATGTCTTCAGGATTGAGCTTAGCGACAGCTTCGACGATTTGACCGAAGACCAAGAGTGGAATTGACATTTGAATCAACCTTAAGAACAGGTCGCCCACAATTTTTATCTGTGTTGCGCCTTCTTTAAAGAAGACACCAAAGGCAATGCCCAGTCCCATAGCGATCATAATTTTACTGACAAAGCTTATGGATTTCACCTTCATTACAGCACCTCCTTTTAATCTCTATAAACGATTGTACCTACGCCATTTTTCATATGTGCCATGCTCTCAAGTGATGTGATGACCGCTTCCTTGCCTTTACCTGACTTGACAAATGCAAGCGCTGCTTCAACTTTTGGTAACATACTTCCTGGAGCAAAATGACCTTCTTCTACAAGTGCTTCAAGCTCTGATATAGAGACGCGCTCTAATTTTTTCTGATTCGGCTGATTGTAGTTGATATAGACATTTTCTACGCCTGTTAAGATGACCAATTGATCCGCTTCAACCAGTTCTGCAAGCTTAGCAGATGCAAAATCCTTATCGATGACCGCTTCAACCCCTACATAGCCTTCTCTATCACGAATGACCGGAATGCCACCACCGCCTGCACAAACGGTTAGGAAGCTCGCGTCAATCATCGCCTTTACCGCTTCTGCTTCAACGATGTCTATCGGCTTTGGCGATGGCACCACTTTTCTGTAGCCTCTACCGGCATCCTCAACATAAATCCCTTCACCTGACATCTGCTTCTGTTTTGCATCCGCTTCACTGTAAAATGGACCGATTGGTTTCGTTGGTGCTTTAAAAGCAGGATCATCCGACGCCACTACGACTGTGGTCAGCAAGCTTGCAACCTTTACTCCCAACCGATTATTTTTAGATGCATTTGTAAGGGCTTGAGATAACCAATAGCCGATACTGCCTTGTGTCATCGCCACACATGAATCAAGTGGCATCGCTGGATTTTTATCGCTATGACCCGCTTGCTGTTGAAGGAGCAGATTGCCTACTTGTGGTCCGTTTCCATGTGTTACAATTAGCTGATAGCCTTGTGTCGTTAATGATAAGAGCTGCTCAGCTGTCTTTGATAACGCAAGTTGTTGTGCTTTGGCACTTGCATCATCTGTTAAAATTGCATTGCCGCCTAATGCGACGACGATTTTCTTCACTACATTCTCTCCCTTCAGTCATTGGTCTGTGCCTTTAACCATTTCAGTCCGATATAGATGCCATATAGAGTATCTATGCCTGACGTATGACCATAATTTAGTATCTGTGAGACGCAGTCCTGTATGCCTGCGTCATTATTCTGATGCACCTCAGTGAATAAATTGACCATGATGTTACTTACTCTTTGATCAAATAGTGCCTTGTAATAAGCGGTACTGATATCTGTGGTCTGCTCGTATATCATTTGTTCCAGTTGTCTTAGCCAAAGCTTGCCTTTGCCGACTGAGGTAAGACACATGGTAAATCCCATTAACAAATCATCTCCACCAGGCGTTAATCCAAGACCTCTACCCACAAAGTGCCTAATCGCCTCTTGATTCATTTCATAGTCCGATAGTGCACCACTGGATAAATACTGGATGACTTTTTTCGATTTTGGAGAAGGCGGTATGCCGACTTTATCCTCAAATTGCAGCGCTTCTAATATTGTCATTAGACTAGAGCTAAGCAAATTTTCCACACTGCCAATCGGTAAATTTAGACGAACCACTTTAAACTGTCTTGGTAAGAGAACGATTTCTCGCCCTCTCCCATATAGCCATAACTCTCCATTTTTTACCGTTACGCGCGAATTGACCTCACAATAGGTTTTGATCTCTTCAAAGACGGCTTCAGGGACTTGCATGCCAAAGCTTGAAAGAAAATCCGGATTGGAGGTAATGTTGATCAACTGATCAGAAATTACAAGATTGATGCTAGATGAAAAAAGACTGTGCACCCATCCGAATCTTCTATCCTCAAAACGATCAACAATGTAATCGCTGATATTGTAACGTTCGTTAGACTGTGAGACCCAACGACTTAGCATATGCTTCTAGCGCTTTTTCGAAACAAGCCAGAGGCGCTCTTACTGTCCCTGCACCAACTTGTCCAACGCCAGCCTCTCTATGTGCAATTCCCGTATTGATCAACGGTGTGATCCCTGTCTCAACGACTTTTCTAATATCAATCCCTAAACAAGCGCCTTTAAAATCCCAAGTAGGAATACTGAAGTTAGGATTGTTCGAGATACAAATTTGATTCATTTCTTCAGAGATAGCGAGCGCATCTTCAAAGCCACCCGCCCCGACAAATCGAGTCACACCAGGTGCCGCAATCATTGCCATACCACCCACACCGACCGTTTCAGTGATGGCACTATCGCCGATATCCGGGTTGCCATCTGCTTCTGTGTATCCTGTAAAATAAAGACCCTTAGGTGTGTTAACGGGTGCGGTGAACCACTCATCGCCCAAGCCACTGACCCTTACGCCAAAGAGCTTGCCATTCCGAGTCATGGTTGTCACTACAGTCCCTTTTTGATGTTTTCTAGCGACGTCAACCATGGATTTGCTCGTTGCCATCATGATATTTAGGAAGAATTGATCGGTATCCGCTAAAAACTTCGTAACCGCTTGCTTGTCAGTCTCTGACCGATTTAATGAAACGATATATGGTGCAACTTCTTTTAAGAAAATTAAAGAGGCTGCGATATTTCTTTGATGGAACTCATCGCCCATTGTGATAGCTTTAGCGATGAGAACATTGAGATTTAAGCCATTTGGCATTGCCTTTAATACGTCTGACAAAGTCGGTCCAAGAACGTCTTTCATCCATAAAAGACGATCGACAACTTCTTTAGAATAAGCACCAAATCTTAGCACTTTACCAATGCCTTCATTTAAGGTGCAATATGCCTTAGTTCCATCTAACTTGTTTTCTACAACAACGACAGGCATATTCCCTGATGTGATGCCGCCCATTGGTCCAACCGCACCAACGTGATGACAAGGGATGAATCTGATTTCGCCATTTCTTAAAAGCTTAAGTGCTTCAGTTTCATCATTCGCCCAACCTTCAAATAGAGTTGCACCGATACACGATCCTTGCATTGGTCCAGTCATCTCACCAAATTCGATCGGTGGTCCGGCATGAAGCAAGGTTTTTGTTGCCTCATTTAGTTCAGGAATAACTGTTTTTGCGGGTACAACATCCACTAAAAAAGGCTGTGCCATTCTAAGTTTTTCAATAACAATTTGATTATTTTCATCGATCTCAGACTCATAAGCTTCAATTGCATCTAACAATTGAATCATTCTCTTATTACCGCCTGCTCTTGGACGCCAATTGTATTGAACCGATTCGCCACCATAATCCTTTATAGACTGATTAAAACTCTCAAGTCCAATGTTGATGACCTTTGGTTTTTCATTGATGAGTTTCATTATCGCATCACTTGGTACAGTTAAGTTAACCGGTTGAACCTCAACTTCTACATGTGTCTTTTCAGGTTCGTTGATCGTAACGCCTTTTAACGCAAGTGCAAGTTCAACTGCTTTTGCATTACTTTTTGCAACTAAAACACCAGCTGATTCCAGCTTTTCTACTGCAGCATGATAGTCTTGAGGATCGTGCTCAGTTCCCACAACGGTTGCTACGAAGAAAACAGAACTGCCACGACTTGCTTTAACCGCTTCTATCGCTGGAAGTAAAGCACCAACCATATCTGGATGACAGCCATATCCTAAAACCACATCAAAGAGGATGACACCTGTTTCATCTTGCTCTGCCATTTTCTTGATATAATTGATTCGAACTTCTGGATCGATCATTGGATGCGGCTTACCTTGCGTATAAAGATCATCACCTAGGTCAATAACTTCATAACCGTTTGTTTTTAGTAGGTAGCCTTCAGATTTGATTACACCACCAAGTTCTAAAGCTTCTGATATCATCATTGCGGCTTCCGACCCAAGGGTACCGCCTGAATATAAGCCTTTAACTGTCTTGTCTTTTGAAAGCTTTCCAAATGCATCTGTTTGAACCGGTTCTTGATATCGGTTAGCAACGGCTTGATTGTTGGCTAAATCGACTGCAATTCTCGCCGTTTCTTCAAGTGTATGCGCAAAGTAGACGTTGCCCTCGTAAGCCGTTGGTTTTTCGCCTAAGAAAATTGCCACAACAGGTTTTGAAAGATTTTGCAAGAGATTCACGATTTCATCTCTAACCGATTTTGATGGTGGCTTAGAGATAACCGCGATGACATCAGTTGCATCGTGATGCTCAAGCGCCAATATTGCATCGCGCATGGTAATCCCGCCAACGGCTTCATAAAGGTCTCTTCCACCTGTACCAATCGCATGAACACAGCCGCCACCGAGTCGATCGATGATGGTAGACACCTCTTGTATCCCAGTTCCCGACGCACCGACGATACCGATGTTCCCTGGCCTTACCACGTTGGTAAATGCGATGGGAATACTGGAAATGATCCCTGTTCCACAATCTGGTCCCATCATTAAAAGACCTTTTTCATTTGCTAATTTTTTAAGTCTAACTTCATCCGCTACGGAAATATTGTCTGTAAAGGAAAAGACGTGTAAGCCTTTTTTAAGTGCTTTCTCCATTTCAGAAGCACCGTATTCGCCAGGAATTGAAAAAAGTGCTAGATTGGCATCAGGTAATAGTTCAAGTCCCATTTCAAGTGAGGTTGCAGATTGAATCGCTTGTGCATCCTTCTTAACAGAAAGATCACTTAAAAATTGATTGACCTTCTCAACTACCTTTTCAACGATCGATGCATCCATCGATTCAATAGCGATAATCATATCACTAGGTGCCGCATCTTTAGCCTCATCGGATAATAGCCCTGCACCGTTCATAATGTCCTTATTCGCCTCAGTTCCCATCATAATTTGACTTTTTGTTACACCTTCTAAAGTATTTATCTCATTTGTTAACAACATCAAATTAATCGAATCCTGGTAATTATTCTTTTTAATTACCGTAAATAGCATTTATTTGACCTCCCTTTTCTGATATAATCACCTTAATTCTTAACCGGCCCAGATGTGATCTCGGTCGGTATGACTATCAATTTAAAAAGAGTATAAGCAATTTTTGTCCGCTCTACATTGGACAGAATTCTAAACTTAATCCAGTTTATTATCCTCACAGGATAAAAAAGAGGTATATATGGAGCTTAAGAAATTACTTTCTCAGCCGCCTTTTGACGTGGCAAAACTAATCTATGGACATAACCTTTTAGATCGAAAAATCACATCCGCAATGGTGCTTGAAGCGGTGGATATCGAGAACTGGGGCGAACCCAATCAAATGATTTTAACCAGCTATTTTGCGCTAGAATCTTTAAGTGACGATGAACTTGACTACTTTTTTTCAAAAATGTGCACCATCGGCATAGGAGCTTTGGTTTTGAAGCTGGAGCGTTTGCTTTTTGATGTACCTGAAATTCTTATTAGGCTCAGTGAAAAGTATCAACTTCCCCTACTGACCATTCCGAAAACCATTCGATATGAAACCGTCTTATTTGCCGTTTTAAGACCTGTGATAAACCACAATGCCAACTTACTCGAAACCTATTATCAAACGCGGCAAGTGCTCAATAAAATGGCACAAAAAATCCCAACCATCGAAGAAATGTTAAACAATTTCAAGCAACTGTTGGGATTGGATTTTCAATTTACGATGCCTTTAAAACAAAAGACCATTACCACCAACCAGAGTCTCTCTGGATATAAAATTGTTCATACAACGCCTATTTTAACTGAGAACTTTATGACCTTTAGTTATACGCGCTATGAGCTTCGTTATTCCGATGATTCAAGACATTTGGAGCATTCCTCTGAACTTGCTCAGAGCTTTCCAAAGTCTGCGATATGTGTGGATGTTCCCAATCTTGAGAATCAAAAATACCTCCTTGTAATCTTTGAACAAAGAGGCGAACTAGGCGAATTGGATTATATGGTTTTAGAAAATGCGGTCGAATTTTTACAAGCCGAGCTACTTAAAAATTATACAATTAAGCACAGTCAGTTCTTAAAAAAGAACGATCTGATGGTGGATCTTTTAAACAACCGATATTACAGTACCATCGAACAAGACGAACTTTTGTCACTTGTCGGTCTTAATTTATTTGAAAACTATCAAGGTGCTATGGTCTCACTTTATGACAACCATTTACACGATGATGACAGTATTGCACCTATGATTCAAACCATAACCGCACAAATTAGGGAAAGCTACTCCCCGATTGCGTATTATATTAAAGGGAATCGCGTCATTTTCATTAGAAACCTTAAAGAAGGTCAGAATGGATTTAATAAGACTGAACTACAAACCATCGTAGAAAGGTGCTTAAACTCAGAGGCGGCTTTTGAACTTACAAAAGATCAAATATTTGCTCATGTGGCGATCAGTAACATACACAATAAAAATAGCCTAAAAGACATCAACAAAGAGTGTCTCGACACTGCGAAAATGATGCATCACTTTTATCATGGGACACACACGCTCTATTATGATAATCTGGGGGTCTTCAAGTATTTTCTCGAAACCGATGCACTTGGTGAGCTTGAAAAGTTTATCCCTACAGATTTGGCAAAACTGAAATCTGAAGCCCCAGATTTATTTAAAACCCTAAAGGTTTTTTTAATGGAAAATCAAAACTATGTCACCACAGCCAATCGTCTGTTCATTCATCATAAAACCGTTCGATATCGAATTGATAAAATTAGAGCCTTACTTGAGATCGACTTTGCTGATTCTGAGCAAATCCTACTCTATCAAATTGCAATTCGCTTATATGAACTCATGTAAATAAGGAGCAATTATGTCAAAAGCACATTTAAGTAATGAACCAATAAATAATGCACCTAAAAACGAAAAACCTTATGCAATTCAGTCTGTAGACTTTAAAACCATTCAAGTGCCCAAACACCCTGAGCTTTGGTTACATGGTACATTGCATTATCTAGACGATAAACGCTCTGATTATCTAGACGATGAATGCTCTGTTAATTTAGACAATAAAAACTCTGATTATTTAAAAGGTATACCTAAAAAATCAGCCAATAGACCCCTTCTTATCTATTTGCACGGGGGTGGTTTGATTTTTGGTTCGCGTAAAGATTTACCTCAATTTCATATTCAGAATTTTGTATCACAGGGGTATCAAGTGCTGTGTCTCGATTATCCGCTTGCGCCAGAAGCTAGCTTGGATCTTATTTTACAAACGATACAGGCTTATATCGGATGGATTTCTAACCAGCCTGAAGTCCTCTTTCCGTTTGAATACTACGACATATTTGGTAGATCGGCTGGCGCGTATCTCGCTTTAAAGTGGGCTGAATTATGTATAAAAAACAATAGTTTAAAAAATCAAAGTTCAAATGAGAAAAGTGTAAACGCACCGAGAAAACTTATCGCCTTTTATGGCTATCCCACCTTTAATCACGAAGCCTTTAAATCTGCACAAAAAGAAAAGCAGTATCTTTATATTGATAAAGAAGCTGCTGTGTCTGTACTTTCAGATCAAATCGTTACGGATGATCCCTTATTTAGTCGTGGCATCTATTATTTTTATTTGCGTCAAGAAGGTTTATGGACAGATACTGTAACCGGTGGTCAAGTGACGCAGTATGACCTTGATCCCAGTGTCTTATCTAAGTTTCCAAAAACATTTATGACCGCTAGCATCGACGATAAAGATGTGCCTTTTTCTTTAGGCAAACGGTTGAGTCGACAGTTGCCTCATTCTGTATTTCATCAAGTTTATGGCATGCCCCATGACTTTGATCGAGAGGTTGACCATCCAGACGTGATTCAAATCTTTAATCGACTTGCCTCCTGGCTATCTGAATAAAAGTCTTCAGGCGTTGATTCATCAAGCATTGAACCTTCAGGCATCAAGTCTTCACATTTAGTCGCATTCTAGTTTGTAGGGTTAAAATTATTTTCTTACTCATACGAATAGGAGAAGTCTACTGTATAACCCTGATTTGAAAGTGTTTGGTCTGTAAGCAAAATCAAGTCAATTTTATGGATTTTTTGATCAGTATTTCCGATAGTGAATACAGTTGGGTTATCTTGTGTCAGCATTTCAAAAAATGGCGTCATCTCTTGCTCTGCAAGGTGTATGGCGCTATCGCTGTATCTAGACAAAGTAAAAAAACCGCTGTCAGTATTAAAAAAGATGGCATCGCCAGCCTCATATGCGGAGTGAATGGCTTCGTTGCACAGCAAATCCAAAACCGGATCATCCACATCTATTATTTTGATACCGTCTGAGAAAACGACACCTGACCGCTCAGTAATGTCTTCGACTTTTTCATATACGCCAATAGCGAACGCTTCTATACACAACTCTGGATTTAGCCATATAGAAATCGATAAATGCAAGTCTTCTTTTATTACTGAAAATGCTGCTGGATAGGACATTTCATTCCAATGGTGAAACCCTATTGCATCAATTTTACCAAGCTTGGCTTCCGCATCTTTTAAAGTGTCACCAACCTTAAGTCCAATTACGGAAGCACTGCCATCATAAATAACAGTGCGAACCGTTCCAACACTAACGGTATCGCCAGGTGCTATCCTTTTAGTATAGGGTTGGTTAGCGATTTCTGCATAAACCATCAAATCCTCATAAGCTAGATAATTCCCAGCCCACCAATCAACTTTATCGGGAAGTCCCATTTGATTGATCAATTCTGTGCCAAGCATATTGAGTGCAATTGAACTTAGTACAGGATCATTCGTTATCGTTCTTAATGGTATCTCCTCTGTATTTGGAGTCACATTTGAACTTGATGTCAATTCTGGATTTGATGTAAAATCGACATCAACTAACCGAACGCCTTCCAAGGACTCCCCTTTACTTAACAGTTCTTCTCTTATTTTCAGTTTTTCAGATACAAATGATTTTTTATTTATATCGAAGTATTGGACCTTATAACCATTTTCATAAAGGTAGATCAACTGTTTTTCTTCAAAAGCATCGGTCTTTTTATCACTGGAAACGTGTGAAAAAGGTTTTGAATCCCAGAAATGCCAATAAACATCGCCAGATGCGAGCTCAACCAATCCGATCCATCGCTCATATTGTATGATTTGGTAACCATTCTCGATGTCCTTGAAATATCCCAGTGAAAAATTGATCAAGGTTTGATTATAGACAGGAATGGTTGCTACTCTTTTCACTTCTTTTACAGTGCCTGATTCGAGAATACAAACCTCTATGGTATAAAAATCGGCTTCTAAATGCTGATTTAACAATCTAATTTTTTCGTTTGCATAGGCATTCCGAACTGCTAGGAATAACTGTCCCTCATTAGCATCCTGACGCCTATAGTAATATGTATGGTCTATCTCTTCATTTGGTTCATTTGGTTCATAAGGTGTTATAATAGCGCTGGTTGTGGACTGTGGTTTATCTTTATCACCAGTATCCAATTTGACTTCGCCACTAGAACTGACATCGTTTGCTAAAGTGTCGTCATTCAAATCGATATGTGTCGTCTTTCTCCAATCATTCTCGCCAATATAATCGCGATATCCCGCTATTAGTACAAAATATAAGCTGATTAAAATCAAACTCAACCTGATCGCTTTATCACGCACAAAATCCTCCTATTCTCTAATAGCACCATAGGCTTTACGATTTTCAAATAAAAACCCGATGAGGTGTTTGTAATAAGGTATAAAACGCTCTTGATCCATCATGGCCATAATTTCATCGTAGCTTGCCCATTTCACTGCTTGAACTTCCTCGTACTGTAGAAGTAACTGATCCAAATCTGGTGCCTCATTAAGTTCAACCAGATAAAAGTCATCAAATCCTTCATCGAAATTGATGGTTAGATGCGGTCTGACATCTGAAAGATCAATCTTAATGCCCACTTCTTCAAGCGTTTCTCGCTCTGCTGCGATTTGGCTGGTCTCACCAGCCAGCGCACTCCCACCTACAG